>CAVRFH010000009.1:0-26560 GCA_963720355.1 uncultured Chloroflexia bacterium | reverse complement strand
GGTCGTGATCGGCGCCATCCTGTTCTTCGCCGGCAGCGCGCTGATGGCCAACCTGTTCGACCACGTCCGGACCCGGATCGACATCTGGATCGACCCGTTCGCCGATCCGCTCGGCGCCGGCTACCAGGTGGTCCAGGCGCTGCACGCGTTCGCCCGCGGCGGCCTGCTCGGGACGGGTCTGGGCGAGGGCCTGCCGCGAGGTCGGCGGCCGCCTGCCGATCCCCGAGGTCCACACCGACTTCCCACTGGCCGCGCTCGGCGAGGAGCTCGGCCTGGTCGGGCGTCATCGCGATCCTCGGGCTCTACCTGGTCATCATCCAGCGCGGCCTGCGGATCGGCGCCGCCGCCGCCGACGACTTCCGGGCGCTCCTGGCGACCGGGCTGGCGCTGGTCGTCGGCGTCCAGGCGTTCATCATCGCGGCCGGCAATCTCAAGGTCCTCCCGCTCACCGGGGTCACGCTGCCCGTTCATCAGCTACGGCGGCTCGTCGCTGCTCGCCAACGCCCTCGTCGTCGGGTTGCTGCTCGCCCTGTCCGACAAGGGCGTCGAGCCGCCGCCCCCGCCGGCGCGACGTCGCGCTGGCGCGACTCGACTCGCGCCGGCGGGTCGACCTGATGCTCGCTCCGCGGCCCGCCGGCCGCCCCGCTCGGACGGCACGATCGTCCACGTCGCCCTCGTCCTGGCGCTCGCGTTCGGCGTCCTCGCCGGCGCGGCCGGCTACTGGCAGGTCGTCCGCTCGCCGGACCTCGTCCGCTCGCCGGACGACCCGGCCGTCATCGCGGCCGCCCGCACCGTGCCGCGCGGCACGATCATCGACCGCGACGGCCACGTCCTGGCGCGCAACGAGGAGGACGCCAACGGCGAGCTCTACCGCGTCTACCGCGGACACGGCGATCAGCCAGGTCGTCGGGCTATGCGTCGCGGCAGTACGGGAGGGCCGGCCTCGAGCGGACGTACGACGCCGAGCTGTCGGGCCTCGCCGGCGACCCGCTGGCCGACGCGCTGCGCAAGTTCGGCACCGATCCCTACGACCCGAAGGACCTCACACTGCGCTCTGTCCTGCGACCTGCAGCGGGCCGCGGTCGCGGCGCTGGGCGACCGGCGCGGCGCGGTGGTCATGCTCGATCCCGCGCACCGGCGAGGTGCTCGCCCTGGCCTCGACCCCGACCTACGACGCGTCGCGCGATCGCCGACCCGGCGACCGCCGACGGCGACGTTCGAGGCGCTGCGCGACGACCCGACCCAACCGCTCCTGCCGCGGGCGACGCTGGGCCGGTACGTGCCCGGGCTCGGTGTTCAAGATCGTGACCGCCATCGCCGGCCTCGGCTCGGGCGCGATCACGCCCGCGACGACCTACCCGGAGCAGCCCGCGGCCGAGCAGGACGGGCTCCTGGTCGAGGGGTTCCGCGTCCGGGACGGCCACCACCCGGACGACCGGCGACCGCGCGCTCGACCTCGTCGAGGCGACCGAGGTGTCCTGCAACATCTGGTACGCGCTGACCGGGCTGCAGACCGGCGGCGACGAGCTCGTCGACTAGGCGGGCGGCTGGGCTTCGGCGCGCCGATCCCGTTCGACCTGCCGACCGCCGTCTCGCAGGTCACCGACGGGACGGGCTGCCGCGCCGGGCGGCTTCGTCGACGATGTCGAGCTGGCCAACGCCGCCTATGGCCAGGCCGAGACGTTCGTGACGCCGCTCCAGATGGCCCTCGTCGCGTCGACCGTCGCCAACGACGGCGAGCTGATGCGGCCGCGCCTGGTGACCGCGATCAGCGGGCGCGGCGGGACGCGCCCGATCGGGCCGGCAGATCGTTGCGCCGCGTCATCGATCCGGGCGCCGCCGCGGGCGATCAACGCGGCGATGGTCCGCGGCCGTCGAGGGCCGCTCGGGCGCCAGTTCACGTCCGGCGCGAAGGTCCCCGGCGTCACGACGGCCGGCAAGTCGGGCACGGCCGAGCTCGGCGGCAGCGGCGAGCCGCACTCGTGGTTCATCGGGTTCGCGCCGGCCGAGAGCCCCGCGGTCGCGATCGCCGTCCTCGTCGAGCAGGCCGGCCGCGGTGCCGAGGTGGCCTCGCCGATCGCCGGCGAGCTGATGGCGCTCGTGCTCGGAGCCATCGGATGACCGATGAGCTGACCGGAGGCTCGCAGGCCGACGGCCGCCGCGTCGCGGCCCGCTCATCGAGCGGATCGGCCTGGCGCTCGATCGCCGCGGTCCTCGCCGTCCTGTTCGGGGGCGTGGCGCGTCGCGGCCTGGGTCGGCGGCGAGCCGTTCCTCGCCGTGATGGGCGCGATCGGCTGCCTGATGACGCTGTGGGTCGGGGGCCTGACCCTCTTCCGCGGCTGAGCGCCCGCGACGTGCCGTTCGGACGATCGAGCCGAGCGAACGCCATCGACAGTGAGCGCGCCTGAACGATCCGGTCGTGACACCGAAATCACGACCCGACGTACTATGTCGACAGCGGACCACCCCGGCGTCCCGCACCCCCCGATCGCCCGTAGCCGGCAGGCCTCGCCGCACTCGCCGACCGCGAGAGAGGCCGATGACGAAGATCCAGGAGACCGGCGACAAGGTCCTCGCCAACGTCGAGCGCGTGATCGTCGGCAAGCACCACGAGGTCCGCCTCGCGCTCGTCGCGCTGCTGTGCCGCGGCCACCTGCTCATCGAGGACGTGCCCGGGCACCGGCAAGACCGTGCTCGCCAAGGCGATCGCGCGAAGCCTCGGCTGCTCGTTCCGGCGCATCCAGTTCACGCCGGACCTGCTGCCGTCGGACGTGACCGGCCTCTCGATCTACAACCAGAAGACCCAGGAGTTCGAGTTCCGGCCGGGCCCGATCATGAGCCAGGTCGTCCTCGCCGACGAGATCAACCGGGCCACGCCCAAGACCCAGTCGGCGCTGCTCGAGTCGCATGGAGGAGCGCCAGGCGACGATCGACGGCGTGACCCACCCGATGCCCGACCCGTTCCTGGTCATCGCCACCCAGAACCCGATCGAGTACGAGGGCACGTTCGCGCTGCCCGAGGCCCAGCTCGACCGGTTCATGCTCCGCCTCCGGCTCGGCTACCCCGCAGCCGATCGAGGAGATCGTCATCCTCGACGAGCAGAAGCGGACCCATCCGCTCGAGGACCTCGAGGAGGTCCTCGGCGTCGAGGAGCTGCGCGAGCTGCAGGCCGCCGTGCGCGAGATCTACGTCGACTCGACCGTCGCCGACTACATCGTCCGGCTCGTCGACGCGACGCGGAACCACCCCGACGTCTACCTCGGCGCCTCGCCGCGCGGCTCGATCGCGCTGTACCGCGCCGGCCAGGCGCTGGCCGGGCCTGCTCGGCCGCGACTACGTCATCCCCGACGACATCAAGGCCCTCGCCGAGCCCGCGCTCGCGCACCGCCTGATCATCAAGACGAGCTCGTCGATCCACGACGTGCAGGCCGCCCAGGTGGTCCGCGAGCTGCTCGACTCGACGCCCGATCGACGGCGTGCGGCCGACGGGCGGTGGCCCGACCGAGATCCGCCCGACGACGGGTATCAAGACGGGCCCCGGCGCCTAGCAGCGCGGCCCGAACCGAGCGAGCGGTCCCGACGACATGCTCCGCCGACTCCAGGTCCTCGTCCTCGCGACGATCCTCATCGTCGCCGCGTTCTCGACCGGCTACCGACTTCCTGTTCTACCTGCTCTACCTGGCGATCCTGGTCGTCGGCGGCTCGTACGTCCTCGTCCGGCTCGGCCTGTCCGACCTCGAGGCGGGCTACGCGGTCAGCCAGCTCCACGGCCACGTCGGCGACCGGCTGCGGGTGACCTACACGCTGCGCAACAGCGAGCCGCCTGCCCAAGCCGTGGCTCGAGATCCACAACCCGACGACGCTGCCCGGGCGGGCTCCCGGGCCGGGCGCATCACCCTCGGCGGCAACAGCGAGCGGTCGTGGCTCATCCGCGCGCCGCTGACCCGGCGCGGCCACTTCCGGATCGAGCCGCTGCACATCCGGACCGGCGACCCGTTCGGCTTCTTCGAGGCGGCGGCGACCGTCGGGCAGGGCATCAGCGTCGTCGTCTACCCGCGCCTCGAGCCGCTGCCGATGTGGCGGCTGCCGGCCGGCGAGCCTCGAGGGCAGCCACGCGTCGCCCGAGCGGACCCTCCAGACGACGCCCCTGGCCACGACCGTCCGCCCGTACGCGCCGGGCGACAGCATGAACCGCATCCACTGGCAGTCGACCGCGCGCCACGGCGAGATCCAGGTCAAGGAGTTCGACCTCGAGCAGACCGCCGACGCCTGGATCTTCCTCGACCTCCAGCGCGGCATCCAGGCGGGCCGGGGCGACGAGTCGACCACGGAGGCGGCCGTCCGCGCGGCGGCCTCGATCGCCGACAAGGCGCTCGACGAGAACCGGGCCGTCGGCATGACGGTCAACGCCGGCCGGACCGCCTATCTGCCCGCCGACCGCGGCGGTCGCCAGCACCAGAAGATCATGCAGCTCCTCGCCGCGGTCGAGGCCGACGGCGAGCGCGCCCGCTCGTCGAGACGCTCGTCGCGTCGGTCGGCCGGCTCCGGCGCGGGATGACCGCGGTCGTCATCACGGCCTCGCTCGACCCGTCGTGGATCCGGCCGCTGGCGGCGCTGCGGACCCGCGGGGTCGGCTGCGTGGTCGTCCTCATCGGATGCCGCGGCGTATGCCCGCGCCGAAGCCGAGCTGCGTGCCGCCCAGACGGGCACACGCGTCCCGAGCGATCCAATCGAGGAGGAGGCCTCCGCCAAACGGCGCCGCGCCCTGTACCACGCGTTGGCCGAGTACGAGCTGCGGGCCCACACCGTGGTGCCCGGTCGCCCGCTCGGTGAGGTCCTGCTGTCATGACGGCACGCCCGGGCCGCGAGCTGCTCTGGTCGATGCGCCGCCTGGACGGCTGGTTCACGCTCGGCCTGGTCATCCTCATCTGCGCGACGCTTGCCTGGTCGCTCGACGACGCGCTGCTCGTTCTTGGCCGCGAGACATACACCGACTTCCTGTTCTGGGCGGCGATCGGCGGCGTCGCGATCGGGTTCCTCGGACCGCTCGCGGGCGTCAGCCGGTGGACCACCCATCTGATCGGGGCGATCTGTGCGGCGATCCTGATCCCGCTGCTCGTCGGCTGGGTCGCTGATCCCGGACGGCGCGATCGCCGGGTGAGCTCTTCCAGCGGACGACCGATGAGGTCGTCAGGGCATGGTCGGACCTGGTGCTCGGCAGCCGACTGTCGACACAGGCCATCGGCCACCACCTGCTCATCCTCGGGCTGCTGACGTGGGCGTCGTCGCAGTTCGCGAGTCTACGCGGCGTTCGGGCATCGCCGCCCGATGAACGCCATCGTGGTGATCGGGCTGCTCCTCCTCGCCAACATGTCGCTGACCGTTCGCGAGCAGCTCACCTTCCTCGTGATCTTCTCGATCGCCAGCCTGTTCCTGCTCGTACGCTTCCACACGCTCGATGAGCAGGCCGACTGGCTGCGCCGGCGGATCGGCGATCCGAGCGCGATCTCGGCCCTGTACCTGCGCGGCGGGACGGTGTTCATCATCGCCGCCATCAGCGGCTCGCTCGTGCTGACGAACGCCGCCTCGTCGGCGCCGCTTGCCGGGGCGTGGACCGACGTCGGGGCACGCGTCGTCGAGTGGGGCCAGTTCCTCGAGCGCTTCCTGCCCGTCTCGCGCTCGGGTCGCTCGCTCGGCCCGACGTTCGGTGACACGTCGGTCATCCAGCCGGTCTGGTCGACCAGCGACCAGGTCCAGCTGCGCGTCGAGTTCCCGACGACCGAGCAGTACCGCGCCGTTCCTCGCCGCCGCCGTACTACGACCACTTCCTGCTCTCTGGCTGGGAGCGGACCGGCCCGGTCCAGCAGGTCCCGACCGCGGGCAGCGACTCCTCGCCGGCACGGCCGACGCGGTCCTCCCGGACGGCCGGCGGCCCTGGTCGCCACGATCCGCCGGCCTTCGGGCGTCGCGAGGTGTTCGTGCCGGGGGCACCCAGCACCATCAGCGCGGACAGCCGGATCCAGGACTCATCGGCACGACGGGTTACCTCGCCGGCATCGAACGCGACACGAGCCGACGCGCCGTACACGGTGACGCGCTGGTCCAGGCCGACGAGAAGAGCGGTGGCCCGACCCAGGAGCGTCTGCGCGCGGCCGGCAACGACTACCCGGCCGAGATCTCGGCGCCTGTACGGCAAGGCGACCATCCCCGAAGGCGCGCTCGGGCCACAGTCGCGGGCGCTGCTCGCCGACATCGTCGCCGACGCGCGATCGGACCAACCCGTACGACCTCGCCATGGCGATCCGCGACACGCTCGTTGATCCCGGGCTGTTCCGCTACGACACGGACCTGACCGACGAGCCCGTGCGCCGACGTCTCGATCGTCGAATGCTTCGTCGTGACCAAGCGCCGGGTTCTGCCAGTACTACGCCTCGACGATGGCCGATCTTCCTGCGCGAGCTCGGGATCCCGGCGCGGTTCGTCGAGGGCTTCCTGCCGGGCCAGCCGGACGATCGGGTGGCGGACGCGACCGGTCCGCATCAGCCGACGCCCACGCCTGGGTCCAGGCCTACTTCCCGGGCTACGGCTGGATCCACTTCGACCCGACCGGTGGCTCGCAGTGGCCGCAGCTCGCGCCGCTCCCGTCGGGTGCGCCCGTCGCCAGCGCGCACGCCGCGGCCGTCGGCCAGCGGCTCGGGCGTGCCGGCCGTCCCGACCTTCCGCGACATCGACGACGGACCCGCCGGAGTCAGTCTCGGCCGGACGCGAACCGCGCGCCGGTCGGGCTGCTCATCGTGATCACGCTGCTGCTCGCCGTCGCCGTCGGCGTCGCTGGCCGCCGTCGCCTGGCAGTCGCGGACCGCGCGGGCCCGCTCTCGGCGGATCGGCGCGTACGGATCCATCGCGCGGCTGGCCGCCCGGCTCGGGTTCGGGCCGCGTCCGACCCAGACCGTCTACGAGTACGCCGGCGCGCTGGGCGACGAGCTGCCCGATGTCCGGCCCGAGCTCGAGACCGTGGCCCGGGCCAAGGTCGAGGTCGCCTACGGCGGCCAGGCCCTCGGCGACGAGCGGTTATCGCGGCCTGCGCCTCGCCCAGCGGCGGCTGCGGGTGCGGTCTCCTGCGGCTGGCCCTGCGCCGACGTCGCCGCGGCCCAGGCTGGCGGCGCTAGGAACCCGCGCCTAGAGGGCGCCGCTCCGGCTGCGCGCGTTCCTGCGCCTCCTGGGCCGCCTCGTCGAGGAGCGCCGCCAGGTGCCCGGTCAGGTTGTGGGCGCGCAGGACCGGCCGACCGGCCCGGAACTCGATCGACCGTGATCGCGCACAGGTCCATCGCCCACATCCAGAACCGCTCGAGGGGCAGGTCGAACAGGGTCAGCAGGGTGCACCTTGAAGACCCCGTCGTGGCCGACGACGATCGACCACGGGTGGTCGCCGGCGCCGTCCGCGTAGCCGGCGACCTGCGGCGCGATCGAGCGTGCCCGGGCACGCCGCCCTCGGCGAGTCTGACCGAGGATCGCGGCCAGCGCCGGCCGGACCCGCGCCTGGACCTCGGCGAGTCGACTCGCCGCCGGGCGCCCAGGCCTCGGTCGGGCTGCGCCGCCAGGCCGCAGCGTCTCGCGCGTAGCGGGCGACGATCTCGTCGCGATGGAGGCCCTCCCAGTCGCCCTGGCCGATCTCGAGCAAGCCCGGGCTCCGGCCGGGCGCCCGGCGACGGCCTCGGCATGGCCGCGACGATCGCGTCGGCCGTCTGGGTCGTCCGCCGCAGCGGCGAGTGGACGATCTCGCGCAGCGGCGCCGATCGGGATGGGCAGCGCCGGCGGGTCGTGCGGGTGGGCGAGGCGTTCCGCGACGAGCCCGGCCTGGCGCATGCCCGTCGCGGCGACAGCGGCGTCTCGGCCTGGCCCTGGAACCGCCCCTCGACGATGAACTCGACTCCCCGTGGCGGACGAGGACGAGGGTCGCGTCGAGCCCGTCCGGGATGAGCGGCGAGACCGCCTCGGCCCGGAGGTCCGCTCAGCGGTCGCCCGCCGAGCCGGATCGTCCACAGGTCGAGGACGGCGTCCTGGTCGCGGATCGCCGCCTCGACGCGCGGCCGGGACGTCGTCGTCGAGGGCCAGGATCATGAGCGCGTCCTCGCGCGGCCGGGTGCGGGCCAGGTGCATCGCGCTGATGTTGACGTCGGCCTCGCCGAGCATCGCCCCGACGCGCCCGACCATCCCGGGCTGGTCCGTGTGGCGGGTGATGAGCATCACGTCGGCCGGCTCCATGTCGAGCCGGTAGCCCCGAGCCGGGTGATCCGGGGCTCGCCGCCGGCGACGGTCCCGCCGACCGTGATCGCGTCGCGACCGGCCGTCTCGCCCGACAGCGTCAGCTGGGCGGCGTAGGCACCGGCATCGGGCGTCTTGCGCTCGACGACCGTGATGCCGCGGGCCTTCGCCAGCGCGCCGGCGTTGACGAGGTTGACCCGCTCGGTCGTCACCGTCTCGAGCAGGCCGCGCAGCACCGCCGCGGTCAGCGGCGACGCCGTCGTGCTCGGCGAGGTCGCCGGCGATCTCGAGGGTCAGCGTGCGCACGCCGCCGCGCGAGAACTGGGCGAAGAACCGGCCGAGGACCTCGGCCAGCGGCAGGTACGGCGCGATGGCCCGGGCCGTCTCCGGCGTCAGCAGCGGCGCGTTGACGGCGTAGCGCGCGCTGCGTCCGTCGAGGACGTCGATGACCTGGGCCGCGACCTCCTCGGCGACGAGGACCTGGGCCTCGGCCGTCGAGGCGCCGAGGTGCGGCGTGAGCAGCGTGTTCGGCGCGTCGAGGAGTGGCGAGTCGGTCGGCGGCTCCTGGTCGAAGACGTCGATCCCGGCGCCGGCCAGGTGGCCCGATGCGAGCGCCTCGGCGACGGCCGCCTCGTCGACGATCGCCGCCGCGCGCGACGTTGAGGACGATCGAGCCGGGCTTGCATGCGGGCGATCGCCGCGCGCGCCGATGAGCCCGCGCGTCGCCCGGGTCAACGGCACGTGGACGGTGACGACGTCGGCCCGGGCGAGCAGCGTCGTCGAAGTCGACGCAGCTCGACGCCGTGGTTGGCGGCCGCCTCGGCCGTGACGTACGGGTCGACGCCGAGCGACGACCATCTCCATCGCCCGGGCGCGGACGGCGATCGCCTGGCCGATCTTGCCGAGGCCGACGATGCCCGAGCGTCCGGCCGCGCAGCTCGAGGCCGGTGAACTGCGGCGCGCTTCCACTCGCCCCGCCGGAGCGAGGCGTCGGCGGCTGCGGTCCGTCGGGCGACGCCGTAAGCAGCGCGAGCGTGTGCTCGGCGGCGGCGATCGTGTTGCCCGGTCGGGGCGTTGACGACGGTGATGCCGGCCCGCGTCGCGGCGTCGAGGTCGACGTTGTCGACGCCGACGCCGGCCCGCCCGATGACGACGAGCCGGCGTCCGGCGGCGATCAGCGTCGGCGTCGACCTGGACCTGGCTGCGGACGATGAGCGCGTCGTAGTCGGGCAGGATGGCGCGCGAGCTCCTCGCGCGAGCAGCCGATACGCTCGTCGACGTCGTGCTGGGCGCGCGAGGAGGTCGATGCCCTCGCGTGGCCACGGACTCCGCGACGAGGACCCTCACGCGGTGGTCCCGACGACCGGCAGGCGTCGGCGATGCCCGTCGATGGCCGAGGGCCGCGCGCTGGGCCGCGGCCACCGCGGCCCCGGGCGTCGACCGGGCGGCCGTGCTCGAGCGACACGATCTCGAGCGTGCTGATCGCGCCGAGGATCTCCTCGAGCGTCACCGAGCCGAGGTGGCCGAGCCGGAAGATCTTGCCGGTGAGCTTGCCCTGGCCGCCGGCCAGGACGAGGCCGCGCGCCTTCAGGTCGGTGTTGAATGCCTTCCAGTCGAGGTCGTCGGGCACGGCCGCGGCGGTCACCGTCCGCGAGTAGTGGCGCTGGTCGGCGAACAGCTCGAAGCCGAGCGCCGCCGAGGCCGGCGCGTGCCGCGGCGGCGCACGCCTCGTGCCGGGCGAAGATCGCCGGCGGCGCCCTCTGCCGCCATGAGGCGGAGCCCCTCGTCGACCTGGAAGACGACCGCGATCGCCGGGGTGAACGGGCGTCTCGCCGCTGGCCGCCGCCGCGCGATGCGCCCGCAGGTCGAGGTAGAAGCGCGGCATCGTGGCCGATCTCCATCGCAGCCCAGCCACGCGCCGAGGCCGCGATCATCGCCAGCCCCGGCGCCGACATCCACGCCTTCTGCGAGCCGGTGACGACGACGTCGACGCCCCACGCGTCCATCTCGAACGGGACGGCCCCGAGGCCGGACACGCTGTCGACCAGGATGAGTGCGTCGGGCGTCTCCTCGCGGATCGCCGCGGCGAGCTCGCCGATGGGGTTCATGACGCCGGTCGAGGTCTCGTTGTGGGTCAGCAGCACGGCCTTGGTGTCGGGCATCGCTCGGAGGCGCTCGCGGATCTCGTCGCCGGCCGCGGCGTAGCCCCACTCCGCATCGAGCTTGGTGACGTCGGCGCCGTAGATGCCGGCGATCTTGGCGAACCGGTCGCCGAACGAGCCGATGCTCACGCCGAGGACGCGATCGCCCGGCGACAGCGTGTTGACGATCGCGGCTTCGAGACCGCCCGAGCCGGCGGTCGTGATCACCGCGACGTCCGAGGTCGTGCCGAAGTACGGCTTCATCCCGTCGAGGATCCGGGCGAGCATCGCGGCGAACTCGGGTCCGCGGTGGTTGATCATCTGGCGCGCACCGGCCTCGCGCACGCTGGGCGGCAGCGCGGTCGGTCCGGGGATGCGCAGGTTGGGCTCGAATCGGTCCACGGGGGAGCTCCTGGCTGACGGCGGGCGGTCGCGTCGATGGTGCCACAGGCAGGCGCGCCCGGGCCGTGGCCGCGGGTGGCGTAGCCGGTAGGGCGCTCGACAGTCTCGGCGGCCCGGGCGTATCCTCCTGCCGGCGCCACCTCGCGCCGCACCTCCGTACCGGCATCCATGCTGCCGGCCCAGTGGAGGCAAAGGGGCTCCGCCTCGAGGTCGTCGGTTCGTGCCTGGCCACGGTCGGTGGCTCCGGAGCGTGGGTCCGGGCCGGCGACCGGTCAGGAGACACACGACATGACCACCGACAAGGCCCGCAAGCGGGCCGTTCGTTCCCGGATGCACAAGACCGGTGAACGCTATGCCGCCGCCCGACGCCACGTCGTTCGTGACGCCACCGTCCCGACCCTCCCGCCACGTGCCGCCGAGCCGGGCGTCTCCGAGGCCGCCATCCGCCACGGGACCGGCCGCGGCTGGGACGACTGGTTTCGGATCCTCGACGAATGGGGTGCGACCACGAAGACGCACACCGACATCGCCCGATACGTGCACGGGGAGCACGAGATCGACGGCTGGTGGGCGCAGTCCGTCACCGTCGGCTACGAGCGGGCGCGCGGCATGCGGGCGCTGAACCAGACGACCCGAGGGGTTCGAGGTGAGTGTCTCCAAGACCCTCCCGATGGCCGCCATCGACGCCTGGCGCTCCTTCGTCGAGCCCAGTCGACGAGCCCGCTGGCTCGACCTCGGCCTGCGCATGCGGACGGGGACGAAGACGATGGGCCGCTCGGCCCGCTTCGACGTGCCCGCCGAGGGCACCCGCATCAACGTCTACCTCAGCCCGAAGGATGAGCGTCGGACGACCGTCACGGTCACCCACGTCAAGCTCGTCGATGCCGCCGACGTGGCGGCCCACCGGGCCGCGTGGAAGGACCGCCTCGAGTCCCTTGCCGGCCAGGCTGGCGGCGCCGGCGAAGCAACCCGGCGCTCCCAGGCGTCTTGAATCCCGTAGTCCACGTCCAAGGAGCGAGCCCCGCGTGATCCGACCGACCCGCCGCACCCACCGCCGCCTTCGACGCTTCGTGGTGGGTGCGGTGCTGGTCGCCATCGTCGGGGCCAGCCTGACGACGGTGGCGATCGCGACCGATACCTTCGGGGCGGGCGAGCGCTGGATCTCGGTCCTCGGTCGCGTCGAGCGGTTCATCGCCGGTCCCGTGCCGGATCGGCCGACCCTCGGCACGGTGCGTGTCACCGAGCCCCCGGAGACCGACCCACCGCCAACCCCCTCGCCGGCGCCCGCCAGCCAGCCTCCCGGCGTGACCCCGCCGCCCACGCCGTCACCGACGCCGGCGCCTGAGCGCGTCGCGGTCGACTTCGACATCGTCACGCGACCGAAGACGGTCTTCGCCTCGCAGCATCACAAGGATTGGTGCGCCCCAGCCGGCGTCCAGACCGTGCTCGCCATCCTGGGCAAGAGCGACACCAAGCCACAGACCCAGATCTCGATCGCCGGGCGGATCCGCCAGTGGGAGGCCTACTCGGACAGCCACAACGGCGACTGGGGCCCGGCCGCGATGGCCCTCGCCCTCGATACGTACGGCGTGCCCGGCTACGAGGTCCGGGCGTTCGAGACCATGACCTACGCATTGCGTGATGCGGCCGTGGCCATCCAGGACACGAACTCGCCGGCCATCCTGCTGGCCTGGCGCGGCGCCCACACGTGGGTGATGAGCGGGTACCGCGCCGACGCCGACCCCGCCGTCTTCCGCAACACCACGATCGAGGGCGCCTACATCCTCGACCCGTGGTACCCGCGCATCTCGTCGATCTGGGGCGCCTCGAACCCGCCCGGCACGTTCACCACGTTCGATGAGCTGCGCGAGAACTTCCTGCCGTGGCGCCGCCCCGAGGGCACGTACGCGGATCGCGACGGGCTGTGGATCACGGTCGTCCCGACCCAGCCGGCGGCGACCGCCGGCGGCTAGCTCGCCGGCGTGGCGGGTGACTGCCCGATCGCCCGGACCCGCGGCACGAGGAACGCGACGAGCAGCGCATCCTTGACCGCCATACCGACGGCGTAGCCGAGCGGGATCGCCAGCAGGCCCAGACCGGGGGTCAGGGCGCTCGAGGCGGCCAGCACGGTCCCGAACCCGGCGAACGAGGCGATCACCTGGCGGATCGTGTCGTGGGTCGCGTACAGGCCGCGCGACAGCGGATAGGCAAGCGCGTCGAACGGCACGGACAGGGCGAAGGCCGCGACGATCGCCGAGGTCAGCACCACGTCCTCCTCGCCGAACCGGCCGCCGCCCAGCAGGACCCGCACGAGGATCCCGGCACCGACGAACAGCGCGATCGCCGCGAGGACCGTGAGGCCGCCGATCGTCGCGACATTGCGCGTGAGGACGCGCCGGAACGTCGTCCCGTCGCGGTCGGCATAGGCGGCCGATAACGTCGGGAATACCGCCAGCGAGAACGCGATGCCGATCAGGCTGACCGGCACGACCTGGTAGTCGAGCGCGAAGTTGATGGCGCTGACGCCGCCGACCGCGATCGTCGACGCGAGGGCGGTGAAGTACGTGAAGATCGCGGGCTCGATCGGGTGGCTGATCATGCGCGGGATCATCAGCCGGACGAACTCGCGGAACGCCGGCGTCCGGACCTTGAAGGAGGGCCGCGGCCGGAACGACGTGCGCAGGATGCCGATGGCGCGGATGCCAAGGTGGAGGGCCGCGCCGATGACCGCACCCCAGGCGGTCGCCACGACGCCGAACCGCTCGGCGCCGACCACCGTCCCGAGGATGATCCCGGTCGTGTACATGATCGGGGCGAGGGCGTAGAACAGGAACTTCCGGTTGGCGACGAGGATCTCGCCAAGGCAGATCGAGGCGGCGAACAGGATCTGGCCGAGGCAGTTGATGCGTACGAGCGTCACGTACAGCTCGCGGGTCGGCACATCGAAGCCGGCGCCGATCTGGGTCGCCAGCCACGGAGCGGCGATGAAGATCGCCACCACGGCCAGCGACATCACGATCACGGCCGCGGTCAGGACCGTCCGGCCGAACTCGTTCGCCGGCTGGTCACCCTGTCGTCGAAGGCTGCTGTAGATCGGGACGAACGGGGCGGTCAGGCCGGCCGCCACGAGCACGTCGAGGGCGATCTCGGGATCCGGAACGCGGCGTTGTACGCGTCCAGCTCCGGTCCCGCCCCGAACGTGTTCGCGAAGACGCGGTTGCGGACCACGCCCATCACGAAGTAGGCGAAGCTCAGGACCGACAGGATCAGCGCACCGCGCGGGAAGATCCGGTCGATGAGCGCGCGTCCGAGGGCGATGGGCGATCGCGTCACGCCGGCCTCCCTGTGCCGCGGCTGGAACCGCGTCCGTGGTCAGTGTGACGGTCGAGGCGATGGCGGCGCGACGCCGGCCCCCTCCGGATCAGCCGTCGGCGGCGTCGCGCTTCTCGGTCTCGGCCAGTTTCTTGCGGTTCGATTCGCGGGTCCGCATGAGGTCGCCGCCGGCGCCCTTCGCGACCTCGGGCTTTGGGGCCGTCGATCGGCGCGGCTTGCCAGTGGTCCGCTTCTCGTTCCGAACGGTCATCCGGTTGGCGATCGTCGCCTCGTAGCCCTGGTCGGTCGGCAGGTAGTAGCGACGGTCCGCCAGCTCGTCGGGCAGGTACTGCTGCTCGACGTCCGCGTCCTCGAAATCGTGCGGGTAGCGGTAGCCGACGCCGATGCCGTGGACCTTCATCCCGCGGTGCGCGGCGTTGCGCAGGTGGAGCGGCACCGACAGCGATCCTCGAGACTCGACGTCACCGACGGCCGCCCAGTACGCCGAGCCGGAGCGATTCGACTTCGGCGCCGTGGCGATGTAGGTGGTGGCCTGGGCCAGCGCGTACTGGGCCTCGGGCAGGCCGATGTGATCGAGCGCCTGCGCCGCCGCGACCGCCACCTGGAGCGCCCGCGGATCGGCGTTGCCGACGTCCTCCGAGGCGCTGATGATCAGGCGCCGCGCGATGAAGCGCGGGTCCTCGCCGGCCGCGACCATGGCGGCGAGCCAGTACAGCGCGGCGTCCGGGTCGTTGCCGCGCAGGCTCTTGATGAACGCCGACACCGTGTCGTAGTGGCCATCACCGGCGCGGTCGTAGGCGAGGACACGCTGCTGCGCGGCCGCTTCGACGTCCTCGAGGCGCGGCGTGACCTTGCCCTCGGCATCGCGGATCCCCTCTCCTTCGGCCAACGCGACGGCGCCCTCGAGGACGTTGAGCGCCGCTCGCGCATCGCCACCGGCCAGCCCGACGAGGTGGTCGAACGCCTCGGCCGCCAGTGCGACGCCGCCGTCCGGTCCGAGCGAACCCGCCAGGCCGCGTTCGCCGTCATCGAGCGCCCGCCGGACGACGACCCCGACCTCGTCGTCGGTCAGGGCCTCGAGCCGCCAGACGCGCATGCGCGACAGGAGCGCCGCGTTGACCTCGAAATACGGGTTCTCGGTCGTCGCCCCGACGAGCGTGATCGTGCCGTCCTCGACGTGGGGCAGCAGGGCGTCCTGCTGGGCCTTGTTGAAACGGTGGATCTCGTCGAGGAACAGCACCGTGCGGGTGCCCTGGAGGGAGATCCGGTCCTGGGCTTCGGCGATCAGCGTCCGGACGTCGGCGACACCGGCCATGACCGCCGACAGCGTGGAGAAGTGCGCCCCGATCTCGGCCGCGAGCAGCCGGGCGAGGCTCGTCTTGCCGGTCCCGGGTGGGCCCCACAGGAGCAACGACGCGAGGTGTCCCCGGGCGATGCTTCGGCGAAGCGGTCCGCGCTCGCCGATAAGGTGCTCCTGACCCACGAACTCATCCAGCGACCGCGGGCGCATTCGGGCAGCGAGCGGTTGCGCCCCGGGCGGGGGTTGGAACAAGGGTTGGGGCTTGGCGCCCCTGACTGCTGGTCGGCTCGGCATCGAGGCCAGTCTACGAGGGACCGTCAGTCCGCCGTCCGTTGGCGCGCGTCCGCCATGCCTGCGCGAGCAGGGATGAGTTCGCCGTTCGCGACGCGGCCCACATTCGGTGCTCCCGGGAGATCGCGTCCTTTAGGAGATGGACCTGATGCTTACCGCTTGTACGTCTGGCGATCGTAGCCAAAAAGCGTGTTGTAGGTGAGCTCGAAGCGGTCGGGCGTGAATTCGTACCATTCATAGCCGTCGGTGAGGATTTCGCCCGGCGACTGCGGGATGGGCATGCCGCGCTTCCCCTGCAGACGCTGTTCCAGCTCGAAAAGCGGGCCGCTCACCTTCTCTGCCCTGCCGCTCATCTGGAGCGCGCGTTCTTTGTCGGTGTCATGCGTCGCAATCACGACGGCAGCGATGCTCGGGTTCGCAGCGATCGCGCGGGAGTGCTGACAGTCTGCGACGGATATCCAATAGATGTTGAACTCGTCGTCAAAAACGTATACCACGGGCGCTACCCACGGCCCTGCTCCGTCTGTGACGCCAAGGTTTACCGCGAACGCATCGCGCAACACCTCGGCAACAAGCGATTTCAGATCCTGTGTCATGCCCGAGATTGTAATGATCGAAATGAGCCCGGCTTGAACACGCTGATACGTCCCTTATCGCCGGGCACGTCGATCGTCACGCCGCCCCGGGTCAGCGGTGCCGGTGGGTCAGAACGGACCGACGCCGGTAGCTTGGACCACGGCCCAGATCCCGATCACGAGCGCGATGAGCGAGCCACCGATGAGGGTGATCCGCCGAACATCTCGGCTGACATAGGCGTACTCCTCGCCGGCGCGCACGGCGATGGAACCCTGGCGCACCCGAGGCTCGGCGTCCGTCGATCGCGTCGGACGCCCGCGCGGCGCGCTCGCCGGCGTGGCGCGTTCGGCGGCGACGATCGCGGCCTCCAACTGGGCGGCGCGGGCTTCCTCGGCGTCGGTCAGCGACGAGGGCGGCGCGAGCGACGATCCTTCGGCGTCGGCCGGGCGGGGACGCGGTGGGGCGCTCCGCTGCAGCCGCGGTCGCTGTCCGGGGCGGGTGGCGCTGCCGCGTACGCGTTTGGGCATCGGTGAGCGTCGTCCTCCAGGTCGTCATGACGGTCGGCGCGGCGCTGCAGACGCACGACCTGCCAGCGGCAGAGGATAGCACCGCCCCTCCGGGCAGCCGCCGAGACGTGGTCGATGAGGGACGGCTGTTAGACTCGCGCCGACCCCCGAGCGGAGGACCTTCACATCGACCTGGATGCGACCGTGACCGCGAATCTGGGACCGATCTTCGTCATCCTCATCGCGGCCGTCGTCATCCTGTCGTTGGCCGTCGCCTGGCTCATCCGCCGCGTCGCCCGCCTCGATGCGCGGCTGCGCGGGCTGACCCGTGGCGAGGACGGGGACCTCGGCGACGTCCTCGGTGCCCATCTCGAGCGGGTCTACGAGCTCGGCCGCGAGGTCGATCGCCTGGGGACACGGACGGGCCGCCTCGAGACCATCGCGCCGCGAACCTTCCAGCGCGTCGGACTCGTCCGGTTCAATCCATTCGAGGACACCGGCGGCAACCAGAGCTTCGCGCTCGCCCTGCTCGACGCCGAGGGCAATGGCTGGGTGCTCTCGAGCCTGCACGCCCGGACCGGGACCCGCATCTACGCGAAGACGATCCGGGGCGGCCGCTCCGACGCCGCGCTGTCGGAGGAGGAATTGGCCGCCATCAAGCAAGCGACGGCCTGACAGCCTAGGTGTCACGACCGTCGGCGATGGTCCGGACATGGCCCCCATCGTCGATCGAACCACCCACGCGGACCGATCGACCGTGACCCGCCCGTCGGTCCGGGCTCGCCGCCGCGGACCGGTGCCGCTGGAGCAGATCCCGGCCTGGGGCGAGCTCGTGCCGGTGATGGACCCCGCGGTCGTTGCCGACGGCGTCCCGGAAGGCATGGTGGGGTTGCTCGGCGGTCTCGATCCGGACCAGCTCCGGGCGGTGACCCATGGCGATGGCCCGATGCTCGTCGTCGCGGGCGCCGGCACCGGCAAGACCCAGGTCATCACGCGTCGGATCGCCTGGCTGGTCGCCACCAAGCGCGCGCGACCGGCCGAGATCCTGGCCCTGACGTTCACCGACAAGGCGGCCGACGAGATGGCGCTGCGTGTCGACCAGCTCGTGCCGTACGGCTACACCGACACCGCGATCGCCACGTTCCATGCGTTCGGCGACCGGATCATCCGCGAGTTCGCGCTGGAGCTCGGCCTGCCGCCGGACGTCCGCGTCCTGTCGCGGGCCGAGGCGGTCATCTTCCTGCGCGAGCACCTCTTCGAGTTCGAGCTCGACGTCTACCGGCCGCTCGGGGACCCGACGCGCTTCCTGTCCGCCCTGGTGACGCTCTTCAGCCGTTGCAAGGACGAGGACATCAGCCCCGCAGCCTTCATGCGACACGCCGACCTACTCGCGACCGAAGCTTCGGACGTGGCCGCGGCGGCAGGAGCGGACGCGGCTGCGGCCATCGCCGAGGACGCGTCCCACCAGGCCGAGCTGGCCGCCGCCTACGCCCGCTACCAGGAGCTGCTCGCGGCGAACGGGTTCATCGATTTCGGCGACCAGGTCGCCCTGGCGCTCAAGCTCGTCCGCGGGTCGGCGTCCGCGCGACGGTCGATCGCCGGTCGGTTCCGCTACGTCCTCGTGGACGAGTTCCAGGACACGAACCGGTCGCAGGCGGAGCTGGTCGCGCTGCTCGCCGAGCCCCACCGCAACGTCACCGTCGTCGGCGACGACGACCAGGCGATCTATGCCTTCCGCGGTGCCGCGATCGACAACATCCTCGACTTCGAGGCGCGCTACCCGACCGCCCGGACCGTCGTGCTGCGACGCAACTACCGATCGCTCGAGCCGATCCTCGATGCAGCCTACCGCCTGGTCCGATTCAACGACCCCGATCGACTCGAAGCCCGGACGGGCCTGGTCAAGCGACTTCGCGCCCAGCGACGCGATCCCGAGGCTCGCCCCGTTCGACTCGAGGCATTCGCCACGGGCTCCGAGGAGGCCGACTGGATCGCGGCCGACATCGCCGCGCGCATCGGCACGGGCGCAGCGCCACGCGACCACGCGATCCTGGTTCGGGCCAACGGCCATGCGGACGCGATCCTGCGCGCCCTGAATGTCGCCGGGATCCCGTGGCGGTTCTCGGGTACGTCGGGCCTCTATGCGCGGCCAGAGGTCCGTCTGCTCATGTCGTTCCTGCGGGTCATCGCCGATCCGCACGCCAGCGTCGACCTGTACGGTCTCGCGGCGTCGGAGGTCTACGAGCTGGGTGGCGAGGACCTGAGCGCGATCGCCGGCGCGGCCCGTCGGCGCAATCGATCCATCCTGGCGATCCTCGAGGAGCTCGAGAGCCAGCCGGGGATCCTCCGGCTCAGCGAGGCGTCCCGGGCTGGGGTGCGGCGGCTCCTCGGCGACATCCGTCGGTTTACGGCGATGGCCCACGAGCGGCCGGCCGGCGAGGTGCTGTATGCCTTCCTGCGCGACAGCGGCATGCTGGCGCGTCTCACCGCGACGGGATCGTCGGCCGCCGACGAGCGCCTCGGCAACATTGCCCGGTTCTTCGACTTGATCCGGGCGCAGTCGACCCTGCTCACGGACGACCGTGCCATGTTCGTCGCGCAGCATCTGCAGACGTTGGTCGAGGCTGGCGATGATCCGGCCACGGCCGACCTCGACCCCGATGCGGACGCGGTCGCCGTGCTGACCGTCCATAAGGCCAAGGGTCTCGAATTCCCGGTCGTGTACCTGCCCGGTCTCGTCGTGGGACGGTTCCCCGGCAACGGACGCGGTGAGCCGCTGGCCATCCCGGCCGGCCTCGGCCGTGGGTTGCCGCCGACTCCGGAACGCGCGCTCGCCGAGGAGCGCCGGCTGTGCTATGTCGCGATGACCCGGGCGCGGGACGAGCTGGTGCTCACCCATGCGGCGGACTACGGCGGCTCCCGCGCCCGGAAGGTGTCGCCGTTCGTGCTCGAGGCGCTCGACCTTCCGGCCGTGTCCGATCGGCCCGGCGCCGGCGCGGTCACGCCGTCGGCCGAGGAGCGGCTTGCCACGTTCGCCGGGGTGGATGCGCCGGTCGTGCCGGCTCGTCGGTCGGGCCAGGAGCCGCTGACCCTGAGCTTCGGCCAGGTCGACGCCTACCTGAGCTGTCCGCTCCGCTACCGCTACGCGCACGTCGTGCGGGTGCCGGTCGCGCCCCATCACGCGATGGTCTACGGCGCCGCGCTCCACAAGGTGGTCCAGGTCTTCCACCACCGCCATGCCCGCGGCGACGTCATGTCCGAGGCCGAGCTCGACGAGGTGCTTGCCTCGACCTGGTCGAGCGAGGGGTTCGTCAGCCGCGAGCACGAGGAGCCGCGCATCGAGAGCGCGCGAGCGTCCCTGCGCCGGTTCCGCGAGGACCAGCTCCGACCCGATGCGGTGATCCCGACCTACGTCGAGCGGGAGTTCGCCTTCGACCTCGACGGCGATCGGATCCGTGGGCGCTGGGACCGCGTCGACATCGAGCCGCTGGAGCCCGCCGACCCCACCGAGCCGGCGTCGCCGACCGTCGGCACGGACGCGGCGCCGCCATGGGCCGACGTGGCGACACCGACGCTGGGCATCATGGGCCGCGAGCGGGTGACGATCACCGACTACAAGTCATCGGACGTGCGCGACCCGGCCAAGGCCCGCCAGCGCGCACGCGAGTCGCTCCAGCTCCACATCTACGCGATGGGCTACGAGGCGATGACGGGCCGGCTGCCCGACCGGCTCGCGCTGCACTTCCTCGACTCGGGGCTCGTCGGGCCGTGTCGACGTGGACCCCAAACGGATCGCCAAGGCCCGCGCTCGGATCGCCACCGTCGCGGCCGGGATCCGGGCCGGCCGATTACACCCGACCCCGGACGCGATGGCCTGTTCTCGTTGCCCGTTCCGCGATATCTGCCCGTCGAGCGTGTCGGCGAACCGGTAAAGCCGGCCGCCCTCGGCCCATGCGCCCGCCCTAGACTCGGTCGTCATGGAAGCCCGCGACCGATGGTCGAACCTGGCGATCCTCGCCGCGGCGGTCCTCGTTTGGACTGCGGTCGCGCTGGTCGTCACGCTCCGCGACCCGGTCGAGGATCCGCTGTCGGGATTCATCGGCGCCGCGTTGATCGGTCTGGCCATCGGCCTTGACGGCCACGCCGATCGCCTGGCTCGTCGTGTTCGGGCGCCACCGGCGGATCGCCTACCGCGGCGACTGGGTGCGCGCCGGGCGGCGCGCCGGGTGGGTCGGGCTGATCGTCGCGATCTTCATCGTCCTCCGGCTGCAGGGCGCCCTCGAGCTGCCGATCGCGCTGTTCATCGTCGCCCTTGCCGTCGTTGCCGAGGCGACGCTGTCCGCGGAGCGCTGAGTGTCTCGCCGGGCGCCGGCAGCGCCGTGCAGGAACCCGCCGTACCATCGGACGTCGGGCCTCCCAGTCGGCCCCGAGCGCGCGCCACCCCCGGAGGATCCGTGCCCGACCGCATCGCCGTCCGTCCCGCCGAGCCGCACGCCGACGCCAAGGCCCGGGTCGCGGCCGCCGTCGAGGCCGCCCGCGGCGAGATCATCGACCTCTCCCATCGAATCCACGCCAACCCGGAGCCCGCGTTCGAAGAGCACCAGGCCGCGACCTGGGTCGCCGAGGTCCTGCGCGATCACGGCTTCACCGTCGAGCACCCGGCGGGCAGCCTCGCGACCGCTGATCCGCGCGCGTTCGCAGCGGGCGGGGCAGGTGGACCCGGCCCCGCGGATCGGGATCCTCGCCGAGTACGACGCCCTGCCCGGCCTCGGCCATGGCTGCGGCCACAACACGATGGCGGCGTCCGGCGTCGGCGCGGCCATCGCGCTCGCCGTCGATCGCCGACGAGCTGCCGGGCGAGATCGTGTTCCTCGGCACACCCGCCGAGGAGCGGGGGAGCGGCAAGCAGATCATGATCGACGACGGGCTGTTCGAGGGCATCGACGCGGCCCTGCTGTACCACCCGTGCGACCGGAACCACGTCGAGAGCCTACCCGCTCGCCTCCGAGGACGTCGACGTCGTGTTCACCGGGCTCCAGGCCCACGCCTCGTCCGACCCGTGGAGGGCAAGAACGCGCTCGATGCGCTGATCCAGCTGTTCAGCTCCGTCGGGCTGTGGCGCCAGCAGCTCCGCCCGACGGCGCGCGTCCACGGCATCATCCGCGAGGGCGGCACGGCGGCGAACATCATCCCGGACCGTACCTCGGCCTGGTTCATGCTGCGCAGCGACGACCAGGCGTACTACGAGGACATGAAGACCCGGTTCACCGCGATGTGCCGAGGCGGCCGCGCTGGCCACCGACACGACCGTCGAGCGTCACCTACTCGGGCGGGGCCACGACGATGCGCAACAACCAGGTCCTGGCCGAGCGGTTCCGGGCCAACATGGCCGCCTACGGCATCGAGGACATGGGCGACGACCCCAACGCCGGCAGCACCGACATGGCCAACGTCAGCTGGGTCTGCCCGACCATCCACCCCGACCTCGCCATCTGCGACGAGGGCGTCGCCGGCCACTCGATCGCTGTTCCGCGACGCGTCGGTCACGCCGCGCGCCGACGAGACGACGCTCCTCGCGGCGACCCTCGTGGCCCAGACCGCCGTCGAGCTCTTCCTCGATCCGGGCCTCGTCGAGGCCGCCTGGGCGGAGTTCCGGGCCGGCTGAGGGTCGCGGCCGGGGTGCTACCATCGGCCCCGGCGCGCCCCGCTGGACGCTCGATCTCGAACCGGCGGCGCCCCGAGCGAGACGGAACCCGCCGCGGCCGCACTCGCGACCAGCGCCCGTCTCCGGAGGACCACGTGGCCGAGCGCCCCCACGACCCGACGCGTCCCCGATCGACGCGACTTCGCCGCCCTGAACGGCTGGGACGCGGCCTTCGAGACTGTACTCCGACTACGACCTGCCGACCTACGTCGGGCCGATCAGCTTCATGAACCTGCCGTGGATCACCGATCCGGCCGAGCTCGTGGCGCGCAAGGCCGATGTCGCGATCGTCGGCGCGCCCTTCGACGACGCCGTCAGCCATCGCTCGGGCGCCCGCTTCGGGCCGCGCGCGATCCGCGAGGCCCAGTACACGTCGGGCTCGATCAACTCGCTGCAGCTCGATATCGAGCCGTTCGAGCACCTCGACCGTCGTCGATGCCGGCGACGCGAACATCGTGCCGGCCTGGATCGAGCGCGCCCACGCCATGATCTTCCGCAAGGTCCGCGAGGTCGCCGGCGACGGGCGCCATCCCGATCGTGCTCGGCGGCGATCACTCGATCACCTGGCCGAGCGTCATCGCCGATCGCCGAGGTCCGCCGGCCGCGGAGCATCGGCATCGTCCATTTCGATGCCCATGCCGACACGGCCAACGACGACTGGGGCGTCCTCGCCGGCCACGGCACGCCGATGCGCCGGCTGATCGAGTCGGGTGCCGTCGCGGGCCGCAACTTCGTGCAGGTCGGGCTGCGCGGCTACTGGCCGCCGGTCGAGACGTTCGACTGGATGCGCGAGCAGGGCATGCGCTACCACTTCATGCGCGAGATCGAGGAGCGCGGCGCCGAGGCGGTCATCGCCGAGGCCATCGACGAGGCGCTCGACGGTCCCGACCTCATCTACCTGAGCCTCGACATCGATGTGATCGACCCGGGCATGGCGCCCGGCACGGGCACCCCCGAACCCGGCGGGATGCTCACCCGCGAGGTGCTCCGCGCGATCCGCCAGATCGTGTCGGTGGTCGACCTGGCCGGGATGGATATCGTCGAGGTCTCCCCGCCCTACGACCATGCCGAGACGACCGCGATGGCGGCGAACCGGGCGGCGCTCGAGGCGATCAGCGCGCTGGCGGTCAGGAAGGCCGCCGGCAAGCACGTCCGCTGGGAGCACCGGCGCGGGATGATGGAGCCGCCCGACCCGGCGACCGCGGCCGCGCTGGCTCGTCTCTACGACCTGGACCTTGAGGACGACCCGGGCGACCTCGACCTGTACGTCGCGCTGGCCGACCGGGTCGACGGCGACGTCCTCGAGCTCGCGGCCGGCAGCGGCCGGCTCGCCGTCCCGCTCGCGGTGCGCGGCAATCGCGTCACGGCGGTGGATCTCGACCCGGCCATGCTCGAGCGGGCCCGGGCGCGCGCGGCCGACCGCCGTGAACGGTCGTCTCGACCTGGTCGAGGCCGAACCTGGTCGACCTGCGCCTGCCCGGCGCGGGCCGGCACCGCCTGGCGTTCATCGCCCTCAACTCGATCATGCTGCTGCCCGGCCGCGACGCCCAGCGCGCGGCGCTGCAGACGCTGGCCAGGCACCTGGCACCCGGCGGCCTGGCCGTCGTCGACGCCTGGCTGCCCGACGCCGACGACCTCGGTCGCTACGACGGGCGGCTCATCCTCGAATGGGCACGCACGGACCCGGACACCGGCACGCTCGTCACCAAGACCGGCTCGGCGGTCCACGACGCGGTCAGCGGCACGATCGTGCTGACGTCCATCTACGAGGAAGCGGCCCAGGGCACCTCCCCGCGGCGCTGGGTCCGCCAGGACCGTCTGCGGTTGATCTCGGCCGACGAGCTGGCGGCCTTCGCGGAGGAGGCCGGCCTGCGCGTCGAGCTCATGGCCGGGGGCTACGACCTCGCCGCGATCGGCAGCGGATCCGAGCGCGCCGTGCTCATCGCGGAGCGGGCGTGACCCCTGCGACGCCACCGCCGCGGGAGTGGCCCCGTGGTATCGTCGAGACCCATGTCAAGCGGCTCGAGTAGCGACCAGACGCGCCTCCTCATCGTGGAGGACGTCCCTCAGGTGGCGCAGTACATCCGCGGTCTCCTGAACGCCCAGCAGGCGGTCAAGCTGCTCGACGTCCTGACCGACGGCGGACGCGCGGTCGAGCAGATCGGCCAGCTCCGGCCGGACGTCATCATGGTCGACGCGCTGCTCCAGGGACGCATCAAGGGACCGAAGCTCGTCGAGCAGATCCATGCCTCCGGCGTGAACGTCCCGGTCATCGTCCTGACCGTGCCGCAGAACCCGATCGAGGTCGACCCGGCGAAGGGCATCCACGCCGTCCTGTCGATGCCGTTCTCCGGGTTCGAGCTGATGAACAAGATCTCGGGCGTCAAGAAGGCCCACGCCGAGACGTCGGCCGGCGGCGCGACCCGGATCATCTCGGTGTTCGCGCCCAAGGGCGGCGTCGGCAAGACCACGATCGCGTTCAACCTCGCGGTCGCGATGGCCCAGCTCGAGCAGCGCACCGTGCTCATCGACGGCAGCGTCCAGTTCGGCGACCTGCGCGCGCTGCTCAAGGTGCCCAACGACGCCCCGTCGATCCTCGACCTGCCGACCGACCGCATCTCCGAGTCGGACCTGACCGACGTGCTGTGGCGCGATCCCTCCGGCATCGACATCCTGCTGGCCCCGCCGCGCATCGAGATGGCCGAGATGATCACCCCGCGCGACATCGACAAGGTCCTGTCATTGCTGCGCCGGGTCTACGCCGCGATCGTCATCGACATGTCGAGCGTGATCAACGACATCAACCTCGGCTTCCTCGATGCCAGCGACACGATCGTCGAGATCGTGACGTACGACTCGACGACGATCCACAACACGATCGCCATGGCCGACACGTTCCGGTCGATCGGCTACCCGCCGACCAAGGTGCGCTACCTCGTCAATCGAGCGGACAGCCCTGGCGGGATCGAGCCCGACGATTTGCATCGCGCCCTCGGGCGGGTCCCGGAGCACCGCGTCATGTCCGACGGCCCGCTCGTGGTCCGCTCGAACAACGACGGCGTGCCGTTCATCCTGGCGAGCCCCACGGCGCCGGTCAGCCAGGACATCCTGCGCGTGGCGACGGAGCTGCTCGGAACGACCCGGACGCCTGTGGCCGCTGGGCCCCGCTAGGCCGAGGCCCTGTGTCCGATCCGCGACCGATCGGTGTCTTCGACTCTGGGGTGGGCGGCCTGACGGTCCTGCGCGAGATCATCCGCCGCGTCCCGGGGGAGTCGCACGATCTACCTCGGTGACAACGCTCGGGCGCCGTACGGCGTCCGCAGCGACGACGAGGTCCTGGCGTTCTCGACGCAGTCGCTCGATGCCCTCGTCGAGCGCGACGTGAAGGCCCTCGTCGTAGCCTGCAACACCTCGACCGCCGTCGGGCTGGGGTCGTTCCGGCGGCGCTACGCGCTGCCCGTCCTGGGCGTCATCCGGCCGGGCGCCGCCACGGCTGCCCTCGCGACGCGCAACGGGCGGGTCGGTGTCATCGCCACGCCGGCCACGATCCGATCCCACGCCTACCGGGCAGCGATCGCCGACGAGAACCCGTCGGTCGCGGTGACCGAGCACGCCACGCCGGCGCTCGTGCCGCTCGTCGAGGCGGGCGAGCTCAGTGGCCCGACGGCCGAGGCGACCGTCGCCGACGCCCTCGCCCCGTTGGCTGCGAGCGGGATAGACACGCTGCTCCTGGGCTGCACGCACTACCCGCTCCTGCGCCCGCTCATCGCGGCGATCGAAGGTGACGGCGTGGCGATCGTGGATTCGGCCAATGCGACGGCCTCGGCGCTCGTCGAGCTGCTACACGCCACCGGGCTCGAGGCGTCACGCGACGACGACGACGGCGAGGGCGCCCGTGCCGCCCCAGCGGTGCACATGCAGTTGACGACCGGCGACCCGGCCCGGTTCGCCGACGTCGCCGACCGGCTGTTCGGCCCCGACTTCATCGTGGCCGAGCCGGTCGACCTCGGGGCGGTCGTCCGATGACGAAGCGCCGGCGAG
>CAVRFH010000008.1:0-9079 GCA_963720355.1 uncultured Chloroflexia bacterium | reverse complement strand
CGGCGTCGAGCGCGGTGCCGATCCGGCGACCATCAAGGCCGCCTGGCGTCGACTCGCCCGGGCCCACCACCCCGACCTGACCGGCGACGACCCGGCGGCGTCGCGGGTCGCCACGCGCAAGATGGCCGAGATCAACGAGGCCTACGCGGCGATGACCCGCGAGACCGTGCGCCACCGATCGGACGGCGGCCAGCCCGCGGATCTGGGCGATGACGTCCCGCGCGGCCGAGGCGGCCCGCCACGCCCACGCCCGAGCCGGCCGGTCACCGGCCGGGTCGACACGTCGGCCACCTTCCGGCCGCGCAACCAGCGACGCCGCCCGAGCCGGCCGGATCGCCGCTCGCCGGGTCACCGCTGAGCGGCCAGCCGCCGCTC
This sequence comes from uncultured Chloroflexia bacterium, assembly GCA_963720355.1. Taxonomy (GTDB): domain Bacteria; phylum Chloroflexota; class Limnocylindria; order Limnocylindrales; family CSP1-4; genus SPCO01. Next base: position 8,704 of record CAVRFH010000008.1, on the reverse strand, counting down.
CGTGGCGAGCGGATACAAGGCGAAGCGCCGCGTGCCTCCACCCCGACCGGGCCGCTCGAACGCGCCCGCCTCCGCAACTTCCGTCGGCCGAAGCCACCCCTCGCTCGACGATGCCCGCGGGTACGTCATCGAGTTCGGCAAGTTCCACGGCCACAGCCTGGGCGACATCGCGGCGTTCGAGCCCTCGTACATCGATTGGGTGGCCGGCACGGTCACCCGCGATCCGGACCTGGTGGCGGCCGCGCGCGTCGTCCAGGGGGACCTCGACGCTCGCGGCGTCGCCCGTCGATCGCATCCCTCGCCGCCGCTGCGCGCAAGCCGACGGCCTGACCGGGCGGACACGATGATCGCCCCCCGATACCGGAGGGCGATCGATGGGGATGATCCGCGCGTTCTCGATCAGTCCTGCCAACCCGACGGTCTTACGGGCCTGATGGCCGAAAGATCCGGTTACTCGGCTCGTGATCGGGGCGCGGGATCCCTCCCTCGAACCTCCTCGAGAAAGCGTCCGTTCCCCGTTCCGTGACCGACGCCCCAGGTGCTGTCCCCGGTTTCGATCGCGGGTCGGCTTGATTGGAACCGTACGCCCCGGCAGCGGACGCTGGCAATGGCACCCTGGTCCCGGACGGGCCGAGGCGATGGTCGGGGGCAGCCGGGCACCAACCGTGGGACGCCCGTACCAGGTGCCCCGGCGCACCGCGCGGGTCCCGCCGGTAGGCTTCGGCCCCGTGGAGGACCCTCGATCCCGCCGCCGTCCGACCTCATCTCCCCGACTCGCTGCGCCGCGGCGTCGGCGTCCGCGGCCGCCTGCTTGGGCCGCCGCCGTCCTCGCCGCGGGCCTGCTTATCGCGAGCATCGCGGCCTGTGCCGCGCCGCCGGCCGCGTCGTTCGATCCGACCGGTCCGTGCTCCGGCGACGGGGTGATGATCGGCGCGTATCCGGACCTCGAGGCGCGTGTGCCGACGAGCTACGAGGGACGCTCGCCGGACCGACTGGACTCGGGCCGCCACTGCAGCGAGGAGAACCTCGGGACGCTCGCGGCGGCCGGCATCACGGAGGTCCGATTCGCCGGCGGGACGTGGGATTTCGGCGGGGAATGCGCAGCCGCGCTGGTCGTCTTCGAGGCGCCGGGGCTCACGGCCGACCTGATCGGCCAGTTCTACGCGACGAGTGCGCGGGGCGCCAACCGAACACAGATCGTCGCGGAGTCGAGGCCCACGATCGCCGGCCGAGCCGGCCACCGCCTCGACACCACGACCGGGTCGCGGACGCAGACCGTCGTCACGTGGCCGTCCGGCGAGGAGGACGTCGTCCATGTCGTCATCACGAACGACCTGCCCGACCCCAAGATCGACGCCGCGATCGACGCCTTCGGCGGGGGCTGAATCCGCTGTCCCGATGCTAGAGTCGGCGCCATGACCGACCGCCGCCCGGACTGGGAGCGCGACCGCCTCGAGCCGGCCCTGCGCCGCGCCCCGGAGCGCAAGCCGGCCTTCTCGACGATCAGCGACATGCCGATCGAGCGACTGTACGGGCCGTGGTCCCTGCCGGACGACGCCGAGGAGCGGATCGGCTTTCCTGGCGAGCCGCCCTTTACGCGGGGCATCCACCCGACGGGCTACCGCAGCCGCCTCTGGACGATGCGGATGTTCGCGGGCTTCGGCTCGGCGGAGGACACGAACGATCGCTTCCGGCAGCTCCTGGCCGCCGGCCAGACCGGGCTGTCGATCGCCTACGACATGCCGACGCTGTACGGCTACGACACCGATGACCCCGAGGCCGAGGGCGAGTTCGGGACATGCGGGGTCGGCGTCAGCAGCCTCGCCGACATGGAAGTCCTGCTCGCCGGGCTCCCGCTCGACCAGGTCTCGACGTCGATGACGATCAACTCGCCCGCGGCCCCGATCTGGGCGATGTACATCGTCGCCGCCGAGAAGGCCGGCGTGCCGCGCGACCGACTCGAGGGCACCCTTCAGAACGACATCCTCAAGGAGTTCGTCGCCCAGAAGGAGTTCCTCTTCCCGCCCGAGCCGTCGATGCGCCTCGTGACCGACACGATCGAATTCGGGACGCGCGAGATGCCGCGCTGGAACACGATCTCGATCAGCGGCTACCACATCCGCGAGGCGGGCTCGACGGCCGTGCAGGAGCTGGCGTTCACGATCGCCGACGGGATGGCCTATGTCGAGCACGCCATCGAGCGCGGGCTGCGCGTCGACGACTTCGCGCCGCGCCTGTCGTTCTTCTTCAACTCGCATTCGGACTTCTTCGAGGAGATCGCCAAGTTCCGGGCGAGCCGGCGGATCTGGCACGACCTCATGACCAAGCGCTACGGCGCGGAGAACGAGCGATCGGCCTGGATGCGCTTCCATACCCAGACGGCCGGCGTGTCGCTCGCCCCGCAGCAGCCGCTGAACAACCTGACCCGCGTCGCCCTGCAGGCCCTGGCCGGCGTGCTGGGCGGGACCCAGTCGCTCCATACGGATGCGTACGACGAGGCGCTTGCCGTGCCGACGGCGGAGGCCGCCCTCCTCGCTCTCCGTCAGCAGCAGGTCATCGCCGAGGAGACCGGCGTCGAGGCGACGGTCGACCCGCTCGGCGGCTCATGGTTCGTCGAAGCGCTGACCGACGAAACCGAGCGACAAGTCTGGCGCTACATCGACGAGATCGACCGGCGCGGGGGGATGGTTGCGGCCATCGAGGAGGGCTATCCGCAGCGCGAGATCGCCGACGCCGCCTACCGCTACCAGCGCGAGTTCGATGCCGGTCAGCGGCGGATCGTCGGCGTCAACGCCTACATCGACGAGACCGAGGAGACCACCGTGCCGGTGCTCGCGGTCCCGCAGGGCTCTTTCGAGCGCCAGATGGCTCGGCTGGAGCGGACCCGGCGAGAGCGCGACCCCGCGGCCGTCGAGGCGGCACTGCGCGGCCTGCGCGAGGCGGCGTCGCGGCCGGGTACCAGTGAGACGAACCTCATGCCGCACTTCATCCGTGGCGCCGAGGCGTATGCCACGCTCGGAGAGATGTGCGGCGTCCTGCGCGGCGTGTTCGGCGAGTACCGGGAGCCGGTAGCGGTCTGACGGGGAGGGCCGGGCATCGCCGCCCGGGGGTGAGCCCGTGCCTGGAGCCCGTGCCTGCAGCCCGGGACCGTTGCCGCCCCACGGCAACACGCGACGCGGATCGCGCCCGATCGTCGCGTCCTTGCCACCGGGCGGGAATCTACGCACCAGATTGCCGTGCCACGGCAGACCAGCGCCAAAGCGTGGCTCCTCGTGTCGCGAGTTCTCGCCCCACGGGAACCGCCGCAGGTGAGCCGGACGAGGTCTCGCCCCACGGCAACGGCCGCAGGTGGCCCGACTATAGGACCTCGCCGACGCTCCAGGCCGGCAGCGCGCCCGGCCGCGACGCGACCAGCGCGCCGAGCCGGTTGGCGAACCCGAGCAGCTCCGGCGCCGGCATCCCGAGCAGGATCCCGTGCAGCAGCGCGGCCGCGAAGGCGTCGCCGGCACCGACCGTATCCGCGACGGCGACCGGGATCCCCTCGACGGATGTGACCATCCCGCTCGCCCATAGCACGGCCCCTCTCGGGCCCAGGGTCACGCACAGCGTCCGCGCGCCGAATCCGGACGCGATCCGTTCGCCGAGGGCAGCCGGCTCGGGCCCACAGCCGAGGATGCCCGCGAGGATCACCGCCTCGTCGTCGTTCACCTTGACGATCGTCGCGAGGGACAGGAGGTCCGTCACCAGCTCCGGGCTCCAGCAGCCCTCGCGGAGGTTGACGTCGTAGAGCCGCTCGGTCGCGCCCGCGCTGGCCGCGAGCCGGCCGGTGATCTGGCGCGTGCCCGCGAAGCGCTGGGCCAGGGTCCCGAACAGGATCGCGTCGGGGGACCAGGCCTCGATCCGGTCGGCGAGGCCGTCAATGGCCGAGACGGATTCGTACGCCGCGGGCGACACGATCGAGAATCGATGTCCGCCGGCTGCATCGCGCGCGACGTCGACGGTGCCGGTCGGCAGGTCGGTGGCGACCCTGATGAACGAGGTATCGACCCCGAGCACCTCTGCCGTGGTGATCGCCGCGCGACCGAGCTCGTCGTCGCCGACGGCCGTGACGATCGCCGCCGGGTGCCCCAGGCGTCGAAGGTTCCCGGTGACATTGAACGGCGCCCCACCGAGGCGACGGCCGTCCGGGAACACGTCCCACAAGAGCTCGCCGATGCCCAGGATTCGCGCCGGCGCTTCAGCTCCCATGAGACCCATGGTGCGGGATGAGCTCGGCACGGATCCATCGACCCGGCCGCGGCGGCGTCATAGGCAGCCGGTCGTGGCCATACACTGCTTCGGGCCGTGACTCCTTCCGTCGTCGGGCGCGACCGCGAACGCTCCGAGGTCGCCCACTTCCTCGAGTCGATCCCAGCGCGGTTCGCCGTCCTGCTCTTCTCGGGGCCGGCCGGGATCGGCAAGACCGCGCTCTGGGAGCACGCCCTGGCGGAGGCCCAGGCGCGCGGCTACCGAGTCGTGGTCTCCCGGCCGACCGAGATGGAGACCGGGCTGGCGTTCGCGGCACTCGACGACCTCGTCGGCGAGCTCACGGACGAGAGCCTGGCCGGGTTGCCCGAGCCGCAACAGGTGGCGCTGCAGGCAGCCCTCTTGCGTGTCCCCGTCGCCACGCCGCCGCAGCCGCTCGCGGTGGCGCTCGCCGTGGGACAGGTCGTCCGCGAGTCCGCCGCTCGGCAGCCGCTCGTCATCGCCATCGACGACGTGCCCTGGCTCGACGAGCCATCCGCCCGGGTGCTCGACTACGTCCTTCGACGGCTCGATGGCGAGGCGGTCGGGGTCATCGCCGGGCAACGCAGCACGGCCGCTGACGAGGTCATCGAAGCGTTCCGGGGCATCGCCCCCGACCGCATCATCCGACGCGACCTGCGGGGCCTCTCGATCGACGACGTCGATAGCCTGCTCCGCTCCCACCTCGGACTCGACCTGCCACGCCCCACGTTGGTCCGGCTCCACGCCGTCTCCGGCGGGAACCCGTTCTACGCGATCGAGCTCGGGCGAGCCATCGCGAGCGGCGAGGCGACCGCCGATGCCGAGGCACTGGCCGTGCCGCCTACCCTCGACCGGCTGGTCGGCAAGCGACTCGACGGGCTGGACCCGGATGCGGCGGCGGTGACCGTCTACGCGGCGGCGGCCTCGCAGCCGACCGCCGAGCTGCTGGCGGCGGCGGTCGGGGCCGACCCAGCGCGTCGGGGGCTCGCGGCGGCGGAGGGGGCGAGCGTCCTCATCGCCGAACGAGGCCACCTCCGCTTCGCGCACCCGCTGCTATCGGCCGCGGCCTACGGACGACTCACACCGGATGAGCGCCAGGCCGTGCACGCCCGTTTGGCGGACGTCGTCGTCGACGAGGAAGAGCGAGCCCGTCATCTCGCCCGGGCGACGACCCGGCCCGACGATGCGGTGGCCGGGGCACTCGAGCGCGCGGCCCTGGCGGTCAGCGGACGAGGCGCGCCGGACGCAGCCGCGCGACTGGCGGAGCGGGCCGCCGACCTCACCCCCGACCGCGATCGACCCGCGGCGAACCGTCGCCTGTCACTCGCGGCCCAGCAGCACCTCGTCGCCGGCGACGTCGGTCGCGCGCGGAGCGTGCTCCAGCGGCTGGTCGACGAGGCCGAGGGGCCGGCGGAGCGGGCAGAGGCCTTGGCCCGAATGGCCCACCTGCTCCTCGTGCAGGCGGAATGGGACGCGGCACGAGCGCTCTACGACGAAGCGGCGTCGATCGTCGACGACGACCCACGGCGCCGGATCCCCATCGAGCTCGGGCTCGCCGGCGTGGCGTACGTGACGTGGCGGGATTTGGACGCGGGTGCCGCGCATGCCGCCGAGGCGCTGCGACTCGCCGAGATGCTCGGCGACCCGATCGTGCTGTCGCAGACCCTCGGTCACGCGGCGTCGTGGCGAGGTCGGCTCGGCCAGGACTGGAGGGAGCTGATGGAGCGCGCCGACCGGCTCGCGGCGGTCAGCGACGGGATCCCCGCCGTCGAGCATCCGGACCTCCAGTTCATGCGCCTGCTCCGCGACGCCGGCGAATTCGATGCCGCGCGCCGGCGCGTCGATCGCTTGATCGCCTACGCCCGAGAGCGGGGCGACTGGCACGGACTGCCGCGGCTGCTCCTGGCCAAGGCGGGCATCGAGGCGCGGTCCGGCGACGTCGCGAGTGCCATGTCGACGCTCGACGACGCGAGGACGGGCGTCTACCAGACGGGGGAGGGCGCCTGGGTGGACGACCTCAACGTCCTGACCCATCGGCTCGCTGCACTCCACGGCGACATCGCGGACGCTCGCCGGATCGAGGCGGCGGTGCGCGGCCGACTCCAGGCCAACCCCGCACTGGCCCACGAGCGCTGGTCGACGGCCGTGTCGGCGGGCGAGCTCGACCTCGCCCTCGGCGACGCAGCCGCAGCGCGTCGGCGGATCGAGCCCCTGCTCGCCGCGGCCGCCGACGACCCGCTCAAGCCGGCGGCCGCATGCACGCTGATCGTGCTCGGCGTCGAGGTCATGGTCGGGGCCGGACGCATCGATGACGCCGCCGCCCTGGTCGACGCCTGGATGCCTCGTCTCCGGTCGTCCGGCGTTCCCTGGATCGAGGCCGAGGTCGAGCGGGCGGTCGCCGTCCTGCTGGCGGCGAAAGGCGACGTCGACGGGGCCCTGGCCGCGGTGGACAAGGCCATCTCGCTGGCCGACGCTGCCGGCATCCCGTTCATCCTCGCCCGCGCGCTGTTGACCGCCGGCGAGGTGCGGCGCCGGGCCCGCCAGAAGGCTCGGGCGCGCGAGGCGCTCGGCTCGGCGGTCGAGATCTTCACGGGTCTCGGCGCTCGCCTGTGGGCCGATCGGGCGCGCGCCGAGCTCGCCCGGGTCGCTCCGAAGCGGCCGGCCGGCGCAGCGCTGACCGGCACCGAGCAGCGCGTGGTCGAGCTCGTCGCGAACGGCCGCTCGAATCGCGAGATCGCCGACGCGCTGTTCATGAGCGTCCACACGGTCGAGGCGCACCTGACCCGCCTCTTTCGCGAGCTCGATGTCCACAGCCGGATCGAGCTCGCTCGGCTCGCGATCGAGGGCACCGATCCGCGCCTGCAGGCCGTGGATCCGGAACGTGCCGACCAGGGTGGGCCGCCCAAAACATAGGGATTCCCGTGATTTCGCCCGGCTCTCCCGGGATCGAGGATCGCAGCAGGCAGGTCGTCCGACCCGCCGTCAATCCGATCCAGTCCAAGGAGACCGAATTCCCATGGCAGAGCTCGTCCAGCGACGCAAGACCATCTCCACCCCCGGCGTGAGCCTGGCCCTCGCGGTCGCGCTTCTCGGTGGGATCGCCGGTGGAGCCGTCGCCATCACCGTCCCGGCCGTGATCCAGGCACGCGCCGACGAGGAGGCCGCCCAGGCCGCCGAGCGCGCGAAGTGGCTGAAGTACGGCCAGGAGTGGGAGGCCCGCTACCGCCAGATGTACCCGATCTTCGAGTAGGAGTCGCTGGGGCGAACCCTTAGCGGAACGGTCGCCGGGCCCAGACCAGGAGCCCGGCGGCCGCTCCGAGCACGATGACCAACGCGGCCGCGAACGCAGCTCCGAACACCGCCAGCACCAGACCGATGAGGCCGCCGAGCAGGAGCATCGCCTGCGCGCCGGCGATGGATCGATCCGGCAGCACCGGGGACTCGGGGTGCATCGCCCGCCGTTCACGGCGGTCCCAGTCGTGCCAGCGCGCAAGGCCGACCTTGGCGAGCGCATAGAACAGCCCAAGGACGAACGCCAGCCCGAGCATGGCCGGGCCGATACCAGCCAGCCGTGTCGCCAGATCCCCGAGCGGCAGCCATTCGAGGATCGCGCCCACGACCGTGCCGATCGCCGTCACGGGCCCGGATACGATCTCGTGGCCAGGGATCCGATCCCATGCCCCGACCAGCCCATGGCCGGCACCCGCGAGTCGTTCGTCGCCCGCGGCCTGGAGGACGAGCAGCCCGAGCGCGGAACCGATCGCCGCGAGCGAGCACGACCAGCCCCACGCTGCCAGGGCCGACACCCGTTGTCGCCGCCACACGATCCGCCGCGTGCGATCGGCCCGGTCGCGGTAGAAGCGCGAAGCCCCGGCGTCCCCGCGCGCGCATCGACGTGACGGACCAGGGGGATCAGGAAGCCCTCGGGGTTGGCCCAATAGGCGCCGTGGTCGGTCAGCACGTTCATCTCGTTCGTGACCGGCCGTGACTCGACCATGATCGTCGCCGGCGGCGCCGTCGGGGCGGGTTCGCCGGGGAGCGACACCGGGGCCTGCATCAGCCATGGCGTCTCGGCCTCGGCATCGGGGCTGGTCGCGGTCATCACGGGCGCCGCCCGGTCGGTGGCACCGGGCACGATCCCGGAGCGTTGGGGGAGGGGACCGGCCGGCGCGGGATCGTAGGACGCCCACACGTCGACCCAGCGCATGCCCGGCCGGACACGGGCAAGGTTGCCGACGAGCCGGTGGCCCGGCGTGATCGCCTCGACCGCCGGGTCGGCGGCCAGCCGCCACGCGAGACCGAGGCCCTGTCCGAGCGTCACAAGCTTGTCGACGGGGAGGTGGGCATACGCCGGGTCGAGCAACGTCTCGAAGGTGACCAGCGCGCCACCCGAGTGGGCGACGATGACGATCGCGTCGCAGCCATCGTCGACGAGCCG
>CAVRFH010000007.1:0-49929 GCA_963720355.1 uncultured Chloroflexia bacterium | reverse complement strand
GTCCGTCGTGGCGTGACGATCGCGCGTGGCAGGCCGGCATCGTGATCGGATCGGCGCTCGGGGCCGCGGCCACGGTCGTGGGCCGCCATATGGAGCGACGCGCCCGCGAAGGGCTGGTCGACTGGGTGACGGTCGAGCGACTGGCCATCGGCCGGCTGGACCACGCCCCCGGCGCGCTGACGGCCGAGGAGCTGCGGGCGACCGAGGCCGACTACGCAGACGCCATGGCCCGTATCGTGCCGGCCCTGTCGGAGGCGCTCGGCACGCAGCTGCCGGGCGTGGTCGAGCGGTCCGGCGTCGTCGATCGTGCCGGCTGGGTGCGCGCCAACACCGGCGTCGTTCGCGTCGCTCATCGGCAAGCTCGAGCACGACCTCCTGGACCAGGTCGTCCCGCCGGGTGGCGGGCTCACCAAGGCGACCATGGCCCTCGCCAACCGCTGGATCACGACCCGTCAGCTCGGCGTGCTGCTCGGCTTCATGGGACAGCGCGTCCTGGGCCAGTACGACCTCGCCCTCCTGTCGGCCGAGGCGGCACCCGGCCGGCTGCTGTTCGTCGAGGAGAACATCCGCCTGACGGCCCGGGCCTGGGCGTGCCGATCGGCCCGTTCCGAACCTGGATCGCCCTGCACGAGACGACCCACGCCTTCGAGTTCGAGGCCCACCCGTGGCTGCGGCCGTACCTCGCCTCGCGGCTCGAGCGGCAGCTGACGCTGTTCGGGAACGACGTCCGGGGCATGGGACGCGAAGCCATCCGCGGCCTCGGCCGGTCGCTGCGCGGCGAGGGCGGCGGTGAGCACTGGCTCGAACGCCTGATGGGCGAGGAGCAGCGGGCGCTGTTCCGCGAGACCCAGGCGGTGATGAGCCTGCTCGAGGGCTTCAGCGACTACGTCATGGACGAGGTGGGCCGCGAGCTCGTCCCCGACGTCGAGCGGATCCGCGCCAAGTTCGACGAGCGGCGTGCCAAGCGGACGCCGTTCGAGCGGGCGATGCTCCGGCTGACCGGCATGGACCTCAAGCTCGATCAGTACAAGAAGGGCGAGCGATTCGTACGGGCGATCGCGGAGCGCCGGCCCGATTCGCTGACGCGGCTGTGGGATGGTCCCGAGAGCCTGCCGCGGGACGGCGAGATCGAGGCGCCTGAACGCTGGATCGCGCGCGTGCTCGATGGCGAGGTGGTGCCCGCCACGTCCGGCGGAGGCGCCACGTGACGGTGGCCGGGCCCGGCAAGGGGCCGGGTGGCGCACCGACGGCCATCGCGCTGAGCCCGATCCTGTCCGCCCGCTACCGATCACGGGACCTGGAGTCGATCCGTTCGGCGGCCCCCGGCGCGCGGCTCGTCACGGTGTCCGTCGAAGGCCTCGCCGACGGACCGCTGGACGACGTCGAGGTGATGCTCCGAGGCTGGCTCAGCTCCGATGCCTTCGACCGGCTGCTCGCCCGTGCCCCGCGGCTGGCTTGGGTGCACTCGGCGACTTCGGGCGTAGAACGGGCACTGACCCCCGCGTCCCGCGAGCGCGGCCTCGTCGTGACCAACGCCCGCGGCGTGTTCAGCCGGCCGATCGCCGAGTACGTCCTGATGATGATCCTCAGCGTCAGCCGGCGATTGCCCCAGCTGCTCGAGCTGCAACGGGAACGGACGTGGCAGCCCCTCGAGGGCGCGGAGCTGCGCGATGTCACGGTGGGCATCGTGGGCCTGGGATCGATCGGGCGGGCGGTCGGCGCGCTGGCGAGCGCATTCGGTTGCCGGGTGGTCGCCGTGCGCCGGCGGCCGGAAGCGGCGTCGGCAGCGACCGCCGGGGAAGGGGAGGGGGAGTACCAGGTGTTCGGTGACGCGCTGCTCGACCGCGTCGGCGGCCCCGAGACGCTGCCCCAGCTGCTCGCCGAATCCGACTTCGTCGTGCTCGCCGCGCCGCTCACGCCCGAGACCGAGGACATGATCAACGCCGAGACGCTGGCGATGGTCAAGCCCGGCGCGTGGCTCATCAACGTGGCGCGCGGCCGGCTGATCGACGAGCGGGCGCTGCTGCGCGCGCTGCGCGACGGCCCGCTCGGCGGGGCGGTGCTCGACACGTTCCGCGATGAGCCCCTGCCGCCGATGTCGTCGTTCTACGACATGCCCAACGTCATCGTCACGCCGCACACGGCGTGGTCGAGCGGCCGCGTGCTCGACCGGAGCGTCGAGCTGTTCTGCGACAACCTGCGCCGGTTCGCCTCGGGCGAGCCGCTCTCAACGTCGTCGATCCGAGCCGGTACTGATCCCGGGTACGTCGACCGTGCAGATCGCCATCGTCGGGCTTGCCGGAAGCGGCAAGACGACCGTCTTCAACACGCTGACCCGGGGCCACGCCGAGACCGGCGGCTACGGCGGTGTCACGCTGAACGTCGGGGTCGTCAAGGTTCCCGACCCGCGCCTCGGTCGGCTCGCCGAGATCTTCAAGCCCAAGAAGATCGTGCAGGCCGACGTCACCTACGTCGATCTGCCCGCGCCACCCGCCTCGTCCGAGGGCCGCGTCGGCACCGAGGAGCTGCCGGCCGACCACCTCGCCCGCCTGCGCGACTCCGACGCGCTGCTCCACGTCGTGCGGGCCTTCGAGGATGCCGCGCACCCGCATCCGGCCGGCAGCGTCGATCCGGCGCGCGATCTCGAGCAGCTCGATCTCGAGTTCATGCTTGCGGACCTGGCCATGGCCGAGCGCCGCCTCGAGCGGTTGAAGGGGAGTGGCCGGCACGGCACGCCGGCCGAGCGTGAGGCCGCTGAGCGCGAGGAGGTCGTCGTCCGGCGCGTCCACGAGGGCCTCGAAGCCGGCACGCCGATCCGCGACCTCGGGCTCGATGAGGACGACTCGAAGGCGATCCGCGGCTTCCGGTTCCTGACCGAGAAGCCCGTCCTCGTGCTCCTCAACATCGGCGAGGGCGACCTGTCGAACGCGCCGGCCACCGTCGAGCGGGTCGCGGCCGGCGTATCGCCATGAGCACGCCATGGTCGAGGCGCTGTCGGCCAAGATCGAGATGGAGCTCGGCGAGCTCGAGCCCGACGAGGCGGCGGTCTTCATGGAGGAGCTCGGCATCACCGAATCCGGGCTCGACCGGGTCATCGGCGCTGTCGTACCGGCTGCTCGGCCTCGTCTCGTTCCTGACCGCCGGCCCCGACGAGGTCCGCGCCTGGCCGATCCCCGACGGCTCGACGGCCGTCGATGCCGCCGCGGCGATCCACACCGACCTGGCCAAGGGGTTCATCCGTGCCGAGACCGTCGCCGTACGAGGACCTGCTCGACCTCGGCTCGATGGCCGAGGCGCGCAAGGCCGGCCGGCTCCGCTCGGAGGGGAAGACCTACAAGGTCAAGGACGGCGACGTGCTGGAGGTCCTGTTCAGCCGCTGAGGCTGCGCCGCGGACGCGTGCGACCTAGTTGGGGCGACCCAGGTCCGGGTCGAACTCGGCCAGGACCGTCCGGAAGTCGCCCTTGATGTCACCGATCGTCGGGATCGTGGTCCGTCGTCGTCGTCATCGTCGTCCTCGTCGCCGTCGAGCTCGGTCATGAAGTTGTCGTCTTCCTGCGTCGACACGTTGACGGCCGCGATCAGGCGGTCGTCGGTCACGAAGATGAAGCCGTAGTCGCGCTCGAGGACCGTGGCGATCGCCTCGATGAGCGTGTCCTGCTCGTACCCGTTCTGGATGTCGTGGCGGATGCGCTGCACGAGGTCGAAGAACTCCTGCGGCTCCCACTCGGACTCGCTGACGACGATCAGGTCCGAGTACACCTCGTCGTCACCCTCGTGGAGCTCATAGAAGAACACGCGCAGGCCTCGTCGATGCTGGTTCGGGTGCGGCAGTATACGCCGCAAACCCCGAAAGCCCGACCGTCACGCCGAGGCCAGCCGACCGGGAGGATCCATGCCGCCAGCCCACGTCGAGGTCGTCCACGTCGGCTCGGCAGCGCGCGACATCGCACCCGACGACCCGCGCGGCTGGCGGCTAGGCGGTGGGGTGATCTACGCATCCCTGACCACGGCTCGCCTGGGTTTGCGCACCGCGGCGGTGGTCGGTGTCGACGGCCTGGCCGCCGGCGCGCACGAGCTGGACATGCTGCGCGATGCCGGCGTGGACATCCTCGCCGTCGACCTCCCGGAGGGGCCGATCTTCCACAACGTCGAGACGCCCCATGGCCGCGAGCAGACCGTCGTCGCCCCGGGGATCCCGGTCCCGCCCGTAGAGGTGCCGGCCTCGTGGCGGACGAGCGCCGCGTGGTCGCTGGTGCCGGTCGCCGACGAGGTCCGTGACGACTGGGCGGCGCGCATCCCGGCCGAGGCGATCGTCGCCGTCGCCTGGCAGGGGATGCTCCGAGGGCTCGTCGCGGGGACGCTCGTCGAACGGATCCCCCCGACGGAGCGGGCGATCCTGCGCCGGGCCGATCTCGTCGGGCTGAGCCATCTGGACGTCGCGCCGGACACCTCGATCGGCGACCTGGCGAGCCTCCTGCGACCCGGCGCCCGACTGCTCGTGACGCAGGGCGGACAAGGTGGCCTGCTGGTCACGACGGGCGATGGCGCGCCCGCCGAGGTGCTGCGCTACCTGCCCACACCGACCGAGCGCGAGGTCGACCCGACCGGCGCGGGCGACACGTTCCTGGCGGCCCTGCTCGCCGTCCTCGTTCGACCGAGTGTCGCCGCCTCGCCGGGTCGGTCGCTCGCCCGGGCGCTGCGGTTCGCCGCCGCCGCGGGCTCGCTGGCCGTGGAGGACCTCGGCACGGCCGGGGTGCCCGACCGGACGGCCGTCCTGCTACGGCGGGCTCGCGAACGGGTCCGGCGGGCGGTCGTGCCGAGCCTGTCGGCCCAGGTCGGCGTCGAGGATCCGCGCCAGTAGCGGGCGGTCCCTCCGTCAGTCCCCCGGGCCATCCGGCGCCGGACCGCTCGAGTCACGCACCCTGAGCGCGACCGGGAGGCGGACCGTCATGGACGACGCGCCATCGGCGTCGCCGATCAGTCGCTCGACCGCCCAGCGTCCCATCTCCTCGGTGCGCTGCGTCACGGTCGTCAGCGGCGGATCGACGTAGGCGGCGAAGGCCACGTCGTCGAAGCCGACGACGCTGACATCGGCCGGGACGCGCTTGCCGCGCCTACGGAGGGCGCCCAGGGCGCCGATCGCCATCAGGTCGTTGTAGGCCACGATCGCGGTGGTGCCCGGCGCCGCGTCGAGCAGGTCGCCGGCCGCCTGCTCGCCGCCGACGACCATCGCCTCGCCGTGGATGACGGTCAACGACTCGGCGGGTCGGCCGGCGGCTGTGAGGGCGGCGCGGACGCCGGCCAGTCGCGACGGCGCGTCGACATTCCGAGGCGGTGGCATGAGGTAGCCGAAGTGTCGATGGCCGAGGGCGAGCAGGTGTCCGGTGACCAGCCGACTGCCGAGCTCGTTGTCGGACATGATCGACGGCAGGCCGACGTCGGGGGCCGCCGTGTTGACGAGGACCACCGGGATCGGCGGCGACGACAGCCACTCCCGGTGGCGGGCGCCGAGGCTGCTCGCCGCGATGATCAGGCCGTCGACCCGGCGATCGACCAGCAGGTCGAGATACGACGATTCACGCTCGGGATCGTCGGCCGCGTTGCACAGCAGGACCGAGTATCCGGCCGCCCTGGCGGCGTCCTCGACGGAGCGGACGAGCTGCGGGAAGTACGGGTTCTCGATGTCGGTGATGATCAGCCCGAGCGTCTGGGTCGAGCGCCGCTTCAGCGACCGGGCGACCTCGGACGGCCGGTACTCGAGGGCGCGTGCGGCGTCGAGGACGCGCGCCTTCGTCTCCGGCCGAGCCCGACCGACGCCCGCCAGCACTCTGCTGACAGTCGCGGTCGACACGCGCGCCCGGCGGGCGACGTCCCCGATGGTCGTCGTCACGACGTCTCAGGAGTGCTTGGATTCGCCGAACACCTCGGGTGCGTCGGCCGTGTCGGCCGCCTCGATGCCGAGAGGGACGGTGGGGACGGCCTCGCCGGCCGCCTCGCGTCGGGCGAGCATCTCGAGGTCGGACTGGAGCTCCTGGAGCTCCTCGCCGCCACCCATCAAGGCGTGCAGCTCCGCGGCGCCGAGCTCCCCACGTCGATAGGTTCCGCCCGATCGTCCGCGGGTGAGGATCGTGAACGAGTCGCCGATCGGCAAGGCGTGCTGGACGTTGTGGGTGATGAAGATCACGCCCAGTCCACGGTTTCGTGCCGAGATGGCGTGGCGCAGGACGATCGCCGACTCCTTCACGCCGAGCGCCGATGTCGGCTCGTCGAGGATCAGGACGCGCGCCCCGAAGTACTCGGCGCGCGCGATCGCCAGGGTCTGCCGCTCGCCACCCGACAGGGTCCCGACGAGCTGTTCGGTGTCGCGGACATCGATCCCGATGTTGTGCATCTCCTCGCGTGCGACGGTGGCCGCCCTCCCGCTGTCGAAGCGTCGGAGCGGACCGAAGCCGACCGTCGGCTCGTTGCCGAGGAAGAAGTTGCGGCTGATGCTCATCAGCGGCATCACCGACAGGTCCTGGTACACGGTCGCGATACCCGCGTCGAGAGCGTCACGGGGCGAATTGAACTGGACGGGCTGGCCGTCGACGGCCAGCGTCCCGGCATCCGGTGGGTAGACGCCGGACAGGGTCTTGATGAGGGTCGACTTGCCGGCCCCGTTGTCGCCCAGGAGGCAGTTGATCTCGCCCGCTCGCACGGTCAGCGAGACGTCCTCGATGGCGACGACCGCGCCGAAATACTTCGAGATGCTGCGCGCTTCGAGGAGGGCTGGGCCGCTGACGGACTCGGAGGTGGACGTCATGGCAGCCTCCTCAGCGCATCCCGGCGAAGCGTCGCCGGATCGCGTTGTTCAGGATCACGGAGACCAGCAGCAGGGTCCCGATCGTGATCAGGTACCAGTCGGCATTGATGTTGGCGAACGTGATGCCGATCTGGGCCATGCCGAGTGCCAGCGCGGCGATGGCGGTCCCGGCGACCGATCCGTATCCGCCGGTGAGGAGCGTGCCGCCGATGACGGCGGTCGTGATCGCGGCGAGCTCGATACCCCGACCTCGCAGCACGTCGGCGGAGAAGAACGTCATGCTCTGCACGGCCGCCAGGATGGCCGCCGAGAACGCCGTCGAGGCGAACAGGGCGATCTTCACCCGGGCGACGGGCACGCCGAGGTTGCGTGCGGCACCGGCCGAACCGCCGACGCCGCTGATCCAGTTGCCGAACTTGGTCCGGCCCAGGACGTACGCCCCGATGACGGCGATCAGGATCCACCACAGGATGGACACGTTCAGGTCGCCCGCCTGGCCGGCGATCTCGACCCGCCCGCTCCAGTTGAAGAAGCCGGCGATCGGGTCGCTGGCGACGAGCGCCCGATCGATGGGGATGAACGTGATGTTGGTGACGAACGCGGTCGCGACGCGCGTGAGTCCACCGATGATCGACATCGTGGCCAGCGTGACGATGAACGACGGCAGCCCGGTCCTGACGACGAGCAGGCCGTTGATCACGCCCAGGAACGTCGTCAGGGCCATCGACACGACGATGGCCAGCCAGATCGGCAGGCCGAGCTCGGTCACGCCGACACCGATCACGATCCCGGCGAAGCCCACGAGCGAGCCGATGGAAAGGTCGAATTCGCCCGCGATCATGAGGAGCGCCACCGACGTTGCGAGGATCCCGACCTGGGCGGCGACGTCGAGATAGTTGAGCGTCCCGTCGAGCCGGAGGAACACCGGATTGCCGGTGCGAGCCGAGAGGATCGCGAAGATCACCCACAGGAAGACCGCGATGATCAGCGCGCCCGCCGCCGGCCGGGCGAGGAGCCGCTGGGTCAGCGGGACCCTTCGGAGTCGATCTACGGGTGGTGCGGCGGTCGCCATCGCGCCCTCCAGGGATGGTGACGGCGCCGGGGAAGTCCCCGGCGCCGTAGGTCTCGGCTAGCGCAGACCCTTCGCTGCCAGGCCGATGACGGCCTCGGCGTTGTCCTTGGTCACGAAGCCCGGTCCCGTCATCACGAGCCCCTGGCCGTTGCCGGTCGGGAGATTCCGCGTCTCGGCGTAGTTCGTGATGATGACGATCGGCAGGTAGCCCTGGAGGAACTGCTGCTGATCGATGGCGAAGTCCATCTTGCCGTCCTTGATGGCCGTCAGAACGTCGGGGTTGAGGTCGAAGGTGGCAAGGTGCACCGGCCGCCCGGCGGCAGCCACGGCGGCGAGCGCCGGGACGGCGACGGATGGGCCGAGGGTCAGGACGCCGTCGATCGTGGCATCAGCCGCGAGCGCGGCCTCGATCGCCGCCTGCATCGCGGCAGGATCGGAGATGTTGCCGGTGAGGACTTCACCCTCTTCGCTACCGGTCAGGCCCATGAAGAACCCGTTGCAGCGGAGCGTGAGTGCCTGGTTGCCGACTTCCTGGTTGAAGCAGACGGCATTCTTCACGCCGGCTTCCTTGAACCGCTCGCCCGCACCAAGGCCGGCCTCGTATTCGGTCTGGCCGACGTGCGCGATGATCCCCAGATCCCTGAAGACGTCCGAGCCGGAGTTCATCGATACGACCGTGATGCCGGCCGCGATGGCCTTCTCGATCGCCGGGCTGAGCGCATCCGGGTTCGGGATCGACACGACGAGCCCGGTCGGGTTCTTCGCGACCGCGGCGTCGATCAGCTGCGACATCTTGACCATGTCGCTCTCGGCGTCCGGCGCGCTGTAGTTGACCGCCACGCCCATGTCGGCCGCGCCGGCCTTGACGCCGTTCCGAACGACGCCCCAGAAGCCGTCGATGGCCTGGCCATGGGTGACGTACTCGATCTTGATGTCGGCGCGCTTGACCAGCGCGCCATCGAGGCCGCCGCCGGTCGCGCCACCGCTCGGTGCCGCCGTCGAACAGGCCGCGACGATCATCGCCGCGCCCGCGAGCGCGACGAGTGTCTTGCTCCGTAGATTCATGCCGTTCGTTCTCCTCCGTTGTGCCCGCGGCATCTGCCGCGGTGCGATGTCGCCCAACGCTTGGGCGGATGCGATGGATCCTTCTCGACGATCCGCGGCCGTCCTGGCCGCCATGGGCACCTCCTTTCGTCCGGCCGACCGAGGATCGGCCCGGACCCTCAGCCGGGGATCTCCGCGAGCCGCACGGGTCGGTGTTCGTGGAGCGAGCGATCTGCCGCTTCGGCGACCCGGAGGGCCGCGAGACCATCGGCGGCGGTACACGGTGACGGGGCCTCGCCGCGGGCGACCGCGACGAATGCCGTGAATTCGGCAGCATAGGCCGACTCGAATCGCACGAGGAAGTCCTTCCACGCCGGTCCTGGCGGGGGTGGCACGCCCGGCTCCACCGAACGCAACGGCGTCTGCGGTCCGAGACCGACGGCCACGCTGTCCTGCGAGCCGAAGATCTCGGCCCGGATGTCGTAGCCGAGCGGGTCGTGGCGGGCGACGGTCAAGGCCGTGAACGGGCCGTCGACCAGGCGAAGGGTGGCCACGGCCGTGTCGACGTCGTCGTACTTGGCGAAGACGGGGAAGGCCCGGACCCCGCCATCGGCGTAGACCTCGTCGACCTCGCAGCCCGTCATCCAGCGCAGCACGTCGAAGTCGTGGATCGAGAAGTCCCGGAAGAGTCCGCCCGACTGGGCGATGTAGGCCTCGTGCGGCGGCGCCGGGTCGTGGCCGGCGAGCCGGACGGCGTACAGGGTGCCGAGGGCCCCCTCGCGGATCAGCCGGTGCACCTCGCGGTAGCCCGGGTCGAAGCGTCGCTGGAAGCCGAGCTGGAACGGGATGCCGGAGCGCTCGATGTCGGCGGCGATCGCGATCGTCTCCTCGAGCGTGCCGGCGAGCGGCTTCTCGCAGAACGTCGGCAGGCCCCGGCCGATGGACGTGCGGATCAGCTCGGTGTGGGCGCTCGTCGCGGCGGCGATGACGACGGCATCGGCCTCGTCGAACGCGGCCTCGACGGTCGGAGCGGCCTCGATGCCCGCCTCGGCTGCGACCTCGGCCGCGCGCGCCGGATCGGCGTCGGCGATGACGACCGAATCGACACCCGCGGTCGCGCGCAGCAGTCGGGCGTGCAGCCGGCCGATCCGCCCAGCGCCGAAGAGCGCGACCCTCATGCCGGGTCGCTCGTGCTGGTCGTCCCGAGTCGCCGCAGGGCCGCGGCGAGGACTCGCCGGCCGATCGCGGCGCTGTCGGATGGCGAGCCGGTGCTGCGGTCCTGTTCGACCATCAGCCAGCCGGCGTAGTCGCGGGCTGCCAGGACAGCCAGGGTGCCGTCGAGGTCGAGCATCCCGGCGCCGAGCTCGGTGAACAGGCCGTCCTGGACCGCGTCGTTCATGCCCGCGAAGTCGCCGTTCCTCAGGCGATGCAGGACATCGCGATCGACGTCCTTCAGGTGGACGTGGGTCAGCCGGTCGCCGAGGGCGAGGGACGTCGCGACGGGATCCCCGCCGGCGACGAGGTGATGGCCGGTGTCGAGGCAGACGCCGACCCGGGCGGGATCCGTGGCGTCCAGGAGGCGGTCGATCTCGGCGGGCGTCTCGATGAGCGTGGCCGCGTGCGGATGGAAGGCCATCGCATGACCGAGCGCACCGGCTTCGTCCGCGATCGCGTGCAGCACGTCGATGAGCGCGTCCCAGCCGGCGTCGCTGAACCGTGGCACGTCCGGGGCGTCGGCGCGCCCCGCGACCCGGTCACGATCGGGCGAGCCATCGATTGCGACGATGAGGACGTCGCCGCCTGCGTCGTGCAGCAGCCGCAGCTGCTCCCGGGCGATGTCCATCCCCGTAGGCCGCGGGCCGTCGATGGTGGCCGGCAGCGGGACGTACACCTCGGCCAGGCGGAGGTCGCGCTGCATGAGCGCCTCACGAAGCGCGGCACCATCGGCGAAGCCGTCCAGGGACTGCGTGCCCTCGTATCCGAGGCGGGCGATCTCGTCGAGGATGTTCGCGGCCGGAAGGGGGGATGCGCCGGCCGGGGCAGGGGTGTTGCGCCAGAGGATCGGCACCGTCCCGACGGAGGCGCGCGGCAATGCGTCACCCCGGCGTCTCAGCCAAGCCCGCACCTCGTGCCGCTCCGCGGTGACGGTGCTCATCGGCGGCGCTCCTCCGCGACCCCCTCAGCCCAAGGCTCGGTCCGCAGCGCGGTTGCGCGTCCTGCGTAATCGATTACCCTTGGATCGGCGGGACCGTATCGCACGGGGACATCGGGTGTCAATGTCGAAGCGGGAGGGTCGCTGATGCGTGGCGCGCTGGACACATCGGTCGGGTCCGCGTCGCCGGCGTTGGCCGACAGCCCGCTCGGTCGGACCATCGCGACGACCGCGACGGACATCTGGAACGACTCGTGCGCGGTCGATGAGCTCGAGTACGCGATCTCCTACGGTGCGGTCGGTGCGACCGCCAACCCGACGATCGTCGCCGACGTGTGGAAGGCCGACCCCGGCCGCTGGCGCGACCGTGTCCGGAGCCTGGCCGAGGAACGTCCGGACGCCACCGAGATCGACCTCGCCTGGGCGATCGTCGAGGAGATGTCGCTGCGTGCGGCGCCGCTGCTGCGGCCGGCCTTCGATGCCTCCGGCGGCCGGCAGGGCCGGCTCTCGATGCAGACCGACCCGACCCTGTTCCGTTCGTTCGACCGGATGCTCGCCCAGGGCGAGCACTTCGCCTCGCTCGCGCCGAACATCATCGTCAAGTTCCCGGCCACGTCGGTGGGCGTCCGGGTGATGGAGGAGGCGACCTACCGGGGCGTGAACGTCAATGCCACGGTCTCGTTCAGCGTGGCCCAGGCGGTGGCCGCCGGCGAGGCGGTCGAGCGTGGCTTGCGACGACGCGAGGCCGAGGGCCTGCCGGTCGACGACATGGGCCCGGTCATCACCGTGATGATGGGCCGGCTCGAGGACTGGCTGCGCGTCCAGACCGAGCGCGACGGCATCGTCGCCGATCCGTCGGCGCTGCCCTGGTCGGGGGTCGCCGTGTTCAAGCGGACGGTCGCCGAGTTCCGCGCCCGCGGCCTGCGGGCACGGCCGCTCGGAGCGGCGATCCGGCACCACCTCCACTGGTCGGAGCTGATCGGCGGCGATGTGATCATCACCATGCCGGCCGCCTGGCAGCGTCGCTTCAACGCGTCGTCGGTCGAGGTCCGTCCGCGCATGGACGATCCGATCGCGCCCGCCGTCCTCGACGAGCTGCAGACCCGCTTCCCCGATTTCGTCCGGGGTTACGAGCCGGACGGACTCCTGCCCGAGGAGTTCGACACGTTCGGCCCGAGCGCGCGCACCTTGCGCGCGTTCATCGGCTCGTATCACGAGCTCCTCCACCAGGTCGGCGACGCGCTCGTCCCCAACCCTGACGTCGCCACCGGGCGGTGATCGACCGCGGGGCGGGCCTCGTGTGGCCCGCGGGGTCGTTGGCCGCAGACGGCTGGTCGGTCGTCCTGACCCCTGAGTCGGCGGGCTGGCGGTTCAGCGGGCTGCGCTCGGCCGACCTCGCCCCGGGTGCGAGCCTGACCTTCGATACCGGGCAGGACGAGGTCGCCGTCCTCTCGCTGGCGGGCGCCTTCGACCTCTCGGTGGACGGGTCGACCCACCGGCTCGAGGGCCGGCCCGATGTCTGGTCGGGGCCGAGCGACTTCCTCTACGCCCCGCCGGGCGCGTCCATCACCATCTCGAGCCGGGCGGGCGGGCGGGTGGCGGTCGCGACGTCCCGGGCCGAGCGGCGCTTCCCCGTGCGCTATGTGCGCGCCGACGAGGTCGCCGTCGAGATCCGTGGCGCCGGACCGTCCTCCCGTGAAGTGCGCAACTTCGCCGCTGCCGGCCGGTTCGAGGCCGACCGGCTGATCGCCGTCGAGGTCCTCACGCCTGGCGGCAACTGGGGCTCGTTCCCGCCACACAAGCACGACGAGGCGAGCGAGGCCGAGACCGAGCTCGAGGAGATCTACCACTACGTGGTCGCCGATGGCCCGACCGGTCCGGGTCTCGCCTACCAGCACGTCTACGGCACGGCCGACCGGCCGATCGAGGTGCTGACGACCGTGGCCACCGGCGACGTGGTGCTCGTACCGCACGGCTGGCACGGGCCGGCGATGGCGGCACCCGGCTACGACCTGTACTACCTCAACGTGATGGCCGGGCCGGGCGAGCGCGCCTGGCGCGCGTGCGACGACCCGGCGCACGCCTGGGTGCGCGAGGGATGGCGCGATCAGCCGGTCGATCCGCGGCTGCCGTTCCGGCGCCACTGAGACGATCACCGGCCATCGGCGGCGTCCCGTGGCCAGCGGAACGGGCTCGGTCGGACCCTCCGGTCCTGCTAGCATCGAGCCCACCGTCACGCCATACCAGAACGGACGAACACCATGGATCCACGCGCGGCTCGCACCATCCCCGATGGGCTCAAGGTCCGCTGGCCGGACATCCGCCCCGAGGACCGTGCCGCGGTCGCGGCGGTCCTCGAACGCGGCATCCTGGGCGGCGTCGGCGCCCCCGAATCGACCGCCCTGGAGAACGAATGGGCGGCCTATGTCGGGCGGTCGACCGGCTTGCTGTTCAACTCCGGGACGGCCGCGATCCATGCGGCGCTGTACGGGATCGACCTGCAGCCCGGCGACGAGGTCATCACCACCGCATTCACCTTCGCCGGGACGTGGCAGCCGATCCTGCAGCAGCTCGGGGTCCCGGTGTTCGTGGACATCGACCCGCGCACCTACAACCTCGATCCGCGCCAGATCGAGGCGAAGATCGGTCCCCGCACGAAGGCGATCATCGCCGTCCACATCAACGGCCTGCCGGCCGACATGGACGAGATCCTCGACATCGCCGATCGGCACGGCCTGTACGTCATCGAGGACGCCTGCCAGGCCCACGGCGCGACCCACCGCGGCCGCCAGGTGGGATCGATGGGCGTCGTCGGCTGCTACAGCCTCAACTCGAGCAAGATCCTGACCGGTGGCGAAGGCGGCCTGCTCGTGGCCGACGACCCGGACATCATCCAGCGCGCTCGCCGCCTGCGGACGTTCGGCGAGGACATCCCCGAGCTGGCCAAGCTGACCGGCTGGAACTTCCGCCCGTACACCGTCTACTCGGTCGGCTGGAACTACCGTCACCAGGAGATGCCGGCGGCCCTGGCCCGGTCGCAGCTCAAGCGGCTCGACGAGTACATCGCCATCGGCCAGCGAAATGCCGCGTACCTGTCGGAGCAACTGGCGGACGTGCCGGGTATCGAGCCGCCGTATATCCCCGCGGACCGGACGTCGAGCTTACTACGAGTATCGGACCCGCCTCGATCCGGCCCAGCTGGGCCTCGACGGCGTCGAGCCGACCGCATTCCGCGACGCCCTCGGCAAGACGTTGATGGCGGCGGGCGTCGGCTGCGAGATCTGGCATACCGAGCCGGCACCGGCATTCCCGATCTTCCAGGACCGTGTCGGGTTCGGGGGCGCGTTCCCGTGGACGCAGCCGCCGGCGGGCCGGGACATCAGCTACGACGTGGCGGACTACCCCGCCGCGACGGCGATGCTCGATTCGACGCTCGTGCTGTGCGACATGCGCCACCCGATCTTCGTCCAGCCGCTTGAGCTGATCGAGCTGTACGCGGCGACGATCCGCGAGGTCATGGCGGACCCGGAGCGCATCGTGGACGCGATGGGGTCACCGCCGCCGATCCCGGTCTGACGGGCGGACGGCTCCATGCGCGATGCGATCGGCGTCGGCCTCCTCGGTGCCGGCTGGATCACGCGGGCGCATGGCCATGCCCTTCATACGATCGGCCACGTCGCACCGCTCGCGAGGCCCATCCGTCTGACCGCCCTGGCGGCACGCAACCCGGAGCGGGGCGCAGCGATGGCGCGCGACCTCGGCGTCGAGCGCTTCTCCACGGACTGGCTCGAGGTCGTCGAGGATCCGCGCGTCGACGTCGTCGCGGTCCTCCTCGGCGAGACTGCCCACCGCGAGGCGACCGAGGCGGCACTCGCGCTCGGCAAACCTGTCCTCTGCGAGAAGCCGCTGGGTCGCGACCGCTTCGAGGCCGGGGCCATGCTCGAGGCGGCCGAGCGCGCCGGCGTCCATGCCGCGTGCGGCTTCAACTATCGCTACGTGCCAGCGATGCGGCTCGCCCGCCAGATCGTCGACAGCGGCCGGCTGGGGGATTGCCTGCAGTTCCGGGCGGTCTATCTCCAGGACCACGCGGCCGGGATCGTCCCGACCCGGCGCCCGAACGCCTCGCGGGCCGTCACGGACTACGCCCACATCATCGACTTCCTGCGCTACCTCGGCGGGCGGCCGGAGGCGGTGTCGGCCACCTCGGCCAAGCTGACGACCGGCGGCGCCGACCTCGAGGACGCCTACGTCGCGGCCGTCGACCTGCGTGGCGGCGGTATCGCCTCCCTCGAGGCGTCGCGGGTCGCGCGTGGCTGGAAGGGGCGCCAGGTCGTCGAGTTCAACGGCACCGAGGGCTCCCTGTGGTGGGACATGGAGGACCTCAACCGGCTGCACGTGTTCTACGCCAGCGACGAGGCCGACGGTACCGGCGGGTTCCGCGACGTGCTGGTCACCCAGGCCGACCATCCGTTCCTCGACATGTGGTGGCCACCTGGCCACACGATCGGCTGGGAGCACAGCTTCGCCCACGAGTGGCACGACTTCCTGTCGGCGGTGATCGACCAGCGACCGCTGTCGCCCGAGCAGGCGAGCTTCGAGGACGGGTACGAGGCGGCCGTCATGTGCGACGCGATCGTCATGTCCGCGGCCGAGGGCCGGCGGGTGGCCATCGACGAGCTGACCGCGGCCGCCGCACCCGCCTGACCCATCGGCCTAGGCGCGGATCGGCGGACCGCCATCCTGAGGAAGCACGGTCCGCATGAACCGGGCGCCCTGCTCGACCGAGGCCTCCGCGCTCAGGCCGGCATCCTCGTTCTCGATGGCGAGGACGTCGTCGTAGCCGACATCGCGTAGCGCGGTCACGAACGCCGACCAGAACGCGGCGTCATGCACGCTGCCGACGGTCCGGAACACCCACGCGCGCTGGGACGGGTCGTCGAATGGGCGCTGGTCGAGGACACCGGCCACGGCCACCTGCTCGGCATTGACCTCGGTGTCCTTGAGATGGACGTGCTGGATCGCCGGTCCGAGCGCGCGGATGATGGCCAGCGGATCCATCCCCTGCCAGAACAGGTGGGACGGATCGAGGTTCGCCCCGATGATCGGCCCGACCGCCTCGCGCATCCGGTGCAGCGTGGGCGCGTTGTAGACGAGATGGAGCGGATGGAGCTCGAAGGCGAGCTGCTCGACACCCGCCGCTTCGGCCTCGCGAGCGAGGGTCTGCCAGAGCGGGATCGCCTCATCCCATTGACGCTCCAGCAAGGCCAGCGCGTCGGCCGGCCACGGGTACCACACGAAGTCCACGGTGGATCCCGCCGGGCCGTCCCCGGGGCACCCGGACATCGTGACGACCTTGCGGACGCCGAGCTCGGCGGCGAGCCGGAACGTCGAGCGGATGAGGCCGACGTGCTCGTCGCCGACCGAGGGATGCATGGGCCAGGCCGAGCAGTTGAGGGCGGCGATGCGCAGCCCGCGACGCTCGAATGCAGCGGCGAACGACGCGCGGCGCCCGGCGTCGCCGAGCAGCTCGTCGATCCTGAGATGCGGGGCCGACGACTGGCCGCCCGTTGCGATCTCGATGCCCGTCGCGCCCACCCGCGCCGCCACGTCGAGCGCCTCCTCGAAGGTGTGGTCCGGCAGCGAATCGGTGTAGAGGCCGAGCTCCATCCGAGCCGTCAGGTCCGGGCGGCGCCGGGGGTGATCACGACCTTGGTCGCGTCGCCGGAGCGAAGCAGGTCGAGGCCATCGCTCACGCGATCGAGCGGCAGCACGTGGGTCACGATCGGATCGAGGGGGAGGGAACCGCCCTCCACGAGCCGGATCGCGGTCGGGAACGTGAAGGCCGTGACGTAGGCGCCGAGCACGGACAGCGAGCGGTGGGTGATCGTGTACTGGTGGATCGCCGGCCGCGCCGTGTCGTTCATGCCGAACAGCACGATCCGGCCTCCAAGCGCGGCATGTTCGACGGCGGTCGCCATCTGGCTGCCGACCGCGTCGACCAGGATGTCGGCGCCGTGGGGCAGGAGCTCGGCCCGCCGCTCCGCCAGCTCGTTCGGGTGGACCACCGCGTCCGCGCCGACCGCCGCCGCCACGGCTGCCCGACTGGCCTGCGGCTCGACGACGATCACGGGGGCGGCGCCGGCCGCCTTGAACATCGCGAGGAACAGGCAGCCGATCGCGCCGGCGCCGAAGATGATCGCGCTCTCGCCGGGCCGCGGGTTCGCCTTGTTCACGCCGTTCACCACGCACGCGAGGGGCTCGATGAGCGCGGCGACGCGGGTCGATGGAGCGTCCGAGATCGGGAAGACCGCGGCCGCCGGCGCCTTCACGTGCGACGCGAGCGCCCCGTCCCGAAAGATGCCGAGTGCCCGGATGTCCTCGCAGCTGGCCGGCCGGCCGGCACGACACGGCCCGCACACGCCGCACTTGGGATCGGGGTCGACCGTCACGCGCTGACCGACGGCCAGGCCATCGACACCGGCCCCGACAGCATGGACGCGCCCGATGAACTCGTGGCCCATCACGACACCGACGTCCGCGGGGTGTCCGGGTGGCACGTTGAGGATCTGCAGGTCCGAGCCGCAGATGCCGCATGCCTCGACCTCGATGACCACGTCGTCGTCGGCTTCGACCCTTGGCTCGGGGACATCCTCGAGCGTGACGATGCCGGAGCCCTTGAAGACGGCGGCTCGCATCAGGCGGCCGGCCGCGGTCGGCGCTTCCGGCCGGTGGATCGCCGGGCACGACCGAGCGCCAGCGCCGCCAAGCCGAGCGTCCCCAGGGTCACGACCAGCATCACGGTGGCGACCGCGTTGACCTCGGGCGTGACCCCGAACTTGACCCGCGTATAGACGTAGGTCGGCAAGGTCGGCTGCGAGCCGACGGTGAACCAGGTGATGACGAACTCGTCGATCGACAGCGTCACGCTGATGAGCGCGCCCGCCAGGATCGCCGGCGCGATGAGGGGCAGCACGATGTGACGGATGGCCTGGCGTGGCGATGCCCCGAGGTCGGCCGCCGCCCACTCGAGGAAGCGATCGAACCCCTGCAGCCGCGACGCCACGATCAGCACGACGAACGGCGTCGTGAACACCAGGTGTCCGGCGATCACGGTGCCCAGCGACAGCGGGACGTCCAGGACGCGGGCGAAGTAGATCAACAGCGAGATGCCGATCAGCACACCCGGCACCATGATCGGCAGGGTGAACACGATGCGCGCGGCATTCGGGAAGCGGACCCGGGCGCGGACGAGGACGAACGCCGCCATCGTGCCGATGATCGTGGACAGGATCGCGACGATGATCGCGACCGTGACGGTGTTGCCCACCGCCCGCAGCAGCACCCGGTTGTTGAGCATCTGCTCGTACCAATGGAGCGTGAAGCCCGTGATCGGCAGTCCCGGCGTCGCCGACTCGTCGAACGAGAACACGATCATGAAGATGATCGGCAGGTAGAGGAACACGATCAGCGCGCCGAACATCAGCCGCAGGGCCCAGCGCACGCCGACGGCGTAGCGACTGACCGGCATCGTCTCGAGCGGGTCGACCTGGCTAGCCACGGGCCACCACGTCCTCGACGCGCAGGTACCGGCGGAACACGATCAGCAGGACGGTGACAAAGGCGGCGATCAGGAAACCGACCGCCGCGCCCTCCGGGACCAGGGCGTTCTTGAAGAAGGTCGCCACGAGGTTGGCGATCAACAGGCCCTGCGCCCCACCGACCATCGACGGGGTCAGGAACTCACCCAGGATCGGGATGAAGACGAAGATGCAGGCCGTGATGATGCCGGGTCTGATCTGGGGCAGGAGCACGTGGCGGAAGGCCTTGACCTGGCTGGCGCCGAGATCCTGGGCCGCCGTGAGCTGCGTGAAGTCGAACCGCTCAAGGGAGGCGTACAGGACCAGCGCGGCGAACGGGATGTACAGGTAGACGAGCACGAGGAACGTGCCGAAGTCGTTGTAGACGAACAGCAGCGACGGCTCGCGCAGGATGCCCAGACCGACGAGCACCTGGTTGAGCGCCCCCTTCTCGCCGAGGATCGCCTGCCACGAGTACACGCGCAGCAGGTAGCTCGTCCAGAACGGGACGATGATGATGAGCAGGGCGATCCTCGCCCAGCGACGCGACACGTAGCGAGCCAGGAAGTAGGCCACGACGAAGGCGACCATCAGCGAGACGACGGTGACCGCGGCGCCGATGAGCATCGTCTTGAGCAGCGTCCGGACGTAGGTCGGGTTCTTGAAGAAGTTCTCGTAGTTCTCGAGCGTCCAGATCGGCGAGCACGTCGAGGTTCTCGTTCGTCGAGCAGAACGAGTAGACCAGCATCAGGGCGAGGGGCACGAAGAACAGGCCGACGAGGATGACCGCCGCCGGCAGGAACGGGGCAAGCTGGCGCAGGCGGGCGAGGCGCCCGCCCCCGATCGCCGTCGGCGGAGCCAGGGCGGCCCCGCCGACGATCTCGGTCGCCATCCCCCGGACTAGGCTCCGAAGACCTCGTTGAAGAGCTGGATCGACTTCTCGGTCGATGTCCCGGGGCCCTTCAACGTCGTCTTGGCGAGCGTGTCTTCCGACTGGTTGTACAGGTACCGGTCAGCCCGGTCCTTGTGACCCTGGTCGACGAGGATCTTGTAGGCCGCCTCGTTGAACAGCGGCCGGCCGTGGGTGATGAAGTTCTCGGCGATGTTGGCCGCGACATGGGCCTTCTCAAGGAACGGCATGATCAGGGCCTTGTTCTTGCCCTCCTTGACGATCATCTCGGAGTCCATCCAGCCGACGGTGCCTTCCTTCGGGATGAAGCCCTTGATCTCAGGCCCGCCGGCGTCCTTGACCCGGTCCTCGTTGCCGAGGTTGCCGGTGATGAGCCAGGCCTCGCCGCTGGTCATCGAGTTGACGCTGTCGGTCGCCTGCTGGGCGAACTTGAGGATGTTCGGCTTGAGTTGCTCGAGCAGCCCCTTGACGGTCGCCAGCTGCTCGTCGGTCATGTTGTAGACGTCCTCGACACCGGACGCCTTGCCCATGTAGGCGACGATCTCCTCGGGCTGGTTCTCGATGACGATCCGGCCCTTGTACTTGGGATCGAGGAGCACGGCCCACGAGTCCGGCGCCGGCGATGACCTCGGCGACGTTGTAGTAGATGCTGATCGGCGACCAGCCGAAGGGATACCCGAGATAGCCCTCGGGCGTCGTCCAGATGTCGAACTCGCGCGCGAACGGATAGAGCTCCGCGGACACCTTCAGGCTGTTGATGTCGAACGCGCTCGATCAGGCCGTCCTTGTTGTAGGCATCCGGCAGCCACAGGGCGTCGCCCGAGATCATGTCGAGCTCGCCCTTGACCTCCTTGAGCTTGGCATAGCCTTCGGCATTGCCCGACAGCTCGCTGATCTGCGGAACGATCTTGTCGGACGCCTCGATGGCCTTGAGCTGGGTATCGATGTAGTGGTCGCCCCAGGTCATCCAGTTGATGGTCCCGCCTTGCTGGCCCCCGATCGCACTGCACGCGGCGGTGATCCCGCCCAGTGAGACGGCGGCGCCGACGGCGGTCGTGGCTTGCAGGAAGCGGCGGCGTGACAGGCGGTAGTCGATCTCGTTCATCCCTCAGGACCTCCTCCAGACTCTTCGTCCGATCCGGGCTGATCGCCGGCCGTGACGACCGTTGACTCACGCGGATCCCACCAAACGTGCACCTCTCGATCCAGCATCTCCTCCTCGACAGCGTGTTCGTCCGACTCGCTATGGAACCGAAGCGCGACGAGGATCCCGGCGTCGGTCTGGACCGTGATCCTGGTGTGGTTGCCCATGAATGCGATGTTGGTCGCCCGGCCGCGGATGGCGACCGTCGGTGCCGGACCGGTCGGCGCCTGCCGACCGACACCGACCGATTCGGGCCGGACCATCAGCGCGACGTGGCCGTTCCGCGAGGCGCCGGCCCGCGCTGACGCTGGCACGACGGTCCCGTCGCTGAGCTGGAATCCGGAGCCGTCGCCCCCGGCGTCCAGGCGGCCCTCGAGAAAATTGGATTCGCCGATGAAGTCGGCGACGAAGCGATCGGCCGGACCCTGGTAGATCTCGCGCGGCGAACCGATCTGGCGGACACGCCCGTTGGCCATGACCGCGATCCGGGTCGACATCGACAGGGCCTCCTCCTGGTCGTGGGTCACGAACACGAAGGTCGTCCCGACCTGGCGATGGATGCGCGACAGCTCCACCTGCATCTGCTTGCGCAGCTTGAGGTCGAGTGCCCCGAGGGGCTCGTCGAGGAGGAGCACGGCCGGTCGCTTGGCGAGGGCCCGGGCGAGCGCGACGCGCTGCGCCTGGCCTCCCGAGAGCTGCCCCGGATAGCGATCGTGGTAGGCGGCCAGGCCGACCAGCTCGAGATACTCGGTCACGCGCTCCTCGATCTCGCGGTCCGACATGCCCTCCATCCGCAGACCGAAGGCGACGTTGTCGGCGACGGACATGTGCGGGAAGAGCGCGTAGTTCTGAAAGACGGTATTGACGTTGCGCTTGTGGGGTGGCAGGTCCGTCACCCGCCGGCCCTCGATCCGGAGCTCGCCGGATGTCAGCGGGATGAAGCCTCCGATCAGGTTGAGCGTGGTCGTCTTGCCGCAGCCGGATGGACCGAGCAGGCAGAAGAACTCGCCCGAATCGATGCGGAGCGAGATCCCGTCGAGCGCCACGGCCTCGCCGTAGCGCTTGGTGACGTCGATGAGCTCGATCGCCGGCGCGTTCTGCGACTCGGTCATGCCTTGATCCCACGGCCGGCGGCCGCCATGACGGGAGGACGCCCAGGGCGAGCCCTCGAAGCGGGCTGCGGCGGCGTGCTGTCGCCGACGATGAGACGGACAGGCAGGGTCTCCGACACGGGCATCGCGCCGTCGCGGATCGACGCCACGAGCATCTCGACCGCGTGTCGCCCGACGTCGACCGAGGGGACGTCGACCGTCGTCAGCCGAGGTGCCGATTGGCGCGCGGCGGGGATGCCATCGAAGCCGACCAGGGCCATGTCCTCGGGCACGCGGATGCCGATCGAGCGGAGCGCGTCGAGCAACGTCAGGGCCAGCTTGTCGTCGTAGCAGATGACGACCTCGGGGAGATCGGCCGCGAGGATCTCAGCCGGCGTAGACGCGTCGCGCCAGCCGTCGGCGCCAACGTCGATGAATCGCATCGGCGCGCGGGACAGCTCCTTCAAGGTCGACTCAGCTGTCGCCCGCCGGAGCGTGCCCGAGGCGCCGATGCCCGGGCCGACATAGGCGATCCGCTCGTAGCCTCGCTCGACGACGTGGCGGATCGTGGCCACGACGCCGCCCGCATCGTCGGTCCGAACCACGCCGCGAGCCGGCGGCTCGTTGCCGGTCGCCAGGCTCGGATAATCGGGCTGGACGAAGACGACCCGATCGGCAGGGGCGAGGGCGTGGACCGCGGCAGGCTCGCTGACGCAGGACGCGACCGCGATGCCATCGGCACGGTGCTCGACGAACGCCGTCAGGGCGCGCTGTTCGCGATCTGGGTCGTGCAGGCCGGTCATGATGAAGACCGCATAGCCCTTGCCGGCGGCCGCTTCCTCGAAGCCGGCCGCGACCTTGCCGTGGACCGGGTCGGCCAGGTCGTCGAGCAGGAGCCCGAGGATATGCGTCCGCTTCGCCCGCAGGCTGCGCGCAGCCGCATTGGGGACATATCCCAGCTTGAGGGCGGCGGCCCGGACGGACGCCCGCGTCGCCTCGCCGATCCTCGGATCGTCCTTCAGCGCGCGCGACGCCGTGGCCTCGGACGTCCCGGCACTCCGGGCGACATCGGCCAGGACGACCCGTCGTTCGGGGGGTCGACGCATCCGGCCCGGCTAACCGGCCCGGTGGGGCATGGGGACGTTCATCAGATCCGCTCTCGGCTGGTCGCCGGACGGCGTAGCACAAACACCAATAGAACCGATGCCCCTCCGCTTCCGCGATGCATCCGGTGACTTGTGCAATCGGTTGCGCGGACGCTAGCATACCGTCGCTACAGGGTCAACGCACGTCATTTCGGAGGGTAGAGGCGGGTGCCAAGGCCGACAACGTGGACCCGCAGGCCGTCGTCGATGAGACCGTGCGCGTGAGCCCGCCGGCGACCGAGCTGGCGACGGCGATCGACCTCCAGGGCATTCGTAATGCGAGCGATGCGGAGCTCGCTGCGCGCCTCCACCCGGCGTACACCGCGGCGGTCGGCCGCCTGCCTGCCGGTCCGGCCGTGTTCCGCGGACTGCCGTTCGGATTCGCCGGTGCCGACGTCGACCGGCGGTGGCTGATCCTCGACCGCGAGGTCGTGTTGGACCTGCGCTCGGCCGGCCGGGCGAGCCACATCGTCATCGCCCAGTTCTGCGACGCCTGGCGGGATCCCGTGGAGGGACGCCCGGGGGACCTGCCGATCGGCTGGGTCACACCGGCTGGTCAGCCGCTCGCCCGGTACGAGCTCGAGCTGGCGTCGGGGGGAGTGGTCGGACACGTCATCCGCCGGCGCTTCGAGGTCAATGACGGCATCGTCGGCTGGGGACAGGGCGCATTCGCCGCCGTGCCCCATCTGGTCGATACCCCGCTCGACTGGCGCGGCCCGTACCCGGCCGCGGAACCCGGCGGCTACGCCGCGCCCGGTCACGCCGGGCTGCTCGGGATCCTGCCCGGAAGCTGGGGACCGGCCCAGACCGGCGTGGCCGATTCGGTGCCGAGCCCGACCGGCGACATCGCCCTGTGGCTCTACACGATCACCGTGCCGGACGGCCCGGCCGACCTCGCCCGGCTCCGCCTCGAGCCGCTCGCGCCGCTCGACGCCGGTGGCGGCATCGTCATCGCCGCCGTGACCGCCTTCGACGGGACGGCACCGCCGCTGGCGCTCGAACCGCGACGCACCCTGCGCATCGATGGCCCGACGGGCGCCCCCGTCGCCGTCGATCTCGGACAGGTATTCCGCACGCGGCCCGCCCCGGCGTCGATCCCCCCCGACGCCGGGGCGACGCCGCGGATCGCCGGGTGGGGGACGCCGCGTGTCGAGGCCGAGCCGTCGACCGCGCTCGACGTCGACCTCGCGGTCGCAGCCGACGCCTCGATCGCGGTCGGAGGGGACCACGTATCGGCGGCCGCCCTGCCGCCCGAGGGCGGTGGGCGACAGCAGTTCGGCGCCGTCTCCATCGAGAGCCTCCCGACGCCCATGCGCCGGATCGCCGTGGAGGTGGTCGACGCGGTCAGCGGTGCGCCGATGGCTGCCCGCGTCCGGTTCCGGGCCGCGGATGGCCGCTACCTCCCGCCGCTCGGTCATCGCGACGAGATCAACGTCGGGCTCAACGAGGACAGCGGCGCCGACCTGCGGTCTGGGCGGTGAAACCTACGCGTACGTGCCCGGGCGATTCCCGATCGACCTCCCCCTGGGCGACGTCACGGTCGAGGTCGTGCGCGGGTTCGGCTATCGACCCCTCCGCCGGTCGGTCGGTCCGGTCGACGACGACGCGCCACTGGTCCTCGCCCTCGAACCGGTCGACGGCCCGGGGCCGGATTGGATCGCCGTCGACTGCCACGTCCACTTCATCTCGCCCACATCGGCGTTGCTCCAGGCCCGCGCCGAGGGCGTCGCCATCGCGAACCTCCTCGCGACGCAGTGGGGCGACCACCACACGAGCATCGCCGACCTGCCCGTCAAGGTCGTCGCCGATCCGTCCGGCCAGCACATGGTGGTGATGGGCAGCGAGAACCGCCAGAACATGCTCGGCCACATCGGCCTGCTCGGGGCCGCCGACGCCGTCCTGCCGATGGCCAGCGCCGGCGCGCCAGAGGCCCGCCTGGGCGAGCCGCTGAGCTGGCTGATCGCCGACTGGGCGGATGCCGCGCGGGCCCAGGGCGGCCTTGCCGTGGCTGTCCACTTCCCGCTGCCATACGCCGAGATCGCGGCGGACATCGTGTCGGGCCGCATCGACGCCGTCGAGATGCAGGCCCTGACACCGGGGATCGACGGCCCGTCGATCCGCGAGTGGTATCGCTACCTCAATTGCGGATACCGGCTGCCGATCGTCGGCGGGACGGACAAGATGTCGGCCGAGATCCCGCTCGGGGCGATCCGGACGTACGCCCGTCTCGACCCCGGGACGCCGGTCTCCGTTCGACGGCTGGACCGCGGCGGTGCGTTCCGGTCGGACGTACGTGTCGTCGGGCGCCTTCGTCGACGTCCGGGTCGACGGGCACGAGCCCGGCGATGTCATCCGCATGGACCGCGGCGGCGGGGCCGTCGAGGTCAGCGTCTCCGCCTCGGCGGCCCAGCCGACCATCGACGGCATCGAGCTGGTGCAGGACGGACGCGTCGTGCCGCGAGCGCCACTGGCGGCGGCGTGGAGCACCTGACGCTGAGCGAGCGGGTGACCGTGACGAGCAGCGGTTGGCTGGCCGCCCGGGTCACGAGCCAGGAGCAGATCCACTCCGGGTTCGCCACGAGCATGGGCGCCCACAGCTCACCGGTCTATCTCGAGGTCGCCGACCGGCCGCCGTTCGCACCGGATGACGCGGCCGCGATCGGCACGATCATCGACGGTGCGCGCACCTGGATCGAGACGATCGCGACGGTCCGCTCACCGGCCGAGCGCCGGCGCCTGGCGGCCGCGCTGGCGGCCAGCCGGGCCACCCTCGACGACCTCGCCCGCGAGCGCAGCGCGGGCTGAGGCCGCGCCGCGCCCCGCCTACTCGATCGTGCGGATCTTCTCGAAGGCCTGCCCGAGCGCCTCGGGACCCATCGTCGAGTAGCCACCGTCGACGAGCAGCTCGGCGCCCGTCACGAACGAGGCACGCTCGGACAGCAGGAAGACGACCGCCTGGGCGATCTCCTCGGGATCGGCCATCCGGCCGAGCGGCTGGAACTCGGCGGCGAGCGCATCGGCCCGTTCGCGCGTGCCGTACCGGCGCTCGATGTTGCGGCTCCACATCCAGCCCGGCGACACCGCGTTGACGCGGATCCGACGCGGAGCGAGGTGATGCCCGGAACTCTTGACGAGCATGAGCAGGGCCGCCTTGGACACGTTGTAGACGACGCGCGCCGGTTGCGACACGTGCCCGCTGATCGAGGCGACGTGGACGATGGCGCCACCCGGCGCCATGACCGCCGCTGCCTTGGTCGTCAGCATCGCGGCCGAGGCGACGTTGGCATCGAGCACGCGGTCCCACAGGCCGCGGTCGCTGTCGAGTCGCTCATCGTCGAAGTTCGCCGCGGCCCCGACGACGCCGTCGAGCCGACCGAATGCGTCGATGGCGGTCGCGATCAGCCGATCGAGGTCGGCGTCCTGGGCGACATCGGTCCGGACGAAGCGCGCGGCGTTCCCGAGGCGGGCCGCCACGGGCGCCCCGTGTTCCTCGTCGCGGTCGGCGAGGACCACGCTGCGCCCCGGCATCGACCAGGATGGCGGCGATCGCCTCGCCGACGAACGAGGCGGCACCGGTGATGACGACCACCCGGCCATCGAATTCGCCCATCGCGGTCAGACCCCGACGCGCTGGCTGCCGCTTGTTTTCCGCCCAGTCCTCGCGCGCCGCACGGACCGCCTGTCGCTCGCTGACCTCGGGCACCCCGACCTCCCACCAGGCGCCGCCCTCGGTCCACGTGTACTGGTCGACCGGGATGACGATCACGTACGATCCGATCGGCGGCCTTGGCGCGCGCGAACGCGGCCGCCGAGGTCGTCGATGCCCTCGACCCGTTCGGCGATCGCCCCCATCGCCTCGGCGTGCTTGACGAAGTCGACCTGGAGGTAGCGTCTCGTGGTTCGTCGTGCGGAGCAGGTTGTTGAACTCGGCGCCGCCCGTGTTGACCTGCAGCCGGTTGATGACGGCGAAGCCGCCGTTGTCGCAGACGATGAAGATCACCTTCTGCCCGGTCATCACCGTCGAGTAGATGTCCGAGTTCATCATCAGGTACGAGCCGTCGCCGACCCAGGCGATGACGTCGCCCGGTCGGCCGGGCGAGGCGCGCCCCCCAGGCCCCGGCGATCTCGTAGCCCATCGTCGAGTAGCCGTACTCGGAGTCGAACGACGCCGACCGACTTGCGAGCGCCAGCCCATGGTGAGCTCGCCGGGCAGGCCGCCGGCCGCCGACAGGATGTAGTCGTCCGGGTCGGCCGCGGCGTTGATCGCCTGGATCACCTCGGCGTAGGCGGGCGGTCCGTCGTGCGTTCCGCCCGGACCACGAATCGAGGTAGGCGTGCCACTCGGCGATGCGCTCGTCGGCCGCGGCCAGCCACTCGGCCGGGGCGGCATAGGCGCCGAGGGCCGACGCCGATCGCCTCGAGCGCCACCTTGGCGTCGCCGACGACCGGCCGGGCACCCTGCTTGTGGGCATCCCACGATGCGCGTATTGATCGCCACGAACCGCACGTCCGGATCCTTGAACACCGACCACGAGCCGGTCGTGAAGTCCTGCAGCCGGGTACCGACCGCCAGCACGACATCGGCCTCCTCCGCGACGGCGTTGGCCGCGCGCGACCCGGTCACGCCGAGCGGGCCGGCGTAGTTCGGGTGGTCGTGGGTCAAGGTCGACTTGCCGGCCACCGTCTCGACGACCGGGATGGCATGGCGCTCCGCGAAGGCCGCGCAGCGTCGTCGACGGCGCCCGAGTAGTGGACCCCGCCGCCGGCGATGATGAGCGGCCGCTTGGCGCCCTGGATCAGCGTCGCCGCCGCGGCGACGTCACGCAGGATCGGGACCCGGCCGGCGGATGTAGTGGACCTTCGGCTCGAAGAACCGCGCCGGGAAGTCGTAGGCCTCGGCCTGGACGTCCTGGGGGAGGGCGATGAACGCCGGGCCGCGCGTCGCCGGGTCGAGCATCACTGCGAGCGCCTGCGGCAGCGAGCGGACGATCTGCGCCGGCTTCGTGATGCGGTCCCAGTAGCGGCTCACCGGCTTGAACGTGTCGGTCACCGTGATCGTCGGGTCGCCGAAGTCCTCGACCTGCTGGAGGACCGGGTCGACGATGCGGTGCTGGAACGTGTCGCCGGACAGCAGCAGGACGCGGCAGCCGGTTGGCGTGGGCGACGGCCGCCGCGGTCACCATGTTCGTGGAGCCGGGCCCGATCGACGACGTCGCGATCATGATCCGCCGGCCGCGCATCGCCTTGGCGTAGGCGACGGCCGCCAGCGCCATCGACTGCTCGTTGTGGCCGCGATAGGTCGGGAGCTCGTCCTGGACGGGCTCGAGCGCTTCGCCGAGGGACGTCACGTTGCCGTGGCCGAAGATCGCGAAGACGCCGGCGAAGATCGGCACCTCCTCGCCGTCGACCCTGGTCCGCTGGGCGAGCAGCCAGCGCACGATCGCCTGGGCCGTGGTGAGCCGGATGGTCTTCATGGCGTGGTCATCCTCGCACGTGCTCCAGGTGGGCCCGCATCCCATCGCGCAGGAAGGGCTCCAGGGACGTCGTGAAATAGCGGGCGCCGCGGTCGAGCCATTCGCGCGTCATCTCGGCGGTGCCGGCGTAGATCCCGAGGACCTTGTCCGACCCCACGACCGCCGCCGCGACGTGGTCGAGCGCGGCCAGCACGTCGGGGTGGTTGAGATCGCCGGGGTGGCCGAGGGACTGCGAGAGGTCGGTCGGTCCGAGGAACAGGACATCCACGCCGTCGATCGCCAGGTAGTCGTCGATGGCGTCGACCGCGGCCTGGGTCTCGATCTGGATGACGACGAGGGTTTCGCGGTTCGAGCGCTCGACGAAGTCGCTCAGCGGCTCGCGCAGCCCCCATTCCGACGCCCGGCTGCCGGCCAGGCCCGCGGATGCCGCCGGGGCGAGTACTTCACGCGACTGCACCGCCCGCTCCGCCTCGGCCGCGCTGTTGACCCAGGGACGTGGACGCCCTGGGCGCCGGTGTCGAGGTAGCGCAGGATCGTCGGCGGATCGTTGGTCGTCGCCCGGACCATCGGCGTCACGCCGCGCGGCTCGATGGCCCGGCAGAGGTCCTCGACCTGGTTCGGCAGCAGGGTCCCGTGCTCGCCGTCGAGCACGAGGAAGTCCCAGCCGAGCAGCGCCACGTACTCGATCAGCGACGGTTCCGCGGTCCGCACGAAGCAGCCGAAGACCGCCTGCCCGTCGGCCAGTTTCGCCTTGGTCGCGTTCTGCAGCATCCCGTCCTCGCTCAGTCCAGCCGGAGGCTCACGACGTCCTCCCACCGCTCGGACGACCACGACCGGATCATCGCCGCGGCGACCGAGGCGTTCTGGAGCGCATCGGTGAAGCTCGGGCTGTGGGGACGCCCCGCGGCCACGGACTTGAGGAACGCCAACGCCTCGATCAGCTTGAGGTCCTCGTAGCCGAGCGAGTTCCCGCCGCCGGGCACGATCGGTCCCTGGTTGGGGAACGCGTCGCCGGCGAGGACGTCGATGAACCCGTCGGTAGGCTGCTCCTCGGGGAGGTACAGGCGCAGCCGGTTGAGGCTCTCGTGGTCCCATGATGCGGCGCCCTTCGAGCCGTTGAGCTCGAACGCCATCGAGCTCTGCGGTCCGACGATCGACCGATCGCTCTCGAGGGTCCCCCGCGCCCCGCTCTCGAATTCGACCAGCGCCCCGGCGTAGTCCTCGTTCGTGACGGCCCCGGTCGGATCGCCGGGCGTGCCGCGGGCGTAGTGGGTGCCGCCACCGGGGACCGGCAGCGGGCGCTCCTTGACGAAGGTCTCCTTGACCGCGACGACCCGGCGGATCGGGCCGCACAGGAACTGGGCCATGTCGATGGCATGGGACATCAGGTCGCTCAGCACGCCGTAGCCGGCCTCCTCCTGGAGGAAGCGCCACGACAGCAGCCCGAGCCGGTCGCGGCCGTACATCGAGAAGAACCGCCCGCGGTAGTGGGTGAGCTCGCCGAGCCGTCCCTCGTCGATGAGCTGGCGGGTGTACTGGACGAGGGGCGCCCAGCGGTAGTTGTAGCCGCAGCCCGTGACCACGCCGGCGCGCCGACCGGCGAGCTCGATGGCGGCCGTCGCGTCCGGATCGATGCCGACCGGCTTCTCGCACGCGATGTGCTTGCCGGCGGCGGCGGCCGCCTCGACGATCTCGCGGTGGAGGGCGTTCGGAGCCGTCACGTCGACCACGTCGACATCGTCCCGGGCGATCAGCTCGCGCCAGTCGGTCATCGCCGTGGCGAAGCCGAAGCTGTCGCGGGCCAGCTCGAGCGCGGCCGGATTGTTGTCGGCCACGGCAGCCAGTCGGGGTCGGATGTCCGCGTCCTGGAAGTAGACCGGGATGTCGCGGTACGCCCGCGTGTGCGCCTGGCCCATCCAGCCGAACCCGACCACACCGATGCCGATCTCCGTCACGTGCCCACCTCTGCGAAAGTCGCCGACGCGACGCGTTCCCACACCTCGGGGTTGACCAGATGCTCGGGCCGCCGGCCCTCGACGACCGCCATCGCCTGTTCAAAGGCGATGCGGAACATGCGCAGCTTGCCCTCGGCCGTGGCCGATGCGACGTGCGGCGTCACGATCACGTCGTCCCGATGGAGGAGCGGGTGGTCGGCCGGCAGCGGCTCCGGCGCCGTCACGTCCAGGCCGGCCCCGAACAGGCGCCCCGAATCGAGGGCCGCGAGCAGGGCCGCGTCGTCGACCAGGCCACCACGGGCCGTGTTGACGAACACGGCGCCCGGCTTCATCGCGGCGAACGCGGTCGCCCCGAACATGCCCCGGGACTCCGCCGTGAGGGGGACATGGACGGACACGACATCGGCGTCGCGCAGGAGCGCCTCGAGCGTGTCGGCCCGTCGGATGCGCGATGGGACGGCGGACGCCGGGAGGAACGGATCGAACACCACGATCCGCATGCCGATGCCGGCGGCGATCCGGGCGACCCGGCGGGCGATCCGCCCGAAGCCGATCAGGCCGAGGATCTTGCCGTCGAGCTCGATGCCATCGTGGCGGCTGAAGTAGCCGATCGATGTCCCCGTTCGCAGCGCGGCCGCGGACGGGCCTACGCGCTTGGCGATCATCAGCATCAGCGTGATCGCGTGCTCGGCGGTCGAGACCGTGGGGCCATCCGGGGCGTTGCAGACCGCGACGCCGCGCGCGGTCGCCGCCTCGACGTCGACGCCGTCGTAGCCGATGCCGGTCCGGGCGATGACACGGAGCCGCGGCGCGCGATCCAGGAACGCGGCGTCGTACGGCGCCGACCCGGCGACCGCGGCGACGGCCGCCTCGACGCCGGCGAACCGGTCGTGGGCCGTGCCCGGGCCGAGGACCGCGCAGCGCGCGGTGACCGCCGGGGCGAGCGCGGACAGCACCGGTCGCTCGAACCAGATGAGCGGGAGTGCCACTTGCGTCACGCCGCCCACACGTCCGGGCCGCCCTCGAACACCGGTTCGGGAAGTCCGCGCGTGCCGGTCTCGATGGCGAACAGGCCACCGGCCTCGGGCTCGCCCGGATCGACGTCGTGCGAACCGCCGCCGCCGATCGTCGTGATGAAGAGCGTCGCTCGATCCGCACCGCCGAAGGCCGGCATCGTCGGCTTCGTCACGGGCAGATCCACGCGCCGGTCGATCCTGCCATGCGGCGTGATCCGCAGCACGGCCGACCCGAACACGCAGGCGATCCAATAGCAGCCGTCCTCGTCGACGGCCGCCCCGTCCGGTCGCCCCGGCAGGGTCGCGAAGTCGAGGAAGACCCGTTCCTCGCTGGCCGTCCCGGTGTCCGGGTCGTAGTCGTAGGCCCACACGGTGTCGAGGGAGGTATCGGCGAAGTACATCGTCCGCCCGTCCGGCGCGAAGGCCGTCCCGTTCGAGACGCCGATGCCCGTCCTGACCGTCGTCGCCGTCCCGTCGCGCTCGACCCGGTGGAGCATGCCGCTGAAGCGATTCGCCGACGCGGGCGCGAACATCGAGCCGATCCAGAACCGCCCGACCGGGTCGCACCGCCCGTCGTTGAGGCGGTTGCCCGTCCCCTCCGGCTCGAGGTGGATCCAGTCGCGCCACGCCCCGGTCGGCCAGTCGAGGAACGCGAGACGTCCCTCGATCGCGACGAGGAGCCGGCCCGGTGTCGGGGTGAGGGCCAGCGCGCCGGGACGCCCGGGTGCCGATCGCGCCTCGTCCAGACCGCTGGCGGGATCAAAACGGTGGACGGCCCGCCCGTCGATGTCGACCCAGTAGAGGTGGCCGTCCGCGGGACTCCAGATCGGGCACTCGCCGAGCTGGGCGGCGGCGGGTACGACGCGCGTGGCTGCCGGCACGCTCGACCCTCGTGGGCTCACGCAGGCCCGCCGACCAGCCCGCGCAGGTAGGCGACGCTGTCGACCGCGTCGGCCTTGGGGCCGCTGCCCTCGGGCGGCGCTTCGGTCAGCGACACGTCCTGCTCCAGCACGTACCAGCCCCGGTAGCCGTCGTCCTCGAGCACCTTGATGACCCCGGCGATATCCACGGCGCCCTCGCCGAGCGGCACGAATAGGCCGTCGATGACCGACTCGCGGAAGGGGACCTCGCCCGACCGGACGCGCTCCGCGCGCGCCGGATCGACGTCCTTGAGATGGACGTGGAGGACGCGTCCGCGCGCCGCGCGCACGATGTCGACGGGATCCGTGCCCGCCAGGTAGATGTGGCCCGTGTCGACGCATAGCCCGACGTCGGACGCATCGAGCAGGTGGTCGATATCGGCCCCGGTGGCGATGGCCAGGCCCCAATGGGGGTGGAGCGCGGTCTGCAGCCCCGCGTCGCTGACGAGCGCCTCGAGCCGGCGGAGGTTGGCCAGGAACGCCGTCCAGTCGTCGGCGTCCATGTCGACCGGCGTGTCGTAGCCGGGGTGCGCCGCCGACGGCCCGAGGACGAGCACCTCCGAGCCGGTCGCGGCCAGCTGCGCGGCGGCGCGCCGGACGTACTCGAGGACCTCGTCGATCCGGTCGGGCCGGTAGAGCAGGGCCGGCACGAACCCGCCGACGATGCTCAGGTCGAACGTGGACAGGTACTCACCGAGCTCCACGGGATCGGTCGGCAGGTAGCCGTCGGGTCCGAGCTCGGTCGCGGACAGGCCGGACTCGACCATCTCGCGCATCACCCGGTCCCGGTCCATCAGGTAGCCCCAGCCGGGGGACCCGTCAACGCCCCACGTGATCGGCGCGCCCGCCACTCGTTCGAGGAGATCGCTCACGTGCTGTCAGCCTCCGGTCGTCTCGTCAGCTTCGATGTTGACGGTCAGATTATCGTGCTGGTAGGGTGCTGTGCAATCGGTTGCACATGGTGCGCTGTAGCGAAGGGAGTGCCGGCATGCCCGGACCCGGCATCGAGCTGATCGGCGAAGACGAGATCGCCGAGGTCATGCAGGTC
The DNA here is from genome assembly GCA_963720355.1 of uncultured Chloroflexia bacterium. Classification (GTDB taxonomy): domain Bacteria; phylum Chloroflexota; class Limnocylindria; order Limnocylindrales; family CSP1-4; genus SPCO01. Next base: position 16,578 of record CAVRFH010000007.1, on the reverse strand, counting down.
CTCACCAACCGATCGCTCAGCCGGTACGGCCGCGAGGACGACCCCGCCTTCGGGGCCAAGGTTCTCCAGGTGGAGCAGCAGATCGCGGCGCTCGCCGGTGTCCGGTTCGGGCTTGGCCTCAGTGGCGGCGGCTCGAGCGGGCTGCTCGTGTCGCTGATGGGGCTCGGGGTCGGGCCGGGCGACGAGGTCATCGTGCCGGGCTTCACGTTCGTCGCCTCGATCTCGGCGATCGTGTACGCCCGCGGGCTGCCGGTCCTGGCCGAGGTCGACGACTCGTTCAACCTCGACCCGGTCGACGTCGAGGCCCGGATCACGCCGCGGACCAAGGCGATCATCGTCGTCCACATGCTCGGTGCCCCGGCACGGCTCGACGAGATCAAGGATGTCGCCGACCGGCACGGCATCGCCCTCATCGAGGACTGCGCCCAGGCCTTCGGCGCGACCTACCAGGGACAGGGCGTCGGCGGGATCGGCTCGACCGGTGTGTACAGCTTCAACGAATACAAGACGATCACCTGCGGCGACGGCGGGATGATCGTCACCGACGACGAGGACCTCTACGGCCGGTTGTTCGCCATCCACGACCAGGGCCACGCCCCGAACCGGCTCGGCTCGAAGTACGCGGAGCGCCCGTTCCTCGGCCTCAACTTCCGGATGACCGAGCTGTCCGGGGCCGTCCTGCTGGCGCAGGTCCGCAAGCTCGACATGATCCGGACGCACCTGCGTGAGAACAAGCAGATCGTGAAGTCGGCGATCGAGGACCTGCCCGGGCATCGGCTTCCGCGCGATCGTCGACCCCGAAGGCGACCTGGCCACGCACCTGGTCGTGACGTTCCCGTCGGCCGAGATCGCCGAGGCGGTCGCCACGGAGCTCGGCTCGATCACCCTGGCCGCGTCCGGCTGGCACGTGTACTCGAACATGGAGCACCTCGCTCCAGCGGCGGACCGTCAGCGGCCGCGGCTGCCCGTTCGATTGCTCGTGCTACGGCCATGGCGCAGACGGACTACCGCGCCGGGACGCTGCCGAAGACCGACGCGCTGCTGGCGCGCTCGATGAGCATCGGCATCGGCGTGTCCGACGCCAACCTCGCCCCGTTCGGCCTGCGCATGCGTGACGACGCCGCCGCGGCACGCGCCGTCGCCGAGCGCTTCCGCGACGTGGCCGGCCCGCACCTGGGCGGCTGACCAGGCGGATGGCCTCCTCGTCCGAGATCGGCGTCGGCATGGTCGGGTACGGGCTCGCCGGACGGCTGTTCCACGCCCCGTACATCGACGGCGTCGACGGACTGCGCATCCGGGCCATCGCGACGTCCGATCTCGAGCGCAGCGCGCAGGCGGCGAGCGAGCGCCCCGACGCCGCCGTCGTCGGGTCGGTCGAGGCGCTCATCGAGCACCCGGACGTCGAGGTCGTCGTCGTCGTCACGCCCGAACCGCTCGCACGCGCCGATCGCGACGCAGGCCCTCGCCGCCGGGCGGCACGTCGTCGTCGACAAGCCGATCGCGATGACCGTGCCCGAGGCCGAAGCGCTCGTCGAGGCCGGCGATCGGTCCGGGCGGATCCTGTCCGTCTACCAGAACCGGCGCTGGGACGGCGACTTCCAGACCGCCATGTCGCTGATCGGCGATGGTGTGCTCGGCACGATCGACAGCCTCGAGGCCCGGTTCGAGCGCTGGAGCGTGGTCGGCCCCGAATGGCGTGAGACGGCCGAGGAGGCGGGCGGCCCACACCGGGACCTCGGAGCGCACCTCGTCGATCAGAGCCTGCTCCTGTTCGGAGACGCGGTCCGCGTCTTCGCCCAGATCGACAGCCGACGACCGGGCAGTCTGGTCGAGGACTCGGCCTTCGTCGCGATCGATCACGCCCACGGCGTGCGCTCGCGGCTGTGGACCTCCCTGATCGCCGCCCGAACGGGGCCGCGCCTGCGCATCCGCGGCCTCGACGGCGAGTACATCAAGGATGACCTCGACCCGCAGGAGCAACAGCTCCTCGATGGGCTGCGCCCGGGCGACGCGGGCTTCGGCGAAGAACCCGCCGAGCGGTGGGGGAGCATCCGCACCAGCGCCGGTTCGAGACGGTCGTGCCGACGATGCGCGGCGACTACCGGGGCTACTACGAGCGGCTTCGCGACGCGGTCCGCGGCATCGCCGAACGGCCGGTCGATCCCGCCGATTCGGTGCGCGGCCTGCGCGTGCTCGAGGCGGCCGAACGGTCTGCCCGGAGTGGCGCCGCCGAGCTGGTCGGGACGGGCTAGCGATGGCCGACCGGCAGGCTCCGCCTCGGGTTCCAGGTGTGGAGCCAGTACGTCAGCTGGTCCGAGCTCATGGCCATCGGCCGCGAGATCGACGAGCTCGGCTTCGATGAGCTGTGGAGCAACGACCACCTCTTGCCGCAGGCCGCCGGCGGCGTGGGCGCGCTGGGGCAGCTCGACGGCCCGGTATTCGAGGGCTGGTCGATCCTGTTCGGCTGGGCTGGGATCACCCGCCAGGCACGGATGGGCTGTCTCGTGTCGGGTGGCGCCTATCGCAACCCGGGCCTGCTCGTGAAGATGGTGACGGCGCTCGACCACGCGACGGACGGGCGGGCGGTGCTCGGTCTGGGCGCCGGCTGGTTCGAACGGGAGCACGACGCCTTCGGCTACACGTTCCCGCCGGTCGGCCGTCGCCTCGATCGGCTCGGCGGATGCGGCGGCCATCAGCCGCGGCCTGCTCGACGGATCGATCGGTGTCCGCACGACGGCGCGTGGTTCAGTGCCTCGGACGCACGGAACGATCCGCCGCCGGTGCAAGACGCGCCTGCCGATCGCGATCGGCGGCAGCGGCGAGAAGCGCACGCTCCGCATCGTGGCCGAGTATGCCGATATCTGGAATGCGGACCAGGACGACCCGGAGGCGTTCCGGCGCCGGAACGGCATCCTCGACGAGCACTGCCGCGCCGTCGGCCGCGACCCGGCCGCCATCGAACGGACCGCCGGCCTCGCCGCGCCATGCATCCGGCCCACCCGGGACGAGGCGATCGAGGTCCTCACCGGGATCCTGCAGCAGCAGGCGATGCCCTACGACGATGCCCTCCGGATGGCCTCCGGCTCGCCGTTCGTCGGCCCGGTCGAGGCCGTTGTCGAGGAGCTGCGCCGATATCGCGAGGCGGGCCTGAGCGCCGCGATGTTCGACTGGCCGGCGCCCTTCGACCGGGTCACCCTCGAGGCGATGGCCGGCCCCGTGCGACGCGCCCTGGCGGAGATCGGCTGACCCTCGCGGACCGTTGACAGCCGGTGCTATCGTGCAATCGGTTGCAGGGTGCAATCGGTTGCACTGGAGGAGGTGTCACGGTGACCCAGAGGCATCGCGGCCTCGCGTTCGTCGTCGTGCTCATCGTCGCGGCATGTGGTGGAGCGGCGCCCCAGGCGTCGCCCGGTGGCAGCGTCGCGTCGGCCGGTCCGACGGGCTCCGCGGCCGCCTCCGCCGACGCATCCGGTACCGACGCGGGGTGGCGAGGTGACGATCTCGGCATTCGAGGACGCCGACACCCTCGACCCGACGTTCTCCGGCACGGCCGGGACGCGGCTGATCCTGATCAACACCTGCGAGAAGCTGTACGACCTCGATGAGTCCGGCGGCCTCGATCCCCCAGCTCGCGGCTGAGATGCCCGACGGTCGACGGTCTCAAGATGACCATCAAGCTGCGCGAGGGCGTCTTGTTCAACGACGGCACCCCGTTCGATGCGGCCGCCGTCGTGCAAGAGCATCGAGCGCCACCGCACGATCGAGGAATTGCGTCGGGCCGGTGAGCTCAGCAGCATCTCGGGATGCGGCCGTCGTCGATCCGAGCACGGTGGAACTGACGCTGTCCAAGCCCGACGCCGCCGTCGTCGGGCGCCCTGAGCGACCGCGCCGGGATGATCATGTCGCCGGCCAAGCTCGACGAGCTCGGGACCGACTTCGGGAACTTCCCGGTCTGCGTCGGCCCGTTCTCGTTCGTCGAGCGGGTCGTCGGTGACCGGACGGTCCTCGAGCGGTCGCGAGCACTACTACGACGCCGACAACGTCTACCTCGACAAGGTCACTGTCCGGCTCGTCGCGGACGAGACCGTCCGCACCGCGAACCTCCGATCGGGCGATCTGCAGCTCGTCGATCGCGTGGCGACGACCGACGTCGCGGCGCTCGAGGGGGATTCGCAGTTCGTCGTGCTCAAGAAGGTCTCGAACGCCTATTCCAGCCTGTTCATCAACGTGGCCAACGCGAGCGGCATCGCCGGTGAACCGGGCACGGTCGAGAACCCGCTGGCGAACGACCAGCTGCGCGAGGCGTTCGAGCTCTCGCTCGATCGCGACCAGATCAACGAGATCGTCTACACCGGTCTCCACGAGCCCGGCTGTGGCCCGATCACGCCGGCCAGTCCGTACTTCAACGCACCGACCTGCTCGACCCGCGACATCGAGGCCGCCAAGGCGCTCGTGGCGCAGTCGGGTGTGAGCACGCCCATCAAGGTCCGCTTCCAGATGCAGGCCACGCCGGTCAACACCCGGCTCGGCGAGCTGATCCAGACGCAGACCGCCGAGGCGGGCTTCGAGGTCGAGCTCACGCCGTTCGACAACGCAACGGCCCTGCAGAACCAGGTCGATGGCAACTTCGACATCTCGCTCGGGCGCTGGTCCGGGCGCGTCGACCCCGACGCCAACATCTACCGGTTCCAGCACTCGACGGGCGCGGACAACTACGGCAAGGCGACCGACGCGGAGATCGACGCCCTGCTCGACCAGGCCCGGACCGAATACGAGCTGGAGGCTCGCAAGGCCATCTACGCGCAGATCGAGGAGAAGGTCCGGGCGCGACGCAACGCCATCACGTTCCAGCACGAAGTGCTCTATTCGGCGCACACGACCGACCTCCAGGGGTATGCCCTGTACGTGGACGGGATGCCTCGTCTCGCACACGCGTACCTCGCTGGAGGCTGACCAAGCCCGACCAGGACGAGCGACTCGATGGGCCGGTTCCTCCTCCGCCGGGCCGTTGAGTCGCTCGTCGCCTTGTTCCTCGCCTCCATCGTCGTCTTCGTCGGCGTCCGGAGCCTGCCGGGCGACCCGGCCCTGGCCATCTCGGGCGAGGGACGCGACCCCGAGGCGAACGCGGCGATCCGGGCCCGCTACGGGCTCGACGAACCCATCCCCGTCCAGTACGTCCGCTGGGCGTCGTTCGCACTGCAGGGCGACCTCGGCACGTCCATCCGGACCCGCCAGCCGGTAGCCGCGGAGATCGTCCGCCGGATCCCGATCACCTTGGAGCTCGCCGCCCTTGCTGCGCTCGTCGCGATCGCGATCGGCCTGCCGCTCGGCATCCTGGCCGCGGTCCGACGGCAGACGGTCGTCGACTACCTCGCCGGCAGCGTCGGCCTCATCGGCCTGTCCATCCCGACCTTCTGGCTCGGGCTGATCCTGATCCTGGCGTTCGCGATCGGGCTCGGCGTGCTGCCCGCGTCCGGCTACGTGTCGCTGGCCGAGGACCCGCTGGCGAATCTCGAACGCATGGTCCTGCCCGCGGTCGTCCTGGGTCTGGGCTTCGGGGCGGTGCTCCTCCGCCAGGTCCGCTCCGCGATGATCACGTCGCTCGGCTCCGACTACGTCCGGACGGCGCGGGCCAAGGGTCTGACGGAGCGGCAGGTGGTCCTGCACCACGCGCTGCGGAACAGCCTCATCACGGTCGTGACCATCCTCGGGCTCGAGCTCGGCGCGCTGATCTCGGGGTCGGTCGTCACCGAATCGATCTTCCTCATCCCGGGCTTCGGGCGGCTGATCATCGAGGCCGTCCAGCGGCGCGACTACCCGGTCATCCAGGGGGTCGCCCTGGTGAGCGCGGTGACGTACATCCTCATCAACTTCATCGTCGACGTGCTCTATTCGCTGCTGAACCCGCGCGTCCGCGTGACCGGTCGAGCGGCATGACGTCGACCGCGCTGGATCCGCCCGCGGTCCTCCGGGGTCCCGGCGTCGCCCGCCGCCTCCTGTCGCGGCCGCCGGCCGCCATCGGGCTCGTCATCGCGGTCTCGATGGTCCTCATCGCCATCCTGGCGCCGGTCATCGCGCCGTATCGGCCCGAGGCCAGCGACTTCGAGGCGATCCTGTCACCGCCGACCGGGGTCCACCCGTTCGGCACGGACGAGCTCGGCCGGGACATCCTGTCGCGCGTGATGTGGGGCGCGCGGGCGTCGATGCAGGCGGGCGTGCTGGCGACGCTCATCGCCGTGCTCGTGGCGGTCCCGATCGGGCTGTTGGCCGGCTACTACCGGGGTCTCGCCGACACGCTCGTGATGCGCCTCACCGACGCGCTCCTGGCGTTCCCGTTCCTCATCATCGCCGTCGGCCTGGCCGCCATCCTCGGACCGTCGCTCATGAACGCCACGTTCGCGATCGGCATCGTCCAGGCGCCCAAGCTCATCCGGATCACCCGCGGCGAGGTGCTCTCGCTGCGCGAGGAGAACTTCGTGCAGGCAGCGATCGCCGACGGCGCCCCCGACCGCAGCGTGATCTTCCGGCACATCCTGCCGAACGCGGTGAACGTGCTGCTCGTGCAGGCCACGGTCGTGCTGCCCTTCGCGATCCTTGCCGAAGCGACGCTGTCGTTCCTCGGCCTGGGTGTCCAGCCGCCGACGCCGTCGTGGGGCGTGATGCTCACCGCGGCCCAGCCCTACCTCGGGACGGCGCCCTGGTTCGGGATCATGCCCGGATTGGCCATCCTGATCACGACCCTGTCGTTCAACCTCGTCGGCGACGGCTTGCGGGACGTGCTCGACCCCCGGCTCGATCGATGACCGCCGTCCTCGACGTCCGGAACGTGGCCGTCCGGATCCGGCTGCCCGGCGGGCGCTTCGTCCAGGCCGTCGACGACGTGTCGTTCGCGGTCGAGCCCGGCGAGATCGTGGCGCTGGTCGGCGAGTCCGGCTGTGGCAAGACGATGCTCGCGATGTCGATCCTCGGACTCCTGCCGGCCGGCGGCGAGATCGCCGCCGGCGAGGTGCGGCTCTCGGGCGAGGACCTGCGCCGGGCGTCGGGCGCGCGGATGCGCGAGATCCGTGGCAAGGAGATCGGCACGATCTTCCAGGAGCCGATGTCATCGCTCAACCCGGTGATGACGATCGGGCGCCAGATCGCCGAGGTCGTCCAGCGCCATGACCGGGTCCCGCGCTCGGCGGCCCGCGACCGGGCCATCGAGCTGGTCGAGCTCGTCGGCATCCCCGACGCCCGACGGCGCGTCGACCAGTACCCGCACGAGATGTCGGGTGGGATGGCCCAGCGGGCGCTCATCGCGATGGCCATCGCGTGCAGCCCGCGGCTGCTGCTGGCCGATGAGCCCACGACCGCGCTCGACGTCACGATCCAGGCGGCCATCCTGCGGGTCATCGACGATCTCCGGCGGCGTCTCGACATGGCCGTCGTGCTGATCACCCACGACCTCGGCGTGGTGGCCGATGTGGCCGACCGCGTCGTGGTCATGTACGCGGGCCGTGCCGTCGAGCAGGCTGGTGTCGGCGACCTGTTCGCGGCACCGCAGCATCCCTACACGCTCGGTCTGCTGGGTGCCGTCCGCGGACCGACGACGGCGCCGCGGTCGCGCCTCGCGGAGATCCCGGGCATCGTGCCGACGCTTCTCGCCCCGGCGACGTCGTGCACCTTCGCTCCGCGCTGCCCGCGCGCCACCGAGCGATGCCGGGCCGAGCTGCCGCTCCTCACGCCCCTCCGCCCGGAGCACGCGGCCGCGTGCTTCCATCCCGGCCCGGCAGGCTCGTGACCGCCATCGAGCGCGAGTCGGTCCTCGACGTGACCGGTCTCGAGATGGAGTTCCGCGTCGGTCGCGGGCTGTTCGGCGCCCGGGACGTGTTGCGCGCCGTCGATGACGTCTCGCTGTCGATCGGGCGTGGCGAGACGCTGGCCCTCGTCGGCGAGAGCGGCAGCGGCAAGACGACGGTCGGCCGTTGCGTCGTCCGCCTGCTCGAGCCGACGGGCGGCAGCGTCGTCCTGCTCGGGCGCGACATCAGCCGGCTGTCGCGCCGTGCGGTCCGGCCGCTCCGGCGACAGATGCACATCGTGTTCCAGGATCCGTACTCGTCGCTCAACCCGCGCATGACGATCGGGCAGATCGTCGGCGGGCCGCTGGCGAACCACGGCGTCGCCGGGCGACGCGAGCGACGGGCGCGCGTCGCCCGGATGCTCGAACGCGTCGGGCTCCGGCCGGAGCTCCAGGACCGCTATCCGCACAGCCTGTCGGGCGGCCAGCGCCAGCGGGTGGCGATCGCTCGGGCGCTGATCGCCGAGCCGACGCTGCTCGTCGCCGACGAGCCGATCTCGGCGCTCGACGCGTCGGTCCAGGCATCGATGCTCAACCTCCTGGTCGACCTGCAACGCGAGATGCGCTTCGCCTGCCTGTTCATCACGCACGACCTGTCGGCGGCGCAGTTCCTCGCCGACCGGATCGCCGTGATGTACCTCGGCCAGATCGTCGAGGCCGGGACCCGCGAGGAGATCTTCGCCGCGCCGCGGCACCCGTACACCCAGTCGCTGTTGTCGGCCGTGCTCGTGCCGGACCCCGCAGTCCAGCGAACCCGCCCCCGGGTCGTCCTGCCGGGCGATCCGCCGAGCCCGCTGGACCCGCCGTCAGGGTGCCGCTTCCACCCGCGCTGCCCGATCGCCATCGATCTGTGCTCGACCGAGGCGCCCGTGCTCGTCGATCCGGCTGGCGGGAGGCACGACGCGCGCTGCCACCTCGTCGGGCCCAACGGCGAGCCGCCGGTCCTGCCGGGCCTGGGTCGACCGCCCGCCTGACCGGCGCGTGCCGCGCGACGCGGCTGCCGCCTGACGCGCGGCCAGCCGGGTTCGCAGACGGTGCCAGCGATGTCGCAGATCCGCTTCGAGCGCCGGCTCGGGCATCCCGAGCGACCGCCGCCGGTCGGCCAGGCCGAGGCCACGTTCGACCGATGCGATGGCGGCGGTCGGGTCGGCCAGGCGGTGCTCGCGCAGCTTGGCGCCCTCGATCGCGGCCAGGATCGCGCCGCGTCCGGGACCGCATGCCGAGGGCGTCCCACGCCTCGACGGCGTCGTCGATCCGGCCCACGCGACGGAGCAGGTGGGCGCGATCGACGGCGATCCGGCCGTCGATCCCAGGGCCGGGCGAACGCCTCGCGACGATCGAGTACCGCCGCCGCCTGACGCGGCCGCGGCGGCCCGCCGAAGTCGGCGCGCTTCCGTGGCGACCACCACGGCTCCTCGGTCGCCGGTGGCCGCCGAATCGCTGCGGATGTGATGGTCCGCGCGATCACCATGGGGCGATCGTCCACGGTCGGGTCGGCCGCCAGCGCCGCGTCGAGGCAGTCGAGGGCCTCGTCGAACCGCCGCTCGCGGCGGTAGGCGCGGGCCAGGCCGGCCAGGTCGCCGCGTGGGGCGCCCGACCGCACGTCCGGGTCGCCGAGCTCGCGCTCCATATGGACCAGGAGGCGGCCCAGCGAGCGGACGTCCTCGTCGTTGTGGCGGACGACCTGGGCCAGGGGCTGGGCCGGACCGCCGCGCAGGAACCCGAGATAGCGGCCGGGGATCTCCCAGCCGTCGACATCGTCCGTGCGCTCGACGCCGAGCAAGAGCCGCTCGACCGTCCCGAGGCGGGCGTCGGTCATCCGGTGCCGGAACAGGCGGCGGACGTGCGGCAGGAGGTCGAGGTGGCCGGCATGGTCGGGTGCCGATCGGCGGACCATCCGGTAGCGCGTGACCAGCAACGGCCAGTCGAAGCCCCGCCCGTTGTAGGTGACGAGCCAGGCATCGGGCGGGATGTGCCGGCGGACCTGGTCGAGCAGCACGCCCTCCTCCCCGTGGTCCGGCAGGAGCAGCTGCACTTGCCGGAAGCGGTCGCCCGCCCACCAGCCGAGACCGATGAGGAACGCCACCGTGCCGGCGGCCGTGGCAAGCCCGGTCGTCTCGGTGTCGAGGCAGACGAGGGGCGGCGCCGCCGGTGGCTGGCCCGGCAGCCGGGCGAGTCGTTGCCGATCGACCGGCAAGTCGATGTCCGGGCGCTCGACGCGCACGAACACGCCCTCGGACGAGGCGACGATGTCGCCCCCGACGGCGTCGGCCAGGCGTCGGGCGAGGTCGTGGCTCGCGGACCGGCGGTAGGGCAGCGGGTCGGCGGTCGTGCCGGGCCCGGCATTCGCCGTGCCGGAACCGGGCCAGCCGCCGGCTGAGGCGGTCGGCCGGTGCCGGGATCGGCTCGATCATCCGGCGATCGCGAGTGGTGTCGCCGCGCCGAGCTCCGCGAGCAGCCGCAGCGCGAGACGTCGCGCGTCGATGCTCGGTTCGAGGCGCGGTCCGGTGCACGCCGGACAGCCGGCCTCGCAATCGCACGCCGCGATGAGGTCCGCGGCGCCGGCCACCAGCTCGTCATGGCGTTGCCACAGTCGTTCCGAGAGGCCGATCCCGCCCGGGACCGCCTCGTACAGGTAGATGGTCGGCTCCTCGGCATGCGGCGAGCGGACCTGGGTCACGAGACCGAGATCGCGCGGATCGACCATCAGCAGGACCGACGCGATGGTCTGCAGCGCGCGCCCGGCCCCGAGCAGCGCGACGTCGAGCTCGTCGCGTCGCCAGTGGTCGCGTGCTCGATCCGCCGTCAGCCAGTAGGCCGTCGTCTGGAGCTCCAGCTCGGGCAGGTCGATCGGACCCCAGCCGACGTTCTCGTCGGTCACGAACTTGAGTTTCTTGAAGAGCGTGACGAGGCTGGCGACCATCACCTCGCCGTGCTTGCGCGTGCCGCCGGTCGCTGGCGCCTCGGCGAAGACCTCGAGCGGCTTGAGGGTGACCGCCCGGTTGGCGTAGGTGTAGTGGTCGGCGTCGATCTTGTGGACGTAGGCCTTGCGCTCATGCCACTCGAGCCGGTCGACGTAGTACTGGACCGACTCGTGGAGATAGATCGCGCGCTCGTGGACGAGCACCTGGGCGCTGAACAGGTCGACCTCGCCGAGCACCCGCGGGCGATCCGGCGTCGTGTCGATGATCACGACGTTCTCCGGGGCGGCCGTCCGCAGGGAGATCTCCGAGGCCGGGAAGTTCTCGCTGGACCAGTACCACCGGCCGTCGCCGGCCTGCCGGACGTGGCCCTCCTCGGCGAGGAACGCGAGCAGGTCGTCGGCCGGCGCCGGCCCGAACACCTCGCCTGGCTCGAACGGCAGCTCGAACGTCGGCCGCTCGCAGGTGGGCGAGCAGGACGTGCAGGTTGTCCGGGTCGAGGCGCGCCTCCTCGGGCGTGCTGTCGAGCAGGAACTCGGGGTGGTGGATGACGTACTGGTCGACCGGCGCGCCGGAGGCGACGAGGATCGCCACGCTCGTGCCCTGCCGCCGGCCCGCCCGGCCGAACTGCTGCCAGGTCGCCGCGACCGAGCCCGGGTAGCCGGCCAGGATCGATACGTCGAGCCGGCCGATGTCGACCCCGAGCTCGAGCGCGTTCGTCGAGACGACGCCGAGGATCTCGCCGTCGCGCAGCCCGCGCTCGATCGAGCGACGTTCCGTCGGCAGGTAGCCGCCGCGGTAGCCGCGGACCCGGCTGCGTGGCCCGAGCTCTCGCGGAGCGACTCGCGCAGGCCGGTCAGCAGGATCTCGACGGCGACCCGCGACCGTCCGAAGACGATCGTCTGGCGACCGGCGCGCAGGAACGGCAGCGCCCAGCGCTGGGCGAGCGTGGCGGCCGAGCCCGGGCGCCGCTGGCCGGTTCCATGACCGGCGGGTCGACGAGCAGCACGTGCCGCTCGCCGGCCGGCGCGCCGTTGCGGTCGACGAGGCGCGCCGGCCGCCCGGTCAGCATGGCCGCAAGCTCGGCCGGGTTCCCGATGGTCGCGGAGCAGCACACGATCACCGGCTTGCTGCCGTAGTGGGCGCAGATCCGGAGCAAGCGGCGCAGCACGTTCGCCACGTGGCTGCCGAACACGCCGCGGTACGTGTGCAGCTCGTCGACGACGATCAGCTTGAGCTGCTCGAACAGCTGGAACCACTTCGTGTGGTGGGGCAGGATCGCCGAGTGGAGCATGTCCGGGTTGGTGACGACGACCTGGCCCGCGGCGCGCACGGTCGAACGGATGGGGGCGGGCGTGTCCCCGTCGTAGGTCGACGTGATGATCGATAGCCCGGCCGCCGACGCCAGCTCGCCGAACTCGGTGACCTGGTCCTGGCCGAGCGCCTTGGTCGGGAACAGGAAGAGCGCGCGAGCCGAGGGATCCTCCGCGATCGCCTGCAACGCCGGCAGCGCGTAGCACAGCGTCTTGCCCGACGCGGTCGGCGTGACGATCACGACGTCGTCGCCGTCGCGGACCGCGGCGATGGCCTCGGCCTGGTGGGTGTACAGCCGGCTGATGCCGCGCGTCGCGAGGCCGTCCACGATGCGTCGATCGAGCCAGTCGGGCATCGGCGCCTCGCTCGCCGCCCTGGGCGGGATGACCTCGTGATGGACGACGCTTCGGGCCAGGGAGGGCTCCTCGAGGAGGCGCTCGAGGACGGTCGACGGGTCGGCGGGGGCATAGGTGCGCATCGGCGAGCTCCCGAGGGTATCAGAACGGATGTTCTCAATCGAAGGCAGTCTAGACCGAGCGTCAACCGCACGATTGACAGGTTGGCTGTCACGCCGGCTCGGTTGACACCGCAGCTGAGGCGTAGCTACGCTCCCGGCGATGTCCGTCCCCCAGGCTCCGGATCCGGCCGAACCAGGCATCGACGGGACCGAGCAACCGACCGAGGCTGCCGCCGGCGTCACGCTCGCCACGCTCCCGATCGCCGGCCTCACGCGCCGTCGGATGGCGATCATCGCCAGCGCGATGCTGGCCGCGTGGATCGTGATCGCGTTCGCCCGCCAGGTCGCCGACGCGTCCGAGGCCTCGACGCGGGCAGGGGACATCGCCATCGGGAACACCGCACTGCGGCTCGAGGTCGCGGCCATGGAGCGCGAGCTCGAGTCGATCGCTCGCCAGCGGTTCATCGAGCAGCAGGCGCGCGGCTACGGCGTCGGCAGCCAGCACGAGATCCCGTTCACGCTCGCCCCGGACGCTCCGCCGCTGGGCCGCGACGCCCCGGGATCGGCCGCGGTCCGGGTCGGTGCCGAGGGCGACCGCGTGTCACCGCTGGAACGCTGGCTGACCGTCCTGTTCGGGCCGTCGGGCTAGCCACCCGCCGAACCCCTTCGCGCGCGAGCGCGGGGTCGCTATCCTGTCATCCCGACGCGTTCGCGGCGGACGAGGGGAGGCCCCGGGCGCCCGATGTTCCAGATCCCCGTCGATGACTTCATCTTCGTCGTCTGCGCCCTCGTCGGCGGCGGGCTGCTGCTGATCACGGTCCTCGTCGACGACGTCCTGGGGGCGGTCTTCGACTTCGATCTCGGCGGGGTGTCGCTGATGCCCCTGCTGCTCTCGTTCGTATCGATGTTCGGGGTCGGCGGGCTGTTCGCGAGCCAGGTCCTCGAGGTGCACGGCGCCCAGGCGGCCATCTGGGGGGTCGGGTTCGGGCTCGTCGGGCTCGGGATCGCCTACCTGATCTTCAGCACGCTCCGTCGGGCGGAGGCGCCGGCGCCGTTCTCGACCCGCGACCTCGTCGGTCGCGACGCCTACGTCCAGGTCGCCATCCCGGCCGGCCGGTATGGCAGCGTCCTCGTCAAGGCCGAGGGCCAGACCCATGAGTTCAGCGCAACGGCGTCATCTGACATCGCGGTCGGCACCAACGCCCGCGTGAGTGGCGTCGCCGGTTCCGGCCTCATCGTCGAACCCGTCACAGCCGCCGGTGAGGCGCCGGCAGAAAGCGGAGGATCCCCCAGTGCCTGACATCGTGAGCTTCGTCGGCGGGGCGATCCCGATCTTCCTGATCCTCATCGTCGCCGTCCTGATCGTGTCGTACATCGGCAGCCGCTACAAGGTCGCCGGGGCGAACGAGGCGCTCATCGTCTCGGGCCAGCGGGACACGGGTCCCGACGGGCGGCGCAACCTGAAGGTCGTTCGTGGCGGGGGCGTCATCGTGCTGCCGCTCATCCACAAGGTCGGCAAGCTCAAGCTGACCGCTCGCCAGATCAACGTGAACCTGGCCGACGCGGTCACCCGGCAGGGCATCAAGGTCGCGGTCCAGGGCGTCGCCACGTTCAAGATCGGCGCCGACGACGAATCGATCCGCAATGCCGCCGAGCGCTTCCTCGAGGCCCAGGAGGAGCAGGTCGACTCGATCGTGAAGAACGTCCTCGAGGGCTCGCTCCGGTCGATCGTCGGGACCCTGACGGTCGAGGAGCTGAACCTCGACCGCCAGAAGTTCCAGCAGGCCGTCCAGGACGCGGCCAAGGGCGATCTCGCCACGTCGGGCCTGCAGATCGACTCGTTCACGATCCAGGCGATCCGTGACGAGTCGGGCTACATGGAGCTGATCGGCCAGCAGGAGACGGCCCGCCGCGAGCGCGACGCCCGGATGGCGAAGGCGGCCGCCGACCAGGAAGCGGCCGTCCGCGAGGCCGAGGCCGAACAGATCAAGATCAACGCGGCCCGCGACGTGTCGCTGCGCCGGGCGGAGACCGAGACCCAGACGGCGGCCGCCAATGCGCGGGCCGCCCAGGCCGGGCCGCTGGCCGAGGCCGAGGCGACCCAGGAGGTCACCCGCAAGCAGACCGAGCTCGCCCAGCTCGAGGCCGCGCGGACCGAGCAGGAGCTCGTCGCGACCACGGTCCGGCCCGCCGAGGCCGAGGCTGCGGCGCAGATCCGGCGCGCCGAGGGCGCCAAGGGTGCCGCGATCGCGCAGGCCCAGGGCGACGCGGAGCGGGTCAAGCTGGCGGGCGAGGCGCAGGCCCGCGTGGTCGAGATCACCGCCGAGGCGACCGCCAAGCAGACCACGCTCGAGGGCAACGCCGAGGCCGGCATCGTCCTGTCGAAGGGCGAGGCGGAGGCCAAGGCGCTGGCGCTCCGCGCCGAGGCGTACCGCCAGTTCAACGAGGCGGCCATCATCCAGACCGTGCTCTCGCAGCTGCCGGAGATCGTCCGCGCCGCCGCCGAGCCGATGGGCAACATCGACAACCTCACCGTCCTCTCGAACGAGGGCGCCTCGGACGTGGTGCGCAACGTGACGCGCACCGTGACCGAGGCCGGCACGACCGTGAAGGGCCTCACCGGGATCGACATCCCGGCGATGCTCAGCCAGGCGATGGGCGGCGCCGGGACGGGCACCGGCGGCGTGCCGGGCTCGGGCTCGGGTTCCGGCGGGAGTGGCGGCCGCAGCCGGCAGACAGCGCAGTCGCGGAGCACCCGCTCGGGGCCTGCAGCCGGATCGTCGACGACGTCGACACCGCCCGCCGCGACGCCGCGCATGGATGCCTCCCGCGCGTCAGCCTCCGATACCACCACGCCCGGCACGCCCCCTGCGCCGGCTGCATCGCGCTCGACGGGCGCTCGCAGCGCGCCACCGGCGACCGTCAACCTCACTACGGGCGCGGCTGCAGCGGGCAGCGGTGGGGCGCCGCGCTTCGAGAACCAGGAGCAGATCGACTCGGCGCTGCAGCAGGCCAACGACGCGATCCGTGCCGCCTCGGCATCGACGCCGCGGACCGACACGGCCGCGGGACCGGCGCGTCCGGCCCGACCGCCCTCGCTGGACATCACCCGCGAGACGACGGTCGACGACGCCGCCCGCCGGCTGGCCGCCGACCTGCGCGCGGTACCCGGTATCGAACGTTTCGGAGGCGTCCGGCTGATCGAGCTCGAGCGCTCGGGGCCGCGCCCGCTGCGCACGATGTGGCGGATCGCCCGGGATCAGCTCGACGAGCGGTACGGCGAGCTGACGATCGGCGAGCTCATCGAGCGATACGGTCCCGACCGTCGGCCGTCCTGATCGGCATCGATGACCGCGGCTGACCGGGGCGCCGAGTTCGCACGCCTGCTACAGGAGAACGACCGCTACGCAGACGCGTTCGACCGCTCGGCGCTCACCGCTGCGCCGCTATCGAAGCTCGCCATCGTCGCCTGCATGGACGCTCGCCTGGACGTCGGGGAGACGCTCGGCCTGCGCACCGGCGACGCGCACATCATCCGCAACGCCGGTGGCCTCGTGACCGACGACGTCATCCGCTCGCTGATCGTCAGCATGGAGCTCCTCGGCACCGAGATGATCGTCGTGATCGAGCACACCGGGTGCGGTCTCGACGGCGTCGACGAGGACGATCTCCGCGAGCGCGTCGCGGCGCACAGCGGCGTGTCGCCTGATGCCATCCCGATCGCGTTCGGAGGCTTCGCCGACCTCGAGGCGAACCTGCGTGAACAGGTCGACATCCTGCGCGCGCACCCGCTCCTGCGACGTGTGCCCGTCCACGGGCTCCTGTTCGACGTCTCGACCGGCCGGCTGCACGAGGTGGCCTGAGCGAGCCGTCGGCGCGACGATGCCCCTGCAAGGTCGTACGCGCCCTCCGCGAGGCTCCCAGCGCCGAACCACGCGTATCCTGCAGGCCTGTTCGCACGACTGAAGGGACCCCCAGCACATGAAGTGGAAGCGGAACACCGGCTTCGACCAGGTGGAAGACCGACGCGGACAGGGCGGCGAGTTGGG
>CAVRFH010000006.1:0-69739 GCA_963720355.1 uncultured Chloroflexia bacterium | reverse complement strand
GCGGCAGCGGCCGGTCCGGCGACAGGACTGTGGGACCGACGTCGACACTTCATCGGCGTAGTCGAACAACGTGCGACCGACGATCAGCGGGCGGTGCTCCGTTCCCTGGATCACGTCGGGCAAGCTGGGTCCTCGCATCGGGTGGCACGGTCGAGCGACCCCGAGCGCTGTGTGCGCGACCGTCGGTCAGCCCGCGCGACTATCCCACGCTGGTAGCGGTTCTGCAATCGTTACCGATACCCGTCCTTGAAGGGATCCCGGCTTCCGCTTGCGGCGGACTTGTCAGCGGGGCTGTGGGACCGGGCCGCAGCTCGGCCGGGGCGTGAAGGTGGTGGGCAGCAGGACGGTGCGCGGTTCACCACCACCCAGTCGCTCGAGCAGGAGCTCGGCGGCCGTGCGGCCCAGCAGCAGGGTGTCGCGCGCGACCGACGCGATCGGCGGGTCGTGGAGCTCCGAGAGGTCGACCTCGTCGCAGGTCACCAGGGAGATGTCGGTCGGAACCTTCACACCGTGACGGACGAGCGCCCGCACGCAGCCGGCGAGGACCTGGTTCCCCCCGGCGACGATCGCCGTCGGCCGCGGATCCATCGCCAGCAGTTGCTCGGTCGACGCCTCGCCGTGCTCCGCGGACAGGGACCCGACCAGGCTGATGGTCTCGTCGCGGATGCCCTTCGCGGCCACGGCCTCGGCCATGCCGGCGATCCGTTCACGAACGGGCCAAAGGTCGAGGGGGCCGGTGATGAGCGCGATCCGCCGGTGTCCGAGATCCAGCAGGCTCTCGACCGCGGCCCGCATCCCCGTCTTGTGGTCGTTGCGCACGATGCTGGCCCGCAGATCCCCCGGGACGTCGCGGTCGATCATGATGATCGGGACGTCGACCTGGCTCAGGACGTCGAGGGTCCCCGAGCGCCGCTCGCTGGCGAGCGACAGGATCATCCCGTCCACACGCCGCGCCTGGAAGAACCGGATGTGGGCGCCGTCGAGGTCGGGGTCGTTCTCGGAGTTCATCAGGAGCATCGAGTAGCCCGCCGAGCGGAGCACCGACTCGGCGCCCGACGTGATGGTGGCGATCAGGGGATTCGAGATGTCACCGACGACGTACCCGACGGACAACGTGGCCCCGCGGCGCAGGCTCTGGGCCAGGAAATCCGGCTCGTACTCCAGTTGCTGGACGGCGGCGAGGACCCGCTCGCGCATCTCGAGGCTGACGTCCGGATGCTCCGAGAGAACGCGGGAGACGGAGGAGATCGCGACGTCGGCCAGCTCGGCCACCTCGCGCATGCTGGCGCGCTTGCGCCGGACGTCCTGCCGCCTTCGATCGTTCATCCACGATCCTCCCGCCGCATTCGTTCGAGGCTGTTCCAGTAACGGTTTCAGCGACGGTAGCATAGTGGTCCCGGATCGCCGTCTGTGGCGCCCCGGGATCCTCGTCCGTGGTTGACGATTGCGCAGCCCGGATGCCACGATATGTAAACGAAACTGGAAACGGTACCGCCCGGTTCGAGGCGCATTCTCGCCCGCTCGGCGGCCCTCGGCAACCCCGGAGGCGCACACCACGATGACCGCCACATCGACCCCTGACCGCCTCGACTGGTACCGGACGATGGTCCGGATCCGGCTCTTCGAGGAGAAGGTCCAGGAGCTGTTCATGGCCGGGCAGATCCAGGGGACCACCCATCTCTGTCAGGGTCAGGAAGCCGTCTCCGTCGGAGCGATCACGGCGATGCAGCCGGGCGACGTCCAGACCAACACGTACCGCGGTCACGGCGAGGCGCTGGCCCTCGGCATGGACCCGGAAGTCGCCTTTGCCGAACTCATGGGGCGGCGGACCGGCGGCTCCGGCGGCGTCGGCGGTTCGATGCACCTGATCGACTTCAGCAAGGGCAACATCGGCGCGAACGCCATCGTCGGGGCCGGGCTGCCGATCGCGGTCGGTGCGGCGGTCGCCTTCCAGATGCAGAAGAAGCCGAACGTCGCCCTGTCGTTCTTCGGCGATGGGGCCACCAACATCGGGACGTTCCACGAGGCCCTGAACATGGCCGCGGTCTGGACGGCGCCGGTCGTGTTCATCATCACCAACAACCTGTATGGCGAGTACAGCCCGGTGCGGGCGACGACGCCGCTGGACGACCTGGCCCGCCGCGCCGATCCGTTCGGCATGCCCGGCGTCATCGTCGACGGTCAGGACGTCGACGCGGTCCATGCCGCGACGGTCGAGGCGGTCGAGCGGGCACGTCGCGGCGAGGGTCCCAGCCTCCTCGAGATGAAGACCTATCGCTACCGCGGCCATAGCCGGTCCGATCCGGCGAAGTACCGGCCGGAGGGCGAGCTGGATCGCTGGAAGGCGCGCGACCCGATCGAGCTCCTCGGCGCTGTGCTGGTCGCCGGATCGATCATCGGACCGAACGACGCCGGCGAGATCCGGACGGAGATCCAGGCCGAGATCGATGCCGCCGCCGAGCGAGCGGCGGGTGCCCCCTTCCCGACCCTCGAGGAGACGCGACCCTATGTCTACGCTGACTGAGGCGGCGCCGGCGCCGACCGGGACCGCGTCCGAGCTGACCTACCGCGAGGCGATCAACGCCGCGCTCGACGATGCGATGGCGGCGGACGACGCGGTCCTGCTCATGGGCGAGGACGTGTCGGCCGATGGCGGCGTGTTCAAGACGAACATCGGTCTGTCCGAGAAATACGGGCTCGAGCGCGTTCGGAACACGCCGATCTGCGAGAACGGGTTCCTCGGGGTCGCCCTCGGCATGAGCCTCGTCGGGATGCGACCGGTCGTGGAGATCATGTTCGCGGACTTCCTGCCGACGGCCGGAGACGCCATCGTCAACCAGCTCCCGAAGTATCGCTACATGTCCGGTGGGCAGACGGCCGTGCCGGTGACGGTCCGCTCCGTCAGCGGCGCCACAGGGCGATTCGGCACGCAGCACTCGGCGACGGGCGAGAGCTGGTTCATGCACCTGCCCGGCCTGCGGGTCGTGACCGCCTCGTCACCCGGCTCGGCCTACAGCCTGCTGCGGGCCGCCATCGACGATCCGAACCCGACGCTGTTCTACGAGCACAAGGGCCTGTACGCCCGCAAGGGGCCCGTGATCCGCGGTGAGATCGCCGAGATCGGGAAGGCGCAGGTCGTCCGGGCGGGCAGCGACGTGACGATCGTGACCACCCTGCTCATGGTCGAGCGTGGCCTGGCGGCAGCGGAGCTCCTGGCGGCCGATGGGATCGACGCGGAGGTCATCGACCTCCGCTGGCTCCGCCCACTCGACCTCCCGCTCGTCCGGGCGTCCGTCGACAAGACGCGTCGAATCGTGATCGCCGAAGAGCAGGTCCATGCGGCCGGCTGGGGCGCGACGATCGTGAGCGAACTGACCATCGGCGGTGTCTCCTGGGCCAGCTCGCCGCGTCGGGTCAGCCTGCCCGACGACCTGCCGATCCCCTACACCCCGCCGCTCGAGGACGAGGTGCTGCCATCGGCCGAATCGATCGCCGCGGCGGCCCGGGCCAGCGTCGGACGTTGACCGTACCCGTGGGTGCGCCGGTCGAGTCGCGGACGCTCGACCGGAACGCGCTCATCGTCGAGCGGATCGAGACCATCGCGCTTCGAGCACCGCTCGGTCGCCGGTTCTCGGGCAGCGCCTACAGCATGGACAACCGATGCACGATCGTGACCCGGCTGTATACCCACGACGGCGTCGTGTCCGAGGTGTACACCGGCGACACGGACGTCGAGCAATCGATCATCGTCGCGATCATCCACGACGAGCTGGCGCCCCGATTGCTGGGACGGACGGCCACGGACCCTGAGGGCGCCTGGCGGGCCATGGAGCCCGCCACGAACGACATCCTGCGCGATCGGGGCCTGGCGCTGCAGGCGATCTCATGTGTCGATGAGGCCATCTGGGACGTCTTCGGACGGGCGATGGGCCTGCCCCTCCATCGCATCTGGGGAAGCACCGGCGACACCCTCCCGATCAGCATCATCGGTGGCTACTACCACCTGTCGATCGACGAGATGGCGGACGTCATCCACGGCTACGTCGATGCCGGATTCGCGGGGATGAAGTTCAAGGTCGGCGGACGGACGCCGGCCGAGGATGCGGCCCGCGTCCGCGCCGCCCGTCAGGCGGCGGGCCCGGACTTCGCGCTGATGGTCGACGCCAACCAGGGCTACGACCGGGCGCAGGCCGTGAAGTTCGCCCAGCTCGTATGGGACCTCGACATCCGCTGGTTCGAGGAGCCGTGCCGCTGGACGAATGACGCGCGCTGGATGCGCGACGTCCGGTATCAGACGGCCATCCCGGTCTGTGCCGGGCAGAGCGAGACCACCCTCGTCGGGATCCGGGACCTCATCGTCGGCGGCGCCATCGATGTCTCCAACTTCGACGCGTCCTGGGCAGGTGGCCCCACGATCTGGCGCAAGGCGGCCGGTCTCGCCGCCGCCTTCGGGGTCCAGCTCGGACACCACGAGGAGCCGCAGATCGCGTCCCATCTGCTCGCCAGCGTGCCCGACCACACGTTCGTCGAATGCTTCGACGAGGAGCGTGACCCGTTCTTCTGGCGTCTCTCGGACATGTCCACGCGGATCCGGGATGGCGGTTACACCTTGCCCGACCGCCCCGGGTTCGGCATCGAGCTCGACGCGGACTACGTGCAACGCCACACCGTCGCAAGTCGGTCGACCGACCGCCACAGCGTCACATAGGAGGGCGCCGATGGCGGCCATCACGGGGTTCTTCCACGGCGGGATCACGGTTAGCGACATGGAACGCGCCCTGGTCTTCTACCGGGACGGGTTGGGCCTGGAGCAGGAATTCGACCGGATCCTCGACGCCCCGTACCTGCCCACCGTGCTGGGCCTCGCGTTCGACCACATCCGGGCCGTCTACCTGCGGATCCCCGGAGGCGGCTTCGTCGAGCTGCTCCAGTACGTCGGCATCGAACGGCTGTCGGCCGCGTCGCGACCGTGCGATTACGGCGCGGGCCACCTGTGCCTGTACGTCGACGACGTCGAGGCGATGCATGCCCGGCTGGTCGAACTGGGGTTCGCGGCGCGCTCGGAACGCGTCGTGGATGTCACAGCCGGTCCGAACGAGGGG
Source organism: uncultured Chloroflexia bacterium (assembly GCA_963720355.1). Lineage (GTDB taxonomy): Bacteria > Chloroflexota > Limnocylindria > Limnocylindrales > CSP1-4 > SPCO01. The sequence continues at coordinate 64,637 of CAVRFH010000006.1, read as the reverse complement.
GCGCGCAGCTGCTACATGGCCGATCCCGACGGGTATGCCATCGAGCTGTTCCAGAAGCGCCCGGGCGCCTGAGGAGGAAAATGATGCGCCGACCGATCGACACGCTCGCGAGCGGCCTCGGCCACCCGGAGGGCCCCGACATCTTGCCCGACGGACGGATCGTGATGGTCGAGACCTACACCAGCAAGATCGTGGCGTGGTCCGCGGAGCGCGGACTCCACGACTACGCCGACTGCGGTGGCGGGCCGAACGCCTGCATGCTCGGCAGCGATGGGGCGCTCTACATCACCCAGAACGGCGGGACCGTCGGCGCCTGGCGGGCCGAGGTGATGGGTCGGCCCTCGATCCAGAAGGCCTGGCCGGACGGCCGGGTCGAGGAGGTCGTCGCCGAGATCGATGGCGTGCCGCTCACGGCGCCGAACGATCTGACATTCGGACCGGACGGGCGCCTGTACTTCACGGACCCGGCGGACTATCTCCCGGACGACCGCAAACCGGGCCGCATCTGGGTCCTCGACGCGGATGGGTCGGGCGAACTCCTCGAGGAGATCCCCAGCGCCTACACGAACGGGATCGTCGCCGAGCCCGATGGGGCCCTCGTGTGGGTCGATTCGTACGAACGGGGCGTCTATCGCAAGCGCCCGGGCCAGGCCTCCGAGCAGATCGCCCGTCTGCCCGAGGGCCACGTGCCCGACGGTCTCAAGATCGCGGCGAATGGCGACCTGTGGGTCACGGCGTTCATGGGCGGCGGGGTCGACATCCTGAAGCCCGACGGGACCATCGTCGACTTCCTCGAGACGGGCGGCGTCCCGCTCAACTGCGTCTTCCACGCCGGCTCGTTGATCATCACCGACTTCGGCGACATCACGGCCGTCACGGACCAGGCGCCGATGGACGGCCGGCTATGGCGCGTCGACGTGGGCGTCGAAGGCATGCCCTTGTTCCGGGGGTCGATCGCCGCCCGATCGTGACGGCCCGGCAAGCACGGGTCAGGTCGCGGCGCGACCGATGTCATCCGGCGCGGCCCGCAACCAGTCGGGCCGGTCGTGCATGCCGAGGATCGACCAGCCGCCGTCCACGACGAGCGTCTGACCCGTGATGTAGGCCGCGTCCGGCGACGCCAGGAACAACACCGCCGCGGCGATATCCGCTGTCGTGGCCAGCCGGCGCAGCGGGATCTCGGGGAGCATCGTGTCGAGCCGGATCGATCCGTCCGCGATCCCCTGCTCCACGATCGCGGTGCGGGCCATGCCGGGCGCGACGGCGTTGACGCGGATCCCGAGGTCCGCCACCTCGACCGCCATCACCCGCGACAGGCTCATCATCGCGGCCTTGGCCGCGGCATACGGCCCCCGGCCTGGAAGCGCGATGAGCCCCGCCACGGATGCCACCTGGACGATCGCGCCACCACCGTGCGCGCGCATGGACCGGATCGCCATGGCGCTGCAGTGGAAGGTGCCCATCAGGTGGGTCTGGACGACGAGCTCCCATTCGGCCGGGTCGAAGGTCTCGGTCAGCCCGACCCGCTGGATCCCGGCGTTGTTGACAAGGATGTCGACCCGGCCCTCGGTCGCGTCGATGTCCGCGAACGCCGTCTCCACCGCCGCCCTGTCGGTCACGTCCATCGCGACGTAGCGAACGCCCGCCAGCGGCCGCGTCGGGGCGCCGACATCGGTCACGACCCCGCGCGCGCCTTCCGCGACGGCGCGTGCCACGATCTCCGCGCCGATGCCGCGAGCGCCACCCGTCACGACGATCACCTGGCCATCGAAGCGTCCGGCCATCGAGGGGTCCTCCGGTCGCGTTGGGGACATCGTCGTCCCGTATCATCGGAACCGTTTCCGGTGAGGATACCGGGCCAAGGACCAGCCGGAAAGCCGGGCCGGCCAGAGGAGGTTCACGATGGGCGCAACGGGCAAGCGAGCGGTCGTCACCGGGGCGGCCAGCGGGATCGGCCAGGCGGTCGCCCGGCGGCTGCTGCGCGAAGGGGCCGCGGTCATCGCGGTCGACCATAAACGAGACCGGTCTCGCGCCGCTGGTCGCTGCCGGAGCGACGGCGTTCGTGGGCGACCTCACCGATCAAGCCGACCGCGATCGCCTCGCGGCCGCGGGCGATGGGGCCGACTACCTGGTCAACGCGGCGGGCATCATCATGCTCAAGCCCATCCTCGAATTCACCGTCGCATGACATCCGACGGATCTACGCGATCAACGTCGAGGCCACCTGGGACCTCGTCTCGCGGATCGGTCGGACGATGCCGGCCGGGGCGCGATCGTGAACCTCTCGTCGTCATCGGCCAAGCTCGCGACGACGACCGAGGCGGCCGTCTATGCCTCGTCGAAGGCGGCCGTCCTGTCGATCACCCGCTCCTTCGCCTACGCCTTCGCGCCGAACGCCGTTCGGGTCAATGCCATCTGCCCGGGCATCATCGACACGCCGATGCAGGAGCGCGTGCTCGCCGACGTCGCGGCCAAGCGCGGCATCAGCGTCGAGGAGCTGTCGACCGCGCGGAACAAGACCGTGCCGCTCGGCCGGGCGGCCTCCGCCGACGAGTGCGCCGGCGCCATCTGGTTCCTCCTCGGCGACGAGGCCGGCTACATGACCGGCCAGGCGATCAACTACACCGGCGGCCTGGTCATGTGGTGAGCGGCGCCCGTCGCGCGCAGCCACGAACCCACCGACAATCCTTTCCAGAAACGTTGACATCGTTCGCGGCTGGAAACGATACTGACGTGGCCCTCTCGGGAGGGACGGGCGCGCCGTACGACCGCCCATACGAGGAGGAGATTTCGCATGCGTGATCCGATCACGACGGGCGTTTGCGGCGCTGACCGCGGCGTCCCTGTTCGTCACGGCCTGTAGTAGCGGGACGCCAGCTGCCTCGAACCCGCCCGCGAGCGCGCCTGCGTCGAGTGCCGCCTCGGAGGCTCCGTCGGCCGCCGCCGGCCTGCCGCACACGGCCACCCTGAAGGACGGCTCGACCTTCACGCTCAACCCGCGGGTCGCGGACAAGCTCGCCAAGGGCGAGCCGATCAACTACGTGTTCTCGTACGGATCGACCGCGATCCCGCTGTTCTCGCCGCAGTACAAGGCCGGCTACGAGCGGACCCTGCCGGAGGCCCAGGCGATCCTGCCCATGAACGGTCAGGCCATCGCGCCGTCCTCGGCCGTCCAGGACCCCAATGAGCAGATCGCGCAGTTCGACGCGCTGTTCAAGGCCGACCAGATCGACTGCCTGTCCATCCAGTCGACCGGGCACCGACGCCTTCACCAAGATCGTCAACGACTATCATGGCCACCGGCATCCCGGTGTTCACGGTCGGCGTCGAGTCGAACGGCAACGAGTTCTCGAACTTCACCCAGATCTCCAACAAGGAAGGGCTGCCAGGCCGCCGGGATCGTCGTCGACTACATGAAGGCCAACAACCTCGACTTCAAGAGCTTCGCGGTCTCCGGCGGCGACCCGACCCAGAACTGGGCGCAGGGCCGCATGCAGGGCTTCATCGACGGGATCACGGAAGCCATCCCCGACGCCGAGTTCATCAACACGCCGCGACGGCGCTCGGTGACCACCTACGACCCGGCCGGCACCTATGACGCCTACAAGGCGTTCATCCAGGGCAACCCCGAGGTCCAGGTCATCGAGAACGTGGACATCGGTGGCGAGCACGCCGCTCGGGCCATCGCCGACTCCGGGAACACCGGCAAGATCTTCTCCCTCGGCTGGAACGTGAGCATCGGCCAGCTCGATGCCGTCGAAGCCGGCACGCAGATCGTCGCGCTCGACCAGCAGTGGGGCGACCAGGCCGGATTCGGGGCGCTCGCCTGCGCCGAGCTCCTCAAGAACGGCAAGGTGCTCCCGAACACGAACACCCTGAAGCCGATCACGACGGAGAACGTCGTCGCAGGCTCGCAAGGAGTTCATGGCCATCGCCGGCCTGACCCGGCATCGTAGGCTTGCCCGGACCGGTCGACGATCGCCGACCGGTCCGGCTGGTTTCCGAGGCTGATCATCGAGGAGCGGTCCACGGATGACCCAGAACAGCGCGCCCACGCCGCCTGTCCAGCCGCCCGGCGCCGGCGTCCGCCGGGATCCCTGGTCGGGACGCGCCCTGCGCGGCCGGCATCCGGATCGGCGGCCTCGTGATCGCGATCCTGATCGTGATCGTCGTCTTCACGGCGCTCAGCAAGCCGAACACGTTCCTCACGTTCACGAACGCGGTCGGCATCCTGCGCTCGATGAGCACGATCGCCATCGTCGCGCTCGGGCTCACGCTCGTGATCGTCGTCGGCGAGATCGACCTGTCGTTCGGCTACGTCTACGGCCTGGCCTCGATCCTCATCGGCGTGGCCTGGATCGTGTGGGGCTGGCCCATCTACCTCGCGATCCTGCTGGCCTTCATGGCCGCCGTCGTCGTGGGCGGGGTCAACGCGTTCCTGGTGACGGTGCTCAAGATCCCATCCTTCATCGTCACGCTCGGCACGGGGCAACTCGTGTTCGGGACGACCCTGCTCGTGTCGAACACGGCCACCCTCAACCCGGCCTATCCGCCGGCCGGCAAGGTCGTCCCCGAGGAGCAGGTCGACTGGTTCTTCGGCCTGTCGAACCAGGACCTCCCGTTCGACATCCCGATGCAGGCGCATCTGGATGACCGGGTCGCGATCATCATCGGCTTCATCCTCAGCCGCTCGCTGTTCGGCTTCCGGCTCAAGGCGATCGGCGGCAACCCGGCCGCAGCCGAGCTCGCCCGGCTGCCGATCGTCAAGTACAAGTTCGCGGCGTTCATCATCTGCTCGGTCCTCGCGGCGCTCGCCGCGATGCTCGACTTCGCGTTCATCGGCTCGGTCCAGCCGAACGCCGGCGTCGGGCTGACGTTCCCGATCTTCGCGGCGGTCATCATCGGCGGGGCTAGCCTGGCGGGCGGCCGCGGCACGGCCATCGGCACGCTGAGCGGCGCGCTCCTGCTCGCCATCATCGCCAACGGCCTCGCCCTCCTGTCCGCGGGCTCGTACCTCAGCAACTTCGTGTCGGGCGCCGTGACGATCGCCGCCGTCGTGCTCGACCGGTTCACCCAAAGCCTCCGCAAATGAACGAGGCGGCACGGGCGCGGACGTCGCCCCGGCGACGGTCCCCGAGGAGCGCGGCCTCCGGATCCGTGGGCTGCGCAAGTGGTACGGCGATACGCGCGCGCTCGAAGGGCTCGACCTCGAAGCACGGCCTGGCGAGATCCTCGGCGTGGCCGGACCGAACGGCGCCGGCAAGAGCACCGCTCATCAAGGTCCTCGCTGGTGAGACGCGCGCCGATGCCGGCGAGATCGAGCTCGACGGCCGTCCGTGGGACACGGCGTCGGACCGCGATCGGGTGGCGGTGGTCCACCAGGAGCCACAGCTCTTCCCGAACCTCACCGTCGCCGAGAACCTGATGGTCGGCCGCGAGGGCACCCGGGCCACCGTCCGGCGACTGAACGCGCAGGAGCGCTCGCTGATGCGCGACCTGGCCATCCTGGAGGTAGCCGACCGGAAGCTCGATGAGGTCCCGCTGGCGATCCACCAGCGCGTCGAGATCGGCCGAGCGCTGGCGCGCGACGCACGGGTGTTCCTCTTCGACGAGCCGAACTCCGCGCTGACCCAGGAGGAGTCGAAGGACCTGTTCCGCCGGATGCACCTGCTCGCCGACGCCGGCAACGTGGTATTGCTGGTCTCGCACCGGATCGCCGAGCTCGCCGAGCACACGGATCGCGTCGCCCTGATCCTCGATGGCGTCTGCACCGACCTGCTCGAAGGCGAGGCGCTGACCCCGGACGGCATCGCGGCCGGGCTGGTGAGCGGACAGGCCGCGCGTGAGCCCAGCGAGCCCGTCGTTGCCCGCGCCGAGGGCGCGGGCACCGCCCTGCGGCTGACCGGGTGGACCCACACCGACGGCGAGTTCGCGGGGATCGACCTGCACGTAAAGCTCGGCCAGATCGTCTCGATCGTCGGCGTCGAAGGGTCGGGCGCCCGCGAGCTGGTCCGCTCGATCGCTGGGTTCGAGCGCACGACGGGCCAGGTCGAGGTCGGATCACGGACCGGTGTGTCCGCCGTGGCGACCAGGACGAGCCTCGTATCGGCGGACCGCCACACCAGCCTCTTCTCCAACCTGACGATCGGCGACAACATGGTGTCCCGCCTCGGTCGGGAGATCGCCACCGGCGGCATCGCGCTGCGGCCACGGCGGATGCTCCAGATCGCGCACGAGCTGCGCGACCAGTTCCGCGTCAAGGCCGCCTCGGTCCGCCTGCCGATCCGCTCGCTATCGGGTGGCAACCAGCAGAAGGTCGCCATTGCGGCTGCCATCGTGAGGCGGCCAAGCGTCCTCGTGCTCGAGGAGCCGACGCGTGGTGTCGACGTGGGCTCGAAGCGCGAGATCTACCGGCTCATGCGCGAGTACGCCGGGCGCGGCCATGCAGTGATCATCTACTGCACCGAGATCCCCGAGGTCTTCGAGACCGCGGACCTCGCGTATGTCGTGTCCGACGGACGCCTGTCCGATCCGCTGGCCGTGGCGACCTATCCGGATGTCGAGTCGCTGGCGCGCGCGGTCACGAGGCTCGAGCGCCACAGCACGGTGCCGACCCAGGCCCCCGTCCCGCCCGTTGGATCGGCCGCCGTCTGACGATCCTCATGCCCCCGGCCGCGTCGATGAATTGCGTATGGTCACGCTCGTGAGCGATCGACCCGTCCGTGTCGTCCTGGTCGGCTTCGGGAAGACCAACCAGGCGGTGCTCGAGCTTGCGCTGACGCGTCCGTGGCTGGAGATCGCCGGGATCGTCGTCGCCTCGGCCGCGCGCGACGGCGAGGGCGCGGCCAGTCGGGTCGAAGGTGCCCCCGACGGCCTGCGCTGCTCGACGGATCTCGCGCGAACCCTGCGCACGGCCCGCCCCGATGTCGTCGTGGTCGCGACGGCCACGCGGCTCGTGGACGTCCTGCCGGTCCTCGCGGCGATCGCCCCCAGCGGCGTGCCGATCGTGTGCACGGCCGAGGACCTCGCGTTCATCCGGCCGGGCGATTCTGACGAGGCGTCGCGGATCATCGGCCTGGCCGAGACGCACCGGATCCCGATCGTCGCGACCGGGGCGAACCCGGGCTTCGTCCTGGACGTCTGGCCACTCACCTTGTCGGGCCTGGCGTGGGATGTCGAGCAGCTGCGTGCGCGTCGCATGGTCGACGTGAGCGTGTTCGGACCGCGCGTCCGGGCGTCGCTCGGCATCGATCTGACCCCTGCGGCGTTCCGGGCCGGGATCGCGGACGGATCGGTGGTCGGTCATGCCGGCTTCCCGGAGAGCTTGCGCATCCTGGCCTCGGCCATGGGCCGCGATCTGGAACGGATCGAGATCGTGTCGGAACCGATCCTGGCGGGCGAGCCACTCACGATCGCCGATGGATCGGTCATCGCCACCGGTCGGACGGCCGGGGCGGACCAGAGCGCGATCGGCTGGTTCGATGGTCGGCCGTGGCTGGACATCTCGATGACCCTGCACGTGCAACCAGCATCGGTCGGGCTCCAGCCCACGGACGAGATCCAGATCGAGGGTCGTCATGGCCTGCACGTTCGCGTGGAACCAGGCTGTCGGGCGCTCCTCTCGACGGCGGCCATGATCGTCAACGGACTGCCCCAGGCGATGGCCGCGTCGCCGGGCGTCCACGGCCCGGGCGACCTGCCACCGGTGGCGCCGTGGCTCGGAGAGCGGCCGCCGGCGTGGGTGCCGCTGCGCGATTGACCGTCCATCGGCGCGCGCAGCACCTACCTTCAGCGATCGACGCGGTACTTCTCGATGAAGGTCTCGTCGAGCACCCATCCCAGGCCCGGTCGATCGGGCATCGGGAATTGCCCGTCCACGAGCGACGGCCGGTTCTCGATCATCTGCCAGAAGATCGGATCCCGGGCCGGCGAGAAGGTCTCAACGTACGTGCCGTGCGGCTGCGAGCTCAGGAGATGGGACGCGACCTGCGCCTCCTCGTGATGCCCAAGCTGGACGTCGAATGCCGACGCCAGGGCCGCGATCCGTCGCCACTCGGTCGGTCCGCCGCCCCACGACGCGTCGTAGTTGCAGACATCGATGGCGCCTGCGGCCATCATCTCGCGCATCCCCACCCGGCTGATCTCGCTCTGCCCGGCGGCCACATCGACATTGCCGCGCATCCGGACGTCGCGCAGCCCGCGAAAGTCGGCGTGCCAGCGGGTCGGCTCCTCGAACCAGCGGATCGCGATCCCCTCGGCCCGGATGGCGTCGAGGAACTCGAGGGCCTCGGCCACGGTGTAGCCCTGGTTGGCATCGACGACGAACAGGAACTCGTCGCCGGCATGCCGACGCGCGCGTGCCAGGCGGGCGGCATCGACCGGTGGCGGCTCTGCGCCGATCTTGAACTTCATCCCGACCATGCCGTGCTCGGACTGGAAGAAGTCGATCTCGCGCTCGATCTCCTGGCCCTTCGAGCTCTCGTCGTCGGGGATGTAGTAGCCGCCGATGCCGATCATCGGGATGCGGTCGCGATAGCCGCCCCAGATCCGCCACAACGGCTGACCCATGGCCTGGCCGACGGCGTCCCAGACGGCGGTGTCGATGCACGCCATGGCCTGCATCGCGTACCAGCGCGGGCGGAGCTGGTCGAAGGTGGCCGGGAGCATGGCCTCCCAGACCCGCTCGGTCGCGAACGCGTCGAGGCCGAGGATCTGGGGCACCAGCTCGTCGTGCAGGATGGCGCGGATCTCGGACTGGAGCGGCTCGTCCTCATCCGCGTTGTAGGCCTGGCCCACGATCCCGGCCGACGTCCTGATCCGCGTGATGATCGTGCAGCGGTTGCGCATCTTGTAGTAGCTGCCCTTGTAGGTGAACGGCAGCGGCACGCGGATCGGGATCGTCTCGACGGATTCGATCTTCAGCTGCATGCGAGAACCTCTGGGGCCAGGACGAGTTGACGCACGATGCCACAGGATGCGACCATCTCGCAATCGTAACTGGAAACGGTACCGCCGGTCCCTCGATCCTCGTACCGGCGCCGGTCTTCACCGGAAGGAGCCCATGACGGCGGGCCCGCAACCACACGACCCCGGCGCTGGCGCGCGTCCCTCGTCCGCCCCGCTTGCCGGCGTCCGGATCGTGGCCGTGGAGCAGTACGGAGCCGGTCCGTTCGGGACGATGTACCTCGCGGACCTGGGCGCTGAAGTCATCAAGATCGAGGATCCTGCCACCGGCGGCGACGTCAGCCGCTGGATCCCGCCCGGGCGCTCCGGATCCGACAGCCTCTTCTTCGAGGCGTTCAACCGGAACAAGCGCAGCCTGTCCCTCGACCTCAAGACGGCCGGCGGACGGGAGGTGTTCGAACGCCTCGTGGCGTCGGCGGACGCGGTCTTCAGCAACCTCCGCGGCGACCAGGCGGAGCGGCTCGGCCTGACCTACGCCCGGCTCGGGGAGTTCAATCCCGCGATCGTCTGCGTTGCGCTGACCGGGTACGGAAGCGTCGGGGAATCCGCCCGCTGGCCGGGCTACGACGCCCTGATCCAGGCCGAGACGGGCTGGGCCTCGCTGACGGGGTCGCCCGATGAGGCGCCCAGCAAGAGCGGCCTCTCGCTGGCGGACTACATCGCCGGTCTGACCGCCGCGCTGGGACTGATGGTCGGCGTCTTCGATGCTCGCCGCACCGGGCGCGGTCGGGACGTGGAGACCAACCTGTACGACTCGGCCCTGGCGATGCTCAGCTACCCAGCGACGTGGTTCCTGACGCAGGGTTTCGTGACCGAGCGCAAGCCGATGTCGGCGCACCCGAGCGTGGTCCCGTTCCAGTTCTTTCCGACCGCCGACGGGCACCTGGCGATCGCCGCTCCCAAGGAGAAGTTCTTCCGAGCGCTGGTCGCGGCGATGGACCTTCCTGAGGTCGGCGTGGATCCGCGGTTCGCGGACTTCGAGTCGCGCGATCGACATCGCGACGTCCTGCTCGAGATCCTCACCCGGCGATTCGCCGAGGAGACCACGGCCGTCTGGCTCGAGCGACTGCGAGGGCGGGTCCCGGTCGCCCCCGTTCGGTCGCTGACGCAGGCGGTGGATCCCGACGAGCTGCGCGCCAGGGACATGCTCGCGGAGTACCCCCATCCGTCGTTCGGGCAGGTTCGCTCGGTCGGCCTTCCGCTGACGATGGGCGGCTTCGAGCGGACCTACCGTCGCGGACCGGCGCTCGACGGCGACCAGGCCGCGATCCTGGCGGAGCTCGCATACGACGAACCCGCGATCGAGGCGCTGCGCGCCGGCGGAGCGTTCGGCGTCGTCGACGACGACCCGGGCCGATCCGTCAGCGAGCCGGGCTAGGGCAGAGGCCCTGGCGACATCGGCCTGGTGGCGGTCGCTCTCGAGACCGTGGGGGTGCTGTGGGCGACGCGATCGGTGCATTGGCGGTCGCGATGATCGTCGCCCGGGAGGGGTGGGCATCGGTGCGGGCGATGCGGCGCCCGGAACCCATCCGCGTCGAGCGCTAGCCGACCCGATCCGGCCAGCGGTCGTGGCGGGCCCGTCCAGCGGGACCGATGCCCCCGAGTCCGGTACGCTGGTGGTGGCGTCTCCGAGCACGCAGGTTGGGATGCCATTTGTGCCCCGGCCGAGGTCTCCCCCCACCTTGGCCGGGGCGCCTCGCTGTAATGTCGACGGCAAGGTCCTGACCTGATACTCGGCGCCAAGCAGGTCACCCGGGTGGGGGAATCATCCTGGGGGATCGTCGTGGAACGATCCGGGGACCTGCCCCTCCCCCATTGCGGCCTTCTGAGGCTTGCCGTCCCCTCGGATGAGCATGGCTCGTTCGTGAGGCGCCAGTACTACTTGGTCATGGCCCGGACGTGGCGTCGTTCGTACGTTGCCCCTCAGCACCATGGCATCGCGTCTCCCCCTACGTGCCGTCCTCGGACCGGTCGCGCGCTTGCGCGGGCGGCCGGGCATCCGCTTGGTCGTCGTCGCCCCTGCGATCCTGGTCATCGTCGGGATGGCCGTGGTCGTCTCGAACAGCGTCGCGGACGAGCTGCGACGAGAGCGCCACCGAATCGGCCGTCCACAACGTCGAGGCGATCGTCCGCGGCTATGTGGACCCGGAACTGGCCGAGTCAAGCCTCGACCTCGACGCGCGCGCGCGATCCCCACATCGACGCGCAGCTCGAGCGGCTGACGCTTTCGGGCGAGATCCGCCGCATCAACGTCTGGTCGCGCGACGGCCGGATCGTCTACTCGAACGTCGCCGAGCTGCGCGGACGACGGTTCTCGATCGGGCCCATTCATCGCCAGCGCGTACGCCGGCGACGGCGTCGCCCGCTACATCGGGGAGGGCGCGGCCTCGATGCAGGCGGTGGCGGGATCAGCGGGGACATCACATCGCCTGTCGCCGGGCGCTACCTCGAGCTGTTCGTGCCGATCCGCGGCGCCGTCGACGGCAATCCGATCGGCGTCTACGACGTCTACCAGGACGCCCGCTCCATCGAGCAGCGGATCGACGCGCACCCGCTCCGGCGTGTTCGTCGTCGCCCTCGTCGCGTCGAGCCTGCTCGTCCGCCCTCATCTGGCTGGCGTTCGGCGGCGCGTCGCGCGTCCTGCCGGCCAGAACCGGCGCCTCCAGGAGCAGGCCACGACCGAGCGCCTGCTGCTCGTCGACCTGCAGCGCAGCGAGGAGCGCTTCCGCTCGCTCGTCCGAACGCGTCGGACGGCGTCGTCGTCCTCGGCGAGGACGGCCTCATCCGATACGCGAGCCCGGCCGTCGAGCGCATCCTCGGCCGTCGCCGATGACCGGATCGGGCGGCGAGCCATCGCCGACGTCCACCCCGACGATCGTCCACCGTCGACCGGCGCCTGGCGACGTCGCGGGCTCGAGCGGGTCGGAGGTCGACGCTCGAGTTCCGGGTCCGCCACGCGGACGGCTCGTGGCGGACGCTCGAGGCGATCGCCAAGAACCTGCTCGACGACCCGGCGGTCGGCGGCATCGTCGTCAACTTCCGCGACATCACCGAGCGCAAGGCGCTCGAGGAGCAGCTCCGCCACCAGGCGTTCCACGACGTCCTTGACCGGTCTCGCCAACCGGTCGCTGTTCCTCGACCGCCTCGAGCCATGCGCTGGCCCGCGCGGCCGCGGCGGCCCGCCGACCGCGGTCCTGTACCTCGACCTGGACGACTTCAAGGCCGTCAACGACCGGCTCGGGCACGCCGAGGGCGATCGGCTGCTGGTCGCCGTCGGCGAGCGGCTGCAGCGGCGACCCGCGCCGGGACACCGTCGCCCGCCTGGGTGGCGACGAGTTCGCGATCATCGTCGAGGAGGCCGAACCGGTCGAGGCCGAGCAGACGGCCGCCACGGATCCTCGAGGCGCTGGCGCCGTCCGTTCGCCCTCGGCGACGGCGCGAGATCGTCGCCCGGGCGAGCATCGGCATCGCCATCCGAGTCGCCAGACGGCGGCGATGCCGACGAGCTCCTGCGCCGGGCCGACATCGCGATGTACGCCGCCAAGGCCCAGGGCGGCGAATGTGCACGTCACCTACGAGGCCCAGCTGTACGACGCGACCGTGGCCCGGATGGAGCTGAAGGCCGACCTCCGGGCGCGCTCGAGCGCGGCGAGCTGCACGTCGCCTACCAGCCGATCGTCGAGCTCGACACCGGCGCCATCATCGGCTCCGAGGCGCTCATGCGCTGGGACCACCCCGCGCGCGGGCGTCATCCCGCCGATCGAGTTCATCCCGCTCGCCGAGGAGAGCGGCGCTGATCCTCGAGCTCGGGCGCTGGATCCTCGAGACGGCCTGCCGGCCAGACCCGGGCCTGGCAGGACGCGACCGGCCGGGCCGACCTCGACCGTCAGCGTCAACCTGTCCGGTCGCCAGATCGACCGACTCCGACCTCGTCGCCGACGTTCGGGCGCGCCCTCGACGGAGTCCGGACTCGACCCGCGCAACCTGACGCTGGAGATCACCGAGAGCGTCCTGGTCCAGGACGTCGAGGCGACCGTCGGGCGCGTTCCGGGCGCTCAAGGCGCTCGGCGTCCGCCTCGCCATCGACGACTTCGGGACCGGCTACTCGTCGCTGAGCTACCTGCGCCAGTTCCCGATCGACATCCTCAAGATCGACCGGTCGTTCGTGGCCAGCCTCGACGGCAGCCAGCGACTCGAACGCGCTGGTCCGCTCGATCCTCGACCTCAGCTCGACGCTGCGGCTCGATACGGTCGCCGAGGGCATCGAGACGTCCGAGCAGCGCGAGGTCCTGCAGGGCCTCGGCGCCCAGCGCGGCCAGGGCTACCTGTTCGCCCGGCCCATGGCCTCCGACGCCAGCTCGGCGACCTCCTCACAGCGGGATCGCACCGCCTCCCGGCGCGCCGCCGCGACCGACGCGACCCACCTGGTGCCGACGGGTCCGGTCCCGACCGTCGAGCCGGCCCGCCGGCGTCGTTCCACCGCCGAACCGAGCCGCCCGTCCGCTGATCATCCACCGCATACCGAGGTCTCGCCATGTCGTCGATCCCGAACCACACGCCGTCGAACCGCCGCGTCCTGCCCTGGGCCATCGCCCTGGTCGACGCTGGTGGCGACCGTCTTGCTGGCCTGCCAGGCGGCCGCCGCCGTCCCGCCGCGCGACGATCACCCTCCGGACACCTCAACGACTCGGGCGTGACCGGGCACGCGTGACCTTCACCGACGGTCGGTGGCGGCAAGACCGGGGTCGACGTCACCGTCGACCCGGCCGGCAACCTGGACATGCCCGCGCACATCCATCCCGGCACCTGCGACGACCTGACGCCGCAGCCGAAGTTCCCGCTCGAGAACGTCCGGGACGGCGTCTCGACCACGGTCGTGCTCGGCCGCCATCGACGAGCTGTTCGCCGGCGGCCTGGCGGTCAACATCCACAAGTCGAACGACGACCTCAAGACCTACACCGCGTGCGTCGACATCCGCTGATCCATCGGCTCGCGCGAACGTCTGGGAGCATCGCGCTGGCGGTGCTCCTGACTGCCTGTGGCACGAACCCGGGTCCCGGTGGCGCGTCGACGGGCCCGGCCGGGGTGATCATCCGCACGCATGCCGGTGACCGGCTCGGATTCGAGCCGGGCGAGATCGCGGTCGAAACGGCCACCCCGCTGACGCTGACGTTCCGCAACAAATCGAGCATCCCGCACAACCTGGTCTTCACCGATGGCGTGACCGCGGCAACGCGCACCATCGTCGAACCTGGCGGGTCCGATCTGCTGTCCGTCGTCCCGCCAGGGCCCGGTGCCTATGCCTTCGTATGCACGATCCATGAGGGGATGGCCGGCCGCCTCCTGGTCGGACCCAGCGACGGGATCGTCACGCCGCAACCCGAGAGCTAGGGCCCGGCCGCCAGTCGATCAGCGAGCGCCCATCAGCGCCGTCTCATGCGGGCTGCCGTCAGTCGACGCGACCGTTGGTGAGGGGCAGGGCGAACCCGAACTCGGAACCGCCGTCGTCGCGCGGCTTGGCCCAGATACGTCCGCCCAGGATCGCCACGACGTGCTTGCTCGCGCTGAGGCCGATCCCGAGCCCGCCGGTCATCCGCCGCGCGGCATCCGACCGGTAGAACGCCGTGAACAGGCGGTCGACGTCATCCGAGCCGACACCGATGCCGCGATCGAGGATCGTCACGCGCGCCTCGTCGCCGACCCGCCGCACGACCACGTCGATCGGCTCCCCGGCCGCGCTGTACTTCAGGGCGTTGCCGAGGAGGTTGTCGATGAGCAGCTGGAGATAGCCCTGATCGGCATCGACGATCATGTCCAGCATCTCGATGTCGAGCCGGATCTCCCGGTCGGGATGGCGCTTGCCGAACGACGCGACGATGTGTCGCACGACGTGCCCGAGGACCTGCGGCTCGAGGTCGATGTTCTGCTCGCTGCCGGCTCGGGTGAGGAGGAGGAGGTTCTCGACGAGGCCGAGCAACCGCTCGGCGTCCGTACCGATGTCGCAGCATCCATGTCGGCCTGCCGGGCCGGCATCCGCCTCGCTTCCTGCAGCAGGCGGGCGTTCCCGAAGATGGTCGTCACCGGCGTACGCAGCTCGTGCGACACGAGCCCCAGGAACTCGTCCTTGACCGTGTTCGGGCCGCGCGCAGGGCGTCCTGCAGCCTCGGCGTCCGCTCGGTGACGTCGACGAGGACGTTGATCCCGCCGACCAGGCGTCCCTGACGCGTCGTGGACCACCGTGGGGATACGGCATGAACGCTGCTCGCGTGCCATCGGGTCGCTCGGCGATGCCTTCATAGCCGCGAACCGACGCGGCCCTCCTTGAGCGCGATGGCCATCGGGCATTCGTCGTGCGGCATCGGCCGACCGTCCGGCCAGAACAGCTTCAGCGAGCCGCACCACTCCTCGCCGATCTCCGGGCGGCGGCCCCAGAACTCCGCGGCGGCTTCGTTGAAGAAGGTGATGCGCCCGCTGGCGTCCGTCGTGTAGACCGCGACGCCCAGCGCCTCGAGGAACTGCCGGTAGCTCGGGCTGTCGATCGATGGCGCATCGAACAGCGGTCGCACCTTCAAATCGACGTCGATCGCGCGCGGCGACGCGGCAGTCCGCTCGGGGAGCATCGCCAGTGCATACCACAGGCCGCGCTCGGCGGGAAGGTGGGCGTCCAGGTTGTCGTGCCGCTGCAAGGTCCGAGTTCCTCAGCCAACGTTGCGCTTCGAACCCCGATCTGGGGCAACCAATCGTCGAGGAGTAGCCACTACAGGGCGGCTACGGTCAGCGCGCTCGGCTTGCAGGGGGCTGCCGGCTGGTTCCGTCGCGTACCATCGGTTCGATGGCTCGTCCGTCGATCGCGCGGGTGCACTGGCGGCGCGCACTCCTGGTCGCGCTGCTCGTCCTTGCGGCCGCCGGCTGTGGCATCGAACGGAGCGTGGACGAACGTCCCGTCCCGCCGGGTCCCCTGGTCCCGCCCGTCCCGGCCCTGGACGGTGGCCCGCCGATCGAGTGTCGCGGCGTACCGCAGGAGACGTGTCAGAGCTTCGGCAACCAGGACCAGCCGAACGTCGTCCGCGTGATCGTCACGTGCACCGAGGCCTGCACGCCGACGGGCGGTTCGGTACGGATCGATGTCCTCCGGCCGAACAACACGACCGAATGGGTCGGCAACGGCACATACAGCGGGGGCGACGCCCCGATCCCCGCGCCACCGGAGTTCACGCCGCAGCCGGAGTACTAAGGCGCCCGGCCCGTCGTCGCCTCGATCACCGCATCCGAAAATCGAGGCCACGCCTCCAGCGCCCACGGACCGTATTCGCGGTCCGTAAGGCAGACGAGTGCGCGATCCAGCAGCGGATCGACCCACAGGAACGTGCCGCTCCCACCGAAATGGCCGAACGTCTCCGGGGAGTTCCGGGTGCCGGTCCAGTGCGGATGCTTCCCGTCGCGGATCTCGAATCCGAGCCCCCAATCGAGCGGGTCGAACGACCCGACGCCGGGCAACATGCCCTTCAACCCGGGAAAGGCCACCGACTTCGCGGAGGCGAGGGTCGCGGTGCGGACGATCCCCGGACGAAGGAGCTCACCGGCGAGCCGGGCCGCATCGTCGAGGGTGCCGTGCAGGCCCTGCGACGGCCGGTCGACGAGCCGTGTCCCGGTCATGCCGAGCGGTCCGAGGACGCGCTCAGTCAAGCACGACGTCGAACGGACGGCGGGACTGCCCCGCCAGCAGGGCGCCTAATGCGTCGAACCCCGGGTTCGAGTAGATCCGCCGCGTGCCCGGCTTCCCCAGGACCGCCTCGCCTTCGAACGGCAGGCCCGACGTGTGCGCGAGCAGATGGCGGACGGTTGATCCGGGCGGACCCGCTGGTCCGTCGAGGTCGACGACCCCATCATCGATGGCCGAGAGGACCGCGAGCGCGGTCGCGAGCTTGGTGATCGACGCCCACCGGAACGATCGCGCAACGTCGCCGTGACGCTCGATCGATCCATCCGGCCGGACGAGGGCGGCCGCGGCATGCTCGGCGCCCCACGCGTCGATCGTGGCCAGAACGGCGGCAACGTTCCTCGACATCGCCCTGATGCTAGGCGTCGCGGCCGTCGAACGTCACGGAACTGACGCCGTCGAGTCATACACTGCGGTCATGCAGTTCTTCAGCTCCAAGCCCAAGCCCATCCCCGCTCCCGCCGAGGCGCTGCCCGGGCGACCCGATCCGATCGTCAAGCCCGGCACGCACACGATCCTCGGCACGCCGATCGCCGGCCCATGGCCGGAGGGCACGGAGACGGCCGTGTTCGGCCTGGGCTGCTTCTGGGGCGCCGAGAAGGCCTTCTGGGAGATGCCGGGGGTGGTGAGCACGGCGGTCGGCTACGCCGGCGGCTACACGCCGAACCCGACCTACCGCGAGGCCTGTACGGGCCGGACCGGCCACGCCGAGGTCGTCCAGGTCGCGTACGACCCGAAGCGGACGACCTACGAGCAGCTCCTGAAGACGTTCTGGGAGGACCACGATCCGACGCAAGCCATGCGCCAGGGCAACGACATCGGGTCGCAGTACCGCTCGATCATCATCGCGAAGGATGCCGAGCAGCGCCGCCTTGCCGAGCTGTCACGCGACATGTACCAGGAGCGTCTGACCGCGGCCGGCTATGGCGCGATCACGACCGAGATCAAGGACTCGGCCGACTTCTACTACGCCGAGGAGTACCACCAGCAGTATCTCGACAAGGTTCCCAACGGGTACTGCCCGATCCACGCGACCGGCGTGAAGCTGCCCGACGACTTCGCCGTAACGCCGCTCCACTACATCGACTGAGGACGCGCGGCTCTGGTTGGGGGAGCCACCCCTGACACTCGGGAACGGCTACGTCACGCTCCCCGTCATCACGCGTGTGACGCTTGGACTGCATCAGCAGCGCGAGCAGGTCCCTCGCCTCGATGTACGGGTCCACGACCAGCGCGCCACCTAGCTTTGCGAGTTGCCGCTCGGTCAGGGGGCGAAGGGATCTGCCGCACACACCACGAACTCGCCGTCGCGGTTGAATTCGGGGGTGTTGCTGTCGGGGTCCGACAGCAACACGATGGGCGTCCCGGTCGATACTTGAACGGAGCCGTCGGGGTCCAGGACCTCGAACTGCCCGTCGTCGGTCGGACGGATCGTCCACCCATCGGGCCAGTCGAGCGGCACGGTGGTCCGTCCCCCCCAGTTGCTCCCCGCGGTCTTGAGGACCGGCCGGCCGTTCTCCGCAACCAGGTCACCGTGGAACTGCGCGAGCAAGCAGCCCACCATGGTCGGCGACGCAACCACCATCTGCGACAGCTGCGAACACCCGACCAGCGCCAGTGACACGACGAGGCTGACCGCCGTGGCAACGAGCGCGCGGTGGGATGCGGTGAGCGTGCGCATGGCGCGATCATCCCGCCCAGGGTCGGCCGCTGCAATGGTCCTGAAGTCGACCCGGTTTCGTGGACACCCAACAGTCGGGGGCGTCGGAGCGCCAGGAGTGAAAGTCCACAGGCCGAACCCCAGCCGCCGTACCTGCCCAATTCCGTGCTGGAGCGGTCCGCATCGCCCGTTCGCCTGGCAAAACTCGATCCGTCAGGTGGCCCGTGATCTGGGCGTTAGTCAGCGGAGACGCGCGTCAAGCGGAGCCTGATGACTGGGTCGTGCGGAGTCGTCAGGTGGACGGCAGGACACCGACCTGCCGAAGGTTCCCAACGGGTACTGCCCGATCCACGCGACCGGCGTGAAGCTGCCGGACGACTTCGTGGTCACGCCGCTGCAGTACGTCGACTGACGCTCCCCCAGCGGGTTCGCCGAGCGTGAGGGCGACCTTCCCGGCGACGTCTCGGCTCTGTAGCCGATCCAGGCCGCGGCGCGACGTCGCGAAGCCGACCGGTCGTCCGACGACCCGGCGTCTACGATGCCCGGAGGAGGGCGTGAGATGACCGACCCGATCGCGGACATCATCGGCGACTACCGAGCGTTCGCGGCCCAGCAGCGCGACCGGTTGCTGGCGCGTGGCATCGACATCGCCCCGTACGCGCTCAGCCACCTCGCATACCGGGTCCCCGAGTGGGACCAGTACGTCCAGGTCCGGACGCTCCTCGAGCGCCACGCGATCGCGAATCGGGAGAACGTCTGGAACGGCCGCCCGATCTCCTTGATCGTTCCCGTCAAGCCGCTCGAAGTCCTGGCAGGCCAGGTCGTCCCGCTCATCGAGCTCATCCCGCCCGTCCACCAGCGCGTCTACAAGATGGGCTTGGAGCACCTCGGCGTCGTGGTCGGCGACACGTTCGACACGTTCGTCGGAGCCCACAAGCCCGTCCTGACGGGACAGCAGTTCCAAGGCCCGAACAGCACACCCGACCCCGTCTACATCCTGTTCGAGGACTTCACCCACGTGAAGTTCTATCGACTGTCACTGCAGGCATCCGTCGAGCTCGATGGTGGCCGGTTCGGTGACGGGTTCCACCACGTCGACGACTGGGTGCCCCAGCGGTTGGTCACGGCGACCGGTCCCAACCCGCTGCCGCGCTGACGTCGGGTCGCGCAACGCACGCTGTGGGCGCACGCGGATCGCTATGCGGGCGTCCCGTCGTGCTCGCTGTTCTGGGCGAGCTGCTGTCGTTGCCATTCATAGACGCCGGGCAGCCAATCCTGGCCGAACGTGGCCGATGGGCCGATGCGCTGGTCATCGGGAGCTTGGCCGTCACGCAACGCATGCACATACGCTCGATCCTGATCGATCCGTGCGCGCACCTGGTCAGCTTCGCCGACGGACCCGTGACCGGGGATGACGACATCGACGTCGTCCGCCACGCCTTCGAGCAGCCGCAGCCCAACGAGGTAGTCCTCGATCGGATCCGCGGCGCCCAGGTCCGGGAATGGAATCAGGATGTCGGAGAGCATGTCGCCGGCGACGAGAACGCCGCGCTCCTCGATCAACAGCGCCGCATGGCCCTGGGCGTGCGCCGGATGCTCGATGATCCGGACCCTCGGGCCATCCCAGGGAACCTCTGCCGTATCGGCAGGCAGACCCGTGATGACGCCGAACAGGTCCAGCGGGATCTCCTCGGCGATCTCCGGCGGTAATCCCTCGGCGACGCGGGCCTTCCAGTCCGCGTTCGACAGCAGCTCTCGCATGAAGGCTGCGCAGCGGGCCGTACCGTAACGGGGCGCTTCGCCGAGGTCGGCGTGCCAGAGCACGTGATCCCAATCAGGATGCGTCGCGAAGCCTGCCACGACGGGCTGGCCCGACTCGCGAAGGTCGTTCGCGAGGCAGGCCATTTCGGAGCCTGTTATCCCGGGGTCGATGAGCAACACGCCGGCCCGGCCTTGCACGACGACGGCGTTGTTCTGGAGTAATTCGCTCTGGTGGATCAGCACACCATCCGCGACCTGCCTCAGCACGTGGGTTCTCCTCGACCGACGTCGTGAATCCGTCGAGTCAGCAGGCGCCGGCGGGCCGGGATGTCAGGTCCCGGGCGGACGATACGAGACGTCGACCTTGCTGGCAGCATCGACCTCTTCGGGCGTCAGCAGGACCGTGGTCTTGACGTTGACCGCGCCGGTCGCGGCGACAGCGGTCGCGACCGCGGCGGCGGCCACGTTGTCGGGCAGGTCGACGATGACGTTGAAGTCGTCCCCGCCGAACGCGAAGTAGAAGGATTCGAGCGACCCACCGACGGAGGTCGCCAGCTTCCGAACGGCATCGACGCGCGCGCTGCCACCCTCTTTGCGCACGCCGCGGATGCCGTCGACGGTGTATCCGCCGTGGATGAGGTACTTGGCCATGACGGAGCCTCCTCGAGTAGCCGATCCCCCTCGCCGGCATACTACGCCGAGCTGGGGCGGCACCTGGCCGGTGGCGCCGACGCGCTGCGCTGAAGCGTCCTGTCCCAGGTACCGATGCCCGTCCGGACCGCCTGGCTCACGTCCGACGGCACGATCCGTCCGGCGAGCCGATCCAGCCCGAGCAAGGCCGCCCCGGCCACCGGTGGGGCGGTGAGACGGACGATCCGGGCCGCCGGGGCGATCGCCCCGACGCCGTCCGCGATCCGATCCCAGAACCCGTCGTCGCGCGTCCGGAAGACGCCGCCGGCCGCCACGACGTCCGGATCGCGGCGGGTCAGACGGAGTCGGCGGATCATGGCACCCGCCATTGCCACGATCTCGTCGGCGAGGCGGTCGACGATCGTGCGCGCCGCCGGATCCCCGGCCTCCGCCGCGCCGAACACGACCGGCGACAGCTCGCGGATCCGATACTCGGCGATCCGGCCGTCGTACAACGCGGCGGTCAGGGCCGCCGGCGAGCGAAGCTCGAAATGGCCGGGTACGTCCCGTTCCAGGCGTGTCCGCTGCCCACGGCCGTCCCGTGCCCGCACCGCCGCCGCCAGGCCCTGCCCAGCCGACGGCGGTCCCACCGCCCCAGTCCCCGGAGATCGCCCCGAGCGCATCGAGGCGCACCTGCCGGCCGTCGGGCGCGAGCCCGGCCGCGTTGACGCCGGCACCGCAGATGACGGCGACGCCCCAGCCCCGGTCGGTGCCGGCGCGAAGCGCGCCGAAGGCGTCGTTGAGGACGAGGTCCTCGGCCGCGAACCCGCGCGTCGTGAGCGCCTCGGTCAACGCTCGGACGTCGGCCGGCGTGTCGGCGCCCGCCAGCGAGTAGACGCCGACGTCGGGCCGCTCCTGGAGCCGTGCCTCGGCGACGGCCGCTGCGACGAGGCTCGCCAGCCGTTCCATGCCCGCGTCCAGACCGACCGCCTGGTGGGACGCTCGTCGGTCCGCGTACGGCGGCCAGCAGCGAGCCGTCCTCGGCGACCAGCGCGACGTCCGTCTTGGAGTTCCCGCCGTCGACGGCGAGGACGACCCTCACGCCAGCGCGTCCATCCGCACGAAGGTCGCGCCGGCGTCCCGCAGCCCGTCGATGAGCGGCGGCAAGACCGAGGCTGGTCGCCGTGGTCCACGGATGGAGCAGACAGCACAGCGCCGTCGCCACGCGCCGCCGTCGCGGCCACCATCTGGCGGGCCATGCCTCGGCCGCGCCGGCTCGGACGCCAGTCGGGCTCCGTCGACGTCCCAGCGCGACCTCGCGGTAGCCGAGCCGCTCGATGCCGGCCGCACGCGGCCGGGTCGTCGGTGCCCGCTCCGAACGGGCAGCGGAACCACGGCCGCGGATCGACCCCCGTCGCGGTGACGATCGCCCGCTCGGCGGCGCGCGATGTCGGTGGCCAGTCCGGCGTCGGACAGGAGCGGCATCCGCGCATGGTAGAAGGAGTGGTTGCCGACCAGGTGCCCGCCGTTCGGCGACGGACCGGGCCAGATCGGGGTATGCCTCGGCCCAGCGCCCCTGGATGAAGAACGTCGTCTCGACGTTTTCGGCGGCTCGAGCTGGTCGAGGACGCGCTCGGTGGCGCCGCCGCGGTGAGGTCGATCCGGGTGCTCCGCGTCGAAGGTCAGCGCGACCCGGAAGGTCATCGGCCGATCACTTGTCGACGCCGGTGATGACGATGCCGCGGGTGAAGAACCGCTGGGTCAGCAGGAACGCGATCGACCGGGATGACGAGCGTCATCAGCGTGCCCGCCTGGATCAGCCCGGGCTCGCGGTAGTAGATGCCGTTGAACCGCTGCAGGCCCAGCGCGACCGTCTGGAGCTCCGCTTCGTCCGGCGGTGTAGAGCAGCGGCCCGAAGAAGTCGTTCCATGAGTACACGAGGTGGAAGACCGCGACGGCCACGACCACCGGCCAGGCCTGCGGCAGCACGACCGAGATCAGCGTCCGGAACGGGCTGGCGCCATCGATCGCGGCGGCCTCGTCCATCTCGGTCGGGATCGTCATGAAGTACTGGCGCATCAGGAAGACGTCGTAGGCGTTCGCGAAGAACGCCGGGACGAGCAACGGCAGCCACGTGCCGACCCAGCCGATCTTCTGGAAGACCGTGTAGGTCGGGATGATCGTCACCGCGGCGGGCAGGAAGATCGTGGCGATCAGCAGCGTGAACAGCAGGCCGCGTCCGGGGAACCGGAACCGGGCGAAGCCGTACGCGACGAGCGTGCACGAGATCAGCGTCCCGATCGTCGAGATGACGGCGATGACGATGGTGTTGAACAGCAGCCTCGGGTAGTCGATGAGGTCCCAGACCTCGCCGAAGTTCTCCCAGTGCGGGGCGAACTGCCAGACGGGTTCGAGCGTGCGCCATGAGCCCTGCCAGACGATCGGCGCGGCGTCCGGGCGCGAGCCGGATCGACGAACGTGCTCTGCCGCCGCAACGGTTCGAGCAGCGCAAGCTGGCGCATCGTCCCATCCGGCATAGGGACGTTCATGAGCGGTCAGATCCTCGTCGCCGTAGGCGAACGGTGACCGGATCCGCGGGATACAGCGGCGATGGGCCTGGGTGATCTGGTCGACGCTCTTCACGCGAGTAGGCGATCGAGCGCAGCATCGGCGACAGGAAGGCCGCCAGGAGCAGGACGGCGATCAGCGTGACGAGGAACGATCGTGACGCGTCGCCGCGCTCCCGCGGCGGCCGGCTGCCGGCCGCCGTCCTGGCCGCGGCCGCCGCAGGATGCCGCTCGCGCGATGAACGACGCGGCGGTCACCGCGCCTCGCCCGCGTAGTAGACCCAGCGCCGGGCCGTCCCGAACAGGACGAGCGTGATGACGAGGGTGATCGCGAACAGGAGCCACGCCAGGGTCGCGCCGTACGACATGTTCTGGAACGTGAAGAAGTTCTTGTAGAGGTACAGGTTGTAGAACATCGTCGAGCCGCCCGGCTCCCCGGTGCCGTCCTGGAGCACCAGCGGGACGAGGAAGTACTGCATCACCTCGACGACCGACGAGCACGATCGTGTAGAAGATCACCGGCGTCAGCATCGGGATGGTGATGTGGCGCAGGGAGGCCCAATACCCGGCGCCATCGATCGTGCGGCTTCATAGAGGTCGGACGGGATGCCCTTCAATCCGGCGAGGTAGACGATCATCCCCGCCCCGATCCCCCAGACGCCCGATCAGGGCCAGGCCCGGATAGACCCAGCCCGGATCCTCGAGCCAGGGCGGTGGGTCGCTGACGCCGATCGCTTCGAGCGCGGCGTTGATCCAGCCGGTCTCCGGGTTGAGCATCCCGCCCCAGATGAACACGGTCGCCACGAACGGGACGACGTAGGGCAGGAAGAACAGGACCCGGAACAGGCCCGTCCCGAGCAGGTGTCGGGAGTGGAGCAGCAACGCGACGAGCAAGGGCAGGATCACCGCCACCGGCAACGCCAGGGCGGCGAACTTGAGCGTGATCCCGAGGGATTTCCAGACCTGCTGGTCGCGCAGCAGCCGCTCGTAGTTCTGCAGTCCGACGAACCGGAGGGGCTCGGACTGGGTCAGGTTGATGTTGGTGAACGAGAACGCCAGCGTCGCGATCATCGGCAGCGCGGTGAACGCCACGAACCCGATGATCCACGGCGCGATGAAGACGTACCCCCAGCGTGCGCGCCGCCAGCCCAATCCGGAGAAGCGAGGCAGGCTGCGCGGTCGCGCGACGCTGGGGGCGACCATGGATCAGCTGCCGCCGGCGTCCCAGACGGATTGCATCTCGGCGCGGAGCGCCTCGATCTCGGCCGTCAGGTCCAGACCGGGCGTGGCCTCCCACTTCGTCCCGTAGGTGTTGATCAGGTCCAGGGTCTGGTTGTAGGCGGGCATGAACGACTCGAAGTTGGGCACGTCCGCGAAGGCCACGCCTTCCTTGGCGACCTTCCAGTCGACGCCCTGGCTGTACTCGGAGAAGGTCTTCTCCAGGAACGCATCCTGCTTGGACTCGACGGCCGGCGTGCCGCCGTAGAGCGACAGCAGGTCCTCGTTGCCGAGCAGGTACAGGAGCACTTCGAAGGCCTGGTCCGGGTTCTTGCTCGTCTTGAGGATGCGCCACGTGTCGGCGTTGAACGCCGCTGTCGTCTTGCCGTTGTATGACGGCGTGGCCGCCATGTTCCAGTCGTCGCCCGCGTCACCGACGCAGTACGTCGACCAGAGGTAGTTCGTGCTCATCGCGACCTTGCCGGCGCAGAACGGATAGCCCGCCGGATTGAGGTCGGTGGTCTGGAACTGCGGACCGGTCATGCTGAACTGGTCCACCCAGATGCCGTCGTAGAAGTGCTTCCAGGCGGCCGCCCAGGCGTCCGGGATCTGGGCGGTCTTGCCATCCGCGGCCATGAAGGAGCCGGCACCGAAGTACGCGCCCGTCTGGCGAAGGTCGTCGCGCTGCGGCTCGAAGCCCCACTGCGCGATCTTCTCCGGATCGAACCCGGCCTCGGTCGCATCGAGCCCGTTCTCGTCGACCGTCAGGAGCTTGGCGATCTCGCGGACGGTGTCGTAGTCCCACGGCTTCGTCGAGCCGTCGGGCATCGTGTAGTCGGCGTTCCACTCGTGCGGCGGCTCCTCGAGACCCGCCTCCTTGAACATGTCGGCCTTGTAGAACAGGACCGACGGGTAGATCGCGTACGGGATGCCGAGCTGGCCCTCGCCGCCGGCGTTGTAGAGGTCGACGGTCGACTCGGGGAACTGGGTCATGTCGAAGCCGGCCTTGTCGATGAGCGGCTGGAGGTCGAGCCACTGGCCGTGGAACGCCTCGGCGCCCCCGATGCCCAGCGGGCCGACGATGTCGGGGCCGTTCCCGGACCCGAGCTGGACGGCCAGCGCATCGCGCGCGGCCGCGTAGACGAAGCCCTCGAACTGGAGATGGATGCCCGGGTGCGAGGCGTTGAAGTCCTCGGCGACCTTGCGTTCCACCTCGACCTGCTCGGGCGCGTCACCCGTGCCCAGGCAGCAATACCAGCGGATGACGATGTCACCCGGCTTGGCTTGCGACTCGGTCGCCCGGCAGCGGCGTCGGCGGAGGCGGGCTCGCCTCGGCGGACTCGCCCGGTGATGGCTCGGCCGACGCGGCCGCCGAGCCGGATGGCCCCGACGCTCGTCGTGGCCTGTCCACAGGCCGCGAACAGCAGCGCGAGCACGGATAGCAGGACGGCGAACCGTCCGATGTCCTGTCGCATGCCGATCTTCCTCCGTCTGCGGTTCCCGATCGATGTCGTCGTCCTCACCCGCGTGCTCCTCCTGTGACTGCCGTGGCCTCGATCGCGGCCGAGCGGACGGCCCGATCGACCTCGCGCTCGACGTAGTAGCGGGAGCGGTCGCCGCGCACGTACGTCCGGCCGAACTCGACCGGCGTCCCATCCGCGCCGAACGCGATGCCTTCGATGAGCAGGGCCGCCGCACCCCGACGCTGGTCGAGGAGGCGGGCCTCTCGAGCCCGGAGGAGGACGGGCTCGAGGGCCTCGCGGGCGCGAACGACCTGGGTGGCATAGCGAGTGGCGAGCAGCTCGTAGAGCGACCCGTGCTCGAGATCGCTGGCGAGCAGGCCCGGGAAGCGCTCGGCCGGCAGGTGGACCTGCTCGAGCAGGAACGGCTCGCCGAGGCGAGGCGCAGGCGCTCGAGGTACAGCGTCGGCGAGCCGGCCTCCATGGCCAGCGCCGCCGCGACGGACACCGACGCGGACTCCGGACGAGCCGAGATCAGCCTCGTCTCCGGGTCCAGGCCGCGCTGGCGCATCTCCTCCGAGAAGCTGGCCCGCCCGGCGATGTCACGATCGAGCCGGGGGTGGAGGACGAACGTGCCACGCCCACGTGTCCGTTCGATGCGCCCTTCGCGGACGAGCTCGTCGAGAGCGCGCCGGACGGTGATCAGGCTGCAGCCATAATGCGCGGCGAGGTCCCGTTCGGTGGGCAGCTTGTCGCCGGCTCGCCAGCGGCTCGCGTCCAGTGATCCGAGCAGGTCGAGGTAGACCTGGTGGTGCATCGGGACGGGACCGAGCTCGAGACGGAAGCGGGCCAACCGAAGCGCTCCTCGTGGATCCGACTGGGACGATCTAGCTCTGGAGCGGGTGCTTGCGCGAAGGTCGATTGCTGATAACGTTATAAGCAATCGTGTCAATACCGCCGGAGGTGGGATGGGCAGCAGGATCGCGGTCGTCGGGGCCGGCAGCACGTACACGCCGGAGCTGGTCGAGGGCTTCGCCGCCCGCGCGGATCGCCTGCCGATCGACGAGCTCGTGCTGCTCGATATCGATCCCGAGCGACTCGAGGTGGTCGGCGGTCTCGCCCGGCGGATGCTCGATCGTCTCGGCTGGCCTGGGCGCCTGACCCTGACCGCGGACCGCGATGCGGCGATCGACGGGGCCGATTTCGTGCTGCTCCAGCTCCGGGTGGGCGGTCAGGCGGCTCGCCTCGTCGATGAGACGCTTCCCCTGCAGTTCGGCGTGATCGGCCAGGAGACCACCGGTGCCGGCGGCTTCGCCAAGGCGCTGCGGACCGTCCCCCTCATCCTCGATTTGGCCGAGCTCACCGCCAAGCGCGGCGCGAAGGACGCCTGGATCGTCGACTTCACCAACCCGGTCGGGATCGTGACCCAGGCGTTGATCGACGACGGGCACCGCGCGATCGGGCTGTGCAACGTCGGCATCACGATCCAGCGGCGGATGGCCGCCCGCTTCGGGGTCGAGCCGGAGCGCGTCGAGCTCGAGCACGTCGGGCTCAACCACCTGAGCTGGGAGCGGGCGGTGCGGGTCGACGGCGAGGACCGGCTGCAGGACCTCCTCGACGAGGACGCGAGCGAGCTCGCCGCCGAGTTCCGCCTGCCCGAGGACATGCTGCGCTGGATCGGCGCGATCCCGTCCTACTACCTGCGCTACTACTACCTGCCGAGGACGGTCCTGGCCGAGCAGCAGAACGGCCACACCCGGGCGCGCGACGTCATGGACATCGAGGCGCGCCTGCTCGAGATGTATCGCGACCCGGCGCTGACCGAGAAGCCCGAGCTGCTCGACCACCGCGGCGGGGCGTTCTACAGCGAAGCCGCCGCCCAGCTCATCGCCTCGCTGCACGACGGCGCCGGGGATATCCAGGTGGTCGACGTGCGCAACGACGGGGCCATCCCCGACCTGCCGGACTCCGCCGTCGTGGAGGTCCCGGCGGTGATCGACCGTGACGGTGCCCACCCGGTCCGCCTGGCGCCGCTCGCCCCCGAGCAGCGCGGCCTCGTGCAGGCCGTGAAGGCGTTCGAGGAGCTCACCATCGCGGCGGCCCGGACGGGCGACCGGCGCATCGCGCTGCGGGCGCTGGCGACCAATCCGCTGGTGGGCGGCGAGGTGGCCGGGCCATTGCTCGACGCGCTCCTGGCCGCCGACCAGCACCACCTGGAGCGCTTCGCTCCGCGCTGACACCACGCACCGCGCGTGCACGGAACGGTCGGATCCGCAAGGCGCGCGTCACGGACCCATGACCATCGTCGTCCCCGGAATTGGGTGTCTTGCGCCATGCTTGACGCCGACATCGATCCGACCCTTGTCCGGAGAACTGCGTGTCAGCGAGCTATCGATCCCAGGCCTTCCCGACCCGACGTCCTGCCCCGCCCCGCCGGTCCACGGCCGGCTGGCTGGCCGTCATCGTCTTCGCGGTGCTGGCCGGCGTGGGGGTCATCGGCGCGGTCGCGGCCGTGGCCATCTATGGCTCCCTGTCGTCCAACCTGCAGCCGGTCGCCGGGCTGACCGACCTGAAGCTGCCCCAGGAGACCGTCCTGCTCGACCGGACCGGCGAGACCGAGCTGGCCCGCTTCGGCGAGTTCAAGCGCGAGGTCGTCACGTTCGAGGAGATCCCGCCGATCCTGCTCGACGCCACCACCGCCGTCGAGGACAAGACCTTCTGGGAGAACGCGGGCTTCGATCCGGCGGCGATCGTCGCCGCCGCCCTCGATTCGCTGCGCGGCGACAGCCGCGGCGCGTCGACCATCACCCAGCAGCTCGTCCGTGCCCGGCTCCTCGAGGACAAGCTCGTCCAGGACCCCGAACGGACGGTCGAGCGAAAGCTCAAGGAGATCATCCAGTCGATCCGGTTGACGCAGGAATTCCCCGGCGACGACGGCAAGCGCCAGATCATCACCGCCTACCTGAACCTCAACTACTACGGCAACCAGAGCTACGGCGTGAAAGCCGCGGCGAAGTCGTACTTCGGCAAGGAGCTGGCGGACCTGACCCCGGGCGAGGCGGCGCTCCTGGCGGCACTCCCGCAGTCACCGTCGAACTACGACCTGGTGCGCAACGCGGAATCGACCTGCGACGTCGAGGTCGCCGAAGGGGCGGAATGCCCGGTCGAGTCGCAGCACCTCATCCTGGCGCCGGACACGAAGATCGCCCAGCGTCGCGACACCGTGCTATCGCTGATGGCCGACGGCCGGATGCCGATGTCCGATGGCGCCGTGACCGACACCGAGCTCGAGGCCGAGAAGGGCAAGCCGGTCGAGCTCGCCCGTCAAGCGGCGCCGCCGCTGGCGCGCTCCGCACTTCGTATGGGCGGTGCAGGAAGAGCTCGCGCGCAAGATCTGTGGGCCGGACAACCCGACCTGCACGCAGCTCGAGGAGGGCGGCTTCCGGGTCACGACGACGCTCGACCTGCGGCTCCAGGGCGCGGCCGAGAAGTGGCTCCAGCTCGCGACATTCGTGCCGCACCACAACGATCCCCGCCGGCCAGGCGAAGAAGCTGGGCTTCGACGAATATCCGGCCTGGCTGCGCAACCTCGAGAACAAGGACGTGCGCAATGGCGCCATCGTCGCCCTCGATTACCAGACTGGCGAGATCATCGCCCATGTCGGATCGGCGAGCTACTACTCGACATCGAAGAACCCGAAGTTCCAGCCGCAGTTCGACGTCGTGACCCAGGGCTACCGCCAGCCGGGCTCCGCGTTCAAGCCGTTCAACTACGCGGTCGGCATCCACGACCAGGCGTTCACCGCCGGCGACATGCTGATGGACACCGCGACCGACTTCGGCGGGGGCTACACGCCGAGCGACGCCGACAACCTCGAGCGTGGTCCTGTTCGTGTCCGGACGGCCCTGCAGTTCTCGCTCAACATCCCGGCCGTCAAGGCCATGGCCCTCAACTCGCCGGATCACATGTTCGCCCGCGCCAAGGACTTCGGGATGACCTTCCAGCGGGAGACGACGGACGCCGGCCTGGCCCTCGCGCTCGGCGTCGCCGAGACGCGCCCGATCGACCTCGCCACCGCGTACGGCACGCTCGCCAACGGTGGGGTTCGCGTCGAGCGGACGTCGATCCTGAAGATCGCGGACGACGCCGGGGCCGAGATCGAGCTGCCTGCCCCGGCCGAACCGGTCCAGGTCGTCAGCCCGCAGGCCGCCTACATCGTCACCGACATCCTCAACGGCAACACCCTGCCTCGCGTCAACCCGTTCTGGGGCGAGTTCCTGATCCGCGGCGGCCCCGACCGGGAGCGCCGGCCGGCCACCCTCAAGACCGGCACCAACAACGATGCCAAGGACCTCAACGCGTACGGCTACATCGCGCCGCCGAGCGAGGAGGGCCGAGCGGCCGGTGCCTACGCCCTCACCGTGGGCGTGTGGAACGGCAACAGCGACAACACGCCCGTCTCCACGCCGGCGCGACCGGTCTTCTCGATCGACATCTCGACCTTCGTGTGGCAGGGCTTCATGCAGGAGGCCAGTGCCGACTGGGAGATCACCCGGTTCGCCCGCCCGGCCGAGGGTCTCACCCAGACCGCCATCGATCCGTTCACCGGCCTGCTGCCGTCGAGCGGCAACGAGGGCGTCGACGAATGGTTCATCAGCGGCACCGAGCCGCAGGATCGCCTACCTGCCGACGTTTGTGGATCGGCCGCCCTGCAGACAGTCGGGCACGAGCGCAAGTTCGCGAACTGGCTCGAGGCCGACGAGGACTGGCTGCGTCGCGCCCAGCGCGGACCGGGTACCGCCGGCGGGCCGGATCGCACGCGGACGGCGTACTTCTACAACAACGGTTTCAACCCGTACGGTCGGACGTGGGGTCCGTTCGTGACCGACGAGAACTGCGGCGCGTCGCCCAGTCCGTCGCCGAGCTGCATCCCGCTGCCGACGCCCGACGAAAGCGGGATCATCCCGTCCTTCGAGATCCCGTCACCGTCGGGTTCCGAGGTCGTGGCCCTGCCCTGTCCACCGCCGTCGGTCGAGCCAAGCCCGAGCGACGAGCCCACGCCCGAGCCGACACCGGAGCCCACGCCGGAACCCACGCCCGAGCCGACACCCGAACCCACGCCCGAGCCGACACCCGAGCCGACACCCGAACCATCCGCTCCGCCGCCCGTCCCCTCCTGAGCGTCACGCGCTCGTCATCCAGGCACGCGACGATGGCCAGGTGAACGCATCATCCGTCTCGCTCGCGCCGAGCGCGGACACGGGTCCGCCGAGGCAGGCCGCGCTTGCCGGCGCCGCGGCGGCCGCCCTCGGGCTCGGTGTCTCGGAGGCCATCGCCGGCCTCCTCACGGGCACGACCTCGCTGGTCGCCGCGATCGGCCAGGTCGTGATCGACCTCCAGCCGGCCGGCGCGAAGGACCTCGTGGTGGCGCTCTTCGGGACCAACGACAAGCTGGCGCTCGAGGTCGTGGTCACCCTTGCGGCGCTGGCGCTCGGGGCTCTGGTCGGCACCGTGTCTGTCCGTCGTCCCGCGCTCGGGGTGGTCGGGTTCGGCCTGTTCGGGGCGGTCGGGTTCGTCGCCGGGATCGGCCAGCCGCTGGCCAGCGTGCCGCTCGTGGCCGTCCAGGCGGCGGCATCCACCGGTGCCGCCATCCAGACACTGTCCTGGCTGACCGGCTGGATCGGCCGCCACGCGGGCACGGAAACCGGCACGTCCACGCCCGATCCCGCGCGACGATCGTTCCTGCTGCGCACCACGGCGGTCGGGCTCGGTGCGCTCGCCGCGGGCATCTTCGGGCGCTCGACCCTCGAGTCGGCGCGCTCGACGCCGACGCCGGTCAAGCCGCTGCCGTTGCCCGGCGAGGTGGTACCGCCCCTAGCAGCCGGGGTGGACCTGGCGCCCTCGACGCCTGGGCTCACACCGATCGTCGTCCCGAATGACGAGTTCTATCGCATCGACACCGCGCTCCTCGTGCCGTCTGTCGACACCGCCACATGGCAACTGCGCGTGCACGGCCTGGTCGATCGCGAGATGACGCTCAGCTGGGATCAGCTCCTGGCGATGCCCCAGTTCGAGCAGTACTGCACGATCGCGTGCGTGAGCAACGAGGTCGGCGGCAACCTGGTCGGCAACGCCAAGTGGACCGGGATCCGGCTGCGCGACGTGCTCGACCTCGCCGGCCCGACATCGGCCGCCACGCAGCTCGTCGGGCGCTCGGTCGACGGCTGGACGGCGGGCATGCCGATGTCGTGGGTCATGGATCCCGACCGGGAGCCCATGATCGCCGTCCAGATGAACGGTTCGCCGCTGCCCCGGTCGCACGGCTATCCCGCTCGACTGATCGTGCCCGGCCTGTTCGGCTACGTCTCCGCGACGAAGTGGCTCTCAGAGCTCGAGCTCACGACCTGGGAGGCGTTCAACGGCTATTGGGTCCCCCTCGGCTGGAGCAAGGAGGGGCCGATCCTCACGCAGTCGCGCATCGACACGCCGCGTGGCCCGGTGACCGCCGGTCGCGTCCCGATCGCGGGCGTCGCCTGGGCGCCGGACCGGGGCATCAGCAAGGTCGAGGTCGGCATCGACGACGCCTGGCACGAGGCGACCCTGTCGACGCCGATCTCGGACACCACGTGGGTCCAGTGGGTCCTGCCGTGGGACGCCGCACCCGGCTCCCATCGCGTCTCGGTCCGGGCGACGGACGGCGACGGCGTCGTCCAGGAGGAGATTTCCTCACGACCGGCCCCCGACGGGGCGCGGGGCTGGCACAGTGTCCTCGTCGACGTCACGTGACATGGCGGCCGCCGATCAGCCGCTGACCGGGCGCGTGACCGATTCGGTATAGAGTCCGAGCATGCCCAGACGGCGCTACATCTTCGATCCGCCGGATCGTTTCGTGGCCGGAACGATCGGCGAACCGGGCGATCGCACCTTCTTCCTCCAGGCGAGCGAGGGACAGCGCGTGGTGTCCGTCGCTCTCGAAAAGGTCCAGGTCGCGGTCCTCGCGGAGCGACTCGGTGCGCTGCTCGACGAGCTCGATGTGCGCGGGATCGCCGCCACCGATCCGGCCGCCGCGACCGAGCTCGTGACCGACGAGGGCGTCCGCGCCGACGACAATCCGCTCGATGAGCCCATCAACGAGGCGTTTCGGGCCGGATCCCTGACGCTCGGCTGGGATGGCGGCGCCGAGCGTGTGCTGGTCGAGGCCCGCGCGCAGGACGAGGACGGTGACGCGGTCGATCCGGACGAGGACGACGACGAGGACGAGGACGGGCCGGACCTGCTCCGCGTCCGTATGACGGCGTCCGCAGCGCGCTCGTTCGTGGCCCGCGCGACGCACGTGGTCAGCGCCGGCCGCCTGCCCTGCCCGCTGTGTGGCGCGCCCCTCGATCCGCAGGGCCACATCTGCCCGCGGCGCAACGGCCAGTACGTCAACTAGCCGTCGCGGCGATGCTCGACCGCGCATCGGCCCTCGACGTCCTGCGCGACGGCGAGATCGAGATCGTCGGGCGCATCATCGGGTCGAGCAACAACGCGATGTTCGTGACGGTGACGTTGCCCTGCCCCGATCCGGCCGAACCGCCACGGATCCTCGAGGCGATCCACAAGCCGACGGTCGGCGAGCGGCCGCTGGACGACTTTCCCGAGGGGACGCTCACCCGGCGGGAGGTGGCCGCCTACCTGGTATCCGAAGCCAGCGGCTGGGATATCGTCCCGCCGACCCTGCTCCGTGACGGCCCGTTCGGCGAGGGGATGCTGCAGGCATTCATCGAACCCGATCCGGCCGTCGACGTGATCGACTGGATCAACGGGGACGACTCGAGGCTCCGGCGGATGGCAGCCTTCGACGCGGCGGTCAACAACACGGACCGGAAGGGCGGCCACATCCTGCCGGTCGACGGAGGCCGCCACGTGTACGGCGTCGACCACGGCGTCTGCTTCTCGGTCACGCCCAAGTTGCGGACCGTCCTGTGGGGCTGGCGCGGTCAGCCGATGACGGCCGACGAGCTGGCCGGCCTCGATCGTGTGCGAGTCGCCCTCGAGGGCCAGCTCGGCGACGAGCTACGGACCTTGCTCAGCCGCGCCGAAGTACGGGCGACGATCCGACGCGTCGATGACCTGCTCGAACGGAAGCGCTTCCCGCTCCCCTCCCCGACCTGGCCGGCCATCCCCTGGCCGCCGATCTGAGGGGCGATCCGGCGGGCCTTGGGCAGACCCGCCGGTCCTGGGTCAGACCGACTTCGCGGCCTTGACGACCTGGGTGTTGGCGAAGACGTCGTGCCAGCCCTGCTTGGTCGGGCTGTTGGCGGTCGTGTAGATCAGGTAGATGTACCAGAGCAGACCGGCCAGCGCGATGATGATGCCGATCAACGGGAGGGGCTGGAACACCTGGGCGAGGATGCTCGGCGCCGACAGGGCGATGAACCGGCGGATGGCCTGGTTCATCGTGATGGTCTGGCCGTCACCGGCGTTGCCGATCTGCATCCCGAGCAGCCGCATGCCGATGGTCGCCCGCATCGACGTCCACGTGTAGATGAAGTACGCCGCGGAGATGGCCAGCCCGACGATACCGGCGACCAGCGCCCCGACGACGTTGACGGAGACCGTCAGGTCGGGATTCACGGTGATCGTGTTCAGGCCCATCCCGCCGAGGATTCCCTGGACGATGATATTGATGATCCCGATCAGGATCGCGTCGATGATGTACGCGATGACCCGGTTGGGTACGTCGGCGTAGACGAGACCGGAAGATTGCGCGCTACTGACTGGTGGCGCGCTCGGACTCGGTTCGGTCATGGCGGTGTGTGCCTCCCTCTGGTCCACGGCCGCTAGTCCGCGGCCCCCAGCATGGTAGACCCACGACGGCGGCTGACAAGGGCCGATTTGCAGGCCCCGTGCGCGATCAGTCGATCAGCTCGTCGGCCAGGAGCTCCATCAGCAGGCCGTCGATCCAGCGGCCGTCGGGCATCTGCTGGTACCGGCGCAGGCGGCCGACCGCTCGGAAGCCGACCTTCTCGTACGCCCGGATCGCCTGGATGTTGTCGGCGGCCGGATCGATCGTCAGACGGTGGTGGCCGTCTTCGTCGATCAGCTTGTGGGCGAGCACACGGACCGCGGCCGGCCCGACGCCCTGTCCCTGGACAGCGCCGTCGAGGAACAGGTCGATCCCGGCGTGCCGGAATTCCGGGTCGGACTCCTCGTGGCTCTGGATCGCCCCGACCAGGCGCTCGTCGAGCTCGATCGCATAGACACGGGTGGCGGGTTCACCGACGATCAGGTCCTCCTCGACGCGGTCCTGGTCGAAGGCACCCCACCAACGGGCGACACTCGGCTGGGCCAGGATCGCGGCCAGCGTCGGGGCGTCCTCGGGCAGGACCGGGCGGATGGTCAGCGCAGGGGCTTGGACAGTCATGGCGCGCAGGGTAGCGCCTCCCGGCAAGACGGGCGCTCGGGGCGGCACCGGCCCAGGACGAAGGTCCCGCGGACGGGACGCTCGTGCATGCGCTATAGTGGATGCATCACCGGTCCGTAGCGACGGGCCCGGTCGAGCGCCTCGACAACGGACGCTCCCGGTACTCCGCCCGGATCACCACACCGCTCCTGCCCCTATCACCGGCATGGAAGCGGACGAAACCAGGACGCAGCCCAGGCCTCAAACCGCCTGTGGCGCGCCAGAAAGCACACGAGCAAGAATCACCATGATGTCCCGCAATGCGACCGCGAATTCCGTCGGTCGAGCCAGTTCCATCCGGCGGATGCGCCGACGCGCCGCCGCCGCCAACCCCACTGGTCGTCCGTTCTGTCGGACGAACGGCTGCGCTAGCCTCCTCGAGGTCGATCGGGCCTCCGGCATCGCCACCTGCCACGTCTGCGGTGCCACGCAGCCCCCGAAGCGAGGACCCCGCCCGAGCTGACCCCGGCCTGCCCTCGCCCGGACCGACCTCGGGGGGGGTCGCCGGGTAGGGCGCGACAGGCAAGCTGACGCGACCGGCCGGTAAGGTTGGGCCGTGCAGTCGATCGACGGCCGGCCCGTCTTCGCCGCCACGGACCTGGTCGCCTATCTGGCGTGCGAGCACCTGACCCAGCTCGAGCGGGCATCGCTCGCAGGGCTGGTCGATCGGCCGATCCGCGACGATCCCGAGCTCGACGTCATCCGCAAGCGCGGGTTCGAACACGAGCAGCGCTTCCTGACCGAGCTGGCGGCCGCGGGTCGCCGCGTCGTGACCATCGAGCCCGACGGATCGATCGACGACTACGGCGACCGGATCCGCGCCGCCGCAGCCACGACCATCGAGGCGATGGCGACAGGGGCCGACGTCATCTACCAGGCGACCTTCTTCGACGGCACCTGGCGTGGTCACGCCGACTTCCTGCTGCGGGTGGACGACCCCGAGCGACCGTCGGTCTGGGGCCCGTACCACTACGAGGTCGCCGACACCAAGCTCGCCCGGCATGTCAAGGCGAGCGCCGTCCTGCAGATCTGCTCGTACATCGACCAGCTCGAGGCGATCCAGGAGGTCCGTCCACAGTGGCTCCACGTCGCCCTTGGTGGCAGCGCGCGGACGGTCGAGAAGCTGCGCGTCGACGACTACATGGCCTATTACCGCAGCGTCCGTGATCGGTTCGTGGCCACGATGGCCGACACGACGCCCGCGGCATATCCGCCGATCGGCACGTATCCCGAGCCCGTCGATCACTGCGACGTGTGCCGCTGGGCGGCCGAGTGCGTCACCCGGCGGCGGGCGGACGATCACCTCAGCCTCGTAGCCGGGATCTCGGCCCGCCAGCGCCGGGCACTGACCGAACGGACGGTGACGACCCTCGAGTCGCTCGGCGATCTCGAGCTGCCGATGACCCCCCGGCTCGACCGGACCTCCGAGGGGGCGCTCACCCGGATCCGCGAGCAGGCGCGCATCCAGCTCGAAGGCCGCCGGGAGCAGCGCATGAAGTACGAACTGCTGTTGCCGCCGCCGGGTGAGGCCTACGAGGCGGAGCGTGGCCTGGCATCCCTGCCGCCGCCCTCCGAAGGCGATCTGTTCTTCGACATCGAAGGCGATCCGTTCGCTCTCGACGATGGCCTCGACTACCTGTTCGGCATCCTCGATACGACTGGGGCCTTCGAGGCGATCTGGTCGCGAGATGACGACCGCGAGTTCTCGCTCCACGGCGAGCGCGCCGCGTTCGAACGGTTCATCGATCTCGTGATGGCCCGCCTCGAGGCCGATCCGGCGATGCACGTCTACCACTACGCGCCATACGAGCCGACGGCGTTGAAGCGGCTGATGGGTCGCTACGGCACCCGGGAGGCGGAGGTCGACCGGCTGCTTCGCGAGGGCGTGCTCGTCGACCTGCTGCGCGCCGTCCGCCAGTCGCTGCGGGCCTCCGTCGAGAGCTACTCGATCAAGCGGATGGAGGTGTTCTACGGGTTCGCCCGGGAGATCGACCTGCGCGACGCGGGCTCGAGCATCGTCGCGTTCGAGACATGGCTGCAGCTCGGCGAGGGCGAGCGCCCGCACACCGACATCCTCGATCGCATCGAGCGGTACAACCGGGATGACGTCGTCTCGAACCGGATGCTGCGCGACTGGCTGGAGGCCCGTCGCGACGAGCTCCTGGCGGACGGGATCGAGGTCCCGCGGCCGGTGGCGCGCGAGACGGCGCTGCCCGCGGATGTCACGGAGGCGATGGCACGGGTCGAGGCGATGGTGTCGCGCCTGGCCGACCCGGACTACGTCCCGGGCGACCGCGAGGAGCACCCCCCGGAGGTCCACGCCCGCTGGCTGCTGGCAAACCTCCTGAGCTGGCACCGCCGCGAGGATAAGGCGATGTGGTGGGACTTCCATCGACTGATGGATCTGACGCCCGAGCAGCTCGTCGACGAATCGGACCCCATCGGCCTGCTCGAGCCGATCGGGCCACGCGACGAGGAGGTCAAGGGCACGCAGACCTGGCGCTACGCCTTCCCGCCCCAGGACTACGACCTGAAGGGAAAGGTCTACGACCCGGCGCAGAAGCAGGCACGCCCCGACGATTCGCCGTTCAGCTGGGACGTGGGCGACAAGGTCGAGGTCGACGCCGCAGCCAGCACGGTCGATATCCGGCGTGACGTGACGAAGCCGCACCCACGGGCGATCGTCCCGCTGCCATGGGTCCGGACGAAGGCGCACCAGGATCGGCTGCTCGATATCGGCGGTTGGGTCGCCGACAACGACATCGATGGTCCAGGACCGTACCGGGCGGTCCGCGACCTGCTTCTCGGACGACCGCCGCGCGCCGGCCAGTCGCCCGGCGAACCACTCGGCCGGGACGATGAGACCGATCTCGCCGCCGCCCGACGGTTGGTCCTCTCCCTCGACGCCACGACGCTGGCGATCCAGGGCCCGCCGGGTTCAGGCAAGACCTACAGCGGCGCCCGCATGATCTGCACGCTGCTCGCGGCGGGCAAGCGGGTCGGTATCACGGGCACGAGCCACAAGGTCATCGGCAACCTCCTGGG
Organism: uncultured Chloroflexia bacterium; assembly: GCA_963720355.1. Taxonomy (GTDB): domain Bacteria; phylum Chloroflexota; class Limnocylindria; order Limnocylindrales; family CSP1-4; genus SPCO01. The sequence continues at coordinate 26,165 of CAVRFH010000006.1, read as the reverse complement.
AGAGGTGCTCAGCGCGGCGGCGGAGGACGGCGTGGAGGTGCAGCCGATCCAGCACGGCCAGCCCCACCAGGTCCTCGACGACGAGCGCGTCGTCCGGGCGAAGGACGCCGACGACATCCGGCACCGCCTCGACGACGGTCGATCGAACCTCGCAGCCGGCACGTCATGGCTATGGGCGTCGTCGAAGGTCATGGGCGCGATCGACGTCCTGTTCGTCGACGAGGCGGGTCAGATCTCGCTGGCGAACGTGCTCGCGATGTCGCCGGCCACCGACAGCATCGTGTTGCTGGGCGACCCACAGCAGCTGGATCAGCCCCTTCGCGGGTCGCATCCGCCGGGCGCCGAGCGGTCCGCGCTCGCCCACGTCCTCGATGGGGCGGCCACGATCGCACCGGACCGCGGCCTGTTCCTCGAACGCACGTGGCGTCTCCATCCGGCGCTGTGCGACTTCACGTCCGAGGTGTTCTACGACGACCGACTCGAGCCCGAGCCGCATCTCGCCGGTCAGCGGCTGGACAGCCCGCTGCCCCTGGTCGACGGCGTCGGCCCTCGGCTCCTGAGCGTGGCGACGTTCGGCGCCGACAGCGATTCACCGATCGAGGCAGCTGCGGTCGCGGACCTGGCGCGCTCGATCGTCGGCGGCGCGTGGACGAATGGTACGGGCGAGACACGAACACTCGGCTGGCCGGACATCCTGATCGTCGCTCCCTACAACGCCCAGGTCGGGGCCATCCAGCGGCTGCTACCCGGCGAGGCGCGGGTCGGCACCGTCGACAAGTTCCAGGGCCAGGAGGCCCCCATCAGCATCTATTCGCTGACGACATCGTCGCCCGACCTCGCGCCGCGCGGTATGGACTTCTTGTACAGCCGCAACCGGTTGAACGTGGCGACCTCCCGGGCACGCTGCGTCGCCGTCGTCGTGGCCTCGCCCGACCTGCTGCGAGTCCAGGCCAGGACGCCGGAACAGATGCGGCTCGCCAACGCCTTCTGCCGGTTCGTCGAGCTCAGCGCCGTCCGGACGGAGCCCTCTGGTCAGCCGGAGACCGCAACCGCGCCGTCCGATCTCGAGCCGCTCACCCTCGGCCTTCTCTGAGGTTCCGACCGGTCCCGTACCATCGGCCGTCATGACCAGCCCCGGGCCGATGACCAACGTGGAACTGGAACGTCTCCGACGAAGGACGGTGGCGACGCTCGTCGCCGGGGTCGCCCTCGGCAGTACCGGCCACATCGCGGCCGTGACCGTCGCCACGATCGTCGCGCAGGACATCGCCGGCGGCAGCTCCGCGTGGAGCGGGGCGCCGGGAGCGACCGTGGTGCTCGGAGCCGCGGCCGGGGCGCTCGGGCTGTCGTCGATCATGGTCCGCCGTGGGCGCCGCTTCGGCCTCGCACTCGGCTATGCGATCGGCGTGATCGGGGCCGTGATCGCGACGGCGGCTGTGGTGGCCGCCTCGCTGCCGGTCCTCCTGCTCGGTACCGTCCTGATCGGCTTCGGCAACTCGTCGAACCAGCTGTCCCGCTACGCGGCGGCCGACCTGGCGAGCCCGGCACGGCGCGCTTCGGCCCTCAGCATCGTCGTCTGGGGCGCGACGATCGGTGCGGTCGTCGGTCCGAATCTCGTGGCGCCGGCCGGCCGGGTCGCGCTGGCGCTCGGCCTGCCCGAGTTGAGCGGCGCCTACCTCGTGCCGATCCTGTTCGTCGGCCTGGCGTCGCTCCTGTCGTTCGTCCTGCTACGCCCCGACCCGTACGAGCTGGCCGACCCATCGGCCCGCCACGACACCGGCAACGGAGGTGCGTCGGTGGCGGTCTCCCTGGCCAGCGTCATCGCCCGCCCGAGCGTGCCGGTCGCCATCGTCGCCCTGGTCGCGGGGCAGTTCGTGATGGTTTTGATCATGACCATGACCCCGCTCCACATGGCCAACCATCATCACGACCTCGCGGCGATCGGGATCGTCATCAGCGGCCACACGTTCGGGATGTTCGGGTTGTCGCCGCTGTCCGGCCGGCTGACCGACCGGTTCGGGAGCGTGCCGGTCATCCTGGCGGGCCTCGCGGTCGTCGCGTTCTCGTCCATCCTGGCGGCCGCGGCGCCGCCGGACGGTGGGGTCGTGCTCTTCCTGGCGTTGTTCCTGCTGGGATACGGCTGGAATCTCGGCTATGTCGCCGGCTCGGCACTGCTCACCCACGGCCTGTCCCTGGCCGAGCGCACGCGGATCCAGGGCCTCGTCGACGGCCTGATCTGGAGCTCCGCGGCCGTCGCGAGCCTGGGATCGGGCATCGTCCTGGAGTTCGCCAGCTACGCCATCCTCGGGCTGATGGGCGCGGCGCTCGTCGTGCTGCCGGCGCTGCTGGTCATCGCGCGACGGTCGGCCGCGAGCGCCTAGCGACGGACGCTAAGCGCCGCCGATCTCGCGCCGAACCCACGCCGCCAGCACCCGCGCGCAGGTCTCGACCTCATCGAGCGGGACGTGTTCGTCGGCGCTGTGCGCGACCTTGACGTCGCCCGGGCCGAAGATCACGCACGGCGTGTCGCCGTGGTTGACGAACATCTGCATGTCCGCGCCGTATGGCTCACCGAGGAGCGTCGGGCGTCGCCCGGTGACGGCCTCGGCGACGTCGGCAAGGCCGACGGGCAGCGGATGATCGGACGGCACCCGCGCGGAGCCGAACCTGCCGCCGGTGATCTCGACCGTCACCGGGTGGTCGCGCAGGAAGGCATCATCGGCGCACGCCTCGGCGACCGCGGCGCGCAGATCGGCCTCGGCGTCGGCCGGTGTCTGGCCGAGACGAACGCCGTAGCGTCCGTAGGCGACGACCTGATCGAGCACGGTGGAGGCCCACTCCCCGCCTTGCACGATCCCGACGATGGTGGGGTACGGCAGTCCGAGCGCCGTCATCAGGGGATCGGTCTCCGCCGCGTTCCGACGGGTCTCGTCGGCCTCGAGCGCCTGGGTGATGCGGAATAGCTTGTCGAGCGCCGACACGCCCTCGCGCCGTTGCGAGGCGTGGGCCGCTCGGCCCGGAACGGTCAGACGGAACGTGATCGCGCCCGCGTGAGCGACGACGACATCGAGCCGCGAGGGCTCGGTGATCACGGCCATGTCGCCCGTCGCGCCGGCACGGATGGCCGCGAGCGTTCCCTGTCCGCCATCCTCCTCCGACGGGACGAGGACGACGAGCAGCTCACCGTCGAGCCGGGCAAGCTCGCCCGACTCGCCGAGCGTCCGGACGGCGGCGAGGATGGCGGCGACCCCGCCCTTCATGTCGCAGGAACCCCGCCCGAAGAGCCGGCCGTCGCGGATCTCAGCGCCCCACGGATCGGTCGACCACGTGGCGGGGTCGCCAGGAGGCACGACATCCAGGTGCCCGGACAGGATCAGCCGGCGACCGCCGCCACGACCCGCTCGGCCGATCACCACCGGGATCGAGGACCGCGCCATCTCCTCTCCCGGCCAGGCCGGATCCGCGCGGATCGAGGTCGGCGCCGGGGTCACGACCTCGACGTCCAAGGCGAGCGCGCGCAGCGCATCCGCGGCCCAGGCCGCGACGGCCTCCTCGGAGCCGGTGATGCTCGGGATGCGGACGAGCGCCTGGAGGTCGGCGATCAGCCGATCGCGGTCGGGCTCAGGCACGCAGGATCGGCCGCGTCAGGCACGTCGGGCCGCCCGAGCCGTTGATCCCGATCTCGGTCGCTGGGTACGCATGGACCTCGCATCCGGCGGCGGACAGCGCGGCAGCGGTGACCGGGTTGTCCTCGGCCATGACGACCACGCCCGGACGGACGGCAAGGACGTTGCAGGCGAGCGTCGGGAATTCGTCGTCGGGTACGGCAACGAGCCGGATATCAAGGTCGACCAGGAGCTCCCACAAACCGACCGGCAAGAGTGGCAGGTACACGACCGCCAGGTCGTCGGCGACCGGCGAGATGACGCTCAGGAGATGGACGAGCTCGGCGGGGCCCTTCCAGTACGGCACGTCGAACGTGCGCACATCGCCGCCGACCAGATCGGCCAGCTGGGCGACACCTGTCGCGTTCGAGCGAAGGGTTCGGCCGATGCAGAACAGGTCGGGCCGCAGCCAGAACGTGTCGCCGCCTTCGACGGTCCCGGGTTCCTCGATCCTACCGAGCGTCGGGATGCCGGCGGCCGTGGTCCACCGCTCGAGCACGTCCGGTTCGGCGGCGCGGTTCGGCTTCCCGGGACGCAGTGGGATCGCGCCGCGGTCGGTCACGAGCAACGGATCGAACGTGTACACGAGATCGGGTTCGTCGAGATCGTCGTCGAGGAAATGGACGGTCGGCCCGAGCTTCGTGAGGAGGTCGACGAACACGTCGTGCTGACGGCGCGCCGCCTCGAGATCGACGGGATGCAGGAACCCGTGCGCCGGATCGTCGAAGGCGCGTCCGAATGCATCACCGGGGCGCTTCACGAGGACGTCGATCAATGGCGCCGTCATGCTCTGGGCGCCGAACCGGCGGCCGGTGATCGTCATCGGCGAAGGATAGCCGTGGCTTCGATCCCGGAGTACGCTGGGCGGACGATGGCCGCCTACGCCGTGATCGCCCGGATCGGACGTGTCGAACCGCACCTGACCATGCACGATCTCGATCGCGTCCTCGCCCTGGGCGACGCCTCGGACGGACTCGAGACCGTCGACGAGGTGGAGGTCACGGTCGCCGACATGTCGGCACCGGATGCCGGCCCGATCGCGGCGCGGCTCACCCGCTGGCGCGAGCTCTGGACGCAGACGACGTTCTACCTGTTCGACGCGGAGAGCTGGCGAAGCTGATCCGGGTCAGCCCCAGTGCTCGTTGCGGTCGATCGACTCGACCCAGTTTCGGGCAGCGCGCTCGGCCACGTCGTGCGACATCGGGTCGGCCATCGCCCGTTGGAGCGCCGTCCACATCGCGTCCCTGGGCGTGGTGAGGGTCGGCTGCTCGATGGCCGCCGGCGTAACGGGCTCGGGGGCGACGACCAGCTCGCCCGGTGTCGAGCGTCCCACCTCGCCGGCGACACTCGCCGACCTTCGCGACCGGCGGATCGTGGCGCGCCACGGCAGGTTCATCGCCAAGGCGAACAGGATCACGACCCAAGGCAGCATCGGCGCGGTCTTCTCGAACACGGCGCTCCCGAGGTTCATCGCCGCGCCGGCCAGGCCACCGTTGTCGACGCGGAACGGGACGACGAGCACCCCACTGCCGGTCCCGCTGGCGATCGTCGCATCCGTTCTGAGGAACAGGCGATGCATGCCGTCCGACAGCGTCCTGGTGTCGAGCGTGATGGGGCCCTTGTAGGTGGCGTTCTGCTCGAAGATGACCCGGCCGCGGTCGACGGGCTCGGCGTGGAACTTCGGGTCCACGCTCACGAGGACGTGGGTGGTGGGTGAGCCGCCTGAGCCCTTTGCCAGGTTGACGTTGAAGGTCCACAGGCCCGACACGGGCCCGCTCGGCAGGGCGGTCATGACGCGGGCGTTCTCGTAGTCCGTCCCGGTGTACCAGCCGCGCGCCTCGATGAACGGTGCGGCGCGGTACGGGGCACGGACCGGTCGACCGCCGCCGTTCGCGATCGTGGCCTGCCAGCCCGTCGAGGTGTAGCCGACCGTCCCGTCGGGCGACGTGACCCTGGCGTGGAAGCGGAACTCGAGGTAGCCATCGACCGGGATCCTGGTCGTGTCGTAGTCGAGGTGGTACCAGAGATCGCATTGGCTCGTCGGGCACGTGAAGTTCGGCATGGCGGCGACCTGGTTCACGTCGAGGCTGTTCCCGAACACCGATAGGTCGACCTTGGTCAGGGATCCGGGGTTCATGTGGAGCTGCACGTGCATGTCGAATGGCACGATGCCGCTGAGGGTCTGCTCCATCGGGAAGCACGTGGACAGGTGGATGTGTTGGCTCATCCCCTCCACCGCCTCGCCCGGCGTGGTCCACCAATCCTGCGTCTCGAGCATGACGCGTGGCTCCGCGTAGCCGGTGCAGTTGACCGGATCGGGCGTGCCGCCGGTGGGGCTCGGCGTCGGCGCGGGTGTCGGGGTCGGCGTGGGCGTCGGGGTCGGCGTCGGTGTCGGGGTCGGGGTGGGCGTAGGTGTCGGGGTGGGGGTGGGCGTAGGTGTCGGGGTGGGGGTGGGCGTAGGGGTCGCCGTGGGTGTCGGCGTGGCACCAGGGTCGGCGACGGTGATCACGACCGTGGTCTGACTCGTCAGCACGCCATCGCCGACGACCAGCGTCACCGGGTACATGCCGGCCGTCGGGAACGCGTGCACCGGGCTGGCGGTGAACTCGTGCGGCGCGCCATCGCCGAAGTCCCAGTCCCACGTCGTCGGTGCGCCCGAGGACGTATCGCTGAACTGGACATCGAGCGTCGACGGCGCCTGCGCGGACCCGAAGCTCGCGAGGAGGGCTCCGGGTGTCGGGGTAGGCGTTGGGGTCGGGGTCGGGGTCGGGGTCGGGGTCGGGGTCGGCGTGGGCGTTGGGGTTGGGGTCGGCGTTGGGGTCGGCGTTGGCGTTGGGGTCGGGGTCGGGGTCGGGGTGGGCGTCGGGGTGGGCGTCGGGGTCGGCGTCGGGGTGGCAGTCGGCGTCGGCGTTGGGGTCGGTGTGGGCGTTGGCGTTGGGGTCGGTGTGGGCGTTGGCGTTGGGGTCGGGGTCGCGGTCGGGGTCGGTGTCGGTGTTGGCGTTGGGGTCGGGGTGGGCGTCGGCGTTGGGGTCGGGGTGGGCGTCGGGGTGGGGGTCGGGGTCGGCGTCGGGGTGGCAGTCGGCGTCGGGGCTGGGGTGGAAGTCGGCGTCGGGGCTGGGGTCGGCGTCGATGTCGTCGAAGTGACCACGAGCTGCGGTGGGTTCGCGCCTTCGCGGCTCGAGAAGATGACGCTGTTCGTGCTCGTCGTAGTGATCGCGATCGAGTACGTGCCGTTCCCCGGGAAGGACGCCGGTGGCAGGACCAGCTCGACCCACGTGTTCGCCGTCGCGGCGGCGATGGTCCCGAGCGACTGCCCGAGCGCCGGCTTGTTGTTCCAGTTGATCGTCGACTCGGTCCAGGTGCCGGGCACGGCGAAGTACCGCCCTCCGGCGGGGCTCGCATCGGTCACGAAGAGTCGCAGCCGGGCTGCGGTCGCCGGCCCGGACAGGCCGGTGACGGCGAACCGAAGGTAGACGCGGTACTCCGGCGTCGGTGCCCGAACCTGGAGCGTGGTGGCCGTGCCGTTGTTCCCGGTCGGGCCGGAGGTCCGGACGAAGGCGTCGGCCCCGCTCACGAAGGTCGTCGTCGCAGCGAGGGTGATTCCGGGGCCGCTGAACCAGGCGCTCCACGCGACCAAGATCGCTACGGTGACGGCCGTGGCGATACGATCGATCGGTTGGAACGGCCGGGGACGCGCTGCTCGGGGCTCGTGCTGGGGCATGAGCCTCCCCCTTCTTCCAGCCGTCGCGACCGTACCACGACGCGGGCCGCGGAATCAGGCGATCGTGCGCGTTCGTCGCGTCACACCACGGGCAAACCGAACCTGGCAGGATCGAGTGCAGCGGGTGGCGTAGCCGAGCCGGTCAGGATGTCGGCGATGAGGCGACCCGATGCCGGACCCGTGGAGATCCCCCACGGGCCGTGACCTGCGGCGACCCACAACCCGTCGATCCCCGGGACCGCACCGATCAGCGGCCTGCCGTCGAGGCTCGACGGTCGAGCGCAGCGACGCGGCGGCCCGAGCGACGCGTGGGCGATGGCCGGCACGAAACGGGCGCCTCGCCGGACGATCGAGGGCACGAGGGCTGCCGCATCGGGCTCGTCGGCGAGGAACGTCGACCCGAGGGAACTGGTGCCGTCCGCCGTGACGAGGCTGAATGCGTGGCCCGCCTCGCGGTCGTCCTCGATCCCGGGCTCGATCGAGATCTCGGCCTCCTCGAGCACATGCCGCGGTGGATTCTCGAGCTCGACCGGGACGACGACACCCCATCGCGCGTTGATCGGTCGCCAGCGACCTGACGGGTCGATCAGCGCGGGTGTCCACGGGCCGGCCGCGACGACCACGTCACGGGCCGAGATAGGGCCGTCACCATCCACCATCACGCCAGTCACCCGATCGCCGTCGCGCCGAAGGTCCGCGGCCGCACCAAGCCGGATCTCGACGCCGCGACGCGCAGCGAGCGCCGCGTAGGCCCTGGTCGCCGCCGCGGGACCCACGGGATACCCGATGTCCAGCCTGCAGGCGGCCACGCCGGGCGCGACCGCCGGTTCGAGTCGCTCCACCTCGGCCGCCGCGAGGAACGTGGGCCGGAGGCGGGGGTGCGACATCTCGATTGCCGCCGCCAGCCGACGAGCACCGTCCTCGTCGCGGGTGACGCTGAGCAGGCCAGCCGGTTCGGCAGGCAGCGCGAACCCGTCCAGGCGGCGATAGAGCTCGACCGATTCGAGATGCAGCTCCACGAGCGACGGATCGAATGGATGCTGCACGACCCCGGAGTTGCGCCCCGAGGCGGCCGCCGCGATGTCCTCTCGCTCGATCAGCGTCACGGTCCGACCGCGCTCGGCCAGGTGGGCGGCCGCGGCGGCGCCGATGATGCCGCCGCCGATGACGATCACGTCGGGCGACCGGACCTGTCGGGCGGGCATCTGGCGATGATGCCAGCCCGGCCGGGGCCGCGGCGGGCGCGGCGACGTGGCACTCCATGCCACGGCGATGCGACGATTTCGTCGCATCTGACGTCTGCGCGCGGCCGATCCGTGCGTGCGACCCCTCACGGCGCGGCGGTCTAGCCACATTTCGTGCGCTTGCAGGCGCCGTATCGACCGCGAATGCGACGATTTCGTCGCATCGCTGGCGGCGATGGCCTCGCCGGGTCCGTCCGGCGACGATCGCCGGAGCCACTCGTGCAAGACGGTAAAGTTGCCACTGCAACGACTCGCCGCCTCGGATGCTGGGTTACCATCCCGTGTCGAAGCCATGACCGTCACAGAACGCGCCGACGCGCGCCCCCTCGCTCCGCGAGACGCCAGGCTGGAGCCATGGCGCTCGTTCCTCACGGCCCATGCCCGGATCACCCGGCGCCTGGACGAGGAGCTGCGCGCGGAGCACGACCTGTCCCTGGCGGAGTACGACGCGCTGCTGACGATCGCCGACGCACCGGAGCGTCGGATCCGCATGCGCCAGCTCGCCGATCGGGTGATCCTCAGCAAGAGCGGTGTCACTCGGCTCATCGATCGGCTGGTCATGGACGGGCTGGTCGAGCGACGTGCCTGTGCCAGCGACGCCCGTGGCGCCGAGGCGGTCCTGACGCGCGACGGCCTCGAGCGGCTTCGCCGAGCATCGCGAACCCACCTCCGCGGGATCTCGGAGCACTTCCTGGCCGCGGTGAACGAAAGCGACATGCCGACGATCGAGCGCGCGATGCAGTCGGTCGCCGACCGTGCCGGCCCCGCCGGTGGCGACGTCGCCGACTGATCCGACTGCCCCGACCGGTCGCGGCCGGCTGTACGTCGGGACGAGTGGGTTCGCCTACCCCGACTGGGCGCCGAGGTTCTACCCGACCGGCCTGCGCGGCGATGCCCTGCTGGGCCACTACGCCACGCGGCTGCCGGCTGTCGAGCTGAACAACACGTTCTACCAGTCGCCCTCGGAGTCCAAGGTGGCGACCTGGCTCGCGGCGACGCCACCCGATTTCCGGTTCAGTGTCAAGGCCCAACGTGGCGGATCGTGGCGGGCCATGGGCGGCGACCCGGATCCCGGCCTCCCCTGGCTTACCGATCCCTACCGGCATTTCGGCGAGCGACTCGGGACCGTGCTCTTCCGGATTCCCGATACGACGAAGCGCGATCACGATCGGCTCGCTGCGATGCTTCGGGCATGGCCGGCCAAGCTGCCACTCACCGTTGAGTTCGGCCATCCGACCTGGGAGGCCGACGAGACGGTCGCGCTACTCCGCGAGGCCGGCGCGGTGCTATGTGCGACCGAGGGCGCCGACGACCCGGCGCCGCCCACGATCCGACGCACGGGGCCGTTCCTGTACGTCCGCTTGCGCCGGCACGACTACACGCCGGACGAGGTGCGGGCATGGCGCGATCGACTCGAGCCGTTCCTGGCAGCCGGCGACGACACGTTCGTGTTCTTTCGCCACGACGAGACCGGCCGCGGCCCGGAGCTGGCGCTCGAGCTCGCGTCGAGCTTCGACTAGCGGGCCTGTCGGGCGTACTCCGCCGGTCCGAACATCACCAGCAACACGAGCCGCTCTTCGATGTCGTGGAAGCGATGCTCGACGCCGGCCGCGACGAACACGACGGAGCCCGCCTCGATCGGACGGACCTCGCCGCCGACCATCACCTTGGCCCGGCCCGCCATGACGACATACAGCTCGTCCTCGGTGTGCGGCGACTGCAGATCCGTCGCGCCGGCTTCGAGGACATACAGCCCGCCCGACAGGTCCGGCACCGAGATGAACTCGTGATACGGGCGGCCGCTGGTGGTGCGTGCGGCTTCGAGCTCGGAGAGCTCCCAGGCATCCATCGTCGCAGCGTAGCGCGGACGTGAGCGGCCGAGCCGATCGGCCCGCCTGACGACCCGACCGGCCGATCCCGGCTAGCATTCGGCGCCATGCGTCGATCCGTGCTCACGTTCCTCATGGCCTCCGTCCTCGCGGCCGCCTGCGGCGGGCTGCCCCAGCCCGCGTTGCCGTCGGTGATGCCGTCGGAACCGCCAGCGAGCGGGACGACCGCCCCGTCCGACGACGCGAGTCCGGTCCCGACGGCCGGCGTTCCGAACGGCGACCCCCCAACGCTCGCGCTCGAACCCGTGCTCGATGGCCTGTCCGATCCCGTCGACATCGCCTGGCGACCTGACGATCCGGAGACGCTGTTCGTGGTCGAACAGGTCGGACGCATCAGGATCGTGCGTGACGACCGCCTCGTCGAGCGGCCATTCCTCGACATCAGCGGGCTGGTGCGAGCCGGCGGCGAGTCGGGACTCCTCGGACTCGCGTTCCTGCCAAGCGGTGACGCGGGCCGGTTCTTCGTCTATTACAGCGACAGCGACGGGCAGCAGGTCGTTGCCTCGTACGACACGGATCCGGCCGACGCAGACCTCGCCGCACCGGGCACGGCTCGGATCTGGCTCCGGATGGCCGACCGCTTCGGCAACCACAACGGTGGGTCGCTGGCGTTCGGGCCGGATGGCTACCTCTACATCGGGACGGGCGACGGCGGCGGGGCCGGCGACCCGCTCGACTCGGGCCGTGACCTCGGGTCGCTGCTGGCCAAGGTCCTGCGCGTCGCTGTCGACCGCGATGCGCCGGCCGACGCCGACCCGCCGTACGTCGTCCCGTCCGACAACCCGTTCGTGGCCACGGCCGGCGCGCGTCCGGAGATCTGGCTGACGGGCTTGCGCAACCCGTGGCGCATCCGGTTCGACCGGGCCACCGGCGACCTCTGGATCGGCGACGTCGGGCAGGGCGATCGCGAGGAGATCGACGTCGCCCGGGCCGGCGTCGGTGGCCTCGACTACGGCTGGAACATCATGGAAGGCACGACCTGCTTCCGCGACGGGGGCTCGGCCTGCGCCACGCCCGACCTGACGCTGCCGGTCGCCGAGTACGACCACGACCTCGGCTGTTCCGTGACCGGCGGGACGGTCTATCGCGGGGTCGCCCTCCCTGCCCTGGCGGGCTGGTACCTCTTCTCCGACTACTGCTCCGGTCGCTTCTGGGCCATCGACGCGACGCGTGACGAGACGCCCGAACCCGCGATCGTGGCCGAGACGGAGTACCGGATCAGCGCGATCGCGGAGGACGCGGCGGGCGAGCTGTACGCGACCGACCTGTCGGCCGGCACCCTGCTCCGGCTCGGCGTCGAGGCAGCTGACGCTCAGCGCGCTCGATAGGTGACGGTCACGGCGACGGAGATCTCGAGCGTGCCGGCTTCGACGGGCGTCGCAACATCGGCGGCAATAGCCATCCGCTCGGCCTTCGGATAGGGCATCGACGGCCGGACGACATCGCCTTCGACGACCGACGACACCCCGTCGATGGTCAGTCCCGCAGCATCGGCGAGGACGTCCGCCCTGGACCGCGCCGCGGCCATGGCCAGGACGCGGGCCTCCTTCTCCGCGGCGGCGGGGTCGGCCAGCCGGAACGACAGGTCGTCGAGGCTCGTGGCGCCCGCGGCCAGGGTGCCATCGATGACGTCCCCGAGCTTGGCGAGGTCGCTGACGGTCACCTGCACGACGTTGGCCAGCTCGTACCCGATCAACGTCGGGGCGCGGCCGTCGCGGTAGTCGTAGCGGGGCTGCACCGAGACCATCGCCGTCCGTACGTCGGGGCGCGGGACGCCAGCCGCGTCGACGGCCCCGAGGATGGCGTCCATCGTCGTCGCCGCCTCGGTCCGGGCGGCCGCGACGGTCGGCCGCGATACGGCGACCCCGAGCCGCAGCTCGGCGAGGTCCGGCGAGGCGGCGACCCGACCCATGCCCCCGACGACGATCGTCCCGCTCGTGCTGTCTGGTCCGTTCGTGTCAGGCATCATTCCTCCAGAGGTCGGTCAAGGCTAGCGCTCCACGGAGCCAGGCGCCGGCGCACGCGCTCGATCGGGGCTTGTCACGTGGTTGCAAGGTTCGCTGGGCCGCGCGCCACCGTCTCGCAATCCTCCCCGTAGTGCACTCGGCACGTCGGTCGCCTTCGCCTGCGCGCGTCGATGCCGGCTGGGTCCGGACTGGCCACGTTCGTTCCTGGAGGCATCCCGATCGTGCATCCGGCCATCCCCGCTCCGGTCGACGAGGGCGACGAGGTCGTGCGCGCCGGGCGAACCGGACCAGGACCCTTCCAGCCATCGCTGGATCCGGACGATCGAGCCCTCACGGAGCTCGCCGTGCGAGCCGGCCGCCTGCTCGGGGCCTCGCTCGATAGCGGGGCGACGCTGCGGCAAGTCGCCGAGATCATCGTCCCCGATCTCGCCGACTGGTGCGCCATCGACATGCTCGAGGCCGATGGCACGCTGACCTCCGTCGCGGTCGCCCACCGCGACCCGGACCGGGTCCGGCTCGTCGAAGCGCTGCGTGCCCGATACCCGGCGGACCCCGACGCGCCGGTCGGCTCGTACGCCGTCGCCCGCACCGGCAAGGCGATTCTCCTCGCCGAGATCGACGAGCCGCTCCTGGCTGCGACGACCCGCGACGACGAACACCACGCACTCATCCAGGCCCTCGACCTGCGCTCGTGGATGTGCGCGCCGATGGTCGCCGCGGGCCGTGTGCTCGGCACGATCTCGTTCGCCGGCGCCGAGAGCGGGCGGACCTTCGGGCCGCGCCACTTGGCGATCGCCGAGGACCTTGGGGCGCGCACGGGCGCCGCGATCGAGAACGCCCGGGCATTCCAGACGGCCGACCGGTTCCGCCAGATCCTCGACGCCGTGGCCGAGGCGATCTTCGTCCTGGAGCCGACGAGCGACGTGGTGCAGGGCACGAACCACGGCGCGAGCAAGCTGCTCGGTCGGGCGGCCGAGGAGCTCGTCGGGCGGCCCCTGTCCGAGTTGGTCGAGGCCTCGGGTTCGGACACCGTCGATCGCGTCATCCGCTCCGTGCGCGAGGGACGATCCGAGGCGCGGACGCTCCCGCTCCGCTTCCTGCGCGTCGACGCGCCGGCCATCCCGGCGGAGGTGCTGCTCCAACGCGTCGAGCTGCTTGGCGAGCCGCCTACCGTCGTCGCCATCGCCCGTGACGTGCGCGAGCGCCTGGAGGTCCAGGCGCGCCTCAAGCGTCTGGCCGAGGCCGAGCACGCGCGGGCTGCCGAACTGAACGCCGTGATCCGGGCGATGGGCGACGGGGTGATCGTGTGCGACACCGATGGCCGCACGATCCTGGCCAATCCCGCCGGACGGGCCATGTTCCCTGGCATCGCCTCGGGCAGCTACGAGGGCATCCTGGCCGAGCTCCGCGACCATGAGGGGGTCGCCCCGAAGCTCGGCACCCAGGCAGGGCCGGTCGTGCTGCGGACGCGCGATGAGCCCGAGCGCTGGATCGAGCTTGCCACCTATCCGGTCCTCGAGCGCTCGTCGGACACCGACGGTGGCGAGACCATCCTGATGCTCCGCGACGTAACGGAGCAGCGGCAGCGCGAAGCCGTCCGAGAGACGTTCATCGGCGTGTTGTCGCACGAGCTGCGCACACCGGTCACGACGATCTTCGGCGGAGCCCGTGTGCTGACGCGCGAGGACAGCGGCCTCGATGCCGCGACGCGCCGCGAAGTCCTGATCGATGTGGCCGAGGAGGCCGAGCGGCTCAAGCGACTGGTCGAGGACGTCGTCGCCCTCAGTCGATTCGGTGAGACCGATGCCGACCTCGGCCGGGAACCGGTCCTCCTCCAGCGGGTCGTGCCGGCGGTCGTGGCGTCCGAGGAGGAACGCTGGCCCGGCGTGACGTTCGAGGTGGAGATCCCACCCGGCCTGCCGACCGTCTACGCCGACCCGACGTATCTCGAACAGGTCATTCGCAACCTCCTCGCCAACGCCGCGAAGTACAGCGGACAGGGCACCACCGTCGACGTCGTCGTCGACCGCGGGTCGGAGCCGGACGAGGTCTCCGTCTGCGTGCGCGACGACGGGCCCGGGATCGCGCCCGATGAGGCCGAGCGGCTGTTCGACCTCTTCTACCGCTCGCCGACGACGGCCAGCGCGACGACCGGGGCGGGGATCGGCCTGTTCGTCTGCTCACGGCTGGTACGCGCCATGGGAGGCCGGGTGTGGGCTCGGCCGTTGCCCGCCGGCGGGGCCGAGTTCGGCTTCGCGCTGCGGATCATGTACGAGGACTGACCGCGCTCAGAGCCACTGCTGGGATCGGGCGACCGCCAGGATCCCGATCGCCATGATCCCCATCGCGCCGAGCACCACCAGGAAGTTCGTCGTGTCGTCGAAGAACGACAGCGGGAAGTTCATGCCCATGATGCCAGCCAGGACCACCGCGGGCAGGAGCACGGCGGACAGGAGGGTCAGGGTGCGCATCGCGTCGCTCTCGCGCTGCGACACCCGACCGATATGGATATCGAACGTGCCGAGCAGCGCCGTCCGCAGGCCGTCGATCGCCGTCATGGCGGACTCGAGCCGATCGACCAGTCCCGGCCACGGGCGACCGAGCGACTCGGCGATGCCGATCTCGGGCAGACCGAGCGTCGATAGCGCGTCACGGTGCGGCGCGAGCACGCTACGGACGAGGCCGACGCGCCGACGGAGCGACACGATGGCCGCCAGGATGTCATCACCGGGCCGGCCGATCAGGGCGCGCTGGTCGAGGTCGTCGATCTGCCGCTCGACCGCCTCCACGAGCAGGAAGTAGCCGACCAGGACCTCGTCGATGAGGGCCGACAGCAGGTCGGCCGCCGTGAGCGAACCGAGCCGCGTCTCCCCGCCCAGGCCGTCCCGGAACCGGCGCAACGCCTGGACCCGGCCGTCGTGGACGCTCAGGACGATGTTCGGCGCGACCAGGAGATCGATCTCGCGTCGGAAGATCTTCGGGGGGACCGCGTCATCGGTCTCCATGGCCTCGAGCGTGACGTGGAGCGTGTCCTGGGTCCGCGTCAAGCGGGCGCGCCCATCGTCCGACGTCAGCGCGTCGAGCTCCGCGTCGCTCAATCCCAGGCGCTGGATGACCTCCTGCAGCGTGTCGCGGTCACGGCCGTCGACGTCGACCCACAGGAGACGGTTCGGTCCGAGAGAGCTGACGACCTCATCATCGAGCTCGACGCGGCGATCCCGACCATCTGCGTCGAACAGCCCGGCGACGACGTTGCTCAGTGGATGAAGCCCAGGAGCCCGGCTGCCGCCACGGCGACGATCGCGACGAGGTACTGCAGCGCCAGCATCGTCCGATCATGGCTCGGGTCGCCTGCATACGGACCGGGTTGCTCACGGGGCGGGTCGACCAGCATCGATGCGGACCTCGAGTTGCGATGTTCGTGTGCGCGGAGGGATCGCGGATCGCATCGTGCGGTGCCTGGTGATGCGCGGAGATGGGTCGCACGAGCCACCGCATCGCGGGCGCATCACAACGTGCGAGCGACCGCCGACTGCGAGCCGCCTGCAACGTCAACGCGCCCGACGGCCGCACGACCGATGCGTGTCGGCGCCTACCGTCGGGTGGTCCCACATCGAAGGTCGCGTTGCCACGCCCGCACGAGACGTGCTTCACGGCTCCCCAGGAGGTGACTCGTATGCTCAAGAAGATCGTCATGATGCTGGCCCTCGGGGCCGCCCTCGTTGCTTGCGGTCCGTCCGGTAGCGCATCGTCGCCGGGTGCCGAGACCGCGGCGCCCATCGACTCGGCGGCGCCGAGCGTCGAAGAGAGCATGGAGCCCAGCGAGTCCGCCTCGCCGAGCTGATCCAGCAACGGTTAGCAGACAGGACGCCGGGTCCCTCGGGACCCGGCGTTTTTTCGCCTGCCGCGAGCGTCGCGGGCACCTCCGTCTTCATGTCGTTGTTACGCCCGACCGACCGTCCGTAGTCCGGCGGTCCCACGACGGCCGCGACAGTGAGGACGACCCAAACGGGGTTCATCAACCCAGCGAGCGGGTGAGATGCCCGCTTCGGGAAGGAGGCACTGGATGAGCATCATCGCGTGGATCGTCCTCGGCGCCATCGCCGGGTACCTGGCCGGATTCCTCGTCAAGGGTGACGAGGGGCTGGGCATCATCGGGCACATCGTGCTTGGCATCGTCGGCGCGCTCGTCGGCGGATTCCTGGCAGGGGCCCTGTTCAACAGCGACCCGATCAACGGGCCGTTCGACATCAGCTCGATCGTCGTCGCGACGATCGGCGCCGTGATCACGGTCGTGGTCGTGAGCGCTCTTACCGGGCGGAGTCGCGTCGGACGCGGACCCGTCTGATCAAGGCCGGGTCGACGCCCGGCACCAATACGCGACGGAGCCCACCACCATCGGTGGGCTCCGTCGCGTTTCACGAGAGGAGTCAACCCATGTCGACGATCGTCAAGTCCATCGAGGTCGACGTCCCGGTTCGGGTCGCGTACGACCAGTGGACGCAGTTCGAAGAGTTCCCGCGGTTCATGGAGGGTGTCAAGCGCGTGCAGCAGCTGTCGGACACGACCCTCGCGTGGGAGGCGGAGATCGCCGGCATCGAGCGATCGTGGACCGCCGAGATCACCGACCAGGAGCCCGACCGGAAGGTCGCCTGGAGCGCCACGAGCGGGGCCAAGAACGCCGGAGCCGTCACGTTCGAGCCGCTCGGGCCCGATCGCACGAGGTTCACCTTGCAGCTCGACATCGAACCGGAAGGGATCGTCGAGAACGCCGGGGATGCGCTCGGCTTCGTCGAACGGCAGACAGGCGGCGACCTGGAGCGGTTCAAGACGTTCATCGAGGGGCGCGGGTCCCCGACCGGTGCCTGGCGCGGCGAGGTCGAGGACGGGCGTGAGCAACCGAAGCGCCCCTGAGGCACCGCGAGCCGCGAGGCTCGTGCAAGGCAGGCCAGCGGCGCGGGCGGGCGACCGTGACGCCGTTACCGCCACGCTGCATCTGTGGCTCCTGTACCACTGGGGGTCCGGGAGCCACACAAACGCCGGTGCGGGTGGTCGAGGTGGTCGTTGATACGCAGCTGCAATGTCGGAACGGTGCGGCGTCGCGAGCGCGGGACACCGACTGCCCTACGGTCAATCGGACGACAGACATCACCAAGGCGGGCGCTTGTGACGGGGCGCACCTCCTTTCGCACGGACGGTTCGGGTCCCCTCCCCGGGCCGTCCGTCGCTTTTTTTCAGGGGTCATCGAAGCAATGGATCGGGAGGACATGACATGACGGCGACGGGGCGCACGACCGGACGGACTGACAAGAACGGCACAGAGCGGATCACGACGACCGCGAAGCAGGTGGCCGATACGGTCGCCGGCGTCGCGGGTGAGGTAGGTGCGCGCCTGCCGGACGCCGCAGAGTCGACGCGCGACGCCTTCCAGGAGGCCAACCGGCTGGTCCGGGCCGGTTCCGACGAGACCCTGAAGGTCGTCGCGGCAACATCTCTGGCGTTCGCGTCCGGCCTACTGATCGGCGGTGCCCCACGGATGGTCGTGCTCGCGGCGCTCGTTCCGGCGGGGATCGTCGGGTCGGAGTACGTCGATCGGATGAACCGCGGCGGAACGAAGGCATCGCAACAGCGCTGATAGCCGCTACCCCCGGCGGATGGACGCCACGCAACCCACTGCGCCGTAGCGTCGGAGGCGACCCACGATCCCGTGGGACAAGGAGGTCGCTAAACCGATGGATGACATGAAGCGAACCGCTCGTGACCTGGAGAACGAGGCCAAGGAGACGGCCCGTCGCGCGGATGGCGATGAGAGCCTGGCCGACAAGGCCGGCAACCTCGGCGACGACATCCGAGCCGGCCTCGGGAATGCCGGCGACAAGATCGACGAGGAAGTCGACAAGGCCAAGTTCCGCCAGGAGCATGGTGACGACCGGATCTGATCGTTCGTAGCGAACCTAGGGAGCCCCGGCCTCTGCCGGGGCTCTCGTCATGTCCGGGGTCGCGTCGCGTCCCGGGCGCGCTGTCGGAGGAGTCGCACCACGGCCTTCTCCTCGTCGCGGTCGGCACCGACCGGCGGCGCCACCTGGTCCTCCGCGGCGTCCACCAGCGCGCCGCGCAGACCGCCGTCCAGGTACGCCTCCAGGACGGCCGGGTGGACATAGCTCCCGCGGGCGACGGCCGGGGTGTTGCCGAGGCGCTCGGCGGTCAGGCGCATCGCCGCGACGACGTTGCGCCGGGCGGCCGGGCCGTGGTCCTCGGGCTGCAGCGCCCGAAGGGCGCGATACGCCAACAGCGTCCCCGCCCACGTCCGGAAGTCCTTTGCCGTGAAGTCACCGTCCGACGCGTCCCGGATGTAGGCATTGACATCGTCGGAGGCGACATCGCGGACCTCGCCCTCGTCGTCGACGTAGGCGAACAGCTCCTGTCCCGGCAGCTCCTGGCAGCGCCGCACGATCGAGGCGAGACGGCGATCGCGGAGGCCGACCTCGTGCATCGTTCCCGACTTCCCGCGGAACCGGAACCGCACGGTCGTGCCCTTTACCGTGGCGTGCCGGCCACGCATCGTCGTCAGCCCGAAGGACCGGTTGAGACGAGCGTATTCATCGTTGCCGACGCGGATGAGGGTCGACTCGAGCAGGCGGACGACGGCGGCCAGGACCTTCTCGCGCGACATGCCGCGGCGGCGCAGGTCCTTGTCGCACCGGCGACGGATCGTCGGCAGAGCCTTGGCGAAGGCGACCATCCGATCGAAGTTCTCGAGGCCGCGGTCCGTGCGCCATCGCGCGTGATAGCGGTACTGCTTGCGGCCGCGTGCGTCGCGACCGGTGGCCTGCAGGTGCCCGTTCGGCCAACGACAGATCCAGACGTCGGTCCACGCGGGCGGGATCGCCAGCGCGCGGATCCGGTCGAGGACCTCACGGTCGCGGATCGCGCGGTCGTCCTGGTCCCGATAGCTGAAACCGCGACCGGCTCGCCGCCGGGTCAGGCCCGGCTGGGCGTCGCTCGTGTATCGCAGCCCGCTCGCGCGCGCCGCCTCGCGTGCCGGGTCGCTCGCTTCGGGCATGGCCGCCCACGGTAGGGCCCGGCGTGTCACGCGCGAGCGTCGGATCGCCTTCGCCACATGCCTGCAATCTCGCATCCGACCGGTCGCGACCGCCCGATAGGAGCCGGCCCGATACTGCGAACAGGTCCGGCCGCGGCCCGAGGCTCAGAAAACGGTGTCGCGCAGGACGCCCCGATCGCGACGCCGACGGCTCGTGCAAGGAGACCCCCGGATCATGGACGCAACCAGCCCTGTCGTGACGATCGATGGCGCCTCGAAGCGGTTCGGGGACGACGTCGCCCTCGATGGCGTGACGCTGTCCGTGGCGCCCGGCACGATCCTGGGCATCATCGGCCCATCGGGCGCCGGCAAGACGACGATGGTCCGCTTGATGACCGGGGCGCTCGCGCCGACCGAGGGCGAGATCCGGGTCCTGGGCGAGGACCCGCGTCGAGTTCCGGCGCCAGACCCGCGAGCGCATCGGCTACATGCCGCAGTCGTTCGCGCTGTACCCCGACCTGACCGCCCGCGAGAACGTCGACTTCGTCGCCTCGCTCTTCGGCATGCTGTGGTGGCGCCGGCGGCGACGGACCCGCGAGGTCCTCCAGCTGGTCGACCTGTGGGCGGTCCGCGGTCGCCGCGCGGGGCGGTCTGTCCGGCGGGATGCAGCGCCGGCTGGAGCTCGCGTCGCGCGCTCGTCCACGAGCCGGCGCTCGCTCTTCCTCGACGAACCGACCGCCGGCATCGACCCGCTCCTGCGGGCGACGATCTGGGAGGAGCTCGCACCGTCTGCGCGACGCCGGCCGGACGCTGCTCGTCACGACGCAGTACGTCAACGAGGCCGAGGCGTGCGACTCGGTCGCGCTCATCGCCGACGGGCGGCTCGTGGCGCACCGGCACGCCCGACGACCTGCGTCGCGAAGCGGTCGGCGGCGATGTCATCGTGATCGAGACGCGCGAGCCGATCGATGCGACGGTCTTGCGCGACGTGCCGACGTCCGCCGGCTGGAGCAGCGCGGGCCGACCGACGATCCGGGTCGACCGTCGACGACGCCGGCTCGGCGACGCCCGCTCCTGGTCGACGCGATCACGGAGCAGGGCGGCGAGGTCGTCAGGCACGCGAGGACCGGCCGTCATTCGACGAGGTCTTCGCCGCGCCTCGTCGCAGCGCGCGCCGGCGGACCGAGCCGACGGCGGCCACCGACGCCGATCGGGCGGCCTGATGCGCGACACCCGTCACGATCCTCGGCCGGCTCTCGCCGTTCGTCGGCAAGGAGCTCGTCGAGACCTTCCGGCGGCCGGGCGCGGTCATCAGCCTCGTCCTCGGACCGTTCCTGATCATGGCCATCTTCGGCCTCGGGTTACAGCGGCGTCCGGCGGCCGCTGGACACCGTCCTCGTGGCGCCGGCCCGGAACGAGCTCCCGACGGACGTCGGGGCCGTACCAGGAGCTGGCCGGCGGCGGCCTCCACATCGTCGCCGTCGTCCAGGACGCGGCCGATGCGAGAGCCGGCCTGCGCGCCGGCACGATCGATCTCGTCGTCGTCGCGCCGGCCGACCCCGAGGCACAGTTCCGCGCCGGCGAGCAGCTCGGTCATCGAGGTCCTCGTCAACGACGGTCGACCCGGTCGACGCGAACTACGCCGCGCTTCCTGGCTCGAGCCTCGTCGGACGCGGTCAACCGGCGGATCATCGAGCGGGCCGTCGAGGAAGGCCAGGGCTACGCCCTCGAGCGGCCGACGCCGAGGCGGCCGCTCTGCCGCCGAGGTCGTCGCCGCGCCGACGCGCGGCCGAGCTGATCAACCTCGCCCCGACCGAGCCCAGGCGTGATCGCGTTCTTCGGGCCGGCCGTGCTCGCCCTGATCCTCCAGCACCTCGCCGTGACGCTGGTCGTCGCTGTCGCTCGTGCGCGAGCGCATCGAGCGGGCGTCATCGAGCTGTTCCGGATCGCACCGGTCGAGCGCCGCCGAGATCATCGCCGGCAAGGTGCTCGCCTTCGGCATCCTCGGCTGCGTCATCGCGGCCATCACGATCGCGCTCCTGATCGCGGGCCTCGGCGTCCCGCTCCTGGCCGAGCCGATCGCCTCATCGCTCGCCCTCGGGCATGTTGCTGCTGGCCTCACTGGGTCTCGGGCTCGCTGATCGCGGTCATCTCCGATTCCGAGCGCCAGGCGGTCCAGCTGTCGCTGCTGGTCCTCCTCGCCTCGGTGTTCTTCAGCGGTTTCGTCCTGGCCATCGACGAGTTCACGCGAGCCGGTGCGCGCGCTCGCCTACGCGTTGCCCGTGACCCACGGCATCCAGCTGCTGCAGGACCTGATGCTGCGCGGTTCGATCGGCCAGGTATGGCAGCTGGCGGCCCTCGGCGGGATCGCTGCGGTTACGCTCGTCCTGGCCTGGATGCTTCTACGGCGCGGGATGCGAACCGCCTGACCGCACCGACCCCGCCGCCGCCTGGCACGGGGCTGCAACGTCTGTACGATCGCCCTGCGAGGCGTCGTACCGGGCCTCATGCCATGGTTGGGCGGTCGAGCGACCCCAGGAGGAATACGACCATGACCGACGAGCGCGTGCCAGGGACTGGCACGGACGAGACCGACCGCGACCGGGATCCTCGTGGACCCGATGCGGTGGACGACGAGCCCACCCGCCGCCAGGAGCCTGACGGCGAGGGCACGTCGGACGAGGGCAGTCCCCTGCTCCGTGAAGGGCCCGATGCCCCCGACGCCGCGGACATCGAGGATCCCGACGAGCAGCTCTGACCGCGTCCCCCTAGACCAGGGCCGCAGCCGCCTCCGCGCCGACCTTCGACAGTAGCTCGCGCGCGGCGAAGTCCAGGAAGCCCGCCTGGTCGGGACCGACCTGGTGCAGGTACACGTGGTCGTAGCCCGCGTCGACATACTGCCTGGACCCGCTCGACGTACCGCTCGACGTCCGGGCCGCACAGGATGGCCTCAGCGACCTGGTCCTCCGTAACGCTCTTCGCGAGCTCGGTGAACTGCGACGGGTTCGGGAGCTCCTGGCTGACCTCGCCGTGCAGGGCGGCGGTCGGCCACCACTCGTGCGCCACGCGCCGGGCCTTCGCCTCGGAGGTCGCCCACGAAACCGTCAGCTGGCCGATCCGCGGACCGCTACCGCCGGCCTCCTCGTAGGCCGCCACGAGCTCGCGGTCAGGTGCCGTCGAGATCAGGCCCTCCCCGATCCGAGCGGCGATGCGAGCCATCTTCTGGCCACTCGCCGCGACGCGGATCGGCGGCAGCGTCTCCGGCAGCGTGTAGATGCGGGCGTTCTGGACGCGGAAGTGGCGACCGCGGTGGCTGACCATCCCGCCGTCCCACAGCGCGCGGATGACCTCGACCGCCTCCTCGAGCATCTCGGCTCGGACCTCCCACTCGGGCCACGCCTGGCCGAGGATGTGCTCGTTGAGGTTCTCGCCGGTGCCCAGCCCGAGGAAGAATCGCTCTGGCATCAGGTCGGCCGCGGTCGCCGCAGCGTGGGCGATCACCGCGGGGTGGGTGCGCATCGTCGGGCAGGTCACGCCGGTGCCGACGATGAGTCGATCCGTGGCCTCCGCGATCGCGCCGAGCACGCCCCACACGAACGAGCTGTGCGGATGCCGCTCGATCCACGGATGGATGTGGTCGGAGATGAGCGCGAACGAGAAGCCGGCGTCCTCCGCCATGGCGGCATTGCGCACCAGGTCGCGCGGCCGTGTTCCTCGCTCGAGAGGGCGTACCCGATGGCGGTCACCGGCTGCCCTTCCGATCCTTGGTCTCGCCGGCCTCGCGGCGCTCCTTGTTGACGGTGCGCGCGGCGCGCTCCTCGGCCTCGTCCTCGCTCACGCCGCGATCCTCGTACGAGTCCTTGATGTGCTCGTATTGACGCTCACGCTTGTCGGTCCAGGCGTCCTGCGGCATGGCGGATGTCCTCCAACGTCATGGCGCGGCACGCGTGGCCGCCGCCTGCGGCCAGCCTCGGTCAGGGAGCGTGACCGATGCCCGGTAGGGGTCCCGCCCATACGTCGCAGCGGTATGGCAGGATCGGGCTTCAGCGCTCCCCGATGACGGCGCGCATCTCCCGGCGGGTGGCAAGTCGTTCGGGCTGGACGATGTCCGATGCGTCCTCGACCGGAACCGGGCCACCCGGCGTCGGCCGTCCGGCGCGGGCGAGCATCGCCCGGTAGATCGCTTCATACCCGTCGGTCATCCGCTCGGTCGAGAAGCGGTCGATCACCGACCTCCGGATGGCCTCGCGGTCGAGGTCGTCGACACGATCGACCTTGAACGCCATCGCCCGGACGTCGTCCCCGAAGAACCCATCGATGCCGTCGCGGACGATTTCCGGGAGGGCCCCGGTGCGGCGCGCGATGACCGGCGTCCCACAGGCCAGCGCCTCGATCGCCACGAGGCCGAACGGCTCCGGCCATGAGCCCGGCATCAGCGACGCGTAGCTGTCGGCGAACAGCTGGTCGCGCTCGGACTGCTGCATCTCACCGAGGTACTCGACCGTGCTCCCGGCGGCCTTGAGCGCCGGCTGGAAGACCTCGTCGTGGTACTCGCGCTCCGGGCCGCCGGCCGCCACCTTGGCCGCGATGCGCAGCGGGCGACCCGCCTGCAACGCGACCTCGATCGCCTCCACGATGCCCTTCTCCGGGGCGACCCGTCCGACGAAGCAGAGCGCGTCCGAGCGACGTCGGCCGTACGGCGCGTCGACGAGGCGAAGGCCGTTGTAGACCACGCCCGCCCAGGGCACGTCGGGATGCGTCGAGGCCTGGTTCTTGCTGATCGCCACCAAGCCACGTGGCGGGTCGGTCAGCAGGTCGTCGGCCCATGGCAGATCGAGCCTGCCATGGAACGTCGAGACGACCGGGATCGGTGAGACGCGAGCGAGAAGCAGGTTCAGCCACTCCATGTGACTGTGGATCACGTCGAACTCGTCGGCCCGGGCCAGGACCTTGTGGAGCGTGGACTGCATGTACGGCAGCGTGTCGCCGGTGTAGCCGATCGGGCGCAGCGCCTGCGGGACGGTCTCGATATGCCGCCCCGGAACGACCGAGTCGCCACTGGCGAACGTCGTGATCTCATGGCCGCGCCGGTCGAGCTCGACGACGAGGCCGTGGACGATCCGCTCCGTCCCGCCGTAGCCGAGCGGCGGGACTCGTTCGAGCGGAGGCGCAACGTGGGCGATCCGGAGTGGCTGTGGCATCGGTGCGTCCTTCGAAACATGCGTGACCGCGAACCCCGGCGCCCGAGGTTCGCGGTCAGTGTCGCACTCCCCGTCGATCGACGGGGAGCGACGTCTAGCGGTTTCGGTCGAGATCCGGGCGCGTGCCTTCCTCGAGCTCCTCTTCGGTCTTGTCGCCGACACCGGCGCCACCGGCAGCACCGACAGCACCACCGACGACCGCGCCCGGAGGCCCGCCGACCGCTCCGCCGACGACCGCTCCGGCAGCGGCGCCACCGAGGCCGCCCGTCCCGGATCCGGCCTCGTCGTCGCCTTCCGCGGCCTCGCCTGCGACGGCACCCGTCACGGCACCGATCGCGCCACCGACGACGGCACCCGGAGGTCCGCCGACGACGGCCCCGATGGCCGCCCCACCGAGCGCGCCGGCGCCGGCGCCGACGGCTTCGGTGCCACTCTCGTCGTTGTCATCGATCACGTCGCGCCGATCGGGATCCATGGGGTCCGCCGTTGCGTCGCGCGGGTATCTCGGGTCATTCGTTCGATCCATCGTGGCCTCCTTTGGGGTTGGACGTGCAACCTACGGGCGCGCGTCACCGCCCGGCGTCAACTCGCGCTGGCGCCGCGTATCAGGCGGATATCAGCGGTAAGGGTCGCCCTTGTTGGACCTCGTGCCAGGCTCATCGCCGGGAACGGTCCATATACTTCGCGCGGAACTGGCGCTCGCGCCGGGTCCGACGACCGGCGACGGATGGAGGCAGCGTGACCGAGCAGGTCCACGGGATCGCGGTGCAGGCATCGGGACGAGCCAAGGGGGAGATCGGGCGCGTCCGCGATGTCCGTCTTGGGACGCGCCAGTCGATCCTTGCCGGCCTGCTGATCGGCTGGCTGGCGATCGTAACGAAGGCCGCCC
This sequence comes from uncultured Chloroflexia bacterium, assembly GCA_963720355.1. Classification (GTDB taxonomy): domain Bacteria; phylum Chloroflexota; class Limnocylindria; order Limnocylindrales; family CSP1-4; genus SPCO01. The sequence continues at coordinate 547 of CAVRFH010000006.1, read as the reverse complement.
TTAACGAGGCGGTCGGGGGCAGCACGGGCTACATCATCCTGATGGCCGCGGCCGTCCTGGCGGCATGGGTCGGCGGCCTTGCCGGCGGCATCACGTCGGTCAGCATGGCGGTCGTAATCAACGCGATCGTCTTCCTGAACGGTCCAGGCGGGGCGACCCCGACCGACCAGTTCCTCCAGGTGCTCTACCTGGTGACGGCCTCGGCGACGGTGCTCCTCGTAGCGTCTCGGCGGGCGGCGCGCGATGGTCTCGTCGATGCGCTGGCGGAGGTGTCGATGCTGGCCGAACAGATCGAGGCCCGCGATGCCCGGCTCGAGCTGATGCTGTCCGCCTCCGGCACGGGGTTCTGGGATTGGGACGTCGAGAGCGGCGAATTGACGTGGTCCGAGGCGATCTTCCGGCAGCACGGGATGGACCCCGCCCCGCACGCCCCGGAATTCGCGACCTATCTGGACATGATCCATCCGGACGACCGGGCCGCCTTCGAGAGCGCCATCGGCGCGGCCGTCGAGGGCGCCGCGGCGTTCGAGCTCGATTTCCGCGTCGT
>CAVRFH010000005.1:0-82791 GCA_963720355.1 uncultured Chloroflexia bacterium | reverse complement strand
CCATTCGGCTCGCATGGCGGTCTGCGCGTTGATTGGGCGATCAGTTTGACCTCGAATACGTCTGTGCTGCAGGCGACGAACATCACGCGCAGTGCCGGCGACTTCAACGCCGACGGCTCGGTCAATGCCGCCGATTGCGTCGTGGAGCCGGTTCCGGCAGCACGTCGTCGCTTTTCTCAAACGGGCCATTGTCACCCGCGGTGCCGGAGCCGACGGGAGCATAGCCGCTGCTCGCGGGATAGATAGTCGCAAAACCAGTAGTGCGCTGGGATCTGTCTCAAAACTCATTGCTTAGTTGGAACGGTGTCGAGATCCCACCGTTTGTAAACCGTTTACCCACATTACGAGCGAACGGCCGGGCGAACGCGAGTAGTACATCTGCTGGGGCCGCTCATTTTCAAGCGAGGGCAAGCCGAGCATCAGTGTACTAGGGAGCAGAAGCCAAAATCAAGATGTTGATGTGTTCTTAAATTGTGAGGTTAACCGTTAAGACTGCTTGGCCAGCTGCTCGACGTGAGTCATATAGCCGACACTTTTCGTTCTCTGGATTCACGCTTACGTGATAAGGTAGCTAATTGGCATGTGCAAAAGCAACTATTGGCTTTATTTCGGTGCAATGCTGGCGCGAGAACAACGTGCGCCGTGATTCGCATTCGGCCGCGGGTCGGCATTGTGATCGGCGCACGTGAATCATCGGGCCGTCAAACATCTTGCAGAAGCCGGCTAAGGGGAAAACCTAGAGCCAACGCAAGTTTTTGGGCAATACCGATGCTCACGCCCACTTTGCCGAATTCAATCGAACTTACGTACGTTCGATGAATTCCAACCTGATCGGCGAATGCCTTGGACAACTCAGTCGTAATTCGCCTTTGCCGTACAGCGTCACCAGTTAATCACTTCCCATTGTTTTCATGCCGCACTAGCATGTGCGGACTCAGAGTATTACTCTACAGAATATATATATACAGACTATCGTCTACATATCGTATTTCCTGATTTGTGTTTATACCGGCCAGGCAGGTACGCAAACAGAAGTCAATCTAAATTGCTTCAAAATTGGAAAAGGCCCGCATTCTTGGCACAAAAAGCATCGCATGCCATCGCTTAATTTAATTGGAGAACTTAATGCAACTTGTTGTGTCGATTTTTCTAGGAGCGGTTCTCGGCCGTACCGTCGGTTACACGATTACGGCTGATCAAACGCTCGATTCGATTAAAGTTCGATTGAACAATCCTACCATGGATTGGGGGGAGACTTACGCCCTTTGTACATGCGGTGCTAGCAGGCGCATCTCTCTAACGTAAGCCTGGTCAACCGGAAAGAAGCGTTCAGTGAACAGATTTCAATTTTGTAAGGCGAGAGGCCGCAAGAGACAGTGGCATTGTTGGGGGGATCTGCGGTGCCGCTGTATGTGTCGCTTGGACATTTTACACGAGTACGGGGAAGTCGAACTTGATGAGTTTGTCGTGATTGGTGTTCTGCGCTTATTGCGGCAATCCAGGACTCAAAGTGAGGCTGCCGTTGAGTTTCTGGTCGTCTCCCCTGATCATCGCCGGTGTCGACCGCTTCAGTGTCTCGTGCGTCTGGCCGAAATTAAAGGCGTGTCTGGCACTTTGGGATATTTAATTAAGAACTTTCGCATCATTTTTATCGTGCAAGGCATCCACACGAACGACAAACAGTGGAGGCTGCTTTCACACATGCGAGCGATGATCTATCAGTTTGTACTGACAATGTACGAGGACTTCCAGCCGGACAGGAAGGACTGTTAGCAACGTCTGGTCTTAGGAATCATTTCGTTCGACTACGACGGTAAGCTTATCGACGTTGAATTGTCTCGCGAAACACCAGCACACCGTGGCGTCAGTCATCGATGAACCGACGCCACAGGTCCTACGATTGATCTTTGATCTGTCCTTCAACAAGCATTTGCGAAACGAGATTACCCGATATATTAACTACGATACTTCAATTCGTCGTCCGCGGCGGTGTTACACCGTCGAATCCATGGACGTCGCAATGTCCGAACAGATCAATTCATCGCCGCTCCAACGCGGCCGCTGGTCGACGATCGCTGAATTACTCGTTAGTGTCGTTCGTTCAAGCGGCTGACAGCAAAAAGTGCGAGCCGAAGAATGATTGCCATCGTCAGGACGCATCGGCGCCGACTTTGACTTGACGCTACTTCAAGCTGGTCCCCTCGCAGCGGTTGCTAAATCCGCGAGTATTTTGCGGCATAAATACTTGAAGGGATTAGATCGTGTTGCGCGGTGCACCGCTCCGCTCCCGGCATTTTCTTCCGCTTGGCACTCCACAACCGCAGCTCCGGCTGGCAATGTGCGATTGGCCAACCCGATCTAAAAAGGCTGTAGATGAATCTATATGTAATTATTGCGTTGTCCGCCGCGCTTGTCGCGAGCGTGATTGCGCTCGCTCGCGAAATGCGGCTGCGCCACGCACTGGCGAAACTTCTTTCCCTAGTCCTGTCTCGATGGAGGCCACATGAAAACAAAAGTCGTACACATCGGCCTGGGGATTGGCCGCATGATCGCGGGCTGTGACGATCGGCATCAAATGTTGCTCGTGAGGCAGCCGACCGCCAGGCCCAACAAAACACCAGCATGGCGAATTTACAAAAGGAGATCGCCGGCGGCACCCATCAACTTGTCGCTGCTGACGCGGCCGCCCGTCAGAAAATCCTTGACGTGCATCTTGAGCTACTTCTTGAAGCCGAACGCCTCCGTTTGGATACGGGGTGGATACCGCGCAATTGTCCGCGAGGACGAACGACGAGCGATTACTAGCCAGCGCCCGCAAGCCGAATCCCTGCTGGTGCCGTTCTTGACGGTGGTGGGCGGCGCCTGTACCGGCAGTGCTCACCTTGGGATTCTGCTGGTACGCTCCTGCGCAACCCGCGCGTTAGACACGGACTCCACGGTCAACGGAATCTTGATCAGTGAACTGGTTCCTCGCCAACACGACCCTCGACGGCCTGGAGGAGCCCATCGCATTCCCCCGCACACTGATTGCCGGATCCTAAACGCTACGCAGACCCATTCGATCAACGGAACGCCAGAAGAGTCGGCCTCAATGTCGCTAGCCGACCCAAACGATCATCAAAACCGAGGAACCAACTAATGAATATACTTTTCGTCAACAACGACGGTGGTGGCTTTGCCGACTATCTCGACATTCTGCCAGGAATGACGGTCGCGAACTTTTCGAACGCCAAATGGCCGCGCCAAGCCGAAAACTACTTGATACGCGTTGATGGCCGCCCGGCCGCCCGCGATCAGGTGCTTTTCTAGAAGGCGATCGTGTATCGATGACGCCCACCAAGATCGAGGTGCTTGGCCGAGCAAACCGCAAGGCACATTCGGATGATACCTGCCCAAATTCGCGCTAGACGATCTCACGAACTATTTCGTAACGAATGGCAGGCTAGGCCTCCCAATTCGGCAGCCCGCCCGCTTGTTTATTTCGGATAACCGACTCATCTTGTGCCACCGATAAGGTCTCCCATACAGGTTCGCCGTCAGCGATCCATGCCCAATTGAGCATTGCCTGAGATCAATGATTCTCCGCTAGAGCTGCCAGAGCGATCGCTTGGAATCGCTCTCTCCGACTCGGCCGGCAGATCCGCCGCGCTCAGCTTCGCGGATGGAACCTGGCAGAAAACGCGTCTGTACTCTAAGCTCTCGCAGTCACCGCCGTCAGTACGGCCCGCAAACTGACGTTCGCTGAGTGGCATCGCCGAATGTCGAGCGCCGATTGCGTCCCATTCAGCCTACCCGAGCGACATCTACCAGGACTTCGTCGCGCTCGAGTGACGATTTCAAAGAGATTGACTACGACGCGCGACACCCCACTTTCGGTCATGACCGAACCGATTTCCTCGACGGTCTGTATCTTGGTCCGTTTGAAACCCCTCACTGCGGACGAGTACCTCCACGGCGACACCGACCTATCGCATCGTCGCTCGTGACCCGCCACCCCGCCGAAGTCGCGACAACGTCACGCATCCTCATGTGATGGACCAAGTCCTATGTGAAGGGGATCTTGCCTGCCATCCGGCAGGGCTTGGCTCAAGGACGACTGCTTGACTTCTTTAGTCTCGTGGTGGTGTTCCTGGCGTACGTACAACTCCGAAAGTCCGTACGTCGAGTTGGCTGTGTGGCAAGGCCGATCGTGTGCCGATTGTGGAAACATAACTGACGAAAGCAGCCACTGTCAGAAATGTGACTCGGAAATCTGCAACGACTGTGAAACTTTGTGCCAACGCTGTGAAGACGGTTACTGCTCGGATTGCATTGATGAGTGCCGGTAAGCTGCGGCGAACCCTACTGCGGGCGGTGTCTGACAGCCTGCGACCAATGTCGGCAAAGTGTCTGCGCCGCCTGCTTCCCAGAAAGCGAGAAGTGCTCCAATTGCTACGAAGAAGATGACAATGATGAAGGCTCGGCCATGACTTTACGAATAAGTCCGACGGCGTGGGCCAAACTACTCTACTTACGTGATTTCGGCGATACGGAGATCGGCGGCTTCGGCGTATCCGCCAGCCGCGATGACTTACTATTCGTCGAAGATGTACAGCTCGTTGTCCTCGAGCACTGTACTTGGTCGCATGTGGCCTTTGACGACGAATCGGTCGCGGAATTCTTTGATCGCCAAGTCGAGGCCGGCAGACGGCCCGAGGAGTTCGCGCGAATTTGGGTACATACCCATCCGGGGAGCTCCCCCGATCCCAGCCCGACGGACGAAGCGACGCTCGCCCGAGTCTTCGGGCGTGCCGACTGGGCTGTGATGTTGATCGTTGCACGCGACGAACGTAATGCGCGACTTCGCTACAACATCGGCCGGGCGGACATCGTAGTTCCGGTGGAAGTCGACTATAGCAGACCGTTTGGCGGATCTACGGCGACGCCTGGCAGGTCGAGTACACCACATGCGTACAACAGGAATCCGATCCACAGCCGCAACCACTCCGAGCAGTTCGCTCGTTGGACGTTTCAGCCGAGGCCTGGTGGAGCGATGCTTGGGACGAATACGCCGACATTGAATCACTGAACCATAAGGAGCAATTCGACTATGTCGGAGATATCAGCAACCGCTTTGTGCGGCAGCAGGATCTTGTACCGAGTGACCGGCTAGCGGGCATCCAAGTCAGCGTGCTTGGCGTTGGTGCGATCGGCCGCCAAGTGGCTTTGCAATTGGCGGCAATCGGTGTTCGGAATCTGCAATTGGTGGATTTCGATCGGTCTGATGACAGCAATGTCACGACGCAAGGCTATTGGCTCGAAGATGTCGGCCAACTCAAGGTCGACGCGACGCGACGAGCCATCGCACGAATTGACCCAACCATCGCCGTCGAACTTGTCAACGACCGGTTTCGACCGAAGCTTAACGTGGGTGGAGCGTATTTTGTCGCGTGGATTCCATCGAGCGCGGAGTGCGATCTGGAAAGATTGCTCAAGGAACGCGTCGAGTTCTGGGCAGACGGTCGGATGTTGGGAGAGGTAATGCGAGTACTGGTTGAGCCGATGGCGCCAGCCGTCAACACTATCCAACATCATTGTTTACCGCGAGCGAAACTCAGACAGGTCGTTGCACGGCTCGCAGCACGATTTATACGGCTAACATCGCGGCAGGCATGCTAATCCACCAATTCGTTCGCTGGTTGCGTCGGCAGCCGGTTGATCGAGACTCCGTGCTTAACCTTTTGGCAGGCGAGTCACACTTGGGAAGCCTAGTCGGATTGTTTTGCATTGAACTTAGCGACGTGGTCTTAACCACTCACGATCTCATGAGGCGATGGCCTGGCACCGTGCCAGGCCATCGCTTTTTTGTTGATCACTTCGGGAGATGACGATGACTGAGACTGAAATTGATGAAGCTGTGGCAATTGCCACCGGTGAAAGTTGTGATTTAATTCACGAGCGAGGTTTTGGGATTGCGGATCCACTGGATGTGGATTTTGATCCAGAGCCACGGCCGCCCCTGGTCATCGACTGGGATAGCATGCTGCCGGTCCAGTGGCACGAGCTCTGAGAGTCAGAACGTCGTCCTGTGATCACAAATTCCTAATTAGGTCTTCGAAGAATTCGGAGACCTTTTTTTAGCTATTGAATCACAGCCGATTCGAGACTAAATCTCCCGGACCGGAGAGTTCAAGGTGTATGCCACGAATCCGTCGAGTGCCACGCCTGTCTGCGCCCTGGATCAAATCGAGACGCGTCGCGTCCGCCGGAATTCGCGAGCCGGGGCGAGTCGATAGCCTGACGAGAGGGCGCGGCGATCTACGCCGATTCCCTGGCAGTGGATTTACTGACGTTGTCAGAGACTGGTAATCGTTCGTTCCCTGGCGAGTTTGAGCGGATTAGAATCGGTAGAATGGACGGCTCAGTAAAGCATTCAGACGGTGAAGAACCTTTTTGCCACGTTGCTTACGTGTTGCGGCAAGTCTCGAACGGCGATCAAGCGGCGGCTGGCGACCTCTTGCCACTCGTCTACGACCAACTGCGGGCACTGGCACAACAGCGGATGATGCAGGAACGACCGGGGCACACGCTCCAGGCGACAGCATTGGTCCATGGCTTCTCCCCGATGGCGCAGTCGCTGCCCACCGTCAGGATCACCCGCTTGCCTGCCAGATGCCGGCGCCCGATGGTGAGTTTCCATGCGGTCGGGGGGCCGCCGGTAGTCGATCAGGCGCGTGCCGGCCGCCTCGGCGGCCGCGGCGAACTCGGGGTCATCACCGAGGAACTGGTGGAGCCCCGAGTGGATGTCGAGACCGGCGTCGATCGCCTGGAGGATCGTGGCCCGCCACGCCTCGGGCAGCTTGCCACCGGTCGGGGCGATGCCGATGAGCAGGCCATCGGGTCGGTCCCGTCCGTCGAGGACGTCGGTCAGCCGACCGACGAACGGGATGTCGAACGCGGGCAGGAACTCGCGCAGGTTGCGCCCCGCCATCGTCGAGTCGAGGATGCCGACGATCGTGTCCTGCCCGTAGCGGATGACGCCCATGGCGGTCTTCGCGTCGTGGATCCCGAACTGGCCCTCCGTCAGGATGACGAGGCGGCGCGGTCCGGTCGGCAGCATCACGGCAGTCTACGAAAACAGGGACGCCCCCGGGGCGCGGTCCGGGGGCGTCGGGAATGTGCGATGTCGGGAACGTCTAGCGCGCCTCTTCCCCCGCGGCCAGCGTCGGTCGCGGCGTGGACGAGAGCCGGTCCGTCCCGCGACGGCGACCTGCCATGATGGGGGTGAAGGGTCGTCGAGGGGACGCATGACTGAAGTCGTCGACGAGGGGCGCCCGGAGGGGATCCGCGTCATCGCGCGTCACGTCGGGGCGTGGCTGATCGGGCTCGGCAGGAGCGTCTGGCTGTTCCCGCTCGATGCGACCTTCAAGACGGTCGGCCTGCGCTACGGCTGGCTGACCCTGCTGTTCAAGCGCACGCCGCCGAGCATCCTGGCCGGACTCGGCCGTCTTCGCGCGGAACGCGCGGCCTGGCGGGCGGCGAGGAACGTGCCCGCCTACCGGGACTTCCTCGTGCGGAACGCGGTGGATCCCGACGACTTGTTCCCGTTCGGGATCCTGGCCGGCTGCCCGAGACCGAGAAGCAGAACTACATCGACGCGTACGACATCATGGAGCGCTGCGTCGGCGGCGCCGTGCCGTTCCCGGGCACCACGATCGATGAATCCAGCGGCTCCACGGGCACGCCGTACAACTGGATCCGTGGGCAGCGGGAGCGAGCGGTCGCCCATCGCAACATCTCATTCTTCGCGCGCTACGCGTTCGGCGATCGACCACTGATCACCCTCAATGCCTTCTCGATGGGCGCGTGGGCTGCCGGCTTCAACATGAGCCTGGGGATGATGCGGCACGGGATCGTGAAATCGATCGGTCCGGACGTCGACAAGCTCCTCTCGACCCTGGATTCCTGGGCCCAACCTACCGCTTCCTCATCTCGGGCTACCCGCCATTCCTCAAGCACCTCCTCGACGAGGGCACCCGCCGCGGCTTCCCGTGGGAGGACTACGAGGTCCATGCCCTCGTCGGGGGCGAAGGCATGACCGAGGAGCTGCGCGACGTCCTCCTCCATGGATTCCGGTCGGTGTACTCGGGCTATGGGGCGACCGACATCGAGATCGGCATGGCGGCCGAGTCCCCGGTCAGCGTCGCGGTCCGGCGGCTCGCCCGGCGGCGGCCGGACGTGCGTGAAGCGCTGTTCGGGCGTGACCCGCGCCTGCCGATGGTCTTCCAGTACAACCCGCTCATCCACTTCCTCGAGGTGAACGAGGTCGGGGAGATCATCTGCACGGTGTCGCGCCTGGATCTCCTCGCGCCACGCATCCGGTACAACGTGCACGACGAGGGCGGGATCGTCGATTTCGCCCGGATGCGCGACCAGCTCCGGGAGTTCGGCTACGCGATCCACGACCTGGGCGAGGTCGACGAGGCCGCCGGACCGCGCGGCCCCCTGCCCTGGTCGCGACCGATCCCGCTGCCGTTCCTGTGGGTCCACGGTCGACGGGACGCGACGATCAGCGTGATGGGCTCGAACATCTACCCGGAGGACATCGAGACGCTGGTCTACCGGGACGCGGCGCTCGTCCCGCGGCTGCACTCGTTCCTCCTGTCGGTCATCGACGACGAGCACGGCCTCCCGCGGCCCATGGTGGCGCTGGAGCTGTCCGACCTCGACGGCATCGACGACGACTGGCAGGCCCGGATGGCCGACCAGCTGCGCGACGGGCTCATCGGGCTGAACATCGACTACCGCTCGTCGGCGGCCGAGTTCCCGGAGACGATGCGCCCCATCGTCGTCGCCCACGGGCTCGGCGAGGGACCGTTCTCGGCCGACGCGACCCGGATCAAGCAACGCCGGATCGCTCAACCGACGACCTGACCGGGCGGCAAGCGCCGGCCCGGGTCGCACGAACGCCCCGATCGGGGCGATCGGGGCGTCGAGATGAGTCTGGTACCGCATACCGGATTCGAACCGGTGATCTCCGCCTTGAGAGGGCGGTGTCCTGGGCCTCTAGACGAATGCGGCGCGGCCGCCGGGCGGGTTCACCGCCGCGACGGCCGAAGGATACCAAATGACGCCAGACCGGACGGTCAGGCGACCGGCTCAGTCCGGCCCGAGGATGTACATCCCGTCGATCGCGACCGTCGGCCGGCCGCTCGTGCCGAGCGCCTCGATCCGGACAGTGTGATCGTCGTTGTCGTAGTTGCCGGCGTAGACCATGTCTCGCGCGTGGAAACCGGCGCTGTACTGGTCGACCGTGGCCACCAGCTGGCCGTCGACGTACACCCGCGACTTGCCCCGGGTCGAACCGAGCGGTCCGAACCAGGCCATGGATGTGCCACTGAAGGAGAGCGAGGCGGTCGAGCCACGGATGTTGGACCAGTGGACCCGGTCACCGAGATAGCTCGCGTGGGTGGCGATCGCCCAGGACCCGGTCCAATCGATCGCCGTTGACGTGTCCGACAGCGCGCTCGCGCGGAGGTCGCGCGTGCTCTCCCAATCGCCGACCCGGCCCGATCGATCGATGGCCCGGACGCGGAACCGGAACGACGTGCCGACGGGGACCGTGCGGCGTGAGGTGCTCGAGACGTCGGAGGTCAGCCCCAGGGCCGTCCAGTCTCCGTCGCCGAAGCGGACCTGGAGCTGGTAGCTGTCGAGGCCATCACTGGTGTCCGTCAGCTCCCAATCGACCACGACCGGCACACCGGTGGTCGGCACGGTCGAGGTGTCCGAGAACGTGACCGTCGGCCGGCTGACCTCGGGCGCCTGAGCGGACTGTGGCTGGGTGGTCGGCCTGGGCGTCGGCGTCGGAGCCGGCGTGGGGGCAGGCGTCGGTGCCGCGGTCGGGGCCGCGGTATTGGTGGGGGTCGGTGTCGGCGTCGGCTCGCCGACCGTGTCGGTGCCCGTCGGCGTCGCCGTGGGCGTCCCGGTCGGTGTGGATGTCGGCGTCCCGGTCTGGGTGCCGGTGGGCGTGGCCGTCGGCGTGCCGGCCGGCGTCGGCGCCGATGTCGGCGTCGCGGTCGGCGTGGCGGTCGCGGTCGGGGTGCTGGTCGGGGTCGCCGTCGGCGGTTGCGTGGCGGGCGTCGGGTCGGGAGCCGTGGCGGCCGCCCCGAAGAGCCAGTCGGTGAACCCGAAGTTCTTGCCGGAGCGAGCCGGCGCGGACGTGTGGTAGGAGGTGCCATAGCGTCGGTCGATCAGCCACGGCTGCCATTCGTCGTCGCCGTCGGCCGGCCAGCCGGCGCGGGCATACAGGAAGCGCGTGGCGCGCAGCAGCGCCCGGTCCGACCACGACCATGCGTCGTAGCCCTGGACACGCAGGAGCTCGGCCTGGAGGATCGCGCCTTGCAGGCCCTCCCAGGCATAGCCCGTCGACGCCGGCGGCCACTGGAGTCCGCCACCGCGGCGCATCTCCTCGGGCAGGGCGCCGTCGAGGGGGATCCCCGAGCGCGAGCAGCTGGTCGGATTGATCCCGACCGGCCTGGCCGGATCGCATTGCCAGCCCAGGTCACCGTATTTGAAGCTGGCGTAGGCCGATCGATCGCCCAAGTAGCCGCGGAAGACGAGTGCCGTGCGGGCCAGCTGGGCGCTGTCGCCGAGGTAGGCGGCGATCGCGGCGCGGGCGGCGCCGGCATGCGTTCCCCAGTTGTTCGGGCGATCTTCGTGGGTGCTGATCAGCGTCCGTCCGCTCAGCGATTTCGTGAGCAGCGAACGCAGCCAGGGTCGGAACGTCGCCTGGTCGAAAGACGGATCCGCGGCGCCCAGGTCGACGAGGTCGGCGGCGATGACGTAGGCGGGCAGGTTGCGACCGAGGGCGAGGGTGCGACCACCGGTCTCGGTCCCGACGGCGCGCTTGAGCGCTGCGATCACGTCGGTGCGGTAGCCGGTCGAGCCGGTCCGTGCGAAGACGAGCGCCTTGGCGAGCGTCGTCTGATCCGCAGAGTCGTCCTGATTGGCGAGGTTCGGGCTACCGATCGACGAGTCGGCGCGGGCCTTGAGGGCCGCCCACGCGGCGCCGGTCACGGGCCGCGACATGATCTCGGCGCGCGATGCGATCAGGTGGTCGGTCGCCGCGGAGGTCGGGCTCGACAGGGCGACCACGATGATGATGAGGAACGCCAGGGCGAAGGCGATGACATCGATCGCCAGCGCTGGGATGACCCGACGGGACGCCCACTGGGCGCCGGGGGAGACCGACCGCATGATGCTCCTCTCTACCTGGACGCCGCTGGGGGCGGCGAACGAGGGCCGTCCGGGTCGTCGATGACGAGCCGGCTTCGTAGGGAGCCTGTGGGGGGACCCGTGGGGGCACGGGGATCTGGGGGCGGCGACCGCCGTCAGGGACGGCGACGGACGCCGGGGGGGCTCCCTGTCGTCCGATTAAACCAGACCTTGCAGGGCCGTGTCGTGAGCAGCGGCCCTCATCACGCCCCCATCACGCCGCAGTGGTGCGTGAACGCACCGCAAACGGTCTCAGAGTCGGTGCATCTCGAGGAATCCGCGAATTGCGTCGGCGACCTGCTGGAAGCTCTGCTCGCCGTGGATCAGGCCGAAATGCGAGTGGGCACCAAAGGGCTCGAACTCCGAGTCGAGCCACTCGGCCAGCCGCTCGGCATCGTCGAGCGTGGCGTCTCGATCAAGACCGCCCGCGATGACCATCCTCGGAACGTCCATGACGGCACGGCGATCGACCGGGATACCGGCCAGCACCTGGCGCCGCGCGGCTCCTGCCTCGTGCGGCTTCTGGCCGAGCAGGTGCTGGATGCGCAGGACGTCCTGGAGCGTCAGGTCACGGGCGTCGCGCGCGAGCTTCTCGGGGAGGGTCTCCCAGCCGATCACGCTGCGGCCGTAGACCTCCGGGACCTCGCGCAGCTCGTACGGCCGCACGGGCGGCCGGAGATCCCGCGGCATCTGCGGCGCGATGAGGACGAGCCCGGAGATCGCCACGCGCTCGGCGGCCTTGAGGGCGAGCAGCGCGCCCATGCCGTGACCGATCGCGACCGACGTAGGGCCGAGCCGATCGAGCGCGGCGACGACATCCTCGAGGTAGGTGTCGAATGACAGCTCGGCCGGGTCGGCCGTGAGCGACCAGTGGTGGTTTCGGAGATTCAGGGCGTGGCCTTCCCAGCCTCGCCCGGCGAAGTAGCCGAGGAACCGCTCCCACACCCAGGACCCGGCGAGCTCGCCGTGGACGAATACGAGCGGCTTGCGTCGCGACCGACGTTCGGGTAGCCACGACTCGATGTAGATGCCGCGGTCGTGCAGCTCGATCTCGTCCTTGCGGACCGGCCTGCCGTTGGAGAGCGGCATCTGGGCGCGGGACAGGATGGGCTCGGGGATCGATTCGGGCATCCGGCTCACCACTCGTGCGGGTTGATGACGAGGCCCGTCAGGGCCTTCGGGTAGAAATACGTCGACTTCTGGGGCATCACGTCGCCGTCACGGGCCACGGCCTGGATGGCCGGCACCGGCGTCGGCTCGAGGAGGAACGCGGCGTCGACCCGGTCCCGTCCCGCGGCTGCGACGGCATCCGCGGCCGACTTCGTGTACTCGATCGCACCGGCCTCGACAGCCGCCGCGTCGATGCCGGCGAGGCGCTCGAGGGCCACGCCGAGGAGCGTCACGTCGAGCGCCCGGAGCGCCTGGCCGCCAGCCGGCAGGTGTGGCTCGAACGCCTCGCGCCGCGCCGTCAGGATCGCGCCCTCTCGAGTGCCGTCGGCGGCCGTGGTCCACATGCCGAAGCGACCACGGCCGCCGTGGTCGGGCGTCTCGAACTCGGCGATGAGCCGGTCCTGGTCGACCCCCGCCTCGACGTCGAACAGCTCGCGCGCCACGTGAAGGAGACCGCCTCCCACGTCCGGTCGCGATCCGCTGCGAATGAGCCGGTGCGTCGGCAGGACCGTCAGCGGTTGCGATGTCGACTCGAGCATCAACACCAGCACGTAGTCGAACGGGGGATCCTCCTCGCACGATCGGGACATCCGGCGCTCGTCCCGATAGCGCAGGGCCGTCTCGTAGCGGTGATGTCCGTCGGCGATCGTGATCGGCCCGGCGCCGGCGGCCTCGAGCAGTGCCCCGGCAACGATGCTCGCAGGCCCATCGCCCGAAGCCGGCAGCGCCCACAGCCGATGCTGGACGTCGTCGTCGTCGGTGACGTCGGCGTCGGGGGGACCCGCGGCGACCGCCGCGAGCCGATCGCCGGTCCCGCCGGTCGCGTCGTCGTAGAGGGCAACCACGGCGCTCGTGTTCACCCCGGTCGCGCGGAGCAGCTTGTAGCGGTCCTCCTTGGGGCCACGCATCGTCCGCTCGTGGGGCAGCACCCCGCTGCCGAACGGCTCGAGCTTCAGCCGGGCGAGGAAGCCGCGCTGGGCGCGCTCCACGTCCGTGCCCGGGATCGTGAAGACCTGCTCGTAGGCGTACACCGACGGGTGCGGGTCCTTGCGCAACGTGCCGTCCGAGCGCCATGCGGCCAAGGTCCGCGCGGCGCGCCGGTAGCGATCGTCCGGCTGGTCGCCCGTCTCGTCGGCGGGTAGCTCGAGCCGGACGACGTTGGCGGGGTGACGGCCGATCAGACGGGCGCGTGTCGCGCCGTCGATCACGTCGTACGGAGGGGCCACCACGGCCGCGAGGTCGGCGACCCGGGCCGGCTCGAAGCGCAGGGCGCGAAAAGGTCGGAGGTCGGGCAAGGATCCCTCGGGATGGCGGCGCACCGCCTACGGCTCATGGGACGTGCCCATCGTACGATAGGTCCCGTCCGGACCGCGACCGCGGCGTCGGCGAGCCGACACCCGCGCTGCCGGACGCAACTTTCGCCGAACATCAGGCGTCCTTGCTGCGTTCACCCCGTCAGACGACAGCTTCGGAGTCCGCGTGCGTCATCGAGGGTCCATCAGGCATATCGCCGGGTCACGCATGGCCCGTTTTGCGGCCGGTGTGGCGCTGGTGGCCGGACTCGTCGCGACACCCGCCTCGACGCTCGGGCGCACGTCCCTCGCGGTCACGCCGCCGCCGGGGCTGACGATGGAAGCGCAGGTGCTCCTCGACGGTCACGCCCGGATCGGCTCCTGGATGGCGATCGACGTCCGCCTCAAGAACGACGGGCCACCGATCTCCGGCGAGCTGCGGATGACGGGCGGCGCCCAGGGCCGGACCAGGTTCGGCGCCGTCGTCGACCTGCCCACCCAATCGGACAAGACGATCCACCTGTTCGCCCAGCCACCGGGCTTCGGGCGTGAGTTCGAGATCAGCCTCGTCGAAGGCGCCTCGACGATCGCCACCACCACCGCGACGTACGCCATCCACCAAGGCACCGACATGATCGTCGGCATCGTTGCCGAACGGCCGGGCGACGTGATCGGCGATCTCGACCTCCTGCCCAACATGAACAACGTCCGGCCGCTGACCGCCGGCCTCTCGATCGGCGACCTGCCGACCCGCGTCGAGGCATGGGGTGCCCTCGATCGCCTGATCTGGCAGGACACCGATTCGGCGCAGCTGGACCAGGACCAGCTGGCCGCCCTGCGTGGCTGGGTCGCCGGTGGCGGCCGCCTCGTGATCGTCGGCGGGACCTCCGGTCCGGCCAGCCTGTCGGCCTTCCCCGACACGCTGCTGCCCTATCGCCCCACCGCCACTACCGACGTCGCCGCGTCTTCGCTCGGAGCCTTGCTCGGCGAGGTCCCCCTGGACGCGACCGACCTCCCCGCCCTGTCGGGCGAGCTGATCGACGGCCGGGCCCTGGTCTCGGCCGGCGGCCAGACCGTCGCGGCGGAACGGGGCTACGGCGCCGGCGCGGTCACGATCATCGGCTTCGACCCGACGGCGAACTGGCTCTCGGGGACCCCCGTCGCCGAAGGCTTGTGGCGCCGCCTCATCCCGACACGCTCGGGCGGCGCGGCGATGGTCGCCGACGACAGCCAGATCATCCAGGCCGCGGGCCAGCTGCCATCCTTGGCGCTCCCGCCGGTCGGTGGTCTCATCGCGCTCCTGGGTGCCTACATCCTGCTCATCGGGCCGGTCAACTACCTGGTGCTGCGCCACTTCGACAAGCGCGAGTGGGCGTGGGTCACGATGCCGGCCCTGATCGTGACGTTCGCGGTCGTGGCCTACGGCGCGGGCTCGTTCCTGCGCGGGAGCGACATCATCGTGAACGAGGCGGCCATCGTCCGCGGGGCGCCGGGCACGACCGAGGGGCTGACCCAGTCGTACATCGGCGTGTTCTCGCCGACGCGCGGCTCGTACCAGCTCCGCGTCCCGGGCGGCGCGCTGCTGTCCTCGCCCGTCACCGGCGAGTTCCTCGGGGACGGCACCGCTGCCGCACTGGACGTCATCCAGGGCGATCCGTCACGGATCCGCGACCTTGCTGTCGGCTTCGGCTCGCTGCGGACGATCCGGGCGGAAAGCGCGGTCACCGTCCCGCTCGTCCAGGCCGACCTCCGACTCCAGGAGGGCCGCCTGCAGGGCACGGTCACCAATGCGTCGGCCGAGACGCTCCTCGCCCCGGCCGTCGTCCTCGGCGGCACGGTCGCCAAGCTCGGCGACCTCGCGCCGGGCGCCAGCGCCACCGTCGACGTGGCGCTCCAGCCCGTCCAGATGGGCCAGCAGCTATCCGACAAGATCGTCGGACCGATCTTCTTTGGCGATCCTCGCCAGCAGGGCGAGGGATCGGCTCGGCAGTACGCTCGGCACACCATCATCGACCAGCTGACGTACGACCCGAACTGGGGCTTCACCGGCCAGCTGCCGGCCGACGGGGCGGTCGTCCTGGCGTGGTCCGACCGCGAGCTCCTGCCCGTCCAGATCGATGGGCAGTCCGCCCGGCGGACCGGCAACGTCCTGTGGTTCCTCCCGACATCGATCCAGGTCAGCGGCAAGACGACGTTCCGCTCCGACCTGCTCCGCAACACGGTCGTCTCGAGCGACGCGGCGTTCTTCAGCAAGGACCCGACCACGATCAGCTTCGGCCGCGGCACGGCCGAGCTGTCCTACCGGCCGATCGGCTTCGAGGGAACCATCACGGCCTCCGAGCTGGCGCTCGGCATGAACTTCGGCGACTTCGGTCTTCCCGCCGAGCCCAAACCGATCACCCCGCTCGAGACCATCCCGCCCTCGTGCGGCGATGCACCGGCGCAGGGCTGCGTCCAGCCCGTGATCGACGGCCTGCCCGAGATCGAGCTGTACGACCTGGTCGCCTCGACCTGGCGGCGCCTGCCCCACCTCGAGACCGGCTCCCGCTACGCCGTCGCCGAACCCGCCCGCTTCGTCGACGAGGCGACCGGCAGCGTGCTCATCCGGTTCGTGAACGAGAACGTGGACAACGTCGGCTTCGGCTTCGATGTCGCGATCACCGGGGACGTGCGATGAACCCGATCGTCCGCACGGACGGGCTCGTCAAGCGGTATGACGGGACGCTCGCGGTGGCCGGCGTCGACCTGGCCGTCGAGGCGGGCGAGATCTTCGGTCTGGTCGGACCCAACGGGGCGGGCAAGACGACGACGCTGCGCATCCTCGCGACGCTCCTCGCGCCGTCGGCGGGGACCGCCGAGATCGCCGGCATCTCGGTCACCACGGAACCCGGACCAAGTCCGCCGCGTCATCGGCTTCATGCCCGACGCCTTCGGCGTCTACGACGACATGAAGGTCTGGGAGTACCTCGATTTCTTCGCTCGCTGCTACGGCATCGCCCCGGCCGCGAGGCGGCGCGGTGATCGGCGACCTGCTGGAGCTGGTCGACCTCGCCGGCAAGCGCGACGCATATGTCCAGACCCTCTCGCGCGGCATGCAGCAGCGCCTCTGCCTGGCCCATGCCCTCGTCCACGACCCGCAGGTCCTGCTGCTCGACGAGCCCGCCTCGGGCCTGGACCCGCGGGCCCGGGTCGAGCTGCGCGAGCTGCTCCGCGAGCTGCGCTCGATGGGCAAGACGATCCTGATCAGCAGCCACATCCTGCCCGAGCTCGAGGAGCTGTGCACGAGCGTCGCGATCGTCGACCGCGGCCAGGTCCTCGCCCAGGGCCGCGTGTCCGAGATCGAGAAGCGGCTCCGCTTCGGTGCGGTCCTACGCGTACGCCTGCTGCTCGAAGGGGAAGCCCTGGAGGCCGCCCGCGACATGCTCGCCGCCGATCCCGATGTCGCGTCTGCCACCCTGCTCGAAGATGGGACCATCGAGCTGGGCTTCCGTGGCGATGACGAAGCGACCGCGCGTCTGCTGGCATCGGCCGTCGCGGCCGGGCTGCCGGTCGTGAGCTTCTCGCGCGCCGCGAGCGACCTCGAGGAGCTGTTCCTCCAGGTCACCTCGCCCGACCGCGAGCCCGTGGCCGCGGCGTAGGAGAGGACGATGGCCGAGATCAGCGCACCGCCCGTCCAGCCACTCCCCCGTCTGTCCGGCGTGGCACGCACCTTCAGCGGGATCGCCGCGATCGGGGTCAAGGAGCTGCGCGGGCGCATGCGCGGACGGCGCGCCTTCATCATCCTGACCATCTACCTGCTGCTCCTGGCCGGCTTCGCCCTGATGGTCGAGCGGCTCATGGAGACCAGCTTCGACAACGGCTTTGGTGGCACATCCGCCACGGCCGGCCCGTCCATCGGGCAGGGCATCTTCGCCGCGCTCCTCCTGTTGATGACCCTGCAGGTCGTCTTCCTGGCGCCGTCGTCGACGGCCGGCTCCGTCTCGCTCGAGCGCGAGAAGCAGACCCTCGATCTGCTCGTCACGACGCCGATCAACTCGATCGCGATCGTCGTCGGCAAGCTGCTCTCGGCGCTCGTCTACGTCTTCCTCCTGATCGCCGCCTCGATCCCGCTGATGGCCGTGGTGTTCGTGTTCGGCGGGGTCGGACCCGAGGACGTCGTGCGCGGCTACATCGTGCTGATCGTCACGGCCATCGGTCTCGGGTCGTTCGGGCTGATGTGCTCGAGCCTTGTCAAGCGCACGACCGCCGCGACGGCGATCACGATCTTCGGCGTGCTGGCGATCACGATCGGCACCGTGTTCCTGCTGGTCTTCTGGCAGGCGATGAGCTCATTCGATGCGAACGGCAATCGACGCCCTGGCCCGCTCGGCATCCGGACGCCGACGCCGCTCGCCTGGGTCAACCCGTTCGTCGCTCAGGTCGATGTCCTGTGCGGCACCGAGTCGTCGTTCGGCGGCGGATGGTGCGGCGCGCTCAACGGGCTGGTGCCGGGCACCGACGGGGTGATCTTCACCGACAACAACGGTGGCGCCGTCCCGCTGCCGGCGCCGATGCCGGTCGCGATCCCCGAGAAGGGCGAATTCGTGGACGGCATGGACCGTCCCGTCGTCTTCGGCGATGTCGTCGAGCCGAACCAGCCGTTCGGCGTCCAGCGCGACACGCTCTGGACCAAGAGCGTCGCAACATGGCTCGTCCTCTCCGCGGTCTTCCTGCTGGTGTCGGTCCAGGCGGTTTCGCCGACCCGTCGCTGGCACATCCGGCGCGGTAGCCGGGCCCCGAGGAGTCCCACGCCATGATCGTCGGCCTGTCCCGCCCGTCGATGCTCCGGGCACGCCGGCGTCGGCCTGCCGAGACGCCGCTCATCCCGGCGGATCCCAAGCGCGTCCTGAGCGGACCGCTCGATCCGTCGATCGAAGCCCTGCGCTCGACGCTGCAGCCCCACCGCCGTCGTCTCTGGCTGCGCCGCATCGTGCGCCGGACGTGGCTCGGCGTCGCGACGATCGCCGTGGGTGAGGCGGTCCTGTGGAGCGTCGCCCGCGTCGTGCCCCTGGAGGCTGCCCCGATCGTCGGCGGGGCCATCCCGCTGGTCGTGCTGCTGGGGCTGCTCGGGTCGGTGATCCGGGCACGTCCGTCGCTGGGCGAGACCGCCATGGCGATGGACGCCGAGGGTCGCCTCGGCGATCGCGTGTCGTCGGCCCTCGAGCTCGCCGTCGGGTTCCCGGCCTCGGCAACGCCACCGGCGGAGGATCTCGACCTGGACGCTCCGACGGCGTCCGTCGACGAGGCCGCCGAGACCGACCGCTTCGTCCGGCGCCAGCGCCGCGACGCCGTCAACGCCCTGGGCTCGGCGCCGGCCCTGTTCAAGCCGCGCTTCTCGCGCAATCCGGCGATCGTGGCGGTCGTGGCTGCCGCCATCCTCGTGCCGGCGGTGCTCCTCCCGAACCCGCAGAACGCGGTGATCGCGCAGCAGCAGGACATCCGCGCCACCGCCGACCGGCAGGCAGACCGACTCGACGAGGTCGCCCGCGATCTCGAGAGCCGCGGCCGTGATGCGACCGACCCGCGGACTCGTCTCGCCGAGGAGCTGCGCGAGCTCGCCCGGCAGCTCCGTGAGCGCCCCGATCAGCTGGCTGCGAACCTGCGTCAGCTGGGCGCGGTCGAGAGCGACGTTCGAGCGCGCATCGACCCGGCGACCGAGCAGCGGGCATCGGCGATGACGTCGCTGGCGCGTTCGCTGTCACGGGCCGCGACGGGGAACCCCGACGCCAACCGCGATGGCGATCCGAAGAAGACGCAGGACGACCTCAAGGGCCTCGGCGACAAGCTCGACGACATGACCGAGACGGAGCGCCGGGAGCTCGCGCGGCAGCTGGCCGAGATGCAGTCGACGGCGTCGAGCGCTGACGGCGGGGCGGCGACTGCCCTGCGCGATGCTGCCCAGAGCCTGGCCCAGGGCGACACGGCCGGCGCCAAGTCCGCCCTGGATCGACTCGGTGAGGCGATGGCCGGAGCGCAGGCCAACATCCAGACGAACCGCGACCTCGCCGAAGCCGCCTCTCGCCTGCAGGATGCCCGACGCGACCTGGCCGATGCCGGCCAGCAAGGCCAGGGCCAGCAGGGCCAAGGGCAGCAGGGCCAAGGGCAGGGCAGCCCACAGCCGAGTGGCCAAGGTCAGGGTCAGGGCAGCCCACAACCCAGTGGGCAGGGGCAGGGTCAAGGGCAGGGTCAAGGTCAGGGGCAGGGTCAAGGGCAGGGTCAAGGTCAGGGGCAGGGTCAAGGGCAAGGTCAAGGGCAGGGTCAAGGTCAAGGGCAGGGTCAGGGTCAAGGGCAGGGTCAGGGTCAAGGGCAGGGTCAAGGGCAGGGTCAAGGGATCGGAGGCGGCGGCTCGAACGCGCGCTCCCTCGGCCAGGGCAACGGTGGCAACGGCCAACCGGCCGGACCGACCAACCCGAACCGCCCGTCCGAGCTCGGTGAGGACCTGTCATCGGTGTTCGCGCCGTTCGATCGCGTCGGCCGGCCGGGCGACCCGTCCTACGTGGCGGGCACGGGCGGCGACGGTCAGACCCAGCAGGGCAACCAGCAGGGCAGTGGCACGAACAACGGTGCCCTGACGCCATACCAGCAGGTCTACGCCGACTTCCTGAACTACGCGCAGACGTCGCTCGATCGCGGCTACGTGCCGATCTCGATCAAGGACTACGTCCGCGATTACTTCAGCTCACTCGATCCGTCGAACTGAGGTCGTCGACCCAGCGTCGGCGGCCGACTCGGAGGCCTCATGGAAGCGCCAACCACCATCGATCCTACCGAGCGGCTTGCCCCCGAGGCATTCGCGGAACGCGCCCAGACCATCGAGCGCGAGGTCGGCCGGGTCATCGTCGGCCAGCGCGACCTCGTCCGGCAGACCCTGACCGGGCTGCTCGCGAACAGCCACGTCCTGCTCGAGGGCGTGCCCGGCCTGGGCAAGACGATGCTCGTCCGGACGATCGCCGACGTCATCGACTGCTCGTTCAACCGCATCCAGTTCACGCCCGACCTGATGCCGGCCGACATCACCGGCACGAACATCCTCATCGAGGAGGGTGGGCAGCGCGTCTTCAGGTTCCAGCCCGGCCCGATCTTCGCGAACCTCGTCCTCGCCGACGAGATCAACCGCGCCACGCCCAAGACCCAGTCGGCCTGCTCGAGGCGATGCAGGAGCACCAGGTCACCGTCGCCCGGCAGCGCTACAAGCTCGATCCGCCGTTCTTCGTGCTCGCCACGCAGAACCCGCTCGAGATGGAGGGCACCTATCCGCTGCCCGAGGCGCAGCTCGACCGGTTCCTCTTCAAGGTCATGGTGCCGTTCCCGTCCGAGGACGACCTGGTCGCGATCATGGATCGCACGACCGGCGTCGAGGCCGTGACGGCGGCCAAGGTCTGCACCGCGGCCGAGATCGTCGAGATGCAGCGGCTGGCGCGGGCGGTGCCCATCGCCCCGCACGTGACCGCCTACGCGGTCAGCATCCTCGCGGCGACCCATCCCGACAACGGACGGGCACCCGGCCTCGTCCGCGACTACGTCCGCTACGGCGGCTCGCCGCGCGGTGCCCAGGCGCTCGTGGCCGCCGGCAAGATCTATGCCCTGCTCGACGGCCGGTTCAACGTCTCGACCGACGACATCCGCGCGGTGGCGCTGCCCTCGCTGCGCCACCGGATCATCCTCAACTTCGAGGGTGAGGCGGAGGGCATCACGAGCGAATCGGCCGTTCGCGCGATCCTCGACGCCGTCGCCGTCCCGACCGTCGAATAGCCGGCGGTCATGACCGAGCGAACGAGCCTCGACCCGGAGGCCTCGCCACCCGCGGGCGGCGCGTCTCGCTCGGGTGGCAGCCCGGCGGGTCCGGCGGGCGGATCCCCGCCGTCGGCCGGCACGCGCCCCGTGTTCCTGCCGAGCGAGGTCGATCCGACCGTCTTCGACGAGGCCTTCCTGCGGCAGCTCGAACGGCTCCTCCTCCTCATGCGGTCGCCGGTCCGTGGCGGCTTGAAGGGCGGCCGGCGCAGCGTGAAGCGTGGCCAGTCGGTCGAGTTCGCCGACTATCGCGAGTACACGCTCGGTGACGACCTGCGCCAGCTCGACTGGAACGTCTACGCGCGCCTCGAGCGGCTGTTCGTCAAGCTGTTCGTGGAGGAAGAGGACGTCACGGTCACGCTGCTCCTCGACGCGTCGGCGTCGATGGCCACGGGCCGGCCCTCCAAGCTCGTCTTCGCCAAGCGGGCCGCGGCCGCGCTCGGCTATATCGGCCTGGCCAGCGAGGACCGGATCTCGGTCAGCGCGCTGACCGGCCGGACCGCACGCCGGCGGGCGGCGCTGCGCGGCTCCGGCAGGGTGTTCCGGCTGCTGGCCGACCTGTCGGCCATCGAAGCATTGCCCGGACCGACCGACCTCGTGGCGGCCGCCCGCCACGCCGCCGCCCAGCTCCACGGCCGCGGGGTCATCGTCCTGCTGAGCGATCTGCTCGATCCGGGCGCCGATCGCGTCATCCGGGAGCTGGCCGCGACGGGGTCGGAGCTGATCGTCCTCCACGTGCTGTCGCCGGACGAGCTGGAACCGCCCCTGGAAGGCGACCTGCGCCTCGTCGACACGGAGACGGCCGAGCGGATCGACATCACGGCCGACCTCGCCACGATCGATGCCTACAAGGCCCGCCTCGCCGCGTGGAAGGCCGGCTTCGCGGACACCGCCGCGAAGCGCCGGGCGAGCTACGTCGACCTGGCTTCCGACGTCAACCTGGCCGAGCTGATGTTCGCTGAGCTGCGGCGCCGCCGCGTGTTGGGCTAGGACGCGACCGTGCCGTTCTCGACGCCGCTGGCGCTGCTGGGGCTGCTCTTCGTCCCCGCGGTCATCGCGATGTACCTGCTCAAGCTGCGCCGGGACGAAGCGGTCGTCCCGTCGACGTTGCTGTGGTCGCGCCTCGTCGCGGACGTCGAGGCCAATGCACCGTGGCAGAAGCTCCGCCGCAGCCTGCTGCTCCTGCTCCAGCTGCTCCTCGTGATCGCCCTTGCGCTGCTCGCGGCGCGGCCGTTCCTCGAACGACCGGCGGGTCTCGCCCGCGACATCGTCCTCGTCGTCGACACGTCGGCCAGCATGGCCGCCACGGACGTCGTCCCCGACCGCCTGACCGCCGCGAAGCAGGTGTCCATCGAGGCGCTCAAGGACCTGCCGACGGGCGGCAAGGTGAGCGTCATCGCCGCCGATCGCAGCGCCCGGATCGTGGTCAACGAGTCGACCGACCTGGCCCGGGTGCGCCAGGCCATCGAGCGCATCCCGGTGACCCAGACGCGCGGCGACCTCGGTGATGCCCTCGAGCTCGCATCGAAGCTCGCCGCTCGGTCGGGTGACGCACAGGTCCTGGTGGCCACGGATGCCGCCCTGGCAGGCAAGCCGACGGGACGCGTGGCGGCGCCGGTCAAGGTGCTTGCCGTCGGGCGAGAACGCAAGAATCAGGCGATCGTCGCGCTGGCCGTGCGGACATCGCCGTCGGCCGTGACCCGGTCGGTCTTCGTCAGCGTGGCGAACCTCGATCTCGAGGTCGCCAGCCGGCGGCTCGAGCTGTGGGGCGACGACCGGCTCATCGAGGTCCGCGACATCACACTCGATCCCCAGCGACGCTCCGACGTCATCATCGACGACCTGCCGCGCGACGTCCGCACCGTCGAGGTCCGCCTGGTCGGCACGGATCCGGCGATCTCCGCGGCACCTGACCAGCTGGCGGTCGATGACCGTGCCTGGGCCGTCATCCCGCCCGATCGGACGCGCCTGATCCTCATCGTCGGCGAGGGCGACCCGTACCTCGAGACCGCGCTGTCGTACCTGCCCGACGTCGAGCTGTTCGGCGTCACCCCTGCGGAGTACGGACCGAAGTCGGAGCGCACCGACGGGCGACCGTGGGACCTGGTCATCTTCGAAGGCTTCCTGCCGGCCAGCCTGCCACGCACGCCGATCCTCGCGATCGCCCCGCCGCGCACGAGCCCGCTCGGCGAGGTGTCGGGCAAGCTGACCAACCCGGGTATCGGCTCGCTCGATCCCACCGAGCCCGTACTGCGCTACGTCGACCTGTCGACCACGCACATCTCGGAGGCGGTGAAGCTCACCACGCCGACCTGGGCGCGGACCGTCGTGCCGGGGCCGCGCGGGGCGCCCTTGCTGTACGCGGGCGCACGGGACGGGATCAACACCGCCGTCCTGGCCTTCGAGCCCCGCCGCTCCGACCTTCCGCTGCAGGTGGCATTCCCGATCCTGCTCGCGAACCTGACGGGCGAGCTGCTCGGCTCGTCGACGGCGCCGACCGAGGCCGTCGCGCCAGGGACGCCGGTCGAGCTGCACATCCCGCCGGGCGCGGTCGGGCTGACCGTCACCGGCCCGGACGGCGTCTCGCTCGAGCTCGTCCCGAGCACGACCGCGGCCGGGTCGACCGCGGTCACCTTCGCCGGGACCGATCTGCCCGGTGTGTACACGGTCACCCCGATCGCCGGCCCGGAGGTGACGCCATCGAAGGCCCCGAGCGGCGCCTCGCCGAGCGTGCCGTCGGCATCGCCATCGGCGACACCCACGTCGAGCGCTTCGAGCGGTGCGTCGGCACCGCCCGGCGATGCGGACCCGCTGGCCCCGGTGCGGTTCGTGGTCGACCTCTTCGACGTCGATGAATCGACGATCGCGCCCGGATCGGCGGCGGCGATCGAAGCCCTCGGCACGACCGCGGGCGGCGGTCAGGCCCCGGGCGGCAGCGGGGGCCCCGGGGCGAGCGGCGGCCCCGGCGCGAGTGGGCAACCCGGTCCCGTGGTGGTGACGGAGCGCCCCACGACGCGCGACGAGCTGTGGATCCCGATCGTCCTCCTCATCCTCGTCGTGCTCTGTGCGGAGTGGGCGCTCTATCACCGCGACGGCCTGGTCCGGCTGCGGCGCGGCCTGGCGACGCGCATGGGGCGCGAACCGGGAGCGCCCGCCTGATGGGCATCAGCTTCGACGCGCCCCTCGCGCTCCTCCTGCTGATCCCGCTACTGGCGATCACGATCGGGCTGTACCTGAGTGCCCGCCGCCGGGTCGGTGCCGGTCGGAGGCGGGTGGCCCTCGTCGTCCGGACCGTCCTGCTCGTCGCCCTCGTCCTCGCCCTCGCCGGCTTCCGCCTCGTGCTGCCCGTCGATCGACTGGCGACCGTGTTCGTGGTCGACATGTCGGATTCGGTCGGCAACGATGGTCGGGAGGACGCGCTGGCGTTCCTGCGCGAGACGCTCGCCGAGATCCCCGAGGACGATGTCGCGGGCATCGTCGCGTTCGGCAAGGAGGCGCTCGTCGAGCGGCTCCCATCACAGCTCGGCGAGATCGATCGCCTCGCCTCGACACCGGTCCGCTCCGCGACCGATATCGGCGCCGCCCTGCGCCTTGCGACCGCGCTGTTCCCCGACGACACGCAGAAGCGGATCGTGCTCCTGTCCGACGGCAACGACACGACCGGCGGCGGCCAGGCCGAGGCGGCGCTGGCGGCGACCCGCGACATCCGGATCGAGACGATGACGGTCGGCCTCGGCAGCGCCGACGAGGTCCTGGTCGAGCGGGTCACGACCCCGTCGACGGCGAGCCTCGGGGAGTCGATCGAGGTCGTCGCCGATATTCGCTCCTCGGTGGAGCAGCCGGCCACGGTCCGTCTGTTCGCAAGCGGAGAGAACGTGGCGACCGAGCGGGTCACGCTCGAGGCGGGCGTGACCCGCGTCGTGTTCGACGTGACGCCCGAGGAGGCCCGCCTTCACACGTTCCGTGTCGTGGTCGAGGCCGCGCGTGACACGTTCAGCCAGAACGACCGGGCGGACTCGATCACGATCGTGAAGGGCGAGCCGCGGGCGCTCGTGCTGGCTGGCGACGAGCGCGTCGCGACCGAGCTGGTCGAGGCGCTGACCACCCAGCGCCAGGACGTCGACACGATCGTCCCCGAGGCGCTGCCGACCGATTTCGGCGCCCTCGCCAGCTACGACAGCGTCGTGCTGGTGGACGTGCCCCGCAGCCGCCTGTCGGACCGCCAGCTCGCCGCGCTGCAGGTCTACGTCCGGGACATCGGCAAGGGGCTGGTCATGATCGGCGGCCCCGACTCGTACGGCGCCGGTGGCTACCAGAAGACCCCGCTCGAGGAGACCCTGCCGGTCGACATGGGCGTGCGCGATCGACAGAAGCAGCCGGACGTGGCCCTCGTCGTCGTGATCGACCAGTCCGGGTCGATGGATGCCTGCCACTGCAACACGTTCGACGGCGGTCAGGGCGGCGGCACCGGGATGGGCGGCGTGCGCAAGGTCGATATCGGGAAGGAGGCGATCCTGCGTGCCGCGGCCGCGCTGACCGAGCGCGACGAGCTCGGCGTCGTGTCGTTCAACGAGCAGGCCCACTGGGTGGTGCGGACCCAGCCGCTCGGTGGTGTCGACGACCTGCAGGGCAAGATCTCGGGCATCCAGCCGCTCGGCCAGACGAACATCTTCGCCGGGCTCGAGCAGGCGGTCGACTCGCTCGAGGACGCGACCGCGACCCGGCGTCACATCATCCTGCTGACCGACGGCTGGTCGAGCTCCGGTCAATACGACGCGATCATCGCCCGCATGAAGGCGGCCGGGATCACGCTCTCGACGGTCGGTGCGGGCGGCGGCTCGAACCCATTCCTCCAGGGGCTGGCGCAGCAGGGCGGCGGCCGGTTCTACGACGCGGCGAACCCTGCCAGCATCCCCGACATCTTCCTCAAGGAGACGCAGCAGGTCTCCGGGCAGCAGATCATCGAGGAGCCGTTCTTCCCGATCCTGACCTCGTCGTCGCCGATCCTGCGCGGTCTCGAAGACGGCCTCCCCCGGTTGCGCGGCTACAACGGCACGACCGCCAAGGCGGCTGCCCAGACCGTGCTCGTGACAGCACGCGACGATCCCCTCCTCGCCCAGTGGCAGTACGGCCTCGGCCGCTCGGTCGCCTGGACGTCGGATTCGACCGGCCGCTGGGCACGCGACTGGCTGGCCTGGGACGGCTTCTCGCGCTTCTTCAGCCAGCTCGTCTCGTGGACGTTCCCGGGCGAGGAGACCGGCGGCATCGAGGCCGGCTTCGACGTCCGCGGCGGCCAGACCACGCTCCACGTCGAGAGCGTCGACGCGGACGGCTCGCCGCGCGACTTCTACTCGACGACGGCGGTCGTCGTGGGCCCGGACTTCAGTTCGTCGGAGGTCCGCCTCGTCCAGGTCGCCCCGGGCGTCTATGAAGTGCCGCTCGGCGAGCTCGAGTCGGGCGCCTACGGCGTGCGCATCACCCAGACTCGCCCCGGTGACACGCCGCTCGGACGGACCGTCGGGCTGGTCGCTCCGACGGTCGCGGAATACCGACTGCTCGGATCGAACGAGCCGTTCCTCACCGCCCTGCGGACGGCGACCGGCGGACGCGAGATCGAGACGCCGCTCGACCCATGGCTGCATGACCTGCGCATTACGTCACGCTCGACGGACCTCTGGCCGCTCCTGCTCGTCCTGGCCCTGCTGCTCTGGCCGCTCGACATCGCCCTGCGGCGCGTGTCGATCGGCCGGCGCGAGTTCGCCGCGGCCGGCGCCTGGGTCCGGGCGCTGCCGAAGCGGCGTCCGGCGACCGCGGCCCGGACGGCCGCCGGGGAGAGCCTGTTCGCCGCGCGCGAGCGGGCGACCTCGGCAGAGACGCGCGCCGCCCTGCTCCGCTCGGCCGAACCGGCGGCGGCGAGTCCGGCGGCGACGAGTCCAGCTGTCGCTGCACCCGCTCCTCGTCCGACAGAGCCACCGGCCGCTGCGGTGGAGCGCTCGACGCCCCCGCCCGCGTCGACGGGACCGCCGGTCGCCGAACCCCCCGTCGCGCCGCCGGCACCCACGGAGACACCGGCCGCGGCGACACCCGACACCCTGGCCCGGCTGCGGGAGGCGAAGCGCCGCGCGCGCGAACGCTAGGCACGACCGGCGTCAGCGACGCGCGAGGCCACTCCCCGGTGGCAGATCCTCGATCTCGGGCGCATTCGAGTCATCGAGCGCCCCGGTCGACCAGAGCGTCGCCTCGACCGGGCGTCCGCGATCCCGTCCGGCCGCGGCCAGGCCGCGCGCGGCGACGACCACGAGGAGGAGGAGCGCGGCGATGAGCGCCCAGGGGAACCGCCGGTAGTCGACGCCGCCGACGACCGAGAACTCGCCCACGGACGTGTTCCCCGAGGCGTCGGTCGCGGTCAGCCGGATCGTCTGGGGCCACGGTGCGAGGTGGGTCACGACGGTGAACCGCCCACGCTGATCGACCTCGAGGTCGCCCTGACCGTCGATCGCCACCGTCGACCCGGGTTCCGCGCGTCCGGGGAGGCTGGCCAGGAACGGCCAGACCGGGTTCGTGAACGGCGTCTCGAGATTGAGCGTCGGTCCGACGGCATCGCGCACCACCGTGCGGACGACCGGGAGACCCACCTCGCCCCAGTCGTTGATCGGCACGACGCGCATCGCCCATCGGCTGGGCGACGCCCCTGTCCCGCGGACGTCGGCGAGTCCGAGCGTCGTGTACGAGCCATCGCGACCCGACTCATTGCCCGGCGGCACCGGCACCCGGACGACCGTCGCGAGCCCAAGGGGGCCGGGGCCTTCCAACAGCCCCTCGAGCCTGCCCGGGGCCACGTCCGGGCCTTCCTGGCCCTCGGCCAGCGGCGCGACCGTCACGAACATCCGCGTTCCGGTGAACCCGGGCAGGACCGTGGTCCCGTCGCTGGCCGTGTTCGCCTCGATCGTCGCCTT
This sequence comes from uncultured Chloroflexia bacterium, assembly GCA_963720355.1. GTDB lineage: Bacteria > Chloroflexota > Limnocylindria > Limnocylindrales > CSP1-4 > SPCO01. The sequence goes on along the minus strand of CAVRFH010000005.1, from coordinate 54,290 downwards.
GGGCGTCGGGTAGTCCTGGAAATAGGCGATGTCATTCGCGCGGACCTCTGACAGCGCGAAGGGTGTCGACGGCCCATGGCGCCACCAGCCGGGCGGGGCTGCCGCCCATGGGCTCGGGCTCGCCGGCAGGCCGGCGCTTGGGTCCCAGCCCAGGCCCGCCGCCACGAGCATGCCGCGCCGGCCCTCGATGGGCATCGCCGCGACGAGCCGCGTCGCCAACCAGGCCGCCCCCGGGCGGAGCTGGACGGACCCGCAGGCCAGGATGGCCCCCGGCACGATCAGGTCCGGACAGGCCTGGTCGGCCACGTCGCCCAGCCAGGCGCTCGACAGTCCGTGCGCGCGGACGTCATCGACGACCGAGCTTGCGACCATGCGCCAGCGCTCCGATCCGACCGTGCCCAGGGTGATGTCCGTCCGACCGGTCGGCTGGCCGAGTCCGGCGTCGTGCGGGAGCCGCATCGCGTGCAGCCCGAGGTCGTCCAGCCAGGCGATCCGCGTCGCGGGGCCATCGGCCACCGCGTCGGGTCCGGCGACGAGCGGGACTGCCCCCGGCGCCTCGATGTCGAACCCACCGCGGCCACCCGGGACGATGACCGTCAGGCCGGTATCCGACGTCGCGAGCGCGTGGTCACGACCGATGCCATCGATTCGGAAGCGCACCGGGGTTGGGTACGCCTCGACGTCGCCGCTCAGTCCGAGGATCAGCGGCGAGGCCGTGCCGTCCAGCAGCCGGATCGCCGACAGGCCCGTGTCGGCAGCGCCGTCCGGGGGGCAGGCTCGCGCGTCATACGCCAGGAGATCGTCGCCTGCGGCGTCGTCGAAACGGCCCACGACGCCGGCTCCGAGGCGACCGGGCAGGTCGATGGTTCGACGGACGGCAAGGCTCGCTCCGTCGAGCATCAGGAGCGATGTCGTCCCGCAGCCGTTCGCGGCGAGACCCGGTCGCATGCCGAGGACCAGCTCCGGCGTGCCCAGCCCATCGACGTCCGCTGCCGCGGCGTCCTCGACCGCGCGATCGATCCGGCTTCGTCCGGTCTCGACGATCGCCGGGGTAACGCCGTCGCGGATGTCGAGCCCGATGACCACCGAGTAGCCTGGATCCTCGGTCGCGGCTGGGCTCGTTGCGACAAGGGCAAATCGCCGGTCGGCGAGACCCACGAGCCAGCGGGCCTCGAGCGCGTCGCGGTCGAGATCGAGCTCCAGCTCCGCGACCTGCTCCCAGGCGTCACCGCGCTCGAGGAGGGCGAGGTGGGCGCGATCGGACGACATGCCCTGTGCCTCGAGGACGAGCAGCGATGGGGTCGCGTCGGGCTCGCGTGCGTCGGCTGGCAGCACGGCGACGTCGGCCATCGGCGACTCGAGCCGGTTCTCCGCCGGCGCCGGATCCGCAGCCTGGAGCGTCCCGCTCGCGCTCGAGCCCAGGGTCACGGCCAGGGCCGCGGCCCACCCGATGGATCGTCGCGCTCGGAAAACAGCGGTCACTGACGCCTCGCTCGCGCCGGCATCGTACTCCGGAGCGTCCCGTGCGGCCCGGTGATAGCCTCGCTCGCGTGATCCCCCTCCGATCAGCCGTGGTGTGCGGCCTGGCACTCCTCGTCCTCGCCGGCTGTGGCGCCATCTCGACGAGCCCTCCGGCCCCGACGCCGGCGGACTTCCAGGGCATCGCGACGGAGCTGACCAAGCGCGGCGTCGTCATCGACGAACCCGTGTCCGGGGACGCGGGTTGTGTCGACCCGGTCCTGATCCCCACCGCGATCGGCTTCGATGGGCACGGCCTCGACCAGACCTCACCGGTCCACATCTATCTGTACATCTTCCGCAACAGGGAATCATTCGAGAAGCTGCGCGCCACGATCGATGCCTGCGCCCGGTCGTTCGTCACGGATCCCGAGACGTTCGAGAGCGTCGAACAGTCGCCGTTCGTGCTGGCCGGCCAGGGACCATGGGCGCCCGGCTTCGAGGTCGCGATCCGTGAGGCGCTGGAGGTGGCTGCGGGCACCGGGAACTAAGGTCAGGGGTCCCTCATTCCCATCGCCGATGGGACGTCCGAGCCACGGTCCGGAAGGCGTTCTCGCCGGATGCTGCGGACATGCCCACCGCCCACCGGCGCGCCCGGTCGCTGCTCGCCCTCGGCCTCGTCGCGAGCCTGCTGGCGGCGAGCGCGCCGGCAAGCGTGTTCAGCGTGGAGCGACGCACCGATGCGGCCGGTGCGCCGGCGAACAACTCGCTGCCACACCCGGCCGATCGGCCGTGGGATGCGTCGAACACCATCGAGGCCGAGCGACCGACCAGCACGGCCGACCGCACGACGGCCTCGCCGACCCGGCTGCCGGCCCGTGCCGACTGGACCAGCCGGCCAAAGCCGGCCGTCCCGCGCCCCGCGGCCACGACCGTCACCAAGGGCACGCAACCGGCGGCGTCGACCGGGACGACCTCGTTCACGGGCCGCAACCGCGTCTGGATCCCGGCCTTGGGAATCGCCCGATCGGTGACGGGGTACGCGTGTTCGTCGTCGGCCTACCCGGGCAACCGCGTGTACCGCTGGGGCTGCGCGGGCTCCAACAACATCTACCTCTTCGGTCACGCGCACAGCGTCTTCCAGGCCCTGCACGACGCCTACGTCGCCGGCCGGCTGCGGAAGGGCATGAAGGTCTACTACGCGGGCGGCGACGGGCGGGTCGGCGTGTACGCGATCTCGTGGTGGAAGGTCACGACACCCGAGAAGGGCGACTGGGCCTATGCCGCCCAGTCCAGGCCCAGCCTGACGCTGCAGACCTGTGTCGGCGCCCGCAGCCAGTACCGGCTGATCGTGCGCCTCGCCAAGACCGGTTGACCCGCCTCAGACGACTCGGAGGCCGAGGATCTTCCGTGCGATGACGAGCCTCTGGATCTGGCTCGTGCCCTCCCCGATCTCGGTCAGCTTCGCATCACGCATGAAGCGCTCGACCGGGTAATCCGTGGTGTAGCCGTACCCGCCATGGATCTGGATCGCGGCGTTGGTGGCGCGGGCGCTCACCTCGGAGGCGAAGAGCTTCGCTTCCGCGGCCACGAGGCCGTAGTCCCGCTCGCGGTCCTTCAGCCAGGCCGCCTTCCAGACCAGCGCACGGGCGGCCTCGATCTCGGTCGCCATGTCGGCCACCATGAACGCGACGCCTTGGAACGAGCCGATCGGCCGCCCGAACTGCTCGCGTGTCTGGGCGTAGGGGATGCTCGCGTCGAGGGCCGCCTGGGCCAGACCCAGCGCCAGCGCACCGATCGAGATCCGGCCGCCGTCGAGGATCTTGAGGAACGTGCGGAACCCGTCGCCCTGCTCGCCGAGCAGGTTGGCGGCAGGGATGCGCGCGTTCTCGAAGCGCAGCTCACCGGTCGCCGATGCGTGCAGGCCGAGCTTGTCCTCGAGCCGGCCGATGCTGAAACCCGGCGTGTCGGCTGGCACGATGAACGCGCTGATCTCCGCATCGCCCTTGTCGGTCGTCCCGGTCTTGGCAGTGACGACGTACGTCCCGGCGTGGCCCGCGTTGGTGATGAAGCGCTTGGCACCGTCGAGCACCCACGCATCGCCCTCGCGACGCGCCGTCGTCCGCGTGCCGCCGGCATCCGAGCCCGCGCCCGGCTCGGTCAGCCCGTAGGCGCCGAGGACCCTGCCGCTGGCCATCGGGACGAGGTAGCGCACCTTCTGCTCGTCGGTGCCGGCCAGGTGGAGCGGCCCGCAACCCAGGCTCGTGTGGGCCGCCACGATCAGACCGAGCGAGCCCCAGACCCGGCCGATCTCCTCGATCGCGATGGCGTAGGCCAACGTGTCGAGACCGGCCCCGCCTTCCGCCTCCGGGATCGGGATGCCGAGCCAGCCGAGCTCGCCGATCCGCCGCACGATCTCGGTCGGGAAGCGGCGCTCGCGTTCGTGCTCGTCGACGACCGGTGCGACCTCGGTCAGCATGAATCCGCGGACCGTGTCGCGCAGCAGGGTGTGCTCGGCCGACAGGTCGAGGTCCATCGGCCGAGCCTATCACCGCAGCATGAGCGGGGTGCCGGTGCTAGCCTTCCCGGACGATGCCTGAGCCGCGCAGCGCATCCAGCGCCTCTGCCGCCAGCGCCCTGCCGGGCCCCGTGACCGAGGGCGGCTCCATCCCTCGTGTCGACGGGGTGGGCGGGTCGTCCACCTTGCGCCGCAACATCCTGCTCCGGCTGCGTCACGACGGACCGTCCGCGCCCGAGGACCTCGCGGCCGGGCTCGGCGCGAGTCGCACGGGCGTGCTGCAGCAGCTGCACGCGCTGGAGACGGCCGGTCTCGTCAGTCGCCGGGCCGTCCGCCATGGCGTCGGCCGGCCGCGCCACGTCTACGACGTCACGGATGCCGCGCAGGACCTCTTCCCGACCAACTACGACGGCCTCGCCAACGGGCTGCTGGCGGCCATCCGTGCGCTGGGTGGCGAGCCGCTGGTGGACGACGTCTTCGACGAGCGCCGACGGAGCACGAGCGAGCGTGTCCGTCAACGTCTGGCCGATCGGCTGCCCGTCGACGCGCCGCTGGCCGACCGGGCCAGGGAGCTCGCAGTCATCCAGGACGAGCAGGGCTATCTCGCCGAGGTCCTCGTCGGGGCCGACGGGGTCATCCGCCTGGTGGAGCGCAACTGCGCGATCCATCGCGTCGCGGCCGACAACGCGGCCGCCTGCCAGGCGGAGCTGGACCTGTTCCGCGAGATCCTCGGCACCGACGTACAGCGCGAGACCCACATCGCCGCTGGGGATCGCTGCTGCACCTACCGAATCGGGGGCGAGCCGGCCTGACAAGGTGACGCTCCGACGGTGTCCGAGTGCACCGCCGGATGGCCTATACGGCTCGACGCATTCGTCCTGGTCCGGTCACAATCCGGATCGCGGTCTGCCCCGCCGGGCGGGCCCATCGACATATCAGATCGGGGGGAAACGGTATGGCGGCGGACCCGAGTGTCGGCGTGGGCCCGACGCGCCACGATGTGACGTTGCAGCGCGTCGGCCGCGAGGCCATCCTGCACGATGCGGCCCACGGCCGCGCCCATGTCATCAATGCCTCGGCGGCGCGCGTCTGGGAGCTGTGCGACGGCCGGTCGATGGATGACCTGCTGGTGGCCTTCGCCGAGCCGTACGGCCGGACGCCGGACGAGGTGCGACCCGACGTCGAGCGCGTCCTCGACGGCTTCCGTCGCCTCGGTGTGCTTTCCCCCGCATGATCGGCGAGGGGGCCAAGCCGACCGCGCTGCTCCCGCTCGCGGCCAGGTTCCGCATCCATGGGCTGTCGATCGGCGTCCGCAGTGACGAGCCGGCCGTGATCGAGGCCCTCGCGCGCTCGTACGGCGCGTTCGCGGTCGATGCCTCGAACGACGCGCCGGGCACCGCCTGGATCGACATCGAACGGCCGTATCGCCCGCACCTGGTGCCGCCGACACGACCGGTGGATCAGGGTCGCCTCGACGCGGCGCTCATCCTCGGCGCGCTGGATCGCTTCGTGATGAGCGTCCTTGACGGGCTCGGCGCCGAGGACATCATCGGGACCCACGCGGGGGTCGTGGTGATCGACGGGCGGGCCGTGCTGCTGGCCGGGCCGAGTGGCCGCGGCAAGTCGACGCTCACGCTCGCCCTGGTGCGCGACGGCGCGGGCTGGCTCACGGACGAGCTGGCCCTCATCGCCGCCGACGGCCGCACCGTGATGCCGTACCCGCGGGCCATGCACGTCAGCCCGGCGACCGTCGAGCTGTTGCCGGAGCTCGCGTTCCTACACGACCGTCCGCGCCAGGATCTCGGTGCGGGCAGCGAATGGTCGGTCACGGTCGACGACCTGCGGCGCGCATTCGATGCCGGCGTCGCCGGACCGACACCGCTCGGTCTCATCGTCCTGCTCGACGAGCGGGGGCCCGCCGCCGAGGAGCCGACGATCACCTCGTCTTCGGCTGCCGAGGCGACCTTCGCGCTCCTGCGCGGCACGCCGGCCGCAGCGAACGACTTCGGATCGACGATGCGCCGCCTCGGCGAGATCGCCAGCAGCGTGCCGGTCGTCCGGTTGCGGGCCACGGACCCGGGCCGCAGCGCGGCGGCGCTCCGCCGCTACGTCGCCGGTCTGGCGGCCCACGAGGCGTCTCCACCCGTGGCGGCCGCTTCGGAGCCGCCGGCGGAGGTCGATGCCCGCTCAGTGGCGCGGATCGGGCTGCTGGAGTCCCATCGGTCGAACCGGCGCACGGCCTGGATCGAGGCGGTCGGCCGGAGCATGGAGCCCACGATCGCCGCCGGCAGCGGTCTCCTGGTCGCCTTCGGCCGTCAACCCGAGCGCGTCGGTGACGTGATCGTGTTCCAGCGCGGCGACGGCGCGGTCGCCCATCGTCTCGTCCACCGGCGTCGCACGCCCGAGGGCGTCCTGCTCGTCGCACGCGGTGATGGCGAGGCGTACCTCGATCCCGCGATCGCCCAGGACGACGTCCTGGGTGTCGTTCGCCACGTCAGCGGGCCGGACGGTCGGATGACGCGGCTTCCGCGAGCGTCGCGTCGAGCGGCGGCCGTCGCCCACGTCTCGTGGTGGAGCGGCCGAGCCGCCGGGAGCGGGACGCGCCTGCTCCGGCGATCGCCGTTGTCGCCGTCGGTCCGAAGGGCAGGCCTGCGCGGCCTGCTCGTCCTGTCCCGGGTCCCGACCCGGGTCGTCGCTGCAGCCCTTCCCCGGCCGGTCCGGGGATCAACCCAGGAAGGAGGTGAGACACATGGAGTACGAGAGCCCCGAGATCATCGCCACGTACACGGAGGATGAGCTGACGGCCGAGGCGGCGGTCAGCATGCAGTACGGGATCTTCACGCAGCAGCCGGGCTGACCGGCGCTGACCACGCACTGATAGGAGACAACCACATGGACTACGAGACACCCGAGATCATCGCGTCCTATTCCGAGGACGAGCTGACGGCCGAGGCGGCAGTCAGCATGCAGTACGGCCGCCCCGAGGTCATCCTCCTCTAGGCGACCCCCCGACCAGACGTCCGCCCGGGCGTGCTCGACGCGCCCGGGCGAACGATCGATGGGCAGGCCATGACACCGGCGATCGAAACGATCGAGCTCTCCAAGCGCTTCCGGGCGCCCCGCTCGCTGCGGGCGCTCGCGCTCGGGCGCGCGCCTGCCCCGGACCGGATCGCGGTCGACGACGTCACGCTGTCGATCCCGTCCGGCCAGGTATTCGGGCTGCTCGGGCAGAACGGTGCTGGCAAGACGACCCTCGTGCGCATGCTGACGACCCTGCTGCTGCCGACCACCGGCCGGGCACTGATCGACGGCATCGACGTGACGCAGGATCCACGCTCGGTCCGGGTTCGGGTCGGCCTCGTCAACGGCGACGAGCGGTCCTTCTACTGGCGCCTCACCGGGCGCCAGAACCTCGCGTTCTTCGCCGCGCTCCGACATCTCGATGCCACGGCCACGACGGCGGCCATCGACCGGCTGGCCGGCCGCCTCGGCATGACCGAGCACCTTGATCGGCCGTTCGGCACCCTGTCGACGGGGCAGCGCCAGGCCCTCGCCATCGCCCGCGGCCTGCTCGACGAGCCGGCCATCGTGTTCATGGATGAGCCGACCCGCTCGCTCGACCCGATCTCCGCCCAGCGGCTGCGTCGCTTCGTCGCCGAGGTCGTCGTCGGAGAGCTCGGCCGGACCGTGGTGCTGGCGACGCACTCGATGCCCGAAGCCGAGACCCTGTGCGACCGCCTCGCCTTCATCCAGGCCGGGCGGATCGTGGCCACCGGATCGGTCGGCGAGCTGCGGCGCACCATCGGCTACGGCACGCGCTGCGAGCTCCGATTGCGCCACGCGCCGGGGGACGTGCCGGATCTCCTGCGCGGCGTGCCGGGCATGGCCTCGCTCACGACGCGCGGCGGTGAACCGGTCGGTGACGCGCCGACGATCGTCGCCCGCCTGACGATGACCTCCGACGAGACGCTCCCCGAGATCCTGCGCCGGCTCGTCGGCGCGGGTGTCGACGTGCTCGATTGCGTCACGAGCGACCTGTCGCTCGAGGAGATCTACCTGCAGACCCTCGGTGCCCATGCTCCCAGGGCCCCGCTGGCGATCCCGGTGCCCGCCCGATGACGGCGCTCGACCGGGCACGACCGTCGATCGGCCAGGCCCTGCTCGTGCCGCGCGCGTTCTTCGAGCGCGACCGTCGGATCGAGATGAGCTACCGGGCCGGGCTGCTGCTGCGGATCGCCTCGGCCGTCGTCACGATCGGCATGTTCTTCTTCCTGAGCCGGGTGTTCGATGCCGCCGCGCCCGGGCTGACGGCGGTCGGCGGCGGGTACTTCGCGTTCGTCCTCCTCGGCATCATCGCCCAGGAGTTCCTCAGCCAGAGCGTCGGCGCGTTCGGCGGAGCCCTGCGGGAGAGCCAGACGACCGGCACGCTCGAGCTGATGCTGCTCGGGCCGTCCCGACTGGGCACGGTCCTGCTGTCGTCGACGCTGTGGCTGCATGCATCGGCTGGGCTCGGCGCGGTCGCCTATCTCGTGCTTGGTGCCCTGCTCGGCGTCGACCTGTCCCACACGGACGTGCCGGCGGCCCTGCTCGGACTGGTCCTGATGCTCGTCGGGTTCACCGGGATGGGGCTGCTGGCCGGGGCCAGCGTGATCGTCATCAAGCGGGGCAACCCGCTCGGCTGGGCGCTGCGCGGCGCATCGGTCGTGCTCGGAGGGACGCTCTACCCGACGACCGTGCTGCCCGCGCCGCTGCAGGCACTCGGCGCGTTCCTGCCCATCACCCACGGGCTGACCGTGCTGCGCGGGTCCATGCTCGAGGGCCAGGGCGTCCTGGAGCTGGCGGTGCCGCTTGCCGCCCTCGCGGCGGTCAGCCTCGCATTCTTGGCGATCGGCCTGATGGCGTTCGCGGCGGCCGTGCGGCATGCCCGCATCGACGGCAGCCTGTCGCAGTACTGACCCGTTCGATGTCCGTCCCCTTCCCACGCCTGACTCCCGAGCAGCGAGCGCTGTGCCTGGCCGCGCGCACCGAGCCGGCCGGCAACGCCGCCGACCGCCTGCGGCGGCTGATCGCGGACCGCGACTTCGACTGGGCCCGGCTGTGGGCGCTCGCCCACCTCCACGAGGTCGTGCCGCTCGTGGGCGACACGCTCACGACCGTCGGCGGCGAGCTCGTCCCGGACGATTGGCGACAACGTGCCCTGCTCCGTCGCCACGTGACGCTGCGTGCCAACGGACACCTTGCCGATACCCTCTTCGACGTCCTCGGAGGCCTCCAGGTGGCCGGCATCCAGGCGATGCCCGTCAAGGGGCTCGTGATCGCCGAGCGAGCCTACGGGGACATCGCCGCCCGGCCGTGCGCCGACCTCGATGTCCTGGTCCGCGCGCGGGACCTGCCGGCCTCGCGCGACGTCCTGCGCTCGCTCGGCTTCGGCCAGCGGGCGCTCCCGGGCTACAAGGCGCTCGTCCACGCCTTCCACGACCCCGCGTGGGGCCGTGGCGCCGGACCCGACCACGTCCGCCTCGAGCTGCATTGGGCGCTCTGGGCGGACAGCGAACAACGTCTCGGCACGGACGGTCTGTGGGCCAGGTCGGTCGTCACGCGGCTCATGGATCAGCGAGTCAGGACACTGTCGCTCGAGGACACACTGCTGCACCTGGCCATCCACAGGACTCGCTCGGCGCTGCGCCTGCGCTGGGTCGTCGATGTCGCCGAGATCGTGCGACGTCATGGCGCGACGGTCGACTGGGCGATGTTCATCGCTCACGCCCGGGAGGCACAGGCCGCGACCGCGAGCTGGTCGGTCCTGTCCGTGGCCCGCGACCTGCTCGATGCGCCCGTCCCGGCCGAGGTCCTTGCCGAGCTGCAGGTCGCGCGGGCGAAGCGCGCGCTGCTGGAGCGAACGTGCGGCGCCACGGCCCTCTTCCGGCCGGCCCCTGCCGAGGACGTGGGTCAGCAGCCGCACCTCGCCCTGCGGGCGTTCGAGGAGGACGGGCCGGTCCGGATCGCGCGGTCCCTCAGCGGGAGTGCCATCCGGCCGGTGCGCGAGGCCCTCCATGACTCGGGCCTGCGGCGGGTCGGCCGGCGGGCGGTCTCCGAGACCTAGGCCTCTTCGCGCTCCACAGCTCCGCGCGAGGCCGGCGCCAGTCGCGGTGGCGGGACATCGGACACGTTCGGGACGAACGAGGCGGCCAGCGACGTCGCCGCGGCCTGCTCCTGGTCCTCGACCGACAGGATGCCCAGCCGACCGAGCGTGGCCATCTCGTCGCGGATGTAGGTCTTGAGCAGCTCGGGTCCGTCGGTGTTGATCGTGAAGCGGATGTCGTTGCGTCGGAACGTGTCGAAGATCCAGCGGAACTCGTCCCAGCTCGACACGACCCGCGTGTTGAGGTTGGATGTCGGGCAGATCTCGAGGACGATGCCGCGCTCGCGGATCATGGCCATCGCGCGTGGATCGTACGCGGCCTTCACGCCGTGACCGATGCGATCCGGCTCGAGCAGCTCGACGACCCGGGCGATCTCCTCGACCGGGCCCGATTTCGCCGGTGTGGACCGTGATGCCGAGGCCGTACTGCCGCGCCCGCCGGAAGAGTCGGCGATAGTCGGCGACGCGGAAGGTCGATGCCTCCGGGCCCGCGATGTCGATACCGACGACGCCGCGGTCCCGCCAGCTGATCGCCTTCTCGGCGATGATCTCGTTGAGCTCGAACGGGAACGCTCGGTCGAGGCAGAAGATGAGCCCGGGCTTGACCGGGTACTCGAGGGTCGCCTTGTCCATGCCGCGCAGGGCGGCCGCGATGATGTGGTCGAGGTCCTGCTCACCACCGCGATTCCGCTTCATGGGGTTGAAGCGGAGCTCCATGGTCGTGATGTTGTTCTTGCGGTACGCCCCGCCGATCACCTCGTAGACGGCCCGCTCGACGGCGATCGGCGAGCTCTGGATGAGCTCGGTCCAGTGGAACAGCTGGAGATAGCCGTCGAAGCTCTGGGACCGCTTCGAGACCGTGATCATGTCGCGGAATTCCCAGTAATCCTTGGTGGGTAGCTTGATGCCCTGCGCGTGGGCGATGCCCCACATGATCGCCGGGGTGACCGCGCCACCGAGGTGGCAGTGCAGCTCCGCGAGGGGGACCTTGCGGGCGAGCTGGCGAGCCATGACCGCAGGATAGCGTCAGTCGACGCGCAACGCGGCTACTGGCAGAGCGGCAGGTACTTCTCGCCGTCGCGGCGGATCAGCTCGACCGAGAAGCCACCCCTCGAGACGAACGTCGCGTGGTCCGGATCGGTCACCGTGAGCGTGCCGTCGGCCGCGTTGATGGCGTCGGGATGGTCGCCGTCGACCGGGCCGATCGGATCCCACCAGCTGCCGCCGACGTCGATGCCGCTCCACAGGCCACAGTGGCCGAGCGAGAACGGTCGCGCTCCCGCCGTGAGTGGCGGCCGCGACGACGGGCCGAGCCGGACCCCGAAGGCGTCCTGCTGGACCAGATCCAACGACGCGCCACCGGCGGTCGCCGTGACGTGGTAGGCCAGCGCGCCGACACCGGCCTCGAGCGTGATGTCGCCCTGCGGCCGCTCGACGAGCGACGTCACGCAGCCTTCGCCTGCCGCGCACCCGAACGGGCCGACCTGGATGTACGCCGGTGCCACCCCGCCCGGGAGCACGCTCGCGACCTGGGCCACGACACGACGACAGTCATCGGCGCCGAGCCCGATACAGGCGGTCGGGACCCCGGACAGGTCGATGCCGCTCGGTGCCGGCGATTCGCTGGTGGACGGTGATGGTGTGGTCGAGGGGGCGGTGCTCGACGGTGCGGCGCTCGCCGATGGCGCCGGCGCGGATCCCGCGCACGCGCCGGTGAGGAGAGCGACAGCGATCAGCGCAGCGGCGACTCGCGGCATGGCGCCCGGACGTCGTCGCCCGCCGTTCGGTTCCGGCCACATCGTTGGCAGAAGGTTCGTGGGGAGAACGTTATGGCAGCCGCCGGACCGATTCGGGCTCGTTTCGACCGCTAAGGCATCTCCGGTTGAAACTCTTGCCACGAATCGTCGTCCGTTGGCGACATAACGTTCCCCGGGCGAAATTCTTGCCATTTCGGACGCGTCTACCGGAACCGGGCCGATCCTCAGCCTGCGAGCGGGATCACCCGCCCGTCGGCGTCGAGGGTGGCCTGTCGCCGACGGCGGCGCAGCTCGGCGTCCGGCACCTGGTCGCGGGCGTGGTAGCTGGACCGGACCAGCGGGGCCGATTCGACATGCTTGAAGCCGAGCTCCAGCGCGGCGACCTTCATCTCCGCGAACTCGGTCGGGTCGTAGTAGCGCTCGAGCGGCAGGTGCTGCATCGACGGCCGCAGGTATTGGCCGATCGTCAGGATGTCGACATCGTTCGAGCGGAGGGCCTCGAACGCCTCCTGGAGCTCGTCGCGCGTCTCGCCCAGCCCGACCATCAGGCTGGACTTCGTGTGGACCGCATAGCCGATCTCGCCGGCCATGTCCTTGGCGCGGCGCAGGACGTACAGGCTGCGATCCCAGCGAGCCCGCTTGCGGACGGGCTTCTGGAGCCGCTTCACGGTCTCGAGGTTGTGGTTGAGGATGTCCGGCCGGGCGTCCATCACCGTGCGCAGGCGATCGTCGGATCCATCGAAGTCCGGGATGAGAACCTCGATGCCCATGCCCGGGCTTCGCTCGCGCATGTGCACGATCGTCTCGGCGAAGATCCGCGCCCCGCCGTCGGGCAGGTCGTCGCGCGCGACGCTCGTGACCACGACGTGCTCGAGGCGCATCGCTTCGACGGCCTCCGCGACCCGGCGCGGCTCGTCGTCGTCGAACCAGGTCGGCCGTCCGGTCTTGATCGCGCAGAAGCCGCAGGCCCGCGTGCAGGTGTCGCCGAGGATCATGATCGTGGCCGTGCGCTGGTCCCAGCACTCCCCGATGTTCGGGCAGTGGGCCTCTTCGCAGACCGTGTTGAGGTCGAGGCCTCGCAGCAAGCGCTTCAGGTCGTGATAGTTCTCGCCCGACGGCATCCGGGCGCGGATCCAGTCCGGGTGACGCCTCGGTGCGATCGACCCGTCGATGGCCGCCATCCCTGCCAGCCCGCCGCCGATCGAGATCGGCAGGTCGGCCCGCGTGTGGCCGCTCGTCCCATCCTGGGCTGCTGGGTCGAAGATCGGAAGCTCGCGGGCCATGGCCGGAGTGTACGGCGGATCCGCCTCGCCGACCGCCTAGGACGGGGCGACGTCGGGCGCGCGGAACTGGCTGCGAACCGCGGTCGACACGCGGTCCCCGTCGACGTCGAGCAGCAGCAGATACCAGTCCGGCGCGGCTTCGAACGCGGTCCGCGACGCGCCCTGGAGCGCCGACAACGGCAGGCTGATCGTCAGGCCCTCGGAGCTGGCGTGCCGGCCGAAGTCGTGACAATCGCCGCCCGGCACCCAGCCGATCCGATCGGCCGCTTCGTCCGGCAGGGTCGGCGGCGCGGACGCACACAGGTACACGGCCGACGTGTCGGCGAGCCAGCCCGGCGCGTCGATCTCGACCGTGGTCGGCGTCGTCGACACGTGCAGGCGCACGGCGCCCGGAGCATCGAGGAGCGCCCCATCGACCCGGCAACCGCCGATCACCATGGCCGACACGAGCAGGCCCAGCGCCGCGAGTCGCCGGTCAGCCCGCATCGAAGGTCGCTCGCAGGCCGCTGGCCAGGTCGCGGGGCACGTAGCCGAGCTCCGTCGCGGCCTTCGCCGACGAGCCCCAGAACGTCACCCCGAGCCCGGACCGCATCACCTCGCCCAGGTTGTCCGGAAGTCCTGCGGCGCGAGCCAGTGCTGCCGGGGCGCGCGATCCGATGCGGATGAACGGCGTCGGGATCTCGAGGCGCGGCAGCCTCCGACCACCGACGCGTGCGGCCATCGTCATGGCGTCGCGCAGGCGCATGTTCTGCCCGCCGAGGAAGTACGACTCACCGATTCGCCCGCGATCGAGCGCGGCCACGATGCCGGACGCGACGTCCTCCACGTAGGCCGGTGAGATCCCCACGTCGGCGAGGGCCAGATAGCGCAGCGTCCCTTCGAAGGCGCCCTTGAGTTGGCCGCCGATGGCCGAGTGGTCGTTCGGCCCGTAGGTCGTGCCGGGCATGGCGATGACGATGCGGGCGCCGGACCCCATCCGTTCCTGCACGGCCCGGTGCGCCAGGAACTTCGTCTCGTCGTAGTAGCTCAGGAAGCCGTCCGACAGGTCACGCCGGTAGCGCTCGTCGACGATCCGTCCATGGGTGTTGCCGGCGACGTTGATCGTCGAGATGGCGACCATCCGATCGAGACCGGCCGTGGCGAACGCATCCAGCATGCGATGCGTCGCGCCGACATTGGCGTCGTGCATCGCCGGCCGTTCGCTGGCCGGGATGCCGATCCGGTACGAGCCGGCCAGGTGGATCGCCGAATCGGTGCCGCGCATCGCGTCCACGATCGAGGCCGTCCGGGCGAGGCCTCCCTGGCGCAGGTCGACGCCGAGGTCATGGAGTGCCTCGGCCCGATCGGGGTCGCGGACCACCGCGGTCACGCGATCGCCGCGGCTGACGAGTCGACGGACGACCGCCTGGCCGATGAAGCCGTTCCCACCGGTGACGAAGACGCGCATCAGGCCCTCTCCGGCGCCCGCGGCGCCAGCGGCGCGGTCAGTAGATCGGCGTCTCCGGACCGACCGCCTCGAGCCACGACTTGATGTCGCGCAAGAGTGCGGCGCCGCCGGCCCCGTCGTTCGCCCGGTGGTCCACGCCGAGGACCATGTTCATCACCGGCCGGATGGCGATGACGTCGCCGTCGGGGGTCGACTGGACGACCGGGCGCTTCGTGATCGCCTCCATCGTGACGATGCCGACCTCGGGCACGTTGAGGATCGGCATCACGAGGTTGGTGCCAAGGTAGCCCGTGTTGTCGACGGTGAACGTCCCGCCGCCGAAGTCGTCGACCCGGAGCTTGTTGGCCCGGGCCCGGTTGGCGACGTCGGTGATCGCGGCGTTGAGACCGTGGATCGACAGGGTGTCGGCATCCCGGATCACGGGGACCAGCAGGCCGTCGTCGACCGCGACGGCGACGCCGATGTTGATCCGGCGCTTCGCCAGCAAGCCCTGCTCGGTCCAGTTCGCGTTGAACGTCGGGTTCCGCTTGAGCGCCTCGGCGGACGCCTTCACGACGAACGGGACGAAGCTCAGCGAGATGCCTTCCTTGGCCTGGTAGGCCTTCTTGGCGCCTTCGCGCAAGGCGACCAGGCGGGTAACGTCCACCTCCATCTGGACGTAGGCGTGCGGCGCCAGGAGGGCTCGCGTCATCTGTGCCGCGATGCCCTTGCGCATCTGGGTCATCGGTACCAGGGCTTCGTCGGCTCCCTCGGGGAACGCGACGGTCGCGGGGCCCGGCATCGCCGATCGCGGCGGCGCGGTCGCTGCACCAGCCGCCGACGGGCCCGCCGCAGTCGCCGCGGCCGGCTGCGAGGCTTCGCCGGCCGGCTTCGCGGCCGGGGCCGGTGCGGTCCCGCCGGTGCGGATCGCCTCCACGACGGCCAGGACATCGTCGCGCGTGATGCGGCCACCCCCGCCGGTCCCGACGATCTGTTCCGGGTTGAGCGCGTGCTCCCGCAGCAACCGGCGAACGGCCGGGGTCATGCGGGCATCCGGGTCGCCCTGCGCCGTCGGCGGCGCCGATGTGGCGGCGGGCGCGCTCGATGCAGCCGCCGTCGCGGTGGCGCTCGACGCGTCGTCGCTCGACGTGGCGGCACCCGACTCGTCGGAACCGGTCGGACCGGCGGCCTCGACGGGGACGGGATCGTCGGCGGCAGGCTTCGGGCTGTCTGGCGTCGCGCCGTCGGGCGTCGCGCTCTCGGTCTTCGCGCCGTCGGTCCTCGCGCCCTCGGTCGCCGGAGCCTCCGCAGGGCCGGCGGAACCGTTCGACGACGCGCTCTCCGTCGAGCCGGCCTCATCGGACGTCTCGATGACGGCGATCTCCGCGTTGTTCGGTACCGTCGCGCCCTCCTCGGCAAGGATCTCCTTGAGGACGCCCTCGAACGGGGACGGGACCTCGGCATTGACCTTGTCGGTGATCACCTCGAGCAGCGGCTCGTACTTGTCGACATGGTCGCCCGGCTGCTTGAGCCACTTGCCGATCGTCCCCTCGGCGACGCTTTCGCCGAGTTGGGGCATCGTCACCTTCGCCACGTTCGCTGCTCCTTCGCGGGGTCGTCGTCTCGCGACTGACCTAGTGTCCCCCATCCGGACGATCGCGGTCGAGTGGCCGGAACCGCGGGGTCGGCCGTGAGTAGGGTATGCGCCACATGGATCGTGCCCGCGTCCTGCGCGTCTTCAGCGTCCGACCCGGCGAGGGCGGGCTCGTTGGCGGCGTCGCCTTCCTGTTCGCCTTGCTCGAGGCCGCCCGCGGCTTCGGCGAGGTGGGTGCCGAGTCGCTGCTCCTGGCCCGGTTCGGCCCCGAAGCGCTGCCGACCACGCTGCCCTACCTGTTCATCGCACTCGGGGTCGTGGGGTTCGTGTCCTCGCTTGGGTACGCCGTCGCCCTCGGTCGGCTGCCACGCGTACCGCTGTTCGTGGCCATCCTCCTGGCAGTCGGCGGCCTGCTCGTCCTGCAGCGAGTCGGGCTCGCCATGGGTGCCAGCGAGCTCGTCCCGCTGCTCTGGCTCACGGTGGTCGCGTCGAGCACGATCAACCTCACGATCGCCTGGACGGTGAGCGGCGCGACGTTCGACGCACGGCAGGCCAAGCGACTGTTCCCGCTCCTGACGAGCGCGGCGATCGTCGGCAGCTTCCTCGGCACGCTGACAGCGGGACCCGTCGCTCGCATCGCCGGCGTCGAGTCGCTGGTCGTCGTGCAGGCGGTCCTCCTCGCGCTCGCGGCCGGACTACTTGCGCGCCTGCCGCGTCGTGGGTCGCGCGCGGCCACACCCGGGCTCGGAGGGTCCGTCGTCGACGACCTGCGCCGGGGTTTCGACACGGTCGTCGCATCGCCGCTGATGCGCCTCGTCGCGATCGCCTACGTCCTCCTCGCGATCCTGATGTTCTCCGTCTCGTACCCGTTCCTCATCGCGGCATCGAGCGCGTTTCCCGACAAGGTCGAGCTCGCGACCGCCCTCGGCCTGCTGTCTACCGCGATCACCGCGACCTCGTTCCTGGTCTCGCTGCTGGTCGCGAATCGCGTGTACGCCCGATTTCGGGGTATCGGCCGGTGCGCTGGCCCTGCCGGTCGTGTACGTCATCGGCTTCGGGGGCTGGCTCGTCCATTTCGGCTTCGCCACGGCGGCGGCATTCCGGTTCGCACAGCAGACGACCCAGCGCGGCCTGTCCAACGCAGCGTGGAGCGCGTTCTACAACGTCATCCCGGCCGATCGTCGTGCGCAAGCACTCGCCTTCAACGATGGCGTCCCCGGCCAGGTCGGGACGGTGCTGTCGGGGATCCTGTTGCTCATCGCGGCAAGCCTGCCAGGGCTCGAGCCGGTGTTCTGGCTCGGTCTCACGACGGCGATCGTGGCGACGATCGTCGCGATCGGGATCCGCCGTGGCTACGCCGAGAGCCTCCTGGGAGCCCTCCGGTCGGGACTGGCCGAACAGGTGCTCGAGGGTGGGCCGGGGCTACCGGCCGTCCTCGAACGGCCCGACTTCCGAGCAGCGGTCTCGGCGGCATCAGCGGCGCCGGAGCCGGCCACGCGCCGCCTCGCCGTGGCGCTCCTCGGCCGGGTCGCCGACCTGCGGCCCGAAGAACGGATCCGGCTGGGCGAGCTCGTCGACGACCCGTCGCCGACGGTCCGCGCCGAGGTCGCGACCGCCCTCGCCGGTGATCCCGCCGATCCGCGCCCGGGTGCGCTGATCGCCGCGCTGATCGGATCGACCGTCGACGAGGACCGCGTGGCCGGTCTCGATGCGGCGGCACGCGTGCCCGGGCGCGCATCGACGGAGCTGATCCGGCCGCTCATCGCGACCGGTTCCCCGGTCGTCAGGGCGGCGGCCATGCGCGCCGCCGCAGAGCGCGCCGACGCCTCGGCCGTATTGCCCACCGCGCTGCTCGTCCACGCCCTCGACGACGACGCATGTGCCGTGCGCACCGCCGCGGGGCGCACGCTCGCGAAGCGACACGATGCCGCTGCCGGACTCGCCGACGTGCTGCGGAACGGGTCACTGCGGGCGCAGGACGCGGCCATGGACGCGTTCGCCGGCCACGGGCCGGGGATCCAGGACGACCTGCTCGCCTGGGCGCAGGGTCAGATCGAACGGGCCGAGACACTTCAGCGCGCCCGCATGGCCGTGGCGACCCTGGACGTGACCGAGGACCACGCCTTCCTCGAGCATGTCATCGCCCGCCGGATACGCCGCGCGGAGGACCGCGCGATCGCGGCCGTCGTCGCTGTTGGCGCCCCGACGGCCGGCGGTCTGATGCGACGGTCGCTCCGATCGACCGACCAGGACGCCCGGGCGCAGGCCATCGAGGCGCTCGATTCGCTGGGCGACCGGCGCCTCGGCCGGGCCCTGACAGCCTGTCTCGAGGCGGCCACCGAACACCCGGCCACGCAGGCGATGACGGCGCTCGAGACGCTGACGCATGATGAGGACCCCTGGATCGCCAGGCTGAGTCGCCGCGTCCTCGCGGCCGGCCGGGCGACGGACGCCGACGAGGCCACGATGCCCGATCCCGACCGGCAGGCGACCGCGCTCGACACGATGCTCCTGCTGCGGCGCATCCCGTTGTTCGCCGGTCTCGAACCCGAGGATCTGCAGCGGGTGGCCATGGTCGCCTTCGAGCGCGACTATCCCGCCGGGACACCGATCATGCGCGAGGGCGACATCGGCGATGAGCTCGTGGTCATCGTCGAGGGCGGCGTCCGGGTCGTGCAGGCCGGCGCCGACGGCACCGAACGATTCCTGCGTCGATATGGCGCCGGTGACCACATCGGCGAGCTGGCGGTGCTCCGCGACCGGCCCCGGGCCGCGACGGTCATCGCCGAGACCGACGTCCGCGGGCTCGTGCTGGGCGGCGACGGCCTTCGCTCGATCCTGCGCGAGCGGCCCGAGGCGGCCATGGCCATGCTCGCCACGCTCGCGGAGCGCATCTCGACCCAGTAGAGTCCGGCCGTGGGCGATAGCGAGCCAGGCCGTTCGGCGCTCCCGAGCGGGACGGTCACGTTCCTGCGCACCGATGTCGAGGGCTCGATGCGCCTGGTCCGCGCGCTCGGCCCGGGATGGGACGACGTCAACGCCGCCCACGTCGGCCTCATCCGACGAGCGGTCGAGGGCCACGGCGGGGTCTGCGTCCGGACCGAGGGGGATGCCGTGTTCGCCGCGTTCCCCGAGGCGCGCGCCGCCGTCGCGGCCGCGGTCGACGCGCAGCGCGCACTCAGGCCCACGACTGGCCGGCTGGTGCCGGACTCCGCGGTCCGGATGGGACTCCACTCCGGCGAGGCGTATCTCGCCGGCGACGATTACGGCGGCTTCGAGGTCAGCCGCGCGGCACGCATCGCCTCTGCGGGACACGGCGGGCAGATCGTGCTGTCAGACGCGACCCGCGCGCTGGTGGCCGACGCGCTGCCTGACGGGGTCGGGCTGCGCGACCTGGGCCGCCATGCCCTGATCGACGTCCCGCGTCCCGAGCACCTGTTCCAGCTGGATGTCGCCGGGATGCCGACCGAGTTCCCGCCGCTGCGAACCGCGACGACGAGCATCGGGAACCTGCCGACACGGTTGACCAGCTTCGTCGGGCGGGACGCGGAGCTCGATGAGATCGGCGACCTGACGGCCACACGCCGACTGATCACGCTCACCGGACCGGGCGGGATCGGCAAGACGAGTCTCGCCACCGAGGCGGCAGCCGGATCGCCGGCCGGTTCGAGGATGGTGCCTGGTTCGTGCCCCTCGCCGACATCGAGGACGCGTCCGTCGTCCGCTCGGTCATCGCCAGGACCATCGGGCTGTTCGACGGCCCGGGGCGTTCGGCCGCGGAAGCGCTGGGTCCATACCTTGCCGACCGCACCGCCCTGCTGGTCCTCGACAACTTCGAGCGGCTGCTCGATGCGGCCGACGTCGTCGTCGACATCCTCGACGCCTCGCCCGGCTCCCGGATCGTGGTGACCAGCCGCGCTCCCCTGCGCGTCGTCGGCGAGCAGGAGTACCCGGTCCAGCCGCTGGGAGATGCCTGTGTCCGCCTGTTCGTCGAGCGGGCGCGCTCGGTCCGACCGGACTGGCAGCCCGGTCCTGACACGGAGGCGATCGACCAGGTATGCACGCTGCTCGACCGGCTGCCTCTCGGCGTCGAGCTTGCGGCCGCGCGCGTGGCGCACCTGCCCCTGTCCGCCATCCACGACCGGCTCGCGGCACGACTGCCACTGCCGGGTTCGGGGCCTCGGAACGTGCCGGACCGGCAGCGGACGCTCGCGGCGGCCATCGCCTGGAGCCATGACCTGCTCCCACCCGAGCTGCAGCGGGTGCTGGCGGACCTGGCGGTCTTCGACGGCGGCTTCGACCTCGACCAAGCGGAGCAGGTCGTGGGCCTGCTTGAGAGCGGCGACGTACTCGATCACCTCGTCACGCTGGTCGATCAGAGCCTGATCAAGCGCGACGACGACGCCGGGGGCGCGAGCGTCAGGTTCCGGATGCTGGCCACCATCCGCGGCTTCGCGCACGACCGACTTCGGGCCGACGGCCGTGAAGGCGATGTGCGACGACGCCATGCCGTCGTGTTCCTCGCCTTGGCCGAGGATGCCGCGCCGAACCTGCCCGGGCCCGACCAGCCTCGCTGGCTCGATCGCCTGACCATCGACTACGCGAACCTGCGCGCCGCGATCCGATGGAGCATCGACGCCGGCGAGGTCGACCTGGCGCTGGGTTTCATCGCGGCGATGTGGCGGTTCTGGCAACAGGACGGACGGCTCGTCGAGGGCACCGAACTGGCGGAGGAGGCCCTCACGATGCCCGGGGCGGACCAACCGACGGCCACGCGATTGGCGGCGGTCTCCGCCGCAGGTGGGATCGCGTACTGGCACGGACGTCGGGACGACTCGACCCGGTACTACAAGGAGCAGCTCGCACTAGCGCGCCTGCAGGGGGATGTCGCCGCCGAGGCCGACGCGACCTGGAACCTCGCTTTCGAACCCTATGTCGCCGGCGACCTCGAAGGTGCGGCCCAGATGGTGCTCCTGGCTCGGAGCATGTTCGACGCGATCGGTGACGAGCGCGGCGTCGCGCGGGCAGACTGGTCGATGGTGACCGTGGCCTCGGGAGATCACCCGAGCCCTGTCGGGCTCGAGATGCTCGAGTCGCTCAATGAACGGTTCGAGCGGCTTGGCGACACGTGGTACGCCTTCCAGAACTACATGAGTGTCGCCTGGGTGCACTACTCCGCCGGCGACGTGGCGGAGGCCAGCCGCTGGTTCGTCCGAGCCATGATCGGCTCGCGCTCGCTCCGGGACGTCACCGGGACCACGATCGCGATCCCGATGGCCGCGTTGCTGGCGCTCGAGGCCGGCCGGCCGGAGGATGCTGCCATCCTCCTCGGCGCGTCGGAGCACCTGGGCGAGCTGTACGGCGTCAAGGCGCCACTCGGTCTGCAGGAGCTGCTCGGCGTGAGCGATCCGCGCGGTCGGGCGACGGCGGCCCTCGGCGAGGAGCGCTTCATGGAGGCCGTCGAGGTCGGCCGGCAGATGACGCTCGACGGCGCCGTCGACCTCATCGTCCGGATGCAGGACGAGACGTGGGGCGCGGGTGAGTCGAACGCCCCGATCGTGCCAAGCCCATCGACCTGAGGTGGGGATCGCAGGCTGGTTCTTCGGGCTCGGCTGGATGATCCGGATCGATCGGGCCGATCCCGAGCCGGACAAGCAGATCTGGCGATACCGCTCCGAGCCCTGACCCGGCTTCGAGCCTGGCTCCCCTACGACCTGACCCGGAGCCCTTCTTCCCGCCGTCGCGCGGCCCCCCAGCGCGGATCCCCGGCGGTCGCCTCGTAGCCCTTCCGCGTCAGCGCCTCGAGCTCAGCGAGGAGCGGCTCGTCGATCTTTGCGAAGTTGAAGCACGACTTGCCCTGCATCCGCTTCTTGAGCTGGGGTGACACGTCGTCGAGCAGCGATGGCTTCACGTAGACCGGCATCAGGTAGTAGCTGACGTAGCGCTTGCCGACGCGCGTGGCGCCGAACCAGGTCGAGGGATCGCGCTCCTCCTCGGGCGCCATGTCGACGCCGAACCACTGGGCCGAGTCCGCCGACACATGCATCTTGTCGGCGTACGGCGCCAGCATCGACTTGAAGCGACCGAACAGCCGCGGGAACTCTGCCTCTGCTATGTCTCGACTCCCGTCAGTAGGCGGCAAGCTTGCGGATCGCGTCGGCGATCTTCTCGGGGCTGACCATGAACCAGTCCTCGAGCACGTGGTTGTAGGGGACGCCCGGGACGTCCGGCCCGGCGACCCGGGTGACCGGTCCGTCCAGGTAGTCGAATGCCTCTTCGGCGACGAGGGCCGCCACCTCTGCGCCATAGCCGCCGAACCGGTTGTCCTCGTACACGATCAGGCACTTGCCGGTCTTGCGCACCGATTCGAGGACCGTCTCGTTGTCGAGCGGTCGGAGCGTGCGAAGGTCGACGACCTCGACGCTGATGTCCTCCTCAGCCACGCGGTCGGCCGCCTCGAGCGCGTAGTGGGCCATCAGCCCGTAGGCGAACACCGAGATCTGCGTGCCCGGGTGGGTCACGGCGGCCTTGCCGAGCGGCACCGTGTAGTCGGTGTCGGGAACGTCGCCACGCACCGAGCGGTACATCTTCTTGTGCTCGAAGAACAGCACCGGGTCGTCGTCGCGGATCGATGATCGAAGCAGGCCGCGCGCGTCGTACGGCGTGGACGGCACGACGACCTTCAGCCCGGGCACGTGGGTGAAGAACGCCTCGACGCTCTGCGAGTGGTACAGGGCGCCGTGGACACCGCCGCCGTAGGGAGCACGGATGACCATCGGCACGCCGTACCCGTTGTTCGAGCGGTAGCGCATCCGCGCCGCCTCGGACACGATCTGGTTGAACGCCGGGAAGATGAAGTCCGCGAACTGGATCTCGGCGATCGGGCGCAGCCCGTTGACCGCGGCGCCGATCGATGCGCCGACGATCATCGACTCGGTGAGCGGCGTATCGATCACCCGGTCGTCGCCGAACTCGGCCCACAGGCCGTCCGTCGCGAGGAACACGCCGCCCTTCTTGCCGACGTCCTCGCCCAGGATGATGATCGACTCGTCGCGGCGCATCTCGTCGGCGAGCGTCTCGCGAATCGAGTCGATGAACGTCCGCGCCGGCATCAGTCGACGTCCTCGGCGTAGACGTAGCGGGTGGCGGTCGATGGATCGGGATCCGGCTGTGCCTCGGCGTAGTCGGTCGCCTCGTCGACGATGCCCTTGATCTCGGCGGTGAGCCGCTCCTCGATCTCGTCGGTCAGGACGCCGGCGTCGCGGAGCCGGGCCCGGAATACCGGCAGCGGGTCGCGCTTCTTCTCCGCGGCCAGCTCCTCCTCGGACCGGTATTTCGTCTGCTGGTCATCCGACGAGTGCGCCGTGAGGCGGGTGACCTTCGCCTCGATGAGCGTGGGTCCCTCGCCCGTGCGAGCGCGATCCACTGCGTCGCGCGACGCCGCGTAGCAGGCAAGGACGTCGTTGCCGTCGACCACGATGCCAGGGATGCCGTAGCCGGCCGCGCGATCGGCGACGTTCGGCACCGACACCTGGCGGGCCGCAGGGACGCTGATCGCGTAGCCGTTGTTCTCGACGACGAAGACGAACGGCAGCTTGTGGATGGCCGCGAAGTTGAGCCCCTCGTGGACGTCACCCTGGTTGCTGCTCCCCTCGCCCATCGTGGTCATCGCGACCTGGCCGGTCTTGCGGACCTTGGCCGCCAGCGCGATGCCCACGGCATGCAGCAGCTGGGTCGCGACGGGCGACGACACCGACACGAGGTTGTGCTCGTGCGAGCCGTAGTGGCCGGGCATCTGGCGGCCGCCCGACGATGGATCGTTGGCGGTCGCGTACTGGGCCGTCAGGATGTCCCGCGGGCTCATCCCGAACGTGAGGCAGGTGGCGATCGAGCGGTAGAACGGGGCGATCCAGTCGTGACCCTTCTGGAGCGGCCAGGTGATGCCGACCTGGGCACCCTCGTGCCCCTGGCCGGAGATCACGAACGGGATCCGGCCGGCCCGGTTCAGGATCCACATCCGCTCATCCAGCGCCCGCGACAGGGCGACGTAGCGGTACATCTCGACGAGGTCGGCGTCCTGCAATCCGACGCTCGCGGCGAGGCCCGTGTCGCTCCCCTTCGTCACGGCCATCGGACGATCAGAAGTTGATCGAGCGTCCGTCAACGGCCATGGCCGCCTCGCCGATGACCTCCGACAAGGTCGGGTGGGCATGCGTGGCGCCGCCGATCTCCCACGCCGTCGCGTCGAGCTCGAAGGCCAGCGATGCCTCGGCGATCAGGTCGGTGGCGTGGGGCCCGACGATGTGGACCCCGAGCGTGTCCTGGTTCTCGGTGCTCGAGAGGACCTTGGCGAACCCCTCGTACTCCCCGCCGATGAGGGCCTTGGCGATCGCCTGGAACGGGACCTTGCCCACCTTGTACGGGGTGCCGGCCGCCTTGAGCTGCTCCTCGGTCAGGCCGATCGAGGCGATCTCGGGGCGACAGTAGGTCGCGCGCGGCTGGGTCGAATAGTCCATCTCGTGGACGTCCGCCTCGCCGGCGATCACGTGCGCGGCGATGAGGCCCTCGTGCGCCGCCGTGTGCGCCAGCCACAGCCCGCCGATGATGTCCCCGATCGCGTAGACATGCGGCTCCTTCGTGCGCATCCGGCCGTTCACCTTGATGACGCCCTTGTCGGTCTCGACCTTCGTCGTCTCGAGACCGATCTCCTCGATGTTCGCCGCCCGCCCGGTCGCCACCAGCATCATCTCGGCGCGGAGCTCCGCCTGATCCTTGCCGTCGGGTCCGACCATCAGGCAGATGCCGTCCTTTTCGACCGACACGGACGCGGGATCGAAGCGGGCATTCGTCATCACGCTGATGCCGCGCTTCTCGAAGCTGCGCTGCACGACCTTGCTGACTTCGAGGTCCTCGAGTGGGACGATCTGCGGCAGGTACTCGAGGACCGTGACCTTCACGCCGATGTCGGCGAACATGCTGGCGAACTCGACGCCGACGGCGCCGGCCCCGACGATCACGATGTCCTTGGGCAGGCTCGTCATCGCAAGGACGTCGTCGCTCGTGACGATGCGCTTGCCGTCGGGCTCGAGTCCGGGCAGGGACTTCACCCGCGATCCTGTCGCGAGGATCACGTCGGTGGCCTGGAGCACTCGCTCGCCGCCCTTGCCGGCCGTGCCGTCGTCGGCCGGTTGGCTGACGCGGACCTTGTTGGGCCCATGGAGCCGCCCGCGGCCGTCGACCCACGTGACCTTGTTCTTCGTGACCAGCGACTTGAGACCGGTCCACATCCGCTTCACGACCGCATCCTTGCGGGCGGCGAACGCCTCGTAGTCGACCGTCGGCTCGCCCGGCAGCGTCAGGCCGAAGTCCTTGGCATGGCGAACCTTGTCCGCGAACGCCGCCGACTCGAGCAGGGCCTTGGTCGGGATGCAGCCTCGATGCAGGCACGTCCCGCCGATCTTGTCCTCGTCGACGAGCGCGACCTTGAGCCCGAGCTGGGCCGCGCGGAAGGCGGCCGTGTAGCCGCCCGTGCCGGCGCCGAGCACGACGAGATCGAAGTCGTTGGAGGAACCGACGGCCATGGGTCAGTGAGCCTCGGATAGCCTCGGCGCGGGGGCCTTCGGACAGGCTCCGACGGCCGGCGCGGGCGTGTGGATCATCGCGCCCGATGGTACGCGGGGCGTTGCGACGGGTGCAACCGATGGGTCACCGGCCCAGCCGGCACCCGGTGCTAGACTCGCGCTGCTCGAGCCACCTTCGGACACTGGAGCATCGATGGGACCCGACATCGCGCGAACGGTCGGCCTCATGCTCATCGCCTACCTGGCCGGTTCCATCCCGGTCGGCGCCATCGTGGCCGGCCTTGTCGGCGGTCCCGACCTGCGGTCGGTCGGCTCGGGTCGGACCGGTGGCACCAACGCCCTTCGCGCCCTCGGCCGGAAATGGGCCGGCCTGGTCGTCGTCGGCGACCTGCTGAAGGGCGCGTTGCCGGTCCTCCTTGCGCGGGCCCTGACGGGTGACCCGCTCGTCGAAGCGCTGTGCGGTGCGTCCGCGGTCGCCGGTGCGATCTGGAGCGTGTTCGCCGGGTTCCGCAGCGGGCGCGGCGTCGGGACCGGGGTGGGCACGATGCTCGTCATCCAGCCGATCGCCGTGCTCCTCGCGACCCCGGTCTTCGTGATCGCGATCCTGCTGACCCGCTACGTCTCGCTCGGGTCACTGCTCGGTTCGGCGGCGATGATCCCGGCGATGCTGCTGCTGCTCATGCTCATGCCGGGCACTCCCCTGCCCTACGTCATCTACAGCGCGGTGGGCGCCGCGCTCATCTGGCTCGCCCATGCCGACAACATCGAGCGCCTGCTGCACGGCACGGAGCGCAAGTTCGACCTGGAGCTCCTCGCCGGGAAGCGTTCCGGGGGCAACTAGGCGGGGACGGTCCGACCACTCGCCAGGCGCGTCCGCGCGATGTCGGCGGCCACGGCCAGCTCCGCCACGGCCTCGGACGTGCGCGGCCAGAGGTGGACGATCAGGTGCCTGACGCCCAGCGTGGCGTAGCCGGCCAACGCCTCGCCGATCTCGTCGACGGTCCCGCCGATGGCCTCCTCGGGCCGATCGTCGTCGGCCGGTGAGATCGCGACGAAGATCCCGGCCGTCAGCTCGATCGCGTCGCGCGGCCGGCCGATGGCGTCCATCGCCGCGTGGAGTCGGGTGATGCGGTCGCGCAGCTCGTTCGCCTCGTCGGGGTGGCCGTACCAGGCGGCGTTCCACGCGTCCGCGTGGCGGGCCACCAGGTCCATCATCCGCGGGCCCTTGCCGGCGATGAGGATCGGCAGACCGTCGGGCCGGGGCCCGGGCGGGACGAGCTCGGCGTCCACGGCGCGGTGCCAGCGGCCGGTGAACGACGCCCTGCCGGTGCGCAGCAACGGGCCGATGATCTCGAGCGCCTCGGCGAACCGGCTCACGCGATGGTCGAACTCGTAGCCGAAGGCGTCGAACTCCGGGCGGTGCCAGCCACAGCCCAGGCCGAGGATGAAGCGGCCGCGACTGACCTCGTCGATGGTCGTCGCCATCTTGGCCGTCAAGGCGGGATCGCGGAATGATGCGCACAGCACGAGCGGCCCGACCTGGACACGTTCGGTGATGGCGGCCACGGCCGCGAGGACCGTCCACGCCTCGTGGATGCCGTCCGTCGTCGGGTCGGTCGGGTCGCCATGTCGGAACAGGAGGTGATCGGCACACCAGACGGAGTCGAGGCCGTTTCGGTCAGCGGCGAGCGCCATCTCCTCGAACAGGGACCACCGATCGGGCCCGCGCAACAGCTCCTGCTGCCCGATCGGCAGCATCAATCCGATCTTCATGTGTGGCGATGCTAGCCGGTCGGACCGGAACCATCCGGGAATCGATCGACCCGGGTCGGCTGACGGCCCGGGTCGTGGATCACGCTGGTTCGGCGGGCCGTTGATCGGCCCGCGCCGAGAGGACTGGGTTAGGCGCCGCGCATGCTCCGGAAGCAATCGCTGCAGTAGACGGGCTTGCCGCTCGTCGGTCGGAATGGGACCTGGGCCTCGCGGCCGCAGTTGGAGCAGGTGGCCGCAAACATCTCGCGCGGGCCACGGTCGCGGTATCCACCGCCACCATCGCCGCCGCCGTAGCCACCGCCGCCACCGGCGGAATACCCGCCGCCGGCGCCGTAGCTGCCGTACGAGCTGCCACCACCGCCGTCCGCGTTGCGAGCAGCCTTGCGGCTGGCTCGGCACGAGCCACAGCGGCGCGGCTCGGTGAAGCCACGCTGCGCGTAGAAGTCCTGCTCGGACGCCGTGAACACGAACTCCTGTCCACAATCCGCGCAGGTTAGGTTCTTATCGCTGTACAAAGAAAAGACTCCTCTCGGTAGCCGGCGCGATCCCGTCGGGTTTCTCGCGTCAGCCGTGAGAGGAGTCCGAGTTGCGTCGAGCTACGTTTCTGGCCACGGACGCTTCCGTGGCATTTGCCTGCGGGATGGTACGCGCTCACGCACGGGTTGTACAGCCCTGACTTTGCCCTAGAACGGCGCGACCGCAAACAGATGGCTGAACTGTTTGCACCAGATGATCGCGCTGCGGTAGCGAGCTGGGTCGGTGCCGGCGGGCAGGTCGTAGCCGAACGAGCCGTCGGTCGCCTTGAGCAGGCCGACCTCGAGGGCGTCCCGGGCGTAGTCGTCGGCCGCGGTCGACAGGTACACGTACAGGTCCGGCCCGTTTCGGACGCTGAAATCGTCGAGCCGGAGATGGTATCGGCCCGGCTCGACCTCGATGATCGACGCCGTCCCGCGACCGAAATGGAAGTCGTCGGTGCCGCTGAACGTGCCGGTCGCGAGGGTCACCGGCGTGAACGGCGTCGGGGCTGGTGTCGGCGACTCCGTCGGCTCCGCGGTCGGAGGCGCCGTCGGCGCCGAGGGGGCGACCGACGGCGCCGGGATGGAGGCGACAGGTGGGGCCGCCGTCGGGCCGGCCTCGACGAGCGAGGTCCTGATCCAGATCGGCGAGGCGAGGTACCACGTCAATGGCAGTCCGATGGCGAGCGCGACCGCCACGAGCGCGCTCGTTCGACCCGGGTGGCGTCGAGCCGCCGCGATCCAGCCGCGACGCCAGGCCACGTAGGCGGCGATCCCCATCGCGATGGCGGATCCGACCGCGACGGGCAGCCGATAGTCGTACAGGTTGTCGAAGAAGGCTCGAGCGAGGTCGGCGACAGCGTCCATCGCCTCGGACGATGACCGTCGTCCGTGACGCGACGATGACGGGTCCGCCTAGTCTCCCGGTACGGCGTACTCGCGCGAGGCGGTGGTCAGGTAGGCGTCGACCTCGCGGCGGCACTGCTCGTCGCCCCAGCCGAGCTCGCGGGCCATGATCGCGGCGACCCTCGGCGCGACCGCCGCGCCCCGATCGGCAAGCTCCGGGCTGAGCCGCAGCCGGCGCGACAGGACGTCGTCGACCGAGAGCGCCATCTCGCGCTGGACCGCCCACGCAACCTCGACCTCGAGGAACGGTCGCCCGGGGACCAGCGGCCCGAGCAGGTCGAGCTCCTGGCCGAAGGCCGCGACCTCGGGGGCCTCGGTCCCGTGGCGAGCCGCCAGACGCACGGCGGCGTCGGGGTGTGCATCCGCGATGGCGGGGATCTTGTTGAGCTCGCCGGCGATCCGCTCGCGGTCAAGCGCGTCGGCCGAACCGACCAGGGGCAGGTCATCGGTGCGGCTGGCGGCCAGCCGATCCCGGTAGCGGACCTCGTCCCGTCGTTCGAGCTCGATGACGGCGTCGATGGCGTCGCGCGCCATGACGCGATAGGTCGTGTACTTGCCCCCTGCAATTCGGACCACGCCGCTCGCTTCGACGGTGATGCGGTGCTCGCGCGATGCCTTGACCGTCGAACCCCCCGATGGCGCGATCAACGGGCGGAGGCCGGCGTAGGTGCCGACGACGTCGTCCCGTGTCAAGCCGACGTCGAGGGTCGCGTTGACCGTCCCCAGCAGCTCGTCGACCTCGCGGGCGCTGGCGGCGACCCGGTCGGGCGGACCGGCATACGGCGCATCCGTGGTCCCGATGAGCCAGTGATCGGGCCACGGGATGAAGAACACCACCCTGCCAGGTACCCGGATCGTGAGGCCGGTGCCCCCCTGGATGCGTTCGCGGGGCACCACGAGATGCGCGCCCCGACTGGGCAGGATCCGCGTCGAAGGGCTGGCAAACGGATGGTCCGGATCGGCTGCCCACACGCCGGTCGCATCCACGATCGACCGCGCCCGGATCTCGAGGTCGCCATCGCCGAGCACGTCGCGTGCCCGCACGGTCCGGACGGGATCCGACCCGGCCTCCTCCACGAGTCCGATCGCCCGGACGCGGGTGACTCCGATTGGCGATGGGTCGTGCGCGAGCGAGGTGCGGACCACCGCCATCGCGAATTGGGCATCGTCCTCGACCCCATCGTGGTAGAGGAGTCCCCCTCGCAGTCCGTCTCGCCGCAACGACGGCCAGAGGGCGAGCGAGCCCCAAGCGTTCAGCCGCCGGTGCCAGCCACCGTCGTGCCTCGCCCCGAGGACGTCGTACAGCGTCAGCCCGGCGTCGTAGAACGCCTTGTGCATGAACGGGATGCCGTACACGGGGAAGAGCTGTGGCTCGAGGCGGACGAGGTGCGGTGCGTTGCGCAGCAGTCGTCGGCGCTCAGCCAGGGCCTCGCGGACGAGGGGCACGTGCAACTGCTCGAGATACCGCAGCCCGCCGTGGATGAGGCGCGACGACCGCGACGACGTGCCCGCGGCGATGTCGTCCTGTTCGATCAATGCAGCCGTCATGCCGCGTGACGCAGCGTCGAGCAACGCTCCCGCGCCGACGATCCCGCCGCCGACGATCAGCACATCCCACGTGGTATCCGCGAGTCGCGCCAGGTCGGCTGCGCGCCGCTCGAGCGGGGCCGACCGGGTCGCAACCGACACCGGTTGGATCATCGTCCGCCGTCGACCGGCCGCCCGTGGGCGATGCGCCAGAGGAGCCAGCCGGTCCCGATGATCAGCACGCCGATCAGGACCGGTCCCTGGAAGATCGCCTCCTGGATCGGCTGCGGCAGCCATCCGGTGACGACCGCGGCGGCGATCACGACCGCGACGACGCCGGCTGCCACCAGCATGACTTCCGCCCAGCCGGGTTGCCGCGGCGGGAAGCCCGGCTCAGCCACGGTCCGCGTCGGGCGGGATCCCGATCGGGGCAACCAGCACCTTGCCGGCGTGCGCCGCTCCGCGGCGGGTCGTCAGGCCGGTCTTCGGCCGGTGGAACGTGACCGTCAGGTCCCCACGGACCGCGGGGTCGGATGGCTCGCCGCTCGATAGATCGACGGCCGTCGGGGTGTCGACGGCCACCACCGGGACTCCGCTGCGGCGCGCGCGGTCGATCACTTCGACGGCGGTCCGGATCGGCTCGCGGAGGGCTCCGCGGACACCGGTCCCAAGCAGGGCGTCGACGATCACCGACGCCTTCTCGATGCCCTGTCCGAACATCGCCACATCGCGTGTGACGGGGGCATGGATCTTGGTGATCCCGGTGTCGCGCGCGATCCGATCCCAGTTGCGGGTCGACGAAGCGCCCGTGGGACGCGCCTCGGTGGCGATCACGGCGACGACGACCCGCAGGCCGGCCAGGGCCAGCCGTCGGGCGGCGACATACCCATCGCCACCGTTGTTGCCGGGCCCGCACAGGATCACGATCGGACCCTTGTCGAGCCGATCCGTGTCGGCCGCCAGCGCGCGCACCGCTGCGGCGACGGCCGTGCCGGCGTGCTCCATCAGGCGTTCTTCGCTGATGCCGAGGGCCTGGGCACGTCGGTCCGCGCCGCGCATGGCCTCGGCCCCGATCGGCGTCATGGCGGCGCGCTCCGCCCAGCGCTGGCGAAGACCGCGCAGGTCGAGCTCGAAGATGACGGGATCGTCGGCAGGCAGCGGCGTTGCGCCGGCGGTCGTCGCGGCGGGGCTGATGGGCATGGCCGGCCAAGCGTAGCCGACCGGTACGGCGTGACGCGGTCAGGACGTCGCGAGACGGGCGTGGATGGCCGGCGAGGACGCGTCCTGGATCTCGATGAGGCCGTCGCTCGACATCGAAGCGACGGCGGCCCGAACCTCCTGCGGCCCGTGGGACCCGATGGGCGACTGGACCTCGACCCATGCGTCGCCCGGCACGGCGCGCAGGCGGTCGAGGATGCGGCCCCGCAGCCAGCGGGTCGTGGCCGGGAAGGGTGGCGCGGTTCGCTCTGTGGCCGGCCGGAGACGCCCGGCTGGACGGACGGGTGCGGCGGCGTCGGCCAGTGCGGCCGCGTAGCGGCACCACGGCCGTGCCGGACATGCGTCACAGCGCGGGTTCCGCGGCCGGCACAGCGTGGCCCCGACGTCCATGAGCGCATGGGTCCAGACGCCGGGTCGTTCGCGCGGGACGGCGGCGTCGGCCACGGCCTGTAGATCGCTCGCCGGGATCGGCGCGGGACCGGCGACGATCCGACCGAGGACGCGACTGACGTTGACATCGACCGCCCCTGCCGCCTGCCCGAACGCCAGCGCGGCGACCGCCCGAGCGGTATACGGCCCGACCCCCGGCAGGGCCTGGAGGGCTTCGATCGAGTCGGGAACGCGACCGCCGTGGTCGGCAACGATCACGCGCGCCGCGCGCCACAGCGCGAGTGCTCGCCGGTCGTAGCCGAGGCCATGCCACTCGCGCAGGACGTCCGCCGGCGTGGCCGAGGCGAGTGCGGCGACCGAGGGGAACCGGATCATGAACCGTTCCCAGTAGGCGGCCGCGCGCGACGCCTGAGTCTGCTGCGCCATGGCCTCCGAGACCAGGATCGCGTACGGGTCGGTCGTGCGCCGGAACGCGAGCGGGCGGCCGTGCTCGGCGTACCAGGCGAGGATCGCGTCTTGGGCTGGGGCCGCAACGCCTGGCAGATCCTCCACGACCCGCAGGATAGTCGCCGCGCAACCGTCGGTGATCGCCGGATGATCGACGCCGGGTAGGATGACCATCCAGTCAACTGGAGGATCCGACCATGGCGGTCGACGTCAGACGCTTCACAGGGTTCAGCCCGGATGCCGTCGACTTCCTGGCCGATCTCGCCCAGAACAACGAGCGGACCTGGTTCCAGGCTCGCAAGACCGAGTACGAGCGACTCCTGAAAGAGCCGATGGAGGCCTTCGTCGAGGCCCTCGCGGAGGCATTCGCGGCGCGCGGCGTACCCCTGCAGGCCGACCCGAAGCGATCGATCTTCCGCATCTACCGGGACACCCGGTTCGCCAAGGACAAGTCGCCCTACAAGACGCACATGGGCGCGAGCTTTCCCTGGATCGGGAGCACGGACCCCGACGCCGACATGTCGCACACCGATCACGCGAACGGCGCCTACTTCCATCTCCAGCCCGGCAACAACTACGTCGGCGGCGGCATGTGGCGGGCGGCCAAGCCGGTGCTCGACGCGTTCCGCCAGGCCATCGTCGATGACGAGCCACGCGTCCGGGCCGCTCTCGAGGACCCGGCCTTCCTCGCCGAGTTCGGACCGGTCGAGAGCCACGAGACGCTGAAGCGCGTGCCGCCCGGCTTCCCGCCGGATCATCCACTGGCGGACCTGTTCCGCTACAAGGACGTCGTATTCGGCCGCCGGCTGTCGGACGACGAGGTGTACTCCCCGGATCTGCCCGACGACCTCGCGGCCGCGTACGAGCGGGCGACGCCGGTCTTCCGCTTCCTGTCGTCGCTGGGGTGAGCAAGGGCACGATCAAGCTCGGAGCGGCGTTCTGGATCCAGCGCACGGGCTGGCCGGACCTGCGCGATGCGTGCCTGGCGGTCGAGGCCGCCGGCTGGGACACGCTCTGGCTCGACGACCACCTGCTCTCGGACGAGGGTGACTGGCACGACCCGAAGCTGGAGGGATGGTCCGCCCTCGCAGCCGTCGCCGCCCTGACGTCGCGCGTGCGGATCGGCCTGCTCGTCTCGTCCACCACGTTCCGCAATCCGGGCCTCATCGCCAAGCTCGCGACCACCCTCGACCACGTATCCGGCGGGCGCGCCGTCCTGGGCCTCGGCGGTGGATGGTTCGGCCGCGAGCACGACGCGTTCGGCCTCGACTTCGGGTCTGGCTTCGGCGAGCGCCTCGACCGCCTCGACGAGGCGGCGATGCTCATCCGCCGGCTGCTCGACGGTGAGCGCGTCACGCACAAGGGTCGGTTCTATGAGATGCACGATGCCCTGTGTGAGCCGCGCCCCCTGCAGGCCCGGCTGCCGATCATGATCGGCGGATCCGGACCAAACAAGACGCTGCGGACCACGGCCCGGTATGCGGACCTGTGGAATGGCTACGGCGACCCGGAGCGCATCGCGGCCGTGTCGAACGTCCTCCGTTCTCGCTGCGAGGAGATCGAACGGCCGTTCGCCGCGATCGAGCGAACGGTGACCCTCCACGCGGTCGTGCGCGACTCGACTACCCTCGCGGTCGAGGCCTGGGCACCCATCGCTGCTCGTCACGGACTGGGCGGCCGCGTCGGCGCGGACGGAACCGACCGTGATCTCACGGTCGGCGGCT
Organism: uncultured Chloroflexia bacterium; assembly: GCA_963720355.1. Classification (GTDB taxonomy): domain Bacteria; phylum Chloroflexota; class Limnocylindria; order Limnocylindrales; family CSP1-4; genus SPCO01. The sequence goes on along the minus strand of CAVRFH010000005.1, from coordinate 20,031 downwards.
CGCCGGCCGACGTGGCGGCGTACCTCGACGGCTACCGCCGGATCGGGGTCGGCGAAGCGATCTTCGTCTTCCGGGATCCGTTCGATGTCGAGACGATCGCCCGAGCCGACGAGGTGCGCGCCGCCCTCGGCCCCTAGGAGCGGCCTGGCTCGTCTCCGGGCGGAACGACCTGGCGCGCCGTCGTCCGCCGCCACAGCTCGGCCGACAGCAGCTCCGCCACGACCGACCCGACGATGATCCGGCGGATCCGTTCGGCGGACAGGGCGATCGGGACGACCTGGCTCGCACCCGGGACCGGGGCGGCAACGACGATCGTCTCCCCTCCCCGCTCCGCGATCGTCCGGACGACCGCGTCATCCGCGTCGGCCCCGCTGAACATCAGGGCCCGGTGTCCCGGGAATGCCAGGTACACGGCGGTGTGCAGCCAGTCGCCGGTATCGTGGGCGACCGCCGGCAGCCGCGGCGCCTCGCGCAGCATGAGCGCGGCCTGCTCGACCATGGCGGCATCGCCGGCCGGCCCGATCACGTCGACCGCGGCGGCACCGTCGAGCCGCTCGGCCGCCTCACCGATCCATGGCGCGCCGGCATCGATCGCCGACCGCAACCCGTCGACGGCCGGCCGCAGGCCGTGGATGCCAGGGTCAGCCCGCAACCAGTGCCCGGTCAGGATCCCCAGCACGGCGACCGTGGCGCGGAATGTCCGTGTCGCGATTCCCGCCGTCTCGGCGCCGGAGACGAGTGGCAGGACGACATCCGCCTCGGCGGCCAGCGCCGAACCGCTGTCGTTCGTGACGGCGATGACCCGGCTGGTGCCTCGATGCCTGGCGGCCGCCGCGACCACCTCGCCGGTCGCGCCAGAGGCCGAGATGGCGACGAGAACGAGGTCGCCGGCCGGCGGCGTCGGGTTATCGGTCGAGGCGTACTCGGTCCAGGCGCTCAGCCCGCCCGAACGCAGTTCCGCCGCCGCCGTGAGCGCCGCGTAGCGCGAGCTGCCGAGACCGGTGAGCGCGACCCGGCCCGGCCGATCCCCGACCGCCGCAAGCGGCCCGCCCGACGCAGCGTAGGCATCGAGGAGCGTGGTCAGTGCGTCGGGCCCAGCCCGGATGTCGGCTTCGAGAGCCGCCACGCGGTCCGCCGTCACGACTCGCCGTCGAACAGGGCGAGCATCCCCTCGGTCGGCGCGTACAGCCACGACGGCAGGTACGTCGCGGCGTAGGCGAACTCGTACAGCTCCTTGTCGACCTCGAAGGCGTGGAGCAGGTCGGGATCGATGTCCGGCACGATGCGACGCTCGAGAAGACCAGCGGTATACGCCACGAGGAACCGGTCCCGTGCGCGTCGGAGCCAGTCGTCGAGGTCGAGACCGGTCCGCTCGAGCGGACCGCCATGCCGTGCCTCGGCCCGTCGCCGGGCGCTGCGCGCTGCGTGATCGAGCGAACGCAGCATCGACGCGACGTCGCGCAGGGCCGGGCGATGCGCCCGGCGCTCCTCCGTCGTGCCGAGCGGCTCGCCCTCGAAATCGATGACGCGGAATCCATCCGGGGCGATCAGCACCTGGCCGAGGTGGTAGTCGCCGTGCGCACGGACGACCTCGGGTGCCGTGGGCAGCGCATCGATCACCGTGATGGACTCGGCGATCCGCGGGGCGAGATCGCGAACGACCTGCCCGGCCTCCCCGACTGCGCTTTCGAGGGCTGCCGACAGGTGCTCGTGCGCGGCGGCCGCCCAGCCACGGACCTCCTGGCGCGTGGCCGGTCGGGGACCCATGCCCGGCACGCCGTGGGCGTCGCCGACCGCGGCATGCATTCCGGCCGTGAGCGTGCCGAGGTCCGCCGCGATCTCGGTCGCCTGCTCCAGGTTGACGTCGCCCGGCGCCAGCAGCCAGGCCGCGAGCGCGTCCGCGACCGACTCGAACGCATCCGCCGCATCGGGCACGAATTCCTGGAGCATCGCCACGGTCGTGGTACCGGTCCGTGACGAGACGACCTCGGCGAACCCGGCCAGCCGTGGCACCGCCGGAAACCCGGCGTCCTCGCTCAGAAAGGCCGTCATCTCGAGATCGGGGTTGAGCCCGGGCTGCAGGCGACGGAACGCCTTGAGCAGGAGCTCGTCGCCGATCATGACCGACGTATGCGATTGGTCGGCCCCGAGCGGCCGCTCCGCACCCGGGCCATCCGGCGCCAGCTCGAGCAACGCGCCGGTCGGCCGGCACACGAGCGCCGCCACGGGGGTGGCTGCCTCGTCATCGCTCCGTGGTAACGCCGCGATCGTCCGGGCCTCGACCATCGCGACCGCCAACGCTCCCCACGTGCCGTCACCCGGCAGCGCCAGCCGCAGCGGAGAATCGCTCAGCGCGAGCGAGTACCCCTGGCGGCTCCCGTCATCGAGCGTGAACGTCGAGACGACCAGCACGTGATCGGCCCGCTCGTCGAGCGCGAACGCATGATCGACGACGGCCGCGGCGATCCGCCGGCCCTTGGCTCCGAACCAGCGCGCAGACGCCAGCGCGTCGAGGTCCAGGTCGGCGACGGCCGCGCCGACCTCGGCGAGCGTGACCGGCGTAGGGACGGTCGTGGTCCGGGCTACGCGCCCGAGTTGATCATCACGTGCTTGATGAACGTGTAGTCCTCGAGCGCGTACTTCGAGCCGTCCTTGCCGTAGCCCGACTGCTTCACGCCGCCGTGGGGTGTCTCGGAGGTGAGCGTGAAGTGCTCGTTGATCCAGACGTGACCGAATTCGAGCGCCTTCGCGACACGCATCGCCCGCCCGATGTCCCGAGTGAAGATCGAGGACGCCAGGCCGTACGGCGTATCGTTGGCCCACTTGACCGCGGTCTCCTCGTCGTCGAAGCGTTGCACCGTGACGACCGGCCCGAAGACCTCGTCCTGGATGATCTCCGACTTCTGGTCGGCACCGGCGATGACCGTCGGCTCGTAGTAGGCACCTGGCCGGTCGGGCCTGTTGCCGCCCACGACGACCTCCGCGCCACCGCGCGCCCGCTCGACCATGCCGGCGACCTTGTCGGCGTGCTCCTTGGCGATCAGTGAGCCCATCTCGATGTCGTCGCCGTCGGCAGGATCGCCCCACTTGATCGTGCGGACCTGGTCGGCCAGCGCGGACACGAACTTGTCGTAGACCTTGGGCCCGGCGATGACACGGGTCGCGGCCGTGCAGTCCTGTCCGGAGTTCCAGTAGCCCGCCGCGCGAAGGGTCTCGGCGGCGAGGTCGATGTCGGCATCGTCGAAGACGATGATCGGCGCCTTGCCGCCGAGCTCGAGATGGAGCCGCTTGACCGTGTCGGCCGCGATCTTCGCGATGCGCTTGCCGGTGGCGGTGTCACCGGTGATCGAGATCATGCGGACCTTGGGATGGCCCACGAGCGCGTCGCCGATGTCGCCACCCGAACCCGACAGGACGTTGACGACGCCCGACGGGAGGATGTCGCCGAGGATCTCCGCGAAGGCGAGGGCGCTCAGGGGGGTCCGCGCCGACGGCTTCAGGACGACCGTGTTGCCGGTCGCCAGCGCCGGACCGAGCTTCCAGGTCGCCATGTAGAGCGGGTAGTTCCACGGCGCGATGGAGGCGACGACGCCGATCGGGTCGCGCCGGATCATCGAGGTGTGGCCTGCCACGAACTCGTTGACGGCCAGGCCGTCCATGACTCGCGAAGCACCGGCGAAGAACCGGAACAGGTCGACGCACGTGGTCATCTCGTCGATCGCCGCGCCGACCGGCTTGCCGGCATTGGCGCTCTCGAGTCGACCGAGCTCGTCCGCCTTGGCTTCGAGCGCATCGGCGATCTTGAGGAGGTAGAGCGAGCGGTCCTGGGGTGTCGTGTTCCGCCAGCTCTCGAAGGCCGTCGCGGCGGCCTCGACCGCGCGGTCGACGTCCTGGCCCGAGCTCGCCGGCACGTTGGCGATGACCTGGTCGTTGGCCGGGTTCACCACCTCGGCCGTCCGGCCGTCGGCGGCGTCGACGAAGTCGCCACCGATGAACTGCTGGTACGTCTTGGCTCGTTCGAGCGTCTCGGTCACGGGGGCCTCCTCGCGGGAGTGACGGGGTCGAGTCGGAGAGTGTTGGCCATCGTAGTCCGACGCTGGGTGTCCGTCCCGCAGCGTGGGCGCGCCGCCCGGCCTGGTTCCGCACACAAACAAGCGGTACCGCGGCCGAGGGGCGCCCGGCCGCAGCACCGCTTGGGTAATTTCGCTCGGGGCCTCCCGTGGGCTGCCCCTCGGGAGGTGGCTAGCCGGAGCGGGCCGGCTTGGCGACGTTCGCGTCGTCGTCTACATCGATGCCGTAGCGCTTGGCTGCCGCGAGGATCTTCCTGCGAGCTTCCTCTTTCGCGGTCTTGCTCTGAAAATCGGTCTGGTTGAACCGGGCAATCGCGTTCCGCACGTGGGACTCGTCATTGATGGGCAGGTGCTCCCCGCCGTCCTTGTCGACGTAGGCGAACTGGCTCGAACGGAGCTTGTCGCGATCCTTGGTATCGAGCGTGGCCATGGGTGTACCTCCTGGTACGTGGTCCTTCTCGACCAACGCTCCCATGGATGGCGTGACCGACGGTCGCCAAGCGCGGCGAGGCCCCTTGCAGGGCCGTTACGTCAGGCGCGCGGCTCGGCCCGCCACGGCCGAGGGTCCGTGCGCAGCAGGCTGTACATCAGGACATCGACGTTGCGACCGCGATGGAAGAACGGCTCGCGCAGCGTCGCCTCGAGCGTGAAGCCGCACTTCTCGGCGACCCGGCGCGAGGCGGCGTTGTCGGGAAGGATCACGAGGTGGACGCGATGGCGTGGCTTGGTGTCGAAGAGGTAGTCGACGAGCAGCTGAACGGCCTCGGTCGTGTAGCCGCGTCCGGCATCGCCGGCGTCGTACAGCTGGTACGACAGCTCGTAGGCATCCCAGTACGACACGGCGCGGAAGAACTCGATATGGCCGACGATGCGATCGGCCGCGTCGAGCATGACCAGCGTGCCCTTGTCGGCCTCCCAGAAGCCGTTCTCCTGGAAGTGCTGTCGGAAGCCGGGCTCGGACATGACGCCGATCGGGAAGTAGTCGCCCCGATTCGAGATCTCGATGTGGTGCGTGTAGAGCTCGTCGATATCGCTGGCGCGGGTCGGACGAAGCGTGATGAGCTTGCCGTGCAGCATCGTCAGACCCTCGCGGCGGCGCCGGCCCGGGCGACCTGCTCGATGAGACCAGCCGCGCGTACGGTGCCCGACGATGCCCTGACCCGCTCGGACATCGCGCTCAGCCGGTCCTTGAGCCCGCGGTCAGCGAGCAGCAGATCGATCGCGCCGCGCAATTCATCCTCGCCGAAGCCGTAGGTCGACAGGCGGCGCCCGAAGCCCGTCTCCTCGACGCGCTGGGCGTTGTCGACCTGGTCCCAGAACAGCGGCAGCACGATCATCGGCTTGCCGTGATGGAAGGCTTCGGTGACGGTGTTGTTACCGCCGTGGGTGATGACCAGGTCGACCAACGGGAGGATCGCCGGCTGGGGCAGGAACCCCTCGCCAGCCTGGTTGTCGTGGAGCCGGATCTGGTCGGCCAGCGGACCCTTCGACACGATGACCCGGTGATCGGTCGTCGCCAGCACATCGACGAGCCGCTGCATCAGTCCGACGTCCGCCGAACCGAGCGACCCGAGGGAGAGGTAGATCAACGCCCCCTCCCGCTCGGCGAGGGAGGCCGGCAGCTCCCACGTCGCCTCAGGCGCCCGGACCGTCGAGTCGAGACGATGCCAGGTCGGGCCGAGCGGTCGGGCCCGCTCGTAGTCCGCCTCGGCCGGGTACGAGTACAGATTGAGATACGGCGATTCGGCGATGAACTCCGGCCCCAGCTCCCCGTAGGTCAGCCCGGTCTCCCCGTGCTCCCGGGCGAAGGCGTCGAAATGGGCCCACATGTCGCCGTGCGTCCGGCGGACCTCCTCGAGGAAGGCGGGCCACGCGCTCCGATCCGTCGACGGGTAGCCGCTGCTGAACGGAGGGATTCGCGGATCCTTCATCTCCATCGGATTGCACGACACGATGCGGACCCACGGACGGCCGCTGGCCGTGATCGCGGGGAAGGCCACGACGTTGTCCTCGACGATCACGTCAGGTCCGAGCTCGTCGAAGATCTCGGTCAGCCGCGGGTCGACGTACTTCGAGCCGTCGATCAGGGCCTGCCATGTCGGCGCGATGAACTCGCCCAGCTGCTCGAGCGTGGACATCCGGAAGACCGGGGCCGTGTCGCGGATGAAGTCGATCCAGAACTGGCCGGGGACCTCCGGCTCGGCCGGTACCGGATTGAGCCGCATCAGCCGCTCCTCGAAGCCCTTGGCCTCGAGGGTCCCGGCGAAGGATTCCTCGATGATGAAGACGACGCGGTGGCCCCCCTCGCGCAGCACGTTGCCGATGCCGACGCAATTGTTGGTCGGACCGAAGGCACCTTCGGGGAAGAAGACGATCGTGCGCGCGTCGGTCACGTTTCCCTCGCTAGCGTTCCACCGAATTTCAGCGTCCCAGGACCAGCGCGATGAGCACCGTCGCGAGGGCCGCCGCCACCACGATGGCGTCGCGTGGTGCCCAGCGCTGGATCCGGAAGTGGGTCCGGTCGCCCGAACCGAAGGCGCGGGCATCCATCGACATCGCCACGCGGTCGGCGTGGCGGATGGCGAGCACTAGCAGACCGACCAACAGGCGGGGGTGCCACGACCAGCGCAGGCCCCGGATGCGCCGCGCCTGGCGCAGCGTCGCGAAGTCCTCGGACAGGCGCGGCAGCGACTGGTAGGCCGCCAGGGCCCCGTACGCGAACCGCGCCGGGACGCGCGCCTGCTGGACGAGCGCGTCGGCGAGCCGCGTCGAGTCGGTCGTCAGGGCGAATACCGCGCCGACGCAGGCGATGGCCGCGACCCGCAGCCCGATCGCCACGCCATTGACGAACGCCTCGGTCGTGATCCGGATCGGCCCGAGGCTCGCAACGGTCGTCGCGGCGGGGTCGCCGTTCGCGGCGGAGAACAGCGTGTTCGAGACGCCGATCGCGAGGGCGGCGAGCCAGACCGGGGCCAGGGTCTGCCCGAGGATGCGGGGCGGGATGCCCCCGAGCGCGAGGCCGGCCGCCAGGGCGGCGCCGGCGAGGAGCATCGGCGGGATCGGGTGGAGCGTGATCGCCAGCCCGAGGAGCCAGAGGAGCGCGATCGTCAGCTTGACTACCGGGCTCGTCCGCCCGAGCGGGCTGTCGAGCTGGGCGTCGCCGACCTCGAGCCGTCGCGCGATCAAGCGACGGCCTCGTCGCGCACGATCCAGCCGGCGTCCATCTCCACGATCCGGCGCGCAACATCCCGGACGAACCGCTCGTCGTGACTCGCCGCGATGAGACAGGCGCCACCGTCGAGATGGTCGCGGAGGATGCCGAGCAGGCCCTCGTACCCCAGCCGGTCCTGCCCGAACGTGGGCTCGTCGAGGACGAGCACCTCCGGCCGGCGCACGAGGATGCAGGCGAGCGACAGCCGACGTTGCTCACCGCCGGACAGCCGGTATGGGCTGCGCTCCTCGAAGCGGTCGAGCGGCAGGCCCAGGCGGGCCATCAGGTCGTCGGCACGCTCGAGCTCCTCGGCGGTCAGCCCGAGGCGCACCTCGTCGCCGACGGTCTGCGTGAGGAACTGTCGCTCGGGCTCCTGGAAGACGTAGCCGGCGTGTCGCGCCAGCGCGGCCGCCGGCATCCGGGCCGGATCCGTCCCGGCCAGCTCGACGGTCCCGTGGTCCGGCCGCAGGAGGCCGACCAGCAGCCGACCCAACGTGGACTTGCCACTGCCGTTGGGCCCGACGAGCGCGATGCGCTCACCTGCGGCCGCGTCGAGGGAGACGTCACGGACCACGGGATGTCCCCGTGTGAAGCCGAATCGAACACCATCGGCGGCCACGAGGACGTCGCCCGTCTCGCCCGCGGCCAGGGACGCCGAGGCCGCCTCCCCGGGCAGCCAGATCCCGGCCTTGCGCATGCGATCGGCCGATCGTTTCAGGACGTCGGACGGGCTCCCGACATCGACGGGACGGCCCTCGCCATCCAGGGCCAGGACGACGTCGGCGAGCGGCCACGCGCGGTCGACCAGGTGCTCGATCAGGATGACCGTCGCCGAGCGTGCGTCGCGGATAGACGCCAGCGTCGCGATGAGCGCATCGGCACCACCGCGATCGAGATTCGCCGTCGGCTCATCGAGGACGAGCAGCCCAGGCCGCGGGGCCAGCGCACCGGCCAGCGCGAGCCGCTGCTGCTGGCCGCCGGACAGCCGCCGCGATCGCTCCCGCTCGAGACCGGCGAGCCCGACTTGCCTGAGGACGTCGGGCACGCGGGCGTGCATGTCCTCCATCGACCATGCCCGGTTCTCGAGGCCGAACGCGACGTCGTCCTCCACCCGCTCCATGACGATCTGCGCCGTCGGATCCTGCAGGACCAGGCCGACGCGGGCCGACAGCCCGACCGTCCCGAGCGTCAGCGCATCCTGGCCGTCGACCTCGATCATGCCGTCCACGGCGGCCGGCACCTGGTCCGGGATCTGGCCCGCCGCACGAAGGGCCGAGCGTGCTCTTGCCGGATCCCGACGGACCGACGACCAGCAAGACCCGACCCGCTTCCAGATCGAGGTCGACGCCGTCGAGGGCCGGCCGATCGGCGCCCGGATAGGTGACGCGCAGGCCGCTCGTCCGGAACCCGACCGGGGTCAGTCGGGGAACCCTTCGAGCACGCCGGCCCGCTTGAGCGCGCGGTGCAAGGCGACGGATCCACCGGCCACGATCACGACGGCCGAGATCGCCATGAACAGACCGCGGACGATCTGGATGACGGGTTCCCGGTCCGCGTAGTAGATGACCCAGTCATGGATCCATGCGGCGGCAGGCGCTCGCGACCGCGGCGGTCGCCAGGATCGGGAACGTCCACACGCGATACAGCGTGAACGCGAACACGAGCTCCGCCGCCGCACCCTGGACGAAGCCCGACAGCAGCGTATCGACGCCCCACACGCTGCCGAGCAGCGCCGAGACACCGGCCGCGACCATCTCGGCGAACAGCGCCGCGCTGGGCTTGCGGATGATCAATGGCGCGAGCACGGCCGGGATGAGCCAGACGGCATAGAACAGGTCGCGCAATGGAAGGGCGAGCTCGCCGATGAACTGGAGCGGGCCGTACCAGACGAGCCCCCACGCCCAGAACACGACCCCGAACGCGGCGCCGATGACGGCCGCGACGACGATGTCCCGCGTCCGCCAGCGCGTGTCCGGGAGCGCCGTCGGCGGCGTGGCCGGGGTCGCTGCGTCGATGGTGCTGGTCATGATCTCCGAACCTCCTGGGTCGACCCATGGCGATGCGTCGTCACCGGTTCTCCGGGACGGCGTCATCGGGTCGATGCTGGCCTGCTTCCTTCGCCGGTATGAGCCGGATCAGGTTCGGCGGGTCTGTGGCGCTTGCCACACTCTCAGCGCGCGAGGCGCTCCCCGGAGGCGGTGTTCGGTTGTGCCGGAAGCCTAGCACGCTCCCGCAGCCAGGCGATCGACCTCATCGAGGATGGCCGGACCTTCCGGTTCGTTATGCAGCTCGTGCCGCAACCCTGGATACGTCCGCCGCTCCACGCCGGGCGCGCCCTCGAACACCTCGCTCGACGCGGGCGGGACGAGACCGTCGTCGAGGCCGTGGAGGACGAGCGTCGGGCCGCCGATCGATCGCGCACCGGCCCGGACGCGAGCTTGTTCGGCGAGTGCCTCGGCGCCGAACCTTGCAGTGCTCGACCGCCCGTTGAGCGGGTCGGCCTTGGCGCGTCGGCCGACCTCCGGATCGCGCGACAACGCCCCCGACGGGACACCGTTCGGCACCGACAGCGTGGGTACGATCCGGCCGAGGATCGGTGCGAACCGCTTCTTCCAGCCGGCCAGCGTCGAGTCCAACCCGGGCGCCGACAACACGGCGAGATCGGGCCGGGGCCGGTCGGTCAGCAGGTAGCCGGCTGCGATGAGACCGCCCATCGAGTGGGCATACAGGCTCACCGGCCGGCCATCCGCCGCAGATCGGACCTCGTCGAGCCGCTCCTGGAGGTCATCGTGATAGCGGCTCCAGCGATCGATGTCGGCGGGCCGGCCGCCGCTGCCGCCGTTGCCCCGGTGGTCGTACGCGTGCGCGTCGATGCCGGCAGCCGCGAATTGCGCCCCGACGTGCTCGTACCGACCGGAATGCTCGGCGAGGCCGTGCACGATGAGCATGGCCGCCCACGGCTCCGCCGCCGGCCAGTGCCGGGTGCGCAGCTCGGTGCCGTCGGCCGTGACGACGGATCCCATCTCGGAGGTCATCACGCCGCTAGGATGCATCAGGCATGGCTGTGTCGGATGGCTGGGTCGAGATCGGTGACAAGGTCTTCGTCCGGCGGTACGCCTTCTACGACCAGAACGTCGGGGTGATCCTGGGTCGGGCGGAGGCGCTCGTCATCGATACCCGCTCGACGTATGCCCAGGCGCGCGAGATCCAGACCGACCTGCGCGAGCTCACCGACGCCCCGGTTGGCGTGGTCGTCGACACGCACGGGCACTTCGACCATGTCTTCGGCAACGGCATCTTCCGGCCGGCCACGATCTGGGGGCACGAGCGGTGCGTCGGGTTCATGGTCCGCACCGGCGAAGCCCGCAAGCGGACGATCGCGGTCGAGGAGCCGACGCTCGCCGACGAGCTCGCAGAGATCGTCATCGATCCGCCCGACCGGGTGTTCGCGACGCATGCCCGGGTCGAGGTCGGCGGGCGCGAGGTCATGCTCCGCTACCTCGGCCGGGGTCACACGGACCACGACATCATCATCGAGGTCCCGGGCACCGACGTCATGTTCGCCGGCGACCTCATCGAGAACGGCAACGTGCCGTTCTTCGGCGACGCCTACCCGCTCGACTGGCCGGCGACGGTCTCCGCGCTCGCCGTGCGCATCCAACCGGAGGGCGGCGTCGTCGTTCCGGGCCACGGCGACCACGGCGGCCGACCTCTGGCCGACGCCCAGGCGACCGCGCTGGCGTCTGTCGCCGAGCTCGCGGAGCGTGTCGAGGCCGGTGAGCTCACGCTCGACGAGGCGATCGCCACCCACCCCTTCCCGGAGCACCCGGCCGAGGACGCGAGACGTGGCATCGAGCGGGCGCTGCTCCAGATCCGAGGCGAACTCGAGGCGGTCCGGAGCGGCCCGTGACCGTCCTGTGGAACGTCCGCGTGTTCGACCCGGCCACGGGCGAGGCGGCCGAACGGCGCTCGATCACGATCGACGCGGACACGATCACGGCCATCGGCGACGCGTCCGGCCAGCCGCCCGATGGTGGCCGCGAAATGAGTGGCGCTACCGCCCTGCCGGGCCTCATCGACGCCCACGCTCACGTCCTGTCCGACACCTCGCGAAGTCCCGGGTTCGGGCCGCCGCCGGCGCGCCACGGCGAGCCACCTCGACCGGCCGGCCTGGGTCACTACATCCTGGCCGCGACCGCGGATCGGATGCTCCGCTCGGGGTTCACGACGGTGCGAGACGTCGGCTGCTACGACGACGAGTCGACCGTCCTCAAGCTCGCCATCGAGACTGGGATCGTGCCGGGACCGCGCGTCCTCACCTGCGGGCGGATCGTGTCCGCGACGTCGCCCGGGGGAGACATCTTCGGCTCCATGTACCGCCAGGCCGACGGGCCGTGGGACATGCGCAAGGCCGTTCGGGAACAGGTCCAGCGGGGCGCCGACTTCATCAAGTTCATGGCGACCGGCGCCCGCTCCGTCGTCCTCGAGGACCCGGAGCCGCCGCAGATGACGCTCGAGGAGATGCAGGCGATCGTCGACGAGGCGCACCGGATGGGGCGGCGGGTGGCGGCCCATGCCGAGGGACTCGAGGGCACGCGTCTCGCGCTGCAGGCCGGCGTCGATACCATCGAACACGGCCTGGCGCTCCACCGTGAGCCGCGGCTGCTCGACACCATGGCGGAGCGCGGCACCGTCCTCGTCCCGACGTTGTCGACGTTCCACGATCTGGCCGAACGGTTCGTCGACGACTTCGCGCCGGTCCTCGTCGAGCAGGCCAAGCGACAGCTCGACGAGGCGATGCGCACGGTCGATACGGCCAGGCGAGCCGGGGTGACGATGGCCCTCGGCTACGACAGCGGCCCGCCCGGCACGTCCGCCCAGGAGCTCCTGCGCCTCGTCGGCGCGGGTCTGTCGAACACCGAGGCGATCCGCGCCGCCACGATCGGTGGCGCGGCGGCTCTCGGCCGCGAGGACCTGGGCCGGATCGACGTCGGGTGCCGCGCGGACGTCGTCCTCGTCGATGGCCGGCCGGACGAGGACCCGACGCTCCTGACGCAGCCCGAGGCGATCCGCCTCGTCGTGGGCCGCGGAATGATGGTCGCCTGACGATCAGTCGTCGAGGATGAACGTGACCAGCATGTTCACGCGATAGCCGATGATCCGGCCGTCCTCGACATCGACGGCCTGTTCCTTCATCCACGCGCCCTTGACGTTGCGGAGCGTCCTGTTGGCCCGATCGATGCCCTGGTTGATGGCGTCCTCGAAGCTCTTCTCGGATCGGGAGCTGATCTCGGTCACGCGCGCGACGGACATGTCGGCACCTCCTGGTGGTGATCGCCGGCCGGCGGCCGGCCTCGCTGGGGTCGCCACGATACCGCCCGTTCCGGGATCCGTGGGATCGGCTAGTCGGCGACCCGCACCAGCCATCGACCGCGCGCCGCGCCGGCGAGGATGCCGTCCAAAGCATCCTCGAGCGTGTCGAGCGTCACCTCGCTCACCCGATCACCGAGGGCGCGTGGGCGCAGGTCCGTCGCCAGCCGGCCCCAGATCGCCCGTCGACGAACGATCGGCATCTGCGCCGAATCCATGCCCAGCAACGCGACGCCGCGCAGGATGAACGGGAAGACGGTGGTATCGAGCTTGGGGCCGCTGGCGTTGCCGCTGGATGCGACGGCGGCACCCGTACGCAGCGTGCGCAGGACGTAGGGCAGCGTCGCGGAGCCGACGGAATCGACGGCCCCGGCCCAGCGCTCCGATTCGAGTGGCTTGCCCTCGGCCGTCACCTCGTCCCGACCGAGGATGCCGGCCGCGCCGAGGGCGCGGAGCCGGTCGGCCTCGTCGGCCTTGCCGGTCGCTGCCCAGACCTCGTGTCCGCGCTGCGACAGGATCGCGATGGCGGTGCTGCCGACACCGCCACTCGCCCCCGTGACGAGGACCGGGCCGTCGCCGGGTCGGAGCCCGCGGTCCTCCAGTGCGATGACCGACATGGCCGCCGTGAACCCGGCGGTGCCGATCGACATGGACTCACGCGCCGAGAAGCCATCGGCCAGGGGGACGACCCAGCCGGACGGCACGCGCTGGTATTCGCTGTAGCCACCGTGCCGGGCGACGCCGAGGTCGTAGCCGTGGGCGAGGACCCTCGTGCCGACGGGGAAGGCGTGATCGGTGCTCGACACGACCTCCCCGGCGAGGTCGATGCCGGGGATCAGGGGACTGATGCGCGCGACCTTGCCATCGATGCGAGTGGCCAGGCCGTCCTTGTAGTTGACGCTCGACCAGCCGACACGGATCTCGACGTCGCCCGGAGGCAGATCCGACGCCGCGAAGTCGCGCATCCCGCGATCCATCCGTGGCGTGCCATCGGCGTTTTCCGACCGCTCGGCGACGTAGGCGCGGAACGACGTCGGGAGGGCGGGCATGGCCGACAGCCTAGCGTCCCGCGGCGCGCTCCGGCGGCTCCGTTGCCGCTAGCGCTTGAAGAGCTCGTGGTACCGCGAGCGGAAGACGTCGATCTCGTGATGCACGCTGCGCCATTCGGCCGAGCCCTCCGGGATCTCGGCGAGGCGCCGCTCGGCGGCGCGCCATGCGGCCAGCATCTGACCCGCGGTGTAGACCGTCGGCGGTGCATCCGTCGGGCCGTCGACGGGCTCCATGATCGCCACGAACTTCCCGTCCGCGGTTGGCGTGATCCCGAACTTCACGCGCACGGTCGATCCGTCGAGGCGGCGGATCGTCCCCTCACCGCCCAGGTCGGGCGAGCCCTGTCGCTCCCACTCCGAGCGGAACGCTGCATCCGCCTCGGGGTCGGGCGGTTCGGGCGAGAACGCACCGGCCGGCAGGGCCCGGAGCTCGTCGAGCGAGACCCGCAGCAGCTCGAGGGCCGCCGCGTTGGCGTCGTCCGTCGAACCGTCGGCGTTAAGGATCATCGTCGGCAGGGTCAAGGTGCGCTCTCCGGGATCACCGGGTGTCCATGGATCTCGCTACGTCTCTGACGCGGTCAGTCCGTGGGTGTCGGCGTCGGTTCCTCGATCTCTGTCGGGGTGGGCGTGGGCGTCGGTGTGGGCGTGGGCGTGGCGACGGAGGCATTCTGCTCTCGCCACAGGAATTCACGCAACGTTAATCCGCTCGCGCGGATGAGCCGGGCCCGGGCCCGCCCGACATAGCGGTAGTGCCACGGCTCGTACTGGTAGCACGTGACGGCCGTCTTGCCCTTCGGGTACGACATGATGAAGCCGTACTTCCACGCGTTGGCCTTGAGCCAGGCACCCGCCTTGGTCGTGCCCCAGTCGCTGTAGTTCCAGGGCGCCGAGCCGCCGTATGCGCGGAAGTCGACGGTCGTGGCCAGCTGGTGCTCGCTGTGCCCCGCCCGGGCGCTCTCCTTGAGGGCGACGGCATAGCCATGGACGCGCACCCAGTAGTCAAAGGTCGCCCGTTGCGTGGCGTAGCTGCGGTACGCCGACTGGACGACGAGCCGCGCACCGGCCGACCGAGCCGCCCAGGCCATGGACCTGAGGTCCGCGATCACGTGGCGACGGACCGAGTACCCACCGTTGAGCCCGGCGTACGCGGTCGACCGCAGATCACCGGGGGCGTAGGTGCTCGTGAGCCGGTACGTCGGATCGAGCAGCGACCGGTGCCAATGGGCGTACCCGCGGAACTTGGTGTAGGCGTCGGCGACCCGGCATGCGGGCAGCTCCGGCGCGGCGGAAACCGTGGCCGCAAGGCCCGTGAGGAGGGTGGCGACGATGAGAAGGGCGACCAGTCGCGGCCGTCGGTCCGGCATTCGCACGAGGGATAGGGTGCCAGCCCCGTCCAGACCCCGCCACTCCCCCGAACGTACCGGCACGCCCCTAGGGCATCGGCTCCGGTGTCGGTGTCGGCTCGGGGGTCGGCTCGGGTGTGGGATCCGGCGTCGCCGTCGGCGTCGGCGTGGGTTTCGCGGTCGGCTTGGGCGTCGGCCTCGCCGTCGGGCGTGGGGTCGCGGCGGGTCGACAGCCGCCGACGCCCGAGCTCGTCGGAGCCCCGGGCGCTCCCTTGCCGACGCGGTACTTCTCGTTCGGCAGCGTCCCTGCGAGCGGGAACAGCGCCTCGCTCAGCGTCGCGATGCGCCGCAGGCTGGGCACCTGTATGGAGCCGCGGGCATCCCGTCGAGAGGCCACGAGCGGCGAGGTGATGACGGTCCGGAACGTGTCCTGGCGTCCGATCTTGGCCATCGCGTCGGCCATGTCGGGCAGGACCTTGCGGGGGACGTTGGTCGTGACGGTCTTGCCGAGGGCCCGCAGCAGCCCGATCGGGTCGTTGATGAAGCCGCCGTGGACCATGCGATCGCGGATGCCGGACAGCACCTCCTGCTGCCGGGCGGCGCGGGTGAAATCGCTCTCGCCCGCGGCCTTGCGAACGCGGGCGTACGCGAGCGCCTGCTGGCCGTTGAGATGATGGCGGCCCTTGGTGATCGCGAATCCGCGGGTGAACCCGTACTCGTCGTAGGACGGATCGCAGAACGCCCGCGCGACATAGACATCCACGCCGCCGAGCGTGTCGATGACGTGCACGAAGCCACCGAGGTTGACGGCCGCGTGATACGGGATGTCGAGCCCGAGGAGCTTGCCGAGTGCCCCACGGAGCACGTCGAATCCCGTCCCGTCCGACCCGGGGAACTGCTTCGGGTGATGCCGGGCGTACGACACCAGACCGTTCACCTTGCCCTTGAACCGCCGTCCGTCCGGCAGCGGCACGTCGACCATGTCGCGCGGGATCGACACCATCGACACGGTCTCGGTGACCGGATCGAGTGACGCGACGATCATCGTGTCGGTCAGGTAGGTGTTGCGACCGACCCCGGCGTCGACCCCGGCGAGGAGGATGTTCACGCGTGGAACGGTCGGCGTCGCCGACGGGCTGGCGCTGATGCTCGCGCTCGGGATGGCCGTGGCCAGGAAGCTCGGGTCGGGCTCGGCGCTGGCGATCGGTCCGGCCACCAGGGTCGGAGATGGTTCCGTGAAGATCTCGTCGGCCGTCTCACGGGCAACCTCGGTGGCGTAACCGGCGTAGGCCTGCGGGACGATGACCGCGACGAGGAGGAGTGCGGCGATCGGCAGGGCATCGCGCCGGCCGGGTGGCCCGAGCCGCGGATCCCACAGGCTCGACCCGACAGCGAGCAGGCGCCAGATGAGCAGGGCCGCCTGGACTGCCAGCAATCCCCACAGCACGGCCGGGTCGAACAGGGTGGCGGCGAGCCGCGGCAGGCTGGTCGTCGCCAGCAGCGTGATGACGAACCCCAGGATCGCGACGATCGGCAGGGCGAACATCGCCGCCCGCCGTCGGCGACCGACCGCGAGATGACCGAGCCCCGGGAAGATGGCATCGAGGACCGCCGGCCCATAGCGGCCGGTTCCCGGTGCGGTCGGGCCACGCCGGGGCGCATTCCGCCCGATCGGCCGTGCATGGCTGCGGCGTTCTCGAGACGGCCTGACGAAGCCGGTCCCCTCCTTCGACACGGGCGGCAGGGTACCAGAGACCGGTCAGGGTCCCAGCGGCCCGGCGCCCGACCGTGCGCTAGAATGCGGCGCTCGGTGGCGAGTGGCCAAGCGGTAAGGCGCCTGACTCTGGATCAGGAGATCGAAGGTTCGAATCCTTCCTCGCCAGCCAACACCATGACCTGTGGGGTGTCGAGGAAAGACGACCACAACATCTTGTGGAGGAGCCGTTTTCCCCAGGCCCGCGTGAAGCAAGAACGGCGGTCCCTGAAAATCAGGCGCACTCGTATTGAGCGCGAAACGGTCGTTTGTGCGCCTGACTCTTCCCGGCTTGTGCGCCTGACTCCCAGAGGCATTTCGTCCGTCCGCCAAGCCGGATCCGGGCTGCTGGTACCCAACCGACCTCGCCAGACACGTAAAGAAGCCGCGATCGTCGAGGAGATTGCGTTTAGGAGCTCCGCGCGGCCGTCGGGAGTTGCCATTGCCCACGTCTGGGGCAGTGCTCGCAACTTCGCGATCACCTTGTCGCCCGAAGCCACCGCCAATGGCGAGCTCGGTCCGCAGGGTGGCCATCCTTGCCAAGTAGGTCGGATCGTCGAGCTGACCAGCGGCCAGCTCCCGCCCTGAGAACAGGCCCGCTCCGTGCACGTCGCCGATCGCTAGTGACGGGTCGCGTACCCGAGCAGAACCCGCGAGGAGCCGCTCGCCGGTGACCCGGGTATCGTCCTGCGTCCTTCGTCGGCGATCACGTCGAGCACCGCCGGCCCGATGGCGGCCGACACCGGGTTCCCACCGGACGTGTCTTGTTACTGGGGCTGGCCTCCGCGATCGCGGAGCCAGGCAGAGATCAACGCGGGCCAGCGTCGCTTCCCGGCGGGCCGTGTCGAGACGTTGGGTAGTCGATCGGCGAGACATCGGGCGAGCTCCTGCAGGCCGCGCCAGTCCGCGGTCCGATCTCAATCGGTCGCGCCGGGAGGGGAATCGACGCGAAAGAAGTGACGAATGAAGACAGGCCAACAGGCGAGGCACTCGGCCAGTTGCATTGCCCGAGTACCATCGGGCCAGGGTTGCACCAGGTCGATAGATGTCACAGATCGAGACCCTGATGCAGAAACTGGTCGCCGAGATCATGGCGGCATGGCGCCGCGCCGAGCGGCTGACGGCTACGCTTCCCGCCGACAGCCTCGAGCACGAGGCCTCGCAACGGGCCTGCAGCCGTCTCCGGGACGCGTACCAGGATCTGACGCACTCGGGCGTCGCGGCCGCTCTCACGGCGGCGGAGGCCAGGATGCTCCTTCGGGACGCAGCGAGCGACGTCGACGTCGCCCCGGACGCAGGCACGGAGCCCTAGACAGGTGGGGCGCCCAGATAAGCCCGTACGTAAGCGCCCCTGACCAGTCTCTCCGCGCCCGCCGCGGCGCGCGTCGCGGGTAATCAGCCGGGACGATGCGCGCGAGAGATCCTTTATCTGATCTGTCGATCGGGTGCAAGGATCGGGGTGCAAACCCTGAGGCTCAAGCGTGGGCCCGAGTTCCATGCTTCACCTCCATCAGGTGGAGGAATTGATGCTTTCATTCATGCGCTCGGTCGGCTTGACGTCCGACCTGTTCTACATCGCCTCGCTGGGCTCGATTCTCGCGTCGCTCGCGCTCTGGTTCATGCCTCGCCGAGGAGACGACTCGGACAAGGACAGGCCGGAACGCCTCGCGATCTTCGTGGGTCTCTGGCCGCCGACATTGTTCCTCATGGGCCATGCGCTCCGAGACGAGGAAGCACGTGAGCCACGATCACAGTGAGGGCATCGAGCGCCGCGCACAGGTCCGCGAAACCCAGGCCTCCTGTCGTGTCCGTCCAAGGTGCGTCCTCCGCCAGCCAGTGAGACGTCACGCCGGCCTCCGGAGCACCGCCACACCTATTCGCGCAGCTAGCGCAGACGTCAGGGCGTTGCGTCAACGCGAGATGCGGCTCCCGAGGCGCGCTGCGGCCCGCATGAGCACCCGGTGGTGAATATCCAGCCATCGCCCACGCAGGCTACGAGAACGGATCGGCGCGGCACACCTGCTCCCGGGCCGGGCGCCTCGTCCGGACCGTCGGACGAGGCCCTGATCGCCGGGCTGGCCGCAGGCCGCCTTGAGGCCTTGGACGCCCTTTACGAGCGCTACGGATCCACGGCGTACGGATTAGCGCGCCGCATCACAGCGGATGATGGCCTGGCCGCAGATGCGCTCGAGGCGGCATTCCTCGGGGTCTGGCGCGCCGCGGCTACCCTCGCGCCGGACCGCCGGACGGCCCGAGCGTGGCTGCTCACGATGGTCCACGATCACGCGATCGAGGCAGTTCGGCGGCGCCGGGCCGCGGGCGACCCCGCGGACAAGCTCGAGGGCGTGCGGCCGCTCGAACGACGGGTGAGCCTCGAGACCTGGGACGAGGTCCGGGTGCAACCCGGCGGAGCGACGGTGGTTGCCGCGCTCGCGCACCTGCCGGTCGACGAGCGTCGATCGCTGGAGATGGCCTACTTCGACGGCCTGTCGGAGTCCGAGATCGCCACCCGTACGGGGGTGCCCGTGCGCACCGTGCGGAGCCGGCTCCGCCTGGCCCTCATGGGGCTGCGCGGCGAGCTCGAGCGGCGCTGCACGACTGCGGCCAGTCGCTGACGCCGACGAAGGGAGATCACCGAACCCGGCGTCGCGGGTCCACGCTGTCAATCTGGGACGACCGGCCAACGACGACAGAACTGTCGGGCCGACCCGAATGGTCAGATTGTGCGTTGCCCTGTGGCTCGCTCAACCGCGGAGCGAGGATCCAGACGAGCTGCAGTCGTCGTCGCCCCCACCCTGGACCGCGCGTTCGCGAGGTGGTGTTTCACCGTCGAGTGCGACAACCCGAGGCGGTGGGCAGCTGCCTTCTCCGACCCGGCGTCGAGGGATGGCCGCCACGACCAGGACCTCTCGGTCGGTGGATTCGAAATCATCCTCGCCAGCCACTGTCATGAGTCGCGAATATCGGCGACACATGTGATCATCGGGTCGTGGTGTGTTGCGCCAGTAGCCCATGTCGGGCTCGATCCGGTGGGTCGAGAGGATCTCCCCGGTGTCGAGGGCGACGACCGTGACCTCCTGCTCGTCGACGATGGCCACGACCCGCCGGCGGGCGCAAGCCGGACCGACCTTGAGGTGGTAGAGAGGCGGCTGGCCCGGCGCAGGGTCATGGCGCCCTTGCTGTCGGTGACGTCGTAGCGGAGGCGGATCGGTGGTGCTCATCGTCTCGCCACGAC
>CAVRFH010000004.1:0-1558421 GCA_963720355.1 uncultured Chloroflexia bacterium | reverse complement strand
GTCTCGATCACCGACGAGCGCATCAGGATCGAGTACTGGCCGATGAGGCCGAGGCTGACCGTCGCCAGCGGCAGCACGAGATGCGCGCCGAAATCGGCCAGCTTGTCGACGAACGACGGATACGTCGCGCCGATCGTGAACATGCCGGACACCGGGAACCAGCCCAGGGCGACCGCCAGGATGACGAGCAGGATCATGCCCAGCAGGAAGTACGGCATCGAGTACAGCATCGAGCGACAGGCCGTTGCCGAGGTAGTCGATCGGACCGCCGCGACGCCAGCCCGAGTAGGCGCCGAGCGCCAGCCCGGCAGCGATCGCCAGGGCCTCACCGAGGCCGAACAGGATGAGTGTCGGCCAGACGCGCTGGCCGATGACATCCGAGACGGGTTGCCCGCGGTACTTGTACGAGTAACCGAGGTCACCCCGCGCGGTCGCCCCGATATACGACACGAGCTGGTCCGGGAAGATCGGCTTGTCCAGCCCCAGCCGCGCCCGGGTCGCGGCATAGACCTCCTGGCTGATGCCGGGGATGCGCAGTGTCGCTCGCTCGGGTGAGCCCGGCATGAGCCGGAAGAGCACGAAATTGAGGACGACGATCATCGCGATCGTGAAGATCGCCTGACCCACCCGCCGCCCGAGGAACGAACTGCCCATGGCGGCTCAGCCCCGCCGGCCGCGAGCCGTGGCCGCGCGGTCGGCGTCCCCTCGACGCGCCGTCATGTCACGGTCGCCCGGTCCTCGTTCGCCTACTCCTCCTCGGAGGCCGACGCGCGGCGCCGGCTGAGCACCAGCGCCCCGACGACGACCAGCACGAGCGCTCCGACGCCGAGCAGGATCGGCGTCATGTCTGACGCGGGTGACCCGGTCCCCGGCGTGGTCGGCGCGGCCGTGGCCGGGGCGCCGCTCGTCCCCGCGCTCGGTGCGGGCCGGCGAGGGCTCCCCGCTGGGCTCGGGACCCACCTGCAGCAACGTGTAGCCGAGCGATCCGTAGCCGAACAGGGGCACGCCGTTCGCGGTCGGCTGGTTCTGCCAGCCGTGGAACCGGTCCGTCCGGTAGGCCTCGAGCTGGGCGTCGTAGAACAGGATGTGGTACGGCGCTTCGTCGTAGAACAGGTTCTGCATCTCGGCCAGCAGGGACTTGCGCTCCTCCTCGGAGGTCGCCACGTTCTGCTTCTCGAACAGCTCGTCGTAGGCCGGGTTGCAGTAGTTGCTGTCGGACGAGCTACCGATCTGGTCGCAGGTGAAGATCTCGAGCAGCGAGTTCGGATCGACGTCGCCTCCCCACGCCCAGATGAACAGGTCGTAGTCGGCCTTGTTGACGGGGTCGCCGCCCTCGGGCGGCAGCATCATGGCCGTGAGCGTGTCGCTGTCGAAGACGTCGGTGGTGACGGTGATGCCGAGCTCCGCGAGCCAGTCCTTGATGAACTGGGCCGCGGCCGGATACGTCGACTCCGAGTCCGGCATGACCATGCTGAGCTGGATCGGCTGGCCTTCCTTGTCCATCCGCTGGTCGCCCTGGAGGACGTAGCCGGCGGCATCGAGCTTCTGCTTGGCCATCTCGATGTCGAAGGTCCGGGGGTTGTCGGGCTCGACGTGCCACTTCACCTGGAACGGGGCGACGTTCGTCGTGCCGACCTCGCCGTAGCCGCCGAGCACGCGCTCCACGAGCAGCTCGCGGTCGATCGCGTAGCCGATCGCGTCGCGGAAGGCGACGTCGAGCAGGGCCTTCGTGGACGGCCCGCCGCCCTCGATCGTCTTGCCCGTGCCGGTGCCGTAGGTGTTGAACCCGAACTCGGTCCAGCCGTTGGCCGTGCCGTCGACGGTCACGATGTCCTCTTCGGTCTTGAGCGCGTCGAACTGGTCGGAATTGACGCCGTGGGCGTAGTCGAGCTGCCCGGTGCGCAGGGCCTGGACCATCGTGTCGGCGCTGGAGAAGAACTGGAGGACGACCTCGCCGGCCCCGTCGAATGCGTTCCAGTAGTTCGGGTTCTTCTCGAACCGGACGAACTGCCCGGTCTCCCACTCGACGGCCTGGTACGGGCCGGAGCCCGACGACCGGGGCGTCGTTCGTGAAGTCCGACATCGTGGCCGGGGTGACGCTCTCCCAGATGTGCTTGGGCACGATCGGGACGTACATCTTGAGGACCTGGTCGTTGGGCCGGTCGGTGGTCACGACGAGCGTGCTCGGGTCGGGTGCCTCGACCTTGGTCACCCCCGCGTTCGAGACGTAGGGGTCGAGGTAGCCGGCGCCCAGGAATCCGTCCTCGCCACCGATCGCATCGAGGATCAGCTGGAGCGTCCAGCGCGCGTCTTCCGAGGTCGCCGGCTCCCCATCGGACCACTGCATGCCGTCGCGGATCTTGAAGGTCCACGACCAGGCCGTCATCCGATTGCGACCACGACTCGGCGAACCCGGGAACTGGCTCCAGGTCCGCGCCGAAGTTCACGAGCAGGTCGTAGTTGAGCGTGAACGCCTCGAATCCGGACGACCAGCACGGTCTGGTACGGATTCATCGAATCGAGGTCCTGCGTCGTCCCGACGCGGATCGACCTCACCCGCTGCGGTCGCCGGCACGGCAGCCGGCAGGATGAGCGAGGCGGTCAGGCCGGCCGCGGCGAGCACGCGGATCAGGCGTGCGCGTCAGGGACGATCGCATCGGATAGCTCCTCCAGGCGACCCGTCCACCCCGGGTCGCGGCGTGGTCTCTCCGGGCACAGGCTCCGTCGAGTGGGCGGTACCTTGGCACAGGGCCCGGTGGCGCGCAACATCGGGTTCGCGATGTGCGCCTCGGGGTGCCCGCGCCGACCTCACACCATCGAGGTCAATGGCGGATCGGCATCGAGCAGGATCGGGCGATCGATGCGGAAGCGGCCGAGGTCGCCGTCCGACGGCGAGCGGCCCGTCGAGCGCCAGCTCGACGAGGATCCGGCCCATCACCGACGCGAACTTGAAACCGTGGGCCGCGCCGAGGCCGACCACGACGCCGGGCGCGTCGGGCAGCCGGTCGACCACGAAGTCGCGGTCCGGCGTCAGGTGTAGAGGCAGGTCTTCGTGTAGATGTCCGGTCCGACGCGCGCCCGGCAGATGGTCGCTCAGGAACCGGGTCACGCGGGCGTAGGCGGCCTCGTCCGCGCTCGAAGGTCCGGGTCGCCGGGTCGACCGGCTCGCCGCCGCAGTCCTGGGCGGCCTTGGGGCCGGCCTCGCCGTAGGTCGGGAACCCGTAGAAGCGACGGGTCGTCCATCCAGATCCAGACCGGGAAGCGGTCCGGGGCGAAGGCCGCCGGGTCGCGGGCACGCGAAGTACGTCACCTGCTCCTTGGTGACCGTCAGCGGCAGCCGCCGGTCGAAGCGCGCGAGCAGCTCGTTCGTCCAGGCGTCGGCCGCGAGGACGACCCGCCGCGCTGCCGTACGTGACGCCGCCGGCGTCGACCTCGTAATCGCCGCCACCGCCGTC
Source organism: uncultured Chloroflexia bacterium (assembly GCA_963720355.1). Classification (GTDB taxonomy): domain Bacteria; phylum Chloroflexota; class Limnocylindria; order Limnocylindrales; family CSP1-4; genus SPCO01. Next base: position 1,554,966 of record CAVRFH010000004.1, on the reverse strand, counting down.
GCGGATCGCAGTCGACCGGGGCGTGCGTCGCGATCAGCGTCGCGCCGCGCGCGCCTGCGCCAGCCGGCGGTGGGCGGCGTTGCCCTTGATACGGGTCGGCCAGGCCGCCCTGCGCCTGCCACATCGCCGGTCACGTCGTCGTCGAGGCGCCACTGCGGCCAGCGGCGCATGATCTCGGCGGCATCGAGCAGCTCGAACGGCACGCCCTCGGCGGCGAGGCTGTCGGTGTAGTCCGTCTGCGGGATGGCCGCGTCGGCGGGCCACAGGTCGAGGCCGCCGGTGACGGTCACGATCCGCTCGCCGGCCTCGGCCTCGACCTCGGCCCAGGTCGTCGTACGCGCGCTTGGCGAGGCGGACGTAGTCGGGCGGTGGTAGGACAGCCGGATGATCCGGCTGTGGTCGGCCGAGGCGCCGTTGGCATGGCCGAGCTCGAATCGCTCGAGGCCGAGCACGCGGACGCCCGGCCGGGTCGAGCCCAGTAGGCGGCCGCCGAGCCGAACGCCCCGAGGCCGACGACGATGACATCCCAGTCGCGCCGGCTCATGGCACCCGCACCCGCGTGCGTTCGAGGGCGAGCCGCTGGAGCGGCGACGACGCTCATCGCATCGGTGATCCGCCCGCCGGCGTCATCGCGAGCGCCTCGTCGAACGGCACCCAGCGGACCTCGAGCGACTCGGTGCGGTTCCGGGCTGGCGTCGCCGTGCCGCAGCCCGGTCGCGACGAACAGGACGGCGCGCTCGTCCGTGACCGAGTTGGACAGGTCGAGCCGGCACAGCTCGCGCCACTGATCGGCCTCGAGCCCGGTCTCCTCGCGCAGCTCGCGCTGGATGCCCTCGAGCGCGGTCTCGCCGGCGCGGCACGCCGCCTTCCGGGATCTCCCACGAGTCCACGTCGAGCGTGTAGCGGTGCTGGCCGACCAGCACGACCCGATCCTCGTCGTCGATGGCGACCACCCCGGCCGCCAGGTTGGCGAAATGGACGACGCCGTAGATCCCCGGGCTGCCGTCCGGCCGGGTGACCTCGTCGTGCCAGACGGTGATCCACGGGTTCTCGTAGGCGACCCGCCGGGATCGACGGACGAAGCGACGGCCTCGCATGCCGGCATCGTCGCATGGCGCGGGCGCCGTCGTCGGCCTGCCTGGCTCGCGCCCCTAGACTCGCCCGGATGACCGACGGCCCGACCGGCGCCCGGCAGCCGCGCCATGACGTGGACGTGGCGTGGGACGCGCGGATCCCGATGCGCGACGGCGTGGAGCTGTCCGCGAACATCTGGCGGCCACGCCCGACAGGAGATGAACCGGGCCAGCGCTTCCCGGCGATCCTCGAGATGATCCCGTACGGCAAGGACAACTGGCGACGGGCGAGCGACATGACGCGCGGCCAGTGGTTCGCCGCCCGGGGCTTCGCGTTGTGCCGGGTCGACGTGCGCGGGACCGGCTCGTCCGACGGGGTCGCGCTCGACGAGTACACCGCCGACGAGACGCGCGACGGCTACGAGGCGGTCGAGTGGCTCGCGGCACAGCCGTGGTGCAGCGGCTCGGTCGGCATGTGGGGTATCTCGTACGGCGGCTTCACCGCCATCCAGGTCGCCGCCCTGCGGCCGCCGCATCTCAAGGCCATCGTTCCGGTCATGGCGACCGACGACCGCTACCTCGACGACGTCCACTACCGCGGTGGCTGCGTGACCGTGAGCGAGCTCTCGCAGTACGCGGTCAGCCAGGTCGCCATGAATGCCATGCCGCCCGACGCGATGTTCCGCGGCGAGCTCTGGCGCGACGAGTGGCGCGCGCGTCTCGACGTCACGCCACCCTGGCTGTTCGCTTGGCTGCGTGAGCAGACCGACGGCCCGTACTGGCGGCAGGGTTCGCTCGCGCCCGACTACGACGCCATCGAGGCGGCCATCTTCAACATCGGCGGCTGGCACGACTCCTACGTCGATCCGGCGTTCCGGATGCAGGCCCGTTGCCGGGCGCCCTCGCACACGTTGGTCGGCAACTGGGTGCACTCGTGGCCGCATTCGGCGACCCCGGCACCCAATCTCGACGAGCTCCACGAGATCGCGCGGTTCTTCGACCGCCACCTGCGCGGCGTCGACAACGGCTGGGACGGCGAACCGCCGGTCGTCTGGTTCGAGCACGGGTACGCGGAGCCGGTGCCGTTCCCGACGTCGCTGCCCGGTCGCTGGCGCGCCGCCGCCGCCTATCCGCATCCTTCGACGACGACGCGGTCGTGGTGGCTGGGGGAGGGCCAGCTCCTGGACGGCGAGGCGTCCACGACCGGGGACTGACTTCGTTCCGCCATCGACCGACGACGGGGACCCGGGGCGCCCTGTCGTGGGGTGCCGGCGGGCCACCGAACGGGTTGGCCCGCGACCTGCGGCCGGACGAGAGCGCCGGCCCGACGTACACGTCAGCGCCGTTGACCGAGCCGCTCCAGGTCCTCGGCGTGCCCGAGGTCGTGGTGGTGATCGAGGTCGACGTGCCGATCGCGACGCTGTCGGTCCGCCTCTCGGACGTTGCCCCCGATGGCACGTCGGCCCTGGTCAGCGCCGGCGTCCTCAACCTGACGCATCGCCGCTCGCACGCCGCACCCGAACCCCTGAGCCCGGGGGCGGTCGAGGAGGTTCGCGTCCCGCTGCGGACCGCCGGCTACCGATGGTCCCCGGGGCACCGCCTCCGCGTCGCGCTCGCGTCGTCCTTGTGGCCGGTGCTCTGGCCGTCGCCCTACGCCGCGACGCTCCAGGTCCATCGTGGGCAGGGCACCCCGTCACGCCTCGAGCTCCCGGTCATCCCGCCGGCCGGCGCCGACGGCGACGTGCCCGTGCCGACGTTCCGAACGGAGCCACCGGACCTCGGCTGGCCCGCCACGGCAGCCGCCGACGGCCGGGGTGATGCCGTCCATGACGACCCGGCCTGGCGGATCGAGGAGGACCTCCTGGCGGGGTCGGTCACCGTCGTGGTCCACGACGGCGGCGAGGACGTCGTCCCGGACGGTCGGCGCCTGTATGCGGCTGAGACCCTGCGGATGACGGCTTGGGACGACGATCCGGCCCGCGCCGAACTCGATGCGGACGTCGTCTACCGCTGGCAGGAACGCGAGGCGGGTCCGAACGGCCCCCTGACGCCGATCGTGATCCGGGCGCAGTCCCGTCAGACCAGCGATGTCGCGTCGTTCCGACTGACCGTCCGCCTCGAGGTCGACGTCGACGGTGCCCGGTTCTTCGAGCGCGACTGGGCCGAGACCATCCCGCGTCGTCTCGTGTGACGCCGGCGGAGTACGGTCCGTCGATGCGTCGCCCCGTCCGGATCGTGCTCGTCGGCATCGCCGCGGTCGTCGTCCTCGGGTATGGGGCCGCGAGCGCCGTCGTCTGGGACCGCCTCACGAAGGTCGAAGGCGGTTGTCACGCCGAGTGGGCCGACAACGACCCGACGGGGTTCGCGTTCCCGTCTGCCGCGGTCGATCCCGCGGACTACGCGATGCCGAGCCCGGAGGTGGTCGACTTCCCGAGTCGCGACCCGGGCATCACGATCAGCGGCTGGTGGATCCCGGCCGCCGACGCAAGCGCGCCGGCGGTCGTGGTGGTGCACGGGCATACCGCCTGCAAGCGCGATCACGCGGTGCTCCTGCCGGCCGGGATGCTGTACCGGAACGGGCTGTCGGTGCTGCTCATCGACCTGCGCGACCACGGCGACTCGACGCGCGAGGACGGCCGCTACGCGGGCGGCACCGAGGAGTATCGAGACGCCCTCGGGGCGTGGGACTGGCTGCAGGCGGTCCAGGCGGTCCCGGCCGAGCGCATCGGCCTGCTCGGGATCTCGCTGGGTGCCGCCACGGTGCTCATCGCCAGCGGCGAGGAACCGCGCGTGGCGGCCACGTGGGAGGACTCGAGCTACGGCGACATCCGCGTCACGATCCGGGCCGAGCTCGAGCGCAACGGCTACCCGCAGATCCTCGACATCGGCGGGGTCACGATGGCGCGGCTGCTGAGCGGTGACGACCTGACCGCGAGGAGCCCGCTGGACGCCGTCGGGAAGATGGCCGATCGCCCCCTGTTCATCACGCACGGCACGGAGGACGACCGGCTCAGCGTCGACTTCGCGTACGCCCTGATCGCCGCAGCGGAGTCGGCCGGCGTCGACGTCGAGTCGTGGATCGTGCCGGACGCCGGGCACGCCGCGGCGATGGGCATCGACCCGGTTGGCTACGAAGCGCGGCTGGTGGCGTTCTTCCAGGGGTCGATCGGGCGCTGACCGGGCACCCGGCCGCTCGCTAGACTCGGCCCGTGCGTCACATCAGCCGGAAGGCCGAGTCGTTCACGGAGTCGGTCATCCGCGAGATGAACCGGGTCGCCGTCGCGCACGGGGCGGTCAGCCTGGCCCAGGGCTTTCCCGACTTCGCCTGTCCGCCGGAATTGAAGCGAGCGGTGGCCGAGGCGGTCGATGCCGACATCAACCAGTACGCCATCACCTGGGGTTCGAAGCCGCTGCGCGATGCGATCGCCGAGTCGACGGCCCGCCATTTCCCCGGCTTCGGCCGGATCGACCCGGAAACCCAGATCACGGTCACCTGCGGCGCGACCGAGGCGATGATCGCCGCGATGCTCGGCCTGCTCGACGCCGGCGACGAGGTCGTCATCTTCGAGCCGTACTACGAGAACTACGGTCCGGACGCGATCCTGGCCGACGCCGTCCCGCGCTACGTGACCCTGCACGAACCCGACTGGTCGATCGACCCGGACGAGCTGCGCCGGGCGTTCGGGCCGCGTACCCGCGCGATCGTCGTCAACTCGCCCCACAACCCGACGGGCAAGGTGTTCAGCCGGGCCGAGCTCGAGCAGATCGCGGCGCTGTGCATCGAGCATGACGTCATCGCCCTGACCGACGACATCTACGAGCACCTGGTCTTCGAGGGCGAGCACGTGCCGCTCGCGACGCTACCCGGCATGGCCGAGCGGACCGTAAGCATCCACTCGATGTCGAAGACGTACTCGGTCACGGGTTGGCGCATCGGCTGGGCGATCGCCTCGCCCGAGCTGTCCGTGGGCATCCGCCGGGTCCACGACTTCCTGACCGTCGGTGCCGCCGCCCCGCTGCAGGCCGCCGCGACGACGGCGCTGGACTTCCCGGAGACCTACTACCGCGACCTCGTCGACGGCTATCGCGAGCGGCGCGACCTCATCGTGCCGGCGCTGCGTGCCGCCGGCTTCCGCATCCATGAGCCGGCCGGTGCGTACTACGTCATGACCGATATCCGGGACCTCACCCGACCCGACGAGGATGACGTCGCCTTCGCTCACCGGCTGATCCGGGATCCGGGTGTCGCGGCCGTGCCCGGTTCGTCGTTCTTCTCGCGGCCGGAGCTCGGCCGGACCAAGCTGCGGTTCGCCTTTCCGAAGCGGCGCGAGACGCTGGAAGCTGCCGCGGAGCGGCTCGCCCGGCTGGCCTGAGGCAGGGCGGCTCAAGTGGTGACCGCGACCCCGGGCAGGCTGTCGGCGACGATCGCGGCGATCTGCCGCTGCGCGTCCGGTCCGTCGTAGCGCAGCAGGGGATCCGGCTCCAGGTTGCGCTCGCGGATCTCGCCGCCGACCCGCGTGTACAGCACCGGATAGATCGCCCCGGTGCCGTCCGCCTCGAGCGTGACGGCGACCGCGTCGTGACCACCCGCGTCCAGGAAGTGGGTCAGCGGCTGGACCCCGTCGTCGACGATGCCAGCCGCCGGGTCGACGGTGAAGACGCGGGCGAGGTAGGCGCGCTGGTGCCACAGCTCGGGCGCTTCGGCCAGCTCGCCGGCGATCGTCGATACAAGCCGGTCCGGGGCCACGGCCGGGCGCGGCTGGTCGATCCCGAAGCGGACCGTCGCCATCCGGCGCGCCAGCACCGTCGCGTTGTAGCGAGCGCCATGGACGGCGCCGGAATTGGCCGGCACGCCGTGCTTGACGAGGCCCTTGGCGGCCTGGCCGATCGTGCCCGCGAAATAGACGCCCGGCAGGGTCGTGCTCTCCCACCACGAGCTGATGAGCGGCAGCCGGCTGCGGCCCGACACCGAGCAGCCGATGTCCGGCAGGTCGAGGATCGGCGTCACGAAGCCGGTCGCCGAGATGACATCGTCGACGTCCAGGTCGAGCTCGGCGCTGGTGTCGGTCCGGCGCAGACGCACGGTCAGGCTGCCGTCGCCGCCGTCGACCCGTTCGATCCGGTCGAGTGCCGCGTCGAGGATCGCGACTCCGCCGCCCAGGGCATGGTCCTCATAGGGCTGGACGTAGCGGGCCCGGACGCCGGCGAGCGAGCGGGTCTGCACCGACAGCTTGGCCGGGGACGGCGAGGCCAGCACGATCTCGCGCGCCCACGGCAGCAGCCCGTTGGCCAGCTCGAAGCCGGAGTTCTGCTTGCCGATGATCAGCACGCGGCGGCCCGCGTAGGTCTCGGCCGGGCGGACCTGGGCGTAGTGGTGGGTAAGCTCCATCCCGATCCCAGGCGGGGAGAACGGCTGGGCGACCCCGACCGCGATGACGAGCGCCGTCGCCCGGTACTCGCCGTCGGTGGTGGTCACGATGAAGCCCTCGCCGTCGGCGTCCTCGACCCGCCGGGTGCCTGTCCAGCGGCAGCTGTAGCGGACCTCGAGGGCGGCCCGCTCGGCGAACCGGCCGAGGTTCGCCTCCATCTCCGGACGGGACGGGAAGTAGGACGTGCCGTCCATCAGCTCAGGTTGCAGCGCTCGCGCGTCGGGCTCGTCGGCCAGCAGGCTGTTCCAGTCGTAGCGCTCGTAGGCGCGCGAGCCGCGCGGGGCGGGCGCGTGGGGCTTCGTCCACGACAGGAGGCGCTGGAAATGGGGCCAGCGCCGGAACATCCCGCCGGGCGCCGCATCCTCCGAGATGACGGCGTGGCGGACGCCCAGCCGCCGGAGCGCATACGACACCTGCAGGCCACCCGGCCCGGACCCGATCACGACGACCGGATACGCGCCCGGCGGGAACGGCCGGCTGGCGCTCGTCAGCTCCCCCATCGGTTCGCCGCCCGAAGCCGGCGGGCCTGCGCCTGGAGCATCCGGAACATGACCTTGGGGTGGCTGACGAGGAACGGCTCGACCTGCGGACCGGGCAGCACCAGGCAACGCATCTGCCGTGCGGCCGTGACGTCGGCGATCGCCGACACGCCGAGCAGGATCGACACCTCGCCGAAGAACTCGCCGCGACCGAGGCGGGCCCGCTCCTCCCCATCGACCTGTACGAGCGCCTCGCCATCGACGATGACGAAGAACGCCGAGCCCGACAGTCCCTGGTGGATGATCGTCTCGCCGTCGGCGAACATGCGCTCGTCGAAGATATGGATGATGGCTTCGAGCTGCGGGGTCGTCAGGTCGGCGAACAGCCCGAACCCCGCGATCGCGTCGAGCAGCTCGTCCCGGTCGGCCATGGGCGCATCGTGCCACGCGCGCGTCCTCCGCGAAAGGCGAGCGGGCAGCACGGTCGGATCGGCCGACCTTGACGCTCCGGCGCCGTGCGGCGCAGCATCACGAGGACCATCATGGAGACGTCATGACCCTCACCCACGACCGCCGGACCGAGCTCCTCGCACAGGCACCGCTGCTCGACGGCGTCGACCCGGAGGGCATCGCGACGATCGCCCAGCGGGTCGTCGAAGTCGACTTCGCGAAGGACCACGTGATCGCCCGGCAGGGCGAGGTGGGCACGGGCTTCTTCCTGGTCGCGAGCGGCCGCGTGCGTGTCGTCCGCGACGGCCGGACCATCGCCCATATCGGCCCCGGCGACTTCTTCGGCGAGCTGTCCGTGCTCGACGGCCTGCCGCGCGTCGCCCAGGTCATCGCCGATGAGCCGACGGTCTGCCTCGCGCTCGCCAGCTGGGATTTCGAGGCCGTCGTGCGGGAGCAGCCGGCGGTGGCGCTGGCGATCCTTCGTGGGCTCGCCACGCGGCTGCGCGGCCTGACCGAAGCCCACCGACACTGACGGGCCGGCCGACCACGGCGATGCCTGGGGACCACGGACCGCCGACGGGCACCGTGACCTGCCTGTTCAGCGACATCGAGGGGTCGACGCGCATCGAGCTGGCCCTCGGCACCGGGCCGTACCGGGCCGTGCGCGAGCGTCACCGGGCCCTCCTCCGCGACGCCTTTGCGGCCCACGATGGCTACGAGCAGTCGACCGAAGGCGATTCGTTCTTCGTGCTGTTCCGCCGCGCGCTCGATGCCGTGTCTGCCGCGGTCGCCGCCCAGCGGGCCATCGACGGCGAAGCGTGGCCGGCTGGGGCCGAGCTCCACGTCCGGATGGGCCTGCACACCGGTGAGATCGAATCCGTCGGCCAGGACGTGATCGGCTACGACATCAACCGCACAGCCCGGATCGCGTCCGTGGCCCACGGTGGCCAGGTGCTGTTGAGCGATGCGACCCGCGGGCTGGTCGCCGATGCCCTGCCCGACGGGGTGACGCTGCGCGACCTCGGGGCGCACCGGCTCAAGGACCTGCGCGAGCCCGAGCGCCTCGTCCAGCTCGTCATCGACGGGCTGCCGGACACGTTCCCGGCGCTGCGCTCGCTCGACGCCCGGCCCAACAACCTGCCGACCCAGCTCACGACCTTCGTCGGGCGAGAACGCGAGCTGACCGAGACGGGTGAGCTGCTCGCCGGAACGCGGCTGCTGACGCTCACCGGACCGGGTGGTACCGGCAAGACGCGCCTCGCGCTCCAGGTCGCCGCTGCCGCGTCCGAGGACTTCCCCGACGGCGTGTGGTTCGTGGCGCTCGACGCGGTCCGCGATCCGGCACTGGTCGTGCCGACCATCGCGCGGACCCTCGGCCTGGCCGACAACCAGGCCCGGTCCGCGATCGACCGGCTCGTGGGCGAGATCGCCGAACGCCACGTGCTGCTCGTGCTCGACAACTTCGAGCAGGTCAGCGCCGCCGGCCCGGAGATCGCCGACCTGCTGCGGCGCTGCCCGCACGTGACGTGTCTGGTCACGACCCGGATCCCGCTGCGGGTCTCGGGCGAGCAGGAGTACCCGGTCCCGGGTCTACCCGCCCCACCCGACCCGAGCCAGCTGTCGACCGTGGAACGCCTCAACCTGTCGAAGGGCCAGCGCGAGCTCGACCTCGATGCGTTGGGCGAGTTCGAGGCGGTGCGCCTCTTCGTCACACGCGCCTCGGCGGTCCGGCCGGGATTCTCGCTGAGCGCGGCCAATGCCCCGGCGGTCGCCGGCATCGCCGGGCGGCTCCACGGCATGCCCCTGGCGATCGAGCTCGCCGCCGCCCGGGTCAAGCTCCTGACACCTGACCAGATCCTCGGCCGGCTGGAGCATCACCTCGACCTGCTCAGCGCCGGCTCGCGTGACCTGCCCGAGCGGCAGCAGACGCTGCGGGGCGCGATCGGCTGGAGCTACGACCTGCTCGAGGCGGGGTCGCGTCGGCTGATGGAGCGGCTGTCGGTCTTCCGCGGCGGCTTCGAGCTCGAGATCGCTGAAGCCGTGTGCGGCCCGGCCGACGACATCGGGGGCGACGTCGTCGAGCGTGTCGGCGAGCTCGTCGACCAGAGTCTCGTCCGGATGGACGAGACGAGCAGCGACCCGCGGTTCGCGATGCTCGAGACGATCCGCGAGTACGCCGCCGAGATGCTGGCCGTCGGGGGCGAGGCCGAGGCGATCGGTGCCCGCCACGCGGCGGCGATGCTCACGCTCGCGCAGCGCGCCTCGACCGAGTTGTCCGGGACCGATCAGCGGTCGTGGCTCGAGCGACTCGAGCGCGAGCGCGACAATCTCCGGGCCGCCCTGGACTGGGCCGTCGCCCGGCCGGATCCCGCCCTCGCGGTGCGTCTGACGTTCGCGCTGTGGCGATTCTGGCAGCAACGCGGCTACCTCAACGAGGCGCGCGCCCGGGTCGACGCGGTGGCGGCGCTCGGCTGGGACCTCGAGCCGGTCGATCTGGCCCGGTTCGCCGAAGCCGCCGGCGGGATCGCGTACTGGCAGTCGGACGAGGCCGCCACACGACGGTGGTACGACGAGGCCCTCGCGATCTGGCGCGAGCTGGGCGACAAGGGTGAGATCGCCAACGCGCTCTTCAACCAGTCGTATGCCGACGTCGTCGAGGTGATGCGCGGTGGGACCGCCCCCGGCAGCGTCGCAGCGGGACAGGCGAAGCTCGATGAGGCGCTGGCGCTGTATCGGGAGATCGGTGACGCGCGCGGCGAGGCGAACGTGATCTGGGGCCTCGCGAGCTTCCACTACTTCGTCGGCGACGCCGCGAGCGCCGAGCCCTGGTATCGGAGGGCCCTCGACCTGCATCGGGCCGCCGGTGATCGGACCATGGAAGGGTGGTCGCTGCACATGCTCGGGCTGTCGATGACGGGCCAGCGACAGTGGGCCGAGGCGATGACCCTGTCCCGCGAGGCCCTGCGACGCTTCCATGAGGCAGGCGACGTGTCCGGTGTGATCCTCACCCTCGACGACCTGGCCATCGTCGCGACGGGCCTGGGCGACCTCGAGCGGGCCGGTCGGTTGTGGGGCGCCGCGCGACAGCTCCAGCAGCGGACCGGTACGGAGCTCGCCGACTACGTCGAGCAGATGGATCGGCTCTTCGGTGTGCAGACGCCACGCGCCGCCATGACACCCGAGGAGCTCGATGCTCGCTCCGCCGAGGGCGCCGCGATGTCGCTCGACGAGATCGTCCGGTACGCGCTGGGGACCGCCGACGACGTGACGGCGGCCGCAGTGTCGCTCGGCTAGACTGGCCGTCGATGACCGCAGAGCCGACGCCAGCCCCTCGTCCGAAGTCGGGGATCCCCAAGAATCCGGGGCGGCGTGAACTCGGGATGACGGCGACGCTGCTCTTCCCCGACCGCGAGATCGTCGAGAAGTTCTACGTCCCGATCATCTACACCGCGTGTCGCACGTGCTACTCCGAGATGCCGCCCGAGGAGATCTTCCGCAAGTCGGTCGACGGCGAATTCGACCCGGCCAAGATGCAGAAGCTCATCGCGTCGGTCATCGAATCCGGCCACGGCTCGACGATCGAGCACATCGTCTTCACGTTCGGCATCACCGGCGTGTCGCGGACGCTGTCCCACCAGCTCGTCCGGCACCGCGCGGGCGTCGCGTTCGACCAGCAGAGCCAGCGCTACGTCAAGTTCAAGGGTGCGGCGACGATGCTGCCCCACTCGATCGCCGAGGGCGATGCCGCGCTCAAGGAGCGCTACGAGCAGCAGGTCAGCGGCGCGCTCGACCTGTACGGCGAGATGGTCGAGTCCGGCCTGCCCGGCGAGGACGCCCGCTTCGTCTTCCCCAATGCGACCCGCACCAACCTGGTCATGACCGCCAACCTGCGGGCCCTCATCCACATGTCGGGGCTGCGCCTGTGCACGATGGCCCAGTGGGAGATCCGACGGCTGTTCCAACTCATCCGCCAGCAGATCTTCGGTGTGTCGCCGTTCCTCGGGTCGTTCCTGGCGCCGAAGTGCGTGCCCCTCGGCTATTGCGACGAGTTCGGCAACAAGGACGAGCACTGCCCGATCCGGCCGCACAAGGACAACGTCCTGGGTGCCTGGGCCGACAAGGCGGCGGCCGCCCGCGCCGCCGGGCGGGAGCTGCCGCAGGCCTGATCGGGGCGGGCGTCAGCCCTGCTGGCTCTCGGCCGACCAGGGCTCGGACGTCAACCCGCGTGGACCAGCGTGACCTCCCGGGGCTCGGCGCCGGCCGCGACGAACGAGAGCAGCCGAACCGCTTCCGCCTCGATGTCGTCGCGCTGCTGGGCGCTCGCCGGCTGCGCCAGGGTCACGGTCATCGTGGCACGCCGCCGCTCGCGCTCGATCCGCCAGGCCGCAGCGACGAACCCGTCGACGAGAACGCCGCCCCTCCAGGCGAGCTCGGGCACCGAGACGCCGTCGCTCAGGATGCGCGACCGGTCGTCGTGCGCCAGGAACACGTTGTCGTATTGCGGCAGGAACCGGATCGGCGCCGGAAGGCCCGCGTCGGCGATCACGCCATCCGGCACGTCGAACAGCTCGCGGCCGGCCTCGTCGCGGAACGTCCGCAGGCGCGGCCGGAGGCGATCCACGACCTCGCGCAGCCCGGTCAGCGACGACCACACGCGCATGTCGCCGACCGTCGCGGGGCCGAACACCGCGAGATAGCGCACGAGGAGGTCGTCGACGCTCGGGCGGTCGGTCATCTGCGCCCCGAGCCACGCCTCGGCGGTCGTGTTCGTCGGTCGCCCCGACCGTCGCCACAGACCGCGCGGCGGCACCTGGACGAGGGGTAGCAGGAACCGCGCCGCGTAGGCCAACGACGTGGCGTCGAGGTCCGGCCACGCCTGGCCGAGGACCGCGCCGAGCTCCGACGGGGTCCGCGGCCGCTCCTCCAGCACCGCGCGTGCGCGCGCGAGGACCGGTTGCAGATCGACTCCGACGAGGCGCTTCGCGAACGGGCTGCTCCGCCACATGCGCGCCAGGACGTCGGCGATGAGCGGGTACTGGGCCAGCGCATCACGCGCCGTGACGAGGTGCAGCGTGCCTCGGAGGTGGCCCATGCGGACCGCGCCACGCTCCTCGATCAGGCGGCTCAGCGCGAGCGGATCGAACCCCTCGATGCGGGTCCACAGCGCGACGTACGGGTCGGGCGGCTCTTGCGCCTGGAGGCCGACGAGATACTCGATCACGTCCGGGACCGGACGGTCGACGCGCTCGAGCAGCAGCTGACGGGCGAGCAGCGTCCGGTTCAGGGCGCGCCGGCCGAGGACGGGAGCGTCGATCGGGCGGCGTGTCATCCGTCCGCCGCGCGGGCGCGCTCGAACGTCTGCAGCGTCGCCACCGAGAAAAGGACGAAGGTGACGGTGTCGAGGGCCCCCGGATGCGCGGCGACCCAGGCGTCCACCGTGCCCAGCGCGATCGCGGCCGCGGCGTCGAGCGGATAGCCATACGCCCCGGTCGAGATCGACGGCAGCGCAACTGACCGACAGCCCTCCTGCAGGGCGAGATCGAGCGAGGTCCGGTAGGCGCTGGCCAGTGCCTCCGGCTCGCCGGCCGTGCCGCCACGCCAGACCGGGCCCACGGCGTGGATGACCACGCTGGCCGGCAGGTCCCCGGCCGTACTGACCACGGCACTCCCGGTCGGGCAGTGCCGGCCACGGCCGTAGCGCTGCTGGAGGTCGGCCATGATGGTTCGTCCGCCGACGCGGTGGATCGCCCCGTCGACCCCGCTCCCTCCGGCCAGGGAGCGATTCGCCGCGTTGACGATGGCGCACGCCTCGACGCGGGTGATGTCGCCCTGCACCAGCCGCACCTCCGTCAACTCGGCACCCCGATCAGCCGGCGGACAGGTCCGTGACGAACCGGCGGATGACGCGGGCGAGCCGCGGGCCGGCCTCGGCACCGGCTTCGAGGACCTCCTCGTGGGTCAGCGGCTGCCCGCTGTACCCGGCTCCCGCGTTCGTGACGAGCGACACGCCACACACCTCGAGGCCGGCCCAGCGCGCGGCGATGCATTCGAGGACGGTCGACATCCCCACGGCGTCGCCACCGAGCCCGGCCAGCATCCGGACCTCGGCCGGGGTCTCGTAGGCGGGTCCGGTCAGCCCGATGTACACGCCCTCCTGCATGACGACGTCCTCGGCCGCGGCCGCGGCTCGCAGCTGGACCCGCAGGCGTGGGCTCCAGGCGTCGGTCATGTCGGGGAACCGTGGGCCGAGATCGTCGGCATTCGGCCCGATGAGCGGCGAACGACCGGTGAGGTTGATGTGGTCGCGCATGATCATCAGCGTGCCGGGTCCGTACGACGGGTCCAGCCCGCCCGCCGCGTTGGTCAGCACCACGACCCTCGCGCCGAGGGCGCGGAAAAGCAGGATGGGCTGCACGACGAGCCCCGGATCGTTGCCCTCGTACAGGTGGAAGCGGCCCTGGAGCATCGCGATGGGTCGACCGCCAAGGGTGCCGAACAGCAGCCGGCCGACATGCCCGGGCGCCGTCGCGGCCGGCCAGCCGGGCAGGCGATCGAACGAGATCGCCAGCGCGTCGTCGAGGTCGTCGGCCAGCCCACCCAGCCCGGAGCCCAGCACGATGCCGACCTCGGGACGGAGATCCGTGTGCTGGCGGACCGCGCCGACGAGCGCGTCGATCCGGCCCGGCTGGGCGATCGGCGGGATGGGGCTGCTGCGGTCGGCGGTCGTCTGGGCGCGGTCCGACATGGGGAGCTCCGAGCGGGCGTCCAGCATGACAGGACGGCGTCGCCGTCGGGCCGGGCTCGGGAGGGGCTTCGCTGCGCCCGACGGAAGTATCGACACCGGGATGCCGATCACGTCCCGCCGGGCGCTTCCCTGGGACGGGCCGTGGTGAGACGGCCGCGCGACCCCGGGCAACGAAGCGCCCGAAGCGACCGGCGGCGGAACGAAGGTCCTTGATGTGATCTCGGGTTCCTGCGGTCCTGTCGGCCCCTTCGGGCACGACCTACGGTATCGGGCGGCTCTCGGGACGGTCAACGCGCTTATCCACGAACATCGAACCGATCTCGCGAGCGCTGTCCACGGGAAACCAGGGGCTGTGGTCGAGGTGTGGATAACCCTGTGGATAGCGGCCGTCAGCCGCCCATCGCGAACATCTCGATCTTCGGCAGATCGGACGTCGAGCCCGCGCGCAGCTCCGAGTAGCGGTCGTCGCGGACCCGCCACGTGTCGGCAAGGAAGGCCAGGAGCTCCTCGTCGGATGAGCCATCGCGCAGCACGGCCCGGACATCACGCCCGGCCACGGCGAACAGGCAGGTGTAGAGCTTGCCGTCGGCGGACAGGCGGGCGCGGGTGCAATCCCGGCAGAACGGTCGCGTGACCGACGAGATGATGCCGAACTCTCCGCCCCCATCGCGGAACCGCCAGCGGCCGGCGACCTCGCCGCGGTACTGGGCGTCGACCGGCTCGGCCGGCCAGACGGCCGTCATCGTTTCGATCAGCTCGGCCGCCGGGACCACCTCGTCGAGTCGCCAGCCGTTCGAATGGCCGACATCCATGTACTCGATGAAGCGCAGGGTCACGCCCGTGTCGCGCGCCCAGCGCGCCATCGGCACGACCGACGACTCGTTGACGCCGCGGCGGACCACCATGTTCACCTTGACTGGGGTGAGGCCGGCTTCGAGCGCGGCGTCGATCCCGTCGAGCACGCGAGCGACCGGGAAGTCGACCCCGTTCATCGCGCCGAAGACCGCGTCGTCGAGCGAATCGAGGCTGACCGTCACCCGCCCCAGGCCCGCGTCGGCGAGCGGTCGGGCGAGCGAGCGCAGTGCCGCCCCGTTCGTCGTCAGCGTCAGGTCGAGCGCTCGCCCATCGGGGGTGCGCAGCGCCGCGAGCATCCGGATGAGCCCGGGCAGCCCGCGTCGGACGAGCGGCTCGCCACCGGTGATGCGCAGCTTCTCGACGCCGAGCGCGACGAACGCGCGGGACGCCCGTTCGATCTCCTCGAACGACAGCACCTGCTCCTTGGGCAGGAACGCGTAGTCCCGCCCGAAGATCTCCTTGGGCATGCAGTACGTGCAGCGGAAATTGCAGCGGTCGGTGACCGAGATGCGCAGGTCGTGCAGCGGCCGGCCCAGGCGGTCGAGCGGGATCGAGCCCTCGGTCGGGATCGCGGCCTGAAGGTGGTCCATGGACGCTCCATCGTACCGCGAGATGTCGTTGCGGCTGCACACCGGGGCCGACGTACCGGCGGCGCGACGGTACGACCGGCGTACACCGCTGGTACCACTAGCCGACTCCACCGCACCAAACCCTGCTGGCACGATGCGGACACGCCCCGAAGCGCCACCCATTCCGACGAGGAACCAGAGCATGGCTTCGACCGACGCGAAGAGCGGCTTCCGACTCCCGTGGAGCTCGGACCGCAACGAGTCCGACGACCCGACCGCGACGTCCGCGGCCGAGTCGACGTCCGTGGATGCCGTCGGACCCCAGACCGAGAGCGAGAGCGAGACGCCGACGATGACCGACACCGCCACGACCGCGTCCGGCGAGACGCTCCAGGACGCGGCGCCCGCGCCTGAGGCCGTCGAGGCCGTCGCACAGCCCGAACCCGCCGCGCCCGAGGCCGCCGAGGTGACGCCGGCACCGGCACCCGCGCGCAAGGCCAACAAGTTCATGGCCGACCTCACGAAGGCCATGCAGGCCGCCGCCGAGTCGGCGCGCGCCGACTCGCTGGAGCGCTTCTCGAGCGATGCCAAGGCCCACATCGAGAGCATCCACGCCAGCACGGCGGACGAGTCCGTGTCGCTGCGCAAGCGCGCCGACGACGACATCTCCGCGATCCGCGAATGGTCGAAGGCCGAGATCGCCCGCATCCGCGAGGAGACCGACGAGCGCGTGTCCCACCGCAAGGACGTCCTCGAGCGCGAGATCGAGGCGCATGCCGCCGAGATCGAGCAGCGCATCGAGCGGGTCCAGGGACGGGTCGCGTCGTTCGAGGCCGAGATGGCCGCCTTCTTCGAGCGCCTGCTCGGCGAGGACGACCCGACGCGCTTCGCATCGATGGCCGAGCACCTGCCCGAGCCGCCCCCGTTCGACGCCGACGCGGCGTGGGACGCCCGGCCCGTCGTCGAGAGCCCGGTCGCCGAAGCGGTCGCTTCAGTCGAGCCCGCGCCGGCCGAGGTGGACGTCGACGTCGACCAGTCTGCGGACGCACCGGTCGCCGAGGCCAGCGTCGCCGACGCGCCTGCCGAGGATGGCACGGTGGCCGACGCCGACGCCGGCGCCGGGGAGGAGGACCTCCAGGCAACCGCCAGCGAGACCGCCGAGCCGGCCGCCGGCGAAGCATCGAGCACCGACAGTGGCGACCTCTTCGGCATCGACAGCGACCCCGCTCCGATCGCCGAGTCCGATCCGCGACTCGCCGCCCTTGGCGTCGAGCAGGCCGAAGCCGCCGAGGCCGAGGCTGCGGCGATCCCGACCGACGGCAACGACGGCGAGGATGAGATCCCGACCATCCCCGAGGACGCGCTTGCGGCGCGACTCGCCGGGCTCGTCGAGGACCATCCGGCCGCTCCGGCGGACGGCATGACGACGCGCGTGATCGTGACCGGTCTCGTCAGCGTCGCCAGCATCGCCGGCTTCAAGCGCAACCTGGCCCGGGTCAACGGCGTCCGTTCCGTCGGCGTCTCGTCCGGACCCGATGGCGAGTTCGTCTTCGCCGTCCATCACGAGACCGACCTGGCCCTCGGCGAAGGCATCACGATGCTGCCGGGCTTCGGTGCCAGGGTCACGAACGAGGCACCCGGCGAGCTGACGGTAGCTGCGCGCGACCCTGAATCGGACGGCTGACCGTGGCACGGCCGACCATCGCCGTCGCCCTTCCCTCCAGCGAGTCCGCGCCCGTCTCCGCCGAGCTGCGGGCCGCCGGCTTCACGGTAGCGACCGTCAGTCACCCGGACGAGCTCGACGCCCTCCTGTCGAGCCGCCGCGACGTGGCGGTCGCGATCCTCGACGGGGAGACCGACCTCGACCAGTCCCTCGAGTACTACTCGCTCCTGCGTGATGCCGGACGCACGATCCCGGCGTTGATGGTCATGTCCGAGCGCGCCCTGGCCCGGCTCGATCCGAGCTCGGGTGACGTCGAGGACGAGTACTTCACGCGGCCCTACTCGGCCGAGTCGCTGCGCTGGCGCGTCGAGGCCATGTGCATCCGCAGCCAGACCGTCGACGACGGATCCGGGCCGGTCCTCCAGAGCGGCCCGATCGAGGCCGACGGCTGGAGCTCGCGGGCCACGATCCTGGCGATCTTCAACCCGAAGGGCGGCGTCGGCAAGACGACCGTGGCGACCAACCTCGCCTCGGCGCTGCAGACCCGTCGCGGGCACAGCGTCCTCCTCGTCGATGCCGACACGGTCACCGGGCACGTCACGACATCCCTCGGGATCGATGGCGTGCGGACGCTCGCCGACAGCTGGAACGATCTGGCCGAGGGCGGACCGCGCGAGACCCTCGCCGACATCGCCTCGGCGCACCCCTCGGGGATGCGCGTGGCGTCGCTGACCTCCTCGCCGCTCGACACCGCGGTCCTCGAGCCGGAGCGGGTCGCCGAGGCCATCACCAGTGCGCGCCGCGGCTTCGACTTCATCGTCGTGGACCTGCACCCGTCGTACAGCACCGTGAACGAAGCGATCTTCATGATCGCCGACCGGATCATCGTGCCGGTGACGCCGGACGTGCCCGCGATCCGGGCCGCGGTCCAGCTCGCCGACTACGCCACGGAGCTCGGCATCCGCGAGCGACTGTCGCTGGTCATCAACCGGGCCAACAGCGGCGTCAGCGTCGCCGATATCGAGCGCACCGTCGGGATGACGTCGACCGCGCTCATCCGCTCGGGCGGCCTGTTGTTCGTGCGAGCCGCGAACGAAGGCCGCACGGTCATCGACATGTTCCCGAAGGAACGCATCGCGGACGACTTCGACGCCCTCGCCGACCGCATGCTCGGCACGCCACAGGCGACGCCCGCGCTCAAGGTGCCCTTCGGCCTGTTCAATCGGGCGAAGACGACCGTCCGCGCCTGACTCGGTGCGCGGCGCTCAGCCGCGGATCAACGCGAGCGGTCCTGCCATGACGTACCGCCCATCGGCGTGCCGGGCAACCGCGTGTGGGGCTCGCCCGTCCGCCGGTCGACCTGTTCGATCCCGCGCAGGTAGAACCGGTTGACGAGGATCGCGTCCATGTCGCTGCCGATCTCCTGGTCGCCGAAGTAGGCGAACGCGTTGACGACCGGGACGAACATCTCCGTCGCCCGGTCGAGCAGCCGCTCGGGTTCGGAGCCGGGGTGCAGGAAGACCGTCCCGACGACTCGGAACGGCGGCACCTCCATGGCCACGTCGTACGGCACCTTGTGGACCTTGTGGGCGATCTTCTCGGCATCGGTCAGCGGCGGCAGGGTCGCCTCCCCGGCCAGGACGATGATCAGGTCGTAGGGGTCGACCGCCTTGAGGCCGGGGGCCGGGGCGAGCGGTGCCGAGCCATCCACCGGGGCCCACTGCACGTCCGAGATCGTCACGGACTCGCGCTTGTTGAGGGCGTCGGACAGCCGCTTGTCGACGTGCATGTTGCCGATGATCCGCCACTCGTCGGTGAGCCCGTCGAAGGGGATCCCGCGACCAGTCGGAGCCTCGTCGTCGGCTCCGCTCGGCGGTGACGCGGGCGCGGCCTTGTCGGCGTCGCCCTCGGGTCGCTTGCGCCTGAGGAAGTCGAACGGCACCGCTACTCCTCCGCCGCGCCGCTGTTCGCCCGGATCAGGTCGACGACGTTCGCGTCGGCGAGCGTCGTCGTGTCGCCCAGGGTCCGTCCCTGGGCGATGTCCCGCAGCAGGCGGCGCATGATCTTGCCCGAACGCGTCTTGGGCAGGTCGGGCACGAACATCAGGGTCTTCGGCTTGGCGATGGGACTGATCTTCGTCGAGACGTGCTGGCGCAGCTCATCGCCGAGGGCCGGGTCGGGCTCGTTGCCGACGCGCAGGATCACGAAGGCGTTGATGGCCTCGCCGGTGACTGGGTCGGGTCCGCCCACGACGGCGGCCTCGGCCACGGCCGGATGGGACACGAGCGCGCTCTCGATCTCGGTCGTCGACAGGCGATGGCCGGACACGTTCATCACGTCGTCGACCCGGCCGAGCAGCCAGAGGTAGCCGTCGGCGTCGCGCTTGGCACCGTCACCCGCGAAATACATCCCCGGGAATCGGCTCCAGTAGGTCTCCTTGTAGCGCTCCGGATCGCCATAGATGCCGCGCAGCATCGCCGGCCACGGCCGTTTCAGGACGAGCAGTCCGCCGCCACCGAGTGGCACGGAGTTGCCGTCGCGATCGACCACGTCGGCGGCGATGCCGGGGAACGGGAACGTGGCACTCCCCGGTTTCGTGGTGGTCACACCGGGCAGCGGCGTGATCATGATCATGCCCGTCTCGGTCTGCCACCACGTATCGACGATCGGCCGCGACCCGCCACCGACATGCTCGTGGTACCACAGCCAGGCTTCCGGGTTGATCGGCTCGCCGACCGACCCCAGGACCCGCAGCGAGGACAGGTCGTGGCGCTCGGCGTACTGCGCGCCCTGCTTCATGTGCGCCCGGATCGCGGTCGGGGCGCAGTACAGGATGTTGACCTTGTAGTCCTCGATGATCTGCCACCAGCGGGACCAGTCGGGCGTGTCGGGGGTCCCTTCGTAGAGCACCGATGTGGTCGCGTTGGCCAGCGGGCCGTACACGATGTAGCTGTGGCCCGTGACCCAGCCGACGTCGGCCGCACACCAATACACGTCGTCGGGCTTCACGTCGAAGACCATCTCGTGCGTGAACCCCGCACCGAGCAGATACCCGGCGCTCGTGTGCATGATGCCCTTGGGCTTGGCGGTCGTCCCCGAGGTGTACAGGAGGTAGAGCATGTGCTCGCTGTCGAGCGCGACCGGCTCGTTGGCCTCCGACTGGCGGTCGACGATGTCGTGCCACCACACGTCGCGGCCTTCCTCCATCGTCGTGCCGCCCTCGAGGGCATCCCCGAGCCGGCGGACGACCAGCGTGTGCTCGATCGTCGGGGTCTCGCGCAGCGCGTCATCGACCGCCGGCTTGAGCGCGGCGGGCTTGCCCCGCCGCCAGCCACCGTCGGCGGTGATGACGAGCTTGGCCTGGGCGTCGTTGATGCGGCCGCTGAGCGCTTCCGCCGAGAAGCCGCCGAAGACGACCGTGTGCGGCGCCCCGATGCGGGCGCAGGCCAGCATCGCGATCGGCAGCTCGGGGATCATCGGCATGTAGATCGCGACGCGGTCGCCGGTCGCGATCCCGAGCTCGAGCAGGGCGTTGGCCGCCTTGCTCACCTCGCGCTGGAGGTCGGCGTAGGTGATCGTGCGCGTGTCGCCGGGCTCGCCGATCCAGTGGTACGCCACCTTGTCGCCCAGGCCACGCTCGACGTGCCGGTCGATGCAGTTGTACGCGAGGTTGAGCTTGCCCCCGACGAACCACTTCGCGAACGGCAGATCCCACTCGAGCGTGGTGTGGAAGTCCTCGTACCAGTCGATCCGCTCGCGGGCGAGCCGCGCCCAGAATGCCTCGGGGTCGGCCTCCGCCTCGACGTACAGGTCGGCGCCCGCGTTGGCCTGGGCGACGAAGGCCGGGTCCGGCGGGAACGTGCGATCCTCGGCAAGGAGGTTCTCGATCTCGGCGGTCGGCGTCTGGGTCGGATCGAGGCTCACGGACACACACCTCCGGGAGTCGGGGCTGGCCGGGTCATCCTACCGCGCGCGGGCGGGGCCGGTCAGTCAGTCGCTCGACGCGCTGGGGTCGTCTTCGGCAGCGACGTGGAGCGCCGCGGCGCGCATGGCCTCCGTCGGGTCGCGCGACAGGACGACGCGCTGCGGTCGCGGGATCTCGATGTCGTTGGCCTCCAGCGCCGCGAGCAGACGCTTGCGGAACTCGCCGGCAGCCGCCCATTGCTCCGGGGCGCGAACCGACCCGAGGATCTTGAGGGTGACGCCGTATTCCCCGAGCGCCTCGACGCGTTCGACTCGCGGCGGCTCGAGGATGCGGCGCTTCCAGACCGGGTCCTCGGACAGCTCGCGACCGACGCCGTCGACGACGTCGATCGCCCGATCGATGTGGGTACCGTAGGCGACGGTCACGTCCTGGTTGATCCGTGCCCACACGCGGGTGAGGTTGGAGGCGACCTTGATCTCGCCGTTGGGGATCGTGTGGACCACGCCGTCGATGTCGCGCACGGTCGTGCGTCGCAGGTTGTAGTCCTCGACGGTGCCCGCGACGCCGGCCAGGCGCACGACATCGCCGACGCTGAACTGGTTCTCGACGAGGATCAAGGCGCCATTCAGGTAGTCGCGGACGAGCGTCTGCGCCCCGAAGCCGACGGCGATGCCGATGACCCCGAGCCCAGCCACGGCCGGCCCGATATCGAGCCCGAGCCGGCCAAGGATCATCAACGCGGCGATCACGATGATGAAGAACTGGATCGCGTGGGCGCCCAGACCATCAAGCGTGTCCATCCGCTTCTTGAGCTCGACGGCGCTCAGCTCCTGGGCCGTTCCCTCGGTCGCCTCGCGATCGAGGAGCGCCTTGACGATGCCGTGCACGAATAGGCTCGCGAGACGCATGGCCACGGCGGCCACGGCCACGATGAACAGGACCGGCAGGAGGGTGCCGCGCACGAACGCGGTGATCTCTGCCGGCGTGAGATCGAACACGCCGCCTAGCCTAGCGAGTACACGCGAATGTCTGGCGGGTCATCGGTGACCGAGGCTGGCCGACCCGGCGCTGGCCACGACCACCATCCCGATCGCCAGCAGGTCGCGCGCTCCGAGGTCCTGGCCGAGCATCACGAAACCGGCCAGCGCGGCGACCGCCGGGTCGACCGACATCAGCACGCCGAACACCGCCGCCGGGAGCCGGCGCAGCGCCTCCAGCTCGAGCGAGTACGGCAGTACCGAGGAGGCGAGCGCCACGACGAGTGCCGAGCCCAGCATGGCGGGCTCGGCCAGCGCCCCGCCCGCCTGGAGCACGCCCGCCGGGAGCACGATCAGCGCGCCGGCGGCCATCGCGAGCGCGAGCCCCGAGCCGCCCGCGAACGCCGCCCCGGTGCGCTTGCTCAGGTAGATGTACGCCATCCAGCACACGGCTGCGGCGAGCGCGAAGCCGACACCAGCGGGGTCCACCGACCCGCCGCCGGGGTCGACGAGGAGCACGATGCCGGCCGCGGCGAGCGCGACCCACGCCACGTCGAGGGGCCGGCGGGAGCCGATCACCGCCACGAGCAGCGGGCCGGCGAACTCGATCGTCACCGCGACGCCGAGCGGGATCCGATGGATCGCCTCGTAGAAGGACCAGTTCATCAGCCCGAGCGCCACGCCGAACGCCACCGCCAGCCGCAGGTCGCCGGTCAACCGCGGGCGCCAGATCGCCCACAGGACGATCGCCGCGAGCGTCAGCCGCAGGAACGCCGCACCCGCCGGACTCAGGTCGTCGAACAGCGTCACGGCGAACGCCGCACCGATCTGCGGGGACACCGCGGCGGCGACCACCAGGGCCACGGCGGCCGCGCGCTCCCGCTTCACGGGCGGCCGCAGCCCGTCGACGTCCCGGTCCATCCGCCGAAATCTACAGCAGGCGGACCCCGCCCTAGGCGGTCGCCGTGACCGGCGTCGTCACCTGCCGCTCGGGCACGGTCCCGCCGAGCCGTACCGAGATGGCGGACGCGGCCTCACGGGCCTGGGCGGCCAGCTCGGGGATGCGTCGCGGGGTGAGCCGGAACGCCGGGCCCCAGATGTCGACCGCCGCGACCACGTTGCTGCGAGCGTCGTGGATCGGGGCGCTGACGGCATTGAGGCCGAGCTCGTACTCGCCGATGGCCGTGGCATAGCCACGTCGTCGAATCCGCGCGAGCTCTTCGAGCAGTGGCTCGAGCTCGACGATCGTCCGCTCGGTGCACTTGATCAGGCCGTGCCGGACGATGCGCAGGACCTCGCGCTCGGCCAGTGCGGACATCAGCACCTTGCCCGAGGCCACGCAATGGAGCGGCGTCGACCGACCCGTCCAGTCACCGACGGCGATGAGGTTCGGCCCGTCGACCTGGGCGACGGTCAGGAGCGATTCCCCCTCGAGGATCCCGACGCCGGTCGTCTCGTGGGTCAGCCTGGCCAGCCGCTCGAGCTCGGGCATGGCGATCCCGCGCAGGTCGAGCGTCCGTTCGGCTCGCTCGGCGAGCCGGATGACGACCAGGCCCAGTCGATACTTGCCCGTCTCGTCATCCTGCTCGACCAGGCCGCGCTTCTGGAGCGTGGCCAGCAGCCGCGAGGCGGTCGACTTGTGCAGGCCGAGACGCCGCGCGAGCTCGGTCACGCCGGCCTCGCCCTGCGACTCGCCGAGGGCCAGCAGGAGTGCGGCTGCCCGGTCGACCGAGCGTACCGCGTTGCCGTCGAGGACCACCGACCCGGCCCCGTCTAGCCGGCCGCCGGCGAGGCCATGCCGCCGTGCGGCGTGGGCGCCAGATGACCGTGGGCGCGCTCCTCGAGCGCGGCGTCGAGCGAGTCGGAGAAGGCGGTCAGCACGCGGTCGATGATGTCCGCGTCGGCGTGCGCCTCGCAGATGAACCAGGGCTCGCGCGAATCGGGCTCGGGCATCGCGCCGCGGGCGTGCATGCCGATGGCGATCGCGTCGTACAGCTCGTGGTCGCTGGTCGCCCAGTCGCGGTACTCGGTCGGGATCTGATCGCGGAACATGATCCCGAACATCGACGGGTGCCCGGTGAAGTGGTACGGGATGCCGATCGGGTCGAGGATCTCCTTGAGACCGTCCTGGATGGTCCGACCCGTCGCGTGGATGGTCTCGATGGCGTTCGTGTCCTTGAGGATGCCGAGGGTGGCCACCGCCGCCGCCGCCGCGACACGGTTCCCCGCGTACGTGCCGCCATGGCTGACCTTGTCCGGCAGCAGCTCCATGATGTCGCGTCGGCCGCCGAACACCGCCGCCGGGTAGCCGTTGCCCATCGCCTTGGCGTACGTCGCGAGGTCCGGCCGGATGCCGAAGAACTCGGCCGCCCCGCCGCGCGCGAAGCGGAAGCCGGTCTTGACCTCGTCGAAGATCAGCAGGATCCCGTATTCCTCGGTCAGGGCCCGCATCTGCTGATGGAAGCCGGCCTCCGGCATGATGCCCTGCGCGTTGCCGAGCACGGGTTCGACGATGATCGCGGCGATCTCCTCGCCGCGCTGCTCGAACAGCGTGCGCAGCCGGTCGATCCGGTTGTAGCGGGCGGGGATGATCGTCTCCGCGACCGCGCCCGGGATGCCGCGACCCCACGCCAGGGCGACCGGCGCATCCGCGTCGCCCAGCTCGGACATGTCATCGGGACCGACGCTGATGAGCGCGTAGTCGTGGACGCCGTGGTACTGGCCCTCGAACTTCACGATCCGCTCGCGGCCGGTGAACGCGCGGGCGAGGCGCATCGCGTGCATCGTCGCCTCGGTCCCCGACACGGTCATGCGCGCCATGTCGACCCAGCCGGTCAGCTCGCACACGAGCTCGATCGCCTTGATCTCGTCCTCACTCGTCAGGCTGAAGCTGACGCCCTGGCGCATCCGCTCGTTGACGAAGTCGTCGACGCGCGGGTCGCCGTGACCGAGGATGACCGGCCCGTAGCCCATGCGCAGATCGACGAACTTGTTGCCGTCGGCATCCCAGACGTGCCCGCCCTGGCCACGATCCACGTAGATCGTGCTGTCGCCCCAGGCCCGGAAGTTCGAGTCCGCACCGCCGGGCATGCGCTTGCTCGCGCGTCGATACAGCGCGTCCTGGCGATCGCGACGCAGGCTCGGGGTGGTGACGACGGGCTCGGTGGCCATGGGCTGACCTCGTGTGGCGGGTTGGGTCGCGCGGACCCGAAGCATGGGACGGGCGTTGCGCGGTACGGGACGACGGGCGGCCATCGTGCCACAGCCAGGGCTGCAGCGTCAATGCGAGATTCGTCGCGACTCCCGCCGCATCACACGAATGTCAGTCCCATCTCCCGCCCGAGTCGCGCGACGCGCACGTCTGGGCGTCAGCGCCAGACCGCGACGAGGACCGCCACGACGACCAGCGCCACAACGTGATAGGCGCCGCTGCTGGCGAACCAGGTCCATGGCCGTGGCTTGTTCGGGGTCGAACACGGCGTCCGTGGCGGTGACGGTCAGCGCATTAGGCGTGCCACCATGCCTCCATGACCGCACCGATCTCCTACTGGCTGCGCGAACCGGCGCCAGCGGGGACCGCCGATCCGCCGTTGGGAACCGAATCGATCGAGGTCGACGTCGCGATCGTCGGTGCCGGGTTCACCGGGCTGTGGACGGCGATCGCGCTGACCGACACGGATCCGGCGCTGCGCGTCGCCGTCCTCGAGATGGAGACGGTGTCGTTCGGTGCGAGCGGCCGGAACGGCGGCTTCTGCGAGGCGAGCCTGACCCACGGGCTGGCCAACGGCATCAGGCATTTTCCCGACGAGCTCGACCGCCTCGAGCGCGAGGGCGTCGACAACCTGGCCGGGCTGATCGACTTCACCCGTACGCACGCCATCGACTGCGATCTCGAGGAGACCGGGACGCTCGCGCTGGCCGACCAGGCGTACCAGGTCGACGAGTTCCGGGACTGGGTCGACGAAGCGGCGCGCTACGGTGAGCAGCTCGAATTCCTCGATCGCGAGGCCGCCCGGGCCGAGGTCCACTCGCCCCTCTGGCACGCCGGGCTGTACCGCCCGCCGGGGCGCGACGCCCTGGTCGATCCGGTCAAGCTGTGCCGGGGCATCGCCCGCGTCGCGCGTGAGCGAGGCGTGCGCATCCACGAGCGCACGCGCGTGACCCGGCTCGACCGGCGGGCCGGGGGCGTGGTCGTCCGGACCGCGGACGGCGGCCAGGTGCGTGCCGGGCACGTGGTCATCGCGACCTCGGCGTACTCCAATTGGCTCGACCGCCTGTCGTCGACCTTCGTGCCGGTGTACGACTACGCGCTGGTGTCCGATCCCCTCACGCCGGAGCAGCGGGCGGCCATCGGCTGGCGACGGCGGCAGGGCCTGTCGGACGCGAACAACCAATTCCACTACTTCCGCCTGACGGCCGACGACCGGATCCTGTGGGGCGGCTACGACGCCATCCACTTCCGGGGCAGCCGGGTCGCGCCGGAGCTCGACCAGCGACCGGCGACGTTCGAGCGGCTCGAGGCCCAGTTCCTGCGGGCGTTCCCCCAGCTCGACGACCTCGACTTCCCGTACCGCTGGGGTGGCGCGATCGACACGACGTCGCGATTCACGGTGACGTTCGGGCGGCTGTTCGGGGGTCGGGTGGCCTACGCGCTGGGCTACACGGGCCTTGGCGTCGGGGCGAGCCGGTGGGCGGCCGGCGTCGTGCGCGACATGCTCCTACGGCCCGACGAGGACCGCCTGCGGCTGCGGCTCGTCACGAGCCCGCCGGTCCCCTTCCCGCCCGAACCGCTGCGCTCGCTCGCCGTCGACACCGTGCGGCGGGCACTCGACCAGGCCGATCGCGACGAGGGCCGCCGCGGCGTCATCCTGCGGACGCTGGACGCGATGGGCATCGGCTTCGACTCGTAGCGGCCGTCGCCCGGTCGCGGCGCCGCGGCGTCAGGCGGGCGTCGCCACCCAGGTGGGCAGCTCGCGGGCGAGCGTCGCGAGCGGCAGCGAGCCGTGGCCGAGCACCTGGTCGTGGAACTCGCGCAGGTCGAAGCGCGACCCGTCCCGCTCGCTGATCTCGCGGCGGAGCGCCTGGATCTGGCGCTGGCCGAGCATGTACGTGAGGGCCTGGCCCGGCCAGCAGATATAGCGGTCGGTCTCGATCACGGCATCCGTCTCGGACAGGCCGGCGTCGTCCTGCAGGAAGTCGATCGAGCGCTGGCGCTCCCAGCGGAGCGCGTGGAGACCGGTGTCCACGACAAGCCGCGCGGCACGCCAGGCCTGGGCGTCGAGCATTCCGAAGCGCTCCGCCTCCGAGCGGTAGAGGCCCATCTCGTCGGCCAGTCGCTCGCTGTACAGGCCCCAGCCCTCGACGTATGCCCCACCGACCATGCGCGCCCCGAGGCGACGGAACGTGATGAGATCGGGATTCTCCATCTCGAGGGCGATCTGGAAGTGGTGACCGGGGGCCGCCTCGTGGTAGGTCGTCGACGCCAGCTTCGTGAACGTGCGCGACGGCAGATCGTAGCCGTTGGCGTAGTAGATGCCGTCGCGGTCGCCGGTGGCCGAGGGCGGGTAGTAGTACGCGAACGGGGCGTCCTTCTCCTTGTAGTCCTCGACCGGACGGACTTCGAGCCCGGCCTTCGGCAGCCGCCCGAAGTAGCGCGGCGCCTCGGCCATGGCGCGGGCGATGTCCTCGCGCGCACGCTCGATGAGCTCGGCCTTCGAACCGGGCGTGTTGCCCGGCGCGTCGCCGAGCGACATCCGGTACGCGGCGGTGTCGTCGCCGAAGCCGGCCGCCCGGGCGATGTCGCGCCGCTCGGCCTCGATGCCGGCCAGCTCCTCGAGCCCGATGCCGTGGATCTCGTCGGGATCCATCTCCAGCGTGGTCCAGCTGCGGATCGCGGTCCGGTAGATGGCGTCGCCATCGGGCGCCGACCAGATGCCCGGTTCCTCGCGACTGGCATGGCGGTACTCACCGCGGAGCGTCTCGAGGTAGGCCGCATCGGCCGGCAGGACCACGTCGCGGACGATGTCGCGGACCCGCTCGCGGTCGGCGTCCGAGGCGCCCTGCAGGCTGCCCGGCACGATGGCCTCCTCGATCGGGATGGCCAGCATCCGCTCGAGCTGGGCGATCACCCGCTCGGTCACGATCGACGGCGCGGTCAGTCCGCTCGCCAGGGCCTCGCGCAGGATGTCGGCGTTGGCCGCCATGTAGGCCGGGTAGGCGTGCAACCGGCCGATGAACGCCTCGAGGCGCTCGGGCGCGTCCACGGGCTGGAACGCGGTCAGCTGCGGCAGGAGCTGCTGCGGCCCGCCCATCTGGTCGACGACGCGGAGCTGGTGGAGTCCATGGTCGTCCTCCTCGATCCCCAGCTCGCCGATGACCTGGAGCATGTCGCGGGTGATGCGTTCCTCGGTCGACAGCCCCTCGACGGGGATCGCGGCGGCCTCGGCCGCGGTCGTCTCGAAATGCGCCCGACGGCGGGCACGACCGGCTGGCGACGGGTCTTCGAGGCGATCGGCGTAGCGGGTGTCGCCATAGAAGGTGGCGGTCGTCGGGTCGAGCTCGAGGACGCCCTCCCAGAAGCGCTGGGCAAGGTCGTTCACGGCGGATGGCTGGTCAGTCACGAAGCGCGCGCCTTTCGATCGGGGCCAGGACGGATGGGTGCCTAAGGGTACCGGTTTCGGATGGCTCAGCCGCCGAACAACGGCATCTGCTCGCCGCCGCGCTCGACCACCGGATCGAGACCGAGCAACGGTTCGAGGTCGTCGAGGTTCGGCCGCTCGGCCGCCAGGAAGGTCCGCAGGTGGTCCCACTTGACGACGTTCCAGCCGTGCTCCTCGAGCGCGGCCCGGAGCAGCGGCGATCGCTCGAGCTTGTGGCGGATCAGGTCGGTCCGCTCGGGGGCGACGACGAGGAACCGCACGAACCGTTCATCCGCGCCGATGCGGGCGTGGCGCCGAAGGAGCGGCTCGCCGAGCATCGCCGTCCACTCGACCTCGAACATCAGCGTCACCTTGCCGCGGATGTACCAGATGGCATCGACGGCGGACAGGGCGTCGACCGCCTTGCCGATGCTACCCAGATAGGCGGCCCGCTCGCGGTCGTCGAGCAGATCGCCGAGCTTGCCGCGCCCATGACGGCGGGCCTGTTCGCGCTCGGCCAGCCAGACCCGCATGCCCAGCCGGTGTCCCGCCTCGGCGATCGTCGCGAGCAGCTCCGTGTGCTCCTGGCTGCGCCGCAACAGGTCGTCGCCCGTGACCAGGTGGTCGGGTGTGCTGGCCAGGCTGCGGTAGCTCTCGAGGCACGCCCGGACGAGGGTCTCGTCGGGCAGATCGTGACCGGTGAACAGGGTCGCGATGCGGTCGTAGAACGCGCCCTCCGACAGCGGCCCGGAGGTCGACAGCAGGCTGAACACGGCCCATTCGACGCGATCCGCGAGGGGCGCCGCGGCGGCGGCCCTGTCGGCCGTCTCGGCCAGCCACCAGCGGCCGGGCTCGATCTCGGTCAGGCGTCGCTGATCGGGTCGCGCGAGCTCCTCGCGGATCAGCGTCAGTAGCCGCTCGACGGGGTCCTGCGAGGCATCCGGCTGGGCGACGGCCCGGCGCGTGGCGACCGGCGGCCCCCCGTCGCCGTGGGCGAACCCGGACGTCGGCCGCCGAGCGCCAGGTCCGGGCGACCGCCCGGCAGTGTCGGCGGGTGGCTCCATCCCACCGTGTGACGGAGGCAGGACCGGCTGCTGGCCCGGACCCGACGCGGTCGGTGCCGGAGCGGCCGGCGGGGACGGGCTGGACGGCGCGGGGTGGAGCTCGTCGGGACCTCCCGGCGGATCGCTCGGACGCGGGCCTGTCGCCAGCCGGCGCAGATGGCCGGACCGATCGAGGCCGACGAGGATCTCGCCGAACAGTCGCTCCATCCGGGCCGGTTCGCCACGGGCGCGGAGCGTCTCGACCGCCGCGTCGGTCACGATCCTGGCGGCGTCGCTGGCCGAGAACGGACGCTGGTCGAAACGCTCGGGTGGAGCGAACAGGCCGCGACCCGGCGCGACATCGGGATCGCCCGAGCCGCCCGTGGCGTACGGCAGGGCCACGTTCGCCCGTGTGCGCGGGCCGGGCGGGATCGGGGCCCCGGGCGGGATCAGCTCGATGACGCCCGCGCCGGCGTCGTCGGGATCGGACTGGCGGGCGACGACGACGCGGTAGCCGGCCGTCGCGCCGCCGATGGCGACCGCGGCGAGCGCCTCCGCCCCGCCGTCGACCAGCTGGACGACCCGGCCGTCGCGCGCCATCGAGGGCTCGATCGCGGCCAGCGACCGGCCGATCGTCACGGCCTGCCACGACCACGGCGCGCGCAGGGACGTGTCGGTGAGCGCGTCGATCGGCAGCATGGCGGCCGCCTCGCGACCCAGCGTCCAGGCCGTCCCGTGGTAGGCGACTGCGAGCCGGTCGAGGCTGGGGCGCATCGGCGGCTGGCCGAGCACGAGCCGGATCTTCGGCGCGGTCGCGCCCGTGCGGCCTGGGTCCTCGCCGCCAGTCAGCGCGCGCATGACCGACGGGCTGGCCACGGCGAGCACGGCGGTCGCCGAGCCCTCGGCCAGGGCCTGCAGATCCTCGCCGAGCCGCGCCTGGAGGGGGCCGAGGGCGCCGCCCTCGAGGTGCTGGACGAACCCGCGCACGGTCCGGAACCCTTCCTCGAACGCGAGCCACGGGTTGCGCTCGCGCCAGTGGGTCGCGACCGGCAGGCGGACATGCCCGCCGGCCACCCGGAGGGCGCCGCCACGGCCCGCACCGCTCGCCAGCCGGCTCGACGGGAGCAGCGCATGGAGCAGGGCGAGGCGGAGTGCGGCGAGCACCGGCGCGGCCCGCAGGTCCGCCTCGATCCGTTCCATGATCGCGGTCAGGGCGACGAGCTGGCGCGGCGTATGCAGGTCGAGCAGCTCGTCGACGAGGCCGGGCGCCCCGTCGACGACCGGGAAGCGGTCGCGCGCCCAGGCGCGCGCCGCGGGACCGTCGGCGACATCCATGGCGCGCGCGAGGTCATCCGGCTCGAGGTCGCCGTGGCGGGCCTCGGACCCGCCGCGCATGTCGCGGCAGACCGTGCAGCGATAGTGGCGCGTCGTCGGGCGGAACACCCCGTCGCCCCCATCGGCCCACGTGAACTCGTCGGCGACGAGGCCCCGGCCACAGGTGGCGCAGCGGGTCGCGAACAGGTCGCCCATCGAGACCTTGAGGCTCGACTGTCCGCGCGGGGACGCGGACATGCCCTGGAACGCGGCGTCGAGGTGGCGGACGTCGGGTGGCCGCAGGACGACCTCGGCGAGCATCCGGGTCAGCGGGCTCGATTCGATCGACACCGCCCGGCGCTGGCGATCAACGGCAGCGCGGGCCACCCAGCCACCCCGGCCGGCAAGGTCGGCCACCACGTCGCCCGGGCCGGTGTGCGCGTCGATGCGCGCAGCCAGGAGGGCCGGGGTGGGGGCCGGAGCCAGGCGCTCGAAGACCGGCAGACCACCGCCGACGTCGGCGCGGGAGGCGTGAAGACGGACCGTCATCTGGGCAGATGCTAGACCACGATGGAAGAGCCGACGGTCATCGGCATCCGCCGGCGCCGGCGACGAGGGTCAGGCCTCGTCGAGCTCGTCGGTCTCCTCCTCGAACGCCTCGTCGGTCGTCGACTCGGGCGGCAGGACGCGGTCGAGGTCCTCGATCTCCTCGTCCTCCTCGTCGTCCTCGAGGTCCTCCTCGAGCTCCATCTCCTCGCGCACGAGGGTGCCCTTGGTGTACGGCCGCAGGTCGGTCGACTTGGCCGCGGTCGGGAAGCTCACCTTGCCGTAGTTGGTCGGGTCCTGGAACGTCTCGCGGATGATCAGCCGAACATCCTTGTCGCCGAGGCTCGTGACGCCGGCCGCGTACTTGTTGCCATCGGCCATGAGCTTGAGCAGGCGGGCCGCGACGCGCGGCTCGACCACGCCGATGCGCATGCCGTTCGAGAAGGCGATGAGCCGGTTGCGCTCCGGGGTCAGCTCCACAGCGTCACCCGGGTTGACCTGGGCCAGCTCCTTGGGCGTCGCGAGGTCGGTGAGGAAGGCGAACCCGGTCTTGCCGGTCTCCTCCACGAAGATGCTGACCGGGGCCTTGCTGCCCGCAGCAGCCGGGACCGTGCGCTCGCCGGCGGCGTTGAGCAGGACCTTCAGGCGGTCGATGTTGCGCTCGGCGATGCGGTTCGTCGGATCGAGCGCCAGGGCGGTCTGGTAGTGCTCGCGCGCCTCGGCCAACAGGCCCTGCTCCCAGAGGGCCTTGGCCAGGCGGTTCTCGGCCTCGGCGTCGGGCCCCAGCTCGAGCAGCTTGCGGTTCGTCGCCGCGGCGTCGTCCCACTCGGCCGCGGAGGCGTGGGCGATGGCCTGCTCGGCGAGCTGCCGCTTCGTCCGCGTCAGGTTGACGGGGGTCTGCGGCGCAGTGTCGACATCGGGGAACGTCACGGGGAGATCGTCCTTTCGGGGGTGACCGGGGCATCGCTTTCTAGCATCGGATGGGGCGGGCGTCAAACGACGGTGCCTAGGCGCCCTGCCTCGCGGGTGCCGGGATCGGGCCCGCGTCAGTCGCGGCGGATCACTCGCGCACCAGCAGGTTGAGCCCGAGCACCGCCAGCCCGAGGATCGCCAGCAGCACGGTCTGCCACAGCCAGCGCACGTCGCGCCGACGGGACGGGCTCGCCGCGTGGAAGGCATCCCACAGGTAGAAGGTCAACGTCAGCAGCGCCGGCCCCATCAGCCGCGGGATCTGGACGAAGCGCAGGGCCGCCGCGGCGATCGCGATGGCGATGGCGTACGTGGCCGCCGACCACAGGGCGTCGCGCAGGGTCGTGACGCGCAGGGCCGCCGCCCGGTAGCCGAGCAGGAACGCCACGACGGCATCGCCGGCCGCCAGCACCAGGAGCTCGCGGCGCGGCAGCGGCACGCCCGCCACGCCACCCGAGCCGGGCTGGACGAGGCCACCGGGCACCGTGGCGGCGACGCCGACGAAGCCGAGGAAGCCGACGAGCAGGATCGTGACGAGCACCCGCGTCCGACCGTCCTCGTCGAGACCCGACGGGGAGCTGAGGATGCGCGCCTCGAGCGCCAGGCAGCGTTCCACGAGGAGACCGGTGACGAGCAGGGCCGGGGCGAGCGCCAGGCCGAACGGCACGAGCCGGATCGCTCCGAGACAGGCGACGGCCGCCACGGCCGGCACGATGAGGCTCTCGATCGGGACGCCGAGGGCGTGGTCGTCCGTGTGCGCGGTCTCCTCGCCGAGGATCTGCAGGCTGCCCAGGATGATCGCGCCGAGCAGGAAGATCGCCACGATCCAGACGCCGGGCGGCTCGATCAGCCGCGACAGCCCGACGATCGTCACGGCGGCCAGCGCCAGGTCGCGACGGCCAGCTCGATCGTCGTACATCGCCGGGATGGTACGCGAGGCGCTGATGCTCACACGCGCTCCGGCTTGGCGGCCACCCAGGCGAGCAGGTCCGCCCGCGACCGGGTGTTGAGCACGTGGCGCGGCTCGACCCATGCCCGGCGGGCCTGGCTGACGCCCCAGCCCAGGTGGCTGAACTCGGCGATCTTGTGAGCATCCGAATCGATCGACACGAGACAACCCATCCCGATGGCGCGACGGGCCCGCTCGACGGCCAGGTCGAGGCGATGGGGTGAGCCGTTCATCTCGAGCACGGTCCCGGTCCGCGCGGCCTCGGCGTAGACCGTGTCCCAGTCGAGATCGAGGTCGTCGCGCGTCCCGATCATGCGGCCCGAGGGATGCGCGATCACGTCGACATGCGGGTTGCGGATGCCATTGAGGGTGCGCTGCGTCAGCTCCGCCTTCGGTTGGCGTCGCCCGACGTGGACGGACGCGACCACGAGATCGAACCGCTCGAGCAGGGCGTCCGGGTAATCGAGGACGCCGTCGGCGCGGATCTCGAGCTCGCAGCCGTGCAGCAGGCGGAATCCCTCGGGCGGCGTCTCCGGTGGTGCCGTCCCGTCGGCCTCCTCCTGGGCGTACCGAGCGTTGAGGGCGGCGATGATGGCGCGCTGCTCCTCGACGCGGTCGGGTGTGAGGCCGCGGGCGATGGCCAGCGACTGGCTGTGGTCGGTCAGGACCTGGTACGCATGCCCCCGTCGCCGGGCCGCCTCGGCCATCTGCTCGATGGTGTGGGTCCCATCGGACCAGT
Source organism: uncultured Chloroflexia bacterium (assembly GCA_963720355.1). Lineage (GTDB taxonomy): Bacteria > Chloroflexota > Limnocylindria > Limnocylindrales > CSP1-4 > SPCO01. The sequence continues at coordinate 1,520,603 of CAVRFH010000004.1, read as the reverse complement.
CGGAGTGGCTGTGCAGGTCGCCGGCCAGGTCGTCGAGCGCGATGAGCTGGGGCAGCGTCCCGGCGAGGGCCGCCTCGATCTCGCCCTCGTTCTCGCGCAGCTCGGGCTCGATGAACGGCAGGCCGAGGAAGTCGTAGGCCTCGGCCTCCGTCGCGAACGTGCGCAGCTCCGCGGCCATGCCGGTCAACGGCTCACCGTCCTCGCCGATGCGCAGGAAGCCCTTCTCCGACAGGCTCCAGCCCTGGTCGCGGGCCCGTTCGCGCAAGCGAACGTTGTGCTCCTTGGACCCGGTGAAGTGGATGCGGTACGTCCCGGCGGCGCCTGGCGGCATGACCATGAGGTCGACCTGCGGCCCGCGCAGGAGCTGCACCGCGGCCTTGTATCCCCCGCGGTTGAGCACCTGGTCGACGACGCCGAGCGCGGTGAACCGGTCGATGAGCCCCGGGCCGTCGTCGGTCTCGGCCAGCAGGTCGAGGTCGCCGATCGATTCGCGCCGGCGGCGGAACGAGCCGGCCGGCTCGACGGAGACCACGCTCGGGTCGGCGGCCAGGACCTCCGTGAGCCCGTCGATGACCACCGCCGCCCGATGGAGGAGCATCCGCCGCGGGGCCGCCTCGAGACGGGCGATGCCCTCGAGGATGAGCTGCTCGGTCTTCGCGCTGAGGCCGCGGAGCTGGCGCAGCGTGCCGCCCTCGGCGGCCCGGCGCAGGTCGTCCATCGACAGGATGCCGAGCTCGAGCCAGATCTGGCGGACGGTCTTCGGACCGAGACCCGGGATGCGCAGGAGCTCGACGAGGCTCGGCGGGACCTCGGCGATGAGCTTGTCGTAGTACGTCATCCGCCCGGTCGACGCGATCTCCGCGATCTTGTCGCTGATCGCCTTGCCGATCCCCGCGATCTGCGGCGGATCGCCCGCTCGATAGGCCGCGACGAGGTCGACCGGGCTGCGCCCGATAGCATCGGCCGCGCGGTGGTAGGCGACGGTCTTGAAGACGAGCTCGCCCTTCACCTCGAGCATGTCGCCGATGTCGTGGAAGATGCGGGCGAGGTCCCCATTCGTCAGCTGGTCGGGGGGCGCGTCGCCCTCGGCGTCGCGCAGATCGGCGTCGGCCAGCTCCTGGTCGTCCGGCTCGGCTCCAGCGTCAGACTCGGCTGCGGGCACCGCGGGGAGCGTGGCGGCATCCGGCGGCGAGTCCGTCCTGGCGACACGGCGGGGCATGCCCGCGATGGTACGCGGCCGCTCCGCTACGCCGCGACCACGCGGTCGCGACCGCCGCGCTTGGCTCGATAGAGGGCGCCATCCGCTTCGTCGATGAGGGCATCGATCGCCGCGTCGGCGCTGTCGGCGACCGCCACGCCGATCGACACGCTCACGGCCGGCACGCCGAGACGGCGCAGATCGAGGGACGCCACGGCCGACCGGATGCGCTCGCCGACCTCGATCGCCACGCCGGGCCCCGGGTTGCGCAATAGGACCACGAACTCCTCGCCGCCGAACCGGGCCGGCACGTCGTCCTCGCGCACGGCCGAGACGATCGCCCCGGCCACCTCCTTCAGGACCGCGTCGCCGATCGCGTGACCATGGGTGTCGTTGAGCGCCTTGAACCGGTCGATGTCGACCATCAGGACGCCGACCCCGTCACCGGCCCGCCGGCGCTGGGCGAGGAGACCGACGTACTCGTCGAAGTAGCGCCGGTTGGGCAGTCCCGTCAGGGCGTCGGTCGATGCCCGCGCCTCGGCGTCGCGATGTGAGTAGACCCGGGCGAGCGCGGCCGCGGCTTCGGTCGCGGCGCCGCCGAGGATGCGCCGGGTCGACTCCGGCCAGGCGGCGGTCCCCCGGCGTGACACCACGATCGCGCCGACGACCCCGTCGACCGTCGTCAGCGGCGTCGCCACGACCTGGCCCAGGCCGTACACGTCGCGGACGCGCCGGGCGATCCGGTCGGCCGCCTCGCTCGGCGTCGCCAACCGACCGCGGATAGGGTCGTCGAGATCGCCGACCGGGAGCGGTGTCGAGTGGTCCGGGACGCCGGGTCGGAGGCTGACGAGGTGGGCGGCCAGCGAGCGTCCGCCATCGCTGCGCTGGACCACGACCACGTGATCGGCGCCGATGGCCTGACCGAGCTCGACCGCGATGGCGTCGACGATCGCGTCGGGCGACACGGACCGCGACAGGCCGCTGAGGATGCGGGCGAACGACTCGGCTTCGTCACGCCGCCGCGCGCCGAGGTCGGCCACCGCGGACCCATGGACGAACGCGGCCAGACCGGCGACGAGGATGACCCCGAGGAGCAGTCGATCACCCAGGGTCGCGTCCGCCGCGGTGGCGCGCAGGAGCGCCAGGACGGCGACGACGAGGAAGGCGACGGAGAACGTCCACCAGGATCGGCGGATCCGGAGATCCGACGGATCCACGGGTCGCGCGGAGCGCGGGGTGGAACGGGTCACTCGGGAATACAGGATGCGGCTCCGAGGCCGCCACGTCCACTGGCAGCGGGTGGTACCGATGGCGGTCGGGGACTGGTACTTCCGTCCTATCCGGGGACGGTGAGGCCGTTCAGGCCGCTCCCGCCGGCGCTCTCGGTACGTCGTCCGCGCCGGTCGCCCGGCCGTGCCCGCCCTCGCGCTTCACCTGGTACAGCGCGCGGTCGGCGGACGCGATCAGCTCGGTCGCGGTGCGGCCGTCGGCCGGGAAGGTGGCCACCCCGATCGACGCGGCGATGGGCACCGGCCCGCGCTGCTCGCCGATGAACGGTCGCTCGCGGAAGGCCTCGAGGATGCGTTCCGCCGCGCGCTGCGCCTCGTCGGCATCGGTGTCGGGCAGGATCACGGCGAACTCATCACCGCCGTAGCGCGCGGGAACGTCGGAGGCGCGCAAGGTCGCGCGGATCACCTCGGCCGCCCAGGTCAGCACGCGATCGCCGAACAGGTGTCCGAACGTGTCATTGACGAGCTTGAAGTCGTCCAGGTCGAGCATCATCAGGCTGAGCGCCCGCTTGCCACGCTGCGAACGGACGACCTCCTCGCCCATCCGCTCGTGCAGGTAGCGGTGGTTGAAGAAGCCGGTCAGCGGGTCGCGGTCGGCCCGCTTGCGGGCATCCTCGTAGAGGCGGGCGTTCTCGAGGGCCATCGCCGCCTCGTTGGCCATCGTCCGGGCGACCTCGAGCCGCTGGGCGTCCCAGCGCACCTCCGTCCGCGAGAACATCTCGACGAGGCCGATCGCCTGGCCCTTGGCGACGAGGGGGAGCATCACCAGCATGCGGATGTCATCGCGCCGCAGCAGCGCGACCTCGGCCGGGTCGGCCGCCGGGTCCTCGGCATCGATGATGACGGTGACGCCGCGCTCGAGGACGCGCAGCGTCTCCGGGAAGCCGGCGACCTCGAAGAACGGCTCCATCTCCTCGACCCGCAGCGGCGGGTAGTAGCCCAGTGAATCGACGCGCCCGAGGGATCGATCCCAGTAGCTGATGGCGCATTCGTCGACACCCATCGCCCGGGCGAGATGGCCGGCCATCAGGTTCGCGACCTGGCGCGGGTCGAGGCTCTCCGACAGCTCGCCGCTCATGTCGAGCAGGCGGCGGAGCTCGCCGGCCAGCTCCTGGCTGCGACTGAGGAGCCGCGCGGTCTCGAGCGCGGTCGCGGCGTGGTCGGCGAGGATGCCGAGCAGGCGCAGGTCGTCGGAGTCGAACCCGTCGAGCCCCAGCTTCGAGAGGGCGATCACCCCGACGGTCGCGCCGTCGTAGCGCATCGGCACGACGAGCATCGATTCGTCGATGTCGTCGGTGCCGACGATGGTCCGGCCACGCGGGTCGCGGTTCGCGTCGTTGATGAGCAACGGCTCGCCACGCTGCGCGACCCAGCCCGTGAAGCCCTCGCCCAGCCGGCAGCGCAGGACCTCGAAGTCGACCTGCTCGTACGCGCCGACCCGGCCCTCGAACGCGATGGGCACGACCTGATCGGGCAGCTCGACGATGTACACCCTCGCGTTGTGGTAGTCGATGACGCGGCGCGTCTCCTCGACGAGGGCTCGGCCGACCGCCTCGACGGTCGTCGCCCGGCTGAGCCGGCCGGACGCGGCCTGGAGGACGGCCAGCTGGGCGGCCTTCGCCTCGGTCTGCTCGAAGAGCTCCGCGTTCGTCAGGGCGATCGCCGCGTGGGTCGCGAGCGTCGTCAGGAACGCGACGTCGCCGGGGCTCCAGTCGCGTGGCTCGCGCGTCACGGCGGACAGGGCGCCGATCACCCGATCGTGATGCATGAGCGGCGCGATCAGGTCACCCGCGAACTCGATGACCCCGTCGTACCGGTCGGCGCCGAACCGGCGGTCGACGCGGGTGTCCGACCAGGCGGCCGCCCGACCGGTGCGCAACACCTCGCCGACCCACCCGTCGCGGATGCCGAGCACGGGCAGGGCGGCGGCCAGGTCGTCGGGCAGGCCGGCCCACGCGGCGACATGGAGATGGTCGTCGCGCAGGATGCGGATCGTGACGTAGTCGACGCGGAGCGCCCGTTTCGTCTCGTCGACGATGGTCCGGAACAGGTCCTCCCGGTCGTGCGTCGCGGCGAGGCGTTCGGCGATCCCGAGGAGGCTGTCGAGCCGTTCGGCCAGCTCGGATTCGAGGTTGGCCGTCGCGCCGGCGGTCAGGTCCGGGGCGCCACCGGCCGCTGACACGTCGCTCGCCGACCGGTCGGCGACCGCGACGAGACGCCGGAACACGGACGGCCGGACGGGATCGGAACCCGTGCCGGGGCGCGAACCAGCAGCATCGCGGGGACGGACGCGTGCGGTCATCCCTGCGATGGTCCCATCGCGAGGACGTGCCGCGCCTACCTCAGCGGTACGGGGGCGTGACCGCCGGAGGTCCTAGGGTGTTCGCCCTAGCGCGCCGTTCGTGCGCGGACGATCACATCATCACCAGGCCGCCGTCCACCGCCAGCACCTGGCCGGTGATGTAGGCCGCTTCGTCGGACACGAGGAACGCGACGGCGTCGGCGACCTCCTCCGTCGTCCCGAAGCGCCCGAGCGGCGTGCGCGACGTGATCTCCTCCTTGAGCGCGTCCGGCAGGTCCTGTGTCAGCTCGGTGAGCACGAACCCGGGCGCGACGGCGTTCACGGTGATGCCCCGCGACGCGAGCTCGCGCGCCGTGGCCTTCGTCAGCCCGATGAGCCCGGCCTTGGCCGAGCTGTAGTTGGCCTGGCCCATCTGCCCGGCCTGGCCAGACACCGAGGTGATGTTGACGATGCGGCCGGCGCGGGCCTTGAGCATCGGGCGGGTGACGGCCTTCGTCATCCAGAAGGCCCCGAACAGGTTGGTCTCGAGCACCTCGCGCCACGCCTCCGCGCTCATCCGCATGATCAGGTCGTCACGGGTGACCCCCGCGTTGTTCACGAGGACATCGATCTTGCCGAACGCCTCCAGCGCGGCCTTGACGACCGCGTCGGCCGACTCGGGGTCCCGGACGTCGCCCTGGATCGGCAGCGCGCGCGTCCCGATCGACTCGATCTCGGCGGCCGTCGCCTTGGCCGCCTCCGTGTTGCCCTTGTAGCTGAACGCGACGTCGGCACCCTGGCGGGCGAGCCGCAGCCCGATGGCCTTGCCGATCCCGCGCGACCCACCGGTCACGAGGGCCGACTTGCCGGTCAGATCGATCACGCGTGTACCTCCGGATGGGCATGCTCCGGCTCGCCCGGGACGACGTCGTCGAGGGGCACGTCGACGAGGTCCGACCGCGACATCAGCTCGACCAGTGCCGGTGGGATCGGATCGACCGAGTCCCAGTCGACCGGCAGGCGGACCTGCACGTCGTCGGCCGAGACCGCCGCGTCGCCCGCTCGGCCGCGGGCCGGATCGGCCGTCCACTCGACGGTGACGGCGCCCGACGTGAAGCCCGCCCCGAACGCGACCATCACGATCCGGTCGCCGATCTTGACCCGTCCCTCGTTGACCGCCTCGGCCAGGGCGATCGGGACCGATGCCGCCGAGGTGTTGCCGTAGCGGTCGAGGTTCACGTACATCTTGTCCATCGGCAGGTCGAGGCCCTTGGCGACCGCCTCGACGATCCGGATGTTGGCCTGGTGCGGGATGAACAGGTCGATGTCGGACGGCTGCAGGCCGGACTTGCGCACGGACTCGAGCGCCGTCGTGGCCATGGTCTTGGTCGCGAAGCGATAGGTCTCCTTGCCCTCCATCCGGATGAAGTGCTCGCCGCGGGCGATCGTCTCGGCCGATGGCGGGCTCTTGGCGCCCCCGGCCGGCAGCCAGATCATGTAGGCGCCCTGCGGGGCGGTCGTGAGCTCGATGCCGAGGGCGCCGCCCGGCTCGTCGCTCGCGGACAGCACGACGGCCCCCGCCCCGTCGCCGAAGAGGATGCACGTGCTCCGGTCGGTGTAGTCGAGGAAGCGCGTGAGGAGCTCGGCGCCGATGACCAGGACGTGCTTCGCGAGCCCGCCGGCGATGTAGGCCTGGGCCGTGGCGAACGCGTAGACGAAGCCGGAACAGGCGGCCGCGATGTCCATCGCCGCGGCCTTCGTATTGCCGATCGCCTCCTTGACCAGCGCCGCCGTCGACGGCATCCAGTAGTCGGGTGTCAGCGTCGCCAGCAGGATGAGGTCGATGTCGTCCGGGTCGATGCCGGCCGTCCGGATGGCCCGCAGGGAGGCGACCGCGGCCATTGACGCCGTCGTCTCGTTGGCGGCCGCGACCCGCCGTTCGCGGATGCCGGTCCGCGTCACGATCCACTCGTCCGACGTGTCGACCATGCGCTCGAGGTCGCGGTTCGTCAGCACCTGGGCGGGCGCGTAGCGACCCCAGCCCGTGACGTGGGCGCGCGGCTGGCGCGGGGCGTCGCTCACAGCGGCTCGACCTCGATGAGCGGCTGCTTGGCCTTGACCAGCGTCCCGCTCTCCGCCACGACCCGGACGACGCGACCGGCGAGGTCGGACTTGATCTCGTTGAACAGCTTCATCGCCTCGATCAGGCCGATGATCTGGCCGATCGCGACCTCGCCACCGACCGCCACGTACGGCGCCGAGCCGGGCGCCGGGGACGCGTAGAAGATGCCGGTCAGGGGCGCCTTGATCGACGGCCGTTCGGCGGCGCCGGGCTCGCGCCCGGGCGGACCGGGCTCACCCGTCGGGCCCGGAGCGGGGGCGGCCGCCGGCGACGATGCCGCCACGCTGGCCACCGTGATCGGCGCGAGGGCCGACGGCTTGCGCAGCACCAGCCCGGTGCCACCGGACTCGACCTCCAGCTCGGTGAGGTCGGAGCGGTCGAGGAGGGCCGCGAGACGGTCGATCAGCCGCAGCAGCTCGACGTCGCCGTCGTCGCGTGGCGAGACCACCGACGCGGCCTCCGGGGCGCCGATCACGCCATCGCCCAGCGGCTCGGCACCGGGTCCCACCGCGGTGGCCTCGAGATCGTCGGTCACCCGTCCCACCGCCGGAAGATGAGGGCCGTGTTCTGGCCGCCGAAGCCGAACGAGTTCGACAGGACGACGCGCGTGTCGTGACGCAAGGCCTCGCCGGCCACGATCGTCAGGCCCTCGGCGGCCGGATCCGGATCGGTGAAGTTGATCGTGGGCGGGATGCAGCCCTCGCGGATCGTCAGGACCGAGGCGATCGATTCGATGGCGCCTGCGGCGCCCAGGGTGTGCCCGATCATCGACTTGTTGGCCGTGATCGGGACGTCCCCGGCGCGATCGCCCAGGATCGTCCGGATGGCCTCGAGCTCGGCCTTGTCACCTTCCGGCGTCGATGTCGCGTGGGCGTTGACATGATCCACGTCGTCGGCCGACAGGCCCGCCTTCTCGAGGGCGCGCCGGGCCGCGCGGACCGCCCCGATGCCGCCGGGCGCCGGCAGCGTGATGTGCGAGGCGTCCGCCGTGGCGCCGTAGCCGACCAGCTCGGCGAGTGGCGCGGCCCCCCGCGCCCGGGCGTGCTCGAGCTCCTCGAGGACGACGACCCCGGCGCCCTCGCCGCATACGAACCCGTCCCGCCCGGTATCGAACGGCCGGGACGCCCCTTCCGGGTCGTCGTTGCGGGTCGACAGCGCGCGCATCGCGGCGAATCCGCCGATGAGCACCTCGTGGATGCCGGCCTCGGCGCCACCGGCGAGCATCATGTCGGCGTCGTCGCGGCGGATCGTCTCGTACGCCTCGCCGATGGCGTGTCCCCCGGTCGCGCAGGCGGACACCGTCGCGAAGTTGGGACCGGTCATCCCGAAGTTGATGGCCACCTGGCCGGCCCCGACGTTGGGGATGCCCATCGGGATGAGGAACGGGGAGATCCGGTCGGGGCCCCGGGTCGCGTTGGTCGAGAAGCCGTCGTCGAGGGTACCGACGCCACCGAGGCCGGTGCCGAGGATGGCGCCCGTCCGCTCGGCTTCCTTCCCCTCGAGCCGTGCCGGCAGGCCGGCCTGGTCCATCGCCTCACGCGTCGCGACGAGGCCGAGCTGGATGTAGCGGTCGGTGCGACGCTGGTCCTTGCGGTCGAGGACGTGGCTCGAGTCGAGGTCGCGCACCTGGCCGGCGATCCGGACGGTGAGGCGCGACGGGTCGAACGCGTCGATGGTCGTGATCCCCGAGCGACCCTCCACGAGCCCGGCCCACGAGCTCGCGACGTCGTTGCCGAGCGCCGTGAGCATGCCCATGCCGGTCACCACGACCCGTCGCGCGCTCATCGGACCAGCTTTCCGGTTCGAACCGTCGCGGCGCGGTAGACGTCGCCGGCGAGACCGCGCGCCGAGATGGCGTTGGCGACCGCCAGCGTGTCGAACTCGGTGCGGCGGATGTCGGCCCGGACATCGCCATCGGCGATGTCGATCAGGACCCACGACGCGGTCGGGTCGCCGTCGAACACGTAGCCCGCGGAGCCGACGTTGACGATGACCTTCCAGCCGAGGTCGCGGATCTCGGGGAGGTGGGTGTGGCCGCACACGATGACCCGGGCGTCGGTGCGGGCGACACGTTCGATCGGTGACCGACGGGTCGAGGTGCTGGTCGAAGCCCGAGGTCTGCGAGCCGGGCGAGGCGTGGCAGGCCAGCACCAGCGTGTCGTCGTCCGTTCGCGCGCGACGCTCGGCCGGCAGGCGGCGCAGCCAGTCGAGCCGTTCGGCCCCGAGCGCGTCGTGCGCCCACTCCGCCGCGTCGACGATGGCGTCGGGCACGCCGTCGGGCATCCACGGGAACGCGGCGGCGTAGTCGAAGTCGGTCACGGCGATGTCGGTGTTGCCGCTGATGACGAACGCGCCGTCGTCGGCCAGGCTGCGCAGCACGTCGACCACCATCGCCGGTTCCGGCCCGTTCAGGACGAGGTCGCCGGCGACCATCAGCGTGTCGGGCTTCTCACGGGCGATGTCGGCGAGCACGGCCTCGAGCGCGAGGGCATTGCCGTGGACGTCGGACAGGGCGGCGATGCGCGTCATCGGAGCGCCCCCTCGGGCGGGATGATGAAGCTCAGGATGCCCTCGCAGGCGACCTCGCCGTCGACCGTGGCGACACCGCGGCCCTTGCCGAAGCGCGAGCCCAGCTTCTCCATCGTCACTTCGAGTCGGAGCGTGTCGCCGGGCGCCACGATCCGCTTGAAGCGGACGTCGTCGATGCCCGCGAACAGACCGATCCGGTCCCCGAAGCCGGGCTGCTTGGCGACATAGACGGCCATCGTCTGGGCGAGCGCCTCGACCTGCAGGACACCCGGCATGACCGGCAGGCCTGGGAAGTGCCCGGCGAAGAACCACTCGGTCGCGGTCACCCCCTTGAGCCCGACGATGCGCTTCCCGTCCGGGTCGTACTCGACGATCCGGTCGACGAGCAGGAACGGGTGGCGATGCGGGATCAGGCGCTCGATCTCGGCGGTCGTGTGGATGGTCTCAGGCACGCATGGACTCCAGCGGGTGTCGGTCAGTCTGGGCGATGGCGGCCGCGGCCAGCGGGTCGGCATGTGCAGGTATGCACGACCGTCATGCCCGGGCGGCCGCCGCGAGGAAGGCCGCGCTTCCCACTCGGTCGAGCAGGTTCGTCGTCATCCGGCCCTCGAGGAACGTCGAGGAGGCGAGCAGCGCCTGGTGGATGTCGACATTGGTGGTGATGCCGTCGATGACGAGCTCCTCGAGCGCCACCCGCCCGCGGGCGATCGCCGTCGCGCGATCCGGCCCCCACACGATGAGCTTGCCCAGGAGCGAGTCGTAGAACGGTGGGACCTCGTAGCCCGTGAACAGATGCGAATCCATGCGAACCCCCGGCCCGCCCGGCGCGTGATAGCGCTCGACGACACCCGCCCCCGGCCGGAAATCGTGGGCCGGATCCTCGGCGTTGATGCGGAACTCGATGGCGTGACCCTCGAACTCGATGTCGGCCTGGGTCATGCCCAGCGGCTCGCCGGCGGCGATGCGCATCTGCAGCGCGACGAGGTCGATGCCGGTCAGGCTCTCCGTGACCGGGTGCTCGACCTGGATGCGGCAGTTGATCTCGATGAAGTAGAAGTTGCCGGCACCGTCGACCAGGAACTCGAGCGTGCCGAGGTTCTCGTAGCCGGCGGCCACGACCGCGCGCACGGCCCGCTCGGCCAGGTCGACCCGGGCAGCGTCGGACAGGGCCGGCGTCGGCGCCTCCTCGAGGATCTTCTGGTGGCGCCGCTGGACCGAGCAGTCGCGCTCGCCGAAGTGGACGCCGTGGCCGTAGCGGTCGACCGCGACCTGGACCTCGACGTGGCGGTTCTCGTCGAGCCATTTCTCGAGGTACAGCGAATCGTCGCCGAATGCCGCCTTCGCCTCGCTCCGGCAGACCTTGAGCACCGATTCGAGCTCGCGCGGGGTGCGCACCATGCGCATGCCCTTGCCGCCGCCACCGGCCGACGGCTTGACGAGGACCGGGTAGCCGATGCGCTCGGCTTCGGCGAGCGCATGCATGTCGTCGCGGAGCATCCCCTCCGACCCGGGGATCGTCGGCAGGCCATGGGCCGCCGAGCAGGGCGCGGGTCCCGGCCTTGCTGGCGAACCGCTCCAGCACGTTGGCCGGTGGCCCGATGAACGTCAGGTCGTGCGCGGCAACGACCTCAGCGAAGCCCTCGTCCTCCGACAGGAAGCCATAGCCCGGGTGGATCGCGTCGCAGCCGGTGATGAGCGCGGCGGAGATGACCGCCGAGGCCGACAGGTAGGAGCGCTTGGCGTCCGGCGGGCCGATGCAGATCGCCTCGTCGGCCAGGCCGACCGGCAGCGATTCACGGTCGGCCTCGCTGTAGGCGACGACCGCCTCGACGCCGAGCGTCCGGCACGCCCGCAGGACGCGCAGGGCGATCTCGCCACGGTTGGCGATGAGGACCTTGCGGAACATCAGGCCCCGGTGCCGTTCGTCGAGCTCGGCACGCCGAACTCGATGACGATCAGCTCCTGGCCGTACTCCACGGCGTCACCGGGCTCGACGAGGCTCGTGCCGACGACGCCGTCGATCGGCGCCACGACCTCCTGCGCCACGCCGAGCATGTCGACCGCGCCGAGCGGATCGCCCGAGCGGATGCGCGACCCGGCGGTCAGGTCCTTGCGTGGCTGGAAGATCCCGACGGCCGGCGAGGTGGCGACGGTGCGCGGATCGGACCGTCCGCCGCCCGGCGGTTCGGGGTGCTGGTGGAGATGCTGCGCGCGCGGCGGGCGCTCGGCGGGGCGGTCCGCGCCCCGTTCGGCACGGTCGGCAGCGGATCGATCGGGCTGGCGCCGTTCGCGGCCCCCGCCCGACGCCGTGGCCGGACGGCGGAGCGCGGACGCGCCAGGCCCCCTCGTGGACCTCGAGCTCGCCCAGGCCCGTAGCGCCGAGCTTGGCGATGAGCGCGGGCAGCAGCTCGGCCGTCGAGTCGATCGATCGCGGCGTGGTCGGCCGACCGCTCGACATCGTCGACGAGCGGCTCGGGCATCGGGCTTGCGCCGATCGGGCACGCGCTAGACCTCCTCGCGGGCCGGCGGATCGTCCCTGCGACCAGCCCTCGACGCCGACCGAGGCCCGCGCCGGGCCGGATCGAGCAGGTCGCGCAGGCGATCGGCCAGACTCCGGTCCACGCGACCGGGGACCTCGGGTCGGGCCGACCTCAGTGTAGGCGCCCAGCGCGCGGTAGCGGCGGTAGCGCTGCTCGACGAGGGCGTCGATCGGCATCGCCGACGAGCGCGTCGAGACGGTCGATGATGATCGAGCGCAGCCGCCGGCGGTCGCCTCGGGTCGGCATGGGCACCCTCGCCCGGCTCGGGCACGACGTTGTCGACCACCCCGAGCGCCTGCTGGTCGGCGGCCGTCATGCGCATCGCGGCGGCGGCCGTCGCGGCCTCGTCGGCCGTCCGCCACAGGATCGACGCGCAGCCCTCGGGGCTGATGACCGAGTAGACCGCGTTCTCGAGCGCGATGACCACGTCACCGACCGCGATGGCCAGGGCCCCGCCGGAGCCGCCCTCGCCCGTGATGACGGTGACGATCGGGGTCCGCAGGCGGCTCATCGAGGCCGATCGAGCGGGCGATGGCCTCGGCGATGCCGCGTTCCTCGGATTCCGGGTCCGGGATGGGCGCCGGGCACGTCGACGAACGTGACGACGGGCAGGCCGAACCGCTCGGCGAGCTCCATCACCCGCATCGCCTTGCGATAGCCCTCGGGATGGGGCATGCCGAAGTTGCGCCGGATGTTCTCGTCGGTGTCGGCGCCCTTCTGCTGGCCGATGACCGCGACGCGCCGCCCGTCGATCCGCGCGAGGCCGACGACGACCGCGGCGTCGTCGCCGAACAGCCGGTCGCCGTGCAGCTCGACGAACTCGTCCGCCATCGCGTCGACGAACTCGAGCGTCCGCGGCCGGCGCAGGTTGCGGGCGAGCTGGACGCGTGCCCACACGTCGTCCCGGCGGCGGCGGCGGGCGTCGGCACGGCGATCTCGCCATCGGCCGTGACCGCCGGGACCGTGACCGGCGCTTGTGGCGCGGTCGCTCGGCTCGTCGTCCCCGGTGCCGTCCCCGTTCGCCAGCTCCCCGACGCGGTCGGCGATGGTCGTGAGGAACGAGAACGGCCGGAATGCCGGCACCTCCTCGAGTGGTTCGGGCTCCTCCGCGTCGCCGCGGACGGGCAGGAGGCGCAGCAGGCTGGCGAGCTCGTCGTGGAGCTCCGGCCGGGCGACGACGCGATCGACGAACCCGTGCGCGAACAGGAACTCGGCGCGCTGGAAGCCCGGCGGCAGCTCGGCCGCGATGGTCCCCGCGGTGACGCGGGCGCCGGCGAACCCGATGAGCGCATCCGGCTCGGCGATGTTGACGTCCCCGACCGCGGCGAACGACGCGAACACGCCGCCGGTCGTCGGGTCGGACAGGATCGAGAAGAACGGCACGCCCGCCGCGCGCAGCCGTTCGAGCGCCGCGAGGGTCTTGGCGAGCTGCATCAGGGCCAGCGTGCCCTCCTGCATCCGCGCCCCACCCGAGGCGCTCACGACGACGAGGGGCAGGCGCTCGCCGAGGGCATGCTCGGCGGCCCGGGTGACCTTCTCGCCGACCACGGCGCCCATCGAGCCGCCCATGAACCCGAAGTCCATCACGCAGATCGCGATGTCGTGACCGCCGATCGAGCCCGTCCCCCACACCGCGGCGTCGCGCATGCCGGTCGCCAGCTGCGCCGCGGCCAGGCGGTCCGGGTAGGGCTTCTGGTCCACGAAGCCGAGCGCGTCGACGGACTGCAGGCCGGGGTCGCGCTCCGCCCACGTGCCGTGATCGAGGAGATGCCCGAGGCGCGCTTCGGCCGACAGCCGGAAGTGGTGACCGCACGTCGTGCAGACCCGCAGGTTCTTCTCGAGCTGCTTGTTGAACAGCATCGTCGCGCAGGTCGGGCACTTGGTCCACAGGTCCGGCGGGTAGACGTCGCGTCGCGCGCGGAACGACGGCAGCTTGAGCGGCATCAGACGACCCTCGCCCGCGACACGGCGCGGACCGCACGGCTCATCGGACCAGCCGGTGGACGACCGCGCCGCCAGGCGACCCAGGCGGCACCCGCGATCGACAGGGCGGCCGACGTCAGCACCCCGCCGATGACGACCGGCCGGACCGGCCCGATCCGATCGTCGAGAGGGTGCGGCACGAGCCGGCCGACGTGCGGGAACGCGATGAGCGAACCGCCGGCCACGGCCGTGTCAGCGCCATCGGCACTCGGCCCGGCCGTGGCGAGCCGGATGGCGAGCGCCTCGACGAAGCGGAATGACGGGTGATGCCGCGGCAGACCGTCGGCCAGTCGCTCGGCGGTCGCCTGGAGCTCGGGCGGCACGTCGCTCGTGTCACGGATCTGGCGAGCGAGCAGCGACTCGAGGTAGCGGTCGACCACGAGCGCCTCGATCTCCCCGTCGCGCGCGGACGAGCCGGCGGTCACGCCCTCCCCTCGCGACGGTCGCGCAGGTCGCGGGCGACGCTGCGCAGCCCGCGGTGGATGAGCACCCGCACCGCGCCTTCCGATCGATCGAGGATCGCGGCGATCTCCGCCGTCGACATCTCGTGGACGAAGCGGAGGACGACGGCCCGTCGACGATCGCCGCTCAGGCGGTCGACGGCCCGCCACGCCGAGGACGCCGACTCCCGCGTCGACGACCGTGCGCTCGACGTCCGTCGGATCGGGCGTGCCGAGGGCGACGTCGAGCGTCGTCTCCGGCCGGCGGCGCCAGCGCCGCCGACGCTCGGCCACGACGTTCCGAGCGATCCGGAAGAGCCAGATGCGGAACGTGGACGCGCCATCGCCGTCGGCCGGGCTGGCGAGCTCACGGAAGCGCGGCAGTCCCGCCAGCGCGGACAGGAAGGTCCGTTCCGTGGCGTCCTCTGCTTCGTGGTGGTCGCGCAGCTCGTAGATCGCGAAGTTGTACACCTGGGCAACGTACTTCCGGTACAGCGCGTCGAAGCGCGCGGGATCGGCCCGTGCCGCGTCCACGAGCGACCGATCGAGGTCGAGGTGGGCGAGACGCGGGCGACCGGCCTCCTCGGGCCGCGTCCACTTCCTCAATGCCGGACGGACCATCGCGTTACACCCCGGTCGCCATGGTCGCCGCCAGGCGAACGTGGTGGATGTCGCCGACCAGGACGTGGCGATGGACGTCGGGCAGCGCAGGATCGATGACGAGGAGTGCGCCGGTTCGCCCGTCCACACCGACAGCCGGGAGCTCTGCGACGTCGCCATCCGGGAGGTGGAGCTCCACCCAGCGTCCCGTGGTGACCTGGCGGTCGGCCCATTCATCGATCGGGAACCGGCCGGCACGGAGCCCCTCGACACGCGTTTCGAGGCGCTCCAGGAACGCGGCGAGGAGACGCTCGTGGTCGATGCGACGGTCGCCGGCCAAGGCCTGCAGGGAGGTCATCGTCGAGGCCAGCTGCGGAGGGAAGGCTGCCGCCGGCCACGCGCCGTTGACGCCGATGCCGATGACGGCCCGCGGTTCGGCCGGTTCCCAGCCCGTCGCTCTCGCCGAGCACGCCGGCCAGCTTGCGGACGACGGGGCCATCCTCGGCGACGAGGTCGTTGGGCCACTTGAGGCGGATCGCTCGTGGCGGGAGCCCGGCCGTCGACTCGGCGGCATCGGCCATCGCCATCGAGACGGTCGCCGCCAGTCGCCAGACTCGCTCGGGCTCCAGCCAGCTCGGACGGAACCCGAGCGACAGCAGAAGCGCGCCTCCGGCCGGCGCCGTCCATGTCCGGCCGTCACGCCCGCGACCGGCGGTCTGCTCGTCGGCGACGGCGAGGGCGATCTCCGGCGTGCCGTCGGCAAGCCAGCCGCGCACGACGTCATTCGTCGAGGCCACCCGGGCGAAGTGCTCCCGGCGGGCGAGGAACTGGGCCACGGGTCGTTGGCGATCGGCGTCAGCCGGCCGCCGCGACCTCGACGGGCTCGGGACGCTCCAGCTCGAACGCGTCGTGGAGGGCGCGAAGCGCCGTCTCGAGCTCGTCCTCGGCGATCATGCAGGTGATGCGGACCTCCGAGGTCGAGATCATCTCGATGTTGACATCGGCGTCGGCGAGAGTCCCGAACATGCGGGCCGCATAGCCCGGGGCGTTGTGCAGCCCGGCCCCGACGATGCGACGACCTTGGCCACCGACGCGTCGGTCGTCAGCTCCCGGGCGCCGAGCTCGCGGACGATCGGCTCCAGCGCCTTCTTGGCCTTGCGCCAGCTCGACCGGGGCACGGTGAACGAGAGGTCGGTCGCACCGCCGTGGCCGACGTTCTGGACGATCATGTCGATGTTGATGCCGGCTGCGGCCAGCGGGTCGAAGATCGACCGGGCGATGCCCGGCCGGTCCGGCACCGCGACGACCGTGACCTTGGCGACGTTCCGGTCGTGGGCGAGCCCGCGGACCTTGTTGCGCTGCTCCACGAGCGGATCCTCCTTGATGAGCGTGCCCGGCGCGTCCTCGAACGAGCTGAGGACCTCGATGACGACGTCGTTGATCCAGCCGAGCTCGACCGCCCGGACCTGCATGACCTGGGCGCCCTGGTGGGCCAGCTCGAGCATCTCCTCGTAGCCGATCACCGGCAGCTGGCGGGCGCCCGGAACGAGACGCGGGTCCGCGGTGAAGATCCCGCGGACGTCGGTGAAGATCTGGCAGCGGTCGGCCCGCAGGGCGGCGGCCAGCGCGACGGCGGTCGTATCGCTGCCACCGCGGCCGAGCGTGGTCATCTCCTGGTGCTCGGTCGGCGTTGCGCTCTGCCCCTGGAAACCGGCGACGATGACGACCTTGCCGGCGTCGATCTCGGCGCGGACTCGACGGGGCTCGACCCCGGCGATCCGGGCCCGGCCGTACGTGCCGTCCGTGGTGATGCCCGCCTGTGGGCCGGTCAGGCTGATGGCCGGCACGCCCATCGCGTGGAGCGCCATCGAGACCAGGGTCGCGCTCTGGTGCTCGCCGGTGGCGAGCAGGACGTCGAGCTCGCGGGGGTCAGGGTCCTCGGTGATCGCCGCCGCCAGGCCGAGCAGCTCGTCGGTGGTATCGCCCATCGCGGATACGACGATGACGAGCTCGTGGCCGGCCGCGCGCTCGCGCGCGATCCGCCGGGCGACCCGCTTGATCCGGTCCGCCCCGGCGACCGACGAGCCACCGATATTTCTGGACGACGAGGGGGCCGGGCATCCCGGCATTCTACCGTTCGGATTCATGCCCTCCGAACCCGGCCACGTTCCGCTGAGCACGATGCGACGATTTCGGCGGATCGTGCACGATGCGACCACCGTCCGCGGAGCACGATGCGACGATTTCGGCGGATCGTGCAGAAACGCAGAACTACCGAGGAGGCACCCATGTGCTTCGACCACGACAGCCGGCCGCCCATCGTCCCGATCGCCGGCGGCGCCCTCGACGGCGAGCTCGTCGAGCTGACGGCACCGGACGGCAACCGGTTCACGGGCTTCCGTGCCCGACCGTCCGAGCCGACCGGAGCAGGCGTCGTGATCCTCCCGGATGTCCGCGGCCTCCACCCGTACTACGAGGAGCTCGCCCTGCGGTTCGCGGAGCGCGGCACTGACGCCGTCGCGATCGACTGGTTCGGCCGCACGGCCGGCCTTGGCCGGCGAGGGGACGGCTTCGAGCACATGCCCCACGTCGAGCGGACGACGTGGGCCGGGAACTCGGCCGACATCGCCGGCGGCGTGGCGGCTCTCAGGAACGACGGCGTTCGCTCCATCTTCACGATCGGCTTCTGTATGGGTGGCCGGATGTCATTCCTGGCCGGGACGCTCGATTTGGATCTGGCCGGCGTCGTCGGGCTGTACGGCACGCTCGAGGGCCCCTGGCGCAACGACGCGCCGGCGCCGCTCGACCGGCTCGACGACATGGCCTCCCCCGTCCTGGGCCTGTTCGGCGGGGCGGACCGGTCGATCACGGCGGACGCGGTGGCCAGCTTCGATCAGGGCCTCGGCAGCCGGGGCATCGACCATACGATCGTGACCTACCCCGATGCGCCGCACAGCTTCTTCGATCGGAAGGCGGTCGATTTCACCGCCGAGAGCGCCGCCGCCTGGGACGAGATCGGGGAGTTCATCGCCCGATACGCCGCCGCCTGACGGCACCCGGGCGGCGTCGGTCAGTCGGCCGGCAGCACCTTCGCGCCGGCGTTGCGCGGCTCGACGACGAGCACCCGGCCATCGAGATCGCAGTCGGCGGCGACCGCGAGGAACGCCGCCTCGATACGCGAGATCGTCGACATCGAATCGGCGAAGGCGAGGATCGTCGAACCGGCACCGGACAGGCAGGCGCCGAGCGCTCCGGCCTCGCGCGCGGCCGCGACCATGCGGGGCAGCTCCGGGTAGACGACCGCGCGATACGGCTCGTGCACCCGGTCGACGGTCAGGCGGGCGAGCAGGTCGGTGCGGCCGGCGGCCAGCCCGGCGACGCCGATCGCCACCGCGCCCAGGTTGGCGACCGCGTCGTCGAGCGGGATCGTGGACGGCAGGGCCTTGCGCATCGCATCGGTCGGCAGGCGGCGGTCCGGGATGAACAGCACGGCGCGAAGGTCGCGCGTCGTATCGATCCGGATCGCCTCGATCCCGTCGGGCGTGGTCGCGCACGCCACGAACCCACCGAGCAGGGCAGCCGACGCGTTGTCGGGATGCCCCTCGATGCCGGCGGCGATCCGGAGCTGCGTCGCCGTGTCGAGCGGACCGCCGAGAAGGGCGTTGGCCGCCACGACCCCGGCCACGGTCGCGGCCGCTGACGAGCCGAGCCCGCGCGCGAGCGGGATGTCGTTGCGCATGTCGATGCGCCAACCGACCCCCTCCGGCAGCTCGCCGCGGGCGGCGCCCATCGCCGCCTCGAGACCGCGTACGAAACGGTTGTCGCGATCTTCCCGCAGCTCGTCGCGGCCCTCGCCCTCGATGGTCATCTCGATCTCGCCTCGGCTCCAGCCGCGGACCTCGACCTCGATCTGGTTGGTCAGCGCCAACGCGACCCCGAGACAGTCGTAGCCGGCACCGAGGTTCGCCGACGAGGCGGGCACCTCGACCGTGACGCGTCGGCCGTCGAGCTCGGCGAGCCAGTGAGCGACCATCGCTAGGTCCAGCCCAGGGCGACGGCCACGGCACCCAGCGTCGGGGCGGCCTCGATCACGCCCGGCACCTGCCGCTCGGCCGTGTGCGGATCCTTGAGCCCATGTCCGGTCAGCACGGCGACGACCGTGGCATCCGGGTCGAGCACCCCGTCGGCCGCCATCTTGCGCAGGCCGGCGATGCTTGCCGCCGAGGCCGGCTCGCAGAAGATGCCCTCGAGCCGGGCGAGGTCGCGGTAGGCGGCGAGGATCTCGGCATCGCTGACCGCGTCGATCCGGCCGCCGCTCTCGTCGCGGGCCGCGATCGCCTTGTCCCACGAGGCGGGTGCCCCGATCCGGATGGCCGTGGCCACGGTCTCCGGGCGCTCGACCCGGCGGCCGTGCACGAGCGGGGCAGCTCCCTCGGCCTGGAAGCCCCACATGGCGGGCGTCGAGCCCGTCCGGCCGGCTGCCGCGTATTCCTTGAACCCCGCCCAGTAGGCGCTGATGTTGCCCGCGTTGCCGACCGGGATGGCCAGGACGTCGGGGGCGCGGCCGAGGTCGTCGCAGACCTCGAACGCGGCCGTCTTCTGCCCCTCGAGGCGGAACGGGTTGACCGAGTTGACCAGGGTCACCGGGTGCTCGTCCTGCTCGGCCAGGGCCCGCACGATGCGCAGCGCATCGTCGAAGTTGCCATCGACCGCCACGACCCGCGCACCCGCCGCCAGGGCCTGCAACAGCTTGCCGAGCGCGATCTGACCGCGCGGCAGCACGACGATGACCTCGAGCCCGGCGGCCGCCCCGTACGCGGCCGCCGACGCGGACGTATTGCCGGTCGACGCACAGACGATCGCCTTGGCACCGACCTCGACGGCCTTGGCCACCGCGACGACCATGCCGCGGTCCTTGAACGAACCCGTCGGGTTCTGGCCCTCGACCTTGAGATACAGGTTCGGCGTGCCGATCGACGCGCCGAGCCGAGCCGCCCGGACCAGCGGGGTCCCGCCTTCACCCAGCGTCAACGCGGGCGTCCGCTCGGTGACCGGCAGGAAGGGCCGATAGCGCTCGATCAGCCGAGGTCGCAGACCGGCTGCTGCCGACGTCGTCGTGTCAGTCATCGACGGGATAGAGCGTGACGTCGGCATCGTCGGGCAGGATCCGATCGAATGCGGCTCGCGCGTCGGCCAGCGTCGCGACCTCGGTCCGGATGGCGGTGCCGTCCTCGAAGTCGACCGACGCGGCATGGCCGATGGGCGCGGGCAGGTCGCCGTCCATCGCCCGGGCCGCCGGGACGAACGCGAACCAACGGCGCGGGGCATCGAGCGGGTCGACGGCCGGGGTGGCCGGTTCGACCGCCGGAGGCAGCCCGGCCCACGTCGAGCCCAGACCGCGCGCCACGGCCACGAGATCGCCGAGGACGGCGCTGCTCGTGGCCGCCCCTCCCGCCCCCGGTCCGGCCAGCCGGACGATGCCGAGCGGGTCGGCCTCGATCTCGATCCGATTGGTCACGCCATCCGTCCAGCCGAACGGGCTGTCGGATGGGACGGCCGTCGGGATCACCGCGGCCTCGACCTCGCCGTCGCGCCGGTTGGCCGTCGCGAGCAACTTGATGGTGAGCCCGAGGGCGGCGGCCCCTTCGAGCTCCTGGTCGGTCACCCCGGTGATCCCCGGCCGGCCCATCCCCCGCGCGGTCGGTGGACGCCGTCCCACCGTTTCCGGGTCCAGCCACCTACCGAACGCCAGCCGGGCCAGAACGACCAGCTTGTTCACCGCGTCGTCCCCCTCGACGTCGCCGCTCGGGTCGGCCTCCGCGTAGCCCAGCTCCTGGGCGTCGACGAGGACCTCCTGGTACGACCGGCCGTCCTCGGCCATGGCGGTCAGGATGTAGTTCGTCGTGCCGTTGACGATGCCCCGGACGCGGATGATGTCGTTGCCGGCGAGGTCGGCAGCCAGCGGCGAGAGGACCGGGATCCCGGCCGCGACGGCCGCCTCGAACCGGAATGCCGCGCCGCTCTTGCGGGCCACGGCTTCGAGCTCCGGCCCGTGGTGGGCGATGACCGACTTGTTCGCGGTGACGACCGGCTTGCCGGCCCCGAGTGCGGCGGCGATGAGCGTCCGAGCCGGCTCCATGCCGCCCATCAGCTCGACGATGACATCGGTGTCGGGGTCGGCGATGAGATGGGCGGGCGCGTCGGTCAGCAGGTCGCCCGGCAAGCCGTTGTCGCGTGCCTTATCGAGATCGCGCACCGCGATCGCCGTCAGCTCGATCGGTCGTCCGTCGGCCGCGGTCAAGCGGTCCGCGTGGTGGGTCAGGCCATCGAGGACGGCCGCGCCAACGGTCCCCGCCCCGAGCACGGCGACGCGCAGCGGCGAGCGGGTCATCGGTCGGGCTCGTGACGGCGGGCGCGCATGGCCTCGCATGGTAGCCCGAGTCGACGACACGGCGGACCGTGGCGAGCGGACAGCGGACGAGCGGGGGTCGCCGGCCGGCGACCCCCCGCTCCGATCAGGTCATGGTCGCGGGTCTGGCGCCCGGAACGTTCTCGGTCTGACCGCCGACCTCATCCCAGATCCGGACATCCTTCGTCTCGCGCACGTATCGCCAGCCGATGAACGCCGTCATCAGGGCGACGACGATCGGGTAGATCAACCCCGCATAGATGTTGCCGGTCGCCGCGAACAGCGACGCGGCGATAAGTGGCAGGAACCCGCCGAACCAGCCGTTGCCGATGTGGTACGGGATCGACAGGGATGTATATCGGATCCGGGCCGGGAAGAATTCGACGAGGAACGCCGCGATCGGCCCGTACACCATCGTGACGAACACGACCTGGATCCACACGAGCGCGATGAGCGCCACGAGATTCGGGTTCGCGCTGATGAACGTCGAGGTGATGGCCGGGTCGGTCTTCGGGTTCACGACCGGGTTGGCCACCGCGAACATGAGGTTGTAGATCGGGAAATACGTCAACGCCGCGATGAGGCAGCCGCCGAGGATGATCGGTTTGCGCCCGATCCGATCCGACAGCCGACCGAACACGATGAAGAACGGCGTGGCGAGCACGATCGCCGTCCCGACCACGAGGTACGAGTTCAGGTATCCGAGGCCGAGGATGTTCTGCATGAAGAACAGCGCCTGGAACTGGCCCTGGTACCAGACGACCGCCTGACCGGCGGTCATGCCCAATAGCGCCAGGATGATCAGCTTTCGGTTGGCGGGGTCACCGAAACTCTCGCGCCACGGCGATGTCGACGACTTGCCCTCGGCCTTGAGCCGCGTGAACAGCGGAGTCTCCTGGAGGCGCAGCCGGATGATGAGCGCGAAGACCACGAGGACGGCCGACAGGATGAAGGGGATGCGCCAGCCGAACTCGCGGAACGCGGCATCGCCCATCGACACCCGGAAGATCGCGATCACGGCCAGGGCCAGCAGCAATCCGATCGTCGCCGTCGTCTGGATCCAGCTGGTGTACTTGCCGCGCTCATGGTCCGGGGCATGCTCGGCGACATAGATCGCCGCGCCGCCGTACTCACCGCCGAGCGCCAGACCCTGGGCCAGGCGCAGGAGGACGAGGATGATCGGGGCAAGCACGCCGATCTGCGCGTACGTCGGCAGCACGCCGACGAGCGCCGTCGCGCCGCCCATCAGCGAGATCGTGACGAGGAACGTGAACTTGCGGCCGATGATGTCGCCGATCCGGCCGAAGAAGGCGGCGCCGAACGGCCGTACGGCGAAGCCGGCACCGAACGTGGCCAGCGATGACAGCAGTGCCGCCACTTCGTTCCCGGGTGGGAAGAACTGCGTCGCGAAGAACGCGGCGAGCACGCCGTACAGGTAGAAGTCGTACCACTCGATGACCGTCCCCGCGGCCGATGCCGTGATCACGAACGGCAGCTTGTAGCGATAGACGGGGGTCTCGGCCGCAGGGAGCGGCGCGGCAGACGTGGCCAAGGTGAACCTCCTCCAGGGCCGCCCGACGTGCGGGCGGGCACTCGTGGGCACGCGTGGCTGGGGCACGCGGATCGAGTTCAGGCTCTGGCGGCTCACCTCCCCTCGGCGCGCTCGGGGATGTTCGGGCAGCGATTCGGGGGTCGGCGCCCGTCGTGGATGCGATGCAATCTGCTGGATGGTCGCGACGGTGTGACATCGCGTGCGCGCCGGTCTTGCAGCGGCATTGCAACGTGGAGCCGCGCCGACGCGCCCGGCCGGCGCCGCTGGCTATGCTCCGGGCATGACCACAGGCAGTGCCACACCCGGCGACGCGGCCCTCCTCGAGCTCGCGATCGCAGAGGCCCGTATGGGTCGAGACGAAGGCGGCGTGCCGATCGGTGCCGCCCTGGTCGTCGACGGCCGCGTCCTCGGCGTCGGCCACAACCGGCGCGTCCAGCTCGGCAGCGCCATCCGCCATGGCGAGACCGACGCGCTCGAAATGGCCGGCCGCCAGCCGGCGGAGGTGTACCGCCGCGCCACGATGGTCACGACGTTGTCACCGTGCGACATGTGCACCGGTGCGATCCTCCTGTACGGGATCCCTCGGGTCGTCATCGGCGAGAACCGGACCTTCCTCGGCGGCGAGGACCTGCTTCGCTCGCGGGGTGTCGAGGTGGTCGTGCTCGACTCGCCCGAATGCGTCGCGCTGATGGGCGCGTTCATCGCCGCCCATCCCGACGTCTGGAACGAGGACATCGGCGAGGACTGACGGTCGTCGGCCAAGGACGGTCCAGTACACTCGGCACTCGATGGCGACCGAGATCCTCCCTGCCCCATCACCGGTCACTGCGCCCGCCCCACGACCCCGCATCTTCTCCGGCATCCAGCCGAGCGGCGTGCCCCACATCGGCAACGACCTCGGTGCGATCCGCAACTACGTGAAGCTCCAGTGGGAATACGAGGCGATCTACTGCAT
Source organism: uncultured Chloroflexia bacterium (assembly GCA_963720355.1). Lineage (GTDB taxonomy): Bacteria > Chloroflexota > Limnocylindria > Limnocylindrales > CSP1-4 > SPCO01. Next base: position 1,496,705 of record CAVRFH010000004.1, on the reverse strand, counting down.
CGTCGACTACCACGCGTTGACGAGCCTGCACGACCCCGACACCCTGCGCCGCCAGACGCGCGAGATGGCCGCCGGCCTGCTGGCGCTCGGGCTCGATCCGGAACGATGCACCTTGTTCGTGCAGAGCCACCGCCCCGAGTGCACCGAGCTCGCCTGGCTGCTGGCGACCGTCACGCCGGTGAGCTGGCTCGAGCGCACGCCAACGTACAAGGAGAAGCGCCAGTTCCAGCCCGATGACATCAATCACGGGCTGCTGACCTACCCCGTCCTGCAGGCCGCCGACATCGTCATCTACAAGGCGTCGCTCGTGCCGGTCGGCAAGGACCAGGTCGCCCATCTCGAGCTGTCGCGCGAGATCGTCCGTGCCTTCAACCGCACGTACAGCGACACGTTCCCGGAACCCGAGGCCGTGCTGACCGAGTCGCCGATCATCCTCGGCACCGACGGCGTCCGCAAGATGAGCAAGTCGCTTGGGAACACCGTCGACATCTTCGCGTCCGAGGACGTCATCCGGAAGCAGATCATGAGCATGGTCACCGACACGAAGCGCATCCTGCGGACCGACCCCGGCCGGCCCGAGGTGTGCAACGTGTGCCAGCTCCATCGCTCGTTCGGCGACGACTACGAGGAGATCTGGGAGGGCGAGCGGACCGCGCGGACCGGCTGCGTCGACACGAAGCGGCTGCTGGCTGAGCGGATCCTCGCCCATTACGGTGAGGCGCGCGAGCGATTCCGCGAGCTGATGGCCGACCCCGACCGGATCGACCGGATCCTCGCCGACGGCGCCGAGCGGATCCGTCCGATCGCCGCGGCGACGATGGACGAGGTCCGCCACAAGATGGGGCTCCGCTGAGGCTCATGACCGACGCGATCGCACCCGGGGGTCGCGACCGCCGTCTGCTTAGCGCGATCCTCGTGCTGGGCACGATCGTCCTGTTCTTCGTGGCGATCAACCTGGCCGCGTCGGCGATCGGCTATTTCGGCGATGTGCTGCTGGCGTTCTTCCTGGCCTGGCTGCTGGCGTTCATCATCAGCCCGGTCGTCACCCGGATCGTCGACCTCATCCCGCGCCTGCCGCGCGTGCTGGCCACCGTCCTGGTGTACTCGGCGATCGTCGTTCTTTTGATCTTCCTGATCCTCGTCGTGGCCCAGGCGCTGTCGACCTCGATCACCCAGTTCGTGAGCTCGCTCCCGAATATCCGCGCCAACATCGGATCGTTCGTCGGTCCGATGCAGAGCTGGCTCGACTCGATCGGTCTCGGGCAGGTCGACCTGGCGACCCAGGCCCTCGCCATCCTCGACAACCTCGACGAGTTCGCGGCCCAGCTGATCGTCCCCCTCCAGGCGATCGCGGTGGCCAGCGTCGGCGCCATCGGCACCATGCTGATCGTGTTCATCCTGTCCATCTACATGGTCATCGACCGTGACCAGATCATGGCCTTCCTGTTCCGCCTCGTCCCCCCGTCGTACGCCGAGGAGGCACGCCTCCTCCAGACGTCGGTCGCCCGTTCGTTCGGCGGTTTCCTGCGCGGCCAGGCGCTGATGGGCATCGTCTACTTCGCGGTCGCGCTGGTCACGCACGCCCTCCTCGGCCTCGAGCTGACGGCGCTCTCGACGACCGCCGCCGGCGTGCTGATGGCGATCCCGTTCTTCGGGCCGTTCCTCGCCTGGGCGCCGCCGGTCCTCATCGCGCTGGTCTCGAAGCCCGAGGCCCTCCTTCCGGCGTTCCTCATCATGGGCGCCGGCTGGATGGTCGTGATGAACGCGCTGCAGCCGCGGATCATGCAGGGCGCGGTCGGCATCCACCCGATCATCGTCCTCGGCTCGGTCCTCATCGGTTCGAAGATCGCCGGGATCCCGGGCGCCATCTTCGGCATCCCGGTCGCCGCCGTCGTGTCGTCCTTCTTCTTCCACTTCCTGCATCGGTCCGCGGGTGACCGGTCGGTCGCGGGCCGCGCGGCCAAGCGGCTGAGCGAGCGCGAAGGCCGCCCGGTGACGATCCCGCGCGAGCCGGCGCCGGGCCAGTCCGCCGACGTCCCGGAGCCATGACCAAGGACGCACCGCCACCCGACGACGGCGGGGACGACCCGGCGCCCGACGACGTCTCGACGCCGCGCGAGACCAAGGCCGTCCGGGACGAGGTCCCGGACATGACCCGCGAGCGTGCCCGGACCGAGCGCCGCGACCTCGATAAGGAACGCGGCGAGCCGCTGGCCGGCGGGGCAGCCCGTGGCGGGCCGCGCGCCCTGCGGACGCCCAGCCGTCCCGTGCCCGAGTGGACCAGCAAGCCGCGCATCCTGGTCACCAACGACGACGGCGTGGAATCGCGCGGCCTGCTGGCGCTGAAGCAGGCACTCGAGCCGATGGGCGAGGTCACGGTCGTCGCCCCGGACACGAACCAGAGCGCCGTCGGTCACCAGAAGACGCTGATGCGCCCGCTGCGCGTGCGGGAGCGGGTCCTCGCCGACGGTTCGGGCGCGTACTCGGTGGATGGTTCGCCGACGGACGCCGTCAGCCTCGCCTTTCTCGGCTATTTCGGGCACGGCTTCGACCTCGTCGCCGCCGGCATCAACTACGGCGCCAACCTCGGCGACGACATCACGTACTCGGGCACGGTCAGCGCCGCCATGGAGGCGGTCATCAACAACTGCCCTGCCTTCGCGATCTCGCAGGAGTACTACGAGCATCCCGACTTTGCGCTGGCGGGCCACGCGGCGACGGTCGTCGCGCGCAACATCCTGACCAACGGCCTGTCCCGTGGCGAGCTCATCAACGTCAACGTGCCGGCCGCGTCGATCGAGGAGTGCGAGGGCTTCGAGGTCACCCGCCTCGGCCGGCGCGTCTACTCCGACCAGCTCGTGGAACGGCTCGACCCACGAGGCATCCCCTACTTCTGGATCGGCGGGCCGCCGCCGTCGGGTCTTGCGGTGCCCGAGACCGATTTCCATGCGGTCATCAACCGCCGGATCGCGATCACGCCGATCCACCTCGACCTCACGGGCCGGCGCCTGCTGCGCCGCCTGAAGACCTGGCCATGGGACCTGCCCAAGGATGCGAACGCAACATCCCGGCGCCGACGCTGATGTGGAGCGCAGCCGGGTCGGGGCTACGATCGGGCGACAGCCAAGCGAGCACGAGACGGACGGAGGCCCGACGATGGACGATCTCTCGAACCTGAGCCGCGGGCTCGGCGGCGCCGGCGGCGCCGATGTCGGCGCCACGATGGGCGACCTCGCCGGGGCGATCGATCGGAGCGGCGGCCTCGATGGCCTGGTGACCCGCCTGCGCGAACAGGGCCTCGATTCCGAGGTCGATTCGTGGGTCTCGAGCGGACCCAACCAGCCCGTCGATCCGCAGCGGCTCGGCGCCGCGCTCGGACCCGACACGGTGCAACGCCTGTCGACGGGCTCCGGCCTCGACATCGGGGCGCTGCTCCCGCTGCTGGCCGCGTTCCTGCCGCAGCTCATCAACATGCTCACGCCCGACGGCCAGGCACCGGCCGGCGGCCTCGATGCCTCGCTCGGGAGCGGAGGACTCGGCGATCTCGGTGGCCTGCTGGGTGGCTTGATGGGCGGCGGCACGGCCGGCGGTCCTGCCGGCACCGGCAGCCTCGACGACCTGCTCGGCGGCCTGGGCGGGGCGCTCGGTGGCGACAAGGGTCGCTGACCGATACCCGACAGATGTCCATGCCGGTCCGTGACCGGCGTCGGCGGCCGGCCGCCACCCGAGCCGACATCCTCCGGGCATGGACGACACGACCCTGGCCGCCCTTCGCGTGCAGCGGTTCCTCGAGACGGAGCCGGTGATCTGGCTGTCGTCGATCCGCGGCGACGGCGCGCCCCACCTGGTGCCGACCTGGTTCGTGTGGGACGGCGACGAGATCCTGATCCGCTCCAAGCCCGGAGCGCGCAAGGTCCACAACCTGCGCCATGACCCGCGCGCGATGCTCGCACTGGGCGACGCCGACGACGACTTCGATGTCGGGCTGCTCGAGGCGATCGCCCAGGTCGAGATCCCGCCGGGCGGTGCCGACCTGCCGGCAGCCTTCGTCGACAAGTACGGCGACCGCATCGCGGCGCTCGGCCTGACCCCGCTGGAGTTCGCCCGCACCTACACGACGACGATCCGCCTCACGCCGGCGCGCGCCCTCGGCTGGCACGGTCGGACTCGGCCCCGGTCACTGCTGCTCGCGGCCCGGCGCCTGGCGGACGGGGCGACCGCGGCCTTTGGCCGACCGGCGGCGCTCGGCGCCGCCTGAGCGACGTCCTGGCTCCGGTCAGCCGGCGCCGTCGAGCAGCCGGCCGTCGCGCAGCTCGACCACGCGGTCGGCGAGCTCGATGATCATCGGGTCGTGGGTCGCGATGAGCGCCGTCACCCCCTCGCTCCGGACGACCGCCCGGAGCAGGCTCATGATCGATCGACCGGTCGCCGAATCGAGCTGACCCGTCGGGCTCATCGGCGAGCAGGAGGTCGGGTCGGTTCGCCAGCGCTCGGGCGATCGCGACGCGCTGCTGCTCGCCGCCGGACAGCTCATGCGGCCGGTGACGACCGCGGTCGGCGAGCCCGACGAGCTCGAGCAGCACGGCGACCCGGTCCTCGCGCTCGGCGGTGGGCGCCCGCACGAGCCGGAGCGGCACCTCGACGTTCTCGGCGGCGGACAGGATCGCGAGCAGGCCGAACGCCTGGAAGATGAAGCCGATCTTGCGCCGCCGCAGCTCGACGAGGTCCTCCGCCGACATGTCCCTGAGCGATCGGCCGTCGATGACGACCTCGCCGTTCGTCGGCCGATCGAGCCCGCCGAGCAGGGACAGCAGGGTGGTCTTGCCCGAGCCCGACCGGCCGCGAACGGCCACGAGCTCGCCACGACCGACGGTCAGGTCGACGTCGCGCAGCGCGTGCACGACGTGACCGCCCATCGCGAAGTCGCGTCCGAGCCCGCGCGTCTCGACCATCGCATTGTCGATCGCGGTCACGACCGATCGCTCGCATCATCGGCCCGGCCGGCATCGCGCTCGCGTGGCCGGTCCGGCCAGACCGTGATGTGGTCGTCCTCGAGATCCAGCCGCACGCGATGCTCGAGCCCCAGCGCCTCGACGTAGTCACGCGGCAGCTGCAAGCGTCCGACGCGGTCGAGGACCGCGTACTCGGTCTCGACGTGGTGTTCCTCGCTGGCGCCCGCTCGCTGGCGCAGCACCTCGCTGCTGACGCGCCCGTCGCGGATCGAGACCGTGCGCCGGACCTGGCCGCTCACAAGCGGGTCGTGCGTGGCGACGACGATCGTCACGCCGGTATCCCGGTTGAGCCGGCGGAGGAGCTCGAAGATCTCGGCCGACGTCGCCGAATCGAGCTCGCCGGTCGGCTCGTCGGCCAGCAGCACCTGGGGTTCGTTGGCGAGGGCGACCGCGATGGCGACGCGCTGCTGTTCGCCGCCCGACAGGTGGTCGGGCCGGTGGTCGGCTCGGTCGGCCAGCCCGACCTGGCCGAGGAGCTCCATCGCCCGTGCCGTCCGGACGTCGTCGGGCAGCCCGTCGAAGGCCATCGGCAGAGCCACGTTCTCGACGGCGGTCAGGTACGGCAACAGGTTCCGGGCGGTCTGCTGCCAGATGAACCCGATCACGTGGCGCAGGTAGCGTGTCTGCTCGCGCGGGCCCAGCTCGGTCAGCTGATAGCCGGCCACGACGGCCCGACCGGCCGACGGCACGTCGAGACCGCCGAGCACGTTGAGGAGCGTGCTCTTGCCCGACCCGGAGGCACCAACGAGGGCGATGAACTCGCCGGTCTCGACGACCAGATCGAGCCCCTGCAGCGCGACGACCTCGAGGTCGGCGACCTTGTAGATCTTGACCAGGTTGTCGCACACGATGAGGGCACGCCCACCGAATCGCGGCCGCGCCTGGCGGGCGCGCTGTTCGGCGCTCGGCAGGTCGACGATCTCGGGCAGCTCGACGATCTCGGGCATCGGCTCGCTCACGCGTCACCGATGCGCAGGGCCTGACCGGCGTCGAAGCGCTGCGCCAGCCAGGAGCTGATCACGACCATCAGGCCGATGACGACGAGGACGGTCGCGGCGATCGCGCCGATGGCCGCCCAGTCGACTTCGAGGCGGACCGTGGCCGCCGAGCCGATGAATGCGCCGAGACCCAGACCGGGTTCGAGCAGCCAGGCGACCGCGAGGCCGAGCAGCACGCCGACCCCGAGGGCGAGCAACGTCGGTGGCGCGTGCTCGACGACCGTCAGGCCCAGCGACTGGCGGCTGCTGAAGCCGAGCGTGCGCAGGTAGGCGAGCTCGCGCGATCGACGCTGCGCATCGAGCGTGATCATGGCGACGATCGCCAGCGCCGCGTACACGGCGGCGAGGATGACCGCGAGGCCGAAGCCCGCCCCGATGGCGCCGACGAGCGGCGCCGCCTGCCGGCCGGCCAGGAGGGCGCGGCGCGAGGTCAGCTCCGCGCCGGACGCGGCCAGGGCCGATCGGAGCTCCGGTTCCACCGAGGCCGGAGCGCGGACGAAGGCATGGTTCGGCCGGAGCGTCGGGCCCGACGAAGCCGCGGCCAGCGACTGGAACGGCACGATCAGGAACGGCCGGCTGCTCGGGATACCCGGGGCGTCGTCCGCCAAGCCGACGACCACGAAGGTCATGGCCGTCGCCCGGAACCCGACCCGGAAGGGTTCGCCGATGGGCAGGGGCGCCCAGCTGGGAGGGAGCCGTCGCGAGACGATCGCCGGGATCGGTCGCTCCGGCGTGCCGGTGTCCGAGCCGGCCGGCGGATCGATGAACTCGAGTGGGACCGGTCGCGCGAGCGGCGAGCCGGCGAGCACCTGCGCGTAGGGCTCCGCATCGACGGCCAGGAGGGTGACGGCATCGGTCCGCTCGCTGACGCCGGCGATCGGGCTCGTCTGGGCGATGAGCCCCGAGGCCGTGGCCTCGACGCCGGGCACGGTCGACGGGTCGACGTCGCGACCCAGGCCCGTCGCATCCGCGGCGGCGATCCGGTAGTCGGCACCGACTTCCTGCCAGGCCGCGCGCTCCTGGCCGCTCGCGATGGTCAGGGCGACCACCGATGAGAACACGCCGATCGCCACCGTGAGCGTGACGACCATGAGCGGCAGCCGGGCCGCGCTCGGGTCCCGCCCGATGGAGCGCAGGCCGAGTGATGGCACGAGGTCACGCCGCCGGGCCGAGAGCCATGCCAGGACCCGGACCGGGACGGGGTACAGGCGGATGACGAGCAACGCGGTCGCGACCCCGAGGAGGACCGGTGTCGCCACGAGAAGCGGGTCGGGGGCGGAGGCGTCGGATCCGGCTCGACCCGCACCGAGGCCACGCTGCCGGAGCAGGACCGCGGCGGCGATCGCGACCGCGACGACGGTGACCTCGAAGACGATGCGGCGGGGCGACAGGCGCTGGACGGGGGCGTCGTCGCGGTCGGCCTCGCGCCGCGCTCTCCGGGCGCGAGGCCATGTGGCCAGCAGGAGCAGCAGCGTGACCACGGCCGCGACCAGCGCCGCGGCGGCCGACGACATCGGATCGGAGCGCGCCGGGACGACGAGGCGAGCGGCCAGCAGGCCGGCGCCGGCGGCCGGGACGGTGATGAGCAGGCCCTCCCAGAGCTGCGCCGCGAGCAGCTGGCCGGCCGACGCCCCGCGGCTGCGCGACAACGCCAGGCTGGCGCGCCGGCGGCGGATGACGATGACGGCCACGAGCCCGAGCGCGCCGCTGGCGACCGCCAGCGGCCCGATGGCCGCGACCGACAGCACGGCCTCGGTCGTCGCCCGTTCGGCGCGGTATCGCTCGATCACGTCGGGCAGGCCGGACCGGTAGACGGGCCGGCCCGGGACCGATCGGTCCGCCCCGAACGCCGCATCCAGCCGGCGCAGGTCGGGGATGAGCGTCTCGAGGGCACCCGCATCGAGCCCACCGGCATCGACCTGGTAGCGCCAGCGGTACCGGCTGGGCAGTCCGAGGTCGGCGACGTCGACATACGCCTCCGGGGCGATCAGCGCGTTCGCGAACGCGACGGGGGCGTCCTCGGTCCCGCCGACGGCGGCCCGTGCGAACGCCGGGTCGTCGAGCCAGGCCGGATCGTCCGGATCGGTGACGGTGAACAGGCCGACGACGGCGAGCTCGATGGTCGCGGTCGGTCGCGGGAAGAGCCGACGGATCATCGGGTCGCTCGGGTCGACTGTGGCCGACAGGTTGTCCTCGACATCGACCAGCAGCTCGGCCGCTGCCGCGCTGGACAGGGCGATCTCGAATCGCTGCGGCTCGTCGCCGGCCGGCCGGTCTACCGCTGCCGGCGCCCGCCCGCGCTCCATGATCAGGCGACCGTCGATGTGGTCCTGGAAGCGCAGCGTCACGAAGGCCGGGTAGTTCGGCGGCTCATCGAGGGCGAACCGCGGCGTCTCGATCACGACGTCGTTGCCGGACAGGACGCCGCGCACGGAGTCGGGCACGCGGTCCATGAGGATGTCGCCGCGCCCGGCCACGAACGACAGCGGATCGGGGTCGCCGGGCCGGATCTGGTCGACCGAGCTGAACTGGAGGGTCTGCTGCAACGCCGTGCCCTGGCTGACCGCATAGCGAAGCCCCTCGTCGGCGACACGCTCGAACAACCGTGGACTGACCGAGGCGACGAGGCTGGTCACCGCGACGAGAACGAACAGGGTCAGGACGACGGCGCGCTCGGCCCGCAGGCGGCGGAGCACGACCGCGACCGTGCTCACGAGCCGCACGACATCAATCCTCGCCCATCCGCAGGGCGGATGCCATCCCGCGCCGGCCAAGCGACCAGGTGAGCCCGACGATGGCCGCGACGAGTGCGGCGATACCGGCGACCTCGAGGATCGCGATCGTCGTCCAGGGCACGGTCACCTCGAGCGGCGGGTAGGCGGTCTCGGCCCGCTGGGTGACGGTCACGAACGGCAGCGTCACCCACGACACCAGTAGCCCGAGGGCGCTGCCGGCAACCAGGCTGATGACGGCCAGCGTCGTGTTCTCGAGCGACAGCCAGCCGGACAGCTGGCGCGACGACAGACCGAGCGCCCGCAGCAGCGCGAACTCGGTCACGCGCTCCCGGGCGGACACGGCGGCGCTGACGATGAACCCGACGATGGCGAATGCCGCCGCGGCGGCGACGCCGATCACGAGGGCGCCGATGACCCCGAGGGCGACCGGGTCGCTGGCGAGCGCCGAGGCCCGCTCCTCGAGGCCCACGACGGCCGCGCCGCCGATCGACGGGTCGCGCAGCCGCTGGACGACGTCGTCGGCACCGGTGGCGTCGACCGCGAGCCACCATTCGTCGGGCGGATCCGTGGCGTGGCTGGCGTCGAACCGGAGCAGCGTCAGGGTGGGCAGGTCGATGATCAGGGCCGGCGTCGCCGGGTCGATGGTCGGGAACGCGCGGATCGCGCCGACGATGCGGACCTCGCGACTCGTGCCCCCGATGTCGAGCGGCACGGTGTCGCCCACGACCCCCGCCGTCGCATCGAGATAGCGGTCGGTCGCGATGACCGGGATCGGGTCCGCGTCGATCCGGTCCAGCTCCGCCGGCGCGAACGTGAGGACCGTCCCGCGGCGGGCCAGGTCGACCCCACGCACCGTCGGCAGGCCATCGTCCGGCACCTCCGCGGACAGTCCCTCCCCGGTGACCCGATCGCCGACGACCTGGTGCGGCAGGCCGTACACCGAAGCGGTCAGTGCCCAGCCGCCGTCGAGGGCGAGCGGCACCGCCTGCCAGCCGGCTGCCCCGGCGTCGGTCTCGTCGGTCGCCTCGAGATGCTCGATCTCGATCGTCCCGCGGGTGATCTCGTTCGTGGGCGGCAGCTCGAGCGTCACGGCCAGCCCGAGCAGCTCGAGCGGGTAGGCGAGGCTCGCGTCGACGTTCGTCCCGGCCGACAGCGGAACCTCGATCCGACGCGTCCCGTCGCCGAGCGTGGCGTCCGATCCGGAGAGCCGGTGCAGATGGCCGGACGCGTCCCTGAGGACGACGGACGCGCGCACGCCCGGCCGGCCGTCGAGGATCCGCGGGTCGACCTCGCCGGCCACCAGCTCGCCGGTCTCCGGATCGGTGACCGGCCCCTCGAGGGTCTCGATCGCCACGCGCAGATCGAACCGGAGACGGCGCGGCTCGCCGGGCAGCGGAATGGGATGGGGATCGGGTCGGGCGCCGGCAAGCGGCGCGAGCAGGTCGTCGAGCCGCCCATCGAGCAGATCGGGTCGGATCCGGACCACGGAGGCAGCGGCGCGCTCGGTGTCGAGAGCCAGCAGCTCGCCCGACACGTCCACGCGCGGGATCCGCATCTGGCTGCGCATGACGGCGGTCTGCGCCGTGACGCCGGGGAGCGCGGCGACCGCCCGGTCGAACTCCCGCGCGGGCACCCCGGAGGATCGCTGGCCGGGCTCCGCTCGGACGTCGGCGCCCGTCTGGAACGTCGCCTGGTCGCGTTGCGACCCGGTCCAGGTCCCCGTGTACGTGATCGCGAACACGCCCATGGCCATGGCCAGCATCAGCAGCAGCGCCGCTCGCGTGTAGCGCAGTGGTCGACGTGACAGCTGGCGCGCGCCCAGCGCGGGGACGAGACCCCGACGCCGGGCGGTCCCACGCTCGATCAGCGCCGCCACGAGCGGCACCACGCGCAGGGCCACGACGGCCCCGGCCAGCAAGCCGATCGCCGGTGTCGCGATCAGCAGCGGGTCGATCCCGAGCGTCCCCTGGATGGAGCGCGTCAGGGGCGCCCCGTAGTGGCGGAGCTGCCACAGGCCGATGCCGGCGATGGCGAGCAGGGCGACGTCCAGGCCGAACCGTTGCCCGGCCGTGCGGGTCTCGCTCCGCCCGGCACTGCCGTGGATGGCGGCGAACGAACGGATCCGCGGGATGGCCGGGATCAGCATCGCGATGAGGCACGCCGCGGCCGCGCCGGCCGACGCGACGAAGGCGTCCGACGCCACGACGGGCTCGATCCTCAGGCCGATGTCGGCGAGCGGGCCGACGACGCCGAGGACGCGCAGGCCCATGGCGGCAAGGACCGGGCCGAGCAGCGCCGCCGGGATCGTCAGCAGCAGGCCCTCGACCGCCGACAGGGCGGCGATGCGGGCCGGTCCGGCTCCGCGCGAGCGGAGCATCGCCGTGTCCATGCGCCGGTGCTCGACCAGCAGGGCCGCGCTGAGGAGGACGGCATACGCGGCGACGACCATGAACTGGGCGGTGAGCAACAGCACGCCGGTCCGGCTGGCGAGCAGCGACCGTTCGGCCGACTGGAGGATCGCGGGCAGCTCCGTCGCCACGGTGACCGGCGGCCCGCCGAGCGCTCCTTCGAGCCGTTGATCCAGCTGGTCCACCCGCGACCGCAGGACGCCGACGTCGGCCAGGGTCAACGCCTCGACGTTCGGACGGGCGTGCCAGCCGAGCTCGGCGCGGCCCGGATTCGCGCGGGCGAGGAACGTCGCGGGTGCCGCGAAGAACGGTCCGTGGGTCGCGAACCGGTCGCTCGTGGTGAGGCCGTCGATGGCCTGCGGATCGTCCCACCAGAACGGATCAGCCGGGTCGTCGATCCGGAAGATCCCGACGATCGTGACCGGGGTGGCGAAGCCGGCCGTCGCCCGGCTCTCGAGGCGCAGCTCCTGCCCGATCCGCAGGCCCAGGCGTTCCGCCACGCCGTCGTTGACGACGACCGGGATCGGCGCCACGTCGCCGAGGGCGACGGACGGCCACCCTCCGGCGGTCAGATCGGCGTGCGCCTCGAGGCCCTCGGCGAAACCGAGCTGCGTCAGGTCGATCAGCTCCCCCGTCGGAGCGCCCGGCAGCGCGAACGTGTCCGACCGCCCGTACCGCTCGATCGTGCCGCCGGGCGCCCCGAGGACGCCCGCGATCTCGCGGCTCACCAGCTCGTCGGCCGCCGTCCACGACTCGGGGTCGATCCGCAACGAGACCTGGAGGTTGGCCTCGGCCACCGGGGCGTCGCGCAGGACCCGATGGAGTCCCGCCAGGGAGACGGCGTTGGCGTAGGTCGGGCCGGCCGCCATCAGGGTCGTGGCGAGGACGCAGATCAGGCCCGCCGAACCGACGATCGGCCACGAGGCACGAGATCGTCGAACGCTGACCTGGAGCATGGCGGCGAGCGACGAGATCAGGGGCAGGGTCTCCCGGGGATCGCGTCGGCGCGTGGCCGAACGGGAGCCCCGAGTATAGGGTGGGTCCCCTAGCGCAGGGTTCGCTCGGCATGGCGCTCGAGCCGCTCGAGCGCCACCGGCAGGTCCGTCCGTCCGAATCCGAGCCGGAAGTGGTTGCCGCCGAACCCGAACTGCGACCCGGGCAGGAGCAGGACGCCTTCCGCCTCGACGAGGCCGGCCGTCCAGTCGTCGATCGCCACGGCGGGGACGGTCAGCCGCGGGAACCCGACCGAGCCGGCGCCGCGGCCGGACCCACGCGAATCGGTCGCGCCCTGCCTCGAAGAACGCGTCGAGCCGGTCGAGATTGGATGCGACGATGTCGCGCGATCGCTCGAGCACGGCATCGCGTGCCCGCAGCCCGATCAGCGCGAGCACCTCCGATGGCGCGGACGAGCAGATCGTCGTGTAGTCCTTGAACGATGCGCACGCGCCAGCACGTCGCGGTCACGGGTCGCCAGCCAGCCGATCCGCAGTCCGGCCATCGCGAACGACTTCGACATCACCCCGAGCGAGATCCCGCGACGACGGCGTCGGCACCCGCCGGCAGCCGGTCCGCGTCGTCGAATTCGAGACAGCGATAGACCTCGTCGACGAGGAGATGCGCCCCGGCCTCGTCGGCGATCTCACGAGACCGTCGTACGTCGCCCGGTCGGGCAGCATCCCGGTCGGGTTGTGCGGCGCGTTGACGACGATGAGCCTCGTCGCGGGCGTCACCTGCCGGCGGAGGAGGTCGAGGTCGATCGCCCAGCCGTCGTCTCGCGCAGCTCGTGGAGCGTCACGTCGGCACCGGTCGCGCGGGCCACCTCGTACAGGCTCTGGTAGCCGGGCCACGTGACGATGGCGTGGTCGCCCGGTGCGAGCATGACGTTGGCCAGGCAGAAGATCGCCTCCTCGGCACCCGCGAACACGAGGATGTCGTCGGGATCGAGACCGTCATAGAGCGAGGCGATCTCGCGGCGCAGGAGGGGGTGGCCGGTGGACTCCGTGTAGCCGAGCGTCAGGCCGTCCCACATGGCCCGCGTCTCGTCGTCGGCCAGCGCGAGGAGGTCGGCCATCGGGTAGCCCTGGACGTCGGACGCGCAGAGCACGTGCTCGACGGCGAACTCCCACCGGGCGAAGTAGCGCTCGAGCGCGAAATCGGCGATCCGCATCGTCGCCATCATGGCGGACCGCGGGTCCGGGCCGCGTCGCTATCCTGTCGTCATGCCCGACCCCACGATCGTCATCGCCGGCTCGCCCACCGCCCTCGGCGGCCATTTCGGTGGCATGGAGCGCGGACCGCACGAGCTCCGCCGGCTCGGCCTGGTCGATCGGCTCGCGGCACGGCCCGGTCTGGCCGGGCTGACCTGGCTCGACCACGGCGATGCCGCCAACGACCCGGGCTGGGTCGCCGACCCCGACCCGCGTGCCAAGAACCGCGATCGCATCGTCGCCTACCTCGGCCGCCTGGCGACCCATGTCCAGACGGGTCTCGTCCAAGGCGACGCCGATGCCCGGCTGCTGGTCCTCGGCGGCGACTGCACGTCGCATGCCGGCGCGATGGCCGGCATCCGCCGCGCGCGCCCGGGATCCGCCTCGGCCTGGCCTGGTTCGACGCCCACGGCGACTTCAACACGCCGGACACGACCCCCTCGGGGAACGTCTGGGGCATGCCGTTCGCGCTGGCGTGCGGCCGGGGCGATCCCGACCTCGTTGCGGCCGCGGAAGGGCCGAGCGTGCGCGAGCTCGACGCCGCCCTGTTCGGCGGGCAAGTCCTCGATGAGACCGAGTCACGGATGCTCGCGGCCGGCGGCGTCGCCCAGTTCGGCTCGGGGATGCTCGCCGACCCCGCCGGGCTGGCCGCCGTCGCCGCGTGGGGCGCGGCGGTCGCGACGTCGCATCGATGCCTGGTATGTCGCGGTCGACATGGATGTCCTCGACGCCTCGGGCCGCTGGGCCGTGGCCACACCCGAACCCGACGGGCTCTCGCTCGACACGGCGGTCGAGGCGGTCCGGGCGATCGCCACGAGTGGCGCGCCGATCATCGGGTTCGGGGCGACGGCGGTCATGCCGCGTGACGATGCCGACCTGCCGGGGACCGTCGATGCGGTCGTGGCGTTGGCGGAGGCGGCCCTCGTCGAGCCCTGATCGCCGGTGGCACACTCGATGCCCGCTGTCGGGCACGTGAGTCGGGTCGTGCGACCCGCCATCAGTCGAGCCGGACGAGCTCCGCGCTGACCTGGCGGAAGGCCGCCTCATCCAGACCGTTGCCGACCGCCAGCCAGCTCGGATGCTCGCCGCGATCGACGACGAGCGCGTAGCCACCGCCATCGAGCACGATCAGGCTGCCGCTCTGATCGCCGAAGGGGGAGTCACCCGACGACGTCCCCGCCGCGACACAGCCGTCTCCGTCGTCACAGAAGCCGCCCTCGTGGAGGGAGTAGGTCGCACCACCGGGACCGCGGTACGTGATCTGGAGCCAGCCGATCCCGGCGCTGCGGTACGTCCCCTCGGTCACGAACCAACCGTCGGGCAGGACCGGGCAGTAGACGGGCCAGGCGAGATCCTCGGCGGCACCGGAGAAGAAGCTCCGGTTGTCGTCGGTCCCGGCGCAGTCGTCGACCGACGCCTCCGGTGGATCGGACGGGTCCACGCTGGCGGACGCTGACGCGGACGGTGACTCGAGCGGGGTCGGCGAAGCGCTCGGCGACGCGAGCGACGGAGCGACGGACGGAGCCGAGGCTGACGGGCCGGCGGGCGCCGGCGTGCTCACCGAGGGTGAGGGCGTGCTGGCGTCACCGCCGATGCAGGCAGCGCCCATGAGGGCGACCGCCGCAAGGAACGAGAGGAGGGGAAGGTGCCTCGAGCGCCGGCTGACGTGCGGGCCAGGCGCGCTCGGTCGGGATACCGTCACGGGCGGGAGGGTAGCACGGACGCCGTCACGAGCCCGCCGGCCGCGACTTCGAGTCGGACCGCCGCGGCGGGATCGACCAAGTCCGTGGCGTTGATCGGACGGCCTTCGGCCATGGCCCGCGCGTGCATCAACGGGCCCGCATGCGTCACCACGACGACCGGGCGGCCGTTCTCCAGCAGGGCGGTCCACGCCGCGGCGACCCGCGCGGCGAGCGCCGCGTGCGTCTCACCGCCCGGCCAGTCGATCGCCATCGCCCCGTCGGCAAGCGCGGCGGCCACGTCGGGAGCGACCTCGACCAGCTCGTCGAACGTCCGTCCCTCGGCGAGCCCGACATCGGCCTCGCGCCAGCGCGCGTCGATCTCGACCGACGCGCTGCCGAGCGCCGCCGCGATGCGGTCCGCCGTCGCATGCGCGCGGCGCAACGGGCTGCTCACGACGCGCGAACGTGGCTCGATCGTGCTGGCCAGCAGCGCGGCCACCCCGGCCGCCTCGCGGATGCCGGCCTGTGACAGCGGTGGGTCGCCCGCCCCGCTGAAGCGACTGCCCGACCACGCGGTCGAAGCGTGCCGGACGAGCACGATCTCGACCACCGCCTCAGCCCGAGGTCGGGACGGCCGGGCCTGCCGGCCCGGCCACGCCGGCCGCATCGAATGTCGCCATCCCGTCGCGGACGGCGACGGCGGCGTCGATCAGGGTCATGGCCAGGGCCGCGCCGGTCCCCTCGCCGAGCCGCAGGTCCAGCTCGAGCAGGGGTCGCATTCCCAGCCGGTCCAGGGCGATCGCGTGGCCCGGTTCCGCGCTGCGATGTCCGGCGATCGAGCGCGCCGCCACGGCGGGTGCGAGACCCTGGGCGAGCAGCGCCGACGCCCCGGTGATGAAGCCGTCGAGGATGACCGGGATCCGCGCACCGACCGCACCGAGCACGACGCCGACGAGCGCCCCGATCTCGAGGCCGCCGATCGCCGCCAGCACCCCGATCGGATCGGACGGGTCGGGCCGGTGCCGCCGCAGGGCGCGCGAGATGACGTCGACCTTGTGTGACCACGTCGCATCGTCGATGCCGGTGCCGCGCCCGGTCACGCGTTCCGGGGCGAGCCCGGTCAGGGCCGCGGTGATCGCGCTGGCCGCCGTGGTGTTGCCGATGCCCATCTCCCCGACGCCGATGAGGCGCACGCCCCGGTCGTGCAGGTCGTGGGCCGCGCTGATCCCGACCGCAACGGCTCGGATGGCGTCCTCGCGGCGCATCGCCGGGCCGGTCGTCATGTCGTCCGTGCCGGCCCGGATCGACGCACCGATGAAGGCCGCCCCGTGGCGGCCGCGTGGCAGCGGGCCTGGCGGCACGCCAGCGACCCCCATGTCGATCACGGTGAGATCGGCGCCCACCATCGCGCCGAGGGCGTTGATCGCGGCGCCACCGGCGATGTAGGTGGCGATCATCTGGCCGGTGACCTCCGGCGGGTAGGCCGAGACGCCGTGTCGGGCGACACCGTGGTCGGCCGCGGCGACGACGATCGAGCGCCGCTCGAACGTCGGGCGTGGCTCGCCGGTGATCCCCGCCAGCTGGATCCCGAGCGCCTCGAGCTGGCCGAGGCTCCCGGGCGGCTTCGTGAGCGCATCGAGGATCGCGCTGGCTGCCGCCATCGCGCCCGTATCGAGCGGCCCGAGCCGGACGACGTCATCGACCGCCTCGCGGAGGATCCGCTCGTCGGCGCTCACCGGGGACCCTTCAGCGTGACCGGCAGGCCGGCCACGAACACGTATGCCTCGTCGGCCATGGCCGCCAGCCGCTGGTGGGCGATGCCGACCAGGTCGCGGTAGGCGCGCGCATTCGGATGCATCGGCACGATCCCGAGGCCGACCTCGTCGCTGACCACGATGACCGGGCCCGGCCGAGCGTCGATCGCGGCATAGGCGGCGGCGATCGGCCCATCGAGGATCGGGTCGATCGCGGGAACGTCGTCGCCGAGCAGCGCGCTGAACCACAGCGTCAAGCCGTCGATGAGCAGCGGCTCCGAGGGGTCGGTCGCCGCGATGACCGCCGCAAGATCGCGATCGACCTCGAGCGTGGGCCAGTCGGCGGGGCGCTCGAGCCGGTGCCGCTGGATGCGATCGTCGAGCTCGGGATCGCCTGGCCGCGCGGTGGCGATGAACCACGCGCGACCATCCCCGGCCAGCCGCCGGGCCGTCGCCAGCCCGAAGCGGCTCTTGCCGCTGCGGGTGCCGCCCAGGGCCAGGATCAGCGGCTCGGCCATCGCCGTCAGGCGACCACGATGGCGGCCACGGCGAGACCGGCCACGACCGACACCTCGACCGCGGCACCCAGCACATCGCCATCGACACCGCCGCGCCACGTCGCCAGGGCCCGGAGGGTCGCGAGCCCGGCCACGGACGCCGCGGCGGCGGCCGCGACCACGGGCCAGCCCGACGATCCGATCGCCCAGAGGGCCGCCACGAGGACGGCCAGCACGAGGGCGCTCGACCCGGCCGCCACGATCGCATCGCCGCTCGTCGTGCGCGTCGTGAACCAGGTGCCGAGCCCCTCGCCGAACGACCCGCGGGAGATGCGGCCGGTCGCGACCGGCACGACCCGGGAGACCGAGACGACGGCGACAACGACCGCCGCCGCGATCGGCGGTGACGACAGGGTGAGGCTGCCGAGCGCCACGAGCTGCGCCGCCATGACGAGCACGAGGGCGACCGCCCCACCGGGTCCGATGCGCGGATCCTGACGCGCGGCCTCGGCACGCTCCGCGTCGGGGGCGAGCAGCGCATCGGCCGTGTCGGCCAGGCCGTCGAGATGCATCCCGCCACTCAGGATCGCCACGACGGCGACCGCCGCGACGGCGGCGAGGCCGGGCTCCTGGCCAGGGCCGCCGATGAGCCACAGCGGGGCCGCCGCCAGGATGCCGATGCCGGCGCCGACGAGTCCGAACGCCGCGGCCCCGGGCAGGTCCGACACCCTTCGCAGCGGCAGCCGGGTCAGGACGCCCACGGCGCCCCGTACCGAGTCCATCTCAGGTCACACCGATCGGCAGCCGCACGAGGGCCGGGTCGACCCCGAACACGCCGCGGATCCGCGCGGCATCGAGGGTCTCGGTCGGCGGGCCGTCGGCCACGATCCGGCCACCGTCGAGGACCACGATGCGCGGGAAGAAGTGCGCGGCGAGCGCCAGGTCGTGGAGCACGGCGACGATGGTGGTGCCGTCCCGGTTGAGCTCGACGAGGAGCTCCATCACGTCGACCTGGTGGCGGATGTCGAGATGGGCGGTCGGCTCGTCGAGCACGAGGATCGGCGCTGCCTGGGCGACCGCGACCGCGACGAACACGAGCTGGCGCTCGCCCATCGAGAGCTCCCGGATATCGCGGTGGCGGAGCGGGCCGATGCCGACCCGGTCGATCGCGGCGTCGACGGCCGCGTGGTCGCTCGGCCGAAGCCCCGTCATCGGCGGCTCGTGGGGCAGCCGTCCGAGCGCGACGACTTCCTCGACGGGCATCGCGAACGGCAGATCGGCCAGCTCGGGGACCACGGCGATCAGGCGGGCAAGCCGCTTGCGGCCGACATCGGCGATCGCCTCGCCGAACAGCCTGACGCCCCCGGCGCGAGGCGCCATGACGCCCGTCATCGCCCGCAGGAGCGTCGACTTGCCGGCTCCGTTCGGGCCGACGAGCGCGAGCCGCTCACCCTCCGCGACGAGCAGGTCGGCGTGGTCGACCGGTCGTCGCTCACCGTAGGCGACGGTCAGGTCATCGACCGCGATGGCCGGCCGCCGGCTGTCCGTCACAGCTCGTAGCCGGAGCGCGAGCGCTGTAGGAGGAACAGGAAGAACGGGGCGCCGAGCAACGCGGTGATCACCCCGACCGGGATGTCGCCGGCGAGCCGCGCGACGAGGTCGGCGGCGCACAGGAGGGCGGCACCGACCAGCGCCGAGATCGGCAGGACGCGGTGGGCGGCCGGCCCGATCAGCAGGCGGACGACGTGCGGCACGACGAGCCCGACGAACCCGATGAGCCCGCTGATGGCCACAGCGGCGGCGGTCGCCATCGACGCCAGGCCGAGCATGATCGCCCGCTCGCGCCCGACGTCGATGCCCAGGTGTCGGGCGGCCATGTCCCCGAGCAGGAGGGCGTCCAGGACGCGTCCCCGCAGGATGATGAGCGCGGAGGCGCCCAGGATCAGCGGTGCGGCGACGACCAGGCGGACCCATGAGGCGCCGCCGAGCCCGCCGAGCAGGAAGGAGAAGATCTGGCGGAGCTCGACGCCCGACACGTACATGGCCATGGTCAGGAGCGCCGCCAGCACCGAGCCGACGGCGTACCCGGTCAGCAGCAGGCGCGTGAGCCCGCCCGTCCCACCGGTGCCGCCGAGCCGGAACACGAGCCAGGCCGAGACCAGGGCGCCGGCGAACGCGAACCCGTGGAGCAGGCCGAACTCGATCACGACGATCTGGATGGGAAGCAGCACCGCGACGGCCGCCCCGAGCGCCGCTCCGGAGGCCGTCCCGAGCACGTACGGGTCGGCGAGCGGATTGCGAAGCAGGCCCTGGAACGTGGCCCCGGCGACGGCCAGGCCGCAGCCGATGGCAACCGATGTCAGGACCCGCGGCAGCCGCAGATCCCAGATGATCGCCTCCATCGCCGGCGTCCAGGTCACCCCGATGTCGATCCCGAGACCGCGCCCGAGGATGACACCGAGCGCTTCCAGGGGTCCGATCCGGACCGAACCGAGGCCGACCCCCAGGACGATGATCAGGAGGAGCGCGACCGACGCGATACCGGCGACGACGACGGGGCGTGCCCGGATCCAGGCGGTCATCCCGCCCGTGGCGATCTCGCCCGTCATCGCGCCGGCGGCCATGGGCCTAGGAGGCCGCCGGCAGCGTGGCGTCCGGCCAGATGGCGGCCGCGAGGTTGCGCAGGCCGAGGGGCAGTCTCGGTCCGGGCCTCGTGATCTCGATGTCGCGAACGGGTCGGACGTCGCCGTTCCTGACGGCGGTCATGGCGTCCCAGCCCGGACGCGCCGCGACGGCCTCGGGCGTGGGTGCGTAGAACGGGTTCGTGCCCAGCACGATGATCTCGGGGTCCTTCGAGATGAGCGTCTCGAGCGAGATCTCGTACGTGTTCGGGTCACCGGTGGTGATCGTGTCGGCGCCGGCGAGGGTCACCATCTCGGCGACGAACGAGGCATCGGCCGGGGCATAGATCGCCCCGGTGGTGTCGTCGTAGCCGACCTCGTACAGCACCCGCGGCTTGGTGGCACCGCCCGCGACGGCCGTGCTGATGGCCTCGATCTCGGAGCGCATGTCGGCGGTGAGGGTGGCGGCCGCCTCGCTCGTGCCGGTGGCCGTGCCGATCAGCTCGATGTCCTCGAACACCGCGTCGACCGAGCCGGCGTACAGGACGACGACGGGCACGTCGAGTCCGCGCAGCTGGGTGATCGCGTCCGCCGGGGTGAAGCCGAGGCCGCCGGCGAGGACGAGGTCGGGCTCGAGGCTGACGACCTGCTCCACGTCGACGCTCGAGAACGTGGCGACATCGGGCAGCGCCACGGCCTCCTCCGGGAAGTCGCTCCCATCGTCGGTGGCGATCACGCGGCCGCCCGCCCCGAGGGCGAACACGATCTCGGTGTTGGCCGGCGTGAGGGTCACGATCTTCTGGGGCTCCGATGCGATGGTGAGCGCGGTGCCCTCGTCGTCGGTGATGGTGACCGGGAAGGCGGCCGGGCTCGGGCTGGCGACGGATGGCGATGGTGCGGCCGAGGTCGTGGCGGGCGGCGGCGTCGGGCTGGCGGCCGGTGTCGTGCACGCCCCAAGGGCGACGAGGCCGAGGAAGAAGACGACGGTGCGACGTCGTGCGGCGGTGCGCATGGCAGAGGATCTCCGGTGGCGGAAGATGGCGGCCGGAGGGGTCGCGCTCCAGGAGCGCGAAGAACCCCTCGCTTCGAACGTGATCGAAGGAGGGGTCAGGTGATGCCGTGCACGGTCCTGCCTACCTTTCTCTCGAAGGTTCGAGCATGCACCGTGGGGTCGGCGACCGGACTTCCGCCTCTGGGAGGCGGTTCACCGTAGCGGGACTGTGCCGGAATCACACCGGCTTCGCGACCACGCGGCGTTCGACGGGAAACGTCGTCGCGAGCGTAGCACACGACCCTGGGTCCCAGATAAGCGGCGGTGAAGACGCCGTGCCTAGGATGGCCGCCTCGCCCTCCGTCCGCCGGCATTCCTGCCCGCCGGAGGAGGTCATGACGTGGTGGAGGCACGATGGCTCCGTCGGGTCGGCCCAGGCATCGCAGCCATCGGGGCGCTCGTCGCGGTGGCATCCACGACCATGGGCGCGCCCGCCCCGGCATGGGACCCGCCGCCCTGTCCGGGCCAGCCGGCGGCCGCTCCAGCCGCGACCGGCACGTGGTTCGTCATCGAACCGACGATCGTCGATGGCGTCCGCGCGGGGCAACGACTGACGCTCGGTCGGGCCGGCGCGGACCGGACGTGGCAGCTCGACCTCGATCCCGAGTCCTTCGCATCGGGGCCATTCGGAGGCACCGTCCTGGTCGGCACGGACGACGGCCGGGCATCGAGCCTGTCGCTGGTCGACCTGGGTGCGGGCTGCGCCTGGCCGATCGCGACCTCGACCGATGTGATCCGCCGCGCCGTCCTCGCGCCGGATCGCGCGACGCTCGTGGAGTTCCGGGTCGACCGACGGACCCGGGCCGACCTCGGCGTCTGGCGCCGGCCGCTGGTGGCTGCTCCAGGCGACCGCATCCTCGGGCCGCTCGCGCCCAACGGTCGGTTCGGGCCGACGTGGCTCACGGAGCTGAGCTGGGGCGATGACGGCCGGACGCTGGTCGTCGAGTCGTGCGGCGAGGTTGCCTGTCGCTTCCGCCTCGTCGACTTTACGGACTCGACGACGCGGACGGTCGCCGACGACTCGGTCGGCTCGCTCGTCGGGCTGGCCGGCGATCGTCTCGTCGTCCGGGGCGCCTGCCGCGGCATCCCGTGCCCGGTCATCGCCATCGACCGCCGCGACGGGCGATCCGTGATGCTCCATCGCAGCGCCGGCCAGGTACAGATCGCCGAGGACGGGCTGGGCCAGGTCGTCGTGGCGGTGGAGGACGTGCCTGGTGCGACGGTCCACCTCTTCCGCCCGGATGGGCGTTCCGTCGGGAGACTGACCCCGCCACGCGGCCAGCGGTTGATCGGCGGTGCCGGTTGGGTCGGTGGAGCGGCCGAGCCGCCGCCTGGCTGGATCCTCTTCGCGCCAGACGGTCGCGTCCCGGTCGAGGGGTCCAGCGTGATTGCCCGCCACGTGCACGACGGTCGGACCGTCACCCTCGACGAGGTGTCCCGATGAGCATCCTTGATCCGATGGTCCGGCCTGACCGGCGCTGGCGCCGGGTCCGGATCGTGGTCGCCACGGTCCTCCTGGGCGGCAGCCTCCCCCTGACCGGCTCGGTCGCAGCGCACAGCCCGGATCCCACCCTCGGTGGCCCGCTGTTCGGGCAGGGCCAGGTCCTCGAATTCCGTTGGCGGGCGGGAGCCGAGCCGCCGTCGGCGATCAGGACGGCCATCCGCGCCGCCGCGACAGACAGCAATGCGTCGCGCGCCTCGCAAGCGGCCACGTTCGTCTATGCCACCGACGGCCCGAACCCGATCGGTTACGGCACCGGAACATGCGGCGTGAACGGCATCGGATGCTTCACGCGATCGGCACCGAACGGTTTCACGATGTGGCTGCGGGAGCACGGTCGGGTCTTCGACTGGGGTTCGCTGCGCTGGTGCCAGATGCAATCGGCGCCGACGAACGGCTGCTACGACGCCGAGACCATCGCGCTCGATGAGTTCGGACATGTCGAGATCCTCGGGCACCACGCCAATCACGCGGACGAGCGCGACTACACCGATGCCGTCGTGCAGACCGTCTCGCGCACCCGCCCCAAGGTCGGCTGGGACATGCACGCGTACGGCCCGTGCGACACGGCGACCCTCCAGATGTCGTACGACGTCCCGACGCTGTCATCGCCCTACTCGGCGTGCCTCGACGTCGCGACCGTGCTCACCTTGAGCATCAGCGACACGTCGATCGCCTACGGGGCGCCGGTCAACGTGACGGCCTACCTCAAGGTCGCGACCAACAGCGCCTACGGGCGGTTGAGCGCCAACCCGATCGGACTGCGCACGGTCCGCCTGCAACGGCGGGCGATCGGATCGTCGGCCTGGTCGAACCTCGTGACGCTCGCGTCGTCGTCGCCCGCCGGAACGTACACGGCCACCGTGCGGCTGTACGCGACGGCCGATTTCCGGGTGGTCTTCGCGACGCCCACGATTGAGGGGCTGCGCGGGGACACGAGCCCGACGGTCCGGGTCACGGTCGCGCCGTGCACCGCGAACTGCCCGCAACCGGTCGCCCGGCCCATGATCCAGGAGGGACCGTGATGCCTCGACCTCGCCAGCGCACGTCCATGCTCGCGCTGGTCATCGTGCTTACCGTCGCGTCGGCTGGGTGCTCGCGACCGGTGGCCGTCCCGCCGGGACCGATCATGACGGCCGGCACGACCGTCGGTCCTGCGCCGACCGTGACGACCACGACCTCGCCGTCGTCACCCGGCCCCACGGCGACGCTTGTCCCGACCCAGGCGGTCGACGGTCCCCCCGCCGCCCGGCTGGCCGTGGACGGCGGCGACCCGGTCACGGGCCAGCTGGGAAGCTATGTCTGGAAGGACGGCGGATCGGACAGCCCGTGGCTGCCGGGCGCGCGGATCGCGGTGGGCGCGGGCGAGACCCTTGCCATGACGCTGGATCCGGACGTCGCGATCGGATCGTGGCGGGCGCGCTACGTCCCCGCGTCGGCGGACGGTCCGGGGGGTGCAGCATCGCTCGGCGAGGGTCGCGCCGCCGTGGCCTTCACGCCCCCGCCCGGGTCATGGACGGTCGAGATCCGCGTCGTCTTCGGCGGGGGACGTGGTGACGCGAGCTACTTCTGGCGCGTCGAGGTCAGCTGACGACCGCCCGAGGGTGGTCGGGGCGTGCCCGGGTCAGGTCGAGGCGACCGGCTGGCCCGCGGAGAAGATCGACACCTGGGCATCCTCGGGCAGCATCACGCCGAAGACCTTTTGCAGGGTCAGGAGATGGACGCACGATCCCCAGCTCTCGAAGTAGTGGCAGGTGCAACGCCACTGACCGGATTCGAGGGCGACGTGGTGCGTGTCGTTGTCGCCGCGAAACGTGAGCGCGAGGCGATCGATGGACATCCGATCGAGCTCTCGCGCGTAGCGATTCGCCTTCTCGACCTTGCCGATCAGGGAGCTGTGCATCGTCGTGCATCCTCCGTCGCCATGTAGGCGCTCTCGAGGCCGCCGTCCGGTCTGCACCTTCGACCGGTGATGGCGGTCGCGTCCCAGAAGCGTACACCGGGAGCGAGTCCCGGTCACCCCCGAATCGTCCTTCGCTCAGGGCGCGTTGGTCCCCTCGCGGCCGTAGTCGTCCTCGAGTCGGATGACGTCGTCCAGCTCGGGCGTCGACACCTCGATCAGCTCGCAACGCTCGATCGCCTCGAACCGATGGACCCGTCCGGTCGGGATGCGTCGGTGCTCATCGGCACCGAGCTCCTGCTCGCGGAGGACGCCGTCGTCATCCTCCAGGTACAACCGGAGGCGGCCCGATCGAACGAGGATCGATTCGTCCTTGAGCTCGTGCCTCTGGAGCGACAGCCGCTTGCCGGCTTCGATGACGATGACCTTGCCGACGTACCGCTCCGTGTGGGCCCAGATGAACTCCGAGCCCCACGGCTTGTCGACCCGACGCCCGGTCATCAGTCGCGCACCAATCGCTCGCCGGCCTCGAGCATCGCCTCACGCGCGTCGTCCGACGTGGCCTCCGTGTACACGCGAACCAGCGGCTCCGTGCCGGACGCCCGGATCAGCAGCCAGGACCCGTCCGCGAGGAAGAACTTGGAGCCATCGCCCGTGTCGAGCGTGACCGTTCGGACGACCGGCTGGCCGGCGAGCTCGGTCGGGCCCTGCGCGGCGAGGTCGACGAGCAGGCGGCGCTTGACGTCGGGGTAGTCGGCGCGATCCACATGGACGTCGGTGCGGCGATAGAACGACGGCCCCGCGATCTCGTGGAAATGGGCGATCGCCTGGGACACGGGCCAGCGGCCGGCGGCTCGCTCGCGCAGGAACAGGTCGAGCAGCAGGAGGTCGGCGTAGATGCCGTCCCGCTCGGGGAGGTGCATCCCGAACCCGAACCCGCCCGATTCCTCGGCACCCATCATCGCGCCGGTCTCGATCATCTTCGGGCCGATGAACTTGAACCCGACCGGGGTCTCGTGCGTGGCGATGCCGTAGCGCTCGCCCAGCCGCTCCGCCATCGAGGTGTTGTTGATGCTCACGACGACGGGATCGCGCCAGCCGCGGTGCTCGGCCAGGTAGTACATCAGCAGGCCGGTCACCTGGAGCTGGTGGATGAACGTGCCCTCCTCGTCGGCGGCGCCGGCGCGATCGGCATCTCCGTCGAGGAACAACGCGAGGTCGTGGCCACCGCTCACCGTGAGCTCGAGGGCCTCGTCCACGTTGGGCCGGATGGGCTCCGGATTGAGCCCACCGAAGTACGGGTTGCGCTCGGTGTGGAGCTCGTGGATGCGGATGCGACCACCATCGAGGAGGCGGCTCAGCCAACCGGCACCGGCGCCGTACAACGGGTCCACCAGCACCGAGATGTCCGCCGCGCGCAGCGCATCGAGGTCGACGGTCCGCCGGACGAACCGCTCGTAGCCGGGATACGGATCGAACCACTCGACGAGACCCGCCGCTTCGGCGTCGGACAGGGGGCGGCGCTCGATGGGATCGCTGCCGTTGACCGCGAGGCGCGCCTCGATGACGGACAGGATGTCCGCGCCGGCCGCCGCCCCGGTCGGTGCCTTGACCTTGAACCCGTTGTCGACCCACGGGTTGTGGCTGGCCGTGATGACGATGCCGGCGGCGGCACCCCGTTCGACGACCTCGAAGGAGCTCATCTGGGTCGGCACGGCATGGCGCGCGAGGACGACCGGGATGTCGTGCGCCAGCAGGACCTCGGCGGCCGCGGCGGCGAAGTGCTCGGACGCGAACCGCCGGTCGAAGGCGACGACCACGCCCTTGGCCGAGGTGCCGGTCCCGCGCACGTAGTCGGCCACGCCGTCGGCGCAGCGGCGCACGTTCTCGAAGGTGAATTCGTCGGCGATCCGCGCCCGCCAGCCGTCGGTCCCGAACACGATCGTCGTCGGCGCGCTCACGCGGGCGGTCGTGGACACTCAGCCTCCAGCCTCGGAGCAGCGTTCGATGAGCAATTCGACGATGGCGCGGTCCGGCGCCGATCCACGCAGGACCGCGATCGGCTGCGCGGCCGTCATGCTACCGCGCTCCAACGGCGCGATGACCCCGAGGCGGCCATCGGCACGCCGCACGATCAGATCGTCGCGTTCGACCGACACGGTCTCGCCAGCCTGGACGACCGCCCCTTCGCCACGGGCGCCGATGGCGGCGAGCAACGCCGACCACGAGCCGAGATCCGACCAGCCGACGTCCATCGACGCCATCACGACCTGCCCGTTACGCGCGGCGCTCTCCATGACGGCGTGGTCGATCGAGAGCGGGTGCTGGATCGCCTCGTAGGCCCGCTCGAGCAGCTGCGGAGCACCGGCCATCGGCTCCAGTGACTGGACGAGGCCCGTGTAGCGGACCAAGGCGGTCCGGATCGCCCGTCGCCGCCAGGCGAACATACCGGCATTCCAGGCGGCTCCGGCCACCCGCTCGTGGAGGTCCTCGGCCCGGGCGAGCTTCGGCTTCTCCTCGAAGGCACGCAACGGATACGCGCGGATCGGGGCATCGGCCGGCCCGACGTCCTCGCCTCGATCGAGGTCCGGCAGGAGGTAGCCGTACTCGGTCGCCGGGCGGTCGACCTGGGTCCCGAGCGTGACGAGCGGGTCCTCGATGTCGAAGGCCCCCGTCGCCAGGTCGTCGACCGCGATGCGCAGCACGCCCTCGTAGACCGACTCCCGGGCGGGATCGATATGGGCGTCGGCCGGGATGACGAGCATGACCTCGTCGGGCGGCCGGTCGATGGCGGCGGTGGCCAGGGCGATCGCGGCCGCCGTGTTGCGACCCATCGGCTCGAGCAGGAGCATGGCGTCGGGCACCTGGTCGCGGACCTGTCGCTCGTAGCGTCGGTCCGTGACGATCGTGATGTCGTCGGTCAGCGTGCGGATGCGCCGAGCGGTCGACTGGAGGAGCGTCTCCCCGCCGAGCAGGGGCAGGAACGGCTTCGGGCGTTCGGGTCGACTCAGGGGGTGGAGTCGCGTCCCCCCGCCGCCGGCCATGATGACGGCATACATGCCTCGCCATCGTAGCGCCGCCCGGCGTCGCCGGGCGGTCGCCGGTTCACTGGGAGATGACCACCCAGCGGCCTTCCCAGGGCACGCGGCGCTGCCACTCGTGGTAGCGCGTGAAGACCTCGCGGAACTGGGCGACGGTCAGGTACTTGTACGGCCATCGGTCGGCGGTCGTCCCGAGCGGCCCGCTGACGTAGAGCCCGAGCAGCGTCTTCTTCGACGGCTCGTCCCGATCGAACGTCTGCTTGTAGCCGAGGACGACCCAGGCGTGGGTCCCGGCCCGGACGGTCACACCGACCGGATGACGCGTCTTGGCGATCGATGCCGCGATCGCGTTGATCGCCACGGTCTTGTCGGTGTAGGCACGGGCCTGGTAGTTGCGGCCGCTGAAGTAGCGCAGCGACCACGCCCAGCCCTGCGGGTCGTTGCCGCGCGTCGCGTAGCGGTAGCGGTTGTGCAGGCGGGTGAGCTTGTAGATGTAGGCCTGACGGGAGTAGCTCCGGATGCTGGTGCCGCGGACGAGGTTGGCCATCGACTGCACGGTCGCCGGGACACACCAGTAGTTCGTGTACTGGCGGACCATCGCGGTGGAGCGGTACAGGTTGATGCTGGCGAGCGTGTACCGGGGGGCGGACGGTGTCGGGCTGGGCGTAGCGGTCGGGGTGGGCGACTCGTCGTCATCGTCGTCCGCCTCGGGCGTCGAGGGAGGTGCGGGTGTCGGCGCGGCCGTCGGTGCCGGGGTCGGGTCCGGACTCGCGGTGGGGGACGGCGTGGCCGCCGGTTCGAGGGTCGTTTCGGCTGACGCCGGGGGCGATTCGTCGGCGGCCACGGACCACGGCATGGCACCGAGTGCGGTGAGGCCGAGCACGCCTGCCAAGAGGAGCCGGTACGCGCGACCGCGCGCTTCGCGACGTCGATCCATGGACAAAGCCTACCGCCCCGGCGCTACCCCCGGGGCCTGCCCGATGGTCCCAGCATGGTGCAGGCCGGCACCGGACCGGCTCAGAAACTGGGTGGCGTAAGGCAGAACAAGACCGTTGCAGGTGCCGATCCGCGGTTCACATTCCAATGCGGGATGCGCGACGGGAACGTGATCGTGTCGCCGTCGCGCAGGACGTAGTGCTCATCGCCGACCCACAGGTCGAGGACGCCCGCGAGTACCACGACCACCTCTTCATCGGAGTCGTGGGTATACGGCTCGGCACCCGTGCCGCCACCCGGCTCGATCGTCGACAGGATCACCTGGAGGCGGCCCGCCATGTTGGACGTGAGGAACTCGTCGACGGCCTTGAGGCCCGGGTATTCGACCCGCCGGCGCGCCTCGCGGCGGACGACGCGCCCGGCGTCGGCGACCTCGGCGAACAGCTGCGCGATCGACAGGTCGAGGGCCCGGGCGATGCGATGGACGGTCGCGATGGACGGACTCGTCACGTCCCGCTCGACCTGCGAGAGGAAGCTCTCGGTGACCCCGGCACGCTCCGAGACATCGCGCAGCGTCAGGCGACGTGCCTTGCGCAGCGACCGGATGCGTAGCCCGAGGCGCAGCTCCGTGACCAACGGCGTACCTCCCGCTGCCGGCGATTTCGTACGGGCCTCTGAAGTATTGGTTCAGGATGCCACGATGCGGGCAGCTTGCAAGGGGCGTCGACCACGAGATTCGCACATCCGCTGCGTTGACGAGCGATGGCATCGCCCCTACGATGCGGAGGCCTGTAGCCCCGCTACAGCACCGTTGCTCGATGCCCGGCACCATCGTGCGAGGACCGCCCGTTGACCGCTTCCCCGACGATCGACGCACGGCCTGACGGTTCGTCCGTCCAGCCGCAGCCACCCCGGACCGACGCCCCCGACGTCCTCATCCAGGGCGTGACGAAGCGCTTCGGCGCCGTCACCGCGGTGGATGCCATGAACCTGTCGATCGAGCGCGGAGAGTTCTACTCGCTGCTCGGGCCGTCGGGCTGTGGCAAGACGACGACCCTGCGGATGATCGCCGGGTTCGAGCAGCCCACCGAGGGCGAGATCTTCCTGGCGGGCCAGCCGATCGCCGGCGTCCCGCCCTACCAGCGCAACGTCAACACGGTCTTCCAGCACTACGCGCTGTTCCCGCACATGGACGTCGCCCAGAACGTCGGCTACGGCCTGCGCCAGCGCAAGGTCGACAAGAAGGAAGAGGAGCGGCGCGTCGCCGAGGCGCTGGAGCTCGTCCGGCTCGGCCGGCTACGGCAAACGCCGGACCTGGGAGATGTCGGGCGGCCAGCAGCAGCGTGTCGCGCTCGCCCGCGCGCTGGTCAACCGGCCGACGGTGCTCCTGCTCGACGAGCCGCTCGGCGCACTCGACCTGAAGCTCCGCAAGGAGATGCAGCTCGAGCTCAAGGCCCTCCAGCGCGAGGTCGGGATCACGTTCGTCTACGTGACCCACGACCAGGAAGAGGCCCTGACGATGAGCGACGTCATCGTCGTCATGCGCGACGGGCTGATCCAGCAGTAAGGCGACCCGACGAGTCCTCTACGAGCGGCCGGTCAACCGGTTCGTCGCCGACTTCATCGGCACGTCCAACTTCATGGATGCGAGCGTCGTCGAGGCCGCCGCACGAGCGGATGCGTCGTCCGGTGCGCACGGCGCCAGCGGGCTGACCCTGCGCGGTCGCGCTCACCGACCCGGACGCCGCGCCGGCGGCCGGCGACGCCGTCGTCGTGGCGACGCGACCGGAGCGACTCGAGCTGGCGCCGGCCGAGGCCGCCGGCGCTGCCGTGCCCGGGATGACGCAGGTCCGCGGTCGGGTCCAGCAGGGCACGTACCTCGGCGACCAGACCGAGTATCGAGTCGGACCACGGAGGACGCGGGCGAACTGATCGTCCGTCACCAGAACGCGGCAGGCGCCGGGGGCGCCCCGGGGGTCGGGCCGGGCGACCCGGTGGTCGTCCGCTGGCAGGAGGAAGCCAATCTCATCCTCGCGGGATGAGGAGCAGCAGCACCCGGTTCGATCCGGGAGGAGGAGATCGATCGTGGCAGACCAGGAGATCGAGCGGGTCGTGCGGCACATCCGGCGGCTGGAACGCGCCCTCAGCCGCCGCGGCTTCATGTACGCGAGCACGATGTCGGCGAGCGGCAGCCTTCCTCGCGGCCTGCAGTGGCGGCAACGACCGCTCAGCCGCCCCGTCCGCCGCGCACCAGCGCCGCGCGCGCCGGCGAGCGGCGCGCCCGGGCGCGTCCACCGGCGCCAGCCGGCCCCCTCCTACGCGACCGAGGGCGCGCTGTTCATGTACAACTGGGCCGACTACGTCGACCTGGAGAACATCGAAGAGTTCAAGGCGCGCTACGGCATCGGCGAGTTCACGTACGACATCTATCACTCGAACGAGGACGCTCTCACCCGCCTGCAGGGCGGGGCGACCGGCCACTACGACCTCGCCGGCCCCGACCTGCGAGTTCGTCCCGGCCATGGCCGAGCAAGGGCTTCATCGTCCAGCTCGACATTCGGCCCGCTCCCGAACGCCGCGCTTCATCAACCCGACGTTCCAGAACTTCTACGACCCGAGCGGCCCGGAGGCCAAGTACAACAACTACCACGATCCCCAAGGACTGGGGAACGACCGGCATCGCCATGCGCAAGAAGTTCGTCACCGAGGACATCAAGACCTGGAAGCAGTTCTTCGAGGTCGCGCCCAAGTACTCCGGCCGCATCGTGATCGTCGAGTCGGCCGGCGACGTGCTGACCGCCCCGCTCAAGGCCCTCGGCTACTCGCTCAACTCGGTCGACCCGACCGAGCTGAACGCGGCGCGCGAGCTGCTGCGCGGGCTCGCCCCGCACGTCCTCGTGCTCGACTCGGACGACGTACGACGACAAGCTGCGCATCGGAAGAGGCCGTCCTCGGCCTCGACGTGGACGGGCGGCATCGTCGAGCTCAAGGCCGAGGACGGCGACCGCCGACACCGAATACGTCGTCCCGAGGACGGGACGCTGTACTGGATGGACAGCTGGGTCCTGCTCAAGGATGCGCCGCATCCCGAAGCGGCCTACGCGTGGCTCAACTTCATCCACGAGCCGGCGATCCAGGCCAAGGAGACGGAGACCAACTACTACGCCACGCCGAACGACGAGGCGAAGAAGCTGGTCGGTACCCGAGCTCCTGGCCAACCCGACCGTCTTCGTGCCCGACGAGGCCTTTCGCCGAATCCTCGAGGGCGCCCAGGACGTGTCGAGCGACCCGCTGCGCATCGAGATCTGGGAGGAGTTCTCCTCCACCATCGGCGGCTGAGCGGAGCCCGTTCCGACCGACCGATGACCGCGCGCGACGCCGCGCCGAGACCGCTCGGCCGGCGCCCGGACGCGAGGCAGTGGCCGTGAGCGCCTGGCCACGGCGCCGCTCGTGCTGCCGGCGACCGCCTGGTACCTGATCCTGCTCGTCCTGCCGCTCGCCTTCGTCGTCGTCTTCAGCTTCGGGACGCGCAGCCCGATCGGCGGCTACGGCGGCGGCTTCACGCTCCAGAACTACGCCGCGGTCCTCAATGGGCCCGGCCCGTTCATCACCAGCCTCACCCTGGCGGTCCTCGGCACGCTGCTGTGCCTCGCGATCGGCCTCCCGCTGGCCTACTTCATCGCGACGCGGGCCGGCGATCGGAAGTCGCTGTTCATCGTCCTGCTCGTCATCCCGTTCTGGACGAGCTTCCTGATCCGGACCTACGCGTGGCTCGCTCATCCTCGGCCCGGACGGGATCGCCGGGTTCATCGGCGGCCTCGATCGGCAACTCGCGCGTTCCGCATCCTCGGCACCGAATGCGGCGTGCTCATCGGGCTGGTCTACGGCTATCTGCCGCTGATGGTGTTCCCGCTCTACGTGACCCTCGAGCGCATGGACCGCACACTGGTCGAGGCGTCCAAGGACCTCGGCGCGGGGCGCTTCGCGACGTTCCGGCAGATCACCCTGCCGATCGCGCTTGCCCGGCCTCATCACCGGCAGCATCCTCGTGTTCATCCCGATGATGGGCGAGTACGTCATCCCGCAGATCCTCGGCTACGGCCGCGTCTTCACGATCGGCAACGCCGCTCGTGCTGCGCTTCCTCGAAGCCCGCAACTGGCCGGCCGGCTCGGCCTACGCGGCCGTGCTGATCGTCGTCATGTTCATCAGCGTCACGTTCTATGTGTGGGCCACGAACCGCGGCCGGCGCGGCCGTGACGTGAGCGTCCTGTGACGGCTCCATCGGTCTCGATCGCCGACCGCCGCAGGCGCATCGCGGCCGGGCCCGCGCCGCCGTCGACCGGACCGGCGCGCCTGGTCGAGGCCTGGCTGCGCGGCCACACCGCTGCTCGTCTACCTGTTCCTGTACCTGCCGATCGTCGTCGTCGTCGTCTTCAGCTTCAACGCCACCGAGCGCCGCGTCTGACCGACTGGGACGGGTTCGGCCTGCGCTGGTACGAGTACGTGCTCAACAACAGGGAGATCCAGCGCTACCTGGTCAACAGCTTCATCGTCGGCTTGGCGACCGCCGTCATCGCGACGTTCGTCGGGACGATGGCGGCGCTCGGACTGCAGCGCACCCCGACGCTGGTTCCGGCTCCCGTTCGACGGGCTGACCTACATGAGCGTCATCGTCCCGGAGCTGGTCATCGCCATCGCGACGCTCGTCTTCTTCGGGAGCACCATCGGGCGCGAAGGGATCGTCCGACCAATGCCACCGGCATCGACATCGGCTTCGGCTACCACACCATCGTCGAGCGCGCTGGCGCTGTTCAACATCAGCCTCGTGCTGCTCCTCGTCCGCGCCCGGCTGACCGGCATGGACCGCACCATGTCGAGGCGAGCTACGACCTCTTCGGCACGCCCGTGGCGGACCTTCTGGCAGATCACCTTCCCGCAGCTGCTGCCGGCGATCGTCGCCGGCTTCCTGCTGTCGTTCACGTTCGCGTTCGACGACTACCTGATCACCACGTTCGTCAACGGTCGGGGCACATCGACGCTGCCGCTCTACGTGTTCGGCCAGATCCGCGTCGGCGTCACCCCGTCGACCAACGCGGTCGCGTCCCTGATGCTGCTGATCACGTTGTGCATCCTGCTGGCCGGCCAGTTCTTCCTGTCGCGCAGTGCCCGCCGCTCCGGTCGCCGGGGGCAGGTGCGGCGGGATGGCCGGCATCGTGGCCGACAACGCCGGCGGCGGCGCCTAGGCCGGGATCGACGCCAGCTCGGGTTCGGGCAGGCCGGCCTCGGACGCGAGCAGGGCGGCCTTGTCGGTGCGCTCCCAGGGCAGGTCGAGGTCGGGCCGTCCGAAGTGTCCGTACGCGGCGGTCTGGCGGTAGATCGGCCGGCGCAGGTCGAGCGCCGCGATGATCGATGCCGGGCGCAAGTCGAAGTGGCGCTCGATGAGAGCCTGGATCGCCGCGTCGTCGAGCGCGCCGGTCCCGAACGAGTCGACGCTGAAGCTGATCGGCCGGGCGATGCCGATGCCGTACGCCACCTCGACCTCGAACCGGTCCGCGAGCCCCGCCGCGACCACGTTCTTGGCCACCCACCGGGCCGCATACGCGGCGGACCGGTCGACCTTCGTCGGATCCTTGCCGGAGAACGCTCCGCCGCCGTGACGGGCCATGCCGCCGTACGTGTCGACGATGATCTTGCGACCGGTCAGTCCGGCGTCGCCCATCGGGCCGCCGGTCACGAACCGGCCCGTCGGGTTGACGTGCATGATCGGGTCGGCGTCGCGCAGCTCGCGCGGGATCGACGGCAGGATGACCGACTCGACGATGTCCGAGCGGAGCCGCTCGGGTCGCGCGTCGGGATCGTGCTGGGCCGACACGACGACGGTCTTGACGCGGACCGGGACGCCGTGGGCGTACTCGACGGTCACCTGCGTCTTGCCATCGGGTCGGAGATACGGCAGCTGCCCGGAGCGGCGGACCTCGGACAGCCGGCGCGCCATCCGATGGGCGAGAGCGATCGGCAGCGGCATCAGCTCGGGCGTCTCGCGGCAGGCGAAGCCGAACATCATGCCCTGGTCGCCCGCCCCGAGCTCGAATGCCGGCGCGGCATCGTCGCGCACCTCGAGCGCGGCGTCGACGCCCTGGGCGATGTCGGGTGACTGGCCCTTGACCGACACGAGCGTGCCGCAGGTCTGGTAGTCGAAGCCGTAGTCCGCCCGCGTGTAGCCGATGTCGCGGACGGTGTCGCGGACGATCTCCTGGAAGTCGATGTAGGTGTGGGTCGAGATCTCGCCCAGGACGAGCACGAGGCCGGTGGTCGTCGCGGTCTCGCAGGCGACGCGCGCCTCGGGGTCCGCCCGGAGGATCGCGTCCAGGATCGCGTCCGACACCTGGTCGCACATCTTGTCCGGATGACCCTCGGTGACGGACTCGGATGTGAACAGGTACTGCGCGGCGTCGACGATGCTCATGACGCGCCGAAGGGTATCACTCTGCCTCCTCGCGCGCCACTCGGCCAGGTCCGTCACGAGTCGCTCCGGAGGGCCGCGAGATCGAGGTCGAGCTCGATCCGGCGGAGCGTCTCGTCGTTGATCTCCCCCGCATCGCGCAGTCGGATGACGGCCTCGCGCTCCGCCTCGAGGATGGCCGACCGGATGGCTCGATGCTCGATCCTCTCCTGCTCCGCCTCGTCGGGCGTCTCGTCGTGGTGCGGCCACTGGTGGCTCGCCTCGTGGTCGTACGACGCGCGCAGCTGCTCGATCAGCTCGAGGTGACCGGGGTAGTCGACCTCGAGCTCGTCGAGCCGCGAGCGGGCGGCCTCGACGGCGGCCAGTCGGGCATAGGCCTCCTCGTGCTCCTGACCGTCGACCGTCGCGCGGACACCGAGACGCCGGATGATCCACGGCAGCGTCAGGCCCTGCCCGACGAGCGTCACCACGATCACGCGAGAACGTCAGGTACAGGATGAGCTCGCGTTCGGGGAAATCGGCGGCCAGGGCCAGGGCCGCGGCGAGCGACACGACCCCGCGCATGCCCGCCCAAGCCACGATGAACACCGCTCGTGCCGGCGGGTACGGATCGCGCTCGCGCAGGCTCCGGCTCAGCAGGCGCGGAAGGTAGGTGGCCGGGTACACCCAGGCGATCCGGACGACGATGGCCGTCAGGCTCACGACGGCACCCATCCACAGCAGCTCGGCCGCGCTGTACGCCGACAGCCCCTGCAGGATCTCGCGCAGCTGCAGCCCGAGCAGCATGAAGACCATGACGTTGATGACCCAGATCGTCGTCTGCCACGCGCCACGGCCGAGCAGACGGGCCTCGGGCGACAGCACCCGCGCCGCGCGCCGGCCGGTGATGAGGCCGGCCACGACCGTGGCGAGCACGCCGGAGAACCCGAGCGTCTCCGCCGCGACGTACGTGGTGAACGGGACGACGAGGGTGACGATGATCTCGAGCACGGGATCGGCTGTCCGTGACAGGGTCCGCGCGAGGATCGTCCCGAAGATGACGCCGACCAGGATCCCGCCGATGCCGACGATGACGAACTGTTGCGTGGCATCGATCAGCGAGAACGCCCCGGTGGCGACCACGGCGCTGGCGGTCCGGTACGCGATCAGCGACGACGCATCGTTGATGAGGCTCTCGCCCTCGAGGATCGTCACGATGCGGCGAGGCACGCCCGACCGGCGGAGGATCGATGTGGCCGCCACCGCGTCGGGCGGCGCGACGATCGCGCCGAGCGTGAAGGCGACGGCCGGGTCGATCCCAGGGATGAGGGCCTGGACGACGAGCCCGACGGCGACCGTCGTGAACAGCACGAGCCCGATGGCGAGGAGCAGGATCGGGCGAGCGTTCGCCTTGAAGTCCCGGATCGGGGTGAAGAACGCCGCCGCGAAGAGGATCGGCGGGAGGAACAGCAGGAAGACGAAGTCCGGCGGCAGCTCGAGGCGGGGCAGCTCGGGGATGAACCCGACGGCCACACCGCCGACCAGCAGCAGGATCGGATCGGCGATCCGCAGCCGCCGCGCGACGTACGACAGGGCGAGACCCACGCCGAGGAGCAGGAACACGAGCTCGATCGGGCCCAGCTCGTGGCCGGAGGTCAGCATGGGACCGGGCGTCCGATACGGCTAGGCCGGCTCAGCCGATGGGGACGCGCGTGCGCCGGGACCAGCGGTCGATGCCAGGGAGCTCGAGTGCCGGCAAGGCATCGGCCGGGCTGAACCCGAACACCGCCCCGAGGAAGGCGAGCCGGGCCTCGAACGTCCGCCGCTGGGCCGTCTCGCCCCGGAACCCGTGGCCCTCGCCTTCGAACGGCAGGTACGCGTGCGGGACGCCCCTGGCCGCCAGGGCCTCGGCGAGCGCCTCGGCCTGGGCCGGCGGGACGACCTTGTCGTCGAGGCCCTGCAGGATCAGGACCGGGCAGTCGATCTGGTCCAGGAAGTGGATCGGCGAGCGCTCGCGATATCGGTCGGCCATTGCCGGGTACGGTCCCACGAGCCGGTCCGTGTAGCGCGATTCGAACTTGTGCGTGTCACGGGCGAGCGTCTCGAGGTCGCCGACGCCGAACAGGCTGATGCCGGCGGCGAACACGTCCCGGAACGCGAGGGCGGCGAGGGTCGTGTAGCCGCCCGCGCTGCCGCCTTCGATCGCGAGCCGGTCACCGTCGACGTCGCCGCGGTCGACCAGGTACCGGGCGGCCCCGATGCAGTCGTCCACGTCGACGACGCCCCACTCGCCCTCGAGGGTCTGGCGATACGCCCGTCCGTAGCCGGTGCTGCCGCCGTAGTCGACGTCCACGACCGCGATGCCGCGCGATGTCAGGTACTGGAAGGGCAGCGCGAGGGCGTTCGTCGCATTCGCGGTCGGGCCGCCGTGCGAGCGCACGACCAGCGGTGGTAGCTCACCGTCCGGCGCGACCGCATCCGGGCTCGCCGGCGGGTAGTAGAGCGCATGGGCGACGCGCCCGCCGGCGGTCGGGAACGTGATCGCCTCGGGCATCGAGATGTAGGCCGGATCGACCGACACGGACGTCGACCGGCGCAGGACGCCAGCCGTCGCCAGGGTCGCCGGGTCGAGCGCCACGACCATCGGCGGGTCGGTCGGCGTACCGACATCGGCGACCACGGTGCCCCGGCCGACGCGGAGCGTGCCGATGTCGGTGTACGGCGAGTCGAGCTCGCCGATCAGGCTGCCCGGCGCGACGTGGAAGAGGCGGTCGCGTCCACGCGCCCGGCCGACCGCCACGATCGACCCGTCCGGCAGGAACCCGTACGACGACCGGTCGAAGATCCAGGCCGGGTCGGCGAACTCCGCCTCGAGCGGGGCGAGCGGTTCGAGGCGTGGCCCGTCGGCGAGCCGGTACAGGTTCCACCAGCCGGTGCGATCGCTGACGAAGTGCAGCACGCCGTCGGGCGACCACTCCGGCTGGGCGATCGATTCGTCCATCCCGCCGGCCGCCAGGTCGCTCGCGCCGAGCGACCCGTCCTCGTCGACCGGCGCGACGCGCAACCGGCTCGCGTCCCAGGGCATGTCCGGGTGGTCCCACTCGAGCCAGGCGAGTCGGTCGCCGGCCGGTGACAGGCGGGGCGCCGCCAGGAAATCCGGACCCTCGTACAGGACGCGGGGGGCGCGCTCGCCGTCGAGCGGCACGTCCACGATGGCGGCGCGTGGCTCACCGTGGCCGCTGTGGTCCTCGCGGATCGCGAGGAAGCGCCGCCGCGCCTGGTCGAAGCGCAGATCGGCGTATCGATACGGTCCTTCTGGCGTGATCGGCTGCGGGGCATCGTCGCCCGGGTCGAGCCGGTACAGGCGGTCGTCCCGCACGTGCGAGAAGAGGGCCGTCCCGCCGGCGACCGTGAACGCGCCGCCGCCGTACTCGTGGACGCGGGTGCGGACGTCGAACGGCGGCGGTGTGACGTCGGCCGTCGTCCCGTCGGCGGCATGCCGGACCAGCACGCTGCGGCCGGCCTCGGCGGGCCGACCCTCGATCCAGTACACGTCATCGCCGTCGATCCACGGATCGCTCAGGTGGACGTTGCTCCCGACGAGGTCGTCGATCTGGATGGGCGACGGCCAGCTGCCGTATGGCAGGGTCGCCCGCTCGTGCTCGTCGTCGGTGGACGTCGCCGCATCGGGCGGATCCGTCTCGGCACCGGCGTCGGTCTCGGAGGCGATCCCCGCGCCCGTCATGTGCGATGCGCCCTCGAGCGGCTCATCCATGGACCGGGCGGTCACGTACCGTGCTGCCAGGAGGCGACGTACTCGGCCTGCTCGGCCGTCATCGGCTCGAGCTCGATCCCGAGGGCCGCCAGCTTGAGGCGCGCGACCTCGGCGTCGATGGCCTCGGGGACGACATAGACCTTCGGCTCGAGCTCCGCGTGGTGCTGCACGACGTACTCGGCGGACAGCGCCTGGTTGGCGAAGCTCATGTCCATGACCGCGGCCGGATGACCCTCGGCGGCCCCGAGGTTGACGAGGCGGCCCTCGGCCACCAGGTGCAGCTTCTTGCCGCCAAGATCGAATTCCTGGACGTTCTCGCGCACCTCGCGGACGTGGCCTTCGGCCATCGCACGTAGCGCGGAAAGGTCGAGCTCAGCGTCGAAGTGACCGGAATTGGCCATGACGGCCCCGTCCCGCATCGCCTCGAAATGCTCGCGCCGGAAGACGTTGAGGTTGCCGGTCGCGGTCACGAACAGCTCGCCCCAGCGGGCGGCGTCCGCGTGGGTCATCACGGCATACCCGTCCATCAGCGCCTCGAGCGCGCGGACCGGGTCGACCTCGACGACCGCAACGTGCGCGCCGTGACCGGCCATCCGCGCCGAGATCCCCTTGCCGACCCAGCCGTAGCCGGCGATGACGACCTTCCGACCCGCGATGAGCATGTTCGTCGCCCGGATGATGCCGTCGACCGTCGACTGGCCGGTGCCGTAGCGGTTGTCGAACAGGTGCTTGGTCAGGGCCTCGTTGACCGCCACGACCGGGAAGCCGAGGGCGCCGTCGGCGGCCATGGCCTTGAGCCGGATGACACCCGTCGTCGTCTCCTCGGTCCCGGCCAGGACCTCCTTGACCTGGTCCGGCCGATCGCTATGGAGCAGCGACACGAGATCGCAGCCGTCGTCCATCGTGATATGCGGGTGCGTGTCGGCCACCGACGCCAGGTGGGCGTAGTACGTGTCGCGGTCCTCGCCGCGCCGGGCGAACGTGGCGATGCCGTATTCCGTGACCAGCGCGGCCGCCACGTCATCCTTGGTCGACAGCGGGTTCGACGCGGCGAGGACGACGTCGGCACCACCTGCCTTGAGGGTCCGCATCAGGTTGGCGGTCTCGGTCGTGACATGCAGGCAGGCCCCGATGCGCATGCCGTCGAGGGGCCGGTCGCGCTCGAACCGCTCGCGGATGAGGCGCAGCACCGGCATCTCGCGCTCGGCCCATTCGATCCGGCGGACACCCTCGGAGGCGAGTCCGAGGTCGGTCACGTCATGGGCCGGCAGCGTGGTCTGGGCGGTCATCGGCGGTCGATCTCCTTGCGCATGAACAGACGACGCAGGGGCGCCGCCAGATCGGCCCAGGGTGCACCGAGCCGGTGGATGAGACGTTCCTCGAAGCGCGCGTGCTCGGCGTACCCGAGATGGCGGTAGGCGTTGATGGCCGGCGGGTTGTCGGCGCGGACGTTGAGGACGACCTGGTCGCAATGGCGCAGCAGCTCGCCGGTGACGGCCCCGGTCACGGCGGTGGCGAAGCCGCGCCCGCGGTAGTCCGTGTGGGTCAGGACGTTGCCGACCACGGCCAGCCTCGAGCCGGGGCTGACGACGTGCGTCCCGGCCGCGGCGACCAGGCGGCCGTTGACCCGCATCCCGTAGTAGACGCCGTCGGCGATCGCGGTCGATGGCAGCCACGACGCGAAGCCGAGCTGGTAGAGCCGGTTCAGCTCGCCGATCTCGACCGGCAACAGGCGCTGGACCGTCGCCGGATACGGCCGGAAGCGTGCCCGGTCGACCCACATCCGGACCATCTGTGGGCCCGGGTCGACGCGGTACTGGGTCTCGATCGCCGGCAGCATGTCGGGCCGGGCGCGCGATGTAGGCGGCGCGCGGCTTGATGACGTCGCGCAGGACCGCCGCGATCCCGTCGGTCGCGCCCCATCACGAAGAGCGGTTGCGGGGTCGGGCCGGTGTACTCGAGACCCACGGCAACGACCTCGTCGCCATCGAACGCGGCGCCCCAGCGGGTTCGGGCGAACTCGCGATCCTCGAGGTCGCAGATCGCGTACGCCGCGTAGAGCCGGTCGCGGCCGAGGAAGTCGCGGAGCACGGCGCGATCCGTCGTCTGGCGGGCCATGGCGGCACTTCGGCGACCGATGGCCATGGTCGCCATCAAGCGCCCTCCCGGGCCAGGACCGCGGATCCGTCCAGCGCTGCCGCGGGTCGGAGCGACGGCCCGCGGCGCCGCTCGCGCGCCGCGACCGCCTCGGCAAGGCCCGTCTCGAACGGTGCCCGGACGAGGCCTTCGTCGGTGACGATGCCCGTGATCAGGTCGGCCGGCGTCACGTCGAATGCCGGATTGCGAACCTCGGTGTCGGGTGGCGCGACGCGGATCC
Source organism: uncultured Chloroflexia bacterium (assembly GCA_963720355.1). Classification (GTDB taxonomy): domain Bacteria; phylum Chloroflexota; class Limnocylindria; order Limnocylindrales; family CSP1-4; genus SPCO01. The sequence continues at coordinate 1,455,767 of CAVRFH010000004.1, read as the reverse complement.
CGCGGAACGCCAGGACCTCGTTCGGCGCCCGCTCCTCGATCGGGATGTCCGCGCCGCTGGCGGTCGCCAGGTCGACCGAGCTGATCGGCGCGGCGACATAGAACGGGATGCCGTGACGGGCGGCCAGCACGGCCAGCGTGTACGTGCCGACCTTGTTCGCCGTGTCGCCGTTGGCGACGATCCGATCCGCGCCGACGATGACGGCGTCGACCTCCCCCTGGGCCATGAGGTGCCCGGCTGCCACGTCCGGGATCAGCGTGTGCGGGACGCCGGCCTGGGCGAGCTCCCAGGCGGTCAGCCGCGAGCCCTGCAGATACGGCCGCGTCTCGTCGACCCAGACATGGATGGCGCGACCGGCGTGGTGGGCGGCCTGGATGACCCCGAGCGCGGTCCCGAACTGGCCGCAGGCGAGAGGTCCCGTGTTGCAGTGGGTCAGGATCCGGAGCGGCCGGTCCTCGGGGAAGACGAGGGCCTCCAGACCGAACGTCGCCAGGCGGCCGTGATCGTCGGTCGCCTCGGAGACGATCGCGTCGGCCTCGACCCGGATGGCGTCGGCGATCGCGTCGCCGTCCTCGGATAGCTCGCCGATATCCTCGTACACGGCCATGACGCGGTCGACCGCCCAGCGCAGGTTGACGGCGGTCGGCCGCGAGTTGCGCAGCACGTTGGCCGCCGCTCGCAGCGTCGCCCGGCGGGCATAGGGTCGCGTGCCCCGGTTGACGTCGGCCGTCAGCGCGATGCCGATGGCCGCCACCTGGCCGATGGCCGGAGCGCCACGGACGATCATCTCGCGGATGGCGTAGCCGACCTGGGCGGCCGACTTGGCCTCGTATTCCTCGAGGGCATCCGGCAGCTTGCGCTGGTCGACGATGTGGAGGATCCCCGGCGTCTCGCGGAACGAGGCGCGGAACCCGGTCGGTCGCGATGGCACGGGCGTCGTGGCGTTCGCAGCGAACGACGATGGGTCGAGGATCGCCCCGGCCGCCTCGGCCGAGGCCCGTTGCAGGACCTGCGCGGCGCCGACGACGGTCGCCGCGCCGTGGAACACCTCGCCGGCGAACTGGCGGAAGAAGCGACGCCGGGCCAGGTCGGGGCTGTCGCCCGCGGCCGGCGACGACCCCTGGGCGCCCTCGGCGGCCGGCGTCTCGGGTTCGGTGGCGGGGGTGTCAGTCAATCGCGCGACGGGCTCGCCGTCCCACTCAGTACTGGATCACGCTGGTGACCCGCCGCCCGTCCAGCCGATCACGACCTTTGAGGAACTGGAGCTCGACGAGGAATCCGAGGCCGATGACCTCGCCCTTCAGGCGCTCGATCAGCTCGATCGTGCCCTTGACGGTGCCACCCGTGGCGAGCAGGTCGTCCACGATCAGGACCTTCTGCCCGGGCTGGACGGCATCGCGATGGATCTCCAGCGTGTTCGAGCCGTATTCGAGCGCGTATTCCACCGTGATGGTCTCGGCCGGGAGCTTGCCGAGCTTGCGGACCGGGACGAGTCCCGCGTCGAGCTGGTAGGCCATCGGCGCGCTGAAGATGAAGCCACGCGACTCCATGCCGACGACGATGTCGACCTGCTCGTCCTGGTACGGCTCGAGCATCAGGTCGATCGCCTCCTTGTAGGAGGCCGGCTCCTTGAGCAGGGTGGTGATGTCGTAGAAGAGGATGCCCGGCTTCGGGAAGTCGGGGATCTCGCGGATCCGTTCGCGAAGCGCCTCGGCGGACATCGGGATCGGGTCCTCCCTCGGGATGATGGGATGGCGACCGCGGGACAGGGCGCGGGGCCGGCCGAAAGTCTACCGCAGGCGGAGGCAGGATCCGCGCATCACGAGCCTGATGGGACGACCACGCTGCTGACGCGCTCGGCCGCGGTCCGACCGTGCAGTCGACCACCGATCACGACGCCGAGGAACGCGATCCCGACCGCCACCGCGAAACCGATCGCCAGGCCGCGCGACGGGTCGCCGATGTCGCGCACCGATGCCGCCACGAGCGCGCCGGTGATGCCGGTCCCGAGCGCGGTGCCGAGGGAGTCCGTGAGCGAGATCGCCGACGACGCGCGGCCCTGTTCGGCGGTCGGCGCCTCGCGCAGGACGATGAGCGCGAGCGGCGAGTAGGCCAGGCCCATCGCGTAGCCCGCCAGCGCGAGCGTCGGGATGGCCAGCCACGGCGAGACGCCTGGTAGCAGGACGATCATGAAGGAGGCGAGTCCGGCCACGAGCACGATCAGGCCGGCCCGGACGAAGCGCTCCGGGTCCCAGCGCGAGGAGAACCGTGCCTGGGTCCACGAGCCCGCCGTCCAACTGATCGTCGCGGCCGTCAGTGCGATCCCGGCTTCGACGACACTGAGGCCGCGCCACTCGACGAGGGCGAGCGCGACGTAGGCATCGACCGCGAAGAAGGCGAACGTGATGATCCCGCGCATCAGGACCGCGGCGGGCAGGCCCCGGGCGGCGCGCAACGTGCCAGCCGGCGTGAGACGGCGCAAGGCGAACACGGCGAGGGCCGTCCCGAGCGACCCGAGGAGCGCGAGCTGGAGCGGCTGTCCGCTGGTCAGGCCCGCGAGCAGCAGGCCGGTGCCCAGGGCGACGAGCACCGCGAGCGGTCCGCGCTGGCGCAGCGTGGCGGCATTGGCGGCATCCGACGGGTCGGGGCCGATCCGACGGACGGCCGGGAACGCGATCGCCGAGGACACGACGATCAGCGGCAGCAGGCCGAGGAACACCCAGCGCCAGCCGACGGCCTCGCCGATGATCCCGGCCAGCGCCGGTCCGAGGACACCCGGCAGCACCCAGGCGGTCGAGAGCGTGGCGAACATCTGCGGGCGAAGGTGCTCGGGCAGGCTCCGCCCGATCGCCACGTAGGCGATGGGTGGCACGGTCCCGGCGCCGAGGCCCTGGAGGAAGCGGGCGGCAACGAGGACCTCCATGGACGGCGCGAGACCGCCGACGATCAGCCCGACCGCGAAGAGCCCGATGCCCGCCGCGAACGGTGCGCCGAGGCCGCGCCGGTCGATGAGGCCGCCGACGAGCACGATCCCGATGAGCGAGCCGAGCATGAACGCCGTGAAGACCCAGCCGTACAGCTCGAGACCACGCAGCTCACGGGCCACGATCGGCATGACCGTCGACACGGCGAGCGCCTCGAAGGCGACGAGCGTGACGGTCAGGACGAGCCCGACCGTGAGGCCGCGCCTGCCTGGCGACCACAGGCCCCCGCCACCACCACGCCGCTCCCGTCCAGGAGCCGGCACCGGCGGCTCGAGCTCGTCCGGAGGTTGGCTGAGCGTCATGGTCCAAGTGTGCAACGGGTGGGGCTCGCCTGCCTCGGCGCTTCGTCGCGTCGCGTTACGTCATGTGTCCTGACCGCGGTCGGCCGGAGCGACCGGCTCCGCGCCGAGGCGATCCACGACGGCCCGCGTCAGCTGCCAGGCCTTGCCCGGCCCGGTCGGCACACGGATGCGCACTTGGTTCGAGGCGAAGGTCACGTCGGCGGGACGGACGCCCGGCACTCCCCCGTCGCCGAGGAGCCGCATGGCCGCGGTGCGCGTCAGCGACTCCCCGAAGCGGACGACCAGCCGGCCCTCCTCGCGCGAGATCGACGACACCCCGGCGGCCTCCGCCGCGAGCCGCAGCTCGGCCACCTCGACGAGCCGCGTCACGGACGGCGGCATCGGGCCGAACCGGTCCGTGACCTCCTGGCGGAACGCGGCGACGTCCCCGGCCGATCGAGTCCTCGCCAGGCGCCGGTACAGCTCCAGCTTCTGGGCCTCGTCCGGCACGTAGTCGTCGGGCAGGTGCGCGTCGACGGGCAGGTCGATCACCGCCTGCGGCGCGTCGACGATCGGGGCGCGGCCTTCGCGCGACGCCTTCTGCGACTCGACCGCCTCGGCCAGCATCCGCGCAGTACAGGTCGAAGCCGACGGCCGCCATGTGACCCGACTGCTCGCCGCCGAGGATGTTGCCGGCACCGCGGATCTCGAGGTCGGACAGCGCGATCTGGAAGCCGGCACCGAGCTCGGAGGCGTTGAAGATGGCCTGCAGCCGCTTGCGTGCCTCGTCCGATCAGTCGCTCGCGGCGGCGGTACAGCAGGTAGGCGTACGCCCGCCGCGACGAGCGACCCACCCGCCCGCGGAGCTGGTACAGCTGCGCCAGCCCGAGCGTGTCCGCGCGGTCGATGATGATCGTGTTGGCGTTGGGGATGTCGAGCCCGGATTCGATGATCGTCGTGCACACCAGCACGTCGGCCTCGCCGGCGGCGAAGGCGATCATGACCTTCTCGAGCGCGCCCTCCGGCATCTGGCCGTGGCCGACCACGAAGCGCGCATCGGGCAGCAGCCGGCGAAGCTGCTCCGCTTGCGCCTCGATCGTCTCGACCCGGTTGTGGACGTAGAACACCTGGCCGCCGCGATCGAGCTCGCGCAGGATGGCGTCGCGGACCAGGCCGGCCGACGCCTCGGCGACGCGGGTCTGGATCGGCAACCGGTCCTCGGGCGGCGTCTCGATGACCGACATGTCGCGGATCCCGGCCATGGCCAGGTTGAGCGTGCGCGGGATCGGCGTCGCGGACAGCGTCAGCACATCGACCTCGCGACGGAGCTGCTTGAGCCGCTCCTTGGCGGCCACCCCGAACCGCTGCTCCTCATCGACGACGACCAGCCCGAGGTCCTTGAACCGCACGTCCTTGCTGAGCAGCCGGTGCGTGCCGATGACCACGTCCACCGTGCCGTCGGCCAGACCGGCGATCGCGTCGGCCTGCTCCTTGGCCGACACGAACCGCGACAGCAGGCGGACCTCGATCGGGAACGCTGCGAAGCGCTGGCTGAACGTCGCGTGGTGCTGCGCGGCCAGGACGGTCGTGGGCACCAGAACGGCCACCTGCTTGCCGTCCTGGGTGGACTTGAAGGCGCCGCGCAGTGCGACCTCGGTCTTGCCATAGCCGACGTCGCCGACGACCAACCGGTCCATCGGCACGCCGCGCTCCATGTCGGCCTTTACTTCGGCGGACGCGCGGAGCTGATCGATCGTCTCCTCGTAGGGGAAGGACGCTTCCATCTCGGCCTGCCAGGGGCTGTCCGACGAGAACGGGTGGCCGTTGGCATCGGCCCGCGCGGCATACAGCGCGAGCAGCTCGTCGGCCAGCGCCGCGACGGCCTTCCGGACCCGCTGCTTGGCGCGCAGCCACTCGGTCCCACCGAGCTTGCTGAGGCTCGGCCGCTCACCGCCGGCGTAGCGCGTCACCCGCCCGATCTGCTCGACCGGCACGAAGATCCGGTCACCGCCGGCGAACGACAGCTCGAGGTAGTCGCGTTCCTCGCCCGACCCGCCGCGCCGCATCATCTGCTCGTAGCGCGCCACGCCGTGATCGATATGGACGACGAGATCACCCGGTGTGAGTCGCTCGAGGATGTCCCGCGGGACGACGCGGCGCATGGCCTTCGGCCGGCGCACCCGGACCGTCCCGAACAGCTCACGATCGGTGACGAACGTGACACCGTCCGGGCCGCCGCTGAACCCGCCGTTGAGGCTTCGTCCGACCAGGGCGATCGCGCCGGGTGGTGGCGCCTCGTCGATGCGATCGACCACCGCGACGCTGTGACCGGCTTCCTCGAGGATCTCCGCGAGTCGGGGTGCCTGGTCGGAGGCGAGGACGATCCGCGCGCCGTCCTCGCGCCAACCCTCGACAGCGTCGGCGAGGCGCCCGGCCCGACCGAACGGCAGGGTCGGCTCACGCCACCCGAACAGGTCGCCCGACCCGCGCGGGCCGGCCGCCATCGCCACGTCCGCTGCCGGCTCCGATTCCCACGTCAGCTCGAGCGTCCGCGAGGCGGCCAGGCGGCCCTTCCACTCGCGCGGGGGCAGGTACGTCGGCGGCCAGTCCTTTGGCAGCTCGCCAGCCTCGACCAGCTCGGCCCGGCGCTCGTCGGCCTGGCGCCACAGGAAGCCGGCGGCCTCGGCCACGTCGCCGGGCTCGTCGAGCACCAGGAGGGTCCCGGGATCGATGTGGTCGAGTCCGGATGCGGGGGCCAGCTGGGCCGCCCACACCTCGGCCGCGTCGCCGACGTCGACCGCCCTGGACCCTGGCGCGTCCGTCCTCGTGCCGGCTCGCAGCGGGTCATCGGCGTCGCCCTCGAATCGGGCCAGGTCGCCGGCCAGGCGCTCTGGCAGCCGGCTCGCCATGCGACCGAGGCGCTCGCGGATCGCGGCCGCTCCCGTGGTCGGAAGCAGGAACTCCGACGCGGGCAGGAGGACGGCCCGCTCGATCCGGCCGATCGTGCGCTGGTCGGTCGGATCGAACGACCGCAGCGAATCGATCTCGTCGCCGAAGAACTCGATCCGGATCGGCAGGTCCATCGACGGGGGGAACACGTCGACGATGCCGCCGCGGCGGGCGAACTCCCCTCGGCCGGCGACCTCCGCGACCGGGCTGTAGCCGAGGTCCAGCAGGTCTCGCAGCAACGCGTCGAGGTGGAGTCGCGTCCCGACGCGGAGCTCAAGAGCGTCGTCGGGTAGGTCGTCGGGGGCGATCGTGTGCTGGAGCAGCGCCTGCACGCTGGCGACGAGCACGCGAGCACCGCCGGCCCGCCAGGCTGCCAACGCGGCCACGCGGGCGGCCGTCTCATCGGCGACGAGCTCGCTCCGCTCGTAGGCGAGGGCGGTCCTGGGCTCCAGCACGGAGACCGAGGCCGCGTCCCCGAGCCATGCCTGCAGCTCCTCCGCCACCCGGTCGCCGATCTCCGCGTCGCGCGCGACCCACACGATGCGCTCGCCGAGCGCGAGCGCCGCGGCGAGATAGGACTTGGCGCCGTGGGGCACGGCCACGACTCCGGCATGCCGGCGCAACCCGGGCCGGGTGACGTCGGCGGGGTTGCCGATCCGCTCCCGGATGGTGGCGAGCGAGCCGGTCGCAGCGAGCAACGGCGGCAGCGCAGACAGGTCAGGCAGCCGGTGGCCGGGTCGCCGGGACTCGTCGCGCCGCGGTGCCCGGATCGGCGAGCGCTCCGGTCGTCGTCGTGCGTCATCGACCTCGGCATCGACCGCCGCCACGTCGAAATCGACCGCGTCATCGTCGCTGGGCCGAGCGTGCCGCTTGGCGAAGTCGGCCGCCACACGCTCGGCGATGCGTCGGTCAGCGCCGCGCCTTCCGCGGAGGGTCGGCTTGACGGGATCAGGCATCGGGCTTGTCGTCCCGGCGGGGCAGCACGCGCCGCCAGCCCGTCTTCGTGCGACGGACGCCTGCCTCATCGGGCGGGCCGTCGATCTCGCCCGGCGGGGCCAGCCGGCTGACGTCGGCCTCGCGAAGCTGGAAGTTGTTGAAGCGGTTGGCCGCCTTGCTGGTGCCCTCGCGGGCCCACTCCTCGACGGCGTCGGCGGCCGCGTCGAGCAGCTCGTCGAGACGCTGCACTTCGTCGGGCTCGAAGCGTGACAGGACGTGGTCGCGCCCGTTGCGGACCGGGTCGCCGATCCCGATCCGGAAGCGGCTGAACTTCTCGGTCCCGAGCTCGTCGACGACCGAGCGCAGCCCGTTGTGGCCGCCGTGGCTGCCCGACTCGCGGAAACGTAGCTTGCCGAAGGGCAGCGCGAAGTCGTCAGCGACGATCAGGAGGTCGGACAGCGGCGCATGCTCGCGCGCCAGCACCTTGCGGACCGCGATGCCCGAGTCGTTCATCCAGGTGAGCGGCTTGACGAGGGTCAGATCGAGGCCGTCATAGCGCCCCATCGCCACGTTCGACGCATCGCGCTGCCGGCCACGCCCCGACCAACCGGCACGCTCCGCGAGCCGGTCGAGCACGAGCCAACCGATGTTGTGACGCGTGCTCGGCGTACCGCTCCCCCGGATTGCCGAGCCCGACGACGACCTTCAACGCAGCTTCTGACCCTTCCGAGTCCACCGATCGGCGGACAGCACGATGCGGCCCGAATCCCGCCTGCCGGGCCACATGGGTGGCGCGCCTGACGAGAGGGGCCTTGGATCCCGATGGTACCGGTCACGGCTCCACCGTGCCGGGGACCCGCCGCGCCGGGACCCTGCTCAGAAAGGCCGGTGCCGCCGGGCCGACCTAGCCACCCGCTCGTCCCCCCGCGGATGCGCCGATTTCGTCGCATTCCGGGGTCTGGGCGGAGCAGACGGCGATCCAGGCCTCACCTAGTGCGCGATCGGAGCCGGCGGTTAGCGCGCGATATGTGCCAGTCGAGTGCTCGTGCGTAGGGTTCGGCGCGAGAAACGCCGATTTCGGCGGGTCGTGCGGGAGAGGACTTCCCCCGGCGCCCATGAACGCACGCAACCGACGACGGGAGTCACGACCATGCCCTCATTCCTCGTCACGTTGACCAAGTCCCGCAACGAGCTCTCTCACCGTGTCGCGGATCTGTCGTCGAGACGGGCCTCTCGACCGATGAATTCCTGGTCCTGTGGATGGCGATCGAAGAGCCGGATCTGACGGCGGCTGCGATCCGTCGGAGGCTCGGCCTTCGCCAGTCGACCTTCACGAGCATGGTCGAGCGGTTGGTCGAACGCGGATACATCAGGACGCGTCCGAGCTTGGGCGACCGGCGGACTCGCCATCTCGTTCCGACAACGGTCGGCTTTACGGCCGCGAGGATCGTGCGGTCCATCCACCTCGATCTCGAATCGCGAGCGTTGCCGCACGGGTACCTGGAGCTCTATCGCGGGTTGACGCGATTGGAACGGCTCGCGGAGCGCCTGCCGGAGCCGGTCCTCTTGGACGACGGGCTGCCGGCCGTCACCGCCTGAGCAGGCGCCCCTCGAGGGCACGCATCGCGGCCTCCTCGTCGGGCTCGGCGTGGTCCCGGCCGCAGATGTGGAGGACACCGTGGGTGATGAGCAGCCGGAGCTCGTCGGCTGCCGACCAGCCGACGTCTCCCGTCTGGCCACCGCGACCTGTTGTCGCCTGTTCGACCGCGCGTTCGACCGACACGACGATGTCGCCGAGGTGGAGCCGGCTGCCGGGTGGTCGGGGGACGTCCGTCTTCGGCGCGCCCGGCGCGAACGCGGACGCCGGCAGCAGCGGGAAGGACAGCACGTCGGTCGGACCGGCGTGGCCCATGTGGGACTCGTTGAGCTCGGTCAGCTCGCGGTCGTCGGCGAGGATCAGCCCGATCGACGCCGGGGCCGGCGCGCTCACCGCGTCGAGCGCGACGGGCGATCGACTAGGGCCGCGGCCGCCATCGAGATCGGCGGCTCGACACCGTCCCGCACGTCGACGTCGATCCGCCATGGCGGGCGGTAGATCGACCGTGTCACGAGGCCGGGCGATCGCTCCCGCCACCCGCCGCGGCGCGCCGGGACTCCAGCTCCACCACGGTGTTCTGGGGATAGGCGATCCGCGTGTGGTACATGCCGAGCAGCTGCTCGACGAAGGCGTCCTTGATCTTGTCGAGGTCGCGGAAGGTCAGTTCGCACTCGTCGAACTGCCCGTCGGAGATGCGCTCCTCGATGATCCGCGTGACCATCGCGCGGATCGCCGCTTCGTCGCGCGACGCGAGCGACCGGACCGATGCCTCGACGCTGTCGGCGAGCATGATCAGCGCGGCCTCGCGGGTCTGCGGCTTGGGACCGGCGTGACGGAACTTGCGCTCGTCGACCGCTGCGGCGGCCTTGGCACCCTCCGATGTCGCGACGCCGCCGAAGGGCTCCGCCGCTCGCTCCCGGGCACGCGCCAGGAAGTAGCTCATGACCGCGGTGCCATGGTGCTGCGGGATGTAGGCGATGAGCACCTTGGGCAGCCGCGCTGCGTAGGCGGTGTCGATCCCATCGGCCACGTGCTGCTTGAGGACCTGGGCGCTGTCTTCCGGCTCGAGCTGGTCGTGGATGTTCTCGCCGCCCGCCTGGTTCTCGATGAATGCGAGCGGGTTCGAGAGCTTGCCGACGTCGTGGTAGTAGGCCGCCACGCGCGTCACGAGCGGATCGGCGCCGATCGCCTCGGCGGCGCGCTCCGCGAGATTGCCGACCATCAGCGAGTGGTGGTACGTGCCGGGCGTCTCGACCAGCAACCGGCGGAGGAGCGGCTGCGACGGGTTCGCGAGCTCGAGCAGCTGGAACACGGTCAGGATCCCGAAGGCCGAGCCGAGGACGGCGAACGTGCCGACCGCGGCCACCGACGACCCGACTGCCGACGCTCCCGACGCGAACCACAGCTCGAGCACGCCGCGAAGGTCGCGCGTGCCGAGGAGCGAGAAGACCGACACGACCAGCGCGTTGACGATGAACACGACGATCGCCGCCTGCACGAAGATCTGCAGCCGGTCGCCCTTACGGACGGCGACGATGCCGGCCAGCCCGCCAAGGAAGATGTAGCTGGCGAACTCGAGCGAGGCCCCGGCCAGCGCCCCGCCGATGATCGCCACGATGGCGATGACGACTGTGGCGATCGAGGCGTCGAGGAGGATCGCGATCAGCATCCCGATGGCGGCCGTCGGTAGGAAGTAGCCGAGCAGCTCGCGCCCGGCGGTGATCTTGAGGGCGATGGCCGTGCCGACGACCAGCAGCCCGATGAGGAACAGGACGTTGTCGCGGTGCCAGAGCGTCGGTCGGAACCGCCATATCCAGCCGAGCAGCATCGTTACGGTGAGCACCGCGAGCAGGAACCAGCCACCGAACAGGGCCAGGCTGGGTCGGGCGTCCTGGCTCAGGCCGAGTGCCTCGATGACCTCGAGGTCGGCGGCCGTGAGCGGTTCGCCGTTCCGTACCACCACCTGGCCTGGGACGATCTGGACGAGGACCGGATCGACGTTCTCGGCCGCCCGGTCCTTCGCCTGGTCGAACAGGGTCTGGTCGAACGACGAGTTGGGCACGATCAGCGGCCTGATGATCTCCGCCGCGAACATGCGCTCGGCCTCGTCAAGGTCGCCACCCATGCGCCCCGCGATGCCGGCACGAGTGTCGGCCACCTCGGTGTCGCGCAGCTCGGTGCGGATCGTGGCATCGAGGACGCGCGCCGCCTCGGTGCGGACCGCGATCCAGCGGGGAGCGTCGAGCGCGAGCAATGCGGCCTGTGACGTACCGCTGAGAGTCGGGATCGCAGTCTCGAGCAGGGCCGCGCGCTCCTCGGGCGTCAGCTCGCTGCCGAAGGCCGTGTCCACCCGGCGCACGCGCTCGTCGAATGCCGCGGCCTGCTCGGCCGCGATCGCGATCGCCTTGTCGGCGGTGTAGTCGTACTGCGGAGCGACGGCCGCGCGGGCGGCCGCCCGCGCTTCCTCGGTCCGGTTCGCACTCTCGAACGCCACCGGGCGCGGCGCGACGATGTCCTCGCGGACCACCTGGCCCACCTCGTAGCGGACCGCATCGCCGGGGATGATGTCGACCGCGAAGATCGCGGTCAACGCGACGATCAGGCCGGTCGCCGCGACGACCAGCCGAGCCGCATCGTTGCGCGTGAACCGGGCGAGCACCGGGGCCCGCTGGGTGAGCATCAGTGCGTCCCGCCGTCGTGGGCCGCGACGTCGGCGCGAGCGAGGGCCGCGGCGACCAGCCCGCTGACGACCTTGCCGTCCGCGCGCCCACGGGTACGTGGCGCCAGCCAGCCCATGACCTTGCCGATGTCCCGGGCATTCGACGCACCGGTGGCCGCCACGGCCTCTTCGACGAGGGCGCCGATCTCCACCTCGGAGAGGGGCTGCGGCAGGTACTCCGCGATGATGTCGATCTCGGCCTGTTCCTTCGCGGCCAGGTCGGCTCGCACCCGCAGCGCCGTACGCCTCGACCGACTCGCGACGCGTCTTCACCTCGCGGGTGAGCACCGCCAGGAACTCGTCCTCGGTGAGCGGCTGCTGGTTGCGCTTCTCCATGTTGTAGGCGGCATTCACCGCCATCCGGAGCACGTCGCGACGCAGCGCGTCACCGCCGCGCATCGCGGCCGTGATGTCGGATTGGACACGATCTCGAAGGGACACCGGTCTTGGCTACCTCGGGCGATGGGAGACGCCCGTGGAGTCGCAGGGGTTCCGGGTGGCGGCGTCGCCGCTCAGCCGGTCTGCGTTCGGGCGTTCTTCTTGCGCTTCGCTTCCTTGCGCTTGCGCTTCACGGAGGGCTTCTCGTAGTGCTCGCGTCGGCGAGCCTCGGCGAGGATGCCGCTCTGCTGGATCTTCTTGTTGAAGCGGCGCAGTGCGCTTTCGAACGTCTCGTTCTCCCCCACTCGGACTTCAGCCAATCGGTGTTCACCTCCTCCGACCTGGGTCTCGTGGTTCCTGCGTCCGGTGCGCGGCCGACCGACCGGGACGCTGGCTCGACGTCTGGGCCGTCAGAGCCGCCGGAGTCTACCCGAGGGGTGGGGGTGGGTCAAACGACCGTATGAACCCTCGGAGACCCTCGAAACCCGCTCTTCGCGGCGTAGGATGCGACGACCGTCACGCTCGAGGTCGCGATGTCCCGGACCCTGCTCGACCTGCTCGATGCCGCCGTCACGCGCTACGGCGCGCGACCCGCGCTCGGCGTCCGCCATGACGACGGCTCGACATCGACGTGGACCTACCGGGAGCTCGAGCGGCGCGCGCGCATCGCCGCCTGGCGCTTGCGGGCGCTGGACCTCGAGCCTGGCGACCGGATCCTGACCTGGAGCCCGTCCACGCCGGAGCTGCCCGCCGCCTACTACGGGGCGATGTACGCGCGGCTCGTGCTCGTCCCGCTCGACCTGCGCATGTCGGCCGATGCCGTCGACACCATCGTCCGGGCGTCCGGCGCTCGGCACCTCATCCTCGGCACGGGGCGGGACGCCCCGAACCCCACGACGGCCGGACTGGCCGATTTCCCGACGACGACCGTCGATACGCTCGCCGCCGAGCCGGCCGACGACGATCCGGCGTTCCCACCCGACTGGGAGGCCCGCCAGGCGGCCTGGAAGCGCCCGACCCCCGATGAGGTCTTCGAGCTCGTCTTCACGAGCGGCACGACCGGCACGCCCAAGGGCGTGATGCTGACCCACGACAACGTCGTCGCCTCGATCGAGTCGTTCCACCGGATCGTCCCACCGATGGAGCACCGCCTCGTGTCGCTGCTGCCGCTGTCGCACCTGCTCGAGCAGGCCGTCGGGCTGTACTACGCGCTCGACGTGGGTGCCGACATCCTCTACGTGCGCAGCCGCAACCCGCGGGTGATCTTCGACGCGTTACGTGACCACCGCGTCACGAGCATGGTCGTGGTCCCTCAGGTGCTCGATCTGTTCTGGAGCGCGATCGAGCGCGAGATCGCCAAGCGTGGCCGGAGCGCGACCGTCGATCGCCTGCGCGGCATCGCCCGCCGGCTCCCGTTCGCCGTCCGACGCCTCCTGTTCCGCAGCATCCATCGACAGCTCGGCGGTCACTTCCGCCTGTTCCTGTCGTCCGGCGCGTTCCTCCCGCCGGCGCTCCAGGGAGCGTGGGAGGACCTCGGCATCACCGTCCTGCAGGGCTATGGAGCGACCGAGACCGGCACGGGCGCGTGCACCACGCTCGACGACCACGGGCCGGGCACCGTCGGGCGTGTGCCCGAGGGCATCGAGATGCGGCTGGCGCCGGACGGCGAGATCCAGTTCCGTGGCCGGACCGTGTTCCAGGGGTACTGGAACGCGCCCGAGCTGACGGCGCAGGCCTTCACCGACGACGGCTGGTACCGGACCGGGGATCTCGGGACGTTCGACGCGGAGGGCCGGCTCATCCTGAGCGGGAGGATCAAGGACATCATCGTGCTGCCCAACGGCTTCAACGTATACCCCGAGGACATCGAGAACGCGCTCCGCATCGCGGACCTGCGCGACGCGGTCATCGTGGAAACGGCGCCCGGCCGGATCGAGGCGGTGGTCCTCGCGCTCGACGGCGAGGAACCGGCCGCGACCAAGGCCCGTGTCGACAGCGCGGTCAAGGCCGCGAACGGGACGCTCGGGCCGAACCAGCGGATCGCCGGCTGGCGGCTGTGGCCGGACGCCGACTTCCCGCGCACCCACACCCTCAAGATCAAGCGCGATCCGATCCGCCGCTGGGCCGCGACCGATGCGCCGCTGCCGGTCAGCGGCGGAAGCTGAACCCGCCGTCCTCGCGGGCGGCGCGGGGCCTCAGGACGGGACCGGCACCCCGGTCCCCAGCGTCTCCAGCGCGACCTGGATATCGGGCTGCAGCGGGTCCTCCGCACCGGAGGGCACCCACGAATACATGACGACCGTCGCGCCGACGAGGCGCAGGATGTGGCGCATCCCGAACGCCGACTGGACCTTGGCCGGGCCGGTCGCCAGGTAGGCGGCCTGGGCCGACGCCGCCTCGGCGGCCGCGGTCGGATCGGCGAACTCGTAGACCACGATGAAGCCCTCCTGCGGTGCCGCCGGGAGGACGACCTGGTAGAGCGCGCGAGGCGTGGTGGTGAACCGCGCATCCTCGGGCGGCCGGAACGGCGCCGGCGAGTCCCGAAGGACCAGGTTGCGGCCGCCGAGCGCCCGGACGAGATCGGCCCGCGTCTGGGCCACGGCGGGACCGACCGTGCCCACGGGCCCGACCGTCGGGACCGGGGTCGGCGCGACGATCGCGCCGCCCGACGGTGCGCAACCGACCACGGCCGCCGTCATGAGCCCGACGAGCAGGCCGACGATCAGCCGGGCGGCCATTCGAAGGCCCGCCCGCCCATGAGATGGAGGTGGAGGTGGTCGACCGACTGGCCGCCCCAGCGCCCGACGTTCGACACCAGCCGATACCCGGCATCGGCGATGCCTTCGGACCGCGCGAGGTCCGCGGCCACGGCGAACAGCCGCCCCACGGTCGGGCTATCGGCGTCGGTCAGGTCGAGCGCGGACGCGATGTGCTGCTTGGGCAGCAACAGGATGTGCGTCGGCGACCGTTGCGCGATGTCCCGGATGGCGACGATGAGCTCGTCGTCATGCAGCCTCGTCGATGGGAGCTCGCCCGCGACGATCCGGCAGAAGAGGCAACCGGTCGTCATCCGAAGCTCGGCTTCGTGCTCATCAGGAAGCCGATGACACCGACCAGCCCGGCCATGAGGTAGGACACGTAGCGCTGTCGTCTCGCGCGATCGAGCCAGATGCGGTCGTCGGCCGCCGCCTTGATGCCGATCAGGCGCCGCAGGTTCGGGCGCTGGATGAAGAAGGCCAGCGCGAGATTCAGGGCGTAGATCGACAGGGCGACGAGCAACCATGGCTGCTGGAGCAGGGTCGGGCCGAGCGTCGCGACGAGCCCGAGCCCGGTCAGCGCCAGCCCGGTGCCGATCACCAGCGTGCCGTGTGACTGGCTCCACAGCAGTGTCCGCACGAGGCCGCTCTCGGAATCGACCGCCGCGCGTCGCGTGCGCAGCGCGAACGGCAGGAGGATCGACGGCAGGAACAGCCCGACGGCGAGGGCGATGTGGGTCGCCAGCAGGAGGGGGAAGAGGGTGGCGGGCATCGGCCCGATCGTACCAGCGGCTGGCGGTCAGGGCCGCCGCGCCGCAAGGGCGATCCAGTCACCCTCGGCCATCCGATCCGTGACGGCCAGACCGGCCGCCTCGACGGCATCCCGGACGTCTCCTTCGCGGTCGACGAAGATGCCGGACGCGAGCAGCGTGCCGCCATCGCGCAGCTCGTCGCGGAGCAGCGGGGCAAGCGGCACGAGGACCCCGGCGATGAGGTTGGCGAGGACGACATCGAACGGCGGCTCGCCAGTCGGCAGGCTCCCGTGCCGGGCACCGACCCGCCGGCCGAGGCGGTTCCGCCGGGCATTGGCCAGCGTCGCCTCGACCGCGACCGGATCGGTGTCGAGCCCGAGGGCGGTGTCCGCCCCGAGCTTGAGCGCAGCGATGGCAAGGATGCCCGACCCACAGCCGACGTCGAGCACCCGCGCGTGCCGCAGACGGCCGTCGGTGGCCAGCGGCTCGAGCGATGCCAGGCACAGCCGTGTCGTGGGATGGAGACCGGTCCCGAAGGCCATGCCCGGATCGAGCGCGAGGACGACGTCGTCGGGACGCGCCCGATGGCGTCGCCATGTGGGCCGGATGACCAGCCGCCGACCGACGCGAAGGACCGGGAAGTGCGCCTTCCAAGCCTCGGCCCAGTCGGCGTCGTGCACGACCCGGGTCTGCAGTTCGCCGATCCTGCCCAGCCCGAACGCTTGCAGGTGGCCGATGGCGCTTCGACCGCATGCACGGCCGCGTCCGCGTCTGCCGGCCATCGCCACGGGGCACGTAGGCCCGCACGATCGCCGGCCGGTCCACGTCGACCCGCGCACCGAGGCCCTCGTCGACGAGATCGAACGCTGGCTCGACCGTCGTCCCGCCGGTCGCGACCCGGCCCAGGATCTCGCTGACGGCCTCGACCGCCTCGACATCGGCCTCGACGGCGAGCTCCAACCAGCTCCGGCTTGGCGCCGGCGTCACCCCAGCCCGAGCTTGTCGAGGATCCCGCCGGCCCCCGCCGACCGTCTCGCCCGATTCCCGGGCGTACGCCTCGAGCAGCTCGCGCTGCTTCTTCGACAGCTTCTTGGGCACCTCGACGTCGACCAGGACATGCAGGTCCCCGCGCGATCCTGCCCGGCGCAGGTGGGGCACGCCCTTGCCGCGTAGCCGAAGCTCCGTGTCGGGTTGCGTCCCCGCTTTGATCTCGACCTCCTCCTCGCCGTCGACGGTCGGCACGGTCAGGGTCGTGCCGAGCGCGGCCTGGGCGATCGAGATGCGCGCCTCATAGTAGAGCTCCGTCCCGTCGCGCTTGAGCGTCGGGTGGGACGTGACGTGGACAGCCACGTACAGCGACTCCGGGCGGGCCGCCGCGCGGGCCGACCTCGCCCTCGTTCGTCAGCCGGATCTGGTGGCCCTCGTCGATGCCCGCCGGGATCGACACGCGCAGCGAGCGCTTCTTCTCGGTCCGGCCCTCGCCGCGGCAGGTCTCGCACGGCGTGTCGATGATCTTGCCCTCGCCCCGGCAGCGTGGGCATGCACTGACATTGACCATCTGGCCGAGCATCGTCTGGCGAACGCTGCGAACCTCGCCACGACCCTCGCACTGCGGGCAGGTCGAAGCGTCGCTGCCGGGCGCCGCGCCGCTCCCGTCGCATGTCGCGCAGCGGTCGAGCGAGCGGAACTCGATCTCCTTCTCGGTGCCCTTGACCGCCTCCTCGAACGTGATGCGGAGGTCATAGCGGAGATCCGAGCCGGGCTGCGGCCGACCGCGACGAGCCGAACCGGCGGAGGCGCCACCGAAGAACGCGTCGAAGATGTCGCTGAACCCGCCGAAGCCCTCGAACCCGGCGCCCGCCGGCCCACCCTCGACGCCGGCCCGACCGAACATGTCGTACCGCTGTCGCCGGTCGGGGTCGGACAGGATCTGGTACGCCTCGCTGGCCTCCTTGAAGCGGGCCGGCGCCTCGGGATCCTTGTTCACGTCGGGATGCCACTGCTGGGCGAGTTTGCGGAACGCGCGCTTGATCTCGCCGTCGCTGGCCCCGCGCTGGACGCCCAGGACCTCGTACAGATCGCGCTCGGTGGTAGCCATCGAGCGAGAAGTCTACGAGAGGTGGCCGGGGCGAGCGGTCCCCTCGCCCTCGTCGCCGGCCGCCTCGACAGCCAGATGGATGGCCGCGTCGAACATCGCCGGCGTCAGCGTCCCGGTGAACGTGTTCTGCTGGCTCGGGTGGTACGAGCCGACCAGCCGATACGGGCCGACCTCGGCCACGGCGCCATGGCCGAAGCGCGGCTTGCGCGGGGGCCGATACCCGTCGGCTGCGAAGGTCCGGAGGGCGGCGTCCCAGGCGTATGACCCGAGGGCGAGCACCGCTCGCACATTGACGAGCAGGCCCAGCTCGCGGATCAGGAACGGGGCGCACTCGTCGCGTTCCGCGGGGGTCGGCTTGTTGTCCGGTGGCGCGCAGCGGACCGCGGCCGCGACATACACGTCCGTCAGGGTCAGGCCGTCGTCCGCGCGGCGTGACGCGGGTCGATCCGATAGCCCGGCACGATGGAGCGCCGCCCACAGGAAGTCGCCCGACGCGTCACCGGTGAACACGCGGCCGGTGCGGTTGCCGCCATGGGCGGCCGGCGCCAGCCCGACGACCAGGATCCGCGCGTCGGGATCGCCGAAGCCCGGGACCGGCCGTGCCCAGTACGTCTCGTCCCGGAAGCGGGCGACTTTCTCGAGCGCCACCAGCTCGCGCCAGGCGACGAGGCGGGGACACCGGCGACAGACGACGATCTCGGCCGTGAGGGCAGCCAGCGCGGCCCGGTCGGTCACTGCAGCAGGAGCTTGTCCAGCCGGCGCGAGACGACGAACAGCCCGATGAACCCGACCACGAGGAGATAGGCGACGTGGACGAGCAGGATCGGCGAGATCGCGCCGATCGTCAGCAAGCGGATGAGGTCGACGCCCTGGTAGAGCGGCGACAGCTGGACGATGAGCCGGATCGGCTCGGGGTAGGTCTCGATCGGGTAGAACGTGCCCGAGAACAGGAACAGCGGCAGCACGACGAGCTGGACCAGGTCGAAGTCCTGCCACGTCTTCATGAACGACGTGGCCGCCATGCCGACCGCCCCGAACGCGAAGCCGACGAGGAGCGCCGCCGGCACGGCGAGCACGACCCACGGCGACACCACCAGCCCGAGGACGACCAGCACGGCCATGAAGCCGATGGCGTACAGGCCGCCCCGGATCAGCGCCCAGATCAGCTCGCCGACGGCGATGTCGCCGGCCGACAACGGCGTCGACAGGATCGCCGTGAATGTCTTGTTGTAGTTGAGCTTGAAGAAGAAGTTGAACGTGCTCTCGTTGATCGCGCCGTTCATCGCGGCGCTGGCCAGGAGGGCCGGGGCCACGAACAGCTGGTACGGGATCGGCTCGCCTCCCGGTCCGGGGATCGTGCCGATGAGCGCACCGAGCCCGAAGCCGATGCTGAGCAGGTAGAACAGCGGCTCGAAGAACCCGGACAGCAGCACGATCCAGGTATGGCTGTACACGAAGATGTTGCGCTCGACCAGGCGCAGCGACCGGCGGCTGCCGATCAGCAGGGCGGAGGTGAGCGGCAGCGCGGTCATCCGCGCAGCAGCTTCGCGCTCACGGTCCGCACCGTGAACACGGCGCCGACGACGATGAACGCCACGAGGATCGCCAGGTGGAGGGCGGCCATCTCGATGGTCGGCGTCTGGCCGATGGTGCCCAGCGAGAGCCCGCGGGCCACGACGACACCGTGGTACAGCGGCGTCAGCCAGGCGAGCGGCTGGACGAAGCCCGGCAGCGATTCGATCGGGTAGAACGTGCCCGAGAACAGGAACAACGGCATGATCCCGAAACGGAACATCGCGGCGAAGCGCTCCGGCGTGCGTTGCGTCGCGGCGAACGCGGCGATCGGGGTGGCGAAGGCGAGACCCGTCAGGGCGGCGACGGGGATGGCCAGCACGATGAGCGGCGACACGGCCGCCCCGAAGATCGCGATGACGGCCGTGAAGACCGTGGCGATCAGCAGCAGTCGGGCCCCGAACCACAGGATGTTGCCGAGGGCGATATCGCGCGGGGTGATCGGCGTCGCGAACATGGCGTGGTACACCCGGCTCCAGACCAGTCCGGCCATGATCGGGAACGTCGCCTCGAACGCGCGGCCTGCATGCACGTGGCCACCAGCAGCCCGGGGGCGAGGAAGGCGAGGTACGACACGCCACCGAGGACCGCGTCGGTCGAGCGATCGACATAGCCGCCCAGACCCACGCCCATCGCGGCCAGGAACATGACCGGCGTCAGGAACGAGCTGAACAGGCTCGCCCGGAACGTCCGCCGGTAGATGACCAGGCGGTGCTCGAAGACACGGCCGATCCCGGCCAACGGTCGGACGGCAGCCGCCATCAGTCGATCAGCGAGCGCCCGGTCAGGCGCAGGAACACGTCCTCGAGCGACGAGCGGCGGACGAGCACGGTCTCCGGTTCGAGGCCGCGCGCGTGGGCGGCGGCGACGGCCGCCTCGCCATCGTCGGCGTACAGCAGCACCCGGTCCGGCAGCCGCTCGATCCGCTCCGCGAGGCCGTCGAGCTGGCCGTCGAGCGTCTCCTGCACGCCGGGGGCGAAGCGCAGCTCGGTGACCTCGCGCGTCGAATACTCCTCGATGAGCGAGCGCGGCGAGCCCTCGGCCACGATCTTGGCCTTGTCCATGACCACGAGCCGGTCGCACAGCTGTTCCGCCTCGTCCATGTAGTGGGTCGTCAGCACGAGCGTCACGCCGCGCTGCTTGAGGCGGTAGAGGCGATCCCACAGCAGGTGACGCGCCTGCGGGTCGAGCCCGGTGGTCGGCTCGTCGAGGAGGAGCAGCTCCGGCTCGTTGATGAGGCTGCGGGCGATCGTCAGGCGACGCTTCATGCCGCCCGACATGTGCTCGACCTGGTCCCCTGCCCGTTCGGTGAGCTGGGCGAAATCGAGCAGCTCATCGGCCCGCCGGCGACATTCGGCATGGCTCAACCCGAAGTAGCGCCCGTACAGCACGAGGTTCTCGCGGACGGTCAGCTCGGTGTCGAGGGTGTCCTGCTGGGGCACCACGCCGAGGCGCCCGCGGATGCTCGGACCATCCCGCTCCGGGTCGAGCCCGAGGATGCGCAGCGATCCGCCGCTCAGCGGCGAGACGCACCCGATCATGCGCATCGTCGACGTCTTGCCGGCACCGTTCGGCCCCAGGAAACCGAAGGATTTGCCGGGCGCGACATCGAAGTCGATGGCGTCCACCGCGGTGATCTCGCCGAAGCGTTTGGTCAGCCCGCGGGCATGGATGAGCGATGTCGAGTCGACCGACTCGAGGGTGTCCGGCATGGGCGGGCATGGTACTCCGATGCGCCGATCGCGGGCTGGTCGAGCCGCCTGTGTCATGTGCCAAAAAACGTGCTACACATGGGTAGCATCATCTGATATCATCTCGTTGGAACACACGCAACCATCGCTCTGGAGCCGACCATGGCAACCATCCCCGCGCCCGCCGTCGAGCTGCTCGAACGAGCCCTCGTCGCCGAGCTGTCCGTCGTGGACGACACCGGCCGTCCCGTCACCTATCCCCTGATCCCGCTGTGGGACGGCGAGCGGGTCTACATGACGTCGTCGACGCTGTTCAGTCGCAAGCTCGAGCACATCGGGCGCAACCCGCGGGTGTCGGTATCGGTCACGGATCCGGTCAGCGTCGGCGGATCGACCGATCGGGTCACGATCCAGGGCGACGCCCGGGTCATCGCCGACGACCCGCACGGTGGCTGGGAGCGCCTGCTGCCGATCTGGTCGGCCAAGGAGCCGGCGATCGTCGCGTTCCTCAAGGCGCGCGTCGCGCTGCCGCTCTTCTTCGAACGGGCCCTCATCGAGATCACGCCGCGCCGCGTCCTCTACTGGGCAGGCGGCGACACATCGACCACGCCATCGGTCACCACCGTGGGCAAGGAGGCCGCGTGATGCGCTCGACACCCGCGATCGACGCCCAGATCGGGCTCGAGAAGCTGGCCACCTATCCCTTCCACATCGCCACTTGGGTCGACGAGAGTGGCTACCCGGTCTCGGTCGTCGTCAACGCGACGATCGACCCGCGCAGCAAGTCAGCCACGTTCGAACCGCCGGCCGGCCTGACCGTGCCGACCGATCGCGATGTGTCGCTGACCGGCTCGCACATCCGGCCGCAGCCGGGCTACGGCTACGACGAGCGACGCCACGTCACCGTCTGGGGTCGCGTCTCGGCGGGCATCCGCCCCGACACGATGGCCCGGGCGCTCACGCTGGTCGGCCGCTCGGCGTGGGGCTGGGACGAGTCCGAGGTCCCCTTCTTCGAGTACTCCGAACGGTCCGTGCCGCGCTCACGGCGCTACTTCGACGCCCTCTCGGCCGAGCGCGGGACGCCCGTCAAGCCACGGCTGTCGTTCGGGTTCCTCGCGCTGCGAACGACGAGGCTGCCGTTCCTGACGGCTACCATCGTGCCGGTCCTGCTCGGCATCCTGATCGCCGCGAGCCACGGCGCCTTCGACTTGGCCGCGGCCGCGCTGACGGTCATCGGCGCGGCGTTCGTGCAGCTCGGCCTCAACGTGGCCAACGACGTGTTCGACACCGTCCAGGGTGCCGACGATGCCAACGTCACGCCGACCCAGTTCAGTGGCGGCTCCCGGGTCATCCAATACGGGCTCGTGACGCTCCGTCAGATGGCGACCCTGGCGACCGTCTTCTACGTGGCCGCCGCGGCCATCGGGCTCTTGCTTTTGGCCACGCGCGGATCGACCCCCTTGCTGGTCATCGGTGTCGTCGGGTTCATCGTGTCGCTCGGCTACACGGCGCCACCGCTCAAGTTCGTCTATCGCGGCCTCGGCGAGATCGCCGTGGCCCTCGGCTTCGGGCCGTTCATGCTGCTCGGCGCCTACGTCGTCCAGACGCGGGGCGTCATCACCTGGGAGCCGATCGTGGCATCGATCCCGATCGCGCTGTTGGTGGCGCTGATCCTCTATGTCAACGAGATCCCCGATCGACGCGGTGACGCGCATGCCGGCAAGCGGACGCTGCCCGTGCGCTTCTCGAGCCGGACGATCATCGGCGGCTACAACGTCGCGGCCGCCGTGGCCTACGTGGCGGTGGTGGCCGGCGTCATCGCCGGGCTGCTTCCGATCCCGGCGTTGCTGATGCTGCTCACGATCCCGCTGGCGCGGCGCGTGTCGGGCGGGCTCGCCCCGAACTACGACAACCCGTATGGGCTCATGGCCTACATGGGCATCAACGTCCAGCTGCATCTCGCGGCCGGCGCGCTGCTGCTCGTTGCCTACGTGATCGTGATCGCGGCGATGGCCCTGGCGCCCGGGGTCGATCTGTTCGTCGGCTGATGTCCGCGGCCCCGGCGGCCAAGCCCCGGCATGCCGCGTTGGCGGCCCCGCGCGGCCACGTGAGTCCGGTGAGCGACGAGTGATCGCGGGGTACATCGCCGACGCCGCCTGGTCGAGTCGCGCTCGCCACAATCGGTGGCGATGGATGCGGTCGCGACTTCGCGGCTCTCGATCCGAGCCCTGCGGCGGCGAAAGCGATGGACGCAACAACGGCTCGCGGAGGCGACCGACGTCCCACGATCGGTCATCGTTCGATTCGAGTCGGGTCATGCCGACCGGGCCACCGTCCGCACGCTGACGCGGGTCGCAGTCGGCGATGGGCGCGTCTGATCAGTACGTCAAGCTCTTGTGGCACGGCGAGGGCCTCGATCGGCTCGCTCGATGTCCGCGCGCGCCGACCTGACGGATCGGTTCTCCGGCTGATACAGGACGGCTGGGATGTCGCGACGGAGGTGTGCTTCAACGTCCGCGGCGAGCGCGGCTCGATCGACATCCTGGCGTTCCATCCGGCAACGGGGTCGCTACTCGTCGTCGAGGTGAAGTCGGTCGTCCCGGACGTCGGGGCCATGCTGATGACTCTCGATCGCAAGGCACGGATCGCGGCCGATATCGCTCGTCATCGCGATGGTGGGTCACCGTCCGTGTCGCGCCTTGTGTTCTTGCCGAGCGATCGGACGGCGCGCCGCCGGGTCGAGCGGAATGGACGACCTTCGCCACCGCGCTTCCCTCGCGGACCGCGGCGGTCCGTCGCTGGCTCAGGACCCGATCGGAGTCGCTGCCGGCGCTCCTGTTCCTGTCAAATGCTCCTCACGCTGCCAGTCATCGCAGCCGGGCGCGCTCGACTCGCAATTTGAGCGTGGCACGGCGGTCGACGCGGCCAGGAATGCGACAAACGCTCCTCCTGGTGGTCATCTGACGGATCCAGCCGACCAATGCCCGCGTGAGGAGCTGCTCGCGCTGACTTTTCGGGGCGAGCGACGCTCGGGCTGGGCCGCTGGGGCGGCGACCGGTACGGAAAAAACGCAGGAGGCAGGCCGCCCGAGAGGCAAACCGCCGTGGCCCCCGCGCCGTTAGCCCGCCCCGCCCCGCGCGAGGCCTAGACCTCCTTGAACTCGCCCTCGACCGTCTCCTCGCCCTCGGCCGCACCTTCGGCGGCGCCCTCCGCGCCTGCGCCGGGCTCGGCGCCCGCTTCCCCGCCGGAGCCGTCGCCCTCGCCCGAGCCGTTCGACTCGGCCTCGGACGCCGACGCCTGGTAGGCGGCGGTCGAGATGCGGTTGAGCGTCTCGGCCAGGGCCGTCATCCCGGCCCGCACGGGCTCCACGTCGGAACCCTTGAGCGCTTCACGCAATGACGCGACCTGGTTCTCGACCTCGAGCTTGTCCTCGGACGAGACCTTGTCGCCGAGGTCCTTGAGGGTCCGCTCCGCCTGGAACGTGAGGGCCTCGGCCTGGTTGCGGGTCTCGACCTGCTCGCGCCGCTCCTTGTCCTCGTCGGCATGCTCGGCGGCGTCGCGGACCATCTGGTCGACGGCGTCCTTCGAGAGCATCGACGACGCGGTGATCCGGACCTGCTGCTCCTTGCCGGTCGCCCGGTCCTTGGCTCTGACGTCGAGGATGCCGTTGGCATCGATGTCGAACGTGACCTCGATCTGCGGCACGCCGCGCGGCGCCGGCGGGATCCCGTCGAGGATGAACCGGCCCAGCGTCTTGTTGTCCGCGGCGAAATCGCGCTCGCCCTGGAGGACGTGGATCTCGACCTGCGACTGGTTGTCGGACGCGGTCGAGAAGACCTGCGACTTCGACGTCGGGATCGTGGTGTTGCGCTCGATGAGCTTGGTCATCACGCCGCCGAGCGTCTCGATGCCGAGGGACAGCGGCGTGACGTCGAGCAGGAGCACGTCCTTGACGTCACCGGCCAGGACACCGGCCTGGATGGCGGCGCCGATCGCGACGACCTCGTCGGGATTGACGCCCTTGTGCGGCTCCTTGCCGTCGAACATCGCCTTCACGGCCTCGACGACCGCCGGCATCCGGGTCATGCCACCGACGAGGATGACCTCGTCGATGTCGGCCGGCTTGAGGCCGGCGTCCTTGAGCGCGGCCTTGACCGGGCCCTCGGTCTTCGACACCAGGTCGGCGACGAGGTCCTCGAGCTTGGCCCGCGTCAGCGAGACGACGAGGTGCTTCGGGCCGGAGGCGTCCGCCGTGATGTACGGCAGGTTGATCTCGGTCGTGGCCGTCGTGGACAGCTCGATCTTTGCCTTCTCGGCGGCCTCCTTGAGGCGCTGGAGGGCCTGCTGGTCCTTCGACAGGTCGATGCCCTGGTCCTTCTTGAACTCGGCCAGCAGCCAGTCGATGACCCGCTGGTCGAAGTCGTCGCCGCCCAGGTGGGTGTCGCCGTTGGTCGCCTTGACCTCGAAGACGCCTTCGCCGAGCTCGAGGATCGAGATGTCGAACGTGCCGCCACCGAGGTCGTAGACCGCGATCTTCTCGTCCTGCTTCTTGTCGAGGCCGTAGGCCAGCGCCGACGCGGTGGGCTCGTTGATGATCCGCTTGACATCGAGACCGGCGATGCGGCCGGCGTCCTTGGTCGCCTGCCGCTGGGTGTCGTCGAAATAGGCCGGAACGGTGATGACCGCCTCGGTCACCTTCTCGCCGAGATAGGCCTCGGCATCCGCCTTGAGCTTCTGCAGGATCATCGCGCTGATCTCGGGCGGCGTGTACACCTTGCCGTCGGCCAGCTTGACGGCGACGCCGTCGGACTTGGGATCCTTCTCGACCGTGTACGGCACGAGCTCGCGCGAGTGCTTGACCTCGGGGTCGTCGAACCGACGGCCCATGAAGCGCTTGATCGAGAAGACCGTATTGCCCGGGTTGGTCACGGCCTGGCGCTTGGCGAGCTGGCCGACCAGCCGCTCGCCGGTCTTCGTGAACGCGACGACGCTCGGGATGGTCCGGCCGCCCTCCGCCGAGGCGATGACGGTCGGCTCGCCGCCTTCCATGACGGCGACGACAGAGTTCGTCGTGCCGAGGTCGATGCCGATGATCTTGCCCATGGTCTGTTCGTGCTCCTCGTTGGGGTCGGGTGTCAGTCGTTGACGTCGTCAGTGGTCGTCGCGGTGTCGCCGGCGGCGACGGCCACGAGGGCCGGCCGCAGGACGCGATCACGCAGTCGATATCCGCGCCGCACCTGCTCGACGATCTCGCCTTCCGCTTGGCCGGTGCCGGGGACGTTGGCGATCGCCTCGTGCTCGCGCGGGTCGAAGGCCATGCCGGGATCGGCGTCGATCGGGCTCACGCCCTCGCTCTCGAGCAGCAGGCGGAGCTTGCGATCGATGGCAGCGACGCCATCGAACCACGGGTTCGTGGCGATCGACTCCGGGCGCGCCTCGATGGCGCGGTCGAAGTCGTCGGCGAGGACGAGCACCTTGCGGATGAGGTCCTCGGCGGCGAGGCCGAGATCACGCTCGCGCTCCTCGGCGGTCCGTCGCTTGAAGTTGAGGAACTCGGCACGCTCGCGCTGGAGGGCAGTCAGGTATTCCTCGGCCTGCGTCCTGGTCTCGGCGACCTCCGACTGCAGGGCCTCGATGTCGGAAAGCAGCTTGGTCGGTCGGATGTCGATGTCCGCGGCGCGCTCCTGTGAGCGCGTCGCGCGCTGTCGCTCAGGCATAGAGATGATCCACCAGCTCGTTCATGAGACCGGACACGAACGTGACCGTGCCGATCGCGTTTTGATAGCTCATCCGGGTCGGTCCCAGCACCCCGACGACACCGAGCGCACGGCCCGGTCGCCCGTACGGGGCGAGGACGAGCGATACGTCGTGCATCTCCGCGCGCGGGTTCTCGGCGCCGATGACGACGCGGATCCGCCCGGAGCCGGCGACGCTGCCGACCAGCTCGCCAAGGTAGGCCCGGTTCTCGAGGGCGGTGAAGACCTGGCGCAGCTTGTCGCTCTGGGCGAATTCGGGCGCTTCCATCACGTTGAGGAGGCCATCGGAGAAGACCTCCTCGACGGCGGCCGCGTCGTACTCGCGCAGGATCCGGACGATCCGCTCACCGACGTGGCGCGCAACGCGCTGGATCGGCTCGTCGACATCGAGCTTGGCGAGGGTCGCCTCGGCGACGGCAGCGGTCGCGTCGACCAGATGCTCGTTGAGCAGCCCGGCGACGCGGTTGAGCGTCGGCTGGTCGATCGCATCGGCCTCGTCGAGCGTGACGGCCGACTGCTTGATCGCGCCCTCGCGCAGCACGAGGATGAGGCTGGCCATCCGCTCGTTGGCGGCGACGAGGTCGACCCGCCGGATGTGGGCCGCGCGCGGCTTCGCCGGCGTGGCCAGCCCGGCGGAACGGGTGAGCCCGGCGAGGGTCGTGGCGGCGAGACGGAACCAGTGCTCGCTCGCGAACTCGACCTGGCCGAACTGGTGGCGGATCATCAGCTGCTCGACCGACGACAGGGGCACCGCGTCGACGATCGTCTCGACATAGAAGCGGTACCCGGCGTCGGTGGGCATGCGCCCGGCGCTCGTGTGAGGGTGCGACAGCAGCCCGGCCATCTCCAGCTCGGCCAGGATGTTGCGCACGGTCGCGCTGGACACGCCGAGGCCATAGCGCTCGACGAGCGCCTGGCTGCCGACCGGCTGTGCCGACGTGACGTATTCCTCGATGACGGCCCGAAGGATCGCCTGGGAGCGGAGGTCCAACGGGCCGAGTGGGTGGCGTGATCGACGCGCCAAACTCGTTCTCCCGTGGTGGTTAGCACTCGATAGGTGAGAGTGCTAACTAGGCGAGAGGCATCGTAGCAGTCGCTTGCTCCGAGTGTCAACGCGGCGAGGCGACCGCCGCTCCTTAGTCGACCGGCCGGGCTCGTGGGTGTGGCCGGTTGCCGATGCCGACGAGGTCGGGCCCGATCGCGATCTCCCGGTTCGCGCCGTCGGCGTCCACGAAGGCGATGTTGAGCCGCTCGTCCGCGTTGCCGGTGATGTACGTGAAGATGATGCGGCCGTCCGATGTCCAGCTTGGTTGGCTTGCTCGCGCGGCACCGGCTCCGAATTCCGTGATCTGCTGGAGGTCCGATCCATCAGCGCGGACCGTGAACAGCTCGGACGGGTCATCGGTGACCTGGACGCCGCCGACGTCGTTGGTGCAGAAGACGATGAGATCGTCGGTCGGATGCCAGTCTGCGCGAGGTGCGGCGACGACATCGGTGATCGGGTCCGGTGGCGACCAGCCGGCGTCGGCCCGCCGGACGACAGCGATCCGCCCGCCGAGGTAGGCCTGTCCGTCGAACCGATCCTCGACCACGACGAGCGCGTCACCGTCGGCGGACCAGCGCGGGAAGCTGTGGAGCGACCCGTCGGCGGAGGCGAGCTCGCCGGCGATCTCGATCTCGCCGGTTCCGACCGCCACGATCGCCAGGATCGATCGGACTGGAAGTGATCGCTGCGGATCGCCCTCGTAGGCGATCGTCGCGATGTTCGATCCATCTGGCGACCACGCCGGGTTGTCCCAGAAGAGCCCGGCGAGCTCGCCCGGGTCATCGGGCACCAGCGCCTTCGGGTCCGCACCCTTTGGGTCGGTGATCCAGATGTCCGACGCGGCCTCTGTCGCCTGGACGTACGCGATCTGCGATCCATCGGGCGACCAATCGGGATGCAGTTGCTCTCCCGGTGGGCCGAGGATGACGTGGTTGCCCGTCCCGTCCGGGCGCGCGAGGGACAACCCCTGCGGCGCTCCCTGGTAGACGATCCAGGGCTCGCCCGGGCCGATCTCCACCGCCGGGGATGCGGACGGGCTGGGGGCCGCCGTCGACCCGACGGTCGCCGATGCGGAGGGGATTGCCAAGGAGGCCGTGCCCGGTGCCGGCGGCGCCGGCTGGCATGCGACGAAGACCAGCATCGTCACGATCATCGCGATGGTGCCGGGACGGGGTGTCGGCATTACCACGACCTCTGGTGCGTCCGCGCCAACCTACACCACCGCCATGCCGCGGAGATGGTCGGTCCCGGGCATCAGATGAGTCGCGAGAACAGTTCGTTCGAGAGGAGTCGCCCGCGAGTCGTCAGCACGACCCGGTCATCCGCGGTGACCGTGAGCAGCTCCGCCGCGAGGGCCCAGCCGAAGGCCTCCGCCAAGGGTCGCTGGTGGGCCGACGACAGCGGAACGCCGGTGTCCAGCCGCAGGCCGAGGATCACCGCCTCGGCCGCCACCGTGGGCTCGTCCAGCACCTCCGCGCCGCCGATCGGCAGCCGCGGCGACGCACCGCGTCAGCGCGGCCACGTACGCATCGAGTCGCGCCGCGGTCCAGCGTCGGGTCACCCCGTCGAACGCGTGCGCGCCCGGCCCGAGCGCCTCATGCGGCGTTCGCTGCCAGTAGGCCAGGTTGTGGCGGCTCTCGTGACCAGGTTTCGCCCAGTTCGAGATCTCGTAGCCGCGGAACCCGCCGTCGGCCAGGGCGAAGACGGCGTGGTGGTATTGGGCCGCCGCGCGGTCCTCGTCCTGACCGGGGCGGGCCGCATCGCGCCAGCGCCGAGCGCCCTTGGTGGTCGGCAGGTGGTCGCCGGACGGACCGGTCAGCCCCTCGGCGTCCGGGTCGTCGAGCGTCAGGGCGTACAGGGACAGGTGGTCGGGCTCCAGCTCGAGCGCCGCGTCGAGGGTCTCGATCCATGTTGCGAGGGTCGTATCGGGGATGTCGTACAGCAGGTCGACGTTGATCGATCCGATGCCCGCTGCCCGCGCGCCCGCGATCGCATCCGCCACGTGCCGGGCCCGGTGCCGACGGCCGAGCTTGCGCAGCTCCACATCGTCGAACGACTGGGCACCGAACGACATCCGCGTGATCCCGGCGGCCCGCAGCGCCCCGAAGTCGCCGCGTTCGTCAGGGCCCGGGTTCGATTCGAGCGTGACCTCTGCGTCGTCGTCGAGGCCGAATCGCGCGCGCACGCGCGCCACGACGCCTTCGACCTGCTCGGGGAGGAGCAGCGATGGCGTCCCGCCCCCGATGTACGCCGAGGCGAGACGCGGTCGATCCGCCATACCTGGCGCCCCGAAGGCCGCATCGAGGACATCGGCACGCAGCTCCAGCTCGACCATGAGCGCGTCGAGGAACTGCCCGATCCGGTTCATCGGCCCGCGCGCCGCGGAACCGGCGATCACCACGAAGTCGCAGTACGGGCACAGCGACACGCAGAACGGGACGTGGATGTACAGCGCGGTCGGGGGACGCGGGGTCAGCGACCCGGGCACGTCAGCGGTCCCGCTGAGCGGACTCCCTTGACCCGATGACACGCCAGCCTTCCGGCGGGCGGCGGCGTCGGTCGATCTCCTCGACCTCGCGACCCTTAGGCAGCGTCTGTCCGGTGTGGCCGGTGGCCAGGAACACGGCGAAGCGCGTCGCCGCATGGCCGAGGAACGCCGCCGCGATGCCGCCGGTGACGGCCGTCAGCCAGCCGCCGATGATGCCCATCGCCAGCGTCAGGACGAGCAGGTAGCGGTCCCGGCCCGGCGCCCCCAGTCGCGTCGTCAGGGCGTACAGCAGTGCCTGCACGATGTTGGCCAGGTTCGCCTCCAGGCCGAGTGTCAGCAGCGTGCCGAAGATCGC
Source organism: uncultured Chloroflexia bacterium (assembly GCA_963720355.1). GTDB lineage: Bacteria > Chloroflexota > Limnocylindria > Limnocylindrales > CSP1-4 > SPCO01. The sequence continues at coordinate 1,425,410 of CAVRFH010000004.1, read as the reverse complement.
GCCACGGAACGTGGCCTCGTCGATGAACGCGGTCGCGGTCGAGTTGAGCAGCGCGCCGGGATACGAGCCGATGTCCGGGAACCGGATGCGTTGGTAGCGCAGGGTCGCGAACGCGAGGGCCTGGGCCACGCCGAGCCCGGCGAAGATCAGGCCGCCCATGACCGCCCCCAGGCGATCGCCGGTGCCGAGGTGGAGCTCCCGCTGCGGTTCCGGATGGATGTACGCCATCGCCACCACCAGCGCCGCGCCGAGGGCGTACCAGGCGACCCGCCGGCGGATGCGTGGCCGCTCGCCGTCCCGTGTCAATTCGTAGTACTCGGCGGTCCCGAACCGTTCCGCGTCCAGCCGCAGCAGGACGAGCAGCATCGTCAACCCGATGACGATCAGGCCGCGCGAGATGTCGAAGAGCCCCTCCACCGGACGATCAGCCCTCGTCCATGCGCAGCATCGCCAGGAATGCCTCCTGCGGGATCTCGACCGACCCGACGCGCTTCATCCGCTGCTTGCCTACTTTCTGTTTCTCGAGCAGCTTCCGCTTGCGCGTGATGTCGCCACCGTAACACTTGGCCAGCACGTTCTTGCGCATGGCCCGGACGGTCTCCCGGGCGACGACATTGCTGCCGATCGCGGCCTGGATCGGGATCTCGAACATCTGGCGCGGGATGAGCTGCTTGAGCCGTTCGGCCAGGGCGCGTCCGGTCGATTGGGCGCGATCGCGGTGGACGATGATGCTCAGCGCGTCGACCGGCTCACCGTTGACGAGGATGTCGACCTTGGCGAGGTTCGCCGGCCGGTAGCCGAGCTCCTCGTAGTCCATCGACGCATAGCCCTGGCTGCGGCTCTTGAGCTGGTCGAAGTAGTCGACGATCAGCTCGGCCAGCGGCATCTCGAAATGGAGCACGACGCGGGTCGGGTCGAGGTACTCCATGTTCACGAAGGTACCGCGCCGGTTCGTCGAGAGCTCCATCAGCGAGCCGATGTACTGGCTCGGCGTGACCACGCTGAGCTTGACCCAGGGCTCCTCGATCGTCTCGATGTCCGTCGGGCTCGGCAGTAGCGCAGGGTTGTCGACGACGACCGTGCCGCGACCGTGCTCGAGCTGGACGTGGTACTCGACAGATGGGGCGGACGCGATGAGGTCGAGATCGAACTCGCGCTCGAGACGCTCCTGGACGATCTCCATGTGGAGCAGACCGAGGAACCCGCAGCGGAACCCGAAGCCGAGGGCGACCGAGCTTTCGGGCTCGAACGTGAAGCTCGCGTCGTTGAGGTGGAGCTTGTCGAGCGCCTCGCGGAGCAGTGGGTAGTCCTCGCCGCTGACCGGGTAGATGCCGGCGAACACGAGGCTCTTGGCCTCCTGGTAGCCGGGCAACGGCTCCTTGGCCGGCCGGGCCTGGGTGGTGACGGTGTCGCCGACCTGTGCCTCGCGGACGTTTTTTAGACCGGTCGCGACGTAGCCGACTTCGCCGGCGGTCAGCTGCTTGACCGCGACGAGCTGCGGACGGAAGACGCCGAGCTCGAGGGGCTCGGCGACCGCGCCGCTGGCCATCAGCCGGATCGGGTCGCTGACCTTGAGCGTGCCCTGCGCGAGCCGGACATAGACGATCACGCCCTTGTAGGCGTCGTAGTGGCTGTCGAAGATCAGGCCCTGGACGGGTGCCACGGGATCGCCCTTCGGCGCCGGGATACGCGCGACGATCGCCTCGAGGATGTCGATGACCCCGGTGCCGTCCTTGGCGCTCGCGAGGAGGACCTCCTCGCGCGGAATGGCCAGGACGTTCTCGAGCTCGTCGATGATCGTGTCGGGGTCGGCCGACGGCAGGTCGATCTTGTTGAGGACCGGGATGAGGGTGAGGTTCTCGCGCATCGCGAGGTGGACGTTGGCGAGGGTCTGCGCCTCGATGCCCTGTGTCGCGTCGACGACGAGGATGGCCCCCTCGCAGGCCTGCAGGCTGTGGCTGACCTCGTAGGCGAAATCGACGTGACCGGGGGTGTCGATCAGGTTGAGCCCGTAGGTCAGGCCGTCCTTGGCCGTGTACTCGAGTCGCACGGCACGCGCCTTGATCGTGATGCCCTTCTCGCGCTCGAGGTCCATCGAATCGAGGACCTGGCTCGTCATCTGCCGGGCGTCGATCGTGTGGGTCAGCTCGAGCAGGCGATCGGCCAGCGTCGACTTCCCGTGATCGATGTGGGCGATGATCGAGAAGTTGCGCAGGCGGTCCTGGGGGATGGTCACGAGGCGGGAGTGTAGCGGCTCGACGGACGCGGACCGGCCCGCCACGAATGTGACCGAACGACCGCCCAGGAGCAATTGACAGAAACCCGCGGGGTCGATCCGAGGAGTCGTGCGCTTCAGGCCCGGCGATGCTCCTGTGGTAGCATCCGCCTCCGCGTACGGCGCCCACACCGCGCCCTCGTGTGCCATCCGACCACTCCCCCACATCGATACCTGAGAGGTTCCCCTTGGCCAAGACGCCCCGCACCTGGTCGGGCGCACGGACTCCGTCGGGTCTCAAGCGCGTCCGACAAGCGGCCCGCCGCCACGAAGTGCTCGGCCCGCGTCGCAGCGCCGCGAAGACCTACGTCGCCCGAGCCCTGAGCACGGTCGGCGGCGACGCCGAGACCGTGACCGCTGCCCTGACCGATGCGCTGTCGGCCCTCGATCGCGCGGTGAAGGCCGGCGCGATCCATGCCAACGCCGCCGCCCGACGCAAGTCTCGCCTCACGCTCAAGATCAACGCCGCCCTCGGCGGAGCCACAGTCGGCACCAGCGGCCGCGTCGCCAAGCAGACCGGCAAGGCCGCCGCCGCGAAGGCCGCCAAGGCGCGCATCGCGGCCGGCAAGTCGACCAAGGCCAAGGGCGCGCAGACCGCCGCCGGCAAGGCCCGCGCCGCGCTGAGCAAGACGGCCCGTGCCGAGGCCGCTGCCGCCAAGGCTGCCGAGGCCAGCGAGACGGAGGCGGCAGCGCCCGCGAAGCCGGCCCGCCCGGCAGCCAAGGCGACCAAGTCGACAGCGACCAAGAAGCCGGCCGCCAAGACGACCGCGTCGAAGGCAACGGCCAAGAAGGCGACCACCAAGAAGACGACGGCCAAGAGCTGAGACGCCGGTCTCGCGGCACGAACGCCCCGGCATGTCCGGGGCGTTTCTCATTGCGGCGGATTCACTCGAAGCACCACCCGCGGCCTTCGAGCGCGCGGCGCTCGTCGTCGGTGAGTGCCATCACGAACGCCGTCTGGTCGAACGCCTTGTACAGCTCGAAGCGGCGACCTAAATCTGCGATCAGCGCGTTGATGCCGACGAGGATGCCCGGGTCGATCCAGTCCTCCAGGTAGGCGGGGGCGACGAATCGCCTCGACCCACCGTGGGTGAACTCCACGATCACGGGACCCTCGGCGCCATCCCACGACTCCGTGATGTCGGTCGGCGCAAACGCCCCGACGGAGATCTCGCCCCATTCGGCCAAGGTCTGGGCATAGACCTCGTTCCCGTCCGTGACGTCCGCTTCGAGATCGCGCCACCAGACGCGGGTCGCGTCCTGCTCGGCGACCACGATGTCGAGCATGGGGCGGTCCCCCGTTTCCCACTGATCCACGGTGCCCCACTGGTCTCCGATCGAGGCTTCCAGTTCCGCCGCCAACGCAACGTCGGATGCGGCTGATCGGTCCGCGAAGAGCCCGATCTCGCGCAGCTCCATGACCCGTTGAGCGATGGTCGCGTCCGTTCCGGGCGGTAGTGGGTCGTCGTCGCAGGCGGCGCTCGCAGCTCCGCTCGGGCGCGGGACATCGATCCGCGTCGAGCCGATGCCCGGAACGTCCATGAAGTCTCCGGATCCGGCGCAGCCTGCCATCACCAGGGCGACGAGCGGACCCAGACATCTCGGTACCCGCTTCACGCGACCGTCGTCACCGTCCCGCTACCAGGCACGACCGGTTTCGGGCGGAACAGCGTGTACAGCAATCCGCCGCCGAGCCCTCCGGCCGTCGTCGCCAGGAGGAGCGATCCGGCCACTGACGACTGCTGCGCCCAGTACAGCGCCCCGAAGGACGCCGCGTCGGTCACGCCCGCCGCTTGGAGTTCGGCCCCTCGGTCGAGCGCGAGATAGCGCGAATAGACACAATCCGCGCCGGTCGAGCAGGTCGGCGGGATCGGCGTGCCGGCCTCGTCAACGCGATTGAAGTCCGGGTAGCCCGTGTCGGCGAAGAAGAAGATCGACTTGAGCAGCAGCAGGAGCAGCGCGAACGTCAGCCCCGTCACGAACGAGGCGAACAGCGCGTTCCGCAGGATCCGGTGCCATGGTCCGGCCCGACGGTCGGAGCGCTGGTTCGCGTAGTAGCCGATCAGCAGGCCCGACGGGACGGTGAGGAGCCAGATGACCGGCTCGATGGGGATGATCAGCAGGAAGCTCACGGCGATCGTGACCGCGACACCGATCCCGACATACGCCGCGGTGATCGCACCGCGATCGACGAAGCGGGTCACGACCCCGATAGCGCCGACCGGCCGGGATAGCGCGCCCCGTCGCCGAGCTCACCCTCGATGCGGAGCAGCCGGTTGTACTTGGCGACACGCTCGGAGCGTGAAGGGGCGCCGGTCTTGATCTGGCCGGTGCCCATCGCCACGACGAGATCGGCGATGGTCGTGTCCTCGGTCTCGCCAGAGCGATGCGACACGACCGCCGACCATCCCGCCCCGCGCGCGAGCTCGATGGCCTCGATCGTCTCGGTCAGCGTCCCGATCTGGTTGAGCTTGATGAGGACGGAGTTCGCGGCGTGCAGCTCGATGGCACGCGCGATGCGGGTGGTGTCCGTCACGAGCAAGTCATCGCCCACGAGCTGGACCTGTCCGCCGAGCCGCTCGGTGAGCTGGCCCCAGCCGAGCCAGTCGTCCTCGGCAAGGCCATCCTCGATGGAGACGATCGGATAGCGCGCCGTCCAGTCGGCCCACAGGTGCGACGAGCTCGCTGCTGTCGAGCGTTCGGCCCTCCTTGGCCAGGACGTACTTCGTCGGGGCTCCGTCGGCGCCGCTGCCAGGCTCGACCAGCTCGGTCGTCGCCGGGTCGAGCGCGATGGCGACGTCCTCGCCGGCCGATATCCGGCCCGCTCGATCGCGCGGAGGATGACCTCGACGGCGGCCTCGTTCGAGGCGAGCGATGGGGCGAAGCCGCCTTCGTCGCCCTGCCCGGTCGCGTGGCCTTCGTCGTGGAGGATCGTCCGCAGCGCGGCGAAGATCTCCGATCCGGCGCGCAGCGCCTCGCCGTACGTGGCGACGCCGACCGGCATGACCATGAACTCCTGGAAGTCGGTCGAATCCTGGGCGTGCTTGCCGCCGTTGAGGATGTTGAACATCGGGACCGGCAGGGTCCGCGCGCCGACACCGCCGAGGTAGCGATAGAGCGGCTGGTCGAACGCGGCGGCGGCAGCGTGAGCGCAGGCCAGTGATACGCCGAGGATCGCATTCGCCCCGAGCTCGCCCTTGTTGGGCGTCCCGTCGAGGTCGATGAGCAGCGCGTCGATGCCGGCCTGGTCCGAGGCGTCGAGGCCGATGAGCTCCGGGCCGATCCGGTCGGTCACGTTGCGGACGGCGGTCAGCACGCCCTTCCCGCCGAACCGCGCCGTGTCGCCGTCGCGCAGCTCGACCGCTTCGTGGGCGCCGGTCGAGGCGCCGCTCGGGACGGCCGCCCGGCCGACCGAGCCGTCGACCAGCACGACATCGACCTCGATCGTGGGGTTGCCTCGCGAATCGAGGATCTCGCGCGCGTCGATCGCGTCGATCAGGGTCACGCGCGAGTCCTGCCCTTGGCTGGGGAAGTCTTGCTCTTGGCTTGGGAAGTCTTGGGCGAGGCCCTCTTGGCGGCTCGCAGGCTTGGCCGAGGAGGCCTTGGCGGCAGGCTTGGCAACGGGGGCCTTGGCCACGGCCTTCCCAGGTGCCTTGACCGAGGCGGGCTTGGCCGACGGAACCTTCACGGGTGCCTTGGCCGATGCGGGCTTGGCCGGGGCGGCCTTCGTCGGAGCAGGCTTGCGAGCCAGCGACTTGGCAGCGGCCGGCTTGCTCGTGGCTGCCGGCGTCTTGGCCGCAGGCTTCTTGGCTGCCGGCTTCTTCGGCTTCGCCTCGACCGGCCGGTCGAGGAGCACGGTCACCCCGGGCAGCTCGCGGCCCTCGAGGAATTCCAGCGACGCACCGCCCCCGGTCGAGATGTGGGTCATCTTGGACGCCAGGCCTTGGCGTGTGATCGCCGCGACCGAGTCGCCGCCACCGATCACGACCGTGGCACCGGCCTCGGCCCGATCGGCCAGCATCCGGGCAACGGCATTCGTCCCGTGGGCGAACGACGGGATCTCGAACACGCCGAGCGGCCCGTTCCAGAAGACGGTCTTGACGCCGGACAGGGCGTCGACCATCAGGTCCTGGCTGTCCTTGCCGAGATCGACGATGTGCCAGCTCGCCGGGATCTTCTCGGCCTGGAGGGTCTTGTACTCCGTGCCGCGGGTGACCTCCTTGGCGACGATCACGTCGACCGGCAGGACGACCCTGACATTGTTCTTCTCGGCGCGAGCGAGGATCCGTCGGGCGTCGCCGACACGGTCCGGTTCAGCCAGGCTCTTGCCGATCGCCTTGCCCTGCGCGAGCAGGAACGTGTTGGCCATCCCGCCACCGAGGACGAGCAGGTCGACCTTGGTCAGGAGGCTGTCGATGACCTTGATCTTGTCGCTGACCTTGGCCCCGCCCAGGATCGCCGCGAACGGCCGCTCCGGCGCCTCGAGCAGCTTGGAGAGCATCGACAGCTCGCGCTCCATGAGCAGACCGGCGTACGCCGGCAGGAGCTTGGCGATCCCGACCGTGCTGGCGTGGGCGCGGTGGGCCGTCCCGAACGCATCGTTCACGTAGAGGTCCGCGTACGACGCCAGCGTCGCCGCGAACTCCGGGTCGTTCGCCTCCTCCTCCGGGTGGAAGCGCAGGTTCTCGAGCAGGACGATCTCGCCGGGACGCATCCGCCGGAGGGCGTCCTCCGTCCCGATCCCCAGCGCATCGCCGGTCACGGGCACGTTCCGACGCAGCAGCTCGGTCAGGCGCTGGCCGACGGGCCGCAGGCGGAGGCCGTCCGACACCTTGCCGTTCGGGCGACCGAGATGACTCGCCAGGATGACCTTGGCGCCGGCCTGGACGAGTGACAGCGATGGTCGGGATCGACGCGCGGATGCGCGAGTCGTCCTGGACCTTGCCGTCCGCGAGCGGGACGTTGAAATCGACGCGGACGAAGACGCGTTTGCCGGCGACGTCCGCGTCGCGGATCGTGAACTTGTCCATGGACGCGGTCAGCGCCGGATCAGGCGGCGACGGGCATGCGCGCCGCCACGAACGCGATCAGGTCGGCGACTCGACAGCTATATCCCCATTCGTTGTCGTACCAGGCGATGACCTTGACCATGTCGCCACCGAGGACCATGGTCGATTCGGCGTCGATGATCGAGGAGCGCGGGTCGCCCCGGAAGTCGCTCGACACGAGCGGCTCGTCCGAGACGCCGAGGATCCCCTTGAGCGGTCCGTCGGCCGCCGCGCGGAACGCGTCGTTGATCTCGTCGACGCTGGTCTCCCGGCGGACGGTGGCCGTGAAGTCGACGACGCTCACGGTCGGCGTCGGGACGCGCAGGCTGAAGCCGTCGAACTTGCCCTTGAGATCCGGGATGACCAGGGCGAGGGCCTTGGCCGCGCCAGTCGTCGTCGGGATGATGTTCTGGCCGGCCGCCCGGGCGCGGCGGGGGTCCTTGTGGGCGACATCCAGGATGCGCTGGTCGTTCGTGTAGCTGTGGATCGTGTTCATCAGCCCCTTCTCGATGCCGAGCAGGTCGTGGACGACCTTGGCGGCCGGGGCGAGGCAGTTCGTCGTGCAGCTGGCGTTGCTGATGACGTGGTGGCTGGCCGGGTCGTAGCGATCCTCGTTGACCCCGAGGACGATCGTGATGTCCTCGTTCTTGGCCGGCGCGCTGATGATCACCTTCTGGGCACCGGCCGTGATGTGGGCGGTCGCCTTGTCGGCGTCGGTGAAGATGCCGGTCGACTCGAGCACGATGTCGACCCCGAGATCGCCCCAGGGCAGGGCGGCGGGATCCTTCTCGGCGAGGATCTTGATCTCGCGCCCATCGATGATGATCGACCGGTCGCCGGCACGGACGTCGCCGTCGTAGGCACCGTACGTCGAGTCGTGCTTGAACAGCAGGGCGTTCATCTCGGCGTCGACCAGGTCGTTGACCGCCACGACCTCGACATCGGGGGCGCGTTCGAGGAGCGCCTTGAGCGACTGACGGCCGATACGGCCGAAGCCGTTGATGCCGACGCGGACTGCCATCGGGGAGACCTCCTGCGGCCGGTGTTGGGACCGCTGGTGCGCGCGTGACGCGCGCGTTCGCAACATGTCAGGGGAACCCGCTCATTCTAGCAAAGGGACCCTGGCGCTCCGACCGGTCGTGCCGGTCCCGGTGGGTCGCCGATGGTTGCCCGACGCGTGGCGGACATGGAACGGCCCCCGCCGATCCGTGGCGGGGGCCGTATCCGGGCGTGGATGAATCCCGGCGATCAGCCGCCGATCTTGAACACCTTGTTGCCGCAGATCGGGCAGGTGCCCTGCAGGGCCGGCTTACCGTTCTTCATGGTGATGCGCTGCGCGTTCTGGACTTCGACCTTTCGCTTGTCCTTGACGCAGTAGGCCTCAGCCATCTGTGGTCCTCCTCGGTGGGCCGAGCGTCACGGGAACCTCTGTCCCGCACCCGCTCGTCGATAGCGCGCTAGGTCGACCACAACGACGGCCGCCAGCGGTCCGTCGACGCGGTTCGTTTCTGGGCGTCGATCTGTGCCAGCACAAGCAGGCTTTCGAGGCCGGTCTCGACGCAAGCCGCCTCGGCGGCATCCTTCATTGGTCCGTCGATGAACTCGCCGGTCGTCCGGTTGGCGTAGACCGCACAGACGACGCCGGCACGACAGCCGGCAAGCGACGCGAACACCAGCAGAGCCGATGCCTCCATCTCGAAGTTCATGACGCGCTGGCGCGCCATGTCCTCCGCCAGGTCAGGGTACCGGATGGGCAACTGCGGGATGGGACGCCCTTGCGGCCCGAAGAACCCCGGCGCCGTCGCCGTGACCCCGACGTGGTAGCGGTGACCGAGCCGTTCTGCCGCCTCGATGAGGGCCACGATCGCTTCATGATCGGCGACCGCGGGATACCCATCGTGCACATACCAGCTCGTCGTCGTCTCGAGACGGACCCCTCCCGTGGTGATGACCAGGTCTCCCAGGTGCATCCCCGGCTGGAGGGCTCCGCACGAGCCGACTCGGATGAAGGTCGGACGCGTCGTGATCGCCAGGATCTCGGCCACGGCGATCTCGACATTGTCCGTCCCGATGCCGGTCGAGACGACCGACACCCGTTGACCCCGGAACGTGCCGGTCGCAGACGCGAACTCCCGGTGTCGGTGCTCGAGCTCGATCGAATCGAAGCGCGAGGCGATCCTGGTAGTCCGATCCTGGTCCCCGGGGAGGAGGATGTACTCGGCCAGATCTCCCGGTCCGAGTCCGATGTGGTACTGCCGTTCCCCTTCGGGGACCGCGATCCTGCGGTCACGGGGATCCTCTACGCGGGTTTCCGCGTTCGGCAAGACCTCTCCTCACGCACGTGCCTGCTTCGCTGGCGCGAAACTCGGGCGAGGATAGTCCGGCGATTCTGCGAGCGTCAAGCACGCTTGTGCACGCTCGGCCCCCGCACGAGCCGTGCACGACGCCGACTGGAGCCCTGGCCGGCGCCCGCGCCGGCCCCGGGCGGACGCCCGAACGGGGCGCCTGGGCGTCCCCTCAGGCCGGCGGATGGCGGCCGATCGAGGCGACCGTGGCGGCGAATCGCCCTGCGAGGAGCCGTCCGATCCGCCGGCGGCGAAGGACGGCCACGCCGAGCGACACGGCACTGATCGACACCAGTCCGACGATCCCTGCGGCCGCGCCGGGGAGCCCTTGGACGCCACCGATCCCGGCCGTGCGGACGTCGGGCGACGCCGGCGAGGCGCTCATCGACGGACCAGCGCTCCCTTCCGGTGCCCCGCCGATGCCATCGAGGGCGCTGCCGAGCGAGATGGTCGCCGGGTCGTCGACGATGACGATCGGTTCGCCACCGTCGTCGACGACGCGACCGGTGACGTTGATCGCATCGCCTGGCTCGATGAGGTCGAGCCATTCAGCCGCCGGGCCGGTCACGTCGACCCGACCGGTGGCGGTGCCGTCGTCGAGCAGAAAGCCCGTCGCGTCGCGATCGACGACCAGGCCACCGACCCGGACGACGCTCCCGACGAGGCTGATCAGGTCGATCAGGTCGGCGTCCGTCGCTGGATCACCGCTCCCGGACGTAGCCGATCCCAGCGGACCAGCCGTGGCCGTGGTCGCCGGTTTGGTGCCACCCGTGGCCGGACCCACCCGAACGTCCGAGGCGGACCGCGGCAGCACCGATGGACGCCGATCCGTGGCGCTCGGGTAGGCGGGACGAACGATGCCGACGATGTCGGCTACCCGGCCTTCGATCAGCGCCGCCACCGGGATCCTGGCCCCGGGCTGGCCGACCACGACCAGTCGGTGGCGACCGCTGACGATCTCGGCCCGCCAGCGATCGCCGAGCTTGCGGACGTCCTCGACCCGCCCGGAGATGGCCACGAGCCGCCATGTGTGTGCCGAGCTGACGGGCCCGGCGAGGCGGAGCGCCGCGGGCACCGCCGCGACACCACGTCCGGCCGCTGCCGTGGCGCGAAGGCGCGGCGCACCGTACGCCGTCCCGACCTCGCCGGTGACCAGCAGGCGCGTGCCCATCGCGGGTGCCTTCGTGTCCTTCGGCAGCAGGACCTCGATCGCGCCGCTCGCATCCTGGACGACGATCCGACGACCGGTCCCGTCGAGGATGCTGGCGGGCGTCGTCACCGTCGCCTGGACCGAGATCGCCCGATCGCGCGTCCGGAGGGCGGCCGCGATGCTGATGACCCTCGGCGCGGGACTTGATCCGCCCGGCCGCGAGCCCGAGGGCGTCGGTGTCGGTGCAGGAGTCATGAGGCTGACGTCTCGGCGGTCGCGCACCCACACGCGATAGCCGTCGAGCTCTCCCTTCTTCGATGCCCGCTGACCAACGACCCCCGTGACGCGATACCGGGCACCACGGACGAACGTGGTCCGGCTGATGCCGCTCGAGCTGTCGGCCATGACCCGGATCCGCGCCCCGCTCGAGGTCTGCAGCGTCAGCGAGACATCGCCGCTCGCCGACACCGACGGACGCGCGACGACGATGCCACCGCCCCGCACGAGACGAGCCTCGGTCGCCTCGCTCGGCGCCCCGGATCCGAGGTCGATGACGGCCGGCAACGCCTCGCTCCCGCCCATGACGAGACCAGGGACGCTGGGACGGACCTCGAGCTGGCCGTACGGGTCGGCGAGCGGACCGGTCACGGCCACGGAACGCCCGCGAGTCGGGCCGACGGCGCCGGCCGGGATCTTGACGACGATGCCGCCGGACGCGTCGGCGATGGCGACGAGCGCTGAACTGCCGAGTCGGCCGGGTTCGGCGATCACCACGCCTCGCACGGTGACGACCGAGCCGACCGGCTGACTGCGGGCATCCGCGATCGTGATCCCCTCAACGGATGGCGATGGACTCGCCGTCGGAGGAATGCTCGCGCTGGGACTCGGGGTCGGGCCCGTCGTGGGGCTCGGCGTACTCGTGCCCGTGGGCGATGGCGATGGAGTGGGCGTCGGCGGCGCGACCGACAGATCTGCCGCGTGCGTCACGTACGCTCGATAGCCCTCGAGACCGGTCCCGCTGCTATCCCGCTGACCGAGCGGACCGGTCGCGATGATCGAGGAACCGATCGCCAGGGCGCGGCCCTCCATCGCCGTCGGGGTGATGACGACCCGAACCGGCCCGCTGCCATCATCGATCGTCACGGCCGTTCCATCCGCGAGCGCGTCCGGGCCCGCGGTGACCGTGCCGGTCAGCCGGATCCGACGCGCCTCCACCGCTTCGAGGGCGGCACCGGTCGGGATGTCCGCCGCTGCTGGCACGCTGGCGGCGCCACCGGGCACGATGTCGGATTCGGCGATGCGCAGCGTGCGTTGGGCGAAACGGTCGTCGATCGAGCCCCGGGCCGCGACGATCGTCCCGGCCGGGAGGACGGTCACGACGGTGGCGTCCAGGTAGAGGGCGATGCCGCCCGTGGCGTCCTGGATGAACGCGCTCCGCCCTGCCTCGAGCGTGCCCAGATCGGTCGTCAGGACGCCGGCGACGGTCGCAGTGCTCCCGTCCGGCAGGGACCGTGCGTCGGCGATCGCCATCGGCGCCGAGGTCGGCGCGGGCGTGGGCTCGGGGGTCGGTGGCGGCGTGGGGGTGGGCGCGGGCGTCGGTGACGGGGTGGGTTCGACCGTCGGCGGGGGCGTGGCGCTCGGCGTGGCCGTCACGCTCGGCTCGGGCGTGACCAGCGGCGTCGGTGATGGCGGCTCGGTCGGGCTCGGCGACGGCATGCCAGGGTCGGGGATGGGCGGTGCCGTCAGGCCCTGCGGCCCGGGCGCAGTCGACAGCGTCCAGTCCGCCAGGTTGTCGTTGCTGTCGACGCCGTTCCCGAGGGCGCCACCGGGTCGTCGCTCGAGGCTCGAGCCGGCGGCCGGCGCCGGAGCGGCCACCCCTTCGACGAACGCATTCGTCGCGTCGCCCCAGCCGACCGAATCCACGACCGAGCCGCCGACGACACGGAGGGCGACCGACCCGCCCGTCGCGGCGAAGCCGCCCGTGTAGACCGCGTCCCCGATCGGCGCGAGCACGCCGGCGCCATTCACCAGCAGGAACCGACGCCCCGGCGCGAGGATCGCCGACACCGCCCACGTCGCCTTGCGCGTGACGGTGGACCCCGACGATGTCGCGTACACGATCTCGAGCCCGATCAGGTCGATCGGGGCGGCTCCCTGGTTCGCGACCTCGACGAACTCGTCCGATGCCCCGGCACCCCCGGTCTGGACCTCGGAGACGACGAGGCTCGACGGCGGCCACGCGACCGTCGCCGCCTGAGCGACGACGGCGAGCAGGGGCGTTGCTGCCGCCACGCCCGACAGGCACGTGGCGACGACCAGGACCAGCACGGCGTTCGCCGCGTGCGGGACGCGTTGCATGCGTGACCTCCCGGCGGGCGTCGAGCGGGCGGCGGCACCGGTCGATGGAACCAGACGTCACTCGACGGCCGCCAAACCACGTCTGCACGCGGCATCCACGCCCACTCATCGCGGGCTCACCGGACCATGTCGCAAACCGGGCGGGCCCATGCATCGACTACGATGGCCCGCACCGCGATCCCCACTGACCGACAGGAGACACCGTGGCGCGCGCCAAGAGGACTGATCGGGCGGCTGCCCGCCGACGCTATCGCAGCGAACAGGGGCTGCCCGAGTTCGACGAGGACCTCGACGCCGAGATCGGCGAGACGGAGGAAGCCTCGGGCGAGGCGAAGGCCGCATCCGGCACGGCCACGCCCGCCCGTCGCAGCGTCTTCGGCGCGGCGCGCGAGGCGTTCCGGCCGCTGGACGTCCGGGCGGACCTCCGCGCACTCCCGGAGCTGATCCGCAACAAGGCCCTGTGGATCCCCGTCCTGGTCACACTCGTGACGACCGTGATGTTCGTCGTCATCCGACCGGAGGGGCGCACCGACCCCGTCGCCATCGTCGCGGTCTTCCTGTACCAGTACTTCATCGTGACGCCGGCGATCGGTGGCGTGTTCATCGCCGGCTTCCTGGCGCCTCGTGCGAGCTGGTTGCTTGGCGTGATCGTTGGGATCGTCGCCGCGACGTGCTACTCGTTCCTGGTCCTGAGCGGGTTCATCGGGATCGCGCCGAACGTCGAGACGCAGACGCTCGCGCGTGACGTGGTGCTCGCCTCGTACCTGATGTCCCCGCTGATCGGCGCCTTCTTCGCGTCGACCGCGGCCTGGTACCGCCGGTTCCTGTACCTCTCGAACCCGAACCGGGGTCGGGCACGGGCGGGCGCCGCTCAACGACCGGACGGTCGCCGCCGATCGGGCGGGCCGGGTCAGAAGGCCGGCGCCCGGCGCTAGACGGCGGGTCGTCCGCGCCCGCGCGGATCACCCCAGCCGGCGCATGCCGGCGTGGCCCAGCTGGCGCACGCCGCCGGGCTGCTCGGGTCCGCCGGTCTCGGCGGCAGCCTCGGGCAGCGCACGGATCGCGTGCGCGACGAGGTTGACGACCGACCCCTCCCGCTGGAGCTCGCCATCGACGAGCAGTAGCGCATGGCGACGGACCACGCCGCGGAGTCGCTCCCAGGTCGACGGCCAGAGCGTGACGTTGACCATCCCGGTCTCGTCCTCCAGGGCGAGGAACACCGTCCCCTTGGCCGTCATCGGGTGCTGCCGGGTGACGACCAGACCGCCGACCCGAACGCGGCCCGGACGGCGGTCCGACAACGACGCGTTGGTCGTCGCGCCCAGCCGGTCGAGTGCCCCACGGAACAGCCCGACGACCTGGCGGCGCGCGTCGAGACCGAGCACGGCGTAGGCATCGCCGATCCGCTCCGACTCGGTGATCTCGGGGAGCGCCGGCACATCGGTGGCCGGCAGTCGCAGGTCCATCGGCCGACCCGCGGCCGCACCGCGCTTGCCGGCCGCCCGGCCCAGCGCCCGCACGGTCCGGCCGTCCATCCGCCCGCGGGATGCCCCGGCCACCTCGCGCAGCTGCCACAGCAGTTCGCGTCGCGGCCGGCCGAGCGAGTCCATCGCGCCGCTCCGGATGAGCCGTTCGAGCACCTCCTCGGGCAGATCGGTCCGTTCGACGACATCGACGAGGCTCCGGTACGGGCCGCGTGCCCGCTCGGCGTCGAGGAGCGTCTCGTGCTGCTCGCCGATGCCCTTCACGAGGTGCAACCCGAGCCGCACCCCCCAGCCGGCGGTCGTGGCCGGCGTCCAGCGCTCGCGCGACGCGGTCGACGGGACGATGCAGCCCGACGAGACGACCGGCTTCGGCTGCCCGTCGGGGCCGACCCACTCGGTCGTCGTCTTGTACGAGGAGGCGTTGACGTCCACGGGCAGCACCGCCACGCCGTGGCGTTTCGTGTCGTTGACGAGGACCTCGACCGGGTAGAAGCCCATCGGCTGCGCGTTGATGAGCCCGACCAGGAACTGGGCCGGGTAGAACAGCTTGAGGAAGGACGATTCGTAGGCGGTCCGGGCGAAGGCCGCGGCGTGGCTCTTGGCGAACCCGAACGAGGCGAATGCGGAGACCTGGCGGAACAGCTCCTGGGCGTCGTCCTCGGTCATGTCGGGCTGGCGCAGGGCACCTTCGACGAACTGCGCGTGGAGCTTCTCCATCTCCCGGCTCGAGCGCCACGTCCCCATCGCCCGCCGGAAGCCGTCCGACGCCGCCGGCGAGAAGCCGGCCACTTCGATGGCGATCCGCATGACCTGCTCCTGGTAGAGGATCACGCCGAGCGTGTCCTTGAGGACCGGCTCGAGGCTGGGGTGGAGATAGGCGACCGGCTCGAGACCCTGCTTGCGACGCAGGTACGGGTGGACGGCGTTGCCCTGGATCGGGCCCGGCCGGATGATCGCCACCTCGACCACGAGGTCGTCGAGGCTCGCCGGCTTCGACTTGGGTAGCGTCTGCATCTGGGCCCGGCTCTCGACCTGGAAGACGCCGACCGTGTCGGCCGCCTGGAGCATCTCGAACACCTCGCCGATCTCCTCGGGCAGGTGGTCGAGATCGAGGCAGACGGCGCAGTCGTGGGCGATGAGCTGGAGCGTCTCGTCGATCGCGGCGAGCATGCCCAGCCCGAGCAGGTCGAGCTTGATGAGCTTGAGCGTCTCGACGTCGCGCTTGTCGAACTGGACGACGACCCGGTCGGGCATCGTCGCCTTCTCGAGCGGCGCGATGTCGATGAGCGGGGCAGCCGTCACCAGCATCCCGCCCGAGTGGATCGACAGGTGGCGCGGGAAGCCATCGATCCGCGCGCAGAACTCGAGCCAGCGCTCCCAATGGGACAGGCCGACCGTGGAACCGCCGCGCGCCCGGGGCGGCTCCTCCGGCTCGATGCGGGCGACCGAGCTCGGTGGATCCCACATCGACGGGCGGCCCAGTCGATCCGTCTTGCGCGGTGGCGGGAGCTGCATGCCGCTTTCCGGGTCCACCGGAACGTGAACCGGCGGCGTGCCGGGATAGCCCGTCCCGCGACCGGCCCGCAGCCAGGCGACGCTGGCTGGCGTGTCGCCGGGGCCGCCTTCGTCGTCGGACGGACCGCCTTGCCGGATCGACGGTGGCGATTCGGGTGCCTCCTCCCACATCCCGGAAGGGGAAGGGCCGGCCGTCTCATGCCCGTCGGATGCCTCCCGGAGCCAGTCGAACGGTCGCGGCGCGTCCGGGTCCACCGGCTTCGGTGGCTGGCGCCAGGGCGGCACCTTCCCGACGAGCGGGATCCGCGTGTTCAGCTGGCCCATCCGGTCGACGAGCCCGTGCGCCTCGGCATCCTCCGCCGCACGTGCCTCGCCCGGCAACCCCTCACCCGTGCGGCGGAAGAACTCGGCGAACCCGCCGTCGGCCTCGAGGTCACGCCGGACCATGACGCTGTCGTACGTCTCGAGCGCCTTCGCCACTCGATCGACGAGCGGTCGCGGGAACCCGAGCGCGTAGCCCACCTCCCGGACCGCCGAGCGCGCCCGGTACGTGACGAGGTTGCAGACCATCCCGGTGTGCTCCGGCCCGTAGCGCCCGTAGATGTACTGGATGACTTCCTCGCGACGCTCCGAGCTGAAGTCGATGTCGACGTCCGGGTAGGTCGTTCGGCCCGGATTGATGAAGCGCTCGAACAGGAGGTTGTGGGCGATCGGCTCGACCCGGCTGATGCCGAGGGTGTACGACACGATCGAGCTGGTCGCGCTGCCCCGGCCCTGGGCCGGGATCCCCCGTTCCTTGGCGAAGCGCATGAGGTCCCAGCAGATGAGGAAGAACTCGGCGAGGCCGGCTCGCTCGATGACGTCGAGCTCATGGGCGAGCCGCGTGACGACGGCCGACGTCAGCGGGTGGTAGCGCCTCCGTGCACCCGCCCAGCACAGCTCCGACAGGTAGGAGAACGGCGTCTCCCCGTGCGGGACCGGGAAGCCCGGGAAGCGGTACTGCTCGAAGCCGAGATCGACCGCGCACGACGCCGCGACCTCGACGGTCGTTGCGATGCCCTCCAGCCAGCTCGCGGCCGTCGCCGGGTCGAAGCCGTCCGCGAGGCGGGCGATCTGCTCGCCTGATTTGACGAACGACTCGGCGTCGGCCCGTCGCAGGTCGGCGAGCGTATCGAGCGTCCGGCCGTGCTTGATCGCGGTGAGGACGTCGTGGAACTCGCGGTCCTCGGGGGTCGCGTAGTGGACGTCGTTCGTGACGACGACCGGCAGGCCGAGCTCGGCGGCGAGGGCCGCGGATTCGGCGACGAGCCAGTCGTCGTCGGGCAGCAGGTGGTGCGACAGCTCGATGAAGAAGCCGCTGGTCGACGGACCGTCACCGCGTCCGAACATCGCCGCGTAGCGCTCAGCCGCGGCCCGCGCCCCGGCCCGGTCGCCGACGAGCAACCGGCGGGCGATCTCGCCATCCCGACAGCCCGACAGCGCGATGACCCCTTCGTGATCCTCCTCCAGCAGCGCATGGCGGTAGCGCGGCATCGACTTCGTCCCGGCCAGGTTGGCCCGCGAGATGAGGCGACTCAGGCTCCGCCACCCGCGCGGCGACCGTGCCAGGAGCACGAGATGGGGGCCGCGTGCCCGGATGCCGACCCCGCGCAGGTCCTCCTTGACTGGGTCGCGGTGGCCGGGCAGTCGGCGCGCGTTCGGGCCGGGGGCGTGTCGGCCGGCCCTCCACGACGGCCGCGTCGACCGTGGCCGGGCCACGCCGGCGGCGCCGTGGCCGTCGACGTGGCGGGATGACGATCGCGTCCGGATCAGGGACCGCCGGGTCGAGCAGATCGATCTCGGTCCCGACGATCCCATGCAGACCGGCCTCCTCGGCTGCGCCCATGAATCGCACGGCGCCGTACAGACCGTTGCGATCCGTGACGGCCAGCCCGGTCAGGCCGCAGGCGACCGCCCGCTCGATGAGATCGTCCGGGGCCGACGCCCCGTCGAGGAACGAAAAATTGGTATGGGCATGGAGCTCGGAATACTCGATGATGGCCACGACGGTCGCTCCGGGACAAAGGGCCGGGGGGGCACGGTATGATAGAACAAATGTTCACATCGGAATCACGAAACACAAACCGACTGTCCGGCGTCTCTTGGGCATGCACGCACACCTCCATCTCGATCGCCCGCTCCGACCGGTCGCCACGACCGCGCTCCGGACGGCCCTCGCGCTGCTGGGTGCGTCGCTCTTGATCCTCGTCGTCCTGCCAGCCGTGATCGCAGTGCAGGCGGCGTCGATCTAGCACTACATGACGTCTCGACGCCTGGGGGCACGGGACGATCGTCGGCACCGACTGCGATGGTCGAGGCGCCGACCCGCCGGATCGCTGGTGAGCATCGATCCGGCCACAGGACCCCGTCGCTGGGGGCGACGGGGTCCTGTCATGTCCGCGGCCGCGGCCGCGGAGGGGCGGGCGGCCGAACCCGGGGCCGCCCGTCATCCGCCACGCCCGGCCATCTGTGCCAAATGCTCCTCCAGCGAGCATTCGTCTCGATCGGGCACCCCGTCCTGCCGAGCTCCGTGCACGAGCGATGCCTCGATCCGGACAGATGTCACTCGAGGCGGCCATCTGACACGGATTCACCTGACCAATGACCGCCTGAGGAGCATTTGGCACGAATCTGGGCGGGGAGGTCCGGCGGAGGAGCTCGGGGCGGGCCAGGGTCGGGGCCGGGACCGGGCACGGACCGAAGGGGACGGACCGAAGGGCCACGGCCGCTGTCGGCCACCGAAGATCGCCGATTCAGCACCCGGACTAGACTCGGCCGATGTCCACGCGACCTCGCCGCCCCCTCCTGACCCTCTCACTCGCCATCGCCGTCGCCGCCTGCTCGTCGAGCGGCTCGACCCCATCGAGCGCCGCCCCGGCCGAACCCTCGTCACCCGCCGCGTCGGCACCGGCCGACAGCCAGGCCCCGTCGGGATCTGCCCCAGCGGCCGGCCAGACCGACACCGACTGGGGCCGGATCTGGGACGCCGTGCCGGCCGCCTTCCCGCGCTTCCCCGGCGCGACGCCCGCCGACGAGATGACCGGCGAACCGGCCAGCGCCCGCTACACCGTGAGCGGCGGCGACCCGGAGGCCGTCGCCGCCTGGATGCAGGGCGCGCTCGAGACCGCGACGTTCAGCACGATCGCGCTGAACGGGCCGGCCGAGGACGGCGGCTTCGTCATCGATTCCGTCGGCGACGGGGCGTGCCGGATCGAGACGCGGATCGCGCCGCTCGGCGATCTGACCGTCGTCACCGTCCGCTACGGCGCGGAGTGTCCGGCGCTAGCTGCGAGGTCGTTGCGCCCGCACACGACCGCCTGGGAAGCGACTATGCTGAGCTGGACAGGCCGGGATCTGATCCTGTGACTGGGGGATTCGCGCACATGCAGTCCACGCGGCCTCGCGACCTTGGTGCCCTGGTGCTCGCCGTCGGGGTGTTGCTCATCCTCTTCTTGGTCAGTCTCACCGTCGGATCGCCGCTCACCTGACATCCCACGGCGCCTGATCAGTCGTACAGGCGTTCGATATGCCAGGTCCCCGCGATGCGGTCCAGGTAGATGAGCGCGAGCCAGCGGTCTCCGACCACCTTGGCGTAGTCGCGCGCGATCGGATCGCGCCACCACGACTCCTCGACCCGCCATCGATTGCAGACCTCGACCGGCTCTCGCCGGCCGTTCCAGCGGATCGCCACGAGTCGACCATCGATGTCATGCTCGACATCGATGGGCGGGTGTTCGCGCAGGAGTCGCGTCACGCCGGTGCCTTGCCGCGGTCTGGTCCGTCGAGGCCGACCGGCTGCCACGCCCAGCGCCCCTCGGGCAGCGGCGCTTCCGGATCGGTGATGACGACGCGCCGGATGCGATCGTCGCCGTAGGTCAGCGCCAGCCTGGCGAGCTGCCAGCCGAGCCGTGCCGTCCGCGCGGCCTGGGGCACGAATAACGGCAACTGCTGTCCCGCCGCCTCGGTCGTGCCGCGCAGCTCCAGGTCGATGCGCTGCACGGCCGCCGGTGGCGGCTCCCGCTCGAGGCGGGCGAACAGCAGGCGCTCGACGGCCTCGGCGTCCGCGGTGGGTTCGGGGAAGCGCTGCTCGACCGCTATCCGCGGCGCGGTCCCGGTCGGCGCGAACGCGAGATCGAGCTCGAGGGTCAGCACCGCCCGGTCCGCGGCCAGCCCGCGTCCCGTGAGCTGCCCCGCCAGCGCCGCGACCAGGCGATGCAGGACGAACCGGAGCGGCTCGAGATCCTCGACCGGCGGCTCGATCGGCAGCGCCAGGCCGAGGCGCTCGGTCGCGCGGCGCGGTCGGAACGGCTCCGTCTCCTGCCCGTTGGCCCGCGCGTGGAGTCGACTCCCTTCCTCGCCGAACCGGGCGATCAACGCGGATCTCGGCAGCTCGGCGACGGCGCCGATCCGACGCAGACCGAAACGGGTCAGGCGAGCGCGGATATCGGGATCGGTGGTGAGGAGGCCGGACGGTCGATCGGCGAGGAACGCGATCTCGTCACCGGGCGGGACGACGATCGGCGCATCGACCGAGGCAGCCATCGCGGCGATCGTCGCCGCGAAATGCGTGCCGGCGATCCCGATCCGCGGCCGGACCTCCCCGGGGAGCGTCCTGGCCACGGCCCCGCCCAGGCGCTCGATGAGGACGGGCTCCGGGCCCCACAACGGCCCGAGTCCATCGATCCCCACCTCGAACAGGCCGAACCCCACGTCGAGCGGGTCGCTCGTCCCGGCCAGGCTCGGGCTGGATGCTCCGAGCGCCTCGAACACGGCCTCGGCAGTTCCCCGGTCCGCCTCGGGATCGGGATCGATGAAGGTCGCCTCAGGGACGAGCCGGTGGGCGCTCCCGAGCGGCATCCCGCGCCGGACGCCGAGCGAGCGGGCGGTCGGGTCGGCGTCGATGACCGGCCCCGGATCCCACGGTCGACCGCCCAGCACGAGCGGGCCGGTCGGGCAGGGCTCGGAGCGTCGGGCCAGCGCCAAGTGGAGCGGCAGGTGCGGCAGGAACAGGTGGAGCCGTCGCATGGTGGATCTCGCGATCGGGGGCCTCGTGAACGGGGGTTGGTTCAAGCCTGGCGGGGGCCTGGTCGATCAACAGGGCGTCCCGGGCGAGACAGGCGTCCCGCTCGCCGCCCTCGGCGTAGAGGATCCGGAGCGTCGCCCGACGCCCCGGCGGACCGTGGCGGTTGTGCGTGATGAGCGCCTCGGTGCGCTGGCCGACGACGTCACGACCCAGGCGGACCCACGAGCGCCGCGCCAGCTCGAGCCGGATGCCGGTCGACTCGGCGACGGCCGTGGCGAGGCCGCCGGCGAGCCCGGGCGCATCGAGGATCAGCAGCAGGGTCTCCGCGCGCCGGGCGAGCGCCGCAAGCCGATGGAGCCGGTCGGCGATCCTGCCGGGCTTGTCGGTCTTCGCCAGGCGACCGCCGGGCAGGTCGAGGACCAGCATGTCGACCGAGCGGCCGGCGAGCAGGCTGCCGGCGATCGACAGGCCCTCGTAGAGGCTCGCCGGCGTGATCACGACGAGCCACTCCAGGCGGAGGCCGCGGGCGACCGCCTCGACCGGGTCGAAGCTGCGCGACAGGTCGAGCCAGGCGACGACCGCGCCTTGCGCCTGCGCCTCCGCGGCGACCCGCAGGCTCAGCGTCGTCCGCCCGCTCGAGCCGTCACCCCGGATCGCGACGCTGGCCGATCTGGGAAGACCGCCCGGTCCGAGGATGGCGTCCAGCGCGGCGAAGCCCGTCCGGATGACACGGTCGTCCGGCCGCGGGTCGTGGATGGGCTGGACGTTGGTCTCAACCGGATCGGGCGCGGGCGCCAGGGCTAGCGCGCCGATGAGGCCCGGAGCTGCGGCACCCCACCGGGCCCGGAGGCCCGCGACGGCGGCATCCACATCACCACGACCGGTCGACATCGGATGCCGATAGTAGAACAGATGTTCTAGTCGGACAAGGGCGATGCTCGAGCCCCTCGACGGCACCCGTCACCAGACCGACACGGCGGACAGCCTAGCCTCGTCCTACCATGCTGGCGATGCCTACCCCGGTCCCGGATCCGGCGATCCCGACGGCCCCGATCCTCGTCGTCGACGACGACGCCAAGATCGTCCGGCTCGTGCGGACCTATCTCGAACGCGACGGCTTCCGGGTCGTGACTGCAGCGGACGGGCCGGCCGCCCTCGACGCGATCGAGACCCACGCGCCGGCCCTCGTCGTGCTCGACCTGATGCTCCCCGAGCTGGACGGGCGGGCCGTCATCCGGGCCGTGCGCAGCGACGACGAGGCGGGGCGCACGCCGATCCTCGTCCTGTCTGCCCGCAGCTCGACCATCGACCGCATCGCCGGCCTCGAGGATGGCGCCGACGACTACCTGCCCAAGCCGTTCTCGCCGGCCGAGCTCGTCCTGCGCGTCAAGTCCATCCTGCGCCGGACCGGCGGGGCGACGACCGGCGGCGCGACGACCGATGCGGCGCGGCCGGCGCCGAACCTGCGTCACGGCGACCTCACCATCGATCCCGCCCGACACGAGGTCCGTCGCGGATCGACGGCCATCGACCTGACGCGCGTCGAGTTCCGGCTTCTCAGTGCGATCCTCGCCGCCGACGGTCGCGTCCTGTCGCGCGATCAGCTCCTCGACGCCGTGTATGGACACGAGTCGGCCGAGATCCTCGATCGGACCATCGACGTGCACATCCGCCGGCTGCGGGACAAGCTCGACGACGATCCCGAGTCGCCCCGCTACATCCAGACGGTGCGCGGCGTCGGCTACCGGGCGGCCCGGACGTGATCGGTCGCGGGATCGCGGGTCGGATCGCCTTCGCCGCCATCGCCAGCGCAGCGGTCGGGCTGGTCATCCTCGGGGTCGGTGTCGCGGTCGTCGGGGCCGACGTGTTCACGAGCCTGATGATGGAAGCCGGCGACTCGGCGGAGCACGCCCGCGACATGTACGACGTGTCGGTCACACGGGTGGTCGTAACGGCCTCGATCGTGGCCGTCCTCGCGAGCGTCGGCCTGGCGATCGTCCTGGCGCGGATGCTGGCCCGCCCGCTGGCCGAGATCGGGGGCGCGGCGCGCCGCATCGCCGACGGCGACTACGCCGCGCGCGTGCCTCGCGATGGACCGGAGGAGCTGGCCAGCCTCGCCGAATTCGTTCAACCAGATGGCCGCCTCGCTCGAGCGCCAGGAGGCCATGCGGCGCGACTTCATCGCGAATGCCGCCCACGAGCTGCGCACCCCCTTGACCAACCTGCAGGGCTACCTCGAGGCCCTGCGCGACGGCGTGATCACCGCGGATCGTGCGACGTACGCGTCGCTCCACGAAGAGGCCGACCGACTGGTCCGCTTGTCCCGATCGCTCGATGCGCTCGCGGAAGGCGACGCCGGGACGGGGCCGACGGCGCTCATCGAGCTCGACCTCGCCGCGAGCATCCGCTCAGCCCTCGACCTCGCGGCACCGTCCATCGAGCACGCCGGCCTGCGCCTCGACGCCGCCGGCGTGCCCGCGACCCTGCCGGCGCGGGCGGATCCGGACGGGCTCGCTCAGGTGCTGGCGAACCTCCTCTCCAATGCCGTGCGCTACACGCCGCGCGACGGCGTCATCAGCGTTCGCGCCGAGCGCCGGCCGGGCGACGTCCTCGTGTCCATCGCCAATACCGGCGACGGCGTGCCGGCGGATGAGCTCGATCGTGTCTTCGAGCGCTTCTATCGCGTGGAGAAGTCACGCGACCGCGCGCGCGGCGGTGCCGGCATCGGCCTGGCGATCGTGAAGCAGCTCGTTGAGCAAGTCGGTGGGCGGGTCGGGGCCGACTCGCGCGACGGTCAGACGCGCTTCTGGTTCAGCCTGCCGGTCTGACGCGGGCGATCCTCGGGCGATCGCCGCTGGACCGAGCCGAGCAGGCGGCGCGCGCGGCTGATGGTGAGCCGCTCATCCGCATGTTCGGTCGCGGGCGAGCCGGCCGTTCGGTGCGATCCGACCGCTTGGGCGATCACCTCGCGCCGGCGCTCGGCTTCGACTTCCCAGGATGTGGCGGCATAGTGGCGGTCGGTCATGGTGCCCTCCCGGTCGTTCGACATCGACCCTCTCGATATCAAGTCTCTTGATCTCAAGGTATCCATCGCCGAAAGCGTACGCCGCACCATCATTCGATGTCAAGACTCTCCATGTTAACTATCTTGACATCGAACCAATCGCTGGCGCATCATCGCCGGCATGGCCAGGAAGGACCGCGATCAGCTCGACGACCTCGACGCGATGCTCGAGGTCTGGGCGCGCCAGATCGCCGATCTCGACCCTGTGACCGAGGGGGTCGTCGAACGGATCCAGAAGCTGGCCAAGGCGTTTGACCGGTCGATGGACGAGACCCTCGTCGCTTCAGGTCTCGACCGGCGCTCCTTTCACGTGCTCGAGAAGCTGCGCAAGGTGGGGCCGCCCTACCGTCAGTCGGCCGGCAAGCTCGCCGACCAGATGGGCCTGTCGAGCGGCGCGATGACCAACCGCCTCGACCGGATGGAGGCCGCCGGCCTCGTTCGTCGGTTGTCCGATCCGAATGATCGACGCGGCACGCTCGTCGAGCCGACCGATGCCGGCAACGAGATCTGGGGCCGGACGGTCGGCACGCAGGCCAAGCGGGAGGCCAAGTTCGCGTCCGTCCTCGACGCCAAGGACCGGGCCGAGCTGCATCGACTGCTACGCATCCTGATGCGAGCCTTCCCGTCGACCGGCCACCACGGCCCGCCCGAGACGGTCGACGCCGCCGAGTGACCGACAGGCTGCCCGGCCTAGGGCAGCCCGATCGCGATCATCCCGACGAGGATCCCGCCGAGGCCGACCCACTGGATCGGGTGGAGGCGCTCACCGAGAAACGCCACCGCTACCACGATCGTCACGGCCGGCCCGAATGACGATGCCAGACCGACCAGCCATGTCTGGGCGTACTGGAGGCCGTAGGCGAACGCGGCCAGACCGATGACATCGAGGGCGCCGGACAGCACGATCGCCCCGATGACGCGGCGGTCGGCTCGGCCGTCGCTGCCCTCCGAGCCCTCGATCAACGGCCCGGCTCGACGCCGGAACATCGTCGACGCCAGCACGAGCACCGCGACGGACAGGATCGCGTTCGCGGTCCGCGAGACGAGCAGCACCTCGAGCCAGGGGGCGCGGTCGACGACGATGTCGCTGCCGATCGTCATCGTCGCGAAGAGGATCAGCGCCACGACCGCGAACACCACGCCCGGGCTGGCGAAGCGGGTGCCGCGGATGCCGTGACCGAAGCTAAGCCCGGTCAACACGACCCCGACCGTCGCGACCGTCGCGCCCAGCGCCTGGAACGGCGTCAGCGTCTCACCGCGAAAGGCCACCGCCAGCACTACGGTCAGCCCGCCGTACGCCGCGACCATCCCGCTGACGACAGCGATCGGGCCGATGCGCAGACCGGTGAAGTACGACAGGTACGCGCCGGCGCCCGCCAGCCCGACCAGCGAGCCGCCGACCAGGACGAACGGATCGCCCGGCATGCGGGTGCCCGTCGCGAGCGCGGCGGTCCAGATGAGCAGGGCTCCGACCACCTGCATCCCGGTCGTGACCCGCAGACTCCCGACACGTCGACTGGCCAGCGCGGAGAACAGGTCGAGGGTGCCCCACGACAGGGCGGCACCGAGGCCGGTGAGCAGGCCGAGTGGCATCGGCGGAGCCTAGATGCGCGTCCCGCCACCCGGCCCGTGGTCGCACGTCATGGGACAGTCGGGGTCTCGGGAGCCAAGCAGGTCTCGTGCTACCATCCGACGCTCCGTGGGGATGTAGCTCAGCTGGAAGAGCACCGCGTTCGCATCGCGGGGGTCAGGGGTTCGAGTCCCCTCATCTCCACCATCCCGACGTCACGGTCTGTGGTCACGGATCGGAGGGGTCCGATGTCGATCGTCGCCGCGGGACTGGTCGCGCTCGTCGCCCTGATCCACGCCTACATCCTCGTCCTCGAGATGTTCCTGTGGCGGACACCGCGTGGCCTCAAGGCATTCGGGACCACGCCGGAGCAGGCCGAGACGATGGCCACGCTCGCGGCGAACCAGGGCCTCTACAACGGCTTCCTGGCCGCCGGCCTCGGTCTGAGCCTGTTCCTGCCCGAGCCGAGTGCGTTCGCCTTCAAGCTCTTCTTCCTCGGGTGCGTGATCGTGGCCGGCGTGTATGGCGGACTGACCGTGTCGCGTCGGATCCTGGCGGTCCAGGCGCTCCCCGCCGCGCTCGCGCTGGGTGCCGTCCTCCTCGCCCGCTGAAAGGTTAGCGCCGGTGCAGCCGTCGATACGCGGGTGGTGAGCGGCCCTCGTCAGGATGCGCGCCATGAAGACGGTGCGGCGGACGAAGGCCGCCAAGGGCGAGCGGCGAGCCCGACGCAAGGAGAAGCTCCGGGATCGAGCGGCTGATCCGCTGTCCATGACCCCGCTCGGCGGCGGGCTCTTCGAGCCCGCTATGGCGGAGGCCATCCTCGGTGCGTTCCAGGGGTTCGACCCGACCGGACCGTGGTCGGCGATCGCGCCCAGGATCGTGCCCGTGCTGAAGCGTCGCCGTCACCCCTTCCCGCCCGATGCGGCACCACTCCACATCCTCGTCCCTCCCGGTGTCTGGACCGGCTTCGGCATCGATCTGGGACCCGCCTTCTCCCACGTCACCGCGGCCCTGCTCGAGGGCTGGGGCGTCGACCATTCGACATTGCTCGGGACGGCGCTGACGAACCTGGCCGGCCTCGTCGAGCGGGAGCGGCCACGCGTCGATGCGGTGCCGGTCGACGGCGTCGAGGTCACCGCCATCCAGGGACAGGGCTGGGGCTCGTCGCTGATCCTTGCGCCAGAGCTCTTGCGGCCGATCCTTCGATCGACGCCACGACTGTTGCTCGCGCCGGTCCGGAACATCCTGCTGGCGCTGCCCGACGACGTCGACGACGGGCTCGCCATGGACCTGTGGGACGCGGTCGCCAGGGACGCCCACGACGAGCTGGACGTCGAGCCGATGCGCTGGACGGGCACGACCGTGACCCGCGTCGGAGAGACCGGGCGCGGGCTCCAGAACTAGCCGATGGTCAGTGCGCCGTGCAATTCGGTGGCATGGTCGTGCAGCCACCGTCGCCATCTGGCGTGATCGGGACGGCGCGACGCGACCAGCGCCCAGAACTTGGGGCCGTGCCCGAAGACCCGCAGGTGGGCGAGCTCGTGACACACGACCGTCTCGAGCGCCTCGGGCGGCGCCAGGATGAGCCGCCACGAGAACGACAGTCGGCCGGTCCGCGAGGCGCTCCCCCATCGCGTCCGAGGATCGCGCAGGGTCACGGCCGCGGGTCGGACGTCGAGCCCCGCGGCATGCGCGGCCACGGCCGACTCGATGACGCGGCGCGCCTCGCCGCGCAGCCAGGCCTCGATGATCGCGGCATCGGACCGCCGGTCCGCCCCGACGCGATGGACGACCAGCTCGTCGTCGAACACCACGACGTCCGACCGGCGGATCCCGCTGACAGCCGGCACGACGCGGACGCTGCGGAGCCGGCCGAGGAACGGGATCGCGCCTCCGTCCCGGGCGCCGCCGCGGGTCGCCAGCTCGGCCGCGACCTGGGCCTGGCGCTCCAGATGCCGACGCAGCCAGCGCTCACGCTCGCCGAGGAAGCGCGCGGCCCGCCGTTCGCCGTCCCGTTCCGCGGCGCGACCGGCCGGCACCGTCACGACCACGCCCCGGTCGGGATGGATGACGACGCGGATGGTGCGTGCCTGGGGCGAGTGACGAAGCGTGTAAGGCAGAGGTCCGCCCGACAGCTCGGCGATGGCCGGGGCCTCCATGGCCCTCCCACGCATCGAGCGGGTCATGCGCCTCGCCGGAGGAGGCGTCCCGAGCGCTCGCCGGTCTCGCTGCCCGACTCGATCGCCAGTCGCCCGTTGACCATCACGTGCTCGATGCCGGCGGGGTGGCGCGCCGGGTCCTCGTACGTGGCGACGTCGGTGACCGTGGCCGGGTCGAACACGACGATGTCGGCGAAGGCGCCTTCCCGCAGGACGCCGCGGTCGCGCAGCCCGACCCGCGCGGCTGGCACGGATGTCAGCTTCGCGACGGCCGTCTCGAGCGACAGGGTGCCGCGTTCCCGGACGTACGTGCCGAGGACCCGGGCGGTCGTACCGTAGGTCCGCGGGTGCGGCCGGCCCGCCCCGAGGATCGGGTGGTCGGCGCGACGGCTGGACGCATCGGTGCAGACCGCGATCCAGGCCACGCGCATGATCGTCTCGACGTCGTCCGGCGTCATGCAGTCGATCACGACCGCCACATCCAGCCGGTCGTCGATGAGCGCGTCGAACGCGACCTCGGCCGGCTCCGTGTCGAGCGTCTCGGCGATCTCCGCGAGCGACCGGCCTGCCCAGTCAAGGTGGCTGGCGGAGTACGAGATCCGGATCCCGGCCCAGCCCGGATCGCGCCCGACGTTCTCCCAACCCGAGATGCCGCGCTCGATCTCGGCCTTGACCCGGCCGCGGACTTCGTGGTCGTTGAGGGCGGCGAGGCACGCCTCGAGTCCGAGCCCGAGCAGCGCCGGTGGCAGGATCGTCGCGAGGGTCGTGGCCGCGGCCGTGTACGGATACTGGTCGGCCGCCACGTCGAGGCCCGAGGCTCGTGCGGCCTCGAGCATCCCGACCAGTTCACCCGCCCGGCCATGCACGGTTCGCGACGCGCACTTGAGATGCGAGATCTGGAGTCGCGCCGAGTCGACGCCGGCGTCCACGGCGGCACGGATCGTGCCGATCGCCTCCTCGGTCGCCGCGAAGAGGCCGTCGGCCTCGTTGCGCATGTGGGTGGCGTACAGGCCACCGCGGCGGGTTGCGGCCGTCGCCAGGGCGCGGACCTCGTCGGCCGTCGCATGCATGCCCGGCGCGTAGATCAAACCACTCGACAGCCCGATGGCCCCCGCGTCGAGGGCCGCCTCGACCTCGCGGACCATCGCATGCCGCTCGAGATCGGTGGCCGGCCGACCCTCGGCGCCCATCACCGCAGCGCGCACCGTCCCGTGGCCGACGAGGAACGCGACATTCG
The DNA here is from genome assembly GCA_963720355.1 of uncultured Chloroflexia bacterium. GTDB lineage: Bacteria > Chloroflexota > Limnocylindria > Limnocylindrales > CSP1-4 > SPCO01. Next base: position 1,396,143 of record CAVRFH010000004.1, on the reverse strand, counting down.
GGCCGAGTCGCTCGGCGCCGACGGCATCGAGGTATTCCCCGAACGACCGCCAGCGTGCCACGAGCTCGTGCGGGCGCAACGCGAGCTCGACCACTTCGCGACCGGCATCGGTGATCGGGGCCAGGGACTCGCCGCAGTTCCCGGACAGCTGCGTCGTGAACCCCTGCCGAAGGTGGCTGATGAGCGCCCCATCGAGGAACAGCGTGCCGTCGGAATGGCCGTGCGGATCGATGAACCCGGGCGCGACGGCGAGACCGGTCGCATCGATGACGGCGGGCTGCCCGGCATCATCGAGCGAAGACAGGTCGCCGATGGCGAGGATGCGATCGCCGAGGACACCGACGTCGGCCACTCGGCCGGCCGCGCCGCTGCCGTCGATGACGGTGCCACCACGGATGACGAGGTCGAAGGCGGCCACGAACGGATGATGCCACCCCCGCCTTGCACTAGCCCGGATCGGTCCTTTCGCGCATCTATCCTTCGACGCGGCAGCCCAAGGTCGCGACCGATGGGGATCTGAGGGATGGACACATGACCGTCGACGGCCTGCGCCGGCGTCGACCCGAGACGCTGGGGGCGCTGCTCGACGCCTACGGCCACGAGATCCAGAGCGTCGCCTACCTGATCCTGCGCGATCGCGCGGCCGCTGAGGACGTGGTCATCGAGACGCTGCTCACGGCATTCGAGCGGGGTGGCGGGATCCGCGACGAACGTGCATTGCGCGCGTGGCTGCTGCGCGTCGCCACCAACCACGCGCTGGGCGTCCGCCGGCGGAGCGGACGGGTCATCCGTCTGGCGGTCGTCCCCGATCTCGTCGGTGGCGGCGACCTCGGCGCGGAATCGTCCACCCGTGTGGCACTCCTTGGCGGGATCGCCGAGCTGCCGACGCAGATGCGGGCGGCACTCGTCCTGCGCTACTACGCCGACCTGTCGGTCGACGAGGTCGCAGCGGCGCTCGGCAAGAGCCCGAACACGATCAAGGCCCAGCTGCAGACCGGGCTGGACCGACTCCGCATCCACCTCGCCGACCCGGTCGGCAGCAGCCTCGGGGAGGCCCGCCATGCGTGACCAGACGATCGAGGAACGCCTCAGGGCGGCCCTCCGCGCCGAAGCGGATGCGCTGCCGCTGACCGTGACGACCGACGAGCTCGAGCGGCGCCTGGTTCTGCGCCGTCGCGAACGGACGACCCGACGGTTCGGCCTGCTCGCGGCCGGCGTGGCCGTGATCGCGGTCGGCGCCGTGTTCGTGGCGGCGCTCGGGTCCGTCCGTGGGCCGACCGTCGCGTCCACGCCACAGCCGACCATGGGACCTTCCGGGGGACTGCCGAGTCCGAACCCTACGAGCGCGCCGGCCCGGCTCGCCGAGCCGCTCGGCGCGGGCGGCCAGGCTGTGCTCGTGCGAGCTGTCGGCGGCGATGGGAGGCGTCCGGACTCGTACGAAGTGAGTCTGTTCGACCCGATCGCGGAGACGTCCGTCGTGCTTACCACGATCCCCGGTTCGGTCCTCCCGGACGACGGCTGGATCGATGGCAGTGAGTGGCCGCCAGCCGTCAGCCGCACCGGGTATCTCGCGATGCCGTTCACGCGCGGCCCAAACGAGGACGACAGGTACCCAGCGATCGCCATCGTCGACGTCCGGGCGACCCGGGACACGTGGATCCTCGACCGATATACCGATCCCACGTGGGGCCCGACAGAGCAATTGGTCGCCCGCACGTGGCCGGTGTCGGAGGCCCATGTCGCGTGGGTTCCGCCAGGCGAAGGCCGCACTGAGAGGGTCCCAGGCGGCCTCGAATTCGCTGGTTGGTCCAGTGATGAAGACGCTCGTTTCGTCGGGACGCGCGACGACGCCTCGGGATTCGTGGACTTCAACGGGCGGTTCACCGCCACGACGGATCTGCCTGCCGTTTACCAGCGAACTGGCCTGGAGCGTCCGGCCGGGACTGGTGCGCGCACCATCGGTGTGGGCTGCGATTCGAGTGGAGGCGAGGCAACCGGCGGATGTGTGCTCGTCGAAACCATCACCCCTGGTGAGCTTGGGCCCGTCTGGCACGACTACGCGACTGCTGGGGGACTGACCGATTTCGCGTGGGCTGTCGATGGTCGCGGTGTCTGGCTCCTGCTCGAAGGCCCGGCGACCGCCGACCAACGGACGACAGAACTCGCCTTCGCGGAATCGCCAGCGAAGCATGTGCAGCGCAGCAGCGTCGTCCTCCCGGTGTCCGCTCACCCGACGATCATCGGGATCGCGGAGGAGTCGGCGCCCGGACGCGCTTCCGTCGTCGTCATCGGCAATGGCAACCACAATCCTGTCTCGGCTTTCGTGCTCGGCGACGGTCGCGTCATCGCCCAGGATGGGACCGCCTGGTTCGCCGGCTGGGCCGACGACCCGGCTCCGTACGACCCGGATTGAACAGGGTCCTCTGCTACAATCCGCGCTCCGTGGGGCTATAGCTCAGCTGGAAGAGCACCTGCATGGCATGCAGGGGGTCCGGGGTTCGAGTCCCCGTAGCTCCACCAGACTGACGAGGCCGCCGACCATCACCCCTCGCCGACGGCGGGGGGTGAACCGTATCCGGCAGGGCGCACCGAGAGGCCAGCATCCGTGACCGAGACCGCCGACAGCCGAACCAGGGTCGAGCGATACGACCCAGCCGCCATCGAGCCGCGCTGGCAGGCGCGCTGGGCGGAGCTCGGCCTGTACGAGACGGACCTGACCGACACGAGCCGGCCCAAGTACTACCTGCTGACGATGTACCCCTATCCGTCGGGCGACCTGCACATCGGCCACTGGTACATCAAGACACCGACCGACGCGCTGGCCCGGTTCCGCCGGATGCACGGCTACAACGTGTTCCTGCCGATCGGTTTCGACGCGTTCGGGTTACCGGCCGAGAACGCGGCGATCAAGAACGGCGGTCACCCGTTCACCTGGACGATGCAGAACATCGAGAACATGCGCCGCCAGCTGCGGAGCATGGGCGCGACGTTCAGCTGGAAGCACGAGGTCGTCACCGCCGACCCGTCGTACTACCGCTGGAACCAGTGGCTCTTCCTGCGCTTCCTGGAGATGGGCCTGGCCTACCGCGCCAAGTCGGCGGTGGACTGGTGCCCCAACGACGGCACGCTCGCGCGCGAGCAGGTCGTGGGACCGGACCGCCGCTGCTGGCGGTGCGACGAGCTGGTCGAGAAGCGCGACCTCGACCAGTGGTACCTGCGCACGACCGCCTACGCCGACGAGCTGCTGTCGTTCGATGGGATCGATTGGCCCGAGCCGATCAAGGTCCAGCAGACCAACTGGATCGGCCGGTCGGAGGGCGCCGAGATCGACGTTCACGGTCGCGCCGTCCGAGCACCACCCGGGCGGTGAGTCGCTGCGCGTGTTCACGACACGGCCCGACACGCTGTTCGGCGCGACGTTCATGGTCCTCGCGCCCGAGCACCAGCTGGTCCCGGCGCTGACGGCGCCCGACCGGCGCGCCGAGGTCGAGGCGTACATCGCGCAGGCCCGCCGCCGGACCGAGATCGACCGCCTGTCGACCGATCGCGAGAAGACCGGCGTCGCGATCGGCGCCGACGCCATCAACCCGGTCAACGGCGAGCGCATCCCGATCTACGTCGCGGACTACGTCCTGGCCGGCTACGGCACCGGGGCGATCATGGCCGTCCCTGCCCACGACGAGCGCGACTTCGCGTTCGCGCGGCAATTCGGGCTGGCCGTCCGGAGGGTGGTGCGGCCCCGGGACGCGAGGCGGACGACGAGATGGCCGATGCGTACGTGGCGCACACCAGCGGCGAGCGGCTCGTCAACAGCGGCCGCTTCGACGACATGCCCGCGGACGAGGGCGGCGCGGTCGATCGTCGAGTGGCTGGCCGGCGAGGGCAAGGCCGAGCCCAGGGTCACGTATCGATTACGCGACTGGCTGATCAGCCGCCAGCGTTACTGGGGCACGCCGATCCCGGTCATCTATTGCGAACGCGACGGGATCGTGCCGGTGCCCTTCGAGGACCTGCCGGTCCGCTTACCCGAGACACGTCGACTACCAGGGTCGAGGCGACAACCCGCTGCAGCACGACGAGGGGTTCCTGCGCGTCGAGCTGCCCGCGCTGCGGCGAGCCGGCGCGGCGCGAGACCGACACGATGGACACGTTCGTCGATTCGTCGTGGTACTGGTATCGCTACCTCTCGCCGGACGAGGTAGACGGACCGGTCGACCAGACGTTGACCGATACCTGGACCCCGGTCGACCAGTACACGGGCGGCGCCGAGCACGCCGTGATGCACCTGATGTACAGCCGCTTCTGGACCAAGGCGATGCGCGACGCCGGCCTGATCGCCGAGGACGAGCCGTTCCGCCGTCTGTTCAACCAGGGCCAGATCCTGGGGGCCGACGGCGAGCGGATGTCGAAGTCGCGTGGCAACGTCGAGGATCCCGACGAGCTGGTCCGCCAGTACGGCGCCGACACGGTCCGCCTCTTCCTGATGTTCATGGGGCCGTGGGACCAGGGCGGTCCGTGGAGCGTCACCGGCATCGGTGGCGTCCACCGCTTCCTGAACCGGGTCTGGACGCTGGCCCTCGATCCGCATGGGCAGGAGCGCGGCGATCCCGAGGCCGGGCAGCCTGCCGGCGGGCGAGACGAGCGCCGCCGACGCGGCAGCCGCGATCCGGGCGACCGCCCACCGCACCCTGCGCGACGTCACCGAGGACTACGAGGGGTTCCGCTTCAACACCATGATCGCCAAGCTCATGGAGCTGTCGAACACGCTATACCGCTATCGCGGGACGCCGGTCGCCGGTGATTCGGAGTGGGACGAGGCGATCCGACTGCTGTTGCTGATGCTGGCTCCGGCCGCGCCGCATATCAGCGAGGAGATCTGGGCCGCGGCGGGTCCGAGGCAGCCGGTCGTGCGTGGTCGTCGATCCACACGGAGTCGTGGCCGGAGGTCGATCGGTCGGCGACCAAGGTCTCGGTCCGCGAGGTCCCGGTCCAGGTCAACGGCAAGCTCCGTGCCAAGGTCGTCGTGCCCGCCGATGCGACCGAGGAACAGATCCGCGCCGAGGTCCTGGAGAGTGCGAAGATCGCCGCGATCCTGGCCGGCCGGAGACCCGACCGGATCGTCTTCGCGGGCGGCGGCAAGCTCGTCAACATCGTGCTGCGCGAGGCCTGATCCTCCATTCGACCGGCTGGCTGATCACCCCGGGCCGCACCGGACCACTCCGATCCGACACGAATTCGGTGACAGGCAGCACCAAACACGGTAGGTTGTCCGTCCCTCGCGATTGACGTGCCTGCTCTCCCCCACGATGGTGAGCGGATACGCTGATCCAGTCGGTTCCGGGTACGCACTGGAGGAGGACCGATGACCGCGACGCAGGAACGCTATGCCATCGAGCGGGCGAAATGGGATAGCCATGCCCACGACACGACCGAGCCGATCGTGCCGCCGGCTGACGGCGAGGACTTCGCGACCTTCGCGGCGCGCGATCCGCTCCTTCCAGGGATCGCCGACTTCCTCGGCGATCTACGCGGCAAGCGCGTCGTCGAATACGGTTGCGGCCTGGGCAAGCTGACCGTGCTCCTGGCGCGCAGCGGCGCCCACGTGTCGGCGTTCGACCTGTCGGAGAGCAGCATCGAGGTCGCGCGCAAGCGAGCCGCGATGGTCGGCGTCGAGGATCGGATCACGTTCGCGGTCGCTCCGGGCGAAGCACTGCCCTACATGGACGGCAGCTTCGACCTGGCCTTCGGCAAGGCCGTCCTCCATCACCTTGATGCGGAAGCGTCCGCGACCGAGCTGGCGCGGATCCTGCGCCCCGGTGGGCGAGCGGCATTCTCGGAGCCGCTCGGGACGAACCCGGCCGTCCAGTTCGTGCGCGATCACGTGCCGTACCCGCACAAGCACGAGCGCGGCGCCGACATCCCGCTGCGACGCAGCGACATCGATGCCTGGATGGCGCCGTTCTCTTCGGCCGAGCTCCGCGGCGTCCAGCTGTTCAGCATGGTCGAGCGTGGATTCGGGTTCAAGCGGAAGGTGCCGATGCTGCGCGAGTTCGATCGGCTGCTCCTGAAGCGCTGGCCCGAGCTGTGGCCCCTGTGCCGCTACGCAGTGCTCACGATGGAGCGCTGACCGGGATCTCCTCGGCCACCACGACGTCGGCCTCGCCGGTCGCCGCCTTCGACCGCGCGCGATGGCGGGCCGCCTTGGCCCGGTTGCCGCAGGTCGACATGTCGCACCAGCGCCGGCGCCCCGTCCGCGAGGTGTCGTAGAACACCCATCGGCAACGGTCGTTGTCGCAGACGCGGATCCGGTCGGGGTTGCCGCCGGTCAGCTCCGACACGAGCGGGTCGCACAGTCGGGCGAGCGCGTCGTCGATCGGGTCACCGACATGTCGGTGATCGACCGCCACACAGCCGTCCGAGGACGGCACGAGCTCGATGACCTGCCGAGCGTGCAGCGCCCGGTTGACGGTGTCGAGCGCCCCGGACGCCGGGGGACGGTGGTCGACCAGCGCATCGGCCACGTCGCGCAAGGCGCGGCGAACCGCATGGATGCGGGCCAGATCGCGCTGCGCGGCCGCGGTGTCCGTCTCGGCCTGGTGACCGAGTCGATCCGCGCCTTCGCCGTGGATGACGCCACGCTCGACGAACCATGTCAGGGCGTCCCCGAGGGTCGGCAGCCGGTCCAGCGGGAAACCGTTCTCGGTGTCGTCGGTGTTCAGGAAGTCGAAGGTGTCCTCGAGATCGACGTTGTGTGCGTGGTGGCCCCGAGCGTTCGGAGCGGGCATCTCAACTTCATCTCGATAACCACTTTATACCTGTTGACAGGTTACGCGCAAGGGGCTACAGTACACGAAGTAACCAGTCAGACAGAAGAAACGGGTTACAAGTCTCAAAGGAGGACCGCCATGGAGATCATCGTCATGTTCATGGGCCTGGTCATCGGCGTCATCGCCCTGGACCTGGGTTCCATCCGCTTCGGTGCGGACTCGCGGGACCAACTGCCCGATACCCACGTCCGCTAACCAGACTTCGACCCGATCTTGGAGGATCTCGTGAATCTCTACTACGCCATGCTGGCCCTCGACATCGCGAACGAGCGTTCGCGTGAGGCCGAGGCGATGCGGCTGGCGAGGCTCGTCCGGGACGCCCGGGCGGAGGATCCGGACGGATACGAGTGGCTTCCCAGCCCCGACCTTCCGTCCATGCTACGCCGCCGGATGGCCCGCGCGACCGCAGCGATCAGCCTCGGAGCTGCAGCCGCCACGCGTCGACTCGACGACAACGTCACCGAAGACCTCGGCCGCAACCTCGCTCTCGCGGACTAGCCCGCAACGGCATCACCAACCCGACGAGCGCCTGCCATTCCCGGCAGGCGCTTTTCGATTCCCGCGGGGCATCCGCCGACGCGCAGATTGGCTACCCTGACCCCATGAGCAGCACCGGACCGCTCCTCGCGACCGCGGCCGTGTCGTGGGGACCGGATCGGATCGACCTCTTCACCGTTGCGCCGGACCGGTCGCTCGTCCACCGCGCCTACGACGGCCGACGCTGGTCCGAGCCGACGTCGCTCGGCGGCCAGCTGGCGTCGGCACCCGCGGCGACCGCGTGGAACGTCGACGCGCTGCAGGTCTTCGCGATCTTCGACGACGGCCAGCTGTGGAACCGCTACTGGGACGGCACGTCGTGGCACGACTGGGAATCGCTCGGCGGCGAGCTCAGCGGGACGCCGGCCGCCTCCTCGTCGAGCGCCGACCGCATCGACGTGTTCGCCCCGGGCCGAGACGGCACGGTCTGGCATCGCTGGTGGGACGGCACGGAGTGGGTCGCCTGGGAGCGGCTCTGAGCGGATAAGCCGCAGCTGAAGCGCCCCTCGGTAGGGTCTCGACAGACGCCCCGCCGACGCCGGAAGTGCCCCCGACATCGCGGGGCGTCGCGCGTCTGCCATCACGAGACCGCCCGCCGCGGAGCGACCCATGGACCCGACCGGTGCCCCGCCGTGGCGTGTGCTCGAGAGTGCGACGGAAAGCGGCAAGGCTCCTCAGCCGGCGACGCCGCCGCCCGAATCGGGCATCACACCGTCCGTGGTCAAGGCGATCGCCATGGGCGCCGCGGCCGCGGCTCTTGCCATCGCGGCGTTCGTCCTTGCCACGAGCGGCGATGGCGGCACGGTCATCGTCGATGGGGGCACATCGCTGTCCGTCGACGACGGGTCGGGCGGAGCCTCGGGCGTGCCGCTCGCGGGCGGGGAGCTCGTCGTCGAGATCGTGGGTGCCGTGCCGAAGCCCGGCGTCTACCGCCTGCCATCGGGATCGAGGGTGGTCGACCTCGTCGAGCGGGCCGGCGGCTATGGACCCCGGGTCGATACGGCCGCGGCCGAGACACGGCTCAATCTCGCGGCGCCACTGCGCGACGGTGACCAGATCCGGGTGCCGTCACGGGACGATGTCGCGACCGGCGGCGCGTCACCCGGGGCGGGCAGTGCGGGCGGGTCGGGCGCTGCGCTCATCGACCTGAACCGTGCGTCGCAGACGGAGCTCGAGTCGCTGCCGGGCGTCGGGCCGGCGACGGCGGAGAAGATCATCGCCGCCCGCGATGAGGCCCCCTTCGCGACCGTCGACGAGCTTCGCTCGCGGGGCATCCTCGGCGAGAAGACGTTCGAGAAGCTGCGCGATCTCGTCACGGTCGGCTGACGTGCCTCGCAGCGGGTGGCTGGCCGTCGGCGTGGCCATGGGGGCGCTCGTCCTGGCAACGCGCGACCCTCGAGCCATCGCGGCGCTGTTCCTTGGGATGGCGGCCGTCCTGGTCGCGACGTCGGCGCTCACACAACGACGGCGTGGGGCCGGGCTGGCCGTGGTCGCTGGGGGACTGGCCATCGTCCTGCGTGGCGTCATGGCACCGGCGCCGCTGGATCTCGTCGGTGCGCCGGACGGGTCCGGGCCGTGGACGATGGTCGTCGAGAGCGTCGGGCCGCCGCGCGACGGCGATCAGGTCGCGACCTTGCGGACGGTCGATGGCGGCCCGACCGGATTTCGGCTAGCCGCGTCGCTGCCCCGCTATCCGCCGATCGAGCCGGGCGACCGCATCGAGGTAACCGGCCGCGTCCGCGAGCGTCCGTCGACCGCCTACGGCCAGTACCTCGCCCGGATCGGGGCGTGGGGAACGCTCGATGCCCGGACGCTGCAGCGCCATCAGCGACCGACCGATCCGGGCACCGTCCTCGAGTCCCTTCGGCGCGACGCCGGCGAGCTGCTTACACGCGTCCTTCCCGAGCCGGAGGCTGGACTGGCCGCCGGGATCCTGATCGGGCTGCGCGACCGGGTCGACCGCACCGTCGCCAGCGCGTTCACCACGGCGGGTGTCAGCCACGTCGTCGCGATCTCCGGCTGGAATATCGCGATCGTCGCGGCCGCGATCGGGGCGATGGCGGGTGCCCTCGGTCGCCGGCGACGCTCGATCATCACCGCCGTCGCGGTCGTGGCGTACATCGCCTTCGCGGGCGCTTCGCCGTCCGTGCTCCGTGCCGGGGCGATGGCCGGCGTCGTGTTGCTGGCGCGAGAGAGCGGGCGGGCCGGTCGGGCGGCGGCCGCGCTCGGCTGGGCGGCTTCCCTGCTCCTGCTGGTCGAACCAGCCCTGATCATCGACGCGGGGTTCCAGCTCTCCACCCTCGCAACCGCAGGGCTGATCGCCTGGGCGAGCCCGCTGACGGATCGGATCGAGCGATGGACCGGTGGCCGCTTGCCGCGCTGGATCGGCGAGAGCCTCGGGGTCTCGCTGGCGGCGCAGGCAGCGACCACACCCATCGTCCTCGCATCGTTCGGGAGGCTGTCGCTGATCGCGCCGGCGGTGAACCTGCTCGTCGTCCCCCTGATCCCGCCGGCGATGGCCGCTGGACTGATCGCGATGCTCGGCGGCGGGCTCGTGGCCGCCGGTGGTCCGACCGCGATCGGCACGATCCTGGCAACGCCGGCATGGGTCGCGCTCCGGCTGGTCATCGGCATCGTCGATGTCGCCGCGGGCCTCCCGGCGGCGAGCGTCGCCGTCGATCCCGTCGCGGGTGTCGGCCTGGGGCTCGCCAGTGCCACGATGGGTCTTGGCCTCATCGCCTGGCGACGCCGTGTGCCCCGACGATCGCGCCGTCCGGCGCCGTCGGCCGATGTCGGCCGTCCGGTTGCACGCTCCGCCGGCGGTTCGACCTTGACCCGCCTGACGGCCGGCCTCCTGGTCGTCGCCGTGGCCGTCGCGGGCGCCGTCGCGGTCACGCGGGGAGGTGGTATCGCCCGGCTGACCGTCCTGGATGTCGGGCAGGGCGATGCGATCCTCATCGAGGGCTCGCGTGGCGGTCGGCTGCTCGTCGATGGCGGCCCGGATCCCGACCGGCTCCTCGTCGAACTCGACCGTCGGCTCCCGCCATGGGACCGGCGCCTGGATGCGGTGATCCTCAGCCACCCTCACGAGGATCACGTCGCCGGTTTGGGCGTCCTGCTCGATCGATATCGCGTCGATCGGGTGCTCGAGCCGGGCATGCGCGGACCGGGGCCAGGCTACACGGCGTGGCTGGAGCGAGTCAGACGTCCGCGCGCGGTACCGCATCTATCGATCGCCGCCGGAGACCGGCTCGCGGTCGACGAGATCGACCTTCGCGTCTTGTGGCCGATCCGCGGACAGGTCCCGATCGATCCTCCCGACTCGGGGACCGGCATCAACAACGTGTCCGTGGTGCTGCTGGGAACGATCGGCGAGCAGCGCTTCCTGCTGGCGGGCGACGTCGAGGAGGACATCGACGCGAGCCTGCTCGCTGCGGGCGTTCCGCCAGTGGACGTCCTCAAGGTTGCCCATCACGGCAGCCGCACGGCCACGACCGACGCGTTCGTGGCCCGTGTCCGTCCGCGCGTGGCCGTCGCCTCGGCCGGGGCGGGCAACCCGTACGGGCATCCGTCGCGCGCGACACTGGATCGACTCGCATCGGCCGGCGCGCGCGTGTATCGGACCGATCGAGATGGCTCCGTGTCGGTGGCATTCGACGCGGACGGACTGTCGGTCCGTACGGCGCCCCGGCGGGCGGCCGCGCCGGTGATCCGGGTCGTCGCACCTGGGTCGCGAGCGTTCCTCTGCGCGGTCCCGATCACGCCGTTCGTCGGCCCGGCCTCGATGGAGGAGCCACGCCATCGGGTGGGTGGCGGCGGGTCGTCCGGCCTCGGGTACCATCGGGCCGGTGACGAACCACGACCGGGTGCGGTGCGCTGCCCGGGCCTCCCTCCCCCCTCGACGGCGCTCGTTCGGCGTGCCAGCTGGCGTGCACGCGGGCGGCCGGGACGGTGAGGTCGCGTCGCGGTGATCTCGCCGCTGCTCTACGTCTGGGGCGATGACGAGCTGATCGCCCAGCGGCTCATCGCCCGGTTCGCGGGGGCACTGGCGGGCGAGCTCGGCGCCCCGCTCGAACGCTGGGACCTGCGCGCCGATCCCATCACCGCGGCCACCGATGCGGCGCAGCTGTACGAGCGCCTCGCCACAGCATCGATGTTCGGCGCCGGGACGCTGGCGGTCGTGGCCAATCCCGGTGCCCTGGTCCGGCGCAACGACACACGAGACCGGGTGGTCGAGACGATCGGGCTGATGGCGCCCGGCCATGCCGTCGTCTTCGTCGAGGCGGCGAAGTCGAATGCCAAGGGCCCGGGCATCAAGCGGCTCGCGGACGCAGTGCGGACGGTTGGCGGCACGCTGACCGGGGCCATGGCGCCGCGTCCGACGGGTCTCGCGGCCTGGATCACCGACGAGGCCCGCGAGCGCGGGCTCGTCCTTGCCGGGGGTGCCGCCCGGGAGCTGGCCGACCGGCTCGGTGCACGCGTGACCGAAGGCGATGTCGATCGACGATTCCTGAGCCGGCTCGCGTCGGTCGAGCTCGACAAGCTCGCGTTGCGCCATATCGTCGATGAGGGCCCGGTGACCGCCGACGATGTCCGGGCACTCGTCGCGGAGACCGCCCCGGCCTCGGTCTGGGCCCTCACGGACGCCGTCGGTGAGCGCCGGCTCGACGTGGCATCGGTCGCCCTCGAGCGGCTGCTCGAGTCGACCCCGGAACCCGTCCTGCTGAACGTCCTTCACCGGCGCGTGGTCGAGCTGTTGGAGCTTGGTGATCGCCTGGCCGCCGGGACGACGCTACCGGACGCGGCGCGGGCGATGGGCATCGCCAGCGAATACCGGGCCAAGACCCTGGCCGCGCAGGCTCGGAAGTGGACGACCGAGGAACTGACGGTCGCCCTCGCAGGCCTCCTCGAGCTCGACGCGATGGTGAAGGGCGTGCCGGGCTCGGAGACGGACGTCGCGCAGCGACGCCTCGCATTCCTGCTGTGGGTCCGCGACCAGGCGGACGGGCGGCGCGTCGGCCCCGGTTGACGCCGGGACCGACATCCGCGTCAGGCCGTCAGTCGGCGGACGACCAGGCCTGTTCCTGGACGACGAGATCGCTCTCGATCGCAAAGACGCAGCGGCCTTCGGCGAGGTCGAGCAACTCGATCAGATCCGGATCGATGTAGAGCTGCGAGCAGTCCTCGCAGAGCCCCCCGGGGATGCCGAAGCACAGCCGCTCGCTCCGGTCGGGCAACCGGAACGTCGTGTCGAACCGGGTCGTGATGAGCCGGTGACCGCAGGCGGGGCAGCGATCGCGCGAGGTGGACATGACGCGATGCTGCACGCGCGAAAGCGCGCGAGTCATGACCCGACGGTACCCGGGTCATTGGTACCGGTTACTGCACCCGCAGGATCGTTTTCGCTTCGGACCAGTGCTTTTCGAGGCCGTAGTAGTCGCGCTCGGGCGGCGTGAAGATGTGGACGATCACCGAGCCGAAGTCGAGCAGCACCCAATGCGACGCCGCGGTGCCCTCGCGTCCGATGGGCCTGATCTTCTCGTCGCGCAGGCTCGACACGATGCCGTCGGCGATGGCATCGAGCTGGCGCTCCGAGCCACCCGAACAGATCACGAAATAGTCGGCGAGTGTCGTCAGCGGCGCGAGCTCGAGCAGCACGATGTCGGCCGCCTTCTTGTCTTCGGCCAGCTCGACCACCCGACGCGCGAGATCGAGCGCCGCGCGCTCGTCGGGCCCGGCTGGGGCTGGTTCGGTGCGCCGCGGCAGCCCGTCGGCGCTGGGCGCGCCGTCATTCGGGAGCGCGGATTCGGTCACGATCGATCGTCCCTCCGTGGTGTCTGGTACAGGTCATGGTCGCCGATGTACGCCGCGACCGCATCCGGGACCAGGTAGCGGATCGAGCGGCCGGCCGCCGCCCGCTCACGGATCTCCGATGCCGACAGGCGGATCCGCGGGCCATCGAGGAAGACGATGTCGGCAGGCGTCGGTGGAACGCCGCCATGGTCAGGCAGCACGATCACACCGTCCGCGGCGAGATAGCCCTCACGTGGCGCCACGATCACGACGTCGGCGAGCTCGACGATGCGCTCGGGCTCATGCCAGCTCCCCAGCTGGGTGTATGACTCCTCGGACAGGATCAGGGCGAGTCGGTCCTCGCCATCGGCGGCGCGCAATGCCGCGAGCGTGTCGACCGTGTACGACGGGCCGGCCCGGTCGATCTCGATCCGGCTCACCTCGAACGCGGGGTTCCCCGCGATCGCCACCTCGACCATGGCGAGCCGGTGCTCGACCGCCGTGATCGGGCGATCGGGCTTGTGCGGCGGCTGGGCGGCCGGGACGAAGAGCACGCGGCGCAGGCCGAACGTGTCGCGGGCCGCCTCGGCCACGGCGAGATGGGCGAGGTGGATCGGGTCGAAGGTGCCGCCGAACACGCCCGTCGCCCCACGGAGCGCGTCGGTCACGCGTCCTCCCAGGGCTGCGGCTCCCACTCCAGCTCGGCACCGCCGATCCGCACGAGGTCGCCTGCCTCGACACCGGCCCGGCGGAGCTCGGCGTCGACCCCGAGCCGCGCCAGGTCGCGCTGGAACCGCTCGGCCGATTCCTCGACGTCGAAGTTCGTCTGGTCGGCGATCCGCTCGATGCGCTTGCCGCGGACGCGGAATGCCCCATCGCGGTCCCGCTCGACCATGAAGCCGTCGACCAGCGCTTCGATCGTGTGGACGACGACACCCGACGGCTCCGGTGGCGCATCGAGCTCCTCGGCCGACGGCAGGAGGCCAGCGACGCGGGCCCGGAATGCGTCGAGGCCGGCACCGGTCGCCGCGGCGATGCCGATGACCTCGCGTCCCTCGGCCTGGCGCGCGCGCTCGAACCCGGGCCAGGCGGCCTGCGCGGCGGGCAGGTCGAGCTTGTTGAACGCGACGATCATCGGCTTGTCGAGGAGCGCTTCGTCGTGCGCGCGCAGCTCCTCGCGGATGACCTCGTGATCCCATTCGGGATCGCGCGAGGCGCCGTCGATGACGTGGACCAGCACGCGCGTCCGCTCGACGTGGCGAAGGAAGGCATGCCCGAGGCCGGCCCCGCTCGATGCACCCTCGATGAGACCCGGCACGTCGGCGATGGTGGGCCGCCGCTCGTCCTCGTCGCCGAGGTCCAGGACACCGAGGTTCGGCTCGAGGGTCGTGAACGGGTAGTCCGCGATCTTGGGCTGCGCGGCCGTCACCGCCGCCAGCAGCGTGGACTTGCCGGCGTTGGGCAGCCCGACGAGACCGACGTCGGCGATGAGCCGGAGCTCCAGGCGCAGCCAGCGCTCCTCGCCGGGTTCGCCCTTCTGGGCATGGCGCGGCGCCTGGTGGGTGGGACTCTTGAAGTGAACGTTGCCGAGCCCGCCGCGGCCGCCCTTGGCAACCATGGCCTGCTGTCCGGTGGCCACGAGATCGGCCAGGAGCGCGCCCGACTCGTCGTCGAGCACGGCCGTCCCGGGCGGGACGTCGAGGATCAGGTCGTCGCCCGCGCGGCCGTGGCGCCGAGAGCGCGTCCCGCGGCCACCGGGCGTCGCCTTGAAATGGTGGCGGTACTGGAAGTCGCGCAACGTGGTCTGGCCGGGGTCGACGCGAAGGTGGATCGAGCCGCCCCGGCCGCCGTCGCCGCCGTCCGGCCCGCCGCGCGGCACGTGCGCCTCCTGGCGGAAGGTCGCGGCCCCATCGCCACCGGCACCGGCGTGGACCCGGATCTTCACGCGGTCGAGGAACATCGAGGTCATTCTCGCACGGGGTCCCCGGGGCGCCGGGAGGCGTCGTGCGCCGGGGTCTTACAGGAAGGCGAGCGGGTTGACCCGGTGGCCGCCATCCCAGATCCGGCCGCGCCAGACCTCGAAGTGGAGGTGGGACCCGGTCGCGAAGCCCGTGGCACCCATCCGGCCGACGCGCTGGCCGCGGGCGACCGACTGGCCGCGTCCGACCGACACGCCCGACATGTGGTTGTACGTGGTGTACAGCCCGGAACCGTGGGCGATCCACACCTGGTAGCCGCCGCCGTTGTTCTTCCAGCCGGCGAAGATCACCGTGCCCGAGGCTCCGGCGAAGATCGGGTCGCCGGTCGAGCCGTCGATGTCGATGCCGTAGTGGCCGTAGTGGAAGTACTGGCTGATGTGCCGGCTCCCGGTCGGCCAGGCCATGTTGCCGCCGTTGTAGCGGACCGGCGGCCGGACGGTCGTGCCACTGCCACCGCCACGCGGCCGGGACGGCGTCGCGATGGTCGGCTTGCGCGGGGGCTTCGGGACCGCGATGCCCTTGCCGAGCGCGCCCGGCAGCATCAGCACCTGGCCCACCACCAGGTTCCGGTCATCGAGGCCGTTGGTGACGAGGATGTCCTGCTCCGAGACCTTGTACTTCGTGGCCAGCCCGGGCAGCGTGTCGAGCGGGGTTACCTCGACGACGAGGCCGCTGACGGGCGGGATCCGGAGCTGCTGGCCGACGACCAGGCGGTCCTTGGCCTTGAGGTCGTTCGCCCACCACAGCGTCATCGTCGAGATGTCGAACCGGTTGGCGATCGTGGCCAGCGTGTCGCCCGACTTGACCCGGTACATCTTCATCAGGTCGCTGCCGTCGGGCACGGTCGTGTCGACCGCGACCGGCTTGAGCAGCGTGCCGTCGTCGAGGAACGGGCCCTCGACGGTCGCCTCCTGGCCGGCCATGGCCGCGGCCGTGCCTGCTCGGTTCAGCGCGTCGATGTCGGTCGTGACGAAGCGGGGCTCGGCCGGCTGGAGATCCGGGTGCGCGGGCGTGCCGTCACCACCGGTGTCGCCCTCGCGCTCACCCTGCGTGACGTAATCCTCTTCGACCGAGCCGACATCCTCGTTCGCCGAGCCCGCGATGGCGAGCCGCGGTCCCGTGCCATCGCCGGACGGGCCGCCCGTATCGCCCCGGAATCCTCCCGGAGCCACGCTCAGGAAGGAGGCCGACAGCAGGATCCCGGCCGCGGCGACGGCGACGATCCGCTCATGGCCGAGACCGACGGCGCTGAGGCGCATGAGGCGTGTCGCGTCGCGGAGGGACGGCCGATGGAGCGTGAAGGACGGCATGACGAAGGTCCGCCGGCGCCGTCGCGGCATCGGATAGAGATGCCGTGAGGTGGCGATGTAGCCGTATCGCGATCCTGTCGAGCGTGCCGTCACCCGGAGTCGGGCTGGGATGGTCAGCGCGGGGATCGGGTCGATCGAAGTTCGGCGCACGCGGCCAAGGACGCGCTGGACGCCGACCGACGCATTCAGCAATACGGTCTCCTGACGTTAGGGCGAGCCCGGGGCGCAAAGGGGGGTGGGTGGGGGTGCGGGGCCCGTCCGAGGTCGCGGTATCGAGGCTGGGGGTCTCTCTTCGCGGCCGCGTCCGACATCACGCCGGACTTACGACATCGCTGCGAAACCTACCACGCACGCAACGGGGGTGGCAAACCGGATTCGCGGCGATCGGCCCGTTTCCGTGGCCTGAACGCACTATCCGATCGGCCTAGGCGTCGAGATTCTTCGTGAGTGACGCGAGGAACTCCGCGTTCGATTGCGTCTTCGACAGCCGGTTGAGCAGGATCTCGATGCCCTCGTTGGTGCCGACCGCCGACAGCATGCGGCGCATCGTCCAGACCATCTTGAGCGTGCCCTCTTCGAGGAGCAGCTCCTCGCGACGGGTGCCCGAGCGCTGGACGTCGATCGACGGGAAGATGCGCTTCTCAGCCAGCTTCCGATCGAGGATGAGCTCCGAGTTGCCGGTGCCCTTGAACTCCTCGTAGATGACGTCGTCCATGCGCGAGCCCGTGTCGACGAGGCAGGTGCCGATGATCGTCAGCGAGCCACCCTCCTCGATGTTGCGCGCGGCGCCGAAGAATCGCTTGGGCGGGTAGAGCGCGATCGGGTCGAGCCCGCCCGACAGCGTCCGACCGGACGGCGGGAGGGCGAGGTTGTAGGCGCGTGCGAGCCGGGTGATGGAGTCGAGCAGGATCACCACGTCGCGCCCGGTCTCGACCTGGCGCTTGGCGATCTCAAGCGCCATCTCGGCGACGTGTGTGTGATTCTCCGTCGGCTCGTCGAACGTGGAGCTGATGACTTCGCCCTTGACGCTGCGGCGCATGTCGGTGACTTCCTCGGGCCGCTCGCCGATGAGCGCGACCATGAGGAGGATCTCCGGGTAGTTCGCACTGACGCCGTTGGCGATCTGCTTGAGGAGCATCGTCTTGCCGGCCTTCGGCGGGCTGACGATGAGGGCACGCTGGCCCTTGCCGATCGGGTTCACGAGATTGATCAACCGCTGGCTTAGATTCTTGGCATCCGTCTCGAGGTTGATCAGCTCGTCGGGGTGGACGGGTGTCAGGTCGGCAAAGACCGGCCGGCGCCTGGCCGTGTCGGTGTCGACGCCGTTGACGCTGTCGACCCGGAGCATGCCCCAGTACTTCTCGGCCTCGCGCGGGGAGCGCACGGCGCCCGAGATGCGGTCGCCGATGCGGAGCCCGAACCGGCGGACCTGGCTGGAGCTGACGTACACGTCCTCGGGGCTCGGCAGCAGGCCGTGGCGACGCATGAAGCCGAAGCCTTCGTCGACGATGTCGAGGATGCCCGTGGCGTAGGCGTGACCGGCCCGCTCGGTCTGGCGCTGCAGGATCTGGTCGACCAGGTCGTCCTTGCGGTCGCCGGTGGTGGTGTCGAGCTCGAGCTCGCGACCGACCTGGCGCAGCTCGGCGACGCTCATCTCGCGGAGGTCGCTGACATCGAGGTCGTTGCGCTCGCGGGCGGCTTCGACCTCCTGCTGCTCTTCGAATTCGCTGACGGGGGCGCGGAACGACGATTGGCCGCGTCGTCGCGGGCGGCGGTTACGGGAACGCTGGTCGGGGCCGGGGGCGGGCATCTGGTCGGGGTCACCTGGGTACGGAGGCGGGACGGACACGTCGGCCGAGGGGCCGGATCCGGATCGCTCTTGGGGGCCGAGCGGGGATGCGCGCGGAATCGCTGCCGCAGCGCGGAACCGGTCGGGATACCCGGAGCATAGACCCGTCGATGAGGACCCGTCAACGCGCCGAACGTCCTACCCGACAGACCGTGCGGTCCGCCGCGCTCGATGGCGACCGGTCCTCGCCAGCCGGGGCCGCGTCGGCGACCATGGGCAGCGACAGTACGAAGGAGACGCCGCATGCGGACCGACCTCGGGGTCGACGACCTCGCCGACCTGCTCGAGGAGCCACTCATCGCCGTCCTCGCCACCCGACGCAAGGACGACACGATCATGCTCTCGCCGGTCTGGTTCGAATGGCACGAGGGCGGGATCAACATGTGGGTCCCGACCCCGGAGGGCGGCAAGGTCGGCCACGTCCAGCGCGACCCACGGGTGACGGTGGTCGTCTCGAACCAGGACTGGCCCTATCGCGGCTTCGAGCTGCGCGGCGACGCCACGGTCTCGACCGTGCCCGAGGAGTTCTACGCGGTCCTCGGCCGGACGGGGTTGCGCTACTCGGGTCCGGAGGCGGCCGAGCGCATGGTCGCCGAGTACGCGCCGGGTGCCGTGATCCGGGTGGAGCCCGGCGTGATCCGCGGCTGGGACTACGCCGACGAGGCCTAGCCGGCTCGGACCCGGGCGCGGCCCAGCACGTACGATGCGGACGTGCCCGATGACCGTGCCGTCACTGCCCTGCGGGTGTCCGAGGTCGCCCAGCAGATCCGATCCCGGCGCCTGATCGCCGTCCTGCGACGGATCGAGCCACAAGCCCGTCTGCTCGATCTCGTGGATCGCCTGGCCGCCGACGGTGTGCGCGTCTTCGAGGTGACGTTCGACGCGCCGACGGCCGGCGACGATATCGCCGCCGTACGCGACCGACTCGCCGCGATCGGGTGCAAGGACGCGACCGTCGGCGCCGGCACGATCCGCGACCGGGCCGGGCTGGATCGTGCGTTGACGTCCGGAGCCGCCTTCGCGGTCGGGCCGATCGTGGACGTCGCGCTGATCGAGCTGGCCGTGGATCGCGGCGTGCCGATCATCCCGGG
Source organism: uncultured Chloroflexia bacterium (assembly GCA_963720355.1). Classification (GTDB taxonomy): domain Bacteria; phylum Chloroflexota; class Limnocylindria; order Limnocylindrales; family CSP1-4; genus SPCO01. Next base: position 1,376,757 of record CAVRFH010000004.1, on the reverse strand, counting down.
TGCCTACTCCCCGACCGAGATCGCCCTCGCCTGGTCGAGCGGGGCGACGTTCGTCAAGGTCTTCCCGGCGTCGAGCCTGGGACCGAGCCACGTGCGCGAGCTGCGCGGTCCGCTGCCGGACATCGAGCTGATCGCGACCGGTGGCCTGGACGCGACGAACGTCCGGTCCTTCCTCGACGCGGGCTGCGTCGCGGTCGGCGTGGGTGGCGCGCTGACCGGAGACGATGCGACCCGCCGGCGTGCCGTGATCGCGGCCGTGGGCGCATGACGCGGCTCGTCGGGAAGGTCGTCCTGGTCACCGGGTCGACCGGCATCGCGGCCGCGACCGCCGAGCGCGCGGCGGCCGAAGGGGCGTCCGTGTTCGTCGTCTCCCGCACGGCGGCGAACGCACGGTCGCTGGGCGAGCGCCTCCCGAACGGGGCGTGGGCCGCGGCGGATCTCGCCGACGAATTGGCCGTCGATGCCGCGGTCACGGCCGCGCTCGACCGGTTCGGCCGGATCGATGGCCTGTTCTCGGCCGCCGGCGGCAGCGGCCGCCGATTCGGCGACGGACCGATCCATACCGTCACGGCCGACGCATGGGAGGCGACCGCGGCGCTCAACCTGCGCACGCAGGTCCTCGTCTGCGGCCGCGTGGTAAGGGCCATGCGCGAGCAAGAGCCGGATGCGGCGGGCATGCGCGGATCGGTCGTGCTGCTCGGCAGCGTCACGACGACGGCGCCGGTGCCGGAGCTGTTCGCGACACATGGGTACGCGGCAGCCAAGGGGGCGCTCACGGCGCTGATGACGACGATGGCCGCGACCTACATCGACGATCGCATCCGAGTGAACCTCGTCGCTCCGTCGCTGACCGCCACGCCGATGGCCGCGCGGGCCGCGGCCGATGCGCACATCCTCGAATACGCCGCACGGAAGCAGCCGCTGGCCGGGCCGATGCTCGAGCCGGTCGACGTGGCCCACGCCGCGATCTACTTCCTGTCGGACGAGTCGCGCGCCGTCACCGGCCAGTACCTGGCGATCGACGGCGGCTGGTCGATCGTGTCGACCAGCGCATCGCCGACACCGTGAGCGTGAACCCAAGGTGACCGTCGTGCGGACCGTCCTGGGCGACATCGAGCCGGCCCAGCTCGGCATCACCTACGCCCACGAGCACCTCGTCATCGATGGCGGTCGACCCGTCCAGATGGAGCCGGACTTCGATCTGTCCGACGTCGACGCGATGGTCACCGAGGTCGGCGCCGCGGTCGAGCTCGGGCTGGGCGCCGTCGTCGATGCGATGCCGTGCGACGCCGGCCGCAATGCGTCGATGCTCGCCGAGATCGCCCGCCGGACGGGCATCCACGTGATCGCCCCGACCGGGCTCCACCATGACCGCTACTACGGACCGGCCCATTGGTCGCAGCGCATCGCCGTCGACGTGCTGGGCGACCTGTTCGCGGCCGACATCAGCGATGGCATCGATGCCAACGACTATTCCGGGCCGCTCGTCGTCCGGACGCCATACCGGGCCGGGGTCATCAAGATCGCCGGCTCCGACGGCGGCCTGACGGATCGCGACCGACGCGTCTTCGAGGCCGCGGCCATCGCCCACCGCCGGACGGGGGCGCCGATCCTGACCCATTGCGAGCGCGGGACGGGCGCGCTCGAGCAGGCGCGCTGTCTGGCCGACCTCGGCGTGCCGCTGGCGCACGTGGCGCTGAGCCACGTCGACAAGGTCGTCGACCGCGGCTATCACCGTGACATCGCGGCGACCGGGGCGACGCTCGAGTACGACGGCTCGTTCCGTTGGGGCGACGCCCCGAACGGCACGCTGGACCTGCTGGCGGCGATGGCCGAGGACGACCTCCTCGACCATGTGGTCCTCGGCATGGACGCCGCGCGGCAGGGCTATTACGCGGTGTACGGTGGATCGCCCGGGCTGACGTGGCTGCTCGACGGGTTCTCGTCGGCGATGGACGAACGAGGGCTCGGACCGGACATCCGGCGGCGGCTGTTCGTCGTGAACCCGGCCCGCGTCTTCGCGTTCGGCTCGATCGATGGAGGGATCGCCGCATGACCGACGGACTGCGCACCAGCGTCGTCGGTTCCCACGCGCGTCCGTCGTGGTTCGTCGCCGGGATCGCCGCCGCGGAGCTGGGCGAGTTCGGTCCGGCCGACCTCGCGGAGATGCTCGATGACGCCGTCGACCTGGCGCTGCGCGACCAGGAGGATGCCGGCATCGACCTGTCAGCGACGGCGAGATGCGGCGAGCCGGGTTCTTCACCGCCGAGTTCTACCGGCATCTGACCGGCGTCCAAGCCCTCCCGGCGGACCGCCTCCTCGGCGCCGGAGGGCACGACCAGCAGCACCGCTTCGAGGTCCTCGAGCCGATCGCCGCCCCGGACGGGCTGGGCGTCGTCGCCGAATACCGCTACGCCGCGTCGCGCGCACGGCGGCCGCTGAAGGTGACGATCCCGGGCCCGTACACCCTGTCGGGCCGGCTGCGGACCGGGGTCGGACGAGGTCTATCCGGACCGCGAGCGCCGCCGCCCAGGCGTTCGTGCCGATCCTCCGCTCGGAGGTCGAGGCGCTCGTGGCTGCGGGCGCCGGCCACATCCAGATCGACGAGCCCGTCGCCGGCGATCCATCCCGACGCGCCGTCGGACTTCGCCGCGCTGTTCAATGCGGCCGTGGCGCCGGTGGTCGGACGCGTCCGGCTCGGTGCTCACCTCTGCTTTGGCAACTACCTCGGCCGACCGCTCGCCCGGCGGACGTACCGACCGGTCCTCGACGCCATGCTCGCCTTCGATGTCGACGAGCTCGTGCTCGAGTTCGCCAACCGCGAGATGGCCGAGATCGAGCTGCTCGGCGAGATCGCCGGCGGCGGGCCGGGACGTGGCCGCCGGGATCGTCGACGTCAAGAACTACTACCTCGAGACCGCCGACGAGGTCGCCGAGCGGATCGACATCGTGCTGGCCACCGGGTGTCGCCGCGGCGCGGCTCGACGCTCGTCCCCGACTGCGGCTTCAGCCAGACCGCTCGCTGGGCGACCGTCGCCAAGCTCCGGGCCCTCGTGGCCGGCCGCGATCTCGTCGCTCGGCGCGGACGACACCGACGCTCGGGAGGACCTCCGTTGGACGGCCATCGCATCACGATGCTCGGCACCGGCCTGATCGGCGACTTCTACACGATGACCCTCCACGGCCAGCGCAGCCGCGACCGGGTCCAGGTCGTGTACTCCCGCAGCGAGGAGCGCGGCCGCGGCCTTCCAGCGAACGATGGGGCATCCCCGAGTCGACCACCGACCTCGCGGGCGGCCGTCGAACCACCCCGACACCGACGTCGTCGTCGTCGGCTCTGCCCAACTTCCTGCACGAGGAGGCCGTCGCCCTGGCGGCCAAGGCGGGCAAGGCGGTCCTGTGCACGAAGCCGCTCGGCCGGACCGCCGACGAGGCGAAGCGGATGCTCGAGTCGGTCGAGAAGGCGGGCGTCTTCGCCGGCTACCTCGAGGACCTCGTGCTACACGCCCAAGACGCTCAAGGCGATCGCCGCGGTCGAGAGCGGGGCGATCGGCGACGTCACCTGGGTCCGCTCCCGCGAGACCCACCCCGGTCCGCACTCGGCCTGGTTCTGGGACGGCCGGCTGACCGGCGGCGGCGCGATCATCGACCTCGGCTGCCACTGCATCGAGATCATCCGCAACTTCGTCGGCAAGGGCAACCGGCCGGTCGAGGTGATGTGCCACACCGACACGCTCGTCCACCCGATCGACGACGAGGACAACGCGATCGCGCTGATCCGCTTCGAGTCCGGGGCCATCGGCCAGTTCGAGGTCAGCTGGACGTTCCGCGGCGGGATGGACCTGCGCGACGAGGTGGCCGGCACCGCACGGCACGATCTGGATGAACCACTTCCTGCGGACCGGCTTCGAGATGTTCACGCGCCGGCGGCGGCGGTGGCTACGTCGCCGAGAAGGCCGAGACCGCGGCCGGCTGGCTCTTCCCGGTCGGCGACGAGGTGTCGCGAGCTCGGCTACGTCGACATGTTCAGCGACATGTTCGGCGCCATCGACGAGGGTCGACGCGCCGCAGGAGACGTTCTACGACGGCTACGTCGTCAACGCCGTCATGGACGCCTGCTACCGCTCGGCGAAGAGCCGAGCGCTGGGAGCCGGTCGAGCTCGACTGGCGCGGCGGCGACGACGCCGCGCATCGCGGCGTCACCCGAGACGTTACGAGGGCCAGGCGTCATCAAGCGCGAGATCCTGCCCGACGGGCGCCACAAGCTGATCCTCAAGGACCCGGCCAGCGGGCGACTTCAGCGATCGGGTCGTGACGGGCGGCTGAGCGCCGGGACCCGCACCGCTCATCCGGCCGCGAGCGAGGGTCAGGTCCGGCCGCGCCCGACGGATCGCCCGCCTCGAGCCAGCGCCCGATCGACGTCGCGCGCGAAGAGCTGGTCGACGACCATCGCCGACGCGCCGATCACGCCGGCCAGCCCGCCCAGCGACGAGCGCTGGATGAGCAGCTCGCGCGTCGCCAGCGGCAGCGACCGCCGATAGACGGTCTCGCGGATCGAGGCGAGGAGCTGGTCCGGGCTGTTGGCGACGCCGCCGCCGATGACGATCAGCGACGGGTTGAAGAAGTTGACGACGCTGGCCAGCATCGAGCCGACCCGCCGGCCGGCGACTGGAGCAGCGCGACCGCGACCGGATCGCCGAACGACGCGGCGCGGGCGACGTCCTCGGCGGTCACCGTCGCCGTGCTGGTCGAGGGCGCGCCGAGCCGGGCGCTGCGTCCCTCGCGCGCGGCCGCCTCACCGGCGCGCGCCGAGCGCCGCGCCGCCGGCCAGCGCCTCGAGGCAGCCGACGTTGCCGCAGCGGCACACGACCGCCGGATCGTCGACGACCTGGATGTGGCCGACGTCGCCGGCACTGCCCTGCGCGCCGCGGTGGAGGCGGCCGTCGGAGATGATCCCGGCGCCGATGCCGGTGCCGATCTTGACGACGACGACGTTGTCGTGGCCGGCGGCGACCCCGGAGCGCCACTCCCCGAGGGCCAGGACGTTGACGTCGTTGTCGACCCAGACCGGCGCGCCGTAGCGCGGCGGCGAACCGCTCGCGGATCGGGTAGCCGTCCCAGCCGGGCATGATCGGCGGCGAGATCGGCCGGCCGGTCCCGAACTCGACCGGGCCCGGGCACGCCGATGCCGATGCCCCACAGCCGGCCGGGCACGTCCTGCGTCGTCGAGAGCAGCAGCTGCGAACAGCTCGTCGACCCGGCTCGAGGCAGGCCTCGGGCCCGTCCTCGATGTCGGCCGGCTCGTCGTGATGGCCGAGGATCCGGCCGTCGAGCGTCGTCAGCGCGACGTCGATGCTCGTCGCGCCGAGGTCGGCGACGAGGACGTGGCCGGCGTCGCCCGGAAGGCGAGCTGGCGCGGCGGCCGCCCGCCGGTGCTCGGCCCGACGTCGCCCTCGGCGACGAGCCCGCGCTCGATCAGCTCGCCGACGCGCCGGGCGACGATCGCCCGGCCCAGGCCGGTCCGTGCGACGAGCTCGGAGCGCGAGCGCGACCGCCCGAGCCGGATCTCGTCGAGCACCGCGACGAGCGCGTCGAGCACCTCGTCGGGGAGCGGCGCGGGACGGGACGGGTCGAGGCGGTCGGTCACGGCCGGGATGCATACGCCGGACGACCGCCCGTCGACGACTTTTGCACTTGACATGTCAAAGTACGATGATCTCGTCAGCGAACAGCGCCGTAGACCGGCGCCGGCAGGCGGTCGACCCGCTCGACGGCATACCCATCGCCGGACCGTCTGGACGGCCTCGCGCGCCGACCGGAGGAGGGCTCGAGCCAGGCATGCCAGCACCGCTGCGACCGTCGGCGCCGCCGTCATCGGCACGCGGGTTCATCGGCACCGTCCACGTCGAGGCGCTGCGCCGCATCGGCGTGCAGCGTCCGCGGCGTGCTCGGCAGCACCCCGGAGCGCGGCGCGGCACGCGCCGACGCGCTCGGCGTCGCCACGGCGTACGCGTCCCTCGACGAGCTGCTCGCCGACGATCGCGTCGACGTCGTCCACGTCACCTCGCCCAACGACCTGCACGTCAGCCAGACGCAAGCCGATCCTCGCGCGCCGGCAAGCACGTCGTCTGCGAGAAGCCGCTGGCGCATGACCGCGGCGGAGTCCGCGGAGCTCGTCGACCTGGCGGCCGGCGACCGGCCTGGTCAACGCCGTCAACTTCAACATCCGCTTCTACCCGCTCAACCAGCACGCGCGCGAGCTCGTCGCCGACGGCGGCCTCGGCGACGTCCGGCTCGTGACCGGCCGCTACTTCCAGGACTGGCTGCTGCTCGAGACCGACTGGAACTGGCGGCTCGAGCCGGACCGCGGCGGCGCGCTGCGGGCGGTCGGCGACATCGGGTCGCACTGGCTCGACCTGATGACCTTCGTGACCGGCCGGCACGTCGACGGCGGTCATGGCCGACCTGGCCACGTTCATCGCGACGCGCCAGGAGCCGACCGGGCCGGTCGAGACGTTCTCGACCGAGCGCGCCAGCGACAGCGTCGAGCGCGGCATCGGGACCGAGGACACGGCCACGATCCTGCTCCGCTTCGAGGGCGGCGCGCGCGGCGCGGTGAGCATCTCGCAGATCAGCGCCGGCCGGAAGAACTCGCTCGTCTACGAGATCGACGGCTCGGACGGCGCCGTGGCGTGGGACTCGCGAGCAGCCCGACCAGGCTGTGGCTCGGCCACCGCGACCGGCCCAACGAGATCGCTCATCCGCAACCCGGCGCTGATGGGCGCCGCCGGCCAGGCCGCCGCGGCGCTGCCCGGCGGCCACGTCGAGGGCTTCGCCGACACGTTCGGGGCCCTTTTCCGGGCCGTCTACGCGGACGTGGCAGCCGGGCGACCCTCCTCCGCGCCCGGCTACCCCACGTTCGCCGACGGCCACGACGAGATGCTCGTCGGCGAGGCGATCGCGCGCAGCGCACGCGAGGGTCGCTGGGTCGATGTCGACCGCACGACGGCCCGCCATGCGTCGCCGGTGGAGGCGCGCGCATGAGGCTCGGTTTGCTGACCGCCCCGTTCCCGGACACGCCGCTCATGGACGTCGCCGACTGGGCCGCGGCGACGGGCTTCGAGAGCCTCGAGATCGCCTGCTGGCCGCAGTCGACGGGGCCGACCCGGCGCTACGCCGGGACGTCCCACATCGACGTCGCGAACCTCTCGGACAGCCAGGCGACGGACATCGTCGCCGCGGTCTCGGCCAAGGGCCTGGCGATCTCCGGGCTCGGCTACTACCCGAACCCGCTCCACCCCGACCCGCAGCACCGCGCCGAGGTCATCGGCCACCTCAAGCACGGTCATCGGTCGCCGCGCGCGAAGATGGACGTCCCGCTGGTGAACACGTTCATGGGCGGCGACGGCATCCAAGCACCTGGACGAGAACTGGGCAGGAGGCGCTCCAGGTCTGGCCCGACATCGTCAAGTTCGCGAACGACCACGGGCGTGAGGATCACCCTCGAGAACTGCCCGATGCTGTTCTCGCTACGACGAGTGGCCGGGCGGCAACAACATCGCCACGACCCCCCGTCATCTGGCGCCGCATCCTCGAGCAGTGGGGCGGCACGATCGGGCTCAACTTCGACCCGACGCACCTGATCCTCCAGATGATCGACATCCAGCGGTTCCTCAGGGAGTTCGGGCCGCACATCCTCCATTTCCAGGCCAAGGACCTGATGATCGACCGCGACGGCCTGTATGAGCGCGGCATCTTCTCGATGGGCATGGGCTGGCAGATCCCGCGCCTCCCGGGCCTCGGCGAGGTCGACTGGGGCGATCGTCCACGGCGAGCTGTACCGCCAGGGCTACGAAGGCGACTGCATCATCGAGCACGAAGACCGTCGCTTCGAAGGGACCGATGAGCTGGTCAAGCACGGCTTCCTGATCGCCCGCGACGTCCTCCGTCCCTACTGCCACTGATGGGCGCCGCTGATGCCGACCCATCGCCGCGTTGGCTGCTCCGCCCCTCGCTCACGCACATCGGAGTGCGCTCGCTCCGGTGCTCGCGGCCGCCTTGCGCTGGGTCAGCCTGAGCGGCGCCTGGATCCTTCGGAGTGCTTGTGACGACGATCGATCTTGAAACGTTGACCGAGCGCGATATCGCCAAGGCGATCGATCATTCCCTGCTGCGGCCCGAGCTCGATGACGCGTTCATCGAGGCCGGCTGCCGGCTGGCAGCCGAGTACGACGTCGCCTCGGTCTGCGTCCGTCCGGCGGACGTGCGCCGCGCCGTTTCGATCCTTTCCGGCACCGACGTCGCCGTCGGCACGGTCATCGGCTTCCCCCACGGTGGCCAGCCGACGGCGACGAAGGTGTTCGAGGCCCACCAGGCCCTCACCGACGGCGCGACCGAGCTCGACATGGTCATCCAGATCGGCGCGCTCAAGTCCGGTCGCGACGCCGACGTCCAGGCCGACATCGCCGCGGTCGTCGAGGTCGCCCACGCGTCCGGGGCGATCGTCAAGGTGATCTTCGAGAACGCCTACCTGACCGACGACGAGAAGATCCGCGCCTGCCGGCTGACCGAGGCGGCCGGCGCCGACTTCGTCAAGACCTCGACCGGGTTCGCGCCCGGCGGCGCGACCCACGACGACCTGCGGCTGATGCGGGCGAACACGTCGCCGCACATCCAGGTCAAGGCGGCGGGCGGCGTCCGCACCCTCGACGCGCTGCTCGAGGTGATGGCGCTCGGCACCACCCGCATCGGGGCGACCGCGACCAAGGACATCATCGACACTTCCGGGCGCGACGGGCGAGCGGAGTCGCGACGGAGTCTGCGGTGCCGGCCGCCGATGGCAGCGGGGCGTACTGAGGGGTGACGATGGTGACCACCCCGGTGCTCGCCTGGCTGGAAGCGGCGCGCGGCGTCCTCGACCGGCTCGCCTCGACGCAGGAAGCGGCCATGGAGCAGGCCAGCCAGTGGAGCGCCGACGCGATCGCGGCGGACGGCCTCGTCCACCTGTTCGGGACGGGTCATTCACGCATCCCGGTCGAGGAGATGTTCCCGCGCTACGGCTCGTATCCCGGCTTCAACCCGATCGTCGAGCTGTCGATGACCTTCCATACGCAGGTCGTCGGCGCCAACGGCCAGCGCCAGGCGATGGCCATCGAGCGGATGTCCGGCCTGGCCGACGTCATCCTGTCGAACTTCCATTTCGGGCCGCAGGACGTGATGATGGTCTTCTCGGTGGGCGGTTCGACCGCGGTGCCTGTCGAGATGGCGCGTGGCGCGCGAGCGCGCGGCTTGCGCGTCGTCGCGGTAACCTCGCTCGCGCAGTCCTCGACGGGGGACCCGGATCACGCGTCCGGGCGGCGGTTGGCCGACGAAGCCGACCTCGTCATCGATCTGTGCACACCACATGCCGACGCGTTGATCGCCATCGACGGCGTCGATACCCCGGTCGGCCCGGGGTCGACGCTCGCGGCGGTCGCCGTCGCCAATAGCATCAAGGTGCGGACCGCCCAGCTCCTCGCGGAGCGGGGCGCGCTGCCGCCGACCATCACCCGGGCCTCGGTCGTCGGCGCCGAGCGCTCGCGGGCGTTGTTCGATGCCGCATATGACGAGCACGCGCGACGGATCGCTCGTGTCATCGCCAGGGAGGGGTGATGACGACAGACGACCCGCGGAGGAGGTGGCGCCGATAGATCGCATCGACCCATTGGCACCAGATCGAGAACCAGTCATCACGACGACGCGGCCAGATCGGCGCGTCGTGGCACGAGGAGGAGAACGGATGATCAAGGGATCTATCAAGACACGGCTGTTCGGCCTGGCAGCGATCGCGGTCTTCGCGGTCGCCTGCTCGACGCCGGCTGCCTCAGTGGCGCCGAGCGCGTCGGCGCCGGCCGCGTCCGAGCCGGCCGCGTCCGAGTCGGCGTCCGCGTCGGCCGCGACGCAGTTCAAGATCGGCTATTCGAACGGCGGCGGCGTCGGCAACGGCTTCCGCGAGGAGCAGGTCTGCACCGCCAAGGCCGAGGCGCTCGCCTCCGGCGCGGTCTCGGAGCTGGTCACCACCCACCGGAACACCGATGCGGCCGGTCAGCTGCAGGACATCCGCGACCTGATCGCCGCGGACGTCGACGCGATCGTGTTCAACCCGAACGACCCCGATGCCCTCACGCCTGCCCTCGAAGAGGCCAACGCTGCCGGCATCAAGACGATCTCGGTCGACGCGTTCGTCAACCACGCCGACACCTACAACCTCTACAACAACCAGATCGAGTACGCGAAGCTCGGCGCCAAGTGGCTGTTCGACAAGATCGGCGGCTCGGGCAAGGTCTGGTACACGCGCGGCTTCGCCGGCCACCCGGCCGACACGGACCGCCACACCGGCTTCAACGAAGTCCTCGCGGACTATCCGGGCATCGAGATCCTGCCCGGTCCCGAGGGCGTGCACACAGGCTGGGATCCCGCCCAGGCGACGACCCTTGCCAATGACTTCATGTCGAGCGGCCAGTGGGACGGCATCGCCGGTGTCTGGACCTCCGGCATGGACTCGATGGTCGTTGATGCCGCCAAGGCCAACACCAAGGACTTCAAGCCGATCGTGGGTGCCGACCTCGGCGCCTTCGTCAACCAGCTCCTCACCGAGGACGGCCTCGAGGGCGCAGCGGTGACCAACACCGCGGCGGTCGGCGGGGCTGGCGTCAACCTGGCGATCAAGCTTCTGAGCGGTGAGACCGTCGAGACGGACTCGACGGCGCCCAAGCCGAACACGGTCCTGCTCAAGCCGGTCCTCGCCGACAACACGTCGGACGCGGGCAAGCAGATGCTCGAGTCGTGGCAGGTCGACGGGCTCGACCCGCTCTGGCCGCTCGGTCTCGAGATCGAGGGCTACACCTCGTACACGCCGGAGCAGGCCGTTGCCTGCAAGGGCCCGGGCGAGGCGTAATCGACCACGCCCACTAGTCCGGATCGCGAGGGGATGTCGGCACCGCCGGCGTCCCCTCGCCGCATACTGAGGATCGGATGACCGTCGCCACCGACCTGCTGCTTGAAGCGACTGGGATCGCCAAGACCTACGGCGCGGTCGTCGCGTTGCGCGACGCATCCCTGGCGGTGCGGCCGGGCGAGGTCCACGCGCTCATGGGTGCGAACGGCGCCGGGAAGAGCACGCTCGTCAAGATCCTGACCGCCGCCATCCAGCCGGATAGCGGATCGATCACCGTCCGCGGCAAGCCGTGGGTCGCCCGATCTCCAGCCGAGGCCCGGCGCGGCGGCATCATCTCCGTGTACCAGGAACCGGCGCTCATCCCGGACCTCGACATCCGGGCCAACCTGCGCCTGACCGCTACCCCCGTCGAGCCATTCCGCCACTGGCTTGCCGAACTCGGCCTCACCGACCTCGACATGTCGGACCTGGCACGTCACGTGCCACTGGCGTCCCTGCGGATCATCGACCTCGCTCGCGCCCTGGCCATCGAGCCGGCCGTGTTGCTGCTCGACGAGATGACCGCCGCACTCCCCGCCAACCTCACCGAACGGGTGCTCGAGGTCGTCGGCCGGCAGCGCCTGAGTGACCGCGCGGTCATCTTCATCTCCCACCGCATGATCGAGATCGCGGCCGTGTGTGACCGGGCGACCGTCCTGCGCGAGGGCGCGACCGTCGGCGTCGTCGACGTCACCCCGGGCTCGGAGGATCGGATCGTCGAGCTGATGCTTGGGGAGATCGTGCAGGACATGTCGGCCGCCGAAGGGCGCGCGGCTGGTGGCGAGCGCACCGCCACGCCTCGGCTGACGGCGCACAACATCGCTGAGGGCACGAAGCTTCACGACGTCTCGTTCGACCTTCACGCCGGCGAGGTCCTCGGTGTCGTCGCCCTGGAGGGCCAGGGCCAGGACGAGCTCTTCGACGTTCTGGCGGGGTCCGAGCGCCCGGACGGTGGCGAGCTGCTCGTCGATGGGACCCGGGTCTCGTTCCGCCATCCAGCCGACGCCATCCGCGCCGGGCTCGTCTACGTCGCCGCCGACCGGGCGGAGGCGCTGCTGATGCAGCGCTCGGTGCGAGAGAACATCGCGTTGCCGTTCTCGGCGGGGATCGGCCGGTGGGGACCGATCAACCTGGGCGCCGAGCAGGAGAAGGTCAACGGAGCCATCACGACGCTGCAGATCGACACGCGCGCCGCGCGCGAGGTGCGGCGGCTGTCGGGCGGCAACCAGCAGAAGGTCACGATCGCCCGCTGGGTGGCGGGCGGCGTCAAGACCATGCTCTGCTTCGATCCGACGCGCGGGATCGACATCCGCACCAAGCACCAGATCTACGTGCTGCTTCGCGATCTTGCGAGCGCAGGTGCGGCGGTCCTCCTGTACACGTCGGAGTTGAAGGAGGTCCAGCTCGCGTGCGACCGGGCGATCGTCATCTTCGGCGGACGCGTCGTGGCCGAGATCGACGCAGCGGATGCCGACGAGCCCACCCTGCTCCGGGCGGCGTACAACCTCCGCTCCGGCGAGGTGCTGCCCGAGGATGTGGCCGCCGAGGTGGTCGCCGCGTCCGCCGACGAGCTGGCCGCTGATCGACCGCGGCCGGGCGATCCCGGGACCGCCGCATGAGCGCGGCGAGCCCGACCTTCGACGGCACCCGCGGTCGACCGGCGGACGCAGCCATGGGCTGGATCCGGCGCAACGGCTGGACCCTCGGCCTGATCGCGTTCTTCTTCGTGCTGCTCGGGTTCACCAGGACGATCCAGCCGACCTACGGGGTGACCGGCATCCAGGGACTCGCCATCTCGGTGCTGCCGCTGGCGCTGGCGGCGGTCGCCCAGGCGGTCGTCGTGATCGCCGGCGGGATCGACCTCTCCCTCGGGTCGATGATGGCGCTGACCAGCGTCGTGGGCGCGTCGCTGATGATGGGCCAGCCGGAGGAGGTCGCGTTCCTCGTCGTCGTCGGCGTCCTGTTGCTCGGCCTCGTCCTCGGCGCCGTCAACGGCGGGCTCGTGGTCCTCACGCGGGTCCCTGACATCGTCGTGACGCTGGCGATGGCCTTCGTCTGGGCGGGTTGTGCCCTGCTCGTGCTGCGGACGCCGGGTGGTGGCTCGGCGAAGTGGCTGCGGGATCTCGTGCTCGGTTCGGTGGGCAACGAGTGGATCCCCAAGGCGGCCGTCGTGCTGATCGTCGTCGTCGCGGTGATCTGGCTCCCGATCCGCCGGTCCAGGCTCGGGCTCTCGCTCTACGCGATCGGCAGCAACCCACTGGCCGCGTTCCGGAGCGGCGTGTCGGTCGGCAAGACCAAGGTCATCGCCTACATGCTGGGCGGACTCTTCTCCGCGCTGGCCGGGCTGAGCCTGACGGCCAGCACCGGCATCGGCACGCCCGTCCCCGGGCCCTACACGTTGCTGAGCGTCGCGGCGGTGGTGCTCGGCGGTGTCAGCCTGGCCGGTGGTCGGGGCGGTGTCGTCGGGCCGATCGTGGCGGTCATGATCCTGTCGCTCATCAGGACCGACATGACGTTCCTCAAGCTGAATACCAACCTGGCCACGGTCGCTCAGGGGGTCATCCTCATCGCGGTGGTCATGATCGGCACGCTGATCCAGCTCCGGAGGGAGCGCGCATGAGCGCCGTCGAGAACGCGACCACGCGGAACCCGTGGCTCGGCGCGAGCGCATGGCGCCGCCTGTTCCGCGACCGCCCCATGATCCCGCTGCTCGTCCTGCTCGGCGTGCTGGTCGTTGTCAGCGAGCTGGCGCGACCGGGCATCGTCTCTACGAACTGGGCCGGCACGATCCTTCGGTCGGCCGTCCCCCTGGCCATCCTGGCCGGCTGTCAGACGATCGCCATGCTGACCGGCGGCATCGACCTGTCGGTCGGCGCCGTCGCATCGATGACGGGATTCGTGCTGGCGACGCTGGTCGGCGGACAGGGCCTTGTTCCCGGCCTTGCGATCGCGCTCCTCATCGCGGCGCTGGCCGGCTTGGTCACCGGAGTCGGTGTCGGCGTCTTTCGCGTCCACCCCTTGATCATGACGCTCGGGATGAGCCTCGTCGTGCTCGGGCTCGCCAACGTCTGGCAGATCGTGATGGTCCAGACCGGCGGAGGTGTGCCGGCCAGCTTGCGGCAGCTCGGGACCGGCACGCTGTTCGGCTTCATCCCGTACAGCTTCGCGGTGTTCGTGCCGGTGGCCGCGTTGATCCTGCTCGGCCTGCGCCGTACGGGCTATGGCCGGATGCTCTACGCGGTCGGCGACAACCCGATCGCGGCACGCCTCTCGGGAGCGCGGGCGTGGCAGGTGCTGATCGTCCTGTACGTGATCTCGGCCGTGCTGGCCGGCATCGCCGGGTTCCTCATCTCGGGCCTGACCAACGTCGCGAGCGTGACGCTCGCCGACAGCTATGTCCTGCCGTCGGTCGCGGCCGCGGTCATCGGCGGCACGTCGATCATGGGCGGACGCGGCGGCTACGGCGGGACGATCGTCGGCGCCCTGATCCTGACCGTCATCACCGCCCTGCTGACGTCGCTGCGGCTACCCGGAAGCCGTCCGCCAGATCCTGTACGGGGCGATCATCGTGGTGGTCGCCGCCGCCTACACGCGGGTGACCGGCGAGACCTGATGGAGGCGAGCGACCGTCGGTCGACGAGCCGCCACCTCGGGCTCGACCTCGGCGGCACGAACATCAAGGTCGTCGTCGTCGAGCACGACGATGCCGGCTGGCAGGTGATCGATCGCGACCAGGTGCCGACCCCGTCCGCCGACGGGCCCGACGCCGTCATCGGGCGTCTCGCCGAGGTCGGCGGCCGACGCCATGCGGCGCTCGCCCGGCGCGGGCACGGCCGGCATCGGCGTCCCGGGCCTGTACGACCCGGCTGGCCGGCACGACCCGCTTCCTCGTGAACGTGCCCGGAGCGTGGGCCGGCAAGCCCGTGGCGGGACCCGTCGCCGAGGCGCTCAAGCGTGCCGGCGTGGCTGATCAACGACGCCCGGGCGTTCGGCCTCGCCGAGCTCCGCCTCGGTGCCGGCCGCGAGGCGTCGTCGATGATCGGGTTCACGCTCGGGACGGGCATCGGTGGCGTCATCGCCATCGATGGCCGCGTGCACCAGGGTCACGACGGGACGGGCGGCGAGCTCGGCCACCAGACGATCGACCCCGACGGGCCGTGGTGCGGCTGCGGCAACCGTGGCTGCCTTGAGGCCTTCGCGCGGGCGGACCAGATCGCCGACGCGGTGCGGGACGGCGACCGCCGAGGAGGCCATCGAGCGGGCACGGGCCGGCGACCCGCGGGCCGTCGACGGCATCGCCCAGATCGGCCGCTACCTCGGGATCGGCATCGCCAGCATGATCGCCGTCATGACGCCGGACCGGGTGGTCCTGGGCGGCGGCGTGGCCGCGGCCACTGACCTGTTGATGGGGCCGATCCGCGACGAGCTGCAACGGCGGGTCCATACGACCTCGCTCGACTCGGTCACGATCGTCGCCGCCGAGCTCGGGACCTGGGCCGGGGCCATCGGCGCGGCGATCCACGGGGCCGAGCAGGCGGATGCCAACAAGCCACGGCCGGCCCGCGAGTCGGTCGGCTCGCCGTGACCGGGACCCTCGAGGTCACCGGGCGGCTCGTCCTCGACGACCGCGTCGCGAGCGGCCGGCTCTCGATCGAGGGCGGCCGGATCACGGCGGTCAGCCTGGACGAGGGGCGAGACGGCGCGGGTCCGTACATCTCGCCCGGCTTCGTCGATGTCCATGTCCACGGCTGGGGCGGCCACGACGCTATGGGCGATGCGACCGCGCTCGACGGCATGGCCCGGGCACTGCTCCGTCGTGGGGTGACCTCCTTCCTGCCGACCGCGGTCAGCGCCCCGCTCGATGAGCTCGGCGCGTTCGCGGATCGCGTCCGGGCGTGGATGCCGGCCGCCCCAGCCGACGGAGCGTCGCCGCTCGGGTTCAACCTCGAGGGGCCGTTCCTCGCCGAGGCGCGACGCGGCGCGCACCACGCGGCCCACCTGCGAGCCCCCGCGGGCGTGCCGGCGCCGACGCTCGACGCGCTCGCCGACGGGCTCCGGCTGCTGACCGTCGCGCCGGAGCTGCCGGGCGCGCTCGAGCTGGTCTCGTGGCTCCGCGATCGGGGGATCGCGGTCTCGCTGGGGCACTCGGCGGCGGACCTCGACGAGGCCCGAGCCGGGTACGCCGCCGGCGCCACGTCGACGACCCACCTCTTCAATGCGATGACCGGGGTCGACCATCGGGCGCCGGGGCTGGCCCTCGTCGCCCTGCTCGAAGACGCGACCTATGTCGAGCTCATCGCCGACGGCGATCCACGTCCACCCGGCGCTGTTCGAGCTGATCGCCCGCCTCAAGGCGCCCGATCGCCTTCTTCTCGTCAGCGACGCACTCGCGCTCGGCGGCACGGGCGACGGGCGTGGACGGATGGGCGATCTCGACGTCGAGGTCCGTGACGGGCGAGCGACGCTGGCGGGAACGACGACGCTGGCCGGCTCCGTGATCGCACTGGACGACGCCGTACGAACCGTCGTGGCGGCCGGTCTGTCGTTGCCCGACGCGGTCGCGGCCGCCAGCCGGAACCCGCTGCGCCTGCTCGGGATCACCGATCGCGGCCGGCTCGAGAGCGGTCAGCGCGCCGACCTCGTCGAGCTCGACGTGGAGCTTGGGGTCCGCCGGGTGATGCGCGATGGAGTCTGGGTCGGAGGCTGACGCCCCTAGCGCGGCGGCATCGCCTCGAACGTCTTGTCGACGTCCTCGAGCATCCGCAGCGTGGCCGCCTCCACGACATCGAGGTAGCGCAGGCCGTACTCGACCGACGCCTCGCGGGCATCGCCCCAGGTGCCCGATCGCGTCGCGCGATAGACCGAGCCGGGTGTCGAGAAGAAGAACGCGGTATGCACGCCGGCCGGGCTGCCGACCTCGGGGAACGGCGGCATCTCGGCGTTCGCGTTGTCGATGTCGACGAGACCCTCGTCGACCGCCATCACCGCCGCCGTCTCGGCCCGGTTGGCATGCAGGCCGCTCGTCGGGCCGAAGAACTCGGCGGCCTCGTCGGCGGTCAGCCCGTCCCAGTAGTTGATCGGGAAGGCGCGCACACCGGCGGGCAGGCGGTCGGCCGCCATTCGCACAGGCATACGCGATGGCAAGCGTGTTGTCGTAGTGACCGTTGAGGAACACGATCGTGCGGAAGCCCATCGTCGCCAGGCCGACGGCGACAGTCCTCGACGAGCGCCATGAAGGTCGGGATGCGCAGGTAGACGACACCGGCGAACCCGGCGTGCGGGTACGACAGCCCGTAGCCGATCGACGGCGCGACGGCGGCGCCGACCTTCGGCGCCACGCGGCGGGCGACCTCGGTCGGGACGATCGTGTCGGTGGAGAGCGGGCCGTGCGGGCCGTGCTGCTCGGTCGAGCCGATCGGCACGATGACCGTCTTGTGACCGGCCACGAAGGCCTCGACCTCGGGGTTCGTCATCTCACCCAGGAACACGGTCGGTCGCTTCATCTGGCTCTCCTCATCGCGTGGCGGTCACGCCACAGTCGTCGTCAGTTCCCCGATTCCCTCGACCCAGCACGTCACCACGTCACCCGGCTCCAGGTGTCGTTCGGGACCGAGCGGGCCGGCCAGCCGTGCCGGTGTCCCGCTGGCGATCAGGTCGCCCGGCTCGAGCCGGACGTGCCGGCTCAGGTACGCGATCACCTCAGCGATCGAGAACCGCATGTCCGACGTGCGCCCGTCCTGGATCGCCGTGCCGTTGATGGTGCAGCCGAGGCGGACGTCGGCCGGGTCGAACTCGTCGGCCGTGACGATCACCGGTCCGACCGGGCAGAAGCCGGGCATCGATTTGCCGAGCAGCCACTGGTCGCCGTCCAGCCACGCATCCCGCGACGAGACGTCGTTCACGATCGTGAAGCCGAAGATCCCGCCGTCTGCACCGATGACCACACCGAGCTCGACCTCCGCGTCGACATTGCCCGTCAGGGAGCGGTCCCAGGAGATCGTCGCGTCCTCGCCGACCACCGATGACGGCGCCTTGCCATAGATGAGCGGTCGCTCAGGGCGCGGCGCGGCGTCGGGCCCGTCGTAGTTCAGGCCGACGGTGTAGATGGCTCCGGGCTTGGTCACGGCGACGCGCATCCCGTCAGGCCGTGACGGTCGCGTCGGCGAGGAGCGGGGCCACCGCCTCGCGCATGACGTCGGCCATGCCCCCGACGCCGGTCCAGCGCTCGAACGCGATGGCCGCCTGCTGGATGAGCATCTCCGAGCCGTTCGCGGCCCGCAGACCGCGCGCGCGTGCCGCCGCCAGCAACGGCGTCTCGGCCGGGACGTAGACGAGGTCGAACACGGTGGCGTGGCCTGGCAGGGCGTCGACCTCGATCGTCATCCCGGGGTCGATCATCCCGACGGTCGTCGCGTTGACAGCGAGGTCCGCCGAGCGGAGGGCATCCACGAACACCGGGTCGCCGAGCTCGAAGTCGAGGGGACGGCCCTTGCCGACATCCGAGAACCGCTCGACGAGGGCCGTCGCGGGTCCGCCATCGCGGCTCGCCACGTCGACGCGAGTCGCGCCGGCGACGAGGCACGCATAGACGACCGCGTGGGCGGCGCCACCCGCTCCTGCCACGGCAACGTGAACACCCTTCAGCGACCGGCCCATCGCCAGCTCGACCGCCGCCCGGAAGCCCGGCGCGTCGCTGTTGAAGCCGATCAGCCGGCCATCCTCGGTCCGGACGACGTTGTTGACGGCGCCGATCGCCTCGGCGTCACCCTCGACCTCGTCGACGAGCCCGGCCACGACCTGCTTGTATGGTGCCGTGACGCCGAGACCGAGCCACTCGGGCCCGCGGGCGTCCGCGACGACCCCCTCGACGTCGTCCGGCTCGATCTCCCGAAGCACGTAGCGCGCGTCGATCCCCGCGGCGTCGAACGCCGCGTCGTGCATGATCTGCGAATGCCGTCGCTTGAGCGGCTTGCCGATCAGCGCGACCTGGCGCGTCACGAGGCCACGGCGACCCGGTCCCGGATTCGGCTTGCGCACGGGTCCGGCAGAGGGGAACGTCACGTTCGGGATGACGTGGTCGACCCACTGCTGGAGCTGCGCCGGATCCGGGGTCATCGTGTGGAGGATGAACTGCTCCACCCCCGCATCGACGCGGGCCTGCAGCGACGCGACGATCTCGTCGGGCGTCCCGAACAGGTAGACCGTCTCGAGGTAGTCCGGCCCGCGCTCGCCGCTCATCACCTTGAGGAACGCGCGGTGCTGCTCCTCACGCGCCTTCTGCGGATCGTTGGTCAGCACGAGGTGGAGGAAGTTCTCGTGGGCGACCGACAGCTCGCTCGGGTCCTGGCCGTTCTCGCGGAAGAACGCCTGCAGCTCGTCCCAGTCGCGTCGGATGTCGGGCGGCGGGCATGTCGGCCGCGGGATCCAGCCGTCGGCGCGAAGCGTGCGCGCCTTGACCGACTCGACGAACTTCGGGACGTCGGGTGACTTCGGGTTCGCGAGCTGCGAGCCACCGCCGACCCACACGGGCGGACGCTGCCCGGTCCGCGGCTCGATGAAGACGTCATCGACCGAGTAGTAGCGGCCGTGGTACGTGACGGTCTCGCCCTCGAGCAGCGGCAGCATGATGTCGAGCATCTCGTCGGTCCGCTTGCCGCGCTCCGTCTTGTGCACGCCGACCGCCTCGTACTCGGCGTCGTTCCAGCCGACGCCGGCGCCCAGGATCATCCGGTTGTCGGACAGGAACTGGAGCGTCGCGAGCTCCTTCGCGAGCAGGACCGGGTTGCGCAGCGGCATGATCAGGATCGACGTCCCGAGCCGGACCCGTTCGGTCACCCCGGCCGCCACCCCGAGCGCCATGAGCGGCTCGAGCCAGTTGACCGAGTAGAACCGCTTGCCCACGAGCAGGTGGTCGGTGATGAACAGCGAGTCGAAGCCGAGCTCCTCCACGGTCCGCGCGAAGGCCTTGATGCCCCGCGCCCGCTCCGGTCCGTCGCCCTCCCAGACATAGGAGGGCAGGAAGACCCCGAATCGTCCGACGTCGCTCATCGGCAGTACTCCTTCATCGTTGGCTGGCCTCATCGGCCGCGGTAGTCCGGATCACGCTTCTCGAAGAACGACCGTCGCGCCCTCGAGCATGTCGTCGCTGGCGAAGACTCGATCCGAAGCGTCGAGCTCGGCTGCGAGGCCGGTGTCGATGTCCGTCTCGGTCGCCAGGTCGATCAGTCGCTTGGCCTCGCGGACGGCAAGTGGCCCGCGCTGGGCGATCTCCTCGGCGATCGCGGTCGCCCGGGCCACGGCGTCGCCGGCCGGCACGACCTCGTGGACCAGGCCGATGCGCTCCGCCTCGGCGGCATCGAGCACGCGGCCGGTCAGGATCAGCTCCCTGGCCCGTGCCGCACCGACGACCCGCGGCAGCCGCTGGGTTCCGCCGGCACCCGGGGTGACCGCAAGACGGACCTCGGGCAACCCGAGCCGAGCGCGCTCCGACGCGACGCGGATGTCGCAGCACAGCGCGAGCTCGAGCCCGCCGCCGAGCGCGTTGCCCTCGATCGCCGCGATGGTCGGCATCGGCAGCTCGGCCAGCTGCTGGCCGTGCCCGATTCGAGGGCGTGTCGTTCGCGGCCGCCCGGGCCCCGCTGCTCCTCGAACTCGCCGACGTGCGAGCCGGCCGAGAACGCCCGCTCGCCACGGCCGCTCACCACGACCGCCCGGACGTCACCGGCCGCTGCCGCGGCGATCGTCGCGAGCGCAGCCGACAGCTCCTCGAGCAGGTCGCGCGTCACGAGGTTGAGCGGCGGGTTGACGAGCTCGAGGTGGGTAACACGCCCCAGCTCGAGGGCGATCAGCTCGGTCATCGGGCGGCCGCCGCGAAGTCGGCCGCGAGACCCATCGGACCCTTCGCATACAGCCGGCGGTCCATCGGCCGCAGCTCGTCCGCCACCCTCGGCCGGAAGCCCATCTGGCCGAGCACGTCGCGCTCGACGTCGATGCCCGGCGCGACCTCGATCAGGACGAGGCCGTCAGCCTCGAGCGCGAACACCGCCCGCTCGGTGATGAACCGGACCTGCTGCCCGCGCTCGCGGGCGAGCTGCCCGTTGAACGAGATCTCGCGGACCTTCGGAACGAACTTCTGGAGGCTGCCCTCCGCGGCGATGCGGACGCCGTCGTCGATATCGATGCGCAGGCCCTGCGCGGTCAGCGTCCCGACGAAGTTGATCTTGCCCGTCCGGGCGCTGATGTTCGGGAAGCCGCCCGGACCGCGGACCCGACCCTCGAAGGCGTGCACGTTGACGTTGCCCTCGGCGTCGACCTCGGCGAACGACAGGCTGGCGACATCGAGCCCGCCGCCATCGTAGAAGTCGAACATGTAGGGCTGGTCGATCATCGCCTGGTAGTTGAAGCCGGTCCCGCCCTCGTTGCCGGCCACCGGCACGCCGCCGAAGATGCCCTGCTCGACGGTCAGCACCAGCTCGTCGGTGATGCCCTCCTCCCAGGCGACCCGTCCGATGAGCTGGCTGATGCCGAACCCGAGGTTGCAGATGGCCCCGCGCGGGAACTCGAGCAGCGAGCGGCGCGCGATGATCTTGCGCACGTCGAGCGGTGGCGGCGGCTCGTCGGTGACCGGCTTGCGGATGCGCGCCCGCGTAGTACGGCGAGTCCTGGGTGATGTAGGTCTGCCACTGATCGGGGTCGACGAAGACGTGGTCGACGAGGGCACCCGGAACCTTCACGTCGCGCAGCGGCAGGCTGCCCCGGCGCGCCAGGCGGCGGACCTGGGCGATGACGATGCCGCCGCTGTTGCGGGCCGCCATGGCCATGGCCAGCATCTCGCCCTGGAGCGCCTCGCCCTCCATCGTCACGTTGCCGTCCTCGTCGGCCGTGGTCCCGCGGATGACGGCGACATCGATCGGGAAGGCGTGGAAGAGCAGCCACTCCCGGTCGCGCAGGGTCACGACCTCGACCAGGTCCTCGGTCGTTCGCGCGTTCTGCTTGCCGCCGGTCTGGCGCGGGTCGACGTACGTGCCGAGGCCGACGTGCGTGACGAGCCCCGGGCGACCCGCCGCGATCTCGCGGATGAGCTGCGAGAGCACGCCCTGCGGGAACGAGTACGACTCGATCTCGTTCGCCTCGACCAGCGCACCCAGCCGCGGCTCGTTGCCGATGTTGCTGCCGATCGTCCGCCGCATCAGGCCCGGCAGGCCCAGCTGGGAGAAGCCGCGGTCGGCGAAGTCGCCGATGCCGACGATGCGGACCGTCGTCAGGTCGCGCGGGCGGCCCTCCGCCGTGAAGACGGCGGCCAGCTCATCGATGAAGCGCTGCGGGACGGCGTGGCCGGCGCCGGACCCGCCGATGAGGACCGTGCTCCCGTCGCGCACGAGCCCGACGGCCGCGCGGACGTCGATGACCTTGCTCACGGCATGTACCCGCCGGCGTTCGGATTGAGCGTCTGGCCGAGGAACAGGCTCGACGCATCGGACAGCAGGAAGATGACGGCCTCGGCGACTTCGTCGGCCCGGCCGTACCGCCCGAGCGGCATGTCGCGGAGCCGCGCTCGACCCGTCTCGGAGTCGAGCAGCTCAGCGGTCATCTCGGTCACGGTCATGCCCGGGGCGACGGCGTTGACGCGGACGCCCGTCGGGCCGAACTCGCGGGCGAGCGAGCGGGTGAGCCCGATCAGGCCGGCCTTCGCGGCGCTGTATGCGGCGGTCTCGGTGATGCCCATCTGGCCGAGACGCGACGCGATGTTGACGATCGACCCGCTGCCGCGCTCGACCATCGACGGCAGGGCGGCGCGGCACGTGTGGAACGCCGCCGTCAGGTCGGTCCGGATGACGTCCTCCCACTCCGCGGGCGGGATCTCGAGGAAGGGTCCGACCTGCGTCGTCCCGGCGTTGTTGACGAGGCCGTCGATGCGGCCGAAGCGCTCGATCACGGACGCCACGAGGCGCTCGGCCTGCGCGCCATCGGCGAGGTCGGCCGCGAAGCCGTCGCCGTCGCCACCGGTCTCGCGCACGCGCTCCAGCGTCCGCTCGGCGCCGTCGCGCGAGCGGTGGTAGTGGACGGCCACGACGGCACCCTCGGCCGCGGCCTTGGCCGCGATCTCGGCGCCGATCCCCCGGCTGCTGCCCGTGACGAGCACGACGCGGTCGGCGAGTGAGCCGCTCATGCGCCGACCCGCTCGGGGAGCGATCCCAGGGCGAGTGTCGCCGGCGCGGCCGTCGAGGCGCGCATCGCGAGCTCCGTCGGGAGGACCGCGCTCACGAGGTCCTCCCCACCCAGGACACGCGCCGCCTCGCCGAAGCCTCGGCGCCCCATCTCGCGGAGCGGGAGCCGCACGGTGGACAGGCTCGGCGAGGTGATCGCCGCGACGGGCACGTCGTCGAAGCCGGCCACCGACACCTGCCCCGGCACGTCGATCCCGAGCTCCGCGAACCGGGCGAGCGCACCCATCGCCAGGGGGTCGTTGGCGCAGCTGACGGCCGTGAACGATGCCGGGCCGGCGAGGAGCGTGTCGACGCCGAGGGCGCCGCCGTCCTTGTCGAAGCTCGTGTGCACCACCAGGCGCTCGTCGAACGCGATCCCGGCCTGCTCGAGGCCTCGGCGATAGCCGGCCAGCCGGGCCCTGGCCACGATGAGCGACGACGGGCCGGCCAGGAAGGCGATCTGCCGGTGACCGAGCGCGACGAGCGCGGCCACCATGCTGGCCATGCCGCCGGCGTTGTCGACCCCGACATCGGCATCGCCCAGCGCATGCGGCGACAGATGGACGACCGCCGCGCCGTCGGCGCGCATCGCGGCAAGGTGCTTGTGCAGCTCCTGGTTCCGCTCCGGGTCGTCGAGCCCGCTGGCGGCGAAGATCACGCTCGCGGCACGCATCGAGCGCAGCAGCCGGACGTACGACGTCTCACGCTCGGCATCGCGCTCCGAGCTGCAGGTGATGACGAGATAGCCGGCCGGCGAGGCGGCATCCTCCACGCCGCGGACGACCTCGGCGAAATACGGGTCGGTGATGTCGTGGACGATGACCGCGACGACCGGGATCTGGCTCTTGAGCAGCCCGCGCGCCAGGGCGTTCGGGACGTAGTCGAGCGTCTCAGCCGCAACGAGCACGCGCGCCCGGGTCGCCGCGCTGACCGGGTAGTCGGCGGAGGAGACGACGCGCGAGGCGGTCGCGATCGAGACGCCCGCCAGGCGGGCGACCTCGGTGATCGATGCCATCAGAACGGGAACGTCGGCGGCTGGTCGCGCACGGTCACCCACTGCCACTCGGTGAAGTTGTCGAGGTTCGCCTCGCCGCCGTAGCGGCTGCCGTTGCCCGACAGGCCCGAGCCACCGAACGGGATGGTCGCCTCGTCGTTGAGGGTGCCGTCGTTGACGTGGACCATCCCGGCCTTGATCCGGGTCGCGATCCCCAGCCCGCGCGAGATCGACCGCGAGTAGACCGCCCCGACCAGCCCGTAGTCGCTGGCATTCGCGAGCGCGAGCGCCTCCTCGTCGGTCCGGAACGTGGTGACCGGGGCGACCGGTCCGAAGATCTCGTCGGTCCACGCCGGCACGTCCTGGGTGACGTCGGCGAGCACGGTCGGCTGGTAGAAGAGGCCCTCGTACGTCCCGCCGGTGACGAGCCGCGCGCCACCGTCCACCGAGCGGCGGACGATGTCGTGGACGCGCTGGACCTGCTTCTCGTTGACGATCGGGCCGAGCTGCACGTCCTCGCGATACGGGTCGCCGAGACGCAGCCGCTGGGCCTTGTCCCGCAGCGCGTCGACGTACTCGCCGGCGATGCTCTCGTGGACGATGTGGCGGCCGGCCGCGAAGCAGACCTGGCCCTGGAACTGGAAGGACGAGAAGGCACCCGCGGCCGTCGCCGCCTCGAGGTCGGCGTCGTCGAGGACGATGAAGGCGTTGTTGCCGCCCAGCTCGAGCGACACCTTCTTGAGCAGCCGGCCGCCCAGCTCGCCGACGCGCCGGCCGGCCGCCGTCGAGCCGGTGAACGACACCATCGACACGTTCGGGTCGGTGACGAGCGCCTCGCCGACATCGGCTCCACCGACCACGATCTGGAGCAGGCCCTCGGGCAGTCCGGCCTCGCGGAAGACCGCCTCGAACATCGCTCCACCGATGACCGGCGTCTGGGGGTCCGGCTTGAGGACGACGGCGTTGCCGAGGGCGAGCGCCGGGGCGACGACGCGCATCCCGAGCACGCTCGGCGAGTTCCACGGCGTGATGGCGCCGATGACCCCGACCGGGATGCGCCGGACCATCGACAGGCGGCCCTGCTGGGCCGTCGGGACGAGCGAGCCGTAGGGCTGCCAAGGCAACGTCGCGGCGCTGAGGATCTCGCCGTAGGCGAAGCTCGACTCGTGGTGCATCTTGCTGTGCGACGCGCCGGTCTCGCGCATCGTCCACGTCCCGAACTCGTCGCGGTTGGCCTCGTAGATGTCGGCGGCCTTGCGCAGGATGCGGGCGCGCTCCTGGAAGCTCGTCTCGGCCCACGCTGGCTGGGCGGCCTTCGCCGCCGCCGCGGCCCGCGCGACGTCATCGGTCGTGGATCCCCGGACCGTCGCGATCAGCCGGCCGGTCGCCGGCTCGTGGTCCTCGACCAGCTCTCCGGTACCGGGCTCCCAGCCCTGGACGAACGAACCGAGCCAGCCCGGGGCTGACGACGCCGTCGGATCAGGGGCGATAACGGCCATCAGTGTCCTCCTTCGGGCGCATCGGCTGTCGCCGAGTAGCGCTCCGCGTATGTCCGCGGGGCGCCGCCCACGACGGCGCGTTGCCCGGTGGCCGGGTCACGCCACACGGGCCCGCGGGCCAGCACGGCATCGATCAGCCCTTCCTCGAGATAGGCGGGGTATTCCCATGAGCGCAGTTCGATGGCCATCTGGCCCGGGTAGCCGATGAGCTCCCGGACGCGCTTGTCGGTGTAGTAGCCGCCGACGATCGTCAGCTGGAGGGCCGACAGGTTGGTCGGTTCGGCGTCGAGCGCGGCCAGTCGAGCGCGCACCTCCGGGCCGAGATCCGGCCGGAGCGCAACCGTGAGCGGCTCGGCGAGGTCGGGCCGGGCGCGCACCACGAAGGCGAGTCGCTCCTCGGTGAGGACCTCGGCCGCCGACGGCATCCCGTCCGCCGCCGGGATGAAGTGGTCGGCGATGGCGGCGAGCGTCGCGCGTGCGTCCTCGTCGAGGCGCAGGGTGGCGGGTACCTCGGTCGTCGCCGGCATGCCACCGGTCAGGTCCGTTGGCGCGCCGGTGACCTCCGTGCGCATGTCGGTGTCCATGCGATCGCTCATACGGGCACCTGCTGCTCGAACCGCGTCTCGACCATGTGATCGGCCGCCCGCAAGGCGATCGACACGATGGTGGACGTCGGGTTCACGCCGGACGACGTGACGAAGCACGAGCCGTCGACGACGTACAGGTTCGGGACGTCGTGGGCCCGGTTCCAGCGATCCAGCACGGACGTCGTCGGGTCATCGCCCATCCGGGCGGTCCCCAGGAGGTGCCAGCCGGAGTAGCGCATCAGCCGGTCGACGTCGATCTTGTAGGCGCCTGCCGCCTCCATCGACTCCGTCGCCCGCTCGATGTGGAAGTCGAGCATGCGGCGCGCGTTGTCGGCCATCGTGTAGTGCACCTCGGGCGCCGGGATGCCCGATGAATCGGTGACCGTCGGCGAGATCGTGATGTGGTTCGCCTCGTCGGGCAGGTCCTCGGCGAAGAGGCCCCAGTTGGCGCCGTGGCCGAGATGCGTCCGGACGTGGGCGTGATGGTCGGCGCCCCAGATCTGCTCGCCGGCGCGGCTCGGGAGGGCGGTGTTGATCGGGCCGCCGGTCGGGGCCAGGCCCCAGCGCGCGCCGCGGACGAAGCCCCGCTTCTCGTCGGTCTCGTAGAACTCGAGCGACTCGATGAGGTCGCCGAACTGCCCCTGCCAGCTCATCAGCGGGTCCTCGAACAGCCCGGCGACGTTGGCGAAGGGATGCATCATCAGCCGCTTGCCGACCAGGCCCGACGAGTTGCCCAGGCCGTCGGGGTGCCGCGGGCTGGCGGACAGCAGCAACAGCCGCGGCGTCCCGATCGCGTTGGCCGCGACGACCACGACCCGGGCGGGCTGGAAGTGCTCGGCTCCGTCGCGGTCGATCCAGGTGGCCCCCGTCGCGAGGCCCTTGGCATCCGTCTCGATGCGGCGGACGCGGGCACCGGTCACGAGCTGCGCCCCCTTGGCGATCGCCTTGGGCCAGTGGGTCAGGTCGGCCGAGGCCTTGGCACCTTCGTTGCAGCCGGACTGGCAGGTGCTGCGCTGGACGCACGGCCGGCGGCCGTCGTAGGCGACCGAGTTGATCGAGTTGAACTCGGGCCACCAGTGCCAGCCGAGCTTGGTCATGCCGCGCGCGACCTTGAGCCCGGCCGACCCGATCGGTAGCGGCGGCATCGGCGCGTCCTCGGCATCGGGCGGGTAGGCCGGATCGCCGGGCAGACCGGATACGCCGAAATCACGGTCGGTCCGGTAGAAGTAGGGCAGCAGCTCGAAGTAGTCGATCGGCCAGTCGTCGGCCACGCCGTCGAGCGAGCGGACCCGGAAGTCCGACGGCAGGGCGCGCGGCCAGGCACCCGCGAAGATGATCGTCGAGCCGCCCACGGCGTTGTACATGAGGGGCGAGACCGGGGTGTCGTCCTCGACGATCGGGTAGTCGCGCTCGAGCCCGCGGATGTTCGGGCTGGTCGCCCAGTCCTTGCGCGCCTTCAGCTCCCAATCGAGCTTGTTGCCCGGGTAATCGGCGCGGTCGAGCCAATCGCCCTGCTCCAGGCAGACGACACCGAAGCCGGCCTCCGCCAATCGCTTCGCGACGACGCCACCCGAGGCACCCGCGCCGACG
This sequence comes from uncultured Chloroflexia bacterium, assembly GCA_963720355.1. GTDB lineage: Bacteria > Chloroflexota > Limnocylindria > Limnocylindrales > CSP1-4 > SPCO01. The sequence goes on along the minus strand of CAVRFH010000004.1, from coordinate 1,348,906 downwards.
ATCAGGACGTCCGTAGGCTCCGTGGCCATGCTCTCCTCCAGTGACCGGGGATCAGACGAGGGCGGGCGCGGTGGTCGGCGTGAGCAGTCCGACCTCCTTCAGGACGGCCGTCAGGTGCTCGCGCTCGGCGTCGGAGATCGGCAGAAGCGGCTGTCGCACCGTCGCCGACTCGAGCACGCCGAGGATCCGCAGGCACTCCTTCAGCCGGACGCGGTAGTCGCCCACCGGCGCGGCGAACACGACGTCGGCCAGCCGCTGGACGCGTCGTCCGAGGGCCATCGCCTCGTCGGTCCGGCCGTCCTGCCAGGCGCGGATCATGTCGACCTGCTCGCGGGTCATCACGGCACCGAACCCGATGAGGGCACCGGTCGCGCCGAGCAGGAACGACTCGAGGATGAAGTTGTCGTTGCCGGTCAGGAGCGTGATCTTCTTGGGCAGGTGCTCGAGCAACCGGGCGGTGTCGACGAACCGGCGGGCGTCGAACGACGCCTCCTTGATGGCGACGACGCCATCGACCCGGACCATCGCCTCGAGGACGTCGGCGTCGTAGTTCACGCCGGCCAGCGCGGGCTGCAGCTGGAAGAGGATGAGCGGCAGCCCGACCTGGGCGATCCGTGCGTGGTACAGCACGGGAACGTCCGGGTTCAGGGGCTGGCTCAGGTAGGCCGGGATCGGGAAGACCAGCAGCGCGTCGGCGCCGGCGGCCTTGAAGTCCTGGGCCTGGCGGACCGCGGCGTCGGTCGATGGGCCGGCGAGCCCCGCGACGATCGGCAGGTCGGTGACCTCGCGGACGACCTTGATGATGCGGACCTTCTCGTCGTGCGTGAGATGCGGTCCCTCGCCCGTGTCGACGTTGATCGCCAAGGCGACGGGACCCTGCTCCACGACCCAGCCGATGTACTGCCGGAGGGCGGGCTCGTCGATGCTGCCGTCGCCATGCATCGGCAGGACGGTGGCCGGGATGAGGCCGTCGAGGTCGAGCGTCATCGGACGTCTCCTGTGATCAGGTCGACGGGAGCGGTAATGGTTTTCTATCCTAGCCCGAGCGCTACCAGGCTGCACGGCGGCGAGGCCATCGCGGGATATCCCCCGGGCTGTCCGGCGGTTGCTACCTTTTTCCTACTGGGGTAGGATGTCAGTATGAAGGTGAGTGTGAGCATCCCGGACCAGGACGTCCGCTTCCTCGACGAGTACGCACGGGAGCAGGGCCTGGATTCAAGATCCGCCGCGGTCCACCGCGCCGTCGGCCTCCTGCGCACGGCCGAGCTCGCCGCCGCCTACGAATTGGCCTGGGAGGAATGGGCCGGACCGGACGCGGCCGATTGGGAGGCCACGGCGGGGGACGGGCTGGCGACCGATGCGACGCGGTGACATCGTTGCGGTCGACCTTGAGCCCGTGCGGGGAGCGGAGGCTAACAGGCGACGGCCGGCGGTGGTCGTGAGCAATGACATGGCGAACGCGACGGCACGGCGTCTCGATCGCGGCGTCGTCACGGTCGTGCCGATCACGTCGAACATCGAACGACTCTTCCCGTTCCAGGTGCTGCTACCGGCGACGGAGACCGGACTGCGACGCGACTCGAAGGCCCAGGCGGAGCAGGTCCGATCGATCGCCATCGAGCGGATCCACGGACGACTCGGCGTCGTGCCCCAGGCCCGCTTGCGCGAGATCGATGAAGCACTCCGGCTCCACCTCGCGCTCTGACCAGGCGCCCGCCGGACGTTGACGCCCGCTTCGGGCTACCCTCGACCACGGATCGTCCTCGGATAAGGAGTCCCATGGCCCAGCACGACATCTTCAGCCTGCAGGGCCGCGTCGCCCTCATCCCCGGCGGTGGCGGCGGCATCGGTGCGCCCATCGCGGAGGCCATGGCCCAGGCCGGCGCCCGCGTCGCGGTGGCGGGCCGGACGGCCGACACATTGCAGGCCGCCGTCGACCGCGTCACCGCGGCCGGCTCGGACGGTCTGGCGGTCACCGGCGATGCGACGAACGAGGCGGACGCCGAGCGGATGGTCCGCGAGACGGTCGACCGCTTCGGCCGCATCGACATCCTGGTCAACGCGGTGGGCGGTGGTGCTGGCAAGGTGCTCCACCCGGCGGAGGCCTACCCGCGCGACGCGTGGGACTGGATCATGGAGCTCAACGTGCGGAGCACGATCGTCCCGACGCAGGCCGTCGCCCGCGCGATGATCGAGCGCGGTGACGGCGGGAGCATCCTCAACATCTCGTCGGTCCGCGCCAACCTCGGGATCAACGCCGGCTACTCGGCCTATGTCGCGGCCAAGGGCGCCATCAGCTCGCTGACCCGCCAGTGGGCGACCGAATGGGCGAAGCACGGCATCCGGGTTAACGCGATCATGCCGACCTTCGTCGATACGCCGCAGGTCGCGACGATGCTCGCGGACCCGGCGTTCAAGGCCGGCATCGTCAACCGGATCCCGCTCGGGCGCGTCGGCGAGACGCGTGACATCGTCGGGCCGGCGATCTTCCTCGTGTCGGACGCCGCGTCATTCGTGACCGGGCAGGTGCTCGGCATCGACGGCGGCCTGACGGCCACCCAGTAGCCCACCACCCTCCCCCATGACCACCACGGAGTCGCGCATGCCGTCCGCCACCATCGAGATGGAGCAGGTCACCCCGAACGTCTTCACGAACACGAAGTTGCGCGGCTGCAACCCAAGCTTCGTCGTGACCTCCGACGGCGTGGTGGTGATCGACACGCCGCAGCTGCCGACCCGTGCCGTCGCCATGCGTGCCGAGGCCGAGAAGCACGGCCCGATCCGCTACCTCATCAACACCGAGAACCACGTCGATCACATCTTCGGGAACTACTGGTTCCGCGGTGCCGGCGAGGTCGTCAACCACAAGGCGCTGTGGGACATCTTCATGGATACGAAGGCGGCGCTCGACCCGTTCGACTACGCGCTCGAGGCGATCCCGACCGACGACCCGGAGGCCACGCCGCTGATCCCGGATCGCGACGAGTACTACGCCGACCTTCCACGGGGGACGGTCGTGTTCACTGGGGACCTGCTGAAGCTGCGAGTCGGCGACCACACGATCGACTGCCACTGGACGCCGGGCCACACGCCCGGGCAGCTGGCGGTGCACGTCCCCGAGGAGCGGGTCGTGTTCACCGGCGACACGATCTTCTCCGGTGTCCAGACCTGGCTGATGACCTCGAACGTCGACCAGTGGCTCGAGGCGCTCGAGACGATCCGAGCGCTCGACGTCGACTATGTCGTGCCGGGTCACGGTCCGGTCGTCGGGCTCGACTACGTGCAGACGCAGCGGTCCGTGCTCATGGCCTGGAAGGCCGCAGTCGCCGACGCCGTCTCGAAGGGCTGGTCGCGCGAGGAGACGATCGCCAAGGTCCGCTTCGACGACGCCTTCGGCCCGGTCGATGTCGGGCAGGCCTACATGATGGATCACATCCAGAACAACAACGCCGGGTCGCTCTGGGACAAGCTGACCGCGACGGGCTACTCGAAGGGCCGCTGAACCGCGTCAGGTAACGGGACCCATTGCCACGGCCGGCTCCATACACTCCGTTCAGATGAGCGAGGAAGTCCTGACCGACGAGGCCGAGTACGAGGCCGCTCTTCGCGAGTGGGCCGCGTTGACGGAGGCCGGAGGGACTGCGGCTGATCGGAATTGACAGGTCGACCGGCGACAGCGAGCCTATCTACGAATCAAGTCGACTTCGACTGGTCGAGCGGTCGTTGCACGACTCTCGCTCGACGCTAGTCCACGAGTTCGCGGCTGGGCCGCCACCGACCTGCTCGGGTGGGAACCGGAAGCGGGACGCGCGATCCTGACGCGTCTCCGGAACTCTGGTGGCCCAGGCTCATTCGAAGCCAAGGTGACGCTTATCGAATTCGACAGCGGAAGACTCAGGCTTGACTGGGACCCAGACGCTCCCGACACCGGGTGACATTCCCGAACGCTTTGCCACTTCCACGTCGCCTACTGTGGCGGCTCCGAAATCGGTATCCGGATATGGGGAGTGAATGCTGACCTTTGAACGCGACCCCGCCAGCGATCATCGGACGGCACAGGGGCAGCCCACGGTCGCCTATCCTCTGACTCGTGCCAAGGAAGATTCCATACCAGGAGGGCGACGAGATCGCCGAGCCTCAACCAGGCGGTTGGGCACTTCGGTCATTGCCCGTCAAGACCGCACGGCGGCATCCTCGGTTACTTCTTCGGAGCCGTCTTGCCATCGCTCCCGCAAGAACCGGTCCGCCTCGCGGCCTTCGAAGCGCTTTTGATCCACGAGTCGGTGATCTCGAGCTCCTCGATGTTCGTGGCGCGTAGTTGGGCCAATTCCGGCGTTCGCCGCGCTCAGAGAAACTGCCGTGGTTCGCCTGTTGCCGGACCGATCGGCCGTGGTGCTCGAGCGACTGGCGCGAGGTGCCGGTGCCACGAACTGGTCTACCGTGACGTCGATCGATGGACCGTTCCGATTGGGCTCGACTTCGACCGTTATCGAGGTCTACCCGGAGGCGGGTTCGAGTACCGTGTACTCGGCTGCTCCGAGGTCCAGATGCACTTCAAGGGCAACTACATCCGTTCATACGAGTCGGTTCGAATTCGTGACTGCAGTACGACCCCAGGCGACTCGATCGATAGGCGCGTCGCTGTGGGTCGTCGCGGACCTCCGTCCCACGGGACCACGAACCCCGATCACATTCCCGCGCGTCATCCAGATCAACAAGCTGCTCCACGCGCCCGAGACCGGAATCTGCCCGTTGCCAGACCAAACGATGCCGCTCTTCACGCCTTGACCGCCACGCGCTTCCTCCCTCGACTATGTCTCATGGGCTGTGGGCACCTGGGCGCTAGGGTCTGCGGAACTGGCCCCCCCGACGTCCTCTGCAGGAGCGTGGCCACCGGACGTCTCCACTCGCCCAGCCCCGCCCACGATCCCGCAGAGCGGGTGACATTCCCGCACGCTCTCCCACGCACGACGCGGCGTAGTCTCGGAACCAAGAGACCCCCCCGCTGATGGATCAAACACGAGCACGCGGATCACGAAGCTCTCCTTCTTGCTAACAGGTCGGCTGGGCTGGTCTTCGCTGGTGCCACGAGGTGACTAAGGAGTCCCAGACACTCGCCAACTGACCTAATGGGGAAGCGACGAACCATCGAGCGATCAACCTAAACCAACGACAGGCACCTATCCGGCGACGAACAGTCGAATTTAGAGTACGCTCACCTTCTGGACGAGCGCCTTAGAAGCAGACCGGCACCTGACCGTGCACGGTGCGTCGCCAGTCCGACCCAATGAGATCACTACCGATCTCACGACGTTGGTAAGACGACGATGACGAAAACCCAGAGAGCGGCTGACGACCCGGACGCTAAACCACCGGAAAACCAACACCCCAACGAACCAAACCAACACCGACAACAAACCAAAACCAAAGCACACCTAAAACAGACACCTCACCACCACCTACCAAAACCAAGCACACCATCAACCTCAAAACGTCACCGGAACGACCACCGCAATACGCGCCACCAAAAACAAACGAGCAGCATTCCAAACACAACGAACGATCTCGATTGGTCACGCGAAGTAGGCGCTTCGCCGAGACCAGCGACATTGCGACGCGCCTATCCGGACGAATCAGCCGACCTCGGGATCATCGAATCTCTCCCTCTTAGCGAACGGTCGGCCGTGCTGGGACTGGTGCTCGATTGAGGTCCGTCGCACCTGCCTACAGCCAACCACACCACGCTCACCAAACTGGTGAGCCAACTGAAACACGACCAAGCCGACCTGACGCCGAGCTGTCACCTCACGGACACGCGTTCTTCGATGCCGCGATCGGTCAAGTTGCTGTGGTCCTGACGGCAGGCGTCCGGGCCTCGTCTTGCACCGATGGAGACCGTCGCTGAGCGCTCCGAGAGCGCCTTCGGCGCCTCAACATCAGCCTCGGACATCACGAACATCTGAATGGCACGCAACCAAGAACGGCAGAATTCACAAACACGAACAGGAGCCCGAACCTGAGTAACGCGGAGTGCGCTGCCGCGCACACTTCCTCGAGCGGTGGCCTGTACCGAGCGACGAGGCGCTTCAGTCCAGCTCCTGCCGACCATCTCACCGAGTCCTCAACGTTGAAGCTCGATCCAGAGCAGGGCTGACGACGGCCGAATGGTCTTCGCGGCGACCGGCGCCCCACCCGAGGAGCCGTGCCACACTGCTACTACGTGACGATCGATCGAGCTCGACCTTGATCAATCATATTGCCACGCTATCGGGCTACGCCCATTCCAAGTAACTCTTCCCAAATGCACACAACAAGACCCAATCTCAGTACACGAGCCAACCAGCAAGCCGCTACGGTTCGAGCCACCCAACGAGTGACTTGCCGGACACTTCCCATGAGAAAGTGTGGTCGCTCGAACTACACCCTGTCGCTACGCTCGACCAACCGCGCCGATGCGCAGTTCTCCTTGACGGACGCGAGTGGGTGAAAACCATGAAATGGTCTGTGTCGACTGCCGCGAGGGCCGATGTTTATATCTACTCGCGATAAACTACTACGGATGACGTCCGATCGATACGACTGCCTGATAACACTTCGCTGCTCACCCGGCAGTTTCGTGAGCTTCTATTTCGATGACCGCATCATCGAAGGTGACCCTGCCTCCACGAGGGACACGATTGTCGAGATCGCAAAGGAAGACGGCGACGCCCTTGTGGCGGTGTTCGTATGGTTTGACTTGGAGATCGCGCGCTTGCCAGTCGCCCGGCTGTAACCTCGCGGCATGGTTGCGGATCCGCAACAACGCGAAACCTGCGAGCGCAACTCGGTCGAAGCGGACGTTCCTCTGCCCGATGCCAAGCTCGGCCTCGGCCCTATGGATGGCACGCCCGTCAACGGCCTACGCCACCCGCCTCAGCCCGGCACTAGCGGGGTTCATCTGGCTGGGGAGAGATCGAGCAGTCCGACGACTCGTTCTTCGCGCCGATCCACATGGCTCATCTGGAGCGCCGATTTCCAGACGTGGTGCGCTTTCTTGCACTGCCGGCGGGCTGGCGATTCCAGGTCGCGCCAGGTCACGAGGACGTCTGGTACGACGGGAGCCTGCTCGACACCGGGTGACAGTCCGACGTTTTGCCACTCTTGAGCGCCATACCCTTGCCATCAAGCCGCGCCAAGAGTCCGTTGATGAAGGTCGAGCTCAAGTGCCTGACTACCGACCCGAGGACGGCATTTGTGACCGCGTGGGATGACGACTCGATTTGAGGTCCCGCGGGTCCACTCCGGAGTCTCGATGATCAAGGCCAACTCGTCCTGTGCGGACACTCGCCAGACATCTAGTTGACGCTGGCTTCCATTCGATACCTGCGGGGAGCCATCTTCACTACGACGACAGCAATGGCCTCGCGAATGACTCCGTCGACTCGATCCTCGAACGCGTTAGCAGTCCGTCACCCGGGTGACATTCCCAGACACTGAGCCATGCTGGGGTCTCTACCTGCGAGATAACTCGCCACTACTGATCCGGGAGACGCTGCTGAGAGACGGGCCGTGAGCATCATCGCAACGCTAGTCCGCGAAGCATTCCACTGGCTCGAGGACGAAGGCTTCCGCTACGTCGGCGAGGAGGATCGGCTCCCGTCGTACGCGATCTCGACTTTCGAGCGCGTCCCATCTCAGTTCTGGTTCTCTGGGACGGCAGGGATCATGCAACCTGGACGGTCCTGGGCCGCGGCCATCGGCGCCTTCGTCGGCTACCCGGGCGCCAACTTGGCCTCGGCCATCTCGACAAGGGCGGCGGCCCGTCGACCGTTCTGCTTCCAGACCCCGGCAACGATCCGGGACCCCTTCGGGCGGCCCTTGAATGGGACTCCGAGCTCCTTCGGACACGAGGCGCTTCCCTGATCAATGGCGACCGGGAGGCGTGGGCCGATCTGGCGCGTCTCCAAAATCAGCGTTTCCCGGAGCAGACTCGGTGAGCCGCGAGCCGCGTCGACTGTCGCCGGGTGTCATCCTCGGACGCGGGGCCAGATGGCGGGCGGTAACGTGAGCTGATGAAGCGCTTCGGCGCGGACTCGTGGACTCGGGCGCGCCGACGTGTCGCTGGGCTCACCATGGTGCTTGCCTTAGCGCTGGCCGGATGTTCGAACAGTTTCAACGCTGACGGTTCGCTGGTTTCAGGGACGGTTGTCGACCGCTACAAGGTCGCGAGTCTGGCCGATTGTCCCGACGACCGCGACCCGACGTGCGACGAGTCGCTGCGGATCGCCACCGATATCGCGACCGGCAAACGCGGCGTGCCAGCAGACGCGATCGTCGGCCATCGCTTCTACTACGAATTCCTCCCGCCCGGGATGAGTCGTGGTGGTCCGCCGGTCGTCATCGTCGTGTTCGACCTTGCCGATGGCTCACGCGTCGCGGTCGGGGTCTACTGCGGCGTCGGCCCGTGTCAAGTCGTGAACCGGTAGAAGTCCCGGCTCGATCGGTTAATTCCCGGGCGCTTGCCACGTGACAGCGCCTGGGTCTGCCGACGGGCACCATTAGGCCGATGGATGACGTGCGGCTGACCAAGACCATCGAAGAACTCGATGGCGAGCAGTGGGGGCCACCCGACTACGACTCGCACCTCGTCCGGGAAGCACACATAGGCTGCGATCGGTCCCGCTCGGACAACTAACGGTCGAGAACCTCCGCCTGCTTCTGGGCCAGCAGATTGAACGGAGTGGCTGACGCCACTTGCGCTGAGGCGCCTCGACGTCGATCCGCTCGCGGAGGGCGATCTCTATCCCGGTGACCTCCTGGTGAGCGTTCTTGGGATCGACGCGACGTACTGGTCCAGTCACCCAGAGCAGCTACTTGCCCTATGGCGCATCAGAGAATCACTGGAACAGCTGCGCGACACATCTGACCGACTACTGACCGACGAGCGGTGGCCGCCGTTCGGGTGACATTCCTGGATGCTTAGTCACTGGCCCGTGATGACCCCTCGGGAGACACGCCGGCACATTGAGAGACGCTCCATCGGGACGTACTGCGAGCGCCTGATGGGTTAGTACGCTACACATATGGGTTCCGACGAGACCTGGCTGACAGAGACGCTGTACGACGACGTCCGGATGTCGATCAAGGTGGATCGGGTCCTGTTCGACAGCCAAACCGAGCATCAGCATCTCGTCGTCGCGGAAAGCGAGCGGTTCGGGCGCATGTTCACGCTCGATGGCGTCACCCAGCTGACGATGGCCGACGAGTTCGTCTACCACGAGATGTTGGCGCACGTCCCGATCCTTGCCCACGGCGCGGCGCGCGACATCGGGATCGTCGGTGGTGGCGACGGCGGGCTGGTCGAGGAGGTGCTCAAGCACTCGACGGTCGAGCGTGTGACGATCGCCGAGCTCGACGCCGGCGTCATCGACTTCGCCAGGACCTACCTCGAGGATCTGAGTCGCGGGGCGTTCGACGACCCGCGCGTCGAGATCGTGCTCGGCGACGGGGCGGATTTCGTCGCCAGAACCGAACGGCGGTTCGACGTGATCGTTGTCGACTCGACCGATCCGATCGGGCCGGGCGCAGCCCTGTTCACCGCCGAGTTCTATGGGAACTGCAAGCGCGTCCTGAAGCCGGGCGGCGTGCTCGTGACACAGAACGGTGTCCCGTTCTTCCAGCCCGCGGAGCTTCAGTCGACGATGCGGATCTTCGCTGACCTGTTCGCCGACGCGACGTGCTACCTCGGCGTCGTGCCGACCTATGTCGGCGGTTTCATGGCTTTCGGCTGGGGCACGGACGACGTGGGGCTCCGAACCGTGCCACTCACCGCGCTCCGAGAGCGGTTCGAGGCGGCCCGCCTCGACACGCGCTATTACACGCCGGAGCTCCACATTGCCAGCTTCGCCCTGCCGCGGTTCATCGGCGACCTCGTGGAGGAGGCCAGAGGGCAAGGAGTCTGATATCCACGGCGAGGCGCGAGACCCGGAACTCGGGCTGACGACCGGGCGAGATAGCGCCGAATCACAACGTCGACCTCTGACCGCCTCCCACCACGATGTCGTCCGCCGGGTGTCGCTTCAGGTAGCCCTGGACGTACGGGCAGGTGGGGATGACCCGCAGCCCGCGACGGCGGGCGTCATCGAGCGCGAACCGGACGAGCGCCGACCCGACTCCGCGGCCCTCGTGGATGGGCAGCACCTCGGTGTGGATGAGGGCGATCCGTCCGCGCGTGACCTTGTATTCGAGGACGCCCGCGAGCTCGCCGTCGATGTGGGCCTCATATCGATCGCGCGCGGACGCGTCGCCGATGACCGGTGGCGCCGGCGAGGGTCGGGGTCCGCTCAAGCGCTGGCCCGTTCCGCACTGACCAGGCGATCGACGGCGCCGTCAGCCGGGGCTCCGCGCCGTCCGACCAGGTACCAGGTCTCCATGTCGCCCCTGCCCTTGACCGACACCGTGCCCCGCTCCTCGAACTCGAACTCGTCCTCGAGGAGCTCGTAGGTCGCGCGGGTCACCTGGATCCGCCCGGCCGTCCCTTGCGACTCCATCCGGCTGGCGATGTTCACGGCATCGCCCCATAGGTCGTAGAGGAAGCGCTTCCGGCCGATCACGCCGGCGACGACGGGGCCCGAATTGATGCCGATCCGGAGCTCGCATGCCCAGGTCGCCCATGGCCGCGCCCGGCCGCATCGCTTCGATCATGTCCAGGGCCACCAAGGCGAGCGCACGCGCGTGGTCCGGCCGCGGGACGGGGACCCCGGCGGCGACCATGTAGCAGTCGCCGATCGTCTTGATCTTCTCGAGCTCGTACCGCTCGGCCAGGGTGTCGAAGTGGCTGAACAGGTCGTCGAGGAGCCCGACCACCTCGGCGGCCGACAGCCGCTCCGAGCGCGGCGTGAAATCGACCAGGTCGGCGAACAGGATGGACGCCGCGGTGAACTGATCGGCGATGGTCTGGGGTTCCGCCTTGAGCTTCTCGGCGATGGACCGCGGCAGGATGTTGAGGAGCAGGTTCTCGGCCCGATCCTGCTCGATCCGCAGGGCGGCCAGGGCGTCCTGCCGCTGCTTCGCGAAGATGGCGAGGAGGGTGAACATGATCGACCCGCCGACCACCACGTTGAGCGCGAGCATCGTGGTCCGGAACCAGACCGGCAACGCGTCGCGGCTGCCCATCAGCTCGCCGGCGATGCCCGACCCGAGGAAGACCACCACGAAGGCGACGAACCAGCGGATGCCGCTCCGGGCATCACTGAAGACGAGCGCGCCCAGCGGCGCGAGGATCCCCCACAGGCCCACCCCGCCGGAGGCCAGGAACCCGCCGACGGGGATCATCGACACCGTCGGCGCGAACAGGATGTCGAGCAGCGCGATTCGCAGCAGGAACGTGGCATCGCGCGTGCGGGCAAAGACCACGATCGCTCCGAGCAGGATCGCGAAGTAGGCATACGCGATGAGGCCCGCCGGCGTACCGAACGCCAGGTAAAGGCTGCCCCACAGCAGCGAGATGGGCAGGATCAACACCGAGATGATCACGAGGAGCGCCTTGCGCCGGCGCGTGTCCTCGTCGTCCCGATCGTCGGCACCCACCCGGGCCAGGCGCGCGAGGACCGTCTCGACGAACGCTCGAAGGGAGGTCACCGGGCCGAGGATACGGCGCGCGGGGGCACGGGTCGAGCCTGACCTACGCGCGGCCGGCGGCGGCCTCGTCCTCCCGGGTCCGGCCGGCGAGGTGGATCAGGTCCTCGTGGAGCTCGAACCAGATGCCGTGATAGCTGTCGACCCGTGGGGAGGCCACGTACTTCTGGTCGCCTCCCTGGGCCCGTTCGTTGGCAAGCTCGAGTCGAGCGAGATAGGTCGCCAGTCGTGGCGCGGCAGCCGTGTGCGGCTCGAGCCAGTCCCACGTGTCGGCATGAAGCGCTCCGAGACGCTCCAGCACGCTCCGGTCGTACTCCGGGTCGGAATGGTCGTTGATCACCTGGGCGGCCGGGTCGCGCAGCTGCCAGGCGGTGACGGTGTCCTTCATCCGGAGATCGAGCTCGTGGAACGCATCGAGCGCCGCGCCGGCGGTCTCGATGCCCCACGCCGACCGCTCGGCGTCGAGCAGGGCGTCGGCACGAGCCATGCCGGCCTCGGTCAGCCGGTAGGCGCCGGCCGTCGTCGTCACGAGAGCGTCGGTTTCGAGCTGGTCGACGACCGGCCGGACATCGTCGGCCGCGGACTGGACCGCCTCGGCGAGCGCGTCGAGCGTCGCGAACCCCTTGACCGCCACGACGCGGATGCAGTCGTCCGGGGAGACGGCACGGGCGGGTGCCAGGGCCGGGGCGGCCGGCGCGGTCGAGGCGTCGCCGGCATGCTCCTCCCCGACCGAGATACCGAGCTCTTTCGCCCAGCCAAGAAGCGTGCGAGCCTCGGGTGCGACCTCGGTTTCGCCGGTGATGGCGCCCGCGAACACCTCGCCGGTGCCGCCGTCGATGGTGATCACCTCGTCGGCCCGCAGGATCGTGTCGCCCACGGCCACGGTGCCCTCTCCGAAGAGAAGTGCCTCGGCGCCGACGACGGCCGGGATGCCCCACCCGCGAGCGACGACGGCGGCATGGCTGGCCAGCCCGCCCCGCGACGTCAGGATGCCGGCCGCCCGGGCCATGCCGTGGACATCGTCGGGCGATGTCTCCGCCCGGACGAGGATCGGCGTCTGCCCGGCATCGGCGGCGGCCACGGCAGCCTCCGGAGTCAGGGCGATCGGGCCGCTGGCGACGCCGGGCGAGGCCGGGAGCCCGGTCGCGAGCGGCGTCACGGAGCGGTCCCGACTGGTGGCCACGGTCGGCGGCTGCGCCAGCAGCGACCGGACCCGCTCGACAGCGTCGGCCTTCGACAGCGGGAAGTCCTCGTCCTCGGCCATGTCGATGGCGATCCGCAGCGCCGCCTGCGGGCTGCGCTTGCCGACGCGGACCTGGAGCAGCCAGAGCCTCCCCTCCTCGATCGTGAACTCGATGTCGCACAGGTCGGCGTGATGGCGCTCGAGACGGGCCGCGTGCTCGCGCAGCTCGGCGGCGACGGCCGGCAGCCGCTGGTCGAGCACGGCGATCGGCTCGGTCCGATGCGTGCCGGCGACCACGTCCTCGCCCTGGGCGTCGAACAGGATGTCGCCGTACAGCGTCGGCTCGCCCGGTTGCCGGGTTGCGCGTGAAGGCGACGCCCGTGGCGGAGTCGTGTCCGCGGTTGCCGAAGACCATCGCCTGGACCGTGACCGCGGTCCCCATGTCGTCGGCGATGCCCTCTTTCGCGCGATAGGCCTTGGCCCGATCGCTGTCCCATGAGCGGAAGACCGCCTCGATGGCGAGGCGCAGCTGGGACCACGGGTCGGCCGGGACGTCGTCGACGCCGACGATCGAGCGGAACGACGCCTCGAACCGAGATCGGCAGTCCCGCGCGAAGTCGGCCCCGGCCGTTGCGGCCAGCCCGTCCGTGGTGGCATCGTTGAGCCCGAGGTCGAGGATGGTGTCCATCATCCCGGGCATCGACACCGGCGCGCCCGAGCGCACGCTGACGAGCAGTGGATCCGAGGCATCGCCGAAGCCGCGTCCGACCTCGGCCTCGAGGGCGGCCATCCGATCGCGCAGCTCCGCATCGAGCCCGTCGGGCCAGCCGCGATGCCAGGAACGCGCGGCAGGCCTCGGTCGTGATCGCGAATCCGGGCGGCACCGGCAGGTCGAGCGCGCGGATCATCTCGCCGAGGTTGGCCGCCTTGCCGCCGACGATCGACTTCGCCTCGGCCAGGGTCGGCGCCACCGGTTCGTCGAGCGCGTACGTGTAGGTCATGCCTTGGACGGCTCCTGGAGCGCCCGCCAGACGCGCTCCGGCGACAGCGGCAGGTCACGGATGACGACGCCGGTCGCGTCTCGGACCGCTGCGGCCACGGCCGGCGACACCGGCAGCAGCGCACCCTCGCTCATGCCCTTCGAGCCGTACGGCCCCGGGCCGTCCTCGTTCTCGATGATGGTCGCTGGCCATCGAGAGCGGCAGGTCCATGCTCGTCGGGATGCGGTAGTCGATCGCGCCGAGGTTCCGGATCCGGCCGGTCTCATCGAAGATGTAGTGCTCCATCAGCGTGTGGCCGAGACCCATCACCGCGGCACCCTCGTCCTGGCCGCGGACCTGCGCGGGATTGAGCGCCTTGCCGACGTCGGACACCGTGACGAAGCGGTGGATCGTGATATCGCCGGTCGCCCGGTCGACCTCCACCTCGACGGCCGTGGCGTTGAACTCGTAGAACGCCGCCGTCCCACCGAGCGGATGGTCCGGGTCGGCCTCCTTGCGCGTCTCGCCGATGCCGATGACCTCGCCACCGAGCCGGCCCAGTCCGCGCACGAGCACGTCGCGGATCGGCAGCACGCGATCGCCGACGCGCACCTCGCCGCGGGCCACCTTGATCGCGTCCGCGTCGATGCCCTCGAGACGCGCCGCCATCGACCGGATCTTGGCCTGCACGTCGCGGCAGGCGTTGAGGATCGAGTCGCCCATCAGGACCGATGACCGGCTCGCCGACGTCTGCTGGTCATATGGGACGACCGCGGTATCGCCCATCACGACCGTCACCCAGTCGAGCGGCGCGCCGAGCTCCTCGGCCGCGATCTGGGCGAAGATCGTGCGGGCGCCCTGGCCCATGTCCGAGGTGCCGGCATAGACGATGACGCTGCCGTCGGCCAAGAGTCGCACGGTAGAGTACGACAGCCCTGTCGTCGGCCCGGACTTCAGCCCGACCGCGAGACCGCGGCCGTGTCCGGCCGGCGTAGGGTCCGACCAGCCGATCATATCGGCGGCCCGCTCCACGGCCTGCGCCCAGTCGCCGTCGGCCGGCCGATCGTCGGGCAGGAACCGCTCACCGGGTCGGGCCAGGTTGCGTCAGCCGGAGCTCGAGCGGGTCGATGCCGAGCGTGCGCGCCGCCTCGTCCATGCTCGATTCGACCGCCCAGATCTGCTGCGGGTTGCCGAAGCCACGGAACGCCGTCGAGGGCACCGTATGCGAGAGGACGCTGCGGGCGACGATCCGGGTGGCCGGGCAGCGGTACGGCCCGCCGGACGTATAGCTGCCCTTGGCAACGGTCCGATCCGCGATGTCGGCGTACGCCCCGATCAGGTAGTCCGAGCGGATGTCGCGGAACACGAGCGTGCCGTCACGCCGGAACCCGGACCTGACCGAGACCTCGGCGGCACCCCGGCGGACGGCCTGGAACGTCTCTTCGAGCGTCAGCACGAGGCGGACCGGCCGCCCCGTCGCCTGGGCCATGAAGGCGAGCAACGGCTCGTACTTGGCGTGCTGCTTGCCGCCGAATGCCCCGCCCGGATCGGGCGCGTGGACGCGGACCTTGGCAGCGGCAGGGCGAGCACGTCGGCGATGACGCGCTGCAGCCAGTACGGGTGCTGGATCGCGCTCCAGATCGCGATGCCGTCGCCGTCGGGCGCGGCCATGAACGCGTGGGGTTCGATCGCGAACTGGGTGACCATCGGGAACGTGTAGGTGCCCTCGACGACGACCTCCGCCTCGCGGTCCGCGGCGGCGAGGTCGCCCCAGCCGTAGTGGTGCTCGCGAAGGACGTTCGTTCGCGCGAGCGGATCGCCTCGGGCCGAAGGTCGGGATCCTGGACGAGCGGGGCGTCGCGGCGCGAGGGCGGCGGCGAGCGTGTAGACCGCCGGCAGCTCCTCGCAGTCGACCGTGATGAGGCCGGCGGCCTCCTCGGCGGCGTCCCGCGTCTCGGCGGCGACGGCCGCGACCGGCTCGCCGTGGTAGTGGGTCTCGTCGACAGCCAGGACCGGGCGGTCACGCCGTTGCGGCCCGAAGCGCGGCATCGGCCGGGGCAGCTCCGCGGGCGTCATCACGAACCGGACGCCCGGCACCGAGCGAGCCGCGTCCGCGTGGATCGCGCCGATCCGCGCCCGCGCGACCGGGAGGGTCACGAGCTTGACGTGCAGGGCGTCCTCGAGGCGGAGGTCCGCGACGTAGGCCTGCCGCCCGGTGACCCGCTCCATGCCGCCGACCCTCGCCGGCGACGTCCCGACGCCGTGATCGGTCATTGCGGTGCGAGGCCCGCGTCCGGCGTCGCCGACCGGTCGCCGAGTGCCGCCGACGCCGAGGCGGCAGAGACGGGCTGGCGGCCGGCGACCGGCTCGCGACCGGCGGCGCCGGCCGCCGCCAGCACCGCCTCGATGATCTGCTCGTACCCGGCGCAGCGGCACAGGTTGCCGGCCAGCCCATCCTCGACCTCGGCACGCGATGGATGCGGAGTCGCGTCGAGGAGCGCCTGGGCCGCGATGAGCTGACCCGGGATGCAGAACCCGCACTGCGCGGCGCCGCTATCGAGGAACGCCTGCTGGAGCGGGCTCAACCGGCCATCGACGGCGAGCCCCTCGACCGTCGTCACGCGTGCGCCGTCGGCTTCGACACCGAGCACGAGACACGAATCGACGCTGCTCCCGTCGATCAGCACGGTGCACGCGCCGCACTCCCCGACGAGACAGCATTCCTTCGTCCCGGTCAGCCCGAGGTCGTCACGCAGCACGTCGAGCAGCGTGTGATGCGCGGCGATCTCGACCGAGCGGGCGCGGCCGTTGACCGTCAGCTCGAGTCCGCACGTCGCGTCACGCGCCGCGCTCCGCGGCGAGCCGCGTCGACCGCGACGTCGACCGCGCGCAAGGCCGAGGACGCGGAGCATCGCCAGGCGGTACTCGGGGCTGGCCCGCATCGACGTCGGCCGACGGACTGGCGTCGACGAACAGCGCGTCGAGCCGGTCGGCCTTGGCCGCCTCGCTCGCCGATGGGTCGGCGAGGACACCGCTCTCGTCGACGACGAGGATCGGTCGCGGCCCGACGCTCCCGTACGACAGTCGCGTCGTCCCGTCGGCGAGGACCGCACAGGCCAGCGTCACCGACGCGAGGTCGTGGCCGCGCCGTCGCGTCCGGCGAACGTGCACCGATCCCCAGGGCATCGGCGGGCGCGGCAGCTCGATGGCCGCCACGAGCTCATCGGGCGCGAGCGTCGTGACCCCGGAACGGATGAAGAACGCGTCGAGCGGGACGGTCCGCGTGCCGGCCGGACCGGCGATGACGACCCGGGCGTCGAACACGAGCAGCGCCGGGGCGGTGTCGGCTGCCGGTGAGGCGTTGCAGATGTTGCCGGCGAGCGTCGCGCGGTTGCGGATCTGGACGGACCCGACGACCGCGGCCCCGTCGGCCAGCGCCTGGTAGTCGCGCCGGATCCGCTCGTCGCCGACGATGTCGGTCATCGTCGTCCGGGCGCCGATGCGCAGCCAGCCATCGACCTCACGGATCCCGCGTTCGAGCTCGGCGATGGCCTTGACGTCGACGACGGTGCGCGGCCGGATCGAGCCGTCGCGGATGCGGATGATGAGGTCGGTGCCACCGGCCAGCAGCCGCGCGTCCGGACCTTGATCGGCCAGCAGCGCCAGCGCATCGGCGAGCCGGCTCGGCCGCTCGTAGGCGAACGCGCGCATCGGTCCGGGCCTAGAGGACCCGCTCGACCTCGTCGAGGAGCACCTGCGGCGTGGCCGCCCGCACGAAGTGGAACGGGCGCTCGGTGAATTGCTCGACGAACGCCGCGCGGGCAGCCCGCCGCTCCGCCGTATCGACCATCGGCATCGGGAAGCCGGGAGCCAGCAGCTCGTTGAGCAGGAAGTAGTTCTGGAGCGAGTGGAACGTCTGGAACTGCCGCTCGAACGGGATCATCTCGGCGCTCGACGGGTCGAAGTTTCCGTCGATGGCGGGGACGATGACGACGTCGACCGGGTCGGGCCTGGTGTGCAGCTCCCAGGTCGGCATCGAGCCGAAGAACTTCTCGACGGCGCGGTCGGGCGCCGCCTTGTCGGCCCGCTCCGTCCCCACGTTCCGCTTCTTGAGGAACGGGTGCTTCGAGCCATCGATCACCCGTCCGTCCTCGTCGATGACGGTGGTCTCGGTCGAGACGAGGAGGGCTCCGCGGCGGCACGCCTCGATCTGGCCCATCGACTTGCCGTGGTTCGACTCGCCGCCGAGGAACAGGATCGTCTGGTCGCGATAGCGCACGGCGGAGGCATGGAACGGGTGGAGACCCTGCGCCTCCAGCCGCAGCGCGAGCATCGTGACGACGACCTTCTGCATCGGGCCCGACGGCCATGGGCCGCTGAACGTCATCTGCTGCCCGTCGTAGGCGATGCCCTTGGGCGCGTCGCGGTCCCACACGATGTCGGGGGCGGCGAGGGTCACCTCGGGCGCGATCTGAACATCGGCTAGGCGGTAGTCGAGGAAGTCCTTGTCGGCCAGGGCGTCACCCACGGGCTCCGAGCCGTGGACGTCGATCCGCAGCCGGGCAGGCCCGGCGACGAACTCCTGCGATAGCTGGAGGGTGTCGATCGTCACGAGCCGATCGCCGCCGCCTCGCCGGCCGGCGTCGCCGCGCCCGGGTCCGCCTCGGACGGCAGGACCTCGACCGTGCCGGTCGTGCCGTTGACCCGGATCCGGTCGCCCGTGGCGATGCGAGTGTCGCGATCGACGTGCCGATGACGGCCGGGATGCCGAACTCGCGCGCCAGGACCGCCGGATGTGACGTGGTGCCGCCGGTGTCGGTCACCAGCCCGGCGATCTTCGTGAACAGGACGACCCAGGCGGGGTTCGTCATCTGGCACACGAGGATGTCGCCGTCGCGGACGGCGTCGAACTCGTCGACGGTCATCACGACCCGGGCGATCCCCTCGACCGTGCCGGGCGACCCGGCGATACCGCTGATCACTCGCTCGTCCTCGGACTCCTGGCGGTGGAAGCGCTCCGGGTAGCCCCAGTTGACGAGGTACGGGAACGCCAGCTGGGACGGGGTCACGGTGCCGACCCAGTCGCGCGGGTGGACCTGCTTGGCGGCGTCCCGCTCGGCGCGGCGAGTCGCCACGATCGGCCGGGCGTCGATCGCGTCGGCGCTGCCGATCAGCATCCGCATCTCGTTGTAGCGCAGGAACAGCACGTCATCGGGCGCGTCGAGCCGCCCGGCCTCGACGAGCTTTCGACCGACGGCCAGCAGGACGAGTCGGACGTGGGCGTTGGCGCCCTGGTCGATGTAGAAGTGGTGATCGGGCGTCAGCGGCGCCATCCGCAGGTTGACCTCGTTGGCGGCGCGCATCGCCTCGCGCGCCTCGCCGTCCAACCCGTCGAGGATCTCGCTCGACGCGCCTTCGATGTCGCGGCGCATCGCATCGATGGCGGTCGGGTAGTCGTAGTCGCTCTCGAGGTAGCCACGGATGAGCTCGAGGACCGGCTCCATCTGCTCGCGCACGGTCGGGAAGATGAACTCGTGGCTCCACACGGCGTGCCAGCCGAACTCGCGCTGATACGGCTCGATCCGCTCGCTGATGAAGCGCCGGCCGCGCTCGGAGGCGCGCAGGGCTTCCGCGATCGCCCGGGTGTCAGCCGGCTCGAAGGCGGCACGAAGGTCGGCGTCGTCGCGGACCTCGTTCTTCATCTGCCACAGCGACTCGATCGAGTCCCAGTTCCGGTCCGACGCCGAGTTCTGGAGCCGGCCCAGCAGCTGTTCGTCGACCGCGCCGCGCGTCCGCTCCATCACCGCGCGCAGGTCGAGTGTCGCCGAGAGCTGGGCGAAGTTGAGCATCCAGTGGATCTTCCAATGCCGATCGTGGATGTCGATGGCGTCCTCGAGGAGGGTCGCGGTCTCGGCTAACGACATGTCCTCGGCGGCGTCGAGGCGCTCCTCCAGGTACGTGAAGTTGCGCTGCATCTCGGGCACGAGCCGGTCGTGCCACCAATCAGCGAAGTGCTGGCCGTAGACCGGCAGCACCGTGTCGAGGTAGGCACCCATCCCCGTGGCGAAGGACGCGTCGCGCGGGACCCGCGCCTGGTAGCGCGAGCTGTATTCGGTGCCCTCGATCCGGATGTCCGGATCGGCCGGGATCGCGGTCGTGTAGACGTAGCCGTTGACGGTCTTGGCCAGCCAGTCGACGGCGAACGGCGTGCCGAACCGGCGGAACATGTGGTCGCAGCTCAGCCACCAGCCGCCGATGTCGAAGAACATCGGGCTGACCGGATGCGGGATGTGGAGGTCGTCGTAGACCCAGAAGAATGACTTCTCGATCTCGGAATCCCAGGTCACGGGGAACGTATCGTCACCCAGGAACTGGCCGAGGACCTCCTCCGATCCCGCCACGCGCTCTCCTCCGATCGTGTGGCTGGAGCTAGGCCCGGGCCTCGGTCGGCTTGATCTCCTCGGGCGCCTTGCCGGTCTTCGCGGCCAGCGCCTCGCGCGCCTTGTCCCAGTCCGTGCGGAACTGGACGATGCCCTTGTCGGTGAGCGGGTGGTGGACCATCTGCTGCAGGATCTTGAACGGGATCGTCGCGACATGCGCTCCCGCAAGCGCCGCCTGCGTCATGTGGACCGGATTGCGGATCGACGCGGCAAGCACCTCGGTGTCGAGCTCGTGGATCGCGACGATCTCGGCCAGCTCGCGAACGACGATCATGCCGTCCTGGTTGATGTCATCGAGCCGTCCGACGAACGGCGACAGAAGGCTGGCGCCCGCCTTCGCCGCGAGCAGCCCCTGGTTCGCCGTGAAGATCAGCGTGCAGTTCGTCTTGATGCCCTCTTCGGCGAAGCGGTTCATCGCCTCGAGGCCTTCCTCGCTCATCGGGACCTTGACCACGATGTTCGGGGCGATCTTCGCGAATTCGCGCCCCTCGCTCAGCATGCCGTCCACGTCCTCGGCGACGACCTCGGCGGACACGGGGCCGCTGGTGATCGTGCAGATCTCCTTGAGGACCTCTTCGTAGCTGCGGCCAGTCGTCTTGGAGAAGAGGGTGGGATTGGTCGTCACGCCGTCGAGGACGCCCCACCGCGCGACGGTGCGGATCTCTTCGATGTCGGCGGTGTCCAGGAAGATCTTCATGGCGGGCTCCGGTGCGGGGACGCGATTCTACGCTGGCCGAGGCTGCAACCGCGTTACGGCCGAAACGCGGTCTCGCGCCACTCGGGCGCACCGACCCGGTCGTCTGCGCGAATGTTCACACAACCTCCCTAGACCCTGCCGGACCGCATGCTATCGTTGCCCCAGCGCAACAGCGCATGGGGGTGGTCGCCCCGCCCAAGGCGACCTGATCAGGCGGGGGGGCCCGGCCCGATTCCGCGATGGCCATCGCATCCATCGGTCGCTTCGCGCGAGATCGATGGAGACCGCGCATCGCCGCAACCCAGAGCGACATGATGCGTCGCGCGCCTTGACGCCGGCCGGAGCCCACTTCGCCCGCTCGGCGTCCCTTGAGAGAGGGATCCGAACTCATGCGCAAGATCATGTCGTCCCTGTTCGTCATTGCCTCGCTGCTAGGGGTCGGCGTCTTTGCCACCGGCGCCTACTTCAGCGACACGATCACCCAGGACAACTACACGTTCACGACCGGCTCCGCCGACCTCAAGTTCGGCTTCTGCGGTCCGCTTGGCGCCTTCTGTGACTCGTCGACCGCCACCTTGGACAACTACACCTTCAGCACTTCACAGACGACTGGGCCGGGCATCGAGGCGTCGAACTGCATCGTCGTCAAGAACACCGGCACCTACACGCTGAACCTTTCGAGCCAGCTCTTCGTCACCGAATTCAGCCATCCGGACATGGCGATCGCCTTCCAGGTCGCCGCCGACATCGCCAACAACAACTGCATCGCTACGGCCGGGCTCCGACCATGGTCCTCGGCAAGTGCCGAGGCCGCAGCCGGCCAGGTCGCCCTCGGGATCACCCTGGCGCCCGGCGCGAGCACCTACTTCATCCTGTACAACCGCTGGGACAGCAGCTGGGACCAGGACTATCTCGAGAACGATTACCTCAAGCTCAAGACGGTCCTCGAAGGCCGAACCGCGTAATCGGGCCAGGTCAGGCGGGGCGATCTCGTCCCGCCTGACACCTTCCCATGCGAACCATCCAGCGCACGATCGCCGTCACCCTTCAGGTCGTCCTGTGGACGATCCTGCTCGGTTTCCTCGTGCTCGTTGCCCTTCCACGGCTGACGTCCTTCGACGTCTTGATCGTCCGGGGTGGCAGCATGGAGCCCGCGGTCGCACTCGGGTCCGTGATCATCATCGACCGCGATCGTGCTGACCCCAGCGTTGGCGACATCGTCTCGTTTCGCGAGGCGAATGGCAGCATCATCACGCACCGGATCGTGGCGTTCGACGGCATGACCTACGAGACGAAGGGTGACGCCAACGCGAGCGCGGACCTCGAGCGGCGGCTCGGCGCGAACATCGTCGGCACGACGGTCATGTCGATCCCGTACGTCGGCTACGTCGTCCAAGTCCTCCGCCAGCCGGCTGCCTTCGTGCTGCTCCTCGTCGGTACAGGCGGCTACCTCATCGTCGGGGAGGTCCGGAACATCGCCGAAGAGATCCGGCGCATCCGGCGCGAGCGCTCGAGGGTCCAGGCCTGATGGCCGGGCGTCGCCGTCGCCGCATCGGGTCCCTCGCGGCGTTCCTCCTGGTCGCCGGCGTCGGCACGTCGGCGGCCTATATCAGCGACTCCGGGGCGATCACCCAAGGATTCGTCGCGTCGATCCCTGACGTGCCGGAGCCACCGCCCGACCTCCCTCCGGAGTGCGCCGGCATGGAGTTCGCCGAGACGATCCGAGGGACGTCGGGCAACGATCTGCTCAAGGCCACGACGCGCAAGGGCGCGCTCATCCTCGGCCTCGGGGGGAACGACGTCATCATCGGCGGCAAAGGCCGCGACTGCCTCGTCGGTGG
Organism: uncultured Chloroflexia bacterium; assembly: GCA_963720355.1. Lineage (GTDB taxonomy): Bacteria > Chloroflexota > Limnocylindria > Limnocylindrales > CSP1-4 > SPCO01. The sequence continues at coordinate 1,326,149 of CAVRFH010000004.1, read as the reverse complement.
TACCGGCCATGACGTTATGTCCGCGCGGACCAACAACGACGTGGTCCTCGGGGGCGACGGCGACGACCGCCTCGCCGGTGGGCGTGGGAGGGACCGCATCTACGGCGGCGCCGGTGACGATCGGCTCTACGACGCGGATCTCGAGAAGGATGACGACAGGGACCGGGGCAAGGACCGGGACAAGGATGACGACGAGCACGATCGCTCCCTAGCCTGGTCCGGTCACCATCACGACTCGGATGACTACGACAGCGACAGCAATCGGGACCTGCTCGACGGCGGCGCGGATCGCGATCGCTGCTATGGCTCCAAGAAGCAGGACACGTTCGTCGCGTGCGAGAAGATCATCAAAGGCCACGAGGGCCATGCGAGGGACGACGACAGTACGGAGCCCACGACGGCGCTCCCGGACGCCATCCCGCTGGATCCACCTCGACGTCCAGATGCGACACCGGGCGACGGCTCGGATACGCCGGTCGCGCCGACCGATCCACCAGGCCCGCCTTCTGCCGATCCGACCTCGGACCCGACCGCAACGCCGACCCCGGTGACCACGCCCGATCCGACGCCGGATCCGACGCCGGATCCGACACCCGAGCCGACCGCGGATCCAACGCCTGAGCCCACGCCGGACCCGACACCGGACCCGACACCGGAACCCACGCCGGATCCCACGCCTGAGTCGACGCCGGATCCGACAACGGAACCGACCGCGACACCGGCCTGACCGGTCCTACGACGGCGCGTCCCCTCTATCCGGCTCGCTCGGCAGGAGCGTCGGGGCTGGTCGCGCGCGCTTCGGCAGCGGCGGAAGCTTGCCGCTCCACCGCCCTTTGGCCTGCCCCGAGATGTTCGCCATCCCCTGCTCGACCGCGCGTGCCGGGATCCGCCAGCCGTGGTCCATCGGGACATCGATGCCGCGCCTGAAGAGCAGGAATTGATCGGCATCGGTCGTGCAGCCGAGCAGCCGGCAGGCATCCGTCGTCTCGATGATCTCGATGACCGGCTTGAAGACCGTGTGGTACCAGTGGTGGGCGCCCGCTTCGGGCGACACGAGGCGGCCCTCCGAGTGGGACAGGTCCAGCGCGTGGGCCTTGACCGACTCCTCGAGCTCGAGGTAGCCGTCCGGGTCCGACAACGCGAATTGCTTGCGGGGGCAGGCCAGGGCCAACCCGGTCACCTCGCGGAACCGCCGCTCGCGCGCCGTCGCCTTGATCGATTCCATCGTCGCCCCCGGCGCGAGGTGGAGGTCGATCTCGAACCGGTCGACGTTGGCGTCGACCTCTCGACGGCCCGCAGCGATCAGCACCGACAGGCGCTTGTGGCCGTCCTCGACGAAGTACGCGTGATCCACCTGGAGCAGCGTGATGGGCGTGTCGATGACGGCCGGGTTCGAGGCCCGCGCCTGGATCTCGCTGCGGAGCTTCTTGTTCGTCGGCTGGAAGCACCCGTCGAAGTCGGCGACCCGGCCGACCGATCCGATGATGTCCGCGACCGCGACCTCGCGGCGGCCGGCCGGCAGGCGCGTCCCGAGACCGAGACGACGGCGGATCTCCTCGAACGCGAGGAGGTCCGGGCAATCACGGCGACCGAACGACGGCTTGGCCATGTCGTCCCGTCGGCTCGATCAGCTCGGGACGGGGGCGTCCTGGCGCGCCGTCTCGACGCCGCTCGCGGGCAGACCGTCACTCCGCGCGGTCAGTACCGGCTCGCGCCCGTCGGCCACGGCGATCGACGCCGCCACGAACCCGTCGAACAGCGGGTGCGGTCGCTCGGGACGTGACTTGAACTCCGGGTGGAACTGGCTTGCCACGAACCACGGATGGTCCTTGAGTTCGACGATCTCGACGAGACGGCCATCGGGCGACTGGCCGGACAGCAGCATGCCGGCCGCTTCGAGCGTGTGGCGATAGCGGTTGTTCACCTCGAAGCGGTGGCGGTGCCGCTCGTAGATGACCTCCTGGCCGTAGACCGCGGCGGCCTTCGAGCCCGGGGTGAGCCGCGCCGGGTAGAGACCGAGGCGCATCGTGCCGCCCTTGTCCTCCATGTCGCGCTGATCAGGCATGAAGTCGATGACGGGATGCTCGGTGAACATGTCGAACTCGGTCGAGTTGGCGTCCGACGTGCCGATGACGTCGCGCGCGAACTCGATCACCGCGCATTGCAGGCCGAGGCACAGCCCGAGATATGGGATGCGATGGTCGCGGGCGTAGTGGGCGGCGAGGACCTTGCCTTCGATGCCGCGATGCCCGAACCCGCCCGGCACGAGGACGCCGGCGACGCCCTCGAGCGCCTCGTGCACGTTGTCCTTCGTCAGCTGCTCGGAATCGACCCAGCGGACCTTGGCGTCGACGCCGTGCGCCCAGGCGGCGTGCTTGAGCGCCTCGGTCACCGACAGGTAGGCGTCGGGCAGTTCGATGTACTTGCCGACCAGCCCGATCTCGAGGGTCGGCTTGGGGGCCTTGATGCGTTCGACGAGCGCGCGCCAGCCGTCGAGGTCGGGCTCCACGTCGGCATCGGCGAGCCCCAGCTCGCGCACGATCAGCCGGCCCAGCCCGGCCTCCTCGAAGAGGAGCGGGACTTCGTAGATCGACTCGGCCGTTTCGGCCGGGATGACGGCGTCGGTGGCGACGTCGGTGAACAGCGCGATCTTCTCGCGGATCTCGTCGCTGACCGGGCGATCGGAGCGGAGGACGATGACGTCGGGCTGGATGCCGATGCCGCGCAGCTCCTTGACCGAGTGCTGCGTCGGCTTGGTCTTGAGCTCGCCCGTCGCGGCCAGCTCGGGGAGCAGCGTGACGTGGACGTACAGCACGTTCGCCCGGCCGACGTCCTTGCGCATCTGGCGGATGGCCTCGAGGAACGGCAGCGACTCGATGTCGCCGACGGTCCCGCCGACCTCGACGATGACCACGTCGGGGTCGCCATCGCGCGACACCCGGCCGATCCGTTCCTTGATCTCGTTCGTGATGTGGGGGATGACCTGGACCGTGCCACCGAGGTAGTCGCCGCGGCGCTCCTTGGCGATCACGGCCTGGTAGATGCGACCGGTTGTCACATTGGAGAGCTGGCTCAGGTTGGCATCGATGAACCGCTCGTAGTGACCGAGGTCGAGGTCGGTCTCGGCGCCATCGTCGGTGACGAACACTTCGCCGTGCTGGTACGGCGACATCGTCCCGGGGTCGACGTTGATGTACGGGTCGAGCTTGAGGATGCTCACCCGAAGGCCACGGGCCTTGAGGATGCGGCCGATGCTCGCCGCGGTGATGCCTTTGCCGAGACTGCTCGCGACACCGCCGGTCACGAAGACATACTTCGACATGGGTCAGGGATCCTCCGGGGTTTTTCTGATGCTACAGAAAAGCGGCCCAGGACGCGAATCGGGCTGGCCGACGGGCGGCCACCCGGCGTCGTTCTCCCGGACCGATCGCTATGGCGTCATTCGCCCGGAGAATGACCTTCGCGGCCGGGCGGGCTGTCGATCGGGTGACCGTTGGGCTCCGGATGTGCAGCCTCGGCCGCACGGGCCTGATATTCGTGTCGTCGCTCATCTTCGGCGATTCGTGCCTGCAACCACGGAGCCGTCCCTGGGGCCGTGGATTCCCGATCACGGACGGCAGCGCGCCACGCCTGGAGTGCATCTGTGATGAGTCTCATGGCTTCCGCTCACGGTTCCCTGCTCATGTCTGAAGCCTCATCGATCCCCGTCTGGAGCTCAGCGCGGGTGGAGTCGATTTGCAACGCGTCGAGCCGATCGGCCATCCCCAGCGCCAGCTCGAGCCCGGCGACATTGATCCCACGATCCTCGACCAGGTACCGGATCCGTCGCAGTCGCTGGATATCTGCATCTGAATACAGGCGTTGGTTGCCATCCTGGCGCGCGGGCATCAGGAGACCGGCTCGTTCGTACTTGCGAAGCGTCTGCGGATGCATCCCGGTGAGGCGAGACGCGACGGCGATCGAGTAGAGGCCGCCGCGCTCGCCCTCGGGAAGCCGATGCTCAGGATCCATTCGAGCCGGCGCCGATCTGACGCGCCGACCCGACCTTGATCTGCTTCGGCTTGGCGTCCGCGGACTTCGGCAGGGTCAGGGTCAGGATCCCATGCTCGAACGTCGTCTCTGCCTTGTCCGCGTCGATCGACCGAGGAAGGGTGACCTGCCGGATGTACTCCCCGGGCGTCACCTCCTGGACAAGCCAGTTGGCACCCTCAGGGAGCTCGGCTGCCTCGCTCTTCGCCCGGAGGGTCAGGACGCCACCCTGGAACTGGATGTCGATGCCGTCCGGCGCCACGCCGGGAACAACCGCTCGGACGACCATGTCATCCGACGTCTCGTAGATATCGAGGGGCAGGTAGTTGGTGCCCGGCGACCACGTCAACCAACTGCCCGGGCTGACCCACCGATCCTCGAACAACCGATCCATGCCATCCCGCAGGGACATGAAGTCGCGCAGCGGGCTGAAGCCGTTCCGTGCCATTGGGACGTCAACCTCCTCTCTGCTTGTGTGGCACACCGTGCCACGAGTCGTATACAAGAGCATGATACGCCTCATGTCAACTGTGGTCCCGACCCACAGCGACATCCGGCTCTCCATTAAGGCCCGCCAACCGTCATCCGCGTATGGAACATCCCCATGTTCCGATCAGCGGCTGAGCCGTACGTGATGAACGTCCACGGCAGGATCCGGCCCCGTTTGGAACATCCCTATGTTCCGATCAGCGGCTGAGCCCTCCAGGATCCGCTCCTTCCGGGCGTTCGGCGGTCAGTCGGAACATCAGCAGGTTCCAAGTGCGCCTGAGCTCAGGTCGGGCTGGGCGATGCTCGCGTTCCCCGTCGATCGGAACACCGGGAGGTTCCAACCGCGCGCCAGGCGCCGGCAGAAGCGCCCCGGCGGCCGCTCGACGGCTATTCCCGCGGGGAATGACGCCATAGGCTCGACGGTCACGACTTCCCGACTGCGCGACCAGGCCGTGCACATTCGGCGGCCGGCGCCGTGACCTCAACGAGGTGGCGGCCACGTACCCGATGGCGGATCCTCGAGGCCGTCGCCCCAGACCTCGGGGCCACAGAAGTACCCGCGTGGGGGTGCGGCGTCCGGCGGCAGCCCTGGGAGGGTCGACCGGTCGGCGTCCCATGCCGCGAGCGTTTCGGCCAGCCAGTCATCGAGCTCGCTGAAGGCCGTCCATCGCTCGTACGCCCAGCCGGCCTCGAGGCAGATCCGTTCCAGCGAGCTCTTGGCGAACACGATGTCGCTGTAGCCGGCGGCGTACCGATCGCTGTCGCCATCGCCGATGAACGCGACCTGCCGGCCGGCCGCGCGATGGGCCAGCACGCGCTGCCGCTTGCAGGTCCCGCAGACGAGGCAGGTCGGGTGGCCGTTCGGGAACCGCAGCTCGGGCCGTCGACCGTGGAACTCGGTCCGCGCCGTCACGACGGGGACCTCGGGTACGCCCAGTCGTTCGAGCGCCGGTCCGATGAAGTACCCGAACCCGTCGGACACGATCTCGATCGGGATCGACGCCGCCTGCGCGCGCCGGACGAACGGCACGAACCCGGCGTCGTGGGGCTGCTCGGCGGCGGTGGCCAGCAACGCCGCCGGGTCGGCCTCGATCATCGACATCTCCCAGGCCATCAGCCGGCGCGAGCCCATCTCGCCGGCGGCGTACTTGGCCTCGGCCTCCTCCCAGATCCTGGGAGCGTGCTTGGCCATGACCCGGTCGGTCACGTCGGTCAGGGCGATCGTGCCGTCGTAGTCGACGAGGATGGCCAGCGGCGGCGCGTCGTCCTCGAGCGGCGGGACGGGCGGCGCGACCTCGCTCAACTCGGCACCGCTCCGCGTCCGACCGACGCCCGGCGGGTCAACGCGACACCCAGGACGATGATCGCCCCACCGACGACCTGCGCCGGTCGGATGGGCTCGCGCAGGAACAGGTAGGCCAGCACGACCGCCATCGCTGGCACGAACGACTGGAGCGTGATGATCCGCGTCGGGCCGAGAAGACGGACGCCGTTGAACACGATCACGTTCGCGAGGGCCGCCGCGAAGACGCCCGAGTAGACGATCGCAAGCACGATCGGCACGATCCGTCGACACTTGCTCCGGACCCCATGCGCCCGGCGCGAGGAGCTGCGCCATGCCGACCGGGATGAGCACCATGTCCCCACCGACGGTCGCCCAGGTCGTGAGCACGAGCGGCGAATGGCGGCGCATGATCGGCGCCGCGAACGCGGTGTATGTCGCCCAGCACGCCGCCGCCGCGAGCGTGAGGAGGCTGCCGATCGTCGAGCCGCTCATCGAGATCCCGACGCCCGCCGCGATGACGACGACCACGCCGAGGAACGACAGGGCGGCGCCCGCGAACTTCATGGGGTTGAGCGTGTCCGCTCCGATGATCACCGCGAGGACGGCGACGAGCACGGGCGTCGACGCGATGATCAGCGCGCTATCGCCGGCGGGGATCGACAGCAGGCCGGTCGTCCAGAGGATCTGGTACAGCCCGAACCCGAGGGCACCCGAGCAGCGAGGATCCGCATCGTGTCCGGCCGCGGCAGTCGGATGGCGCCCTCGCGCCAGCGCATCAGCAGCAGGAGGGCGATCGCCGCCAGCACGTAGCGCAGCATCGTGAAGCCGACCGGCGGCAGCGTCGACGACGGCGTCCTTGACGACGATGAAGTTGCCCGCCCACAGGACCATGACACCGAGGACGCCCACCTCGGCAAGACGACGGTCGGTGGCGAGACAGCGTGACGCCCGCCGGTCGTTCGGCGGGCGTCCGTGGTGGTGGCGGGAAGGTCCGGGTCGATCGGCGCCGTCGCGATCGTTCAGGCGGCGTCGCGGTCCAGCTCGAGGAGCTCCTCGTCGTCCTCCTCGGTCAGCTTCAGCCAGACGAACAGCCCGGCCAGGACGGCGAGCGGGATGACGATGAGCGCCGCGAGCGTGATGCCGAGCGCGACGGCGACGGTCTTGAGGGCTTTCATGGGCGATACCTCCGGGTCGATGCGCGGGTCTTGCTGGCCTCTGCGCGCCTGGGGCCGTTGTCGGGGTTACGGAGCCCCGGTCCGCGGGCGACCAGTTCGGCGATGTCGTCCCGGGTGAACTCCGCGAGCTCATGGCTGGCTGCCCGGCCTGGCCGCGACAGCAGCAGCCGGACGACGAAGGCGCCGTCCTGCTCGAAGAAGAACACGTCGCGCGGCTTCTGCTCGTCCATGTAGCGGCCGAGGACGCGGAACGCGGTCTCGTAGTAGCCGGCCTCGTGGGTCGGAGCGGCTCGCCACCACGGCCGCGGCGCGACGCTGCCTCTTCCATGAACCGGGCGATGTCGTCGTCGAGGAAGGTCAGCGTCTCCTTGACCTGCGTGCCCATCGAGTCCGACCAGGCACCGACGTTGGCGCCGGAGATGACGAGACCCTGGACGATGAAGCCGTCGGGCGCCTCGACGAGCAGGACGTCCTTCATCCCGCGCTGGTCGAGGAACGCGCCGATCGACCGGAAGACCTCCTCGAAGTCCTGGCGCGGGCTGCCCTCGTAGATCCGCATGCGGCGCGGTCCTCCAGGACGATGGCTGGGTCGCGCGGCCACGCCAATCTTGGCGCGGTTCCGCCTACGGCTGCCCGCCGGTCCGGCGAGTGTACCGACCGTCCGGTCTCGGGGCAACACGACGGCGGCGCATGGACGACCGCCCCGGGGCCTTGGCTCGCCCGGCACGATGCCTTGGACGATCAGGCCCGCACGAGGTGCGCCGCCAGCGATCCCGCCGCCCGCGCATCGTTGACGATCAAGGCGGTGTTCGCGCGGACCGACGCGCCGTCGGTCAGCGTCGGCGATCCGGGCCAGCAGCCATGGCGTCACGCCGGGCCGACGATCCCGGCCGCCGTCAGCGTCGGCGACCGCACGTGCTCACGGCGTCCCGGGCGACGTCGTCGGGGAGGGCCTCATCGGCGGGCACGGGCACGCACACGAGCGCCGATCCACCGAGCCCGAGTCCGAGGTGGATGCCGACGAGCTCGGCCGCCTCGGCGACGTCGGCGGCGACCGCCGGGGCCGGGATGCCCGACGAGCGCGCAAAGAACCCGGGCATCTCGGGCTGACCGACGGCGATGACCGGCACGCCGCGCGTCTCGAGGTACTCGAGCGTCGCCGGGACGTCGAGGATCGCCTTCGGCCCGGCGCAGACGACGGCCATCGCCGTCCGCCCGAGCTCCTCCAGATCCGACGAGATGTCGAACGATGCCGACGGCCCGCCAGCGACCCCGTCCAGCGCCCCGCGATGGACGCCGCCGATCCCGCCGGTCGCGAAGACCCGGATGCCGGCCGCGGACGCGGCGATCATCGTGGCCGACACGGTCGTCGCCGCCCAGCCGCCGGCCGCCAGCGCGATCGCCAGGCTCGGTCGGGCGGCCTTGCGGACCGAGCCGGCCGGGGCCGTCGCGAGCGCCTCGAGCTCGGCCGCGTCGAGGCCGACGAGCAGCCGCCCATCGCGGATCGCGACCGTCGCCGGCACCGCGCCCGGGGTCTCGCGGACCGCCGCCTCGGAGGCCGTCGCCACCTCGAGGTTCTGCGGATAGGGCAGGCCGTGGCTGATCAGCGTCGATTCGAGCGCGACGACCGGGCGGCCCTCGGCCAGCGCCGCCGACACCTCGGGCGCGATGACGAGCCGATCGGTGACGGAGCGACGGCACGCCATGCCGGAAGCGTAGCGCCGCGGCTACGCTGTCGCCCATGCCCGCCCGCCGACCGATGACCCCCGACGACATCCGCCGCATGGCGGTGGTCGAGGAGCTCGACCTGTCCGTCGACGGGCAGACCGCCGTCGTCGCCCGGCGCACGATCCAGGGCAACCGCTACCTCGGCCACCTGTTCGCGATCGATCTCGGCGCCGGGCGTGCCATCCCGCGGCCGCGACAGCTGACCCGCGGGATGACCCGCGACACGAAACCCCGGCTGTGTCCCGACGGCCACACGCTGGCCTTCATCCGGACCGACCCGAGCCGACGACGACGCCCTGGCGGCTATCGCCATCCTCGATATCCGGCGGCCCGATCGGATCCGCATGGCGCGGTCGGCGCCACGGCGCGGTCGGCGGAGATCGCCTGGGCGCCGGATGGCCGCCGGCTGGCCTTCACGGCCGAGGTCGATCCGCCTCGCTTCATCACGGGCAAGATCCCGCCGTCGATCTCGCGGCGCGGCAAGAGTCCGCACGCGACGACCGCGCCGGTCGCCCGCCGCATCACCCGCACCGACTGGCGCTGGGACGAGGAGGGGCATCGCGACCGCTGGTCCCACCTGTTCATCTCGACATGCCCGGCGGCCGCCCCGCCAGGTGACGCGCGGCGACTGGGGCGTGGGCGGAGATCGCGTGGCACCCGGACGGTCGGCACGTCCTGTTCACGAGCGACCGCGGACCCCCAGCCCGACCTCCACCCTCGGACGACGATCTGGTCGGTCGACGTCGACGCCACGGGCAAGCGCGCCGAGCCGCGCGAGGTGCTCGCCGCCCCCGGCTGGTCGCACCATCCCGCCGTGTCGCCGGACGGCCGCTGGATCGCGGCGCTCGGCGTCATGGAGCCGGAGCCGCTCGACGACATGAGCCCGTCGATCCTCGTCGGCCCGGCGGACGGATCGCGGCCGCCCCGGGCGCTCGCCCCGGACCTCGACCGGCCGATCGGCAACTGGGTCGACACCGACCTCAACGGCTGGTTCGTGGAAGGCCGCCACGGCCCGTTCTGGCTGGACGTCCGACCGGATCGCTGGCGACCGTCTCGGACGGCGGCCGATCGCGTCCCTGCGTCTTCGTCGTCGACCCGCGCCGGCGAGGGTCCGGCCGATGTCCAGCCGGCGGCCGAGGGCGATCTCGTGACGCATTCCCTGGCCGTCGCCCGGCGACCGGACGGCGGATGCCGGTGATCGCCTTCCTCGCCACCGATGGGACGCGGGCGACGGAGCTGTCGGTCGACGACGGACGGGGTGGCGGGCCGCGCCGGCGCAGCACGACCTCGGATCGCGCTGGCAGTCGGCGTTCGCGATGCCCGAGATGCGGCTCGTCCAGGCGCCCGGGCCGGGCGGCCCGATCGACGTCTGGATCGCCTCGCCGCCGGGCGCGGGCGATGCACGCCTGCCCGCCGTGGTCGACGTCCACGGTGGACCGCTCGGGGCGTGGGCCCCGGCACCGCACGTCGAAGTGATCCTCCTCGCGTCGCACGGCTACCGCGTCATCCTCCCGAACATCCGCGGCTCGGCGGCGTACGGCCGCGACTGGATCCGCCAGCAGCTGGGCGACTGGGGCGGCGTCGATGCCGCCGACGTGCACGCGGCGGTCGACCATGTCGTCGCCCCCGGGCTCGCCGACGCGGACCGCCTCGGCGTGATGGGCCTGAGCTATGGCGGGTTCATGGTCAACTGGCTGGTCGGCACGACGGATCGATTCAAGGCCGCAGTGTCCGAGAACGGGGTCACCAACCAGGTGTCGGACTGGGCGAACTCGGACAGCGGCCCGGAATACGACCGCGCGGCGCTCATGGGCGACACGCTCTCGGCCGACGGCATCGACCGCCTGTGGCGGCAGTCGCCGCTGCGCCACGTCGCCGACGTGCGGACGCCGCTGCTCATGCTCCAGGCCGAGGCCGACCAGCGCTGCCCGGCTGCCGACAACGAGCAGTTCTTCGTCGCACTGCGCAATCTCGGGCGGACCGTCGAGTACGTGCTCTACCCGGACGAGTACCACGTGTACGCGTCGGCCGGTCGCCCCGATCGGCGGATCGATCGCAACACCCGCATCCTCAAGTGGTTCGACCGCTACCTGCGCTGAGGGCCCGGACGTATCGGCCACGGGCGACTGGCCCTATCCCGGCATCGCGTTGGCTGGACAGCGCGGTCATCATCGGACGATGACGTCGTCGCGCCGCCGCCTCGCCCACCGACCCACCGTCTTCAGTGCCGCGGCGCTGGCGATCCTGCTGCTCGCACCCAGCACGGCGCTGGCGGCGGCCGAGTTCCCGCGGGGCTACGAGGGCTACCACACGTATGCCGAGGTGGCCGCCGCGACCAAGGCCGTCGCCGATGCCCATCCCGACATCGCGTCGCGCTTCAGCATCGGCAAGAGCTACCAGAACCGCGACCTCTGGGCGATGAAGATCTCCGACAACGTCGGCACGGACGAGGCCGAGCCCGAGGTCCTGTACGACGGTGGCCACCACGCCGACGAGCACATGGGCACCGAGCTGGCGCTCAAGATCATGCGCTGGCTCGTGGACGGCTACGGCACCGACACCCGGGTCACCAACATCGTCAACGGCCGCGAGATCTGGATCGTCTTCCTCGTCAACCCGGACGGCGCCGAGTACGACATCGCCGGCGGACGGTTCCACTACTGGCGCAAGAACCGGCAGCCCACCCCGGGCACCGGCTACGTCGGGACGGACCTGAATCGGAACTACGGGTATCGCTGGGGCGGCGGCGGCCGGACCAGCTCGAACCCGGCGGCCATCACGTACCGCGGGCCGGCCGCCTGGTCGGCACCCGAGGTGCGGGCGATGCGCGATTTCCTGGCCAGCCGGGTCATCGACAGCAAGCAGCAGATCCGCATGCACATCACGTTCCACGAGACGGGGCGCCTGGTGATGTGGCCGTACGGCTATACCTACGCCGACCAGCCCGGCGACATGACGAGCGCCGATCGCCTGGCGTTCGTCCACATGGGCCGCCAGATGGCGCGCACCAACGGCTACCGGCCGCAGCAGGCGAGTGACCTGTACATCAGCTCCGGCACGACCCGCGACTACGCCTACGGCACGTACCGGATCTTCTCGTACACGTTCGAGCTGTCGAACGACGACTACATGGATGACAGCAAGATCGCCTCGGAGACGGGTCGCAACAGGAACGCCGTGCTGTACCTCGCGGAGCGGGCATGGTGTCCGTACGCCGTGCTGGGCACCTCGTACGTGCATTGGCGCTGCGGATCGTTCGACGACGACTTCGAGGCGGCACGCGGCTGGACGACGAACCCGGATGGGACCGACACCGCGTCGAGCGGCGCGTTCGCCCGTGGCAACCCGGCCGGCACCGCGTCGAGCGGCGCGAAGCAGCTCGACGTGGTCCCGTCGGGATCGCGCGCGCTGACGACCGGCCTCGCCGCCGGCTCGTCGGCCGCCGCCAACGACCTCGATGGCGTCTCGACCGTGCGGTCAGCGCCGATCCGGCTCTTCAACACCACCGGTCAGCAGCTCTACTTCCGGTACGTCCTGGCGCACGGCTCGAACGCCTCATCGGCCGACCGGCTGGTCGCGAGCATCGAGACGTCGGGCGGCGCCCGGACGCCGGTCTTCACGCGGACCGGTTCGGCCGCCGATGTCGACGGCGTCTGGCGCAGCATCTACATCCCCGCGGACACCTGGAAGGGCCAGACCGTCCGGATCGTGTTCGAGGCGACCGACGGCGCGTCCGACAGCCTTGTCGAGGTCCAGGTCGACGACGTCAGGATCACCCGCGGCACCTGACCCTCGATACCATGGGGTGACCTCTGGAGGACCCCATGCCGTCAGTCGCCCATTCGATGCAGACGTTCCGACTGCTGGTCGCGAACACCCTCATCGCGACCGTCACGAACAACTTCATCTGGTTCGCCCTGACCTTCTGGGTGTATCTCGAGACCCGGTCGGTGATGGCCACCGCGATCATCGGCGGCGGGTACATGCTGCTGTTCGCGATCTCGGGCATGTTCTTCGGGACGTTCGTCGACCGCCACCCACGCAAGACGTCGATGATGCTGTCGAGCGGCCTGTCGCTCGGAGCGTTCGCGCTCGCCAGCGTCGTGTTCCTGGTGGCACCCGACGGATCGGCACAGGATCTCGGCCACCCCGCGTTCTGGGCCCTGGTCGTGCTGGTGCTGGCCGGAGCGATCGCCGGCAATCTCCGCGCCGTCGCGCTCTCGACCAGCGTGACCCTGTTGGTTCCCGAGGATCGACGCGACAAGGCCAACGGGCTCGTCGGCACCGTGAACGGCGTGTCCTTCGCCATCACGTCGGTGTTCAGCGGGCTGGGGATCGGCATCCTCGGGATGGGCTGGTGCCTGGTCATCACGGTCGTCCTGACGGCGGTCGCGGCTGCGCACCTCAGCACGATCCGCATCGAGGGTGACAAGCCCGAGCAGGGCCAGGACGGCCCGCGCATCATCGACATCGCCGGTTCGCTGGCGGCGGTACGGGCGGTCCCCGGCCTGCTGGCCCTGCTGCTGTTCAGCACCTTCAACAACTTCCTCGGCGGTGTGTTCATGGCCCTCATGGACCCGTATGGGCTGACCCTGATGTCCGTCGAGGCCTGGGGCGTGATGCTCGGATTGACGAGCCTCGGCTTCATCGTCGGAGGCCTCCTCGTGGCACGCCGCGGGCTGGGTGCCAACCCGGTACGGACCTTGCTGCTGGCCAACGTCGTCCTGTGGTCCATCGCGATCGCCTTCCCGCTGCGCTCAGCCATCGCCCCGCTGGCGATCGGGTTCTTCCTCTACATGACCTTGATCCCCGTGGCCGAGGCCGCCGAGCAGACGATCATCCAGAAGGTGGTCCCACTCGAGAAGCAGGGCCGCGTGTTCGGCTTCGCCCAGAGCCTGGAGACCGCGGCCTCGCCGATCACGGCGTTCCTCATCGGACCGATCGCCCAGATCTGGGTGATCCCCTGGATGACCGCCGGGGGCGGTGGCGCCGCTGCGATCGGCAGCTGGTTCGGCACCGGGCCCGAGCGAGGCATGGCGCTGATCTTCATCATCGCCGGCGTGATCGGGCTGATCGTCACGCTCCTGGCCCTGGTGTCGAAGCCCTATCGCGACCTGTCGGAGCTGTGCTTCGGAGCATCGGCCACCGACGACCGACCCGCCGCGGCGGCACCGGCCTGAATCGATCGATGCCGGGGGCCGGGCTCCCGAGCGTCGGCTAGCCGAGCGGTAGCTCCGCCCGGGCCGTCGACAGGTGGCGCGCCGCCGCACGGTGACCGGCCAGGGCGGCTCGCTGGAGCGCGGACGGCAGCGATCGACCGGCCGCGCGTGACGCGAACCAGCCGACGAGGAACCCGGCGTCAAAGGCGTCGCCCGCACCGGTCGTGTCGTTCGCCGCGATCGGCTCGGTGGCGACCTCGAAGCGCAGCCGCCCATCGGCGTCGCGGGCGAGGATCGTGGCGCCCTTCGGTCCGCGCTTGACCACGGCGACGGCAGCGACGTCGAGCAGGCCCTCGACGGCGTACTTGCCGAGGAGCGCCTCCGCCTCCGACGCGGTCGCGAACAGGATGTCGGGCGCGATGTCGGCCATGAGCGCGCGGGCCGACCGGCGGCCGCGGGCGAGGAGCGGCCCGATCGAGGCGAGGTCCAGGCTGATCGCGGCGCCGGCCGCCCGCCCGAGCTCCACGGCGCGACGCCCGGCCTGGCTGAGTGGCTCGTCGAGCAGCGAGTACACCGGCATGTGGACCGCGTCCGCGCGCGCGAACCAGGCCGGCATGAGGTCGTCAGGACCGAGCTGCAGGGCCGCGGCCCGGTCGGTCACGAAGGTTCGCTCGCCGTCGGGCGTGACGACGACACCGATCCGCCCGGTGCGGGTACCGGCCACCCGCACGACGCGAGGCGTGACGCCATCGGACCGGATCGCATCGACCAGCGCCCGCCCGGCAGCATCCCGCCCGACGGCGGCGATCAGCGACGAGCGAGCCCCGAGACGACCGAGCCAGCGCGCGGCGGTCGCCGCCGAGCCGCCCTGGGCGAGGAAGACCCGGCCGGGCACGTCGGTCCCGTGCTCCAGCGGCCGCTCGGGTCGGAGCACCACGTCGACGACGAGGTCGCCGATGACGACGACCCGCGCCCGCCCGGACCCTCGCCGCGGGCGGTTCGGTCGGAGGGAGGGCATGGGCCGAGGATAGCGTCCCGTCTCGACCTACAATGGCCGTCCAACCTGCCCGGCCCGCTCGAGGCCATCCCCCACCGGAGTGCGCCATGGCCGCCGTGACGACCGACCTCGACCGCCTCGCCATCGACACCATCCGGACCCTGTCCATCGATGGCGTGCAACAGGCGAATTCCGGCCATCCGGGTGCCCCGATGGGCGCCGCGCCCATGGCCTATGTGCTGTGGACGAGGTTCCTGCGCCACGCCCCGACGCATCCCGACTGGCCGGATCGCGACCGTTTCGTGCTGTCCGCCGGACATGCCTCGATGCTGTTGTACTCGCTCCTCCACCTGACCGGCTACGACCTGCCGCTCGATGAGCTGAAGCGCTTCCGGCAGTGGGGTTCGCGGACGCCCGGTCACCCGGAATCCGGCCTGACGGCCGGCGTCGAGGCGACGACCGGTCCGCTCGGACAGGGCTTCGCGAACGCGGTCGGCATGGCCATCGCCGAGCGGCGCCTGGCGGCCGACTTCAACCGCGACGAGCACGACATCGTCGATCACTGGACCTACGCGATCGCATCGGACGGGGACCTCCAGGAGGGCATCGCCTCCGAGGCCGCGTCGCTGGCCGGCCACCTTCGACTGGGCAAGCTCGTCGTCCTCTACGACGACAACCACGTCCAGCTCGACGGCCCGACGTCGATGGCCTGGTCCGAGGACGTGCCAAGGCGCTTCGAGGCGTACGGCTGGCACGCATCACGGGTCGAGGACGGCAACGACATCGAGGCGATCGAGGCCGCGATCACGACCGCGCGCAAGGACGACCGCCCGAGCCTCATCGCGGTCCGGACCCACATCGGCTTCGGCAGCCCGAACAAGCAGGACTCGCAGAAGGCCCATGGCTCACCGCTCGGGCCGGACGAGGTCCGCCTCACCAAGGAGGCCTACGGCTGGGACCCGGACAAGACGTTCTACGTCCCCGACGACGCCCGGAAGGTCTTCCGCGCCGCCGTGAAGGCCGGCGACGAGCTGGTCGCCGAGTGGGAGGGCCGGCTCGAGGCCTACACGGATGCGCATCCGCGGCTGGCGGCCGAGCTCCGTCGCCGCCTGCGCGGCGAGCTCAAGGACGATTGGAACGCGGGTCTCAAGACGTACAAGGCCGGCGAGGAGATCGCGACGCGCAACGCCTCGCAGGACGCGATCCAGGCCCTCGCCGAGACGGTCCCGGAGCTGTTCGGCGGCGCGGCCGACCTGTCCGAATCGAACCTGACCGATGTCAAGGGCGAGCCCCAGTACAGCGCCGACGAGCCGGGTCGCAACCTGCGCTTCGGGGTGCGCGAACACGGCATGGGCGGCACGGCCAACGGCATCGCCTATCACGGCGGGTTCATCCCCTACGACGCCACGTTCCTGACGTTCAGCGACTACATGCGCGGGGCCGTGCGGCTCGGAGCGCTCGCCGGACTGCACGTCATCCACGTCTGGACGCACGACTCGGTCGGTCTCGGCGAAGACGGACCGACCCACCAGTCGGTCGAGCATTACGCCGCCTTGCGGGCGATCCCGAACCTGTGGTTCGTCCGTCCGGGCGATGCCAACGAGACGTCGGCGGCCTGGGCGCTCGCCGTCGAGCGACGCGACGGACCGGTCGCGCTGGCCCTGACCCGGCAGAAGCTGCCGGTTCTGCCACGCACCGCCGAGCTGGCGCGGCGAGGGCGTCCGGCGTGGAGGCTACGTCCTGCGCGAGGCGGATGGCGGGACCCCCGACCTGATCCTCATCGCCACGGGGTCCGAGCTGCAGCTGGCGATGGCCGCCGCGGACGAGCTAGAAAGGACGGGATCGCGACCCGCGTCGTGTCGCTGCCGTGCTGGGAGCGGTTCGACGCGCAGGACGGGGCATATCGGGACGAGGTGCTGCCCCCGACCGTGCGCAAGCGCGTCAGCATCGAGGTCGGTGTCTCGTTCGGCTGGGAGCGCTGGGTCGGTGACGAGGGCGCGATCATCGGGCTCGACCATTTCGGTGCCTCGGCGCCGGCCGGGACCATCTTCGAGCACTTCGGGTTCACGCCCGCGCGCGTCGTGGACGTCGGGCGGCGGGTGGTGCGCGACGAGCTCAAGGGCCGCATCCCCACGCTCGATGGCGGTCACTTCGGGCACATGGCCGGCGGCTCGCACCCGACGCTCCAGCCGGGCGAATCGGGCGTCGACCGGACCGGCGGGAGCGACCCAGGCCACAGCTGACCGCCGTCCCAGGCACCGGACTCAGCTCCTGAGGCGCTCTCCGCGCGGGTCGTAGAAGGGCTCGCGGCTCACGACGCACGGGAATGCATCGCCGCCGATCTCGACGCACCACTCGTCACCGTCGAGGCGGCCATGGATCCAGGCGAGTGCCACGGACCCGCCCAGGGTCGGCGCGATCGACGCGCTGGTCACGTGCCCGACCCGCTCCGTGCCACGAAGCACCGATTCGCCGTGCCACAGCACGGCGGAGGGAGCGTGGAGCGAGACCAGCCGCCTGGGCCGGTCCTCGTCGTGGACCTCGCGAAGCCGCTCGAGCGCGTCGCGACCCACGAAATCCGCCGCCTTCCGGCGCGAGACGGCGAACCCGAGACCGGCCGCGAACGGCTCGTCGAGCGGGCCCATGTCGTGGCCCCACGAGCGGAAGCCGCGCTCCAGGCGGGTCGCCTCGAACGCGAAGGCGCCGGCGTGGCGCAGATCGAGGTCTGCTGCCGCCCGGACGACGTGCTCGTGGAGATCGGCGAGCGAACTCGGTCGGCACCAGCAGCTCCCAGCCGAGCTCGCCGGTGAATGAGACGCGGAGCGCACGGACCTGCGAGCGACCGACCTCGATCTCGCGTGCCTCGAGGAACGGCCACGCGTCGGGCGAGAGGTCGCTGTCGGAAAGGCGGGCGAGGAGCTCGCGCGATCGCGGCCCGGCCAGGTGGAGCTGTCGCCAACCCCGAGGTCACGTCGGTCACGACGGCGTCGCTTGGCAACCCCGCCCGGAGCAAGCCCTCGGTCCGGCGCTGCGCGACGGTCGGCGCCAGCACGAGCCAGCGGTCGTCGGCGAGTCGGGTCACGGTCGGGTCCATGAGGATCCCGCCACGCTCGTCGGCGAGGATCGTGTAGACGATCCGCCCCGGCGGCACGTCGAGATCGGAGGTCGCCAGCCGCTGCAGGCCGGCCAGCGCGCCCGGCCCGGCCACCTCGAACTTCGCGTAGGTCGTCAGGTCGTACAGCGCGACGCCCTCGCGTGTCGCCTGGACCTCGTCGCGGACGGCGGGAAACCACGATGGATCTGTGGACGAGTAGCGCACCGTCGGTCCGCTGGCACCCGCTTCCGGCTCGAACCACAGCGGCCGCTCCCAGCCACCGACCTGCCCCATCGCCGCTCCGGCCGCCCGATAGGCGGCGTCCAGCGGCAACCGCCGCAATCCGCGCGCCGTCTCGGGCTGCTTGCCCGGCCAGTGCATCGCGTAGAGGCCGCCGAGCGACTCGACCGTCCGCTCGTGGAGCCATCGGCGCTGGCTCGCCCAGCGACCCATCCGGGCCACGTCGACTTCGACCAGGTCCATCGTCATGTGCCCCGCGAGGATCCACTCCGCGGCCGCGCGACCGACGCCCGGCCCGAAGATGATCCCCTGGGAGTTGAGGCCGGCGGCCACGAAGAGGCCGGGCACCTCCGGCACGAACCCCAGCTGCAGGGTGGCATCCGGCGTGAAGCTTTCGGGGCCGCGCATGAAATCGCCGAACCCGAGGTCGGCGAGCGCCGGCACCCGGGCGCGGGCCGCCGCCAGCACGGGACCGAAGTGGTCCCAATCCGGGCCGAGCTCGACGAACCCGTCGGTCGGCACGTTGGCTGGCGCCCACGGCTTGCCGTTCGGCTCGAAGGCGCCGATGACGAACCGGCCACCGTGATGGCGGACGTACAGGTAGCCGTCGAGATCGCGCAGGAACGGCAGGTCCTCGGTCGCAGCCGGGGTCTCGTCGGTCATGACCCACACGTGCTCGGCCGGGTAGAGGGCGACGCTGGCATCGGCCAGCCGGGCCAGCTCGGAGGTCCACAGGCCGGCCGCGAGGACGACGACCTCCGCCTCGATGTCGCCGGCGCTCGTCCTGACCCCGGTCACGCGACGGGGATCAGGTCCACGACGGAACCCGCTGACCGCCGTGCCCGGCACATAGCGAACGCCGCGATCGACGGCGGCACGGGCCAGGGCGAGGGCCGCCGAGCCGGGGTTGACGGTGCCATCGCCGGGGAAGAACACGCCGCCGACGAGATCGTCGACGACCGCAGCCGGCCACAGCTCCCGGATCCGCTCACGGTCGACGATCTCGGACGGGATACCAGCGTCCCGGGCGATCGACACCGGTCGGCGGATCTCCCGGAACCGCTCGTCGGTCCGAGCCACGGTCAACGACCCGACCTGCCGGAAGCCGGGGTCGATGCCGGTCTCCTGCGCCACGCGCTCATAGGTCTCGACGTTGATCCGGGAGAGCTCGGTGAGCGGGTGCGTGCCGCGCACTTGCGACACGAGGCCGGCGGCATGCCAGGTGGTCCCGTTCGTCAAGCCGGCCGCGCTCGACCAACACGACGTCGCGTCTCGCCGGCCAGCGCGAGGTGGTAGGCGATCGACGCTCCGACGATCCCGCCACCGACGATCGACGACCCGGGCCGCGGCCGGCAGGGCGGCCGCGGGCAAGGCCGCGGCGACGTCGAGGTCGCGGTCGGCCAGGTGCTCCGGGATGGGCTGCGGCACTCGCCGCCGCGCGCGACGGCGTCGTGCGACGATGACTATCCTTCGAGCATGCGCGTCGCCTTCGCCGCCGACCATGCCGGAGCCGCGCTGAAGGACGAGCTGCTCCGTCGGATCGATGCCGCCGGTCTCGGCCACGAGCTGATCGACCTCGGCGGCGACGGCTCCGACCCGAACGACGACTACCCGGACTTCGCCCAGCGCCTCGGGCTGCGCCATCCAGCGCGGCGAGGCCGACCGCGGCATCCTCATCTGCGGCTCCGGCGTCGGGGCCAGCGTGGCCGCCAACAAGATGCGCGGGATCCGCTCGGCGGTCTGCCACGACACGTACTCGGCCCACCAGGGCGTCGAGCACGACGACATGAACGTCCTGACGCTGGGCGCGCGCGTCATCGGCGCCGAGCCTGCGCTACGAATGCGCGCTCGCGTTCCTGGGCGCCACGTTCAGCGGCGAGCCGCGCCATCAGCGCCGGCTCGACAAGGTCCTCGCCATCGAGGCCGCCGCCGACTGACGCCGTCGGCGCGGCGCGCGTCGCGGATCAGTTCTCGGTCGGCCGGCTCGCGACGACGATCGCGGCCCGGCTCATCCCGTCGTCGGCGAAGACCGATCCACAGGCGACGATCACGTCCGCGTCGACGACGGCGTCGCTGAGGGCCGAACGCACCCGTCGCTCGGCGGCGGGAGCGGTCGCCAGGCCCAGCCGTCCGGGCTCGCCCAGGCGGAGCGCACCGTCGATCGCCACGCAGTCCGTGGTCGCCGGCCGGCACGATCACGCTGGCGCCGTTGCCGATCGGCGTGCCATCTCGCGGCAGTCGCCCCCAGCCGGTCCCGTCGCCGGACCACCACCCGACGCTCTGGCCGGGGCAGGACGCCATGCCGGTGCAACTCGCACCCGCGATGCCCTGGACGACGTAGCCCCAGCGACCGGTGACCAGGCGAGTCGCCGACGACATCGGGGTCGGAGTCGATCTGGGTCGACGCCCAGGCCTCGCCATCCGTTGAGCGCAGCAACATCGGCGGACCCGACGGCGAGCCGAGGGCTACGTAGCCGTCACCGTCGATGTGCGGATCGACGACGGCGATATCGGCTGGCCCGGTGACGCGATGCGCGCGAATTCCCGACCGTCGGTCGATCGCCACACCGCCGGCCCACCGTCCGCATCGCTGCCCGCGGCGATGATCTCGTCGGGACCTCCAGCGAGCCATTCCGGATAGGTGTCGGCCGATCCGGGGACATCGACCAGGCGGTCCCACGAACGCCCATCGCTCGAGTGGAAGAAGACGGCGTGCGGTTGATCCGCTGCCGGGTTGAGGGTGCCGATCCCGAGGGCCACGAAGCCGTCGGGCGCGGGCGCCACGTCCACCAGCTCGACGCCTTCGAAGGCGTCCGGCACGCCGGCGAGTCCCAAGTCAGGCCATCGTCCGAGAACCAGACCAGGCCGTCGCGCAACGGACCGCGCTCGCGCCAGCCGACGGCCACGAATCCGTCGTCGCTCGAGGTCAATGCGATGACTTGCTCCCCGAGCCCGGGGTCGCCGTTGGTGAGCCCGTCGACGGCGGTCCAGACGATGTCGGGCCACGGCACGAGGTCGGCCGGGACGGGCGGCGGCGTGACGATCGGGCTGGGCGAGGGACCGGGCGAACACGCCACGACCACCGCCACGATGACCCACCGGAGGAGCCGAAGCGAACGCGCTCGCATCACCTGCAGTGTGACGCACGAGGACGTGCATGTGGCGGCGTACCATGACCCTGCCCCCGGTATCCTTGAGGCCACGATGACCGAGCCCGTCTCGTCCGCCGTCCAGGTCCCGATCCTCGCGCTCGGGGATGCCATGGCCGCGTATCGGACGGTGGTCGACGAGGCTCGTCAGGCCGAGTGGGCGAACCGCCTGTTCGACCGTGACACCTCCCTCTGGACGGCCGATCCCGCGGTCGCGGCGACCATCGCGGAGCGTCTCGGCTGGCTCGATGCGCCGGGCGAATTCACCGACCGGATCCCCGCCCTCGAAGCCTTCGGCGACGCCATCGTCGACGCCGGGTTCACGACCGCCGTCGTGGCCGGCATGGGCGGCAGCAGCCTCGCGCCGGACGTGCTCCATCGCACGTTCGGGTCGAAGGATGGCTACCTCGACCTGCGCATCCTCGACTCGACCGCGCCCGAGGCCGTCAGCGCGGTGCTCGACGACCTCGATCCGCTGCGGACCCTCGTCATCGTGGCCAGCAAGTCGGGCACGACGGTCGAGCCGAACGCGTTCCTCGCCGCGGCCTGGGACCGCGCGGAGACGGCGCTCGAAGCGGTCCACCACCACGCCTACGAGACGCCGGGCGCGGCCATCGTGGCGATCACCGACCCGGGCAAGAGCCTCGAGGCGCTGCCCCATCACGACGAGCTGCGCGAGGTCTTCCTCAACCCGCCCGACATCGGTGGGCGCTACAGCGCGCTGACCTACGTCGGGCTGGTGCCGGCGTCGCTGATCGGTCTCGATCTCGACCCGTTGCTCGCCTCGGCGACGGCCATGCTCGGCTCGTGCCGAGAGCCCGACCCGGACGCCAACCCCGGGCTGTCGCTGGGCATCGCCCTGGGGACCCTGGCCAAGGCCGGGCGCGACAAGCTGACGTTCCTCGCCGACGACGAGATCGCCGCGTTCGGCGCGTGGGCCGAGCAGCTCATCGCCGAGAGCACCGGCAAGCACGGGGTCGGCATCGTGCCCGTCGACCTGGAGCCGGTCGGCCGCCCGGAGGCCTACGGCCCGGACCGCGTGATCGTCCGCCTCGCTGTCGATGGCGGCACGGACGGTGGCCGCGCGGCGCTCGCCGATGCCCTCCAGGCGGACGGTCATCCCGTGATCCGCATCACGATCCCGGACCCGATCGACCTCGGCGGCGAGTTCGTCCGCTGGGAGGTCGCCACGGCGATCGCCGGCGCGGTGCTGGGCATCGACCCGTTCGACCAGCCCAATGTCGAGGAAGCCAAGCAGGTCACGCGCGACGTCCTGGCCGCCGCCGAGCGGGGCGAGCGCGGCAGTACGTCGGTCGATGCCCTATCGGCCGACGATCCGGCCCTCGCCGACCGACTGCGCGACCACCTCGGGCAGCGGGAGCCGAACGCCTACCTCGCCTTGCAGGCATTCATCGCCCCGGCAGCGGCGCGGGACGAGGCCATCGCACGCTTGCGGGGCCGGCTCCGCGACGCGACGCGCAACGCCACCACGGCGGGGTACGGGCCGCGCTTCCTCCACTCGACCGGGCAGCTGCACAAGGGTGGTCCGCCGAGCGGCTGGTTCCTCCAGCTGACCGCGGAGCACACCGCGGACCGGCCCATCCCGGGCTGGCCGTACACCTTCGGCCGGCTCATCGACGCGCAGGCGGATGGTGACTACGCCGCGATCGCGGCCCACGACCTGCCCATCATCCGCGTCCATCTCGGCGCCGATCCGGATGCCGGGCTGGCTGCCCTCGAGCGGGCCCTGTCGGCCGCGCTCAGCACGACGGAGGACTGACACCCATGCGCCTCGGATTCATCGGTCTGGGTCGGATGGGGGCCAATATGGTCCGCCGTCTCGTTCGCGACGGCCACGAGATCGTGGTCTACAACCGCACGCCCGAGAAGTCCAAGGAGATCGAGGCCGAGGGCGAGGGAGCGGTCGCGACGTACTCGATCGAGGAGCTCGTCGACAAGCTCGAGAAGCCGCGGGCGGTCTGGGTGATGGTCCCGGCGGGCGACGCGACCGAGGCACAGATCGAGGAGCTCATGGAGCATCTCGAGCCCGGCGACACGATCATCGACGGCGGGAACACCAACTTCCACGACGACGTCCGTCGCCACGCCGCGCTCAAGGAGAAGGGTCTCCACTATGTCGACGCCGGCACGTCGGGCGGCATCTGGGGCCTGCAGGTCGGCTACTGCCTGATGGTCGGCGGCGACAAGGATGGCGTCGGGCCGCTCGAGCCGATCTTCACGACGCTGGCGCCGCCGGGCGGCTATCTGCATGTCGGTGGCCCGGGCGCCGGGCACTACGTGAAGATGGTCCACAACGGCATCGAGTACGGCCTGATGCAGGCCTACGCCGAGGGCTTCGAGATCATGCACGCGAGCGACTACGAGCTCGATCTCGGCGCGATCTCGGAGCTGTGGATGCAGGGCTCCGTGGTGCGGTCGTGGCTGCTCGAGCTGGCCGGCCGGGCCTTCAAGGCCAACGGCCAGGACCTCGAGCATCTCAAGGGCTGGGTCGCCGATTCGGGCGAGGGCCGCTGGACCGTCCAGGAGGCGATCGACAAGGACGTGCCGGCCCCCGTCATCACGCTCTCACTGCTCACCCGCTTCCGCTCCCGCCAGGACGACTCGTATGGCGCCAAGGTCCTCGCCGCGCTGCGCAACGAGTTCGGCGGGCACGAGGTGAAGAAGGACTGATGGCCACGAAGGCGCCCGTCAAGGGGCCGGCGAGGAAACCGGCGCCGGACGAGGCGCCGTCGGATCAGCCCATCCCGGCGCAACCCGCGCCACGCGCCAAGGACGTGCCGCGGACGATGCGCGAGCTGCGCGAGACCCGCCGCGGCAAGCGGCCGTCCCGGGCGAAGCCAGCGCAGAACGTCCTGCGCCAGGGCCTGCGCCTCGAACGCGTCCCGGACCCGTCGATCCTCGTCCTGTTCGGGGCGACCGGCGATCTCGCCCACCGCAAGGTCGTGCCGGCGATGTACCACCTCTGGCGGACGAACCTCCTGCCCCACGAGTTCATGCTCCTGGCGATCGGCCGGCGGCCGTTCGACGACGACAGCTTCCGCGCCGAGATCCGATCGTCGCTCGAGCAGTTCAGCCGCGTCCTGCCGCTGGACGAGCCGGCCTGGGAGTCGTTCAGCGAGCGCATCCGCTATCACCGGCTCGACTTCGATGACCCGGCCGGGTTCGACACGCTGGCGTCGACGCTCGACGAGATCGACGAGGCCGAGGGCACCCGCGGCAACCGCCTGTTCTATCTCGCGACCCAGCCGTCGCAGTTCGCCGAGATCGTCGGTCAGCTGGGCCGCGTCGGGCTCGACCACGAGCGACACGACGGCGGCTGGCGGCGGGTCGTCATCGAGAAGCCGTTCGGGCACGACCTCGATTCGGCCAAGAAGCTGAACCGCGAGCTCGGCAAGGTGTTCCGCGAGTCGCAGGTCTACCGCATCGACCACTACCTCGGCAAGGAGACGGTCCGCAACCTGCTCGTCTTCCGCTTCGGCAACGGGATCTTCGAACCGCTCTGGAACCGCCGCTATGTCGACCACGTGCAGATCACGGTGGCCGAGTCGATCGGCATCGAGAACCGCGGCGCGTTCTATGAGGAGACGGGCGCGACGCGCGACGTCCTCCAGAACCACCTCCTCCAGCTCGTGAGCCTCGTGGCCATGGAGCCGCCCGCCACGTTCGAGGCCGACGCGCTGCGCGACGAGAAGGTCAAGGTCCTGCGGGCGATCGGCACGCGACCCGGCGACCCCGCGACCGAGGCCGTCCGTGGCCAATACGGTCCGGGCTGGGTCGCCGCCCAGCAGGTGCCGGGCTACCGGCAGGAGCCCGACGTCGACCCGGAGTCCGAGACGGAGACGTACGTCGCCGCGCGCCTGTCGATCGACGACTGGCGCTGGTCGGGCGTGCCGTTCTACGTGCGCACCGGAAAGCGGCTCCCGAAGCGCGCGTCCGAGATCGCCATCCAGTTCCGCGCCGTGCCCCACCACCTGTTCCGCGACACGGCCGCCGAGCCCGACGCCAACCTGCTGGCGATCCGCATCCAGCCGGACGAAGGGATCATGCTGCGCTTCGGGGCGAAGGTTCCCGGGCTCGGCCTCGATGTCCGCTCGGTGACGATGGACTTCACGTATGGCTCGGCGTTCACCGTCGACTCGCCCGATGCCTACGAGACGCTGATCCTCGACGCCCTCCAGGGCGACGCGTCGCTGTTCACGCGCGCCGACGAGGTCGAGGAGGCGTGGAGCATCGTCGACCCGTACATCGACCATTGGGCGAACTCGCCGCCACCGGGGTTCGCGAACTACGACGCGGGCACATGGGGTCCGGCCGAGGCCGACGAGCTGCTGCAGCGCGAGGGGCGGAAATGGCGCCGAATCTGAGCCCGGACACCGACGCGGCCGAGCAGGCGGCCTGAGCCTGGCGATGGCGACCGCGACCCCGATCGCCCTCAACGAGCCCGTCCTGCGCTGGTCGGCGCGGGCCCGCAGCATCCCCGAGGTCGAGACGGAGCTCGCCAGGATCTGGGCCAACCAGGACCTGACGACCGAGATCGAGGGCGAGCCGGGGCGCCATGTCGCGGCCCGGACGAGCGTGATGAACCTCGTGGTCATCGCCCGCCGACCGGAGATCGCGGAACGGGGAGCCGCCACGATCCAGGCGCTGACCGGGAAGCACCCGTCGCGGACGATCGTCGTCCAGTCGGCCGACCCGGACGGGCCGTCGTGGATCGACGCGCGCATCGAGGCGCACTGCATCCTGCCGCGCGAGGACGCGCCCGAGACATGCGCCGAGACGATCCACCTCATCGCCGGCGGCGAGGCCGGCCGGCACCTGGCGGCCATCGTGGCGCCGCTGATCATCCACGACCTGCCCGTGGCGATCTGGTGGCCGGGCGAGCCGCCCTTCACGTCGCGCGCGGCGATCGACCTGTTCACCGTGGCCGACCGCCTGATGGTCGACGGCTCGACCTGGAACGGCGACGGGCTGGCCCGACTCGCCGAGATGGGCGCCATCGCCGAGCAGACCCAGCTCGGGGTGAGCGATTTCGCGATGGTCCGCCAGTCGCGCTGGCGCGAGGCCATCGCGTCGATCTTCGACGATCCGGATTTCCTGCCCTACCTCCGCTCGTTGCGGCGGATCGCGGTGACGTATGCGACGCACGACGAGACCGGGGCGCCCGGCTCGACGAACTTGGTCAAACCTGTCTATCACGTGGCCTGGCTCGGCTCGCGGCTGGGGCTGAGCGTCGTCAAACCACTGGCCGTGGCACCAAGCGCCGGCCACGGACATGGCTCGAAGCCCCGATCGGGGCCCGGCGCGCGACCGGCCATCAGCCGTGGGCTCGCCGCGACCATGTCCGATGGCCGTGCGGAGGTGACCGTGGTCATCCGTCCGGTCGCATCGCAGATGCCGTCCGGCACCACGCTCCGGGTGGAGCTCCTGTGCGAGCGCCGGGGCTCCGAGCTCCGAGCGGATGTGACGGCCGAAGCCGAGACGGTCCACGTGCGCGTCTGGCAGGACGGCGTCGAGGTCCTCGAGCGGTCGTTCCTCGCCGCGCGACGGGGGGACGTCGACCTGCTCGCCGAGGCGATCGAGGCAGCCCGTCGCGACCCGGTCTCGGTCGGCACGCTGGAGCTGGCCGCCCGGCTGGTCGGCGAGCCCGATCAGGCGGGCGGGCGATGAGCGGACCCGAGGTCATCGTCGTCGCCGACGCCGCCGAGGCGGCGGAGCGGGCGGCCGACACGATCGGCGAGGCGCTCCGGGCCGCCGCCGAGGCGCGTGATGGTCGGGCGGACTGGGCGACGACCGGCGGCTCGACACCGGTCGGCATCTACCGCGCCATGCTCGAGCCGGCGCGGCGACATGACGTCCCATGGTCCGACGTCCACATCTGGTGGGGCGACGACCGCTTCGTCGCGAGCGACCATCCGCTGTCGAATGCCCGGCCGTTCGAAGACGTCATGCTCGACGCCGCCGCCTGGGAGGTCGTCCATTCGGACGACCGCGCCGACCCGGTCCGCATCCCCGCGGGGAACGTCCATCCGTTCCGGACCGGCGAGTTCGTGGGGAACGGCCGCGGGGCCGCCGCCTGTGCCGCGGATCTCGCCGAGGAGCTCAGGGCCGCGGGCCTGCCCGAGGCGGACGGGTGGCCGGTGTTCGACCTGATCTTGCTCGGTCTCGGGAGTGACGGCCACATCCTGTCGGTCTTCCCGGGCTCGCCGACGTTCGAGTCGACGGATTGGGCGATGGCCATCCCGGCGCCGACGCACATCGAGCCGCACGTCGAACGAGTGACGCTCAACCCGGCCGTCGTGACCGTTGCCCGACGGGTGCTCGTCGTGGCCACGGGCGCGGGCAAGGCGGCGGTCGTGGCTCGCATCCTCGACGGTGAGCGAGACCCGGTGGCCCTGCCCGGGCAGCTGGCCGTGCGGGAGGGGGCGACGTGGATCCTCGACGAGCCCGCGGCGGCCGACGTCCGACGGTGACCGGGCCCATCGACCCGGTCGTCATCCGCCGAGCGCGCGCCGATGACGCGATCGGGATCGGCGATGTCTGGCTGTCGTCGTGGCGCGCGACCTTCGCGTTCCCGCCCGGCCACCCCGATGACGACGTGCGGCGCTGGCTTGCCACGGAGCTCGTCCCCAGGCACGAGACGTGGGTCGCCGCGGATCCGGGTGGCCGTCGTCGTGGCCCTGATGGCCCTGTCGGACACGATGGTCGAGCAGCTGTACGTGGCACCCGATCGGATCGGACAGGGGCTGGGGCGTCGGTTGCTCGACCTTGCCAAGGACGCGTCGGTCCGGCCGGGCTCGAGCTGTTCTGCTTCCAGGTCAACGCATCGGCGCGCCGGTTCTACGAGCGGAACGGGTTCAGCGCGATCGCGTTCGGGGCGACGGCTCCGGCAACGAGGAGCGCCAGCCGGACGTCCGTCTATCGCGTGGAGCCCGGAGCAGCCGGCGGCATGACCCTCGACACGACGCCGTCGCGCTCCGTCGCGTCGCGGACGGCACGCCGATCGCGGTCTTCTCGGAGCGGGCCATGGCCGCAGCCGCTGATCCTGCGTCCACGGGACCGCGGCCGACCACACGACCTTCCGGGTCGTCGGGCCGATGCTCGCCGCCCGTCGCGCGGTCCACGCCATCGACCGCCGCGGTCGCGGCGCCTCGGGCGACACGCCGCCGTACGCGATCGAGCGCGAGTTCGAGGACGTCGCCGCGGTGGCCGACACGCGTCGCGGCGGAGCCGGGCTGCCCGGTCGACGTCGTCGGGCACTCGTACGGCGGGCGGACGCGCGCTCGGGGCCGCGCTGCGGACCGACCTCGATCCGATCGGGTCGTGTCGTACGAAGGAGCGCCCGACGCCCGCCGGCAGCCGCTATCACCCGCGACGGCATCGAGCGCGAGCGTTGGCGCGGCTCGCCGACGGCGGGTCGACGTCGAGGCGCTGCTCGCCACGTTCTTCATGAGCCGGGTCGTCGGGATGGATGCCGGCGAGCTGGACGCCTACCGGGCGAACCCGGTCTGGCCGGCTCGCGTCGCGGCGGCGCCGACGATCCTGCGCGAGCTCGACGCGAGGGCAGATCCCAGCGTCGCTCGAGGCGCCTCGGCGCGGTCCGGCAGCCCGTCCTCCAGATCCTCGGCGGCGACAGCCTGCCGGTCTTCGCACGCGGCGACGACTGCGCTCGACGAGCGGCTGGCCGACGGGCGGATCGTGGTCATCCCGGGCGCCAGGCACGCCGCCCACCACACCCATCCCGACGCGCTGGTCGACGGCGGTCCAGGCGTTCCTGCGGACCTGACCGCGTCTCGCGACCGCACCGTGCGAGACTGAGGCCATGCTGGACATGGGTCTCGTCGGCTGGATCGTCGTCGGCTTCATCGCCGGCGCGATCTCGGGCGCGCTCGTCGGCGGCACGACCGCCCGCGGCTGCCTGCCGAACGTCGTCGTCGGCATCCTCGGCGGGGTCATCGGTGGCTGGCTCGCGACCAGATGGGGTTCGAGCCAGCGTCACGGGCTTCATCGCGGCCGTCGTGGTCGCGCGGTCCTCGGTGCCTGGTCGTCGTGCGCCTCGTCCTCAACGCCCTGGAAGGCGACCGATGACCGACTCGCCACCGACGGACGCGTCGACCGAGGCGTCGCGCAGTCCACGCGACCCTACTCGCCCGGGCTCGAGGGCGTCATCGCCGGCGAGACGAGCCTCAGCCACGTCGACGGCGAGCGCGGCCGGCTCCTGTACCGCGGCTACCGGATCGGCGACCTGGTCGAACGCGGCACCTATCCCGGCGGTCGCCAACCTGCTGTGGACCGGCGACTGGGACCCGCGCATCGGCTGCCGACCGCGCCGATCCCGGAGCCGTCCTCGACGGTCCTCCGGGCGCTGCCGTCGACGACCAAGCCGATGGACGCGCTGCGCACCGCCGTATCGGCGTGGGGCGCGACCCAGGAGCTGCCCTGGCCGCCGACCGTCGACCAGGCCCGGGCCGCTGACCGCGTTCTCGCCGTCGGCGCTGGCGGCGTTCGCCCGGCTTCGCGCGGGCCAGGAGCCGATCGACCCGGATCCGTCGCTCGACCTCGTCGAGGGGTTCCTGTACCAGCTCACCGGCGACGCGGCCGGACCCCGGCACGGCCCGGGCGCTCGATGCGTACTTCATCGTCGGTGCCGAGCACGGCTTCAACGCCTCGACGTTCACGGCCCGGGTCATCATCGTCGACCCGGTCCGACATCGCGTCGGCGGTGACCGGCGCGATCGGGACGATGAAGGGCCCGCTCCACGGCGGTGCCCCGTCCGAGGTCGTCGACCAGCTCAGCCAGGTCGGATCGGCCGAGCACGCCGAGGCCTGGATCCGCGACGCGCTCGACCGCGGCGAGCGGCTGATGGGCTTCGGCCACCGGGTCTATCGCGCCTACGACCCGCGGGCCGCCGCGCTTGCGCAAGGTCGCCGAGGCGATGCGAGCACAAGCCGGACTGGCTCCAGCTGGCGATCGAGGTCGAGGATGTCGCGCTGCGCGTCCTCGCCGAGAAGCACCCGGAACGCGCGCTCAAGACCAACGTCGAGTTCTACGCGGCGCCGGTGCTGATGGGCGTCGGGCCTGTCGCCCGACCTGTTCCCGGCGACGTTCTCGCTCGCCCGCCACGCCGGCTGGACGGCGCACGTCCTCGAGCAGGCCGCGGACAACCGGCTGATCCGCCCGGACGTCAACTACGTCGGCCCCGCCGAGCGCGACCTGCCGGCCTGGCTCGACGCCGGCCTACAGCCAGCCGCGCCGCCGGAAGTAGGACGACGAGGAGCGACCAGCGATCGCCGCCATCAGGGCGATGATCACGATAGAACGCCGAGGCCTGCCCCTCGCCGGGGAACAGCACGTTCATCCCGAAGATGCTCGCGATGAGCGTCAGCGGCAGGAGCACGACGCTCGCCGCGGTCAGGATCCGGAACGAGTCGTTCAGGCGGTGCGACAGCACCGATTCGTTGGTCGACTCGAGCGCCTCGATGACCTCCTTGTAGTTCTCGAGCGTGTCCCAGATCCGCTCGGCGGCGTCGGAGATGTCGTCGAAGTAGATCTCCAGCTCTTCCTGGAGGTAGCGCTGCTTCGTCCGCTCGAGGTCGCGCAGCACGGCGCGCTGCGGGCGGACGATCCGCCGGAAGTTGATGATCTCCTGCTTCGCCTCGGAGATGTCACGGACGATCTCGGACGAGCGGCCCTCGAAGATGTCGTCCTCGATCCGATCGAGCTTGAGCGCCATCTTGCGGAGCATCGGGAACGACGCGTCCACGCACGTGTCGACGATCTTGTACAGCAGGTAGCCCGAGCCCTTCGAGAAGGTCTCCTCGCGCAGGTCCTCCTTCTCGCGGTAGCGCTCGAACATCGCCGTCAGCGGCGGCAGCGGGATGTTCGGCAGCGTGATCAGGTAGTCCGGCGCCCAGGAACAGGTCGAGCTCCGCGGTGAGCATCCGCCCGGTGTCCTTCTCGAAGAGCGGGAAGTGCAGGACGATGAAGACGTAGTCGTCGTACTGGTCGAGCTTCGGCCGGTTGTTGCGCGAGTAGACGTCCTCGTAGTCGAGCGGGTGGAAGTCGAAGTGCTCCTCGAGCCAGTCGCGATCGGCCGCGCGCGGCGACTCGATGTGGATCCAGCGGAGGCCCGCCGCCTCGATGATCTCGGGGTCCGCGACGATCTCGGGCATGCACCTCATCCGCCGGGCCGCCGGAACGGCGACGCGGGCGCGGGAGCGGGCGGGCAAAGGGCAGGTTCGGCACGGCGGACATGGTACGGCACGGGCGTGTGGTGACCGGCACGCATCGGCGCTCGATCCGCGGACCTCGCGAGCATGCTCGGCGCATGGCTGCGACCGGCACCCGTGGGCTGGGTCTCTGTCCTCGCGCCTCGTCGCCTGGCTGACGATCGTGATCCTCGCCGAGCCCTGGGGTCGCCTGTGGGGCACGGGACAGGACGCCTCTGCTACTGGTTCCCGACGCTGGATGCCCCGTATGCCCGGTCCGACTGGACCGACCCCATCGCCTATGTCTACTCGCCCGCCTTCCTGCAGCTGCTCGCAGCCGATCCGGATCCTGCCGTGGCAGGCGTTCATGGCCGTCTGGACGGCGATCCTCCTCGGCGCCCTGTCCGCTTCTGACCGGCCGGCGCTGGCTGGCCGTCGGCGTCCGTGGTCGCGGCTCATGGAGCTTGCCGGCGGCAACATCTCATCTGCTGCTCGCCGCGGCCATGGTCGTCGGGTTCCGCTGGCCATGCGACGTGGTCGTTCGTCCTGCTCACGAAGATCACGCCGGGCATCGGCCTGCTGTGGTTCGTCGTCCGGGGCGAGTGGCGCAGCCTGGCGATCGCGCTCGGCGCCACGGCCGCGATCGTGGCCGTGTCGTTCCTCGTCTGGTCCGATGCCTGGCTCGAGTGGGGTGAGGTCCTGACCCGGGTCGCCGGCCGCGATGGGACGTGGGCAGCCGTGCCGATCCCGTTCCTCGTCCGCCTGCCGCTCGCGGTCGCCCTCGTCGTCTGGGGCGCCTGGACCGAGCGGCGCTGGACGGTACCGGTCGCCGGGATGCTCGCCTTGCCGGCGCTGTGGTACGGCGGCCTGTCGATGCTCCTTGCGGTCATCGCGCTGCGCGAGCCGGTCGCTCCGGCCCGGGCCGCCGGTCGGGCGAGCCCGCAGGCGCTGACCGGACCGGCGTAGCGGCGTTCGGACCGGACTGGCGGCACGGCCAGGCGCGGGCGGTGCATGGCGCCACCAGTCATCGCCACCAGGCCCGGTTCGATACATCCGGATCCGTGGCGACGACGTATGCACCGTGAATCCAGTGCTGCTTCCTTGCGCCGACGGTCGTTCGGGGGACGTCCGTCGGCGCCTCCGTTTCCGGTCACGGCGACCTCGGATCAGAGGCTGTGCGGCGCGCCCTCCGCGCCTCGCGGCGTGCCGTCGTGCGCGATCCGCACGCGGAGGGCGATGACCACGGCACCGGCGACGAGCACCAGCCCACCTAGCAGGAAGGTCGACGGCAGGCCGGCGGCCGTCGCGACGGCCCCACCCAGGGCCGGCCCGAGGATGCCCGCCGCGTACAGCGGCAGGTAGACGAGGTTCAACGTCGCCGACCGGCGCTCGGGCGGCACCTCCGTCGCCAGCATGCCGAAGACCATCGCACTGATCGTCGCGGTCGCGGTGGCGAACACGACCGCGAGCCGGCCAGGGCGGCCACCCCGGGGACGAACGGCATGAGGGCAGGACGACGCCACCACCGGCGAGGGCCGCCACGAGGACCGGCCGGAAGCCGATCCGGTCGCCGACGACGCCGCCGAGCGGCGAGATGAGTCCGCCGACGAGGGCGGCCGTGCCCATGACGAGCGCGATCGACGACGCCAGCCCCGGACCGGTGCCGACCAGTCCCTCGACGACGACCGGCAGGTACGGGCGGCTCATCTGGTTGGCCAGGAACGACAGACCGAAGATCAGGAAGATGCGGCGGACCGTCCGGTCGCGCCAGGACAGCCTGCAATGCCCCGAACGCGAGCGTGAGGATGCGACCCACCGGGACCACCGAGGGCCGCACTTCGCGCGACCCGAAGGCGACGAGGAGGGCGGTCCCGACCGACAGCGCGGCCGACAGCCAGAAGACAGCCGGCAACGACCAGCCGAGGCCGTCGATGAGGAACCCGGCGAGTGTCGGGCCGGCGGCCAACCCGACCGCGGTCGACGCGCCGAAGATGCCCATGACGGTGCCGAGTCGGCGGCGTGGCGCGGTGTCACGGATGCCGGCGAGCATCACGCCGGTGTTGCCGAGCTGGAAGCCGATCAGCAGCATGCTGAGGGCGAGCTGCCACGGTTCGCGCGACAGGGCCACCCCGGCGAAGACCACGGCCTCGACCAGCGCGCTGCGGATGATCACCGCCTTGCGGCTGTACTTGTCCGCCCACACGCCCCACAACGGCACGAGCGGCATGCCGACGACGAAGATCAGCGCGCTGAACAACCCGACGAATGCGAGTCGGTCGCCCTGGGCGACGCCCATCTCGCGCAGATAGGTCGGGACGAGCGCGAAGATCTGGCTGACGCCGAGGCCCTCGACCATCGACGTGATCCAGAACACCACGAGGAGGACGCGCCAGTCCTGGGTCGGACGGCTGGGCTGGTCGAGGCCGATGGGCTGTTCCGGGCGGGCCGGGTCCGGGATCACCGCGGGAGACTAGCCGAAGCGCATGCCCGGCCGCGCAGCGACGGCGCGAGATCGCCGGACATACGAAAGCGCCCGAAGGAACTGGTGGGAGGACCACCTGTCGGCTCGCAACGGCTCCGAACAAGTCCGGAGTCCTTGCGCTCCGCCCGGGTCCCTCGCTCACCGGCCTTGCGGCCTGCGAGCCCGGTTCCTGGGACCGTCCCGAGGATCGCTCCTCGGTGCGGCCTGGCGGTTCGCACCTGCCCCTTCGGGCAAGACGAAATGTACCGTCCGGTGCGTCCACGCCACAACCGCCTTATCCACGAAGTCGGGCGAAAGTCGACCGGGCTTATCCCCGAGTTTCCCACCGATGTGGACGATATGTGGATGACCGTGATCGCAACATCCATGCAGCATCAGCCGACGTACCCGCGCCTAGCGGGGGAGTAGAGTCCCGAATAGGAGGTGGGTCGATGGCGCATCTGCTTGCCCGGCTCGTCGCAGTGAACGACGTGTGGGCTCGACCATTCGGGGCGTTCAACCGGCGCTGGGCCGCGGCGCTCTTCCGCTCGATCCGTCCGATCCGCGACCTGCTCAACGGTCGCTGGCTCGGCCATCCGCTGCACTCGGCCACGACCGACATCCCGATCGGCATGCTCCTGGGCTCGGTCATCCTCGATGTCCTCGGACAGCCCACAGCGGCAGACATCACGCTGGTGGCGGCGATCATCTTCATGGTCCTGTCCGCGGTCTCGGGCCTGGCTGACTACAGCGAGACCGAGGGGACGGCCCTCACCCGTGCGACGCTGCACGCGACGCTGATGACCGTCTCCCTCGTGGTCCTCATCATCTCCGCCGTCCTGCGGTCGGGGGCCCCGGCCGATCGGACCGTGCCGATCGTCATCTCGATCGTCGGCCTCCTCATCGTCACCGCGGGCGCGTACGTCGGCGGCGACGTCGCCTACCTGTTCGGCAACATGGTCAGCCGGCACGCCTTCCGCGGTCCCGGGACCAAGTGGGTCAAGCTCGACACGGGCAGCGTGACCGACCTGTCACAGCTCCCCGAGGCGACGCCGACCAAGATGCGCGCGGGGATCAACGACCTGCTCCTGGTCCGGGTCGGCCCGACGATCCACGCCATGCACAGCGTGTGCGCCCATGCCGGCGGGCCGCTGGCCGAGGGCCGGCTCGTGGACGGTTGCATCGAGTGCCCATGGCACTTCTCGCGGTTCCGGCTGACCGACGGTCGCGCCCGCCAAGGCCCCACCGTCTACGACCAGCCGGCGTACGAGGTGCGCGCCGCCGAAGGTGGCGGCTACGAGGTCCGCCGCGCCGAGAGCTGACCACCAGCACGACGCAGCCGGGCATCATCAGTCGGTGGCGCCCCTGGTCATCGCCGATCCGAGCCTCGTCGTCCTGGTCGGGGCGGCAGCGTCCGGCAAGTCCACGCTGGCCGCCCGCCACTTCGCGCCGGATGAGATCGTGTCATCCGATGCCTTGCGCGCCGCGGTGGCCGGTGACGAGGCGGACCAGCGCGCCTCGGCCGTCGCGTTCCGGATCCTGCATCGGACCGTGGAGCGGCGCCTCGCCAGCTGGCCGGCTGACTGTGGTCGACGCCACGAACACCGGGGTCGCCGGACGGCGACCGCTGATCCAGCGTGCCCACGCCGCTGGCGTGCCCGTCGCTGCGATCGTGCTCGATCTGCCGCCAACCGTGGTCCACGCGCGGAACGCGGGGCGGGCCCGGACGGTGGACCGCGACGTGATCGACCGCCAGCTCGACGCTGTCCGGCGCACGGTCGATCACGATCGACTGGAGGCGGAGGGGTTCGATGCGGTCGTCGTCCTGCGCTCACCGGCGGATGTCGAGGCACTCACCGTCACGCGACGTGTGTCCGAACGGTCAGGCTCCGAACGCCCCGATCAGCGCGATCGCGAGGCCCGCGAGGACGATGCCGATGACGTGATCGCGGGTCACCCGCTCGCGGAGCACAGCGGCGGCGAGGATGACCGTGGCGACCGGATACATCGCCGACAGGACTGACGCGATCGCCAGCTGACCCGTCTGGACGGCGACCAGGTAGAAGCCATTGCCGGCCGTGTCGAGCACGCCGATCACGGCGAGCGCCGGCAGGATCGAGGCGGTCGGCCGCCAGGCGGCACGCGTCGCGACGATCAGCGCCACGACCAGGACACCCTGGACGAGCCGGATCACGCCCAGGTCCGCGAACACGTCGCCCTCGCCGAGCTGGGCGATGGCCACGCCGAACAGGCCGATCGCGGTGCCGCTGCCCAGCGCCTCCGCCAGACCGGCGCGGCCGCCCGACTCGTCGGCGACCCTCGAGACGAGCACGACCGCGATCACCGCGATCACGATGCCGACGATGACGGGCGCCGCCGGGATGCCCTCGGTGACGAAGCCCGCGACGACGGGGATGACCGCGGCAAGGACGCCGGTGACCGGGGCGACGATCCCCATCCGCCCGATGGCGAGGCCCCGGTACAGCAGGGTGATCCCGACCGCGCCCATGAGCCCGGCGATGGCGCACACCAGCAGATCCGAGCCGATCGGGAGCGATTCGCCACGGACCGCCGCGATCGTCAGGCACAGCACCATCCCGACGACCTGTGAGGCCAGC
Source organism: uncultured Chloroflexia bacterium (assembly GCA_963720355.1). GTDB lineage: Bacteria > Chloroflexota > Limnocylindria > Limnocylindrales > CSP1-4 > SPCO01. Next base: position 1,289,498 of record CAVRFH010000004.1, on the reverse strand, counting down.
ACGACCCCATAGACCGGCGTGCGCCGGCTGGCGAGGCCGCCGCCGAAATCGCCGGCACCCCAGGCCAGCGCGGCGGCCAGCCCGAAGACGACCGTCAGGGTCCCCGCCGGAAGCTCGATCAGGCCGCCCCGCTCGAGCGCTCGATCGGCGCGAGGGATGGGTCCTCGACGCCGTCGTCGATGGTGGCCGGACCGGGCAGCTCGACGACGGCATGGGCCGCGGCGTCGTACCGGTCCGATGTCGTCAGGTAGATGATCTGGAAGTCGTCGGCGACGCGCTTGAGCAGCGCCAGCGCCCGTGTCGCGCGGTCGTCATCGAGGGTGACGAACGGATCGTCGAGGACCAGCGGCGGCCGCCGGTCGCCCGTCACGAGCCGAACGAGGCCGAGCCGCGCCGTCAGGTAGACGAGGTCGAGCGTGCCCTGGCTGAGCGTGCCGACGGGCACCCAGTCGCCACGCTCCGGGGCCATGACCTCGATATCGAGCGTCTTGTCGTCGACGCGCACCCTCCGGTAGCGGCCGCCGGTCACCGTCGAGACGTCACGCACCATGTGACCTTCGAGGTAGCGAGTCGCGGTCTTCATGGTCGCGGATTCGGCGCGCTGGATCGCGCCCAGGGTCGTCTCGAGGACCCGCGCGCGGCGCTGCAGCGCGGTGAGCTGCTCACGTGCGACCGCGAGGCGCTCGCTCTCCGCGGCGACCTGTTCGGCGTCGACCGCGTTGTTGTCGACCCGCGCCCTGGCGTTGGCCTCGTCATCTCGCGCGCGGTCGAGCGCGGCCTCGTCATCGCGGACCTCGACCTCGAGCCGCTCACGCGCACGTGGCTCCTTGGCGATCGGCCCGAGGGCGTCGAGGGCGCTCGTCTTCTGCTCGATCTCGAGGGCCGCCGCATCGCGCAGGGCCGGCAGCGTCTCGCGTGGCTCCTTCCCGACGAGACCGTCGAGCTGGGCCCCCAGTTGATCCATGCGCGCGACGTGCGCCTCCTCGCGCCCGAGCAGCTCCTCCGCCGCCGGGACGTCGTCGAGTCCGAGGGTGCCGAGCTGCTGCTCGGTATCGAGCTCGGCCTGGCGGAGCTCGGCCTCCATCTCGGAGCGGCCGCGCAGGCGGCGGTCGATCTCGTCGCCGCGGAGCAGCTCCTGCATCTGCGACGACCGGCGCAGCCAGACGGCGATCGCGGCCAGGATCCCGCCGATCAGCGTGAGCGCCGCCGCGACGTACAGCGGCGGCATGCCCAGGTCGACGATGCCGAACGTCTGCGCTCCGAACGTCACCGCGGCGAGCAGCACGCCGACGACCACCGCGAGCACGCCCCAGCGCGACAGGGGCTGCCACGTCGGCTCCGGAGCGACCTCGAAGTTGACATCGACCTCACCGGCCAGCGCCGCCCGCAACTCGCGCATCCGCGTATCGAGTGTGCGCAGCCGCTCGACCGCCTGGCGGATGACGGGGAGCGGGTTCGGCGAGGGATGGGTCTGGGCCAGCTCGTCGAGCTCGGTCGCGACCTCGACGGCCTCGCGGTACCGCTCGTAGCGCTCGCGGGCCGTGTTCCGTTCGGCGTCGAGGCGCTCGGCCTGGCGCGCCTTCTCGAGCAGGCCGCGCCGCTCGGCGAGGCCCCGATCCGCGGCGACCCGTCGCTCGCGGGCAGCCGACAGGGCGTCGCGGTCGCGTTCGAGCTGGGCCAGGTCGAGCTCGCCCTTCTCCACGGCGGCGGCCGAGGCGGCGACGGCGGCCTCGGTGGCCTTGAGCCGGCCCGGGTTCTTGTCGCCTTTCGTGGTCAGCTCGTAGATCGCCCGCTCGAGCTTCTTCTTCGCCCGGCCCGTGCCCCGGTCGGCGCCGCTGATGCTGGCCTGGAGCCGGTCGTGCAACGCGGCCTCGTCGCGCGCGAGATCGCTCAGCTCGTGATGGCGGACCGAGGCGGTCGACCGGAAGAATGCCTCGTTGGGGATGCCCGACAGCTCGGCCAGGACCTGGTCGGCAAGGGCCGGGTCTGTAACACGCTGGCCGTCGTAGACCAGGTCGACCGTGCCCTTCTGACCGCCGAACCACTTCTCGAGGGTGCCCGTGGCCAGCCGGCCGTCCTCCTCTTCCTGCTCGAACTCGATGGCCACGAAGGGACGCGCGTCGGCACCGGCATCCCAGGGCCGCAGGTCCTCGAGGTCGCCGGCATTGCTGGTCACCCGCCGGGTGAGGGCGAGCTCGATGGCGCGCTGGATCGTGCTCTTGCCGGCCTCGTTGGGGCCGCGCACGACCGTCACACCCGGGGCCAGGTCGATATCCAGCTCGCGGTACCGGCGCAGGTCGCGGACCTGCAGGCGGCGGATCCTCACAGGGAGACCTCGTGGCCGGCCAGGAGCAGCCGCCCGAGACGGAGGGCGTCGCGCAGCTCCGCGGCCTCGGCCAGGGCCTCGGACCCGTCGCCGCTCCCGGCGGGCGCGGCCTCCAGCTCCGCGATTCGGGCTTCCATGTCCCGGATGAAGGCGCCGGCGATCGTGTCGGGCGACGGCAGGACACCCTCGGTCAGCGCCGGCGCGCTCAGGTCGCGGACGCGGACCTTCAGGAACGCGGGTGCCAGCGCGGCCTCGATCTCATCAGGGTGGAGATCGAGCTCGTCGGGCCGCACCCCGACGATGCGTGCGTCGAGGACGAGGTCGGGATCGCCCTTGCGGGCGAGGCTGTCGATGAGCGCCGGCTGCGTCGTGATCCCCGCCGCGTCCAGCTCCAGCTTCTCGACGCGGGTCTTGCCGACCTGCTGCTCGGTGACCGTGACGGACCGCCCCGCGGCGGTCTGGTCCAGCGCCACGAGCAGGACCTTGCCGGCCCGATCCTGGTTGAGCGCGACGGGTTCGGGTGCGCCGGCGTAGGCGTATGTGACCGTTCCGGCCGTGGCCTTCTGGGCCGAGTGCCAGTGACCGAGCGCCAGGTAGTCGAGCCCGCTCGCCGCGATCTCCTCGGTGGTCAGGACGACGTCGTCCCTGTCCGTCTTGCCGGGGATCGAGATCGAGCCGTGGACGACGCCGACCTGCCAGGTCGCCGTCGTGGCGTGGGCGGCCACGTCGAGGTCCTGGAGCGGGCTGTGCGGCGCCTTCTTCGTGGCGAACACCGGTCCGTGGACGACGACGTCGCAGCTGGCCAGGTGGACGCGCGGGACGCCGGGGGTCAGGACCGTGACCCAGTCGTCGTCCCGGTTGCTGCCGGCGAGGGTCTTGATGTCGTAGGCCCGGTAGATCGACGAGCGGTCGTAGCAATCGTGCGTGCCCGGCACGATCACCGAGCGGATGCTGGCGACGGCCAGGCGCTTGAGCTGGGCGGCAACGCGCTCGACCGACCTGCGCGGCTGGACATTGCTGTCGAACAGGTCCCCGGCGATCAGGACGAGATCGACCTTCTCGGCCAGCGCCAGCTCGACGGTGGCGACGAAGGCGGCGAATTGGCGCTCCCGTTGGGCGCTGGCCTGCTCACCGAGGTCGTCGTGGCGCGCGCCGAGATGGACGTCCGCGGTGTGGATGATCCGTAGCATCCGCTCCGGTCTGGCCTCACGTAGATGACGGGTCGGGCATTCGCGATCCGGCGTCCACGGCAGCATGGTGGTGCGAGCGAGGCGCCCCCATGACTCCCCGCTCGCCGACTCGGATCGTCGCGCGCCATTGTGACAGGTACGTTGTCACGACTGCCAGCCCATCGGTCAGGAACCGGGGCGTCCGGGCCCCTTTCGCGTGCGAGGTCCGAATCGGGGAGCCGTTGTATCCTGCGCCGCACGACAGAACCGGTGCGCCCGCAGACAGGGACTCCATATCGGCACCTGGGTCGCTGGGCCCGGCTCCTCCGCCAGCCCTCGCTTTCCCGACTGCCGACACGGTCGCCTTCCGCGAGCGCGCCAGCCGACCAACGCGTCCCCGGAGGAGCATCGTGACCTACGCTGATCGGACCCTCACCTGTGTCGACTGTGGCGTCGACTTCATCCACTCCGCCGCCGATCAGGAGTACTACGCCCAGAAGGGGTTCGCTTCGGACCCCAAGCGCTGCACGAGCTGCCGCGCCAGCCGGCGTGCCGCGCGCGAAGGCGGCGATGACGTCCGCGACATCGGTGGGCCGCGCGGCTACGAGCGCAGCGTCGAGCGCCCCGATCGCGAGTACTTCGCGGTCGTCTGCTCCTCGTGCGGCAACCAGGCGCAGGTCCCGTTCCGCCCGCGGATGGATCGGCCGGTGTACTGCTCCGACTGCTTCCGGACCGTCCGCCCCGACTGAGGGCGACCAGCGGCGCGCGTCGACCCTGCCGCCGCGCCTAGAGCCGGAACACGTCCCCGGCACGGTACCGCTCGCGCCGCCGGCCGCGCCAGACCGTGACCCGCGCGGCGCCGTGGACCTGCCAGCCGCCGTCGTTGCCGATCGACGGCGGTCTCCTCGTCGATGCCCAGGACCACCGATCCGCGTGGCGCCTGGAACGCCACGAGCGCGCAGATCGGCTCCGGCCACGCGTCGTAGTGCGGCACGACCGAGACCCCTGGCGCGAACCCGAGACCCCTCCCCCAGCGCAGCGGGAACGGCATCAGGCGGACGCGGAAGTCGAACGAATGTCCGGCCAGCGCCATCGCCCCGGCCGAGCAGCCGGCCAGGGCCGCGCCACGCCGGTGGGCCGCCGCGAGCCCCCGTCCGACCGCCGTTCCTTCGAGTGACCGGAGCAGATACGCGGGCTTGCCGCCGGACAGGTAGATCAGATCCGCCTCGCCGATGGCCTGCGCCGCCGCGGGGTCCTCGGCAGCTTGGCGGTCACGAACCAGGAGCGGCTCGACTTCCGCCCCGAGCTCACGGAAATGGTCGACGCCCATCGCTGCCCAGCGCTGGAAGACGTCCTCGCCGTCGGGGAACGACGCGGTCGGCAGGACGACGACACGGGGACGGCTGACGCCCGTCGCAGCCAACAACCCGGCGTCGAACGCCGACATCGCGGGCAGGAACTCGCCGGCACCGACGAGTGCGACAGGTCCGGGCATAGCGCCGAGAGTCTATCTGCGACACTGCCGACATGACGTCGCGCCAGCGCTGGACCCTGGTGGCGACCGTCATCGGGTCGGGCGCCGTGTTCCTCGATGGCACCATCGTGAACTCGGCCCTGCCGCGCATCGGACGCGAGCTGCCCGCCAGCGTCGTTGGTGTCCTCGAGGGCCAGACCTACGTCGTCAGCGGCTACCTGGCCATCCTGGCCGCCCTGCTCATCCTGGCGGGCGCGCTGTCCGACCGCTACGGCCGCCGTCGGATCTATGCCCTCGGCCTGGCCGGCTTCGCCGTCACGTCCGGCTTGTGCGGGCTCGCGCCGACGCTCGAGATCCTCGTGATCGCGCGCTTGCTCCAGGGGGCCGCCGGCGCGCTCATGGTCCCGGGCGCCCTGTCGATCATCACCCAGACGTTCGCCGAGACGGAGCGCGGCCGGGCATTCGGGCTGTGGACGTCGGCGACGTCGGCCCTCGCCCTCGTCGGACCGCTCGTCGGCGGGCTCCTGGTCGACACGATCGGCTGGCGCATCGCGTTCCTGGTCAACGTCCCGATCCTCGCGATCGCGCTCGTGATCACCCTGCGCTACGTCGCCGAATCGAAGGACATCGACACGACCCGGCGCTTCGACTGGCTCGGCTCGATCGTCGCCGCGCTGGCCGTCGGCGGGCTGTCCTTCGGCGTGATCCGCGGCGGCGAGCACGCGTGGCAGGACTCGCTCGCCTGGGGGTCGCTGGCGGTCGGCGCGGTCGCCCTGGCACTCTTCCCGATCCTCATGGCCAAACGCCCGGATCCGCTCGTGCCACTCGGCCTCTTCCGCTCGCGCGCGTTCACGACGATCAACGTCGCGACGTTCTTCGTGTACGGCGGCCTGTACGTGATGCTCAGCTACCTCAGCATCACGCTCCAGGGCGCGCTCGGCTATACCGCCCTGGCGGCGGGGGCGGCGGTCCTGCCGGTCGGCATCTGTCTGGTCACGCTCTCGACACGGATCGGCAGCATCGCCGGTCGGAGTGGGGCACGCCGGTTCCTGACCCTCGGCCCGGCTGTTCATGGCGGCCGGATTGCTGTGGTTCACCCGCCTGCCGGCCAGCTCGGCGCCGTGGGCGGCCAGCCCCGATCGCTTGGCCTCGCTGGTGCCGCCGGTGTCGTTCATGGTCGACATCCTGCCGGCGGTCGTGCTGTTCGGGATCGGCATCGCCTGTGTCGTGGCCCCGCTGACGAACACCCTGATGGGCTCGATCCCGGAGCGGTTCTCCGGGCTCGGATCGGCCATCAACAACGCGATCGCGCGCGTCGGCCAGCCGCTCCTCGGTGCGCTCATCTTCGTGGCGCTCAGCAGCACCTTCTACGCCCACCTGGCGTCGGTGGCACCCGACCTCGACCTGAGCTCCGCGGCCGTCCGCGCCGCATTCCCACCGCTCAACCCGCCACGCCCGGGTGCCACCGCGGAGCAGGTCGCAGCCGCAGCGGGCGCGTCGGTCGAGGCGTTCCACCTGGCGATGGGCGTGGCGGCCACCCTCGTCGGGATCGGCGGGGCGATCTCGTGGTTCGGTCTGCGCCCGAAGGACCCCTGATGTCGCGCGACTGGGACGCCCGGACCTACGACCGGGTCGCCGAGCCGATGACCCGCTGGGGGACGTCGGTCGTCGACCGGTTGCCGCTCGACGGCGATGAGCGGGTGCTGGATGCCGGCTGCGGCACGGGGCGCGTCACCGCGCTCCTGGTCGAGCGCCTGCCGCGCGGCCGGGTGATCGCGCTCGACGGCTCGCCGTCGATGCTCGCCGCCGCCCGTGAACGGCTGGCGCCGTACGGTCCTCGGGTCGAGTACGTGGTCGCCGACCTCGGCCGCCCGCTACCGATCGATGGCCTCGTCGACGCGGTGCTCTCGACGGCGACCTTCCATTGGGTGCCCGACCACGACGCCCTCTTCGTCAACCTCGCGGCGGTGACCCGGCCGGGCGGCCGGCTGGTCGCCCAATGCGGCGGCGTCGGCAACATCGAGACCGTCCAGGCGGCCCTCGCCACGATCGGCGATGGCTGGCTCGGACCGGTCCATTTCGAGACGCCGGAGGCGACGGAGCGACGGCTCGCCGCCACCGGCTTTGTCGACATCGCCTGCTGGCTGACGGACGAGCCGACGCGCTTCGAGCCTGGGGCGCCGTTCGAGACCTACCTGCGGACCGTCGTGCTGGGCGCCCACCTCGAGCGACTCCCGGCCGGCGAGCACGACGCGTTCGTCCGCGCCGTGGCCGATGCCATCGGCGACCCGGTGATCGACTACGTCCGCCTGAACATCACGGCTCGACGCGCCGGATCGAGCTGATCTCGATGGTCGGCGCCCCGTCGACGCCCGCCGCCCGGAACGTCCCGGTGACCTCGACCCAGCCCCACGTCGCCTTGGCGATGCCCGGCTCCGTCGTGGTGTCGAGTGCGGCGAGGACGTCGCCCGGGACCTCGCCGGTGAGGCCGACGGTCCCGCCACCGCACTGGGGCGGATAGGACTCGAGCACCATCGAGCACAGCTGCGCCCGGTCGTCGGCGGCGAGGAAGAACCCGTTGACGAGCACGGCCTGGCCGTCGCGGTCGGCGGCCGCCGCGACGAGCGCGTCGGTGTCGATCGCGGGGCCCGGATCCCGCGGCGGCGGGACGGATGGCGCGACCGAGCCAGGCCCGGCGGGCGCGCTGGGCGCGGTGGATGGCGTGGTGGCGCCGGCGCACGCGCTCAGCGCGATCATGGCGATGGCGGCCAGCGCCGCTCCCTGGACGAGACGCATCGGGTGCTCCCCGGTTCGGTGTCAAGACTGATCGCGGCCACGACGCGTGGCGCCGGGGTGAGGTTCCGCCGTCCGACCGCTAGCGCTCCACCCGGAACGGACCGCCGTGGCCGGGGATCACGATGTCGACCGCCGCGAGGAGTCGTGACCGCCCCGCTGCGATGGCCGCATCGTCGACGCTGACGGGATCGACCTCGGGCGTACGGTCGGCGCGCCACCAGAGGTGGGTCATCGCGTAGACCCCGTCGTCCGCGTGAACGATGAGCGAGGCGTCCTCCCGGGTATGCCCCGGCGTCAGCCAGAGCTGGGCGTTGGGCGACAGGTCGTAGCCGTCGCCGGGCATGTCGAGCCACAGATCGTCCTTGTAACGGGCCCAGTAGTCGACGACCTCGGCGTGCTCGAACAGCGCCACGTTCATCGTGTGATCGGGGTGGTGGTGGCTCAGGAAGACGTGGGTGACATCGGTCGGGGCGACGCCGAGATCGGCGATGGGATCGAGGATCAGCGAGCGCCGGGCCACCATCCCGGGGTCGACCACGATGAGCGCGTCACCGTCGCGGACGAGGACCACCGAAGAGGCCGTGCGCTCGTCGGCGTACCCGGCGTGGAGGAGGTGGACGGAGGCCATGGCCGGCGATGCTAGCGCGTCGCGCCGGGTGGGATGCGGCCGAGCCACGCCGCGAGACGCTGCGAGACTCGGTGCATGACGACCGATCAGCCGCCCGCCGACCTGGTCCTGCTCGGAGGCCGTATCGCGACGATGGACGCGGCCCGCTCCTGGGCGACCGCCCTCGCCGTCCGCGACGGCCGGCTGGCCGCCGTCGGGCCGGACGCCTCCGTCCGGCCACACATCGGACCGTCCACGCGCGTGATCGAGCTCCGCGGGCGGACCGTCACGCCGGGATTCCAGGATGCCCACGTCCACCCGGTCCACGGCGGCCTGGCGATGCTCCGGTGCGACCTGCACGGGGACGCGCAGTCCGGGCAGGGCCTGGACGTGATCGCCGCGTACGCGGAGTCGCACCCCGACGAGTCGTGGATCCGCGGTGGCGGCTGGTACATGGCCGCGTTCGAGGGGGGTACCCCACGACGAGAGGATCTCGACCGGATCGTCCCCGATCGGCCGGCCTTCCTGACCAACCGGGACGGGCACGGCGCGTGGGTCAACAGCCGGGCCCTGGAGCTGGCTGGCGTGACCGCCGAGACCCCGGATCCGTCGGACGGGCGCATCGAGCGTAACCCGGATGGGACCCCGAGCGGCATGCTCCACGAGGGCGCGATGGACCTGGTCGCGCGGCTGATGCCCGACGACTCGCCGGCCGACCTCGAGGAGGGCTTGCGCCTGGGGCAGCGACACCTCCACGAGTTCGGGATCACGGCGTGGCAGGACGCCATCATCGAGCCGCACGCCGAGGAGCGCGCCTACGTGGCGCTGGCGTCGCGCGGTGAGCTGACCGGGCGGGTCGTGGGCGCGCTCTGGTGGGACCACCATCGCGGCGAAGACCAGATCGAGGAGCTCGTCGAACGCCGGCGCGCGACGGCCATCGGTCGCTATGCGCCGACGAGCGTCAAGCTCATGATGGATGGCGTCCTCGAGAACTTCACCGGCGCGATGCTCGAGCCGTACCTCGACAAGGCCGGCGCTGCGACCGACAACCGTGGCTTGCTCCAGATCGACCCAGAGGGGCTCGCGAGCTGGGTCCCGGCGCTCGACAAGCTCGGATTCCAGCCCCATTTCCACGCGATCGGGGACCGCGCCGTCCGAGCATCGCTCGATGCCGTCGAGGCGGCCCGGAAGGCGAACGGACCGTCGGACACGCGTCCGCACATCGCGCACATCCAGGTCATCCACCCCGACGACATCCGGCGGTTCCGCGACCTGGACGTCGCCGCCAACGCCCAGCCGCTGTGGGCCGCCCACGATGACCAGATGGACGTGTTGACCATCCCCTTCATCGGCGAACGCTGGCGCTGGCAGTACCCGTTCCGCTCGCTCAAGGCCGCCGGGGCCGTCCTCGCGATGGGCTCGGACTGGAGCGTCTCGAGCGCGAACCCGATCTGGGAGATGCATCTCGCTGTCGAGCGCCAGGCGCCCGGCTGGTATGCCGGCGATCGTGGCGTGCTCCTGCCCGAGGAGCGGCTCGACCTGGTCGACGCCCTGGCCGGGTTCACCTCCGGTTCGGCGTACGTGAACCACCTCGACGGCGAGACGGGCACGCTCGAGGTGGGCAAGCTCGCCGATCTCGCCGTCATCGATCGGGACCTGTTCGACCGGGAGGCGGGCGCGATCCTGGAGGCGCGCGTGGTCGGCACCTTCGTCGAGGGCGTGCCCGTGTTCGAGGATCCAGCGCTCGACGGCTGACGGCTCCCGCCGGCATGGACGGATGACGATGTCGTTTCGGCATCGGATGTCAGTGGTGACAGCCCGCCCCGCGAGCGATGCTCCTGTTGCGCCCGGACAGGCCGGAGACGCAGAAAGGAGCGATCAAGCCATGAACGCACTCGCGATCCTGTACGTGAACGCACACCTGCAGGACATGCTCGACGAAGCCGCCGAGCGTCGACTCTACCGGGCGGACCGCCCGTCCCTGTTCCAGCGGATCGGCTCCGCTGCGTCGAAGGCCCAGGCCACGTTGGCCAAGCCGCTCGACAACCGCGGTTGGATGTTCCCAGCCGTCGACGATTCGCCGCACCGGGGCTGAAGCCTCCTCCCTTCAGCTTCGACCAGGACCCATACGACGACCCCCGTCCACCGACGGGGGTCGTCGTCTTTGCGGGGCTGTTTCGGGGCATGCCCGAAGGGTCAGCCGTCGAGCGGAAGATCGGCGGGAACGTCGACGTCGCGCAGCGTGTCGGCGTCCGGGTCGTCGACGCGCCATGCGGAGGACGGGATGACGACGACGTCGAGCTCCGCGAGCAGCGCGCGGAGCCGCCGCTCGCCCCGATCGAGCAGGCGGATCGCCGCAGCGGCCGCCACGGTCCTGCGGACGACCATCGGCAGGGGGCGTGGCCCGTCGTCGTCCGCAAGGGCCGCGGCGTCATGACCCTCGATCGCCGCGACGAGGCTGGTCAGAACGGCCGGTACGAGCGTCGGCATGTCGCCTGCCACCACGATCACCCGCTCGACCGTCGGGTCGAGCGATGCGAGCCCGGCCGCGACACCGGCGAGGGGTCCCTCGAAGGGGCGCGGGTCGTGGACCACTCGGCAGTCGGACGGCACCGCCTGGCCGACATCCGGCGACGTGACGACGGTGATCTCGGCCCCCACGGTCCGCAGCGCATCGATCGCGTGGTGGATCAGCGGCCGTCCGCCGACGGGCTCGGCGAGCTTGTCGCGCCCGAACCGCGCCGACCGGCCACCGGCCAGCACGAGCCCGGCGAGCCGCTCGGTCACGGGCCGACCGGCGTGGGCGCCTTGGGGCCCGGCACGTGTCCCGTCGGCGTCCGCCGCAGCACCGCGCGGCGGTCGAGGTCCTCGAGGATCGCCATGACGTACTTCCGGCTCGTGCCGGTCGCGTCGCGGAACGCGGCCGGCGTCAAGGGTTCCCGCGCCGCCATCGATACGGCGCTCGAGGTCAGCTGCGCGTAGGTCGAGGCGGCGTACGCCAGGTCCGGCTCGAGGACGACGATTCGCCCGGCGCGTTCCATGCCGCGCACGGCGGCCGGCGGACAACCGGCGGCTTTGGCGGCTCCATCGAGCGGTGGCGGCGCGCTGACCGCCAGCGCGGCCTCGAGCCGGTCCATGGCCGCTTGGATGGCGGGATCGGGGCCGGCCGTGACGACGCCCGGCGAACGAAGGGTGTCGCCGTCCCGGGCGAGGTCTCCCGCCGACACGAGGCCATCGATGGTGGATGCGGCCGTCTTTGTGGCCTCGCCCCGGCCGATCGTCACGGCTCGCCGAAGCGAACGGACAGCCGCCGCTCGGACGGCAACGAGCGGTGCGGCCCCGCCGGCGGCGGCCACCGCCGCGATGGCGGCCGCGCCTGTCGTTGCGTCCACATCGGCGGCGAGGCGGCCGCCGGCCACCCCATGGAGGTCCAGGCGAGCCGCTCCGGCTGCGGTCGCATCCACCGCGAGCACCATCGCCGTCACGCGTTCCGGTGTCTGGCGACGGCGCGAGATCCCACGTGGGGGATCGGGGTCGATGACGACGCCGCCGACCGGCTCGTTCAGCGGGCCGCGCCGCAGGACGAATGCGTCGCCTGGGCGGAGCGCGACGGGCTCGGCGAGGCGAACGATCCCGGCCGCCCGCCCATCCGGCAATGCCAGGGCATCGCGACCGCTCCGGCCGACCTGGCCATCCGTCGCGGCGGTGCCGGCGTGGACGCGGCCACGCACGCGGTCGGCGACGGGGGATCGGAAGACGGCCAGCAGGCGATCCGTGGCGACGACGCTCGCGTCGGCGGTCAGCGTCATCCCGCGGCGGACCTCCGCCACGTCGACACCGGCGATGTTGAGGGCGGTCCGGCCCCCGGCGTCGACCCGATCGACGACCCGGTTGTGGACCTGGATCTCACGGATCCGCACGCGCTTGTCGCCGGGGACGAGGCGGAGCGTGTCGTGCGGGCCCAGCGGGCCGCCGCGAAGGGTGCCGGTCACCACGACACCGCGCCCCTTGACGGTGAAGACCCGATCGATGGCGAGGGTCGGCGGACGACCCGGTCGAGCCACCCGATCGCGCATCGCCACGACGGCCGCGCGCACGTCGTCGAGGCCGGCGCCCGTCAGCGCGGACGCGGCCAGCACGGGCGCACCGGCGAGCGTCGTGCGCGCGAGCAGCGCTCCGACCTGCCGTTCGACGTCCCGGACGCGGTCCTCCGCTACGGCGTCAGCCTTGGTCACGACCGCGATGCCGTGGGCGATGGCGAGCGCGTCGAGGAGCGCGAGGTGCTCGAGCGTCTGCGCGTTCGGGCCGTCGTCGGCAGCCACGACGAGCACGACTGCGTCGATCTCGCCGGCGCCGACGAGCATGTTGCCGATGAGCCGGTCGTGGCCGGGCACGTCGACGAAGTCGATCGTCGAGTCGTCGTCGATCGACAGGTGGGCGAAGCCGACGTCGATCGTCATGCCCCGCCGGCGCTCCTCCGGCAGCCGGTCGGCGTCGATCCCGGTCAGCGCGCGCAGGAGCGTCGTCTTGCCGTGATCGATGTGGCCGGCCGTGCCGACGACGACGCTCATATCCCGGCCGCGGACAGCTCACCGATGCGCCGGACGATGTCCCTGTCGGTCCCGACCTCGACGGTCCGAAGATCGAAGGTGACGGCGTCATCGACGATGCGCGCGAGGATCGACGGTTCGCCGTCGCGCAGCTCGTTGGCGGCGGCCGTCGCGGACCGGAACGGGACCTTGACGCCCCACGACTTGATGGTCTGGCCCGGCAACGATCCACCGCCGACGGGCGATGCCAGCTCCACGACCTCGACCGCCCCGTCCGGAGCGAAGAACGCCGCGCTCGTGCGGGCGACCCACTCGGCACGCTCACGCAACGCGGCGGCCGGCATCGCGATCCGTCGCCAGACCGGGATCTCCGTGGCGGCCACGCCGGCGCGATACAGGCCGAGCGTCGCCGCGACCGCGGAGAGGATGGCCTTGTCGGGACGCATGGCCCGGGCCAATGGGTCGCGGCGAAGGCGCTCGACCAGGTCCGCCCGACCGACCAGCAGCCCGGCCTGCGGACCGCCGATGAGCTTGTCGCCGCTGAAGGTCACGATGTCCGCCCCGAGGGCGAGACGTTCGCTCGGGAGCGGCTCGTGGAGCAGGCCGAATCGCTCGGTCTCGAGGAGGGCCCCCGAGCCCAGGTCATCGACGACGATGGCGCCATGCTCGTGCGCCAGTCGGGCCACCGCAGCCGCATCGGGCTCCTCCACGAAGCCGGCCATCGTGAAGTTGGAGGGATGGACCCGAAGGACGAGGCTGGCGTCGCCCGACCGAAGGGGAGCGTCGAAGTCCGCGGCCCGGGTGCGGTTCGTCGTGCCGACCTCGATGAGCCGCGCTCCTGCGCGCGCGACGATCTCGGGGATTCGGACGCCACCGCCGATCTCGACGAGCTCGCCTCGGGAGACGACCACGCCACCGGTCCCTGCCAGCCCGACGGCAAGGGCGACGGCCGCCGCGTTGTTGTTGACGACCATGGCCGCATCGGCCCCGGTCAAGGCGACGAGATGGTCCTCGGCGAGGTGGAAACGACGGCCACGCCGGCCCGTTGTCGGATCCAGCTCGAGTGCTCCCCAGCCGGCCGCCAGGCCGACCGCCTCGATGGCGACGTCGGGCCACTCTGCCCGGCCGAGGTTGGTGTGCAGGATCACGCCCGTCGCATTCACGACCGGCGCGGGGACCGCGGCGTGCGCATCGAGATAGGCGTCCCGCAGCGCGTCGGCCGCATCGGCGAGGTCGTCGACGGACCGCGCCGCCTCGCCCCCGGCACGTCGGACCCGCTCGTCATCGAGCGTCGTCCGGACCACCCCCGCCAGCGCCCCGCTGGACTCGCCGTCATCGATGGCGGCGCTCGGGCGCTGGCGAAGGACGGCCAGGACACGCTCGACGCTGGGCGGGCGCGGGTGCTCGGCCGGCTTGGACGACATCGGACCTCCGTGGCGGGAACGCGTGGGAGTCGAACCCACCACGCCACGCCGAGCGCGGCGTCACCGGTTTTGAAGACCGGGGGACCCACCGGGACCCATCCGCTCCCGAGCCGATGGTAATCGCGGTGGTGGCGCCGGGCGGTCGAGTGGCGCCCGGCCCGAACATGCCGGCGAGCCTATCATCGAGCGATGACCGACCTTGCCGACGTCCCCGGCCTTCGTCTGACGACCCTGACCGACTGCGGCGGGTGCGCCGCCAAGCTAGGCGCCGACCTCCTCTCAGATGCGCTCGCCGGTCTCGGCGCGGGCGCCCAGCCCGATGCGTTGATCGCCGGCCTGCACCCACCCGACGACGCCGCCGTGTACCGGATCAGCGACGACCTGGCGATCGTCGGCACGCTCGACTTCTTCCCGCCATTGGTCGACGACGCCCGGACGTTCGGCGAGATCGCGGCGGCGAACGCGGTGAGTGACGTGTTCGCGATGGGCGGCCGCGTGCTGTTCGCCCTGTCGATCGCGGCATTCCCAGAGGAGCTGCCGCGGGACGTCCTGGCCGAGGTGTTCGACGGGGCGTCGACGAAGGTCCGCGAGGCCGGAGGGACACTCGCCGGGGGTCACACGATCCGCGATCCGGAGCCGAAGTACGGCCTGGCGGTCATCGGTGCTGTCCATCCCGATCGCCTGCTGCGCAAGGGCGGCGCGAGGCCCGGCGACACGCTCATCCTCACCAAGCGGCTGGGCACCGGGCTGCTGGTCAGCGGGGCACGGCAGGGCCGGACGGGAGCCGATGACCTCCAAACCGGGATCGACCAGATGCGCACGCTCAACCGGGCGGCCGCCGAGGTCCTCGTCGCCCAGGGAATCGGCGGGGCGACCGATGTCACCGGCTTCGGCCTGCTCGGCCACGGGCTCGAGGTCGCCCGCACCTCCGGAGCGCGGCTCGTCTTCGAGGCGGAGGCGCTGCCCGCCCTGCCCGGCGCGCTCGAGCTGGCCCGGGCGGGCGTCGAGACGGGTGGCGCCGCGCACAACCGCCGGTTCGTGGCCGACAGTCTGGACGTCGCGAGCGGGGTGCCGCCCGAGATCGTCACGCTCGCCCATGACCCGCAGACGAGCGGGGGGTTGCTTGCGTCGATCCCCGTCCACCGGCTCGACGCGACGATGGCCGAGCTGCGCTCAGCCGGCGTCCAGCACTGGGTCGTCGGGCGCGTGGAGGCCGGAACCGGGATCGGGCTCGCGTAGCAGGGCTGTCGGCGGGCCGCGGTCGCGACCCGCCGTGTGGACCGAGACGGTCAGTTCGGGCTGATCCGGACCGTGTCGATCACCGCGTCGAGCTCGGCTCGGTCAGCTTCGCTGGTCGTGGGGAAGTCGAAGGCGTCGATGATGATCCGCTGGCCATCGACGTCCAGGATCCAGACCTGGTCGTGCTCGTCATCCAGCGCCTCACGGCTGGTGCCGCTCGAGACTGTCGTCCAGCGATTGAGATGTCCGCTGTCACAGTTCGGCAGGCTGAGGTCGGCGGTGTAGTCGAGGAAACGACCCGAATAGCCGTCGACGGTGACCGGTCGATCGTCGTTGTACGATGGTGCCGGGCTGGGCGATCAGGGCGTCCGCAAGATCGTCGACCCCGGGGCCGATGGCCGGCTCCAGTCCCCCGGTCGAACCGCAAGGGGTCGCGAAGACGTTGTCGGCCGTCCAGATCGAGAACCCCATCCCGGGCGGATCCGGCGACAGCTTGTACCAGCCTTGGCCCGCGATCCCCGACGTCGCCCCACAGGACCCAGTCGCTCCCGAGCCGGAGCGTGACCCGCGCGGGGAACGGGGCGTCGACGGTCATGGTCGTCAGGCTGGCCGGCGATGCGGACGCGGACGCCGACGCGGACGGAGAGATCGATGGCGTGGGACTCGGCTCGCCGCCGCTACCTCCTTCCCTGGGCATGATCTGGCTCGCCCCTACGGCGACCACGAGCACCGCCGCCGCAGCGACGGCGATACGGGCGATGTTGGACATGTCGGGTTCCCTCCACGGGCCGATGACGACCCGTTGTCGTGTTCGTTCGATGTGATCGCGGACGGCGTCGTACGTCCGTGCCGGAAGCTCGGTCTGGCCTTCGTCGAGGAATGCTCGGATGAGCCGATCAGGATCGTGCATGCTGTTCATGCCGGTCGCTCCTCGGAGATGGACGGGGACCGTGCGTCGGCCTCGACGCTCGCGCGAAGGGCTGCCGTAGCGTGGTGGAGTCGCGACTTGACCGTCCCCAAGGGGATCGCCAGTCGATCGGCCACCTCCGCCTGCGGCAGACCGAGGTAGTGGTGGAAGACGAGGACCGCTCGCTGCTCGAGGGTCAGCCTGCGAAAGGCACGCTCGAGCTGGTCGCGGTCATCGACGTTGAGCACGTCGGCGTGTTCACGAGGTCTGTCGAAGGACAGCAGGTGCAGGTCGGCCGACCAACGCCGGCGACGCCTGGCCTCGGCGTAGCACTTGTTGGTCAGGATCCGGTGGAGCCAGGGTTCGAAGCGGTCCGGGTCGCGCAGCGTCCGCATGTCGCGCCATGCGGCGATCAGCGTGGTCTGGACGGCGTCCTCGGCAAGATCGCTGTCGCGCAGGATCCGAAACGCGATCGCCATGCATCGGTCGCCGACCGTGCGCGCGAGGGCGTCGAACGCTTCGGCGTCCCCGCGTCTCGCTCGCTCCACGAGTGCTCGTTGCACCCGGCACTCCTTCCCTGCGATCGTCTCGGATGAGCGCGATCACACTGAAGAGCCGTGAGGTCGGCGATCGGTTCATTCTGGCCGAGTGACGAGCGCCACGGGGGCGACGGGCGTCGCGAGGTTACCCGAGGAGCGAACGGTCCCTAGCGAAGTCGGACGACCACGCCGACGATCGTCGCGACGATGCCGACCAGGGCTTCTGGTATGGCTCGCACGAGGAACGCCTCGAGTGGGAATGCAGGTTCCCCCGCCGCGTCGGCGAACATCCGGATGTCGCCCCACACCCCAGCCAACGAGATCGTGGCACCGATCAGGCCGCCGAGTGCGACCCCGGTGATGGCGACCGCCAGGATCCGTGGCCCGCGCTTGATGCCGACTGCGCGATCGATCGCCTGGGCGATGAAGGTGCCGGCGATGAAGCCGAGCACGATCATGAAGATCCCGACCTGCGCCCCGAAGTAGCCGACGGCGGCGCCGAGGGCCAGGGCGACCGCGAAGCCGATCGCGATCTGGTCGCGCTTGAGCGACGTCAGCGCGTCGCGGGACGGCTTGCCGCACGACTTGCAGCGCAGGCCGACCGGCCCTTGCATCGCGCAGCGCGTACAGATCGGCTGGTCGCAGCGACCGCAGCGGACCCAGGTCTCCCGGTCCGGATGGCGGTAGCAGAAGAGCGGCGGTGGTTCCTGGATATCGGCTGTCGCCGCGTCGGTCGTCATGGTCCCCCTCGCACGAAATCGATGGGAGGGTGCGACTCGACGAGGCCCACGTCAAGGGGTACGCTCCGGACCGGACCTAGCCGACCGGCGTCCCACGCTGCCCGATGATGACCTCGTTCCCGTCGGGATCGAGGACACGCGCGACCCGCTCACCCCACGGCTGATCGACAGGTTCCTCCGTGATGGTCGTGCCCGCGCCGCGAAGTCGTTCCACGAGCGCGTCGCAGTCGTCGGCATACACCCACAGCGCGATCGGCCGGGGCCCGTCACCCGTCCCGGCCGACGGGCCGCCGATGCCGAGATGCGATGTCCCGAGGTCGATACCGACGTAGTCGGGTTCGCCGTCCGGTCCTGGCCATTCGAACGCGACGGTGCCGCCGAGGAGGTCGACCCAGAATCCGAGCGAGCGGCGTACGTCCACGGCGTTGATGATCGGGAACAGCTGATCGATCACGACGATCCTCCGTGGGCATCACCCAACGACGCCGCCATTGTCGCCGGGGCGCGCGAGGAGCGCGATACACTCCGACGGTCAACGTCCTGCAGGAGGCGATCGCCGGTGGCGAAGCCGTATGTGCGACTGACCCAGCCCCTCGTCCGCGACACGAAGGGCGGCGAGCTTCGACCAGCGACCTGGGACGAAGCGCTGGACCGCGTGGTCACCGGGTTCTCGGCCGCGAAGGCGGCTCACGGCCCGACGACCTTCGGCACCTTCAGCTGCAGCAAGTCGACCAACGAGGTCAACTTCGCGGCCCAGAAGTTCAGCCGCCAGGTCCTGGGCAGCAACAACATCGATAGCTGCAACCGCACCTGACACGCCCCGAGTGTCGCCGGTCTGGCGACCGTGTTCGGTGCCGGTGGCGGCACAAATTCATACCGTGAGGTCGAGGACACCGATCTGATCGTCCTCTGGGGCAGCAATGCCCGCGAGACGCATCCGATCTTCTTCCACCACGTCCTCAAGGCGGTCCACAAGGGCGCCCGCCTGATCGCCGTCGATCCACGCCGCACATCGAGCGCCGAATGGGCCGACAGCTGGCTCGGGCTCGACGTCGGCAGCGACATCGCCCTGGCCAACGCCGTCGCGCGCGAGATCATCGCCTCGGGTCTCGAGCACCGCGAGTTCATCGACCGCGCGACCGTCGATTTCGACGCCTACAAGGCCAAGGTCGAGTCGTACACGCTCGAGTACGCCGAGCGCGAGACCGGCGTGCCGGCGGGGGCCATCCAAGACCTGGCCCACAGTCTGGCGACCGCGCCGCGCGCGATGATCTGCTGGACGCTCGGGATCACCGAGCACCACAACGCCGTCGACAACGTCCTGGCGCTCATCGCCCTGGTGGTCCTGACGGGACACGTCGGCAGGTACGGCAGCGGCGTCAACCCGCTCCGTGGCCAGAACAACGTCCAGGGCGGCGGCGACATGGGCGCCCTGCCCGACCGGCTGCCGGGCTTCCAGCACGTCGAGAACGACCAGCTCCGCGCGAAGTTCGACGCGGCCTGGGGCGTCGCCGTCCCGCCCAGCCGCGGCTGGCACCTGTCGGGGATGTTCGACGCCATGGAGCGCGGCGACCTGACGGCCGTCTACTGCATCGGCGAGAACCCGGTCCAATCGGAGGCCGACCAGAAGCGGGCCATCCACCTGCTGAGCGGCCTCGACATGCTCGTCGTTCAGGACCTGTTCCTCACGAAGACCGCGGCCCTCGCGGACGTCGTCCTGCCCGCGGCCGCCGCGTGGGCCGAGAGCGAGGGCACCGTCACCAACTCGGAGCGGCGCGTCCAGCGGATCCGCAAGGCGATCGAGCCACCCGACGGAGCGCGTGACGACCTGGCGATCGTCTTCGATCTCGCGAATCGGATGGGCCACGACTGGGGAGCGCCCGACGCGGAGCGGGTATGGGACGAGATCCGCTCGCTGTCACCGGTCCACGCCGGGATGAGCTACCGCCGGCTCGAGGAGCTGGGCGGGATCCAGTGGCCGTGCTACGACGAGACCCACCCGGGCGAGCTCTACCTGCACAGCCGCCTGTGGGAGGATCCGGTGCCCGGCAACCGGGTGCCGTTCGTGCCGGTCGACCACGACCCGCCGGTCGACAAGCTGACCGACGAGTACCCGATCCGGCTCACGACCGGGCGGCGGCTCGACTCGTACAACACCGGCGTCCAGACGGCCGGCTACACCTCGCCGTTGCGGCGCGGCGAGTCGCTCGACATCTCGCCCGAGGACGCGGAGACCTACGGCCTGGCGGACGGCGAAATCGTGCGCGCCGTTTCGCGACGCGGCCAGGTCGACGTCCCGATCCGGATCGATCCGTCGCTGCGGCCCGGGCTCACGTTCATGACCCTGCACTTCCAGGACGACGTCGCGACCAACCTGCTCACGATCGACGCGACCGATCCCAAGTCGGGCACGGCCGAGTTCAAGGCGACGGCCATCCGCATCGAGAAGCTCACAGCTCCCGTGCCGGCCTGATCCGATGCCGCAGCCGACCACGATCCGGCTACCGGGCACCGACGGCCCCGACATCGTCATCGAGCGCAGGGCGTTCGGGAAGCCGCGCGTCACGGTCGACGGCCGCCAGGTCCCGCCCGACGCCGGACGGAAGAACCTGTACACGATCGCCACTGCCGACGGAACGACGCGCTCGTTCACGCTGAAGACCACGAACAACCAGCTCACGGTCGTCGCCGATGACGGACACCAGATCGCGCTCGACCCGTCCCGACCATTGTGGGAGACCGCCTTGGCCTTCCTGCCCGTCGGGCTCGTCGCGGTCGGGGGTGTCATCGGGGGCGTGATGGGCGGCGTCGCGGCCGTCATCAACCTCGCGATCTCGCGGAGCAACCTGCGTGCTCCGCTTCGCGTGGCCGCCATGGTCGCCGTCGCCGGATTGGCCGCCGTTGCATGGTTCGCCGTCGTGCGCACGATCGCGATCTCGCTCAACCCGGTCCCGACATACACGGTCGGCCAGTGCGTGGACGGTATCGGCGCCGGCACCACCATCGACGCGACGACGATCCGGACGACCCCGTGCACGAACCCCCATCAGGGCGAGGTCGTCGGCGTCCACGCCATGGCTGCAGCGGCAGATGGCACCACGTTCCCAGGCCTCTCTACGGTCGAGACGACCGCAGACGACCGATGCCCGCAGCTCTTCGCGTCGTACATCGGGATCGCCTTCGACGTCTCGCGCCTGGAGATGCTCTACCTCTATCCCAGCGAGGACACGTGGGGCCAGGGCGATCGCCAGATCGCCTGTATCGCCACCGGGTCTGACGGCGAGCAACTGACCGGCACGCTCGCCGGCAGCGCCCAGTGATCACGTCCTTCGCTCGGGCCTCCACCGCCCACGATGCCTGAGGATCAGGAGACTCGGCAGACTGGCGTCCCTGCGCCTGACGCGAACGTGGCGGCCGCGGACGATGAGAGTGCTTCCTACGCCTCGGACCCACAGTGGCGCGCCATCCTCGAGGGCACCGACCCAGGCTTCGTCGCGGGTCGGGGCTTCTTCCGGCGACTCCCGAGCTCCCCGCGCTGCAAGTTATGTGCGGCTCCGTTCGCCGGACCAAGTGCGCCGTTCATGCGGATGATCGACCGTGGACCCTGGGCGAAGAACCCGAGCATCTGCGGCCTGTGCTTCAAGCAATTGGAGAAGGACCGCGGCGGCGCCGAGATCGAGCTGAGCCTGCTCTTCGCCGACGTCCGCGGCTCGACCGGCCTGGCCGAGCGGATGGGTCCCGCCGCCTTCCGGCGGCTGCTCGATCGGTTCTATCACGAGGCGACCGAGATCCTCGTGGCGCACGACGCAGTGGTCGACAAGTTCGTCGGCGACGAGGTGGTCGCACTGTTCATCCCCGCTCTGGCCGGAGCGGCTCACGCCCAGGGCGCCGTGGACGCCGGCCACGACCTGCTGCGGGCGACGGGGCACGGCACCGCGGGCGGACCATGGATCCCGATCGGTGTGGGGATCCACACCGGGCCAGCCTATGTCGGCACCGTGGGCGACACCGTGACCGACTTCACGGCACTCGGCGACAGCGTCAACGTCGCTGCCCGACTGGCCTCGGCGGCCGGCACCGGGGAGCTCCTCGTCAGCGCGGTGTCCGCCGAGGCGGCCGGCCTCCATGACGCCGCCGAGACACGTCACCTCACCCTGCGCGGCCGGACCGAGCCAATGGACGTTCGGGTGCTCCGGGTCTGAGCGGGGAGTGACGGCTACACTCGGGCCGTGGACCTGCACGTCATCGGCCCGCTCGCGTCGCCCGCCGAACGGGCCGCCGTCGACAGCGTCCTCGGTCCGCCCGGATCGGGCTGGGACGGGGGGCCACGCCGTCCGGGCATCGACGGGCACGCCGCCCGGGGCGGCCACGCCGTCCGTGGACGGCGCCCGGAACTGCTGCCGGCGCTCCACGCGGTCCAGGACCGCATCGGCTGGATCAGCCAGCCCGCGCTGAACTACATCTCCCGACGGCTCGCCGTCCCGCCGGCGGAGGCCTACGGCGTGGCGACCTTCTACGCGCTGTACGCGACGACGCCGCGCCCACCGGTCATGGCCCACGTCTGCGATGACATCGCCTGCCGGCTGGCTGGTGCGGAACGGATCTGCGAGGACCTCGCGGGCTCGATCGGACCGGCCGGAGGGTCGGCGTCCGACGGCAGGCTGGGCTGGGTCCGATCGCCGTGCCTCGGGCTGTGCGACCTCGCCCCCGCGGCGATGGTCACCCGGGCCGGGGAGCAGGCCTCGATCGCCAGTGCGGCACCGGTCGACGCCGTCGGCGTCGTCGCCCGCCTCGAAGGTGGGGCGAGCCGCCGGCCAGCGTCGCGCATCCCGCAGGCGGGCGATGCATCGCTCCGGCTGCTGCGTCGGATCGGCGTCGTCGATCCAGCCTCGCTCGACGACTACCGGGCCACGCGCGGCTACGAGGCCCTGACGAAGGCCCTCGAGATGGGCGGCGAGGCCGTCATCGCCGAGGTGACGACCTCGAAACTGATGGGTCGTGGCGGTGCGGCCTTCCCGACGGGACGAAAGTGGGCCGCGGTGGCCGGCCAGCCCGCCCAGCCGCACTACCTCGTGTGCAACGCGGACGAGTCCGAGCCCGGCACATTCAAGGATCGGGTGCTCCTCGAGGGCGATCCGTTCGCGACGGTGGAGGCCATGACGATCGCCGCGTATGCGACCGGCTCGAGCAAGGGCTACCTCTACATCCGCGGCGAGTACCCGGAGGCGGAGTCAGCCGTACGCGGCGGGATCGACGCGGCACGGGCCGCCGGCCTGCTCGGACCGGACATCCTCGGCTCCGGTTTCGCGTTCGACATCGAGGTCCGGCGCGGCGCCGGTGCCTACATCTGCGGCGAGGAGACGGCCCTGTTCGAATCGATCGAGGGCAAGCGCGGCGAGCCGCGCAACAAGCCGCCCTTCCCGGTCGAGTACGGCCTGTTCGGCAAGCCGACGGTCGTCAATAACGTCGAGACCCTGGCCAATGTCCCGCTCGTCCTCGAGCTGGGCGGAGAGGCCTATGCCCGGATCGGGACCGAGGGTTCGACCGGGCCACGGCTGTTCTGCCTGTCGGGCCATGTGGCGAGGCCCGGCGTCTACGAGGTCGAGTTCGGGGCGACGCTGGGCGACCTCGTCGCACTCGCCGGCGGCGTGCCTGGCGGCAAGGCGATCAGGGCGATCCTTCTCGGCGGGGCCGCCGGCGTCTTCGTCGGACCCGAGTCGCTCGACATGCCGCTCACGTTCGAGGCCACCCGCGCGGCCGGGGCGACCCTCGGCTCCGGCGTGATCATGGTGTTCGACGAGACGGTCGACCTGGTCGGCACGCTCCGCCGGATCGCCCAGTTCTTCCGCGACGAGTCGTGCGGCCAGTGCGTCCCGTGCCGGGTCGGCAGCGTCAGGCAGGAGGAGCTGCTGGCACGCCTCGCGGCCGGCTCGCGAGTCCGCTCGCGCGAGGACGAGCTCGTCCTCCTCCGCGAGATCGGCCAGGCGATGCGCGACGCGTCGATCTGCGGGCTCGGCCAGACCGCGTCCTCGGCGATCGAATCCGCGCTGCGCCAACCCGATCTGGTGGCGCTGTGAGCGAGGACACGAGGGGGCTGTCGATGTCGCGCGACCCGGCTCCGGATCCGCACTCGCCGCACGCTGGTCAAGCGCCGGCCGCGCAACCACTCACGGAGATCGTCCTCAGTCCGCCGGCCCGGCCATCCCGGCCGCCCGCCCCTCCGCCGGTGGACCCACCGCCGCTCATCGAGCTGTCGATCGACGGCACGACGGTCTCGGTCGAGGCCGGCACGACGATCCTCGGTGCCTGCCGGACGCTCGGGATCGACACGCCGACGCTGTGCTACGCCGAGAACCTGACGCCGGTCAACGTGTGTCGGGTATGCGTCGTGGAGGTCGCCGGCGCGCGCGTGCTCGCGCCCGCTTGCTCGCGCAAGGTCGAGGCCGGGATGGAGGTCCAGACCGACACCGAGCGGGTGCGCACGTCGCGCAAGGTCGTGCTCGAGTTCCTGGCCTCGTCGGTGGACGTCTCGCTGGCAGGACCGGCCGCGCCGGATGGGACGATCCACGCCTACATGGAGCGCTACGGCGCCGAGCCGGGTCGCTTCGGGGCCCCCGCACGCCCGGCGGCGGAGGGCGAGCGCGACGCGCACGACGCGGGGCACCACCATGCACCGTCCGCCGATGAGGCGGCATACGCCGCGACGGTCGCCCAGCCGACGAAGGTCGACAACGACCTGTATGTCCGCGACTATGCGAAATGCATCCTTTGCTACAAGTGCGTCGAGGCGTGCGGCGAGGACGCCCAGAACACGTTCGCGATCGCGGTCGCCGGGCGCGGCTTCGACGCCCGGATCTCGACCGAGCAGGCCGTCCCGCTGCCCGAGTCGGCGTGCGTGTACTGCGGCAACTGCATCGGAGTCTGCCCGACCGGGGCGCTGATGGCCAAGCCCGAGTACGACATGCGCGCCGCGGGCACATGGGATGAATCGGCGCAGACCGTGACGTCGACGATCTGCCCGTACTGCGGCGTGGGCTGCGTCGTCGACCTGCACGTCCAGGACGAGCGCATCCTCAAGGTGACATCGCCCCTCGATTCGTCGGTCACCGAGGGCCACCTGTGCGTGAAGGGCCGCTTCGGGTTCGAGTTCGTGAACGAGCGACCGGGTTCCGCGCCAGCGAGTGCATCGACGCAGCGTGCTGACGGCGCCTGAGCGCGCGTTCCTCGCGGCCGCGCGGACGGCCACGCTCGCGACGATCGATCACGACGGACACCCGCGGCTCGTCCCGATCTGCTTCGTCCTCGCGGGATCCGAGCAGGGCGGTCAGGCGACGGTCTTCACGCCGCTCGATGAAAAGCCGAAGGTCGTGTCGGATCCGCGCCGGCTGGCGCGGGTGCGCGACATCGCCGAGCGGCCATCGGTGAGCCTCCTCGTCCAGCGCTGGTCGGAGACCTGGACGGAGCTGGCCTGGCTCCGCGCCGCCGGTCGTGCGGTGCTGGTCGAGCCCGACGCCACCGACCTCGACCTTCGGGCGGCCGTCGAAGCGCTTCGCGCGAAGTACCCGCAGTACGTGGACCACGACCTCGCCTCGCGACCGATGATCCGCGTCGCGATCGAGCGCGCGACCAGTTGGGGAGCCGCTTAGCCCCAGCCGGTGAGGTCGCGCAGGTCGATGCGGCGATCGTGGCTGTACACGTTGAACCCGTCGCCGCGCAAGAACCCGATGAGCGTGACGCCGAGCCGCTCGGCGGTCTCGACGGCGAGGTCCGACGGGGCCGACACGGCTGCCACGATCGGGATCCCGGCCACGGCCGCCTTCTGGACGATCTCGAAGCTGACCCGGCCCGACACCATCAGGATGCGCTCGTGCAGCGGCAGCTCGCCGGCGAGCAGCTGCGATCCCACGAGCTTGTCGAGGGCGTTGTGCCGGCCGACGTCTTCGCGGATCGCGATGAGCTCGCCGCGCGCCGAGAACAGTGCCGCGGCGTGGAGGCCGCCGGTCTCGTCGAACGCGCGCTGGGCGGCACGGAGCAAGTCGGGCAGGGCGAGGATCACGGGCCGGGCCACCACGGGGCCCTCCGGCAGCGCCTCGCAGCGCTGGACGATCTCATCGATGGAGGCCTTGCCGCAGATGCCGCAGGACGCGGTCGCGATGAAGTGCCGCTCGGCCACGGCCGAGTCGTCGAACGGCCGTGACAGGCGGACGACGATCGTGTCGTCGGGCTGGCTCAGCGTCACCGGGTCGCCCGGCTCGGTGTCGACGACCTCGGGGCCGTCGATGAGGCCCTCGGTCCGCAAGAAGCCGACGGCGAGCTCGGCCTCGTCGCCCGGGGTGCGCATGGTGACGGCCACGGCCACCGGTTCCTGGCCAGGTCCGGCGGCGCGGATCTCGAGCGGCGCCTCGCCGACGACACGGTCACTGCGTACCTCGAGCGCCGAGCCGCGGACCGTCACGATCGAGCGCGTCGTGATGTGGCGCGTCGGCGGTGCCTTCGACTCGACCTGGTGGCGCATCACGGCGAGTGTACTGGTCGGCCCCCGGACCCTCGGGTGCTCCTGGGCCGCCGGTCGGCACCACATACTCGCGCCGGGACGCGACGAACGGGTTTCGGGGGTTTCTGGGGGAGCGTGTGAACGACTGGGTCTGTAATCACTGCCGATCGGTCAATCGCGACTCGGCGAATTCGTGCTACAGCTGCGGCGGTGTCCGCGAGCTGATGGCTCCGACCGAGGGTCGGCCACAGGTGCCGCTGGGCGGACCGTCGTCGGCGTTGCCTGCCACCGATGGCCCGACGTTCGCCTCCAGCCTCGGCGCACCGGTACTCGCGCCCCGCGCCGACGAGCCCAGCGCGGCCGCCGCGGCGGGTCCCACCCAGCTGCTCGGCGGACTGCTCGGCGGCCTCGTCGCCGCGATCCTGGCCAGCGCGGTCTGGTTCGGGGTCGTCGCGGTCAGCGGCTACCAGGTCGGGCTCGTGGCGATCGCCGTCGGCTTCCTCGTCGGGCACGGCGTGGTGCTCGGGGCGCGACGGCACGGCTCGATCGTTCTCGTCCTGCTCTCCGCGGTCCTGACGCTCCTGGCCCTGGTCACCAGCGAGTACCTGATCGTGGCCTATCTCCTCAACCAGGAGCTCGCCGCCGAGGGCCTCACGATCGAGGTGCTCCAGCCGCCCGCGTTCGTGATCGAGATCGTCGTCCAATCCGTCCAGACCGATCCGTTGACCCTCGTGTTCTGGGCGATCGCGCTCTTCCAGGCGATCGTCATCCCCTTGCGCCTGGTGCGTCGTCCCGGCTGAGGAAGACGGCCGCCCCCATCGGGCGGAGGCAATGTGTCGAGCTCATCGCCTGGTGGTACCCGCCAGCGTTGAGCAGCGCGACGACGTCACCCTCCCGGACCGGCGCCATCGGGTAGTCCTCGGCGAACACGTCACTGGCCTCGTTGATGTGACCGGCCACCGTGACACGCTCCGTCCGCTCCGCCGCCGGATCACGGCACGGCACGATCTCCTGGGCGAAGCCGTAGATGAAGTACGCGCAGTTGACGTTCCAGCCGATGTCCAGGCCCACGAACGTCACGCCGCGGCGCGTCTCGATCGTGACGACCTCACCGAGCAGGATCGCGGCGTCCTTGGTGAGCGCATCGCCTGGCTCGGCGCCGATGGTCACCCCGAGTGGGCCGAGATGGCGCGCCACGGCGTCCGCGTACGTCTGCAGGTCGACACCGGTCTCGTCGGACCGCGCCGCCACGCCGAGACCGCCGCCGACATTGACTTCGTCGATGGCGTGCCCGGCGGCGCGTGCACGGCGGACCGCCTCGACGGCCGCGGGAAGCGCCCGCTCGAAGCCGGTAAGCCCCTCCGCGAGCCAGCCGGACCCGGCGTGGAAGTGGATGGTGTCGATCGAGAGGTCATGGCGGGCCGCAGCGGCGAGGGCATCGTCGAGTCGCTCGAGACCGATGCCGAACTTGGTCGGCTTGTCGCCGCTGTATTCGAGGTGCGGCGTGTAGCCAGCGCCGCTGCCCGGGTCGATCCGGATCCCGATGCGGCTCCCCGGGCTGCGCCGGCCGTACCGCTCGATCTGGCTGATGGCGTCGAGGTTGAGGTGGATCCGCTGGGCAAGGAGCACGTCGAGGTCTCGCTCCGAGACGTTCGTGCCCGTGTAGCTGATCTCGTCAGCTGACCAGCCGCATTCGAGCGCTCGGAGCACCTCGCCGGGCGAGCACGCGTCGATGCCGACGCTCTCTGGGGAGCCCGGTGCGCCCAGCCCGCGGAAGACGGCCAGGACCTCGGGCATTGGGTTCGCCTTGAGCGCCAGCCGAAGGCGGAACGGGATCCCGCTCGGGGCGAACGCCGCCTGGATCGCCCGCGCGTTCTCGCGGAAGCGGGCGACGTCATAGGCGAACAGCGGCGTGCCGTGGTCGCGTGCCAGGGTCTCGGCGTCGTGGCCGGCGATCGACAGCCGGCCGTCGGCGATGTCGAGCCCGGGTCGGATCCACCAGGGGGCGGCGACCGCGGTCACGCCCCGGTGTGGACCACGCCGTCCCGGCCGGTCCAATGGTTTGGACCCACCTCGACATCGACGCCGATCGCCTCCACGAGGCGTCGGCTCGCGTCGGCCACCTCGCGGATGGCCGACTCGAAGGCCTCCTGGTTGCGGGCACTGGGCTCGCGATAGCCGCTCACCTTGCGGACGTACTGGCGGGCGGCGGCCTCCAGTTCGCCGGTCGTCGCCGCTTCACCCGGACGACGGAGGGTCTTGATGCTCCGGCACATGCCGCTACGGTAGGGCCCATGGCCATCCTTCGCCAGCCGGGGCGGCTCGCCCTCATCGTCGTCGCCGGCCTTGCCCTGGGCATCGCCATCGACGTCGTCCGGGTGGGCGGGCCGGGGGCCTGGTTGGCACGTCATCGATTGGCGCCGATCCACGTGGGCCAGGGGGAGCGGGTCGACATCGGCGGTCGATCGCTGTACCTCGACTGCCGCGGGAGCGGCTCCCCGACGATCGTGCTCGAAGCGGGCATGGGCGATGGGGTCGCCGGCTGGAGCCCCGTCCACGACGGGATGGCGGCCTCGACGCGGACCTGCGCCTACGACCGAGCGGGTCGTGGGGCGAGCGACGCCCGCGGCCGGCATACGGTCGCGGACGCCACGGACGACCTGCAGAACCTCCTCACGACCGCCGGCGAACAGCCGCCGTTCCTCCTCGTGGCGCATTCCCTCGGCGAGGTCTACGCGCGGGTCTACGCCGATCGTCACCGAACCGAGGTGGGCGGACTCGTGCTGGTCGACGGGTTCAGCGTCGACCTCGAAGCGGACTACATCCATCCGCTGCTGGGCACGCTCCGACCCGAGTACGAGGCGGGCGCCCAGCACTTCCGCGACCTCATCGCGTCCGTCGAGAACCTCGACTGGCCGGCGTCGGAGGCGCAGCTCCGGGCATCGCGGGTCACCGGGTTGCCGATCGTCGTCCTGCGCGCGCCACGCGAGGAGCCGCGCCTCGACGGTCCAACCAACGTCGAGATCGCCGCGGCCTGGGAGTCGGCGTTCGTATCGCTCTCGCCTGGGACGGTCCGCTACGAGATCGCGTGGGGGGCGGGCCACATCGTCCAGGCCGATCGCCCGGACCTCGTCATCCGGGCCGCACGGGACGTCATCGAGATCGTGCGGGTCGCCCCGGCTCGTTGACGTCGGACACCGAAAAAGGGCGACCACGGGCGGACCGGTCTGGACGCGTGGCGTATCCTCCTACCCCAGCCGTATCACCGCGTCGACGGCGAAGGTCCCATCCGGACCTGGACGCAGCCATCATCTCAGGGGGTTCATCGATCTGATGTCTAACGGCCCACGCACCGGTCACCGCCTGGCGACCGTCCTGACAGCCATCGGCCTCGCGACGCTCGTCGCGGCGGGCACCGTCCTCGCCGGCACCCCGGTGACGGCTGGCTACCGCGACCACACCTACGGCGGCGGCGCGCTTCGACCCAACGCCGACAAGCCGCAATCGAAGCTGTGGTACACCGACGAAGGCGGCGGCGTCCGCCAGTGGTGGGCGGGCATGTTCTACTTCACGACCTCCCCGCCACGGTCCGAGAACCGCATCTTCAAGCTGACAGCCGACAAGACCGGCTGGGTCGTCCAGCCGACCGTGGTCGATACGCGTGACACGACGCATGCCGACTACCTCTGGGACGAGGCCAACAACACGCTGTACGTCGCATCGACAGCACCCATCCCGAACCTCGTCCCGACCGTCGTCACCGACGACGGCATCAAGGTCTTCAAGTACACCTACGCTGCGGGCGCCTATACCGCTGCGGCCGGCTTCCCGGTCCTGATCCCGAACACGGCCTCCGTCCCCAACGTCTCTGGCGGCGGGGCGCCGACCGTCACCATCGCGCTCGATTCGACGGGCGACCTGTGGACGACCTGGACGAAGGACGGCGAAGTCCGTTACAGCAAGTCCGATGACGGCGGCGCCGTGTGGTCCGCCCCGGCGCAGCTGCCGGTCCAGGTCCCGAACAGCATCTCAGCGTCGGTCACCGACGAGCTGAACGACACTGCCGCGGTGATCGCGTTCGGCAGCAACGTCGGGATCATGTGGAACGACGAAAACGATCTGCCCACCGCCCCCGAGAACGGCTACTACTTCGCCGACATCGCAGCGGGCGCCGATCCGACCGTCGGAGCCAACTGGACGCTCGACAAGCTGCCATCGCTCGTCGCCACGAACGACGGCGCGGACAACCACATCAACATGAAGACCACCAGCGACGGCAGCGTCTACATGGTCGGCAAGATGAGCACCGACACCGTGAACTGCGCGACCAACCAGAATCGGGCGTTGCTCCCGTTCTTCGCCCGGACGCCTGGTGGCTCCTGGAGCACCCATCTCGCCGGCACCGTCGGTGACTGCAACACGCGTCCGCAGGTCGTCATCAGCGAAGAGCTCGATGTGGCCTATCTGTTCATGACCTCGCCCAATGGCGGCGGGACCGTGTACCAGAAGTCGGCCCCGCTGAGCGGTCCCGACGCCTACGTCTTCCGCGGTACCGCGGACACGACGCTGCAGCGCGGGATCCCGTTCATCCAGAGCGCGACCGAGACGCTCATCGACGATGCGAGCACGACCAAGCAGAGCGTCACCGACGCGAGCGAGATCGTCGTCAACGCCAACAACCTGACGTCCTCGACGTCGTCCAACGTCAAGGTCTTCCTGCATAACTTCATGAACATCCCGGCCACCGACAGCACGGACCCGGTCGGCACCATCAGCATCAACAGCGGCGCTGCCACGGCTTCGAGCACGACGGCGTCCGTCGCCGTCCCCGCGACCGACGCCGGTAGCGGCATGAGCCTCGTCCGGCTGTCGAACTCGTCGGGCGTGGACGGCGACGGCCGGCTCAACGGAGCCGGCAGCACGTCCTTCGTCTATCGGACGCCGATCAGCTGGGCTCTCGCGGCCGGGGCCGATGGCCTCCGGACCGTGTACGCCCAGTGGCGCGATGCCGCCGGCAACTGGTCGGCCGTGTCGAGCGACGACATCACCCTCAACACGACCGACCCGAACCCGCCGACGACGCCGGGCGCCGTGGCGCACACGATCTTCGGGTCGGGGCGCTTCGGGATCCCCGCCCGGATCACCTGGGGCGCCAGCACGGATCCGGCCGGTGGCAGCGGTCTCGACTACTACCACCTCCAGTACCAGATCGACGGCGGCCTCTACCAGGACGTCGCCAACAGCCCGACCAACGGCTACTCCATCGACCTCAGCAACTCGGCCCACACGTACCGGTTCCGCGTCCGGGCGAAGGACGTCGCTGGCAACTTCAGCGCGTTCAGCTACAGCGCCACGTTCCGGGCGATCAGTTACAGCGAGTCGAGCTCCGCGGTGAAGTTCAGCGGCACCTGGGGCCTCTCGACGTCGCCGGTGTATGTCGGCGGCAAGGCGCGAGTCGGATCGGTCGCGAACCGCTCGGCGACGCTCTCCTTCACGGGCAACCGTGTCGGTTGGCTCAGCCGGACCGGTCCGCAGTACGGCTCCGCCCGCGTGTACATCGACGGCTCGCTGGTCAAGACGGTCAACCTCAACGCCGCGACCGTGACGGATCGCAAGCTCGTCTACGTGAAGTCGTGGTCGTCCATCGGCAGTCACTCGATCCGCATCGTGGTGGTCGGCACGGCCGGTCATCCCGCGGTCGTGTACGACCAGATCTTCGTCCTCCGCTAGAAGGCAGCGGCCCACGGCCGCGTCCCACGCAACTTCAGCGAGCCCGGCCACCGGCCGGGCTCGCGGCTATCCTCGAGTGGACGGACGGACCGCGGGTGGGTCAGGCCGAGGCGTAGCGCCAGTAGAGGGTGCCCGTGTAGCAGTGGTCGAGCTTCGTGCACAGGCCGCCAGTGAGGTCCCACTGGCGTCCGCTCACGTACGGTCCGCGATCGACGACGGGCGCCGTCACCACTCGCCCGTTGTCCGGGTTGCGGAACGTGATCTTGGTACCGCACGGCAGGCTGCGGTGGGCGACACCGATCAGCGTCCGGGTCATCGCCTTGCCGCAGGCCGTCCGCTTCCCGTAGAAGTCCGGGCCGTACCACGACACGTCCCGGTCGAGCCGCCAGCGGTTCGTGCTCACGGCCGTCGGGGTCGGCTCGGGCTGGGCAGCCTCCGGCCGAGCCTGAGGCGGCTCATTCGCGGTGTTCGGCTCGAGCAGTCTCGAGCCTTGATCCAGGGCCCCGTTGGAACGGGCGCCCGGATCGAGGGGCAGGGTCGTCGTCACCGGTCCGCGGACGAACGCAACCATCTCCGACTCAGCGAAGAGATCGACGGATGGGGTTCCGTGTGGGCTGGGGAGCCAGGAACCCTTCGGTCCGAGGACGGCGACCGCGGCGAACATGGCGATGAGCGCCATTCCCGCGACGACCCAGGGGCGTCGCACGTCTAGGCGACCTTACCACCGACCACGGTTTCGTGGCCTCCACATCGCGACGCGTCGCCATGTCGGATCCGTGACAGACTCGAGCCGTGCCGGCTTTCGTCTCCCTGGACGTCACCGTCGAGGGACCGCTCGACCTCATCACCTCGCTGGGACCACTCGTGCGCGGCAACGGCGACCGGACCATCCGCGTCACGTCGAACCGCGCCTGGTGGGCGACACGGACGGTCGACGGGACGGCGACCGTTGGCCTGGCGCACGCCGGCGATCGGCTCGTGGCCGAGGCGTGGGGCGCCGGCGCCGAACGCGCGCTGGAGCGCGTGCCGCGCCTGTTCATCGAAGGGACGCACACGCTCGTCGATGACGCCGATCCACGCATCGCGAGGCTAGCCCGGCGACGGCCGGGCGTGCGGCTGCTACGCACGACGGCCGTCTACGAGGCGCTCGTCGCGGCGATCCTCGAGCAGAAGGTGACGGGCACGGAGGCGCACCGAGCGTGGCACGGCCTCGTGCGGCGATACGGCGAGCCCGCGCCCGGTCCCGACCTGGGCCTGCGTGTGCTCCCCGCGCCGGACGTGCTCGCCCGGCTCCCGTACTGGTCGTACCACGCGGTCGGCGTCGAGCAGCGGAGGGCGGAGCTCATCCGGGCTGTCGCCCGCCATGCCACGACCTTCGAAGCGATCGTCGATCTGCCGTTCGACGCGGCGTATACCCGGCTGCGGGCCGTGCCCGGCATCGGGCCGTGGACCGCGGCCGAGGTCGGTGTGCGTGCGCTCGGCGACATCGACGCGGTGAGCGTCGGCGACTTCCACCTGCCACACCTGGTGGCGTTCGCTCTCGCCGGCGAGCCGCGGGCGACCGACGATCGCATGCTCGAGCTCCTCGAGCCGTTTCGAGGACGGCGTGCGCTCGTGGTCCGCCTGCTGGAGCTCAGTGGGATGCGCGCGCCGCGCTACGGGCCGCGGCTCTCGCCGCGCCGCATCGAGGGCATCTGAGCGTCGCCCGACCCGAGGATCTCTCGGAACGACACGATGCATGGCAGTGCCGAAGGGCTACGCCAGTCGCGCGGGACGGATGTTCTGGTTCCGGCGGAACAGGTTGGACGGGTCGTAGCGGCGCTTGACCTCGGCCAGGCGGCGGTACGTGGCGTCGGGATAGGCCTCGCGGATGCGGGCCTCGCCTTCGGCCTCCAGGAAGTTTGAGTAGACACCCACGGCACGCGCGGTCAGCCGTTCGTAGAAGGCGTGGGTCCAGGCGGCATGGATCGGTGCCTCGGCCGGGTCCTCGAACGGCGTGACGATGATCACCATGACCTTGGCGTCGCGATGCGCGAAGGCGGTGTCCTCGGCGGCCACCCGTCCCATGGCGCCACCGAGGACGCGGATCTGGGTCATCGCAAGGGGCGAGCTCGGGGCGGCCATCCGTTCGAGGATCGTGTCCACCGCGGCATCGTCGAGGGTGTCCAGGAACAGCGAGCGATGCGACGCGGCACCGCGCTGCTCGGCATCCTTGAGCATCTCGTAGATGCCTGGGTACGGCATCGGCATGACCATCTCGGCCATCGGGGTTTCGAGCTGGCGGAACGGCTCGAGCGCCGCCTGACCCTCTGCCGGGTCGCCGTCGTAGACGAACATGACCGCGAGCGTCAGTCGGCCGTGGATGGCTTCGGGGATGAACGGCGCCGGGGGCGCCGGCATCAGGATCGAGATCGTCGTGAGGGCCTCGGGCGCGGCCTCGGCGACGGCCTCGAGGTTGCCCAGGACCTCGCGGGTCGGCGGCAGGAACAGCGCGCCGCCCAGGATCGTCGAAACCGGGTGCAGCCGGAACTGGAAGCGCGTGACGACACCGAAGTTGCCACCGCCGCCTCGGACGGCCCAGAACAGGTCAGCATGCTCGGTCCCGCTCGCGACGAGGATCCGACCGTCGGCCGTGACGATCTCGACCGACACGAGCGCATCGATCGTCATGCCGTACTTGCGGACCAGCCAGCCGATCCCGCCCCCGAGCGTCAGCCCGGCGATGCCGACACTGCCCGTGTCGCCGAAGGGCGTGGCAAGACCGTGGGCGGCCGCCGCGACCGTGTACTCACCCGCGCGCAGCCCGGCCTGTGCCCAGGCGAGTCGGCGGACCGGGTCGATGTGGAGGCCCTTCATCCGGCCCAGGTCGAGGACGATGCCGCCGTCGGACGTGCCGTACCCGGCCAGGCTGTGGGACCCGCCGCGCACGGCCAGCTCGAGACCGATCTCCCGGGCGAACACGATGGTCCGCGCGACATCCGCGGCCGATGCGGCTTCGACGATGCACGCGGGCCGCAGGTCGATCGTGGCGTTGTGGACCTGACGAGCGAGGTCGTAGCCCTCGTCCTCGGGGCGGATGACGCTGCCGCTGATCCCGGCCGCGAAGGTGTCGAGGTCGTGCGGCGCAGAGGGGGCGTAGGCGGGGGTTCGAGCGAGGGCCATCGGAAGCGATCCTTTCTAATGGGAAACACGGCGTCTGGGGTGTCTTTAGATGGTCGACCCCCACCGTGGGGCGTCACAGCGGCAAAGGTCCGACCTGCCGCGCCCGCGGATGACGACCCGCGTGCGACGGATGACGATGTCGACGGCAGCGCGGGTCGCGCCCGCCGGCGGCCGTCGGCCGGCGCGGAAGCTCGCCCACGGCGATGCGACGACTTCGGCGCATCTGCGACCGAGATCGGCGCTCGGCGTGCGTAGCGCGACCCAGGACCGCCCATGGGCGACCGGCGTCGTGCGCGAACGCCTCGATGTCGACCCGAGACGCGACGATTTCGGCGCGACTCGCTCGGGTGGGCAGCCCGGAGCCAGGCCATCGGGTCCGACCCGGGCGGATGCCTCCGGGCTATGGGGCGGCCGTTGCCTCCAGCAACCCGACGGCCGCGCAATCGTCCGCGATGCGCTCCAGCAGCCCGGGATCGGACACCGCACCGAAGCCCTGTAGCATCACGCGGGCCAGCCCCAGATCGCGGAAGGCGCGCAGCCGCTCTCGGCGTGCCGCCCCGGGCGCGGCATCGGGCCGGCCCCAGACGTGGACCGACACCCGAAGGGTCGTGGGATCACGCCCGATCCCCGCGCAGCGCTGCGCGATCACCGGCAGGGCCCGCTCGACCTCATCTGGCATCAGGGCGTCGAGGTTGAGCTCATCGGCGAATCGTGCCGCCAGGCGCCACGTGACTCTCGGACCGTTGCCGCCGATGAGCACGGGGATCCGGCCACCCGCCGACTTCGGCTCGTGGATCGCGTTCTCGACCTGCGCATGGCGACCTGCGAATGTCGCTCTCCCCGGGGCGAGCATCCGGCTGATGACCTCGAGGTGGTCGGCCAGGATGGCCAGCCGTTCAGGCGCCTCCGGAAAGCCGTAGCCGTAGGCGCGCCACTCGTCTTCCTTCCAGCCGGCGCCGATGCCGAGCTCTGCCCGCCCGCCCGAGACCACGTCGAGCGTCGAGATCATCTTGGCCGTCAAGGCTGCGGGTCGATAGGCGGCGGCAAGGACGAGATGACCGAGCCGCACGCGCGACGTGGCGGCCGCGATCCCGGTCAGTTCGACGAACGGCTCGAAGATCGGTGCCTCCTCGGGTGGCGGGTCGACCTGGAAGTGGTCGTAGACCCAGAGCGACTCGAAGCCGAGCGTCTCCGCCTGACGTGCCACCTCGACGGTCCGCTGCCATGCGGTCGGACCGTCTAGCCCGAGATACTCGCGATCGCAGCCCTGCGGGAGCGTGATCCCGATTTTCATGCGGGTCCCGCCCATGAGCCGTACGCCTGCTCGACACGGACGCGGACGTCGGCCACAACGGCATCGTCGATCGGACGCTCGTCGGCGATCGAATGCCAGAGACCCGCCGAACGCACGAAGTTCGGCAGCGTCTGCATCGCGGCAGCGGCATCGTCCCAGGTCACGCCCATCGCCTCCGGCCGGATGTCGACTCCGGCGCGTGCCAGGGCGCCGACCATCTTATCGGCGCCGACCCCGTGCAAGACGGAGCCCAGGACGATCCCGAGCCCGACCGGCTGGCCATGGATGAAGTGCCGGCCGGTGCGCCGCTCGAGGTTGTAGAAGAAGAAGTGCTCCACGCCCTCGATGTGGCGCGGATTCCAGCCGGACGCGTGGAACGTCTGTCCGCCCCACCGGTGGGCCTCCATCAGCGTGCGGATCCCGTGCTCGGTCACGTCGTGGATGGCATCGAGCGCCCCGAGGACCGCGTCGAGCCTGCGCTCAGCCGCATCCACGAGCTGTTCGTCGTACGGCCAGCGCCCCTCCTCACGACCCAGGTCCCGACTGAGCCGCCAATCGAGCCGCGCCGTGTGATAGCACAAGATGTCCCCGACGCCGGCGCGGTTCAGGCCGGCGGGCGCTGCTGCGACCACATCCAGGTCGACATACACCGCCTCCGGCACGGCATACCCGATGTAGCGCACGACGCCGTCACGCCGGAGGCCAGCACGGTGGCCGAACGGCGCGTTGACGCTCATCGCGGTCGGGACCTGGAACAGCGGGAGCCGGCCGCGCCAGGCGATGAACTTCGCGACGTCGATGGCTTGCCCGCCACCCAGGCCGATCACGCTCGCGCACGGGGGCAACGTGTCGAGCGCGGCCTCAAGCTCGGCGACGTCGAGCGTCGTCACGCGGTGAACGCCGGCCAGACCGGGCCGCTCGAGTCGATCCGCGAAGATCGGCCACAAGTCGTCCATGGTGACCACGAGGTACGGTCGGTGGACGAATTCCGGCAGTTCGGCGACGAGTTCGCGGCCGTAGACCGTGAGGAACCCGGCGGTCATGCGGCGACGCGCGTCGCGAACGCCATGACCCGCTCCTCGCTGGCCTCAGCCGCATCGAGTGTCGCGACGACGCGACCCTCACGCATGACGACGACCCGGTCGCTGACGCCGAGGACCTCGGGGAGCTCGGACGAGACCATCACGATGGCGGTGCCGCGGGCGGCGAGGTCACGCAACAACAGGTAGATCTCGCGCTTCGCGCCGACGTCGACCCCGCGGGTCGGCTCGTCGATCAGCAGGATCCGACATCGCGCGTTCAGCCACTTCGCGAAGATGACCTTCTGCTGGTTGCCACCCGACAGGTTGCGGACCCTGGTGCGTCCGCTCGGTGTGCGGATCGTCAAGCGACCGATGTATCCGTCGACGATGCCACGTTCGCGCGCGGTCCGGATGACCCCGCTCGGCGCGATCTCGTCCATGCGCGAGATCGTCATGTTCGTGCCGACCGCCTGCTGGAGCAGCAGCCCGTCGGCCTTGCGGTCCTCGGTCAGCAGGCCGATCCCGAGAGCGATCGACTCGCGCGGCGAGCGGATGGACACCTGACGGCCGAAGACTTCGATCGTGCCAGCGTCGATCGGGTCGGCGCCATGGATGGCCCGCAGCACCTCGGTCCGGCCCGCGCCGGCCAGGCCGGCGATGCCGACGATCTCGCCGGCGCGGACCGTCAGATCGATGTCCTCGAACACGCCCGCGCGGGTGAGGCCGCTGACCCGCAACGCCACATCACCCGGAGCAGCATCGTGGCGCCCACCGTAGATCCGTCCCAGGTCGCGCCCGACCATGAGGCGGACCAGGTCGTCGGGCGCCAGGTCGGCCGTCCGCTCGGTCGCGACGACGCGGCCGTCCTTCATGACCGTGACGCGGTCGGTGATGCGGAAGACCTCGTTGAGGCGGTGCGAGATGTACACGAAAGCGACGCCCTTCTCAGCCAGCCGATGCATGACCCGGACGAGGCCGTCCAGCTCGGCGTCGGCGAGGACGGCCGACGGCTCGTCGAGCACGATCAGACGGGCATCACGCGACAGCGCCCGGGCGATCTCGACCATCTGGCGGCGGGCGACGCTGAGCCGCCCCACCTGGGTCGCCGGGTCGATATCGAGGCCGAGCCGCTCGGCCACGACGGCCGTGTCCTCGGCCAGCCGGCGTCGATCGACGATGCCGTAGCCGCGGGTCGGCAGCCGGCCCATGAAGATGTTCTCGGCGACCGACAGGTGGGGCGCCAGCGCCGGCTCCTGGTAGATCACCGCGATGCCGCGCCGAATCATCTCGTTCGGGCTCGACGCCTCGACGGGCTCGCCGGCGATGCGGATCTCCCCCGCATCACGGGCGTACGCACCGGCCAGGATCTTGACCAGGGTCGATTTTCCGGCGCCGTTCTCGCCGACCAGCCCGAGGATTTCGCCGTCGTGCACGGTCAGATCGACCGAGCGCAGGGCGTGGACCCCCGGAAAGGTCTTGTCGATGCCGCGCATCTCGAGGATGGGCGACGCGGCGCCGGTCATCGACGACATGGATGCGCGGGGGATGCGGCGGAGGAGACTGCCGCATCCCCGGCTGCCAGCCGGTCCCGGGGGACCGGTCGGGTCAGAAGCCCTTGCCGAGCCACTCGTCGACGTTCGCAGCGTCGATGGTGTTCGTGGGCAGGACCCACGTCTTATCGACCGTCTCGCCCTTGAGGAGCTTAGCGGCCGTCTCGCAGGCCTCGATGCCGGCGTTGTCGTACGTGAAGGTCACGACGATCTCGCCGTCCTTGATCGCCTGGATCGCCTCGTTCTGGCCGTCGATCCCAACGACCTTGAACTCGTCGAGCCGGTTGGCGGTCTTCAGGGCCGCGACGACACCGAGCGCCATCGCGTCGTTGTGGGTGTAGATGACTTGGACCTCATTCGGACCGTACTTCTGGAGGAGGTCGTTCATCGCGGTCAGCGCGTTTTCGCGCTTGTAGTCGGCGACGACGCTGTCGACGATCTCGACCTTGGGATCGTTGGTGGTCAGCCAGTTCACGAACTCATCGTGACGGTCCGTCGTCGCCGAAGCACCGGCCGTGCCCTGGATCTCGATGACCTTGCCACCGGAGCCGCCGAGGATCGTCTTGCTGACGTATTCCGCGGCGGTCTTGCCGATGAGCTTGTTGTCGGCACCGATGTGCTGCGTGACCTCGACGTCGACGCTGCGGTCGAGGGTGATGACGGGGACCTTCTTATCGAGGGCGCGCTTGGCGGCCTCGGTCAACCCCGCGGCCGTGTTCGGCGTGAGTAGCAGCACGCTGACCGGCCGACTCACGAATTCGTCGACGTGGCTCGACTGGACGGCGTCGTCACCGAGCGCGTCCGACACGAGCGTCTGCGCCACCGGATTGCAGTTCTCGGCGACCTTCCTGTTCTGGTTGGTTCGCCACTCGTCGCTGCCGTTGGCCTGCGAGAACCCGATGACCTGCTTCTGCGACCCGCCGCCCCCGGGGGCGGCCGAGCAGGCGCTGAATACCACGATGATCGCGGTCACGCCCGCTGCCCCGATGAAACGCTTGGGATCCATGCGTATGTTCCTCCTGCCTGGTGGTCGTGACTCCCTCGGTCCGTTCATCGCGCTGCCTCGCCGGGACGCGTCGCCCGATCCACGGGCGACGTCCCTCGATCCGGCCTGGTCGATCAAGGGCTCACCTGCCTTCCTCGTGGCCCCTCGTCCGCCGCTCCAGGAGAACGGCGCCGAGGATGATCAGGCCCTTGGCGATGCGCTGCGAGAACGGCGGCACGCCAAGCAGGTTGAGCAGGTTGTTGACGGCGGCGACGATGCCGGCTCCGACGAGCGTTCCGCCGATGCCCCCCGATCCGCCGAACAAGCTCGTCCCGCCGATCACGACGATGGCGATGGCGTCGAGCTCGAACCCCTCGCCCTGGGTCGCCTCAGCCGCCCCGAGCCGGGCCACGACGATGAGGGCCGACACGGCCGCACAGATGCCGCTGATGACGTACACGCTGAAGATGACCCGTCGCGTCGGGATGCCGGACAGGCGGGCCGCCTCGGGGTTGTCTCCGACCGCGTAGATCTGGCGGCCGAAGGTCGTGTACTTGAGCGTGAACCAGGTGAGCGCCGCGATGCCGATGAACAGCAGGAACGGCACCGGTAGCCCGACGAAGGAGCCCGTCCCGATCCAGGCGATGTCGGCCGCGGCCGCGGCGGCGCGGATCGGCTTCGCGTCCGAGTATGTCAGCGTCACGCCCCGGGCGATGACGAGCATGCCCAGCGTCATGATGAATGGCTGGATGCCGCCTCTCGTGATTCCCAGCCCGTTGATCGCCCCGACGCCGGCGCCCGCGGCGATCGCGAGGACCACGGCCAGCGGCCATGGCACGCCCCCGGCGAGCATCGAGGCGTAGGTGATCGCGACGATGCCCAAGATCGAGCCGACCGACAGGTCGATACCCGCCGTGAGGATGACGAACGTCATCCCGATCCCGAGGATCCCCGCGATCGACGCCTGGCGCGCGACGTTCGAGAAGTTGTCGAACGTCAGGAAGTGCTCGGACTGGGTGGCGCCGAGCACGATCAGGACGATGAACGCCAGCAGGATGCCGCTGCCGCGCACGATGTTCGCGGCGCGCTCACGCAGCTCCGCCCGGCCGGCCAGGCGGGTGCCCCGATCGGCGGCGGCCTCGGCGGTCGGGGTGGTGTCGCTCACGTCGCGTCCATCGCTCAACGGGCCGTCCATCCGCCGTCGATCAACAGCGTCGTCCCGGTGATGAGTGCCGCCGCCGGCGAGGCCAGGAAGACGACGCCGCCCGCCACGTCCATCGGCTCGCCGATCCGATGCAGGCCGGCGATCCGCTCCCGGACATCAGCCTCGAACGCCGCGTCGGCGAGATCGGCGGCTGTCCCGTCGGTCCGGATGAACGTCGGGGCCACGGCATTGACCGTGATGCCGTGCGTTCCCCATTCGACCGCGAGGCACTTGGTGAGGTGCGCGACGGCGGCCTTCGACGCGCAATAGATCGCCTCGGTGGGCAAGGCGACGAAGCCAGCCTGGGAGCTCATGTTGACGATCCGACCGCTCCCCTGGCGGATCATCGCCCGACCTGCCGCCTGACTGGCGAAGAAGAGGCCCTTGAGATTGACATCGAGCGTGAGATCGAAATCCGCCTCGTTCACGTCCTCGGCGCGGTTGGCCGGTCCGAGACCCGCGTTGTTGACCAGGATGTCGAGCCGTCCGAAGTCGGCGAGCACCGCGTCGATCGCCGCCGAGATCTCGGTGAGGTTCGTGACGTCCATCGGCACGGCCAGCGCGCGTCGGCCCATGCGCTCGATCTCGGCGACGAGGTCGTCGGCGGTACCCGACCGGCGCAAGCCAAGCACGATGTCCGCACCTGCATCCGCCAGCGCCAGGGCGATCGCCCGCCCGAGGCCGCGCGCGGCGCCCGTGACCAGGGCTACCTGACCGTCCAGCGCGAAGCTCGGATAGTCGGTCACGGTCCTCCTCTGCGGTCGCCTGCACGTTACCCAGGCTCAACGATGAGGCTTATCGCTAGCGCTTAACGTTTGCGCTTGACGCTGAGCGTCGGGAGGATATAGTCGCCCGAGAGGTCACGTCAAGGGGGTTGTCGGGGAGGCCGCGCGACATTGGACACATCCCGGTCGAATCCAGGGTCGGTCACCCTGCGAGACGTCGCGCAAGGGTCGGGCGTGTCGATCACGACCGTGTCGCGCATCCTCAACGGCCGCGAGTCGGGCATCCCGATCCGGGACGAGACGCGCCAACGGGTGCTGGCCGTAGCAGCCGAGCTAGGCTACAAACCGAACATGCTGGCCCGCGGGCTGCGTGGGAGCCGGAGCTCGCTGCTGGGTGTCATCGCCCGGGACATCTCGGACCCTTTCCACATCCAGATCCTGCGCGGCATCAACGAGATCTCGCGCGAGCGCGACTATCGCCTCTTCCTCGGGCATGTCGACTATCGGCCGGACCTCGCCCTCTCCTACAGCTCGATGTTCGAGAGCTCGCACGCCGACGGCATCATCGTCATCGGCGATATCGAGGGCGGCAACGACACGATGGACCAGCTCGCCCAGCAGCACCGCTACGTCATCGGCGTCACCGACCGGACGGCGCGACGCCAGATCCCAGGGGTGTACGCCGACGGCGTCCGAGGCACGGCGCTGGCGCTCGAGCATCTCTGGGAGCTAGGTCACCGCTGGATCCTGTGCGTGTCCGACACGCGGACCTACGACGGCCGC
Source organism: uncultured Chloroflexia bacterium (assembly GCA_963720355.1). GTDB lineage: Bacteria > Chloroflexota > Limnocylindria > Limnocylindrales > CSP1-4 > SPCO01. Next base: position 1,246,778 of record CAVRFH010000004.1, on the reverse strand, counting down.
CAGCGCATCGACCTGTATGAGCGGTTCATGCGCGACCGGGGCGTGGCGGATCGCATCGGCGTGTTCATCAGCGACCAGGACCCCGAACCGGCGCTTCGAGCTCGGCCGTCGGATGTTCCAGGACTGGTCCGGGACCGACCGCCCCACGGCCATCTACGCGACGTCGGACACCAGTGCCCTCGGACTCATGCAGGCGGCCTACGAGGCCGGCATCCGGATCCCCGACGACCTCTCGGTCGTCGGCTTCGACGATATCGACGTGGCCGCGTTCACCATCCCGCCGCTGACGACGATCAGCCAGGGCGGAGTGGACATGGGCCGGGCGGCGGCGCGTCTACTGTTCGACATGATCGACCATGGCCGTCACCGGTCCGAGGTGGCCGATGTCGTTCTCGAGCCGCGACTGGTGGTGCGTCGCTCGGCGATCGCTCTCGGCTGATCGAGCACGATCAGGCGCCGGGGGCGGCTCGCGGTGGCTCGGAGATCCCGTGGCGGTAGAACGGGATCGGTTCCGGGGCGAGCGGCGAATTGTCCGCGATCAGATCCGCGGCCTTCTCGGCCAGCATCACGACCGGGGCGTAGATGTTCGCGTTCGTGACGTAGGGCATGGCGGACGCGTCGACGACGCGCAGCCCGTCGACCTCGTGGACCCGCATCGTGAGCGGGTCGATGACGGAGGCCTCCTCGACGCCCATCCGCGCGGTGCAGGACGGATGAAGGGCGGTCTCGGCGTCGCGCGCCACCCAGTCGAGGATCTGCTCGTCGGTCTCGACGGCCGGGCCGGGTGACGTCTCGCCGCCGTCGAAGCCGCTGAGGGCGGCCTGAGCGAGGATCGTTCGCGTCACCCGGATCGCCTCGACCCACTCGCGGCGGTCCTGGTCCGTCGACAGGTAGTTGAAGCGCAGCAGCGGGTGGTCGCGCGGATCGGTGCTCCGGAGGGTCAGCGTGCCGCGAGCGTCCGAATACATCGGCCCGACGTGGACCTGGTAGCCGTGGCCCTTCGCGCCGGCCGACCCGTCGTAGCGGATCGCGAGGGGCAGGAAGTGGAACATCAGGTTCGGGTAGGCGACGTCGTCGTTCGAGCGCGCGAACCCACCGCCCTCGAAATGGTTCGTCGCGCCCGGACCGGAGCGCAGGAACAGCCAGCGGGCGCCGATGAACGGCCGGCGCCAGCGTTGCGTCGCAGTCGGCTGCATCGAGACCGGCTTGGAACTCTGGTGCTGGACGTAGACCTCGAGATGGTCCTGCAGGTTGCGCCCGACCCCCTGGCGATCGGCGATCGGCGCGATGCCGAGTCCACGGAGGTCCGCCGCAGGCCCGATCCCGGACAGCATCAGCAGCTGGGGGGTGTTGATCGAACCGCCCGCGAGGATGACCTCGCCGGCGGTGTAGCGATCGACGCCGGAGCGGCCGCCGGCGCCCCGTGCCACCTCGACCCCGACAGCCCGCGATCCATCGAACACGATGCGCGTGACGAACCGGCGCGTCCACACCGACAGGTTCCCGCGCTGGCGCATGATCGGGTGGAGGTACGCGCGCGCCGCGCTCAACCGCCGGCCGCGGTGGATGTTCCGATCGAAGGGCGCGAACCCTTCCTGCCGGTAGCCGTTGACATCGTCGGTCAGCGGGTAACCGGCCTGCTGGGCGCTCTCGAAGAACGCACCGAACAGGGGCGAGCTGGCTGGCCCGCGCTCGAGGACGAGCGGTCCCTCGTGCCCCCGCCAGGGATCGTCGGCAGCGGCCGCGAGCGCCGTCTCCATCTTCTTGAAATAGGGCAGGCAGTGGGCGTACGACCACGTCTCCATGCCCGGGTCGGCGGCCCACCGCTCGTAGTCGAGCGGGTTGCCTCGCTGGAAGATCTGCCCGTTGATGCTGCTGCTCCCGCCGAGCACCTTGCCGCGCGCGTGGTAGATCCGACGGCCGTGCATGAACGGCTCGGGCTCTGACTGGTACTGCCAGTCGTAGAAGCGGCTGCCGATCGGGAACGTCAGGGCGGCCGGCATGTGGATGAACGGGTCGATCCGCCAGTCGGAGCGACCGGCCTCCAGCACGAGCACCCGCGTCTGCGGATCCTCGGTCAGTCGATTGGCCAGGACGGAGCCTGCCGACCCGCCGCCGATGATGATGTAGTCGAACTGGGGAGCCATCGTGGCGGCGATGCTACTGCCCGCGTGTCGGTCCGTAACCGCCCGTTGCGCACCGTCCGGCTCGCCCTCCAGTCAGGCCGTCCGCCGGCGCGCATCGTCACCGGGTACGCCCAGCGCGGACAAGGCCTCGGTGAACCTCTCCGGATCGGCAACGGTCACGTAGAGGGCCGGCACGTCGAAGCCGACGGTCCGGACCCGGTCTCGGAAGTCGATCCGCACACCGCCCTTGTGGGTCCCGCCGAAGGTGACATCCCCGTGACGGATGCTCCGGCGGATGCCGATCGCCGTGATCCAGAGCCATGGGCCTTCGATACGCCAGCCCGTGATGTTGTTCACGGGTGTTCGCAGATGCCCGAACCCGAAGTGGGCCTCGAGGTCGTCGCCCAGCTCGACGTAGGCGTTCTCCGGTCGTACGCCGAAGAGACGGAGGAGTCGGCGCGATCGTTTCCCGAGCTCGATCGGGAAGCGGTCGGGCGCGGCGGCGTTCATCCGAGTCCCCGCCGTTTCTCGAACACGATCTGCAGATCCTGGCTGATGCCGGTCGCAAATCCAGCCTCGCTCAGGGCCAGGTAGTACTCCCACATCCGGATGAACCGTCCGTCAAAGCCCTTGGCGCGAACGGCGCCCAGCTGTGCCATGAACCGCGTCCGCCACGCTCGGAGCGTCTTGACGTAGTCGCCGGCGATGTCGTGCACGTCGGCGATCAAGAACCTCGTGTCCGCCGTCGCGCGCTCCATGACGGCCAGCGACGGGCACAGCCCACCGGGGAAGATGTAGGTCTGGATCCAGTTCGCACCCCGACGCTGGCGCTCGTAGGCCGCGTCCGGAAATGTTATGACCTGGACGGACATCCGCCCACCTGGGACGAGGACCCGGTCGCATGTCTCGAAGAACGTCGCGAAGTACTCCGCGCCGACCGCTTCCAGCATCTCGATCGACACGATGGCGTCATACGTGCCCATGACGTCGCGGTAATCGCATAGACGGACATCCACCAAGTGGTCGAGGCCTGCGTCGCGCACTCGCTCGCGCGCGACGGTGAACTGCTCGCGCGAGATCGTGATCGTCGTCACGCGACAACCCAGCTCGCCGGCAGCGTACAGGGCGAAACCACCCCAGCCGGTCCCGATCTCGAGGACATGCTGGCCGGCAGCCAATCGCGCGCCCTCCGCGATCCGCCGGTATTTGTTGCGCTGGGCATCCTCGAGCGACTGGTCGGCATGCTCGAACACAGCACTCGAGTAGGTCATGCTGCGGTCGAGGAACAGGCGGTAGAAATCGTTGCCGAGATCGTAGTGGGCCGCGATGTTGCGACGACTGCCGGTAGGCGTGTTGCGCCGGATGCGGTGGGCCACCGTCCGACGCATTTGGCCGGGCACGCGGAACCAGCCCGCGGTCAACGCCAGCGCCTCCCGATTGAGGGCGGCGACACGCAGCAAGGTGGCCAGATCCGGGCTCGACCATTGCCCGTCCATGTAGGCCTCGCCAGCGCCGGTCTCTCCCTGGAGCATGACCCGGATCAGTGCCGCACGGTCGTGCAGCTCGATCGTCCCATGGAGTGCATGCTGCGGGTCTCCGAAGGTTCGACGCTCGCCGTCCGGCAGGACGATCGTGAGCGCTCCGACCGGGATCCTGGCCACGGCCGCGAGCGCCACGCGCCACGCGATGCGTTCGAGCAGGGTGGCGGCCTTCGGACCAGCTGGTTTGGCCACCGTTCGCTCGCTCATCGGGTCGTTCCTCCATGTCGATGGAACGTCAGCCCACGTAGCCAGAGCCGCAGCGCGTGCACGTGGATCATGCCGATCGTCTTGAGGGTCGGGAGTGGGTGGCGGAGCAACATCCGGCTCACCATCCGGTCGGTCAATGGATGGCGCGCGAGATCGAGGCTGGTATGCAGGATGAGCTCGCCTTCCTGCTCCTCGTTGATGGTGATCCGCAGGCGAGCCGCGTCGTCTCGGACCAGCACGCGATAGCGACCAGCCATCGCGATGAACGGCGACACGTAGAAATCCTTGGCCATCGAGGCCTCGAATGCGCCGTCGCTCACACCGCCGTGCAGCGTGTAGAGATGGCGTTCGCCATGGGTGTTGTGGACCTCGACGATGACGACGCGGAGCATGCCGTCCGCATCTCGACACAGGTAGAAGCTGGCGGGGTTGAAGACGTGGCCCAACACCCGCAGGTTGGTGACCAACGTCACGCGCCAACCGCGTGGGTCGACTCCCTCGGCACGCAAATGGCTGCGCACCGCAATCGGTAGATCGGTGGCCGGCGGGTCGAAGTGGTCGCGATCACGGAAGGTCATGGCGTTCCACCGATCGCGGGATACCAGGCGCAGCGATGACACGACCAAGTCGACCTCGGCGAGGTCGAGAGCGACATAGAACACCGCGTGCTCCAGCGCGTAGTCGACGGGGCGCGCGCGGCGGTGACGCACGATGCCCTCGAGGAGGTGTGATCTCATGCGGCCGCTCGCTGCCGGTCGGTCAGCAGACCTGCCGCCTCGAAGCCCGAGCGACATCCGTCCTCGTGGAAGCCGTGATAGAGGTGCGCGCCGGCGAAGTAGGTCTGCCGATGGCCTTGCAGTCGCTGGACTGCAGCCTGGGACTCCAGGGTGCGGAAGGTGTAGGCCGGGTGGCGCATCGTCCGCTCCACCCGGACGTGTTCCGGCCGGATGCGTCCGCCGGGGTTCACCGAAACGAAGTACTGGACCGGGCCGGGCAATCGCTGTAGCCGATTCATGTGATACGTCATCGTGACCGCCTCGCCGGGCTCGCGGCAATCGTCCTGCTCGACGTTCCACGACGCCCACGCTCGGACTCGACGGGGCATCAAACCGGCATCGGTGTGCAGGACCACCTTGTTGTCGGAGTACTCGAACCCGCCGAGCGCGGCGCGCTCGCGGACATCCGCGTCGTGCAGCAGTCGCAGGGCGTCGTCGGCGTGGACGGCTACGACCACGGCATCGAACCGCTCGGCCCGTCCGTGCTCGGTCCGGATCGTGACGCCGGTCGGGGACCGCGCGATGTCGACGACGGCATCAGCGGTGCGCACGGCGTCGGATGGCAGGGCGGCGAGGATGCCATCGACGTAGGTCATGGAACCGCCCCGGACCGTCCGCCAGCGTAGGGCGCCATCCCGCCCGGCCAGTCCGTGATTGTCGAGGAACCGGAGGAGGTAGTCCGCGGGAAACTCGACGACGCGGGCTGCCCCCGTCGACCAGACGGCAGACGTGATGGGTGTGAGGAAGTGTCGGCGGAACGCCGGACCGTAGCCGCCTTGGTCGAGGAACTCCCCGAGCGTCGCGCTCGATGGCGTCGCCGCCGCCAGTCGCTCCTGGGCATGCCGATAGAACCGGACGATGTCCTGGAACATCCGCCAATGCGCCGGGCGAGCGACGGCTCCCGGTTGCGCGAACCAGCCGCTCGGCCCGCGCGAGCTGAACTCGACGCGGCACGCGCGGCAGGCCGACCCGAGCGACATGTCGCTCGGCTGGCTCTGCACGCCGAGCTCGCTCAGCAGGCGGATGAACGTCGGGTAGGTCCGCTCATTGAAGACGATGAACCCCGTGTCGACGGCCACGTCGCCGCCGGGCGTATCGACGGTGACGGTCTTGACGTGCCCCCCGACGGCTGGCTCCGCCTCGAACACCCGGACCTCATGGTCGAGGCGGAGCGCGTAGGCGGCGCTCAGTCCACCGATCCCGGATCCGACGACCGCGACCTTCATGACTGCGGCTCCACGTCGTCGGCCGACCATCCCGCTTCGGCCGCACGCCGGGCCAGCGCCGACCGCATCCCGGTCGCCGCAGCGTCGGCGATCCGCGCGAACGTGCCGCGGAAGAGCGGCTGCGCCAGGCGAAGGAGGCCGCGCAGCCGGATGTCGGCCGTGTACTCGACGCGAGTGCCGTCGTCGGTCGGCACGAAGCGGATCGCGTCGACGGCATCCACACCCGATCCCGAACCGACCAGCACGACGCGGTTCGGCCGGTCGAAGACCGACACGCGGTAGGTCATGGGAGCCGTGCGACGGCCCATCCGGACCTCGAGGCGATAGCGCGCCCCGACGTCGAGTGGGCCGTCGTCGAGCCGTGAGGAGCTGACGACACCCGGATCCCAGAGTCGGGCGTTGGCGAAGTCGGCGACGAAATCGAAGGTGGGTCCGGGTGGAAGCGCGGTTTCGATACGTTCATGCAGGCGGGTCACAGGTGCCTCCGGTGGCTTTGGGTCATGCTCTGGCGATGGATGTCGATCCGCGGCGCTTCCTCGACGACGGCCTCGAGTTGACGGTCGTCGGCTCGTTCACCCGGATCGGATACCGAGTGCGCCGCCGCCTGTACGGCTGGCAGGACCCCCCGAGCGGGCGCGTTGGAGGGCCGGACCGCGCTCGTCACGGGGCCGACGTCGGGGCTCGGCCGTGCCGCGACCGACGCGCTTGCCGACCTGGGGGCACGCGTGGTCCTCGTCGGTCGTAGCGAGTCGCGCTTGGCAGAGCTCCGGTCGTCGCTCATCGCCAGACATGGCGAGGACCGCTTCCCATCGGTGGTGGCCGACATGTCGTCGCTCGCCTCGGTCGCCGCCGCGGTCCGACACCTCAAGACGACCGAATTCGGCTGGACGTCCTTATCGACAACGCCGGAGCGATCTTCCACGAGCGTTGCGAGAGCGAGGACGGGCTGGAGTCGACGTTCGCGACGATGGTCGTCGGGCCGCTTGCGCTCGTCATGGGCGCCCTGCCGTTGCTCCGGCGCGCTGGCTCTGCCAGGGTCATCGCCGTGACATCCGGGGGTATGTACGCCCAGCGCCTTGATCTCGACGACCTGCAATCGAGTACGGGCCCGTACTCCGGGACCCGTGCCTATGCGCGAGCGAAGCGCGCCCAGGTGGCCTTGGTACGCGAATGGGCTCGACGCCTCGGACCGGCCGATGGGAGCGGGATCGCCGTCAACGCGATGCATCCGGGTTGGGCTGATACGCCGGGCCTGTCGGACGCGCTGCCGGGATTCGCACGAGTCATGGGCCCGGTCCTCCGGACCACCGACGAAGGCATCGACACGCTGGTCTGGCTGGCCACGGCGGCCGAGGCCACGATGACGTCTGGAAGGCTGTTCTTCGATCGCCGCCCGCGACCCTACGATCGCGTCCCTGCGACCCGGCTGACGGCTGACCAGCGACGTCGGCTGTGGGACGAGGTCGTCGAGATGGCCCGCGTCGAGGATCTCCTGGCGGGCCGTGAGCGGGCCGGCACCGGTCGCTGCTGAGCGTCGGGACATCGGATAGCCGCGTGGACCCGGCCGTCGGGAGAAGACGGTCAGGTCCACGCGCGGGAGCGTGCTGGAACGCAAGCTAGTCCTGCCGCACCCGGCGGGTGCGAGCGGCCAGCGCGATGGCGAAGGAGCCGACGGCGACGACCAGGAGGGCGATCCCTGCCGGGGCGATACCGATCGATGCGACCGATCCCGCTGCCGGGAGCGTGTCGCTGGGCGGCAGGGCCGCGGTCGCGGTGCCGTCGATCCCGACGACCACCTGGAGCGCGTTGCCCCCGACGGCCGGCGACGCGGCAGAGCCGATCGCGAAGACCGAGTACGACTGGCAGTCCTCGATCGCCACGCCGGGCAACGGCAGCGCCACCGTGGTCTCACCGGCCAGCCGGACCTCGAGGTCGTAGCTCCCACCGGGGAGATCGAGATAGTCGGTCGTGGACGGATAGGACAGGTTCTTGACGACCGCCTCGGCAGGCGTCGAACCCGCCGTGGCCACGTCGACCGCGGGAGCGTCGGCGCTGAAGTGGACGACGCGGACCTGGGCGGTCTCGCAGTTCGGGGTCGGAGCGTCCTCGATGACCTGGGCCGTGATCGACGCCAGGGCGCCGGTCGCGGCGATCGTGTAGCTCGTGCCATCGGCGATGGTCACGTCGGCATCGATGACGGGGTCGGTCGTGGTGCCGGTCGCGTAGACCTTGATGTTGTGGGCGCCGGCCGGGACCGGCAGGTAGTCGGACAGCGTGCCGAAGGGCACGTTCGTGAGGGGGTCGACGATCGCGTCGTCGAGGTAGATATCCACGGCCGGCGCGTCTGGCGAGGCGTGCAAGACGCGGACCATCGCTGATTTCGGCCGCCATGGCGGGCTGGGCCAGGGTGAGGAGGAGACCGGCGACCACCAGGAGGGGTGCCAGTCGATGTCGTCGAGCCACGATGCGGTTCTCCTTCTTACGGCCGATCGGCCGTCTGTGTTTGTCCACCCTTTGTTTAAGGTGTGAGCGGACACTAGCAGCGTTGTCCAAAGCTTGTCAAGAGTTTTCCACCTGCTACTCTAGACAAACGATGTACACCATCAAACAGGCGTCGACCCGCTCGGGCGTGTCGATCCCGACGATCCGGGTCTGGGAGCGCCGCTATGGGGTGGTGTCGCCGACACGTACGGCGGCGGGCTACCGGCTCTATGACGACGAATCGATCGCGCGGCTGCGGGCGATGCGCCAACTCATCGACCTTGAGGGCTGGCGTCCCAGCCAGGCCGCCCAGCGGATCGTGGCCGGCGGCACGGATCCCGCGTTCCTCGCCGCGATCGCGGCGGAGAGCGGCACGCGCGTGGACAGCGTGGATACGGGCGAGGGCGGCGGGTTCGGCGACGCCATCGATTCGTTCATCGACGCGGCGCGCCGCCTCGATATGGCCTCCATGGAGCGGGCGCTTGACGACGCGTTCGCCGCGCAGCGGTTCGAGGCAGTCATGGATCGTGTCGTGTTTCCGGCGCTGCGGGCCGTAGGTGACGCCTGGGCTGCGGGCGACATCGACGTCGCGCGCGAGCATGCCGCGAGCGAGACGATCCGGCGCCGCGTCGCCCGCTACTTCGATGCCGCGGGCGTCGCAGGCGGCCCGCGGGTCCTGATCGGGCTACCACCGGGCAGCCACCACGACCTGGGCGCGTTCGCCTTCGCCGTCGCCGCCCGGCGGGCTGGACTCGACGTGGTCTATCTGGGTGCCGACGTGCCGCTCGAGAGCTGGCCGCGCACGATCCATTCGATCGACCCCGTGGCCGTCGTCCTGGCTGTCGCCACCCCCACGGACGTCGACGCCGCCCGGACCGTGATCGACCTCGTCCGATCCGCGGATGCGCCACCGATCGTCGCCGTGGGTGGGCCTGCTGCCGCAGCGCTGGCCGATGACGCGAACATCGACCTGGCGGGTTCGATCGAGGCCGGCATAACGGCCCTGATGCGCCGGCTTGCGGGGCCCAGCACTCCCGTCGAGACGGCCGCGGTGTGATCGTGCCGCCACCCGGTGCCGAAGGCCGCGCCCGGCCCTAGGCGGCGACGCTGGACGTGATGGCCTCCGGCGGCAGCAGTTCGACGAGGATCGACCCCGTCACGTTCGCGACCATCGAGGGTCCGTGGCTGGCTCGCCAGTCGACGACGCTCGCGAGCGTCGTGTGGCCGTGGAGCCAGACCGGCGGGCGGCGACGTTCGAGCAGCCAGCGATAGGCGGCGTACCCGACGTGATACGGGTCGGCGGCGGCATCACCGACGCCGCGCGGCGGGGCATGGCTGAGGATGAGCGCCGGCGCCGTTCGGCCGCGGATGCCCCTGCGCAGCAACCCCGATTCCGCCCGGAGGACGTCGAACCACGCGCGCACCTCGTCGCGGACCGCCGGGTCTCGCTCGATCCCCGGCCATTCGAGGGGCACGACGGTGATGCCGAGGACGTCGACCGGACGCCCGCTGACGAGCGGTCGGGGCGCATGTCGAGCCGTCGCGTCCCAGTGACCGCCGCGATCATGGTTGCCCCGGACATACACGACCGGGACGCCGAAGGCGTCGCCCAGGAAGCTCAGGTAGTCCGGCTCGAGATCACCCGCGCCGACGATCGCGTCCAACCGCCCGAGCGCGTCGCGGTTGACGGCATGGTCGAGCGCCGGGTCGACGCTGTCCGACACCGCAAGCAGGCGGATCGGCGCGCCCGCGCGGTTCGCGAACGGACGAGCGTCGGGCCAGGCGACCGTGAGCCTCCGCGTCATGATTCCTCGTCGATGGGCTCTCGCCCAATCCCATCTTCGTGCGACAGCAGGTCGCTCGGCCGATGACCCCCACCGGCTGTCCGCAGCGCCCGTGATCCTGCGATGCTCGGCGCGAAGGTCACGATGGGCTCGGAACGTCGATCGCCGGACGCGACCAGCTCGGTGATCGTCGCGTCGATCTCCGGTTGCCCGTGATACAGCGCCAGCCCGACGCGGTTGTGCCCGTCGACGACCCAGTAGCGACCGCCATGCTTGACGACCTCGATGGGAGGCAGGATCGCGAGATCGTTCTGGGCTCGGTTGAGGCGCTGCCAGCGACCGTTCCAGTTCCGGCCGCGGAACGGTCTCAGCGGGAGGAAATCGCCGCCCCGTTGGGCCCCTCCTCCGACAGCGGTGCCGGCGATGTCCTCGACCGGGATCGTGCGCAGGCCGACCTGCGTCGGAAGCGCCCGGCCGACGTCGGGGTGGACGTCGTTCAGATACGCCAACGGTTGCGTACCCATGCGCCGCACACGGCGCACCCGGGCGCCGGGCCGCTCGGCGAGCGCTCGCTCCACGTCGTCGACCGCCTGCTCGATGCGCCCGACCAGGGGCTCGGCGGCAGCGGCCATCCCGTCCGCGGCGGCGGCCATGCCGTCAGCAGCCGCGCTCATCCCGGACCGGATCGACTTCATCGCCTTGCGGGCCGGCTTGGTCACGCGCTTGACGCGGCGCCTCGCGGTCGTCGGCTCGGCCGCTTCCGGCGGCTCAGCCAATTCCGGAGGTTGCGCAGCTCCGGGTCCCTTGCGATCGGTCGTCACTGACAAAGTGTGACCCATGAAGGGCGATTTGATCGCCAACGACGACGGTCGTGCTGTGCGGTCGCGGTGAGTCGCCGGCCGCCGTGCGGCCGCCTCGCGCCGTCAGTCCTTGGGCTCGAGCGTCAACGCCGCCGAATTGATGCAGTACCGGAGGCCGGTCGGGTCCGGACCGTCGTCGAAGACGTGGCCGAGGTGTCCGCCGCACGACGAACACAGCGCTTCGGTCCGGGTCATGAACATCGAGCGGTCGGTCTCGGTCGCGACGGCGGCTGGGGCAGCCGGCTCGTAGAAGCTCGGCCACCCGGTGCCCGATTCGAATTTCGTCTCGGAGTCGAAGAGCTCGGCTCCACACCCCGCGCAGCGGTAGACGCCGGATCGGTGCTCGTCCCACAGGTCCCCTGTGAATGCTCGCTCCGTCCCCTTCTCGCGGAGGACGCGATATCGCTCGGGCGTGAGCTCGGAACGCCATTCGGCATCGGACTTGGAGATCCGGCGGGGAGTGTCGGTGTCAGGCATGGTCACAGGATAGGCGTCGAATGTGGCCGTTCGATGACGTGCCGCCCGAAACCTGTTTGGCGGTCGGACGGGTGGCGGACTTCCGGCCCTCCCCGATGGTCACGGTTGACGCATTTCGCCGACACCGCCCAGACTTGTCGGCACTTAGGCCACTGCGCGGTGGAGACCGGCCCGACCATATCCATGGGCTGGGATCGCGCATCGATGGCCGTTCGAGGAGGCCCCCGTATGCGAAGGCTCCTAGCTCCGTTCGTCGCCGCGACAATGGTCCTGGCTTTGGCTGGCCCTGCGTCCGCCGTCGACGACATCGACAGCACCCGACTCCGCCAGGCGGTCACCGTCGGCGGGATCATGGCTCATGAACGGGTGTTCCAGCGGATCGCGAACCAGAATGGTGGAACCCGTGCCTCCGGCACGCCCGGATACGACGCGTCGGCGGCGTACGTCAAGAAGGCGTTGAAGAAGGCCGGATACAAGGTGACCGAGCAGACGTTCACCTTCCCGTTCTTCCGAGAGCTCGCCCCGGCCGTGCTCGCCCAGGTGACACCGACCGCCAAGGACTACGAGACCGGCACGTTCGACTTCTCCGGCAGCGGCGACGTGACCGGGGAGCTCGTCCCGATCGACCTGGTGATCCCGCCGGGTGAGCCAGGCTCGTCGACCTCGGGGTGTGAGCCATCTGACTTCCCGGCGGCGTCTGCGACCGAGCCCCAAGTTGCGCTCATCCAGCGCGGGACGTGCTTCTTCGAGGACAAGGCGAAGAATGCCGAGGCAGCTGGCTACGACGCGGTCATCATCTTCAACGAGGGCCAGCCGGGGCGCGAGGAGCTGTTCATCGGCACGCTCGGCACCCCCGTCGGCATCCCGGTCGTGGGTCTGAGCTTCGCCGACGCGGCAGAGCTCAACGGCACGCCCGACGCGGTCGTCCATGTCGTGACATCGACCGAGGTGAACCTCGACGCCAAGACGACCAACATCATCGCGGACTCGCCCGGTGGCGATGCCAACAAGGTGCTGGTGGTCGGGGCACATCTCGACTCGGTCGTCGCTGGACCGGGCATCAACGACAACGGCAGCGGCAGCTCCACGATCCTCGAGATCGCCGAGGAGATGGCCGAGCTGAAGATCAAGCCGCGCCAGAAGGTGCGCTTCGCGTTCTGGGGTGCCGAGGAGGCGAACCTGCTCGGCTCCGAGCACTACGTGAACACGCTCAGCGACGCCAAGCTCGCGAAGATCTTCGCGAACCTGAACTTCGACATGGTCGGTTCTCCGAACTACGTCCGCTTCGTCTACGACGGCGACGGCTCGGACACCGCCACGGCCGGCCCGCCAGGCTCGGCCGAGATCGAGGACGTGTTCAACGAGTACTTCGCCTCGCAAGGCCTCGAGACGGATCCGACCGCCTTCGACGGTCGATCGGATTACGGGCCGTTCATCGCGGTCGGCATCCCCGCTGGCGGTTTGTTCAGCGGCGCCGAGGGCGTGAAGACGGCCGAGCAGGCGGCCGTGTACGGGGGCACCGCCGGTGCGCCCTACGACCCCTGCTACCACCAGGCCTGCGACACGATCAACAACGTCAACACCACGGCCCTGTTCGAGTTGGGCGACGCCGCGGCACACGCCGTGCTGACCCTGGCACGAACCAAGACCGGATTCTTCCCTGACGGGAGCCTCCGCCAGGCCGCCGCGCCCACCTTCGACTACAAGGGTCACGCCGCCATCCGCTGACGGCACCGACCTGGCGTATCAGCAGACGGCCCCTGTCGCCACCGGCGATGGGGGCCGTTCCATGTCCAGCACCGGAACGCGGCAGCCGGGTGGTGCAAGCGATCGGTTCTGATTGGCCGCTGACGGGATGAGGAGTAAGGTCCGGGCGGAGGAGACGGCATGAACGACAGCCCAGTGGTCCCGCGGACGAGCCGTTCGAGTGACCCCGACCGGATCAGGGCCTGATGGCCCTCGCACAGCCAGCGCTCCCTAGTCGTCGTCATGACCCGAATTGGGTCCTCAACCGGCTCGCGGCCGTGTACATCCCGCAGAACTCGGCGGTCGGGATCTTCCGGGCGCACCACTTCCCGACGACGCCCTGGCACCTCCACGACTTCTACGAGCTCGCTGTCGTCGAGTCCGGTACGGCGTTCCATGTAAGCGACAGGGGGATCGAGCAGGTCGAGCGCGGGACCGTACTGTTCGTGCCTCCGGGGGTCGGCCACGAGTATCGGTCCTGCAACGATGTCCAGGTTTACAACTGTCTGTTCCGGTCGGAGCTCGCCGAAGCCGAGCTCATGTGGGCGTTCCGCGATGGCCATCTGAGTGCGTTGTTCGACCCTGCCCATGGCACCCGCACGCAGGCGAGCGATCCCATCGTGCGGGTCCAGCTGTCGGATCCGGACCTTGGACGCGTGATCGACGCTCTCGAGCCCATTAACCTGCACAGCCCGAACGCCGGGGCATGGGCCGGTCAGATCGGTCGTCTCCTGCTCGCCCTCGATGTCGTGGCCACAGCCGCCCGCGAGGCCTCTCCTGGCGATGAGCCCGACCGGACCATGCCCGCTGCCGTCGCCGCCGCACTGGCCCTTATCGAGCCCGACCTCACCCATCCGTGGACGCTGACCGAGCTGAGCGGATTGACATACGTCACTCCTGCTCACCTTGCCCGCACCTTCGCGCGCTGCCTTGGCTTGCCGCCGATGCACTACCTCGCGCGACTGCGAGCCGAGAGAGCCGCCGTGATGCTGGCCCGGACAGACGACCCGATCGCGTCGATCGGCGCGGCCGTCGGTTGGGCGGACCCGGCGTACTTCTCCCGCCGGTTCCGCTTGGCGTTTGGCACGAGTCCGCGCGAGTACCGCCAGCGTCATCACGTTGGGAGAATGCGGCGCGAGTAGCCGGTGGGCAGCGCAAGGACATCCAAGAAGATGTCAAAGGGAGTCAAGTCGTCGCCGGTTTAGCGCGCCATCGTGTCTGGACCGGCCCTCGCTCAACGGCGCCCCGGCGAGTGGCCGGACTTGGATACGAGGAGGCTGCTCATGCGCTCTGGGGATCTGAAACGAGGCTCCGTCCTCGTACTGCTCGCCGCGTTCGCCGTCTCGGCGTGCAGCGGCGGGTTCGGGAGCGGCGCAAGCGCGCCACCCGCATCAGCGGACGTGTCCGTGGAACCGTCGGCGTCCGCGAGCGAAGCGGCAGAGCCCGTCACACTCACCTATCTGGTTGATGACACCGACGCGACACAAGCTCGGGCGAATGCCCTAGCCGTCGCGTATACCGCGAAGCATCCGAACGTCACGTTCGATATCGAGACTCGGCCCGGCGGGACCGACGGCGACAACATCGTCAAGACCCGGCTCTCGACCGGCGAGATGACTGACATCTTCTGGTACAACTCGGGTTCGCTGCTCCAGGCGTTGAACCCGTTGGAGTCCCTCGTCGACATCTCCGGGGAACCGTACATCGCCAACATCAACGAGTCGTACCTGCCGACCGTGTCGCAGGGCGACGCGATCTTCGGCGTCCCGAGCGAGACCGCCATGGGCGGCGGGATCCTGTACAACAAGAAGGTCTTCGCGGCCAACAGCCTGCAGGTCCCGAAGTCGTGGGCTGAGTTCGCCGCCAACAACGACAAGCTCAAGGCGGCCGGCGTCGCACCGATCGGGGCGACGTATGCCGATACCTGGACCTCGCAGCTGTTCGTCCTCGCGGACTACTACAACGTGCAGAGCGCCGTCCCCGACTTCGCCGAGCAGTACACCGCGAACAAGGCGCACTACTCCGATACCCCAGCGGCGCTCGCTGGCTTCAAGCGGCTGCAGGAGGGGTTCGAAAAGGGCTGGTATCAGCAGGATTTCGGGGCGGCCAAGCTCGATGACGGGCTCAACGCACTCGCCGAAGGCACGATCGCGCAGTACCCGATGCTGACCTTCACGCTCGGGACGATCAACGACAACCATCCTGAGGCGATCCAGGACATCGGCTTCTTCGGCCAGCCCGGCGAGGACGCCGCCAAGAACGGCGCCACGATCTGGATGCCGGCGGCGACCTACATCGCCAAGTCGAGCGAAAACCAGGACGTGGCCAAGGACTTCCTTGGGTTCATCGCATCCGTCGAAGGCACCGAGGTCCTGACCGAGGCCATCGCACCGTCCGGCCCCTACGTCATCAACGGTTCGAAGCTCCCCGACGACGCCCTGCCTGCGGTCAAGGACATCCAGACCTACCTGGAGAGCAACACCGCCGGTCCTGCGCTCGAGTTCCTGTCGCCGGTAAAGGGCCCGTCGCTGGAGCAGATCACGGTCGCCGTCGGCTCCGGACTCAATACGGCCGAGGAGGGCGCGAAGCTGTACGACCAGGATGTCGAGAAGCAGGCCAAGCAGCTCGGCCTACCCGGCTGGTAAGCGGGCGGCGTGGGCGTCCTCCACACCGATCATGACCAGGGAGTCGATCAGGCGCGATCGGCTCCCGTCGCCCATCCTCTCGATGCTAGGCGGTCCGATGACTCCGTCGTCGGCCGCCGGCATCGGAACGTCGCCGCCCTCGGGGCGTACCCCTACTGGTTCTACCTTCCAGCCGCCATCATCTTCGGCGTCATCTTCGTCCTGCCGACACTGCTGTCGTTCTACTACAGCCTGACGCGCTGGACGCTATTCGAGACCGAGTTCATCGGCCTCGACAATTTCGTGCAGTTCTCGCGCGAGCCATCGCTGACGAACGGTCTGCGCAACACGTTCGTGTACGCGCTCGTGACCAGCGGCCTCAAGGTGGTCCTCGGCCTCCTGCTCGCGGTACTGCTCACGTCGAGCATCCGAGCCCGGAACCTGCTTCGCGCAGTCGTGTTCTTCCCCGTATTGGTGAGCACCGTCGCGATCGGCATCACGTTTGCCGTACTCATGCACCCGTCGCGGGGGCTGATCAACACCGTGCTCGCCGCCGTGGGCATCGACGGGCCAGCCTGGCTGATCGATCCCGATATCGCGTTGCTGTCGGTGGCATTGGTGGACGTCTGGAAGGGCGTCGGTATCGCCCTTGTGATCTTCATCGCCGGCATCATGTCGATACCTGAGGAATACAGCGACGCCGCCAAGCTGGAGGGCGGTGCGTGGGTCCGCTTCCGGCACATCATCGTGCCGCTGAGCCGCAACGCGACCTTCGCGGTCATCCTGCTCTCGTTCATCGGCGGACTGCGCACGTTCGATCTGATCTGGACGATGACCCGGGGCGGGCCAGGCTTCACGACCGACGTCCTGACGTCGACGATCTACAAGCAGTACCAGGCGGGGTTCTACGGGCTCGCCACCGCCGGCAACGTCATCCTGTTCATCGCCGTGACGGCACTCGTCTTCCCGTTGCAGCGGTTCTTCTCGCGGCGGGAGATCGAGCTGTGAAACGCCTCCGTTCCATCCGAGGTTGGTGGCTGGATGGCGTCGCGTTCGTAGTGGCGGGCATCGTCTTCGTCGTGCCCTTCATCTTCATCGTGTTCACCGCCGCGAAGGACCGCGCTGCGGCATCCCGACTAGAGTTCACGCCGCCGACCGAGTGGCAGCTGATTCCGAACGCGCTCGAGGTCATAGGATTCCGAAACGACCTGATGGTCACCGCGCTTCGCAACAGCCTCATCCTGACGGTCCTGTCGGTGGCGCTCATCGTGATCTTCGCGGCGATGGTCGGCTTCGTCCTGCAGCGGCGGCGCGACCGCGTCTCGCGCATCGTGAGCGCGCTCGTCCTGGCCGGGCTCATCATCCCGCCCGCGATCGTCCCGACGATCTACGTCCTCCAAGCGATCGGTCTGTTCAAGACACTGATCGGGCTGACGCTGGTCGAAGTGGCGTTCCTACTCCCGTTCTCGGTGCTCATCTTCCGCACGTTCGTGTCGAGCATCCCGCGCGAGCTCGACGAGGCGGCGATCATCGACGGCGCGTCACCGCTCCGGTTGTTCGTCCACGTCATCTTCCCGCTGCTCCGGCCGGCGGTAATCACGGTCATCGTGGTCGCGTCGGTGGCGATCTACAACGACTTCGTCAACCCGCTCTATTTCTTGCCCGGCAACGAGAACGCCACGGCCCAGCTGACGCTGTTCGCCTTCCAAAGCCAGTTCAACACGCGCTGGAACCTGCTATTCGCTGACGTCCTGCTGATCACCATCCCGCCACTCGTCATGTTCATCTTCTTCCAGCGCCAAATCGTGTCCGGGATGGCGTCCGGGGCAGTCAAGGGGTGACGCTCGCCGTCGAACGGCTCCGTTGTCAGGTGCCCGCCGGGGTGCTCGCCATCGGCGACGTGCCCGTGCGGCTGACGTGGCGGCTGGTGGCGGACGGGCCGAACGCGGGGCAGCTGGGGTATCGGATCGACGCGGCGGCGACCGCGGAGTTCGACGCCATCCTCGCAACGACTGGTGACTGCGTCGGGGACGAGCAGGTCGCGATGATCGCGCCCGGCGGCCCACTGAACAGCCGGGAGGCGCGCCACTATCGAGTCCGGGTCCGCGGCACCTCCAGCTGGTCGGACTGGAGCCAGTCGCTACGGGTCGAGGCGGGCCTCCTGCGCCCCGACGACTGGCTGGCCCGGGCGGTCACCCTCGCTGGCGACCCCGGCAGCCGCAAGCAGGCGCCGGCCCCGATGGTCCGGCGTGTCTTCGACCTTCCTGGTCCCGTAGCGCAAGCGCGTCTGCACGTCACGGCGCTCGGGCTCCATCAGGTCACGATCAACGGACGTGCGGTCACGACGGATTTGCTCGCACCCGGGTGGACCACCTATCGCCACCGGCTCCTCGCCGACACGTACGACGTGACGGACCTGCTGACTGCCGGTCCCAACGCGATCGGAGCGGTCCTGGGCGACGGCTGGTATCGAGGCCGGCTGGGCTGGCAGCCCGGTCACGCTCGCTGCCACTATGGCGACCAAGTCGCATTGGTCGCCCAGCTCGAGATCGCCTCGGCGCCGACGGCAGCCGGATCGTGGTCGCAACGGATGAGGAGTGGCGAGCCGTCGACCGGCGAGATCCGGTCCGCCGATCTCTACGACGGCAGCACGATCGACCTGCGGGAGAGCCTGATCGGCTGGGACCGCGCGGGCTTCGACGACACCGATTGGCGTGCCGTAGCCATCGTCCCCTTCGACCTGGGCCTGATCGAGCCACGCATGGCCCCGCCAGTCCGGATCGTCGAGACGATGCCGGTCGATCGGACCTCGCGTCGGTGGCGGGCGGTGGGCGCTCGACGGCGGCCAGAACATCTCCGGTTGGTCCGGCTTCGGGTCCTGGGTCGGCGCGGCGACCGCGTCACCGTCCGGCATGCCGAGGTGCTCGAGCCGGACGGCTCCCTCCACACCCGGGCCCTTCGGTCGGCCAAGGCGACCGACACGTATGTGCTGGCCGAGGACAAGCTCGTGATCGCTCGAGCCGGCATTCACCTTCCATGGCTTCCGCTACGCTGAGGTCGAGACGAATGCCGAGCTGGTCGACGCCGAGCTCGTCGCGATCAGCAGCGACACGCCGCGGCGCGGCGGATTCGACTGCTCCGAGCCGCGTGCTCGAGCGCCTCCACAGGAACGTCGTCTGGTCGCAGCGCGACAACTTCGTGTCCGTGCCGACCGACTGTCCGCAACGCGACGAGCGACTGGGTTGGACGGGCGACGCACAGGCGTTCGCGACGACCGCGTCCACGCTGTTCGATGCGAATCGTTCTGGCGGAGCTGGCTTCGCGACCTGGCGCTCGATCAGCACGCGACGCTCGGCGTGCCCACGGTCGTGCCCGATGTGGTGATCGAAGGCGAGCCCCGGTTCGGCCGCGCGGGGTGGGCCGATGCGGCGACGATCGTGCCGTGGTCGGTCTACGAGGCTTACGGTGATCTTACTGTGCTCGCCGACCAGCGTGACAGCATGGCCGCATGGCTCGAGTCGCTCGTCGCCGCGGCGAAGACCCGATGGGCTACTCCCGTCGGCGATGCAATTCGGCGACTGGCTCGATCCTGACGCGCCATCCGATCGTCCGTGGGAGGCGAAGGCCGACTCGACCTACATCGCCAACGCGTTTCTCGTGCACAGTGCCCGGCTCGTTGCCGATGCAGCCCGTGCGCTGAGACGTCCCTGCGCTCGAAGCGCGCGCGCGATCCGTTGCCGATGACGTTGCACCGCGGCGCCTGGGCTCGGTGGCGCGGCCACGCACTCACCACGCAGACCGGCTGCGCGGTCGCGCTCCGGCTCGGCATCGCGCCCCAAGCGGAGCGACCTGAGGTCGCCGCCACCCTGGCGCGGCTCGTCCGGGATGCCGATGGGAGGGTCGCGACCGGCTTCCTGGGCACGCCCCTCGTGCTGCCCGCCCTCGCGGAGTTCGGGCATCTCGACGAGTGCTACCTGATGCTGCTACGGCGCGACGACCCTTCGTGGCTATACCAGGTCGAGCATGGCGCGACGACCGTGTGGGAGCGCTGGGACGCCATCCGTCCGGACGGCTCGATCCACCCCGGGACGATGGCTCCGCCTCCGGATATGACGGGCTCCGAGGGGGGCCACATGCTGTCCTTCAACCACTATGCCTATGGCGCCGTGATCGACTGGGTCTATCGTCACTTGGCTGGCCTCGCCCCGGACCGCGAACTCCCGGGCTATCGGCACGTGGTGTTCGCGCCCAAACCGCGCGTCGGCATCGACTGGGCGCGCGCCACGGTCGAGTCGGCGTACGGGCCGATCACGACGGCGTGGCGCATCGAGTCAGCCGGGCTGCTCGTCGAGATCGACTCCCCGATCGGGACGACCGGCACGTTCATCGCCCCTGCGAGTGCACGCTCGAGCGTTTCGCTCGACGGAGAGACCGTCGGACCGCGCACCGAGCTGGAGCCCGGTCGGCACCTCCTCCTCGTGACCGACCCGGACCTTGCCGATCCGTCGCGGGCTCGTTCGCTCAAGGGCCAGGAAGTGCGCACGTGACAGCCGAGACAACCGGCGACCCGTTGCTACTGGCGATCAGCCGCTCAGCTGGATGCCACGCTCCGGTCCGAACGGCGGGATGCGCACGGTCATGACCCCCGTTTCGCTCGGCTCGCCATCGATCGTCGGGAACTGCATGAAGCCCCAGTCGCGCATGAACGCGGGGAGGCTCGCCGCCCCGCCCACGACACGCACATCGACGCGGTACTCGCCGTCGGTGAGTCGGGCCTCTCCGACGTCGTAGTCGAAGCCTCGCCAGTCGGCGTCCTCGAGCGCTTGTCGATAGACGTCGGCCGAGCCGATCACGTCCGCCCGAACGCTCGGGTAGAGGAGCGACCAGCCGCCGTCGGCTTCCCCGCTGCGAGCGAGGACGAACCACCGTTCAACGATCGCGGCTGCCTCCGCCGGCGTGCCACCGACGGACTCGCCGAGATCCGGGCTTGCCTGGCCGCAACCGGACACGAGAAGAGCCAGGGTGCACCACAGGGACAGCGCACTCACCCGCCCGATGCGTGCAGCTATGTGTTGTGGTCGGGTCGGGAGGTCTCGCAGCTTCACTGTCCAGGTGACCTCCGAATCGTGGGTCGGGCTATCGCCCACCTTCTCGACCGGGTGCCGGGCATCGCCTAGGGCGAAGCGCCGAGGGCCACCCCCGATGGGTTCGCCTTCGGCGCGCTGGTAACAGGTCCTCCACACTGGGCGGGTGCCTCGTCGCCGCCGACTCGTCAGTGTGCTCCAGTTCTTTCCCCGCGGCGGTTCGTCGCACGTCGCCCGCGCGCTCGCTCTGGAGCTCCCGTCACACGGCTGGGACGTCACGGTCGTCTCGGGCTCGCGAACCGACCTTGAAACGTTCGGCGACGCCGCGAGCTTCTACGCTGGCCTCGAGGTCCATCCCGTGTCCTTCGACCAGGCGCTCGCCTCGCCCGACCCGCTTGACCCGCCGCCTGGGGCCGCGCCGATGCACCCGTCCTATGAGGACCGTCCCGACGCACCGGACCGGGTCTTCGCCGCGCTCGACGACGACGCCTACGAGCGTCAAGTGACGGCATGGGGACGCGCGCTGGCCGCCGCCGGCGCCGCCGGCGCCGACGCGCTGCACCTGCACCACCTCACCCCGATCCACGAGGCGGCGTCGCGCGTCGCGCCGCACGTCCCGGTCATCGGCCACCTGCACGGGACTGAGCTGCTGATGCTCGAGGAGATCGCGGGCGGACCGCCCCTGGGCTGGACGCACGCTGAGGCCTGGGCCCAGCGGATGCGCGACTGGGCGCGCAGATGCGAGCGGCTGATCGTGCTTTCGCCGTCGGAGATCCCGCGCGCCGAGCGTATGCTCGGCCTCGGCGCGGACCGACTGGTGGTACTGCCCAACGGATTCGACCCGGGCATCTTCGTCCGCCGTGACGTCGATCGCGCGGCGCTGTGGCGAGACGCCCTCGTCGACGCGCCACGCGGCTGGCGTCCGGACCATCAGGCCGGCAGTGTGCGCTACCGCGTCGAGGAACTCTCGCCGATCGTCGACGGCGTGGTGGTCCTCACCGTCAGCCGCTATACCGCGGTCAAGCGGCTTCCGCTCCTCGTCGAGGCCTTCGCGCAGGCCCGCGACCGCGCGCGAACCCCCGCCGGCCTCGTGATCGTCGGCGGGCATCCGGGTGAGTGGGAGGGGGAGCACCCCGCCGACACGATCGCCAGGCTCGGCGTGCGCGGCGTCTTCCTGGCCGGCTGGTACGACCACGTCGAGGTGCCGGCGTTCCTGTCGGTCGCCGATGTCTTTGCACTCGCCTCTGTGCGCGAGCAGTTCGGCCTCGTGCTCGTCGAGGCGATGGCGTGCGAAGTGCCACCGGTCGCCGTCAACCGCTTCGGCCCTGGGGAGATCGTCGCCGACGGCGAGACCGGCTGGCTCGTGGAACCCGACGACGTCGGCGGCCTCGCCGCCGCGCTGCTCCAGGCCATCGACGACCCCGCCGAACGGGAACGCCGCGGCGCCCGCGGGCACGCCGTGGCGGTCGAGCGCTATGGTTGGCCCGCGCTCGCCCGGCGCTTCGCCGACGTGCTCGACGGGGCCGTTGGCGACATTTGAGAAGCCCGCCATCAGCTTCGGGCGTGCTGACACTCAACAGCGATGAGTTGGGATGGTCGGGGCGAGAGGATTTGAACCTCCGACTTCATCGTCCCGAACGATGCGCGCTACCAGGCTGCGCCACGCCCCGACCGAATGCTCGTTTGACAGAGCCTGCGGATGATAGCAGCAGGCCCGGCGAAACGGCTACCGCCGCTCGCCGGGCCGATGTCATCCCCGGCCCCAGCGGGGGCGCCCGATGCCACGTCAGGCCGGCGTCAGCCAGACCGGATAGTCGCGGATGTCCTGCGGGCTGCCGTCCTGGGCCGATCCGAAGTAGGTCCGCAGCGTGCCCCACTGCGCCTTGGGGACGTCATAGCGGAGCGTGACGTCGAAGGTGCCTCGGCAGCCCGTGCCACACGTGGCCATGGCCATCTCGTCGACGAGGACCTTGCGCGAACCGTCCAGGATCGCGACACGGAACGTCGCCTCGAACACGTTCGAGGTCCCGGTGACCCGGACGGGGTTGCCCGCCGCGGCACCGAGCGCCGGGCGATCGACGAACGTCGAGGGCAGGATCGCCTCGAAGTCGCGTCGGCTCTGCGGTCCGTCGAGGACGATGCCCTCGGCGCCGAACGTCGTGACGGTACGCCCCTCGACCTGGAACAGGACGGCGCGGACCGTCGAGAACTGGGTCAGCGTGTAGACGACCTGGCCCAGGCGGTACATCGCCGAAGCGCTCCCCCCGCCCGACTCGAATTCACGGGACAGGTCGATCGTGGCCACGCCGTCCTTGATCGTGACCCCGAGGAGTCGGGTCCCCGGCGGGATCGCCGTGGACACCTGCGTGTGGCGGTCGGTGGTTGGCGCGGAGTCGAGCAGCGCCTGTATGGCTGCCCGGGCCACGCCCGTCGTCTCGGGGACCACCCGGAGCGTCGGCACGAGACCCTCGACGCCGGGGTTGCCGGAGAGCACGTAGTAGGCGCGGAGGACCATCGTCTCGACGGCCGGGCTCGCCGACGGCGAGGCGCTCGGCGAGCTCGAGGGGCTTCCCGATGGCGACGCTGAGCCCGACGGAGAGCCGGATGGCGCAGGCGTCGCGTCGGGCGGACCCGGGTCGACCGATGGGGCCGTGGTGGGTGGCACGCTCGGGACCTGGCCGAGCCCACCGGACGACGTGCATCCGACGGACGCGACGAGCAGCCCGGCGAGGACAAGGGCGGGAAGGATAGAAGGCTTGCGCGAGGCGATCATGGCGTTGGGCTCCAGATGCGAGGTGATGGACCCCAGCGTCCGTCCGTCATGTCGCGGGCCCATCGCCGCCGCGTAACGATCCGGCAACATCGCGCGGGAGCACGAGCTCGATGCGAAGGCCGCCATCGTCGCGGTTCATGGCCTGCAGGTAGCCACCCATCAGCGCGGCGTGCTCGGCGGCGATCGCCAGCCCGAGACCGCTGCTTCCGCCCGACCGCGACGGGTCGACCTTCGTGAACCGGTCGAAGATCAGCTCGAGCCGGTCGGGCGGCACGCCCGGGCCTCGATCGGAGACGGCGACGACGATCTCCTCGCTGCGCGGGTCCAGCTCGACCTCGGTATCGGTATCGGCCGCGTGTTCCTTCGCGTTGTCGAGGAAGTTGCCGATGATGCGTTCGAGGCGACGCGGATCGGCATCGATCACGACGGGCTTCGCCGGTGGCTCGAACCGCGCCGCCGGCGAGCGACTCGCCCGGATCGTCTCGATGAGCTTGCCGAGATCGACCGGTTCGAGCGCGACCTCTTCGGCGTCGGCATCGAAGCGCGACAGCTCCATCAGCTCCTCGACCAGGGTCCGCAGCCGACCGACGTCGTGGACGAGCATCTCCGCCGCACGCCGGCTCTCCGGCGGCAGGTCGTCGAGGTGCTCGCCGACGATCGACGCTTCGGCGACCAGGGCGGTGAGGGGCGTTCGCAGCTCGTGCGACACGTCGGCCACGAAGCGCCGGTTCTGGTGCTGGGCAGCCTCCAGCCGGCGGATCGATTCGGCCAGCGTGTCGGTCATCCGATTGAAGCGGTCCGCCCAGGTGCCGAACTCGTCGCGCGACGTGACGGGAACCCGGGCGAGCAGGTCGCCCCGCTCGATCCGCTCGGCGGTCTCGCCCGCCTCCTCGATGGGCAGGAGGATGCCACGCGCGACGATCCGGCCGGTCAGGATGGCCAGGACCACCAGCACGATCGTCCCCAGCAGGAGCGCGCCGCGGAGCTGGTCGACGGCCGTCTCGATGGTCGACACGTTGCGCACGAAGTAGAACGCCATGCGGCCGCCGGGTGCGAGCCCGCCGACGACGAGGGACGCCCGGCCGCCGACATCGAGCCAGGCGTAGGCCAGCTCGCCGCGGCCGACCCGCGCCACGACATCGGCTGGCAGCCGGTCCAGCAGGTCGCCGAGCACCTCGTTCGACTTGACGGTCTCGCCTTCGCCGAGGTCGACGACCGTCTCGACGTCGCGTCGCCGGAACGTCTCGAGCAGCCCGCTCCGCCGGATGTCGTCGATCGTCGGCTCATCCGGGAGCTGGCGGCCCGGGACCGTGACGGTCAGGTCGAAGCTGGCCTGCGCCGCTGCGTCGTCGAGCGCCTGGTCGTGCAGCCGGGCGTCGACGAAGATCGAGGCGCCGATCCCGAGCACGGCCGCGGTGATCGCGACGAGCAGGACGAGCGCGCCGGCGAGCCGAGCGCGGACGCCGCGCGGCCACGGCATGCCCGGCTACCTCGCCGCCTTGTAGCCCGCGCCGCGGACCGTGAGGATGAGGGCCGGTTCCGCGGGATCGGCCTCGACCTTCGCGCGCAAGCGGCCGATCGCGACGTCCACGAGTCGCGAGTCACCGAGGTAGTCGTAGCCCCAGATCCGATCGAGGAGCGTGTCGCGGGCGAGGACCTGCCCCGGATGCCGGGCGAGATCGACGAGCAGGTCGAACTCCGTCCGCGTCAGGGCGATCTCGTCGCCGGTCCCGTCCCTCGACACGCTGCGGCCGGCGAGGTCGATCGTCAGCGGGCCGAGCGTGAGGTGTGCCGGCCCATCGGCCGGACGTTGCCCGGTGCGACGCAGCGCCGCCCGGACGCGGGCGACGAGCTCGGGCACCTCGAAGGGCTTGCGCACGTAGTCGTCCGCACCCGCCTCGAGCCCGACGACGACGTCGATCGTGTCCGCGCGGGCCGTCAGCATGACGATGGGGAGGGTCGAGGTCCGCCGGATCGCGCGCGCGACCTCGAGACCGTCGAGTCGCGGGAGCATCACGTCGAGGAGCACCAGATCGAACGAGCCCGCTTCGAAACGGTCGAGGCCGGCACGGCCGTCGTCCGCGGTCTCGACCGTGAAGCCGGCATTCCGCAGCCCGATCGCGGTGACTTCCCGGATCGACGGGTCGTCCTCGATGAGCAGGATCGTGGCGTCCACGCCGCGGAGTATGCCCTAGGCCTCGAGGCCCTCCGTCCAATCCCCACGGCTCGATCGCTTGGCCCGCTCCGTCCGGATCGGGAGGGTGGCGACGGCGGCCAGGATGAACGAGAACGCCATCAACCCGAAGACGACGGGGACCCCGCTCGGCTCGCCGAGCACCTCGATCACCGTCCCGTACAGCGCGGTCCACAGCGAGCCGACCCCGAAGGCGAGGGTGAAGTAGAGGGCGTACGAGGCGTCACGATTCTCGGGCGGCGAGAGGTCCGCCAGCAGCGCCTGGAGCTGGGGTGACTCGGCGAACGAGAACAACCCCATGATCACGATGCCGATCCACAGCCAGACCAGCGACGACCCCGCGAAGATGAACACGCCGAAGCCGATGGCGCCGCCGATATAGGCCGCGATGATGAGCGGCTTGCGCCCGAACCGGTCCGACAGCCAACCGGCGAGGAGCGGCATCGGCACGCTGAACACGATGAGCGCGCCGTACATCAACCCCGAGGTCGGCTCGTCGAGGCCGATCACCCGCGTGAGATAGATGAGCGCGAAGAGGTTGACGACGCCGAGCCCGCGCCCACCGCCGCCGAGCACCGACGTGAGGAAGACCCAGCGCAGGTCGCGATCGGCGAAGACGCGCTTGAGGCCATCGAGACTGCTGCCGCCGGCGCGGGCTGCCGCCCGGTCCGTGCCGTGCTCGCGGGCGAACGCGAGGATCGCGAGCGCGATGACGATCGCCGCCGCACCGAACAGGACCGTCACGCCGCGCCAGCCGATCAGCGCAAGGAGCGGCGTGCCCACGACGGCGACGAGGACCGTCCCGAGGTTGCCGCCGGCGATGTGGGCGCTGATCGCGAAGCCGCGCCGTTCTGGCGGGAACTGCTCTGCGAGGAGCCCGTTACCGACCGGGTGCTGAGGGGACGCCCCGATTCGCGCCGCGATCGTCGCCGCGGCGAACGTCGCGAAGTTCGTGGCGAGCGACATCGCCGCGAACCCGCTGCCGAACAGCAGCCCACCGACGCCGAGGAGCCGTTTCCGCGACACGTGGCGGGTCAGCTCGACGTAGCTGAGCTGGATGAGCCCGGACGCCAGCGATCCGGCCGCCGCCAGGAATGCGACCGACTGCACGGTCACGCCGAACTCGTCGATGATCGCCAGGAAGATCGGCGGCAGCAGGACGGCGAACGAATGGTTGACGGCGTGGGCGGCCGACAACAGGCCGAGCGATCGACCCGGCCGCACATCCATCACGCGCCCAATCTTGCCTTGAACCGGAGCCGCTCACCCGGCCCGTTGAGCACGGTCGCGCCGTCCCGTGACGAACCTTGGCCCGTCGCCGACCGCCGTCCAGATCCAGCCCGGCGCGAACGTCGAGGGGCGTAGCCGTCCACAGTCCGGGAACGACCACAGGATCCCCGGATCGGTCGGCATGGGGCATCGATCGTCGATGAGGGCGCCGAACCACTCGCGAGCCGGCGCCGGGAAGATGGTGCGCAGTGCATCCCGCGACTCGCTGACTCGTCGCCGGTTCGACCCTGTCGCGGGGATCAGGATGAACCCGGCCGCACGCGTGCCTGGCCTCCGCTCCCGATCGACGCTGGCCTCGAACCGACCGAGCTCAGGCGGCGGTCGCGTGACGGGATCCCAGACCCGGACGACTGCGGAGTCGTTCCCTCGTCGCAGGATCGTCTCGATTTCTCGGTCGCCATGGCCTTCGCGAATCGTCGTCCGGGCCGACCAACCGCCGGAGCGCGCAACCTCCGCGACCATGGCATGGCAACGCTCGTGTCGATCCAGATCGGTATCGCTCGCGTCGACGATGTCGATGTCGAGCCGCATCCCCAGCGCTGCCGCGACCGCCGCCAACGTGTCGACAGCGAACGCGCCACCGCCTCCGAGCTCCATCCGGCTGATGACTGGCTGGGACACGCCGGCTCGACGGCCGATGGTCCGTTGCGAACGCCCGAGGGCGAGACGCGCGGCGCGCAGCCGGCGCCCCAGGCGTGGGGCCGGATCGTCGTTCAGGGCCATGGCCGGATGCTGTCATACGGCACTTACGCCGGACGTATCCAGGGATCGCCGTATGGCGTCATTCCACCCGGGAATAGCCTCTGCGACGGCTATTCCGCCCGAGAATGACGCCACAGCGTCGCAGCGCGGAACGCCTGCGCCGCGCGCAAGCGTCGCCGCGCGCAAGCGTCGCCGCTCGCTAGCGTCGCCGCGCGCTAGCGTCGCCGCGCGCTCGCGTCGCCGCGCCGCCGCCTAGAACTCGTCGAGGTAGCGCTCGACCTCCCAGTCGGACACCTGCGTTCGGTACTCGTCCCACTCGGCGCGCTTCGCGTCGACGTAATGGTTGAAGATGTGGTCCCCGAGGGCCTCGCGGATCACGTCATCGCGCTCGAGCTCGTCGAGCGCCTCGCCGAGCGTGCCGGGCAGCTCGCGGATGCCCTTCTCGGCGATACGGGTGGCATCCATCTCGAACAGCGATTCCTCGACCGGCTCGGCCAGGGACATGTTGTTCTCGACGCCGTCGAGCCCGGCCGCGATCATCGCCGCGAACGCGAGGTAGGTGTTCGACGACGGGTCCGGGCAGCGCACCTCGGCGCGCGTCCCCTCGATCGACTTGCCGGGCGAGACCATCGGCACGCGGATGAGGGCCGACCGGTTCGTCCGGCCCCAGGTGAGGTAGGTCGGCGCCTCGTAGCCCGGCACGAGCCGCTTGTACGAGTTCACCAGCGGCGCCAGCACCGCGATCATCCCGCGGGCATGGGCCAGGATGCCGGCCATGTACGAGCGCGCCACGTCCGACAGGCCATAGGGATTGGCCGGGTCGGCGAACGCGTTGCGGTTGTCGGCGATGGAAAACAACGACTGGTGAGTGTGCATCCCGGAGCCATTGATGCCGTGGATCGGCTTGGGCATGAACGTCGCGTACAGCCCGTGCTGCTGGGCGATCGCCTTGAGCGCGAACTTGAAGGTGATCGCGTTGTCGGCGGTGCGCAGGGCGTCCGAGTACTCGAAGTCGATCTCGTGCTGGCCGACGGCGACCTCGTGGTGGGCGGCCTCGACCTTGATGCCGAACGCCTCGAGGGCATCGACCATGTCCTGACGGATCTCCTGGGCGAGGTCGGTCGAGAAGTCGAAATAGCCGGCCTGGTCGTGGGGCAACGGCTCGATCGCGCCGTCATCGCCGCGGCGGAACAGGAAGAACTCGAGCTCCGGGCCGGTGTTGACGACGTAGCCGAGCTTGCGCGCCCGCTCGACCTGCCGGCGGAGGACGCCGCGCGGGTCACCGACGAACGGCTCGCCGTTCGGGGTGAAGACGTCGCAGATGATGCGCGCCGTGCCGCGGGGGCCCGAGCCGGGCTGCCACGGGATCTCCGCGAACGTGTCCATGTCCGGCATCAGGTACTGGTCCGACTCGGCGATCCGGGTGAACCCCTCGATCGACGATCCGTCGAACCACGTGCCGTGCTTGACCGACCCCTCGAGCTGGTGCATCGGGATCGTGACGGCCTTGACGTGGCCGATGATGTCGGTGAACTGGAGCTGGATGAAGCGGATGCCGCTGGCCTTGGCGGCAGCGATCGTATCGGCCGAGTCGGGACGTGTGGCGACGGTCAACGGAGCCTCCTCGAGTGGTGAAGGGCAAGGATACGCCCGGCCACTGCCGCGGCCGGGCGGACGGGTCGTGGTGACCGGCTATCACATCTCGCTGTAGAGGTAGAACTCGTACGGGTGCGGTCGGAGCTGGACCGTCCATCTGGCGCCGGCTCGCTTGAAGTCGAGCCAGGTCGTCGACCACGTCCTGCGTGAAGACGTCGCCGCGATACAGGAACTCCTGGTCGGCCTCGAGGGCATCGAGCACTTCCTCGAGCGAGCCCGGGGTGCCGCTCGATGCCGGCCTTCTCCTCGGCGCTCATCTCGTAGATGTCGCGGTCGACCGGGGCGGGCGGCTCGATCTTGTTGATCACGCCGTCAAGGCCGGCCATGCAGCTGCGCGCGAACGACGAGGTACGGGTTGCAGGTCGGGTCCGGCGAGCGGAACTCGAGCCGTCGGGCGCCGGGTGTCGTCGAAGTACGTCGGGATACGGATGCACGCCGAGCGGTTGCGCTGCGAATAGACGAGGTTGATCGGCGCCTCGTAGCCCGGCACGAGCCGGCGATATGAGTTGGTGGTCGGCGCGGCGAAGGCGAGGACCGCCGGCGCGTGCTTGAGCAGGCCGCCGATGTACCAGCGCGCCGTGTCGGACAGCAGCGCGTAGCCAGCCTCGTCGTAGAAGAGGTTGGTGCCGTCCTTCCACAGGCTCTGGTGGGTGTGCATCCCCGAGCCGTTGTCGCCGTAGACCGGCTTCGGCATGAACGTGGCGACCTTGCCGGCGGCGTGGGCGTCTGCTTGACGATGTACTTGTAGCGCAGGACCTTGTCGGCGGTCTCGACGAGCGTCCCGATAGCGCATGTCGATCTCGGCCTGGCCGGGTCCGCCGACCTCGTGGTGCTGGACCTCGATGTCGATGCCGGATGCCTGCAGCGCGAGGACCATCTCGCTGCGCAGGTCCTGCTGCGTGTCCATCGGCGGGACCGGGAAGTAGCCCTCCTTGGGGCGCGGCCGGTTGGCCAGGTTGGGCGTGCCGTCTGCGGCTCGAGTTCCAGATGCCCTCGTCAGAGTCGATCTAGTACATCGACTTGTGGCCGGCGGTCTCGAAGCGCAGCGAGTCGAAGATGTAGAACTCGACCTCGGGTCCCCAGAACGATGTCGTCGCGATGCCGCTCTCGGTCAGGTAGCGCTCGGCCTTGCGCGCGATGTAGCGCGGGTCGCGGCTGTACGGCTCGCGGCTGCCCGGCTCGACCACGTCGCAGGTCAGGATGAGCGTCGTGACCTCCAGGGTCGGGTCGACGTAGGCGGTCGTCGGGTCGGGCATGAGCAGCATGTCCGACTCGTGGATGTGCTGGAAGCCGCGGATGCTCGAGCCATCGAAGCCGATCCCGTCGATGAACAGGTCCTCGCCGAGGTCCTTCACGGGGATGCTGAAGTGCTGCGACTGGCCGGGCAGGTCGACGAAGCGAAGGTCGACGATCAGGACGCCCGCCTCGCGGGCCATGGACATGACGTCGGCGACGGTCGTGGTCGGCGCGGCGACGCCGCTGGGGATGCGCTCGAGGGTGGTCATCGCGATGGTGGTCCTCCCGTCCGCTTGTGCATCCCGCATCAAGACAGCGGGGTTGCACCTCGGGAGATCACGATATCAGTCAGGTGGGTTGCGGGTCAGTGCCGGAGCCGGTGCAGAAGGTTGTGCATTTTGCATGACTCTCACAGCGAGTAGGAGGGCGACCCGCAGCTCCGGGTCGGCCAGGTCCCAGTCGCCGCGCTGCTCGAGCCGCTGCACGCGGTAGGCGACCGTGTTGCGGTGCACCCCGAGCCGACCGGCCGCCTCGGCCAGGCTCGGGTGGGACAGGACCGCCGCGAGGGTATCGAGCCGCTCCTGCTGTGCCTCCGCCCGCCCGACCAGGATGGGCGCGAGCAGCTCGCGCGCCTGGCGGACGCCGTCGGGCAGGTTGCGCACGTTACCGAGCAGCAAGTACGCCGGCAGACGGGACGCGCGGACGACTCTCGGCGCGTCGGCGAGGAGATCGGCTGCCTCGAGCGTGGCCCGCGCGGCTGCCTCCGCCGCCGGCCGGGCGCCGGGCTCGGTGAAGGGCCGGCTCACCGCCACCGTCCGCGCCAGGAACGTCGAGAGGCGGTGGGCCGTGGCCAGACCGTCAGGGTCGTCGGTGGGCGCCGCCGCGACGAGACGCAGCTCGAGGCTCTCGGAGCTGCCGCGCAGGAGAAGGCGGCGGGTGGACATCAGCAGCCGCAGCTCGGCGCGCGTCTCCTCGCGGGCGGCGATGTCGTCGGGTCCACCCGAGGCGGCCTGGGCAGCGACCATCACCACCCACGGCGGTCCGTCAGCCGGGAGCGGATCGCCGCGGCGGGTCTCCTCGCGCGCCTGGCGAACGGCCTCGTCCCGCGCCAGTTCGAGGGCCAGCAAGGCCGCCACCCGCTCGACCGCGATGCGCTCCAGCTCACCGGGCGGCTCGTCGCCGAGCAGGATCAGCCGACCCCCGGCGCCGGTCTCGCCGGTAGCCGCCGGGATGTCCACCCGCAGGGCTCCGGCCCCAGCGGGGCGGGCCAGGTAGCGCGCGACGGCGGCGGCGGCGGCTGGCAGGTCGGCCGGGGCATGGACGGCGATCGGGTCGCCGCGGCGGCCCTCGATCACGACGGCGCGGCCGAGGAACGCGCCGATCGTCGCGGCCTGGACATCGAGTCCCCGGCCGAGCAGCGCGAACCGAGCGAGCTGGGTCTCGAGCTCGGCCGCCCGACGATCGAGCTCGGCGCGGCGGTTGACGAGGAAGCCGATGACGCTGCGCTCGAGGGCATTGGAGTCGACCCGGCCCAGGCCCAGGGCGGTCAGCCCGGCCGTCGTGGCGGCATCCCCCAGGGCGCGCAGCTGGTCGTCACCCGCGTCGCCTTCGACGAGCAGCACCGCCGGGACGCGGGCCTTGGCGAGCGCGACCGTCAGGTCGTGGATCTGCGCGGCGCCGGGCGCCACGACCGCCAGTGCCGGGGCCGGGATGATGGCCAGGTCGCCGGTCTCCAGCGCTTCGAATGCCGGGACGCGCGGCTTGAGGACGCGGACCCAGCTGACCTCACGCTCGGCGCGCTCGGGGGAGAGGTCGCCGTCGCCGACCACGCGAGCCAACGGGAACAGCACACGGTGCAGGTCGTGGAGCGTCGTCATCGACGCGCGGCGACCAGGTCGTCGAGCAACCCGCCGAACTCGCGCTCGACATCGACGTAGCGGTCCGCCCGGAAGACGAGCGCCAGGCGGCCGTCGCGAGCCAGTCGAGCCCAGACCCGCCGCCGCGGCCGGTAGAACGTGATCATGATCCCGGCGATCAGGCACAGGAACGCGGTCCACACGATGCCCTGGCCCGGATCGCGCTTGGCGATGATCAGCGTGTACTCGCCGAAATCGGTCAACGCGATCGAGACGCCGAGCTCGTCGGACACCTTCTCGTCGCCGCGCCGGAGCTGGACCGCCGCGAAGTTCTGGATCCGGTCGGTGCCGTCCGCGTTCGTGCCGACGATGCGGTACGGAAGCACGACCAGGATCCCCTCGCCGACCGGGTCCCGGCCGAGCAGCAGTTGCAGACCGAGATCCTTGCCCGGCACCGCCATCGTCTCGTACGGGTTGCCGCCGGCGGACGATGTCATGGGCACCTGGGCGTCCCACAGCGGCGCCCCCGCGGCGTCGCGGATGACGAGCCTCGGCGCGGGGCCGAACCCGTTCTGGTGGAACGTGTACCCGCCGACCGCCAGCGGGTCGTTCACCCGGATGGTCTTGCGGGCGACCTCGGTCCCGTTCTGGTAGACGGCCAGGTCGGTCGTGAAGTCCGACGGCATCCCCGTCTCGAAGCCCGGCGC
This sequence comes from uncultured Chloroflexia bacterium, assembly GCA_963720355.1. Classification (GTDB taxonomy): domain Bacteria; phylum Chloroflexota; class Limnocylindria; order Limnocylindrales; family CSP1-4; genus SPCO01. The sequence goes on along the minus strand of CAVRFH010000004.1, from coordinate 1,213,432 downwards.
TTCGAAGTCGAAGTTCTTGATGAGCAGCAGGTCGGGCGTGCCGATGCTCTGCACGGTCAGGGACTCGCCCTCCGGGACGACCAGTCCCTGCTCGTCGCCGAAGCGCGATGTCACGGCCGCCGCGACCAGGAACAGGATCAGCCCGAGGTGGGTGAAGAGGGTCGCCATCTTGGTGTACTGGTGCCGATCGCCGTAGAGGTGGGTCGCCCCACCGGCTTCCTCGGTTCGGACATGGAAGCCGCGAGCTCGCAATACGCGCCGGATGTCCTCGGCGGCGACGCCGCTCATCGCCGCGCGGTCGGGCAGGCGCGGGTCGAAGAACGGCTCGGGCTGGACCACGCGGATCGTCGACACGTCGCGCCACAACCGCGGCGTGCGGTCCAGCGTGCACACGACGATCGATACGACCAGGACGACCAGCCCGATGCCGAAGATCGCCGACTTGAAGATCGTGAAGGCGCCGAGCCGCTCCAGGACGTTCACCACGCCCGGGCCGATCACCGGGTCGTAGCGGATATGGATCTCCTCGATCGCAGCGGCGTAGTCGCCCGGCGAGCGGAACGCGAAGTCCGGCAACTGCTGGAGGGTCATGCCGATCACCGCCAGGATCGACAGGAAGATGATCTGGGCGACCGCGAAGTCGACCGCGGTCAACAGCCTCCAGAGTCCGCGGCCGAGGACGGCGAACGGGTTGGTCGGTGCGCCCGCGGCGCTCGCGGCGCGGACCGCGGCCGGTGTCGCCACGGGGTGGGGCTAGACGCCGACCGTGGCGCGAGTGGCGCGGGCGACCTCGAGCGCGGTCGCGAAGTCGGCCTGCAGGTCCTCGAGGTCCTCGAGCCCGACCGACACGCGCAGCAACCCGGGCGTGATCCCGGCCGCCACGAGCTCGTCCTCGGAGAGCTGGCGTTGTGACGTCGACGGTGGGTGGACGACGAACGTGTGGACGCTCCCGAGCGACGCGGTCAGTTCGGGGAGTGCCATCGAATCGATGATCGCCCGACCCCCGGCACGACCACCCTCGACCTCGAAGGCGAGCATCCCGCCGTGGACCCCATCGCGGAACTGGCGCACGGCCACGTCGTACTGTGGGTGGCTCGGCAGGCCGGGATAGAGGACGCGACGCACGCCATCCTGACGCTCCAGCCAGGCCGCCAGTGCCGTCGCATTCCGGGCGTGCGCCTGCATCCGGACCGCGAGGGTCAGGATCCCGCGCAGGACGAGGAACGCATCGAATGGCCCGAGCGTTGCACCGGTGTCGTTCTGGACGGCGTCGACCCCCCGCACGAGGTCGGTCGGCCCGGCGACCACGCCGGCGATCACGTCGCTGTGGCCACCGAGGAACTTCGTCGCCGAATTCGATGACGAGGTCAGCCCCGAGCTCGAGCGGCCGGCAGACGTACGGTGACGCGAAGGTGTTGTCGACGAGATACGTCGCGCCATGCTCGTGGGCGAGCCGGGCGATCGTCGCGTGGTCGGTCACCACGGTCGTCGGGTTGGCGATGGTCTCCGCGTAGACGACACGGGTCGGTGCCGCGGCGATGGCCGTGGCGACCGCGGCGTTGTCGGTCATGTCGACGAGATCGACCCGGACGCCGAACCGCGCGAACGTGTCGGTCAGGAGCTTCCGCGTCGAGCCGTAGGCCGCCTGCGGGCCGACGATGCGGTCGCCGGCCGACAGTTGCGAGGCGAGGGCGGCGTGGATCGCACCCATTCCCGACGCGAGGGCCGCGCCGGCCTCGCCCCCGGCCAGCTCGGCGTAGGCGGCACCAAGCGCCTGGCTGGTCGGATTCGACAGGCGCGTATAGGAGAACCCGGCCCTCGCATCGGCGACGACGTCGCCGAGCTCCTCGGCATCGCTCGAGGTGAAGGTGGCGGTCTGGTAGATCGGTACGGTGGTCGGTCGCTGATCGACGCGCGGGGCGCGCGAGGCGGCACGGATGGCGCGCGTGGAAAAGCCCTTCGGGTCGCGGTCGCTCACCGCGCGATGCTACACCGCACGGCGTCGAGCCCCGGTTGACGGGTCGCATCGACGGGAGCACAGTCGAGTCGAACAGAGGCATCGCATGGATCTCGCGACCACCCTCGTCGTGCTCCTCGTCGTCGTCGCCATCGCCGGTTGGCTGGTCGGCGCGCGCGACGGCCGCGCCCTCGAGGCGTTCGGGCTGGGGTTCATCGGCTACCGCTCGTACGGTTGGCCGCGCGGCGTCCAGGAAGAGGACCCCGTGCACTTCGCGTTCGCCGAGCACGGAGATGCGGCGGACAACCCGGGCCCGTTCGGGCCTGATGCCACGCCCGAGCTCATCGAGCTCGACGGCGGGCCCGATGAGGCGATCCCCGTCCGACGCCTGCGCTGATCGGCGACGCTCCTGGCGCGTTTGTGCTTCGCCCATACAAACCGCGATGCTAGGCTGGGCCGCGAGTGCTGGCAGGGCGTCTGGAGGAGGGATCGGCGTGGGCGAGGCGTTCTTCGGCGAGGTGACCGAGCCGATCCGATACGAGGGTCTGGACTCGACGAACCCGCTCGCCTTCAAGGTCTACGACAAGGACCGGATCGTGCTCGGGCAGCGGATGGAGGACCACCTCCGACCCGGCGTCTGTTTCTGGCACTCGTTCGCCTGGCCCGGTCTGGACATGTTCGGGATCGGCACGCTCGACCGGCCCTGGCTGGCGGGCAGCGGGGATCCGATGGCCGACGCGCGGACGAAGATGGCCGTCGCCTTCGAGTTCTTCTCGAAGATCGACATCCCCTACTACTGCTTCCACGATCGGGATGTCGCCCCGGAAGGCGACACGTTCCCCGAGTTCCGCGCCAACCTCGACGCGCTCGTGGACGATGCAGCCGGCTACCAGGAGCAGACCGGCGTTCGGTTGCTGTGGGGGACGGCCAACCTGTTCACCCATCCGCGCTATCAAGCGGGGGCTGCGACCAACCCCGACCCGCAGGTCTTCGCCTACGCGGCTGCGCAGGTCAAGCACATGCTCGAGGTCACCCACCGGCTGGGCGGCCAGAACTACGTCCTGTGGGGCGGGCGCGAGGGCTACGACACCCTGCTGAACACCGACCTCAAGCGCGAGGGGGAGCAGCTCGCTCGCTTCCTCCACCTGGTCGCCGAGCACAAGCACAAGATCGGCTTCGGCGGCCAGCTGCTCATCGAGCCGAAGCCGATGGAGCCGACCAAGCACCAGTACGACTACGACGTCGCCACGGTCCACGGCTTCCTCGTCCGGCACGGCCTGGCCGACGAATACCGCGTCAACATCGAGGCGAACCACGCGACGCTCGCCGGGCACAGCTTCCACCATGAGGTCGCGCTCGCGGTGGCCAATGGGAGCCTTGGCAGCATCGACGCCAACCGGGGCGATCCGCAGAACGGCTGGGATACCGACCAGTTCCCGAACTCGGTCGAGGACCTGGCCCTGCCCCTGTACGAGATCCTGCAGCACGGCGGCATCGCCCCCGGCGGCTTCAACTTCGATGCGAAGCTGCGCCGGCAGAGCAGTGATCGGACCGACCTGTTCCACGCCCACATCGGCGGCCTTGACACGCTGGCCCGCGCGCTGCTCGTCGCCGCCGATCTCATCGAGCGTGGCGACCTGGCCGAGCGCAAGGCCGAGCGGTATGCCGGCTGGGACGGACCCCTCGGCCGGGCGATCCTCGACGGTGGGGAGTCGCTCGAGTCGCTCGAGTCGAAGGTCGCATCGCGCGACATCGCCCCGAGCCCGGCGTCCGGGCACCAGGAGCTCCTCGAGAACATCGTCAACCGGTCGATCTGGACGGCGGACTCGCGGGTGACGACCGGCACACGGCGCTGACCGAGGTGGCCTACGTCGTCGGCATCGACACGTCGACGACCGCGACCAAGGCGGTCCTCATCGACGAGGGCGGGGCGGTCGTCGGGATCGGGGTCAGCGAGTACGACTTCGAGATCCCGCGTCCCGGCTGGACCGAGCAAGCACCGGCCCTGTGGTGGGACGCGACGGTCGCCGCCATCCGGCAGGTGCTGGGCTCGACAGGCGTCTCGGGGGACGCGGTCGCGGCCGTTGGGCTGACCGGCCAGATGCACGGGCTCGTGCTGCTCGGAGCGGACGACGCCGTGCTCCGACCCGCGATCCTGTGGAACGACCAGCGCACGGCGGCCGCGTGCGACACCATCCGCGCGTCGCTCGGCCTGGACCGCCTCATCGACATCACCGGCAACGACGCCCTGACCGGCTTCACCGCACCGAAGCTCGTGTGGGTCCGGGACAACGAGCCCGAGGTGTGGTCGCGTGTCGCGCACGTGCTGCTGCCAAAGGACTTCGTGCGGCTCCGGCTGACCGGCGATCACGCGCTCGACAAGGCGGACGGTGCGGGCACGATCCTGTTCGACCTCGCGGCGCGCGACTGGTCACAGGAGGTCGTCGAGGCCCTGCGGATCGACCCGGCGTGGCTGCCGCCGACCTTCGAGGGTCCCGAGGTGACCGGTTCGGTCACGCCGACAGCGGCCGAGGCGACCGGCCTGCGTGCCGGCACGCCGGTCATCGCCGGCGGCGGCGATCAGGCCGCGAACGCGGTGGGCGTCGGCGCGGTCCGGCCCGGCGTCGTGGCGCTGTCGCTCGGCACGTCCGGGGTCGTGTTCGCGACGACAGAGCGGCCGCTGCGCGATCCGGCCGGCCAGGTCCACGCGTTCTGCCACGCCGTGCCCGGCCGGTGGCACCTGATGACGGTGATGCTCTCTGCGGCGGGCAGCCTGCGCTGGTTCCGCGACACGCTCGCGCCCGACGAGGAATATTCGACGCTGGTGGCTGCGGCGGGCGCGGCGCCGGCCGGGTCGGACGGGCTGCTGTTCCTGCCGTATCTCAGCGGCGAGCGGAGTCCGCACCCGGATCCGCTGGCCCGCGGAGCCTTCGTCGGGCTGTCGCTTGCCCATGATCGCCGGCATCTGACGCGCGCCGTGCTGGAGGGTGTGGCGTTCGGGTTGCGCGATGGCCTCGACCAGATGATCGCGACCGGGATGCCGGCGCCGGACCAGGTCCGGGCGTCGGGTGGTGGCACGGCCAGCCCACTCTGGCGCCAGATCCTCGCCGACGTGCTCGGCGCGGAGGTCGCCACGGTCAGCACGACCGAGGGCGCCGCCTACGGCGCGGGCCTCCTGGCCGCGGTCGGCGCGGGCTGGTTCGACTCCGTGGATGCCGCGGCCGGAGTGCTGGTGCGCGTCACGCCGGCCGCAGCGCCCGGCCGAGACGCCGACCGGTATGCCGCCGCGCACGCCGCGTACCGTGCCCTGTACCCCGCCCTGGCCCCGACGTTCCGCCGGCCGGACGACTAAGGCGGCGGCCTGCCGCTAGGTGTGCAGCTCCAGCTGCTCCAGCTCCGTCTGGGTAGCCTCGTCGGGCCGCTTGCCGAGGATGATCATGCTCACGATCTCGTCGGGGGTGACGTCGTTCTTGTCCACCGTATCGACGATCCGGCCGTGGTACATGACGCTGACCCGGTCGGACAGGTCGAATACGTCATGGATGTCGTGGCTGATCAGGAAGATGCCGATGCCCTCGTCCTTGAGCTGGCGGATGAGATTCCGAACCTGGGCGGTCTCCGCCGGACCGAGGGCCGCGGTCGGTTCGTCCATGATCATGATCCGGGCGTTGAAGTACACGGCCCGGGCGATGGCCACCGCCTGTCGCTGACCGCCCGACAAGGACTTGACGGGCATCGCGAAGCGGGTGAAGTTCGGGTTCAGGCGGCCCATGACCTTGCGCGTCTCGGCCTCCATGCTCGAGTCGTCGAGGCTGCCCACGCCCGTCGTCAGCTCGCGGCCGAGGAACAGGTTCGCCGGCGCGTCGATGTTGTCGGCGAGGGCCAGCGTCTGGTAGATCGTCTCGATGTTGAGCGCCTTGGCGTCGCGCGGGTTGGCGATCGCGACAGGCGTGCCGTCGACCCGGATCTCGCCTGAATCAGCCTGGTGGGCACCGGACAGGACCCGCATCAGCGTCGACTTGCCGGCACCGTTGCCACCGACCAGGCCGACGACTTCGCCGGCATGGAGGTCGATGGTCACATCGCGTACGGCGTGCACGCCGCCGAACGCGACGTTGATGTCGCGCATCTCGACGAGGGGCGGGGCTGCGACCGTCATGTCGTGCCTCTCGAGCTGCCGCGTCTGCGGTTGATGGTGTCGAGGCCGACGGCGAGGATCAGGACGATACCGGCGACGACGTTCTGGCCCGGCGAGTTGACCCCGATGAAGCTCAAGCCGTAGGCCAGCGACTGCATGACGAACGCCCCGAGCACGGCGCCCGGGATCGTGCCGATGCCGCCGGCGAACGAGGTACCGCCGACGACCGCTGCCGCGATGACGTACAGCTCATAGCTCTGGCCGATATCCAGCGTCGCGCCGTTGAGCCGGGCCGACACGATGGCCGCGGCCAGGGCGCACAGGATGCCCATCAGGACGTACGTCTTGAGGATCGTCAGGCGCGTGTTGATGCCGGCCAGCTCGGCGGCGTCGGGATTGCCGCCGTAGGCGTAGACGTATCGCCCGAACCGCCGCCGGGTGGCCAGCCACGACATCACGAGGGTGACGCCGATGAGCAGCGCGATCGGCAATGGGAAGCCGGTCGGGATCCGCCAGCCGCCGGCGGGGGCCGGTCCCCAGCCCTGCTCGGCCGCGATCCGCTGGGCGAGACCCTGCGGCCAGAAGCTGTTGTTGGCGAACCACGCCACGCCGAGGATGGCGACGCAGCCGAAGACGGCGAGGGTGACCTCTGCCCACATGGGTCGGACCGGGAATCCGTAGCGACGCCGCTGGCGCCGACCATTGGCGAGCAACCCGAGGACCGCGATACAGCCGATCAGGGCGACGACCCAGGTCAGGACCTCGCCGAGCGAGCCCTGGGCTCCGCCGCCGATGAGCAGGAAGGTGGGGTCCAGGCCCGACACGGCGGCCCCCTTCGACTGGTACCAGACGAGGCCACGGATCGAGAGCAGACCGCCGAGGGTCACGATGAACGACGGCACGCCGATGTAGGCGATGATGAATCCCTGGAGCGCCCCGACCGCGGCCCCGATGCCGATCCCGATCGCCAGGGCCAGCACCCACAGGAACGGGGTGCCGGGACCGAGCCCGAGGATGTCCGGGAACCAGTCGGTCATGAGCAGTGCGTAGCTCATCGCGATGAATCCGACGAGCGACCCGACCGACAGGTCGATGTTGCGCGAGACGATGATCAGGACCATCCCGGTCGCGATGATCGCGATGGCCGCCGCCTGCACGGCGAGCGTGATCATGTTGGTGGGTTGGATGAGCCGGCCACCGCTGACCACGTGGAAGGACAGCAGGATGACGGCGAGGGCGAGCAGCATGCCGAACAGCCGGAGATCGATCTCCGTCTGGGCGATCAGGCCGCGGATCGACGGGCGCGTAGGCGGCTCGACCTGCTGCGGAGCCGGTTTCGCCTCGGCCACGTTCGTCACGATGGCGCTCCTGGGTCGGGTCCGAATTCGACCTGCGCCCCCGGGGGATCCGAGGGCGCAGGTCATCGCTGGTTCAGCGAACGCTGAGGATCACTGGCAGGCAGCCGGGGCGGACGCCGCGTCCACACCGGCGCACAGCGCTTCCTTGGTGATCTGTCCGCCGTCGACGGCGAGCTGCAGGTTCTCCGCCGTGAGCGGGGTCGGCTGCAGGATGAAGGAGTTGACGGTGGAGCCGCCCGGCGTCTCGAACGGCTTGGCGGTGAGCCCAGCCGCCGGGGCGACGGTCGGATCGATCAGGCCGTCCTGCAGGGTCAGGCTGGCCATGTCGCCGCCGGCGCACAGGGCGAGCGCGGCGGCGCCGGCAGCCTTGCCGAGCTCATTCGCGTTCTTCCAGACGTCGACGAACTGGAGTCCCTTGGCGACGTTGTTCAGGTTGGCCGGATCGCCATCCTGACCGCTGACGGGCGGATACGGGTCGTAGCTCTTTCCGGTCAGGGCAGCGGCGACGCCGAGCGCCGTGCTGTCGTTCTCGGCCAGCACCGCGTTGATCGGGGTGCCGTCGGCGACGGCCTTGTCGATGATCGCTTCCATGTTGGCCTGGGCCGTCTCGGTCGCCCATGCGTCCGTGTACGTCCCGTAGTCCTGCGGCCAGGTGCCGCTACCGCCGGCCGGGCCGTTGAGGATGGTGATGTCACCGGCATCGACCTTGGTCTTGAGGCCTGCGTCGTCCCAGCCCTGCGGCAGGAACGTCGATGCGTTCGGATCGCCCGGGTCGCCCTTGATGAGGACGTAGTTGCCGGTCGGGACCGCGGCCAGGATGGGCTCGGCCTCGGCCTTGCCGACGCCGACGTTGTCGAACGTGATGTACAGGATGTCCGGGTCCTCGATCAGCCGGTCATAGGCGATGACCGGGACGTCGGCGTCCTTGGCCTGCTGGATGGCGGGCCCGACGACGGTCGTGTCCTGGGCGAGGACGACCAGGACGTTGGCGCCCTGGGACAGCAGCGAAGCGATGTCGGTCAGCTGCTGCTCGGCGCTGAGGTTCGCGTCGGCGCTGATGTAGGTGCCACCGCCGGCCACGACCGTGTCGCGGATGCCCGGCTCGTCATGTGCCGCCCAGCGGGGCTGCTGGAAGTTGTTCCACGACACGCCGACCGTGCACGCCGCCGCACTTGCGGACGGTGACGTCGCGGCCGATTCGCTGGCTGCCGTGGTCGGTGCGCTCGTGGGCGCTGTCGTCGCTCCGCCGCCGCTCGTGCAGGCAGCTAGGGCGAGGACGCCGCTCAACGAGAGCGCGACCATCCGTCGATTGGACATCGTTGACTCTCCTCCTGTGTCAGAGCGCCTTCGCGCGGCCGATGTCGCGCCCAAGGCTATCATCCGTGACTCCCCGCTCCGTCGACCCGATCAGGCCGCAGCCGGATGGCGACGGTCTACCGATCCTCCTTTCCGTATCCTCCTCAGGCGCTTGCCAGCGCGGCCATGGCCATGCGGGGACGCAGCCAAGCCGCGGGATCGGCGAGCAATGGTCCGAAGGCGAGCTCCGCCGCCCCCAACAGCGGAGCGTCGTCGCCGAGCGATGTGGTGATGACCCGGACGAGCGGTCGTGACGCGCGCAGCACGCGCCGATCCAGCTCCGCCTCGAGCGTCGCGCGGACGAACGGGTGGCTGACCGCCAACCGGCCGCCGAGGACGACGAGGCCCGGGTTCAGCGTATTGATGATCCCGGCCAGCCCGATGCCGAGCCATCGCCCGGTCTCGGCGAAGGCCGCCAGCGCGGCCGGATCACCGGCCTGCGCATCGGCGAGGATCGTATCGACGGCCTCGTGCCCGCCCTCGGGCGAGCGGCCGGCGCGCCGCAGGAGGGCACTCGTGCCGACCTCCGTCTCCCAGCAGCCGATCGAGCCGCAGCGACAGGGCAGGCCGTCGGGATTGACCGGGATGTGCCCGACCTCGCCGCTGTAGCCGGCCACGCCGGTCAGCGGCTCACCATCGATGATCAACCCGCCGCCGACGCCGACCGATCCCCAGATCAGGAGCATGTCGTCGTTGCCACGGCCGACACCGCGACGGTGCTCCGCCAGGGCGGCGAGATCGGCCTCGTTGGCGAACGCGATCGGGACGTCGAGGTCGAGGGCGTGCACGAGGTGCTCGCCGAGCGGCTCATCGCGCCAGCCGAGGTTGGGGGCGAGGGCGACCATACCGTCGCTGCGGCGCACGACGCCGACGACCGCCACACCGACGCCGACGATCGTGGTATCGCCCGGCAGCGACGCCCGCACCGCCGTGGCAAGGTCGGCCAGGGCCGCGGCGATGTCGGCGACGCTCGAGCGACCGCGCGGCAGGTCGATCCGGACGATGTCGAGGACGCGCCCGCCGAGCCCGACCGTGGCGGCCGCCAGCGAGTCGACGGCGATCTCGAGGGCCAGCACGACCGCCCCGTACGGATCCGGGCGAACGAGCGGGGAGGGTCGGCCCGGGGTACCGTCCAAGGCGGCCGGGCCCTCCGAGGCCAGTCGACCGGCCACGAGCTCGCCGATCAGGCCGCGGATGGCGCTGCGGGTCAGGCCCGTGCGGGTGACAAGGTCGGAACGTGACAGCGGCCCGCTGCCATGCAGCTCGCGGACGATCGAGCTCAGATTCGCCCGGCGGACGGTCTCGCTCCGGTGCCCGAGCTCATCGCGGCCGATCATCACGAGGTTTGTGTTCCTCTTTCTCAAATGTGTGTGCGAGACTCGGACAACCACGCGGCCATGTCAAGAGCGGAGTGCAAGGAGCGGTCGGATGGCGGATGTGCTGCGCTGGGGAATCCTGTCCACGGCGAGCATCGGCACCGTGAAGGTGATCCCCGGGATCCTCAAGGCGGCCCGCTGCGAGGTCGTCGCGATCGCGTCGCGTGACGCGACCCAGGCGATCGTCGCGGCCGAGCGGCTGGGCATCCCGCGAGCGCACGGGTCGTACGAGGCGCTCCTCGCCGACCGGGACGTCGATGCGATCTACATCCCGCTCCCGAACCACCTCCACGCCGAGTGGTCGATCGCCGCGATGGAGGCCGGCAAGCACGTCCTCTGCGAGAAGCCGATGGCGATGACGGCCAGCGACGCGCAGCGCATGGTCGACGTGGCGCGGGCCACCGGCGTCCATCTCATGGAGGCCTTCATGTACCGCCACCACCCGTCCTGGGTGGCGGCGATGGAGCTCGTCGCCGACGGCCGGATCGGCACGCTGGCCGCCGTCCAGAGCTGGTTCTCGTACTTCAACGACGACGGCGCGAACATCCGGAACATCCTCGACTACGGCGGTGGAGCGTTGTTCGACATCGGCTGCTACGCGGTCAACCTGTCGCGGATGCTGTTCGGAGGCTGAGCCCAGCCGGGTCGCGGCATCGATCCGGCGCGACCCGACCAGTGGCGTCGACGTCCTCACGAGCGCGATCCTCGAGTTCGAGTCGGGCATCGCCACCTTCACCTGCTCGACCAGGACCGAGACCGACCAACGGGTCGACATCTACGGGACGGCGGGGCGCATCTCCATCGGGATCCCGTTCAACATCCCGCCTGACCGCCCGACGCAGGTCTTCCTGACGGCCGGTGGCGATCCGCCGGTCGCGCCGGCGACCGAGGTCCTCGAGTTCGCGACCAAGGATCCCTACACGGCCGAGGCCGAGCGGTTCGCCGCCGCGATCCTCGATGGTGGGCCGACGCCGGTCCCACCCGAGGATGCCGTCGCCAACCTGCGCGTCATCGAGCAGACCTTCGCGGCCGCCGATCAGGGCTTGGCGGTGCCGTCGTAGTAGCGCAGGGCGAGGGCCATCGCGTCCTTGCCACAGGTCGCGCCGATCTTGCGCCCCTCGACGTCGTCACTCGGGACGTGGATGCCCATGAACAGCCGTGACAGACCGGCCTGGTCGGCGGCGTCGAAGTACGTCGCCCACTGGACTGTCGTGTCCTCGGTCGGGCCTTCCTCGTGCAGCAGCTCGCCCTTGGGCACCGTGAAGCTCGTCATGCCGCCCGGGAAGTAGGGATCGCCGGTGAACGCGGCCAGCACCTCGGCCGCGGCGCGGCTGAACGTGCTGTGCCCCGACGGATAGCCGGCGAAGGCGGGCGTCACGAACGTGCTGCGCTGGTACGGGACCCAGTCGACGGCCCGGATCCAGCCGACACCGCTGATCTCGGTCTTCGGGTCCTCCGGGAAGCCACGCCACGCGTTGATGGCGATGTCGCCGACATGACCGGCCAGCTGGGCGTGGCGCTCTCCGGATGCACTCGAGGCGGGGGTGATGAGCTCGATCAGACCGGGTTCGAGCGGCAGCCCCTCGGGGTCATACGACGGGGCGCTCGGCTCGCTGGACTGGCCGCGGCCGCCCATGTACCGGATCTGCGAGATGGGTCGCGACGAATCGTAGAAGCCCTTGACACCCCAGGTCGCGATGGCGGCGTCATGGACGGCGCCGTTCAGGGCGAGATACAGCTTGACGTCCCACTCGAGTCGATCGACCGGGTCACCTTGACCGCCGATCCGGTGTTCGAAGCCCGGTGCGTCGGCGACCTCGTTGGCGATCACATTCCAGTGGCCGGGCGGCGTCTCGGACTTCGGCCCGTCGGCCCAGTATTCGGCCAGGGCGCGCGCGAAATCGGCCTGGAGCACGACGTGAGGCGCGTACGGCTGACCCGTGGTCGGGTTGGTCTCGTGGCCGTCGCCGTCGTTCGTCCCGAGGGTGTTGTCGCCGAATGCCCCGGGGCCGATGTCGACGGTCACGCCGTTGGTCGCATCGAGGGCGTGGCTGCGTCGGATGACGTCGACGGCCTCGGCCTTGAACGCCGCGTCCGTCGCCGGGTCGCCGAGCAGCGGAGGCGGACCCGGATCGATCGGCGTGCCCCGTTCCGATGGCGGCAGCGCGAACGGCGTCACATGGCCCCAGTGCGGTCCGATGAAGCCCTGGATCTGGCCAGGGATCGGCAGGCCGTTCTGGGAGATCTGCTCCTCGAGGGACAGCGGCTGCCAGTGGTTCGGGTCGGCCATGACGGTGCCGGACTTGGCCACCTCGAGCGGCTCGTTCTTCGGGGTGTACGACGGATCCTTGTAGCGCTCGTCCTCGAGCGCGCCGTCGGTGCGGCCGTGCTCGAGGACCGCGGCGGCGATGCGGTTCCCGAGGGCCGCGGGCGAGTCATCGTCGGTGGCTGCGTAGTCGGTGCGCAGGCACAGGCTGGTCATCGTCGCGGCGAGCGTCTCGGCGGCGGGGGCGAGGTCCGAGACGGTCCCGAACCGCCACGCCAGGACGCGGTAGGCGGCATAGCTCATCGCCGTTTCGCGAGCGCCCCGGACATCGTCGGCGCGGAGCTTCTCCTGGACGATGACGCCGTCCGCCGTCGGATCGTAGGCGGCCCACGCATCCCACATCGCCACCGACACGTGGAACAGGTTGCGCGCGTGGACGGTCGGCGCCGGGACGACCTGGCGGATGAGGTCGAGGGTCTGGTCGTCCCACACCCGCGCCACCGACCGACCACCGAGGTCGCCGCGCATGCAGCCCTCGGCGACGTATGGCAGCGGCGCGGAGCCGCACCCGGCGAGCAGCCCGCCGACGATGGCCAGCGCGCTGATCGTGCCGAGCGAGCGATGGTGACGGACGGTCGCTGTCTCGCGCATGGATATCGAGCCTCGGGTGCGGATGACGGGCGCGACACCCTCCTCCCAGGTGCCTGCGGCCGCACCGGCGCAGCGAGGATGAGGGCCACGACGTGGCGGGGTCAAGGGGGTTTGTGCATCCTGTGCGCTAATCCCGCGACGCTCCCGGAGAGCCTCGGTACGTGTCCACCTCATCGCGCCCACGACCAGACCGTCGTCGCATCTGGCTGGCCATGGCCGTGGCCGTGTCCCTGCTCTACATCGGCGGCGTGGCGGCCACGCGGATCCTGAGTCCGGCGGCCGTGCGCCCGTCCGCGACAGCGCTCGGCGCGCCGCGGTTCGTCGATGACGCGCTCCGCGCCGGGGTCGGCCACGCCTACGACGGGGAGTTCGAGTTCTTCGTCGGTGGCGGCGTGGCCGCGTTCGACTGCGACGACGACGGGCTGACCGATCTGTTCTTCGCCGGCGGCGACGCAGCCGGCCGCGCTGTACCGCAACGAGAGCCGCGGTCGGCGGCGCGCTCCGCTTCGAGCGCATCGCGGACCCGGTCACCGACCTGACGGCGGTGACCGGCGCCTACCCGCTCGACATCGACGGCGACGGCATCACGTCGACCTCGCCGTCCTGCGGCGTCGGCGAGAATGTCATCCTGCGCGGGCTCGGCGACTGCCGGCTTCGAGCGCGGCGAACGAGCCCTCGGCGTCGACGGCGGCGACGACTGGACGGTCGCGTTCAGCGCGACGTGGGAGGGCTCGAACGCGCTGCCGACGCTGGCGTTCGGCAACTACCTCGTGGTCGACGCGGACGAGGACCGTCAAGGGCGACTGCGCCGACAGCCGTCTCGTCCGGCCGCGCCGCGACGGCACCGGCTACGCGAGCCCGATCGCGCTCGACGCCCGGGCTACTGCACGCTGTCGATGCTGTTCAGCGACTGGGACCGGTCGGGCCGGCGCGACCTGCGCGTGTCCAACGACCGGCACTACTACCGCGACGGCGAGGAGCAGCTGTGGCGGATCGCGCCCGGGCGAGGCGCCGCGCCTGTACACCGACGCCGACGGGCTGGCGCCCGCTGCAGGTCTGGGGCATGGGCATCGCCAGCCAGGACCTGACCGGCGACGGCTACCCGAGGTGTTCCTCACCAGCCAGGGCGACAACAAGCTGCAGACGCTCGACGACGGCGCCGGCCGCACCGACGCTACGAGGACATCGCGCTCGAGCGCGGCGTCACCGCCCACCGCCCGTTCGTCGGCGGCGACGTGCTGCCGTCGACCGCCTGGCACCCCGAGTTCGAGGACGTCAACAACGACGGCTTCGTCGACCTGTTCGTCAGCCAAGGGCAACGTCGAGGCGCAGACCGAGCTACGCGACGCGCGATCCGAGCAACCTGCTGCATCGGCCAGCCGGACGGCACGTTCGTGGAAGGCGCCGAGGCGGCGGGCATCGTCGACTTCGACCGGGCCGCGGGCGCGGCGCTCGTCGACCTCAACCTCGACGGGCTGCTCGACCTCGTCGTCGTCAACCGGCGCGAGCCCGTCACGCTGTGGCGCAACGTCGGCGGCGGCGACGCCGACCAACCGGCGCCGATGGGCAACTGGATCGCGGTCGCGCTCGCAGCAGACCGGCCCGAACGTCGACGCCATCGGGGCGTGGGTCGAGGTGCGCGGTCGGCGACCGCACCGTCAGCGCGCGAGGTCACCGTCGGCGGCGGCCACGCCGGCGGCCAGCTCGGCTGGATCCACTGTCGGGCTCGGTGACGCCGACGGGGCCGAGGTCCGCGTGCCAATGGCCCGACGGCGAGGTCGGGCCATGGATGACGGTCGGGGCCGACCAGTTCGTGACGATCGAGCGGGGTGCCGCGTCGAGCCGACGCCGCTGCGACGCCAGCCGGAGACGAGCGAGCGATGCGATGACCGCGACTGTCGAGCCCGCCTCGCCGACGTCGACGCTGCCGGACTTCGGCATGCCCGGACGCGAGCCGCTGCTGCCGGCGTCGATCTACGCCGACCGGCTCGAGCGGCTGCGGGCGCGGATGGACGCGCGAGGCTACGACCACATCGTCGTGTGGGCGCGATCGGGAGCACAGCGCCAACATCGCCTACCTCACCGGGTTCGACCCGCGCTTCGAGGAGGCGGTGCTGATCGTCGGGCCGGAGCCGATCGGGAGCCCGGCGATCCTGCGTCGGCAACGAGTGCTACGGCATCGGCCGAGGCAGCGCCGCTGCCGATGCGCCGCCTCCGGTTCCAGGACCTCAGCCTGCCCGGCCAGCCGCGCGACCGATCGCGGCCGCTGCCCGAGATCCTGGCCGACGAGGGCATCGGCGCCGGCGGCGCGGGTCGGGGTCGTCGGCTGGAAGACCTACGCGAGCCGCGCGACGATCGAGGCTCCCGTCGTTCCTCGTCGACGAGCTGCGGCGATGCCACCGGCCCGGCCGGGCTGGTCGAGAACGCGACCGATCTGCTGATCGACCCGGCCGACGGGCTGCGGGTCATCAACGAGGTCGAGCAGCTGGCGGCGTTCGAATGGGCCGCCTGCCAGACGTCGCACGGCGTCCGCGACGCTGTTGACCGGCCTCCGGCCGGGGATGACCGAGCGGGAGGCGGTCGCGCTGCTCGAGCTGGAACGGCTCGCCGCTGTCGTGCCACCTGATGCTGACCGCCGGACCGCGGGCGACGATTCGGGCTGCTCAGCCCCGGCGACCGGCCGATCGAGCGCGGCGATCCGTTCACGATCGCGTTCGGCATCTGGGGCGCGCTCAACTGCCGCGCCGGGTTCGTCGTCGAGGACGCCGTCGGAGCTGCCCGACGGGATCGGCGACTACGTCGAGCGGCTCGTCGGCGCCGTACTTCGAGGCGGTGGCCGAGTGGTACGGGGCGCTGCACGTCGGCCAGACGGGCGGCGCGCTGCAAGCCGATCGTCGACCGCCACCTCGGCGACCCGTTCTTCGGCATCTCCCTCAACCCCGGCCACCAGCTCCACCTCGACGAGTGGGTGAACTCGCCGGTGTTCGCCGGCTCGACGATCGAGCTGCGCTCCGGGATGGCGCTCCAGGTGCGACATCATCCCGGCGACCGGCACGCCCTACTTCACGACCAACATCGAGGACGGCATCGCGCTCGCCGACGAGTCGCTGCGCGCCGACGTTCGCCGCGCGTACCCGGAGGCGTGGGCAGCGCATCCAGGCCCGCCGCCGCGTTCATGACCGACGACGCTCGGCATCGACCTGCACCCGGACGTGCTGCCGTTCTCGAACCTCGCCGGCCTACCTGCCGCCGTTCCTGCTGCGCCCCGACCGGGCGATGACGCTGGCCCGCTGAGCCGGCCGCGCCGGGAAGCGTCGACCGACCGCTCCGTCGTCCTGCGGGCGGGCGATGTCGCGCTCGCGATCGACGCGGACGCCGGTGCCCGGATGGCCTCGCTTCGGGTCGACGATCTCGAGTTGCTCGTCACCGACGGCGCCGGACCGATCTGGTGGGGCTGCTACCCGATGGCGCCGTTCGCCGGCCGTATCGGCGAGGGCCGGTTCACATACCGCGGCACGACCTACCAGCTGCCGCGCAGCCTGCCCCCGCACGCCGTCCACGGCACGGTCCTCGCCCGGCCGTGGCGGGTGGTCTCGCGGGATCACGAGCGGGCCACGCTCGACATCGATCTCGGGCCGGACTGGCCGTTCGCGGGTCGGGTGACGCAATCGATCGTGCTGCGGGCGGACGGCCTCGACGCCACGCTGACCCTCGACGCCGAGGAACCGATGCCGGCCTGGCTCGGCTGGCACCCGTGGTTCGCGCGGCGGCTGGCCGGGGCCGAGGTCGAGCTCGAGATCGACGCCGGGCGCATGTTCGAGCGTGGCTCCGACGGTCTGCCCACCGGTCGCCTCGTGGCCCCCGGCCCGCGACCGTGGGACGACGCCTTCAGCGAGGTCGTGGATCCGGTCCGTCTAACGTGGCCGGGTCGACTCGGTCTGGAGCTGCGCTCGCCAGCACCGGTCTGGGTGGTGTTCGACGAACGGGAGGAGGGGGTCTGCGTCGAGCCGCAGACGGCGCCGCCGGACGCGATCCGGCTGGCCGAAGCCGCCGGGCGAGAACCGCCGAGCGCGGCACCCGGCGAGCCGCTGCCCGTCTCGATGTCGTGGCGCTGGTCGCGCGCGCCCGCGAGGCGGAACTAGGCCTTCGAGGCGACGCCCGAGCGGTCGATCGGCATGTTCACGCCGGTGACGCGGTTCTTGCCCGCGCGCTTGCTCGTGTACATCGCCCGATCCGCGCTGATCATCAGCTCGTCCGCGGTCTGGCCGTCGTCGGGAAAGGACACGACGCCCACCGACATCGACGGTCGGACGGCATCGTCGGGTAGATCGAGGTCGAGCTCGTTGACGCCGATCCGGATCTTCTCCGCCAGCACGAACGCGCCGGTCGGGTCGGTCTCGGGCAGCAGCACGACGAACTCGTCGCCGCCGTAGCGAGCGGCCGTGTCGATGCGCCGGACGCCGGCGTTGACCACCTGGCCGACCGCGCTCAGGACCCGGTCGCCGTGAAAGTGCCCCAGACGGTCGTTGATCGCCTTGAGCTCGTCGAGATCCATCATCAGCAGGCAGAAGCCGCGTCCCGATCGGGCGCTGCGCGCGATCTCGCGTTCGAGGGCGGCGAAGAAGAAGCCGCGGTTGAAGAGCGCTGTCAGCGGGTCGATCGTCGACAGCCGGATCGCCGCGTCACGCGTCGTGCGCTGCTCACGGGCGATGACCATCGCGATGTACGCGAGCAGGATCATCGCCGTCAGGTTGATGCCGACCGTGGCGGCGGTGCCCGGGATCGCGAGGACGGCGGCCGGCGACCCGAGGACCACCGCGAGCACGTAGCCGAGTGTCGCGATCAATGCGAGCCCGAGGGTCATCCCCGGCGTGACCACGAGCGCCGCGCCGCCGACGATCAGCGGATAGACGAAGAAGAAGGGGCTGTTCACGCCGCCGGTCAGCGCGACCAGCATCGTCGCGACCGTGATCGCGACCGATCCCTCGAGCACGTACTTGGCGGGGCCCAGCGCGCTCGCCGGCAGCAGATCATGGATGACCAGCACGAAGACGCCGGCCAGGGCGAGCAGCACGAAGATCGCGGTCTGGCTCTGGGGCCACAGATTGGTGACCCCGACGATCGTGGTCGCGGCGAGGACGAACACCCATGAGGCGATCCGAACTACGCGGTCGTAGGCGCGGGTCGGGACACCGTCCTCGGTGCGCTCGTCGTCACCACCGCCGACGACGGCGGCCGCGGCCATCGCGCGCTCGGAGCGGACGTCGCTGCGCTCCTCCGAGCCGCTGGCCATCCTGCGCGCCCGCCCGACCGCCGGCGATGCGGCCAGCGCGGCCATGACCACGAGATTGGCGATGACGGCGATGACGATCAGGAAGAGGATCGGCTCCAGTGCCACCAGCCAATCTTAGACCCGGTACTGGCCGAATCGGCCGGTGCGCCCAGGCGCCGCGGCAGCCGGCGGTGCGCGGAGGCCCCGCCTGTGCTAGCGCGTCCCCCACTGGTACGTCTGCTTGACCATCCGCAGATACACGAACGTCTCCGTCTCACGGACGCCGTCGACAGCGCGCAACTTCTCGGTCAGGAAGCGCAGCAGCGCCTCGTTGTCCTCGCACACCGTCTCGATCAGGAGGTCGTACGTGCCGGCGGTGATCACGACGTAATCGACCTCGGGCATGTCGGCCACTTGTTCAGCCACCGCCACGAGCCGGTCGCTCTCGCAGCGGATCCCGATCATCGCCATCTGGTGGAAGCCGAGCTTGAGCGGATCGGTGACGCCGACGATCTGCAGGATCCCGCGCTCGATCAGCCGGTTGGTGCGGGCGCGCACCGCAGCCTCGCTGACGCCGAGCTCAGCGGCGATCTGGGTGAACGGTCGGCGCCCGTCCGCCTGGAGGTGCTCGATGATCCGCTTGTCGAGGTCGGAGACCTCTTCGCCTGCTCGGGTCGCCGCGGGTCGGGAACGAGGCTGGGCGACGTCGCTCATGCCGACAGGGTACGGCGTGCGGTCCCCCGGCGACCGAACGTTGCGCGCCTCAGGGAGCGGGGCTGGCGGACGGTCCCGTCTCCCCGGCCGCTGCTACCGGCGGGGTGATCGCGATCGGCACGGCCGAGCGGGCCCTGAGCGGTGAGAGGAGCGGGTCGAGGGCGGCCACGAGATCGTGCAGGCCATCCGCCTGGCGGGCATCGGGCTGGCGCGGCATGGTGCCACTCACCGTCGGCCCCCATCGGACGAGGATGTTCAGCCCGGCCAGCGCGACGGGTGGCTCACCACGGCCCGGACCCTCGCCCGCCGGCCACTCGGTGACCCGTGTCAGGGCCGTCGGCGATCGGTACTGGGTGACATCGAGCGGCCAGCCCATGTACGTGGCGTAGATCACGGTCACGACGTCGCCGCCTTCGGCACCGAGGGACGCGGTGTTCGCCGTGATGCGCAAGCCGGCCTTTCCCAGGCCCGTGAACACCTGTTGGGCGGTCGCCGGGCTCGGCAGGTGCGGGTCGGGGGTGACGACCGGGGTCGGGGCGGCGGTGGGCGCGACGCTCGGAGCCGCGCCACCGCACGCGGTGACGAGGATGGCCGCAGCGACGAACGCGGCGGCCGACCGCGCCCCCCGAGAAGGCGATCTAGCCATGGCCGGCCGATCGTAGGGAGGTGCTCCGTGCGCCGTCGACCCTAACGTTAGTACCGAGGCGGTGCCTCGCCGCCCCGGACGGGGTCAGCGGTCGAGGATGTCGAGGACGGGTGCGAACCCCTCGATCGAGCCGCGGGTGATGGGATCGATCACGAGCTGGACGTGGTCGATCCCTTCGTCGGCATACCGGCGCAGGACGTCCGCCATCGCCTCGGGCGTGCCGTCCAATGGCGCGTGCCGGGCCTGGGCGTAGTCGCCCTGCAGCCGGCCGGTGCCACCGGGCATCCCGACCAGGACGGCGACGGTCCGCGAGATCTCGGCCGGGTCGCGCCCGACGTCGGCGCAGGCGGCATCGACGAGGTCGCGCAGCCGGCCGACGCCGTCCGGCGCGTTGTCGATGTCGGCGAACCAGCTGTTCCATGCTTGGACGTGCGGGGCGGCGATCCGCAGCATGCGCGGCCCGTTCGAGCCGATCATCAGCGGCGGGCCCGACGGTCGCGGGCCGCGCGGCAGCAGCTCGCAGTCGCGTGCCTGGTAGAACCGTCCGTCGAAGTCGATCGCGCCTTCCTGGAGCAGCGTCCGGATGATCGTGAACGCCTCCTCGAAGCGGTCGACGCGGTGGTCGAACGGGATTCCGAAGGCGCGGAACTCGGTCTCGTTCCAGCCGGCGCCCAGGCCGAGGATGAGGCGGCCGTCGCTGATCTCGTCGATGGTGCTCGCCTGCTTTGCGAGGATCGCCGGGTTGTGGAACGCGGTGCACGCCACGAGCGGCCCGAACTCGATCCGGTTCGTCACCGCCGCGATGGCGGCGAGGGTGGACCAGGCCTCCCATGGCCCGCGCGGCGGCCGATCGTCCCAGCGGTACAGCAGGTGCTCGCCCAGCCAGACCGAGTCGTATCCGAGATCCTCGATGGCGCGGGTCATGTCGAGGAGCTCCGGCCAGCGGACCTCACGCTCGACCTCGGGGAGCTGGACGCCGACCTTGAGCGGGCGCCTCGAACCGGCGACGGGCCGCCCCATTCCGAGACTAGTGGGCCGCGTCGGGGATCAGGGCGTCGTGCATCGCCCGCAGGTGCTCGGGCGTGCTGCCGCAGCAGGCCCCGACGATGCGGGCGCCGGCGTCGCGCAGCTGGGCACCGAAGTCGGCCATCGTCGCCGGATCCGCCTTATAGACCGCGCGCATGTCGATGAGCTCGGGCATGCCGGCGTTCGACTTCGCGACCAGCACGGCATCCGGATCGGCGGCGTGCATCTGCGCGATGACCGGGACCAGCTCGTCGGGGCCGTTGCCGCAGTTGCCGCCGACGGCGTCGGCGCCCCATGCGACCAGCGCCTCGACCGCCTGCTCCGGCGACACGCCCATCATCGTGTGACCGCGCGTGTCGAACGTCATCGTCGCCACGAGGGGGATGCCCGGCGAGACACGGCGGACACCCTCGATGGCGGCTTTGATCTCGTTCAGATCGGACATTGTCTCGATCCAGATCAGATCCACACCACCGGT
Organism: uncultured Chloroflexia bacterium; assembly: GCA_963720355.1. Lineage (GTDB taxonomy): Bacteria > Chloroflexota > Limnocylindria > Limnocylindrales > CSP1-4 > SPCO01. The sequence goes on along the minus strand of CAVRFH010000004.1, from coordinate 1,192,194 downwards.
GATGAGCGACGCCGCCTGCTCGCGGAAGACATCGACCGCGATCTCGTATTCGAGGGTGCCGAGCGGGGCGACGATCTCGCCGCTGGGCCCGATATCACCGGCCACGAGGGCCGTGCCACCGGCAGAGTTCACCTCGGCGCGGGCCAGGATCGCGGCGGTCCGGTTGAGCTCGTCGACCCGCTCGCTCAGTCCGTGAAGGCCGAGGCGCAGCCGGTTGCCACCGAACGTGTTGGTCATGAGGATCCGCGACCCGGCCTCGAGATAACCGCGCTGGATCCGCCTGATGACCTCGGGCTGGGTCAGGTTCCAGACCTCGGGCGGATCGCCGAATTGAAGGCCGTTCGCGAACAGCATCGTGCCCATCGCGCCGTCGGCGAGGATCGGTGCGTCCTCGGCGAGGAGGTCGCGGAAGCGCTGACTGGCCTTGCCGCCGTCGATCGCTCGTCGCGTGGCAACGTTTGGGAACCGGCGGTGATCGACCGGCTCGGGCGTCTGGCCTGACGCGGGATCGGCCGTCCCGGCGCCGTGCGCGGCGCGCGATCCGCGGGTTCGAGGGTTCCGGCGCGGGCTGTCCATGCGCCGATGATAGCGGGCGGTCCAAGGATGCCCGGCAGCACGGTGGCCCCCGTTGACATCGACCGGGTCCATCCCGCACCCTGCGCCCGATGCATCACATCGTCGCCACGCCTGCCGCCCTGTCGCGGCAGCGCCCCGCGAGGGGCCGCTCGAGCTGATGCGCTGCGCCCTGCGGGGCGCCGACCACGGATCTGAGAGGAACACCCTCGGCACGGATGCCGGGGGTGTCTTTCATGTCATGAGGGAGTTCGAACGATGGAACCGGCACTCCTCCTCCGAGGCTTCGTCCTCGGCTTCACGATCGCCGCCGCAGTAGGGCCGATCAGCCTGCTCTGCATCCGGCGGACCCTGGCCGAAGGCCGGCTGGTTGGCCTGGTGTCCGGCATGGGGGTCGCCACGGCCGACGCGACGTACGGGGCGATCGCCGCGTTCGGGCTGACGGCGATCACGGACCTGCTCGTCGACTGGCGCCGGCCGCTCGGCATCATCGGCGGGGTGTTCCTCTTCTGGCTGTCGTGGCGAACGCTGCGCTCGGTGCCGAGCGCCGCTACTGCAGCGGGCACGAACGGTCGACGCGGCCTGCCGGCGGCCTACCTCAGCACGCTCGGTCTGACGCTGACCAACCCGATGACGATCCTGTCGTTCGCGGCACTATTCGTCGGGCTGGGCGTGACGGCGAGCGATATGGCCGGCGCGGCCCTGACGACCGTCGGTGTCTTCGCGGGATCCGCGGCCTGGTGGGTCGTGCTGGTGACCGTCGTCGGGGCGCTCCGCTCACGGCTGACGCCGGCGGGGCTCCGTCGCGTGAACCTCGGTTCCGGGCTCGTCATCGGCGCGTTCGCGATCGTGGCGATCGCGTCGGCGGTGGCCTGATCGACGACGAGCCCGTTCGCTGAATCGGATCGGTCAGGCTGTCGCCTTCTGGCTGACCTTGCCCTGCTGGAGGATCCGGATCGGGTTGCCGAACGGATCGCGGATGCCCATGTCCGTGCCGTAGAAGTGGTCGGTCGGCTCCTGGGTGAAGTCGGTGACGCCGCGCGACTTGAGGGTCTCGTACAGGCCCCGGGCGTCGTCGGTCAGGAAGACCAGGCCGACCAGGGCACCCTTGGTGATCAGCTCGCGGAGCTGCGCGGCGGTCGCCTCGTCGTGCAGCGGCGAGCCGGGCTGCTCCAAGGAGATCTCGACGCCGGGCTCGCCGGGGACGCGCACCGTCAGCCAGCGGTAGTCGCCCTGCCGGACGTCATTGCCGACTTCGAGACCGAGCTTGTTGACGTAGAAATCGAGCGCCTCGTCCTTGTCGAGGACATAGATCGAGGCGACGTTGAGCTTCGTGATCATCTGGTGATCTCCTCCATGCGTGGCCGTGCCGACGATCCTCAGGCTACGGAGTCGCCGAGGCGATGGCTTCTCCAAAACTGCTCGATCGCACTGCTTCCCCGGCCGCCACGCGGGGTCGCATCGCTGCCAGCTGGACGCAGTGGGGCGCCACGATCGGCCCGTGCCCCACGCGGTACGCGGAGGGCGATTCGCCGACGGTCTCCCGGAACATGCGGCTGAACGTCCCCAGACTGGTGAAGCCGACGTCGAGGCAGATGTCGGTGATGCTGCGGTCGGTCTCGCGGAGCAGGAACATCGAACGCTCGACGCGGCGCCGCTGCAGGTAGCGGTGCGGCGTCTCCCCGAAGACGGCACGGAAGCTGCGGATGAAGTGCGCCTGGGAGATGTGGGCGACGGCGGCCACGGCGCGCACGTTCAGCGGTTCGGCGTAGGCACGGTCCATGGCGTCGCGGGCGCGCAACAGGCGCCGGTTCAGATCCTCGGCCTCCAGGCTCACGGACCCACGCTACGCCATCCGGCGGGCGAGCGCCCCGTTTCAGCAGTCGAACGCGAACCAGCACAGCTCGTTGCGGAGCCGCTGGTCGTCGAGGACCAGCTCTCGGATCTCGTCGGGGAGCCGGGCGCGCTGCCACTGGCACTCCAGGCGACCGGCCGCTTCACCCTCGCCTTCAGGCGCAGCCGCCCGCGCCGCCCTGATCGCGTAGGCCGCGGCCCCGAGCTCGTGGGCCGCCACATGGCCGACCGCCGCGGCCTGGCCGGCAGCGTATGCGGCGTGCCGTGCTGCCACACGCAGGTCCCGGGCCGCGGCGTTCGCATGGCCGGCCGCGGTGCGCGCCTCCCACCAGGTGATCTCACCGCGCACCCAGGCACGCCCCAGGTCGATCGCCCGGCGTGGACGGTCGTCCTTCGGCCGTGCCTGCTCGAAGTGGTGCAGCACGTGTTCCGCGCAGTCAGCCGCCCACATCGCGAGAAGACGATGATCGTCGTCCTGGAGGGTCCCACCGCGACGCACGGTGATGAATCGCGGATCCCGGATCTTGGGGAGGATCACCGGTCTGCCCTCGTGGTCAGCGATCGCCGCCCAGGGGATTGGTGGTCGGGGAGGTGGGACTCGAACCCACGATCTCGTGCTCCCAAAGCACGTGCGTTGCCAACTACGCCACTCCCCGGCGGTTGCTCGGCGACGCATCGCGAACACCCGGCGCGGCCAATCATACGGCCCCGTCCCGGAGAACCCGCCTTCTTGGCTTGACAGGAAACCATTTGGTTTCCTATTATCGCCGCATGGAGACGGTGTTCCGGGCCCTGGCCGATCCGACCCGACGGGCGCTGCTCGACGCGCTGTTCGAGCGAGGACGGCCAGACGCTGGCGGCGCTGACCGCGCCGCCACGACATGACCCGGATCGCGGTGGCGAAGCACCTGCGGCTGCTCGAGGAGGCCGGTCTCGTCGTCAGCCGGCGCCGGGGGCGGGAGAAGCTGCACTACCTCAACCCGGTCCCGATCCGGCTCATCCACGACCGCTGGGTCAGCAAGTACACCGAGCCGTGGGCCGCCGGCCTGGTCGGCCTGAAAGCCGAACTGGAGCACGCACATGGAGAAGGTCTTCGAGATCTACATCCGCACGACGCCCGGAACGGCTCTGGGAGGCGATCACCGACCCGGACGATCCGCGCCAAGTACCACTTCGGCGCCGGCGTCGAGTCCGACTGGACGCCGGGCTCGCGCTACGCGCTGACGCACCCGGGCGCCGACGGGCCGCTGGCCGAGGGCGAGAACCTCGTCGTCGATCCGCCGCGCCGGCTCGTCCAGACCATGCACGCGCTGTGGAGCGAGGAGGCCGAGCGCCGAGGCCACGTCCCGCGTGACCTGGGAGATCGAGCCGGTCGGCGACTCGTGCCGGCTGCTCGTCACCCACGACCAGCTCAGCGACGACGCCCCGCGCGGAGCTCTACGGCGGCTGGCCGATGATCCTGTCCGGCCTCAAGACCTGGCTCGAGACGGGCCAGACCCTCACCACCCCCGGCTCGCTGATGTACGGCGACACCGACCAAGGAGGAGACCGCCATGCCATCCACCACGATCGCCGACGTCCGCACCATCGCTGTCAACGTCACCGACCAGGACGACGCCCTCGCCTTCTACGTCGACCGTCGGCGACGTGCTGCGCTGGGACGGCGTCCCGCCGATGTACACGTTCGACGACCCGGACGGCAACCGCTTCTACGATCGTGGAGGAGATGCGGTGACCGCGCGCATGCCCACCGACGCCGTGGTAGGCGGCGCCCTCGACAAGACGTTCACCGCGCCGTTGCAGAAGAGCCCCGCCGCCGGGCGGCTGGACCTACGTCGTGCACCGACTGGACCGCCGAGTTCTTCGGGACCCGCGGACTCGTCAAGGTCGCCGGGACCGTCGATGGGCATCCGTTCCGCAGCTCGTTCATGGCCCTCGGCGACGGCACCCACAAGCTGCCGATCAAGGCCGACCTGCGCCGCCAGCTCGACAAGGCCGAAGGCGACATCGTCACCATCCACCTGACCGAGCGGGTCGGCTAGGCGCCCTCAGGCCGTCAGCGCGACCTTCGGGGAGTGGAGCAGCGGCGAGGCCAGGAACAGGTCCGCGCCGGTTACGTTGGTCGCGATGGGGACCGCATGCACGTTGCAGACGCGCATGACGGTCTGGATGTCCGGGTCGTGCGGGTGGGCGCTGAGCGGATCGACGAAGAAGAAGACGGCACGGATGCGGCCTTCCGCCACCCTCGCCGCGATCTGGGCATCGCCGCCCTGTGGACCGGACAGGACCGACTCGACCTGGAGGCCGACCTTCTCCCGCAGTAGCGTGGCGGTCGTGGCCGTGGCCACGAGGTCGAAGCCGGACAGCCGGTCCCGGTTGTAGGTCGCCCACGCGATCAGATCCGCTTTGCGCCCGTCGTGAGCGATGAGGGCCAATGTGTCCCGATGTTTCATCACGTTCTCCCTGCGTCGGGCCGTTTGCGCCGACCCTTGGAGCCCTTCTTCTTGTTCTTCTTCCTTGCGCCGTAGCCGTCGAGGACGCCATCGACGACTCGTCCGGCGAACGCGTCATCAAGATCGCCGCCGAACATCAACCGGAAGTACACGGGTCCGACAAGCAGCTCCGTGGCGACGTCCTTGTCGGCGTCCGGGCGGAGGTCGCCGCGGCCGATCCCGCGCTCGATCACCCGTCCGATCTCATCCCGGCGCGCCTGGACGACCGTCGCACGAAATGGATCGCCAAGGGTCGGGTTCACGGCGATCTGCGACAGCAGCGCCCTGATCACCGGACCGAACGGTGTCTGCGTCACGGCCCGCATCGGGTTGAGGACCGCGGCCAGCAGCTCCTGGCGCGTGTCACCCGTGTCGGCAACCTCGATGTGGGGGGCGGCGAGCCCGGACAACAGCTCCTGGGCGAGCCCCTCCTTGGAGCCCCAGCGGCGGTAGATGGTCGCCTTGCCCACACCGGCTCGCGCGGCCACGTGCTCGAGCTTCAGGTCGGCGAACCCCTCTTCGCTGAGGAGGTCGCGCGCCGCATCGAGGATACGACGATGCACATCGTCGCTTCGAGGCCGCCCTCGCCGGTTGTCCATCGCCAGTGCCATCGGTTAATGATACGGAACGTCCCGTATCATCGCAACCCAAGTCTCGCCTCGCATCTGCCGTTGCGCGTGCAACGACCTCGGAGTATGATACGAGACGTACCGTATCTCAAGAACCGGAGTCATCAACCACCGTGATCGAAGACCGAACGATCGTCGACCTCATCGAACGAGTCAGTGACGCCCAGCCCATGTGCGCCTGCGGCTCGCATACCACCGCCGTCTGGCGTGAAGGTGTGGTCTGGCTCGACTGCGCCACCCGCCTCGAACCGCGCCACGGCCGGCTTGGGCGTCTGCTCGCGGCCGTCACCGCGCCCATCCACACCCACCAGGCGATCATCAGCGTCCCCCCGGCCGCGGCCTGACCTCGCTGGGCATTCCCCCGCGCTCGACGATCGGCGTCACGCCGACGGATGTCGGTGCGTCGTAGATCCAGACGCCGGGCGGTCACTGGCAGGCTGATCGATCGCCCGGCGTCCCCATGTCCGGCCGCAGCCGCCCTCGGGTAGACTCGGCCCGACCTCGACCGTCAAGGGGGACATCGCCCGTCGTGCACGCTCGCCGGATCCGGACCGAGCCGACGTCCGGACCCATCGACCGCCGCCGGCTCGTCGCCGCCGGCCTGTCCGCCGTCCTCCCCGGTCTCGGTCAAGCATTCAATCGACGGCGACGCCTGACGGCGCTGTTCCTCCTCCCCTCCCTCCTCGTCGTGGCCGTGGTCGGCCTCGCGTGGGCGACGCAGACCCCGACCCGGATCGCCGCATGGGCGGTCGCCCCGTCGGTGCTCGCCGCGTTGCTGACGCTGAATGCGCTCATCCTCGGCTGGCGGCTCACCGCGGTCGGCCAGGCATTCCTCGATACGCGTCGCCACGGACCGACCGGGCGGCTCGGCGTGATCGGGATCGGCGTCCTCGCCCTCCTCGTCGCCGTGCCCCATCTGGCGGTGTATGGCTATGGCACGGCGTTCGGCCAGGCGTTCGGTCGCATCTTCGATGGATCGGGCCTCGCAGCCGACCGGGGCGACGGCGACAACGGTCCGGCGGCGGATGAGCGCCTCAACGTGCTCGTGCTCGGCGTCGACGCCGCCCCCGGTCGCACGACCGTGCTGACCGACTCGATGATGGTGATCTCGTTCGACCCCGTCGGGAAGACCGCGTCGATGGTGTCGCTCCCGCGCGACCTCGTGAACGTGCCCCTCGGTGGAGGCGACGACTTCGGGCCGAAGCTGAACTCGCTCATGGCATACGCCGACGCCCATCCCGACGACTTTCCGAAGGGCGGCCTGCGCACCTTGCAGGATGCGATCGGCGAGCTGCTCGGCATCCCGATCCACTACCACGCGACGATGGAGTTCGACGGATTCATCGACATGGTCGATGCCGTCGGCGGCGTCGACGTCAAGGTCGCGAAGGCCATCGAGGATCCCGGCTACGACGGCTTCGGCGTGGGCCGACGGGGCTGGTCGATCACCGCCGGGACCCACCACCTCGATGGGGTGAACGCGCTGGCCTACGCTCGAAGCCGGAAGTCGGCCGGGGAGAGCGACTTCACCCGGGCCGGTCGACAGCAGCAGATCATCGTCGCGCTCAAGGACGCGGCGACGGACGGCGGCAGCGTGTTCTGGAAGCTCCCCGGGCTGCTGAGTGCGATCGGCAATTCCGTGCGCACCGACCTGCCGGTCGAGCGCCTGCCGCAACTGGCCGCGGCGATCGACGAGATGCGCTCCGGCGGCATCACCCGGGCCGTGATCCGCCACCCGCTCGTGCGCACGGTCGACACGCGCTACGGGTCGTCGCTGATGCCCGACCTGGCGGCGATCCGCGACGTCGCCGCGAAGCTCTTCCCGGCCCCCGGCGGCGACCCGCAGCCGTGGCCGACGCCGAAGCCGTCGTCCGCTCCGGGCTAGGCCGTCTCCCAGCGGCCGGGCGGCGGCTGCCACGCCGCGAAAGCGGCGAGAAGCGCGTCGAGCGAATCGCCGCGCGTGACCAGGCGCCGGTGGGCCGGCGCCACGAAACCCTCGGCGACGGCCATGTCGAGCCAGGCCAGCAGCAGCGTCCAGTAGTCGCCGGTGTCGAGCAGGCCGATCGGCTTGGCGTGCAGCTCGAGCTGGGCCCACGAGACGACCTCGGCCAGCTCCTCGAGCGTGCCCAAGCCGCCCGGCAGCGCGATGAACGCATCGGACAGGTCGGCCATGAGCGCCTTGCGCTCGTGGAGCGTGTCGACGACGTGCAGCCGGGTCAGGCCCGGATGGGCGAGCTCGCGGTCGACGAGGCCTTGCGGGATCACGCCGATGACCTCGCCGCCTGCCGCCAGCGCCGCCTCCGCGACGGCGCCCATCAGCCCGACGCGCCCACCGCCGTAGACGACGCCGATGCGCCGCCGCGCGAGACCCTCCCCGACGTCGCGGGCCGCGGCGACGTAGCCCGGCTCGTTGCCGGGACTGGCACCGCAGAAGACGCAGATACGCACGTCAGCGTCCGAGCGCGCCGAGGTGGGATGCCATTTGGCGGGCGGCCCGGGCCCGGTGCGAGATCTCGTTCTTGGCTTCGGACGACCACTCTCCGAACGTCCGGCCGCCGGGCGGCTCCTCCTCGGGCTCGAAGATCGGGTCGTAGCCAAAGCCACCGCTGCCGCGCGGCGACGTAGCGATCCGACCGCGGCAGGTCCCGTGCTCGATCACGAGTGGGTCGCCCTGCATCGCCAGGGCCAACGCGCAGACATAGCGCGCCCCTCGACGGTCCGCGGGCAGTCCGTCGAGCGCCGCCAGGAGCTTCGCGTTGTTCTCGGCGTCCGTCGCATCCTCACCGGCGTATCGCCGTGTCCGGACGCCCGGCCCGCCATCGAGGGCATCGACCTCGAGTCCCGAATCGTCGGCCAGCGTCGACAGCCCCGTCGCGGCGATGCCGAAGCGTGCCTTGATCGCGGCATTCGCCTCGAAGGTCTCCCCGTCCTCGATCGGGTCGCCGGCCACGCCGAGGTCGTCGAGCGACACGAGCTCGATCCCGTCGAGGTCGAGCAACGCGCGGAGCTCGCGCAGCTTGTGCTCGGAGCGGGTGGCGACGAGCAGCTGCGCCGATGTCACCGCTTGACCGTGGCCAGCACCTCGGCCTGGGCGGCGAACAGCCTGGTCAGCCCCTCGTCGGCGAGATCCAGCATCGACGTCATCGACGGCCGGTCGAACGGCCGTCCCTCGGCCGTCCCCTGGAGCTCGATATACGTGCCGGCATCGGTGCCGACCACGTTCATGTCGACCTCGGCACGCGAGTCCTCGCTGTAGTCGAGGTCGAGCAGCGTGACGCTCTCGACGACGCCGACCGACACGGCCGCGACCTTGCCCACGAGCAGCCGTTCCATGCCGTAGGTGATGAGGGCCGCGCCGAGCGCCACGTAGCCGCCGGTGATCGACGCGGTGCGCGTCCCGCCGTCGGCCTGGAGGACGTCGCAGTCGACCGTGATCGTCCGCTCGCCGAGGCGCGTGAGGTCGACCACGCCGCGCAGCGAGCGACCGATCAGGCGCTGGATCTCGTGGGTCCGGCCGCCGATGCGGCCCTTCGCCGATTCGCGATCGGTGCGTTCCGCGGTGGCCCGCGGGAGCATCGAGTACTCGGCGGTGACCCAGCCGGTGCCCTTGCCGCGGAGGTGGGGCGGGACGCGATCGGCGATCGTGGCCGCGCACAGCACCTGCGTGTCGCCGAAACGGACGAGGCACGAGCCCTCGGCCCACTTCTGGACGCCCAGCTGGAAGCTGATCGGTCGCAGGTCGCGCGAACCGCGCCCGTCCGCGCGGACGCTGGGGGGTCGATTGCCGATGGTCATGTCGTCGTCCTCTCCTCGGCCTTGGCCGTATCCCACAGGTCGTCGAGTGCCGCGAAATCGAGCTCGCGCAGGGCGACGCCGCGGGACGCGGCCAGCGCCTCGACCCGGCCGAACCGGCGCCGGAACTTGGCATTGGCCGCCCGGACGGCGGCCTCGGCCTCCACGCCGCGCTTGCGGGCGACGTTGACGAGGACGAACAGCAGGTCGCCGAACTCCTCGGCCCAGGCCTCGGCATCGCCGCTCGCCCCGGCCTCGCGCAGCTCGTCGGTCTCCTCGACGACCTTGTCGAGCACGCCGTCGATCGAGGGCCAGTCGTACCCGATGTTCGCCGCGCGCTCCTGCATCTCCTGGCTGGCGGCGAGGGCCGGCAGCGCGCCGGAGATGCCGTCGAGGGCGCTCTTGGTGGCGCCATCCGAGCCCTCGTCCTCGCGCTCGGTCTGCTTGATGCGCTCCCACTGGCGGTTCACGTCGCTCGCCGTGCGCGCCTCGGCGTCGCCGAACACGTGCGGGTGGCGTCGGACGATCTTGGTCGCGATCGCCTCCTGGACGTCGGCCAGGTCGAAGACGCCGGCCTCGGCTGCGAGCTGGGCGTGCAGGACGATCTGGAGCCACAGGTCGCCCAGCTCGCCCGCCAGCTCGGGCGTGGCGCCCGCCTCGAGCGCGTCGTAGACCTCGTACGCCTCCTCGAGCAGGTGGCTGCGCAGCGTCTGGTGGGTCTGCTCGCGATCCCACGGACAGCCGTCCGGGGCGCGCAGGCGGTCGCTGATGGCGGGCATCGCCCACGGCCCGGCAACCGCCGCCTCGGGCGCCAGCGGCGCCAGGTAGAGCGGGGCGCCCAGGTCGTCGTCGCCCAGGGCGCCGACCGTCACGGGCGACGCGGTCCCGAACCGGCCCACCGGATGCTCGGCGGGATAGGCCCGGGCGAGGACCTGGGTCGCGCTCCGGCCGCGCGGACCATGGCGGCCCGGCAGCGGCCGCACCGAGCCCAGATCCCCATCACCGGCGGTCTGTCTGCCCGGGCGCAGCATCGCCTCCGGGACGATCAGGACCGGGCGCGACGCCTCGAGCGGCGTCTCGACGAGCCGCTCGGCGACGATGACCTGCAGGCCCGCGGTCGGATCGAGTCCGAACCGGAGTCGCGCCTCGCTGACGAGGGCGTCCAGCACGCCGGCCTAGGGGGCCGCGCCCGTGATGCCTGGGTCGCGCTCGACGGTGACCGCGTCCTTCTTCGGCTGATACCAGTCGCCGAACAGCCGTGCGCGGATCTCGTCGAGCTGTCGACCCTCCGGCGTACGCTCCTCCTCGGCCGCGACCCGGTACAGGTACTGGCCGTCGCCCTCGACCGTCACGATCTCCGACGTCTTGCCGACTTGGGCCGCGAAGATCGCCGCGGTCAGCCGCTCGTCGAGCTGGCCCTTGGCGATCCAGCCGAGATCGCCGCCGTCGTCGCCTTCCGCACCCTCCGAGATGTCGCGCGCGATCGCCGCGAAATCGGCACCACCGTCGACCCGCGCCTTGATCTTGGCCAGGTCCGGCGCGTGGTTGATGACCTGGACGACGTGATAGCCGAACTCGGTCTTGATCGGGGCCAGCAGCTGGCCGTCATTCGGCTTCGCGTCGAGGATCGGCTTGGAGAAGGTCTCGACATAGCTGCTGTCGGTGCTGACGTAGGCGTCGAGCACGCCGCCGGAGCCATCCGGGCCGGTCGCGCTCTCCTCGTCGCTCTCCTCGCGTGCCAGTGCGTCGAAGCCGCTGACGTCCGCCTTGAGCCTGGCGTAAGCGGCGTCGGCGTCGAGCTTGGCCTGACCCCAGGACGGGTCGTCGGGTGGGACCTCGCCCGACTGCGCGGCGGCCGGGTCGTCCTTCGGGGAGAACAGGATGTGGCGGACCTTGACCGCCTCGTCGGGGAGCTCGACGGTGGCCTCGCTCACGTAGATCTCGGCCGTCTCGCGCTGTGGCGCGGGCTTGCTGGCCTCGGCCACGAGCTTGTCCTCGAGCTTCGTCCGGATCACATCGCCGCGTACGACGGCGCGGTACTTCGCGAGGTCGAGGCCGTCGTTGACGATGGTCTCGGTGTACGCGTCATCGATCGTCTCCTGGGCGATCTCGGTCACGCGGCCGATGCGGAAGATGCCGTCGCCACCCTCGATCACCTCGGTCGGCGTACCGACAGAGGCAGCGAACAGGGCGGTCAGCAACGCCTCGTCGGTCTGCGCGTCGTCATCGGCCAGCCAGCCGAGGTCACCAGCCTGCGGCGCGGTGGCGGTGTCGGTCGAGACGGTCCGCGCGATGTCGTCCCAGGACTTGCCACCCTTGATGTCGGCGAGGGCCTTGTCGACGATCGCGCGGGCGGCGGCGACCTGCTCGGCCGTCGGCTCGGCCGCGTCGCTGCCGATCACCGGCGCGACCTCGATCTGCCAGGCGTGGCGGGCTTCAGGGATGGTGGCCTCAACGACGAGCCGCGCATCGACGTCGGCATCGGCGACGGTGACCTGCTCCTCGGTGGCCAGCCGGGCCTGGATGCGGTTGTCGATGATGCGTTCCAGCGCGGCGGGCAGGATCTCCTGGCGCTGCTGGTCGATGAGCTGCGTCTGCAGCTCCGCCTGGGCCTGCGTCAGGCGGCCGGCGACCATCTGGGTCTGGACCCGCCGTTGCGCGAGCTCGAGGCGCCACAGCTCGATGTCCGCCCGCTCACGGAGGTCGTCCTTGGTGATCGACTGGCCGTCGACGCTGCCGACCGGCGCGAGGTGGTCGTTGTAGTAGCTGAGGATGACGGCGGTGCCGAGGATGAGGACGGCGGCGAGGACCGCCAGGCCGAACCCGAGGTTGAGGTAGAAGTTGCGGCGGTCGCGGCTCTCCCACGATGGCTTCGTGAAGCGCTTCACGACCGGCCTGGCTCGAAATGTCATGCGGGTGGTGGATCCTGTCTGGCAGATTGGCACGGCCGACGACGGGCCGGACGACGGTGGGCGGCGGGTATCGTACCGTACTGTCCGCCGACATCCCGCCCGCGCCGGGTGCTCAGGCCGGTCCGCCGAGCAGCCGATCCACGAGCGCGACGTAGCGCACGGCCTCCACCTCCCACGACCGCAGCCGGACGCGATCGGCGGCGCGCACCACCCGCGCATCCCGTGCGGTCGCGTCATCGACCACGAGCCGGATCGCCCGGGCAAGGTCGTCCGCATCGCCCGGTTCGTAGGTCACGACGTCGTCGCCGAACGCCGCCTCGACCATGGGCAGGCGCGACGCGATCACCGGCCGACCCATCGCCGCGTACTCGAACGCCTTGGTCGATAGCGAGTAGTCGGTGAAGGCGGACCGACGGGTCGGGGCGAGCCCGATGTCGGCGGCGGCGATCGCCGCGGGAACGGCCTCGATCGGGATGCGGCCGTGGAACGTGACCCGGTCGGCGAGACCAAGGCGGGCGGCCTGGTCACGGAGCGGGACCTCGTCGAAGTCGCGACCGTACAGCTCGAGCCGAGCGTCGAGGCCGGGCTCGGCGGTCCGTAAATGGGCGATGGCGTCGAAGACCATGTCGAGCTCGTAGATCGGGCTGAACGCACCGGCGTAGACGAGCCGCAACATGCCGTCGGCCATGAACGGACGATCGGGGCGATGGGCCGACGCCGATCGAATCGGGCCAGCGACGGGCGCGTTCGGGATCACGCTCACCTTGGCCGCCGGCACGCCCATGCCGATCAGCCGATCACCCAACGCCTCGTTGACGGTCAGCACCGCGCTCGGCGAAGGTCATCGCCGCCCGCTCCTGGAGCGCCGAGCAGCGCAGCGCCGACGCGACCCGCCGCGGCCGCGGAACCGGCTCCGGAAGAACTCCGGCATCGCTTCGTGGAGGTCCAGGATGACCGGCACACCCACCGAGCCGCAGGGGCAGCGCCGCGAAGACGAGGAAGTCGGGCAGCGTGTGGACCTGGACGAGCCCATATCGCCGGGCCGGGCATGCGCCGGCGGTCAGCGCGAAGCCGGCCCGGACGAAGAACGCGAGGTACTCGCGAAGGTACGTTCCGCCAGCCCGGCGCCCTGGTGGCGCTGGACGCCGAGACGGCGAACGCGTACCCCGTCGAGGACCTCGCGCGGCCGGATCACCGGGCCGCCGCAAGCGCGAACACGTCGACCGGCGCGCCCGGCAGCGGCCACGCGGCCTCCGCCTCGCGCCGGACGCGCGGATCCTCTTCGTAGTAGGGTGGGTCAGCATCGCCACCGGTCTCGGGGCCCGATGCGCGCTGCGACGGCTCATGCCCGCGTTGGCGCCTGCGCGCGCTCGCTCACGCACATCCCAGTGCGCTCGCGAACGTGCTCATCGCCGCCTTGGCCTGAACTCGCCGCATCGGCACCAGGCGTAACGCAGATCGCGTGAATGGGCGGTTCATGACCGTCGGGCAGCGTACCCCAACCGCCAGATCGGCCGTGGTACCCTGCTGGCCCCATGAGTGCGACGGCAGACGCGCCAGCCCATTTTCGTCGCGGCGCGACCCGTCCCGGACCCATCGGGACTCCTCCGCGAGGCCCTCGTCGAGGTCACCCAGCGACGCCGGCTGATCCGCTACCTCGTGCAGGCCGACGTCCGCAAGAAGGGCGCCGACACGCTGCTCGGCAACCTGTGGTGGGTCCTCGATCCCCTGCTCCAGATGGCCGTCTACGTCGTCCTGGTCTCGGTCGTCTTCGACCGCGACGTGCCCGACTATCCGCTCTTCATCTTCGCGGCGATCCTGCCCTGGAAGTGGTTCCAGTCGACGGTCCAGGACGCGATCACGTCGGTCACCGGTGCGGATCGGCTGATCCGGCAGATCCAGTTCCCCAAGCTCGTGCTCCCGCTCGCGTCGGCCGGGCCGGCGTCGTCAACTTCGTGTTCGGGCTGATCCCGCTGGCCGCGCTGATGCTGATCCTCTACCGCGACCGGTTGTCGCCTGGCGCTGCTGCTCATCCCGCTGATCGCGGTAGTCCAGCTCTTCTTCAACGCTCGCGATCGCCGTTGGGCTCGCGGCGCTCAACGTCTTCTATCGCGACGTCGGCAACCTGTCCCGGCATTTCCTCCGGCTGTGGTTCTACCTGTCGCCGGCCCTGTACGCGATCGAGGACCTCATCGCGGGCCGCGCGGGACATCCCCGTCGTGGCCAGCTGCTGCTCGCTCAACCCGTTCGCCATCCTGTTCACCGCCTACCGCGATGTCATCTACGACGAGCAGGCGCCGGACTGGGCAGCGCTTGGCGCTCCTGCTGGCCGGCTCGCTCGTGCTCCTGGCCTTGACGACGCTCCTCTTCAAGCGCGTCGAGCCCTCCTTCGCCAAGGTCCTCTGATGGTCGACGGGACGAGATCGAGCCCGGCCCACCCGGACGAGCCGCCGGCCGATGCACGGGTGGCGATCCGGGTCCAGGACTGGGCGTGCAAGTACAGCCTGCGGTTCACCCGGAAGACGACGCTCCACCGGTCGTTCGTCAACCTGTTCCGTGCGCCAGCCGGCCGACGAGTTCTGGGCGCTGCGCGACGTCAGCTTCGATCTCGTCCACGGCGAGTCGCTGGCGGTCATCGGGCCGAACGGGGCGGGCAAGAGCACGCTCCTCCAGGTGCTCGCCGGGATCATCACTGCCGTCGAGGGCGTCGGTCGAGGTCGACGGCCACGATCTCCAGCCTGCTGACGCTCGGCGCGGGGTTCGACCAGGAGCTGACCGGGCGCGAGAACATCCGCCTGGCCGGGCGCGTTCCTCGGGCATCGAGCGCGGACGATGGAAGCGCCGCATCGCGCCGGGATCATCGAGTTCGCCGACATCGGCCCGTTCATCGACGCCCCGATCAAGACCTACTCGTCGGGCATGCGCGCCCGGCTCGGGTTCTCGATCGCGACCGTCGGTCGACCCCGACATCCTCCTGCTCGACGAGGTGCTGGCGACCGGCGACGAGGTCGTTCCGGGCGAAGTCGAAGGCGCGCGTGCTGGACCTGGTCAAGCAGGCGAAGGCGGTCGTCCTCGTGACCCACGACATGAACTGGGTGATCGAGTTCTGCAACCGGGCGATCCTGCTCCAGAAGGGCCGCATCGTCGCCGAGGGCGACCCGGCCGAGGTCGTGGCGATCCACCAGGAGCACTCGAACGAAGCAAGGCCGAGCGCGAGGCGGCGATCGCCCGGGCGATGGCCGAGGCCGGCCACGGTCCGCTGCCCCCGGACGCGGCGCGCGGCCGGCTACCGGGCTAGGACAGCCAGCCGACCTCGCGCGCGTAGTCCCGGACGCCCGCCTCGAACGCGCGCGGGCGGGCGATGCCGAACACAGCGGCGAGCGGCCCGGGATCGCTATGGAAGCGGATCGGCGTCTGGGACGCATCGGGCACGCGATCGACCGGCGGCGGGTCGCTGTCGAGCGCCCGGGCGATGCGGCCGACCTGCTCGTCGAGTGGGCGCGCGTCGCCGCCGCACAGGTCCCACGTGCCGTCCGCCTTGCTCGTGACAGCCGCCACGAGCGAAGCGACCACGTCCCCGACGTGGACCGGGTCCGAGAGCGACGCGCCGTCGCCCGTCAGCTGGAACCGTGCACCGGCCTGCATCGCCTCGACGACGCGCGGGATGAGCCGGGTCGGCCGCTCGCCCGGCCCGTACGCGTTGTACAGCCGGACGATCGCGGCACTGCCCGCCTGCCCGTCGGCGACGCGCGACCGCACGAGCCCCTCGACGTAGCGCTTCGAGAGCGCGTAGGGCATCGTCGGGTCGACGGCCATCGCCGGATGGACGGGGCCTTCGAGACCGGCATAGACGGCCGCCGACGAGAGCAGCACGATCCTCGCCGTCCGGACCTGGCCGAGGATCTCGGCGCCCAGCACGCCCGTGGCCCGCAGGTCGAGCCACGGGGCGCGGACGGCCAGGCCGTGATCGGCGTTGCCCGCCAGGTGGATGACGGCGTCGAAGGCCGACCTCGTCGCCTCCGCCGGGAGCGGCGCGTCGTCGGTCGCCGTGATCCAGCGCCCCCGCGAGCCGTCGGGTGCCGGCCGACGCGAGAGCGCGACCACGTCCCAGTCGGGCGGCGCGCCGCGGACCACGTGGCGCCCGATGAATCCGCCGGCCCCGGTGACCAGGACGCGCGTCACGAGCGACCGGTCAGGGCTGGCTGGCCTGGTGCCAGGCGATGGTCCGCTCGATGCCCTCGCGCAGCCCGACCTGCGCCTCGTAGCCGAGCAACCGCTTGGCCTTGTCGAACGACGCGTTCTTGATGGGGGTGACGAGCGGTCCCGGATCCGCGAGCTGGATCAGGTCGGTCGGCTTGTCGAGGAGCTCGCAGATCAGCTCGGCGACCTCGGTCATGGGGCGCGGATCGGCCCGTCCGATGTTGAAGCCCTCGTAGCGCTGCCCGTCCCAGCCCTCCATGAGGCGCCGGCAGCCGGCAACGATGTCGTCGATGTAGCACCAGCTCCGCGACGTGCCGCGGTGGACCGTGATCGGCTTGTCGTGGCGGACACGATCGATGAAGTTGGTCATGGCGCTCCGGAACGGGTCGGGTCGCTCGCCGGGCCCGTAGCACATGAAGAAGCGCATCGACGCGGCCTTCAGGTCCTGGCTCTCGCTGAAGTGGCGCAGGTAGTGCTCGGCGTGCAGCTTCGACCAGCCGTAGCAGTTGGTCGGGGCGAGGACCGTGTCGGTCTCGAGCTGTTCGGTGACCGGGTCCGAGCCGTGGTCGCCGTAGATCTCGCTCGTGCTCGCGAAGTACAGGCGCGCGCCGTACTCCTGGCAGAGCTGGACGAGGTTGAGCGTGCCGCTCACGTTGATGTCGACGCAGCGGCGCGGGAACTGCTCCCCGTTCTCTCGCCCGACCTCCCCGGCCAGGTGGAACACGTGCTCGATCGGCCAGGTCCGGAAGACCTCGCTGAGCTCCTCGTAGCGGGTGACGTCCGCGCGCCGGTAGTCCGTGTCGCTGCGGATCGCGATGTCGGTCACCTTGACGTCGTACCCGTGCTCGCGCAGGTGGTCGGTCAGTCGACGTCCGATGACGCCGAGGCCACCGGTGATGAGAACGGCCATGGACCCTCCGGGTGTTCCTGTCGCTGGTGCGTTGTTACGTCGGCCCGCTCGCCGTCGGGCTCGGACGCTCGAAGAGGATCAGCTTGCCCGACGGCGCGGGGCCGAGGGCCATCAGCGCGCGATCGAGGAGCCACAGGCCGCGCCCGATCAGGCCGGCACGAAGGGGCCAGCGCCGGGCCCAACGACCGACGCGCTTCCAGACGGCGGCATACCAACGGTAGCGCGGATCGGCGGTCTCGATCGGGTTGGCGCCGACGACCGTGCTCGGCCCGACGTCGACGAACCGCAGGCCGGCCGCCTCGAACGCCGCCCGATAGCGGGCGATGGGTCGCGCCACCGAGCTGGCACCGGGCTTGGCCGGGCGCACCGAGCCGGGCCGGGTCAGTGCGGGCTCGGCCAGCAGCAACCGGCCGCCTGGTCGGATCGTGGCGGCGACGTGCCGCGCAGCGGCCCCGAACCGGTCGTCATCGACGACGTGGAGGAGCACGTTCATGACCGCGACCAGGTCGTACCGCGCGTCATCGGGGAGCACGCCCGGGTCGGCGATGTCGCCGGTGCGGAACGTCGACGCCGGGAAGTCGACGCGCAGGCGCTCGACGGCCTCCGGGACCAGCTCGACGCCGTCGATCGTCGCGGCCCCGAGGTCATGCCAGACCCCGATCCAGAATCCGGTCCCCGAGCCGACATCGAGGACGGCCGTGTCGGCCAGGTCGCCGAGGCCATGGGCGCGCAGGAAGCGCGTCACGTTGCGGCGCGCGATCCGATACAGCCAGACGTTGAGGTCGGCCGACAGGCCCGACTGGCCGACGGCGCGAAGGCCGCCGTCGCGGTGCAGGGCCGACCAGTACGTCTGCGGGTCGTACGCGGGCGGAGGTGCGGGGGGTCGGGATGTGGTGGGCACGGCGGGCTCCGATCGTACCCGACCGCCGGACCCCCGGTGCGGACCGGGCTTGAGTCGACTACCTATCATGCCCGGGTGCCCCCCGACGCTCCGCCCCTCGTCTCGGTCGTCATCCCCACGTACAACCAGGCGTCCTACCTGCGCGCCTCGATCGACAGTGTCCTCGCGCAGTCGCATGCTCCGATCGAGGTCGTCGTGGTCGACGACGGCTCGACCGACGACACCCCGGCGATCCTGGACGGCTACGGCGAGGGAATCCGCGCCATCCGCCAGACGAATCACGGGGCGGCCCATGCGCTCAACCACGGCATCCGCGAGAGCCGCGGCGCGTACGTGTGCTGGCTGAGCTCCGACGACGCGTTCCTGCCCGACAAGGTCGCCCGCCAAATCGCCGCCTTCGAGGCCGATCCCGGGCTCGGCCTGTCGTTCATGGGCTTCGACACGATCGACGCCGATGGGGCCTTCATCGCGGACCGGAGCGACATCCCGTGGCGTCACCCGGACCTGCTCGTGTCGGTCTTCTGGGCCAACCCGATCAACGGGTCGACCGTGATGATGCCGCGCCGGGTGCTCGACGAGGTCGGCCCGTTCGATGAGGCGTTGCGGGCCGATGTCGACGCGGAGATGTGGTTCCGCGTCCTGGCGCGCTACCCGGCCGCGCACATCCCCGGCGTCCACCTCCACTACCGGGTCCACGCCCAGGCGCTGTCGGCGGACCGCGGGCTCATGCACCGCTCCAAGACGACCGTGCGCCGCCGGATCCTGCGCGATGGCGTCCTGCTCCGCCGCCTCCGGGACCACGACCGGTCGGGCATGCCGCGGGCCCTCGCCGAGATGAGCGAGACGTTCACGCGCCAGGACTACCCGGACCTCGCCCGGGCCCTGCTGTTCGCGTCGCTGCGGTCGGGCCGCGCCCGCGATGCCCAGTCACGCGCCGCTGGTGCGCTCGTACGAGCCCGGCTCCCCGCGCGCCTGAGAACGACCCGGTGGCCGTCGCCGCGCCGGCTGGCCGGTCGGGCCAAGCGACTTGCCCGATCCGCGCTCCGGCGCGTCCCCGGACTGGGCTAGACCGGTGCGCCGGCGGGCGGGGCGGGGGTGAGGCGCTCCACGAGCGCCAGGTACGGCACGACGACGATCTCCCACGCGTAGCGCTCGCGCGACACGACCAGGCAGCGCTCACGCATCGCCGCGTACGACTCCGGCGACTGCTCGATGACCGACCGCAACGCCCGGGCGAGGTCATCCGGATCGGCCGGGTCGGCCACGGCGCCGAGGCCGTCCGCCTCGACGATCGAGCGCATCACCTCGAGGTCCCGGCCGAGCACGACCGGCGTCCCGGCGGCGAGGCTCTCCCAGAACTTGTTCGGCGTCGACAGGCGCTGGTTCACCGAGTTCGCCGGCACCGCGATGATCGACACGTCCGCCGAGGCGGCCCAGGTCCGGACATCGTCGGGATGGACGGGCGGCAGCGTCACGTGGCGGCCGGCGAAGCGCGGGTCCGCCTGTCGGACGGCGAGCTGGGCATCCCAGCCCTGCGTCACGGTGAAGCCGAGCATCACGAGCGCCGCGTCGTCGAGGCGGATGACGGCCTCGGCCGCCTCCTCGAGACCGCGCTCGCGCCCGAGGCGGCCCAGGAACAGCACGACCGACCGCTCAGCGGGCAGCCCGGCCGCCTCGCGGATGAGGTTCGGGCGGACGGCCGGCGGGTCCCAGCGCTCCTGGCCGTTGAACAGCACGGTCGGGCGCTCGCGGAACGGCCAGATCGCCAGGCAGTGGTCGGCGAGGGCCTCGTTCACGGTCACCACCGCGTCCACCCGGCGGACCCAGCCCGCCTCCTTGGCGCGGTAGCGCTCGAGCAGCGGTCCGGGCACATGCTGGTAGTTGTTCGAGTCGAGGATCGCGTCGATGACGTCGTAGACGACGACGCCGTGTCGACCCTGCTGTCGTGCCGCTGCGGCCAGGTCGAGGGCGACCGGGACCGTCAGGATGCCGAACGCGTGGTACAGGTCGGCCGGGGGCAGGTCGCGGCGGAGGGTCCGCCACCAGCCCCGGACGTGGATCGGCCAGAGCCAGGCCTTCAGCGCCTTATCCGCGCGCCGGACCAGGTTACGCAGCACCTGGGTCGGCGGCTTCGGTGGCGGCGGCTGGGTCGCCCAGCGGCGCAGGAGTCCGGAGGGGCGGTAGCGCCGCGTCCGGATCGCGCCGTCGTGCTCATCGTCGGGCACACCGGGCCCCGCCACGGCCGCGATCTCGACCTCCCAGCCGTCGGCGGCCAGGCTGCGCGCGACCCGCAAGCCTCGCGAGTATGGCGCGGCGGTATTGGCGACGAGGAGGACGGCCCGGCCGCGTGACACCGTCAGGCGCGCGCCGTCCAGCCGGCCCCCAGCCGCAGCACCTGGCCGGCGCGCGTCGCGCGGCCGCGCGAGCTGTCGACCGTGTCGACGACCAGCTCGGCTCGCTCGTACAGCCGTGCCCAATCGATCGCCCGATGGGCGGTCACCACGACGACGACATCGGACCCGTCGATGAGGCCATCGAGCGTCGTGCCTTCGTAGACGGCCCGGTCGGCGTCGACGAACCGATCGACGTGCGGATCGTGGAACGCGACGCTGGCTCCGCGGTCGGCCAGACCGGCCATCACCCCGGCGGCGGGCGAATTGCGGGCGTCGCGGACGTTCGGCTTGAAGGCGACGCCGATGACCCCGACGCGGGCGCCCTTGAGCGCACGGCCGCGGTCGTTGAGCGCTTCGGCAACGAGATCGACGACGTGGCGAGGCATCGCGAAGTTGATGTCCCCGGCGAGCTCGACGAACCGATCGATGAAATCGAACTCGCGGGCCCGCCAGGCCAGGTAATACGGGTCGACCGGGATGCAGTGGCCGCCGACGCCGGGGCCCGGGGTGAAGCGCATGAAGCCGAACGGCTTCGTCGCGGCGGCGTCGATCACCTCCCAGACGTCGAGACCCATCCGCTCGCACAGCAGGGCCAGCTGGTTCACGAAGGCGATGTTGACGTTGCGGAACACGTTCTCGAGCAGCTTGGCGAGCTCGGCCGCGTCGGGCGACGACAGCTCGACGACCTGCGCGTTGATGGCCCCGAGCAGGCGGGCCGCGCGGCGGGTCGCCTCGGGGGTCGTCGCGCCGACCAGCCGCGGGATGCTGCGCGTGGCGCTCGCCGGGTCACCCGGGTTGACCCGCTCCGGCGCGAAGGCGAGGTCGAAGTCGACCCCCGCGCGCAGGCCGCCGCGCTCGAGCGCGGTCCGGAACGGCCCGACGGTGGTGCCCGGGAAGGTGGTCGACTGGAGGACGATCAGCTGACCCGGACGGAGCCGGCCGCACAGGTAGTCTGCCGCCGACAGGACCGGACCGAGATCGGGATCCTTCGTCGTGGTGATCGGCGTGGGGACGCACACGAACACCGCATCGGCCCCGGACAGGTCGGCCTCCTCGGTCCCCTCGATGCGCAGGCCGGCGGCCAGGCCGCGTCCGAGCCGTTCGTCGTCGATGTCGTCGATCGGCGAGCGACCCGCGCGCAGCTCCTGGACACGGGCCGGGCTGGCATCCAGCCCGACGACGTCGAGCCCCGCCTCGTGGAAGGCAAGGGCGAGCGGGATCCCGACATACCCGAGCCCGACGATCGCGATCCGTGTGTCGGTTTGGTCGGGGTCGGGGCGATCGAGGGCGGACCGATCGTCCGTTGCGCTCACGGGCATCGCGCTCATCGTCCCATAGGCCCGCGTGCGGCGTCCTGCAGATCCGCGAGCCAGCGCAGCGAGCCAGGCGCGATGTGCGAGGCTGCCCCGGGACCGAGGGCGCCGATGATGTCGTGGAGGTCATCCACCTCGGCGGGCACGATGACGAGACGACCGCGGGTCGTCCTGGCCAGCTCGTCCCGTGCCGCCCGGATGGCGGCGGCCTGCGCCGATCGCGGCTCGCCGGTCGTCCGCCCGGTCGCGCGTCCCACGAGGCGGCCGAGCCGCGATGGCCGTGGCGGCGAGGTCGGCCCGACGATGCGGACCGGGATCGGGGCGGATGGCAGGGCCGTCAGCCGGCTCGCCGCGCTGGCGTGACCCGCGACCACGAGGACACCCGCCACCGGCGTCGGATCACTGGCCGTGGCGGGCGCGGCGTCGGACGGGACGGCGCCGGCCGCGATCGCGCCGACGGCCGAGGCCCTGGCGTCGGCGTAAAGCTCGAGGGTCCGGGCCGCGAGCGTCCGGGGCGCGAAGCGATCCTCGATGGTGGCGCGCAACGACGTACGGTCGATGGCGGGCAGCCTGCCGTGAAGCCGCAGGATCGCCTCGGCGAGCGCCTCCGCACCAGTGTCGGCGGCGATCTCGCCGAACCGGCCATCGCGCCCGAGGATCGCCTCCACGCCACCGGACGGCGTCGCCGCCACGGGCAGCCCGGATGCGAGCGCCTCGGCCGCGACCATGCCGAACGTCTCGAACGGGCTCGGATGGACGAACAGACCGGCCCGTTGCATCGCGGTCGCCACCGCCGGCCGGTCCGCTGCCGGGGCCATGATGACGGCGTCCGTGATCCCGAGCTCCCGCGCGAGCGCCTGCCAGCGACGGTCGTCGGCCTCCGTCGCCGGGCCGATCGCGCGCAGGTGGAGGCCCGGCGAGCCTGTCCGCGCGAGGGCGACGGCGCGCAGCAGTGTCTCGAACCCCTTGTGCGGCGCGCGTGCGCCGACCCACAGGAGCTCGTCCGGGTCGCGCGGCTGCGCACCGGACGCCGGGAAGAGGTCGAGCGGCACGGGGTTGGGCAGGACCTCGAGGGTCGGCGTCGGCGATCCGTGGGCCTCCAGCGCGCGCGCGATACGATCGCCGACGGCCGCGCTCACGACGACGACCCGGGCGAGATGGAGCAGACGACGATAGGCCTCGTCGCGCCTCGGGCCGAGCCAGGCGGTCCGCCAGCGTCGAGTCGTGCTCGGTGACGACGAGCGGCAGATCGAGCTCGGTGGCGAGGGACATCGCGGCGAGCCCGTCGGGCAGCCCGTTGTGGGCGTGGATGACGTCGAACGGAGCACCGGCCGCGGCCTGCCGAGCCGCCACGGCCCGACCGAACGCGAGCAGCGCGACGGCGTGACGCTCGCCCATCTCGGGGACCTCGGATCCGTCCAGCGCGCCCCACGTCCGGGGGACCGGCAGGCGCGCCACGGGAACGCCGCCGAACGCCAACGCCGATGGCCGGTTGCAGGCCGCCGGATCGGCCACGGCCTGCACCCAGACGGCTTCCGCGGCCCGTGCCCGGGCGATCCGGGTCGCCTCCGGGCCGCGGAGCGGCACGGTCTCGAACGACGCGATCACGACCCCGGCGCCCGCATCGACCAAACCGCGCACCTGATCCGCGACGAAGCTGCCGCGGCCGGGGGCGTCGTACGACGGGAAGCCCCGCGCCACGACGAGGACGCGGGCGGCCATCAGCCGGCCAGGCCCCGGTACAGGTCGAGGAGGCCAGTCGATTCGGTCTCCCAGTTGTAGCGCTCATGAGCCGCCCGCTGACAGCGCCCCCGAAGATCGGCCATCGCGGCCGCATCGAGGGAGAGCACGTCGGCGAGCGCCGTCGCGAGCGGAGCCGGCCTGGTCGGGTCGCAGACCGCACCGAGCGGGCCATCCGGGTCGTCGACGACGATCCGACGGCGTTCCGGGAAATCGCTGCTGACCACGGGCGTGCCGACGGCCAGGCTCTCGAACAGCTTGTTCGGTGTCGACAGCCGCTCATTGAGGGTGCGTGGCTGGTTGGGCATGGCCGAGACGTCCGCGGACGCGACCCAGCCGAGCAGCTCGTCGGCCGGCACGCCCTGGAGCACGTGCAGCCGCCCGCCGAAGCGGGGTTCCTCGCTCGTGGCCCGCAACGTCGCCTCGAGCGGCCCGAAACCGAGGAAGACCAGGTGCGCCTGGCGGAGCCGGTCATCGACCATCGCCTCGGCCAGGACCTCGAGCCCGCGGTCGCGCTGGAAGCCGCCGTGGTACAGGATCACCGGACTGCTCGCCGGGATGTACGCCGCGGCCCGGAGATGATCCGGTCGCTCGGCCATCAGCGGCTGACGGGGCGGCGCGTTGCGGACGATGACCGCAGGCGGACCGCCGTACCGCCGGTATAGGGCCTCCGCGATCGACGCGTTGACCGTGACGAGGCCGGCCACCGCGGCGATCCAGCGGCGCTCCAGGGATCGCAGGATGCGGCGCACCCACCAGGGCTGGCGGGCCTCGGCGCCTGCGTCGAGGAACAGCTCGTGGCTGTCGTACACGACCCGTGCGGCCTTCCCTCCCGCCGCGGCGCGGACGGCCGCCGGCAGGCCGGTCAGGTCGTGGCCGTGGTAGACATCGGCTGCGGGTGCCGCGGCGGCGGCTGCGGTCGCCCAGCCGAGGGCGGACATGCGCCACCACGCCAGGTGGTCGAGGCCGTCGTCGATGTCATGCGGTCGCGGCCGCGCCCGCCGGCTTGCCACGTACCGACCCGCCTGGATCAGCGTGTAGGGCAGCGTCGCGAGCGCGAGCAGCATCATCGTCAGGGCACCGCCGACGCCCGTTCCGCCCGGTCGCACGGCTCGTATCAGCTGCCGCGGGAGCGTTCGCAGCGTTCGCCACGGGTAGTAGCGCATGTCACGCCAGCGGGTCCGCCAGTCCGACGGGGCGGCGACGCGGATGATGGGCACGCCGTCGCGCTCCTCGGTGTCCGCTGGCGCGTCGGCGCCGCCCGGCTGGAGCGCGATGATCGTCGTCGGGAAGCCCGCTTGCGTGAGGGTCGCGGCCTCGCGCAGGACCCGGACGTCGTTCGTGCAGGCGTTGCGGACGAACATGACCACCCGCGGCCCGCTCGTGCGATCCGAGGGTCGGGTCACCACCGGCGGCCGGTCAGCCGGCTGTACTCGGCGAACAGGCGATCCGCCTGGCCCTCCCAGTTATACGTGCCGTGCGCGCCGGCCAGCGCGCGCTCGCGCCAGGCGTCGGCCTGCTCCGGCGGGGCGTCGAGGATCGCACGGCAGGCGGCCGCGATCGCGGCGGGGTCGGTCGGATCGACCACGAGGCCGCACCCGGTCTCGCGGACGATCGGCGCCATGCCGGGCAGGTCGCTGGCGACGACCGGCACCCCGGCCGCCATGGCCTCGAACAGCTTGTTCGGCGTCGTCAGGCGGTGATTGAGCGTCGTGGGCTGGATCGGCATCGCGACGACATCGGCGGACGCCACCCACCCGAGCAGCTCGGCGGGCGGGACGGCGGGCAGGATATGCACGCGTCCGGCGAGGTCGGCGGTCGCTGCCCGGTCGCGGTAGGCCGGCTCCTGGTGGCCGTAGCCCATCAGGACGAGCACGGTGTCGTCGATCGACGGGATCGCGTCCAACAGCTGCTCGATGCCGCGGTCGGGCGAGAAGCCGCCCTGGTAGAGGACCACTCGGGAGGTCGGAGGCAGACCGAGCACCTCGTGGAAACGCCGCTCGCGCGGCCGTGGCGGCTGGAACCGGAACGAACAGTTCATCACCACCAGCGGACCCGGGACGCCGAACCGCTCCGCCATGACGTCGGCGTACGGCTGGTTCACGGTGATGACCCGATCGGCCCGACGCGCCCAGCGCCGCTCGGCGCGCGCGATGGCCATGCGGACGGGCCCACGGGTGCGCGCCAGGTTCGCGGCATCCATGTAGATGTCGCGCGCGTCATAGACGACCTTCGGGCGAGGCGACTGGCGATCGGCGATCGCCAAGGCCACGGGGATGCCCATGTAGGCCATGCCGTGGATGAGATCGACGTCCGGCGCGACCGCCACCGCGCGCCGCGCCTGCGACCGAACGGTCAGCAGGATCGACCACTGGCGGACGACGCGGCTGGCGAGGCGGCGCACGAGCGACCGTGACGCCACGCCCGAGGGGGTCACGTCGGGGGGCGAGATGGCATCGGCGGGTGTCGTTGCGGCGTCCGCCGCGGCCGCCGTCCCGCCCGTGTTGCCCGTGTTGCCCGTGGGCAGGGTTCGCCGCAGCCTGTGCAGCGTCCCGCGGGCGAGCGCCCGACCGGGCAGCGCCTCGCCGGGATCGGCGGCGACGCGCACGATCTCGTAGCCCCCCGGATCGGTCGAGCGCTCGGGCAGGCCGGGTTTCCATCGAGCGATGACCGTCACCTGATGGCCGCGGGCCACGGCGGCCGTCGCGATGCGATACGTCCGCGAATCGAACTCGCCCGTGGTCGGCAGCACGAGGAGCAGCCGTTGTGGCTGGACGGTCTGGGCGCGTGAAGCCGGACCCTCGCTCATCCGAGCGCCGCGACGATGGCATCGACCGCGCCCGCCGGCTCTAGGCGCAGGGAGGCGGCACGTGCCTCGGCGGCCGCCGCAGCACTCGATCGAGGCGCGAGGCGCTCGAGCTCCGCGCGGGCGCGGTCCGCATCGAGCCCGACGACGACCATCGTGCCGCCCGAGCCGGCGAGGGCCTCGACCCACTCGGTCGTGCCACGCAGGATCAGACACGGGACCCGGAGCCACGATGCCTCCCGTTGGACGCCGCCCGAATCGGTCAGCACCGCGGCCGCGTGGAGCTGCAGGCCGAGCGTGGTCCGGTAGCCCTGCGGCTCGATGACCCGGACGTCGGGCGACAGCTCGATCGAGGCGGCGTCGAGAGCGGCCCGCGTCCCCGGATGCAGCGCGAGGATCACCGGGCGATCCGTGCCCGCGACGGCCCCGAGCAGCGCGGCCCAGGCGCGCATGGCCGCCGGTTCGCGGTTCTCCGCCCGGTGGATCGTCGCGAAGAGATAGCCACCGGGGCGTAGCGCCGGGTCGATGGTCGCGAGCACGGCCGGGTCGCGCACCGAGGGCGCCGTCCGGGCCGCCAGGTCCTGCATCACGTCACCGACCTGGACGACGCCCTCGACGATGCCTTCGGCGGCCAGGTTGGTGACCGCCGCCGGCGTCGGGGCGAACCGCCAGCGGGCGAGGTGGTCGGCCACGACGCGGTTGATCTCCTCGGGCATCCGCCGGTCGAAGGACCGCAGGCCGGCCTCGACATGGGCGATCGGGATGCCCAGCTTCGCGGCCACCAGCGCGGCCGCCAGCGTCGTGTTCGTGTCCCCGTAGACGATGACGGCATCCGGCTGCGCCGACGCGAGGATCGGGTCCAGGGCGATCAGCATCCGCCCGGTCTGGTCGGATCCGCTGCCGCCACCGATCCCCAAGTCGTGCTCGGGGCGATCGAGGCCAAGCTCGCGGAAGAAGGAACCGGCCATCGAATCGTCGTAATGCTGGCCGGTATCGATGAGCTGGGCGTCGAAGCGGGCGCGCAGGACCGGCTCCAGCGCCGCGGCCTTGATCAGCTGCGGCCGCGTGCCGACGACACTGACGATGCGCACGAAGGGTGCGTCAGTCGACGGCGACGGGGGCGCGCCGCTCGTCCGGCACCCCGATGCCGCGAAAGGCGACCCCGGCGCCGAGGCGGTCGACCATCGCCGAGAGGCTGTTCCGGCCGTCGAGCACCATGCGCAGGTCGGGGAACCAGGCCGGGTCGAGGTCGAGCCACGCCGGGTCCGCCGTCTGGGTCACGACGGCCACGACGCCCGGCGCGGGGCTGCCCCATGTCCACGCTGTCGCGCCGAGCCGGGCGACCTGGTCGGCGTCGAGCAGCGGATCGAAGGCCAGCACCCGCGCGCCACGCGCGGTGAGCGCCTCGATCAGCGGCAGCGCGCGCGAGTAGGCGAGCTCGTGGACGCCGTGCCGATACGTCAGCCCGAGGACGATCACGCCGGCCCCGGCCAGCTCGCCGAGCACGGCTTCGACGGCCTCCACCGCGCGGTCGACCTGGCCGTCATTGACCTCGCGGGCACGCGCGACGAGCGACAGCTCGGGCGCCCGATCGAGCAGGAAATGCGGATACACCGGGATGCAATGGCCGCCGACACCCAGACCGGGCTGGTGGATGTGGCTGTACGGCTGGCTGTTCGCGGCTGCGATGACCTCGGTGATGTCGACGCCGATCCGATCGGCGTAGCGGGCGAACTCGTTGGCGAGCGCGATGTTGACGTCGCGGTACGTGGTGTCGGCGAGCTTCGAGAACTCGGCCGCCTCGGCCGACGACATCGCCACGACCTCGGCATCGAGGACGCTCTCGTAGAACGCCGCCGCCCGCTCGGTCGAGGCCGGATCGAGGCCCCCGACGAGCTTGGGATAGGTGGCGAGGTTGGCCAGCGCCGCGCCGCTATACAGCCGCTCCGGCGAGAACGCGACGTGGATCCGCTCGTCGCCCGGCCCACCGGCCGGCAGACCCGAGGCCGACTCGAGGCGGGGGGCGTACCGATCGCGCGTGTCGCCGACGGGCAGGGTGGTCTCGAAGATGACGAGCGACCCGGCGTGGATACCGGGTGCGATCGACTCGACGGCCGAGTCCATCCAGCGGTGATCCGGCCGCTGCGACGCGTCGAGCATCACCGGCACGATCAGGATGACGACATCGGCCGCCCGGGCCGCCTCCGCGCCGTCGATGGTCGCGCGCAGCCGGTCGTCGGCGTGGACACGCTCCACGAGCTCGGCCAGGCCGGGCTCCTCGCCGACGTGCGACCGGCCCTCGTTGATCGAGCTGACGACGCGCGGGTCGATGTCGACCGCGACGACGTCCCAGCCGTGGTTCGCGAACTGCGCGGCCAGCGGCAGGCCCATCTTGCCCGCACCGACGACGGCGACCGTCCCGGTCGTGCCGGGCTCACCGGTCCACGGCCTGGCCCGACGGGTCGCGCCGTGACGGCACGGCCGCTGCGGCAGCTGGATCGAGCCACCGGCCAGGCTGGCCGTGGAGCTCGGCCGAGCCGATGGGCTCACGCCGACACCAGCTCGACGGTCCGCTGCTCGCGGGCGGACTTCAGCAGCGCGTGGGCGAGCACGACGGCCCAGTGCCCGTCGTCGCCATCGACGATCGGACGGCCGCCCGCGCGCACGACGCCCAGGAACGCATCGATCTCCGCGGCGAGCGGTTCCGCGTTGGGAACCGGCAGCTCGACCTCGTCGCCGGCGAAGGTCGGGGCATAGCCACCGATCAGCCGCGGGTTGGTCATGTCGGAGCCGCGCGTGAACGTCAGGCGCTGCGTCAGGTAGTCGAGCTCGAACATGCCCTCCTCGCCGACGACCGTCAGCTGGCGACGCTTGGCCGGCGTGAGCCAGTCGACGTCGAGCATCGCGACCGTGCCGGAGGGGAACGACATCAGGCCGAAGAGCAGGTCCTCGTGCTCGGCATGGATGCGCTGGGCGGTCTGCGCGACGACGCGAACCGGCCGCTCGCCGGCGATCCAGGACAGGATGTCGACATCGTGGGTGGCGAGGTCGACGGTCACGCCGACGTCGCGGATGCGCGCCGGGAACGGACCGGCCCGCCGGCTCGTGATCGCGTAGACGGTCGACAGCCAGCGGCCCTCGTGGAGCAGCCGGCCCAGTTCGAGCACGGCCGGGTTGAAGCGTTCGACGTGGCCCACCTGGAGTGGCACGCCGGCCAGGCGAGCCGCGTCGGCCAGTGCTCCGGCCTCGTCGGGCGTGGCGGCCAGCGGCTTCTCCACGAGGGCCGCGACGCCGCGCTCGATGGCGGCCAGCGCGAGGGTCACGTGGGTGGTGGTCGGCGACGCGATGACGACGGCGTCGAGATCGGCCTCCGCGAGCAGGGCCATCGGCTCGGCGAACGCCTGGGCGTCCGTGCCGGCGGTGGCCGCATCCAGCGCGCTGATGTCGGGATCGGCCACGGCGACCAATCTGGCGCCGGGGATGGTGCCGAGGATCCGGAGGTGGTTGCGTCCCATCGAGCCCAGCCCGATGAGGCCGACGCGCAGGTCGCGGTCCCCGGCCGGCGACCAGGGGCTCGTCATCGAGCCG
This sequence comes from uncultured Chloroflexia bacterium, assembly GCA_963720355.1. GTDB lineage: Bacteria > Chloroflexota > Limnocylindria > Limnocylindrales > CSP1-4 > SPCO01. The sequence continues at coordinate 1,162,091 of CAVRFH010000004.1, read as the reverse complement.
CGCTCTCCTCGGGGACGCGCCGCGCGACGGCCGCGCGAACGGCCTCGATGACGGTGGCCTGATCGGCCTCGCTGAGGCCCGGGTACATCGGCAGCGACACGGACCGCCGTGCCGCCCGATCCGTGACCGGCAGGTCGGCGTGGATGCCGCGCTCGAGGATGTAGGCCTGTCGGTGGACCGGGATCGGGTAGAAGATCCCGGTCCCGATGCCGGCCTCGCTGAGCTCCTTGACGATCGCGTCGCGCTCATCACCGACATCGACCGTGTACTGGTGGTAGACGTGCGTCCGGCCGGCGGGCACGACGGGCGTGACGATGGCGGTGCCGGCGAAGCCCGCGTCGTAGCGGCGGGCGATGGCTCGGCGCCGTTCGGTGTTGCGCTCGAGCTTGTCGAGCTGGACGAGGCCGATGGCCGCGCCGATGTCGGTCAGCCGGTAGTTGTACCCGAGGATCTCGTGGTGGTACCGCTCGCGCATGCCCTGGTTGCGGTACAGCCGGATCCAGTCCGCGATTTCGGTCGTCATCGGTCGTGACGAACCCGCCCTCGCCGGTGGTCATGTTCTTCGTGCCGTACAGGCTGAACGCCCCGTGTCCGAAGCTGCCCGTCCTGCGACCGTCGAAGGTCGCGCCGTGGGCCTGGCACGCGTCCTCGACGATGGTGAGGCCGTGTCGCTCGGCGATCGTCCATGATCGCCGCCATGTCGGCCGGCAGGCCGAACAGATGGACCGGGCAGATGGCCTTCGTGCGCGGCGTGATGGCCGCCTCGATCCGGCCGGCGTCCATGTTGTACGTGTCGGGCTCGATGTCGATGAAGACCGGCGTCGCGCCGGTCGACAGGACGGTGCTGCCCGTGGCGTTGAATGAGTGGCTGACCGTGATGACCTCGTCGCCCGGGCCGAGCTCCATGGCGGCGTAGATGGCCATCAGCGCGAGCGTGCCGTTGGCCATGGCGATCGCGTGGCGGACGCCGACGAACTCGGCCCAGCGCTCCTCGAGCTCGGCGACCCGCTTGCCCTGGGCGATCATCCCGCTGCGCAGCACCTCGGTGACCGCCGCGATCTCCTCGTCCCCGATGTCGGGACGGGCGACCGGGATCATGCCGGCGCTCCCTGCTTGACGATCGGCTCGCTGGCGCTCCTCGAGGGCCTCGCCATCGGGCACGTACGCGTACGAGCGCTCGCATGACGGACGGCGGACGCCGCCCGACGGCGGGCCGGTCCTCGAGTCTTGGCGCCGCACGCGCACACCCAGCCGATCCGTCGGGCGGGATTGCCGGCGACGAGGGCGTGGGCGGGGACCGGATGGGTGACCACCGACCCGGCCCCGACCATCGCGAACGTGCCCACGTCGCAGCCGGCGACGATGACCGCCCCGGCACCGATCGACGCCCCGTCGGCCAGGTGGATCGGGGTCACGGTCCAATCGTCCGCGCGGGCCAGCTCTCCGGCCGAGGTCACGGCGCGCGGGTTGCGGTCGTTCGTCAGGATCGCGCCGGGGCCGATGAAGACGCCGTCGCCGACCGTGACGCCGTGATAGACGAGCGCGCCGTTCTGGATCTTGACGCGGTCGCCGATGACGACGCCCTTCGTCGATGAACGCATCCCGACCGATGACGCCGTCGGCCCCGATCGTCGCGCCGGTCCGGACCTGAGCCCGATGCCAGACCGCGGTCCGCGGGCCGACCGTCGACGTCGTCCTCGAGATCCGCACTCGGATGGATCCGGGCGGTGGGGTCGATCATGCGCAGGCGGGCTCCTCGACGGTCGCACGACAAGGAGCGTGCGTGCGACGGGACGCCGAGTATAGCCGAGGGGTGGCCCGCTCCCCGCCGACGACCAGGTGGTCGGGCATCGTCGGCGAGAGCCGTTGCCGGGTCAGCGACGTCGCAGCAAGCCGAGGATCACGCCGGCAACGAGGCCCGCGGCGAGCCCGCCGCGCCAGTCGAGCAAGGGGCGGACGTCGCCCTCGACACGACCGGCGATGAGGATGCCGATGGCGCTCGGCTGACGGATGGTGACGTGTCCGCCGACGACGCCACCGACCATCGATTGATCGACCGTGGCTTCCTGTCCGCCGACCATGTTGACCATCGACTGCACGATCCGGGTCTCACGCCCGAATGCGGCGCCCATCAGGCCGCGATCGAGCGAAACGCTATCGCCCTGGGCGATGCCGATCCCGCCGTTGGTCACGGCGATGTCGGTCGCCTTCGCGCGACCGATGCCGCCCTGCTGGATGTCGATCGCCTCCGCCGTGGCGGTCGAGATGCCGCCCTGGGTGACGCTGATCGACACGGCCTCGGCCGTCTCGATGCCGCCCTGGGTGAGCTCGATGCGGTCGGACTTCTTCGGTGTCGCTGTCGTGGATGCGTTCGCTGTGGCGCTGGTCTCGTCCATGCGCGCAGCCTACGCCCAGGACGTCCTGCACGTCGCGATGGTCTATCCTGCCGCATCCGACCGCGACCGTGGCGCGTCGCGCGGATGGCACCGAGGGGTCACGTGGCGGTACGCCGGTCGAACGCTGGGAGATCGGTCCTCGTCTGGGCGCTCGTGCTCGCGGGCGCAGGTGGGGTCGGCATGGGCGTGCTCGCCGGCGCCGTCGGTCCGTCTGCCCGGCCGTCATCGAGCCAGGCCCTGATGCCGCCGTCGGCGTCGGCGTCGCCGTCGCCGTCCGTCGTGACCCCCGAGCCGACCCCGTCCCCCAGTCCGTCGGCATCGCCCAGCCCGACGCCGCCGCCGAGCCCGCCGCCGAGCCCGACCCCGACGCTCGTGCCCGCGCCGCTCACGGGGCGGATGGTGACGCCGGCCGTCGCGGCGCGGCACCCCGTCGCCGTCATGATCGACGACCATCACGATGCGCGGCCGCAATCCGGGTTCAACGATGCCGCCGTCGTCTGGCAGGCCCCGGCCGAGGGCGGCATCCCGCGCTACATGCTCGTGTTCCAGGACCGCATCCCGCCCTCCGTCGGGCCGGTCCGCAGCGCGCGGCAGTACTACATCGCGTGGGCGGCCGAGTGGAAGGCCGTGTATGCCCATGTCGGCGGCTCGCCGCAGGCCATGCGCACGCTGCGCGAGCAGGGTCGCGGGCAGCTGGTCTACAACGCCGACGAGTTCCGTTGGGGCGGAACGTACTTCCACCGGACGCGCGACCGGTTCGCCCCGCACAACGTGTACACGAGCGGCAAGGAGCTCTACCAGCTCTCGAAGCGGGTCGGCGCCAAGAACGTGGCGATGAAGGCAGCGTGGCGATTCGCGTCCGACAAGCACATCCTGCTGCGGCCCGAGGGCGGGCGGATCACCGTCGTCTACTCCCAGAACACGATCACGTACCGCTACGACCGTCGGTCGAACACGTACCGCCGCGCGGTCAGCGGTGAGAAGCGCCAGGTCGACCGCGGGACCGACAAGCCGGTGGCGCCCAAGAACGTCGTCATCATGGTGATGTCATTCGGACGACTGAACGACGGCTCCAACAAGAACCGGCTCGAGGCCCAGTTCATCGGCAAGGGCCCGGCCTGGATCTCGACCAACGGCAAGACCATCAAGGGCACGTGGCGCAAGGCCTCGATGGCCGGGCCGACCCGCTTCTACGATGCGGCCGGCAAGCTCGTGACGCTCACCGTCGGACAGACCTTCGTCCAGGTCATGCCGCGCGGCTCGAAGATCACCATCAAGGACGGGGTGGTGCCGCCGTACGTCCCGACCGTGCAGGACCGTCGCGACGAGCGGACGTGATGGACCGTCAGCGGCGGATGCCGACCTCGGCGTAGATCGCCCGGACGTCGGCGGCGACGTCGGCCCACGTCCTCGTGCCGGTGGCGGCCCGCTCGCGCGCGGCCTCGACCAGCCCCTGGCGCACGGGTCCGTCACCCCACGCCGCGGCAATGGCGGCCGCCAGGCGGCTCGGGTCGCGCGGTTCGACGAGGATGCCGGCCGTCCCGATGATCTCGGGCAGCGCCCCGACGGCAGAGGCGATCACCGGCACGCCGACGGCCAGCGCATCCAGGGCGGCCAGGCCGCTGGATTCGGCGATGAGCGGCAGGACCACGCCGCGCGAGGCGGCCACGAGGGCGGCGACATCGTCGATGGGGATCTGCGGTGCATAGACCAGCTGATCGCCCGCCCCGTGGCGGGCCGCGATCCGGGCCAGCGAGGCACGGTCATCGGGTGTCGCATCGACGACCAGCACGCGGGGCGGCCACGGCGCTGCCGCGTCGAGGTCGTCCGGGTCGTCGGGGCGTGGCGCCCGGGCGAGCGACGCCAGCGCGGTCAGCATCGTGGCCGCGTCCTGGCGGACGTCGTGCCGGCCGGGATAGACGAGGTATCGATCGCCCAGTCCGAGCCGCGTGGCGATCGCCTGGACGTCGCCGGCCCGCCGCGCGAGCGCGTCCGGTCCGATGGCGTACGCCGGCCGAGCCGCCAGCGGGACGACCCGGATGCGGTCGCGGCGCAGATGCAGCAGGCGGCGCGCCGAGTGGGCGACGGCGTCGCTGCCGACCATCACCGCGGCGGCATCTCGCAGGAGGCGACCGCGCAACCGCTGACCGAAGCGCGTGGCCGCGCTGCGCTGGAACGCCCGGGGCAGCTCCCATGGGGCGAGGTCGAGGAGCGTGGCGACGGTCGGCAGCGACGAGCCGATGGGCAGACCGCCGCCGGCCGTGTGGTACACCGCCCCCGCGGCGCCGCTGAGCTCGGCCCGCCAGGCGGCACCCAGCGAGGCGCCTCGCAGGACGAACGGATCGATGGTCAGGGCCACCGAGCGCAGCAGCCGTGTCGGGGGCAGCAGCCGTCGCCCGATCACCTGGAGTTGCTGGAAGCGCAGGGTCGGGTCGTCCTCGTCGCTGGCGAGCAGGAACGCGAACGACTCGCCCGGCAGCGGGTCGGCGTCGAACGCCCCAAGGAGACCGTCGAGGTAGGCCGCGGTCCGCGGGGCGCGCGCTCGGCTCCTGGAGGGCGCGCACGTCCATGACGACGCGCATCCCCCGGACGGTGGTCATGTGGTCTGGCGGCGTCCCCGCCATCGGGTCCGGAGGTCCTCGAGCCGGAGCTGGACGACGACCACCAGGGCCTCGACCACGATGCGGCGCGACATCTTGCTGTGGCCCACGCGCCGATCTCGGAACGTGATCGGGATCTCGCGGATGCGTGCTCCGGCGCGGCTTGCCCGGAAGGTCATCTCGATCTGGAAGACATAGCCGCCGGCGTGGACGCCGTCGAACGGCACCGCCGCGAGCGTCGTCGCGCGCCACGCCTTGAAGCCACCGGTCAGGTCGCGTGGGCCGAGCCCGAGCACCGTCCGGGCGAACAGCGAACCGCCCCGCGAGATGACCCGCCGGCCGATGCCCCAGTCCTCGACGCCGCCACCGGCCGTGTAGCGCGAGCCGATGACGAGGTCGGCCGTGCCGTCCACGACCGGTCCGACGAGGCGCGGCAGGACCGCCGGGTCGTGGCTGAAGTCGGCGTCCATCTGGACGACGGTCGTGGCACCGCCCTCGAGCGCGATCCCGAAGCCATCGAGATACGCCCGGCCGAGCCCCTGCTTGGCCGCCCGATGCCGCACGCGGATGCGCCGATCGCCGGCAGCCAGCTCGTCGGCGATCCGGCCGGTGCCGTCGGGCGAGCCGTCGTCGACGACCAGCAGGGTCGCCTCGGGCAGGGCGTCGAGGATCGCCGCCGTGATCGGCCGGATGTTGTCGGCCTCGTCGTAGGTCGGCAGGACGACCCACGTCCCGGCCCCGGCGGCGCCCTCGCTGGTCATGGCCGGCAGTGTAGTGTCGGGCGCCGGGCTCAAGGCTTCTCGACGACGACGTTCCGGGTCGACCACGTCTCGCCGAGCCAGCTCGTGGTGAAGACCACGACCCGGTATGTCCCCGGCGCGACGACGGCGCCGGTCGCGGTGCGGCCGTTCCAGTTCCAGGCGTGGATGCCCGCCGCCAAGGACCGCTCGGTCCACACGATGCGGACCGGGGTGCTGCCCCGGTAGATGCGCACCGAGACCAGTGCGGCGCGGCGGAGGTCGATGCGGACTTGGCTGCGCTGGCCAGCACCCGGGTCGAACGAACCGTCCGACCAGCGAACCGAGCGGATCGTCCGATCGACGATGAACGGGCGAGTGCTCGTCGTCGGGTTGCCCGCCCGATCGCGGGCCTGGACCTCGAGCAGGTAGCGCCCGTCCTTGACCGTGGCACCCCCGGGGCCGCGGCCGTCCCAGACCCCGTTCCAGCGCGACCGGGTCGTGAACGGCCAGGAGCGCTGCACCGAGCCGCCGGCCTCGCGGACGCGCGTCGAGCCGACGACGGCTTCGTTCGAGGTCCAGGCCAGCGGCAGGCTGTCGGACTGACCGTCGCCATCGGGCGTGAGGAAGCCACGGGACACCGTCGGCGTCAGCGCCGCCGGCCGGGCGTCGACCACGACCGTGGCGGCCCGTTCGGCCCGGTTCGCCGAGGCGTCCTCGGCCCACAACGTGACGCGGTAGGTCCCGTCGGCGACGACGGCCGGCGTCGAGTCCTGGCCGTTCCAGGTGAAGACCACGTTCCTGCCGGGCACGGTCCCGCTGCGCAGGTTCGGTCCCAGGCTCGAGCCGACGACGGCCTGGACGCGGTAGCCCCAGCGGACGAGGCCGTTCGCCGTCATGCGCACGGTCGTGCTATCCAGGCGGCCGTCGCCGTTCGGCGAAAACATCGGCGCCGACACCGACCCGGTCCTGATCGTCGGCGGCACGCTGTCGGTGATGAACTTTGCCCCGATGGCGTCCCACAGCTCCGGCCGAGTGCCGTCATAGCCAAGGGCCCAGATGCCGGCACCGCGCAGGCCGTAGCGGTTCACCAGGTCGTACTTGGCGCCGAGGGCGCGTGCGTCATCGACGTAGAGCTGCCGCCAGGGGTTCTGGCATCCGTAGGTCGACGTGCAGTGCTGCCGCCGGTAGACGGTCCAGGCCACCTGCTCGCTCGTGTCGTAGCGCTTGCCGTGCTCCGCGAAGAACGGCAGCGCGCTGGTGTACGTGACCGTCGACGACGGCCCATAGCGCGTGCCGCTGATGTTCCGGCCGTGGATCGCCGAGCTGGCCGTCGACCAGGCCCGGCCGTAGTACGGGACGCCCAGGATCAACTTCGAGGCGGGCACCCGCGCCACGTAGGCGGCGACGGTGTCGCGGATGTCGTAGCCCGGCCGCGACAGCGGCGCGACGCTGCCGACCGGGCTGCTGCTCGACCCGCGGTAGTCGTAGCCCATGATGAAGATCGCGTCGGCGCCGCCGGACTTCGTGGCAGCTTCGATCGGATAGTTGCCGATGTAGCCGGTCGTGTCGAAGGTCAGCTGGTAGCCGCGGTGCACCCGGTCGAGCTCGGTCCGGATCGAGCGGACGAGGGCCGTGAACTGGCCCTCGCGGCCCGACACGAGCGGCTCGAAGTCGAGGTTGACGCCATCCGCTCCGCGATCGCGCACGGCCGCGGCGATCTGGCGGGCGAGGTTCTGGCGGGCGGTCCAGCTGCCAAGCAGCGCCTTCTGCCGGGCCCGGCCCGTCGAGTTCCAGGCGAAGGATTGGACGGTCAGCACGACGCGCGTCCCGCTGGCATGCGCGGCATCGATGATCGACGTGAGCCTGGAGCTGGTCCAGCCGCTCCATCCGGTCGTGGTCGAGCCATCGGCGTTGCGCTTCTGGAGGTTGCCGGCCGCGTCCGCCCCGACCCCGAAGTAGGCGATGGTCGAGATCTTGTCGTACTGGATGCGCAGGGTGCTGGCGTTGACCTGCCAGTACGGCAGGAACCCGAACACCTCGCGCCGCAGCGCACCGGGATCGACCGGCGCCTGCAGCGTGCGCGCTGCGGACCGGTCCGAGCCGGTCGAGCGGGCGTGGCTGGTTTCGACGGTGGTCGCCGGCTCCGCGACCGGGCGCTCGGGTCGGGCCGCCGGTGCTGGATCCGGGTCGATGGCCCGCATCCGCCCCCCGTCGAGACGGCCGGCCGGCAGCACCCGCGGCACGACCCCGCCGACCGTCCAGCGGTCGCCCGAGCGGGGCCGGAAGGGCACCGTGACCCGATCCCCGGCCTTGAACGCGATCCGATCGTGCTCGTGGGCGGCGGCCTCCTGCCAGTGGATCGTCGGCTCGAGGCCGGCCGCCGCCGTCGACGCGCGAGCCTCCGGTGTCCCGGTCGGCCCCGTTGCGACGCCCGTCGCCGGACTCGCCATCGCCCACGACGGCGCCATCGACTGGACGGCGACCACGAGGATCAGGGTGCCGGCTCGAAGCGTGGAGCGGGGTGTCGATGCCGAGCGGCGGCTGGTGTGGGGCACGGCGGACCTCGCAGTTCGGACCGTTGACGCTACGCGCCATCGGCCGAACGTGGCAAGGCTCCGAAGGTCCCGGTGCGGCCCGGTACGGGGCGGTCTTGGGCGGTGCGCGACGGTCCGGACTAGCGCAGCGGGAAGCGCAGACTCGAGCTCTGCCAACGCCTGGCACTGTCGTAGGCGACCACCTTGAACGTCACCTGCCCGGCCGCGGCACCGGTCTTGAGGGTGACGGTGGCGCGGTACGTCAGGCCACTGCTGCGGGTCATCGTCACCCACCACGTCGCCTTGCCGGGCTGCGTCACGTAGAGCCGCGGCACGGTACTGAGGGTCTCGGCCGAGACTGCGCTTACCGAGATCGAGCGCCCGCGCGTCGCATACGACCCCGACGGCCGGATGCTGAACGCCGACATCTCGAAGTTCGCGAGCTGGCTCCAGGTCACGGTCCCGTCAGTCGCCGTGACGTAGCTCGAGTAACGACCGGTCGGCAGCATCGAGCCGTCGGCCCGACGCCCGTAGAAGGTCCGGCTCGCCGCGCCCGTCGGCATCGCTTCGGCGTCGGCGAGGGTGACGACGACCGCCCCGGTCGCGTCGCGGATCGTCCAGGTGACGGTCGCCGCGCGGGCGAGTGTGAATGACAGGCGGGTCCCGGTCGACAGCGAGTCACGATCCTGCGGGTAGAAGAGCGTCTTCGACGTCGCCACGGAGCCGAGCAGGGCGGCCACGCCGATGGAGCGGGTCACGCCGACGCCGCTGTTGCCGGCCCCGTCGCGCGGGGTGAGGCGGACGTCGTACAGCCCATCGGGGACGACCTGCCCGTCATTGCCCTTGCCGTCCCACGACAGGGCCACCGGAGCGAGCCCGGCCGTCACGCTGAAGTAGCGCACGACGCTGCCGTCGGCGTCGCGGACGTGGACCTGGATCGTGCCGGCTTCACTGCTGGTGCCACCGAGTGCGACCGTGTCGCGAACGCCATCGCCGTTCGGCGCGAACCACGTCACGCTGCCGTCGGCCGGCGTCACGCCGGTCAACCCGGGACCGGTCGTGTCGACACGGACGGAGCCGGTGCGCGAACCGGCATTGGCCCATCCGTCCGTGGCTTCGATTCGGTAGGTGTACGTGCCGTCGGCGACGGCGCTGCCGCCCGACCGGCCGTCCCAGGTGGCCGACGGATCGGCGCCATCGCCGGTCGCTTCGAAGATGGTCGCTCCGTCGCCGTCCTCGACGCGCCAGCGCCAGCTCGCCGATTCTGACAGCGCCGCGCTGAGCTCGACCGTGTCGGCGGTGCCGTCCCCGTTCGGTGAGACGAGCGGGCTCGCTGGGGCGACGGCGACCACGCGGGGTGCGGCGCTGTCCCGCGGCAGGAGGTCGGGGCCCCGCATCAGGCCGCGATCGGATGGGTCGTCGAGGCCCTCGACGTCGTACAGGGCAGCCCCGTCGGACGCGTTGTGGCTCGATCGGGCGAGGACGCGGAGCCGGGTACCCGCCGGCATCGCGGACGCCGCATCGAGCGTGCCGGCCGAGGCCGTCTCCTCGTCGGGGTAGAGCGGTGCACCGTCCGTGGCGACCGACGCGCGCCCGGGGACGATGAGTGCCCCCGGATCACGGCTGGTGTCGACGACCCCGGTGACCATCGTCGTGGTCAGGGTCGGGTCGGTGACGAGCGAGCGGTAGAACCCGCTCGACGTGCCCTCGGGGTCCATCAGCGCGCGGACGCCGCTGCGTCCGCGACGAGGTGAACGCGGTCGCGTGGCCGTTGTTGCCGGGCGCGGTCCGCCACATCGATTCGATCGACTGGTCCGTCGTGAACAGGGCGCGGATGTAGTCGACCGGGCCGCGGTGGCCGTCGGCGAGGACGGCCTGGGCGCGGGACTGCAGGAAGCCCGCCGCGTAGTTGCTGATCCGCTGGCGCGCGACACCCGTCGTCGGCTGGGTGTGTCCCGGCTCCGAGTTCCCCGACGCGTAGCACAGGTGATGCAGGAGGACGATCGCGTTCGGGGCGAGGTCGAGCGTCTTGACGTAGGGCTCGCCGTAGTACTTGTTCTCGTTGTCGGACAGGCGGCCGTCGCCGTTCAGGTCGTAGTTGAGGCCGAGGCCGTCCTTCGTCGTGTACTTCGGGTCATAGGTGTACGGGCTCGGCCAGCCGTTGCCGTGGCCCATGTAGATCAGGACCGACGCCCCGACGGCCGCCGACCTGACCCGTGACCAGGTCGCGTTCGGGCTGTAGACCTTGACGACGTTCGGCGTGTACTTGATCGCCTCGGCGTAGGCCGCATCGGCATAGCGTCGATAGCTCGCCGTCGCGCCATGCGTCGCACCGACGACGATGACGACCTTTGCGGGGCTGAGGGCGGCCGCGGCCCGCGCCGGTGCCGGGGCGGACAAGGCCCCCGTCACGGCGGTCAGGGCAAGCAGCAGTACGGCGATGAGTCGATGCACCGAAGCTCCTGGGGAATGGGGTTCGCTGACCCGTCCAGCCTCGCGCAGCGGTCACCGACGCTCTACCGCGGGATGGTCCCGCCCCGTTAGCCACATCGGGGCGCGGGGACGAGACGTCCGGTAGGCGTTGGTGAGGACTGGGGATGTCGCGCGCCGGGGAGCGTGTCGCGTGCGCGCAACGGGTCGTCGGCGGGGCCGTCGGATGCGGGTCCCGGGCGAGCGTCAGTCGGCCTCGCGCAGCCGGGCGACCAGGTCCTCGAGCGCAGGGTTCGTCCGGTCGCGTTCGGACAGGATCGGACCGCCGGTCGCACTCGCGCCGGCGGGCCACGGGACACGGGCGAGCGGGTCATCCCATGCGAAGCCGTACTCGTCGCTTCCGTCGTAGGCGGTCGTGACGAGGTAGACGAGGTCGAGCGGCTCGAGAGCCAGGAACCCGTGCGCCACGCCGACTGGGATCTCGACCCAGTCGTCCTCGCCGAGCTCGCGCGTCTCGACCGCCGGGCGGGCGCCGCTGGCGAGCATCGGCCGGACGTCGACGAGACCCACGAATGCCCGGCCGCGCGTCACGAGCCAGCGATCGAGCTGGCGGCGATGGAGGTGCAGCCCGCGCAGGACGCCGGCCGCGGAGCCCGACAGGTTGGCCTGCACGAAGCGCGGCCGGTCGCCCGGGGCGGCCCCCGCATGGGCCGGGTCGATGGCCCGGGTCTCGGCGTCGCGCCACAGCTCGCGGAAGGCGCCTCGCTCGTCGGCGAAACGCGCGATCGCGCCATAGCGCACGCCCGGCAGGATCGAGGCGGGGCGCTCGAGCGTCATCGAGCCGTCGTCGGTCGCGCCCGGTCGCGCGCGAGGACCGGCGCGTAGTCGGCCATCGCCGCGGTCCACGCCCGCATCGGCTCGCCCGACGGGAGGCCGGTCGCCTCGAGCACGCCCCAGGGCGGGGGTCGCGAAGCCCGCTCCCACGCATCGCCCGAGACCCGTTCGGTCGGGACGTCGACCCCGATTCGGGCCAGGACGTCCTCAGCCCAGTCGGCTCGGCTGGCGATCCCGCCGTTGACGAGGTGGTGGCGCCCGCCGTGGGCGTTCTCCGCAAGGAGCTCGACGATGGCCTCGGCCACGTCAGCGGCATACGTCGGGGAGCCCCATTCGTCGTCGACGAGACGGAGCGATTTGCGAGTGGCCGCCGCCCGATCCGCGGCCGCCACGATCTTGCGCGGGAAGTCGTCGCCGGGCGGGCCGTACAGCCAGGCCGTTCGCACGATGCCGAGCAAGCCGTGCGCGGCCGTCCGCTCGTAGGCGTCGATCGCCGCGTGCTCGCCGGTCAGCTTGGACCGGCCGTAGGCGTTGCCGGGTGCCGGGGCGTCGTCGGGCCGGTAGCCGCGATCATGGTCGCGACGTCCGTCGAACACCTCGTTGGTCGAGATCGTGACGAGGTCGATCCCTCGCTCGGCGCACAACGCGGCGAGCGCGCCGGTGGCCTCGCCGTTGCGGCGCATCGCGACGTCCGGCTCGCGGGCGCAGCCATCGACGTCGGTCCAGGCCGCGGTATGGACGACGACCTCGGGGCGGTCCCGATCGAGCAATGGGGTGGCCGTGCGTGCGGCGTCGTCGAGGTCGAGGTCGTCGCGCGTCCAGGGGATCGGCCCGGCCGGCCCGACGAAGGCGGCATCGCCCAGGGCACGCACCAGCGCCCCGCCGAGACGCCCGTTGGCGCCGGTGACCGCGACGCGCATCAACCAGCCGTCCGGAGACGCGCCCCGTACTGCCGCTCGTAGTAGTCGTCCCAGTCACCGGACCGTGCGGCCCGCCACCAGGCCTCGTTGGCGACGAACCAGTCGACCGTTCGCGCCAGCCCGTCCTCGAACGGTGTCCGCGGACGCCAGCCGAGCGCGGCGAGCTTGCCCCCGTCCATCGCATAGCGCCGGTCGTGACCCGGCCGATCCTCGACATGGCGGACGAGCGACCAGGGCTTGCCGAGCCGGTCGAGCAGCAGGCGCACGGTGTCCTTGTTCGTCATCTCGACACCGCCCGCGATGTTGTAGGTCTCCCCGGCGACACCGTGACGCAGGACATGATCGACCGCGTCGGCGTGGTCGGCGACATACAGCCAGTCGCGGCGCTGCAGCCCATCGCCATAGAGCGGCAGCGGCAGGTCGTCGATCGCGTTGGTCACGAAGAGCGGGATGAGCTTCTCCGGGTGGTGGTACGGGCCGTACGTGTTCGAGCCTCGGGTCACCACGGCGTCGAGTCCGTGGGTGACGACGTAGCTGCGCACGAGCATCTCGCCGGCCGCCTTGGCCGCGGCGTACGGCGAGCGCGGGGCCAGCCGGTCGTCCTCGCGGGAGTGACCGTCCTCGACCGAGCCGTAGACCTCATCGGTCGACACCTGGACGAAGCGGGGTCGATGTCCGGCGGTGCGGCACGCCTCGAGCAGCACGTGGACGCCGATGACCCCGGTCCGCAGGAACGCCTCCGGATCGAGGATCGATCGGTCGACGTGGGACTCGGCCGCGAAGTTGACGACGGCATCGGCGTCGGCGACGAGCGGCCCGACCACATCGGGGTCGGCGATGTCGCCCCGCACGAAGCTGAGCCGGGTTGCCTGCTCGGCGTCTTGCTCGACCGGCGCGAGGTTGGCCTCGTTGCCCGCGTAGGTCAGCTTGTCGAGGACCGTGATGGTCGTTCCATCGCGGCGGGCCAGGACGTCGCGGACGTAGCACGAGCCGATGAAGCCGGCACCGCCGGTCACGAGCAGGCGGCGATACGCGCCGGACGTCCCGGTCACGATCGCGCGGTCATGCCGGCGGCCGCTCGATCGGCGGCGCCAGCCGGCCGGCCGCGTCGTCGTCGCGTGCCAGCTCCGCGGCGCGGATGAGCGAGGCGACCGTCCCGGCATCGGTCCAGTGGCCGTCGTAGATGCGGGTGAACAGCCGGTCGCCCGGGATGTAGTGGTTGAGGACGTCGGTGATCTCGAACTCGCCGCGGCCGGATGGGGCGAGCTTGTCGATGACGCCGAAGGCGTCCGCTCGCAGGAAGTACACCCCGATCGGGATCAGGTCGCTCTTCGGCGCGATCGGCTTCTCCTCGAAGCGCACGACGCGCCCGGTCGCATCGAGCTCGGCGACGCCGAACCGCTCCGGATCCGGGACCCGGTAGAGGAGTGTTCCTGCGCCGTGATCGCCGGCCTCGAACTCCGCGGCGATGTCGGCCAGTGCCGGGCCGCGCAGGATGTTGTCACCGAGGACGCAGCAGAACGCGTCGGACCCGACGAAGTCGCGCGCCAGCCCGATGGCCTGCGCGATCCCGTGCGCGCCGGCCTGGTAGCGGTACGTCAGATCGAGCCCGAAGTGGGAGCCGTCGCCGAGCAGCTCGACCACGTCGCCGACGCTCTTGCCGCCGACCACGACCATCACCTCGCGGATGCCCATACCCGCCAGCGTCTCGATCGGGTAGTAGATCATCGGCCGGTCGTAGATCGGCAGCAGGTGCTTGTTCGTGACGATGGTGAGCGGGAAGAGGCGGGTCGCCGTGCCGCCGGCCAGGACGATGCCCTTCATCGCGCCGAAGGGTAGCAGCGGGGCCCGTCGGGTAGGGCCGGCCCGCGGCCGGCCGTGGACGCTATCTCGGGCTCGCCGATGGCCTGGGCGTCGGCGGGATGCACGGTTGCTCGCCTTCGGGCAGCGTCCCGCCGCCCTCCGGGTCCGTGCAGTCGACGGGCTGCTCCTCGATCGGTGGCAGGCCGCCTTCGTAGTCGAGGATCACCAGGACGTATTCGAGCTTCTCGAAGTCCGCGGCCGGTTGCAGGTATGCCGTCTGGACGACCGCGTTCGCGTCGCGCCGGACGTCGACGACCTGGCCGATGAGCAGGCCCTTGGGGTACGGAGAGCGCACCCCGCCACCGAGCTCGATCCCGGCACGTGACGACCTCGTCGCCCGGGTCGACCTCGTCGCCGGCGTCGATCTGCTCCATGACGAGCACGCCGCCCAGCTGGCCGATGACCGTGCCGCGCGCCGCGTTCGAAACGAGCTGCCCGATGACCGTCGACGTCCCGTCGCTGAGCAGCACGACCGTCGAGCTGTCCGGGCCGACGTCGGTCACCCGGCCGGCCAGGGCACCACCGCCGGCCACGACGACGTCGCCGACGCTGATGCCGGCTTCTGTGCCCTTGTCGAGCGAGATGACCCGCCGGAACTCGGACGACTCGCGCGAGATGACGTGCGCGGCGGCCGTCTGGAACTCGAAGCCGGCGCGGAGTTGCAGGAGATCCGTCAGCTGGGTGTTCTCGCGGGCGATCTCCTGCGAGCCGGATGTTCTCGTTCGTCGAGCCGCTCGTTCTCGGCGCGCAGCGAGCCATTGTCCACGCGCAGGCGGTCGATCTCGGCGACGGACGCCCCGATCGAGGCGATCCCGCTGGCGACATCGGTCAGCACGCCCTGGATCGGGCGGAACGCGAAGCCGAGCCCGCTCTGCAGCTCGCGGACGAATGGGTTCGACGAGACCGCCATGAGCACGAAGCACAGGGCGAGCAGCGCCGTGTAGACGATGCCCCGGCGGCGGAGGATCCGGTCGGTCGAGAGTGTCGTCATCCCATCGCGATCATCGGCCGGCGGTCAAGCCGGCGCGAGGTCCTTCAGCGCGGCGGCCGCGAGTAGGTCTCGGCGACGAGAACGCGGTCCATGGCGTCGAGCTCCTCGAGGACCACGCCGGTGCCGCGCGCCACGCAGGTCAGCGGGTCGTCGGCGATGTGGACGGGCATCTGGGTCGCCTCGGCGATGCGCCGATCGAGGCCGGCCAGGAGCGCGCCGCCACCGGCCACGACGATGCCCTGATCCATGATGTCGGCCACGAGCTCCGGCGGCGTCTCCTCGATCGTGTCCTTGACGGTGTCGATGATCTGGGCGACCGACGGTTCGATGGCCTCGCGGATCTGGTCGGCACCGACCTCGACGCTGCGCGGCAGGCCGGTCAGGAGGTCACGGCCACGAAGCGTGACGCGCTGGGCGTCCCACTCGCCGGGGTAGGCCGAGCCGATGGCGATCTTGATGTCCTCCGCCGTCCGCTCGCCGAGGAACAGGTTGTACTCGCGCCGGGCGAAGGTGACGATGTCCTGGTCCATCTCGTCGCCACCGATGCGGATCGACGCGGCTGACGACGATGCCGCCGAGCGAGATGACCGCGACCTCGGTCGTCCCGCCGCCGATGTCGACGATGAGGCTGCCCGACGGCTCGCTGACCGGCAGGCCGGCACCGATCGCGGCGGCCATCGGCTCCTCGATGAGCCGGGCCCAGCGGGCGCCCGCGTTGAGCGCGGCATCGCGAACGGCGCGCTTCTCGACCTCGGTGACGCCGGACGGGATGCCGAGCAGCATCCGCGGCCGCGGGATCGAGCCCGATCCGATCGTGCACGCGGTTCACGAAGTACTTGATCATCTGCTCGGTCACGTCGAAGTCGCTGATGACTCCGTCACGCAGCGGGCGCACCGCGATGATGTTGGCCGGCGTCCGGCCGACCATGCGCTTCGCCTCGGCGCCGATCGCCAGGACCCGCTTCGTCTTGGCGTCGATGGCCACGACCGACGGCTCGCTCATGACGATGCCGCGGTCGCGCACGTGGACCAGAGTGTTGGCGGTCCCGAGGTCGATTCCGATGTCGCGCGAGAACAGGCCGAGGAGGCGGTCGAGCATGCTGCGGAGCGGGTCCTCGTGGTCGGTAGGGTCGCTCGCGACGTCGGGCCGGGATCGTGGCCGGGTCGCGATGGGGGTCAGCAGGTTGGGGGCCGAATAGGCCCGCGCAGTCTACCAGAGGCCTCCCGGACGCCCGATCGGAGCGGCAGTCAGGGCGCGGACGGGCGAGCTGGCCGGTCGAAGGCGACGCCGCGGTCACGCAACGAGACGTAGGCATCATGGCCGATGACGAGGTGGTCGAGCAGGCCGATGTCGAGCAGGCGACCGGCAGCCAGGGCTTCAGCGGTCAGATGGAGGTCGTCCGGCGACGGGGTCGGGTCTCCGCTCGGGTGGTTGTGGACAAGGATGACGCTGGCGGCGCTGAGCCTGACCGCATCCCGGAAGAGCTCCCCGACCCGGACCAACGACGCCGAGATGTTGCCCTGGTAGACCGTCGCCACGCGGAGGACGTGGTTCTTGGTGTCGAGGATGACGACGCGCAGCTCCTCGCGCTCGAGGGCGCCCATCTGGAGCACGAGGCGGTCGGCGATGTCGCTCGGGCCGCGGATCGACCAGCGCGCGGTCGGCCAGTCCGCCAGCAGGCGTCGCCCGAGCTCGAACGCCGCGACCAGCTGGGCGGCCTTGGCGGCGCCGATGCCGGGCAACGCGCCGAGCTCGATGTCCGTGGCGCGCGCGAGACCTGCGAGCCCGTCGTGCGCCGCCAGCGCGTCCGTGGCGATGTCGACAGCCGATCGACCGCGCACGCCGGTGCCCCACAGGAGGGCGATGAGCTCGGCGCTCGTCAAGCCGCCCGGACCGCGCAGCGCGAGTCGCTCGCGCGGCCGTTCCGCCGGCGGCAGCTCGCGGATCGCATGACCCGGAGGGCGCGATCGATCGGTCGTTCCCAGCACCGCGGCCTCCGGCTGTGAAGGGAGTCCGGCGTCCCCGGGCCCGGACGACGAGAGCCCGCCGATTCCTCCCGCCATCCGGACCTCGAGGACGACCGCAGCCTAGCGAGGGATCATCACCGCGGGCTCATCGCGCCGTTGGCGGCGGCTTCGCGTCGGTCGGTGGCAAGTGGGTGTGGCGCCGCGGTGACCCCCGCGTCACGCCGGCACGGCACCGCTGCGCACCGCCACCTCCGCGAGGATCAGCAAGATCGCGTTGAACGCGGCGTGCAGCCCGATCGGCACCCAGATCGAGCGACGGCGGATGAACAGCCACGTGAGGATGAACGACACCGGCAGCCTGCCGAGGAAGGCGGCGAGCGCCAGGGCGGCCGCAGGACCGGCCGCGGTCCCGCCGATCGTGAGGACGTGGGCGAGGGCGAAGAAGACCGCCGCCCGGATGAGCGCGCGTCGCTCGCCCATCCCACGGAGCCACGCCGTGGTGGCGAGGCCGCGGAACAGCAGTTCCTCGCCGATCGGCGCCACGATCGCACCGGCGACAAGGTTGACCAGCAATCCCGTCAGGTCCCCGGTCGGGGGCAGCGGGCTCGTCGGGAGAACGGGCAGGACGGCCGAGATCAGGAGCGCGACCGGGATGGTGACGACGATCGCGCCGCCCGCCCACATCGCCCCGTGGCCGAGCTCGCGCAGCGCACGGTCATCCGGGCGGCGGATGCCCATGTCGGCCCACGACAGCGCCCCGGTGTCGACCACGAGCAGCCGGATGAGGCCGACGTACACCAGCGCCTGGACGACCAGCGAGGCGAGCCGCGCGAGCGGTCCGTCGAGGTCGAGGCCCGCCACCAGGAACACCGCTCCGAGGATCACGGCGCCGAGCCCGTAGACGGGGATGGCCGCCGCGAACAGCAGGAATGGTGATGGACCCGAGTAGGGTAGGCCGCGTGCGCGCCGCTCGATCGCCTGCGCGCCGGCGCCGGCGATCAGCCCGACGGACAGGACGATGAGTCCACCGATGAGGAGGACCTGGCGCGCGAGGCCGAACCCGGAGATGAGGGCGACGACGACCGCGCCGAGACCGATGAGCGTGGCGAGCCAGCCGAGGACGAAGAGGCCGGGCGCCGAGCGCCCCTCGATCGTGAAGGTCGACGCGCCGGGGCGCCGCGGTCCGTCCGGTCCTGCCGGGTCGTCTGGAGCCGGGTCCGTCAACGCTCGGGCAGTGGATCCTGCGCGGTCGCCGAGCGGGACTGGCGCGAGCCGCGCGACCGGACGGAGCGCTGGATCGCCGCCGGCAGGCTCGCTGCAGCGCCCGGTGCCGGTGACGAGATCCGGCTGGTGGCGTCGGCACCCGATGGCAGCTGCTGGATCATCCCGGCGGGTGCGAGGTCACGACGCTCGAAGTCCTTGCCGCACCACGCGCACAGCGACCAATCCAGCCCGACGAGGCGTGAGCAGTTGGGGCACACGCGGTTGAGGCGCGTGCGGCACGACGGGCAGATGATCCATTCCTCGTCGATGCGCCGCTCGCACGTCGGGCAGTGGTGGACCGCCTCGACCTCGTTGAGCAGGGCCTCCTCGGCGAGATTGCGCTCCCACACCTCGCCGACCTTCTCGTGCGGGCGGACGATCTTGTACACCCACACCGCGAAGATGAACAGGAAGGGGGTGAAGAGGATGATCCCCGCGGCGACGAGGTAGGGCAGGATCGCGTTGTCGGACCGCTGCTGCATGTCCCGGAACGCCCAATACGCGGTGGCGATCCACAGGATCACGATGTAGATGAAGATCAACCTTGAGCCGAGTTGGACGACGGGGCTGTCGACGATGTCGCCGATCGTCTTGCCGATGCCGTCGAGGATCTCAGGCATCTGCGCGTCGCTGACCCATAGCGGTGGAATCCCTCCGGACGGTTGATCGGGGGCAGTGTAGCAGGGGTCCCCCGGCTTCCCGCTCGCAGCGGTGTGCGCCGCCGGCCAGGTTCAGACGGGGCGATCGGTCCCCGCGTGACGGTCGCCAGCGAGCGCCAGGATGCCCGAGACCGTGAGCGCGATCGATCCGACGACGACGATGAGGGCGCCCGGGCCCGACCCGAGCGGGCCGAGGAGATACGGCCAGACCAGGCCGAGCAGCAGGGCACCGAACCCGAGGCCCGGCAGCCCGACCCGGATCCATGGAGCGATGTCGTTCTTGATGAACGCCAGGGCGATGACGGCCAGCAGCCCGCCCGCCACGACGACGTGGGCCGGACCGGCCAGGCCCCAGCGATCGAAGTAGCCTGCGCCCGTCGAGCCGATCATCACCACGCCCCACGGCAGGAGGAAGCCGACCGCGGCGAGGGCGGCGCCGGCGACCGACAGCCAGCCCGTGAACTCGGCGAGTCGCGCCGGGCCATCGGGCAGGGCGGCAGCGTGCTGCTCAGACCCAGCCCGGGACGCGACGTCGGCACCGGACATGAGACCGGACATCTCCGCGCGACCGGCCCAAGCACGCGCCGGTGCCAGGCTCGGGGCGCTGGCGCGCACCGGAGGCGGCGGCACGTAGGCACCAGGGCCGGCGAACGCCGGCGCACCGAGGGGTGAGCGAGGCGCGGGTACGGCGGCTGCCAGCGGCTCCGGCGTCGGATCGTCGTCGGTCTCGGAATTGGCGATGTCCCACAACGAGTCGGTCGTCGGGGCGACATCGCCACCCTTCGCCGTGGCCGCGGGGACCGGCACGTCGACGTCCGCGCTGGCCGGGTCCGCGGACTCGGTTTCAGTCGCGGGCTCGTTCGTCCACGGCAACCCGGCGTCGACGTCGATCGTCGACGCCGGCGCGACGACGATCGCGGGGCGCGCCGACGGTGTCGGCGCGACGGCCGGGCCAGGCTCACCGGAGACGGTCGACGCGGCGCGTCCGGAGGGCGACGACGATCGGCGCCGACCACGCGTCACCGACGCCAGCAGATCGCCGCACGAGGGGCACGACAGCCGGCCGTACGGGACCTCGGCCGAGCATGCTCCGCAGACGATCGACTGAGCGGTCATCTATCACCTCGTGTCGCCTCGGACCTCCACATGGGCCGACGGGTGGCTCAGGTTGGCAGACGGCCGATCCCGTGCTTATCCCCCGTCCGGCTGCCGGTGCCTCCCCCGAACGTCCGGTCCTCCTCGGCGACCGCCTCGACCGTCCACATCGCGCCTCGCCACGCGGCGGTCAGGCCGATGAGCAGCAGGCCGCCGGCGAACAGCCCGACGAACACGACCAGCAGGGCGATCGTGGCCGCCGAGGCATCGCCGCGACCGAAGGCGATCCGCACCCCTTCCCACGCCGTTCCCGTCGCGAGCGCGGTCGCCGCCACGACGGCCGCGCCGACGAGCACGCCGATCGCGGCGAGCCCCAACGGCCGTCGAGGTGCGCGGACGATCCGCCGCACGGCCTGCCGCAGCGCGTCGCGGGCACGCTCGTCGTAGAGGGCGACCCGTCGTGCCGCCATGGCCCCGACGGTCTCGCCGACGAGCCAGGTGAGGAGGATCCCGATGATGGCGTCGGGCGCACCGATCGCGATCCGCCAGGACACCGGAACCGTCACGTCGGACGGGACCGTCAGCTCGCGGTACCCGACCGCCGCGATGCGCGAGGCCCCCCAGGCCAGGGCTAGCACGAAGGGAAACAGGGCCGCGAGACGGACGGCGACGACGCGCCAGCCACGGTCCAGGGCCCCGATCGCGCGGCCGACGACCGGTCCCGCGGGCGGGAGTCCATCGAGGTCCGCCGCCACGCGGCGCGCGGCTTCGACTTCGGCGAGCGCGGCCAGCAGGCCACCGCCGACCACCCAGACCACGACACCGGCGAGGGCGATCGCGACCGTTCCGGCCAACTCGATCGTGCGCCGCCCGAACGCGACGTCCTCGAGCAGCGGGGCCAGGATGTTCGCCAACCCGCCGGCGGTCGGCAGGACCACGATCGGGGCGGCGACGAGCACCACACCGCCTCGCACGAGGAAGCCGGCGAGCCCGAGGGCCCAGGTCGACGGCCGGTCGAGGACGGCGAGGAGGGCCGCGACCAGCGTCGCGCCGACGCTCACTTGGCCAGGCGTTCGACGGCGCGCGCGAAGGCGGCCAGCACCGTCTCGGCGAGCTCGTTCGGGCGCATGGCGGCCGCACGAGCCGGTTCGAACCGGAACGCGGCCCGCACCGCGAGCGGCACCCGCCACGGTCGCTCCGGGTCGTCGGGCGGGACCACCGCGCCGACTCGCAGCTGGAGCCGTCCGGCATCCTCGAGGATCAAGCCCGACAGGGCGCCCGACAGGGCCGGGCCGAGGCGCGCCAACGGCGGTTCGGGCGGCGGGCCGGCCGATGGCCCGGCGTCGCGGAAGCTGATCACGCCCTCGTCATCGATCACCCAGAGCATCGTCAGCCACCAGCCGTCGGGGGCATCGGATGGGCGTGACATCCCGGCTCGCAGGACCCGTTCGCCGACGCGGACCTCGTGCTCGCGCAGGAACGACGGACCGGGCGGCGGGAGGCGGTCGGGCACGGCTGCAAGTCTACGCAGCCGCTGTGATCAGACCGGGCGGGCCTCGTCGTCAGTCGGCTCGGCCGGCTCGTCGTCGGTCGGCTCACCTGGCTCGGCTAGCTCGGAATCCGCGTCGGCGGCCCTGGCCGCCGCGGCGTCGGTTCCCTCCGTGGCGGCCGCCGTGCCGATGGGCACCGTGACGAGCACCCCACCCTCGACGGACGCGTCGGCCATCAGGGCGTCGGCTTCGGCCTGGAGGTTGGCGACCTCCGCCTCGAGCTCGAGACGGAACATCTCGCGGCGGACTTCGTCGTCAGGTGGGGCCAGGGCGGCGGCATCGACGCCGCTCGTCGTGTCGTCGCCGTAGTCGCCGCTGATCCACGACAGCAGGCGGTTGCGCGGCTTCGCGATGGGCTCCTTGGCGCGGACGATGGCGGCGGTGTCGATCGCCGTCACCCCCGGCAAGGCCGGATCCGTCGCCGGATCGACCGTTAGGGCGGCCCCACACGAAGGGCAGGTTTCGGGATCGCCCGAGTACGTTGCGGAGCACCACGGGCAGACGGATGCTGCCGGCGCGCTCCCGGATTGGGTGTCGTCGACCATGCGCGGAATGCTAGCGCGCGCCCACGGGTCCGGAATACCCCATCGGTCCGGGGTCGATGCGGTACCCGGTCATTCCCACTCGATCGTGGCCGGCGGCTTGGAGCTGATGTCGTACACGACGCGGTTTACGCCCGGCACTTCGTTGACGATCCGGCTGCTGATCTTGCCGAGGACGTCGTAGGGCAGCTTGGCCCAGTCGGCCGTCATCCCGTCGTCCGAGGTCACGGCCCGCACGGCCACCACGTTGGCGTACGTCCGGCCGTCGCCCATGACCCCGACCGAGCGCACGGGGGTCAGGATGGCGAAGCTCTGCCACAGCGTCCGGTAGAGGCCCGCCGCCTTGATCTCGTCGATGACGATCCAGTCGGCTTCGCGCAGCGTATCGAGCCGCTCCGCTGTCACCTCGCCGATGATGCGGATCGCCAGGCCCGGCCCGGGGAACGGCTGGCGCAGGACCATCGTGTCGGGCAGTCCGAGCTGGAGCCCGACCTTGCGGACCTCGTCCTTGAACAGGTAGCGCAACGGCTCGATGAGCTGGAAGCGCAGGTCCGCCGGCAGACCGCCGACGTTGTGGTGGGTCTTGATCTTCTGCGCCGCCTTCGTCTCGGACGTGGCGCTCTCGATGACGTCCGGATACAGCGTGCCCTGGGTCAGGAAGTCGATCCGGCCGATCTTCTCCGCCTCCTCCTCGAACACGCGGATGAACTCGTCGCCGATGATCCGCCGCTTCTGCTCGGGATCCTCGACGCCGGCCAGGCGGGCCAGGAAGCGCTCGCGCGCATCGACCATCACGAGGCGCATGCCGAGGTCGCGCTCGAACGTGACCCGGAGCAGCTCCGATTCCTTCTTGCGCATGAGGCCGTGATCGACGTAGATGCAGGTCAGCCGGTCGCCGACCGCCCGATGCACGAGCGCGGCCGCCACGGCGGAGTCGACGCCGCCCGACAACGCGCAGATGACCTTGCCGTCGGACCCCGTCTCGCGAGCATGCCGATCGACCCGGTCGCGGATGCCGGCGACCGTCGTGTCGATGAAGTTCGCGGCGGTCCACGATGGCTCGACGCCGGCGATGCCGTGCACGAAGTTGCGCAGGACGTCCTTGCCGCGCGGCGTGTGGACCACCTCCGGGTGGAACTGGATGCCGTACAGGTTGCGTTCGGTCGCCTGGAGACCGGCGAACGGGGTCGAGTCGGTCTGGGCGGTCGAGGTAAAGCCATCCGGAAGGCGCGTGATCGAGTCGCCGTGGCTCATCCAGACCGGTTGCTCGCGCTCGAGGCCACGGAACAGGCCCTCGGCCGTGTCGAGCTGGAGGCTGGCCGGGCCGTACTCCCGCTTGCCGGCCGGCAGCACGTCGCCGCCGAGCTCACGGGCCATGAGCTGGGCCCCGTAGCAGATGCCGAGGACCGGGATGCGGCCACTCCACACGGCCGGGTCGGGCTTCGGTGCGTCGTCGTCGTACACGGACATCGGGCCGCCCGACAGGATGATCGCCCGGGTCCCGCGCCGTTCCAGCTCGGCGTATGGGGTGTCGTGGGGCAGCAGCTCGGAGTAGACGTCGAGCTCGCGGACGCGCCGCGCGATCAGCTGGGCGAACTGGCTGCCGAAATCAAGGACGACGACCGGTCCGTCGGTCGTCGTAGCGGCGTCGGTGGCGGCCCGATCGGGCGCCGGTGCGTGGAGCGCGGTCTCGAGATACGCCTCGACCTCGGCGTCATCAGGGGCGAGGACCCGATGCCCGGCGTTCGCCGCCTCGCCGTGGACCGTCTTGCCTCGTTGACGCTGGGGCGTCGATGACCCCTCGGTGACCGCCAATGGCATCCCTCCGCTCCGCCGACCCGACATGAGCAGTGTACGGCGAGCGGGGCGACGCGATGCCGCCCCGCTCGATCGTGACCGTTTCGGTCAAGCCGCGGCGTCGTTGAGAACGGCCCGGATCGCGTCAACGATCACGCCCGGCTGCTCGAAGGGCATGTCGTGCGTGGCGTTGGGGACGATCTCCTGTCGGCCGGCCGTCGACAGGGCGACGAGATCCGTCTGGAGCTCCATCCAGATGTCGTCGAATGACGCTGCCAGATCAGCGGGAAGGCCCTCGGTGATGGCGGCGCGTTCACCGGCCGTGAGCACGATGAGCGGCGCGTCGCCGAAGCCGGATGCGGCACCCGCCTGGCCAGCGCTCTTGATGAGGTCCAGGCGCTCCGGGTTCAAGCTTGCGTCGCCTTCGAAGTCCGTCAGCTCCGCTCGGTACTGATGCACGGGCTCGGGTTCCGTTTCGGTTTCAGGCGGTAGGGCCGCCAACCATCGCTCGCTCGCCGACGGAGGCCGCACGTCCACCATGACGGCGCCGGCGACGTCGGCCGGGTAGCGGTCGGCGTAGACCATCACGTTCCATCCGCCCGATGAATGACCGACGAGGATGTACGGCGGCTTGATCCCGGCTGCACCGAGCAGGGCGTGCAGATCGTCGACCTGCTCGTCCGTCGTCCGCGGCGTCGCGGCCGGCGGTGAGGCGCCGAGGCCCGCGCGGTCGTAGGTGCAGCCGCGATCGGTGGCCATAAGCCTGGTCAGGACATCGCCCCAGACGAAGCGATCGCCGCCCAGGCCGCTCTCGAAGACGACCGTCGGCCGGCCCGTGTCGGTCGGGCCGAGACAGGCGATGCTCAGGGTGCGACCGCCGATGTCGATGTCGCCGACGATGTCGCCGCTGGATGGGGACGCCGCCAGGCTCGCCGGTACGGCCGTCGACCCCGACGGTGCCGCAGGCGAGGCGCCACCGCTGCACGCCCCGACGATCACGGCCGTGATGAAGATGCTGGCTAGACCGCTGATCCCTGGTCGCATCATCTGACCCTCCACTGCTGGCGGCGGTCCTCCCGCCGGTGCATGCAGATTCGCGGGACAGCAGGTCGGCGACATCAGGGCAGCCACAGGAACTCGGCTCCGGGCTATCCCGGATGGAATGGGCCGGGCCAGGCTCGTATCGTTCGGCGATGCGACGCGCAGCACGGCTCCCGAGCGGACTCCTCGCCTCCGTCGTCATCGTGGCCGCCTGCGTTGCGCCGTCCAGCCCGCCGCCGGCGGGAACCGGCCCGGGCGGCTTCCCGACCGGCGTGTGGGCCAAGACCTATCTCGACCCGTTCCACGGTCCGATGCGGCTGTCGTGGGTCTTCGAACCCGACGGCGATTGGGCCGAGGTCCCCGAGGCGACGGCCGGGCAGACGCTCCAGACCGGACCGGCCCGTGGCCGCTACATCGTCGATGGCGATCTCGTGACCCTCGAGGTGGACTCGCCCGTCGTCTGGGGCTGGACGCGGCACCGCTGGCGCCTCGATGGCGACCGCCTGGCGACAACCTTTGACGACTCGGAGCTCCCATCCGACCGGGACTTCTTCGAGCTGCTCGACCGACAACCATGGGTCCGGCCGTCGTGACACCGAACACGATCCTCGTGGTCGACGACCACGCCGGGTTCCGGGCGACGGCCCGCCGCCTGCTCGAACGCGATGGCTGGACGGTCATCGGTGAAGCGGCGACGGGTACGGCAGCGCTGACGGCCGCGACGGCACTCTCGCCGGACGTCGTGCTGCTCGATGTCGGGCTGCCGGACCTCGACGGGTTCGTTGTCGCCGAGCGGATCGCGGCGGTCCCCGGTGGCGGACCGGCCGTGGTGCTCGTTTCCAGCCGGGACCGGGAGGCCTACGCACGCCGCGTGGCCGCAAGCCCGGCGATCGGGTTCATCGCCAAGGGAGACCTGGACGGGTCGGCCGTGCGCACGCTGGTCGCCCGCTCGGGCCGCTGATGGGCGTGACATCGGGCCGACGGCGGCTGGGGCTCGCTTTGATCGGTGGGCTGGCCCTGGCCGTCGGTCCCTTCGCGACATACCAACTGACAAGGACCGCAGAGCGCAGCCCGGCCCTCCTGCTCGCCGACCTGGCGGTCGGCTGGTCGATGATCGCCGCCGGCCTGTTGATCGCCGATCGCCGGCCCGGCAACCGGATCGGGGTTCTGGCGATCCTGACCGGCTTCGCGTGGTTCGCGGGCGACTTCACGAACTCGGACGTGGCGGGGATTTCGTATGCGGCGACGCTCGCGCACGGATGGTTCGACCCGCTGTTCGCGATCGTGATCCTTGCATACCCATCCGGTCGGATCATCGGACGCGCCGAGCGCCTCCTGGCGATCGGGTTCATCGGCGTTCAGGCCGGCTGGACGATCGCCAAGGCCTATGGGTCGCGGCCGATCGGCTGGTGGGAATGCCCCACGTGCATCCCGACCGTGGATGCCTGGATCGCGGCGTACGACGCACTGGATCCGATCGGCCGCGCCGAGACCCTGGTCCTGACCGGCCTGAGCGTCGGGGTCCTGGTCGTGGTTGCGGTCCGCTGGCTGCGAGCCACCGGCGCGGCCAGGATGCGGCTGTCGCCGATCGTCCTGGCTGGGCTCGTCCTGGCCGCCGGATTCATCGTGTCCTTCTTGCTCCAGACCGTGGCCCCGACCAGTGCACGCGAGCCGCTCGGTGAGCTGCGTGTGATCCTGCTCGCTGTCTTGCGTGTCCTCGTGGCGGCCGGGTTGCTGATCGGCGTGCTGCGGACGGATGCCGCCCGTGGCCGGATCGCCGATCTCGTGGTCCGGCTCGACGGTCTGCCCCCGATGCCGGTCCTCGAAGCGTCACTGCGCGACGCGCTCGGCGACCCGTCGCTGTCGGTCTACCGCTGGGAGCCGGCGAGCGCGCGATACATGGATGCGCGGGGTGTGCCGAGCGTGGAACCCGCCTCGGATGGTTCGGGGCGGACGATCCTCACGATCGGCGACGGCGTGTCGACCGGCCTCGTGATCGCCCATGACCCGTCATTGCGCGACGACCCCGGACTCGTGACCGCCGCAACGGCGGCCGTCCGTCTGGCCGCGGAGAACGAGCGACTCCAGGCCGAGATCAGGTCCCAGCTCGAATTCGGTGCAGGCGTCGCGAGCACGGATCGTCGAAGCGCAGGACGACGAGCGTCGTCGCATCGAACGCGACCTCCACGATGGCGCCCAGCAGCGCCTCGTCTCGCTCCAGCTGTCGCTCCAAATGCTGCGCCGCGAGCTCGGCCCGGATGCTGACGCTCGGACCATCGCGGAACTCGACTCGGCGACCGCCGAAGCTGCGGCGGCCATCGACGACATCCGCGAGCTGGCCCGTGGCGTCCACCCGGCGATCCTCTCCGAAGCAGGGATCGGCGCGGCGCTGGCCTCCCTCAGCGATCGCACCCCGATGCCTGTCGTCGTGCACGACGAACTCGACCGACGCCTGCCTGCGGCTGTCGAGGCGACGGCGTACTTCGTGGTGGCGGAGGCACTCACCAACGTGATCAAGCACGCGGACGCCAGACGCGTCGATGTCCGCGCGTGGCTGGTCGACGACCGCCTGCATGTCCGGATCCAGGACGACGGAGCGGGCGGCGCCGACCCGGCGAGCGGGAGCGGCCTGACCGGACTCCACGACCGCGTGGCGGCGCTCGGCGGGACGGTGGCGATCGACAGTCGCACCGGCGTGGGGACGCGGATCGACGTGGAGCTGCCGTGCGCGTCGTGATCGCAGAGGATGTGGTGCTGCTGCGCGAGGGTATGGTCCGCGTGCTGCGCGACGGCGGGTTCGACGTGGTCGCGGCGGTCGGCGACGCGAGGGCCCTGCTGGAGACCATCGACCGGATGCCGGTTGATGTGGCGATCGTGGATATCCGGATGCCGCCGACCTACACGGATGAGGGCCTGGTAGCCGCGGAGCAACTGTCGGCCCGTGAGCCGAGCGTGCCGGTCGTGGTCCTGTCACAGCACGTCGAGCCGGCCCATGCTGTCCGATTGCTCGGCGATGGGAAGGGTGGCGTCGGCTACCTTCTCAAAGAGCGCATCGCCGCGGTCGACGACCTGCTCGAAGCCGTCGGGCGTGTGGCTCGGGGCGGGACGGTGGTCGATCCTGCCGTGGTGGCCGCCCTGGTCGGCCGCCGTCGCGCACGCGATCCGCTCGACGAGCTCACCGACCGCGAGCGCGAGGTGCTGTCGCTCATGGCGGAAGGCCGCTCCAACCGGGCGATAGCGGCCCGTCTGGTCGTCGGCGACAAGACCGTGGAGACGCACGTCTCCAACATCCTCTCCAAGCTCGGCCTCGAGGTCACACCGAACGACCATCGACGGGTCTTGGCGGTGTTGTCCTGGCTGCGTCGCCCGTAGGAGCCAACTCCGCTCGCTCAGGACTGGTTCTGCATCGCCTCGGCGGCCATCGCCAGGTACGCATCGAGCTCCGCCGCCACGTCGGCTGCCGGCGCCTCTGCCGCGAGGGCGGACCGCATCAGCTCGAGCCATCGATCGCGCGCCGCCGCATCGATCGCGAACGGCGCATGGCGCATCCGCAGGCGCGGGTGACCGCGCTCGGTGTCGTATGTTCGCGGGCCGCCCCAGTACTGCGCCAGGAACAGCGTCAGGCGGCGCTGCGCTGGGCGGATATCCGGCTCGGGGTAGAGCGGTCGCAGGATGGGATCATCGGCGACCGCCGCGTAGAAGTGGCCGACGAGCCGCTCGAAGAACGGCAGCCCGCCGGCGCGCTCGAACAGGGAGGTGGTCGTCATCGAGGCCGGAGGATACCGGCCGGCGAGGGTCAGCGCGGCGTGCGCGTCGGGCGGCGAGGTCGACGGATGCGCTCTTCGCCGCGCAGGTTGGCGGCGGCGACCTCCAGCAGGGCGAAGGCACCGATGGCGATGAGGACCATCCCGACGCTATCCATCGACGTCATGCTGCGCGGCCGTTCACCCGGCCGAAACCGGGCGAACGTCCTGTCGCGTATGGGCCGGATGTCGTCGGTCAGCTCGACGGGGTGGACACCGGCGAGAGCACCGACCGCCTCGGCGCGGGCTGGATGATGCGCGGCGTGGGCAGCGGTCGCACCGCGGTCCGCTTGCGCAGACCGGTCAGCGGCCGCGCGTCGACCGCCGGTCGAGCGACAGCCGCCATGCGGTGGGCGTGCGGCGTGAACGTGAACGGCCTGACCGCGAAGCGGGCGGCGACCAGCCAGGCGCCGATCATCCAGATGAAGAAGCCGACGGCCGTCCGACGCTCCGCGGCGAACAGCTCGACGCCGGTCACGGCAAACAGCGCCCCGATCACGGCGACCGCGATCCCGGCCACCGCGAGGTAGCCGACCAGCGCAGCGGCCCAGCGGCGACCGCGGATGAGACCGACGACGGCGCCGAGATGGGCCAGCCCGGCTGCCCCACCGAGGATCACGGCCCAGGTCGAGACGAGCGGGCCGACGCCGAGCGTCGGCACGACGACCACGGCCGCGCCGAGCACCACGAGACCGTTGATCAGGGTCACGAACGCGGCGAACCCGCGGGTCCCGCGCTGGAAGCGGAGGGCATCGTAGGTTCGGTCTGGCGCGGTCATCGGTCACTCCCTGGCGGTCCGGCCCGTCGCGGGGCCGATGCACCAAGGGTGGGCACGTGGCGCACGGGAGGGCATCGTCACGCGACCTGATCGCGATGGACGGATGTCAGTCCTGGGCGCCCGACTCCAGTCCCCGGCGGAGGGCCTCGATATCGAGGGCGGCGGCGCGCTCGACCTGGGGACGCGCCATCGATTCGAAGACTCGGTAGCGGAATGGCAAGCCGATGCGGATGGTCCAGCGCAGGTCGCTACTGGCGTCCTGGTCGTCGGCCGGTTCGATGGTTGCCTCGATGTCGATGGACACGCCGTCGCTGTCGCGGCCGCGCAGCGCCAGCCGACGTCCCGGTTCCAGGTCGGTCACCTCCGCATCGAAGGTGCCGGCACGCCCGGCTGCGCGTTGCTCGACGGTCAGCCGCTCGCCGGCGCGGACCGGCCCCATCGCCTGGCGGGTGACGGTGACGATGCCGCTCGCGACCAGCCAGTCCGGCCATCGATCGATGTCGGCGATCCGGGCGAAGACCACGTCGTGTGGCCGGGCGATGCCGGTCTCGATGGTGATGTCGATGGCCATCAGGTCGGCTCCATCCCGGTGTCGACCGGTCGCAGCCGGAACGACGGTCCGCGCCCGAGGCCCTCGGACGGCGTACCGTGGCGCAGGATCAGCTCGCGCACGGCCCGTGCGTGGTGAGGCCCGGACAACGGCTCGGCGATCGCCTCGAAGCGGCGCGTCCCGGTCTCGACGGCACAGCCCGGCTGCTCGAGGAGATTCAGGGCCCAGTCCGCCGCGGCGTCCGTCGCCGCCACGAGCATCGAGCCATCGGGCTCGTCGACGAAGCTGACCGCCGCCGCCCAGGGCCGTCCCGTGTGCCGGCCGGTCGTCGTGATCCGGGCCACACGTCCCGTCCGGACGAGCGCGTCGGCCATCGATCGATCGCGCTCCGGTCCATCGGTGGTCAGGCCTACCCCTCCAGGTCGACCGGCGCGCCGTCGTACGTGCCGCTCACGGCGACACCGCCCTCGGCGTCGCGCTCGTAGTGAAGCGCATCGCCCTCGCCGGTCACGTCCATCTGGAAGGTGCCCGCCTCGTCGTCCGCGGCGCCGCTGCCCGACAAGGCTGCCCCGGGCGTGAACGCGCAGGCCTCCAGCGCCACGTCGGTCCCGAGGTCGCTCGGCGTGTAGGTGATGGTGCCGCCGAAGTCGCACCCGACGGTCAGCACTTCGTCGTCGAAGCGGTACTGGTAATCGTTCGAGTAGAAGATCTGGTCGTCGACCGACGACATCAGCTCGAGGGCCGTCCCGTAGTCGTCCACGTCGCTCGCCGCCGTCGCGACGAACTCGTCGGCCACGGCGCCGTCGCAGGTCACGACGCGCGCGCCCGGCAGCGTGCCCTCGACGAGGTAGTCGCCGATCACGACGTCGGGGCAGTCCTCGCCCCAGCCGAAGATGATGTGCGGCCCGCCGACGGTCTGGATGAACCACGCATCGTCGAGACGCGAGAAGATCCGCATCCCGTTGGCGATCGGGGTCGCCGGATCGGTCGTTGACGTCAGCACGAAGACCGGGTAGGTCGGGGCGACGATCGGTGCCGGTCGCTCGGCGCGCGCCGTGGCGGACGGCCAGTACAGGCACGGCAGGTCGCCGTAGAACGTGGTCCCGAGACGGAGCTCGTTGACGCCATGGGCCGCCCCGTCGGCGAGCCATGCGTCGAGCCGGGCGTCGGCGTCCCCCGCCGCGGGATAGAACGCGTAGTCCTGGCACTCGACGGCGTAGTACATGGCGTCCGACCAGGTCTCATCGAGCTCGGCGACGAGCGTCTCCGGGTCGAGCCCGATGCTGTCGTACGCGGCGCGCGCCAGCGGCACGAGGTTGTCATGGGAGGCGGCGGCGATGGCGCGCAGGAACATGGCCCGATCGCCCGGGCTGTAGATGTACCCGAACGCGGCGTTCTCGAGGTCCGCCTCCGTGATCTCGCGTCGGACGTTCGTCCCCGTCGCCGTGGGGAAATCGAACCCGATCGGGGCGCCGGCCAGGCGCTGGCGGAGGGCGTCGTACGCTGCCAGCGCGTCGCCACCGGCAACGTCGGCCGCGCAGGTCTCGTCGGCCGTGCAGGCATCCAGCGTGGCCACGAGCGTGTCCTCGGCGGAGCGGGCGGCCTCGACGTAGTACGGGATGGCGTCGAGGGTCAGGTCGACCGGGCCGTCGACGAACAGCGCGGCGACCCGATCCGGGTGCGCCGCGGCGTAGTACTGCACGAACTGCGTGCCGTAGCTCTCGCCGTAGAGGTGGATCCGCTCGGCGCCGAGATGGGCGCGGATCGCCTCGAGGTCCTCGATGGCCTGGGTCGTGGCGTACATCGGCAGGTCGGTATCGGCGATGCCGGCCTCGGCGATGCAATCGAAGGCGAACGCCCGGGCGGCAGCCCCGACGCCGTCACGTTGCGCCGGGTCCTGCGCTCGCGCGGTGGACGCGTAGTAGACCGCGGCCGCGTCGACGCACTGGATCGGACCGGATGCCCCGATGCCGCGCTGGTCCATGAACACGATGTCGTACCAGTCGGCGATCCCGGCGGGGTACGCGTCGGTGTAGCTGTCGGCGACCGAGATGCCGGACGTGCCGGGTCCGCCGGTGATGACGACGAACGTCCCGAGCCGCTCGCTCGCGGCGCGCTGCACGGCGTAGGTGATCTCCCAGGTCGGGCCATCCGCCGGCCCGTAGTGATCGCGCGGGACCGCCAGCGTGACGCATGTGAACCGGCTCTCGGGGCACGGTTTCGAGGCGACCTCGTCGAAGCGGGTGGCCGTCGGGGCGGGCTGGGACGCCCCTGGCGCTGGGGTCTCCGGCCCGGGCTCGGTGCTCGGCGCGGTCGATGGGCCACTGGCCGGCGACGCGCCGGAACCTGGCGGAAAGGTCCACGACGTGCCCGATGCCGGCGTGCAGGCGATCAGCGAGGCGGCGAGCAGCAGGGCGAAGGCAACCGCGGCCCGAGGCCGCTGTCCGCCAGGTCGCGTGGCCCGGTTCAGCGGCCCCGTTGCCAGGACTTGCCCTCGGTCTGCGTCGATGGAGCGTAGACCATCTCGACGCCCTGCATCTCCCGGATGGTCCGCGCGCCGAGGGCCGCCATCGACTGGCGCAACGCACCGACGAGGTTCTCGCTGCCGTCGGTGACGTGGGCCGGCCCGAGCAGGATGCGCTCGAGCGTTCCGACCGTGCCGACCCGGATCCGCGTCCCGCGGGGCAGCGTGGGCGACGGGGCGGCCATGCCCCAGTTGGTGCCACGTCCGGGAGCCTCGGCGGCGCGTGCCAGCGGCGACCCGAGCATCAGCACGTCGGCGCCCGCCGCGATCGCCTTGGCCAGCTCGCCACCGCGCCGCATGCCGCCGTCGGCGACGACCGGCACGTAGCGACCCGTCTCCTGGACGAACGCGTCTCGGGCGGCGGCCACATCACTGATCGCGGTGACCTGCGGGACGCCGATGCCGAGCACCTCGCGGGTCGTGCACGCGGCGCCCGGCCCGACCCCGACGAAGATCGCGGCGGCCCCCTGGTCCATCAGCGCGAAGGCCGCCTCGGCATTCGTCGTATTGCCGACGGCGACCGGGACCGGCATGTAGCGGGTGAACTCCGCCAGCGACAACGGGTCGTAGTCGGTGGCGATGTGACGTGCCGAGGAGACCTGGCTCTGGACGAGGAACAGGTCGGCTCCGTGCTCGGCGCTGAACGGCCCGAACCGCCGGGCCACGGCCGGGGTTGCGGCGACGGCCGCCTTCGACCCGGCGGCATGGATGGCCCCGATCCGGGCGGCGATGAGGTCCTCGCGGATCGGCTGGCGGTAGACCTCGGCGAGCAGCTCCTGGACATCGCCATCGGGCGCCGTGGCGATCCGCTCGAGGACGGCGTCGGGGTCGTCATAGCGCGTGTGCACGCCTTCGAGGTTCAGGACCGCGAGCCCGCCGAGTCGGGCCAGCTCCCCGGCGAGCCGGGCGTCGACGACGGCGTCCATCGCCGAGGCGAGGATCGGGATCGCGAGGTCGATGCCGCAGAAGTCCTGGGCGAGATCGACGTCGGCGGGCTCGATCGTGTCGGTTCCGGGAGCCAGCGAGACATCCTCGAACCCGTAGGTCGGGCGGATCGAATCGACCTTGGAGCGGAATGCGCGACGAGATGCCGCGGGGCTCGTCTCGGGTCGCTCGGTCCGATCGATCACATCGTCTCCCTGCCGCCTGACGGCTGGACCGCCTCGCGCCCCGAGTCTACCAGCGCCGGACCGGCCGGCAGGCCCCCCGTCGCCGCCGCCTGCGCTACCTCGGCCGGCGGTCACCCTCGAACGTCAGCTCGAACCAGGCCGCGCGCTCGGGCTCGGACAGGTCATCCCGGATGCGTTCGATCGCCGTCCGGTAGCCGGGCCAGATGACATCGCGAAGGGCGTCATCGAGGGCGACCCAGCGAGCCCCGTCGTGCTCGCGCGACAGCGCCGGTTCGATCCGATCCCGGATCCGGACGGCGAAGACCGCCGCGCTCACGATGGCGTCGAAGGACGGTTCGTGGAACTGGTTGACGAGGTCGAGGTCGTAGAACGCCTCGATCTGATCCGGCCCGAAGCCGGTCTCTTCATGCAGCTCGCGCAGCGCACCCAGGGCGATGCGCTCCTTCCGCTCGACCGATCCCGATACGCACTGCCAGAGCCCCGGCAGGATCTTGTCGGGGGCGCGGCGCAGCAACAGGATCTCGATGCTGGCGACGTCCCGCGCGGAATGGACGATACGGAACATCCAGCAGTCGACGAGATCGGGGCGCATCGGGCTCATCGGGCGGCCTCCACCGGGGCGTGCAGCGGTTCGAGATGCATCATCGTGGTCATCGGTGTCCGTTCGCCATCTTCGTCGCGTCGGGCCGGCCACGCAGACGCATCATCGCGATGATTCCCACGACGGGGCCGAGGGCGAGGATGATCCAGGCCAGCCGCCAGCCGTCGGCATTGCTCGGGTCTAGCAGGCCGATGCCGAGGATCGTGACGCTCGTCAGGGTGAAGCCGACCGCCGTCTGGACCGACAGCGCCGAACCGGCCGTCCCGGGCGGTGCGAGCTCCGAGATCGCCGACGAGAACTGGGCGGAATCGGCGACGACGGAGACCCCCCAGACGAGGGCGACCAGGACCATGACCGGGACCGGGGCGCCGAACAGGATGCCCGCGATGATGGCCGATGCGCCGGATGTCGCCAAGGCGGCGATGGTCGTCGTCGTCCGTCCCAGCCGGTCGGCGATCGCCCCGGCCACGGCCGATCCGACGCCGCCTGCCGCGATGACCGCGAACGCGGTGAGTGACGCCGCCGCGGCATCGGCCATGCCGGCCGCGGCGAAGCTGGCGATCAGGAAGATCGGGACCCACGTCCACATCGCGAACAGCTCCCACATATGACCGAAGTAGCCGATCGACGCGAGGCGGACCGACGGCTCGCGGAAGGCCGCGGCCGCGATGGATGGCGAGAACCGGGGGGCCGCCACGTCGAGCGGTCCGGTCCGCCCGGCCAGCCCGACCAGCAGCGCGCCGGCGATCGCGGCGACGCTGGCCGCGACGACCACGGGGCGCCAGTCCACGCCGGCATACGCCCCCAGCGCCCGGAACAGGAACGGGAGCGCGACGCCGATCGTCAACGCCCCGTTGACCACGCCGATCGCCAGGCCGCGGTCGCGTCGGAACCAGCCGGCGGCGAGCTTCATCGCGACCGGGTACACCGCGGCCAAGGCGACCCCCGTGATGAACCGGAACGGGACCGCCGTCGCCGGGTCCGTCGCAACGAGGCCGAAGCCCAAGTTGGCGACCGCCGCGATGACCGCGCCGACGGCGAACAGCCGCGATCCCGAGATGACGTCCGGCGCACCGATGGCGGCCAGCCCGATCGCCCCGACGGCGAACCCGAGTTGGACGACGACCGTCAGGAACGGCAGATCCAGCAGACCGACCGTCCATTCCTCGCGCAGGATCGGCGCCACCGCGGCGGCCGCGAAGGACGGCGACATCGCGAGCACCATCCCGACACCGAGGATCGCCAGCTGGGTCCATCGCTCGGACGGCTCGCGCGCCCGGTCCTCGGCGGCAGCGACGGTCACCCAGGATCCGTCGGGATCATCGTGTAGACGACGCACGTTCCGGTCAGCACCTCGGTGCCGTCGTTGCGGCGGGCGACACAGCGGAGCGTAGTGATCGGCTTATCGGTGCGCGCGTCGACGACCTCTGCCTCGGCCGTGACCGTATCGCCGATGTAGGCCGGCGCGGGATAGTCCCACTCCTGGTGCAGGAACACGCTGCCGGGTCCCGGCAGGACCTGGGCGACCAGCGCGTTGAACAGGCCGGTCGTGAGCCCGCCGTGGACGATCAGCGCGCCTGGCCGTGTGCGCCGGGCGAAGTCCGGATCGAAGTGGAGCGGATTCCGGTCGCCGGTGAGCTCGGCGAAGGCCGCCACGTCATCCGCGCTGAACGTCCGCGTCCACGTGCCGCGCTGGCCGACGGTCGGCGGGGTCCAGGCCATCGGCGACTAGAGACGCTCATACCGGTCGACCGGGACGACGAACACGGTCGCCCCGCCGACCTCGACCTCGAGCGGGTAGGGCATGAAGAACTCGCCGGGCTCCATGATCGGCGGCATCGGATTGACCACCTGCGTTCGCGACGTGCAGTTCTCGCGAACGATGCTGATGACCTCCTCGACCTCGGTCTCCTCGACGCCCAGGATGATCGTTGCGTTCGACTGCTTGAGGAACCCGCCCGAGCTGTGAGACGCGGGTCGCGCGGAACTCCTTGCTCGAGGAGCGCGTCCACGAGCGCCCCGGCGTCCTCGTTGTGGACGATCGCGACGACGAGCTTCATCGCGCGGAGTATCCGTGCCCGCGGACCGCCGGGTCAACGCATCGCCGGAATCGGGCGGTGTACGATGCGCGCTCCGAACCCGACGCGTGCAGGAGTCAGACGTGGCCAGCGACGGTCCCTCCGGCGATCCCCGAACTCACCTGCCCGCGGCGATCGAGGCGGCCCTCGCGGACGATCTCGACGCCGCACTGACGGGCATCCTCGAGGCGGGTCTCGTGGCGCTCGGCGCATCCTCGGCAGCGATCCTGCTGGCCGATCCCGATCGCGCCGGTCTGCAGCTGGTCGCGACGGCCGGGCTCGCACCAGACGACGTGGCAGCCCTCGCCACCCGAGCGCCCGTTCGCGGGCGGCGATCCGCACGCCTCGTTGATCGCCACGCGCACGGCTCGCTGCGAGCCGGGCACCGCGTACCTGCCGCTCGTCGTCACGGCGGGCGGGGTCGAAACGTCGCTCGGGACGCTCGCGCTCACGTGGCCGGAGCCGCGTGACGCTCGATGCGTCGGAGCAGGCCGTCGCCGGCTCCCTGGCGGCGCTGGCGGCGCTGGCGACCGATCGCGCCCGGAACGTATCGAGCGCCGCGGAGCGATCCGAATGGTTCGAGCGGATGGCGCACACCGACCCGCTGACCGGACTCGCCAACGAGCGAACGGTCGGGCGTGTCCTCGAGCTCGAGCTGGCCCGCGCGGGCCGGCAGGGCAGCGAGGTGTCGCTGGCGTTGTTCGACGTCGACGACTTCCGCTCCGCGAACGCCAGCGACGGTCACGAGGTCGGCGACGACATCCTGCGCCGGGTCGCGGCGGTCCTCGCCGAGTCCGTCCGGCTGGTCGACACGGTCGGGCGCATCGGTGGCGACGAGTTCGTGCTGGTCGCACCGGGCTCGGCCGGAGCGGTGGTCGCGCGGCGCGTGCTGGACGGCATCGCGGCCCTGCCCGCGGTGGCCGGGCGCGCGGTCAGCGTGTCGGCCGGGGTGGCCACGTTTCCCGCGGATGGCTCGGATGCCGGACAGCTCATCTCGGCGGCGACCGCCGCGCTCGACATGGCGCGGGGCACCGGCGCCGGTGCCGTGGCCGGCAGCGAGACCTCGGTCTAGCGTCCTCGAATTCCTGGCCGCGTCCAGCGCGGCCGACGTCGCCTAGGCGGCGGTCGTCACCGTCCCGACCGAGACCGGATCGCTCGACGGCGCCGTGGCCCCCGGCTGCGGCTCTCGCGTGAGCGCCAGGACGAGCCCGCGCTCGGGGGGCAACCCATCCGCTTCCAAGTACCCGATGCCATCGGGCCCGACCTGTAAGCCTCCGAGCGCGACCGGGGCGGCATCGCCCGAGATCATCCAGGCCTCGTACACCTCGGTCCCGCCGGTCGGCGCCAGGTCACGCATCGCGATGCGCATCGAGCCATCGGTCGTCACCGCCGCGAGCCCCGACGGACCGTCGCCGGACGTCGCGGCCATGACCGCCGTCAACGCCCCGGGCTCGGTGGCCGAGTCGAGGACGGCGGCGACCTGCTGCTCGTACGCGCGGGCAGCGTCCAGGTCGGATCGCAGCGACAGGTTCCAGCCCCCGAGGAGCGCGATCGCCAGGACCGCGGCGATGCCGAGGGCCCACGACAGGCGTGGCCGGGGCGCGTCCAACGGCACGACGTTGTCGCGCTTCACGCCGGCGCTCGGCGCCGGCGCAGTAGCCGGCTGCGCCGCTTCGATCAGGGGCGCAACAACCCGACGCCGCTCGTCCAGGTCAGCCGCCGCGGCGGCCAGGATGCGCTGCTTGAGTTCGACGGGTGGTTCGACCGTCCGGACGGTGCCCACGAACACGGGCAGCACGCCGCCGAGCTCCACCATCTCGGGATGCGGTTCGGCGCAGGTCGCCAGGTGCTCGCGCACGGCGGCCATCTCGGCATCGTCGAGCGCGCCCAGCACGAACGACGCGGCGAGGTCGCGCACGTCGTCGCAGCTGAGCTCGCGGACGGTGGGCTGATGCGGATCGGTCACGGCGACAACTCCCGGCGCATGGCGAGCAGTCCAAGGCGCATCCGGCTCTTCACGGTGCCGAGCGGCGTGCCGGTCCGGACGGCGATCTCGACCTGCGTCAGACCGCCGAAATAGGCGAGCTCGATCGCTTCGCGCTGGACATCGGTCAGCGACGACAGGGCGGCACGGACCTCCGCGGCATCGAGACTGGCCGCCACCTCGGCCCACACGTCGGGCAGGCGCAGGGCGGTCGGGGGCGCGTCGTCGCGCTCCGGCAGGTCGACGGTCGCGCGACGGCGTCGGACGGCATCGATCGCCCGGTGATGGACGATCGAGAGCAGCCACGTCTTCACGCTGCCGCGCCCCTCGATGTAGCGGCCGGCATTTCGCCACGCTCCTAGGAAGGCGTCCTGGACGACGTCCTCCGCGAGCGTCGCGTCATTCGTGATCCTATAGGCGATCGAATAAGCCATGGTCTTGTACCCCTCGTACAGGCCATCGAGCGCATCGAGTTCTCCCTCTGCGATGCGCCGCAAGACCGCGCGGTCGGCCTCGTCAGCGGCAGTGACCACGCGGTGCGGAAGCGGGCTGGTCTGCTCGCTCATCTAGTACTGCGCACGAACGGCTCCGATGGTTCATCGCGATGCATGCGCCGATGCACCGCGGCCACGATGGCCTCGCTCACGGCGTCGATGCTGAGCGACGCGTCGACGACGACGACGCGCTCAGGCTCGGCGGCGGCGATCGCCAGGAACCCGGCCCGGACCCGGGCATGGAAGGCGAGGTCGTACTCCGCCTCGAACCGGGTGACGTCACCGGGTGCCTTGCGGGCCAATCCGTCCTCGACGGGCAGGTCGAGCACGAACGTGAGGTCGGGATGCAGCCCGTCCGTCGCCGCATCCGCGAGCATCCGCAGCACATCGAGCTCGAGGCCGGCGCCATAGCCCTGGTAGGCGAGCGTCGAGTCGGCGAATCGGGCGCAGATGACCGTCGTCCCTGCGACGAGCTGCGGTGCGATGACCTCGCGCACGAGTTGGCGGCGCGCGGCGTTGAACAGCAGGGCATCGGCGAGCGGGTCGGTCGGTGCCGTCGACCCGGTCCGCTCGAGGAGCGTGTCGCGGATGCGCTCGCCGAGCCATGTCCCACCGGGCTCGCGCGTGACATGCACCGTCGTGCCGCCGGCCGCCAGGTGGGCAGCCAGTCGCTTGGCCTGTGTCGTCTTGCCGCCGCCGTCTGGGCCGTCGATCGTGATGAACGCCCCACGCCCGGCGAGGACGTCGGCTGGTGACATCAGCGGGAGTGTAGCCGACGGTCCGATCGCGCCGGGCTCGGGCCAAAATGGTGGACTTGACCCGGCCTAGTCGTCATCCGCCGGGGAGCGCTACGCGTACCCTCCGCGCATGGGACGCCGTCGCCGATGGGTCGCGCTTCGCATCCTGGCCGTCGGGCTGACGGCCGGGCTGGTCGCCGCCTGGCCTGCGACCGTCGCCGCGCACCCGCTCGGCAATTTCACGATCAATCACTACGCCGGACTGCGGGTCGAGGTCGACCGCGTGATCCTTGACGTCGTCATCGACCAGGCCGAGGTCCCGGCGTTCCAGGCGCGGCAGGACTTCGACCTCGATGCGGACGGGTCGGTCTCGGACGACGAGATCGATGCCGGACGCGTCGCCGCCTGCCAGGCGCTGACGAGCGCGCTGAGCCTGACCGTTGGCGAGTCGACCAACGCTGAGCTCCGCTTGGTCGAGGCCGGCCTGTCGTTCCCGCCCGGTGTCGGCGGGCTGACGACGATGCGCCTGGTGTGCCTCTTCGAGGCAGCGCTTGATCGTCCGATCGACGCCAGCCCGACGCGCCTGTCCTTCAGTGACGGCTCGTTCCGGGAGCGGCTCGGCTGGCGCGAGATCGTCGCCGTCGGCTCTGGGGTACGCCTCGAGGCCATCGATGGCGACCTGCGCGCGACCGGCATCTCCGATCGATTGCGGCGCTACCCCGACGACCGGCTCGCGAGCCCGCTGTCGGATGAGACGCTCACGGTCGACGCGACGGCCGGCGGCGACGTCGCGGCAGCGCTGGATGTGCCGGATGCCGAGCCCGTGCCGGGAGCCGGCCCGATCTCGACCGACGCGCCATCGCCTGGCGGGTCGCTGCCGCCCATCGAGGTCCCGGGTGGCGTCGGGGCCGGCGAGCTGCCATCGATCTTCCGCGAGGCCGACCTGACCCCGATCGTGCTGCTCGTCTCGCTCGTGACGGCCGCCGCGCTGGGCGCGGGCCATGCGCTGACGCCGGGGCACGGCAAGACGCTGATGGCCGCGTATCTCGTCGGGACGCGGGGCTCCGCCCGTCACGCCCTCGGCCTGGGCGCCGCGGTGAGCGTGTCGCACACCGCGGGGATCCTCGCGCTCGCGGCGATCGTCGTCGGCGGCGGCCGATGCCCTGCCGCCCGACGTCGTCGTCCGCTGGGCGCCGGTCGTCGCGGCCGTCTCGATCGTGCTCATCGGGGGCTGGATGCTGCTCGGCGAGGTCGAGGCGCCGGGCGCCCGACGCGGCGCCACGGTCACGACGAACGCGCACGAGCATGGTCCGCACGCCATGGCGACGCACGACCACGACCACGACCACGACGCATGGCACGCCACGGGCACGATCACGCGCCCGACCCGAGCCGCCACCGGCACCACAGCCACGGCGGCATGACCCATAGCCACCTGCCGCCGGCCGGCTCGACGATCACCTGGCGCAGCCTGTTCGTGCTCGGTCTCGCCGGCGGCCTGATCCCATCGACGAGCGCGCTGCTCATCCTGCTCGGCTCGATCGCCGCCGGGCGGCCGGCGTTCGGCTTCGTGCTCGTGGTCGCGTTCGGGCTCGGGATGGCCGCGGTCATGGGCGGGATCGGCCTGGTCCTGGTGCTCGCCCGCGACCGGGTCGACCGGCTCCCGGCCGGCGGGAGCGTGACGCGCCTGCGGGAGGCGGTCCCGCTCGTGGCGTCGGTCGTGGTCCTCGGGTTCGGGCTCATCCTCACGGCCCAGGCCCTCGACCGGCGTCGACCGCGGGCGCCTGATAGGGAATCCGCCCTCACTGCCCGTCGCGGCACCCGCTGCTAGGCTGCCGCCGCATGCGAGACCTGACCGAGCGCGCGCTCGATACCGCCACGTCCCTGGGTGCCGGATACGCCGACGCCCGCGTCGTCCGCCGCCTCGACGAGTCGATCGCCATCAAGACCGGCCGGGTCGAAGGCGTGGCGTCGAACGAGAGGAAGGCTTCGGCGTCCGGGTCCTCGTCGACGGCGCCTGGGGCTTCGCGAGCAGCCACATCCTGAGTCTTGACGAGGCCGATCGAGTCGCCGCTCACGCCGTCCGCATCGCCCGCGCCAGCGCCACCGCGCTCCGAGAGCGGGCCGACCTGGCGACCGCCCGCCGGCCGTCGGCGCCTACGAGACCCCGATCGAGGAGGACCCGTTCACGGTCCCGCTCGAACGCAAGATCGGCGATCTGCTCGCGGCCGACCAGGCTGCCGCGAACGTGAAGGGGATCGCCTTCACGGAGTCGATGTACGCGGCCCAGCGCGAATGGAAGACGTTCGCGGCGACCGATGGCTCCTATACGGAACAGACGATCACCCACGTCGGCTCGGCCGTGGAGGCCAATGCGGTCGACGGGGACGAGCATCAGCGCCGTTCCTACCCCGACTCCGGCGGCGGCTGGCAGGCGGCCGGCTACGAATACATCCGCGGACTCAAGCTCGCCGACCGTGCCGAACCGCTCGCCGACGAGGCGGTCGCCCTGCTCACGGCACCGCAGTGCCCGAGCGGCCGGTACACGATCGTCCTCGACCCCTCCCAGCTCTATCTCCAGGTCCATGAGAGCTGCGGTCACCCGACGGAGCTCGATCGGGTGTTCGGGACCGAGGCGTCGTACGCCGGCACGAGCTTCCTGACGCCGGACAAGCTCGAGAGGGCTTCCAGTACGGCTCCGACCTGGTGACGATCGTCGCCGACGCGACCGCGCCGGGCGGCATGGGCACGTTCGGCTGGGATGACGAAGGGGTCGC
Source organism: uncultured Chloroflexia bacterium (assembly GCA_963720355.1). GTDB lineage: Bacteria > Chloroflexota > Limnocylindria > Limnocylindrales > CSP1-4 > SPCO01. Next base: position 1,119,412 of record CAVRFH010000004.1, on the reverse strand, counting down.
AGCGCAAGCCGTGCCGCTCGTCCAGGACGGGGCCTTCGTCGGGTACCTCAGCAGCCGCGAGACGGCGCCGCGCATCGGGCGCTCGAGCGGCGGTGCGATGCGCGCGGACGGCTGGAACCGGATCCCGCTCATCCGCATGACCAATATCAACCTGCTGCCACGGCCGGGGATGAGCCTCGACGACATCGTCGCCGACACCGACGACGGGCTGTACCTCGCCTCGAACCGGTCCTGGTCGATCGACGACCGGCGGCTCAACTTCCAGTTCGCCACGGAAGTCGCCTACGAGATCAAGGGCGGCAAGAAGGGCCGGCTGTTCAAGAACCCGACGTACACCGGGATCACCTACGAGTTCTGGCGCTCGTGCGACGCGGTCGGGGACGAGTCCGAGCTACGTGATGCTCGGCACGCCCAATTGCGGCAAGGGCGAGCCGGGGCAGACCGGCCATGTCGGCCACGCCGTGCCCGGGGCACGCTTTCGCGACGTCCAGGTCGGCGTGGGCAAGTGGTGAGCCGCCGATGACCGGGGGGTCGATCCAACCATGAACGACGAACGTGCCCAGGACGCGCTCGATCTCGCCGAGCGAGCGCTCGCCCACGCCGCCCGCGAGGGCGCGACCGAGGCCGAGGCGCTGGTGATGGCCGAGGATGCGTCGCTCACGCGGTTCGCCAACAGCCAGATCCACCAGAACGTGGCCGAGACGAACGTCACGGTGAACCTCCGCTTCGTCATCGGGAAGCGGGTCGGCGTGGCGTCGTCCGGCCGGACCGACGAGGAGGGGCTGCGGACCCTCGCCGCCAACGCCGCGGCGATCGCCCGGGTCGTCGAAGAGCTCGACGACTGGGGCGGGCTGCCCGGACCGACGCCCGTCGACGACGTGGCGGCGGCCTACGCGCCGGCCACGGCGGCCGCCTCACCCGAGGTCCGGGCGGACGGCGTGCGGGCCGTGATCGCGGCAGCCGATGCCGACGGGGTCGGCGCCTTCGGCTCGTTCTCGACCGGCATCGAGACGACGGCCGTCGCGAACACCAAGGGCGTCCGGGTCGGCGGCACCCGCACGGCCGCCCAGCTGCTCACCGTGTCGATGGGCCCCGATGGTGGTAGCGGCTATGCGGAGCAGGCCGCGGTCGACGTTGCGGCGATCGATGCCGGCTCGATCGGGCGGGAGGCCGCCGAGAAGGCTCGATCGACCGCGAACGCCCAGGCGCTCGATGCCGGCGAGTATGCCGTCGTCCTCGAGGAATATGCCGTCGTCGACCTGCTCGACATGCTCGGCTATCTCGGCTTCTCGGCCCTAGCCGTCCAGGAAGAGCGCAGCTTCTTCGAGCCGGGCCGCACGATCGGCAACGACGTGGTCACGCTCACCGACGACGGCCACGATCCGGCCGGGCTGCCGATGGCATTCGACTACGAGGGCGTCGCCAAGCAGCGCGTCGTGCTACTCGACCACGGCGTCTGCGACGGCGTCGTGCACGACGCCCAGACGGCCACCAGGGCCGGCGTCGTGTCGACCGGGCACGGCCTGCCGGCCCCGAATCCGTGGGGTCCCTTCCCGCTCAACATGGTCATGTCCCCGGGCGGCGCGACGCGCGATGAGCTGGTCGGCGGCCTCGATCGCGGCCTGCTCGTCACGCGCTTCCACTACACCAACCCGGTCCACCCGAAGCTCGCGATCATCACCGGCATGACGCGTGACGGCACGTTCCTCGTCGAGGACGGTCGGATCGTCGGGCCGGTGCGCAATCTCCGCTTCACCCAGAGCTACCTCGAGGCACTTGCGTGTACAGTCGGGGTTGCCCGCGAGCGCAAGACGCTCAAGGGCTTCCTCGGAGGCGTGGTCGTCCCGGCGATCCGGCTCGAAGGCTGGACCTTCACGGGGACCACGGAACACTGATGAGCGCGCTCACGGGTGAGTTCTGGGTCTGCGCGGGATGCCGCTCGATCAACAATGCGCGGGCCGCCCAGTGCTACAACTGCCGGACGCCACGTGACCTCGCCGAAGTCGACCCGGCGACGATCGAGTCCAGCGGCCACGGCCAGGTCCGACCGCTGGATCTCCCCGCGTTCCGCCCGTCCCGCGGCGTGGCCGCGCTCGCCTCGGTCCTGCTCCTCGCGATCGCCGGGATCGAGGTGGTCGATACGGTCGTGTCGTCGAGCCTCACGCTCCAGGTCCTCGCCGGCACCGCGGCCACCCCGGAGCAACTCCGCTATGTCGCGACGCTCGGGATCCTGGCGGTCGGGATCGGGGCGCTCGCCCTGATCGGCTGGTCCCTGTGGCTGAGCCGGGCGGTGAGCGCGATGCCGGCCCTCGGTCGCGGCTACCCCGCGACGAGCCCCAGCATGGCCTTCGTCGAGAACTTCCTGCCAGTCCTCAACCTCTTCCGCGTGCCGCCGATCGTGAATGACATCGTGCACCGCGTCCAGCCCGAAGCCCGGCGCACCGGTCTCCTGATCTTCTCCGCGTGGATCGCGCTGCTGGTCGAATTCGTGATCCCTCGGATCGTCATGCTCCTGGTGGGCGACCCGTCCAGCGTGGCCCCGGACACGCTGCGCGCGCAGCTCGCGATCGGCATCGCCGGAGCGGTCATGGTGATCGCCGGGTCGATCGTCCTCGTCGCCCTGATCTGGTGGGTCGAGGACCGCATCACGGCCTCCAGGACGAACCAGATCGCCGACGCGCATGAAGCCCAGGCGGCCGGTCTGGTGTCGACCACCCCGACAGCACCCGACGTCGTCGAGCTGCGCTCGGCCTTCGCCGCGATCGGCGGCGAGGAGCCCGTCGTGGAGTCGTCGTTCGCATCACCCGACGAGACGGCGGCTGACGGCTCGGTCGCCGTCGCCGCGGCGGACGTGGTGGCGGTCGATACGACCGGCATGACCGACACGCTGGTGCCCGTCCAGCCGGCTGCGCCGCTCGAGGGTGCGGCGGCGACCGAGGTCGACGCCGGGGCGGAGCCGGCCTCGGCCGACGAGGACCTGCCCGACATCGAGCCGGAGCCACCGGTTGAGGGCGCGGCTGCGCCGCTCGATGAGCCCCGCCACAGGACCAGTTCGCCGCCGCGGGCGAGGACGACGGCGAGGCGCCGACGCTGGTCATCCGGGTCGCCAGCTTCGGCATGATGATGGCCGAGCTCGACGGACAGGCCGAGCCGGTGATCCTCGAGGACCTCGCCGAGTACGCCGAGGCACTGGCCAAGGTCGGTGGCACCGCGTCGATCGTCGTACCCGACGGCGACGGGATGTCGGATCTCATCGGCCGGCGGGTGCAGGCCATCCTCGAGGACGCCGGGGTCGTCGTCACCGACATCTGACGCAGCCGCGCTGCGCTACGCTCGGCCTCCACCCACACTCATCGAGAGGGAGACCGCGTGGAACGTGCCATCGATGTCGACGCCGTCCGCGCCGAGTTCCCCGCACTGCGACGGCAGCAGGATGGCCGGCCCGTGGCGTTCCTCGACGGACCCGGCGGGACCCAGGTCCCGCAACGGGTCATCGACGCCGTCACGACCTACCTGACCGAGACGAACGCGAACGCCGGCGGGGCATTCTCGACCAGCGAAGCGTCCGACGCCATGGTCGACGAAGCCCACCCAGGCCGTGGCCGACTTCCTCGGTGCAGCCAGCGCCGAGGAGATCAAGTTCGGCTACAACATGTCGACGCTGACGCTCCACATCGGGCGCTCGATCGGCGCCACGCTGGCACCCGGCGACGAGATCGTCGTGACGACGCTCGATCACGAGGCCAACGTCAGCACCTGGGAAGCGATGGCGGCCGATCGCGGTCTGACCGTGCGCAAGGTCGACATCCGCGAGGACGACGTGACCCTCGACCTCGAGGACCTCGAATCGAAGCTGAGCTCCAGGACGAGGATCGTCGCCGTCGGCTACGCCAGCAACGCGGTCGGCACGATCAACCCGGTCCGCGAGATCATCGCCCGGGCGCACGAGGTCGGCGCGCTGACATACATCGACGCGGTGGCCTACGCCCCGCACGGCCCGATCGACGTGCGCGCGCTCGACGCCGACTTCCTCGTCTGCAGCGTCTACAAGTGGTTCGGCCCGCATCTCGGTGCCCTGTACGGCAAGGCCGATGTGCTCGCCGCGTTGCCCGCGTTCAAGGTCCGGCCGGCGCACGACCGGTTCGAGAGCGGCACGGCGGCATTCGAGTCGATCGCCGGCACCCTCGCCGCGACCGATTACCTGCGCGACATCGGCCGGCACTACGGAACCCCCGCCGGGAGCGACCGACGGGCGGAGCTCGTCGCGGGCATGACCGCGATCGTCGAGCATGAGCGGGTCCTGGTCGGCCGCCTCATCGACGGTCTCGAGACGATCCCTGGCCTGACCATCCACGGCATCACCGATCGGGCCCGCGTCGCGGAGCGCGTGCCGACGGTGTCCCTATCGATCGACGGGATCGACCCACGGGCAGCCGCCGAGGCGCTCGGCCGGCGCGGGATCTTCGTGTGGGACGGCGATTTCTACGCGACCGGCCTGATCGAGCGGCTGGGCAAGGCGGAGACCGGGGGCGTCCTGCGGATCGGGCTCGTCCACTACAACACCGCGGACGAGGTGGACCGCACGATCGAGGAGCTCCACCGGATCGCCGGCGACTGACGTGACCATCGTCGCTGGATACCGCCTGGAGCCGATGGTCGGCGATCCCGACGACCACCGACCGCAGTCGTCGTGGGCGGTCATCGTCGATCCGGGCGACGGATCCGAGCGCGTGGACGATCTGGCGCTCATCGTCGAGCACGTGGGACCCGGGGACGCGATCCCGACGCATGTCCATCGCGTGAACGAGGTGATCTTGCCGCGCGGCCCGGCCAGGGTTCGGCTCCGTGATCGGGTGCATGCCGTGGATGACGGTTCGATCATCTTCGTGCCCGCCGGCGTGCCCCATGGTCTTCGCAACGACGGCCAGGTCCCGCTGCGGATCGACGCCGTCTTCCCCACGACACGGGTGTGGATCCGCTACCTGGACCGCAATCCGGCACCGGGTACGGACACCGAATCGCCACAGCCGGCGGCGACATACGACTTCCGGACGGGCGAGGTCGAGCTCGATCCATGAGGTCTCGAGTGGGCGGTGGGACCTACCATTCGCGCATGACCGTGGGAGGAGTCGCTCGTCGAGCGCTCAGCATCGCCATCGCCGCGGTCATCGCCGGTTGTGGGGTCGGCGACGCCAGCCCACCGCCGGTCCGCACCGGTGAGCCGCCGACGAGTCGCATCCCGATCGTCATCGACGCCGACTTCGACCACTCCGACATCGCGGCGATCGCCGTCCTGCTGCGCGACCCCGCGGTCGAGGTGCGGGCGATCACCATCGCCGGCACGGGCCTGGTCCACTGCCGGGCGGGCCGCCTGGTCACGCGCTACCTGCTCGACGAGCTGGGTTCGCCCGACATCCCGTTCGGTTGCGGCCGGGAGGTCGGCGGCCCGGACGCCCGTCCCTTCCCGGACGCCTGGCGCGCTCGCGCGGACGCGGCCTTCGGGATGGACATCCCCCCGCAGGTCGAGGCGGGCGTGCCCCGAGAGGCCGCGGAGCTTCTCGCCAGCACGATCGACGCCAGCCCGAGCGCCCCGACGATCGTCACGCTGGGTCCACTGACAAACCTCGAGGACGCGTTCCTCGCCAACCCGTCGCTGCCCGACCGCATCGCCGCGATCCACGCGATGCTGGGGACGGTCGGCGCGCCGGGCAATGTCTTCGTGGACGGCCTCGACGACGGCGATCCGCTCGAATGGAATGCCCTGGCCGACCCGTCCGCCGTCGCGGCCGTCTTCGCGGCGGACGTGCCGATCTCGATCGTGCCGCTCGACGCCACCGACGATGTCCCGGTCCCAGGCGACCTCGCCGAGCGCCTGGCCATCGACCACCAGGCCGGTGGTGCGGATCTCGTCTACGAGTTGCTCCTGCGCAACCCCGACCGGATGCGATCCGAGGACGGCCAGCAACTGTGGGACGAACTCGCGGCGCTCACGTTGACCGACCCGGATCTCGCGGCCTGGGAGGAGGCGACGTTCAGCGTCGGGGCGGACGGTCGCCTGATCGCCGACGAAGCGGGACGGAGCATCCGGCACGCGACCACGGCCGACCGTGCCGCGGTGGAACGATCGCTCCTCGTTGCCCTCCGCCGCGGTGAGCCACGGGCGACGCCGTTCCGGGCGGCGGGCTCGTTAGCGGTCTCGTTCGACGGCACGACCTGCACGGCCCGCGGGTCGTCGGACGAGCCGGGCTTCCACGAGGTCCGCTACCAGGGCCCCGCAGGGACGGCGTCCGGGCTCGTCATCGCCGGGACCCTTGCCCCGCACCGCTGGGATGAGCTGCTCGACCTGCTACCGACGCTCGACCTCGAGGTCACCCCGCCCGACTGGATCGTCACCACCGCCGCGGCATCGGACGAGGCGGGCACGGGCGAGCCAGTCGCGACATCGGGCGACCTGGCGGACGGCATCCACGGGCCGATCTGCCTGACCGGCACGTGGCCTGACGTCACGTTCACCCCGGGGGTCCCCTTCCAGGCCGGTGGGGGCGTGGTCGGCGCCGCCCAGTGACGCCATCGCCGGCCAGACCGGCGCTCGACGCGATCGTCGTCGGCGCGGGCCCGAACGGCCTGTCGGCGGCCCTGACCCTGGCGCGTGCCGGACGGTCGGTGCGGGTCTACGAGGCGGCGCCGACGATCGGTGGCGGGACACGGACCGCGGAGCTGACGCTGCCCGGGTTCCGCCACGACGTGTGCTCCACGATCGTGCCCCTCACGATGGCCTCGCCGTTCTTGCGGACGATCGACTGGGCCGCCCTCGGCGTCGAGCTCGTCCATCCGGAGGCACCGCTCGGGCACCCGCTCGATGGCGGGCGGGCGGCGATCCTGGAGCGGTCCTTCATCGCGACCGCCGCGAGCCTCGATGTCGATCGACGGACCGACGACGGCTCGGCCTGGCGCCGGCTCTTCGGGCCGTTGGCCCGGGATGCCGAAAAGCTGTCCGATGAGCTGCTCCGGCCCGTCGTCCACGTGCCGCGCCATCCACTCGCCCTGGCCCGGTTCGGGCCGCCGGCCATGCGCTCCGCCCACGGCCTGGCGCGCGCGCGCTTCGACGGTCCGGCCGCGCGTGCCCTCTTCGCCGGTCTCGCGGCCCACTCGATGGTCGCCCTCGACCGGCCGATGACGGCGTCGTTCGGCCTCGTCCTCGGCATGTACGCCCACGCCGTCGGCTGGCCGATGGTGCGCGGCGGCGTGGCCGGGCTGACCGATGTCCTCGCCGCGGAGGTGCGGCGGCTCGGCGGGGAGATCGCGACGGGGCACCGGATCGACGACATCGACGACCTGCCGCCCGCCCGCGTGGTGCTCCTCGACACGACGCCACGGGCCGCCCTGGCCCTGGCCGGAGACCGGATCCCGCCGCGCACGCGGCGGGCGTACGAGCGGTTCCGCTACGGGGCCGGGGCGTTCAAGGTGGACTGGGCGCTGTCGGGACCGGTCCCATGGACCGCGGAGGGCATACGGCGAGTCGCCACCGTGCACCTGGGTGGCACCATCGAGGAGATCGTCCGCTCGGAGCGCCAGGTCGCGGCGGGCCGCGCGCCGGATCGGCCGTTCACGTTGTTCGCCCAGTACCACCGGTGGGATCCGTCGCGGGCGCCCGACGGCAAGACGACCGCGTGGGCCTACTGCCACGTGCCGGCTGGCTCGGATGTCGACATGACCGACCGCGTCGAGGCCCAGGTGGAGCGGTTCGCACCGGGCTTCCGCGACCTGATCATCGGTCGCGCCAGCCACGGGCCGGCCCAGCTGGAGGCGTACGACGCGAACTACGTCGGGGGCGACATCAACGCCGGCATCTCCGACATCCGCCAGCTGCTCTTCCGGCCCACGGTCTCGCTGGATCCCTACCACGCCGGACCGGGCCTGTACCTCTGCTCGTCGTCGACGCCGCCCGGCGGCGGCGTGCACGGGATGAGCGGCCACCTCGCGGCGCGATCGGCGTTGCGGCGCGACCTCCGCTAGCCGGCTAGTCCGGCTCGGACCCGACCTCGCCGCGCAGCCACCAGCCGAGCCACAGCGCACCGACGGCCGGGATGGCGATCCACACGATCAGCACGAGCGCGAGGACCATGACGCTCGCGCGCAGGTCCGCCAGGCCGTCCTCGACGACGCCGCCCTGCAGGTCGTCGCCCATCGCCGCGATGCGCTCGCCGAGCGCGGTGAGCGACGACGAATTCGCGACCAGCGCCGCCCGGTTGCTCTCGAGATCGGTCGCGATGAGCTCGAGCCGGCCGTCGAGCCCGTCGAGGTTCGCCGCCATGCGGCCGAACCCGTCGGCCACCGAGCCGAGCGGCCGGCGTCCCAGGATCTCGACCTGGATGAACTGCTGCTGCAGGCCGAGCAGGTCGGTGTGAAGGTCGGCGATCGTCTGTGCGGTCTGGCGAACGACCGGCGGCGTGCGCTCCATCGTCACCGCGAAGGACGTCGCCGATGAGCCGGCCGCGCGCAGCGCGGTGCCCGTGCGATCGAGGGTCTCGACGATGCTGGCGATTTGGGTCTCGACCCGTCCGCCGACCGAGCCGAGCCGCCCGCCGGCCCATCCGAGAGCGATCGCGGCGAGCACGGCGAGGACGATGCCGACGACGCCGTAGACGATCAGCCCGGTGGCCAGCCGCCGCAATCCGGCGCGCAGCGAGCCGGGCCCGGAGCCCGGTTTGGCGGTCACCGCCAGGTGCTGCGTGCCGCGTCCGGATAGAGCCGGACGCGACGGAACGGCTCGCGGCCGCGCGAGCGTGACACGAGATTGGCCCGCTCGGCCATCTGGTGTTGGAGCCGTCGGATGTACGCGTTCTGGGGCGACAGCTCGACCGCCTCCGAGGACGACAGGACGACATCGATCGCGTCCTCCGTCTCACGCAGCGCCGCCTCGCGGGGGTCGATCTCGAGGGAGAAGATCGAGGTCAGGCTCGTCTGCATCTGGGGGATCGTGTTGCTCTTGAGGACGTAGATCGGCATCGCTCGTTCCTCGGCCTCGCGGAGGAGCGGCGTCTTCTGCTTGTACTCGTTCTTGAGGGTCATCACGACATCGGCTTCGTCGACGTCCCGGGCGATCACGACCGGCAGGCCGAGGTCGCGGACTGCCTGCTCGAGACGCTTGCGGCTGATGCCCTGGGGCAGCACGCGTAGCGTCGGCAGCGGGGAGCCACCGGGCTCGAGGACCGTCTCCCCGTGCTCGCCTTCGACGGCGCCGAGCGGCAGGGTGTCCCGCTCGTCGCCCGGACCGAGGTCGTCGGCATTGACCGGCGCCATGCCCTCCTCGGCCTTGTAGGTCTTCATGGCCCGGGAGGCCTGATCGCGCCAGGCCTTCTGGCGCTCCAGCTCGCGCGCCTCGCGGGCGCGGGTCTCGAGCGCCGTCGTGGCGGCGCCGCGCTCCAGCGGGCCGCGATCGGCGATGTCGCCGGCCACGAATGGCGTGTCGCCGGATCCGCTCGTGAAGCGCTCACCCGGCAGCGTGCCGGGACCGCCGGTCGCCAGCCCGCCACGAGCCGCCTCCCGACCCGGCCCGCCGCGCGTCTGCCGCCAGCCGCCCGAGGCGCCCGGTCGGTAGCCCGGCCGCAACCCGCCGCGCTCGGCTTCGCGGAAGCCGCCTGCCGTCCGCGCCGAGCCATCGCCGCGCCAGCCCGGCTCCATCCGCCACGGCGAACCACCCCCGACGAGACCGGCGAACCGTTCTGCACCGAGCTGCTCGCGGGGCGACGGCCGCGGCCGTCCCTGCGAGCGGTGGACGCCCTCCTCGTCGCGCCAGCGCAGCTCCGGGGCGACGGCGTCGCCGCGGAGCAGGGCATCGACGGTCTCGGCCACGTCACTGTGGACCGCGACGCGTTCGCGATCCTGGATCTCGACGATGACGTCGAACGTCGGGGGCGCCTTGCGCTCCAGGACGCTCTTCTGGGTCCGCCGCCGGCGCGCCTCCTCGTCGCCGAGGGTCACGCTCTGGATGCCGCCGATCAGGTCCGACAGCGTCGGGTTGAGCATCAGGTTGTCGAGGTTGTTGCCGTGCGCCGTGCCGATCAGCTGGACCCCCCGCTCGGCGATGGTCCGCGCGGCGGCGGCCTCGAGCTCGGTGCCGATCTCGTCGATGACGATGACCTGCGGCATGTGGTTCTCGACCGCCTCGATCATGACCTCGTGCTGCATCAACGGGGTGCGGACCTGCATCCGGCGGGCCTTGCCGATGGCCGGGTGCGGGATGTCGCCGTCGCCGGCGATCTCGTTCGACGTGTCGACGACGACGACGCGCTTGCCGAGGTCGTCCGCCAGCACGCGCGCGGCCTCGCGCAGCATCGTGGTCTTGCCGATGCCCGGGCGACCCATGATGAGGATCGACTTCCCGGTCTCGATGAAGTCCTGGATGATCTCGATCGTCCCGTACACCGCCCGCCCGACGCGGCAGGTCAGACCGACGACCTTGCCGTTCCGGTTGCGGATGGCGCTGATGCGATGGAGCGTGCGCTCGATCCCGGCGCGGTTGTCATCGCCGAAGGTGCCGATGTGATCGATCACGAAGGCGATGTCGGCCTCGGCGATCTCGCGCTCGAGCAGGCTGACCTCGGAATCCGGGAAGCGGCCCTCGGGCCGCCGGCCGAGATCGATGACGACCTCGATCAGCGCCTCGCGATCCGGCAGGGCGTGCACCGCATCGACGATCTCCGGCGGCAGCGATGACAGCATCGCGTCGAGATCGTCGATCGTTTCGCGCTGGCGGTCCTCGGATCCCACGCTGACCTCCACATCCTCGGTCATCGGACGCCGGCCGGCACGAGCGCCGGCTCGGCGACCCGGACGAGCGTCTCCTTCATCAGCAGCGTGACGCTCGCGATCGACCCGAACGACGCGTCTTCCAGGCGCCGGTCGATCGGCCCCTCATAGGTTCGCACGGGTGAGATGACACCGTGGTCGTGGCGATGGTCACCGCCTTTCGTCGTGCGTGCCTCGATGATGCCGAGCCCGAACTCGATGAGCGCCGTCGGATCGGCCTCCGGCCTTGCGAGGACCTTGAGATAGTGCGGCTGATCCTCCTTGGCCACGCCGACCTGCACGAACCCGTCGAGCTCGGTCCCGTCCTTGCCACCACCCGGCGCGACCTGCACGAACGCCTCGATGTCGGCGAACCGCAGGATCGGGGCGAGACTCGAGCGGGGCACGCGCCAGTGGTTGCCCTGGCGCTCCCAGTCCGGCAGGCGGAGCGCCTCCAGGCGGGCCACCGGTCCCGGCGTCGCGGCCGTGTAGAGCCGGCTCAGGGCGAGCGCATCGACGGGCTGGACGGGCCGGATGCGGGCGTCGGCGACGGCCTTGTCGGTCCATGGCTTGGGCAGCTCGTCGGCGGGCCGGAACATGACCTGCTCCTCCCCGTAGCGGATGAAGCCGGCCTGCATCATCAGCTCGACGTTGCCATCGACATCGGCGCATGCGACATGGAACCGGGCGGCCCCGCGCTTGCCGCCTTCGCGCAGGAGCTGGTTCACGAGCCGATAGCGGATGTCGCCGGCATCGGCCATGCCCACGGCGTCGAGCTCGACGATCGTCCATTCATCGCGGGTCGACTCGCGCTCGACGCGGATGAGGCCGGCGATCCGTCCGTCCTCCTCGTAGACGTACAGCAGGTCGTTCGGCCGGAAGGCGCCGAGGGGCAGCCGGAACAGGCTGAACACGCCGATCGGCGGGCCGCTGACGGGCAGGCCCAGGGAGCGTGCCGACGGATCGTCGGACTGGCACAGGCGGGACAGCTCGCCGAGCGCGGCGAGATCGGTGAGGCGGGCCGGTCGGACCTTGCCCTGCTTGCGAGCGGCGCGGGTGGCGGTCATCGGAGCTGCGTCCGGCGCGTCGGATGGTGCCGCCGACCGGACCCCTCCCCCGGATCGTCGTGTTCGGCGGCCATCGTCGCGAGCAACCGATGGAAGCGCGTCTCGCCGGCGAGCTCGGGATGGAAGGCCGTGGCCAATACGTTCCGTTCCCGCACCGCGACGACGCGTCCGTCGTCGAGGCGGGCGAGCACGTCGACGTCGGGCCCGACGCGTTCCACGATCGGCGCCCGGATGAAGACGGCGTGGACCGGGGTCGAGCCGAGGATGTCGACCGGCAACTCGGCCTCGAACGAATTGAGCTGGCGACCGAACGCATTGCGCTCCACGCGCACGTCGAGCAGTGGCAGGATCGGCGGCTCGTCGCCGGCGATGTCGCGGGCGAGCACGATCATCCCGGCACAGGTGCCGAAGATCGGCGCGCCGCTGGCGGCCATGTCGAGGATCGGCTGGCGGAGCCCCCAGCGCTCGATGAGCTGGCGCATCGTCGTGCTCTCCCCGCCGGGCAGGATCAGGCCGCTCAGCCCGTGCAGGTCGGCCGGCTCGCGCACGCGCACGCCATCGACACCGATCGTGCGCAGCGTGTCGAGGTGTTCACGGAATGCGCCCTGCAGGGCGAGGACCCCGATCTTCATGGCGAGCGAATGCTACGTCGTGTCGTCACACGCGCTCCGAGGCACGAGACGGCGCTCCGTCCTACCAGCCGCGGACGGCGAGCCGCTCCTGCTCCGGGATGTCCTCGAGGGCGATGCCGCGCATCGGGGCGCCGAGACCCTTCGAGACCTCGGCGATCTTCTTGGCGTCGTCGAAGAAGGTGGTCGCCTGGACGATGGCGTTCGCCATCCGGGCCGGATCCTCGCTCTTGAAGATGCCCGATCCGACGAAGACGCCCTCGGCGCCGAGCTGCATCACGAGGGCCGCGTCGGCCGGCGTCGAGATGCCCCCGGCGACGAAGTTGACGACGGGCAGCTTGCCGTTCGCCGCGACGTCGCGGACCAGCTCGTACGGCGCCTGGAGGTCCTTGGCCGCGACGAACAGCTCGTCGTCGCGCATGCCCTGCAGGCGGCGGATCTCGCTGAGCACGTCGCGCAGCTGGCGGACGGCCTCGACGATGTTGCCGGTGCCGGCCTCGCCCTTCGTGCGCATCATGGCCGCGCCCTCGTTGATGCGACGGAGCGCCTCGCCCAGGTTCCGACAGCCGCACACGAACGGGACCTTGAACGCGTGCTTGTCGATGTGGTTGCTCTCGTCGGCCGGGGTGAGGACCTCGGATTCGTCGACGTAGTCGACGCCGAGTGCCTCGAGGATCTGGGCTTCGACGAAGTGGCCGATGCGCGCCTTGGCCATGACCGGGATCGTCACCGCGTCCATGATCCCGGTGATCATCTCGGGGTCGGACATGCGGGCGACGCCCCCCGCCTTGCGGATGTCCGCGGGCACGCGCTCGAGGGCCATCACGGCGACCGCGCCGGCGTCCTCGGCGATCTTCGCCTGGTCGGCCGTGACGACGTCCATGATGACGCCGCCCTTGAGCATCTGGGCCAGACCCGTCTTGGTCGCCCAGGTAGAGGTTTCGACGGTCATGTCGGCTGTGGTTCCTCGTGGTTCGGGTTCGCACGGCGGGCCCGTCGGGGCGTGTCGCGCGCGGTCAGGATTATGTCACGCGCCCTGTTCGGGGCCAACGAACGTGACGATCCGGCCCACGCTGCGGGCGCTGGACTCGAATGGACCGGTCGCGCTCCCGGGATGGCGTCCTACCCCTCGTCGAACGTGTAGCGCGTCATGTCCGTGGGGAAGGTCGTCCAGGCGAACGCCTTGGCCGGATGGAGCTCCCAGAGCCCGCCCTGCACCCAGTGATCGGTGGACGCCTCGTAGTCCGGCTTGTACTTGGCGTAGCCCGCCAGGATGCGATCGGCAAGCGGGTTCGCGGGCTTGACGAGCTCGACCGCCCGACCCTCGACGATGACGATCTCCTTGGCGCCGCTCTCCACGTGGATCGCCATCTGCGGGTTCTCGCGGAGGTTGCGCTGCCATCGGGTGGGACCGCCCTCGACATACCACAGGCCATCGACCCAGGCACCCCAGATCGGGTTGAGGTGCGGGGCACCGTCGGCCCCGGCGGTCGCCAGCCAGTAGATCTCGGCCCGTTCGAGTCGCTCGATGGCCCACGACCACGGCAGGACGACTTTCGTCGAGCGCGGGATGCCGTACCCGGGGACGTGGGGGCGATCGACACGCGGCTCGCTCACCGGCAACCCAGCGCTAGCGGGAGACGGTGCGGACGACGCCGGACATCAGCTTGGTCGCGCGCCGTGCCGCCGTCGGCGACAGTCGCGAGACGGCGTCGACCAGCTCGAGGACGTCGTCGTCGTCGAGGCCGCCGAGGAGGTCGAACAGGCGCAGGACCGTATCGTCCGGGACCCGGTCCAACAGCCGCAACGCTCGCTCCAGCTCGCGCGGCTCGAGCTGCGGTACGATGCCGACGGCCCGGTCGAACAGGCGTACGAAGACGACGAACGAGGACAGCCACTCCTCGAGGGCGGCGAGCTCGGTGTCATCCGGGTCGGCGGCGGAGGCGTCGGCCGCCTCCTTGGCCTTCTGCTCCAGGACCGCGACGACCGGGTCGCCCTCGCGGACCTTGCGTTCGGCGATCACGCGACCGAACCACTGCCAGTGGTCGTTGACGGCAAGGAATGCCGTGCCGGCCGGTCCGCGACGACCGACCCGCCTCGGCTCCGAGACGCGCTGGACGATGCCCCAGGACTCCGCCTCGGCGAGGGCCAGGCTCGCGGCACGGTGCGACAGGCCGAGGGCCTCACGGACCTCCCGCTCGGTCAGGGGTTCCTGGCGGGCCATGAGATACGCCTGCACCCGGGCGATGGCCGGGGTCACGCCCCAGGCCGCGCCCATCTGGCCCCAGGCATCGGCCAGGTCGAGGCGGATCGCCTCGGCCGCCGACGGGCGCCCGTGGGCAGCCAGCGGCCCGGTCGCGCCCGCCGCGGCACCACCGTTAGAATCTTGCACATTGACAGTAGCGAGTTTCTGGTCCATAACTTGCTATGACAGAGTAGCACGCTTGTCATCGAGGACACCCATTGAAGATCGTGATCGCGGGCGGATCCGGGCTGGTCGGTCGTGCCCTCAGCCGCTCGCTCATCGAGGACGGTGCCGAGGTCGTCGTCCTGTCGCGGGACGCCGAGCGACGGGACAAGGAGCTGCCGGAGGCCGTCTCGGTCGTCGACTGGTCCGGGCCAGACACGCGCGCCGTCGTGGCCGCGATCGACGGGGCCGAGGCCGTCGTGAACGTCGCCGGCGCACGGGTGGCGCCGTGGCCATGGACGAAGCGGCGGAAGCGCACGATCGAGGCCAGCCGCGTCGAGTCCGTGCGAGTGCTCGTCGACGCGATGGCGCAGCTCTCGGCCGATCGCCGGCCCGCGCGGCTGATCGTCGTGTCGGGGATCGACGCCTACCCGGAGTCGCCGCCGGGCGACGACCCGCCCCCGCTGACCGAGGCGTCCCCGCTGGGCACGGAGTTCCTTGCCCGCGTCTCGCGCTCGGTCGAGGACGAGGCGGTCCGGGCCGAGGCGCTCGGGGTCCGCGTCATCCGCTTGCGCATGGGCCACGTCCTCGCCCGGGACGCCGACCTCGTGTGGTATCTGGCGCTCCCGGTCCGCCTGTTCCTCGGCGGCCGTCTCGGCAGCGGCCGGCAGTGGCTGAGCTGGGTCCACATCGACGACGCGGTCGGGCTGTTCCGCCTGGCGATGACCGACGCCGTCGCGGGTGGCGTGCTCGACGTCACGAGCCCGGGTGCCGTCCGCCAGGTCGACTTCGTCCGCTCGATGGCCCGCGTCCTGCGCCGACCGGCGTGGTTCCCGGCGCCGGCGTGGCTGATCCGAATGGTGCTTGGCGAGCAGTCCGTCCTGCTGCTGGGCTCACGGCGCGTCGCGCCGGCCCGGGCGACCGAGCTCGGCTACGCCTTCCGTTACCCGACGATCGACGCGGCGCTCGGCGACGTCCTGGGCTGACGCCCCGCGTTACGGCGCCGTGTCGCGGACCGCCTCGAGGGCGGCGTCGGCGGCCGCGAACACCGGGTGGTCCGGGTCGACCTCGGTCTCGCACGACGCGATCCGCTCGACACCACCGGGCGCACCGAACTCGTAGATCACTTCCTGGCCGTCGACGTTCACCGGGCACTCCCCCGTGAACGGCCGCGCGCGGATCAGCTCGAAGTCGGTCGCCCGCACGGCAGAGTCGAGCGCGGCAAGCACGTCGGGCGGGAGCGACCCGAGCGCCGCCACGACCGGCGCGGCCTGGCGAACGGTGCCATCGCGTTCGATGACGATCGTCGACCCGCACGGGCCGTCGAAGCATTCGCCGCCCCGCGTCGTGACGGTCACCAACGGACCCGCGGCAGCCGGCAGCAGCGATGCCACCGCGGCCGGCGAACAAGCGATCGCCGCGATTGCGATGACCGCCAGCGCGAGACCGCGAAACGGGGACGACATGGGGGCCGGACGGCCGCGGCAACGCTGCGGTTCCCACCTATCATCGGCGGCATGCCCGTCCTGCGCAGCCGGCTCGACCCTGCCGCCGCGGACACCCGCGCCAACCATGACGCGATGGCGGCCCTCGTCGACGACCTGCGCGACCGGCAATCGACCCTGGCCGACCGGGGCGCCGGCGGGGACGACGCATCGATCGAGCGTCACCGCGAGCGCGGCAAGCTCGCCGTGCGCGAGCGCATCGACCTGCTCGTCGACCCGGGGTCGGCGTTTCTCGAGCTGAGCCCTCTCGCCGCGAACGGGTTGTACGACGACGATGCGCCCGGCGCGGGCATCGTGACCGGCATCGGCCGGATCGAGGACACGACCTGCGTGATCGTCGCCAACGACGCGACCGTCAAGGGCGGCACGTACTACCCGATGACGGTGAAGAAGCACCTGCGCGCCCAGGAGATCGCCCTCGAGAACCACCTGCCGTGCGTGTATCTCGTCGACAGCGGGGGGGCGTTCCTCCCGCTCCAGGCGGACGTGTTCCCCGACCGGGACCACTTCGGCCGCATCTTCTACAACCAGGCGCGCATGTCGGCCGCCGGGATCCCGCAGGTGGCGCTCGTCATGGGCTCCTGCACGGCCGGGGGCGCCTATGTGCCGGCGATGAGCGACGAGACCGTCATCGTCAAGGGCACGGGCACGATCTTCCTGGGGGGTCCGCCGCTGGTGAAGGCCGCCACCGGCGAGGACGTCACGGCCGAGGAGCTCGGCGGCGCCGAGGTCCACACGCGCCGGTCGGGCGTGGCCGACCACGAGGCGCTCGACGATCAGCACGCCCTGGCCCTCGGCCGGTCGATCGTCGCCAACCTCAATCGCCGGCCGCCGGCTCCGCCGTGGGACCGCCGCGACCCGGAGGCACCCGCGGTCGACCCGGCCGGGTTGTACGGCGCCGTGTCGGTCGATCCGCGTCGACCGGTCCCCGTCCGCGAGATCATCGCCCGCCTCGTCGACGGGTCGCGGTTCCACGAGTTCAAACCACGCTACGGGGAGACACTCGTCACGGGCTTCGCGCACCTCGATGGATACCCGGTCGGGATCATCGCGAGCGACGGGATCCTGTTCAGCCAGTCGGCCCTCAAGGGCGCCCATTTCATCGAGCTGGCCTGCCAGCGCCGGATCCCGCTCGTCTTCATGCAGAACATCACCGGCTTCATGGTCGGCCGTGAGTACGAGGAGGCCGGCATCGCCAAGGACGGCGCGAAGCTCGTCACCGCCGTCGCCTCGGCCGAGGTCCCCAAGCTCACGGTCCTGATCGGCGGCTCATTCGGGGCCGGCAACTACGCGATGAGCGGCCGGGCGTACCAGCCGCGGTTCCTGTGGACGTGGCCGAACAGCCGCATCTCGGTGATGGGCGGACAGCAGGCGGCGCGCGTGCTTTCGACAATCCGTGGCGGGTTCGCCGATGACGCCGAGCGCGACACGTTCGAGGCACCCATCCTCGAGACCTACGAGCGGGAGGGGTCGCCGTACTTCTCGACGGCGCGACTGTGGGACGACGGGGTCATCGATCCGCTCGACACGCGTCGGGTGCTGGCCCTCGGCCTGGCCGCCGCCCTCCACGCCCCGATCCCCGAGACCCGGTTCGGCGTGTTCCGTATGTGACGGCCAGGAGGCGCAGATGCTCAAGTTCTACAGCGAAGTCGGCACCGCCCGCGCGAAGGAGCTCGTCGCCGACGTCGCGACATGGACGTGGGTGGCCCTGTGGACGGTCGTCGGCTTCCAGATCCACGCGGCGATCTCCGGTTTCGCGCAGGCCGGCCGGATCCTCCAGGGCGGCGGCCAGAACCTGCAGGGGGCCGGTGCCCGGCTCGGCGACGCGCTGAGCGGCGTGCCCCTGGTGGGCGAGGGCATCGACAGCATGGCGACCGGCGCCTTCCAGACCGCCGGCGAGCCGTTCATCTTCGTCGGCCAGGAGCTCGAGTCCGTGCTGATCCTCATCGCCCGGCTCCTGGCGCTGCTCGTCGTCGCGGTCATGCTGATCCCCTGGCTGACCCGCTACCTTCCCTGGCGAGCCGGCCGCCTGGCGACCGTCCGAGCGGCGCACAAGGCGATCCGGCGGGCGCCGTCCGGTGTGACCGAGGCGGCGATGGAGCGGGCGCTTGCCGCGAGGGCGCTGAACCGCCTGTCGTACCAGGAGCTGCTCGAGCACACGTCCGACCCGTTCGGCGACTTCGCCGCCGGCCGGTACGGGCGCCTGGCCCGCGCCGAGCTGGCGAGCGTCGGCTTGCGGTGACGACGGCCACGACCGGCATGAGAATCGTCGTCGTCCGGTAGCATCCGAGCGATGCCATCGGTCGCCCGTTTCTCGATCGCCCCGGTCCGCAGCCTCGGTCTGTCGCATCCCGACACGATCGATGTCACGGAAGTCGGCGTGGCCGAGGACCGTCGGTTCTATCTGACCGACGACCAGAACCGGCTGGTCGATCGCCTCATCGTGGGCTCGCTCGTGCAGATCGCGACCGAGACCGACCAGGCTGCCTCGATGCTGCGCATGGCGTTCCCGGATGGTCGGGTCATCGAAGGCGAGGTCACGGTCGCCGAGCCCGTCGAGACGCCGATCCACGGCCGGACGGGCGTCGGTCATGTCGTCGTCGGGCCGTGGGCGGAGGCCCTGACCGAGTTCACCGGTCGGACGATCCGCCTGATCCGCTGCGATCGACCAGCCGGCACGCGAGCCGGGAATCCGACGAGCATCGTCTCGGATGGGTCGTTGCGGGAGCTGGCGCGTCATGCCGGGGTCGACTCGGTCGACGGCCGTCGCTTCCGCATGCTCATCGATCTCGAGGGGGCCGAGCCGCACGAGGAGGACACGTGGATCGGGCGGCGCATCGCGATCGGTGACGCGGTCTTGTGGGTCACCAAGCCGGACGCGCGCTGCGCCATCACGACACAGGATCCTGACAGCGGGACACGTGACCTCGACACGCTGCGCACGCTGATCGCCTACCGCGGACTGCGCGAGGGCAAGCACGCCGATTTCGGGGTGCTGGCCGATGTCGACCAGCCCGGGCGCATCCGCGTCGGCGACGCGGTGACGGTCCTCGACTAGTCCGTCGGCCGGATCCGTCCCTGTCGCACGGCGACGAGCCAGACGATCACGATGACGATGAGCACCGGCGCCCAGCGCATCGCCCCGAGCACGCCGAGGCGGATCGTCATCCCGAGCGCTTCGCCGACGCCGGCGCCCGTGCTCGATACCGACGTGATGATCGCGACGCCGATGAGGATCGATGTGATCGCCGCGATCGGCGTGCCGATCGCCAGGGCGATGCCGGTCATCGTCGCGTCGATCCGGGAGCCGAGCGCGGCCGGCGCCAGTCCGGCGCCGAGCAGGGCCAGGCCGGGCCAGGACAGAGCCGCGACGAGGACGACCTGTCGGACGTCGGCCGCATCGAGGGCGCCGGGGGTCGTGATCGTCGCCAGCAGGACGACTGGCCACAGCAGGACGCCCGCGAGCAATGCGCCGCGCCGGGACGTCCTGATCGACGCGAGGCGACGACCGGTCGGATCCGGCCGCCAGCTCGGAGACCACGGATTTGCGGGACCCATGCCGGCAATGTACCTGTCCACGGCCGTCGCACGGTGACATCGGTCAACGAAGGTTGATCGCCGTTGATCGCCGCGACCCGACCAGGTATCGCTACCATGCGGCGGTGAGCCCGGCCCTGCGTCTCGAGCGCTCCGGTCCCGACGGCGTCGTGGCACGGGTGACCCTGACCCGGCCTGCCGTCCACAACGCGTTCGACGCCTCACTCATCGCCGAGCTGCGGACGGCGTTCGGATCCCTTGCGCGGGAGGACCCGGCGACCCTGCGGGCGGTCGTGCTGGCCGGTGACGGCCCGTCGTTCTGTGCCGGTGCCGACGTCGCGTGGATGCGGGCGGCCATGTCCCTCGACGTCGAAGGCAACGAGCAGGACGCGATCGCGATGGCCGACATGTACGAGGCCATCGACACGTGTCCCGTCCCGGTCATCGCCCGGGTGCAGGGCGCCGCCCTCGGCGGCGGGATGGGGTTGTGTGCCGTCGCCGACCTCGTCATCGCCGAGAGCGGGACACGGTTCGGCTTCACGGAGACCCGACTTGGCATCCTGCCCGCCGTGATCTCCCCGTTCGTGGTCGCCAAGATCGGCGAATCCCACGCGCGGGCGCTTTTTCCGGGCGGTCGGCGGTTCGACGCTCTGCGCGCCCAGCGCATCGGGCTCGTGCACGAGGTGGTCGAGGGCGAACCGGGCCTGGACGAGGCCGTGGAGGCGGCGATCGCAGACGTGCTTCGCTCGGGACCGACGGCGGTCCGCGCGGCGAAGGCGATCGTCCGCGAGGTGCGCGGTCTCGGCCACGGGTCGTCGAAATGGCACACCGCGCGGGTGATCGCGCGCCAACGCGTGAGCGAGGAGGCCGGCGAAGGGTTCGCGGCGTTCGACGAGAAGCGACCGCCCGCCTGGTCGCCGCCGACGGATGACGACTGACCGTCTGTCCCTCGTGGTGTTGGAACACGTCATATGCGACACTGGCGACGCCGATGCCTGAGGAGTTGAGCCCGAGCGAGGTCGCGCGCCGACTGGGGACATCAACACGGTCGATCCAGCGCTGGATCACGTCCGGAAGGCTACCGGCTCGACGGGTCGGTGGTCGCTGGCGTGTCGCGTTTGACGCGTTTGACGCGATAGGCGCAGGCGCACTACGCACGTCACCCCCCACCCGACCCCGCGCCATCGAGACGCTGTTCATCGCGAACCGTGGCGAGATCGTGGCCCGGATCACCCGCACCTGCGAACGCCTCGGCATCCGCGCCGTCGCTCCCCCGACCGAGGGCGCCGCCGCCGTCGACCTGCTCGACGCCGCGGCCGTCGTCGACGCCGCACGGATAGCCGGCGCCGACGCGATCCATCCAGGTTTTGGCTTCCTCGCCGAGAGCGCCGCGTTCGCCCAGGACGTCATCGATGCCGGTCTCCTTTGGATCGGACCACCTCCATCGGCCATCCGGGCGATGGGCGACAAGGCGCAGGCCCGCCGGCTCGCGACAGGCCTCGGGATCCCGACTCCGGCCGGGTACGACGCCGACGACCAGTCCGATGCGGCGTTGATCGACGCCGCTCGGTCGATCGGCGTGCCGCTCCTCGTCAAGCCGACCGCCGGCGGAGGCGGGAAAGGGATGCGAACGATCCGCGATCTCGACCGCCTCCCTGCCGAGCTCGATGCGGCGCGCCGCGAGGCGGCGGCCGCGTTCGGGGACGATCGCCTGATCGTGGAGACGCTCATCGAAGGTGCGCGACACGTCGAGATCCAGCTGCTGTTCGATCGGCACGGGAACGGCTTCCATCTCGGCGAACGCGACTGCTCGATCCAGCGCCGTCATCAGAAGGTGCTCGAGGAGGCCGGCTCGCCGGGCGTCGACGCCGGGCTTCGCGAGCGGATGGGTGAAGCGGCCATGGCCCTGGCACGCGCCGCGGGCTACGAGTCGGCCGGGACGTGCGAGTTCCTGCTCGATGACCGCGGGGCGTTCACGTTCCTGGAGATGAACGCGCGCCTCCAGGTCGAGCATCCGGTCACGGAGATGCTGACGGGTCGCGACCTGGTCGAGGACCAGCTCCGGATCGCGGGGGGCGAACCGCTCGGTGTCGATCAGGACGAGATCCGCTGGCAGGGCCACGCCGTCGAGGTTCGGCTGTACGCCGAGGATGCCGAGAACGGCTTCCTGCCTTCGACCGGGACGATCCATCGACTGGTCTGGCCGTCGGGCGACGGCATCCGGGTCGACGCCGGGGTCCGCGAGGGTGACCAGGTCGGCGGCCGGTTCGATCCGATGCTGGCCAAGATCGTCGCGCATGGCCGCGACCGGGACGCGGCGCTCGAGCGGCTGACGGGCGCGCTTGACGCGACCGTCGTCCTTGGCCTGACCTCCAATCTGCGCTTCCTGCGCTGGCTGGTCCGCGAGCCGGCCGTTCGGGCTGGGGCCGCCCGGACCGACACGCTCGATCGCATCTGGCCCCCGGACGACTGGGCGCGCCGCGCGCGGATCCCCGACGCGGCGTGGGTGGCCGCCGGGCGCGTGCTGCTGGCCCACCGGGCCATCGGGGACGGCTTCCGGCTCAACGCCGCCCCGGTGATCCGCCTGACCGCCGAGGACGATGCCCGCACGGTCCGCCTGGCCCCGGGGGATGCCACGACCCGGGCGGCCCACATCCGCGTCGACGACGCCGTTCACCTCGACCTGGCCGGGCGGAGCGTCGCCTTCCGCCCCGCGGCTCCTCCGGACGTCGATCGTGCGGCGAGCGCGGCTGCCGCCCACGGCGGCGGGCCACAGGAGCTCGTCGCACCGATGCCCGGTGCGGTCCGCTCGATCGGGGCGTCCGTCGGCGATCGGGTCGAGGTGGGTGATGCCGTCGTGACCCTTGAGGCGATGAAGATGGAACACGCGGTCGTGGCGCCGTTCGCCGGCGTGGTACGCGAGCTGTTCGTGCGGGCCGGTGACCAGGTCGCCCGCGGCCAGCGCGTCGCCGTCGTCGAGCCCGGGTGATCGACGACGCGGTACGCTCTATTCATGCCTCGCCGTCCTGCCGACTCCTCGAAGCTGCCGCAGAGCCGCGAGGCCCTGCTCGACCTCCATCGCGAGACGCGCGCTCGACGCAACGCCGCGGCGCACGGCAGCGACGAGCACGTCGCGGCGATCGACCTGCTCGGTCGGATCGAGATCGAGATCGCCCGCATCGAGCGGGCGATGGACCCGCCGCTCGTCTGACCCACCGATGACGTCCGGGCCCGGCGATCGTCGCGTCCGGATCTACGAGGTCGGCCCGCGCGACGGCCTCCAGAACGAAGCGGTCACCGTGGAGACCGAGGCCAAGGTCCGCTTCATCGAGCTGCTGGTCGAGGCGGGCCTCCGCGACATCGAGGCGACGTCGTTCGTGTCGCCGCGCGCGATCCCGCAGTTGTCGGACGCCGATGACCTGATCGGTCGGTTGCCGCGCCGGTCAGATGTCCGGTACCCGGTCCTCGTGCCGAACGAGCGGGGGTTCGATCGCGCGGAGGCGGCCGGTGCCGATGCGATCGCTGTGTTCACGGCCGCGACGGACGATTTCACGCAGCACAACATCGGGATGAGCGTCGACAAGTCGCTCGTCGCGTTCACGCCAGTGCTCGCCCGGGCCGGCGAGCGAGGATGGTGGCGCCGGGCGTACGTTTCGACCGCGTTCGGCTGCCCGTACACCGGCGCGGTGGACCCACGCGCAGCGGTCGACGTCGGGGTGCGGCTCATCGAGCTCGGTGCCGACGAGGTCTGCTTCGGCGACACGATCGGGGTCGGTGTGCCGGACCAGGTGACCGAACTCGTCGGGCTGGCGGCGGATGCCGGCATCCCCCTCGTCCGCCAGGCGTACCACTTCCACGACACGCGCGGCACGGCGCTCGCCAACGTCGCGGCCGGACTCGCGGCGGGCATCCGGACGTTCGACGCGGCAACGGGTGGGACGGGTGGCTGCCCGTACGCCCCGGGCGCCGCCGGCAACCTGGCGACCGAGGACCTGGTCTATCTGCTCGACGCCTCGGGATACGAGCACGGCGTCTCGCTGGACGCTGTCCTCGATGCCGCCCGCTTCATCGCCGATGCCCTCGGCAAGCCGCTCACGACCAAGGTCGGTCAAGCCGGCGGCTGGGACCATCGAACGGGTCGCGCGACGAGTCGCCAGGCGTAGGCTTCGCGGATGAAGTGGCCTGGCCGGGACGGCGAACACGCGACGGAAGCGCTCGCGCGTGTTCTTGCTATCCTCCGCCCACCATGGACGGCGTCGTTCTCGTTCTGAACCAGAACTACGAGCCGCTGAACGTCTGCAATCTGCCACGGGCCTTCCGTCTCCTCTTCGGTGAGAAGGCCGAGGTGATCGAGTACGACCACCAGATGATTCGGACGCCGCGGACGGAGTTCCGCGCGCCATCCGTCATCCGGCTGCAGCACATGATCCGGCGGCCGCGCCCCCGCGTGAAGCTGTCACGTCGCGAGGTCTTCGCCCGCGACCGGCATGCCTGCCAGTACTGCGGGAAGCAGACGCACGATCTGACCCTCGACCACGTCATGCCCCGTCACCGCGGCGGGACGCACAGCTGGGAGAACCTCGTTACCGCATGCAAGTCGTGCAACCACCGCAAGGGCGGCAAGACCCTCGAGGAGGCACGCCTGCGGCTTCACCGCGACCCGTTCGAGCCGCGCAGCGACATCTACTCGCTGTTCACGCCGTACCTCGTCGACGAGCGCAACGACGCGTGGCGCACGTACCTGTTCCTGGGGCGGAACTGACGCTCGACACCGGACGTGGCGCGGTCGACCCGGTCGATCCCGGCCCGGCCATCCCCGGGGCCGTCCGAGCGCTGCTGCAGCAGCTCTGGGACGCCGGCCACGCCGCCTACGTCGTCGGCGGTTCGCTTCGCGACGTCCTGCGCAGCCGACCGCCCAAGGACTGGGACCTCACGACGGCCGCACTGCCCGAGCGGACGGTCGAGCTGATCCCGGGTGCGGTCTACGAGAACGCCTTTGGGACGGTCGCCGTGCGAACCGACGATCCGGCCGTCGGCGAGGTCGAGATCACGACGATGCGCTCGGATCACGACTACGCCGACCACCGCCGACCGCACCGGGTCGAGTTCGGCGACTCCATCGAGCTGGACCTGGCGCGCCGCGATTTCACGGTCAATGCGGTCGCGTGGGGTGCCGAGCCCGGCGGAGCGCCCGGGCTGATCGACCCGCACGGGGGTCGGGCGGACATCGCCACCGGGACGCTGCGCGCCGTCGGCGACCCCTCGACGCGCTTCACCGAGGACGCCCTCCGGATGGTCCGTGGCGTCCGGTTGGCCGCGACGCTCGGGTTCACGATCGAGCCGACGACCCTGTCCGCGATCGAGGCGACGGCCGAGCTCGTGCGGCACTTGTCCGGCGAGCGGATCGCGACCGAGATGGCACGCGCTGCTGAGCGCGCCGCGACCCTCCGTCGGCCTCCGCCTGATGGCCGACACGGGCCTGCTCGGACACCTGTCCGAGGACCTCGCGGCGCAACGGGGCGTGGTCCAGAACAAGGTCCCCGGCGAGGACCTCTGGGATCACACGCTGCGCGCGGTCGATGGCGCCGTGGTCGAGCCCGCGCGCATCCGCCTCACCGCCCTCCTCCACGATATCGGCAAGCCGCGGACGATGGCCGACGGCCGGTTCGTCGGCCACGAGTCGGTCGGGGCGGAGCTCGCCGGCCAGTTGCTGGAAACGTGGCGCTGGCCGACGGCCGAACGCGACCGCGTCGTCCACCTGATCCGCCACCATATGTTCGGCTATGTGCCGACGTGGTCCGACGCCGCGATCCGACGGTTCATCGTCAAGGTCGGCAAGGACTCGCTCGACGACCTGTTCCTGCTGCGCGAGGCCGACAATGTCGGCTCGGGCCGTCAGCCCGAAGCGGGACGTCTCGCCGAGTTCCGCGCACGGGTCGCGGCGCAACTCGCGTCGGGGACCGCGCTCGACCTCCGGGAGCTGGCCGTCGACGGCTCGGACCTCATGGCCGAGTTCGGCTGGGAGCCCGGACCTGTGGTCGGCCGCACCCTGCGCTGGCTCCTGGATCGCGTGATCGCGGACCCGGATCTCAACACGCGTGAGCGGCTCCTCGGCGCCGCTCGGTCGCTTCGGACGGACGAGCGTTTATGATCGAGCTGTTGCTCGAGGCAGAGCGGGCGTTGTCATTCGGGCGCGTGGAGCGGGCCGAGCAGATCTACCGCCAGGTCGCGGAGGCGGATCCGCGCAACTCGATCGCCGTCGTCGGGCTGGCGCGCGTCGCGCTCGAACGGGCCGACGACCTCGGCGCCTACCGGCTCGCGCGGCGTGCGCTGGCGATCGACGGAGAGAACGAGGCGGCACGCCGGCTCGCGGTGCGCCTCGAGGAGGTCCTGGCGACACGCGGTGAGCCGGTCGACGAGCCGATGCCGCCGAGCGCGCGCGCCATCGCCCCGAGCTCCCGCGAGCCGCAGGCGAGCGCACCGCCGGCTGCGCCCGATGGCGCTGCGGGGCCTGGCCCCGATGGCGATCTGACGCCCCACCGGTCGATCCTCGACCGACTCCGCGGCCGCTAAGGTTCGGCCATGACGCGAGTGCTGGTCACCGGCGGCGCGGGCTACGTCGGCGCGGTCTCGGTCTACGCCTTGCTGGCCGCGGGTCACGACGTGGTCGTCGTGGATGACCTGTCGACCGGGCATCGGGCGGCGGTCCCGGAGGGTGCCCAGCTGGTGGTCGGCGACTACGGCGACGAAGCGGCGATGACGGCCTTGCTCGCAGACGAGGGCATCGAGGCGATCCTCCACTGTGCGGCGCGGTCGCTGGTCGGCGAATCGCTGGAGGATCCAGCCCCCTATTACCTGGGCAACGTCACGGGCGGGATCGCCTTACTGGAGGCCGCCCGCGCGGTCGGTGTCGAGCGATTCGTGCTGTCGTCGACCGCGGCCGTCTACGGGGTGCCCGACGCGACCCCGATCCCCGAGGACGCGCCGCTCCGGCCCATCAATCCGTACGGCGAGACGAAGCGGGCCTTCGAAGGGGCTCTGGAGTGGTACGGCCGCGCCTACGGCCTCCGCGCGGTCTCGCTCCGGTACTTCAACGTCGCCGGCGCCACGGAAGAGGTCGGTGAGGATCACGACCCCGAGACCCATCTCATCCCGGCGATCCTCGTCGCGCTGGAGGCGGACCGGCCTCTGACGCTGTACGGCGACGACTACCCAACGCCTGACGGGACGTGCATCCGCGACTACATCCACGTGTCCGACCTCGCCGACGCCCATCTTCGTGCCCTCGACGCCACCGACCCGGCGTCGGCGGACCCCGTCGAGGGGTTGCTCGTCTGCAATCTCGGCAACGGCGACGGGTCGAGCAACCTCGAGGTCATCGCCGCGACGGAGGCGATCATCGGTCGCCCGATCAGATACGAGGTCGGGCCACGCCGGACCGGCGACCCGCCGGTGCTGGTGGCCTCCGCGGCGCGAGCAGGCGCAATGCTCGGCTGGCGGCCCCGCCACCCCGCGCTCGAGCAGATGATCGGCTCGGCGTGGGCCTGGCGCCGCGCGCACCCGGGCGGCTATGTCGACTGACGCCGCCCAGCGATGAACCCACCGATCCCGTCGAGGACCCGTTCCAGGCCGAATTCGAAATCGTCGACCGCGAACGCCTTGTTGTAGTCCTCGGCCTCCGGCGCCACGTCGAAGCCGCCGTCAGCACTCACTCGAGTCACCGTCGGGAAGTCGGACCCGTCACCGATCTTTTCAGCCAGGATCTGTTCGCGCGCCAGCCACCATTCCGTGTCGGACATGCCGGTCACCTTCGGTGCCTGGCCTGCTTCGACGGCGAAGCGGGCGGCGCCGCCCACGTACATCGCGACGAGGTCGACCGCGGCGACCATCTCGCGGCCGGTCAGCCCCAGCCCGTCGACGACGCGTAGCGTCGCTTCGTAGGCACGCAACTCATTGGGGCCAAGGACACCCCTGCCGTGGGCCACCTGGAAGATCCATGGATGCCGGTGGTACAGATCCCAGTCCGCCCGGGCGCGCGCCGTCAGGCCGCCGCGCCAATCGACCGTCAGCGGGGGCTGCGGCTCGTCGGCCGTGCTGCCGGTGGTCGCCGACCGGATGGCCGCAACCTGCTCCCCATATACGGTGTCGAGCATCAGGTCGAGGAGCTCGGCCTTCGACGGCACGTAGGTGTATAGCGACATCGCCCCGACACCCAGCCGCTCGGCGACGCGACGCATGGAGAGCCGGGCGATCCCGTCCTGAATGGCCAACTCGATGGCCGCCTCGACGATCCGATTCGACGGTGAGGCCGGGCTTGGGCCCGCGCGTCGGACGCGGGGCGTCGCCCCACAGCAGGTCCAGGCTGCGTCGCGGATCGCCGCGGCCGAGATATTCGGGGGACATCGCAGACGATGATGCACCTCTTGCAAACTCCGTATGGCGTACGGTATCATGGCTCGGAAACACCGTACACCGTATCGAGTCAGGAGGAGAATGTGGGTGGATCCCCTGGTCGCCCGGCGATCCGGGCCAGCGGACTGGTGAAGCGATATCGGACTACGTCCGCACTCGACGGCTTCGATCTCGAGGTTGCGGCCGGAACGGTCTGCGGGCTGCTCGGCCCGAACGGCGCGGGCAAGACGACGGCCGTCCGTATCCT
Source organism: uncultured Chloroflexia bacterium (assembly GCA_963720355.1). Classification (GTDB taxonomy): domain Bacteria; phylum Chloroflexota; class Limnocylindria; order Limnocylindrales; family CSP1-4; genus SPCO01. The sequence continues at coordinate 1,090,817 of CAVRFH010000004.1, read as the reverse complement.
GGCGACGCTCGTCCGTCCCGATGGCGGCGTTGCCGAAGTCGCCGGGCACGACGTCAGCCGGGCGGCCGGCGAGGTGCGCAAGCGGATCGGACTGGTCGGCCAGACCGCCGCCCTCGACGAGGCGCTCAGTGGTCGCGAGAACCTGGTCATGTTCGGGCGGTTGTTCCACATCGGACGCGTGGCGGCCCGTCGGCGGGCCGACGAGCTGCTTGCGCGGTTCGGCCTGGAGGAGGCTGCCGATCGACCAGTCAAGCGGTACTCGGGCGGCATGCGACGACGTCTCGATCTGGCGACCAGCCTGATCCTGGCGCCGGAGGTCCTGTTCCTCGATGAGCCGACCACGGGTCTGGACCCGCGCGGCCGCAACGAGGTCTGGTCGGCCATCCGCGCCCTCGTACGCGAGGGCACGACCGTCCTCCTGACCACGCAATACCTCGACGAGGCCGACCAGCTGGCCGACCGCATCAGCGTCGTCGACCTCGGCCGCGTCATCGCCGAAGGATCGCCGGATCAGCTCAAGGCACGGTTCGGAGGCGATCGTCTCGAATGCATCGTCCGCCACGACGAGGATCTCGCCGGGGCGGCGGAGGCGCTCGCCCGCCTGTCACCGCAGGATCCCGAGGTCGATGTCGACCGGCGCCGCGTCAGTGCTCCGGTCGAGGATCGACTGGCCGCCCTGGCAGCGCTGCTCCGCGACCTGGACGCCCGCGAAATCGAGGCCGAGGACGTCGGCGTGCGCCGACCGACCCTCGATGAGGTGTTCCTGCAGCTGACCGGCCACGCCGCCGAAACCACCATCCGAAACGAGGAGGCCGCATGACCGCGAGCCACGATCCGTTGGACCCTCGCCGATGCCTGGACACTGACCCTGCGGGGGCTCCAGTACTGGCGCCGGGAGCCGATGCAGATCATCGCCGGCCTCGGCTTCATGATCATGCTCGTCGTGCTCTTCGCGTTCCTGTTCGGCGGCGCGATGACCGTCCCCGGTGGCGGACCGTACATCGAGTTCCTGATGCCCGGGATGTTCGTGATGACGATGGCCTTCGGGACCGCTGAGACGATGATGGCGGTCACCCAGGACGCCGACCGCGGCGTGACGGACCGCTTCCGATCGATGCCGATGTCGTCGCTCTCGGCCCTTCTGGGCCGGGGTATCGCCGACATGCTGTATGCGGCGCTCGGGCTGGCCGTGATGGTCGCTTGCGGTCTGGCCCTGGGCTGGCGCTGGCACACCGGTCCAGCCGAGGTCGCCGCGGCCCTGGGACTGCTCCTCCTGCTCCGCTTCGCGGTCCTGTGGGCGGGCATGTTCATGGGCCTCGTGGTCACAGGCGCGGCCGCGCTCGCCATCGTCCAGACCGTCATGTTCCCGTTCACGATGGTCACCAACACCTTCGCCCCGACCGAAACGATGCCCGTCTGGCTGGGCACGCTCGCCGAGTGGAACCCCCTGTCGGCGACAGTCACCGCGACACGGTCCCTCTTCGGCAACCCGGGCGTCGGCGGCGAGTCGTTCGTGGCGACGCATGCCGTCGCCCTGGCTGTGCTGTGGCCAGTCGCGCTGATTGCGCTGTTCCTGCCGCTCTCGATTCGGCGCTACCGCCGCTTGAACCGATGAGGCGCAGCGTGACGGACTAGAGCTCGCGTGGCTCGATCGGTGCGCTCGCCGGGGAAAGGCGCTCTGGCGGGACGACCGGCTCCACCGCCAGGTCGGCGCTGCCGGCCCAGTCGTCGCGCACGGGCCAGACGAGCCAGACGCCGATCAGCATCGTGACGAGCAGGCTGAGGACGGCGATCTGGTACGCGCCGTCGCCGAGATCGTCAAGGAACAGGAAGAGCATCAGCGCCGTAGAGCAGCGTGCCGATCACCTGCGAGCCCTTGCCGACGAGCCCGTACAGCCCGAAGAACTCGCCGATCCGCTCGGGCGGCGACAGCCGGACCATCAGGACCCGGTCGGCGACCGTGACCCCGCCGAGGCCGGACCCCAGGATCGCCCCGGCGACGAGGAACGGCGGCAACCCGGCCGGGCCGAACCCGATCGCGATGCCGCCGATGACGAGCCCGACCGCCCACGACGCGAGCACGATGAGAAGGGTCCGCTTCGGCCCGAGCCGGTCCGCCAGCCAGCCCCAGGCGAAACTCATCGCCACCGCCACCACGGTCAGGCCGAGCAGGATCCCGTTCGCCGCGGCGTCGGTCACGCCGAGCACCTCGGTCGTCACCACGCTCATCACGACGATGACCGTGTTCACGGCATCGCTGTAGAAGAACCGCCCGAAAGGAACCGGCCGAGCCCCGGGACCGCCGCGCGCGTGCTCGATCGACGCACGAAGCTGCCCGAACGACGCAACGACTTCGGCGAGACCCAGCGGCGGCGCGTCTCGGTCGCCTGGCTCGCGCACGACGAGGAAGATCGGCACGGCGAAGACGAGGTAGAGGAGCGCCGCGAGGCGGAACCGGTCCGCGACGGGGACATCGAGGAGGAAGATCAGCAGCCCGACGACGATCGTCCCGCAATAGCCGATCGCCGTGCCGATCCCCGACAGGCGTCCGCGCGTCGCGGGGTAGGACACGGTCCGCAGCGTCGCGTCGTAGTAGATGAGCGCCGCCTGGTATGCGAAGTTGGCGATGACGAACAGCGCCAGGCCGAGGAGCGGGATGAGATCGGCGATGAAGAAGGTCGCGCCGATGCACAGGATCGTGAACGCCAGGAGGAACGGCATCCGCCGCCCGCCACGGTCGGAGATCGCGCCGAGGACCGGCGAGACCAGCGCGTTGAGCCCGACGCTCAGGGCGACCGACACGGCCAACAGCACCCCGCCGTCGCGCTCGCCGAAGCGGTCGTTCAGATACAGGCCGATCGCGCCGGACACCACCGCGAAGCTGAAGATCGTGTTCGCGAAGTCGTACAGCGACCAGGCGACCGGGACGATCGCGCGGCCGCTCGGCGTCAACCCGGCAAGGCCGCCGGTCGAGGGCGCGGGACCAGTGGACGGGGCGGCGCTGGCCACCGCGGGATGATACGCGCGCGATGTCGGGCTACGATGCCGTTCCGATGATCGCCGTCGACCCGCACGAGCTCGCCCAGCCTTTGCGCCCCCAGGTGTTCGGGACGAGCCGTCCGATGGACATCTCGGACCCCCTCGTGGAACCGGCCTGGCCGGGCCTGCGGATGCTCGCCGCCGCGGGTGGCGGTCGCGGGACGCTCTGGATCGACGGCGAGCCGTTCGACGAGCAAGCCGATGTCGCTGGGGCCCTCGGCCGGGCGATGGCGTCGACCACGGTCGACGGGGCGATCGTCGATGGCTACATGACCAAGCAGATCGCCTCGGAAGGCGTGGGCGTGCGTGCCTGGGTCAACGACTACCCGACGCTCGCCGGGACCATGTCGCGGATGCTGATCGGTGGTCGCCGGAACCGGCTCGACGATATGGAACGACGGCGCGAGGCAGAGATCGAGGAGTCGCAGCTCGACGACGTCGACACCGTGAACCTCGTCGTCGTCGACCTGCTCTGGCTCGACGGCCAGTGGCTGCTCGACGTCCCGTTGCTCGAGCGACGCCGCGTCCTGGACTCGATCCTGCCGCCTGCCGAGCTGGTACGGCCGGGGCCGTTCGTGCGCCACCCGATCGGCTCATGGGTCGGTTCGTGGCGAGCGCAAGGCTTCCGTGGCCTGACATTCAAGGCGGCCAACTCGCGGTATCGCCCGGGCGAGACCGCCGCGGATTGGACCGCCTCGGATATGCCGCGCCGCTAGGCCGTCAAGCGCGGGAGCGCCCCGCGGTGTACGGTCTTGCCAATGCCCCAAACCGTCCTGACGCCGACCGTCCGGGATCAGATCGCCCGGCTCGGCAAGGCCGACATCATGGTCGGCATCCCCAGTTTCAAGAACGCGGCGACCATCGGCTACGTGGTGCGCGCCGCGCAGGCGGGGCTCGTCCAGTATTTCCCCGACCTGCGTCCGGTCGTCGTCAACTCGGACGCGGGCTCGCCGGACGGGACGGGTCGCGTGGTCATCGAGACCGAACCGCCCGACTACGTGGAGCAGATCCTGCTCACGCGGCCCAACCACAAGCTCGAGCGGGTCAGCCTGACGTACCCGGAGATCGACGGCGTCGGCGGCAAGGGCGCAGCCCTGCGGACGATCTTCGAGATCGCCGCGGCGCTCGAGGTGCAGGCCCTGGTCGTGGTCGATTCGGACCTGCGCTCGATCGTCCCCGAGTGGATCGAGCTGCTGTCGGGACCGATCCTCAAGGGCGGCTACGACTTCGTCGCCCCGTTGTATGCCCGCTACAAGTACGACGGGACGATCACGAACACCGTCACCTACCCGCTCACCCGGGCGCTGTACGGCCATCGGATCCGCCAGCCGATCGGCGGCGACTTCGGTGTGAGCGGCGACCTCGTGCGCCACTACCTGTCGCTCGATGACTGGACCGACGACATCAGCAAGTTCGGCATCGACATCTGGATGACGACCTCGGCGCTGACCGGCGGGTTCGCCGTCTGCCAGACCCGGCTCGGCGCCAAGATCCACGACCCCAAGGACCCTGGATCGGACCTGGGGCCGATGTTCCGCCAGGTCGTCGGGACGATCCTGCGTCTGGCGGTCGCCAACGACGAGTACTGGCTGCCGATCACGGGCAGCCACAATGTCCCGGCCTACGGCTTCGAGCGCCTGATCGATCCCCCGCCGCTCGAGGTGAACACGCTCCGGCTGCTGTCGGAGTTCCACGCTGGGTCCCTGACGCTGGTCGACCTGTGGCGATCGATGCTCTCGAAGGAGTCGTTCGAGACCGTCATGGACCTCGCCAAGGAGGCCGGTCGCCTGGGCGACGCAGCCCGGGCGCGCCTCGGCATCGGCGGTGGCGACGTGACGTCGACGACGGCGACCACGCTCGAGATGGCCGAGGCGGTCAGCGAGTTCCATTTCCCGGACGACGTCTGGGCACGCATCATCTACGACCTGGTCGTCACCGCGCGCAACCCGTCGCATCCGCTCGAGACCCTGGTCGCCGCCCTCGTCCCGATCTACTTCGGGCGGGTCGGCTCATTCGTCATCGAGAACCGGCACATCACGACCGAGCAGGCCGAGGAGCGCGTCGAGCGCCAGGCGCGCGAATTCGAGCTGCTCAAGCCGTATCTGCTCCAGCGCTGGGACGCGTCCGGGGACGGGGCATGAGCCCCAAGTCGCCGCTGCCCGTCCGCATCCTCATCCCGGTCGCGAACCCGGGGACGGCCGAGGAGCTCATCCGCCTGGGCGCCGCGATGCTCGATCCGCGCGCCGGTGAGCTGTCGGCCCTGGGCATCGTGGAGGTCCCGGAGGGGATGCCGCTGTCCGAGGGCGCGACTCGAGCTCGCCACGCTCGGCGTCTGCTCCAGAAGGTGCTCGACTACGCGCCGGACGGGACCCCGATCCACCCGATCGTGCGCATCGGGCGGCACGCCGCCGAGGGCATCATCGAGGCGTCGGCCGAGCAGGAATCAGACCTGATCATCTTCGGCTGGGGCGGCAAGGCGCCGCTCGGCAACGACGGGCGCAACGGCGGCCCGACCGTCTTCTCCCCGACGATCGACGAGGTCGTCCGGGAATCGCCATGCGATATCGCGGTCGTCAAGCAGCGCGGCTCGCGCGACATCCGTCGCGTCCTGGTCCCGGTCCGTGGCGGCCCGCACGCCGAGCTGGCGATGCGCGTCGCGGATTCGATCGCGACGTATCACGGCGCGACCGTGGTCGTCCTCCACCTCGTGCCGCCGGGCATCACGATGGCCGTCCGCGCCCAGGCCGAACGGGCCCTGGCCACGTTCATCAAGCAGCACCTCAAGGGCAACGGTGAAGCCGTCCTGCGCGAGGCGCCGAACGTCCGCAACGCGATCCTGCGCGAGGCCGAGAAGGCCGACCTCGTCGTCATGGGCGCGTCCGCCGTGCCGGGCAGCGACGCCGCCGACGCGTACCTGTTCGGTGCCCTGCCCGAGGCCATCGCCGCGCGTGCCAAGCCGTCGGTCGTGGTCGTCAAGACCCGCGAGAACATCGGCGGGGCGACCTTCGACAGCCTCGCCTCCAAGGCCGAGTCGCTCATCGCCGCCGACCGCGCGGCCGAGGAGGCGCGCGCCGTGCCGGCCCGTGTCGAACGGTGGTTCGGCGAGTCCAACTTCCACCACGCCGAGTTCGCCGACCTGCGCCGTCTCGTCCAGCTCAAGGAGAAGCAGGGCGTGACCGTGTCGCTCGTCCTGCCGACGCTCGACGAGGAGGAGACGATCGGCCCGATCGTCCGTAAGGCGATGCGCGAGATGGTCGGCCGGGTGCCGCTCCTCGACGAGATCATCGTGATCGATTCGGCATCGACCGACCGAACACGCGAGATCGCCGAGGCCGAAGGGGCCACGGTCGTCCAGCACCCCGACGTGCTGGCCCGCTACGGCTCGTTCCGGGGCAAGGGCGAGGCGCTCTGGAAGTCGCTGTTCGCGTCGACCGGCGACATCGTCGTATGGGCCGACACCGACGTCCGGCATTGGCACCACCGCATGGTCTACGGAACGCTCGGCCCGCTCCTCCACGAGCCGCGACTCCAGTACGTCAAGGGCTATTACCAGCGCCCGATCGTGCAGGAGGGCGTCCTCAAGGAAGGCGGCGGGGGCCGGGTGACCGAGCTCGTCGCACGGCCGCTCATCAACCTGTTCTACCCGGAGCTGTCCGGGCTGATCCAGCCGCTGGCCGGCGAATACGCGGGGCGGCGCACGCTGCTCGAATCGATCCCGTTCTTCACGGGCTATGCCGTCGAGATCGGGCATCTCATCGACGCCGCCGAGCGTGTCGGCATCGAAGGCCTCGGCCAGGTCGATCTCGAACGGCGGGTGCACCGCAACCAGGAGCTCGAGGGACTCTCGCGGATGTCATTCGTCATCCTGCAGGCCGTCATGAAGCGGCTCGAGGAGCGCCGCAAGGCGCGGCTGTTCGCCGAGCTCGGCTCGACGATGAAGCTGCCCCGATCGGGCAAGGGCCGGCTCTCGCTCGAGGTCATCGAGCTCGCCGACCAGGAGCGCCCACCGATGATCCGCATCCCCGAATACCTGGAGCGCCGCAAGGCCGCGGTCGGGACGGCGCTCGACCCGTCCATCAGGTGAGGATCGAGGCGCTCGATCCGGCCTCGTATGACGAGGCGATCGACGGGCTCGCGACCCTTCTCGTCGACGCCGTCGACGGCGGCGCCTCGGTGAACTTCCTCGAAGGTGCCTCCGCCGCCGACACGGCGGCCTGGTGGGCCGCCCGCTCCGACGCGGTCGCCAGCGGGACGACGACGGTGTTCGTGGCGCGCGACGGCGAGCGCATCGTCGGCTCGACGCTCCTCGAGCGATCGCGCAACCCGAACTCACCGCATCGCGCCGAGATCGGCAAGGTCATCGTCCATCGCTCGATGCGCCGGCAGGGCGTAGGGCGTGCCCTGATGCTGGCCGCCGAGGAGCGGGCCCGGGCCGATGGCCGCTGGCTGCTCGTCCTGGACACCGTGACGGGCAGCCCGGCGGCCGCGCTCTACGAGTCGCTCGACTGGCAGACCGTCGGGACGATCCCGGACTACGCGCTGAACACCCGGGGCCTGCCCGAAGCCGCGACCTACTACTACAAGGACCTCCGGTGAGCACGCTGCTGATCGCGCCGGACTCGTTCAAGGGCTCGCTGACGTCCGTCGAGGTCGCGCGGGCCCTGGCGGCAGGCTGGCAACGCGCCCGCCCGGACGACGAGATCGTGCTCTGCCCGCTGGCGGACGGCGGCGAGGGAACGCTCGTCGCGATCGAAGCCGCGGGCGGATGGACGTGGCAGGCGGCGACCGTACGCGATCCGCTCGGCCGGCCGATCGAGGCGCGCTGGCTGCTCTCCGAGGATGGGATGCGCGCCGTCGTCGAGATGGCCGCGGCGTCGGGGTTGTCGCGCGTCACGGCCGCCGAGCGCGACCCGATCGGGGCGACGTCGGTCGGCACGGGCGAGCTGGTCGGCGCCGCGATCGACGCCGGTGTCCGCCACGTGACGCTCGGGATCGGTGGCAGCGCGACGACCGACGGTGGCCGCGGCCTCCTCGAGGGCCTGGACGACGGCCGCCGGCGCCTCGACGGTACCGACGTAGAGGTGGCCTGCGACGTCTCGAACCCGCTCCTCGGACCCACCGGCGCAGCCGCCACGTACGGGCCGCAGAAGGGCGCGACACCCGACGATGTCGCGACGCTCGATGCCCGCAACGCGGCGTGGGCGGACGAGCTCGAGCGCCTGGAGGGCCGGCAGGAGCGTGACACGCCCGGTGCCGGCGCCGCCGGGGGCGTGGGCTTCGGCCTGCTGGCCGCCCAGGGCCGATTCCGCTCGTTCGCCTTGCGGCCTGGGGTCGAGCTCCTGATGGACGCGACCGACTTCGCCGCCCGGCTGGCCCGGGCTGACCTGGTCATCACCGGCGAGGGACGGATCGATGCGCAGACCGCCTTCGGCAAGACGGCCCTCGGGGTGGCGCAACGCGCCCAGGCAGCGGGCATTGCGTGCATCGCGGTCGGTGGCGGCGTGGAGCCCCCGGGCATCGCCGCCCTTGCCGCGATCGGCGCCGTGGCCGTACCGGTGACCGAGCGGCCGCAATCGGTCGAGGAGGCGATGGCGGCCGGAACCGCGCCCCTCGAGCGCTGCGGTGAGCGGCTGGCCCGCCTCGTGTCCCTGTGTTGAGCGCGGCCGGATCGGTGGGCCGACCGGGCGCCGTCGCGCCGCGACCGAAGAAGCGCCGGCCGAAGCGGCGCCGGTTCTCGAACCCAGGCGCCAGCTACGCGAAGCGACTCGAGCGATACCGGCCCGGTCTCGTCCGGTTCACGCTCGACCGGCTGGCAGAGCGTTATGGCCGCCCGGTCTGGGAGCGCCGGCTCGACCCGACCAGCGAGCTGCTCCTCACCATCCTCACCCAGAACAGCGCCGACGTGAACGCCGAGGTCGCGTTCGAGGCGCTGCGCCACGCGTACCCGAGCGGGCTCGCGAGCGAAGCCCATCGACCGGGCGCCGGCTGGGGCGGTGTCGGGCTGCCCGATGGGGCGCCACCGGACTGGGCGGCCATCGAATTCGCGCCGCTCCCCGAGTTGACCGATGTCATCCGGCCGGGCGGCCTCGCCAACCAGAAGGCGCCCCGCCTCCAGGCGACGCTGCGCAGGATCCGCGAGGAACGGGGCGACTACTCGCTCGAGTTCCTCGGCGACATGCCGGCCATCGAGGCGCGCGAGTGGCTGACCCAGATCGACGGCATCGGCAAGAAGACGGCGTCGGTGCTGCTCCTGTTCTCGTTCGGCCTGCCGCTCATGCCGATCGACCGGCACGTGGAGCGGGTGGCGCTTCGGGTCGGCCTGCTGCCGCCGAAGGCGACCGTCGACGAGTCGCACGACCTGTTCCTCGGCGTGTTCCAGCCCGACGAGATGTACGAGGCCCACGTCAACCTGATCCAGCACGGCCGCAAGGTCTGCCATGCGCAACGGCCCGAGCACGACGTCTGTCCGCTCCGCGAACGCTGTCGATTCGTCGATCCCAAGGCGCCCTAGCGCCGGTCGACGCCGGTGCCGGGCCGATCGGGCCCCTCCCTATACTCGGGGGCATGCTCTCCGGCGGACACGCCCCGCGCATCCTGCTCGTCGACGACGACCCGAATCTGCTCGTCCTGCTCGCGGATCAGCTGCGCGGCGACGGCTTCGAGATCGCGACCGCGCGCGACGGCGCCGAGGCCCTCCGCCGGCTGCGCGGCGGCTGGCCCGACCTCCTGATCATCGACATGATGATGCCGCGCATCGACGGGCTCACCCTCGCCCGGGAGATCAAGGCCCAGGCCGACCTGCCGATCATCGTCCTGTCGGCGATCGATGCCGGCGACTCGAAGGCCGACCTGCTCGAGGAGGTCGCCGAGGACTACGTCACCAAGCCGTACCACTACCCCGAGCTGCGCGCCCGCATCAATCGGGTGCTCCGCCGGCTGGGCGACAAGGTCCCCCGCCAGAGCCTGACCCTCGGGCCGGACCTGACGCTCGACCTGCGCCGTCGCGAGGCCACCGTCGGCGGCCAGACCGTCCAGCTCACGCCGACCGAATCACGCCTGCTCTATGCGCTCGCGGCGAACATCGGTCGGACCGTCACGACGGAGACCCTACTGACCCGGGGCTGGGCCGAGACCGAGGACGCCGATCCGTCGTACGTCTGGGTCACGATGCGCCGGCTGCGCCAGAAGGTCGAGGTCGATCCGAACAAGCCGGCCCATGTCCAGACGGTCCGCGGCGTGGGCTATCGGCTCGTGGCGTTGATCCCGGCAGGCGACGACGGCGGTGATTGACGAGCGCGTCGCCGGCACCGATCGGGATGACGCCACCAAGCGCCCGCCGCGCCTGACCTTTCGCTCGCGCGTCACGATCGCGCTGCTGGTCGCGGCGATCGTCCCACTGGCGGGCTTCGGCCTCGTGGTGCTGGTCTTCGACACCGTGCTCGGTCGCGACCGGGCCGACGCGACGTTCGCCCAGATCCTGCTGTTCGCACTGGCGATCGTGCTGGCCTTCGCGATCCTCGCCGCGTTCGCCCTCGCGACCGAGCTGATGGCCCCGCTGCGGTCGATCGCTGCGGCGGTCGACCGCGTGTCGAAGGGCGACCTGTCGAATCCGATCCAGGTCGCCGGCGGCGACGACCTGGCGCGCCTCGCGGACAGCCACAATCGACTGGCCACCGACCTGGAGCGGCGCAACAACGAGCTGCGTCGCATCCTCGCCTCGATCGACGAGGTCTCGCCGCGGGACGACGTCGAGGCGCTCGTCGAACGTACCGGCGCCGACGCCAGCTCCGCGTTCGACCTCATCGATGCCACTGTCGTGATGGGCCACCTGAGCGGCGTCGGCGACGACGAAGTGGTGCCCGGGGTCTCGCGCCCGTTGCGCGCCCTCATGCGGGCGGGCGGCCGCGACATCGGTGTCCTCATCGGCCGCTTGCCCGCTACGCGCAGCTGGGAACCGGCGGACCAGGACCTCCTCGAGCTGTTCGCGAACCAGATGGCGGCGGCGATCCGGAACGCCGAGCTGTTCGCGCAGGTCGAGACCCAGAACCGGCAGCTGCTCGAGCTCAACGCGGCGAAGGACGACTTCCTGCGCGGCGTCAGCCACAACCTGCAGACCCCGCTCACGAGCATCCGCGCCTACGCGGAACAGCTCGATGCGGCCGCGCCCGACCGTCGCCTCGGGATCATCGCCGAGCAGTCCGACCGGCTGTCGCGGATGGTCCGCCAGCTGCTCACCGTGACGCGGCTCGAGTCGGGCGCGCTGAAGCCGCGCAGCGACGTCGTCTCGCTGGCGATCCGCGTCCGGAAGGCCTGGGAGGCGCTGGGCGTCGCCAAGGTCACGTTCGAGGTCGAGGACCGCGCGGGCGGCTGGCTCGCCGTCGCCGATTCGGACCACCTGGACCAGGTCCTGTGGGCCCTGCTCGACAACGCCATCAAGTACGGCGCCGGCACCGGCGTCCAGGCGGACATCGCCGTCGACGACGTGGAGCGCCGGATCCGGCTGACGATCAGCGATGGCGGGCCGGGCATCGCCGAGGCCGACCGGGACCGGATGTTCACGCGCTTCGAGCGCGGCGGCGACGCGGCACCCGATGGCGGCAGCGGACTCGGCCTCTACGTGTCCCGCGAGCTGTGCCGGGCGATGGACGGTGACCTGCTCCTCGAGCCGGCCACCGCCGATCGTGGCGCGGCGTTCACGATCGTGCTGCCGGGCGAGCCGGCCGACGAGGGCTGAGCGCGGCGCGCCAGATGGCCGACGCGCGCGATCCGTCGTTCAGCCAGGATCCGGGATGGTCTCGCTTGCCCGCCGTGGCTTGGCCTCGCGCGGCCAGAACAGGCCGATCGGGTCGACGGCCACGAATGCGGCCGCGACGGCACCGACGATCGGCCCGATCAGCGGATCGATCGCGAGGAACGAGGCCACATGGGCGGCGCCATACCAACAGGCGTAGAACCAGAGGAACGCGACGAGGATGCGCTTCTTCATGACCCTGATCGTGCGCCGGGCCGGCGATCTCGAACAGTCCACTGGAGGTACTGATCGCGGGAGGCCCACTCGGTGTCGATCAGCACCGCGATTCGGTCGTCTGGATATGTGCAGTGCAAGCTAGTCGTGGGACGATCGGTGCAGTACCCGTGTAGCGTGAGACTTCATGTCCCTCCTGCCTCGAGTCCCGGCGGGCGCTCCCGCGGCGCGACTTCGTCGTGCCCGCCGTCGAACGCGAGGGCAGAGCGTGGCCGAGTTCGCGATCATCGCACCGCTCCTGCTGCTGGCCTTCGCCGCCGCGGCTGACCTTGGGCGCGGCTTCTACGCCTACGTGGCGATCGAGAATGCGGCCAAGGAAGGGGCGCTGTTCGGATCACGCTCACCGCTCTGTGACGACGCCTCGGAGACGGGGTGCCGGGATCCCAACAACGCACGCTGGCGGGTCCAGGCCGAGCTGCGCGATCAGGGCATCCGCGACGCGTCCGGCAACGAGCTGGTCCCGACGATCCGCTGTCTCGGGAGCGATGGTTCGGCACGGGGCGACCTGCGTACGTGCGCGGCCGGGGATGCCTACTCCGTGTCGCTGACCTATCTCTATCGGCCGTTGACGCCGGTGATCGGCAGCATCGTCGGCGACCTGGTCATCACGTCCACCTCGAGTGCGGTCGTCCTGAACCTGACGTTCGAGCCGACCCCGGGAGCCAGTGTCCAGAAGTACGTGTCGCCGATCGGCGCGATCAATGGCAACGAGGTCATCGACAAATGCCTGGAGCCGGACGACCGAGCAGACGGCTTCTATCGGAGCCCGTGTCTCGATTCGTCGACGGGCGACCCGACAGATGCACTCAAGCTCCGCTTCGAGCAGGGCACCCCGATCGCGTACCGCCTGCGGCTCGCCAACAGCGGCGAGGTGGCGCTGAACGGCGTGACGGTCGTGGATTCTCAAGGCTCGACCGGATGCGCCGTCCCGTCGACGATGCCGATCGGTCACATCCAGCTCTGCAGCTACGTCCGCCCGGCGCCGGTCGTCGGGGGAGCCGCGACCGCCCAGGATTACGTCAACGTGGCGACGCTCGACGCGGTCCAGACGGACCCTGTCACATCAGACGTCACCGTCGTCGTGGAGAAGCCCCCTGCCCGGCTGCGTGTCATGAAATGGGTCAGCCCATTCGAGCTGGGCGATGATGGCGATGGCGTGCCGACCTTCGGATCGAACGATGCACTCGATATCACGTACAGCCCGCAGATCCCGGAGCCCTTCGCGTGGTTCAAGGTCGTCCTTCTCAACACCGGAGGACAGCCCGCGACCGGCCTCGCGGTCACCGATTTGCGTGGTGCATTCCCTGTCGACGCGGATTGCCCGCCGGTGCCAGCCACGCTGGCAGCGGGTGACGGCTGGGTGTGCCGCTATCAGGTCACATTCTCGGCTGCGTCGGCGGGCAGCAACGAGAACACCGTCTCGGCGACCGGGGCCAACGTCGTGCCGGACGGCGACGACAGTCGCACGGCAACGGTGACGGTCACCGCGTGTACGGGAGACGACCGAACCGTCCCGAACCTGATCGACATGACCGAGCTCGAGGCGCAAGCCGCGTGGACGGATGCGGGGTTCACAGGAACGTTGACCTACACGGGGTCGGGACGGGTGAGCTCGCAGGGTCGCATGGCGTTCGTCTGCGAGCCGGCGGCGTCGGGGATGACGGTCAGCGGATGACCGGGCGAGGATCGCGCGGCCAGGCGCTTGCCGAATTCGCGCTCGTCGTGCCGATCCTGCTGATCGTCCTGTTCGCGATCATCGATGTCGGGCGATTCGTGTACACGGCGAACACCCTGAGCAACAGCGCCCGCGAGGCCGCCCGGGCCGGATCCGTCGGCGCCCGTCCGACCGAATGCGGCGGCATGCCCCGCGAGTCGTGCATCCAGCGCATCGCCAGGGATCGATCTTGGGCGGTTCCCGGGACCATCACCACGACCGTCACCTGCGAGCGGGTCGGGCTCACGGGCGGCACCAACGTGGTGTCGACAGCGAGTTGTCGGTCGGGCGACCTGCTCTGGGTCCACACCGAGGCGCCCTTCACCGTCTTGACGCCCGTCGTCGGGCAGTTGCTCAGCGGCGTGACCGTCTCGGGCGATACCCGAGTCACCGTGAACCAATGAGGAGCTGGGTCGCGCGTCCGGCAGCTCGAGGCTCTGAGCGAGGGCAGATCCTGGTCATCGTCATCGTCGCGTTCATCGGCCTGCTCGCGTTCGCCGGCTTGGCCCTCGAGGGCGGCACGCTGGTCTTCAACCGACGCGACGCGCAGAACGCGTCGGACCTGGCGGCCGTCGCCGGGGCCCGGATGGTCTCCCTGCACCACATCGACGGGGGCCGAACGGGACAGGACGTCTTCGGTGCCGTCCGGTCCAGCATGACGGCGAACGATTGTGCCGCCGCCGCTCCGTGCACCTGGACCGCCCAGTTCGTCGGCACGGGCCTGGCGCCGATCGGCGCCGTTGGCAACGGCGGGTCGATACCAGGTGGCGCCCTTGGGGTTCGGATCGCGGTGACCCGTACGCCCGGTGCGATCCTCGGGCGCATGCTCGGGTTCACCACGTGGACCGTGACGACAGAAGCGACCGCGATCGCCACGAAGCCGTCGAGCGTCGCGTCCGGCATGGTCCTGCCTGTCGCGATATGTGGCTGGACCAATGAAACGTCGAACGAGTGCGCCCAGGCCGAGGATGCGCCGCCCAATGCGCTGGAGTTTCGAACCGGCCAGATCTACGACCTGACCGCAGGAAAGAACGCGCCGGGCGGTTTCGGATGGCTATCGTGGGGAGGATCCCTGTCGGGCAGCATCTGCACGCCGAACAATCCGACGATGACCCTGGACAGCCCGTACGACAGCCCTGACGGCGGTGGTGAGCGGTGGTTCAGTGGCGCGGGCGGCAGCCCGTCGGTCGCCGGCCTCAGCACCTGCCTGCATCAGTGGATCGTCAATCGATCGACCGTGCTGGTGCCCATCTACGACGTCCTGGAGGACGGCGACTATCACATCACCGGCGTGGCGGCGTTCGTCCTGGTATCGCTCGGCCCCGTCGACGACACGATGCAGGGCTACTTCGTGGAATACGTTCCGTTCTCGGGCAATCCGACGGCGGGCGCGCTGCCGCCGGACCCGGGCGATACGACGATCTATCTCGGCCTCGTGAAGTGACCGTCGCGCGGCTCGATCGAGCGCTGTTCTGCAATGTGCATCGCAAGGTTGGTCCGCCAATATCGGCACTGGTTAGCCGCCCGAAATGGCGGAGGACTCATTAAGAGCCGTGTCGGGGGGCGCGGCTCTTTCTCATTCCCGCGGGTGATCCGCGGCTGACCCGGGTCGTCCGCCTCGCCGTCAGAGTCGATACGTCTCCGGTCGCCGGTTCGCAAGTGCCGGGATCTGCCGCCGGACCGAGGCAACACGGGCCGTGTCCACCTCGGCATACACGATCCCGACCCCGTCGGACGCCTGGGCGATCACGGTCCCCCATGGGTCGATCACCATCGACCGGCCGAACGCGGGCTGTCCCGGCGGTCCGCCGGCCTGACCCGGTGCGATCACCCACGCGCCGTTCTCGATGGCCCGCGCCCGCAGCAGCACTTCCCAGTGATCGCGGCCGGTACGCTCCGTGAAGTTCGCGGGCACTGCCAGGATCTCGGCGCCCGCCAGGGCCAGCGTTCGATATAGCTCGGGGAAGCGCAGGTCGTAGCAGACCGTCAGTCCAAGCTTCGCGCCGTCCACCTCGGCGACGACCGGTGCATCTCCAGCCGAGACGCGAGCGGATTCGGTGTCGACCGGGCCGGCATCCACGGCGACATCGAACATGTGGATCTTGCGATAGGACGCCGCGATCGACCCGTCCGGCGCGATCAGGACGCTCGTGTTGTACGGCCGCGACGGCGAGCTCGATCTCTCGGCGACGCTGCCGGCCAGGATCCACACGTCGTGCCGCCGAGCGACCGCGGCGAACGCGTCGGTGAACGTGCCGGGGATCGGCTCGGCCGATGCCCGGAAGCCGTCGTCGTCGCCACGGTAGTGGAGGTACTCCGGGAGGGCGACGAGCCGTGCACCTCCGGCCGCGGCTTGCGTAGCGAGATCCGCCGCGCGATCGATGTTGGCGCCGACGTCGGCCGTCGCATCGAGCTGGACGAGGGCGACGGGCAGGCGCATCGCCGCATCCTACCGCGAGCCCCGCGTTCGAACGGGACCCGTCGCGGTCAGCGGAGGCCGGTGTCGAAGGCGAGGGTCACCGCGGTCGCCCGGCCGGCTTCGACCACGACGTCCTGGGGCTCTGGCATGCCCATCATCCCCTCGGCCGACCGGGCGACGACGAGGTATCCACCCGCCGGCACCTCGGCGAAGCCCAGGCCCGCCGCATCGAGCGTGACCGAGGCGATGCGGGCGCCAGCGGCGTCCTGGATGTCCACGACGGCGCCGGCCACCGGCCGCGGCTCACAGGCAGGATCGGGTGGGACGGTCTCGACCGGGCAGGTCGGCCCGGCGACGGCCGCGATCGCGATCCCGGTCCCCACGCCTCTCCCTGAGCCCGCCGACGGCCACGCCTCAGCCGGCACCTCGGCGCCGCCCTCGGACTGGAGGTTGACGGTGCCATCGGGCAGGATCGAGTAGACCCACGTGTGCTCGTCGATGCAGCCGGCCTCACAATCGCCCCAGCCGACGCGGACGGAGACGATGAAGGCACCGACGCCGGATGCGGGCGCGACCTCGTACCAGGCGGCCTGCCCGATCCTGTCGGGGTCGCGCGGACCGATCCCGACCAGTCGTGGTTCGCGGGCAAGGACGCGGGCGACGGCATCCGCCTCGGTGACGACGGGGCCGCCGGCCGGGGCCGGGGAGGGACGTCCTCCGATCGACCCGGCGCAGCCCGACAGGACGACGAGGGCGACGAGGTTGACGAGGACGACGAGGATCGAGCTGGACGATCGAACGCTGCGCACCACGCTTTGCCATCCTAACGAAGTCTGATCGCCGCTTGGACGGCGTGCACACCTGGAGGTTCCCTCACGACCGCCATGCCCATCGATGCCGGCTCGTTCGACGCCATCACCTTCGACTGCTACGGCACGCTGATCGACTGGGAGGCCGGGCTGAACGCTGCGTTCCGACCGGTCCTCGCGGCGCACGACGTGACGGCCGACGAGGAGTCGGTCCTGGCCGCCTACGCCCGGCACGAGGCCGCTGCCGAATCGGGTCCGTACCGCTCGTATCGCGAGGTCCTCGCCGAGGGCCTTCGAGGCGTCGGGCGCGATCTCGGCTTCGTCCCGGGCGACACGGAGATCGATCGCTTCGCGGGCTCGGTCGGCGAGTGGCCTGCTTTCCCGGACTCGAGCGCCGCGCTGCGACGCCTCACCACCCGCTTTCGCCTGGGCGTCATCACGAACTGCGACGACGACCTGTTCGCGGCGTCCAACCGGCGGCTCGGGGTCGACTTCGACTGGGTCGTCACCGCCCAGCAGGTTGGTGCCTACAAGCCGGGCGAGGCGAACTTCCTCGTCGCGTTCGAGCGGATCGGGCTGGCGCGCGAGCGGATCCTGCACGTCGCCCAGAGCCTGTTCCACGACCACGTGCCGGCAAAGCGGTTGGGCCTGACGACGGTCTGGATCGATCGGCGCGGGGAGCGTGCCGGGTTCGGCGCGACGCCGCCCGCCGAGGCGGCCCCGGACGATCGCTATCGCGACATGGCGTCCTTCGCGACGGCCATGGTCCCGGACGCCTGACGCCCTACCCGGACCGGCGCGGGCTTTCCTCCTTCGAGGCGGCGATGACGCCACGGAACGTGTCGACGAGGCCCGTGATCTCCATCGGCAGCACGTACTTCGTCGACGGACTGGCGCCGATCGCCTTGAACGCCTCGAGGTACTGGAGCGCCATCGTCTTCTGGTCCACTTTCGACGCTGCGCCGTAGATCTGCTCGAGTGCCAGGGCGAACCCCTCGGCGCGCAGGATGGCCGCCTGGCGGTCGCCCTCGGCGCGCAGGATCTCGGCCTGCTTGGTCCCCTCCGCGACGTTGATCGCGGACTGGCGGGCGCCTTCCGACTCGGTGATGACGGCACGCCGCGTGCGTTCGGCGGACAGCTGCCGGTTCATGGCGTCCTGGACGTCGCGCGGTGGGGTGATCTCGCGGATCTCGACCGTCGTGACCTTGCCGCCCCAGCGCTCGGTCACCTCGTCGAGCTTGACCCGCAGGATCTCGTTGATCTGGTCGCGCTTGGAGAGGACGTCGTCGAGGAGGATGTCGCCGACGACGGCCCGCAGCGTGGTGGTGGCGATGTTCTGGAGGGCGCCCTCGAAGTTCTGGACCTCGACGACGCTGCGGTACGGATCGATGATCCGCCAGTAGATCAGGAAGTCGATGCTGATCGGCGCGTTGTCCTTGGTGATGCTGGTCTGGCTCGGCACCTCGATGAACCGCTCGCGCAGGTCGACGCGCACACCGCGCTGGGCGATCGGGACGATGAGCACCCAGCCCGGACCCTTGACTTCGTCCGGGCTCGTCCGGCCCAGCGTGAAGACGAGCAGCCGCTCGTACTGGTTGACGATCTTGATCGAGGCGACCGCGATCAGGGCCAGGACGAGGATGACGAAGGCGATCGTCGCGATGACCACGAAATCCACGCGGACCTCCTAACCCTGGGCCGGAACGGCGGATGCCGGTGCCGGTTCGACGATGAGCGTCAGATCCTCCTGGCCGACCACGCGAACGTGGTCGCCCGGACCGATGGGCGACGTGTCGGACGACCGTGCCGTCCAGTCCTCGCCCGCGGCGTAGACGACGCCCCGGGGGTCGAGCGCCGTGCGGGCCACGCCGACGGTCCCCGGCGGCACGGCCATCGTACCCCCGGCGCCGTACGCCCCCGCGAAAGCCAGGGATCGCCGCCGCACCCGAGCAACGGCCAACAGCACGAAGGCTACATACAGGGCGGTGAGCACGGCCATCGCCACGATGAGCGGCAGCGCCACCGACACGTCGGGCGCGACCGGCGAGCCGGGCGCCGTGTACAGCGTGAACGCGCCCAGGACGAAGCAGACGAGGCCGCCGACCGCGAGCAGGCCGTGGCTGGTCACGGTCGTCTCGAGGACGAAGAGGAGGACGGCCAGCCCGAGGAGGATCAAGCCGGCGACGTTGAGCGGCAGGTTGCCGAATCCGATGAACGCGAGGATGAGCGCGATCGCCCCGAGGATGCCGGTCACGAAGTTCGGGCTTTGCAGCTCGAACAAGAGGCCGTAGAAGCCGAGGGTCAGCAGGATGAACGCGATGTTGGGATCGGACAGCAGGTGGATGATCGCCTGGAACGGGTTCATCGCCAGGTCGGCGACGGGCGCCGTCCCGAGCGCCAGCGTGACAGACGTGGATCCGACCTGGACGGTCCGCCCGTCGGCCTGCCGGCGCACGTCGTCGAGCGACGCGGCGATGCCGTCGGCCACGCCGAGATCGACCGCCTCGCTCGCCGTCGACGAGACCGCCTTCTCGACGGTCGAGACGGCCCATGCGACGTTCCGGCCGCGAGCCTCGGCGATGGACCGGATCTTGGCGATCGCATCGTTCTTGACCTTCTCGCCGATCGTCCCGGTGAGCTCCTCGCCCCCGGCACCCACCGGCGAGGCCGCACCGATGTTGGTCCCCGGCGCCATGAACGCGAGGTGTGCCGCGAGCGTGATGAACGTGCCCGCGCTCGCGGCGCGTGCTCCGCTTGGCGCGACCCACACGATCGTCGGCAGCTTGGCGTCGAGCAGCGTCGAGTAGATCCGCTGGGTCGCGTCGAGGCTGCCGCCGGGTGTGTCGAGGGTGATGATGACCGCCGGTGCACCGTCCGCCTCGGCACGCCGAACGCCCTCCTCGATGTACCCGGCCATCACGTTGTCGACGATGCCGGTGGCGGTCAGGACGTAGACCGGCCGCCCCGGATCGGCGGCCTGGACGACGGCCGGCGGCTCGTCGAGGGCGGTCGCCAGCAACCAGGCCATCCCGGCCAGGAGGATCGATCGACGGAGGCGACCCGCGGATCGGGCCGCCCGGGCTGCCGGTAGCATCGAAGGCTCGAGCGCATTATCGCGCGCCGCGAGCCGATCGCACTGCGACCGGCCCGGAATCGGACGGCCAGGCCCGATGGACCCGGCCGTGCTCGACGAGGCGTGCCCCGACTACATGATCCCGACGATGTGACCCTCGGGGTCGGCGAAGAGCGCGACGTTCGTCTCGGGAGCGACCTCGGTGAGCGGCATGAGCACCCGGCCGCCGCTCGCCGCGGCCTTGTCGAGGACCGCCTGCGGGTCATCGGTGTGGACGTAGAACGTGACGTGGCCGGGGCCACCGTCCTGCGTGGCGCCGATCCCGCCGGTCAGGCCGCCATCCTGGCGGTACATCCCGTAGCCGCCCGGGTTGTTCGTGTCCAGGTCCCACCCGAACACATCCTTGTAGAACTGCTGCAGCCCGGGACCGTCCTTGCCGACGACCTCGACGTGCACGACCGTGGTTCCCATGGGGTACCTCCTGCCATTGATGCGGCGGCTCCAACCTTAGAGGCGCCTGTCACCCCAACGACGAACGGATGCCGCCCGAATCGACAGGCCGGGACAAATGAAGTTGGCATCCGAACCCCGCGGGCGCCAAACGGCGCGGTCAGGGCAGCGGGCGCCAGGCCTGGGCGAGGAGGAGCGCCAGGGCGACGAAGACCGTGGCCAGCGCGACGAAGATGACGCTGACCTCGATGACCTCGTGCCGGGTGATCACGTTCGTGGGCAGGTTCTCGAACACGCTGTAGAGCTCGTCGGCGCTCTCGGCGGGGTAGTACGTCCCGCCGGTCGCCTCGGCGATCATGATCAGCGTCTCCTCGTCGATCGCCCGGCGGAAGCCACCGCTCCCCCCGCCGCCGCCGAACCCGCCCCCGTTGCCGGGGAAGAGCGGCGTGGCATCCGGCTCTCGACCGACGAACTGCAGGCCACACGGCGGCCGCTCGGCATCGGGATCCTCGGTCCCGAACCCGATCGTGTAGACCCGCACGCCACGGGCGGCCGCCTCGGCCGCGGCGTCGGCCGGGAGCGGTCCAGCGTTGCTGGCGCCGTCGGTCAGGAGGACGATGATCGCCGGGGCGTAGGCGCCCTTCGGCACCGCGGCCGGGGCGTCGCCCGGTGGCGATCCCTCGCGCGGGATGGGGGCCACATCCGGATCGATCTCGGCGATGGCGTCGAGCGACTCGAGGATCGCGCTACCGATCGCCGTCCGCCGGCCCGTCGTCAGCGTCTCCACCACGTCGAGCAGGACCTCCTGGTCGGTCGTCGGCGGCTGGACGATCTCGGCGAACCCGGCGAACGCGACGATGCCGATCTGCGTGCCACCGCCCTGGCCGTCGATGAACGAGGCGGCGGCTTCTTCTGCGGCGATCAGGCGGTTGGGCGGGATATCGGTCGCGCACATGCTGCGCGAGACATCCATCGCGAGGATGATCGTCGTCCGGCCGGCCGGGACGCTGACGACCTGGACCGGCCGTGCCGTGGCCAGGACGAGGCTGGCCAGGCCGAACAGGAACAGGGCGAATGGCAACTGACGCCGGACCCAGGACGACTTCGGTGCCGCATCGCGTATGAGGGACAGGCTGGAGTAGCGCACGGCCGGGCGTCGCCGGCGCAGGAGCCAGAACCGGATGCCGACCAGCACGGGCAGCAGTGCGAGGAGCAGGACCGATCCCGGCGACAGGATGTCCATCTAGCCCACCTCGCTCATGGCAGCCGGCCGAGCCAGACGAACCCGGCGATCGCGCCGGCCATCAGGATGAGCACACCGGCTCCGGCGAACAGCGATGTCACCTCCATCTCCTCGGCGCGGGTGACGAAGCGGGTCTCGATCTCGTCGTAGATCGCCGTCAGCTCCGCAGGATCCGCCACCCGCACGTAGGCGCCGCCGGTCATCTCGGACATCGCCTGCAGGACGGGCTCGTCGAGCCGGCTGTGGACCTGGAAGCCCTCGACGTCGAGCGTCGTACCGGCCTCCGTGCCGATGCCGACCGTGAAGATGCGGACACCCCGGTCGGCCGCCGCTTGGGCGGCCTCGAGCGGGTCGGGTGAGACGGTGTTCTCACCGTCGGTCAGGAGCACGATCGCCGCGGGCACGCTCGTCCCGGCCGGCACCACCGGAGGGAGCGGCGCCGGGTCCGGCGAGCGGCTGGTGTAGTAGCCCGCCTCCGGGTCCTGGTCGGCGGCACCGATCGCGGTCAGCGACGACATGATCCCGCGGGCGATCGACGTCCCTCGCTCGGGGCCGAGCCGGTCGATCGCGGCCAGCACCTGGGTCTCGTCCTCGGTCGGCACCAGCATCGAGAAACCGCTGTCGCTGAACGCGACGACACCGATGAGGATCGACGGTGGCTGACCCGCCACGAAGGTCCGGGCCGCGGTCTTGGCCGCCTCCATCCGGCTCGGCTCGACGTCGGTCGCGGCCATGCTGCCCGAGACGTCGAACGACAGGATCACGGTCCCCTCGAAACGCGGCACGCTGACGACGCTCTGCGGCCGGGCCATCGCCAGCACCAGGACGGTCAGGCCGGCGACCACGAGGGCGGCGGGCAGGCGGCGCCGGACGGCGCTCGGACGAGGACGACCGGCGGTCGACGCGATCGTCAGGTCGCCCAGGGCCATGAGCCGTGCCCGCCGCCGACGCTCCCGGACGACGTACAGCGCCACGCCGACGGGGATCGCCAGGAGCAGCACGAGCATCGGCGGCCAGATGAACGACACCGCCTACCTCCGTCGCCGCCGTCGACGAAGCGTCGCCATCCGGACGATCGCTTTGACGAGGTCGTCGTCGGTCGACAACGCGACCTGGTCGACTCCGGCCCGACGGAAGGCCTCGCTGAGCGTCGCCTCGCGCCGCTCCGACGCCTCGCGGAAACGCCGGCGGAAGCCCGCGTCATGGGTGTCGACATAGAGTTGCTCGCCGGTCTCGGCATCCTCCATCAGCAGCGCGCCGACGTCGGGCAGCTCGACCTCGCGCCGGTCGAACAGGCGCACGGCCATGACCTCGTGACGCTGGGTCAGGAGGTTCAAGGGCCGTTCCCAGCCCGGCTCACTGATGAAGTCCGAGATGACGAAGACGAGCGACCGACGCTTGATGACCTGCTGACCGGTCTGCAGGAGCGGTGCCAGGTCGGTGAACGGCGCGGCATCGAGCCGCGGTTGCTGGAGGAGGTCGTTGACGAGACGGAGGACCTGCACCCGTCCGCCCCGTGCGGGAATGGTCCGGTCGACCTCGCGGCCATAGAAGATCGCTCCGACCCGGTTGCCGCGCCGCGTCAGCAGCCGGGCGAGGGTCGTCACGAAGTCGACCAGGACGGTCCGTTTGCGCCGTTCGCTGTCCGTCGTCCCGAAGTCGACCGACGGGCTCAGGTCGAGCAGGAACCAGGCCGTGACCTCGCGATCCTCGATGTACTCGCGGACGTACGGCGTCGAGGTGCGTGCGGTCACGTTCCAATCGATGTAGCGGACGTCGTCGCCGTACTGGTATTCGCGCAGGTCGGCGAAGTCGATGCCGCTCCCGTGGAACAACGTCCCGTAATCGCCCTGCAGCAACCCGTCGAGCCGGCGGATGACCTGCCAGTCGAGGCGCTGGAGGATGCGCTCAGGCGCCGACGTGAACGTTGCCATGCTCTCGGAGTGGGACATCCGGGACTGGGATGCGGTCGAGGATGGTGTCCAGCAGGTCGTCGCTCGACACGTCGTCGGAGAGCGCCTCGAACGACAGCACCAGTCGGTGCCGCAGGACGTCGAGGGCCATGTCGAGGACATCCTCGGGGAGGGCGTAGTCGCGACCGCGGACGAAGGCCAGGGCCCGGGCCGTCAGGATCAGGTTGATCGACGCGCGCGGGCTCGCCCCGAACGTGATGTACCGCCGCAGCTCGCCCAGGCCGTGTCCTTCCGGCTCGCGGGTCGCCGTCGCGAGGCGGACGGCGTACTCCATCAGCGCCGGATCGACGTAGACCCGGTCGGCGGCCTGCTGCATCTTGCGCAAGGCATCGGTCGAGAGGACCTCGTGGACGACCGGGAAGGCGCCGGTCATCCGCTCGACGATGACGAACTCCTCGGTCGGGCTCGGGTAGCCGACGAGGACCTTGAGCATGAACCGGTCGATCTGGGCTTCGGGCAGGGCGTAGGTGCCCTCCGTCTCGATCGGGTTCTGGGTCGCCAGCACCAGGAACGGGTCGGGCACCCGGTGGGTCTCGCGTCCGATCGTGACCTGGCGTTCCTGCATCACCTCGAGCAACGCGCTCTGGACCTTGGCTGGCGCCCGGTTGATCTCGTCGGCGAGGAGCAGGTTGGCGAAGACCGGTCCGAGGGTCGTACCGAACTCGCCGGTCTTCTGGTTGTAGATGCGCGTGCCGATCAGGTCGGCCGGGACCAGGTCGGGCGTGAACTGGATCCGCTTGAACTCCCCGCCGATCGCCTCGGCGATCGTCCGGATGGCCATCGTCTTGGCCAGGCCAGGGACGCCCTCGACGAGGATGTGGCCGCGCGCCAGCAGGGCGACGATCAGCCGTTCGAGCAGGTGATCCTGGCCGACGATGACCTTCTTGACCTCGTACAGCAGCCGCTCCATGGGGGCGGCCTGGTCCTGGCCCGACGGTTGGTCCACGGGGTGTCCCTTTCCGATGCTCAGTAGGGCGGGAGACCGGCTGCCCCGCCGGCGATATCGATGGGAACCGCCAGCCCGATCCCGATGAAGACGTCGTCCTCGGTCGGGTTGAGCAACGCGGTCACGATGCCGATGACGTGCCCCTCACGATCGACCAACGGTCCGCCGGAGTTCCCCGGATTGACCGCCGCATCGATCTGGATCAGGCCGCGCAACACGGTGTCGCTGCCCTCGAGCGTGAAGGATCGATCGAGCCCCGAGATCACGCCCACGCTCATGGAGCTGGCCAGCCCGAACGGGCTGCCCATGGCATACGCCTCGCTGCCCTCGCGGACGGCGCGCGGATCGCCGAGGATGGCCGGCACGATCTCGATCGGTGGCTGGGCAGCGCGCAGGACCGCGATATCGATCTCCGGCTCGCGGGCGATGATCTCGCCGGGCGAGCGGGTGCCGTCCGCGAAGGTCAGGTCGATGGATGACGCATCGGCGACGACGTGCAGGCTCGTGAGGATGTCCCCGGCCTGGTTGATGACGACCCCGCTGCCGACGCCACCGTCGGGCGATGCACCGCCACTCGAGGCGGGACGCTCGATCTCGACGAGCACGAGCGATGGTCGAACGGCCCGGTAGACGACCTCGGAGAACGCTGGCGCCGGCGTGATCGACGCGAGCGCCTCGTTCACCGTGGCGTCGACGTCCTCCTGGGTCAGGCGCGCCGGCCCTGGGACGAGCAGGCCGTAGAGGACGACCACGCCGAGCGCGACGACGGCGCCCGCGGCGAAGGGCACCGCCCGGGCGTCCGGGCGGATCCGGCGGCGGGGAGGATCCGGATCAGCCGGGACTCGACCAGTCATCTCCTCAGCCCCAGGCGGCCGATCTTGGAGCGTCGGGATCGCCCGGCGTCCCGATCACAGCCCGAAGCGGCGCGGGTCGGCGACGTCGCTCGCCACCTTGACCGAAGTCTACCCGCTCCCGTGCGACCCGCCGATCGACAGCCCGACGAGATCGGCGCTGATCTGCCACAGACGGGCGGTGGTCGCACCGTCGTAGGAGGACGCGTGCGAGCCCTTCGGCTTGCGCTTGGCGTAGTAGCCGCCGCTCACGCCCTCGACGTCGGGCGAGCTCGCGAGGAACACGGCGGTGTCGGCGCCTTGCGCGGGAGACTGCATGAACGGCCGCAGGAGGCCGACCAGCAGGCCGAGCGCCGGGTCCTCCGCGCTGAAGGCGGTGTTGGTCATGCCCGGATGGAGCGCGGTGGCGCTGACGCCGGTCCCCTCGAGTCGCTTCGAGAGCTCGTACGTGAACATCACATTGGCCAGTTTCGACTGGTTGTACGCGCGCTGTCCGGAGTACCTCTGCTCACCCATCAGGTCGTCGAAGTCGATCCGGCCCATCGACTGCGCCGCGGACGAGACGGTGACGATCCGCGCCGGTGCGCTGGCCTTGAGCCGATCGAGGAGCAGGCTCGTCAGCAGGAACGGAGCGAGGTGGTTGAGGGCGAACGTGTGCTCCAGCCCATCGGCGGTGACGTGCCGGTTCGCCCAGAAGCCGCCGACGTTGTTGATCAGCACATCCAGCCGCGGGTAGGCGGCGAGGACCTCATCGGCCAACCGCCGGATCTCCGACTGCGACGACATGTCGGCGACGAAGACGTCCACGGCGGGGTTGCCGGACTCGTGGGCGATCGCGACCGCAGCACGCTCGGCCCGCGATCGGTCGCGGCCGGTGATGCCCACCCGGGCACCCATCGAGGCGAGGCCGATCGCCGCGGCTCGGCCGATACCGCCGGTGCCACCGGTGATCAAGATCGTCTTGCCGCTCATCGTCGTGACAGTCATGTCGTGCTCCTGGATCCGTGCAGGCAGATGCCCGACGTCCGTCGAGGACGTCGGGCGCGGGGATGGATGGCCGACGATGTCAGGCCGCAGCGGCGGCCGTGGCTCGGCGCGATACCGCCACTGCCGTGCCGTCCGGGCCGGCGATGACATACGCGATCATCGCGAGGAACCCGACGTTGAAGATCCCCAGCAGCAGGAGGCCGAGGAACCACGCCTTGCTGTCGAGCTGCGCCGTGTTCAGCAATGCGCCGATCCACGACACGAGGCCGCCGATGGCCCCACCGACGATCGCCAGGCCACCCGCGACGCCGAGTCCGAAGAGGGACAACGCGAGGGGGCTGCCCTGGACGCCGACGACGTCGGGGCCGTTCATGAGGAAGACGTCGTTCGCGAGTGCCAACCCGACGGCGATGATCAAGAGGATCGCACCGGCGATCGCAGCGACGAGGCTGCCGATGAAGAGTCTGCTGACGGTTGCCTTGGACATGGGTGGGTTCCTTTCGGTGGCTGCAGGGGTGGCGGGCTGGATGCGGCCGGTCGGGACGGTCATGCGGCCGATCCGGCCAGGGTCAGGGCGTTCGCCGGAGCGATGGCATCCGGCGACGACGACGGCGCCACGGCGACGACGATGGTCCCGCGCGCGTGTCCCCCGGCGACGTGCTCGATGGCGTCGCGGGTCCGTTCGAGCGGGTACGTCCCGCCGATGACCGGTGTGATCCGGCCGTCTTCGCTGAGCGCCTTGAGGGCCTGCAGATCGGCAGGGTTCTGGGTCTTCACGGACGGTCCGGCCTGTTGGCGCACGAACATGGACACGATCGCGGTCCTGATCGTGCGGCCGAGCTTGCCGCCGGCGTGGCCTCCGCCGTTCGAGATCAGCTTCCCGTCGGGCTTGAGGGCGCGCCTCGTGGCGGCCATCGAGTGGTTTCCGACGTTGTCGAGGATGAGGTCGTAGCGCGGTCCGCCCGTCGTGAAGTCATCGGCGGTGTAGTCGATGACGTGATCGGCGCCGATCGACCTGACCAGGGCGACGTTCCTCGTGCTGGTCACGCCCGTGACCTCGGCGCCGAGCGCCTTGGCGATCTGGACGGCGAACGTGCCGACCCCTCCCGACGCGCCGTTGACGAGCACCTGCTGGCCGGATCCGACGTGCCCGTCATCACGGAGGAGCTGCAGGGCCGTCGTGGCGGACACGCCGACGGCGGCCGCCTGCTCGAACGTGAGGTTGGCGGGCATCTTGACGAGGTGGTCCTCGCCGGCCCGGGCGTACTCGGCAAAGGCACCGGCGGCCCAGCCGAAGACGTCATCGCCCGGGACCAGGCCGTGCACATCGTTGCCGACGGCCTCGACGGTTCCGGCGATATCCGTGCCGGGGACCGGGTTCTTGGGCTTGCGCAGGCCCGTCGCGAAGCGCATGACGTAGGGCACGCCGGTCATGAGGATCCAGTCCCCGACATGGATCGATGCCGCGTGGACGCGGACCAGCACCTCGTCGGCGCCGATCTCCGGCTTGTCGATGTCACGTGCCTGCAGGACCGCGGGTGAGCCGTAGCTGTCTTGGACGATCGCCCTCATCTCGCTTCCTCCATACTTTACGATGTAAACCTGACGCCGTAAACCATACGGTGTATAGTCCGGGCTGTCAACCCCGACATCCATGGCCATCGGAACAGGAAGGGGATCGATGACCTCACCGACGACGTCAACCCCGCAGCGCCGCGATCCGCTGACCCGCGCACGGGTCCTGGAGGCCGCCGTGGCGCGCGCCGACCACGGCGGCCTCGAGGCGCTCTCGATGCGCAAGCTCGGTCAGGAGCTCGGGGTGGAGGCGATGGCGCTGTACCACCACTTCGCCAACAAGGACGACCTCGTGGACGGGATGGTCGACCTCGTCTTCGGCGAGATCGATGTCCCTCACCCGGGGCCCGATTGGCGGACGTCCATGCGACGGCGCGCCCTTTCGGTCCGCGACGCGCTCCTGCGCCATCGCTGGGCGATCGGCCTTATGGAGTCGCGCCGGAGCCCCGGTCCGGCGAACCTTCGGCACCATGACGCGGTGATCGGCAGCCTTCGCGC
The DNA here is from genome assembly GCA_963720355.1 of uncultured Chloroflexia bacterium. Lineage (GTDB taxonomy): Bacteria > Chloroflexota > Limnocylindria > Limnocylindrales > CSP1-4 > SPCO01. The sequence continues at coordinate 1,062,215 of CAVRFH010000004.1, read as the reverse complement.
GGGTGGCTTCGACATCGCGATGGCCGCCCACGCCTATTCCGTCCTCGATAGCTACATCTACGGCTTCGCGCTGACCAAGATGAACCTCCCCTTCCAGGCGGAGGAGGAGGTCGGCGAGGTGGCCGAGACGATGCTCGCGCCATTCCCGGCCGGCGAGTATCCGTATCTCCTCGAGATCCTCACAGACCACGTGATGCTGCCCGGGTACGACTACGGGGACGAGTTCGAGTACGGCCTCGACCTCATCCTCGACGGTCTGGAGCGACTGGCGGCCGACGGCTGACCGGAGGAGGCATGCGGGTGCGCCCCGCTGTGACTATGGGGTCAGGGACGCTGGTCCGATCGGCGGGCAGGATCGATGGATGGGCTCTCCGACGCCGCTCGCGTCAGGAGTCAGGGTGGCGCGGCCGGATCAGCCGCGACCGTGGCTCCTGGACCGCGCTGCGCGACTGATCGCGAGGATCCGCGAGAGCGAATACGTGACCGTCGGGTCGAGCCGTCGGTTCCGCGCAGTCCAGCGCCGGCGGACCGTCAGCGCGAGTCGCGTCGGTTTCATCGTCATCGCCGGCGCGGTCACGTTCGATGCGATCGCGCTCTACGACCTGCAGCCGGGCAAGGGTCCGATGCTGGTCGCCCTGAACGGCACGGTCGCGGTCCTGGCGCTGCTTGGGTTCGTGGCCCTCGAGCGGGGCCTCCGGCGGCGGCCGGAACCGATCACCGCCCTCGTCACGTTGGCGGTCACGTTCGCCACGGCGGTCACGGGGTTCCTCCTGCCCGGCCTCGCCATGCAGACCATCGGCTACCTGTTGCTCATCCCGGGCCTGATCGCCCTGATCGTGCCCTGGAGCACACGGGCGCACGTGCGCTGGCTCGCCGGCTACGCCGTGATCGCGTATGGCTACCTGCTGTTCGGGCCGAGCCCCGTCCTCACGGTCGTCGATCGCAGCGACCTGATCGTCGTGGGGATCATCGCGGTCGTCACGAGCCTTGCCGGCCACGTCCTCCTGCAGCGCGCCCAGATCCGCAACCACACCCAGCTCCAGAAGATCCAGGCCCTCCACCGTCGGGCCGACGCGGACATGGCCGAGCTCGCGCGCGTCCACCATGAGCTCGAGGAGACTGCCCGTCTCGACCCGCTGACAGGCGCCGGCAACCGGGTCCGGCTACGCGAAGACCTGCGATCGGCTCGCGCGCGGATGGACCGACTCCATCACAGCCACGGTCTCGTCGCGATCGACCTCGACCACTTCAAGCGGGTCAACGACGAGCTCGGCCACCTCGCCGGCGATGCGGTCCTGCGGACCGTCGTCACCGTGATCAAGGACACGATCCGTGCGGAGGACGCCATCTATCGCTTCGGTGGCGAGGAGTTCCTCGTGCTCCTCCGACTCAACACGGTCGAGGATCTCGCTACCGCGGCCGAGCGGCTGCGACGTGCCGTCGAGGGCGCGGCGATCGTGCATCCCGACAACGAGCCGGCGAATGTCGTGACGATCAGCCTCGGGGGCGTGCTCCTCACGCCGGCCGACCTCGGGCAGTCCGACGACGAGTGGTTCGCCAAGGCCGACGCGGCTCTCTATCTGGCCAAGGCCAGCGGACGGAACCGGGCCGAAGTCACGGCCTGACGCGGGCCGGCGGCCGCCAGGCGCCTGCCGCCGACATGGGTTTGCAACCCCGGCCGCTCATCCGTGGCGATGCGACCGACGCATACCCGGGCGATCACCCCTGATACCCAGGCCGCCCTTGTGACGCGGCCGGTGATCGCGCGGACGCCGGGTAATCCGGACAGAGGAGAGCACCAGTGAAGTTCCGACCGATCATCCTGACGGCCGCGGCCGTCGCGGTCCTCGTGGGGTGCACTGGCACGGCCAGCAATCCCGCCACGACCGCCCCGAGCTCGGCACCGAGCGACCCCATGATGTCGCACGACCCGTCGATGTCCGCGGCCCCGAGCGGCTCCGCCACGACCGGCGGCGTCGTGACCGACAGCGCCGCCGCCGACCTGCGGACCAAGCTCGATCTCGCCCTCGGCGAGCACCTCATCTTCGCCTCGAAGGCGACCGGCGCAGCCCTGGGAGGGCGCTCCGACGAGTTCGCTGCCTACGGCGAGCTGCTGAACGCCAACGGCACCGACATCGGAGCCATGCTCGGGACGGTCTACGGCCGGGAGGCGACCGACGAGTTCAACCTGATCTGGAGCGCCCACAACGGCTTCTTCGTCGACTACACGACGGGCGTCGCGAAGAAGGACCAGGCGATGCAGGACAAGGCGGTCGAGGACCTGACCACCGTGTACGTCCCGCAGTTCGCGGCCTTCATCAGCGCCGCGACCGGCCTGCCGAGCGACGCGGTCACCAGCCTGACGACGGAGCACGTCGTCCAGACCAAGGCCATCGTCGACGCGCAGGCGACAGGCGACTGGACGGCGGCATACACCGCGCTCCGGACCGCCTATGCACACATGCAGATGATGGGCGACGCACTCGCACCGGCCATCGTCGCGAAGTTCCCGGCGGAGCTCGCCGGCGATCCGTCGAACAAGGGCGTCGACCTCCGCGTCGGCCTGAACCAGCTCCTCCAGGAGCACCTCTACCTCGCCTCGAGCGCGACCGGTGCGGCCCTCGGCGGCCGGGCCGATGAGTTCGCCGCGGCGGGCAATGCCCTGAATACGAACGGGACCGATCTCGGAGGCGCCATCGGCAGCCTCTACGGCGACGAGGCGAAGGACCAGTTCAACCTGATCTGGAGCGCTCACAACGGCTTCTTCGTGGACTACACGACCGGCGTGGCCATGAAGGACCAGGCGATGCAGGACAAGGCGGTCGAGGACCTGACCACCGTCTACCTGCCCCAGTTCACCGATTTCCTCGTCGGTGCGACCGACCTCCCGAAGGACGCGGTCACCACGCTCGTCCAGGACCACATCCTGACGACCAAGGCGATCGTCGATGCCCAGTTCGGTGGGGATGTGGCAGCCGCTGCGGCCGCCGACCGGCTGGCCGGCCAGCACATGGCGATGATCGGCGACCCGCTCGCCAAGGCGATCGTGGCCAAGCTGCCGGACAAGTTCTCCTGAACGGCTGATCGAAGCCGATCGCTGGATGGCCGGGTGGAGGACGCCGCCCGGCCATCCGTCCATCCCAACCAGAGGGACTCGATGAACATCAAGACCGTCGTCGCGGCGAGCATGGCCGTGATTGTTCTCGCGTCGTGCAGCGGAGCCGCTCGGGATCCTGGCTCGACCACGGCGCCATCCGAATCGGCCGGAGCCGTCGCGTCGCCGGCAGCGAGTGCCGCCGCTGACGCGACGCCAGTCATCGTCCGGGACTTCAGCCTCGACCCCGCCGATCTCAGCGTCCAGGGTCCGGTCGCCTTGGAGGTCTCCAACGAGGGGCCGACCGTCCACAACGTCTCGATCCGCGACGGCTCGGGCACGTTCGTCGACGCCACCGCCGACCTCAAGACCGGCGAGGCCGACACGCTGACGGTCACCATCCCGGCCGGCACCTACACGCTCTACTGTTCGTTGCCCGGCCACGAGAGCCTCGGAATCAAGGGCACGCTGACCGTCACGGAGTAGAGGGCGAGTTCGTCGATGCTGGTGTCTTGGAGCTTCGGCTATCCTTGGCCACCGGTGCCGACATAGCTCAGTGGTAGAGCAGCTGTTTCGTAAACAGCAGGTCCTCGGTTCAAATCCGAGTGTCGGCTCCATTCCCCTCTTTCGTGCTCAGGAAGAACGGCTAACTGTTCGACAGGAGCGTTTCAAGGCCCGAGCGGGGTTGCGACGACGCTTATTGGTCGCGGTACAGAGATCCACTCGACCCCTCCAGGCTTCCGGCTTCAAGAAGCGAACGACGGCCGCGAAGGTCGACATCTTCTCCTTCTCCCTCTACGGGATGGGTCCGCACTCGAAGATCATCTCGGCGACTCGGGGATGGAGGAGCACCGCCAGATCGGGGAGCTCAAGGAAGTCCCGACGCAGGACTTCATGCCTGCATCAGGCGCTGTCGCACACGCCGAACGTCGCACGCGACAACCCCACGCACCAGCGGTTCCACGCTTTACGGATCCTCGCCTTCACCGATCCCGATGCCCTGCGGACGTTCGTCGGAAGCGGAGGGATCGCGACGCTCTCAGCCAGTGTCAGGCCCTCATCGCTTGCACGCAGACCATGGCGTGTTTCACTCCCGAACGGCTGACACCTGCCGGGTGTCATCAGGCCGTCACCCCTCCGCGCGACACTATGCGGATGAGCCGGCGTCCCAACCTCATCGCAGTGATCCTCGTCCTGGTCGGTTCGATGGCTGCATGCAGCGGGCGGGGCGGGGGCAGCGTGGCGCCCGACACCGGCGGCCCCTCTGCGTCCACAGCATCAGCCACGGCCGGTCCGGCGACGTCCAGCTCAGCGTCCTCCCCGCCATCCTCCGCCGGGGCCTTGATGACCGAGCCGTGGGCGACGGCGACCCTGACCGACGTCCGGTCCGGGGAGACTTTCCGAATCGCCGACCTCGTTGCGGCGGGCAAGGTCGTCTTCCTCGAGCCGATGGCTGTCTGGTGCTCGAAGTGTCGGGCGCAGCAGGAGCGAGCCGTCGACGCGTTGGCCCGCCTTGATCGCTCGAAGGTCGCCTGGGTCGGCCTGGACGTCGAGACAGCCGAGAGCGCCGAGCAGCTGGCCGCCTACAGCGAGGCCGCCGGGTTCGACTTCACCTACGCCATCGCCGACCGGGACGTCTCGCGGGCCCTGGCCGAGGAGTTCGGGGATGTCGTGCTCAACCCGCCGGCGACGAACGTGATCGTCATTGAGCCTGACGGTCAGGTCACCCACACAACCGGCGGGCACTCGGCCGACGAGATCGTCGAGATCGCGAACGCGGCCTCCTGATGCGCGACACCTGATCCACGACCTCCCGTGGACCTGGATCAGTTGCTGTCGAACCTTGGCCCCTTCGGCTTCGGACTGCTGAGCGCGGCCAGCCCGTGCCTGCTGCCGCTGTATCCGGGCTTTATCGCCTATCTCGGGTCGAGCGCCCGGGCGATCGAGGGTCGCCCGGCGACCGGCCTCCTGGGGCTGATCGTCCTGGGCGGGGTGCTGACGACGATGACGATCATCGGGATCGTCCTGGCGATCATCGGCGTCTCGACCGGTCGCCTGCTTGCCTACGTCACGCCGATCGTCGATGGCCTGATGATCGTCCTCGGCATCATGCTCATTGCGGGTCGTAACCCATTCACCCGCATGCCCGGCATCCGGGTGCCGATCCTGGCGAACCCGTTCGCCCAGGCGTACCTGTACGGCATCCTGCTCGGTCCGATCGCACTGCCCTGCGCCGGCCCGTTCCTGGTGAGCCTGCTCGGAATCTCTATCGGGATCGCCGACGCGGCCGGCAAGGTCGGGACGTTCCTGATCTTCGGGCTCGGGTTCGGCCTGCCCTTGGTCGTGCTGTCACTCGTCGCGGCGGCGCGGGGCCAGGCGATCGTGCGCTGGTTCGTCCGCCGGCATCGCGCCATCGAGATCGGCGCCGGAGTTCTGCTGATCGTCGTGGCCATCATCGACCTCGTGGACAAGTGGGATGAGATCGTGCTGACACTGAGTTCCTGAGCTCACGAGTCGTGAGGTGCAAGCCATTCGGTAGCTCACGTGGGCAGGGCCTCCGCGCACGCCCATGTGACCGAGATGCTTCATCACGACGATGCAGCGTTTGGCGAGCCCCCCTCCCCCGGCCGCGCACCACGAGCCGCTGCTGGATCCAGGCGAACGTCCCGCAACGCAAAGCCCAGAGCGCCGAGGGCCAACAGGGACGAGCCGATCGTCAGAAGAACACCGATCGCGAAGATTGCCGGACTTCCGCCGCGCTCGGCCAGCACGAGCATGACATCAAGCGGATCGAGCGCCGCGATGAGGTAGGCCAGTCCGCCAAGAGCTAGGGCGGCGATTCCGATCAGGACCGGGATCCGCGACGCGAGGGCACCGAACGCAGCCGTCCGCTTGCCGACGATGTCTACACCCCGACGCCACCCGAGGACCGCGGCGGCCGCAGCACCCCACGCCGTCGCAACGAACACGCCACCAACCGCGTCGGCCATGCGGTGCCAGCCGGCCAGAAGGGTGCTGATTCCGACGACGGCGACGACGATGCTCGACACGATGACCGTCGGCGCCCGGAGGAGCGGCGGCAGGACCAGGATCGCCCCGACTGCGATCGACGCGGCGGCGGTCGCGTGGCCACTCGGGAAGCTGTTGGGCAGCGGGTAGAACAGGCCATCGAGCAAGTCGCTTCGATCGAGGATCACGACCTTGAGCAGCTGGGTGGAGGCATTCGCGCCGACGATGGCGACGGTCGCGGCAGCCGCGAGCCGTGGTCGGCGCTGAGCGAGCGCGATCGTGATCACGCACAACGTGCCGATGATCAATGACGTCCGTGACAGCGTCGCGAGGACCTGCTCTGCGTCGGCGACGATCGCCGATGATGCGGGCCGGCCGCCGAGGATCAACTCCCCCACCATCTGGCCGACCCGCGTTTGCACCGTGAGGACGTAGAGTCCGACCGAAACGATCGCTGCCGCCGCGCTTACGAGGGCGAGCCGTCGTGCCACCCGCGGAGCTGTCGGCGCCCCCTCACCGTCGGGCCGTCTCGTCGGAGCCGCATCAGGGTCGATGTCACGCCCTCCGGGGCCTTTGCATCAGCTCGGCGGGAGGCCTTCACTTGCTGGATCCAAGGCCGCGGTCGGCCGCATCCGCCGCGCGACGCCAACCGCCACGACCGCGGCGCCGGTGCCGATGACGAGCCAGGAGGTCACGGTGAGCAGGCCGACGATCAAATCGCCGGTCGCGACGCGATACAGCAGCAGGCTCGAGACGACGATCAGGAGCACGTCGAAGACGGCGGCCGTCCAGTTGGGCTGTCGACTGCGCAACGCCGGGATGCCGAGCGCAAGACCGATCAAGCCATAGGCGAGACCGCCGACCCCGATCGCGATCCGGATCCCGACCACCGTGATCTGCTGGAACACCGACAGCGTCAGGACTAGCGCTCCGGTGACGATCCCGACAGCCCCGCGGACGAGGGTCAGATCGCGCGAGCGACCGCGTTGGAGACGCCGCATGCCGAGCAACCACTGACGGATGCCATCGATGAGCAACGCTGCCGCGACGACGAGTCCGAGGATGAATTCGGCCCGCTCTCCGTCAGCGATCAGATAGACCCCGGCGAGAATCAGAACTGCGCCCTCGACGATCAGCACCCGCCAGTCGGCTTCCCGCCATGGCGCGATCCGATTCGCGGCAGCATCCAATACGCGACCCATGCTCTGCCCCTCCCATCAGTGACCGGGCCGGCGCACCCGCCAATGAGCGCGTTCTGTGCCGGATGGTGCGCCCAGATTGCGCGAAACTCAAGAGGTCGACGACCTCCACTGGAGGCCACCGTCGTGGACCCGTCGGGGCACCCGACCGTCAGCGTTTGATCGCGTCTGCCGGCTGACGCGTCGGCTGACGCGAGTGGTCATCTGTCGGCACCGCACGAAGGAGCGCAAAGCCGCCGAGGCCGGCGATGACGGAAGCGGCAAGGACTCCGATCTTGGCCATCGCGAGCTCATCGGTACCGTCCCCGTAGGCCAGGGCCGCGATGAACAGGCTCATGGTGAAGCCGATCCCGCCGAGCCACGCGGCCCCGTAAATGTGGCGCCAGGTCACACCGGTGGGCAGCGACGCGAGGCCGAGTCGCACGACGGCGGCCGCGCCGAGCGTGATCCCGACCTGCTTGCCGATGACGAGACCGGCGATCACGGCGATCGGCAGCGAGCCTCCCACCGCGGATGCGAGACCGGCTTGCACATTGACGCCCGCGTTCGCGAGCGCGAACAGCGGGACGATGAGGAACGCCACCCACGGATGGAGCGCGTGCTCGATCCGCAGCATCGGGGCCTGCGCGCGCTCGGTCGCCTCCTCCAGCTCCCAGAGGGCAGCGTGATGCTCTTGGGTGCTCGCGTCCTCGCCGCCGACGGTGCGACCTTCGAAGTCGTCGATATGCGACCTCGCTCGCTCGACGTAGGCGTCGGAATCCAGGCGTGTCGTCGCGGGGATCGTCAGTGCGAGCAGCACGCCCGCGACGGTCGCGTGGATCCCCGACTCGTACACCGCAAGCCACAAGGCGAGGCCCAGCAATCCATAGACCGATGGACGACGGACGCCGATCCGATTGGCGGCCATCAGGACTCCGAGCACACCGCCGGCGGCCAGAAGCGCCGGCAGCGACAGGTCGCTCGTGTAGAAGATCGCGATGACGACCACGGCGAGCAGGTCGTCGACGATCGCCAGCGCGGTGACGAAGATGCGCAACCCGAGCGGGGCTCGAGTGCCCAACAGGGCCAGGACGCCGAGGGCAAAGGCGATGTCCGTCGCCATCGGGACTCCCCAGCCGCGGGCGGCGGTCCCGCCCCCGGCGAGCGCGAGAAAGATCAAGGCCGGAAGCACGGCGCCGCCCATCGCCGCCGCGATCGGGAGGGTCGCCCGGCGGAGCGTGGCAAGCTCGCCGACCAGGATCTCGCGCTTGATCTCGAGGCCGACGACCAGGAAGAACACGGCCATCAGGCCGTCGTTGACCCAGTGGAGGAGCGACTCCGACAGGTGCAGGCCACCGAAATCGATGGCGAGCTCGGTCCCCCACAGGTCGGCGTATGCCGACGCGAACGGCGAGTTCGCCCACAACAGCGCGACCGCTGCAGCGGCGATGAGGAGCACGCCGCTCGAGGCGCTTGCTCGCGAGAACTCGCGAAATGGCGCGAGCAGGCGGTCCACCGGCGGCGCTGCATTGGACGTCATCGGCCGACGCTATCCCATTGCCCGGACGGCCGCCCGATGCCTTCCCGTTTTCTCTGAACCAGAACCCCGGCATCAGGGCGAAATCCTCGGGGACGACTATGCGGCCGCCACGCTCTTGGAGGCTGCGCCAGAGCGCTTGGGCCGATCTCGTTCGTCAACAGCAGGTCCTCGGTTCCAATCCGAGTGTCGGCTCCAACCCCCCGTTCGATCACGCCGGCGGATCGTGCCCGACGAGGCCATCGATCGATTCGCGGATCAGGTCGGCGTGGCCGTTGTGCCGCGCGTATTCCTCGATCATGTTGGGCAGGATGTAGCGCAGCCTGGGGGCAGCGCTGCCCGTCGTGTCGGTCAGCGCCTCGTCCATCAGCGCGCGGCAGCGAGCGACCGCGTCCGTCCAAGCCGCACGGAGTCCCTCGGGCGTGTCTTCGGCGGCGCTGCGCCAATCCCAATCATGGTCGGCGTCCCAGTCGATGGCGTCCCACGGCGGCAACTGCGGCCTTTCGTAGAGCCATTCGGTGGACATGTCGTCCTCGAAGCGCGTGAGGTGCTTGAGCATCCCGCCCAACGTCATCGAGGATGGGCCCAGCGTCACTCGCAGGCCCGTCGCGTCGAGCCCGCTGGTCTTCCACGCGAAGGTCGCGCGCTGTCGCTCGAGGAACCCCAGGAGCGTCGCGACCTCGCTGGCACCCATCGGGGGTTCAGGGCGACCTTGACCCTCCTTGTAGCGGCCCTGCTCGTCGAGGTACGTTCTGCCTGGCTGGGGCTGATCATCCGTCGGCATCGCGGCGCGGCTCCTTGCGATCTCGAGGTTTCCACGAAACCTGATGACGTCAGCATCCACAAGTCTTGCCGTATTCGCACGAACGGCATGAGGGCGGACCCAAAGCTTCAAGCGATCGAGGCCAAGATCTGGTCGCTCCTGGAGCCGTACCGGAGTGAGCTCGAGGCGGCCACCATCTACGGCATGCCGTCCCTCCGCTGGCCGGGCGCCAAGGCCCATGACTACTTTGCCAGCGTCAGGTCGGGCAAGAGCTACGTCAGCCTCTACCTGCTGGTGGCCGATACGTACCCCGGAGCGCTCGAGGGAACGCCCTCGGCCCTCCTCGCGCGGCGGTCGGGCAAGGCCGCATTCACCTTCCCGTCGCTCGACGACGACATGGCGAACGCCCTCGAAGATCTGCTAGCTCGACTCTACGAGCGGTACCGCGCCGACCACGCGCGGCTGATGGCCACGTTTGCGTTCATCCATGGCGCCGGCGACGTCGGCTGGTACTGGCATCTCGTCGAGGCCACGCTGCGCGACCGTGGCCACGACAGCGTGGCACCGGACCTCCCGGTCGAGGACGACACGGCAGGACTCGACCAGGTACGCGGACGTCGTGATCGATGCGATCGGTCAGCGGACGGACGTCGTCGTGGTCGGCACAGTCGTTCGGCGGCTACGTCGCGCCGATCGTCGCCGAGCGGATCGGCGCGCGACTGATCGTGCTCGTGGCCGGCATGGTGCCCTCGCCCGGCGAATCGGCGGAGGAGATGTTCGCGAACACGCAGTGGCAACCACGACGGCTCGACGACTCGAGCGCCAAGTCGGTGTTCTACCACGACGTCCCGTCAGACCTCGCGGACGAGGCGCTCACGCACGAACGACGGCAATCCGACACGCCAGGCCTCGAGCCCTGGCCCCTCGCTGCCTGGCCCGCCATCCCGACTCGTTTCGTCCTGTGCCGTGATGATCGATTCTTTCCCGCGTCATGGCTGCGGTCGTTGGTTCGCGATCGACTCGGGATCGAACCTGATGTGGTCGATAGCGGTCACTGTCCCGCGCTGAGTCGGCCCCGAGAGCTGGCCGAGCTCCTCGATGGATACCTCGCCGCCGGGCCGCGCTGACCCTCTGATCACCGGACGCGTCAGACGGTGAACCGCCAGCGGGTCGCGCCTTGCGGGTCGGCGGTGGCCACGCCGAACGCGGTCGTCGCGGTGATCACGTACACGTTCCAGGGTGGCGGTCCCGCGCTCGGGGCGCTGTACGGAGCGGTGAACGCGCCGTCCTTCACGACGGGCTCCCAGCCCTGCGCCTTATAGCGATCGGCAACGCGCTGAAGCGTGGCGCCGTCGGTGACGCGCGCGGCGGTTCCCTCGACCACGAGGTCGATGCCCGGCAGGCCGACCGAGATCGCGCAGTTCGGATTCATCGCGAGGTTCCGGCTCTTGCGCGTGCCGGGGCCACTCACGACGTAGAAGCTGCCATCGAGCCAGAGGGCACCGACCCCGGCGACGTGCGGCCGGCCATCGGGACGCGTCGTCGCGAGCCAGATGCTCTGAGCCGGGTTGGCCTCGAACCTCTCCAGCTCCGCGAGCGGTCGCGACCACGGGATCGGCTGGTTACCGTAGATGTCGAGGTTCTTCTGGTCCATGGTGATGTCCTCTCGCCCCGAGCCATCCTCGCATGTGTTCGGTCTCGCCCTATGGCACCGCGTCGGGATCCGGCGCGTAGAACGCCGTCGTGTTCTCGACACCGCGGGCCGCCACCTCGGGATCGGCACCCGCGGCCCGATTGGCCTCGCCCCAGGCCTGGCTGCTACGTGTCGCGAAGTCGCGTCCCTCGTCCGATAGCTGCCACGCCTCCGGATCGTCGACCGATCCACCCCGCAGGTGGAGGCTCAGCCCGAGCACGCCCTGGTCCCAGCCGACGCCCACGGCGCCCGGCCCGAACTGCTCCCAGCGGTCCTCGGGCACCATCGCGCTGTGCTCGAATTCGAACCGGGTCGTGACGTCGTCGACGGCGGATAGCCGGACCTCGACCTCCGAGGTGTCCGCCTCGCTGGCCATCTCGCCGTAGCCCCACGTGACCTTCAGACGATTCGGCCGCTCGCACTCGAGGATCGTGCCTCCGGCATTGCCCTCGAACTGGTAGCGACCACCGAGGCGATAGTCGCCGCTGATGGGCAGGAACCATCGGCCGATCCGGTCGGGGTCGGTCAGCGCGTCCCAGACGTCGTCGATGGGCGCTGCGTAGTCGCGTTGCAGGCGGATCACGCGGCCCTCACCCGCGGGGAAGCTGCGCGCGCGCACCTCGCGCTGGACGGCTTCGATCTCACGAAGGATCTCGATCATCGAGTCTTGACTCCTTTCGGGTGGGCGGTGGTGGCACGGAGGCGGCGCTCGCGCTTGCCACGCGCGAGCTCGGTCGCGAGCGAGTCGAGGCGCTGGCCCCAGAAGCGGCGGAAGTGGTCGATCCAGTCGTCCACCTCCCGGAGTGGCGTCGCGTCGACCGCGTAGAGGCGGCGCGTGCCCTCAGGGCGGACGTTCGCGAACCCGCTGTCGCGGAGGACCTTGAGGTGTTGCGAGACCGCCGGCTGCGTGATCCCGAACTCCGCCTGGATGACGCCGCTGATCGCCCCTGATGCCAGCTCGCCATCGGCGAGCAGCTCGAGGATCCGGCGGCGGACGGGGTCTCCGAGGACGTCGAAGGCGTGCACGGACTCCAGACTACAAGCATCAACTTATATAAGTCAAGGCTGTATTATCCGGGCCAGCGTGGCGTTCTAGGGGCGCCCGCATGGGCGCTACCCTGCTTCGGACATGACCGGGGTGCCGCGGATCGACGCAACCGAACGACGAGCGCGGCTCGCCGCCCGCCATCACGTCACGCCCGCCTCGCGCGCGGCGAACGCGATCGAGGTCGCCCGCGGCGTGGTCTGCCTGCACGCCTCCGACCCCGCCACCGTCTACCTCTCTGCGTGGGCACGACTCGCGGATCCGTCGCTCGAGGCGGTCGATCGGGCGCTGTACGACGATCGCGCCCTGATCCGCATGCTCGCGATGCGACGGACGATGTTCGTCGTGCCGGTCGAGGACGCGCCGGTCCTCCAGGCTGCGGCCTCGCTGGGCGTCGCGCGCCGCGAGCGGCGGCGCAACGAGGAGATCGTGGCGATGCTCGGCGTCGACGACGTCAAGGCCTGGCTGCGCGACGCCGAGCGAGCCACGCTCGAGGCGCTGACCCGGCTCGGCGAGACGACGGCGCAGGAGCTGAGCAAGGCCGTCCCCGCGCTCCGCGAGAAGGTCCGCGCGAATGTCGGCAAGAAGTACGAGGGCAGCATCGGGCTGTCGAGCCGCGTGCTCCTGCTGCTCGCCGTCGAGGGTCGGATCGTGCGAGCACGCCCTCGTGGATCGTGGATCTCGAGCCAATACCGCTGGGCGACGATGGAGCGGTGGCTCGGCGCGCCGCTCCCGGAGCTCGCCACCGACGACGCCCAGGCGACCCTGATCGGCTGGTGGCTGGACCGCTTCGGCCCGGGGACCGAGGCCGATGTCCGCTGGTGGACGGGTCTCACCGCCCGCGAGGTCCGCCAGGCGTTCGAGGCGATCGGCGCCGTCGAGGTCGATCTGGACGGCCAGACCGGCTACGTCCGGCCGGGTGACCTCGAGACGACGACCCGACCGGACCCGTGGGTCGCGCTCCTCCCGGCCCTCGACCCGACGACCATGGGTTGGCAGGGGCGGGACTGGTACCTCGGACCGCACAAGGCACCGCTGTTCGACACCAACGGCAACGCCGGCCCGACGATCTGGACCGACGGTCGGATCGTCGGTGGCTGGGCGATCCGGTCGAACGGGGAGGTCGTGACGAAGTTGCTGGAGGATGTCGGCCGGGAGACTGGCTCGGCGATCGAAGCGGAGCAGGCGCGGCTCACGGCCTGGCTGCGCACGGTCCGCGTCATCCCCCGCTTCCCGACCCCGCTCCACCGTGAGCTCGTCGGGTGACGCGCCTGACCTGGCTCGGGCACTCGACCGTCCTGATCGAGACGGCCGGCACGCGCCTGCTCACGGATCCGCTGCTGGCGGCCGGGATCGGCCCGGTCCGGCGCCGCGCAGCGGCACCATCGCTCGACGTCTCGTCCATCGATGGCGTCCTGATCTCGCACCTCCACCAGGACCACCTCCACCTGGCGTCCCTGCGTCGGCTGCCTCGGGGCGTCCGAGTGATCGTGCCGCGCGGCGGCGGTCGCCTCGTCCGCTCGGCGGGCTTCACCGATGTCGTCGAGGTGCGCGCGGGCGACAGCGTGAGCGTGGGTCACGCCACGGTCCGGGCCGTGCCCGCGCGTCATCGCGGCCGGCGCCTGCCACTCGGCCCGTCGGCGCCCGCGCTCGGCTACGTGGTCGACGGCGAACATCGCCTCTACTTCGCCGGTGACACCGACCTCTTCGAGGGGATGGCCCACGTCGCCGACGACCTGGACGTCGCGATCCTGCCGATCGGCGGCTGGGGCCCGACGCTGCGCAGCGGCCACCTGGACCCGGCGCGGGCCGCGCACGCGCTCACGCTGCTCCGCCCCCGGATGGCCGTGGCCATCCATTGGGGAACCCTCTGGCCGATCGGCATGTGGCGCGTGCGACGCGACCGGTTCGAGTTGCCGGCCGCGCAGTTCATCGAGGAGGCACGCCGGACCGCCCCGTCCGTGGCGATACCGGAGCTGCTTCCGGGAAGCGCCATCGACCTCGACCTGCCACCCCGCTCGTGACGGGTCGGCAGGACCGGGAATCGGAGGCCCGCCAGGCAGGTCGCCCGGCGGGCCGGATGGTGCGGGATCGGATCGGCCGGTCGCGGCCGATGTGACGTCAGGCCTTGGCGATCTCCTCGCCCAAGCGGTCGTAGGACTCGAGCGCGCCGCCGATCATGCCGGTCGCCAGTGCCCCCTCGAGGCTCTCCACCGATGGGAAGCGGCTGCGGGCGACGACCTTGGTGCGGCCGCCGAGGTCCTCGTAGGTCAGGGTGTTGATCGCAGCCGAGTCCGCGCCACCCTCGTTGAAGGGCGGGACGTCGAAGATCTCGGTGTAGACGAGGCGCGACGGCGGGTCGACCTCGAGGTATTCGCCCTTGAATGGGGCGTCGCGCCCGTCGGGCGTATGGCTGACCCAGCGCCAGGTGCCGCCGACCCGGAGGTCCATCTCCTCGACCGTTGCGGTGTGGCCGCGCGGACCCCACCAGTCCGTGACCCGCTCGGGATCGTTCATGACCCGCCAGACGAGGTCGCGGGGAGCGTCGAAGATGCGCTCCATGACCAGCTCCGCGCCTTCCGTGTAGGCCGTCGTCCGTTCGTTGCCAAGCTGGACAGCCATCGTTCCTGCTCCTTCCGTGCTAGCCGTGTCATCAAGCGTCAGCGTCATCGCGTGTCTCCTCCATCTGCAGCTCCCGCAAGTACTCGTCCAGCCGGTCGAAGCTGGCCTCCCAGTGCCGCCGGTACTGGCCGATCCAATCGGCCAGGTCGCGGAGCGGCTCCGGGGTCAGCCGACACGGCCGCCACTGGGCGTGTCGTCCCTGCTCGATGAGTCCCGCTCGCTGGAGCACCTTGAGGTGCTTCGAGATCGCGGGGAGGCTCACCTCGAAGGGGGCGGCCAGCTCGGTGACCGTGGCCTCGCCCCGTGCCAGACGGGCGAGGATCGCTCGTCGGGTCGGATCGGCCAACGCCGCGAACGTCGTACTCAGGGGATCTGCGTCGGTCTGCATTTATCCTTCTGGTTAATTAACCTATCGGAATAATACGGCCGACAGCGATGTTGTCAAGCCCCACGCGATGCCTGACGGCGGTCGACCGGGACACCGGACCATCGGGTGCTGGCAGCGCCCCGCCCGTCGACCCATCGTGGCGGTACGAGGCGCGTTCTCGCTGGCTGTCCGCGCGGCCGATCGGAGCCTCGGATCGGGCGCGTCGCGTTCGGGGGCACGATGGCCCAGGTCGATATCACCGCCAGCCGCATCTACGTCGCGGACGACGTCGCCGCGAATCGGGCCCTGCTCGTCGCGATCCTGCGGCGTGCGGGGTTCGCCGACGTGGAGGTCTTCGGCGATGGCCAGGCGCTCCTCGACGGGATCGACGCCAGCCAGCCCGACCTGATCCTGCTCGACCTTCGGATGCCCGTCGTCGACGGGTTCGACGTGCTCCGCCGACTCGGCGACGGTCGGACGGGCGACGACTTCGTTCCCGTCATCGTGCTGACGGCGGAGGCCGGCCAGGACGCCCGCCGGGAGGCGCTCGACCTGGGTGCGAACGACTACGTCACCAAGCCGTTCGACGCCGGCGAGGTGTTGCTCAGGGTCCGCAACCTGCTCCATACGAGACTGCTCCACCGCACCCTGCAGGACCAGAACGTCGACCTGGCGGGGCAGGTCGACGTCGCCCGCGAGGACCTGAGCAACCGCGAGCGCGAGTGGGCCGACGTGGCGGAGTCGCTGGCCGCACTCGAGGTGCGTGCCACGACCGAGGAGACGGCCAACGCCATCTGCAACGAGCTCAAGCGCATCTCCGGGCTGTCATCGGTGATGATCGTGGCGGTCGATGCGGCGGGGCACGCGGTGCCGCTCGCGCTGGACGGAGTGCACGACGCCAGGATCGGCGTAAATCGCCCGCTGCCCGACGCGTGGGTCGATCCGTGGCGCGACCGCGTGGGGCGGCGTCCGTGGGTGGGGCCGTGGGAGCCCGAGATCGGCACGCTGATGCGACGCGTCCCGGCCGACACGCCCAGCGCGATGGCCATCCTCCCGCTCAACACCGGTCCAGGCCTGCTCGGGGCGATGGTCGCCACCACGTCGATCCACGACGGGGCCGCCTACCTGACCGGCAAGCTGCCGATCCTGACGTCGTTCAGCGCGGTCACGGCCGCCCTGCTCGCGCCGGGCATCCTCGAGCGCCAGCGGCGCGGGGCCATCCGTGCCCAGTTGGAGGAGATCCTCGAGACCCGGGCGTTCTCGCCGGTCTTCCAGCCGATCGTGGAACTGGCAACCGGTGACGTCATCGGCTTCGAATCGCTTACGCGATTCGCGGACGGGATGCGCCCGGATCGCCGGTTCGCCGACGCCGCGGCGGTCGGCCTGGGTCTCGAGCTCGAGGCCGCGACCATCGCGGCCGCCCTGCGTGCGGCCACCGAGCTGCCGCGCGGCGTGTGGGTCAGCCTGAACGTGTCGCCCGCGTTCCTGACCGACCCGGTGCGGCCGAAGCGGGTCATCGGCGACCGCCATGGACGGCCGCTCGTCCTCGAGATCACCGAGCACGTCGCCATCGAGGACTACGTCCGCTTCCGCGAGGCCGTCACGGCCCTCGGTTCATCGGTCAGCTTCGCCGTCGACGATGCCGGCGCAGGCTACGCCAGCTTCCGTCACATCCTCGAGCTGCGTCCGGACTTCGTGAAGCTCGACATCGGCCTGGTCCATCTCATCGACCGGGACGATGTCCGCCAGGCGCTCGTCGCCGGGATCGTGTACTTCGCCGAGCACTCGGGCTGCCGGCTGATCGCCGAGGGGGTCGAAACGGAAGGCGAGCGAGCGATGCTCCAGCGCCTCGGAGTGCAGCTGGGCCAGGGCTTCCTGCTCGACCGGCCAGCGCCCGTCGAGACGTTCGCGCGACCCGTGCCGGAGAAGCGGGCGACCGCCAAACCGGCGAACGCCAAGCCGGCGACCGCCAAGCGGGCGACCGCCAAGCGGGCGTCGGCCGACGCCGATCCGTCCCTGAGCCATCGGCGATGACCCTGACAGAGGCGATCACGATCGTCGTCGAGGCCCTGTTCGCGATCGTGTTCGTCGGATCGCTGATCGATTTCGCCCGCCGGCGCGACCCGGTCAGCCGCGATGTCGCCCTGGCCTTCAGCCCATTCGCCAGCCTCCTCGTCCTGACCGTCTGGCGGGCCGTCGCCGGCGCACCCCCGACGCCGATCGCGGCCGTCCTGGGCCTGCTCTTCTTCGGGCAACCGCTGTTCGTGCTCCACTTGGTGTCGCTCATCCGGCCCGTGCCGCGGCGGATCCTCGTCGGGGCCGTGGCCTTCCTGGCGGGCAGCGTCGTCGCGGCCTTCCTGCTGCGGACCACGCCGCTGGCGGCCATCGCGCCGCTGGCGGCATTCACGGGCATCGAGCTGCTCGCGGCCGGCTACCTCGTGATCGAGGCACGTCGCCGCCGTGGACCCGGTGGCCGGCGACTGGCCATCGCGGCAGCCGCGACGGTCGGTCTCGCCCTCGGCCTCCTGCTCACCTCGGGCCGGGCGATCGGGCCGGGGATCGGCGACGCGGTCGTTACGGTCGCCCTCGCCCTGGCCGTGCTCGCGGGCTTCGGCTACATCGTCGCCTTCATGCCGCCGACCGTCCTGCGGCGGGTCTGGCAGGCGAGCGCGACGGTCGGCTACCAGCGCGACCTGCTCGATCGCGCGGGTGCGTCGGTCGATGAGATCTGGGACGGCTACGTGCGGCTGGCAACGGCCATGTCCGGCGCGCCGTGCGCCGTCGTCCAGCGCCGCAAGGACGGTCGTGTCGAGGTGCTGGCCAGTTCGCTCGCCGGAGAGCCGGGCGGGGTCGGCGATGGCCGGGTGCTCGACGGACCGACCAACGACATGATCGTCCGCTTCCATGTGCCGGTCGAATCGATCGAAGCCGGGGATCCGGTCCGGCAGGTGGCCGACGCCCTCGGCGGCCGCTACGTCTCGGTCATCGACGTGGGTGCCGACCGCTGGGCGCAGCGGGCCCTGATCATGGCGTCGGCCTATCGCAACCTGTTCCACGGATCGGACCTTGACGTCCTGGCCGCGCTCGGCACCCAGACCGGGATCGTGGCCGAACGCCGGGCGATGCTCGCCGACCAGGAGGCGCTGAGTACGCGCCTGTCGGACAGCGTCGAGGCCCTGCGCGCGGCGAGCCGTGCCAAGAGCGACTTCCTCGCCTCGATGAGCCATGAGCTGCGAACGCCCCTGAGCGCCATCCTCGGCTTCAGCGACCTGATCCGCCAGGAGGCGCGCGGCGCGGACGAGGTGACCGTGCCGCTCGAATGGATCGACCACATCCACCGAGGCGGCGAGCACCTCTTGGCGCTCGTCAACGACGTCCTCGACCTCGCCAAGGTCGAGGCCGGCCGGATGGAGCTCCATCCCGAGGCCTTCGACCTCGCATCGGCCGTCACCGAGCTCGTGAACGGCGTCCGGCCACTGGCCGACCGGAAGGACCTGATCGTCGAGGCGGACCTGCCGTCGATGACGGTCGTGGCCGACCGCGGCCGCCTCCGCCAGGTCCTGTACAACCTCGTGTCGAACGCCATCAAGTTCACGCCCGCGGGAGGCCGCATCCGGATCACGGCGGCGGAGGACGCCGACGGGTTCAGCTTTGCGGTCGCCGACACCGGGGTCGGCATCGCTCCGGACGACCTGGAGTCGATCTTCGATGAGTTCCGCCAGGTGGGCGCGACCGAGGAACGCGAGGGTGGCACCGGGCTCGGGCTGGCGCTTGCGCAGCGGCTCGTCGGCGCCCACGGCGGCCGCCTCGATGTGGCGTCGACCGTCGGGCAGGGGACGACCTTCACGGTCACGATGCCGCGCATGGCGGCAACGCGCGCCGCCAGCGTCCATCCCGGCCCGGGTACGGTCACCGCCGGGGACCCAGCGGCCGGTCGCGACATCCTCGTGATCGAGGACGACCCGAGCGCGGAGCGGCTGCTGCGGCAGTATCTCGAGCCACTCGGCTACCAGGTGCGCTGTGCGGTCGATGGCGAGAAGGGGCTGGCCATGGCCCGCGAGCAGCGGCCGGTCGCCATCCTGCTCGACGTCCTCGTCCCGCGCGTCGACGGCTGGGAGGTGCTCCGCCGGCTCAAGGCCGACGCCGCGCTGCGCGATGTGCCGGTCGTCATGGTCACGGTGGTCGACGAGCGTGACGTGGGCCTCGCGCTGGGCGCGGTCGATTACCTCGTCAAGCCGGTCCAGCGAGAGGCGCTCGTGTCATGCCTCGCCCGTCTCGGCCTCGACGTGGCGCCGGACGGTCGTGCGGCGACGGTCCTGACCGTCGACGACGAGATGGCTTCGCTCGACCTCATCGGCGGCATCCTGTCGTCGAGCGGCATGGACGTGCTGCGCGCGAGCAGTGGCCGCGAGGCGATCGAGATCGTTCGCGAGCAGGAGGTCGATCTCGTGATCTGCGACCTGCTGATGCCCGACCTCGACGGCTTCGGCGTCGTCGCCGAGCTCAAATCCGATGCCCGGACGGCCGCGATCCCGATCCTCATCTGCACGGCCCACGACCTGACCGCCGACGAGAAGACGCGCCTGCACGGCCAGATCCTCGGGATCGTCACGAAGGGTCCGTTCGCCCGCGACGGGCTGCGCGGCTGGCTCGCGCAGATCCGACTGGATCCAGGTCGCGCGGGTGCCTGACACGGATCGTCGCCGGGTCATCCTCCACGTCGAAGACGAGGCGCCCAACCGAGCCCTGCTACGAGCGGTCGTCGAGCGAGCCGCCGAGCCCGCGGTCCGCGACGCGGCGCTGCTCGAGGCGCCGGACCTCGCGACGGCCCGGCGGATGCTGACCACCGAGGCCGTCGACCTCGTCCTGCTCGATGTCCGGCTGCCCGACGGCAACGGCCTCGACCTCGCACGCTCGATCCGATCGGGTGGCGAGCCGCGTCCCGAGGTCATCATCATGTCCGCGAGCGTGCTGCCGTCGGAGCGTGACGCGGCCCTGGCCACCGGCGCGCGGGCCTTCCTGTCGAAGCCGTATCTCCCGGCCGAGCTCGTCGCGCTCGTGTCGCAGACACTCGCCGGAGCCGGCTGACCGGCGTCAGCCCAGGGCGCCCGCGATCAGCGCGATCACGAACACGAGATAGCCGAGGTAGAACACGCCGCCGACCAGCAGGTGGCGCGCCTCGAGGCCGCCCCGCCGCCGGGCCGGGATGAAGATCACCGCCGTCGCGATGAGGGCGATCGCCGCCGAAGCGAAGGCCGTGTACGAGCCTTCCCCGACGACCCACGTGTCGGCGGCGAAGACGAGGCCGAACACGGTAGGGATGGCCGATTGGAAGACCATCGCCCCGGTGATGTTGCCGAGCGCCAGGGTGTCCTTGTTCTGGCGCACCCAGATGATCGAATTGAACTTCTCGGGCAGCTCGGTGGCGATCGGGGCGATGACCAGCGAGAGCAGCACCTCGCTGACCCCGAGCGTGTGGGCGACGTTGTTGACGGCCTGGATGAAGAAGACCGCGCCGACGATGATCAGCCCGATCGCGGCCAGCACCTGCACGGCGATGATCCGGAGGCGCGGGTCATGCGGGTCGAGGCGATGCGCCCCGAGGTCGACCCGGTGCATGCGCAGCGGAGCGAGCTCCTCGGAATCGTCCGCCGCATCGGCGTCGAGGTGGCCCTTGACGTACCACACGTACAACCCGATGAGGACGATCGCGACGAGCCATCGCCCGACCGACAGGTCGGCCGGGAGGAACGCCGCGCCGACGGCCAGCGCGTAGCCGATGAAGAAGTAGCGCAGGTCGTGGGCGAGGACCCCGGTGTCGACGTTCACGGTCGTCCCGGTCGCTCGCCGACGGCGGAACACCACGATGCCGACGCCGGTCACGAACATCGCCAGCGTCGAGAGCATGAACGGGGCGCCCAGGATCGCCCCGACGCCGACCTCGTGCGAGCCCTCGGCCGTGGCGAAGACGATGGCGATGATCGGGATGAGCGTTTCGGGGAGCGCCGTCCCTACGGCCGCCAGGACCGAGCCGACGGCCCCCTCGCCAAGGCCGAGCTTGCGGCCCATCCACTCGATGCCATTCGTGAAGAGCTCAGCACCGAACAGGATGATGACGAGGCTGATGAGCAGGACGAGGACGTCGTTCATCGGCCGTGAGGCGCGGGGGGAAGGGTCATACTCCCGAGGATGGCATATCTCGCGACGATGGGGTGGCCAGCTCCCGACGTCGCCCCAGCCATGCGATCAGCGGCAGCGCCAGCATCGGCGCCTCGAGGATCGAGTACAGGATGCCTGCGCCACGCGCGTTAGCGACCGTCGCCAGCCAGTCGAGCCACAGGCCCCCGAACGGGAGGCACAGCGCGGCAAAGACGGCCGCTCCGAGCCACCATGCCCGCTGGCGGGCGCCGAACAACGCGAACGGGAAGAGGCTCGGCTTGAGCAGCGCGAACGGGGCGGCACCGCGCCAGTGGATGGCGACGGCCATGGCGACAACGCTCCAGATGACCGGGTTGCCGGTCCAGATCTTGAGTGGCGTCGTGGGCCACACGAGGCACAACGCGAGCAGCGGCCAGACGGCCGGACGCGGGCGGACCCGGATGATCGACCACCCGATGATCGCGGCCGGCATCGCCCACCACAGGACGAGGGCCGGCGCGCGCGGCAGCACGGCGAACGGCCCGAACAGCCACAGCCCGACGGGCGGATACAGGATGTCGCCATGGGCGACCTCGTACGGACCGGCCAGCTGGCGCGGCTCGTAGAACGGGCCGCCCACGAGCCAGCGGGCGGCGGCGTCGAGGTACAGCTCGGCGTCCTTCGCGAGCGGCTGGCCGAACGGATCCGGGATGGCCAGCACGAAGGCGACCGGCAGGAGGATCGTCGCGGCAGAGAGGGCGAAGGCGACGCGCGGCCGATCGAGCGTCGCGAGCCGCGATGCGCCGATCACGCCAGGTGACGTTGCGTCGTGGCGTCTCCCTCGATCGACGCGAGCCGGCGCTCGAGGAACGTCCGCTCCGCGCCGTTCGTCGTCAGCTCGATCGCGCGGCGATAGGCGTCAGCCGCCTCCGACCGTCGGTCGAGTCGGCGGAGCAGGTCGGCCCGCGCGGCGGGCAGATAGGGGTATGTGTCCAGCGCACCCTCGCGGTCGAGGCCCTCGATCATCGCCAGGCCGACCTCGAGCCCATCGGACATCGAGACGGCGACCGCGAGGTTCAGCTCGACGACCGGCGACGGATCGAGCGTCATGAGCGCGCGGTACAGGGCGACGATGGACGGCCAGTCGGTCGCGGCCCATGACGGTGCCGTGTCATGCAGCGAGGCGATCGACGCCTGGAGCTGGTACGGGCCGGCACCGCCGGCCGACCGGAGCCGATCGACGAGGGCGAGCCCCTCCGCGATGCGATCAGCATCCCAGCGCTGCCGATCCTGGTCCTCGAGCAGGACGAGACCCCCGGTGGCGTCGACGCGTGCCTCGCGACGTGCATCGTGGAGCAGCATGAGGGCCAGGAGGCCGGCCGCTTCGGGCTCATCGGGCAGGAGCAGGACCACGGTCCGTGCCAGGCGGATCGCCTCGGCACTCAGCTCGCGCCGCACGAGCGCGTCCCCGGACGACGCCGAGTAGCCCTCGTTGAACACCAGGTAGAGGACCTTGAGGACGCCGCCCAGCCGTTCCGCCAGGAGCTCCCGCGGGGGCACGCGGTAGGGGATGCCGGCGTCGCGGATCTTGCGCTTGGCGCGGACCAGGCGCTGGGCGAGGGTGGGTTCCGGGAGGAGGAAGGCGCGGGCGATCTCGGGCGTGCTGAGGCCACCGAGCGTGCGCAGGGTCAGCGCCACCCGCGCGTCCATGGCCAAGGCCGGATGGCAGCAGGTGAAGATCAGCCGGAGTCGATCGTCGGCGATGGCCATGTCGTCATCAGCACCCGTGTCGATGGCCGCCAGCTCGGCTTCCAGTGCGCTGTCGCGGGCCAGCTCCTCGGTCTTGTCGCGCAGCCGCCGGCGTCGACGCAACCGATCGATCGCCCGGTTGCGGGCCGTCGTCGTGATCCACGCGCCCGGGTTGGCAGGCACCCCCCGCTCCGGCCAGACCTCGAGGGCCGCGATGAAGGCGTCCTGGACCGCCTCCTCGGCCAGGTCGAAGTCGCCGAGGACGCGGATGAGCGTCGCGACCGCCCGTCCCTGCTCGTCCCGGAACAGGCGGTCGACGAGGTCGTGGGTGGCGGCGTCGGCGGGCAAGGACCCCTTACGCGGATACGCCCGTGCGCTCGACGGCTCGGTCGGCGTAGTCCGCCTCGAACTCGACGACCGGACGGACCTCGATCGCTGCGCCGTACTTCAGACCGGGACAGGCCTTGCCCAGCTCGAGCGCCTCGTCGAGATCCCGTGCCTCGACGATGTAGAACCCGCCCAGGCCCTCCTTCGTCTCCGCGAATGGGCCGTCCGTGGTCGTCACGTCGCCCGACCCGTTGCCTCGGATGGTCGTCGCCGTCTGGTTCGGCTGAAGTGCCTCGCCCGCCTGGAACTTGCCGCGATCGCGGAGCATCGTCGAATAGCCGGTGTATTCGTCCATGACCGCCTGCATGACCTCGGGCGGCGGCGGCTCGCTCGATGGGTTGGCTGTGTTCTCGTCGTAGATGAGGATCGCGTAGCGCATTCTCGGTCTGCCTCCTGACGTGCGTGGCCATCCCCTGTGGCCCTCACCCTCACGACGAATGGCCGACATGCGAATCGACAGCGCCGCGACCGGTCGGGCCATCATCCGTCGCCATCAGGTCGGCTGTCGAGGGGTATCGTTCCGGACATGGCGACGCCCAAGGAGATCCTCGAGATCGGCGGCCGCGAGGTAGCCATCTCGAACCCGCAGAAGGTGTACTTCCCGGACGCCGGCTATACCAAGCTCGATCTGGTCCACTACTACCTCGCGGTGGCGGACGGAGCGCTGACCGGCATCCGCGGCCGGCCGATGGCGCTCAAGCGCTTCGTGGACGGCATCACCAAGGAGCCGTTCTTCCAGAAGCGGGCGCCCGACAATACGCCCGACTGGATCCGGACCGCCGAGCTGACGTTCCCGTCCGGTCGGACGGCCGATGAGATCGTCGTCGACGAGGCGGCGGCCCTGGCCTGGATCGTCAACCTCGGGTGCATCGACCTGAACCCGCACCCGGTCCGAGCCGACGACCTCGACCATCCCGACGAGCTGCGGGTCGACCTCGACCCGGTGCCGGGCATCGAGTGGCCACAGATCCGGGACGTGGCTATGGCCTGCCGGGACGCGCTCGCCGATGTCGGGCTCGTCGGCTGGCCGAAGACGTCCGGGTCCCGGGGGATCCATATCAACGTGCGCATCGAGCGGCGCTGGACCTATCCCGAGGTCCGCCGGGCGGCGCTCGCCCTCGCGCGCGACGTCGAGCGGCGGATGCCGGGCAAGGCGACCTCGAAATGGTGGAAGGAGGAGCGCCAGGGCGTCTTCCTCGACTACAACCAGAACGCCAAGGACCGCACGGTCGCGTCGGCGTACTCGGTGCGACCACTGCCGGACGCGCGCGTCTCGACGCCGTTGTCGTGGGACGAGGTGCCGACCGTCGAAGCCGAGGCATTCACGATCGCCACGGTCCCGGCGCGCTTCGCCTCGATCGGCGACCCTGGCGCCGGGATCGACGACGCCGTCGGCTCGCTCGACGCGCTGCTCGAGCTGTCCGCGCGGCACGAGACCGAGGGGTTGGGCGATGCGCCGTGGCCGCCGAACTACGCGAAGCAGGCCGGCGAGCCGCCGCGGGTCCAGCCGTCACGGAAACGCCGCCCGGATGCCGAGTACGAGGCCGGTCGTGGCGAGGCGGGCGGGCCGCCGCCCGACGTCGCCGCGGAGCGCGCCGCTGCGGTCGCTGCCGGTGATCGCAATGCCGGCCTGCCCACGGACTGGGAAGGTTCGCGACCGACACCGACCGGTCGGCGCAGGACGACGGTGCCGGTGATCGAGATCTCGCGAGCCGCGTCCAAGGCCGAGGCGCTCGAGGGGCTCGAGCGCTGGAAGGTCCGCCACCCCGAGGCCGCCGCTGCCCTCGAGCCGGCCGACGTCCTCGTCGACGGCATGCGTGGCCGGTCCTCGCTGTGGTACCGGGTCCGGGTGAACCTGATCCATGTGGCTGCCGACGCGCGCCCGCCGCAGGAACCGCTCGACCCCGACTACGACCCGTGGGCCGGCTACGAGTGGCCCGATCGCGCAGGGCAGCTGGAACGGGCACCCCGCAAGAAGCCGTCTGGAGCGTAGGGCAGCCCGGTCAGGCGACGCGAGCGCCGATGGTGGCCGTCGCGACGACGATCGGGCGCCCCTGTCGATCGCCACCCAGCCAACGTCGCGTGACCGGGAGCCAAGCGATCCCGATGATGGCCTGCATGAGGACGGCGACCACGATGAGGATGCCGGGGACGGTGAGGACGAGCGCCGGTACGACCCATTCGAAGCCGCCGATCGAAACCTCGCTCGGATCGAACCCAAGGGGCACCTCACCTTGGACGCCCGGGACCGTGAACAGCGGTTCGGATCGCAGGGTGGGCGTCGACGGCGCGGACTCGCTTGCCGCGCTCTGGCTCGGCCGCGTGATCTGCCCTCCGCCGGGCGGTGGGTCGATCGAGCCCGGTTCCGGCACGACCGTCGGCTCAGGCTGGTCGCTGTCGGTCGGACGCGGGGGAGGCGTTGCGCTGGGCTGGGGCCGGTCGCTCGGTCCGGGAGTCGGGGCGGGATCGAGGGAAGGCAGTGCAGGTAGCGTCGGAGGCGGGATGGTCGCTGTCGGAGGCGGCGTCGGCGCCATCGTCGGGGCCACGGTCGGGAGCTGACTAGGTACGGGAGTCGGGGTCGGCGTCGCGGTCGGCGTCGGGGTCGGGGCCGGGGCCGTGACAGAGATCGTGACGGTGGTCGTGTTCGACGGTCCGAGCAGACTACCGAGGATCCGGTAGCGGAAGACATCGGTGCCGTCGAAGCCATCCACCGGTCGGTACGCATACCCGCCGTCGGAGTCCAACGTCAGCGTTCCATGGCTGACGGTCGCAACGAGGTCCACGACATAGCCCGAGCCGATCTGCAGGTCGTTCGCGAGGACGCCCGGCGCCGCGACGGTCCGGACGGTGCCGCTAGCGACCGATCCAGCGTCGGGACGAGCGATAGCCGGGAGAAGCGCGGCGGCCGACGGTCGGGCAGGAATCAGC
This sequence comes from uncultured Chloroflexia bacterium, assembly GCA_963720355.1. Lineage (GTDB taxonomy): Bacteria > Chloroflexota > Limnocylindria > Limnocylindrales > CSP1-4 > SPCO01. Next base: position 1,035,705 of record CAVRFH010000004.1, on the reverse strand, counting down.
ACGATGATCATGGCCGCGATGACCCAAGCGCCCCACCAGCGCCTCCGGCGCAGTATGGGGAGCGTCGCATTCCAGATGAGGTGTGACCCGAGCACGATGGATCCTGTCCTCGAGCGGGAGCCCGTCGTCATCGACTGTAGCCAGTGCGGACGACGATCCGAAGTAGGACCAAAGTCCCGTGCCAGGACTCCCTCGTGCGTGGTGTCGTCTGTAGGCACCGGTATCACAGGGGCGCAGGGACACTCAAGGCCGACCGAACGCATAGGGTCGGTCCGAACAGTCCCCCGGGCGCAGTACTTCTGTTGCCTACCTCCCGGGTCAACTCTTCCCTAGCGTCGGCGGCACATCCGTTCCGAGGAGATCGCTTGTTCGGCACTCGCGTGCGCGTTCCGCGTCCGGTCGTCTACCTGACGGTCTATGGGCTGTTCCTGGTCATCGTCGGGGTCACGGCGACGGCCCAGACCATCATGGTCTCGGTCCACTTCTCGACGGCGGCATTGAACTCGACCGTCAGCAGCGATTCCGCCACGGTCCGCACGTTCGTGAATGGCTTCCTCCGACCAAGCGATCTCACGGATCCCCTCACGCCGCAACGCCTGACCGAGGTCCAGCAGCATCTCGACGGCCTGATCGAGCGTGGCAACCTGCTTCGAGCCGAGGTGCGGACCACAGACGGAACGATCGTGGTCTCGACCGACCAGACGGCTCGCGGGAACAGCGCGCCCTTGAGCGAGGGGTTCCTGGACAGTGTCGACGGCAAGGTCAGCGCCGCCATCCTGCGCGAAGGACAGCCGAGCGAAGCAGTCGGCCAGCCCATCGGCGAGCCGGAGCTCCTCCGCGAGTATCTGCCGCTCCTCGGAACGGACCGGCAGACGCAGGCCGTCATCGCACTCTGGCGCGACGCGCGACCGATCCTCGCTCAACTGGACAACGTCCGGAGCGAGATCGTCACGGTCACCCTCAGTGCGGCCGCGATCGTCGCTGTCCTGCTCTTCCTGATCTTCCGCTCGGCTCAGCGCCGTATCACGAAGCAGACGACGCAATTGCTCGAGGCGACGCGGCGGGACCCGCTGACAGGGCTGCTGAACCACGGTGCGATGGTCGGCGAGTTGGCGGTCGGCATCGAGGCCGCCCGCAAGGCCGATTTTGCCATCGGCGTGGCGTTGCTCGATGTCGATGGTTTTCGGCTCCTCAACGACACCCATGGGCACGAGGCTGGCGACGCTGCACTACTACTGGTCGCGCGCCAGATCGAATCTCTGCTCCCGGCACCGTCCGTGTGCGCTCGCTATGGACCCGACGAGTTCCTGATCATGACCCCGGCGACGGAGGTCGCCACACTCGAGCCGATGATCGACCGGATCCGAACGTCGCTCGTCGACACGGCACTCCAGTTCGGCGCCAGCGAACGGATCCCGGTCACCATCAGCGCGGGGATCGCCGTCTTCCCGCTCCACGCCGCGTCGGTCACCGAGATCCTGTCGGTGGTCGCGCTGACGGTCGGCGAGGCCAAGGCCAGCGGCGGAGATGCGATCCGCGTCGCCGGGACCGGCCCCCAGTCATCCAGCGAGCTCAAGGCGTTCGACACCCTCCAGGGCCTCGTCATCGCCATCGACACCAAGGATCGCTATACGAAACGGCATTCCGAGGACGTCGCGCGCTACAGCGTGTTCCTCGCCCAGCGGTTGGGGCTCGAGGAGGACGACCTGCACATCCTGATGCGAGCCGGGCTGCTGCACGACATCGGGAAGATCGGGATCCCTGACGCCGTCCTGCGGAAGCCGGGCAAGCTGACCGACGAGGAGTACGCCATCGTCCAGCAGCATGTGGCGCTGGGCGATTCCATCGTGCGCAACATCGAGGCCGTCGAGGAAGTCCGCGCCGGGATCCGCCATCACCACGAGCGATGGGATGGTCGTGGGTATCTCGACCGATTGGCCGGCGAGGAGATCCCCCTCATCGCCCGCATCCTGGCCGTGGGCGACGCATTCTCCGCGATGACCACGACTCGCCCATACCGCAAGGCCCTGTCGCTGGATGAAGCCCTGCGCCGACTGGGCGACGCAGCCGGGACGCAACTCGATGAACGGTTGGTCGCCACGTTCATCGAGGGCATCGAGACCGCTCCAAATGCTCCGCTTCCGGGCGTTGAATCGCCCGTCGCTCTCTGGACACCCGCCGGCCGGGTCGCCTGATGCGCCCTCGGCGCGCGCGGCGTCGAGGCGCGGGGACCAAGGCACTCCTCCTGGGGGGCCTGAGCATCGTCGCGCTGGCTGTGCCAGCCCTGGTGGTAGCCGCGCAGTCGTGGTCGATCGCCGCCGACGTGATCACGCTCGAAACGGGCATCCCGACCGACGTCGCCGTGACGATCACCAATACGTCAGGGAACAACGGCGGTGGCGAAAGCATCGGCTGCGTCCGCATCGAGATCCCGCCCGAGTTCACCGTGGGGTCGGTGTCGGTGACATCCGTCACCAACGGCCTGGTGTGGTTCGTTTCGTCGTCGACATCCGGCTCGACATTCGTCGAGGCGGTGGCCGACGGCGATGGCGAGCGGCTTCGCGGCGACCCGGACTTCGACGTTCTGGTGCTGACCGTCTCGATCACCGCGGGCCCGCTCGGCACCTACACCTGGCTGGCCGACGAGTACGAGAAGCCCGACTGCTCCCAGAACCATGACCAGCAGGTCGCATTGCCGATGGCGGTCGGGACCGGTACCAACGATTCGCCGTCGGCGACCGACGATAGCGTCTCGGTCCTGCACGACCGCACCCTGAACGCGGGCGCACCCGCGGTGCTCGGCAACGATACGGATCCGGATCTGGACGGGTTGACCGCGGCGCTCGATAGCGGCCCATCGAATGGCGCCCTGCACCTGGCGCCGGACGGCTCATTCGACTATACGCCCGACCCTGGATACGTGGGCGCGGACTCGTTCACCTACCACGCCCATGACGGGACGACGAGTTCGAACGTCGCCACCGTCACGATCGACGTGACCGATGTCGCGCCGGTAGCTGTGGATGACGCCTACCCGGTCGCCAAGAACACCCCCATATCGATCGGACCGGGCCCGGGACTGCTCACCAACGACTTGGATCCCGATCCGGGCGAGTCGCTCACCGCCTCGCTCATAGCGGCGCCAGGCAACGGATCGCTGTCACTGTCACCGGATGGCTCATTCGACTACTCGCCCGACCCCGGTTTCAGCGGTGCCGATTCCTTCACGTATCAAGTGTCTGATGGAGCCCTGAGCAGCACCGCCTCGGTAGCTCTGAGCGTCATCAATGCCACGCCGATCGCGATCGACGACCTCTACACGGGGGCCAAGAACATCCCGTTGATCGTCAATGCGGCGGGCGGGGTCCTTGCCAATGACAGCGACCCCGATGGGGATGGCCTCGGCGCGGCTCTGATCAGCGCGCCAGCGAACGGGATCGTGCTATTGGGAGCGGCAGGCGGATTCACGTACACCCCGAATCTCGGGTTCGACGGCACGGACCAGTTCACCTACGAGATCAGCGATGGTAGCGCCACCGCCACAGCGACCGTGACACTCGCGATCGCCAATGCGCCCCCGGCCGCGACGGACGATAGCGTCAGCTTGGTGCATGACCGGTCGCACACGATCGCACCTCCGGGCGTCCTCGCCAACGACACCGATGCCAACGGTGACGGCCTCGGCGCAACCCTCGTCGACCCGCCATCCTTCGGTGCGGTAACGCTTGCCGCGGATGGCGGCTACATCTATACGCCCAGCCCAGGCTACACCGGCACCGACTGGTTCACGTACGTCGCTGATGACGGTGCTGCTTCATCTGGTTCGGCGACCGTCACGATCGATATCACGAACGTGGTGCCGACGGCGAGCGACGATGCCTACGCTGGCTCGAAGGACGACCCTCTCGTGATCGCCGGGGCGGCAGGCGTCCTTGTCAACGACGGCGACGGCGACGGCGACCTGCTGTCGGTGGCGCTGCTGACCCCGCCAGCTACCGGCGCCGTCACCATGGATCCGGATGGGTCATTTACCTACACGCCCGCGTCCGGCTTCGTGGGTACCGACATGTTCGACTATGAAGTCTCCGACGGACTGGCCAGCGCGACGGCGATGGTCTCGATCACGATCACGAACGCGGCGCCGGTGAGCGACGATGACTCCTACATCGCGTATCGAAATCAGGCGCTGATCGTATCGGCCCCCGGCGTCCTCGCGGGTGATTCCGATGCCGATGGCGACAGCCTGACGGCAGTTCTGGTGATCGCCCCGACGAACGGGACCCTTGCGCTCAGCACGACAGGGAGCTTCTCGTACACGCCCGATCCCGGATACCTCGGGCCGGACGCGTTCGCGTATCGGTCGTCCGACGGGGTTGCCGTCTCGTCACCGTCAACGGTCCAGATCGATGTGACGAACCGCAAGCCGGTGGCTGTCGATGATGCGGCGACGATCGCCTCGAATGGCGTGGCCTCGGCCGCAGCCCCCGGCCTTCTTGCGAACGACATCGACCTTGACGGCGATGCCCTGGTCGCTTTGCTCGGTACCAGCCCACTGCACGGCACGGCTCTCATCCAGGCGAACGGTTCCTGGTCGTATCAGCCCGATGCCGGCTTCACGGGGACCGATACCTTCACCTATGTCGCCTTCGACGGGCTGTCGACGTCCCTGGCGGCGACTATCCGTGTCACCGTCGTCGCGGCCGCACCCACGGCGACACCCGACCCCACGCCGGCACCATCGATAGAAGGCCCGACGCCAAGCCCGACGATCGCCGCACCGGCGGAACCATCCGCGTCGGCATCGCCGAACGCGTCCCCGGGTCCCACCCCGTCGTCGACCCCGGTCCTACCGGTTGCCACGCCGGTCCCGGGCAGTTCGCCGCCGTCCGGGGGATCGACCGAACCATTCTCCCTGCCTGACGCCGGCACGCTCGCGGGCGCCGCCAACGATCTCGGGATGGCGGCGGCGGGACTGGGCGGGCTCAACATGATCCTATGGGCCGTCCCCAGCCTCATCCTGTCGGTCCCGGGACTGCTGCTGGTGATCACCATCGTTGCCCAGGCGGCGGGGGGCCTCGCCTGGTTGCCTGTCGCGCGCCGCAAGCTCGGCGCCTTCGGGTTGCGGAACGGGAGTGCGGTCATCCGGCGTCGCGCGGCTTGACGAGGTCCGCGTGGCCCATGGCGGTGACCGCCGGCGGCGGCCGTCGACGCGCACCTGACGCGCATCGGGGGTTCCGCGTTCAGCTGCCGAAGATCGTCTCGAGCAGGAACGGCGTCGTCGTCTCGAGCTGGTCGTAGCGGCACGCCTCCGGCGGCTTGTCCGGGCGCCAGCGCTTGAACGTCGTGGCGTGCCGGAACCGGTCGCCCTGCAGGTGGTCGTAGGCGACCTCGACGACGCGCTCCGCGCGAAGCGGCTCCCATGACAGGTCCTTTCCGCGGTTCCAGCGGGACGTCGCGCCGGGCAGGCGCTGGCCCGAGGCGTCCGCGGCACCCATGCCGGCCCACTCGGCCCATTCCTGCCACGGGTGACCCGCGACCGCGTTCTCGCGGAGCGGGGCCAGCTCGTCGGCCAGCTCGGCGCGGCGGTCCCACGAGAACGATGACGTGATGCCGACGTGATTGAGCTTGCCCGAGTCGTCGTACAGGCCGAGGAGCAAGGACCCGACGTGCGTCTGCGGCCCGTTCTTGTGCCAGCGGAACCCGGCGACGACGCAGTCCGCCGTTCGTTGGTGCTTGATCTTGAGCATCGCCCGCTTGCCGGGCAGGTACGCCGAGTCGAGGCGCTTGGCGATGACCCCGTCGAGACCCGCACCCTCGAAGCGGTCGAACCAGTCGGCAGCGGTCGATCGGTCGCGCGTCGCCGGCGTGAGATGCACCGGCGGCGTCGCCTCGGACAGCACGCCCTCGAGGCGCTCCCGCCGCTCCCCTTGCGGCACCCCGCGCAGGTCGTCGTCATCGAGGGCCAGCAGGTCCCAGGCCACGAAGCTCGCCGGTGAATCCTCGGCCAGCATCTTGACCCGGGACGCGGCCGGGTGGATGCGCAGCAGCAGGGACTCGAAATCGAGCGCCCCGTCGCGCGCGATCACGACCTCGCCGTCGAGGATGCAGCGCTCCGGCAGCGCGGCCCGCAGCGGGTCGGCCAGCTCGGGGAAGTAGCGGTCGAGCGGCTTGAGATCGCGCGACTGCGTGTACACCTCGTCGCCGTCCCGGAAGACGATCGCCCGAAACCCGTCCCACTTCGGCTCGAACAGCCAGCCGTCGCCATCGGGTAGGCCGTCGACGGCCTTGGCGAGCATCGGTTCGATGGGCGGGTCGACGGGCAAGGCCATGCCCGGAGTGTAGGTCAGCCGATCAGGGCAGGGCCTCGAGCGCATCGCGCGCCCGCTCACGACCCAGGTTCCACGCGAACGGACCCTGGTACGGCGGTTCACCCGACAGCTCGGCCTGCCGGTCACGCAGCAATCGATCGATCCGCACTGCATCGGGCTCCGGCAGCAACGGCAGGGCTGCCACGAGGACCGGGATGGCGTCGTCGGGCAACACGGCCAGGTAGTCGGCATCGAGCCGTGCCTCGCCCTCGGGCGGCACGAGGCTCGGGTCGATGATCCGCTGCAGGTTGCGCTCGGCGACGAAGGCAGCCGGGGCGATCGCGTTCAACCCGATCAGGGCGCCGACACCGATGACCGCCATCGCATGTCCGAGCCAGCGCGTCCGGTCCATGGCGAGGAACGCCGCGAGCACGGCCAGGGACAGCGCCATCGCCACGATCGAGACGGCCACGTACAGCCGCAGCTCGGTCCAGCCGTAGGCGTCCTGGTAGAGCTGGAGTCGCAGCACCGCCGAGGCAAGCACGACCAACGTGAGGCCGACCAGGCCGATGGCCAGGCCCAGGTAGCGGCGCGTCCGGACCATGATCTGGTACTCGAGGGCGACGAGGATGCCGCCGGCCAGTGCAGCCGCGGCGACCAGCTCGAAGTAGCCGCGGCGGGCGTACGAGCTGTACGTCATGCCGGCGGCCGCCAGCGTGTCGAGGCCGCCGAAGAGATAGGCGAGCTGGAGGCCCACGAACAGGCCGACGACCGCATCGACAGCGACCAGGACGACGAGTGCCTCGGTCGTGCCGAGCGAGCGGCTCCAGGTCATCGCCGGTGGCGGCGCCGCGGCACCGAGCGACGCGGCTTCGACCGGCAGGATGCCGCGGGCGGCGACCGAGAGCAGCCCGCCGCTGAGCCAGGCGATCCCGGCGACGAACAGGACCCGGCCCGGCAGGTCGCCGAGATCGATATCGAAGCCGAGGAGATCGCCGACGACACGGTCGAAGATGGGATCGGCCGATGCGAACAGCACCGCGAAGATGGTCATGAGCGGCACGGCCAGCAGCAGGCCACGGCCGACCGGTCCGAGCCACGCCGGCCTCGCCCACGGGACGTTCCGGCGGAACGGCCGGGCCGCATCGATCAACTGGGCCGACCCGGCCATCGCTGCCCCGGTGACCCAGATCCCCATGACGACGACCGTGCTCGTCGACCGGCGAGTCACGGCGAGGCCCGAGAACGCGGCCACCGAGGCACCGGTGAACGCCGCTGCGGCACAGACGTCGAGCAGCATGAGGAACGGATCGGCGCGGATCGCCACGAAGGCCGCGAGCACGACGGCCGTGACGGGCAGCCAGGCGTCGAGCGGGTCGGGTGCCCGGCCAGGCCGGCGCACGATCCATGCCGCGCCGAGGACCGCGACCGTCATCAGCAGCACGTTGACGCCCGGCGCGGGACCGTTCAGGGCGAACTCGCCGAGCACGCCGATCCCGAGCGCGATGAGGAGAGCGAAGCGGGCGATCGACCGTGGGTCGCGGCGGGGCATAGGACACCTCGTGTACGTCGGGAGGGCAGGGTCATCGCGGCCGATCGCTGCTTGGACGGGCGTCGGCGTCGACCTGTTGCGGCGGCGCCGCTCGGCGGGAACCGCCAGCGCCCACGTGGCGTCCGCGCCGTGCCGCGCACGACCGATCCCGGCCGTCCGGCGTCATGGAGGTCGCGCTATGCGTGCGAACCGAACATCGATCACATCGGGTGTGATCCTCGGCTTGTCCCTCGCCCTGTTCGCCGGATGTGCCGGCGGTGCCGGCGGGCAGGCCGTCCTGTCGACCGTCGGCAGCCCCGTGGACGATGGCGGCAACGGCGGCGCCCGGGCCGCTTCGTCGGCGGCGCCGGCTGAGCCGCAGCCCCCGGATGCCGTCGGCGACCTCGTCGACGACGCCAGGATCGTCCGGACCGGCACCATCGAGCTGCAGGTCAAGGACGTCGTCTCCGCCATGAGCCGCGCCCGCGACGGGATCCGCGCCATGGGCGGCTATATCGGGGCGTCCGAGACCGTCAACCAGGACGATCAGCCGCGCGCCACGATCACCTACCGGGTCCCGGTCGACCGATGGGAGGAGGCGCTCGACCTGATGCGCGGCCTCACCGGCCAGGACACCAAGGTGCTCAACGAGCGGACCCAGGCCGTCGAGGTCACGAGCGCCGTGGTGGACCTCGAGGCGCGGATCCGCAACCTGCGAGCGAGCGAGATCGCCCTCCAGGAGATCTCGACCAAGGCCACCAAGGTCACTGACGTGCTCGAGGTCCAGGCGCAACTGACCGCCACCCGCGGCCAGATCGAGCAGCTGACGGCCCAGCTCACGCAGCTCGAGGACCAGGCCTCGTACGCGACGCTCACCGCGACGTTCAGCACCCCGGTCGTGGCCGTCCAGGTCGCCGCGGAGCGCTGGGAGCCCGGCGTGGTCGTGGATCAGGCGAGCGCGAGCCTGGTCGACATCCTCCAGACGCTCACGACTGCGGGGATCTGGTTCGCGATCGTGTGGCTGCCGATCCTGCTGGTGGTCGGCGTGATCGCGGTCGCCGTCGGCATGGTCCTGCGCCGACTCGGCGTGATCCGCGTCGGTCGCCCGTCGGGCGACGTGCCGGCTACCGGCTAGGTCGCCTGGGTCGGCGTGGCACGATGGGGCCATGACCGACCAGACCGATCGTCACGACCGGATGGCCGCCGGCTACGAACGGTGGTGGGCGCCCGTCCTGGCCCCGAACGCGGTCGCGCTGCTCGACTCGCTGGATAGCGACGTCGCGGCGGGCGCGACCGCGTTGCTCGATGTCGGTGTCGGGACCGGCAACCTCAGCCGCCCCGCCCTGGCCCGCTGGCCGGGGGTGCGCGTCACCGGCGTTGACGCGTCGAGCGAGATGGTCGATGCGACCGAGGCCCTCCTGGCCGACGCCGGCGCGGGGCTGCGCGAGCGGTTCACCGGCACGGTCGCGTCCGCTGCCGAGATGCCGTTCGAGGACGCCACCTTCGACGCGGCCATGTCGTCCTTCGTCCTGCAGCTCGTTCCGAGCCGTCCGAAGGCGTTGCGCGAGATCCGGCGCGTGCTCCGGCCGGCCGGTCGTTTCGCCTACGTGACGTGGCTGGTCGACGAGCGCGCCTTCGCCCCGGATCGCATCTTCGACGCGCTGCTCGACGAGTTCGGATTCGAGGACGAGGAGGACCGACCACGGACCGGCGACATCCCGTCGGTCGATCGCGCGGCCGATGAGCTGCGGCGTGCCGGCTTCCGCGACGTCACCGCATCGGGCGCGATGCTCGACTACGCGTTCACCGTCGATGGCTACATCGCGTTCCTCACCGAGTTCGATGAGGTCTCGCTGTTCGAGGACATGAGCCGCACGGAGCGACGCCGCTTCCTGGCGACCTTCCGCGAGCGGTTGATGGCGCTCGAGCCCGATCGGCTCCACTTCCGGGCCGGGATCGTCTACGCGACGGGCATCCGCTCCGGCTAGCGATCGTCGCCCGCCTAGACGACCTTCTCGTCCGGCAGCGCCTCCACGAACTCCGTGCCGAGGCGGGCAGCGTCGTAGTCCTTGCCGATCAGGTGGTGGTAGGGCACGCCGCTGAACTGGTGGTGCGAACGGGTCGGGAAGTCCGCCGCCGGATCCCACTCGCGGCGCTGCAACTCGATGTAGCCCTGCTCCTGTCGATCGGCCATCGCGCTCAGGAGGGTCGACAGCCCGTGACCCGTCGCATGCTGCCCGCCGAGCGTGATGAAGATGAAGCCGACGCCCATGTCGCCCAGCTCAGCGAATGTCATCGGCTGCGGGTCGTTGAACCACTTGAACGAGCTCGAGTAGTTGAACGCGAAGCGAGCCTCCGGGAATCGCCGGCGGATCTCGGTCGTGAACGTCTCGACGGGCTGGCGGTCGGATGTCGGGAACTCGCACCAGAGCAGGTCGGGGATGCCGCTCTCGAGATAGCGCAGGCCACGGTCGATCGCGAGGTCCATGCCGCGCTCGCCCTGTGGTGCGTCGATCGCGGACAGGCCGTCGGTCCGGGCGATCACCAGGAAGTCCCGATTGCCGAGGTCGTCGGCGACGGCGCGCATCATGCGCAGCTTGCCGACCATCTCGCTGCTCGGCACCAGGGCCTTGCCGCCGATGTGGCCACAGCGCTTGGGCAGCACCTGGTCCTCGAGATGGGCGGCCGCCACCCCCGCGGTCACGAGGAGCTCGGTCTGGCGCTGGACGTTGAAGATGTTGCCGTAACCAGCATCCATGTCGACGATGACCGGCGGGATGTCGAGGTGGCGCGGCGGGAGGCCCTTCTCCGGGTCACCCACGGCCGCCGTGAGCTGGTACTTCCGAAGCGCCGAGACGGTGCGTCGGGCACCGTCGGCGATCTCCGGGCCGCTGTACAGGTCCATGTCGGTCGTGCCGAGATGCCCGATGGCGAACGAATAGCCCGAGAAGTACACGGCCTTGAAGCCGTGATGCATCACGAGCTGGGCGCCGAATGGGTCATACACGCCCGGGCCGAACAGATACGGCTCCGTCCGCAGGAGCTCGCGCATGCGGGTCGACGGGTGGATCCAGCGCGACGGCGGGACGTGGAACCCGTCCGGGAGCAGGGGCGTCGGTGCGAGGTCGGGCGTGCCGTGGATCGGGGGCGCGCTGAGCATCGTCATGTCCGACCTACTCGTTCGCGTGGTCGAGTTCGCAGAACGCCGGGCAGTCGCACTCGATGACCGTCGCCGGGCGTCGGGGCGTCGATGCCGCCGGACGGACAGCCGGTCGTGACCACGGCTCGGGCGGCTGTGGGCCACCGCCGATCGCGATGAGCTCCATGCGGTCGGTCGCCGCCACGTCGACACCCAGGATCCACGTCCGCGATGGCAGCGCGGCGTCACGGAAGTCGATGGTGATCCGGGTCGGGACGGCGGTGGGATCCATGGCGGTTCCTCCGATCTCGGACGCCGTTGGGGGATGTCGGCGGGGTGAGGCGCGATGCTAGGCCGCCATCGGATATCAGTCCAATCGAATGATTAGATGCTAACGATAAGTAGCGTTGATATCTCAGGCTATGATGCGGCTGTGCTGCTCAGCCAGATCGAAGGGTTCCTGGAGACCGCCCGCCACGGCAACCTGAGCCGGGCGGCGGACGCTGTCAGCGTCACGCAGCCGGCGCTGACGGCGCGCATCCAGTCGTTGGAGGCCGAGCTCGGGACCCCGCTCTTCGTGCGCGGTCGCCACGGGATGGCCCTGACCGACGCGGGACGCGCCTTCGTGCCCTACGCGGAGCGAGCCGTGGCCGCGCTCGCCGCGGGCGAGAGCATGCTTCGCGAGCTGCGACGGGGCGGGACCGGCGAGCTCGTCCTGGGGGCTGCCCCGGCGGTCAGCACGTACGTGCTCCCGGCGCTTCTCGTCCGCTATGCCCGCCGGTTCCCGAACGTCCGGCTGGTCGTCCGCACGGGCCATTCCGAGGACATCCTCGAGTCGGCGCTTCGCCGCGAGATCGATCTCGGGCTCGTCCGCGAGCTCCATCATCCGGACGTCGAGCTGCGGCCCCTGTACGAAGACGTACTCGTCCTCGTGGCCGCCGGCAGCCACCGATTCGCCGACCGCACGACGGTCGGCGTCCACGAGCTGGAGGGGGCGCGGCTCATCCTGTTCGACCGGACCTCGAGCTACTACGAGCTCACCAATGCCTTCTTCCGGGAAGCCGGTGTGGCGCCGGGCGGCGTGATGGAGCTCGACAACATCGATGCGGCGAAGCAGATGGTCGGTCAGGGCCTCGGAGTGGCGCTCCTGCCCCACACGTCGGTCGCGGCCGAGCTCGCCGATGGCCGGCTGCGCGCCATCGATATCGAAGGGGCAGCGCCGATCCGCCGGCGGATCGTGGCGGTCCGGCGCGCGGACATCGGTCCGGCGACCGGGCCGGTGGCCGGGTTCCTTGAGGTGCTCGACAACGTCGCCGAGGTCCTGCCGCGCGCACCCACCCGGGACTCGAGCGGAACGGAGGCCTAAGACTCCTCGGACGACGAGCCGTCGCCGGGCTCGGCCGGCGCGCCTTCACCTTCGGCAGCGCCCTCGCCCTCGGCCGCCTCGCCCTCGAGCTCCTCGCCCTCGGCGACGACCGGCTCCTCTTCGACCTCGATGCGCGGTGCCTGGACCTTGGCGATGATCTCGTCAGGGTCGGTCAGCAGCGTCACGTCGGACGGGATCTCGAGATCGCGGACGTGGATCGATGCGTCGAAGTCGACGAGCGACTCGACCGAGTACTCGATCGACTGCGGGAGGTGATCGGGCAGGGCCTTGACCCTGACCGTCTCCGTCGGGTGCAGGAGCGTTCCGCCGAGCAGGGCAACGGCCGGCGATTCGCCGGCGGCGGCGAGCGGCACATCGACGATGAGCTCTTCGGTCATGCGGACGAGGAAGAGATCGGCGTGCAGCGGGCGCCGGTTGACCGGATGGATCTGGACGTCGTGGATCAGCACCGGGTTCGCCCCCTTGCCGTCCACCGTCAGATCGATGAGCGCGTTCGGGCCGACGTGTCGTCGAAGCTGGTCGAAGGCGTGGGCGTCCACCGTCACGTTGGTCGAATCGACGCCATGCCCGTACACGACGGCCGGCAGCAGGCCGGACTGGCGCAGTCGCTTCACGGCCTTGCCGGTCACCTCGCGGTGCTCGGCAGTCAGCGTCGGACGGGCGGTTGCCATGGATGGGGACCTCGAGTGTTCGTTTGATCTCGGCGCACGGGCTGCGGCTCGCTTCGGATGGGCCGAAATCGGCGAGGCGCCCGGAGCGCTGCGCAGGATACCACGCCACGCCCCGCCTACCGAGATCCCGCCGCGTGGTGGGCGCCGCCGAAGGCGCCGGCGAACCGAGAATCCCGCTGCGTGGCCGGTGCCGCCGAAGGCGTGAGCGAGCACGGCAGCGAGCGCAGCAGCGCTGCGTGAGCGACGCGCGCAGCGAGCAACGCACGCCGGCGCCGACCACGCGGCGGGCCCCCTACAGCGAGGGGGTATAGCATCGGGCGGTGGCTGCAACGATCCTCATCGTCGAAGACGAGCACGCGGTCGCGCGCGGCATCCAGTACGCCCTTCAGCAGGAGGGCTACGACGTCGGTGTCGCGCGATCCGGTGAGGAAGGCCTCGAGATCGCGACGCGGGAGGCGCCCGACCTCGTCGTCCTGGACGTGCGTCTCCCGGGCATCGACGGGTTCGAAGTCCTGCGTCGCGTCCGGGCGGCCGGCGCCAAGATGCCGATCCTGGTCCTGACGGCGCGCGACGACGAGGTCGACAAGGTCATCGGGCTGGAGCTCGGGGCAGACGACTACCTGACCAAGCCGTTCGGCCTGCGCGAGCTGCTGAGCCGGATCAAGGCGCTGCTCCGCCGGTCGTACGGCGACCTTGCGGACGCGGCCGGAGGGAGGGTGCTGCGCCATCGCGACCTCGTCATCGATCTCGAGCGTCGACGCGTGCAGCGCGGGGCCCGCCGCATCAGCCTCACGCCGACGGAGTTCGAGATCCTGCGTCACCTCGCTTCCCGGCCGGGGCGGGTATACACGCGGGGCGAGCTGCTCGAGCTGCTGCGGGACTACGAGGCGCTCGACCAGGACGAGAAGACGATCAACGTCCACGTCTCTCACCTCCGCGAGAAGATCGAAGATGATCCGGCGACTCCGGTCTTCGTCCTGACCGTCCGGGGCGTCGGGTACGCCTTCGCGGAGCGCTGAGCGACGGTGGCCCGGCGGTTCCCGAGGCTGCGTCGTGTCCGGCGGCTCATGCCGCGGACGTTTCAGGGTCGCCTCAGCGTCGCGTTCGTCGCCGTCATCGCGCTGAGCCTGGGGCTCGTCTCGGTCCTCGTCCTCAACCGGCTCGACGACTACTTCTCGCGGCAGCAGGAGACCGACCTGACCGAGCGTCGCGCCACGGTCAGCGTCTTCGTCCGCTCGTTCGCGGAGAGTGCCGTTGGCCAGCGGTCGATCTTCGACGCCGACGGGCTCGTCAGCCAGCGCGTCCTGAGCGCCCTCGAGGACGACGGCGTGCGGACCCTGATCGCCGATCGGCTGGCGCAGGCCGACGTCATCGTGCGACTCGGGCTGACCGTGACCTCCGGCGGGCAGACGCAGTTCCTGTCGCCGCCAAACGGGACGGTCGTCCTCCCGCGCCGTGCCGCTCCCGCGCAGGGTCAGACCCGCGAACGGACGTCGGTGACCGAGTACTTCGCCGGCGGCCAGGTCAATCAGCAGTACACCGTCGAGATCACCCTGGCCGATCCGTACACGTACCGCGCGACGGCCATCAACAACGTGACCGGGTTGCTGGCCGCCATCGCGCTGCTCGCGCTCGGGCTGTCGGTGATCGTGTCAGCGGGGCTGGCCCGTCGCTTCACGAGCCCGATCCGCCAGCTGACCGACGCGTCGCGTGCCCTGGCCGATGGCGACCTGACGCGGCGCGTGCCGGCCGCCCAACTGCGTGCCGGCTCGTCGGAGCTCGGCGAGCTCGCCGTCCAGTTCAACACGATGGCCGATCGCCTGGCCGAGAGCCTCGAGCTCATCCGCCGGGACCGCGATCGGAGCCGCGACTTCCTGGCCGACGTGTCGCACGAGCTGCGCACACCGCTGGCAGCGTTGCGCACGTTCAACCAGCTGCTCATGGAGTCGGCCGGTGACGACCCCGAGGCGCGTGCCGAGTTCCTCGAGTCGAGCGCCGGGCAGATCGAGCGGCTCGACTGGCTGGCCCAGAACCTGCTCGAGCTCTCGAAGCTCGACTCCGGGCTGGTCCTGCTCGACCTGCGTCCGGACGACCTGCGGGCCGCGGTCGAGTCGGCCACGCACCAGCACGACCCGCTCGCCGAGCGGCGTGGCGTGACGATCGAGCTCGAGCTGCCGGACGCGCCGATCCGCATCCGTCACGATCCGCCGCGCATCGGCCAGGTCGTGGCGAACCTCGTCGGCAACGCGGTCAAGTTCACGCCGCGCGACGGCGTCGTTCGGGTGTCGGTGGAGGGCACGCCCGACGGCGCTCGGATCGATGTCGAGGACACCGGCGTCGGCATCGAGCCAGCCGAGTTGCCGCACATCTTCGAGCGTTTCTACCGCGGCTCGCGGGCCAACGAGGCGCGCGGGTCGGGCAGTGGGCTCGGGCTCGCGATCGTCCGCTCGATCGTCGACATCCACGGCGGGACCGTCTCCGTCGAGAGCGGCCCGGGCTCCGGAAGCCGGTTCACCGTGCTGCTCCCGCGTGACCCGCGCAGCGTCGCGGGCACGCCCGCCGCCGAGCGTGCCGACGTGGCCAGTGCCGCGGAGGGCACCGAGCGGATCGCCGCGACGATCCCAGCCGAGGGCCCGGCCGGCGCCTCAGACGCCTCTCACGATGGCGATCGCAACATGACGGAAACTTCACCGTCCGACTCGCCGCAGGTGAATCCGGCGTCGGCACCGTAGTACACGACGGTCGTCACCTGCGAGCCGCTCACCGGCCGGGCGACCGAGCAAAGGAACCAGCACACGATGACGGCACCACGATCCGACGATCCTGAATCCACGCAGCGCCACGAGCTGCCGGCCGAGCCGGCCCGGCCCCCGGTCATCCGGGCGTCGGGGGAGCCCGAGCGCTTCACGCCCTCGGCTGAGGCCCGCCCGGACTGGTCGCGGCACGGCGAGGAACCGACCCCCTCCCCGACCCCGGAACGCTGGTACGAGCCGTCGGTCCCGGCCCCGGTCGTCGTCCAGCCGGCTCGCGGCGGCAGCGGACGTGGCGGCCTCGGTACCGTCGTCGGCGCGGCGCTGCTGTCGGCGGTCCTCGCGTCGGGCGGCACCGTCGTCGCCCTCGATGCGGCAGGCGCGCTCGATCAGCCAGCGCCGATCAACGCCGCTCCCAGCGGGACCACGGTCGGTGTCAACAACCAGCCTGTGAACATCGACGAGTCATCCGCGACGATCGACGTCGCCGCGAAGGCGAGCCCGGCCGTCGTGCGCATCACCGTCAACGGTAGTGTCGACACGTCGACCGGCGTCATCCCATCGACCGGTGTCGGGTCGGGTGTGATCTACGACCAGCGCGGCTGGATCCTCACGAACCGCCACGTGGTCGAAGGCAGCGACACCCTGTCGGTCGAGCTCAACGATGGCCGCGTGTTGCGCGGCACGGTCTATGGCATCGACACGTTGACCGACCTCGCGATCGTCAAGATCGAGGGCACGAACCTGCCGGTCGCCAGCATCGGCGACTCGAGCGGTCTCAAGGTCGGACAGCTGGTGATCGCCATCGGCAGTCCGCTCGGGACCTATTCGAACTCGGTCACGAGCGGCATCGTGTCGGCCAAGGGCCGCACGATCACCACCGACGACAACCAGAACCTCAACAACCTGATCCAGACCGACGCCGCGATCAACCCGGGCAACTCGGGCGGGCCGCTGCTCGACGCCGGCGCGACCGTCGTCGGGATCAACACCGCGATCGCCGCGGACTCCAACGGCATCGGGTTCGCGATCCCGATCGACATCGCCCGGCCGATCATGGACCAGGCCGTCGCGGGCAAGGAGCTCGCACGGCCGTACATGGGCGTGGTCTACCGGCCGATCGACCGCCAATTCGCGGCGGAGAACGACCTGCCGGTGACCGAAGGAGCGCTCGTCCAGCCGGGCGGCACGCAGGGCGCGCCGAGTCCGGCCGTGATCGGCGGCAGCCCGGCCGACAAGGCCGGCATCCGGGACGGCGACATCATCGTCCGCGTCAACGACCAGGCGATCGACGGCGACCACCCGCTCGACGCGACGCTCAGCGAGTACGCGCCGGGCGACACGGTGACCATCCACGTCCTGCGCGACGGCCAGACGCTCGAGCTGCAGCTGACGCTGGGCACCCGCCCGAGCAACTAAGTGCCGGCGGGATTCCCTCCGAGGGCTGAGGCGACGCGCTGCTAGCCGTCAGCCCGAGGAATCCGACGGCTGCTAGCCGTCAGCCCGAGGATTCCGGCGGCGCCAGATCTCGACGCCCGCGTGGTCGAGCGGCCCGCCGAGCTGGACCTTCGGCTTGCGCACGCGCACGCCGACCTCGCGCACATCGAACGCCGTGAGGACCTCATGGCTGATCGCTTCGGCGATCGCCTCGAGCAAGCGGAACGACGTGGCCTCGACGACCTGTCGGGCGATGTCGTAGACGCGGCCGTAGTCGACGGACTTGGTGAGGTCGTCGTCGACGCCCGCTGGTTGCAGGTTCAGCACGAGCTCGACATCGACTTCGAACGGTTGCGGCTCGAGCAGCTCGTGGTCGTAGTAGCCATGGCGCCCGTCGAAGCGCATGTTCGCCAGGACGATCCGATCGCTCAGGCTGCACCTCCATCGCTCTCGCTGCGCCAACGGCCGCGCACGATGGCATCGCTGACGCGCGCCGCGCGGACGTTCGGTCGGACGTCGTGCACGCGCACGATGTCGACACCCGCAGCGATGCCCAGGGCCGTGGTCGCCAGCGTGCCCTCGAGCCGCTCGTCGGCGGGCTGGTCGAGGATGCGCCCGATGGTCGACTTGCGCGACGTCCCGAGCAGGATCGGCCGGCCGAGCGAGCGCAGCGCCGCGAGGTCGTGGAGCAGGGCGACGTTGTCGTCGGCCGTCTTGCCGAAGCCGATGCCCGGGTCGACGATGAGATCCGAGGGCAGCGACCCCGGCGCGCTCGGCGCGCTCGAGCGCGGCGGCCAGGTCGCGCACGACCTCGGTCACGATCGTCGTCATAGCGCGCCTCTGCGCGGTTGTGCATCACGATGAGCGGGACGCCGCGTGGGCGGCGAGGGCCGCCAGGTCCTCGTCCGGCCCGATCGCCCAGATGTCGTTGAGGAGATCGGCGCCCGCCGCCAGCGCCGCCTCCGCGACGACGGCCTTCGCCGAGTCGATGCTCAGCGGGGTTTCGGGTAGGGCGGCCCTGATCGCGGCGATGACCGGCACGACCCGTCGCGATCTCCTCGGCCGCATCGATCGGGACGTGACCCGGACGGCTCGACTCGCCACCGATGTCGAGCAGGTCGGCGCCCTCGTCGACCATCTGCCTCGCCTGCACGACCGCGGCCGCCACGGGATCGGTCCGGCCGCGAGGCCGTCGCCGGAGAACGAGTCCGGGGTCACGTTGACGATGCCCATCACGAACGTCCGTTCGCCCCACCGGAAGTCGACCGATCCGATGCGGGTCGGGGCAGGAGTGGGCGGGGCGCTGCTGTCGGTCCGATGCATCTCAGTGGGCGGGTGGGTCGCGCAGCGCTGGGTCGTCGACCAGGTGCGCTCGGATGGCCCCGACAAGATAGAGCGACCCGGCAACGACCGTCGGACCGCCCCGCTCGCGGGCGACCTCGAGCGCGCGCATCGGATCCGGCTCGCTCCGGACGTCGCCGATCGCCGGGGCGCGACGTCGCCAGCGGTCGGCCAGCTCGCCGGCCGGCATCGCGCGCGGCACGTCGAGCGTCGTGGCGACGACGGAGGCGCCCGCCAGCGCCGTCGACCGGGACATGGCATCGATCACGCCGTCGACATCCTTGTCGGCCATCGACGCCACGACCAGACCGAGCGCTCCGTCCCCCAGGAACGGCCGCAGGTCGTCGAGGGCCTGGGCCAGGGCGGCGGCCCCGGCCGGGTTGTGGGCACCATCGAGGAGGATGTCCTGGCCGTCGCTCACCACGAGCTCGAGCCGCCCCGGCCAGACCGCGTCGGCATAGCCGCGTCGCCGGGCGGCGTCGCCGGCGGTGGCGGTACCCGCGGTCTCGAGCGCATCGAGCATCGCGTCCGCGACCGCCACATTGGCGGCTTGGTGCCGGCCGCGCAGCCCGACCCGCACGGCCCCGAGTCGACCCAGCTCGACGTCCAGGCCGTCGCGGTCCCAACCGAGCACGGGTGCCGGCGACACCTCGGTCAGGGGAGCGCCCATGCGGCCGGCCCGGCGGCGGACGACGGCCAGGCCATCCCCGTCGGCCCCGGTCACGGCCAGGTCGCCGCGTTCGATGATCGCCGCCTTCTCACGCGCGATGTCCCTGATCGTCGGCCCGAGGCGGTCCATGTGGTCGAGCGCGACATTGGTCACGACGGCGACACCGCCGTCCCATGCGTGGGTCGCATCGAGGCGGCCGCCCAGGCCCACTTCGATGAGGGCGACATCGATGTCCGCTTCGGCGAAGTGGCGGAAGACCACAGCCGTGAGCAGCTCGAACTCGGTCGGCTCGCCATGCCGGCGGGCCACGCGGTCGGCGACCGCGAGCACCGCGTCGACGTGGCGCGCGAAGTCGGTCGCATCGATCGGCCGGCCATCCACCTCGACCCGTTCGCGGTACGTCACGAGATGCGGCTTGGGCGTCGCGCCGACGCGAAGCCCCGCCGCCCGCAGCGCGCTCCCGGCGAGGGCGAGGACGCTGCCCTTGCCGTTCGTGCCCGCCACCAGGGCACCCCGCAACGCGAGCTGGGGATCGCCGAGGGCGGCAAGCAAGGCCCGCGTCCGGCCAAGACCCAAGCGGATCCCGAACCGACGGCGCGCGCCGATCGCCGCCAGCGCCTCGTGGTAGTCGTCCGCCGACCGCCGAGCCGTCACTCGCGGGTCAGCTCGTCCTCGTAGAACACGCACTGGTTGAAGCGCGGTGTCAGGCACACGTCGTTGACGTAGCCCTGGTCGAGGTGGACGCCACCGCGCAGCTGGCAGCGCGAGACGTTCGTGTCCTGGCGGATGAGCGCCTTGAGCAGGTGCGGCGCCTGGATGGGGATCGCGCCGCGGGTGCCGGTCATGTAGAAATGCGGGCAGACGTTCCGACGCAGGTTCGGCAGGCCGAAGCCCGAACGGGGCATGAACGGGGCCGTCGCGGCCACGGCGGCGCGCGCGGCGAGCGGCGATGGCGTGACCCGCGCGATCGGCCCGACCCCGAACGCCGGACGACCCGGTGGGGGGGCTCCCGACGGGCGACCCGACGGTGAACCCGGCCGGTTGCCCGAGCCGGTTCCCTGGCCGACCGGCAGACCGGTCCGTGGATCGCGAGCCTGCACGCACCCTCCATGCTGCGAGCCGCGCGATCCCCACGCGCGCGACCGGGCCAGAGTACAACGCACCGCTGCGCTCCGGCATGAGGTGCCGCCGGCCGGGAACCGGCGACGGCGTGCGACAATCCCCCGCGATGGCGACTCGGCGCGGCTCGCGCCCAAATCATGTTCGGCCCCGGCCCCCGTCCGGCGGGCGCCCCACCCCCGTCAAGGTCCGGCCCCGAGCGCCGTCCCAGGGTCGGTTGTCGGTCCACTCCCCCGTCCGCCGATCGCGCGGCATCCCGCTCATCGGCAGGCTCACGCTCGGTGCGGGTGTGCTGGTCGTCGCCGTCCTGGTCCTGTACGTCGGGGCCGGCGGCGTCGGCGTCGTCGCGAACGCGCTGGGCGGCACGATCACGGCGTTCGTCCAGGGCGTGACGGCGACACCCGTGCCGACGGTGGCGCCGGTAACCGTGCCCGATGCCCCGACCATCGAATTGCCCGCCGAGCCGTACACGAACCAGCCCCAGGTCGATCTGACCGTCACCGTGCCCTCGGCGCTGGCTGGCCGCCCCGACTACGTCGTCCGCGTCTACCTCGCCCTCAAGGATCAGGCTGCGGCCCCGATCGACGAGAAGCCGCTCGCCCCGACGCCGCGGATGATCATCCCGGTGACGCTGACGGACGGCATCAACGACTTCAGCGTCACCCTCGTCGGACCCGGCGGCGAATCGGAGTCGTCACCGCTGGCGCGCTGGGTGCTCGACACCGACCCGCCGGCGATCCGCCTCGTCTCCCCGAAGGACAACGCGATGATCAACCGGCAGGCCGTGACGCTGGAGGGTCGGACACAGGGTCGGTCGACGCTCAACGCCCGGAACACCAAGACGGGCGAATCGATCGGCGGGACGGCCGCCGGTGACGGCACGTTCTCGCTGAGCGTGCCGCTGACATCGGGCTCCAATC
The DNA here is from genome assembly GCA_963720355.1 of uncultured Chloroflexia bacterium. Taxonomy (GTDB): domain Bacteria; phylum Chloroflexota; class Limnocylindria; order Limnocylindrales; family CSP1-4; genus SPCO01. The sequence goes on along the minus strand of CAVRFH010000004.1, from coordinate 1,014,432 downwards.
CGATCCGCATCACCGCCACGGACCCGGCCGGGAACGAGAACACGCTTGATCTGACGGTCCGCCGCGGATCCGGCCGGTTGCGGGCGTCGCTGAGCGCCTCCGCTTACGCCATCAGCCAGAAGAGCCTACCCACCGAGATCCGCCTCGTCGTCCTCGTCGACGACCCGGACGGAGCTCCGCTCGCCGGCGCCCGTGTCACCTTCACGTTGAGCATCCCCGGCATCAAGACCGTGACGGGTGAGGCCGTGACCGACGCGCAGGGCCAGGCCTCGTTCTCGACGCGCATCCCCAAGGGCGCCGACCGTGGTGGCGGGACGGCCGGCGTCCTGGTGCGGACGACGGACTTCGGTCGGACGACCGACGAGATCCTGGTCACCGTCCGGAAGTAGGCCGCTCCCGCTGAAGCCGGCCGCGTGCCGGGTCGACAGCCGCCGCACTCGCAGCTACCATCGGCGCCATGCCGATATGGCGGTGCCCGCATTGCGGCACTCCCCAGGCCGAGACGGCGCGGTGCTGGGTCTGTCGGCGGTCCTCCACCTCATGCCAGACCTGCCGGCACTTCCGGCAGTCCGTGGCGGCCCAACTCGGCTACTGCGGCCTCGATCGGCGACGGCAGCCGCTGCGTGGCGATGAGATCCGGTCGTGCTGGGACGGCTGGCCGGACGGCGGACGCGCGACGTCGCCCACCGTCCTGACGATCCGCCCCGCCGCCGTTGACGAGCGTCATCCGATCGATTTCGTCGAGGTCGATGGCGCATCGGCGCCCGCCGAAGTCAGCCCAGGTGAGCCGTCGATCCCCGACGGCCTGCCACGGCCCGCCCCGGAACCCGGCTGGAACCTGTGGGGCGACGCCGAGCGCTGATCAGGACGGTTCGGGCGGCGGCTCCGGCGTGATCTCCGGTGTCGGGGTCGGTGGGGGCGGCGGCGTGGGCGTGGGTGGCGGCGGGGTCGGTGGCGGCGGGGTCGGTGGCGGCGGGGTCGGTGGCGGCGGGGTCGGTGTTGGTGTCGGGCTCGGGCTCGGGGTGGGCTCCGGTCCCTTCGAGATCACGTAGTCGACGCCGCTGCCCTTGGCGACCACGACGCCCGGGGCCGGAGACTGGGTCACGACGAGGCCGATCGCCACGACCGGGTCGAACGCCTCGGTCTTGATCCCGGGCACCAAGCCGGCGGTCGACGATCTCCTGGACCGCCTGTGCCTCGGTCCTGTTGCGCAGGTCGGGCATCGGCCACCTGTTCCAGGCCCGAGGCGACGGTGACGTTGACCGTCGAACCGACCTCGACCATGGTCGTCGCCGGCGGATCCTGGTCGATGATGATGCCGACCGGCTGATCGGACGGCTGCTCGGTGACCTCGAGGACCAGGCCGGCCGAATCGGCTTCCTGGGTAGCGTCGGCGAGGAGCGTCCCGACGAATTCGGGGACGGCGACCTGCTCGGCTGGGGCCGGTTCCGCCGGGCCCGACAGCAGCTGGTAGACGACGAACCCGATCCCGGCCAGCAGCAGGATGGCCGCGAGGCCGGACAGCCACACGACTGGGCTCGTGCCGCCTTCCTCATCGTCCTCGTTGACGGCACGAGTGCGCCGCGGGGCTCGATCGGGCCCTCGGCGGACCGGGGCCTCGTCGGCACCGGCGTAGGCATCCTGCGGATACGCGACCATCGTCGGGTTGGACCGGGCGACCCCCGCCGATGCGGCGAGGCCGGCGCCCGCCGCTGGCGCGGCTCGATCGCCGCTCCCGGCGGGGCCGGTGCCGGCTGCCCGTGCCGCGCCAGCGGCGGTCTGCGACGTCTCGAGGGCGTCGGCCATCGAGGCCGCGGAGGCGAAGCGGTCGACCGGCTGTGCGGCCAGCGCCTTGCGCGTGATCGCGGCGAGGTCGGGCGGTAAGGACGGTCGGAGGAGCACGGGGTCCGGCACCGGGCCGCTCAAGCGGGCGAGAGCGACCCCGGCGGCGCTGTCGCCCTCCCACGGCCGACTGCCGGTCAGCATCTCGAACAGGACGATGCCGAGGGCGTAGATGTCCGATGCGTTCGTCGCCGTCTCGCCGCGGGCCTGCTCCGGGCTGAAGTAGTGGACGGAGCCCAGCGTCGTGCCGGGCAGGGTCATCTGCGCCTCGGCGACCGCCCGGGCGATGCCGAAGTCGACGACCTTCACCCGCCCGTCGCGCCCGATCAGGACGTTGCCGGGCTTCACGTCGCGGTGGACGATGCCGCGCGCATGGGCCGCGGCCAGCGCCCGCGCGACGGCCGCCGCGATGCGCGCCGCCTGGCCGGGCGGCAGGGAGCCGTTGCGCCGGAGGATCGTCGCCGAGGTCCTCGCCGTCGACGAACTCCATGACGATGTACGGACCGGACGGGTCCTCGCCGTAGTCGTAGACGCTGACCACGTTCGGGTGGTTCAGCGACGCGGCGTTCTGCGCCTCCTGGCGGAAGCGCGACGAGAAGTCGGGATCGCGCAGGTACTCGGGGCGCAGCAGCTTGACGGCGATGTCGCGTCCGAGCTGGGTATCGACCGCCCGGAAGATCGTCGCCATGCCGCCCTGGCCGAGCAGCTCCACGAGCCGATAGCGCCCGCCCAGAATCGTCCCGATCTCCGCCAAACGTGCCCCTCGACATGGTTCGGCGCGCCGCCGACACGGACGCGCTCCGGGCGGCATGGTACCCCAGGGCCCCTGATCATCCGCCGCTAAGACGCCGCAGGACGAGGTCGATGAACTCGAGCGAGCTGATGCCATCGAACAGCCGAGCGCCGTGCAGCGGCGAGGATGCCGCCGGCCAGCGGCCAGCGGAGGACCGGCAGCGACCCGGCGATGCGGATCGCGGCGATGACCAGGATCTCGGGTGTCACCCCATCCCCGGTCAGCCGTCTGTCAGGTCAGAGCTGGAGGCCGGCGAGGTAGGCCCGGAACTCGTTCGCCAGGTCCGGCCGCTGGAGCGCCAGCTCGACCGAGGCCTTCAGCCAGCCCATCGTCGTGCCCGCGTCGTAGCGGGTGCCCTCGAACTCGTAGGCGTAGACGTCCTGCTCCTCCATCAGGGCCTGGATCGCGTCGGTCAGCTGGATCTCGCCGCCGGCGCCGCGCTGGGTCTGCTCGAGCTTGTCGAAGATCTTCGGGGTCAGCACGTAGCGGCCGATGATCGCCAGGTTCGACGGGGCGTCGGCCGGGTGCCGGCTTCTCGACCAGCCGGGTGACGCGATGGAGCCGGCCGTGGTCGAGCGGGTCGCTCGACCGTTCGGCGGCGATGACGCCGTAGCGGCTGGTCTCCTCGTGCGGGACCTCCATGACGGCGACGACCGAGCCGTGGGTCTGCTGGTAGGCATGGATCAGCTGGCCGATGCACGGGCGGTCGCCGACGACGACGTCGTCGGGCAGGATCACCGCGAACGGCTCATGGCCGATGAGGTCCTTGGCCATCAGGACGGCGTGACCGAGGCCGAGCTGCTCCTTCTGGCGGACGTAGGCCACCTGCGCCAGGTCGCTGATGTGGCGCACCTGGCGGAGCATCTCGATGTCGCCCTTCTCCTCGAGCAGATGCTCGAGCTCGTAGGAGAGGTCGAAGTGATCCTCGATCGCGCGCTTCTGGCTCGAGGTGACGATGATGACCTGCTCGATGCCGGCCGCGACGGCCTCTTCGACCGCGTACTGGATGATCGGCTTGTCGACGAGCGGCAGCATCTCCTTCGGCTGCGCCTTGGTGGCCGGCAGGAAGCGAGTGCCCCAGCCCGCGGCGGGAAAGACGGCTTTTCGAACGCGCATCGAACCTCGGCGAGATAGGTCGGGTGGGTCGGGCCAAGTCTAGCACCGGGCCGCCCGTCAGGCCGCCGGTCAGGCGCAGGTCCGTCGACGAATTCGGCGGATCGCGACCGCCGTTGAAGGCGCGCCGGGCGGTCGAGGTTGGCGAGGTGGGTCGCCCCGCGGAGACGCACCCGGCGCACGTCCGCGGCGGCCTCGGCGAACGCCGCCGGCGCCGAGACGGAAGGGGACATCGAGCTCGCCGTTGAGGATGAGGACTGGCCCGTCGTAGGCGGCCAGCCTGCGGCGTGAACCGCTCGCCGACCAGGGCACGCAGGGCGGCGGCGCCACCGATCGACTCAGAACCCGCCGGCGACGATCGGGTCGGCGATGGCCGGCGGGTAGCGCGTCCGGAAGAACCAGGCGTTGAGGCCGTCGAGCGCCGGTCCGTCGAACCGCTCCATGGCCCACGCCAACGCGAGGTAGGGTCGTGCCCGGATGCCGACCGGCTCCTGCGTCGCGCCCGACAGCACGAGGCCGCGGAGGAGATCCGGCCGGCGCGCCGCGAGGTCCATCGCCACGTAGCCGCCGAGCGACAGGCCGACCACGACCGCGGCGGTGGCCGAGCGCGTCGTCGATGACCCGGCCCAGCTCGGCCGATGCGCCGGCCAGGGTGAACGGGGTGTCGGTCAAGGCGCCATGCCCCGGCAGGTCGAGCGCCACGACCCGGAACTCGTCGCGGAGCGCGTCGACCTGGGCACGCCAGGCGGCCCGCGTCAGGCGCGTGCCGTGGACGAACACGATCGCCGGCGCGTCGTCGGGCCCGGCAACGTCGTACGTCGGGCGAGCTGACGCGCCGCTCACACCTCGCGGTCCAGCCCGTGCTGCACGGCCAGCAGCGCCGCCTGCGTGCGACTGGCGAGTCCGAGCTTGGCCAGGATGTTCGACACGTGGGTGCGCGCCGTGCGCTCGGTGATCCCGAGGTCGTCGGCGATCGTCCGGTTGGGCAGGCCGCGGGCGAGCCGCGCAAGGACCTCCCGCTCGCGAGCCGTCAGCGACGCGATGCCGTCGGCCGGACCGGATCCGCCTGCCGCACCACGGCCGGCGCGCATCCGTCGGGCCACGATCCCGGCCACGGCCGGGTCGAGGTGGACCTCCCCGCCCGCCGCGGCGCGGATCGCCGCCGCCAGCTCGTCGGCCTCGGCATCCTTGAGGAGGAAGCCCGACGCGCCGGCCTCGATCGCGGCCACCGCGCGCGGTTCCTCGATGAAGCTCGTGATCGCGACGACCTCGGTGGCAGGCAGCGCGGCCTTGATGCGCAGCGTCGCCTCGACCCCGTCGACGTTGGGCATCATCAGGTCCATCACGACGACGTCCGGCCGGAGCTCGATGGCCCGCTCGACGCCCTCGGCACCATCGCCCGCCTCGCCGACGATCTCGATGTCGTCGTGCAGCTCGAGGAAGTCGCGCATGCCCCGACGGACCATCGCATGGTCGTCCACGAGCAGGACCCGGATCGCCGTGTCGGGCATCGGGTGGCGCGCTATGGACCGCCGGGCACGATCACCGGCCGCGCCCCGTCGTCCGTCTCCGCGCGATCCGACCGCCCCGATCGTTGCAGCAGCAGGGCCGCACCGAGGATCGCGATGGCGCCGACGATCTGGATCGGGGCAAGCCCCTCGGCCAGCAGCCAGGCCGCCAGCAGCACGCCGACGACGGGCTCGAACAGCATCAGGATGCCCGCGCGCGTCCCGCCGATCAGCCGGATCCCGGTCAGGAACCCGAACGACGGCAGCGCCGCTACGACGAGACCCGTGAAGAGCAACAGCGGGAGCAGGCTCGGTTCGCGGATCGGCTGGATGAGCGAGTCGACGCCGCTCGCCACGAGCGCCACCGCGACCGCTCCGATGCCGGACGCGAGCAGCACGGTCGTCATCGCCTGCTCGGTCGGGACCTCCGGATAGCCGTCACGGGCCAGCAGGACGAAGATCGTCTGGCTGACGGCGGCGCCCAGGGCCAGCGCGACGCCGATGACGTCGAGCCGGACTCCGGCGGCCGGATCGAGCTGCGACGCGACGACGGCCACCATGCCGGCGATCGCCAGCCCGAGCGCGAGTGCCCGCGAACCGTCCATCCGCTCGCGGCCGAGCACGACGTTGGCCACCGCCACGATGGCGGGGTACGTGTAGAAGCCGAGCAGGGCCAGCGCGATCGTGATGCGGTCGAACGCGATGAACATGCACAGGTTCAGGATCGTCCCCGCGAGCGCGGCCGCGAGCATCGCGATCCGGGCGCGCATCGGGAGGGTCGAGAACCGGATCAGCCGCGTGGCCCCACGCCGCACGCGCCAGCCGACATACGCGCCGAGCCCGAGGAAGCCGATGATGGCGCGCCAGGCCACGAAGGCGGTCGGCTCCATCCCCGCGTCGTACGCGAAGCGCGACAGCGGACCGAGCATCCCGAACAGGGCGGCCGCCCCGATGACGATCGCGAATCCGCGCAGCGGCACCCCGCCGTCGTCGTGCAGGGTCGCCGAGGACGCGGCGGGGGTCGAGGTCAGGGTCGGGCTGGACACCCGCGCATGGTAGAGGGACGGCCTCGGCGCCGCCGACGACGCGCCTCAGCCGGCGCCGGCACCCTCGGGTGGCCGTTCGACGAGGTCGCCCGGGCGCGGTTCGGCCGCGGCGCTCGATGCCTCGCGGCGCGCGCCGCCCAGTCGGCGACCGGTGAACGGGATGCGGATCTCGCGGAAGACCTCGATCGAGACGAGGAAGCCGGCGAACAGGAACACGACGCCCAGGAACTTGCCGAGCTGGAAGAGCTCGGTCGAGCCGAACCGGTTGAGGCTGTCGGTGAGGGTCGGGATGAACGCCCCGACCGCGATGAGGATCGTCGCCGGGACGCGGCTGTGGATCCGGCCGCCGCGACCAGCGCCGGATCGCGCCGGGCAGCGACGCGACGAGGTTCACCACGATCGCGACCGGCGCGATCAGCAGGTTGAACAGGAACTGATCGCCGGGCTGGTTCGGGTCGAGCGAGTACGGCAGCACGCGCCGCTTCGGCATGAACACGTAGGTCGAGAACACCGCTCCGAGGATGAGCGCGAAGGCGCCGGTCACGTTGAGGAACGGCGTCAGCAGGCGGAGCTGCGGCCGGCAGCAGCGTCGCGACCGGGCATGCCGTCGCCGGATCGACCGCGTAGCCCGGGCGCCGGGAGCGGCGTCGTCGCCATCAGCACGACGCTGAGCAGCGGTCGCGCCGACGACGGCGACCGCCGCGAGCGACGGCCAGCGCTCGTTCTGGAAGTACGTCTCGACGGCGACCGCCAGCGCCAGGACCCCGGCGGCGATGAAGTAGAGCAGCGGCAGCGCACCGGCGCCGGCGTACTCGGGGCGAGTTGCGGACGAGGAACGTGAACAGCCCGGCCAGGAACAGGCACAGCGCGAAGCTGTAGCCGAAGCGTGTCCGGCCGAGCAGGAACGCCGTGCCGAGCCCGAGCCAGCCGGCCGTCCAGACCGCGCCGGTCAGGTACCAGGTCCGGTACAGCGCCTCGTTCCAGCCGCCGGCCGCGGCCAGCGCCTCGGCACCCGGCGGCGACGCCGTAGAACAGCATCCCGATCGCCCAGATGAGCTGGAACGCCGCCGCGGCGCTCACGCCACTGGTCGAACAGCGCGACGCTGAACACCAGGGCAAGGATCGAGGTCAAGCCAGGCAGCAGGATGGACAGGCTCATCGTCAGGCGTCCGTGCGCTGGTGCGCCGCGATGAACCGAAGGAGCAGCCGGTCGAGGACCGCCGAGGCGTCGCCGTACAGGTCGGCCAGCCGCGATGGATCGAGCGAGCGACGCCGTCCCAGGTTCGCCAGGTCGGCGAGGAACGGCTGACGTGCGGCCACGAACCGGGAGACCGCCTCGGTCAGGCTCGCTCCCCCCGCCGCCAGGCGGCGTGCCTGGCCGTCGACGATGGTGGTCGCCTCCGCCTCGAGACGCGCCCGAGCCGCCGGGCGGGTGCGATCGGCGTCGAGATAGGCGATCAGGACACCGATGAGCCTGCGGCCGTCCACGCGGAACGCATCGCGTTCGGTGTCAGCGGCCGCCGTCGAGGAGGACGTGGCGGACGACAGGCCCGACGGCTCCGCGGCGTAGTGCCGCTGGTAGACGCGGGTCAGCCGCTCCTCGGACGCCCCGAGGCTGGCCAGCGTCCGCGGGCGGCGTCGCCGGCGCGTCGAGGCGAGTCGCTCGAGCTCCGCTCGATCGAACCGCCGATGACCGCCGGGCGTGACCCAGGCGACGACGCGGCCCTCATCGGCCCAACGGCGCAGGGTGTCCGGGTCGATCCCCAGCAGCTGGCTCGCCGGGCCGAGCGATAGCCAGCGCCCGGTTCGGCCGTGAGCGGTGGATGGTTCGCGCACTCGAGGTCTCGCTGGTCATGACGGGCGCCGACGGACCAGGCGCCGTGGGGGGAGACGGCGGGTGGCCCGTCGGCATGGAAACCTGGGTAAATCTGGGTACCAGACTCCGCCCGGGCGAGCGGAGGATAGGCGCGCCCGGAGCCGGTGTCAAACGAGCGCGGCGATCAGGCCGGGATGAACTCGTGATCGTCGCGGTGGATGCCATCGCACAGACCCCAGCGGCCCGCGTCCGGTGCTCCGTCTGCGGCCGGGATGGGGACCGGGCGCATGATCTCGCGGACCTCGCCCTTGCGGCAGAAGAAGTAGTCGCGCGCGGCCATCCACGTCCGGACGCAGGCGGCGTCGCCGTGGAACTGGAACGGCCCCGGGTTGATGGCCGGTCGCTCGGTCCAGCCGACCGGCGTCTCGGCGGCCACGATGTCGAGCAGGTTGATCCGCCACGGCGTGCCGTCGATCACCTGGCCGCAGCCGTCGCATCGTTTCGCGATGTTGTCGCTGATGATCGTGCGGATCTGGATGCCCATGATCTCCATCGCTCTCGATGGTAGCAGTGAGGCTGCCACCCAAGCCGCGGTGCGTGTGGGAGCCACCTCGTCGACGTGCCACTTGACAGCGGCCCGCCGTCGGCAATACTTGCTATTTGTAAGTAGCACGTTGGGATAGCCAGTGGGTCACGTCGACGTCAAGAGGATCGCCGTCACCGGAGCCTCGGCTTCGTGGGCCGCCACGTCGTCGACCGTCTCCTGGACGCCGGCCACGAGGTCGTGCCGCTCTCACGACGAACCGGCGTCGATCTCGCTTCGCCGGCATGTCCCCGCCCTGCGTCGCGCGATCGAGGGCTGCGACGCGGTCATCCACTGCGCCAGGATCAACCGCGAGATCGGCAAGCAGACCTACGACGCCCTTCACATCCGTGGCACCCAGGCCCTCGTCGAGGCCGCCCGCGATGCCGGCGTGCGACGACATCGGCGTGCTCAGCTTCCTTCGTGCGCGGCCGGATGGGCCGACGGCTACCACCGCTCGAAGTGGGCTGCGGAAGCGATCGTCCGCGACAGTCGCGGTCCCGTTCACGGTCCTGAAGGCCGGCGTGATCCATGGTCGCGGCGACCACATGCTCGACCACCTGAGCCACGCGCTCCAGACGTTCCCGGCCTTCGGGCTGGTCGGGCTGCGCGAGCGGCCGGTGAGGCCCGTCGCGGTCGACGACGTCGCCCGCATCCTGGAGGCCGCCGCGACCGGCGACGACCGGCTGCACGATCGGACGTTCGCCGTCGTCGGACCCGAGGAGATGCCGCTCGGCGAGGCGGTCCGTCGTGTCGCCCGAGTGGTGGGGCGCCGTCCGGTCTACGTCCGCCTGCCCGTTGCCGTCCATCTCGCGATGGCGCGCATCTTCGAAGCGCTGATGCACGTCCCGCTCATCGCGGTCGCCCAGGTCCACATCCTGGCCGAGGGCGCCGCCGCCGCGTCGCCCGCCGCCGATGAGCCGCCGGCCGACCTCACCCCGGGGACGCCGTTCAGCGACGACGTGATCCGCGCGGGCCTACCGGGACCGGGCGGGTTCGGCCTGCGCGACCTCCGCTGGTGGCGCGCATGACCGCCATCGAGCTCACGACCGACATCGCCGCGCCGATCGAGCGCGTCTTCGACCTCGCGAGGGATCTCGACCTTCATGCGGCGTCGATGGCCCACACGGGCGAGCACGCCGTCGGCGGTCGGACGAGCGGTCGGGTCGAGCTGGGCGACACCGTGACCTGGCGCGCCCGCCATTTCCGGCGTTGGTGGTCGTTAACGAGTCGGATCACGGCGATCGACCCGCCGGTCCGTTTCGAAGACGTCCAGGAACGCGGCCCGTTCGCGTGGTTCCGCCACGAACACCGGTTCGAGTCGGTCGGCACGGGAACCCGGATGCACGACCGCTGGGAGCATCGCTCGCCGTTCGGACCACTCGGGCGCCTCGTCGACCGCCTCGTCCTCGGCCGGTACATGCGCTCGCTGCTGGAGACGCGGAACGCAGCCCTCAAGCGGACGGCCGAGACCAAGGAAGGATCGGACGATGGGTGGTGATGGTGCCCCCAAGGGGATTCGAACCCCTGATCTCCACCTTGAAAGGGTGGCGTCCTAGGCCTCTAGACGATGGGGGCGCTCGGAGGCGCGGGTGCCCGAGTCTAGCAGAGGGTCCCGTTCAGGCCAGCATCGAGACCTGGATCAAGATGATCGATCCGGCAGCAAAACCCGCCGCGGCGATCGCCGCCACACCGCCGACGATGGCCGTGAGCATGAGACGACCGGCGCCGGCGTCCGCGGTGCTTGCCCGCCAGACCGCGCGGAGACAGTAGGCGGCGAGTGCCGCGAAGACGATCGCCAGCACGACCGCGCCCGACGCCAGCAGGGGGATCTGGGTCGCCTCGCGGACGGTGAAGAAGTAGGCCATGAAGGCGACCGATCCGATGACGGCCACGACGAGGAATACCGCACCTGGCGAGATCCGTCGGCCGCGCTCTTCCTCGTTGGCGACATCCCGATCGTCGTACGCGGCGTCGCGGTCGTCGTAGTCCGGCTCCGGGTACGTGTCGCGTTGGCGCGGGTAGCGAGGGTCGTCGTACGGGTCGCGTCGTCGGCGTCGGTCGGTCATGCAGGCTCCTTTCCGAGCGTCCGATGGTAGACCGCGACGTTGTATGACAGGCGCGGACGGGTCAAGCGCCCGGCCACCGCGCGGCCGGTCTCACCGAACGCGGCCTCGAGGAATGCGTGGGCCTCGTCGAGCGAAGCGAACGTCCACCAGCAGTGGAGGACGCGGATCTTGAACCCCTGCGCGAGGAACGGTCCGTCGCGACGGGTCCAGTCCGCATGCTCGGGCAACGCGCCGCGCAGCTCCGCGACGTCGTCGCGACCGTAGTCGTGCACCACGAGGAGGCGGCCACCGGGCCGAAGGAGTCGTGCCGCGTGCTCGAGGTCGGCCCCGTCGCTGCCGCGGAATGCCGACCACAGGCCAACGACCACGTCGGCGGAGGCGTCGGGCGCCCCGAATGCGGCCGGGCCGCTCGAATCGACGAGCGTGACCCGAGCCCCGAGCGAAGCGAGTTGTCGAGCGCGGATCCCGGAGGGCCCATCGACCACGACGACGTCTCGCCCCACCACCGGACCCAGCGCTTCGATCGCCCGCGGGATCTTTCCCTCGACATCCAGGACCCGGGCCAGATGTTCGGACAGGCCGGTGTCCAGGTCGATCGGAAGATCAGCCACAGGCGGCGAAGTATAGGGCGAGCCCGTGAGCGTGACGGTCAGGGGTCGTCGACCGCGACGCGATAGACGAAACCCTGCCCGCGGAGGGATCGCGATGGTCGCCCGCCCGTCGACGATATCGATCGAACGCGGCGGCTCCTGTGCCGGCTCCCCGATCGGCACCGGCTCCAGCCTGCCGTGCCCGACACCCTCGATCGTCACGTCGAGCGGGAAGGGGTCGTCGCCCGTGTCGAGCGCGAGGACCAAGCCGGTCGTCGTCGAGCCGCCGCTCGATCGCCAGCGCCGGTCCGTACGCACCGACGATGCTCGTCGCTCCGTGCCGCAAGGCGGCGTCGGACGCCCGCAGGGCCAATGCCGCACGGACGAACCCGCGCAACTCATGGTCCCAGGCGGCGGGGTCCCATGGGAATGCGCCGCGGGAGGCCGGGTCGTTGCCGCCGGCCAGACCGATCTCGTCGCCGTAGTAGACACACGGAGCGCCGGGCAGCAGGCATTGCAGGAGGACCGCCAAGCGTAGCGCCGCCCGGTCGTGACCGAGGACCGTGAGCGCCCGCGGCGTGTCGTGCGAGCCGAGGAGGTTCAGCTGGACGGCGACCACGTCGGGGTCGTAGACGGCGAGGAGCTCGACCAGCCGCGCAGCGAACCCGGGTCCATCGAGCGGGCGCAGGTGATCGCGGTACTCGTGGTGGCCCAGCACCGCCGCCATGTCCAGGCTCGACCCGCCGACGTACCCGAGGATGGCCTCGCCCAGCGGATAGTCCATCAACGCGTCGAATCGATCGCCGGACACCCATTCCGGTGCGGTCTCCCAGATCTCGCCCACGAGGTAGGCATCCGCGCGAACGGCCCGGCACCGTTGTCGGAAGGCCGCCCAGAATGACGGGTCGTCGATCTCCTTGGGCACGTCGAGACGCCAGCCGTCGATGCCGAACTGCAGCCAGTGCTCGGCGACGCGCAACAGGTACTCGCGGACGTCGGCGTGAGCGGTGTTCAGCTTCGGCAAGGCGGGCAGGTCCCACCACGCGTCGTAGCCGAGCCACCCGCCGCGGGGCACGTCGCGGCCGGGGTACGGCTGCAGGTCGCGCCGGCCGGCGAGGACATCGGGGTCGAGATGGAACCAGTCGCGATACGGCGACGCCGGGCCGTTCTCGAGGACGTGATGGAACGGCCAGAAGCCACGGCCCGTGTGGTTGAACACCCCGTCGAGGATGACCCGCATCCGTCGCTCGTGGGCGACATCGAGCAGCTCGCGCAGCGCAGCGTCGCCACCCAGCAACGGGTCGACGTGGAAGTAGTCGTAGGTGTGGTAGCGGTGGTTCGAGGCGGACTGGAAGATCGGCGTCAGGTAGATCGCGTTGACGCCGAGGTCCTGCAGGTAGTCGAGATGCTCCACGATGCCGAGGAGATCGCCGCCCTTGAAGCCATGGTCGGTCGGCGGCGCATCCCAGGCCTCCAACGGCCCGGGCTTGGGCACCCGCGGACTCGACGCGAACCGGTCCGGGAAGATCTGGTAGAAGACCGCGTCGCGGACCCAGGCGGGCGTGTCGACCGTCACGGCCGGCCCCCGGCGGACCCGATGCGATACTCCATCCGATGTCCTCCCGTGGCGCCGGAGCGGCCCTGGCCGCCTCCCTGATCCTCGTGTCGGCGTGTGCCGGCCCCGCTCGTGTCTGTTGTCTCCTCTCTCGGACCGGTCGGGTCGTTCCCGTCCGGTCCACAACGGCTGGTCGGCGAAGCGCCGACCTGGTTCGGCCGGTCCCCAGGCCTGGGATCGCCGCGTAGCGCGGCCGTGTCGGTACGTCGTCTTGGCGAGTCGCACCGGACTCGGACGTCGCTCGCCGATCGATCTCAGCCTCGGTCGCCGGCCACCTCCCTTCGATCCATGGGCACCGGGCCGGTCGAGCCGCGGATGATGAGTCGCGTCTCGAGACGCCGATGCTCGGGCTTGGCTTGACCCCGTCGATCCACGACGGTCAGCAGCACACGGACCGCCTCCTCGCCCTTGCGACGGATCGGCTGGTGGACCGTCGTGAGCGGGGGATCGACGTGCGGGGCGAGGTCGATGTCGTCGAATCCGACGACGCTGACGTCGCCCGGGATGTCCAGGCGCATGTCACGCAGGGCGCGCATCGCCCCGATGGCCATGGCGTCCGACATCGCCAGGATCGCCGTCGGCCGCAGCCCGTCCTCCCAGGCGCGGTTCGTCGCCGCGATCCCACCGACGATGCTCGCCGGGCCGACGACGACGCGCTCGTCCGGGATGTCCATGCCGAGCGCGGCGAACGCCTCGCGATAGCCGCGCAGCCGGCGACTCGTGACGCCGTCGGGGTCGGGACCACCCGGTGCCGGCGGCTCGACGCCGAGCACGAGGACGTCGCGATGGCCGAGGCTGGCGATGTACGCGGCGGCGGCCTGGGCGCCACCGACGTCGTCGATCTCGACCGAGCCGTGCTCCGGCAAGGCCAGGGAGTCGACGAGGACGATCGGCAGACCGGCCCGGCGGATCTGCTCGACCTCGGGGTGGCTGTCCGACAGGCCGATCGCCACGACGCCGTCGACGGTCGCCCGGGTCATCGCCCGGACGAGGCTGCCATGGAGCGGCGAGATGAAGTGCAGCGCGTAGCCGTGTTCTTCGGCGACGAGCGCCACGCCTTCGCTGAACGCCCCGAAGAACGGGTTGCTGAAGATCACGCTGAGAGCCTGCGGCGTGAGCACCCCGATCGTCATCGTCTGCCGCTGGGTCAGCATCCGGGCGACGGGATGGGGTGTGTAGCCCAACTGCTGCGCGATGTCGCGGATGCGCGTCGCCGTTTCCGGCGCGAGCCGGCCGGGCGAATTGAAGGCGAACGACACCGCCGTCTTGCTGACGCCCGCTTCGCGGGCGACGTCGGCGATACGCGGTCGCTGGGTCCGAGGCTCCACCAGGGGGTCGACTCCGTTCGGCGTTGGGGGGTCGCTGTCCGGTCGTTGGCGCTGGTCGGTCGAGGGCGGCGATGCGGGCCAGCGCAGGAGGAAGAGGGCGGGCCCCAATCGTGCAAACCGGTTTAGCAAACCGGTTTAGCGGAATGTACGGATGAGGCTCACGTGTGTCAAGACCCAGCTCGCTCGAAGCCGTCGACGTACCATCGCGGCCGTGTCCACGCCATCCGCCAGCCGCCCCCGGATGCCGCTCGGGATCCGCCTCTTCCTCGTCTACGCCCTGCTGATCCTCGCCGGCATCGGCCTGAGCCTGCGCTTCGTCGTCGACCAGGCGATCTCCGCTCCGGTCAGCCTGCCCGGCATCGTCGTGATGATCCTGCTCGCGTACACGATCTTCACGACCACGCTCGTCCTCCAGCGCAAGCAGGCGGCGTTTCCTCTCGCGATCGGCCTGTCCAGCCTGACCATGCCGCTCGTGCTCCTGCTCGCCGTCAGCCCGGTACACCCGGCATTGCCGGTCTTCACGGCGGCGCTCGGCCTGCTCCTGTTCCGCGGGCTCCTGCGTCCGGAGGTGCGCACCTATCTCTCGGAGGCCTGACCCGGGTCGCCGCGGCCTGCCGACAGGGTCCGCGTGCGCGGGAACGCGGCAGGCCGGGTACCCTTCTTCGCGCGCGGCCACCGTCGCCGCCGGGTCCGATCCGACTCGGCGACCCATCGACCGCATCGAGGCAACCACCCCGTGAGCAAGGAATCCCGCCGGCGTCAGCGCGTGGCCGGCCAGACGTCGAGCGACCGCCCGGGCCAGACAGATCGCGGCCGCAGGCGACCTCGACCGACCGGCCGTCGGCCAGCCGACCGGCCAGCCGCCCGCCGGGCTCCGAGCGGGCCGGCCGTCGCGTCCGCGCCCGGCCAGGGCCACGGGGCTCGTTCATCGAGCGATATCGGCGTGGCTGGTGATCGCAGCCGTGGCGGTCGTCGTCGCGGTCGTCGGCGCCGGTGTCTTCGCCGCGGCCACGCAGCCGGCGTTCGCCTGCTCGACCATCTGGGAGGCCGACCCGACCGCGGCACCGAGCGCCGGCGCATCTGCCCAGCTCGGCTTCGTCCAGCCCGACATGGGCAACAGCCACGTCGCGACCGGCACGGTCATCCGGTACACCAACTGCCCGCCCGCCTCGGGCCGGCATTACAACGCGGTGGGGGTCGGGCCGATCCCCGCCCGCGTCTACGGCCCGAACGACAGCGTCGTCCCGCAGGGCTGGGTCCACAACCTCGAGCACGGCGGCCTGGTCGTCCTCTACCGCGGCGCCGAGGTGGATGAGACAGCGTTGCGCACGATGTTCGGAGCCGTGCCGGCGAGCCCGGTCTGCGGGTTCCCACCGGGCGGTCAGTCGCCCGGGCCGGTCATCGCGCGCTTCGACCAGATGGCGTGGCCGTTCGCCGCGCTCGTCTGGGATCGGATCCTGCCGCTCGACACGCTCGACCAGGCGACGATCCTCGATTTCTATGCCCGCTACGGCGAGCAGACGAACCCCGAGAAGCTGTGCGCCTCGCCGAGTCCCTCAGCCGATCCGAGCCCGAACGGGTCCGCGGCGCCATCAGCCGAGCCCACGACCTCGCCCAGCGGGAGCCCGTCGGCGTCGCCGAGCGCCGCACCGTCCGCCTCGCCGAGCTGAGGGCCGATGCGGCTCTACTCGTTCCGTGACGACACGGGCGTAGCGGTCGGCCGGCTCGAGGGCTCGACGGTCGTCATCGCCGGCGACTGGCGAGACAACATCTCGGATGCCGCGCTCGACGACCTCGAGGATTTCATCGCCACGCACGCTCGCGGTGGCGGATCCGAGCGTCGCGAGGTCGCGTCGCTCCGGCCTGCCCCGGCGGTGCATCGTCCGGGCAAGATCGTGGGCGTCGGGCTGAACTATGGCGACCACGTCGCCGAGGGCGGACGGGCGGCCCCGGCCCGCCCGCTCCTGTTCGCCAAGCTGCCGAGTTGCGTGATCGGCGACGGCGAGCCCATCGTCCGCCCGGATGGCACCCACGCGCTCGATCTCGAGGTCGAGCTCGGCGTCGTCATCGGCCGGCAGGCACGACGGGTGTCCCGCGCCGAGGCGATGGCCCATGTCGCCGGGTACGTGGTCCTCAACGACGTCAGTGCTCGCGACTGGCAGGGCGTCCCAGCGGCGCTCGCCCCGGGCGAGACGGGTGACGGCCAGTGGCTGCGGGCCAAGGGCAGCGACACGTTCCTCCCGCTCGGGCCGGTGATGGTGACGCCGGATGAGATCGATCCTGGCGCCGGCGTCCGGCTGCGCAGCTGGCGCATCGCCGCCGACGGCCGTGGGCAGCTGATGCAAGACGGGTCGACCGCCGACATGATCTGGGACATCCCAGCCCTCATCGAGGCGATCACGTCGTCGATCACGCTGGGGCCTGGCGACGTCATCGCGACGGGCACGCCGTCCGGTGTCGGGGTCTACCGGGACCCGCCGATCTTCCTCGAGCCCGGCGACCGCGTCCGCTGCGAGATCGAGGGGATCGGCACGGTCGAGAATCCGGTCATCGACTGGCGCGACGCGGCCGACTCCGACTGAGGGGCGGCGGGGCGCGGCGCGGGCGGCCGGGGTCGCGGGGTACGCTCCTCGGATGCAGGCGCTCGTCAAGATCGCAGCCGGCCCGGGCCTCGAGCTGCGCGACATGCCGGTGCCCGCCATCGGCATCAACGATGTCCTGATCCGGGTCCACAAGACCGGGATCTGTGGCACCGACCTGCACATCGACGCCTGGGATGCGTGGGCCCAGAAGACGATCTCGCCGCCGCTCGTGGTCGGCCATGAGTTCGTCGGCGAGATCGTCGAGGTCGGAAGCAACGTCACCGACTTCGGGCCGGGCGACCTCGTCAGCGGCGAGGGCCACGTGGTGTGCGGTCGCTGTCGGCATTGCCTGGCCGGCCGGCGGCAGCTGTGCGCCCATTCGATCGGTCTCGGGGTGGGTCGGGACGGCGCCTTCGCGGAATACGTCGCCATGCCGATGACCAACGTGTGGCATCACTGGCCGGGTGTCGACGAGGAGATCGCCGCGATCTTCGACCCGTTCGGCAATGCCGTGCACACGGCGCTCGCCTTCCCCGTCCTCGGGGAGGACGTGCTCGTCAGCGGCGCGGGCCCGATCGGCCTGATGGCCACGGCGGTCGCCCGACACGCCGGTGCGCGGCACATCGTGATCAGCGACCCCAACCCGTTCCGACGCGAGCTCGCCATCCGGATGGGCGCCACCGTCGCGATCGACCCGCTCGAGCGGAACCTCCGGACCGTGTTCGACGATCTCGACATGGTCGAGGGCTTCGACGTGGCGATGGAGATGTCGGGCAATGCGGTCGCCCTGCGCGACGCGATCGCGGCGATGGCCCATGGCGGAGCCCTGGCGATCCTCGGCCTGCCGACGGAGGAGATCAGCCTCGACGTCAACGCCATCGTCATGAAGATGCTCACCCTGCGGGGCATCTATGGTCGAGAGATGTACGAGACCTGGTACAAGATGACGGTCATGCTCCAGTCGGGCCTCGATATCTCGCCGGTCATCACCCACCGGTTCGGGTTCCGCGAGCACGCCGACGCATTCGCCGCGGCGCGCTCGGGCGCTTCGGGCAAGGTCGTCATGGACTGGACGGCCTGACGTGACGACCGTGCCGCCGCTGCCCGACCCGCTGGCCTTCCTCCACGATGAGGTCGAGGCCCTCCGCGAGCGCCACCTGTACCGCCCGTTGCGCGTCGTGTCCTCACCCCAGGGGCCGATCGTGTCGGTGGACGGCCAGCGGGCCATCAACCTGTCGTCGAACGACTACCTCGGGCTGACCCACCATCCCCGCCTCGTCGAGGCGGCCCTGGCGGCCGTGCGCGAGTTCGGCGTCGGGTCGGGCGCCGTCCGGACGATCGCCGGCACGCTGTCGATGCACGAGGCGCTCGAGGAGGAGCTGGCCGCGTTCAAGCACACGCCGGCTGTCCTGACCTTCCAGTCGGGCTTCACCGCCAACACCGGCATCATCCCGACGATCACCGGCGAGACCGACCTCATCGTCAGCGACAGCCTGAACCACGCCTCGATCATCGACGGCATGCGCCTGTCCAAGGCCCCGCGCAAGGTCTACCCGCACGCGGACGTCGACCAGCTGCGGGCCACCCTCGAGGAGGCCGTCGAGCTGGGTCGCGAGGGGACCGGCGACCCGTACCGGCTGATCCTCGTGGTGACCGACGGCGTGTTCTCGATGGACGGCGATATCGCGCCCCTGCCGGCGATCGTCGATGCCGCCGAGGCCTCCGGCGCCGCCGTGTTCGTGGACGACGCCCACGCGTCCGGCGTGCTCGGCAAGGACGGCCGCGGCAGCGTCGACCATTTCGGGCTGCATGGCCGGGTGGCGATCCAGGTCGGGACGCTGTCGAAGGCCGTCGGGTCGCTCGGCGGCTATGTCGCCGGATCGACCGCGCTGCGCGAGATCCTGACCCAGCGCGCCCGGCCGTTCCTCTTCTCGACGTCCCATCCGCCCGCGGTCGTGGCCGCCTGCCGCGAGGCGCTCAAGGTCATGCAGGAGGAGCCGGAGCTGCTCGAGCGGTTGTGGGCCAACACGCGACGGTTCAAGGCAGAGCTCGAACGCCTCGGGTTCGACACCGGCCGCTCGGAGACGCCGATCACGCCGGTCATGATGGGCGACCCGGAGGTCGCGATGCGCTTCAGCGACCGGCTGCTCGGCGAGGGCGTCTTCGCCCAGCCGGTGGTCTTCCCCACGGTGGCTCTCGAGCAGGCGCGGATCCGGACGATCGTCACCGCAGCGCACGGCGACGAGCAGCTCGACCGTGCGCTCGAGGCGTTCGCGAACGTCGGACGCGAGCTCGGTGTGATCGGGGCCTGATGCCACGGGGAGGACCACACCGATGATCGACCGGCAGGCGCGCGACCTGCCCCTCGACGCGCATCTCCATACCGACCTGTCGCCGGATAGCGACGTGCCGATCGACCGGTTCGCGGAACAGGCGGTCGAGCGCCGCATCGCGGAGCTCGCCATCACCGACCACGTCGATTTCGACCCGCGAGCCCCGGCCTATGCCTTCACCACGTTCGAGCAGCGTGAACGGGTCGTCCGAGAGGCCGCCGAGCGGTGGGCCGATCGGGGCGTGGCCATTCGGTTCGGTGTCGAGATCACCTGGGACCGGCGCTGGGAGGCCGACATCCGGGATCATCTCGCCCGCCACGCGTACGACTTCGTCATCGGCTCGGTGCATGTCTACGAGGACTCACCCTATGCGGCACCGAACGTGGCCGGCTGGGTCGCCGGCCGGCCACTCGCGGAGATCGTCGGGCCCTATTTCGAGGAGGTCGAGGCGGCCGGGCGGTCAGGGCTGTTCGATGCGATCGGCCACATCGATTTCATCAAGCGCTACCTGGCCCCGCACGTCACCCCAGCCGACCTGGCCGCCGCGCCAGAGCTTTACGAACCGATCCTGGTGGCGCTCGTGGACAGCGGAACGGCCCTCGAGATCAACACGAGCGGGCTTCGCCAATCCGCGAACGAGACCTATCCCTCGGCGGCGATCGTGGCCCGCTATCGCGACCTCGGCGGGCGACGGATCACGGTCGGCTCGGATGCCCACCGGGCCGACACGTTCGCGTTCGCGCTCGAGGACGGCTACGCCACCGCGTCGGCCGCCGGGTATCGGGATCTCGCGTTCCGGCGTGGCGCCGACCCGGTGACCGTGCCGATCGGATCGGAAGCCGGCGCCGCTGCCGGCGGCGCGGCCTGACGCGACCGTGTCCGGGGACCCGTCGCGCGTGCAGCTCGATGTCTTGGGGGCGGGACCGGCCTACACGGACCGGGTCGGTGCCACGGGAGCGGCCTATCTGGTCCGAACCGGATCGACCGCGGTCCTCATCGATCTCGGGCAGGGGTCGTTCGCGCGGCTGGCCGCGACGCTCGAACCGAGCACGCTGGACGCGGTCGTCATCAGCCACCTGCACCCGGACCACTTCATCGATCTCGTCGCGCTGCGCCACTACCTCCACTGGGAGTTCCAGCCGCCGCGCCACGTCCGCGTGATCGCGCCGGCCACCCTGGGGCGGCGCATCGATGCGCTCCACGCGGAGCCCGGCTTCACGGCGGCCTCGCTCGATGTCGAGGATCTGCGTCCCGGCGCGCTGACGATCGGCGACCTGCAGGTGGACACCACCCGCGTGACCCATACGGACGACAGCTTCGGGATCCGCGTCTCGACGCCGGACGGTACCGGCATCGTCTACTCCGGGGACTGCGGACGGGCATCGGACCTCGAGCCACTCATCCGCCCGGGCGACGTGCTGCTGGCGGAGGTCTCGTTCGGGCCCGGCCCGGTGCCATCGGGCGCCCTCCATCTCGACGGACCCGCGGTCGGCGCCCTCGCAGCCCGGACGAAGGCCGGGCGCGTGCTGCTGACCCATCTCCAGATGGGGTTCGATCGGTCGGCGACGATCGATGCGGTGCGCGCCGCGTTCCCTGGTCCTGTCGAGCTCGTGCAGCCGGGCGACCGCTTCGAGATCTGACCGGGTCGGCGGCTCGGGACATGGAACGACCGCCGCCTCTGGGGTGGCGGCGGTCGTCTGCCGCTCGGGGCCGGGTGCGCAGCAGGCACCGCGGGGTCAGCGAGCGCTACGTCCGGATGCCGAACGTGGCCGGATGCTACCCATCGGTACTACCCGGGTCCAGTACCGAACCGCGGCCACCGACCACACCAGACTCCTGCAGACCGCACCTGACGTCCACATCCGCGGTGCGACGCCGCAACGAACGGCGCGACCGGCGATGCCGCGGGGGCTCAGGCCCACGTCCCGGGGTCTGACCGGTACGATGGGCCGCTCCGGTTCGCGACCAGCGCGGGCCGCGACTCCGAGAGGACTGCCGACACGTGATCCCCGACCCGCTCCGAAGCCAGGTCCGCGCGGCCATCGAGCGCGCCTGGGCCGACGCGGTCGAGACCGGCTCGCTACCGGCGCTGCCACCCGGGCTGGACCGTCCGGCCATCGAGGTCGAGCACCCCTCCGATCGCAGCCATGGCGACCTGGCCACGAACCTCGCTATGAAGCTGGCGCGACCGTACCGACGTTCACCGTCGGAGATCGCCACGCTGCTCGCGGCGAAGCTCGTCCGCGATGCGGCCGCGGACGGCTCGCCGTCGCCGATCGAGTCGGCCGAGGTGGCCCCGCCCGGGTTCATCAACGTGCGCTTGCGGCCGGCGGCGCTCGAGGCGACCGTCGATGCGATCCTCGCCGAGCCCGACGCGTGGGGACGCCTGACGCCGGCGACGGCCCGCTCGGTCAACGTCGAGTTTGTGTCGGCCAACCCGACCGGCCCTCTCACGATCGGCAATGCCAGGGGGGCGTTCGTCGGCGACCTCCTCAGTCGGTTGCTGGAAGCCGGCGGTCAGGCCGTGACGCGCGAGTACTACTTCAACGATGCGGGCAGCCAGATCGACAAGCTCGGTGCCTCGGTCCTCGCCTGGCGGCAGGGCGTGCCGGTCCCGGAGGACGGCTACCACGGCGACTATGTCGGCGATCTCGCGGCCGCCATCCCGGACGACATCTGGGCCGCGGCGAACGGACCTGGGGCCGACGCCCCGGCGACCCTCGGGCGCTGGGCGGCCGCGACGCTCCGGTCGGGGATCGAGGCGAGCCTCGAACGGTTAGGGGTGCACTTCGACGTCTGGACCACCGAGGCGTCCCTCTACGAGGGCGGCTGGGTCGATCGCGCGGTCGCGCGTCTCCGCGAGCACGGGCACATCTTCGAGCAGGACGGAGCCGTGTGGTTCCGCTCGACCGAGTTCGGCGACGCCAAGGATCGGCCGATCTACCGCTCGACCGGCGAGCCGACGTACTTCGCCGCCGACATCGGCTACCTCGTCGAGAAGTTCAGCCGGGGATTCGACAGGATCATCTATGTCTGGGGCGTCGACCATCACGGCTATATCCCGCGGACGCGCGGCGCGGCTACCGCGCTCCTCCTGGACCCGGACCGGGTGGACGTCCTGCTGACCGGTTGGGTGTCGATCGTCCGCGATGGCCAGGTCATCGCGATGTCGAAGCGCAAGGGCGACATCTACCGGCTCGACGCCCTGCTCGACGACATCGGCAACGACGCCGCTCGGTGGTTCTTCGCGTCGCGTGGAGCGAACCTCGACATGGAGATCGACGTCGACCTGGCCCGCAGGCAGTCGGCAGAGAACCCGGTCTACTACGTCCAGTACGCCCACGCGCGGATCGCATCGATCCTGCGCAAGGCGGCGGACGTCGGCCTGAGGCCAGCGACGTCGGTCGGGGGCTCGCTCGCCGCTGGTCCGGAGGCCGCCTTGGCGCGCGCGATCGTGCGCTTCCCCGAGGTCGTCGAGGACGCGGTTGCGGCCGAGGAGACGCAGGGCATCACGGCCTACGCCACCGAGCTCGCGACGGCGTTCCATGCGTTCTACCGGGATGCCCGCGTCGTCGACGCCGCCGAGCCTGAGCGCTCGGCATCACGGCTGGCGCTCGCTAGCGCTGCGCAGGTCACCCTCGCCCGGACCCTCGACCTGCTCGGGATCTCCGCCCCGGCATCGATGTAGCAGCGTGACCCCAGGGGGTGCCTCGAGGTCAGCCGGCCAGGCCAAGCACGTTGCCGACCTTGCCGAGCGTGGCCGCGTCGCTGCCGATCACGACCCAGCGCGTCGTCCCACCCTCGCCGGGGAGCACGGCCCCGGGCCCGCCGGCCGTCTCGATAGCAACCGCCGCCGTCTCCTCGAATTCGGCGGCATCGTTGGTCGAGTCCCAGGCCGTCTGCCAGGCGATCGCCCAGGCCTTGCTCGGACCCTGCAGGACGGCGATCCGGTCACCACCCCAGCCGGCCGCCGCCGATTCGGCGTCGGCGACGGTCGGCTTGCCGAGCCAGATGCCCATCTGGTGCTCCCCGAGCGTGTTCTCCTGGGCGACGGACCAGCCCGTCCCCATGCGCGCGGCGAGATCGTCGGGGAGGTCGACGGCGATGGGCGCCTCCCCGTCGTTGTACTTCTCCGGGTGCAGGATCTGCTCGGTCGACTCCGGCAGGCTCTCGAACACGGCGTCGACCCCCGCCCACCCGTCTCGTAGCTGAAGAGTAAGCATCCAGACCGTGCCCTCGAGTGCGGCGAACATGATCTGCGCCTTGACGATCTCCGGGATCCGCTCGAGGGCCTCCATCGCCTCGGGGTCGCTCGACGCGCTCACGACCTCGCTGATCTCGGCCGGCGTCAGGTGCTGCTGGAGCCAGTGCGTCATGAGCACGTAGGCGTCGCCCTCGACCACGGCCTGGCGCGCCAGCAGTCGGTCCGACTGGTCCTCGAGGCCCTCCTGGATCGCCTCGAGATCGAAGTGCTGGTCCTGCAGGGCGTGGTCGTACTCGTGCGAGTAGTAGACGCGCTCGACGGCGCCGACCCCACCTTCCTTCGAGACCACGTAGAGGCTGTCGGTGGATGGGTCGTACAGGCCGGCGACCTGGCTCTCGAGCAGGTCGACATACACGGCCTTCAGGGAGACGCTCATCGGGATGAGCCCGAGGCCCTTGTAGAGGAGCTCGTCCGCAGCGACCTGCTCCGACGGATAGTCGTTGTCGAAGGTCGTCTGGACGACGGTCGACAGCTCCTCCGGGGAAAGGATCTTCGGCTCGACGGCCTTCAGCTCGTCGAGCCCACGGATCGCCCGGACCTGGTCGTTGATCTCGGCATAGATCTCATCGAGGCCAGCCGACCCGCTCGGGCTCGGCGAGGCTGGGCCGGCGGAGGCACCAGGCGAGGCGGACGGGGCGCTCGACGCCGACGGCGAGGGCGTCGTCGTGCCGCACGCCCCAACGACGAGGGCGGCGGCAGCGATCAGCGCGAGCAGGCGGTGGTGACGGGATGGGTGCATGGCGGGATTGTCACACGGTCGATGATTCGGGCCCCGGCTGGGGGTCGATGTCGCTTTCTTAACCGCTTCACGTCTCGACCGTAAATCACCACGCCGTAGCGTAGCGATCGGACGAACCCCTCGGGGTTCCATCCTCCCTCCCTCCGACCGGGGGCGCCGATTGGGCAGGCGCCTCCGGTCTTTCTTTGTCCCGCCGCGGGTGAGCGGCCGTGCACCGGCCTATGTCAGAATCGGAGCGATGGAGCTGACCTGGTATGGCCGCACGTGCGTCCGGCTGCGCGGCAAGGACGCCGTGGTGGTCGCGGACCCGTATCAGTCCGTGGTCGGCCCCACCGGTCGCGGCATCACCGGGGACATCGTCACGTACAGCCACCCGGATGACGCGCCCGTCGCCAGGGGCAAGCCCAAGGGCAAGGTGTCGCGCGACGGATCCACGCTGATCCCGTCGAGCCTCGATGGCGCGTTCGTCCTTGACGGCCCCGGCGAGTACGAGGTCAAGGAAGTGCTCGTGACCGGCGTGCGGACGTACCGCGATGACGCCCGCGGCACGGAGCGCGGCAAGGGCGTGTCCTTCGTCCTCGAGGTGGATGGCATCCACACGATCCATCTCGGCGAGATCGGGCACCTGCTCTCGGAGGAGAAGCTCGGCGACATCGGCCCGGTGGACATCGCCTGCGTCCCACTCGGCGGGATCCTCAATCCGACGAAGGCTGCGGCGCTCATGGCCCAGCTTGATCCGAAGATCGTCATCCCGATGCCACTGTGCGAGGACGACAAGGACTGCGCCGAGGCGCTCGCCAAGTTCTTCCACGAGATGGGCGCCGAACCTGTCACGCAGCCGAAGCTGTCGGTCACCGGGTCGAGCCTGCCTAGCGAGACGGTCACCGTCCTGCTGGAGTCGCGCGGCAAGCAGGTCTGACCGGCGGCATCGCCCTACGGGCGGTCGAGTACCACCCGACCGCGCTTGATGACGGTCCTGGCGAGGTCCGCGCCTGGGTGGTAGGGGATGCGCGCCGTCGTCGGGATGCGCCAGATCACGATGTCGGCCGCCTTGCCGACCTCGAGTGAGCCGATCTCGTCCTCGAGGGCGAGCGAACGGGCGGCGTTGATCGTGACCGCGCTCAGGACCTCGTCCGGCGTCATCCGCAGGTTGACGCAGGCGAACGACATGGCGAGCGTGAGGTTCGGCGTCGGCGAGGTGCCCGGGTTGAAGTCCGTGCCGATGGCCACCGGGACGCCGGCCTCGATGAACGCCCTCGCCGGCGCGTGGTGGTCCTTCATCAGGAACCAGGTCGTGACCGGCAGCAGCGTGGCGACGACCGGCTCATCCGTCTCGGCCGCCGCGGCGAGCGCGGCGACGCCTTCCGGCGAGGGCGTCGCGAGGTGGTCGGCCGACGCGGCGCCCAGCTCGGCCGCCAGCTCCGCCCCACCGGACGGTGCCAGCTCGTCGGCATGCAGCCGCGGCAGCAGCCCGTGGCTTCGGGCGGCCTCCAGGACCCGCCGCGACTGGTCGGCGGTGAACACCCCCTCCTCGCAGAAGACATCGGCGAAGCGCGCCCGGCCGTGCGCGGCGATGCCCGGTAGCTGCTCGTCGAGGAGATGGCGGACGTACGCCTCCGTTCCGTCGGGCCGGGCACGGAACTCGGGTGGCACGGCATGCGCCCCGAGCCAGGTCGGCACGACGTCGATCGGCCCCTCGCGCCCCAGCCGATGGGCGACCTCGACGAGCCGCAGCTCGGTCTCGAGGTCGAGGCCGTAGCCGGACTTCGCCTCGATCGTCGTGACGCCGTGGGTCAGCATCTCGTCGATCCAGCGCCGGCCGTGGGTGAGCAAGGTCGCCTCGGATGCCGCCCGGGTCGCCTCGACCGTGGACAGGATCCCGCCACCGGCCGCCAGGATGTCCATGTACGACGCCCCGCGCTGGCGCAGCACCAGCTCGTCCTCGCGCGAGCCGGCGAAGAGCAAGTGGGTATGCGGGTCGACGAGGCCGGGTGTCACCGCGCCGCCCGCGGCGTCGATCCGGGCGAAGCGGGCGAGCGGCAGGCCGTCGGCGACCAACGCGGCCTCGACGGCGACGCGCGGGCCGACCGCGACGATCCGTCCTTCCCACGACGCGACGACCGGCGCCTCCGGCGACGCGGGGTCGTCGGCGACGATCCGGCCGACGGCACCCTGCTCTGGACCTCGACGGACGCCGCCGGCCAGGGTCGCGATCTCGGCCGCGCCGACGATGAGCAGGCCCGGTGTCGGCTCGCCGGTCCGACCGCCCTCGATGACGCGGAACGGCCCGCCGCTCACGTGGGTCGCTCGGTCTCGAGGCGGATCTCCAGGATCTGCTGCGGGGAGTGATCGCGCAGGCGGAGGTACCGGGCGGCGCTCGCGAGCCGACGCTCGATGGGCTCCTCCGTGGAAGCACCGGCATGGTCGGCAACGGCCAGGAACGAGGCGAGTGGAGCCAGGCCGATCAACTCCAATTCGGCCGGCTCGACGCCGTCCTCGGCCGCCAGATCCCGGACGGCATCCCACACGACCCACAGCGGCGTGACGCTGGAATCCAGCAGGTTCATCGACACCTGCGCCCGGGGCGGATCACCGCGTTCCGGTTCATGCACGGCGAAGCCGTTCGCCTGGACCCGCGGCAGCCCACCGCCTGACTCGCGCACCCGACGGGCGACCCGCTTCGCCAGATCGACGTCGTCCGACGCCAGGTTGATGTTGTAGGCGATGAGGAACGGGCGCGCACCGACGGCCAGCGCGCCGGCCGACGGGTGCAGGCGCATCGGCCCGAAGTCCGGCTCCCGTCCGCGCTGGCCGATCTCGTCGCGCAACCCCTCGTACTGGCCACGGCGCACGTCGGCTAGCTTCTCGCGGTCGGACCGCAGCGCCGCCCGGGCGTACATGTACACGGGCAGGTCGAACGTCGCCGCGACGTGACGGCCGAACGAGCGGGCCAGCTCGACGGTGTCGTCCATCGTGGTCGAGCCGAGGGGGATGAACGGGACGACGTCGACCGCGCCGATACGGGGGTGCTCGCCCTCGTGCACGTTCATGTCGATGTGGTGGATGGCGGCCGCGATGAGCCGCTCGAGCGCCACGCTGACCGCGTCGTCCTCGCCGGCCAGCGTGAACACCGAGCGGTTGTGACTCGCATCGCTGGTGCGGTCCAACAGGGCCACGCCGGGGCCGGCCTCGATCGCCTCGGCCAGCCGGTCGACCACGTCGAGCCGACGCCCCTCCGACACGTTCGGGACCGATTCGACGAGCACGGGTCGATGCTACCGGGCGGGCCTCAGCCCTCGCCCAGCATCGGGACGCGGACGCCCCGCTCCCGGGCGACGTCGATGGCTCGCTCGTAGCCGGCGTCGACATGGCGAAGGACGCCCATCGCCGGGTCGGTCGTGAGGACGCGTTCCAGCTTCTCGGCGGCGAGTGGCGTGCCGTCGGCGACGACGACCATGCCGGCATGCTGCGAGTAGCCGATGCCGACACCGCCTCCGTGGTGGATCGACACCCACGACGCCCCCGCCGCGGTGTTGACGAGCGCGTTGAGCAGGGGCCAGTCGGCGACCGCGTCCGTGCCGTCCGCCATGGCCTCCGTCTCGCGGTTCGGTGAGGCGACAGAGCCCGCGTCGAGGTGGTCACGACCGATCACGATCGGGGCCGACACCTCGCCCGACGCCACGAGCTCGTTGAACGCCAGGCCGGCCTTGGCGCGCTCGCCGTAGCCGAGCCAGCAGATCCGCGCCGGCAGCCCCTGGAACGGCACGCGCGCCTGAGCCATCTCGATCCAGCGGCGCAGCCCGGCATCGTCCGGGAACAACTCGAGGACGGCCCGGTCGGTGCGCGCGATGTCGGCCGGGTCGCCGGACAGGGCCGCCCAACGGAACGGGCCGCGGCCCTCGCAGAACTGCGGCCGGATGAAGGCCGGGACGAAGCCCGGGTAGTCGAACGCGTCGGCCACGCCCGCATCGAGCGCCTGGGCGCGCAGGTTGTTGCCGTAGTCGAAGACGATCGCCCCGGCATGCCGGAACGCGAGCATCGCGCGCACGTGGCTGGCCATGGCCGCCATCGAGCGGCGCTGGTACTCGTCGGGCTGCGTCTCGCGCAGGGTCAGGGCATCGGCCAGCGTCATCTCGGCCGGCACGTAGCCCCCCAGCGCGTCATGGGCCGATGTCTGGTCGGTGACGAGATCGAACCGCTCGCCCGCCGCGGCCCAGGCCGGTTCGATCTCGGCGGCATTGCCGACGAGGGCGATGGACCGTGCTGTCCCGTCGATGGCGGCCGAGCGCGACCAGGCAAGGGCTTCGGCCGGGTCGTGCGTCAGCTGGTCGACGTAGCCGCTCTCCACCCGGCGCCGGGCGCGCGCCTCGTCGACCTCGATCGCCAGGCAGACGCCCTCGTTCATGGTGACGGCCAGCGGCTGCGCCCCGCCCATGCCGCCAAGACCCGCCGTCAGGGTCACGGTGCCGCGCAACGACCCGCCGAAGTGCTGGCGGGCGGCCTCGGCAAACGTCTCGTAGGTGCCCTGCAAAATGCCCTGGGTGCCGATGTAGATCCAGGACCCGGCGGTCATCTGGCCGTACATCATCAGCCCGGCCCGCTCGAGCTCGCGGAAGTGCTCCCACGTCGCCCATCGGCCGACGAGGTTCGAGTTCGCGATGAGCACGCGCGGCGCCCACTCGTGCGTGCGCAGGACGCCGACCGGCTTGCCGCTCTGGACCAGCAGGGTCTCGTCGTCGGCGAGGGCGCGCAGCTCGCGGACGATGGCGTCGAAAGCCTCCCAGCTCCGCGCGGCTCGGCCCGTACCGCCGTAGACGACGAGGTGATCCGGATCCTCGGCCACCTCGGGGTCGAGGTTGTTCATCAGCATCCGCAGGGCGGCTTCCTGCGCCCAGCCGCGGCACGACAGCTCCGGGCCCCGGGGCGCGCGGATCGGGCGCGGGCCGCTCGTCGTCATCGGATTCAGGCTACTCCGTCAGACCGGCCACGACGCGCTCCCCGAACCGCCCCTCCCCGACGCTCTGCATCGACACGATGACGTCGCGCGACGGCAGATAGACGTGATAGGTGCGGAGTCCGCCGGCACACGTCCCGATGAAGGTGCGGTGGCCGGCGATCTCGGTCTCGGCATGGCCGTCGACCCCGCCGGCCTGCTCGCACACGGCGGCATCGAACGTATCGCGCCAGCCGCGGAAGAAGAGGTCGCCGAACATGCCGGGGCGCAGCTTGGCGACGTTGACCACGACGTAGTCACCGGCGTCGTCGCTGGGCAGCGGCCCGAACGCGACCGCCAGCGCGATGGCCGAGACGAACGGCGCGATCGAGGCATCCGCGGCGATCTCCGCGGCGGAATCGAGGTCGGGCGTGAGCGGCACCCCGTCGATATCGCTGGGCAGGACCTCGAGCAGGGATGGGTCGACGACCACGCCCGACGGCGCGCCGAGGCTGGACCCCGGCGTCGGCGTGACGGGCTCGGCTGTCGGGCTCGGGGGTGGCGTCGTCGGGCTCGGCGTCGGCCGGGGCGGGATGCAGGCCACGGCTGCCATGACCAGCACGACGACGGCCGCCGCGCGCCGGCCGCCGGTCACGCCAGCTCGCGGCGCATGACCGGGAAGCGGGCGTCCGCGGCGGCGACGACGAAGCCGGCGGCCGTCCAGAAGCCGGGCGTCGCGGCGCTCGTGGCGTCCGGCCGAGCGCCGATCTCCGGGTACGTCTCGACCGCCGCAAACCCGCGCCGCCCGAGGTCTTCGCAGACCGCCTCGACGAGCATCCGGGCGAGACCGGCGCCACGCGCCGCGGCCGTGCTGGCGATGCACGTGATGACGGCCGGAAGGGGGGCGTCCGGGAGGGCCGGGTAGAGGTCCCGGGTCCGCTGCGCTCGCGGGTAGGCGGTCAGCGGCCCGAACTGCGAATACGCCGCCGGCACGTCGTCGAGGAGCAGCACCTTGGCGTAGCTGCCGGCGACGCCCAGGCCCCGGCCGAGCAGCCGCAGCTTGGGGAGGGCCGCGTCGCCGACGGTCGGTCGGGTCGCTCGGCGAGGCGCGAACGGGTTGTCGTCCGGGGCATCGTGGGCGACGAGGAACGGGTTGGCCGCCGGACCGCCGACGCCGGCGGGCGCGAACGGGTTGGTCGCGCGCTCCTCGAGGTCGGCCAGGAACGGGTTCGCGGGACGTGCCGGCGCCGGCTCGGCATCGATGGGCGCCGCGCGCTCGAGCCATCCGAGACGGATCGCCTTCGACCCACGATCGGCGTCTTCCCAGTAGTCGCAGGAGCGATGATCGAAGCCCGGATCGGCGCACGGCGGAAGGAGCGCGAACGAGGATTCGTCCGTGACGTCGACGATGGCGATCGGGCGCTGATCGGGCTCGGGCATGGCTTGCCGAAGTCTACGGTGCATGGACGCCACGACCCCCCAATTCCTCGTTGTAGAGTCAGAGCCTGGTCGGCACTGGGGCCGGCTTCTGGGGGGAATTGCAAAGATGTTGGATCGCGTGGACGGCGACGCGTTCGCTGTCCTTGGAATCCCATATGACGCGGACGATCGGATTATCGCCACGGCCCATCGGCGCCTGGCACGACGGCACCACCCCGATCTGGCGGGCGACGGTGCCACCGAGCGGATGATGCGGATCAACGCCGCCTTCGACGCCATCCGCACGGCGGATCGACGGGCCGCCTACGAAGGCGCACGTCGCCCCGTCGCTCCACGCGACGGGACCGGCGGCGCCGGCCAGCCACCCGGTCGTCCGTCGGGCAGCGTGCTCGACTTCGGCCGTCACATCGGCTGGTCGCTCGGCGAGATCGCCCGGGTTGATCCCGGCTACCTCGTCTGGCTGGCCGAACGGCGCGAGGGGTCGCGCTATCGAGCCGAGATCGATGCGCTGCTGGTGCGAACCGGATTCCAGCGGAGCCGCCAGCATGACGCCAACGGGCGTGGTTGGCGCCGCGCCGGTTGACCGTCTCCTGAGCTAGGGGGGCGCCTCCGCGGACGTCCTCGGTTCGGCGGCCGTCAACCGGGCGAGCTCACCACCACGCACGAGCTCGGTCGCCGCCGCGAGGTCGGGGCCGGGCTCACGGTCCCCGTCGAGGTGGCGGATGCCCGACCTGATCCGGGCATGCGCGGCCGTGACCCCGGCGCCCGCCTCGAGCGTCTCGCCGTCGGTCCGGGCGATCAGGGCGAGCCGCAGATCGAGCGCCTGGGCGCCGACGAGCAGCTCGATGGCCACGATGCGCTGGACCCCTTCGAGCACGGTTCGGGCGTGGCGCGCCGAGATCGAGCCCATCGAGACGTGGTCTTCCTGGTTGGCGGACGTCGGGATCGAATCGACCGACGCCGGGTGGGCCAGGATCTTGTGCTCCGATACCAGCGCCGCGGCCGTGTACTGGTAGATCATCATCCCGGAATCGACGCCCGATCCGGCCGCCAGGAACGGTGGCAGTCCGCCGTTGAGCCGGGGATCCAGGAGGAGGGCCGTCCGCCGCTCGCTGATCGAGCCGAGCTCGGCCACCGCCAGCTTCGCGTAGTCGAGCACGAGCGCGACCGGCTCGCCGTGGAAGTTGCCCCCGCTGATGACCCGACCCCCGCCGGTCGCGACCGTGCCGGCGTCGGCGACGATGCTCTCGGGGAAGACGAGCGGGTTGTCGGTCGCGGCGTTCATCTCGATATCGAGGACGCGGCGCAGCTCGGTAAGGGCGTCGCGCACCGCGCCGTGGACCTGCGGCACGCACCGGAGCGAGTACGGGTCCTGGACCTTGTGTGCCGACCCGTGGTGGGATCGCTGGATGCCGCTGTCGCGCAGCAGGTGACGGAGCTCGGCCGCGACGGCGACCTGGCCGGGATGGGCGCGGGCGAGCTGGTACGCCTCGGCGAAGGCGACGTCGGTCGCGAGGAGTGCCTCGACCGATTGCGCGGCCGCGACGCTGGCCGTGCGTACGAGCCGATCGGCGTCGGCCAGGAACAACGCTCCGAGCGCGGTCATCATCTGCGTGCCGTTGAGCAGGGCGAGGCCCTCCTTCGCTTCGAGGACGAGCGGCTCGATCCCGGCGGCGCGCAGGGCATCCCGGGCCGGCGTGACCCGGCCGTCGACCTCGACCTCACCACGGCCGATGAGGGGCAGTGCGAGGTGGGCCAGCGGGGCGAGGTCGCCGGACGCGCCGACGCTCCCCTGTTCGGGCACGACCGGGTGGATGCCCTTCTCGAGGAACGCCAGCAGTCGGTCGAGGATGATCGGCCGGCAGCCGCTGTGCCCGAGGGCGAGCGTGTTGGCCCGCAGCAGCAGCATCGCCCGTACGACCTCGCGCGGGAACGGCGAGCCGACGCCCGCGGCGTGGCTCATGAGCAGGTTCTCCTGCAGCCGCCCGGCATCCTCCGGCGCGATGAACGTGGTCGCGAGGTCACCGAACCCGGTGGTCACGCCGTACACCACCGCGCCCTCGGCGAGGAGTCCCTCGATGACGTCGCGGGCCGCCTGGACCCGCTCACGCGCGGCGTCGTCGAGGAGAACCGCGCGGCCCGCCCTGGCGACGGCCTCCACATCCGCGATGGACAGATCGGCGCCCGTCAGGACGATGGGGTCGGTCACGACGCCGAGGATAGTCGGCTATGCTCCCGGCCGTGTTCGACTTCCTGAACGGACCCGTACGGGATCTGGTGACCCAGATCTATGACGCCGTCGGCTATCTCGGGGTCGCCCTGTGGGTCGCCATCGAGAGCGTCGTGATCCCGATCCCGTCCGAACTGGTCCTGCCGTTCGCCGGCTTCCTGGTCGGGACGGGCGACGCGGTCGAGCCGCTCACCGGCCAGCCGTGGTCGTACTGGCTGGTCGTCCTGGCGGGCACGCTCGGCGCGACGGTCGGAGCGCTCATCGCGTACGCGATCGGGGCATGGGGTGGGCGGCCGGTCGTCGCCCGATGGGGTCGCTACCTCGGCATCACCGAGACCGATCTGGACCGGGCCGAGACATTCTTCGCGCGGTACGGGAACGCGGCCGCGTTCTTCGGCCGGATGGTGCCGGTCATCCGTTCCTTGGTGTCGTTTGCCGCCGGGGTCGCCCGCATGCCGATCGGGCGGTTCGTCGTCTTCACGTTCCTCGGGTCGCTGCCGTTCACCGCGTTGCTCGTCTTCGCCGGCGTCCAGCTCGGCGCGAACTGGGAGTCGGTCGGCGAGGTCATCAAGCGCTTCGAGTACGCCATCGTGGCGATCCTCGCGATCGTGGTCGCCGCCTGGGTCTGGTTCCGGATCGTCAAGCCGCGCTGGTCGGCCCGGGCGGGGAGCTGAGCGCCGCCTCGTCCGGAGTCGGCAGGGCGCGGAACGCTCCGAACAGGGCCAGGTCGTACGTGATCTTCAACAGGCCGGCAACGATCAGCGGCGCTCCGAGCCCCATCGGCACCAGGATCGTACCGGCGACGAGCGGGGCCGCGGATTGGGCCGCGCTGCGGGCCAGGGTGGTGATGCCGGCCGTGGCGGTGCGCTCGGCGGGGTCGACGACGGCCATCGCGTACGACTGGCGCGTCGGCACGTCCATGGACGCGAGGAGGGCCCGGCCGAGATAGAGCCCGGCCACCAGCGCAGCCAGGGATGGCGGCGTCAATGCCATGGCGATGAGCAGCACGCTTGCCGGGATGTGCGTGAACACCATCGTCCGGATCAGGCCGAAGCGGCCGGCCAGGCGCGCGGCGATGGGCAGCGATGCGGCGCTCAGGACGCTGCCGACGGCGAACAGGGACCCGACCGTCGCCGGCTCGAACCCGAGCCGCGCGGCGAACCAGTACGCCAGGAAGCTCTGGACGACGAGACCGCCGGCGAACGAGTCGAGCGCGAACAGCGCGCTGAGCCGGGCGACGATGCCGCCAGAGCGCACGAGACCGAATCGCGTCGGCTGCGTCGACGAGGATTCGGCGGCGTCGTCGAGGCGCAGTACCGCGATCGTCGAGACCACGCCGGCTGCCGCGTACACGAAGAATGCCGGCGCGTAGCGGTCCGCGCCGCTCAGTCCGAGGGCCTCGCCGAGCGCCACGAACGGTCCGACCGTCAGCGACCCGACGGCCGTGGAGATGAAGGCGACGACGCCGTAGGCCGCGAACGCGGACGTCCGCCGACGGTCGTCGACCGTGCTCGGGAGGACTGCCTGGTCGACCGCATGCAGCCCCGTGGTCTCGCTGCTGGTGATCCCGACCATCCCGGTCAGCCCGATCAGGACGAGGATGATCGGATCCGCTCCGACGAGCGGGATCGCGGCGGCCAGCAGCATCAGCAGCGAGCCGATCACGAGCAACCGGCGCCGGCCGATGCGATCGCCACCCACCGCGATCACGACCGTCAGGAGCATCGTGCCAACGAGGGCCGCGGCGAGGATCGCGCCGACGGCCGCGGGGCTCAGCCCGAGCTCCGCGAGATACAGCCCCAGCACGACCGAGTTCAGCCCGAAGCCGAACGCACGAGCGGCCTTGGCGACCAGGAGCGCGATGCCGTTCCGATCCACGGTCCGAGCATACGGCGTGCGAGAATGCCAACCCATGAGCGAACAGGGTCACGCCAGCGATGCGCCGGGTCACGAGGGAGCGGTCGCCCATCACGCGCTCGGGGACCACGGTGACGATCACGGGCACGACGACCACGCGCACGACGCCGAGCCGCTCGGCCCGATCGACATGATCGCGTGGGGCGCGAGCCTGCTGGGCATCGGTCTCGGCGTGGTCGTGGCGGCAGCCTTCGCGGTGGCCACCGGCGCTATAGGCTGACGCGCGCGCGGCGGGCGCAACTTCCTCGTGGGCCGGGTCGTCTCCTCTGGTATGCGCGCTCCGAGCGTTCCGGCCTTCCTCGCCATAGTCGTCGGCGTATCGCTGGCGGCCATCGCGATGCCGACTACAGCCGCAGCCTGCTCGTGCCTCGGGCGATCGATGGCTGGCGTCCAAGGCGACGCACGGGTCGCGGTCTTCAGCGGCGTCGTCGAGCGATCCGATGCCCGTGGTCACCCGGTGACGGTGACGCGATGGTTCCAGCGCGACGGCATCGACGTGCCACGTGTGTGGCTCGACCCGCGCAGCTTCGGCGACGGCGGCGGCGACTGCACGACGACAGCCTTGCCGATCGGTACGGAGTGGATCTTCATCACGTCTCGGCAGGAAGGCCTGTACACGGCGGGCGCTTGCGCGCCGCATGCCCGCCTCTCCACGGCGGAGGGCCAAGCCATGCGCGCCGAGGCCGTCGCCACGTTCGGTCAAGGCCGGCCGCCTGCGACGGCACCACCTGCCGTTGTCAGCCTGCCACCCTCACCCCCGCCTCCCAGGGCAGCACCGGAGGCTCTGGGTTCGATCGCCGTCGGTGTGATCTCGGTCGTCGCCCTCGTGCTGGGCGTCGGGGTCCTCGTCGGGCTGATCGGCGTGCTGCGGCGCAGCCGCGAAAAGCCGGACGAGCCGGGCTAGACCAGGACTAGAACAGGCCGACGACGTTCCCGTCGGCGTCGATGTCGATCTTCTTGCCACCCGGTTCGGACGGCAGCCCGGGCATCGTCCGCATCTCGCCGCACAGCGGCGTGATGAACCCGGCCCCGGCCGACAACCGGATCTCGCGGATCGGAACGGTGAACCCGGACGGGGCGCCCTTCAGCGAGGCATCGTGGCTGATCGAGTACTGCGTCTTGGCCATGCACACCGGTAGGTGCCCGAAGCCCATCGATTCGTAGAGCTTGAGCGACTTCTGGGCGGCCGGCGTCAGCTCGATGCCGTTGCCGCCGTAGATCTCCTTGACGATGGTCAGGATCTTCTCGCCGAGCGGGGCCGCATCGGGATAGAGCAGCTGGAAGGCGCGCGAGGGTCCTCGGTAGCCGCCCAGACGGCCTCGGCCAGGTCGGTCGCGCCGGCGCCGCCGTCCGTGAAATGGGTGGCCACGACCGCATCCCGGGCTCCGGCCGCGAGCGCCACCTCGCGAATGGCCTCGACCTCGGCGGGCGTGTCGGTCGGGAACGAGTTGATCGCCACGACGGCCGGGATGCCGAACCGGCGGACGATCCGGATGTGCGCAGCGAGATTGGACGCGCCGGTCCGGACCGCGTCGACGTTCTCCTCGAGGAGGGCCGGGTCGAGCGGCTTGCCCGCGACGATCTTGCCGACGCCGCCGTGCATCTTGAGCGCCCGTACCGTCGCGACCACCACAGCCGCATCTGGGGCGAGCCCCGACGCCCGGCACTTGATGTCAAAGAACTTCTCGGCCCCCATGTCGGAGCCGAAGCCCGCCTCCGTGCAGACGATCTCATTCGTCACCAGGGCCAGCCGGTCCGCGATGATCGAGTTGTTGCCGTGGGCGATGTTGCCGAAGGGCCCGCAATGGACGAACGCGGGACCGCCCTCGAGCGTCTGCAGCAGGTTCGGCTTGATCGCGTCGCGCAACAGCACGGTCATCGAGCCCGCCACGCCGAGGTCCTCGGCGGTGACCGGCGAACCGTCCAGGCGCGTCGCGAGGACCATCCGGCCGAGGCGGGCCCGGAGGTCGAACAGGTCCGTGGCGAGGGCGAGCACGGCCATCACCTCGGAGGCGACGGTGATGACGAACTCGGTCTCGCGCGGGACGCCGTCCTCCCGTCCACCGAGGCCGATGACGACGTGGCGGAGGGCCCGATCACTGATGTCGAGCACGCGCGGCCAAAGCACGCCATGGGGGTCGATGCCGAGCGGGTTCTTGTGGTGGAGGCTGTTGTCGATGAATGCGCCCGCCAGGTTGTGGGCGGCCCCGATCGCGTGCACGTCGCCGGTCAGGTGGAGGTTGAAGTCCTCCATGGGGATCACCTGGCTGTAGCCACCGCCGGCCGCGCCACCCTTGATCCCGAACACCGGGCCGAGGGACGGCTGGCGGATGTTGACCGACGCGCGCCGGCCGATCCGGTTCAGCCCCTGGGCGAGCCCGACGGTCGTCGTCGACTTTCCCTCGCCGAGCGGGGTCGGCGTGATCGCCGTCACGACCACGTACTTGCCCCGCGGTCGCGCTGCCTCGAGCCGGGTGATCGCCTCGAGCGTGACCTTGGCCTTGGTCGGGCCGTAGAGCTCGAGCTCGCTTGGCTCGATACCGAGCTCGGCGGCGATATCGACGATCGGCCGCGGCGTGACGGAGCGGGCGATGTCAAGGTCGGACGGGAACGTCATCGAGTCTCCTGGTCGTTCTGGTCGGCCTGGCGCTCGGCGGCGCGGATCAGGTGGGTGAGGAGCAAGGCATTGGTCAGCGGCCCGATGCCGCCGGGCACGGGGGTGATCGCCGAGGCCACCCGCCGCGCGCTCTCGAAGTCGACGTCCCCGCGGATGTGCCCATCGACGACGTTGATCCCGACGTCGACCACGACGGCGCCGGGCTTGAGCATGGCACCGGTGACGAGACCGGGATGCCCCGCGGCGACCACGACGATGTCGGAGCGCCGGACGTGGCCCGCGAGGTCGGTCGTCCGGGAGTGGCTCACCGTCACCGTCGCGTCTTCCTTCAGGAGCAGGAACGCGGCCGGCATCCCGACCACGGCCGAGCGTCCGATGACCAGCGCATCCCGGGCGGCGATCTCGATCCCGGAGCGACGCAGGATCTCGACCGCGGCGTGCGCCGTGGCGGGCAGGAACCCGTCGTAGCCGAGGCGCAACAGACCGGCGTTGAGCGGATGGATGCCGTCGATGTCCTTGGCCGGGTCGATCGCGTCGATCACCGCCCGCAACCGGATGGTCGGCGGTAGCGGCATCTGCACGATGATCCCGTCGACCGCGGGGTCATCGTTGAGCTCGCGGATCGCGATCACGACGGCCGCCTCGGTGGCCTCGCCTTCGAGCTCGACGAACCGGGCCTCGATCCCGACCTTCGCGCAGCCCCGCAGGATCTGCTCGAGGTACACGGTCGATGGGGCGTCACGGCCGATGATGACAACGGCCAATCCCGGCGCTCGTCCCTGCCGAGCCTTGAACGACGTCACGTCTTCCGCAACGGCGATCCGGATCTCGGCCGCGATCGGGCCGCCCTCAAGAAGCCGGGCTGTGCCGGTCGTCGAGTCGATCACGCCTGCCCGGCTGGCTCGATCGGCTCGCGCGGCTCGCCCGACCCGACGGCCTGGTGTGTGCTGGTCGCGAGATCCTCGATGGCCGACAGGAGCTCGGTGACCCGCGCCGTCATCGCCCCCTCGAATTCCGGGTCGCCGGTGGCCGGCAGGTTGATGAGGACGTTCGCGGCGGCCCCCCGGGCGGCCGCTTCCCCGAGGAGCGCGGCGACGTCCACGTCACTCGCGGCATTCGGGTTGCTCCGACCGGCGAGCGCCTCAGCGGCGCCCACGAGGTCGAGGCATGCGTCGACGCAGGCCAGCGGCACCTCGGATGCCCGGCGCGCGGCCTGACGCATCGCATCCCGTCGCGCCGCGATGTCGGCCTCCGAGTCGCGGGGCAGCTTGAGCGCAGCCGCAAACCCGGCGTAGGCCTCGGCATCCTCGTCGGCGAGCTCGAGGAACCGCGCGGCCAGCCGGCGACCCGTCTCGCCGGCCCAGGCAAGCATCGGCTCGTGGTCGGCGAACTTGGGTCGGCCGGTCGACAACGCCGCGACCATCGTCACGAGTCCGGCACCGAACGCCGCCGCCACGGCCGATGCGCTGCCCCCACCGGGGACAGGCTCCGCCGAGGCGAGCCGCGTGCTGAAGTCGCCGAGCGTGACGTCTCGGAACCGATCGGTCCCGGCTGTGGATCGCACCGAGCGATTGTAGGTTGCCGCCCGCGCCCCACGCGCTGCGCCCGACGCGCCGTGTCGGAGGGGCGGACGCGGTACCGGCGCCTCCGCCCCTCCCTACGGCTGCCGACGGACGAGGGAGGGCTCCACCGCCGGCTCGATAGGTGCCGTCGTCAGGCGGCGCGCGCCTCGTCCAGCGCAGTGACCGTCCAGCGCCCGGATCGGTGCTGGTACGTCAACGCGAGGCGGGCGCGCGGGGTGTCCACCTCGAACAAGGTCCGTGGGCCGGTGATGACCGGGTAGGCCGCCGCCTCTTCGCGGATCGCCGTGAGATGGGTGATCGGCAGTCGGTCGGCGCCCCAGGTGATCTCGCGTGGGCGCCCACTGAACCAATCGGTGCGAACGTGAACGGGAACGGGTTGGACTCGGATGAATGCCATGTCGGCTCCTTCATATCGCCATCGCCCGGGGCACTCGGCCGACAGAACATCTGTTCGATGTGACGACGCTAACCGAACAGGTGTTCGATGTCAACCGTCATCTGGCGGAATGTCGTCGACGTCCGTGTCAGCTAGGTTGTCACGGGCCGGCGCATCGTCCACGGATGGCTCGAGCGGGTCGCTCGGGACGCCCCTCGCTCGTCGATCGAGCGGGTTGCGCGGATCCCGTTCGAACGGCGCCGGCAGCCCCGAGCCGACGAGACGACCGCGCGTGACCGCATCCGATCCATAGCGCCGCCGGAGGACGTCGGCCGCCTCGACCGCCTTGCGCTTGCGCGGGTCCTCGAAGGCGAACAGGCCAAGCTGCTCGCGCTCGCCCAGGTTCGAGGCAGTCACGCCGAGCAGGCGGACGCGGGTCCCGCGGACCTCCGGACGGGCGAGCTCGAGAGCGGCCCGGAAGATGGGCTCGGTCATGTCGGTCGGTTCCGCGATGGTCCGCTGGCGGGTGATCGTCCGGAACGACGAATCGCGTACTTTGACGGCGATCGTCGAGGCTCGCACGCCGGCCGATCGCAGGCGGCCGGCCACGCCCTCGCTCAGGGCGAGCAGGGTCCGCTCGATCGTCTCGGGATCGGCGGTGTCGGTGTCGAACGTGTGCTCGTGACCGACCGACTTGGCCGGATCGCCCTCGTGGACCGGGTCGGCGTCCATGCCGAGCGCCCGCGTCCCCAGCGAGGCACCGTGCTTGCCGAACCGGCGGACGAGCAGGTCCGGGGACAGCGCGGCCAGGTCGCCGATGGTCCGCACGCCGTACTCGGCCAGGGCCGTCGCGGTCTTCTCGCCGACGCCCCACAGCCGGCCGATCGGCAGCGGCGCCAGGAACGACGCCTCGTCGCCCGGCTCGACGACGACGAGGCCGTCCGGCTTACGCAGGTCTGACGCGATCTTCGCCACGAGCTTGGTCGACGCGACACCGACCGAGACGGTCAGCCCGACGTCGTCGCGGACCGCCGTCCTGATCGCGCCGGCGATCGCCGGCCCGTCGCCGAACAGCGGCCGCGAACCGGTCACGTCGAGGAACGCCTCGTCGATCGAGATCGGCTCGACCTGCGGCGTGAACCGGCGGAGGATGGCCATCACGTCGCGCGACGCCTGCTGGTAGCGCCGCCCGTCGACCGGCAGGAAGACACCGTGTGGACAGCGGCGAAACGCCTCGGTCACGGACATCGCCGAGTGGACGCCGAATGCGCGGGCCTCGTAGCTCGCCGCCGAGACCACTCCGCGACCCGGTCGGGACCGCCGCCGACGATGACCGGCTTGCCGCGCAACTCCGGGTGATCGCGCTGTTCGACCGCGGCGAAGAAGGCGTCGAGGTCGACGTGGAGGATCGTGCGCCCGGTCACGATCGGAGCGCCACGTCGGGCGGGCGGGTCTAGCCCTTGGGCTCGACGGCGATCGTGACCTCGGGCGTCATGCCCGCGAAGACCTTGATCGCCACCTTGTACGTGCCGAGCGTCTTGAGCGGCTCCTCGAGGTCGATCTTGTGGCGGTCGACGTCGATGCCGCGCCGGCCGAGCGCGTCGGCGATGTCCTTGGCGGTGATCGAGCCGTAGAGCTTGCCGCCCTCACCGACCTTGACGCCCATCGTCAGCGTGGTCGAGGCGATGCGCTGTGCGGCGATCTCGGCTTCCTCGCGCTCGCGCTTGCGCTTGTCCTCGCGGCTGGCGATGTCGTGCTGCCAGGCCCGATAGGCGCCGCCGGCCGCCGGCACGGCCAGCTCTGCGGGATCAGGAAGTTGCGTCGCGTAGCCGTCGGCGACCTCCTTCAGCTCGCCGCTCTTGCCGAGCTTCGCGACGTCCTGGGTCAGGATGACCTTCACGCGATCGGATCCTCCTTGGTGATCCAGGCCCGCGCGCGGGGGGCGATGCCGGATCGTTCGATGGCTCGTCCGGCGGCCGTGACGAGACCGGGGACGCGGCGGATGGTCCGACGGACGGGTCCCGGCGTCAAGCGCCGGATCTGGGCGACGTCGCGGTCGAACGACGCGCGGTCGATGCCGAGGTCGTCGAGCTTCTCCTGGAGCAGCTCCGGCG
This sequence comes from uncultured Chloroflexia bacterium, assembly GCA_963720355.1. Lineage (GTDB taxonomy): Bacteria > Chloroflexota > Limnocylindria > Limnocylindrales > CSP1-4 > SPCO01. The sequence goes on along the minus strand of CAVRFH010000004.1, from coordinate 973,001 downwards.
GCACGCCGTCGAGGAACAGGTCGACGGCCAGGACCACGACGACGAGGTCGTCGAGCCGCCGATGATCGGGACGCTGTCGGGGACGAGGTCGCGCCCGATGATCAGGTAGCCCGCGGCGGCACCGAGCAGGACCTTGCGGTCGGCCGGCATGCGCTCGTCGAGGACGAGGGCGCCGATGAGCCGAGCGTAGTCGGGCACCCGGCTGGCGATCGGCAGGAACGCGAGCAGCGACACGAACCGACCGACGCCCGCGCGCCCGGTGCTTCGCTTGCTGGCCATCGTCGATGCTCCTCCTCGATCCCTGGGGACGGCGAGTCTAGCAGCGAACCCGGACGCGGCCCATCGGCCCGACCTTGACATCGAACGTCCGTTCGGTATGATGCCGGCAAGGAGGCGCGAGTGACGAAGCACGACGCCGAACGAAAAGTCCGGATCCTCGATTTCATCGCTGCCACGCTGCGCGCACGCGGCTACCCGCCGTCGGTCCGCGAGATCATGACCGCGGTCGGCCTGGCGTCCACCTCGGCCGTCCACCACCACCTCCAGATGCTCGGCGTGATGGCTACCTCGAGCGGGGCGAGGGCCAGAGCCGGGCCATCCGCCTGACCCCGACCGCGGCCATCCGCCTCGGGCTGTCGAGCGAGCTCGTGCCACAGGCGACGACGGCAGATTCGCGCGTCGTGCCGATCATCGGTGAGATCGCCGCAGGCGGACCGATCGAGGCCTATCAGGACGCCTCGGAGACGCTCGCCGTACCGGACATGCTCGCGCCGAGCGGCGACGCGTACGTCCTTCGCGTCCGTGGCGACTCGATGATCGAGGCGCACATCGCGGACGGGGACTTCGTCCTGATCCGGCCGCAGTCGACCGCGCGCAACGGCGACATCGTGGTGGCCCAGGTCGAGGAGAACGCGGTCACCCTCAAGCGCTTCTTCAAGGAGAAGGACAAGATCCGACTCCAGCCCGCGAACCCGGAGTATCCCGCCGCAGTTCTACGACGACGTTCGCATCCAGGGCAAGCTCATCGGGGTCATCCGCAAGCTCGACTGATGGCGGGTCGTTGGACGCCCGATCGCCGGCGTTGACGACCTCCGCGCCTCGCTCACGCACTTGAGTGCGCCCGCTCCGGTGCTCGATCGTCGCCTTGGCCTCGGACGTCCCACGACCCGATTCTCAGTTCATCGACTGGGGCTCCATCCTCGGCCAGCCGGGCTGTCCACAGGTTTCCCACATCGGGCTAACCGGGGAACGGCAATCGTGGACGAGGTTGCGGGATAAGGCCCTATCGGCCCGTGCGTCGCTCGACGACAGTGGCGACTTCGCTTCCGCATGTATCTCGGGGACCGATGATCGACCGCCTGCCGCCACAGAGTCTCGAAGCCGAGCAGTCCGTGCTCGGGGCCATCCTGATCGACCGTGATGCGGTCGTGGAGGTGGCGGAGTTCCTGCGGCCGGAGGACTTCTACCGCCAGGCGAACGGGCGGATCTACGCCGCGATCCTCGACCTGTTCGAACGGCGCGAGCCGATCGACATCGTCACCGTGGCCGAAGCCCTCGAGCGTCGCGAGGAGCTCGAGGCGATCGGCGGACGCGCCTACCTGTCGAGCCTCAGCAACGAGACACCGACGGCGGTCCATGCCGCGCAATACGCGCGGATCGTCGAGCGCAAGGCTGTCCTGCGGAACCTGATCGGGGCCGCAGGGCGCATCGCCGGCATCGGTTACGAGGACCCGGCCGAGATCCAGGAGGCGATCGACCGCGCCGAGGCCGAGCTGTTCGCCGTCAGCCAGAAGCGCGTCGACGCTGGCTTCAGCCCGCTCAAGGCGCTCCTCCACGATGCGTACGATCGGCTCGACTACCTGCACGCCCACCGCGGCGAGATCTCCGGCGTGCGCACCGGCTTCACGGACCTCGACGCCCTGACCACCGGCCTGCAGCCGAGCGACCTGATCGTCGTGGCGGCCCGACCGTCCGTCGGCAAGACGAGCTTCGCGCTGAACATCGCCGAGCACGCCGCGGTCAAGGAGGGCAAGAGCGTCGGCGTGTTCAGCCTCGAGATGAGCAAGGAGCAGCTCGTGCTGCGTCTCCTCTCGAGCGTCGCCAACATCGACTCGCAGCGGCTGCGCACCGGCTTCCTCGAGGAGCTCGACTTCGCCCGCATCGCGCCGGCGATGAACTCGCTGTCCGAGGCCCCGATGTACATCGACGACACGCCGAACATCTCGGCCATGGAGCTGCGGACCAAGGCCCGCCGGCTGCAGGCCGAGAGCGGGCTCGATCTCGTGGTCGTCGACTACCTCCAGCTCATGCAGGCGACGACGACCTCGAGCGCGACGCCAATCGCGTCCAGGAGGTATCGGAGATCTCGCGCGGGCTGAAGGCGCTCGCGCGCGAGCTGTCGGTGCCCGTCATCGCCCTCTCGCAGCTGTCACGCCAGCCGGAGATGCGCGAGTCGAAGGAGCCGCGGCTGTCCGACCTGCGGGAGTCGGGCGCGATCGAGCAGGACGCCGACCTCGTCATGTTCCTGTGGCGTGACAAGGAGCGCGGCGCGGACGACCAGGAGTCCGACGGCGAGGTCATCAACCTCAAGCTCGCCAAGCACCGCAACGGCCCGACCGGCGAGGTCCAGCTCTGGTTCAAGAAGCGCCAGACGCGCTTCGTCTCCTATGCCGCCGACCGCTTCGCCCAAGTGAGCTAGGTGCGCCAGAACAGCTCATTGCTGCGTTGGTCGGCTCCGCGCCTCGCTCACGCACGTGGAGTGCGCTCGCTCAGTTGCTCGCCGACCGCCTTGCACTGAACTGCCCTGGCGCCCCTAGCGGGGCCGCGGCTGAAATGGCTCGGCGACTTACGCGTCCTCGTCGGGGAGGATCGGGCGCAGGGACAGCGTGTACAGCTTGCTGTCGCTGCCGCGCAGGACGAGCGAATGGAAGCCGCCCTCGAAGCCCTTGACGCCGAGCTTCGAGATCTCTTCGGTCGTCATCGTCCGGTGCGGGAACTGGAGCCCGTTCGGGTCGCATCGGGCTTGAAGTCCGCAACGGTCAGATCGGGCCACGGCCAGTCGCGGATGTCGGGTGCGACGACGCCCGGGCTGTCCATGATCGGAGCCGCGATAGGCCGTCGGGACGTAGACATCGCGTCGCGAGCGAGCCACCCTGGTCGAAGTCGGCGAGCCGCTCGGCCAGCTTCTGGAAGGCGGCGCGGGCCGGCGCCGTCGGCGCCATCCGGGGCGTCCATGCCGAGCGCGTAGATCGAGACCGTCTTGTTGACCCCGCCCGCATCGATGGTGAAGATGGCCGTCGCGGCGTCCGTGATCATGTTGTTCTCGTAGTTGGCCCGGGCAGCGGCCAGGCCGCCCTCGCTGAGCGCCAGTAGGAGCACTTCCTGGATCTGCTCCTCGTTGAGCTTGGCCGTGCGCATCGGGTTGAAGGTCGATACCGAGCCCTGCATGGCGGGCATCTCGAGCATCGGGTTGCGGAAGATCACCGTCCCGTCGCCGTACAGCGTGAAGTGGGGGGCCGAGGAGGCGGCGAAGCCGGCATCATGAACCCGCCGCCCTCGTCGTAGCGGAGGAGGATGTCGGTGGCGCCGGTCTTGTGATCGATGGCGCCGACTGGCGAGCCACTGGGGTTGGCCGACGGGCCATCGGATGGGGCGCCGCTGGGCGCCGCCGACGGCGGTGTGGATGGGGCGGCCGCCGAGCTGCACGCGACCAGCACGAGGGCCAGGATCAAGGTCGAAGCAAGGGACGCCAGACGGCGTTGATGGTGTGACATGGCAGCCGGACGCCCCGGGGGCCGCGGGTTCCGTGACCCGCACGTCGTCCAGACGCGCAACAGCCGTCGAAACCCCTTGACGCCGCGCGTATCTTCTCGGCTATGATCCCGGGCTCGGCCCGGACCGGACAACCGGGCGCGCGCTCCCCAGGCTGCCCCAGCGCTCCCGGCTGCGAGTCCGTCCGGAACGCACCGGGCCTCGCCGTCACGGCGTCCGAGCGAGGGAGGGTCTGGAGAGCGTGTACCAGGATCGAAATCTGACCTGTCGCGACTGCGCCGAGGAGTTCACCTTCTCGGCCGGCGAGCAGGCCTTCTATGCCAGCAAGGGCCTGGTCAACGATCCGCAGCGCTGCCCATCGTGTCGCGCCGCGGCCAAGCGAGCCCGCAGCAACGAGGGTCCGCGCGAGTTCCACGCCGCGGTCTGCGGAGCGTGTGGCGGCCAGGCCGTCGTCCCCTTCGCGCCGCGCAACGATCGCCCGGTCTACTGCAGCTCCTGCTTCGACAAGGTCCGCGCCGGGACGCTCGAGACGCCCGCGCACGTCTGACCGTCGGCGGCCTCGTGGCATGATGGTCGGACCGAGAAACCCGGTCCGACCGTCGTCCCAGGAGGTACAGCGTGGGCGTTTTCATCATCCGCGAGATGGTCGGTACCAGCCCCAATTCGTGGAGTGATGCCGCACGGCAGGCGGTGGCGACCGCATCGAAGACGGTGCGCAACATCCAGACCGTCGAGGTCGTGAAGTCGACCGCCGTCGTCGAGGACGGCGAGATCGTCGAGTACCGGGTCGAGCTGAAGATCGGCTTCGAGTACGAGGGCTGACGGCCGTCGGCAGCTAATCGCGGGTTGAGTCGCCGCGCGCCACCATGGCGCCCATGTCCGACCGCCCCCGAACTGCGTCCGTTGACACTGCGCGCGAGCGGTCGCTATCGTTCGCGCCGCCCAGGACGTTGCCGTCGCTCCGCCCTCCGCTGGAGCGAGCGCCGCTCCCGGTCGGCCAGGTCGACCGGCGCCTGGCGGACCCGTCCGGGAGTGGCCACCTGAGCGACGAAGGCAGCGGCTACCCGATCCAGATCGCCGAAGGTCCAGCGCCCGGCGCTCCGCGACGAGACGCTCGAGCGACCGCGTCTGCTCGACTGGCTGCGAGCGAAGATCCACGGCCGAGTCGTCCTCGTTCTGGCCGACGCCGGCTACGGCAAGACCACCCTGCTCGCCGACTTCTCGCGCCGGACCCGGCTGCGGACGCTGTGGTATCGACTCGACCACGGACGACCGCGACTGGGTCACCGTTCCTGCATCACCTGGTCGCCGCGGGTCGCGAGCATGATCCGGGCTTCGCGCCGAGGACAGCCGCCCTCTTGGCGGAGGCCGGCGCCGGGCGGTCCCGACCGAGAGCCGTCCTCGACGCGTTCGTGCGCGAACTGCCGTCGATCGCCGTCGGCGGGGCGGTGCTGATCCTCGACGACTTCCACCTCGTCGACGACGCGGCCGATGTCCGGTACATCGCGCGTGAGCTGGTCGCCCGGGCTCCCGAGCGGCTGACCATCGCGTTCGCGAGCCGCCGAGCCCCCGCCATCCCGCTGTCCAAGCTGCGCGCCGTCGGTGAGGTCGCCGAGCTCGGCACGGACGACCTGCGATTCGATGCGGCCGAGACCGCCCGGCTCTTCAACGAGACATACGGCCGCCGCTGGACCCGGACGTCCTCGCCGATCTGGCCGCACGGACGGAAGGCTGGATCGCTTCGTTGCAGCTGGTCCAGGCTGCGCTGCGCGATCGATCGCCCGCGGAGATCCGCCGCTTCGTTCGGACCCTCACCGGCGCCGACCACGATCTCTACGACTACCTCGCCGAGGAGGTCGTCGGCGACCTGCCGGAAGAGCTGCAGCGCTTCCTGATGGAGACGTCGCTCCTCCAGGTCGTGACTCCGGAGCTCGCCGAGGTCGTGTCCGGGCGGGATGCCGCGGACACGGCTCGACTCACCGCCGCCGCCGAGCGCCTGACGCTCCTCAGCCGACTCTCAGGCGGACCTGCGGACCCATCAGCGGTACCACCCGCTCGTCCGCGAGCTTCCTGGAAGCGCGACTCCGCGCGATCGATGGACCGGAGGCCGTCGCGACGTTCCATCGTCGAGCGGCGATCGCTGCCGCGGCCGACCGACTGGCAGATCGCCGCTCATCACTACCGTGAGGCCGGCGATGTCGAGGCGATGCTGGGCATCCTGGCCGGTGCCATCCCGACCATCATGGGCAACGGTCAGTACGCGCTCGCCGAGGCGTTCATCGGCCCGATCGCAGCCGACGCAGCGGCCACCCGGCTTCGACCTGATCCTCAGCCGGGTCGACATGCAGCACGGCGACTTCGAGTCCGCGATCGCCGCAAGCCAGGCGGTTCTCGACTCGGACGTGACGGACCCGGTCCAGCGCGATCACGCCCTGCTGAACCTCATCACGCTAGCGACCAACTACGGCGATGGAGAACGTGCAGTCGGACTCGCCCGAATGCTGGTCGACGTCACGCTCAATTCGAACCTAGCCGACATTGCCCGGATGACGATCGCGATCTTGAAGCTGCAAACCGAACGAGAAATCGAGGACGTAAATCGACGACTGCGTTCGATGGCGGAGTCCCAGAGGGCCAGAAGTTCGCTTCATTTCGGCGTCACTATGCTCAACCTTGGCCTCAACTCCCTGGTGCAGGATCGCCTTCAGGATTCCCTCAGAGAATCTAGCGAAGCCGTCGAAGCACTCGCTGCGACCGGCGGATCTGTGGAGCGAGCGTCTGCCTCAGTCCTTCGCATGTCGGTTCTGTTGCGATTGGGGGATGTCCAAGCTGCCGAAGCCGAACTAGCGGAACTCATGTCAGGTGGCCCGACGTTCGTTCCGAACGAGGTCTTCGCCGAATCGGCTGACGCCTTCGATGCCTTTTCATCTCACACGACGGCGATGGGCATTCTTGATCGCATAGGCGACGTCTCTACACAGACACTGGCGGATCGCCGCTCGTTGGCCATCTCACGCTCGCGCATTGCGATCCGTCGCCGTGACACAAACGCCGCGATGCTGGCGCTGGCCGACTACCCGACCGGCACACCAACCGCCGTCGGATCGATCGCGAACTTGCGAATGACCGAGGCACATCTCGCGTTGGTACGAGGCGACGACGCGGCACAGGGCCTTCTGCGAAGCGCAACGAAGCTCGCGAGCACTCAGGGTGCCACGAGCGTTCGTCGACTTGGAGAACTACTCAAATCCACACTGGCCCCTCGTGACGAGTTCAGGAGGACCGTTCAGGTGATCGGCAGGGCGGCTCCATGGACCTTGACTTTCGCTGCGGAGGAGCTTGTTGCGCATCTTGAATTGATGGAGGCAGGCAGCCTCGACTTGGTCACGGGCGCAGCCCATCGGCACCCAGATCGGTGGCGGACCGCACTTAGGCAGGTCCTGGATCAAGGTGGAACTGTCGTCAACATTGCCGCAGCTCACCTGCTCGAGGAGATTGGGGAAAGGTCGGACATATCGCGTTTGAGAAATCTCTCTCGGTCGGCCCGTCGACGACTTGATGCCTCGGCGCTGGGACGATCGCTCGCCCGCAGGCTCGCCGATCGAGTGATGGTGGAGGACCAAGGGAGGATCGCTCTGCAAATTGGTGACAGGCTGGTCCTCGGGTCGACCATCCGCCGCAAAGTCCTCGCCATGCTTTCGTTCTTGGTCACGCGCCATGAGATGTCCGCCTCGCGGGACCAAGTCCTCGATGCGCTTTGGCCAGATCTCGATCCCGAGATTGCCGTGAACTCTCTCAACCAAACGATCTACTTTCTGCGGAGGGTCTTCGAGGAAAGCTATTCGGAAGATCTGACGCCGGGATATGTCCACCATGACAGTGATGTCATTTGGCTCGATCCCGACCTGGTGTCGAGCCGCAGCGTGGTCTGTCGTCAGCTCATCAAGGACTTTCCTCCCCGTCCTGATCCTGAGGACGTAGATCGGCTGACGCTGGCCTACCGCGGTCGATTCGCCCTCGATTTTGAGTACGAGGAATGGGCGGCCGCGTATCGCGACACGCTTCATGCCGCCTATCTCGAGATCGTCGAACGGGCTGTTCTCGATGACTTCACCAGCGGCCACTACGACCGCGGCATCAAGGTCGCTCGCCGAGCCATGGAAGTGGACCCGACAGCGGAACAGATTGAGGTCTGCCTACTCCGCCTCTACCGCGTTACGGGCGCTCATGCCGCGGCGGCCGAGCAGTACGCCCACTACTCGGCGGTCGTGCGAGAGGAGCTTGGCGTCGAGCCCCCTCCGCTCGAATCCTTGTAGGGATAGGTAAGGTGCCGTATTGACCGGTTTAGTCGGCAAAACCTAAAGTCCGGCCACTTGCTAGTACCCCAGTACTAGGAAGAACCGTCAATACGCTCGGACGCGGCGATGTCTCACCTGAAATGGGCACTTAGGGTGAGGCGGAGCGACTAGTGCAACCGACCGACTTCAAGTCAGGTCGGTTTTCGTGTTCCCCAACACGGAGGCCGCGAAGGAGGTCCACTGTGGCACCCGAGTCCGCGAAGCCCTGGTAAAGGCGTAGAAAAATGAGGGACAGACTCGTTCGCGTCATCCTGACGCTCGGAAGCGTCGCGATGATCGCCCTTGCTGGAGGGGCTTCTCTTAGAGGTTTCTAGTACGGATGACCCATTACCCCACTCTCGGCACTGCCGGTAGAGTGAGATCGGTGGTCATGTAGCGATGCCCAAGTCCCTCAAGCTATACGTCACGGCCGTCGTGGTCATCGGCGCTTTTGCGCTGGTGGCCGCGACTTTTCTGTTTCCGCCGAACGACCATTAGATCCCGCTCGGCGCAATTGCGGCTACGCCGGCGCTTGAGTACACGCTCGGGATCCTCTACTGGACCGTTCTCACCCTTGTCGGATCCGCCTTTCCGGTCCAGCTGCCCCGGGGAACACAGCAGGCGGTCGCCATCGCGCCAATCATGGGCGCCATGTTCCTTGGGGGGCCGGCAGTTGCTGGATGGGTCGCGGCCCTAGGGACAACCGAGCTTCGAGAACTTCGCGGTCGCATTCCCTGGTACGGAAGCCTGGCCAATCACGCCGTCCTCGTGCTTCCTGCCGTTCTCGCCAGTGCCGTTCGCGAAGTCCTGCTCGGTTTAGGAAACGGGATCGCCTGGGACTTCGTGACGGCCATGGTCGCGGCGACCCTCTTCATTTCCACTGAATCTCGCGCTCGTTTCGATCGCCCTTGGGCTCCGCACTGGGCAGGCGCCTCGAGATGTTCTGTTCGGTGACGCTCGTGGCATCTTGGGCAGCGTGGTGGCGCTCGCACCTCTGTCTTGGCTCATGACAATCGTGTACGGGATCCAGTGGTGGGCAACAGCACTCTTCGCCGTTCCGCTGTACTCAACCAGACTTGCCTATCAGCGCTTCATCGAGATGCGGGAGATGTTCACCCAGACGATTGGCGCGCTCGCTGAGGCCGTCGACAAGCGCGATCCATTCACGGCGAAACACAGCCATCGGGTAAAGGAGATCTCGGTCGACATCGGTCGAGTCATGCACGTGAACGATGCCGAGCTGGAAGCACTCGAGTGGGGCGGCCTGCTCCACGACGTCGGCAAGATCGGCGTGCCCGACCGGGTCTTGAACAAGCAGGAGCGCCTTACCAAGGAGGAGCGGATGATCATGAACGCGCACCCGGTGCTGGGCGCGCAGATCATCGCGCCAGTCACCAAGCTCGCCCCGGAGTTGCCGATCATCCGCCACCACCACGAGTGGTACAACGGCTCGGGCTACCCGGATCGGCTGATCGGCGACGAGATCCCCAAGCTTGCCCGCGTCCTCCACGTGGCCGACGCCTTCGAGGCGATGACCGCCGCCCGCCCATATCGCATGACGCCGCTCACGGCCGAGCAAGCGCTTGCCGAGCTGCGCAAGTTCGCCGGCATCCAGTTCGATCCGGTGGTCGTCGATGCCTTCGTCCAGACCCATCACGTCGAGGGCGTCGAGGACCCGGGTCGGACCGTCCAACCGCGACCGATCCCGTTGCTCGGCCAGGCGGCTGCGACTCGTCTCGCGAATCCGCCGGCCACGAGCACGCTGCCCACCACGCCCCAAGCACCCGAGCAGGCCTGACGAAGCCCCTCGGCCGTCCAGCATCATGACCCGATGCTGATCGGCGGCATCCTGCTCGGGCTCGTTCTCGGGCTCATCGCCGGCGGGCGACTGCGCAACCTTGCGGAGATCCGGCTTCGCTGGACGTCGCTCCTCGTCGTTGCCGTCGTCATCCGCTACGCGACCGAGGCGGCCCTCAACGCCCAAGTCGGGCTCGTCGAGGGGTTCCGGCTGCCGCTCCTCACGGCGGCGTTCTCGGTCCTGCTGATCGCCCTCTGGGTCAACCGCACCTACCCGGGGCTCAGCCTTGCGTTCCTTGGCGTCCTCGCGAACGCGATCGCGATCATCGCCAACGACGGCTATATGCCGATCTGGGAGCCGGCTCTCCGCGCCGCTGGACTGACCGAGGCCGACGTCAACCGTGCCTTCCACGTCGTCGTCGACCCGGCCTCGAGCGACTTCCTCCGACGGCTCCTCATCCTCGGCGACGTCATCCCGGCTCCGGTCGCATTCATCCGCAACGTCTACTCCCTCGGCGATATCTTCCTGACGCTCGGGCTGGCGTTCTTCCTGTTCGCCGGCGTGGTCCGCGTGCCGACGGCGACCGAGGAAGAGGAGGACGCGGAGCTCCGCCGACGGCTGGCCGGTGACCGTGCCGCGACCGGACGCTCGGGCCTCAGCCCCGGGCTGCAGCGGTCGGCGGCCCTCCAGCGACCATCGGTCCTTGGTAGCGACCGCCAACGTCTGGCGGCACCGAGCGCCGACCCACCGGTCGCGACGGATAGCGCGCCACCGCGCGGGGCGATCCCGATCCCCGGACTCACCCCGGAGGTCTTGGCGCGGCTCCGGCGCCACCCCTATGTCCGACTCGCCCTCAACGGCTCGTTCAGCGCGTTGTGGTCGGGGCAGCTCATCTCGCTGTTCGGCGACCGTGTCCACCAGGTCGCCATCGCGGCGATCGTCTACGTCACGACGGGCTCACCGATCGCCGTCGCCGTCGTCTTCATCGCGGCCACGCTGCCGAACCTGCTGTTCGGGCCGATCGCCGGCACCCTGGTCGACCGCTGGGACCATCGCGAGGTCCTGGTCATCAGCGACATCCTGCGCGCGGCCACGGTCGTGCTGATGCCGATCGCGGCTGCGACCAACGTGTTGCTGGTCTACCCGCTCGTCTTCCTGTTGACCACGATCTCGATCTTCTTCCGACCCGCCCGGGTGGCCATCCTGCCGCGCCTTGTTCGCGAGGACGAGCTGCTGACGGCGAATTCGGCGCTGTGGGTCGGCGAGACCCTGTCCGACGTCATCGGCTTCCCGTTGGCAGGCTTGTTCGTCGCCCTCGTCGCAGACGCCGTGCCGATCGCCTTCTGGTTCGACGCCGCGACCTATGTCGCCTCGGCCCTGCTGCTCAGCACGCTCATCCCGCGTGCGATCAAGCGGGACGAGCCGGCCGAGCGGGGCCGAGCCCAAGGCACGCGGGTTCCGCAACGAGCTCGTCGCCGGATGGCGGTTCCTGCGCAACGAGCCGGTCCTCCTGGCGAACACGCTGCAGGCGGTGGTCGCGCAGCTGACGGTCGGGGTGCTCATCGGGCAGACCGCCGTGTTCGCCGAGCGCGTCTTCGGGAGCCAGGGGTTCGACTGGGAGGCGGTCTACGGCTTCATCGAGGGCAGCCAGGGAGCGGGCAACCTGCTCGGCGGCTTCGTCATCGGCTTGATCGGGGCACGACTCGCGAAGGGCCGCATGATCATCGCCGGCTACACGGTGCTGGGCCTGCTGACGACGCTGATGGCGCTGTCGGGCAACCTCGGTCTGGTGCTCGCCATCGCGTTCGGCATCGGCATCGCCAACATGGTCTTCGTCATCCCGAGCCAGACCCTCTTCCAGGAACGGACCCCGATCCCGATGCTCGGGCGCGCGATCGGCTTCCGGATCTCGCTCGTGTACGGCGCGATGACCCTGGCCATCGGCCTCGGCGGCCTGCTCGCGGAAGTGATCGGCGTCACGACGGTCTTTGCGGCGTTCGGGATCGTCACGATGCTCGCCGGTCTGGCCGGCTGGTTCGTGCCGGCGATCCGCGAGGCGTGACCGGGTATCGGGTATTCTGGCGCCCGCCCGCGCCGTCCGACCCGACGGCCCGCGCCCAGCCCCAGGAGTGAGTGACGCACCCGTGACCGACCCCCGCGGCGACGCGCCTAAGCCCATCGACGACGACTCCCCGCGTGACGACCGGGAACCGACGATCGACGATCGCGAGCCCACGCTCGACGACGCTGACATCGATGCCATCGAGGGTGATCTCGCGGACGAGGCCCAGGCCGACGACATCGACGCCGATGACGATGACGAGTTCGAGGCAGACGACGTCGACGCGGACGAGGCGGCGGTCGACGACTACGAGGCCGCCCTGCGCGAGGTCGCCGGGGAGGACGTCGGGCCGGCGGTCGCGGCGCCGGCCCCCAAACGCCGTTCGGCGGCTGCCGCCACGACGAGAGCCCCGACCCCCTCGGAGATCGCCGTCCACGTCCGCGAGGACGTCTCGAAGGTCTTCGTCATCGCCACGGTCGCGATCTTCGTGTTGATCCTGCTCAACGGCGTGCTGCTCGGGACGGGTGGCGTGCTCCGGCCGTTGGCCACGCCGACGCCGCGACGCCTCCGAGCCGGCCAGCCCCGGCGCGAGCGCCAGCTCCAGCCCCAGCGCGTCGCCGTCGGGCAGCCCGAGCGGATCCCGTCGGCCCCCTCGGCATCGCCATCGGCGGCAAGCCCGTCACCCGCCTCTCCGAGCCCGGCCGCGTCCCCGTCGTAGGCACAGCGGCCCACGACGCGGGCTACTCTCTGTCGATGGGCGCTGACGAGGCCCGGCGGCGCATGGTCGAGGACCAGCTGCGCGACCGCGGCATCCGCGACGAGCGGGTCCTGGCGGCGATGGCCGAGGTGCCGCGCGACCGGTTCCTGGACGGCGCCCGGCAGGATCGCGCGTACGCCGATGAAGCCGTACCGATCGATGCTGGTCAGACGATCAGCCAGCCATGGGTCGTGGCGCGGATGACGGAGCTGCTCTCGCCTCGCCCCGGCGACCGTATCCTCGAGCTCGGCACGGGTTCCGGCTACCAGTCGGCGATCCTGGCGGCGCTCGGGGCACACGTCACGAGCCTCGAGCGGCATGACGTCCTCGCGGCCAAGGCGCGCGAGCGACTCGATGCGCTCGATCTGCCTGGCACCGTCGCGATCCGGACGACCGACGGCAGCCTGGGCGACCCCGCCGGCGCGCCGTGGGACGGCATCATCGTCACCGCGGCGGCCCCGTCGATCCCGACCGAGCTGCGGGACCAGCTCGCCGATGGTGGCCGGCTCGTGATCCCGGTCGGGCCGCGCGACCACCAGATCCTGACGCTCGTCGAACGGCGCGGGGACGACTGGCACGACACGCCGCACGGCGCGGTGGTCTTCGTCCCCCTCGTGGGGCCAGGCGGCTTCCCCGAGGAGCGACGCCCGTCGCTCCGTCGCCGCTGGTTCCGATGAGGCCGATGTCGCTCGGTATACTCGGCCGGCCATGACCCACGTCTTCGTCGCGCCCCATCCCGACGATGTCGCGCTCTCGTGCGGCGGCCTCATCGCCAGCCTGCGGGAGCTCGGCCAGACCGTGACGATCATCACGGTCTTCTCCGGGAACGAGGCGAATGATGGCCTGACGACCTACCAGCGCGAGGCGCTCGGGTTCGGCTCGAAGACGATGTGGCCGTCGACCGAGGCGTTCAACCGCAGCCACATCCGCCCCGACTTTCCGCTCACGCCGGCATGGGTCGCGGACGAGGACACCCTCGAGGCCACCCAGGCTGATGCCGATGCCGCGGCCAAGCGGTTCTGGCAACGCTCGTCGTGGTATCGACGGGCCAGCATCCGCAATGAATCGCTGGCCGGCCAGGCGGTCATCGACAGCCTGCCGACCCAGGGGGCGGTCCTCACCGAGGAGGTGATCGACGCATCGACGGCCGGCGATCTGATGGCCAGACGTCGCCTCGAGGACGAGCAGTACGCCTACTTCGCGGAAGCGTCGATCGTGTTCCTCGACCTGCCCGATGCGGTGTTCCGCGGCTATGAGAACGACGAGCAGCTGCTTGGCCGGCCGCATGCCGCCGACGCCAGCATCACCGAGCTGCTACGCCAGGAGATCGAGCGGCTCGAACCCCAGCAGGTCTATCTGCCGCTCGGCGTGGGCGGGCACGTCGACCACCAGCTCTGCCGCGATGCCGGGATCGAGCTCCTGCAGACCCTCGACCGCTGGGTGATGCCGGGTCCCGACTACGCCGGGACCGTCGTCTTCTACGAGGACTTCCCGTATGCCTGGTGGAGCGACTTCCGGACGATCGACCAGCTTGCGCCCGATGCGCTTGCGGGGCTGCCAGGGGGCGTGAGCCTGTTCCCGACCTACGCCGATATCGGGGACCAGATCGAGCGCAAGATCACCGGCATCTCGATCTACGAGAGCCAGATCGAGCGGCTGTTCGACGGCACCAAGGTGATGGCCGATGCCGTCCGCGCGTACGGCGCCGCGCTCGGGGTCAGCGGCGAGGTCGCCGGCCCGGCTGAGCGCTACTGGCGGACCCGCCGCGCCTGAGTCGATGGCGGCCGGGATGCGCCGCGCCGACCAGCTGATCGTCGTGGCGGCGCTGGCCGCCGGGATCCTCATCCGCCTCTGGCTGCTGCCGGCGGACGGTCTGCGCGGCGACCTCGACCAGTTCGTGGCCTGGGTCCACCACATCGCGACCGGTGGGCTGGGCACGCTCTACGGGAACCTCGACGCGGGCCGCGTCGACGTTCGGCCCCGTGATGGCGTACGTGTGGGCGGCGCTGGCGGCGATCCAGCCGGCCTTTGCGACGGCGACCGACGCCGCCGACCCCGCGTTGCGGGCGCTCATGAAGCTGCCCGCGTCCGTCGCCGATATCGGGCTGGCCGCGGTCGTGGCCTTCGGGCTGCGCGATCGGGCGCACTGGGCCGCCATCGGCTTCGCGGCCGTGCTGCTCCACCCGGTCGTGTTCTATGTCAGCGCCTGGTGGGGCCAGTACGAGTCGATCTTCACGATCACGGCCGTGGGCGCCATCCTGGCGGCCATCGGCGGCCGGAACGGGCTGGCCGCGGCCCTGCTCGCGGTCTCGCTCATGACCAAGCCCCAGGCACTCCCATTCGTCATCCCGTTCGCAGCGTGGTTCTGGGGCACGGGGCTCACCCAGGGTGGTGTCCGAGGCGCGCTGGGCGAGGTCGGCCGGGCCGCACTCATCGGACTCGTCGTGATGGCGGTGCTCTGGCTGCCGTTCATGGCGACGGGCGGGCCGTTCGGCTACATCGAGAGCTTGCGCCACTACCAGGACGAGGTCTTCAACGCGTTGTCACTCAACGCCTGGAACGCGTGGTGGCTGCTCCAGGAGGGGACGCCCGGTCAGGGCTTTATCGCGGACGACGTCGCGTTCGTCGGTCCACTCACGCTGCGGACGGTGGGCTACCTGCTCACGGGCGTCCTGAGCGCGTACATCGCCGTCCTGATCGCGCGCGATCCGTCGCCCCACCGCCTGATCGTCGGGGCGACGGCCTCGGTTCTCGTGTTCTTCACGTTCATGACGCAGATGCACGAGCGCTACGCGTTCGCCGCGGTCGTCGTGGCGACCTTGCTGCTCCCGGATCGCCGCCTCCGATGGGTCTGGGCCGCGCTCGGCGTGATCGTGGCCCTGAACCAGATCGCGGCCGTGCCCCCGTCGCCGGACGTGGCTTCCTTGCTGCCAGTGGCCGGCGTCCTCGGGGTCGCCGGCTCGGTGGCGATCGTCGCGATCACCGCGGTGTTCCTGGTGGAGCTCGGCCGGAGGCGACCGGCAGGGTCGTGATCGACCGAGCCCGCTCCGTCGAGCCGGCAACGATCGCATTCGTGGCGATCCTCGTGTCCGGCACGGGGCTCCTGCTGTGGCTCGGGTTCGGAATGACGTTCTTCGCCGACGAATGGGCGTTCATCGAGACGCGCTCGCTCGGCGACCTGCGATCGTGGTTCGAGCCGCACAACGAGCACTGGGTCACGTTGCCGGTCCTGCTGTACCGGACGCTGGTCGAGACGTTCGGTATCGGCTCCTATGTCCCGTTCCACGCCACCTTGGTCCTGCTCCACCTCGGCGTGGTCACGCTCGTGTACCGACTCACCGAGCGCCGGGCGGGCGCGCGGTTCGCGCTCATCGGGGCGACGATCGCGCTGCTGCTCGGCGGCGGGTTCGAGAATCTGTATTGGGGGTTCCAGGTCACGTTCGTCGGCTCGACGCTGCTCGGCCTGCTGGCGATGGAGGTCACCGACGGCCGACCGACGCCGAACCGGGCGCTCGCCGTGGCACTGCTCCTGCTCGGTGCCCTGGCCGCGTCCGGTGTCGGGGTCGTGATGTGCTTCGCCGTCGGCATCGAGTGGCTGCTGGACCGGCGCTGGCGGCGGTTCGTGCCGTACCTCGTGCTGCCGGCCGCGGTCTTTCTCGCCTGGTACCTGGCCATCGGCCGCTACGGCCTCGACGCGACCCGGCCGCCGCTCTCGCTGGAGGCCATCGCCACCATCCCACGGTTCGTGCTGACCGGGCTCGGGACCGTGCTCGGCGTGGTGGCCGGCGTACCGCCCGAGGCCGGGCTGCTCGTGCTCGTCGCGGTGGTGGTGGCGGTCGGCTGGCGGCATCCGGGTCGGTTGCGATCGCCGCGGGTCGTCGGCATCGCGCTGGCCGTCGTCGCCCAGTACGCCCTCGCCGCGCTGATCCGTGCCCAGATCTTCGAGGGCTATGCCGAGTACACCCGCTATCTCTACAACCCGGCGATCCTGGCCATCGTGGCGGCCGGCGTGCTCGTCCGCGGCATCAAGCGCACGTCGGTCGGCCGCAAGCGGCTGTTCACGACGGCCGGGCTTGCGGTCTGGGCGACCGCGGCCCTGATCCTCAACGGGCGCCTGTTGATCGCGGGCCGCGAGCTCTTCCTCCAACGGGCCGACATGACGCGTGCCCTGGTGACGGTCGCCCTCGAACCGGAGTTGCCGCCCGGTGTCGACACGTCACGCTCCCTGGTGTTGGTGCCGTCACCCGAATCCCTGCGGCGCATCGCGGCGCAGTTCGGCGATCCGCGGACCGATCGCCTCGTGCCCGGATCAGTGCGCCCCATCCCTCCCGAGATCCTCGCCGAGGCGCGCCGCCGGCTCATCCAAGGGGCGCCCATCCCCTGATCGCCACGCCAGCCGATCCTGCGCCAGCGCCGTCAGGACGGCCAGGCCGATGACGACGAGCGGGGTCATGAGGACCATGGGCAGGGCGAGCAGCGCCGCGACGACCGGGCGGCCTGCCAGGGCCGGCAGGGCCATGGCGACGTAGTAGAACTGGGTCGCCGGGAACAGCGCCGGGACCGCGAACCACTCGGCCCCGCGACGGCGCAGGATCCACAGGGCGACCAGCGTCGGCGGGATGAGGATGGGCAGCCGCCAGGCGCTACCGTTCCAGGCGGTCTGGAGGTGACTGCCGACGCCGAGACCGCGGTCGAGGTAGAGCTGCCATGGCAGCACGAGCGTGACGAGGCCGACGACCAGACCGGCGATGACCAGGTGCCGCCAGCGCGCCAGCAACGGGATCGCGGCGTACAGCTTGAGGCCGACCGCCAGCACCGCGCCGACGATGCTGCCCTGGACGAGCAAGGCCAGCGCGATCGTCTGGGGATTGCCATTCCAGATGCCGTGCAGGAGCGGCGGGAACGCCAGCCACCAGATCGGCAGGCCGAGGCGCCGGACCAGCCAGACCGACGCGAGCAGACCGGCCAGCAGCCAGGCCCACGTCGAGATCGTCAGCGGCAGGACGCTCGTCGGGGCATAGAACAGCAGCGTGTGCGGACCGGCGGCGTACGGGATGCCCGACTCGGTCACGGCCCACGGATCGCCACCGGCGAGCCAGGCGCTCGCCGCGTTCTGGTAGTGGCGTGCATCGATGCCGAGGGCGTCGGGCTTCGCGATCCAGAGCAGGTCGATGACGGCGAACCAGGCCGGCAGGCCGATCCGCTCGAGGGCGGACCGCAGGCGCTCGATCATGTCGCGGTGCGTCGAGGCCGCCCCAGCCAGCGGCCGACGAACGCCCTTCGGTACCAGCGCAGGTAGTGCGGGAGCCACGCCCGCAGCTTGAAGTTGCTCTGGCCCTGCGGTCCGGTCGCGCCACGTGGTCGGGACCTCGGCGACGCGGCGCCCGGCGAGCGTCGCCTTCACGGTCAGTTCGAGGGCGAGCTCGAAGCCAGCCGCGCTCTCGATCGTGACGCCGTCGAGGAAGCGCCGGGAGTACAGCTTGAAGTTGTTGGTCGGGTCGTGGGTGCGGACACCGGCGAACCAGTGCAGCGTGAGGCCGGCCGCGCGGCTCATCGAGCGCTTCAGCGAACGGGCCGCCGACCTGGCGACCGCCCGGCATGTACCGCGACGCGGCCACGATGTCGGCCCCGTCGCGCGCCAGGGCGACCATCGCGTCGACGAGGTGCGGCTCGTCCGAGCCGTCGGCCATCGAGATGAGGACGTACGGTCCCACTCGACCCGGCGATGCCGGCCTTCATCGCGTTGAGGACGCCGCGCCCGAGGTCGTTGCGGAGACCGCGCACGGCCGGCATCTCGGCGGCCAGGCGTGCGATGACCGGGACCGTCGGGTCCTCGTCGAAGTCGTACACGACCAGCAGCTCGTGCGGCGTGCGCACCTGCTCGACGAGCGCGCGGATCGCGGGCTCGACCGCCTCGCCTTCCTTGAACACGGGCATGACGATCGACAGCTCCGGACCAGTCATACGCGGGCCTCGCACACGAGCAGGGTCTGCCGGCCGAGGAGCCACCAGGCCGGCCGGAACCGGAGGTAGGCGCGGACCAGACGGGCGTCGGTCGGCAGTCGACCCTTCGTCGAGTACGGCAGGAACCGGGTGATCAGCCGGACGGTGTGCAGCTGGGCGAGCTCCGCGGCCTCGAGGAGGCTCCGCTCGGTCAGCGCGACCTTGTGGTCGATGAAGTCCCAGTAGCGGGGGCCGACGAGTCGGATGTTCGGTTGGAGGACGATCGCGCGGCCACCCGGGCGGAGGAGCTGGCGGACGACGCGAAGCTGCTCGATCACGGCGTCACCGGAGTCGAGGTGCTCCAGGTAGTTGCTCATGAACACGGTCCCGAAATAGCCGTTGGGCACGACGTCGGCAAGATCGAGTCCCGACGCCTGGACGAACCGGACATCGGACGGCAGTGCCGACCGGACATCCCGGATGTCGGTCGCCCAGCGCTCCGGGCCGTCGACCCAGCGGATGAAATGGCCGCGGTCGCAGGCGAGGTCGAGGACGGGCCCGGAGGGGTCGATGAAGCGCCCGAGGTAGGCGACGATCTCCCGCCAGACGGCGTCCTTGGCACTGACCTCGCGCTCGTCGAAGCGTGCGTCGTAGAGCTCCGGCAGGAGCCGGCTCACAGCCGGCCCGCCCCGACCTCGGCGCGGATCCAGGGGATGACCTCGTCGAGCATCGCGTCGAGGGTCGTCGTCGCCTCGAACCCGAGCACATCGTGGGCCTTCGCCACGTCGGGGACGCGGCGCTGGACGTCGTGCTCGAACGGCGCATCGCGAGACGAAGCGGAATGGCCGCTCCGGGCCGTGGACCTTGTGCCAGATCGTCTCGGCCAGCTCGCGCACTGTCGTCGACGTCGCGGTCGAGAGGTTGAAGTCCTCGTTGACCGCCCGGTCCGACTCCATAGCCAGGCGGATGCCGTGGGCGAGGTCGCCGCCGTACGTGTAATGGCGAACCTGGTCGCCCTCGCCGAGGATGTGCAGGGGGTCCTGTCCCTTGAGGACCTTGAGCACGAGGTCCGGGACGACGTGCGACAGGGCGAGCTTCACGTTGCCGGACATGATGTCCGTGTCGCGCAGCGCCCGCCGCTCGCCGATGCCGACACAGTTGAACGGGCGGAGGATCGTGTACGGCAGCTGGTACTGCTCCCAGGCGCCGCGGGCGAAGTACTCGGACGCCAGCTTCTGGAAGCCGTAGGTCGAGATCGGCGGCGGCGAGGTCAGCTGGGCGCCTTCGGGGGTCGGGAAGATCGTCGCGGACTCGTAGACCATCGAGGACGACATCACGACGATGCGCTGCAGGTGCCCATCGCGATGCGCCGCGATCGCGGCGTCGAACGTCGAGGCGAGGATGCGCTCGTTCTCGGCCAGCAGGTCGTAGGCGAACTCGTGGAAGTAGCTGATCCCGCCGATCATCGCGGCCGATGCGACGACCTGGTCGACGTCGGCGGCGAGCTCCCGCATGAGGGCGGCGTCCTTGGCATCGCCCTGGACGAACCGGTAGCGCGGGTGGTCGTCGTAGGACTTCGTCAGAGGACCGTACTTCGAGAAGTCGTCGAGCCCGATCACGTCGTGGCCGGCGTCGAGCAGCTCGGGGACGAGATACCCATTGATGAAGCCGGCCGCGCCGGTCACGAGGATCCGCATCAGAGCCGGATGCCCTCGCCGAGGACGCCCCACACGTCGACCACGTCCTTGCCGCCGATCTGCAGGTTGCGGTATGCCTTGTGGGGCGCACCGAGCACGAGGATGTCGCTTTCGGACAGGACGCAGTCGAGCGTCTCGAGCCGGTCGTCCTGGACGTACGGATCGGTCGCCAGGACGCGCGCCCCGGCCCACGACAGCAGCTTGCGCAGCTTGTACGACAGTGACGCCCGCGTGTCGTCCGACTCGGCCTTGAACGCCATCCCGAGGATGCCGACGGTCTTGCCGCGCAGCCCGCCGTAGCGCCGTTCGAGGGCCGACGACGATGTACGCCGGCAGGCCCTCGTTGACCTGCATCGCGGCCTGGCCCATCGGGAAGTGGTCGGTCGTGAACGCGGCCAGCTGCATCGCGTCCTTGAACAGGCACGGGCCGGCCGCGAAGCCCGGCCCCGGCAGGTCCGCCGCGCGCGGGTAGTCCTCGCGGATCGCGCGCAGCACGTTGGTGTAATCGAGGCCGGCCTGGTCGGCGATCATGAAGAACTGGTTGGCGACGGCGAACTTCATGTAGCGCCAGGTGTTCGTGAACAGCTTGGCCAGCTCGGCCTCTTTGGTCGTCGTCCGGACCATCTTCGACACGAGGTGGCCGAACAACGCGGTGGCCCGCTCGGCCGCTCGGTCGTCGTCGGCGCCGATGATCTGCGGCAGTGTCTGCAGCTCTTCGAGCGCATGGCCCTCGGCGATGCGCTCCGGGCAGAACGCGACGTCCACCGAGCAACCCTTCTGGGCCAGGCGCTGGGTGACGTACTCGGTCGTTCCGGGATAGACCGTGCTGCGCAGTACGACCAGGGCCCCATCGCGCAGGTGGGGAGCGATCTGATCGACGGCTCGCTCGAACACGGTCATCGACGGCCCGAGGAACTCGTCGACCGGCGTGCCGATGACCACGATGAGCGCCTCGCTCCGCTCGATCATCGAGCCATCCGTGCCGAGCTCGAGGCGGCCCGTCGGCAGGACCCGTCGAAGGAGCTCCTCAGCCCCGTTCTCGAGGAAGGGCATCCGGCCTGCGGCGATCGTATCGAGCGTCGCCTGGTTCGTGTCGTAGATCCCGACCCGCAGGCCGGCATCCGCGAGGACGAGGCTCAGGGGCAGGCCGACATGGCCGCCGCCGCCGAGGACGACGACGTCGAGATCGGACGCGTTCGGGGTCATGGGGACGAGTCTAGACACCCGGTGCGCGACGTCACCGTACCGATGGTCCTAGCCGCGTCGGAAGACCGCGCCATCGACGTCCCGATGGACCTCGACCCACCCCATCGCCGATAGTCGCTCCGCAAACCCCACATCGGCTGCCGTCGTCACCACCACGTCGACATCCCACGCATCGAGCTGGGCGAGCCAGTCACCTCGGCCGAGGACGACGTCGTCGTAGCGTGCCCAGACATCCGGCGGGAACAGCTCGATCCGGGAATCGACGGCGAACCGTCGGTCCGGCAGGGCGTACTCCAGCCAGGAGCCCCACGGCTGCGGTTGGAAGACATGGTCACCCGGCGCCGTCATCTCGCGCAGCGTGGCGGTGATCCCAGGCGGAGCGGCCGTCACGAGATCGGCAGGGAGGCCCGAGTCCGGGACCCTCGGGCGCCACGCTGGCAGGGCGACGACCATGGCCACGATGAGGACCGCGATCAGACCGGCGTTCAGGCGCCGCATGGCGATCGGCTCGGCGCGCCTCGTCGCTGCCGGCGGAAGGATCCCACCGGCGATCGCGGTGGCGGCCCCGAGCGGCCACCAGGCGATCCCGCGCTGGGCATACACCCCGACGAGGAAGAACGCCCCGAGCCACGCAAGGGTCGGCCAGGGCACGCGCCGCCCGGACCGCGCGATCAGCACGACGATGGCGAGCACCGAGGCAAAGAACAGGATGCCGGGCACATCGCGCAGCGATGTCGGCTGCCACTCGGTGATCCGGGCCGTGACCGAAGGGTTGGCGGACAGGCTGATGGCATAGGCCCAGACCATCGGCCCGAACGGTGTCAGGCACGCGGCCAGCACGGCGAGCCCCGTGACCGCGAGCATCCGCGGCGCGAGCGAACGGGTCTCGGCCACGTCCTCGAGCCAGGCGAGCCCAAGGACGAGCGGGCCAAGGAAGAAGCTGCCGTGCAGATTGGCCCAGACGGCGATCACGACCGGGGCCAGCCAGATCGCCCGCTGGTGGTCCCTGCGGATCACGACCAAGGCGAGGACGCCGACGAGACAGGCCATGCCCAGGAGTTGCGGCCGGAGCGCCAGTGCCGGCGCGGCGATGAGGAACGCGGCGATCGCCAGGAGCGCGCTGGTCCGCGCATCGAGCCCGCGTCGCAGCCCGATCCACACGATCCCGCCGAAGATCAGACCGACGAGGGCCGCTCGGACCAGTGCCAACCCGACCCAGCCACCGATCGCCTCGACCGCCCGCAGGATCACCTGGGCGCCCCATTGCTGGTCGGTCCATGGTTGTCCGGCGACGGTGAACGTCCACGTGTCGACGGTCGGGATGGCCCGGGCTTCGAGGATCTCGGCGCCGGCGCGCAGGTGGTAGGCGAGGTCGACCGCAGACATCCGGGCGACGAGCGCTCCGAGCACAGGCAGGAGGATCGCCAACCCGACCCACAAGCGAGAGAGGGTCACGTCAGGACCGGCGTCAGCGTCGTCGCATCCGCTCCACGAAGAGCGGCAGGCCGATGATCATCGCCAGGTTCGCCGGCCACAGGGTGGGGATCGCCAAGGTGGACCCGACGATGAGCGTCCAGCGACGGTCGGTGTGAGCGCCCCACGCGATGAGCTGCCGCCGCCGCGACGAGGCGCACCGCGAGTGGCACGGGGAAGAGCGGGTACGGCCATTGCTGGCGTGCGTTTCCGAGGAGGCTCTCGATCCAGCCCACCCAGTGGCCGGGTGCCGTCACGAACGACACGGCCGCGATCGCGGCCGTCGCACCGAGCGCGATGGCGAGCGACCGCCACTCGCGACGCACGACGAACCAGATGAGACCGACCCCAGGCGTCACCTTCGTGAGCAGGACGAACGCCCAGGCGGCGGGATAGCGGAACCCGAGGTACACGGCGGCAGCCAGCAGGAAATGGATGTTGCCGACCTCGAGCTCGATGATCGTGATCGGGATCAGCAGCGCGACGAACAGCCAGTGACGGGTGATCGCCACGAGCGTGAGGGCGGTCAGCACGACCCAGGCGGCGCCGAACCACTCGTACGGCAGCGCGCGCAGCGGAGCGATCAGTTGGAGGAAGGCGGGCGAGTAGAGGTAGGCGTTGGTCTCGCCTTCGCCGGAGATGGCGTAGGGATCGGCCCAATCGGCCAGCCAATACGCCCGGGCGTCGTACAGCGGCATCGGCCGAATGAGGATCAGCGCTAGATACGCGACCCCGATGACCACGGCGATGACCCGCCAATCGATCAGCGCACGGACACGCTCGATCGTCCAGGACGCGTGCCAGGGCCGGGTCCGACTCGTCTCCACGGCGCGATGGTAGCGGGCGCCACCGGCCGGCCGCAGCCGGCCGAAGGTCCCAGTCCGACCGCTCAGACCGCGGCGGCGAACTCGGAAGGGCGAACGGTGCGTGCGCCCTGTTCGTAGATCGACTGGACCGAGTCGACCATCAGGTCGATGCAGAACCGGTCGTGGACCATGTCGTGACCGGCCCGACCGAGCGTGTCGGCGAAGGGATGGTCCACGAGCAGGCGCACGATGGCCGCGGCGAGCGCATCCGGATCGTGGGGCGGCACCAGCAGCCCGTTCACCCCGTCCGTGATCATCTCGGGGATGCCGCCGACGTTCGAGGCGACGACCGGGCGGGACAGCGCAAGCGCCTCGAGGATCGACAGGCCCTGGGCCTCGCGGTAGGACGGCAGGACGGCGACGTCGAGCGCCGCGGTCACGGCCGGCACGTCGTCGCGCCGCCCCGTGAACACGACCCGATGGGCGATGCGCAGCTGTCGGCTGAGGGCTTCCAGGGCCTCGCGTCGAGAGCCTTCCCCGACGATCAGCAGGTAGACGTCGGGCACCGAGCGGAGGACCGCCGGCCATGCCTCGAGCAGGGTCGGGTGACCCTTCTCCGGCTCGAGTCGGGCGACCACGCCGACGATCTGCGAGCCGGGCTCCATCCCGTACTCCTCGGGGAGCGTGCAGCACGGCTCCTGGTGGTCGTAGCGCGACAGGTCCACGCCGTTGTAGATGCGCCGGATCGGGGCGGTCGTCCGTCCCTCCTGTTCGAGCTTGGCCTCGATCATCGAGGACACGGCGATCAGCTGGTCCATCCGCGGCGTCAGCACGCGGAGCATCTCGCGGTCCTCCTCGGACCGGACGCGGCTCGAATGGACCGTCGAGACGACATACGGCCGGCGGTGGCCGACCTCGGCCAGGGCGATCGCGGCGCGCGTGCCGACGAGCTCGGCCCGGTACATGTGGTTGTGGAGGATGTCCGGGCGGACATCGACGAGATGCGCGGCCAGGGCGCCGACCGCGATGGCATCGTCGGGTTCATCGATGACAAGCACGTCGAAGCCGGCTCGCTGCAGCTTGCGGACCGCGCTGCCCGGCGAGAGCGACACGATCGACACGTCGAAGCGCGCGTGATCCATCCGGTTGACGAGCCCGAAGAGGTGCTCCTGGGCGCCGCCGCTGGTCCCCGTGGCAAGCACCTCGACGACCCGGATCCGGTCGTCGCCCGACGACATCGGCGCCGCCGGAACCGGCCGCGGCACGGTGTCAGAGCACGGATCGTGCCGGAGGTGCCCGGTGCCTATCAGGCTCCCCGCCGCACGAGCAGGCGCTGGACCGGCTCATCGACCGCGCCCCACTCGTACTTGTACGACTCGTCGCCGCGGAGGAAGTCCATCCGGCGGATGCCACGCTCGAGGGCGCGTCGGACGTAGGCGTAGACCATCAGCACGCCCGGCGACAGCTCGCGAGCCTCGGGATCGATCCCGGCGTTGTAGTAGAGGAGCTCGTCGGGGGTCTCGAAGTGGACGCCGGCCGCGATCCGCCGGTCGCCCACCCACAGGAAGCTCATGCGGAACGATCCGCCCGGGCCGAACAGCTCGAACAACCGCCGGAACAGGACCCGGCTCTGGTCGCCACCGGGTGTCGGCGGGAAGAGCCCATCGGCACCCCAGCGCCGCTGGTGCAGCTCGATGAAGATGTCGAGGTCGGCCGCTGGATCGGTCGAATTGACGAGGCGGACCTCGCCGAGCGCCTCCGCCCGCCGGACCTTGCGACGGATCTCATGCCGCTCCTTCTTGCCCAGGGTCGCGAGGTATCCCTCGATGTCGACGCCGCCGGGGAACGTCGCGACCGGGCACACGTCCTCACGCTCGAGCGTTACCGTCCAGCCGAGCGCCGTCTCGAGCGCGCCCAGGGCCGCGGCCAGCTCCCTCCCGGTCGGGTCCGTGCAGCGCAGACGGCGCAGGTCGACCACGTCCCAGTCGCGGCCGACCGGGCCGGCGAGGTAGCCGGCGACGGCCCGCGAGACGGCCGGCAGGTCCGCCGGGTCGCACAGGATCGTCGCGTAATCGGCGTGGTACGAGGCACCCATCATGATCGCGGTCGCGGTCGGTGGCACGGGCGTCAGTCGCAGGTCCGATCCGTGGCGCATCGTCGTGTGCGTGTCGACGTCGGTCGGCTCGACCTCGTGTCGATGCATGAGCGGGACGATCGCGATCGGCTCGGTGTCGCCGGGCCCGTCCCCCCGGCAGACCACGAGCGTCTCGTCGTGGGCGTTAGCCCCGTACGCGTCCCACCAGGCCCGGTGGAAGGCCCACGCCGAGAACGGGGTCACCCACGGGGTTCGGGCCGCCAGCCGATCCCAGGTCGAGCGGGGGATGGCGTCGAACGCGCGCTCTTCGGCGTAGGCGGACGCCGGTTCGGGATCGGCTGGAAGTCGTGGTTCGAGGGACCCTGGACACGCAGGCTCCGCATCGAGCGTGGGGGCGGTCATGGACTCCGAGGATAGCATCGGGTGGCCGAAGGTGGTTGTCGCCGCAACGGGACGTGCCGTAGTACGTTCGGCCGTGCCGCCGGGACCACCGAGGCTGGTGACGACGCGCACCGCGCTGCGTACGCTCGCGTCCGATGCCATCACGACTGCCTGACCCGCGCACGCCTCTGCCTGCGGTCCCGTGGCTCGCCGGGGCTCCCGTCCGCCTGTTCCTCACCAGTGCGACGGTCCTGTTCGTCGAGCTGCTCTTGATCCGGTGGATCCCAGCCAACGTCCGCTACGTCGGCTTCTTCAGCAACTTCCTCCTGATGGCGAGCTTCCTCGGCATCGGCCTGGGCATCCTGCTCGGGCGGCGCGGTGTCCGGCTGCCGATCTCGCCGTTCCCGATCCTGCTCCTGGCGACGACCCTGCTGGTGTTCGGCGCCCAGCTGAACTTCCAGGCGCGAGACCCGAACGAGTTCTTCTTCGGCCTGGAGCAATCGACGAGCGCCGACGCCAACTTCGTGGTCCTGCCCCTGCTCGTCGTCCTGGTCACCGCGCTGGTCGCGACGCTGGCCCTGCCCCTCGGACCGTTGTTCCGGGCGATGCCTCCGCTCAAGGCCTACGCCATCGACATCGCCGGTTCGATGCTCGGCATCGCGGCCTTCGCGATCCTGGCATTCCTCCAGACCGATCCTACCGTCTGGTTCGCGATCACCGGGCTGCTGCTGCTCTTGCTCGGGCTCGGCTCGGGGCTCACGCCGTGGTCGGCGATCGGCGGTGGTGCGATGGCTCTCGTGATCGTGTCGAACGCCATCGTCGCCAACGCATCGGGCGAGGTGTGGTCGCCCTACTACCGGATCTCGGCCTGGACGGCCGATCGCGAGCGCACGTCGCTTGTCTCACCGACGGCCGGAGCACCATTCAGCCTGTCGGTCGATGGGATCCCGCATCAGAACATCCTCACCGCGGAGCAAGCCGCGCAGAGCCAGGTTCATGACCAGGTCTATCGCTGGTTCCCCGGCCGGACATTCGACCGGGTCCTCATCATCGGAGCGGGCTCCGGGTCGGATGTGGCGCTCGCCCTGTCGCGCGGTGCCAAGCATGTCGATGCTGTCGAGATCGACCCGGGTCTGGCGACCATCGGGAAGGACTTCCATCCCGAGCGGGTCTACGACGATCCGCGAGTCGCGGTCCACGTCAATGACGGCCGCGCGTTCCTCAACGCCACGACCGAGCGCTACGACCTGATCGTCTACGCCCTCACGGACTCGCTCACCCTCGCCAGCTCAGCCGCGAACGTCCGTCTCGAGTCGTTCCTGTTCACGGAAGAGTCCTTCGCGGCGGCCAGGGATCACCTCGACACCGACGGCATGTTCATCATGTACAACCTGTACCGCGAGCCATGGATCGTGGCCAAGCTCGAATTCGATGCTCGGCACGGTGTTCGAGTCCGACCGGATCGTTCGTCTCGTCGGCCGTGTCGAGGCCGTGCTCGGGGCGGGCCCGGCCGTCGATGCCTTGGCCGGCCAGCCGCCACCGGGCGACGTCGTCGACAAGGTTCCGGAGGTCGGCGCGCCAGAGCCCAAGCAGGCGACCGACGACTGGCCCTTCCTCTACCTCCGAACCGCGGCCGTCGCGCCGTACTACCTCGCCGCGCTCGCGTTCATCGTCCTCTTCGCCATCGGCGCGATCGTCACCGCCGCACGGGTGACGTCGACATCGGTACGCCGCTTCAGCCCGCATTTCTTCGTGCTCGGCATCGCGTTCATGCTCCTCGAGACCAAGAGCCTCGTGTCATTCAGCCTCCTGTTCGGGACCACTTGGATCGTGAACGCCCTGACCTTCTTCGCGATCCTCGCGAGCGTGCTGCTGGCGATCGGCATCAACGCCCGCTTCCGGCCGCAGAACCCGGCGCCGTTGTATGCGGCGCTGTTCGCCGCGATCGCTCTCGCCTACCTCCTGCCACCCGACAAGCTGCTCATCGAGCCAGCCGGCCTGCGCTACGTCGTGGGCGGGGTCATCGCGTTCGCGCCGGTGTTCTTCGCAAACCTCGTCTTCACGCACTCGTTCCGGGACACCGACTCGGCCGACATGGCGTTCGCGTCGAACCTCATCGGCGCCATGGTCGGCGGAGCCCTCGAGTATCTCGCGCTGGTGACCGGCTTCCGCGCCCTGCTGATCGTCGTGGTGGTGCTGTACGGAGCGGCCTACGTCCTGTCCAGCCGGTTCCGCGTCATGGCCGACCGCGACCTCACCTATGAACGCGCGACGGGCCTGAAGAACGCCGCCACGGGCTGACGGGCCGGGTCAGCTCCCGCCGATGCCGAGCGAGCGACGCAACAGGAAGTACTCCGGTCGGGGCCGATCATCGGTGATCAGCGGGCCGTCACCCACGTAAGACCGAGCGGCATCCGCCGTCATCCAGGTCTGGCGGTCGATCACGGCCAGCCAGTCGTCGACCGTCGATGCCGGCGAGTCGTACGCCGACGAGATGTCCTCGAGCACGCCGGGTCGGGCGAGCACGGTCCGGGCGACGGCGGGATCGAGCGCGATCGGCTCCGTCGACCCGAGCATGTAGAACCCGTAGCCGCCGGCACCGCGCACCACGAGCAACTCCGGGAAGACGGCCGCGAATGTCCGGATGTGCTCCTTCAGATCGACCTCAGCCGCACCGAACGGGACCCACTGCATCATCACGCCGCCGGGCTCCAGGTGGTCGCGGCCGGCTTCGTAATACTCGAGTGACGAGATCACCGACACACCCGAGCTCTCGATCGGCGGAGGCGGATCGGTCACGATGATGTCGAAGCGCTCCGCGGCGAGCTCGAGGTGGTTCCGCCCATCGGCCACGATGACCCGACCATCGGGGTCCGCGAGCACGTCGGCCGCGTCCGCGTAGTAGTACCCGAACATGCGCGGAACCGTCGGGACGAGCTCGACGGCGTCGGTTCGCATGCCGGCGATGAGCGCGCCCCGGAAGGCCGTTCCCATCCCGAATGCTACGACCAGGGCTCGGTCGGAGTCCGGCCGGGCGATGAGGGGCAGGATCGGCATCAGCTTGGCGTCGACCGTGAGCAGCGTCATCGACGTGCCGCCGACCCACAGCTCGGGCGTGAAGGACTTCTGGCCGGCCTGGACCGACGCGATCTCATCCTCGCGTGACGCAAACAGCTGCCAGCCCATCGAACGGATGACAGCCTCGTTGGGCTGCACGACCGCGCCTGGGCGCAGGCTCAGGACGACGATCGCGATGACGACCAGCGCCCCCACCAGTGCCAACGGTCGTGCCCCGGCCGAGGCGCGAAACGCCAGCCAGGTGCCGAGCGCGGCATTGATCAACGCCAGTACCACGATGATCCACGGCGAGCCAAGGGTCGGCATGAGCACGAACGGGATGACGAGGCTCCCCAGGATCGCGCCGAACGTGTTCGCGGCGAGGAGCGCGCCCGATTCGCCGCCCGCGTGGGCCGCATCGTCCCGGAGCAGCGCGGACGACGTCGGGAAGGCGATCCCCAGCACCGTCGTGACCGGCAGGACGACGAGGATCGCCGAGCCGACGAGGACCCCGACGGAGCCGACGAGGTCGCCCGGATCAAGGGGACGCGGGTCGGCGATGACGAGCATCAGGCCGGCGATGGCGAGGATCGCCACGAGCAGCTGGGTCACGGCGAGCGCCCGCACCGGATCGCCGATGCGGGGCCGGATGCGGTCGAAGATGACGGCACCGAGCGCGATGCCCACCAGGAACAGGGCGAGGATCACCGTGAAGACGTACGTGTATCCGCCCGTCCCCGAAGCCAATAGCCGTGTCCACGTCACCTGGTACCCGAGCGACGTGATCCCGGACACGAAGGCGATGACCAGCGGCAGCCACGGTACGGCTCCTCGCGCTCGGTCGGCCAGCGCCGGCGACACCCCAAGACCGTCGTGGGCAGGCGCGCCGTCGCCACGCGCCGACGAGGTACCTCGCGACAACCACAGCGCGATGACGCCGGCGATGAGCGAGCAACCGGCCCCGATGGCGAGTGCTCCTGACAGACCGAACAGCTCGATGAGGACCACGCCGGCGAGGACCGTTCCAAGGACCGCACCAAGAGTGTTGGCGGAGTACAGCCGCCCGAATGCCTGGCTCAAGGTCACGGAGCTCGCGAAGTGACGGACGAGCGCCGGGAACGTCGCGCCCATCATCACTGTGGCTGGCCCGAGCGCCAGAACGGCGAGCAGGAGACGGGCGAGCGCCAGGAACGGCGTCGACTCCAGGGCCGGATAGATGCCCCGGTACACCTCGTGGATGAGCCCGAACGTCAGCGGCGTGACGAGCACCACCACGACCAGCGCGATCTCGAGGAGCCCGTACATCCGCAGCGGCGAGCGGACCCGATCCGCGATCCGGCCGCCGACGAACGCCCCGATCGCCATGCCGCCGAAGAAGCCGGTCAGGATCGCTGACACGGCCTGTGTCGTGTTGCCGAACACGAGCACGAGCTGGCGCGACCAGACGATCTCGTAGACGAGTCCTGCCGCGCCGGACAGCATGAAGATGCCGATCACGGCGGCCGATTTTCGCATCGGCGCAGTGTGTCATGTCCCCGCCCGGGCGGGCGGTTCGCCTACCATCGGCCGCGTGGAGATGTCGCGGGTCGGGCGACTGCTCGCCGATGACGGAGCCCGCGGACGGTCGCTGGCGGCGATCGTGGCGGTCGCGGCGTGGGTCGCGACGTGGCGACCACAGGTGGACCCCGATGCCTGGTGGCACATCGCCCTCGGGGAGGTCATCACCCGTGGTGACGGGATCCCTGCGGTCGAGACCGCCAGCTGGTTGACCGCCGGCGACCGCCTCGTCGTCCACAGCTGGGCATGGGACGTCCTGATCGCGACGGCCTACCAGTGGCTCGGTGCCACCGGCACGAGCCTGCTGGCGCTCCCGGTGACGGCCACTGTCGTGCTCCTGCTGTGGTGGCTGATCGGCACGGTGGCTCCATCGACACCACCGCTCGTGCGGTCTGGGTTGATCCTGGCAGCAGTCATCGCCGCCCTACCGGCGTGGGCGCCGCGAGCGCAGACCCTCGACCTCGCGTTCGTGCTCGCGACCGTGCTCGTGCTGGCCCGCTACCTGCGTTCGGGACAGCGACGCGGTCTGATCGCGATGCCGTTCATCGGCCTGCTCTGGGCGAACCTCCACGGCAGCGCGATCCTGGCTCTCGTCGCGTGCGTGAGCCTGGCCGTCATCGCGCTGCCGATCGGCGCCCGGCTCGCCCACTGGCCGCGACGCTCGATCGGTCCGATGATCGCCGCCGGACTAGCAGGCATCGCCGGCACGGCCTTCAACCCGTACGGGCCGGGATTGCTCGTCTATCCGTTCGATCGCGCCGTCGCCAGCGCGTTCACGACGGACATCGTCGAGTGGCGTCCGCCGGACCTGGCGTCAATCGGGTTCCTGCCCTTGGTGGTCCTGCTCGCCGCGGCCACCTGGCTGTTCATTTCCACCCATCGCGGCCGTCCGGACGCCTTCGTGTCGATCACGACCGCGGCGTGGACGATCGCAGCCCTCATCAGCGCGCGCTTCGTGGCCCTCGCGGCGTGTCTGCTTGTCGTGGCGATCGCACCGGCGCTCATGGCGCGCGTCGTCACCCGGGTGCCGGCGAGATCGGGCGCGCCATCCACCGCCCTGGAGGCGACCGACGACGGCCCCTCACGAATCCTGATCGCCGTGGTGACGGCCGTGGCCGTCAGTGCGATCCAGCTCGTCGGTTGGACGCTCATCGCTCCCACGGCGCAGGACGCGGCGATCCGCCACCGCCTACCGGTCGCGGCCGTCGACGCGCTCCTGGTCGGCGGGTGTCGCGGTCGAATGCTCGCGGACTACGGCTGGGGCGGATACATCACGTGGGCGACCGACATCGAGATCGGTGCGTACGGGCAGTCCGCGGAACGGGCCGTCCGCGAGCAGGTGGCGATCGAGCGCGTCGCATCGGATCCGGCGCCCTGGCTCGCCGATCATGACGTCGAGCTGGTGATGGTGCCGGTCGATGGGCCGCTCAGCCGATGGCTCGACACGGCGACGGGATGGACCGAGCGCTATCGCGACGCGCAGGCGACGATCCATGTGCGGGACGTCGTGATCGGGTGCGGGATCGCTCGCTAGCTCTCGCCTTGGTCCGATGTCGTTGCGGCGGCGTCGACCGGCGCGCGAGGCCCGGTCTGCCACAACGGCAGGAGCGCGACGAGCATGCTCAACGAGGTCACCCAGAACGTCGGGTTCGCCAGGACCAACGCCACGACGAAGAGCGCATCGCCCATCCGCGGGTCTGAGCTGAGACCGCTGCCGCGGCTCATGGAGGTCGACCGCCGGGCGATCAGGCCGGCGACGATGACCAGTCCGAGGGCCGCCACCGCACGGACCCCGAATGGGATCGGCACGATGCTCGCTCCGACACCTGCCGCATCGGCCACGACGACCTCGAGGAATCGGCGCCACGCGTCCGGTGACACGGCCACGCTCACGAGCAGCATGGCGAGACCGGCGACGCCCATCACGAAGGCGTCTCGATAGCGCCGGGCAAGGACCAGGTAGATCAGCCCGATCGCCGGGGCACCCTTGATGGCCGCCGCGACCGCCAGCCACACCGGCGAGCGGCGCAACCCGAGGACGACGAGGACGGCGAGCACCAGGTGGACGTTCCGATACCACAGCTCGATCGCGACAGGGATGAACGCGACGAGCGCGAGGGCGACCAATGGCTTGCGCCCGGCGATCCACCACAGGCAGCCGAGCAGCAGGACCGTCCAGGCGGCGACGTAGACGCCATCGGGGACGACCGCCGTGAACAGGGCCAACACCTGCGCGAGCGGCGGTGGGTAGAAGTAGGCGTACGGCGTCCCCGGCTGGGCCGTCGGGTCGTACAAGGGCTGGCCGGCGAGAAGGCGCTCCGCGGCCAGCCAATAGGCGTACTCGTCGGACGGGGTTCCCCAGCGGATGACGGCCACGATGAGCAGCAGGCAGCCACCGACCGCGGCCAGGACGAGGAGCCAGATCGACACGCGGCCGCGGCGCTGTTCCGGCGCGGTGACGGCCGCTGCTTCCGTCACAGGTTGTACGCCCAATAGACGCCGATGCCCATCACTGCGACGCCGGCGAGGATGAGGGCCTTCCAGCCCATGCCGATCCCGGCCCGGGACGTTGCGGCCATCCCACACAGGGCCATCACGAACGGGACCGAGTCGAGGAAGTACCGGTAGCCGTACTGGAGCCAGCCGCCGCCGTAGTAGAGGAGCGTCGGGACGAGCACCGCGACGATGGCGCCGGCGAGCCACCAGGTCCGCGCCCGGCGCCAGTCGGCCCGCAGGGCAAGAAGCAGACCTGGGCTCGTGATCAGGACCGACATCCCAAGACCGTCCGGTCGGATGAACGGCCAGCCGGCGATCGGACGCGGCAGATGGACCAGGAAGTAGTCGAGGTTCATCGGCACGTGAGCCAGCGAGAACAGGCCGAGTGCCCGTTGCCGTTCCAACCACGATGGGAGCGTCGCCAGCGCGTAGCCCGATTCGAGGTACGTGCCGAATCGGATCTGGTTGTACACGAAGAAGAGGACCACCGACGGCGCGACGCCGAGGGCGAACGGGATCCAGCGCCGCCACGGGATCGCATCCTTCGCGCGCGCGGCGTAGGCGCCTGCCTGCCCCCGGAGATCGGAGGCGACCGTGCTATCCAGCGTCGGGTGGAGCATCAGCGCGTAGAACGGGATCGCGAACGCGAGCGGAGCACGTGTCAGGAACGCCGCCCCCGCGCACAGCCCGACGATCCACGCTCGGCTCCGGCCGAACAGCTCGATCAGGCAGGCGAAGGTCAGGATCGTGGCGATCAGATGGCCGGTGTGCCAGACGCCACCCCGTGTCGTGACCCACAGGATCTGGGTGGAGAACCCGAACAGGACCACCAGCCACGCCCGGTCGGTCAGGCTCGTGACGCGAACGCGACCGAGCAGCCACCAGCACATGCCGACGGACGCCGCTGCCAGGATCGCGTTGATGCCCGACTCGAACTGGTCGGCCAGGATCGGTCCGAGCAGGGCCACGACCGGCATGAGGGCGATGGCCGGGAATGGCGCGAAGGGGACGTAGTACCGCCCCTCGACGGGGATGATGTCGTACGGCCCAAGGGGGCGAGTCAGCCACGTACGACCGTGCAGGAACGCGTCGGCGAGGTAGAAGAAGTCCCCCCGGCCGGCATCGAACGACCGATTGGCTAGCCAAAAGACGACGGCTGACACGATGACGATCCCGAGGCCCACCCAGGTCGCGCGCTCGAGGCGGCCCGTCATGTCGCCCACCGCTCACCCAGGCTCTGACGTGGATCACGCGCGGCACGGCCGACGAGGAACGTCACGACGAGCGTGATCCAGAACGCGACGGGATACACGACGGCTGGGGTCAGCCCGACGAGCGGCCACGCCGTCACGACCGGGATGATCGCCGCCCACCACCGCCCGGCGGCGAGGAGGTAGGCGACCGGCAGCAGCAGGAGCATCGCGTAGTGGTCCCACAGGATCGGCGAGACCAGCTGGCTCGCGACGACCGCCACCAGATACGACGCTTCGTCGGTGGCCGATCGGATCGCGGCGAGCACGACGAAGGCGACTCCGACCGTGCTCACGAGCTGGATCGCCGCCGCGAGCTCTGGCGAGGCGCCGGACTGGAACGCGACCGCGCCCGGCGTCAGGTTGCGCTCCGTGGCGATGGGATCACTGACCGTGCGCAGCAGGGTCAGGAAGTCGACCCACGAGGTCAGACCCGCGAGGAGGGTCGCCGCGACGGCCAACACGACCAGGAGCACCGCGCCGGACGCCACGGCGGCCCAGCGGCGGGACAGGAGCGCCCAGATGAGGATCAGCCCCGGCTGCATCTTGATCGCCGCGCCGAGGGCGGCGGTGATCCCTAGCCCGACCGGCCGGTCGAGCCAGCGCCAGCCGAGGGCGAAGAGGCCGAACAGGATGGGACCGACCTGGCCGAGCTTGACGGCATACACGAACGGGAACGACCAGCCACTCAGGAGCAGGATCCACCAGCGGACCGGTCTCGAGGTCGGGAGGGCCACCAGCCCGACCACGAACACGGCCAGCGAGAGTCCGATCCACGCCCACGTCGCCGGCAGGCTGTCGATCGCGCCGAAGGGCAGCAGCAGCGGCGCGAACGTCGGCGGGTAGTAGAACAGGCCGAATCCGCCAGTCTCCGTGTACGACATGTCGTAGAGCGGCTGGCCATCGAGCAGGCGTACGGCCGCCTGGTGGTAGGCAAGGAAGTCGTAGCCCAGCGTGTCGCCTGCGGCCGCGAGCGTCGCGCCGACGCCGGCGGCGAACGACAGGATCGCGACGATCGGCAGCGCAGCCCGCGCCGACCGAGCGAGGGCGTCTCGATCCATCAGGCCCGTTCGATGGCCCTGCGCCGGCTCCCTCGGTGCATGAGCGGGATCCGGAACAGGTCCCACGCGACCCGCACCGCGAGTGCCGGCCGTGCACGCATCCGCGAGCCGCGCTTGTCGAACCAGCGGATCGGGACGATGGCCAGCCGGTACCCACGCCGCCGGGCGAGGTAGATCAGCTCCACGTCGAACACGATGCTCGTGATGCGCTGGCGGCTGAACAGGTCCTGTGCGGCGGCACGGGTGAACCCCTTGAAGCCGCACTGCGTGTCCTGCACGGGACCGACGACCCACAGGGAGGCGAGGAGGTGGAACGCCTTGCCGAGCAATCGTCGATAGCCGGGCTGGCTGGCACGCATGTCGGAGCCGTCGGCCTGGATGCGTGAGCCGAGCGCTACCTCGTTGTCGGCCAGGGCGGCGACGAGGAGCGGGAGCTGGTCGGGCGGTGTCGCCATGTCCGCGTCGGCGAAGACCACGAGGTCACCGGCGGCGGCGAGCATGCCTGCCCGGACGGCCGCGCCCTTGCCGCCATGCGGCACGCGGAGCACGCGCAGGTCGACACCGGGCAAGGAACCGGACGCTTCCGGCCGGCGCTCCACACGCGCCACCGTGTCATCGCTGCTGCCGTCGTCGACCACCAGGATGTCGATCGAGGCCGGCAGGGCCGCTGCGCCCGGCGCCCCATCGCGCGCATGGTCGTCGCGCCGTCGCAGGTAGCCGAACAGCTCGTCGAGCGCGGGGTCGATCCGCTCCGCCTCGTTGTAGGCGGGCAGGATCAGCGTGAGGCCGGCCGTCACGGCACCCAGAACCCGCCGAACGACAGGATGGCGATGATCGCGAACAGGCCGACGGAGGCGATCGGCCATGCCCGTCTGGCGACGATCGAGCGTCGTTTGGCAAGGATCCAGACGAGCGGGAAGCCCGCCATGGTGATCCGTCCCACGGCCTCGAGGGTGCCGCTGCTGAGCTCGGCGGCGATGAACAGGACCGGTACGAGCGCGTACTCGATCGGGATCCGGTCCTCGCGGACGAACACGAGCAGGAACACCGTCGCCAGGAGCGTCACGAGGAGCGCGGCCTGGTACGGCGAGAAGCCCGCGCCGATCGTCTGGCCCGGCTCGGCCCCGCCGATGCCCTCTCGACCCCACGCCTGCTGGGCGTCGAGGAACGCCGTCGGGCTGCCGGTGACCATGGCGATGAACAGCAGGAAGGCCGCCGCGGCGATGGGACCGAGGATCAGCCAGAGCATCGACGGGCGCAGCCGCCAGCCATCCTGGCGCGCCATCAGGATCGCCAACGGCAGCACGAGGGCAACGCCCTGGATCCGGCACAGGACGGTCAGCGCCAGCAGGATCCCGGTCCAGGCTCGATGACCGCGCTCGGCGGCCAGGAACGTGCCCAACATCAAGAGGAGGAACAGGCTTTCGGTGTAGGCCATCGCGAATGCGGAGGCAAACGGGTAGACCGCCAGGAGCGCGGCTGCCAGCATCGCTCGCCGGCGACCGACGTACGGCGTGCCGAGCCGCACCAACAGGCCCATCGCGAGGAGGAATGCGACGTTCGAAACGACCACCGCGACGATGCCGGCATAACTCGGGAATGGCAGCGACAGTAGCTTGACCACGGCTGGATAGAGCGGCGGGAACGCGACATTCGAATAGGCGCCCGCCACGGGATCGGCTTGGTAGCCGCCCCCGACGATGCCGAGGTAGTACCAGCCATCCCAGCTCGTGAGGCTGCGCAGGAGCGGTCCATCGGCCCCCGGCGTCAGGGCGGCGTTCCTGGGGATGAAGTACTCGGCGACCAGGGCGGCGATGACGATCACGACACGGGACGCGACGAAGATCGCGACCAGACCGGCGTCCAGTCGGAAGACATCGGCGAGTCCCCGCGCGGCGGAGCGCCAGCGCTGGGATGTCGGAGCGGACGCGGCTGCGGTGAGCGTCGGGCTGGACATTTCGGGCAGTCTACGCGGTGCATGGCCGGTGCCCGGGTGCACCGATGGTCATGACTTCAAGGGGTACCCACCACGACGTTTCGCCCTTATCGAGCCCTCGGTCCTCTCGCATATCCTGCCGAGCATGACGGACTATCCCGAGGCTGAACGGGATGCCGACCTGTCCGCCATCCGGTCGGCGTACGCCGCGTACGATGATCAGGATCGATCCAGGCTCTGGAGCCTGGATAACCCGGGCTACGCACGGGGCGTGGCTGAGGTGCGGCGGGCGCTCGTGAGCGCCATGACCGAGGTCCTCGACGGCCCGCGGAACCGCGTCCTCGACGTCGGGTGTGGCGACGGCTCGCTGTATGGCGAGATGCGGGCGGCCGGCCTGGATGTCGATTGGTCGGGCATCGACCTCCGCGCTGAGCCCATCGACCGTGCCCGACGGGATGCGCCGGAGGCGGACTGGCGCGTGGCGTCCGCGGACCGTTTGCCCTTTGCGGATGCCAGCTTCGACGTCGCCGTCGCACGCGTCCTGTTCAGTTCCCTGCCATCGGATGCCCTGGAGAAGGCGGTGGCCACCGAGATCCGCAGGGTCGTACGGCCTGGAGGAGCCCTCGTCTGGTTCGACCTGCGGTACCGCAATCCGACGAATCCCCATGTCCGTCCGATCGACCGGCACCGCCTGGAGACGCTGTTCCCAGGATCCGAGATCTCCGTCCGGCCCGTGCTCCTTGCGCCACCGGTCGCTCGACGACTCGGTCGCCTGACGAGCATCCTGTACCCGATCCTCGCATCGATCCCGCCTCTCCGGTCCCATCTGGTCGGGTACCTGCGGCTTCCATGACGGCTCACCCGGGCGGCCTCGCGCAGCGGTCGGTCGTCTATGCGCTCGGCGGACTCGCCTACAAGGGCGTGGCGGTCATCTCCGTTCCGCTGCTCGCTCGCCTCCTCGATCCTGCGGAGCTCGGTCTCCTCGATCTTGCCGCGGTCATCGCGAGCATCTGTGGCGTCGTCATCGGTCTGGGCGGAGAACAGGCGGTCGCGTACTTCGAGTCACGCACGACGAGCGAGGGGCGCCTGTGGGGGTCGGCCCTGGGGATCGTGGCGGGCGCGACCGCGCTGATCTCCGGGGCGGTCCTCATCCTTCGGGATCCGATCTCGATCGTGATCACCGGGGACGTCGGACATGCAGATGTCGTTGCAGCCGCCGCCCTCTACGCGCCCGGGATCGCGTTGACAGCCGCCGCGCTGAATGCGACACGCCTGCGGGGTACGCCGCGAGCCTATGCGATCGGATCATTCGCGATCGTCAGTGCAGAGATGCTCGCGGCACTCGTCGTGGCATTCCTCGTCGACGACCCGGTGCCCATGATGGTGATCGGCTGGGCGATCGCCTCCCTGACGTTGTCCGCGCTGCTGCTCGCCCGCCACGTTCCCCGCCTGGATCTCCCCGACCGGTCGACCGTCTCACGTCTTGCTCGATTCGGCCTCCCGCTCGTTCCCGCGACGATCGCGTGGATCGTCGGTGACGGCGTGATCCGCTCCACGATCGCACGCGAGGCGACCCTGGCGGACGTCGGCGAATTCGGGATCGCGCACAGGATCGTGAGTGCGCTGGGCATCCTGGTGACTGGTTTCGCCGTCGCGTGGCAGCCGTACATGTACCGGACATCGTCGGATCTGGTGACGATGCGCACGCGCGTCGGAGCGCCGGTGGTCGTGGCCCTCGTGGGGTTGGTGGCCATCGCGCTCGCGCTGCTCGCCCCGGAGATCATCGGTGTCGTGTCGGGCCCACGCTATGCCGACGCTGCCGTCGCGATCGCGCCACTGGCGGCCGGCATGGTCGCGTTCGGCCTGTTCACGGCGCTCGGCCCCCTCGCCGCCATCACGCAGGGGACGAGCCGGATCGCATGGGCGGCGATCCTGGGTGTCCTCGTGCAGACCGCGACCTCGCTCTTGCTCGTGAAGCCGATGGGACTCACGGGGGCGGCGGTCGCGAGCATGGCCGGCTACGTCGTCGCCGCGCTGCTCCTCGTGATCTGGCTCCGTGCCGTCCACCTCGATCGGCCAGGTCAGGCCCTGCTCGGTGTCAGCGTCGGCGTCGGAGCGGGCCTGGTGCTCGCCAGCGTGTCGATCGCGGCTCCGGCGCCGCTACGGTTCGGCGTCGCGTTCGCCCTGGGGATCGTCGTGGTCATCGTCGCCCGGTCGTTGCGTAAATTCGTGCCGACATGACCCCTGATGAGACGACCGTCTCGTTGATCGTCCCGGTGCGCAACGAGAAGGATCACATCGATCGGTGCCTGGCCAACCTCGTCGCCCAGGCCTACCCGCCAGATCTTCTGGAGATCATCGTGGTGGATGGAGCATCGACCGACTCGACGGCGGACCAGGTGCGCGCCTGGATGACCCGCGATCCGCGTATCAGGCTGATCGACAATCCTGCTCGGGTCATGCCCGTCGGCCTGAACCTCGGCATCGATGCGGCACGTGGACGCGTCGTCGGCGTGATCAGCGGGCACTCTGTCGTCGGCGCCGATTACGTCGCACGGGCCGTCGAAGCGCTGACGAGGACGGGAGCCGCCTCCGTGGCGGAAGGATCGTGCGGAACGCATCGACCCCATGGCAGCGCGCGATCGCGGCCGCGACAGCGAGCCCGGTCGGCGTCGGCGACGCTCGGCACAACTACTCGGCAAGCGCTGGCTGGGTGGAAACCGTCTTTCCAGGGATGTGGCCGCGCGACGTCCTGGATCGCGTCGGCCAATTCGATCCAACCATGGTCGCCAACGAGGACAACGAATACAGCCTGCGGATCCGGAAGGACGGCGGCAGGATCTGGTACGAGCCCGCCATCGAGGTCGAGTACGTCCCTCGGGCATCCATCGGGAGGCTGTTCGACCAGTACCGGCGATATGGGTTCGGCAAGGTCGCCGTGTTGCTCAAACATCGTGGGGGCTGGTCATGGCGACAACTGGTCCCCCCGCTGTGGATCCTCTACCTGACCGCCGGAGGGATCGTGGCCCTTGTCGCCCCGGCCTGGAGACTGCTCTGGCTGGCGGGCGTCGGCCTGTACGCGCTCGTCGTCGTCGGTGAAGCCATCCGGCTGGTCGGTGCCAGTGTGGCCACGGTGCGGACGGCGGTCGCGCTGGCGACCCTGCACGTGTCGTATGGCGTCGGGATCTGGCAGGGCTTTATCTCGGCTCTCCGACCACGAGGACCGGTGGCTCCCTGATGATCGGACGGCTTCGGTGCCCATCCTGATCCAACGCGCGATGGCACTGCTTGCCCTGATCCTGCTGTCGCCTCTGATCGCCCTGCTCGCGCTGGCGGTCCGGCTCACCTCGCGCGGACCGGCGTTCCATCGGGCCACGCGCGTACGGCCCGGCGGCACGTTCACGCTCTACAAGCTTCGCTCGATGACGTCGGATGCGGAGGCACAAGGGGCCGGCGTCACAGCGCAGGGTGATTCCCGCGTCACCCAACTCGGCCGATCCCTCCGCCGCACCAAGCTCGACGAACTGCCGCAGCTGTGGAATGTCGTGCGCGGCGATATGGCTCTCGTCGGACCGCGACCGGAGGACCCCCGCTTCGTTGATCTGTCCGACCCACTACATGCGCGCGTGTTCGGGGCCCTGCCCGGGATCACCGGGCCGACGGCGCTGGCCTACCGTGCCGAGGAGACGGAGCTGGGCTCGGCCGCCTCGGATCGCGCCGCGGCCGGTGGCCGTGCCAACCCCGCGAGGGATGACATCGAGGCAGCCTACCGCGAGGTCATCCTGCCGGCGAAGCTGCTGATGGATGCCGAGTATCTCGGCACTCGTTCGTTCAGAGGCGACCTTCGGATCCTGCTGGCGACGGTGCGGACGGCCCTGCGGTCCGGGCCATCCAGGCGATGATCGGGATCGCGATGAACGGGATGTCCTGGACGCTGTAGTCCAGGCCCGGAAACGGGCCGACGTTGTTACTCAACGCAGCGATGTAATCCGGCAGCATCGGGAGGCTGACCAGGGTGATGACGGTCGTGGCGACCCCACCATGTCCGGGAGCCGGCACCCAGCAGCGCGAACGGGCCGAGTGACGGTTTCAGCCAGATCAGTGCGGATACCCACCGGAATCGAGTGGACAAGCGCGAGAAAGGCGGCGATCCACATCCCCGTGTTGCCCCACACGATGATGCTCTGGGTCCGCGGCCACCAAACCATGACCGCGAGGAATGGCCACACCCACAGGGCCGGGCGGGATCGCACCACGACCAAGGTGATGATGCGACAGCGGGATGGCCCACCACAGCACGGCCGGCAGCCAGGCGAACGGCAGGAACAGCGCCAGGGCGATCGGCGGGTACAGCGTGTCGACGTTGATCGCCGCCTCGTACGGACCGGCAAGCTGGTGCGGGTGGTAGAAGGCGCCCGTGGCAAGCCATCGGTCGGTGACGGATCGGAAGAAGTCGTAGTCGGCTCCCCAGGCTGCGACCACCTGCTGCCACGGCTCGACCCACGTCCAGACGGTGACCGCCAGGATGAGGACCGTCAGCGGGACTGTGGCCCGCCGGCCGAACGTGATGATGAGGTAACGCGGTAGCGTCCGGCCGGTCGCGCGCGGGCGTGTCGGGAGGACGTCGGATCCGAGGACCTCCGCCACAGCCACCCTGTGTCCCTCCCCCAGCGACCAGCAGCCGAAACGGTACCACCGGGCCCGCGCGGCCCATCAAACGTACCAGCCCACCGGATCACGTCCAGCGTCTGGGCCCCCACGGCATGACCATCGGGCGGGTGCTCCGGCGCACCGCGCGCTCGTAGACTGGCGGCCATGCCCGCCCTGGGCGGCGTCCGCGGCCGTCATCTGTTCGTGGTCGACCTCGCCGTCATCGCCCTGTCGATCGTCGGCGCCATGGTGCTGCGCTTCGACTCCCTGCGGTTCACCGAAGAGGCGTTGATCTACTTCCCGGCGGCGCTGTTCCCGCTCGTCGTGCGGCCGCCGATCAACATCCTCGGCGGCTTGTACGCGAGGGCGTGGGGCTATGCGAGCGTCGGTGAGCTGACGCGCATCGCCGCCGTTGCGATCGCCGGATCGGTCGCGGGCATCGCCGTCTTCTACGGCGTGCTGGGGCCGCTGGGCGTCACGGGGACGACGACGCCGGTCGGTCACTTCCCGCGCTCGTTCTTCGTCCTCGAAGGCATGCTGACGCTGGCCGGCATGGGCGGCACTCGGTTCCTGATCCGTGCATCGACGGACTGGACGGGCTGGCGGCCGGGCGATCCCGAGCGCCGCCGGCTCAGGACGGACACGCCGGCGATCGGCCCGTTGCCCACGCTCGTCTACGGGGCCGGCGATATCGGGGCGACGGTCATCCGCACGATCGCCGGGGCCCGGGATGGTCTCGGCATGCGGATCGTCGGTCTGCTCGACGACGACCCGCGCAAGCGCAACCAGATCCTGCGTGGCCAGAAGGTGCTCGGATCCCTGGACGAACTAGCGGACATCGCCCGCGTGACCGGCGCCCGGCGCCTGCTCATCGCGATCCCGTCGGCGTCCGGTGAGGTCGTTCGTCGGGCGGTCCAGGATGCGACGTCGCTCGGGCTCGAAACACGCACGGTGCCGGCACTCGACGAGCTCGTCTCGGGTCGCCTGGGCGCGGCCGCGATCCGCGAGGTGCAGGTCGAGGACCTGCTCCGCCGCGACCCCGTGGTCATCGACGAACCAGCCCTTCGGGATCTGGTCCGCGGCGAGTCCGTGCTCGTGACCGGGGCCGGCGGGTCCATCGGGTCGGAGCTGGCGCGCCAGGTGTTCGACATCGACCCCGACGCCCTGATCCTGCTCGATCGGGCCGAAGGCCCGCTTTACGACATCGAACGCGAGCTCGCGCTCCTTGGCGAACGCGACTCGGGAACGGCGTCGCGCGAGGGTCGGCCTCGTGCCCGCCTCGAGACGAGGCTCGCGAATGTCGCCTCGCTCGAGGTCATGACGCGGGTCATCAACGACGACCGACCCGTCCTCGTGCTCCACGCCGCGGCATACAAGCACGTACCGATGATGGAGCACCATCCGGCCGACGCGGTGTACACGAACATCGGCGGGACGTTGGCCGCCCTTCGCGCGTCGCTGGACAGCGATGTCCAGCGGTTCGTCCTGGTGTCGACCGACAAGGCGGTCGAGCCGAGCTCCGTGATGGGCGCCACGAAGCGTCTGGCCGAGCTCGCCGTCGCCGCGGCGGCCCAGCAGTCCGGCCGGCCGTACGTGTCG
Organism: uncultured Chloroflexia bacterium; assembly: GCA_963720355.1. Classification (GTDB taxonomy): domain Bacteria; phylum Chloroflexota; class Limnocylindria; order Limnocylindrales; family CSP1-4; genus SPCO01. Next base: position 929,069 of record CAVRFH010000004.1, on the reverse strand, counting down.
GTCCGGTTCGGCAACGTCCTCGGCTCGTCCGGGAGCGTCGTTCCGCTGTTCCAGCGACAGCTGCGCGAGGGCGTGCCGCTGACCATCACCGACCCCGAGATGACGCGCTACTTCATGACCATCCCGGAGGCGTCCCGGCTGATCCTGCAGGCGTCGCTGTTCGGCGCTCCCGGCGACCTGTTCGTGCTCGACATGGGCGAACCCGATCCGCATCGTCGACCTCGCCCGCGACCTGGCACGCCTGGCCGGCCGCGATCCCGAATTCGGTGCCGCTCCGCTACATCGGGCTGCGGCCCGGCGAGAAGGTCCACGAATCGCTGTTCTACGAGGCCGAGGCCATCGAACCGACGGATCACCCGAAGGTCTTGCGCGTCCGGGCACCCGCCCAGACCGACCCCGGGCCGGACGTGGTCTTCGCGACGCTCGACGAGCTGGTGGCCATCGGTGCGACCGGCGATCACGCGGCCAGTCGCGCGGCCCTCGCGGTCGCCCTGAGCCGTCTAGACCCGACCCCCTCCCGGGTCCCCGCGTGACCGACGAGCCGATCCCCTTCCACCGGCCGTCCATCGGCGGCGCCGAGCGCGCCGCCGCCGTCGCCGTGCTCGATTCGGGTTGGCTCACGACCGGCTCCCGTGCCGCCGAGTTCGAGACCGCGTTCGCGGCGTATGTCGGCGCGTCCCACGCTGTGGCGGTCAATAGCGCGACCGCCGCGCTCCACCTGGCGCTGGAGGGGCTGGGCGTCGGCGACGATGATGAGGTCATCGTGCCGACATACACCTTCGCGGCGTCGGCCGAGGTCGTCCTCTACCTGCGCGCCCGGCCGGTGCTGGTCGACGTCGATGTGACGACCGCCAACATCGATCCGGCCGCCATCGCCGATGCGCTGACCGAGCGGACGCGCGCCGTCGAGGTGGTCCACATCGGCGGCCTGCCGGCCGACCTTGGTGGCGTCTTGCGCGCGACCGGGTCGGTACCCGTCGTCGAGGATGCGGCGCACGCCTTCCCGTCGCCGATGCCAACCTTCGGTGGTCGGTTCGCGGGGACCATCGGGCGGGCCGGCGCGTTCAGCTTCTACGCGACCAAGACGATCACGACGGGCGAAGGCGGCATGCTCGTCACCGACGAACCGGGATTGGCCGACCGCGCTCGCACGATGCGCCTGCACGGGATCGGCCGCGACGCCTGGAAACGCTACGCGGCCGGCGGCTCGTGGTACTACGAGATCGAGGCCGCCGGATTCAAGGACAACCTGACGGACCTCGCGGCGGCCATCGGCCTCGCCCAGCTCGGAGCGCGCCGCGGAGATGCGCTCGGGGCGGGCTGCCATCGCCCGTCGCTACCTGGATGGCCTGAGCGACGTCGCGGCTTCGGGCCGGATCGCCCTCCCGGCGGGAGCCGGCGACGCGAGCCATGCCTGGCACCTCTTCGTCGTGCGTCTCGGACCGGAGGGCGCGAACGACTCGGTCGACCTTGAACTTCCCGGAGTGTCGGGTCTACCAGGACCCCTCAGGCCGCTCGCATCACGGCGGGCACGCGCGATCGACGCCATCGGCCGCGCGGGCATCGGTGTCAGCGTGCATTTCATCCCGCTGCATCTCCACCCGCTCTACCGGCAGATGGGCTATCGAGCCGGCCAGTTCCCGAACGCCGAAGCGGCCTACGCCGGGGCGATCAGCCTGCCGATCTGGCCGGGCATGACCGACGCCCAGGTCGACCGAGTCATCGACGCGGTGACGAAGACCGTCTGAGCCGACGAACCGCTACGGCTTCGGCCGATAGACCGGCTCGATCGTGATGAATCCGTCGATGTAGGGTCGCTTCGGTCCGTTGCGACCAGCTGACGCCATCGGCCAGCGCGGCAGACGCAGCGAGTAGTCGGCATCGACGCGGCCGTCGACGACCAGCTCCATCGGTGGCATCGGGACGTTGAAATACAACGGGACGGCCAGTGCCTGGACGGCGTCGATGAGCGTCTGGGACTCGACCCGGAAGCCCATGTGCCACAGGACGAAGTGGACGTCGATCGAGCCCGGTGCTCGGCGCAGCAGGACATGAGCTGCGTCGAGGTCGGCACGGCCAGCCACGGCCGCCGACAGGAGGTCGAGGGCGTCGCTCTCAGGACCGGCGGGCACGGCCGATCGGTACGCCGCGGCGTCGTCGGCCCGTCCGGCGAGCGTGGCCAGCGCTGCCGCCTGGACCGGTTCCACCTTGCCCAGGGCTCCGATGGCTTCGGCTTGGGCGGCAGTCCACGTCTCGGCATCGAAGAGGCCCTCGGGCCGGGCGGAATAGACGAGGGGCGGGACCTGGACCATCGCGGCCGCCAAGTGATGTGCCGTCGTCGTCGGGTCGATCGTGTGTCGGTGCGCGGCAAGGTTGACGCTCGCCGTCGGATCGTACGGACCGGCCGCGACGGCGGCGTCCCACAGCGCCGCTGGATCGTCGCGAAGGGACGCCTCCTGGACGAGGACGAACGTGAACGGTTCGGCCCGACCAGCCGCGGCCAGCGCATCGGCTGCCCCGGCGTCGTCGCCGATCGACCGCCGCGCGATGGCTTGGCCCACGCGGTAGGGCGGCAGGTCGTGCCATGCCGTCGCCCCGTCGTATTCGGCCAGAGCCGCCACTGCGTCGCCGCGGTCGAGGGCGGCATTGCCGGCCGCGGCGCGGACCATGGCGATGTCGATCGGGACGAGCAGGACGGCACCGATGGCCGCGACCGCAGCCGCCGTCCCGATGATGAACCGTGGGCTGGACGGCCCCTCCGTCGCCGTCCCCTCCGGGGTGGCCAGGCGCTCGAGACGGGCGACCAGGTAGAGGATCAGCAGGACGATGGCCGGCAGGTGGAACTGCGTATCCACGAGCGAATGGGTACCGGCTGCGACCAGGCTGCCGACGATGACCAGGGGCTCGGTGCGCGCGTTCGTCGCCTGGCCGAGGCGGATCGCGCGCCACGTGATCCGGATCGCGACGATCGTCAGCCACGCGATGGCGAGCGCCCCGATCAACCCGGTCTCCGACAGGACCTGAAGGATGCTGGAGTGGCTCGTGGCCAGGACGGCAAGGTTGTCATCAGAGATCGCTGTCGTCGCCCGGACGCCCGGCCACGCACCAGGACCGACCCCGACGAGCGGTGAGCCGCCGAACATCGACCAGGCCGCCGACCACAGCTCGATCCGGCCCGCGTCACCGCTCAGCATCCGTGACACGACGACCGGGACGAGCGCCAGCCCGGCGGTGGTCGCGACGATCGCGATCAGCCGTCGCGCGGTCGTCGAGAGGGAAGCGCGGAGGGAAAGCCCGGTCGTCCGCCACGCGAGGACCGCGACCACCACCGCACCGGCGGCCGCGCCGAGCCACGCCCCGCGCGAGCCGGTGACGACCAGGGCAGCGATCGCGAGCACCGCCAGCCCCGCGGTCGCCGGGCGCGATCTCCAGCGGTCCCAGCTGAGCCAGATCGCGATGGGGGCCAGGAGCTCGAGATACAGCGCGACCGCATTGACCGTGCCGACGGTCAGCCCCACATCGCCGGGACGGAGCGGCGGGAGCGACGGTCCTGCGACCGACCACCACGTCGCCCATTGGGTGAACGCCTGCGCCAGGTAGGCGATGACGAACACCGCCGTGGAAAGGACGACCAGCCAATCCGTTCGGAGCCGCAGTCCCGGGTCGCGAACGATGGCCCGGACGACGAGATAGCCCGGAGCGCACAACAGGAGCAGCGCGAGCGCTTCGAGGCTGGCCGCGGGTCGCTGGCTGAAGATCGCCGAAAGCGTGTTCGCGGCGAGCCATGCCGCACCAGGCAGCAGCAAGGTGGAGCGCAGGTCCGCGCGCTGGCGGAGCGCGAGCAGCCCGGCAACGAGGATCGCCCCGCCGATAAGGACCTGGTTCAGGATGCGCGACTGCGGCGACGCAAGGAAGTTGGAAGCCCCGCTGAAGAAGACCAGGTCGGCGAAGGCGAGCGCGACGAGGACCCAGGCGAGGGAGCGGGCTCTCACACCCGCCATCGTAGTCGGCGGCCCGGCACGGACCGCGGCGTCAGTCGGCGCGCTCGAGGAGGCCCGACTTCGTTGACCCCGCTCGATAGCGGCGGACGGCGACTTCGTGGCGCACGAGCCACCACGTCGCGTACCCGACTGCGAGGGCCAGCGTGCCCAGGAATGCGGCGGCCATACCGTCTGTCATGAGGCAGAGTGTCGGAGCCAGGAACCTCGCCGTCGAGCCGCCAGAAGGGCTACCAAGGGCTGCCGGGATAGCCCGTTCGTACCGGTCGGAAGGACCATGACCCGGTGCTACGCTGCACCGGCCGTGCGTATCCCCTTCGTCCTATACGGGCTCGCCCTGGTCGTTCGGTCGGTGCTCATCTGGCACTTCCCGGACCCGGCATATCCCGATTCCTTCTACTACGTCGACGTCGCGCGGGCGCTCGAGGCGGGACGTGGCTTCTCGATCGACCTGGTCTGGATCTTCGCCGAGGTCGGTGGCCGGATCCCGGCCGACCCGGCCCTGCCGATCCCCTCCAACGCCCATTGGATGCCCCTCGCGTCGCTCGTCCAGGTGCCGTTCATGGCGGTCCTCGGACCGACGGCCTGGGCGTCGGCGCTGCCCTTCGCGCTGATCGGGTCGCTGGCGGCGCCGCTCACGTGGGCGATGGCCCGCGACGCACGCGCCCGGCCGAGCGTCGCCCTCGGCTCCGGCATCCTCGTCGCCGTTCCGGTGCTGTCGACCGTATACATGGTCCAGCCCGACAACTTCTCGCTCTTCCAACCGCTGGCCCTCGGGGCCTTGTGGATGGGCGCCCGGGGCCTGCGCGGTTCTCCGCGCGCCTTCGCCGGTGCCGGCTTGCTCGCCGGTCTCGCCACGCTGTCGCGTAACGATGGCCTGCTGCTGCTGGCGGCCCTCGGGCTCGTCTTCGTCTGGGACCGCTGGCGGCGCCGGGCGATCCCCTGGTCGGCGGCCGTCGCCTGTGTCGGGCTCTTCGTCCTGGTCATGGCGCCGTGGTGGCTGCGCCAGCTGGCCGTCTTCGGGTCGCTCTCACCGTCGACCGCGTCCGGCAAGGTCCTCTTCATCCGCGACATCGGGGAGTGGAACAGCATCTCGGTGCCGGCTTCGCTCGAGCACTTGCTGGGCATGGGCATCGGGCCGCTCATCGTCAGCCGCATCGGCGGCCTCGTCGCGGCCGTCATGATCTACGTCACGCTCGTGGCCGGCTTCGTCCTGGCCCCGTTCATGGTCATCGGTGGCTGGGCGCGCCGTCGCTCGCTCGACGTGGCCCCGTTCTTCTCGTATGCCGCCCTGCTGTTCGCGTTCTCGGCCCTCGTCAGCGCGGTCCACGTGCCGGGTGGCACGTTCATCCATTCGGCGGTCGCCCTGGCGCCGCACTCCTACGTCCTCGCCCTCGAAGGGCTGGCCATCGGCGTCGCGTGGGTCGCGGCGCGGCGCTCGACGTGGCACGTCGGCCGGGCAACGGCCGCCTTCACCACGGCCGCCCTCGTCTTCTCCGTCAGCGCAGCGGCCGTCGGATCGGCCTTCGTCCACGGCGTCTGGGCCGACGGCCGAACCAAGTTCCAGCGCGTGGCGAGCGCCCTCGATGTGGCGCGCGCCGCGCCGACGGACCGCGTCATGTCGATCGACGCGGCCGGCACGAAGTACTGGACCGGTCGGGGTGGGGTGGTCCTGGTCAACGACCCGCCAGATGTCATCCACGACGTAGCCCTCGCGTACGACATCCGATGGCTCGTCCTCGACCGGGCGGACAGCGTCGACTCGATGGCGCCGGTGCTCGACGGCGTGTCGCGGCCGAGCTGGCTCGGTGAGCCCATCTTCGTCCAGGGCCAGCCGGCGACCCTCGGCGTCTACCCGGTGGAGTCCGGATCGTGAGCCGCTCCGACTGGCTGACGGCGGCGGCCATCTTCGGCGTCGCGCTCCTCGTCCGGGCCGTCTTCGCCGCGCAGGTGGTGTTCCCGAAGCCGGAGGACACCGCCTACTACGTCGGCGTGGCGCGCAACCTCGTCGAGGGGCGCGGGCTCGTGTCGGACGCGCTGTGGAGCTACGGCACGCCGCCCCTCGTCTTCCCGCGGCCCGCCTTCGAGGTCTGGCTGCCACTGCCGACGTTCCTTGCCGCCATCCCCATGCTCCTGTTCGGGCCGACGTTCCAGGCGGCGCAGGTCGTGAGTGTGCTGATCGGTGCGGTAGTGCCGGTGCTCGCCTGGCGGCTGGCGGCCGACGTGGCGACCGAGCGCGGCTTGCCGCCGGGACGGGCACGAACGCTGGCGCTGGCCACCGGTCTGACGGCGGCCGTGTACCTGCCGCTGGTCCTCCATTCGGCCCTGCCCGACTCGACGATGCCGTTCGCCGCGCTCGCCCTGGGCGCTTGCTTGCTGATGACGCGCATCCTGCGCGACCCGCGTGGGGCGGGTCCGAGCGACCCGCGGCTGCTCCTGCTCGGGGCGCTGATCGGCCTGGCGGCCCTGACCCGCAACGAGGCGGCCTGGATCGGCGTCACCTGGTTGCTCATCGCGGGCTCGGCCATCGCGCTTCCGCTGGCGCAGCGCGTCCGCCTGGTCGCCGTCGTCGCCGTGGTCGCGCTCGTCGTCTTCGCGCCGTGGGCGGCCCGCAACTGGGTCGCCTTCGGCAGCCCGCTTCCCGGCCAGGCCGTGACCAACGCCTTCTCGGTGTCGGGCTTCGACATCTTCGCCTGGAACGACCCGCCGACCCTCGCCCGATACCTGGCGGTCGGTCCGGCCCGGCTGTTCGAGATGCGCCTTGAGGGCCTCGGCCACAACCTCGTCAACGTGTTGATCCTGCCGGGCATCCCGATCTCGGTCATCGGCCTGCTGGCGGTGCCGTGGACGACGCGCGGCCGGGCCGTCCGGCCGGTCGTCGTGCTCGGCCTGATCACGTTCCTCGTGACGAGCCTGGTCTTCCCGGTCGCGACGACGTGGGGCACGTTCCTCCACGCCGCCGGTCCGATCCACGTGCTGATCGTGATCTCCACCCTGGTCGCCCTCGACGCCGCACTGGCGGTCCTGGGCAACCGGCTCGGATGGACCAAGGACGTGTCCTGGCTCGGAGCCACGATGGGCGTGGCCTCGAGCGTGCTGTTCTCGGTCGTCCTCCTGTCGGGCTTCGGGTCGGGGTCACGCGAGACGGCCGCGCTGTACGCCGAGCTCGGCTCGCGGATGGCCTCGTCCGGTCACGGCCTGGATGACCCCGGCGTCCGCCTGATGAGCAACTTCCCGATCTGGACGGCAGAGACCCAGCGCCGCTCGACCCTGGCCCTGCCGGACGAGCCGCCGACAGACGTGCTCGACCTCGCGGCCGCCTTCCCCGGCACGCGCTATCTGATCCTGACCAGCCCCGAAAGCGACCACTGGCCGGCGGACCTCCAGGCGGCTCGCCCAGGCGCGGAATGCTTCGTCCCGCTCGACCTCGGGGCCCATACCGGGGGCGGCGCGGATCCGCTCGCGTCGACCACGGTCTATGAGATCGGCTGCCCCGGGAGCACGCCATGACCGAGCCCTATACTCCGGAGTCGATGGACAGGGCGACCCTGGTCCTCGAAGCGCTCGACGCCGAGCGGGCCAGGATCGGGCGCGAGATCCACGACGGCCCCGCGCAGGCCCTCACGAACGCGATCTTCGAGGTCGACGACATCGAACGACTGCTCGAGCGCGACCCCGGGGCGGCGATGGTCGGGCTCCGGCAGCTCCGAGCGCTCTTGCGCCGGGAACTGGCCAACGTGCGCGAGTTCATCTCCGAGCTACGGCCACCGACCGTCGACGCGGCCGGGCTGGAGATCGCCATCGCCGACACGGTGGACGGCCTGCGCACCGCGACGCGGATGACCGCGACGACCGACCTCCGGGCGCCGAGCGATCGGCTCGACGACAAGCAGCGGACGGTGATCCTGCGAGTGGCCCAGGAGGCCCTCCAGAATGTCCGCAAGCACGCCAAGGCGTCGACGGTGATGGTCAGCACCGACCTGACCGATGAAGGATGGACCCTGGAGATCCGCGACGATGGTCGCGGATTCGACCTCGGCACGGTGGCCGCGCGTGGTCGCCGCAATTTCGGCATGCAGGTCATGCAAGAGCGAGCGGAGTTGATCGGCGCCCGCTTCGACGTACGATCTCGACCGGACGGCGGTACCGTGGTCCGACTCGCGATCCCGACGGGCGCCCTGATGGGAGCAAAGGAGAACGGATGAGCGCGATGGAATACGGTGGACCGGATCGACGTCGGGGTGGACCCGACCGTCGAGCCGCCGGTGAAGTGACACGGATCCTGATCGTCGACGACCACGCCCTCTTCCGGGTGGGCATCGCGAACATCCTGTCGCGAGAACCCGACCTGGAAGTGGTCGGCGAGGCCGAGGATTCACGAAGCGCGGTCGACCGGGCGCTGGAGACCTCGCCGGACATCGTCCTGATGGACCTCTCGCTGCCGTCACCCGGCGGGATCGAGACCACCCAGCGCATCAAGCGCGAGCTCCCGGCGACCGGGATCATCGTGCTCGCGGTCAACGAGGACGAGGATTTGCTGTTCGACGCGATCAAGGCCGGAGCGGCCGCCTTCATCCTCAAGGACGTCGGGCCGGACGACCTCGTCACGATCATCCGCCGCGTGGCCGACGGCCAGTTCCTCATCAACGACAAGGTCTTCTCGAAGCCGGCCGTGGCGACGCGGGTCCTCAAGGAGTTCCGCGAGCTGGCGGTCTACGGCCAGGAGGCCGCCCCGATCTTCGCGCCGCTGTCGCCGCGCGAGGTCGAGATCCTCGACAACATCGCCCAGGGCATGACCAACAAGCAAGTCGCCTACGCCCTGACGATCAGCGAACAGACCGTCAAGAACCACATGAGCTCGATCCTGCGCAAGCTGTCCGTCAACGACCGGACACAGGCCGTCGTGTACGCCATGCGCCAGGGTTGGATCCGGATGCCCGAGGACTGATGGCCGCTGACGCCGGCGCCGGGGCCACCTCGGGCATCGAGGCCCTGTCGACCCGGCTCGCCGACGACATCATCACCCTCGACAAGGAGCTCGGCGAGGTCGACCTGCTGGCCACGCAGGCCAAGACCGAGGCGGCTCGTCACGAGAGCCGCCGCAACGCCGCCGCGGACAAGCTCGCCGGCCTGTCCGACAACACGAGCGAGGCCGACCGACTCGAGCAGGCGACGGCGCTCGTCGCGCTCACGCGGCGCGCGGCACTGATGGAGACACAGGTCGACGTCCTCGACGGGAAGCGCCGGTCCCTGGCGCGCTACCGCGATGCCGTCGCCGCGTACATGGACCTGTTGGCCGGGGTCGATCCGGCGGCGCTCGACACATCGGAGGCCACGGGCGATGTCCCGATGCCGCCGGCGGTCGCTCGGATGCTGATGGCCTCCCAGGAGGACCTGCGTCGCGAGATCGCCCGGGCGATGCACGACGGACCCGCCCAGAGCCTGACCAACATCGTGCTCCAGGCGCAGATCGTCGAGCGGCTCGTCGGGACGGATCCCGCGGCATCGGTCGACGAGGTCCGCCAGCTCGTGTCGATGGTGCAGCAGACGCTCGACGCGACGAAGACGTTCATCTTCGACGTCCGGCCGATGGTCCTCGACGACCTCGGGCTCGTGCCCACGCTGCGTCGCGCCACGCGCGAGCGGGGCAGCCGCGCCGGGGTCCCGGTCGAGTTCGAGTCGATGGGCCAGGATCGCCGCCTGCCGATGGATCTGGAGAGCGGCCTCTTCCGGATGCTCGACGAGGCGCTGGCCGGCTACCTCGGTGTCGGGCCCGATCAGGTGTCGATGCGACTCGACTGGAGCGACCGCCTGACGGCCGATGTCGTCGCCATGCGCGCGCACGACGAGCCAACGAGTACATCGGAGGTCGCGATCCCGACGGCCGACGAAGGCCGCGACCTGCCGCCGGCGCTGGCGGCGCTGGTCGAGGAGCGGCGCTATGCGGAACGGGCCGCCGTCGAGGCGGCCTTCCGGGCCTCGATCGTGGTGCTCCCGTCGACGACCTGGAAGGAGATCCAGGATCGTGCCGCCTCCGTCGGCGTCGAAGCCGAGCTGCGCGGCAACGGTGGCCATGTGCACCTCGCCACGGATCTGCCGCCGATCGATGCCGGCACGCCGATCGGATGACCGGCCGCCACGGTCAGGGCCTCGTCGAGTACGGGCTGATGCTGGCCGTCTCGAGCGTGCTCACGGCGGTCTGGCTGATCGTCTTTGGCGGCGCGGTGTCCGACGCCCTGGCGGCCATCGCCATCGCCATCGACCGGGCGGCAGGCGGCTGACGGCCCGTACCTGTCTGTGGCTCGGACCCGTACCATCGTCTCAGTATCCGGGCCCGTGGGCGCTCCCTATATTTGCGCAGCCCTCGATCTGAGGGTGAGTACTCATCCAGGAGGCACCTACGAATGGCGCTCTTCAACTCGTTCCTCGCCACGCTTCGTCGTGACGAGGAGGGCCAGGGTCTCGCGGAGTACGCGCTGATCCTCGCACTCATCGCGATCATCGCGATCATCGCGCTGATCTTCCTGGGCAACCAGGTCAGCACGATCCTGAGCACGGTCGGCAGCTCGGTCTAACCGACAACCGACAGCGATGGGACCGCCGGTCGATCAGACCGGCGGTTTCGTCTTTCCAGGCCGCCGGCCGCAAGACCGGCGGTCTTGTCATGCCTGGCGACCCAAGGGGCAGCGGGCCGCGACCGTCGCGTTCCCGAGCGCGGGTCGATATGCGTTTGATGTTCATGGACGCACCGGTACATTCGCCGTTGCGATTGACATGACCTGCGTACCCCCCGTACCGTGGCCCAGCCTCCGTACACCGGGGAGCTCCTACAGAAAGGAGGGTGCATCGACTGATGGCGCAATTTCTTGCTCTTATCGATTCGTTCCGGAATGACGACGAAGGCCAGGGTCTGGCGGAATACGCACTGATCCTCGCTCTCATCGCGATCATCGCGATCATCGCGTTGATCTTCCTCGGCAACCAGGTCAGCACGATCCTCAGCAGGGTCGGCAGCTCGGTCTGACCGAGACCATCTGACCAACTAGCGTTCGGACCGCTGCCGCCGTGAGGCGACAGCGGTCTTACGTTGTGTCACGCGTTGCGCCAACGCCCGTACCCCTACCTTCTGCGCATTGACAGCCCACCTCGGTTTTAGGAGGGTGGGCAGTACCTTCGAGGAAAGGAGGTGAGCTACATGTTGTCTCGTGTCGTGTCCGTCTCGGATCGACTGCGTGGGGACGAGGAAGGCCAGGGACTGGCCGAATACGCACTCATCCTGGCACTCATCGCCATCATCGCCATCATCAGCCTGATCTTCCTCGGCAATCAGATCAGCGACAAGCTCAGCGTCGTCGGAAACGCGATCTGAGCCGTTCATCGACGCATCGTCGGCGTCGGGATGGACTCGGCAAGGAGACCCGTCGGACCACCGTCCGGCGGGTCTTCTGCTGTCCGTCGGGAACCTTGCAAACGACCTTGCAGGGTGCGGAGCTTCCTCCGTTTCCTACCAGAGGGTCCTAGCCCATTGGTATAGTCGCGCGCTCCTGACGGGCTGCTACAGTGGTGCCACCTGTCACACCACGACTCTGGGGAGAGGTCACTTGAAGCGCTCTAATCGATTGGTTTTGCTCGTCGGGGTCTTCCTGGCGATCGTCGCGTTCATCGCGGTGCTGTTCCTTATGCCGCGAGACGGCGGGGGCCAGCAGCCGGTGACCACCGCGGCGACCGTCGTCGCGACCGCCGACATCCCGCTCGGCTCACGCATCAACGCCGACCAGGTGAGGATCGAGCAGAAGGAGCTCACCGCGCGCGACGCCGATGCGTTCGGCGACACGTCGCAGGTCATCGGCAAGACGGTTCGCGAGCCGGTGATCGCCGGTGCGGCCATCACGGCGCGCACCCTGAGCGGTGGCCAGGCGGGCCAGATCCTCGACATCACCGTGCCGCCCGGCAAGCGTGCCATCACCGTCCAGGTGGACCAGGTGACCGGCGTCGGCACCGTCATCAAGACCGGTGACTACGTCGACTTGGTGATCGGCATCCGGGCCGACAAGTTCCCGGTCATCACGACCAACCCCGCCGACGACTCGTTCACGGTCGTCGCCGGCCTCAACGGCACCAGCGTCAAGCTGCTCCTCCAGGGCATGCAGGTCCTCGGGACGCTGCTTCCGCCCCCGACCACGGTGACCCAAGACGGCCAGCCGGCGCCCGGCCAGACCGGCACATCGCTCACCGGTCAGCAGGAGATCGTCGCCCTGTCGGTCGACGCTCAGCAGGCCGAGGTCATCAAGTTCGCCCAGATGGACGGCGAGATCTCGCTGATCCTTCGGTCGCAGGACGACTTCATCGACCCGGAGACGGGGCTGCCGTTCGATCCGCTGCCGCTGCCCGATCCCACGACGGGCCTCATCCTCAAGAGCCTCGTCGACCAGTACGGCGTCCTACCGCCGGAGCTGATCGAGACGGTCCTGCCGGCGCAGGCCCGCTAACGCAAGCCACCGCCGGCACTCCCCGCCGGCACCAGATGACCCAGCGCAGCGGGCGCGTCGGACCCACCGGGTCCCGCGCCCGTGGAGCGTACAGACCACAGCAGAGGCGATAGCCAAGACCCAGATGGCCGACCAGATCCGTGTCCTGATCGTCGACGACATCCCGGAGACGCGCGACCACCTCTCGAAGCTGCTTGGCTTCGAGGGCGACATCGACGTCGTCGGCGCCGCCGCGTCCGGCAATGAGGCGATCCAGCTCGCCACGTCATTGACCCCCGACGTGGTCTTGATGGACATCAACATGCCCGACATGGACGGGATCGCCACGACCGAGCAACTGGCTCGAGCGGTCCCGACCGCGGCGGTCGTGATGATGTCCGTCCAGGGCGAGGCCGACTACCTCCGCCGATCCATGCTCGCAGGCGCACGCGAATTCCTCGTCAAGCCGTTCAGCAGCGACGAGCTCACCGCGTCGATCCGCCAGGTCTACGGTCGCGAGCGCGAGAAGATGACCCGGATGGCCGTGGTCGCGGCGGAGGCCGGTGGCAGCCACGTGGTCCCGTCGGCGACCCCGTCGGGCGAACCCGGCCAGGTGGTCGCCGTCTTCAGCCCCAAGGGCGGCGTCGGCAAGACGACGGTGGCGGTCAACATGGCCGTGGCCGCCGCGACCGAGCTCGGCAAGAAGGTCGTCCTCGTCGACGGCTCGTTCCAGTTCGGCGACGTCGGTGTCCTGCTGAACCTGAACCCGAAGAACAAGTCGATCGCGGACCTCGCCCCCGAGCTCGAGCAGCCCGGTCACGAGGTCGAGTCGATGGACACGTTCGTGATCAACCACTCGGCCGGCATCCGCGTGCTGCTCGCACCGCCGTCGCCCGAGATGGCCGAGCTCGTCACGCCGAGCGGCGTCAAGCGTGTCATCGAGGCGCTTCGCCAGACGCACGAGCTGGTCGTGGTCGACTGCACCGCCTTCTTCAACGACACGACGCTCGCGATCCTCGACTCAGCGGATACCATCCTCACGTTGCTGAGCCTCGAGATCACCAGCATCAAGAACATGCGGCTCTTCCTGGAAGTAGCCGACCAGCTCGGGTACGACGGCGGCAAGGTCCGCCTGATCCTCAACCGGGCCGACTCGGCGCTGGGCATCCGCGTCACCGATGTCGAGCAGTCCATCGGCCGCAAGGTCGACGAGACGATCGTGAGCGACGGACGGAGCGTGGTCTACGCGCTCAACCGTGGCGTACCGTTCTTCCTCAGCAACCGGGAGGCGCAGGTCTCCCAGGACATCCTCAGGCTTGCGGGCACCGTCGTAGGTGAGCGGTCGCAAGTCGCGACCTCCGCGGACGATTCGCGCAAGGTCTCACAGAAGAAATCGTTGTTCGCATGGCGCTGATCGTCGTGATCGAGCCAAACAAGTCCTGCCCTCACGGGCGAGAAGGGGTGTAGGTCATGTCCCTACTGAAGCGGATCGAGAGCGCTCGACCGGGAACTGCCGGCGAGGCGCCGGCGCCAGGCTCTCCGGCATCCAACCTGCCGGTGCCGACCGGTGGGCCGCCCACGTCGACGCTGCCGCGGCTGCAGACGCAGGCCCCGGTGCGCGAGTCGTTCCGGGACGTCAAGTTCCGGATCCAGAACCGCGTGATCCAGGACCTGGACCCCAAGCTCGACCTGTCGAACCAGGTCGAGGTCCGGCGCCAGATCGAGGAGATCTTCGGCAAGGTCATCGACGAGGAAGGCCTCGCCCTGACCCGTGCCGAGCGTGTCCGGATGCTCGAGCAGATCACCGATGAGATCATCGGCCTCGGTCCGCTGGAGCCCCTCCTGCGCGACGAGTCGATCACCGAGGTCATGGTCAACGGGCCGCGCCAGGTCTACATCGAGCGCTCCGGCAAGCTCGAGCTGACCAACGTGGTGTTCCAGAACGACGACCACGTCATGCGCATCATCGACCGCATCATCGCCCCGATCGGTCGACGCGTGGACGAGTCATCGCCGATGGTCGACGCCCGGTTGACCGACGGATCGCGTGTCAACGCCATCATCCCGCCGTTGTCGCTCGTCGGACCGGTCATCACGGTCCGGAAGTTCTCGGCGTCGCCCTTCACGGTCGACGACCTGATCCGCTTCGGCACGGCGACCGCCGACATGTTCGACTTCCTCCGCGCCTGCGTGGAGGCCCGCCTCAACATCTTCGTGTCGGGCGGCACGGGCTCGGGCAAGACCACGACCCTCAACGTCCTGTCGGGCTTCATCCCGAATGACGAGCGGATCGTGACCATCGAGGACGCCGCCGAGCTGCAGCTCCGCCAGGAGCACGTCGTCACGCTCGAGTCGCGCCCGCCGAACATCGAGGGCAAGGGCGCCATCCCGATCCGGGAGCTGGTGCGCAACGCCCTGCGGATGCGGCCCGATCGCATCATCGTCGGCGAGTGCCGTTCCGGTGAAGCGCTCGACATGCTCCAGGCCATGAACACCGGTCACGACGGATCGATGTCGACCGGCCACGCCAACTCACCACGCGACATGCTGTCGCGTCTCGAGACGATGGTCCTGATGGCCGGCGTCGACCTCCCCCTGCGCGCGATCCGCGAGCAGGTGGCGTCGGCGGTCGACCTCATCGTCCAGCAGAGTCGCCTCAAGGACGGGACCCGGAAGATCGTCAACATCACCGAGGTCCAGGGCATGGAAGGCGACGTCATCGTCATGCAGGACGTCTTCGTCTTCGAACAGACCGGCGTCATCGAAGGCAAGATCCAGGGTCGGCTCAAGCCGACCGGCATCCGGCCCAAGTTCGTGGAGAAGTTCGAAGTGATGGGCATCAATCTGCCGCCCGGACTCTTCGGCTTCACCTACTAGGGCACGGGGGAGGCTTCATCGTGGATCCACTGACGATCGCCGTCGCCGCCGTCGCCGCGCTGGCGGTGCTGCTGATCGCGTTCGGCATCGCCAGCTCCGGGAGTTCCGGCATCTCCGACCGCCTGGAGCGGTACGCGTCAGGCCGTCCCGAGGCCAGCAAGTCGGCCGGCACCGGCCAGGGCCCGATCAGCGACCTGATCGCCCAGAGCCAGGCGCTCGCCAACCTGAACAAGGTCGTCGAGGGGCGGGACTTCGGGGCGAACCTCTCCCGGGAGATCGCGCGCGCCGACCTGCGCCTGAAGCCGTCCGAGTTCCTGTTCATCTGGCTCGGATCGATCGTCGGCGTCCCGGTCCTGATGTTCATCTTCAGCTTCTTCATGCCGGCGCTCGGCTCGCCGATCGCGTTGCTGGTCGGCGCATTGGTCGGGTTCCTGCTGCCGCGCTTCTGGCTCAACCGCCGCAAGGGCGGACGCCTGGGTGCCTTCAACAAGCAGCTGCCCGACACGATCACGCTCATCGCCAACGCGCTGCGTGCCGGTTCGTCATTCCTGCAGGCCATCGAGCTCGTCGTGCGCGAGTCGCGCCCGCCGATCTCGACCGAGTTCAGCCGGGTCATCCGCGAGGTCAACCTCGGGTTGCCGTTCGAGACGGCCCTCGAGAACATGGTCCGACGCGTCCGGTCCGACGACCTCGAGCTGATGGCGACCGCCATCTCCATCCAGCACCAGGTCGGCGGCAACCTCGCCGAGATCCTCGACTCGATCTCCTACACGATCCGCGAGCGGATCCGTATCCAGGGCGAGATCCGGACGCTGACCGCCCAGCAGCGGCTGTCGGGCTACGTGGTCGGCTTCCTGCCGATCGGTCTGGCCGGCTTCCTGTTCGTCGCGGCGCCCGGGTTCATGGACCCGATGTTCGCCAATCCTCCCGCCATCGCCGGCCTGCCGGCCGGCGTCATCATCCTGCTGTTCGGTGGGATCATGATGTTCATCGGCTTCATGGGCATCCGGCGCATCGTGGATATCGAGGTCTAGGCAGATGACCGATGTGATGCCGATCGTCGTCGCCGCACTCGCGGCGGGCGCGATCCTGCTCATCGTGATCGGCCTGGCCGGCGGTTCCGCCGTCGACCCGGTCCAGGCCCGGCTGACCCAGTTGGGCACGATGCAGGCGAAAAGCCTCGAGGAGCTCGAGCTCCAGCAGCCGTTCATCGAGCGGACGCTCCGCCCGCTCGTCGCCAACCTGTCCGGCCGCATGTCGCGCGCCGCATCGTCGTCGTTCACGGAACGCACGGAGAAGCGCCTCGCACTCGCCGGCAATCCGGGCGATCTGCGCGTGGCCGACTGGCTGGGCGTCAAGGCCATCGGCGCGATCATCGGCGGCGTCCTGTTCGCCGTGCTGTTCGGCGTCGTCGGCCTGCTCGGCTTCCCGTTCCCGATCGGCTTCCTGCTGGGCATCGTCGGTGCCCTGTTCGGGTACACGATCCCCGAGTTCTGGCTGGGCGGGCGCGTCAAGAAGCGCCAGAAGGCCATCCTCCTGATGATCCCGGACGCCCTCGACCTGCTGACGATCTCGGTGCGCGCCGGTCTCGGCTTCGACGCCGCACTCGCCAAGGTGGTCGAGAAGCTCAAGGGCCCCTTGTCGGACGAGTTCCGGCGGGCGCTCGCCGAGGTCCGCGTCGGCAAGGCGCGCCGCGATGCGCTGCGCGATATCGTGCCGCGCACCGAGGTCGGGCCGCTGACGAACTTCATCGGCGCGATCATCCAGGCCGAGCAGCTCGGCGTGTCGGTGTCGAAGGTGCTCCAGGTCCAGTCGGAGCAGCTCCGCATCGAGCGCCGCCAGCGAGCCGAGGAACAGGCCGCCAAGGCACCGATCAAGATGCTCTTCCCGCTGGTCGGGTGCATCTTCCCGTCGCTGTTCATCGTCATCCTCGGCCCCGCGATCATCCTGATCGTCCAGAACCTGGCTACCTAGCCCGAGCGGTGACGGCCGCCCGCAATCTCACACGGTCGAGCGACCTCGCATCGGATGTCGAGGTCGCCGACTCGTTGTGGGGCAAGTTCATGGGCCTGATGGGTCGGGCGACGCTGGCGGCCGGCGCTGCGCTCTGGCTGCCCGATTCGAACGGGATCCACATGATGTTCATGCGCTTCCCGATCGATGCCGTCTTCCTCGGGCAGGCCGACGCGGCCGGGGCGCGACCGGTCGTCAGCGTGCATCGAGCGTTACGCGCCTGGACCGGGCTGGTCCCGTACGTGCGCAAGGCGCACGGCGTCCTCGAGCTGCCGGTCGGATCGATCGAGCGGACCGCCACACAGGTCGGCGACCAGGTCCGCATCTCGTAGCGCCGCGTGCCCGCCCGCGGTGACCCGCGGGTGTGACGGCGATATGGCGGAGGTGATCGGCCGGCGCCATCGTGTCCCGGTGAACATCACGACGGTCCGTGCCGCGGCGACGCGCGCCCTCGACCTCGCGCTGCCGGCGACATGCGTGGGCTGCGGCGCCGAGGGACCGCCGATCTGCCCGGGCTGCGTGCCGGCCCTCGATGCCCGCCTGGACCGTCCGGCGGGCGTCGCGATCGGGCTGCCCGGCGACATCCCGGAGCCGTTGCTCCAGCTCGAGTGGTGCGCCCCGTTCCACGGGACCGTCCGGGCGGCCCTGCACGCGATCAAGTACGGCGGCGAGCAGCGACTCGCGACACCGCTCGGTCAAGCTGTCGGCCGGCGCTGGTCACAGGTCGGCGTGGGGACGGATGTCGTCTGCCACGTGCCGGTCCACGCGACGAGGGCGCGCCAGCGCGGCTACGACCAGGCCGAGCTGATCGCGCGTCGGGCGGCGGAGGACCTCGGGTTGCCGTTCTGGCCGCTCCTCCGCCGAGTCCGTGCGACGACCGCGCAGTTCGACCTCGATCGGCGGGACCGGGCACGCAACGTCACGGGCGCGTTCGCCGTCGTGCCGGGCCACCGCCACGACCCGCGCGGCCGGTGGATCGTGCTCGTCGACGACGTCGTGACGACCGGGGCGACGCTCGCGGCGTGTGCGGCCGCGCTCAGCGACGCGGGTGCACTCGGCGTGTCGGCGATCGCGGTGGCCCGCGAACGGTAGGTCGGCGGCGTGGTCGAGGCGCGGCCAGGTGGCGAACCCCACCCGGGCGTCCGGGCCCCCGCGGCTATACTCGGACGAGCGACTCGATAGCCCGGAGGTGATGCATGCGGACCATCGTCAAGGGCAAGAACGTCGAGGTCCCCGACCGGGTGCGCTCCTATACCGAGCGCAAGCTCCACCGGCTCGAGCGCTTGCTCGACGACCGGACCGACGCCATCGTCGAGTTCTCGAACGAGATGCATCGGAGCGCCGCCGACGCCCACATCGCCGAGGTCACGCTCGTCATCGATGGCCGCACCCTGCGCAGCCACGCGGTCGGGATCAGCTACCAGGCCGCCCTCGACGACGTCGTGGACAAGGTCGAGCGGCAGGCGGTCGACTACAAGGAGAAGCCGCGGCTGCGCGCTCGGCCGGAGGAGGAGAAGCGCATCCTGCGCGACCTGGCCGACGGCACGTCAGATACGACCCGTGAGCGGCGGATCGTGAAGACGAAGCGCTTCGCGATCGAGCCGATGTTCGAGGAGGACGCCCTCGCCGCGATGGAGGAGCTCGGTCACCAGTTCTTCGTCTTCGTGAACGCGGAGACCGAGCAGGTGGCCATCCTCTACACGAGACGGGACGGCGATCTCGGCGTCATCGAGCCGATCGTCGGTGGCGGGTACACGACCGGGCACGACACGAGCAACGGCCGGCGGCGCTGACCGCCGCATGCTGCCAGACGGTCGGCGACTCGGCGCGCACCTGCCGCTCGCGTCCGGCCCGGTCAAGGCGATCGAACGTGCGGTGGCGATCGGGGCCAGCGCGCTGCAGGTCTTCGCCGACAATCCGACCGCCTGGCAACGCCGCCGGGAGCCGTCGGCGCAGCTCGCGATGTTTCGCGACCGCGCCGTCACGCTCGACATCCGGCCGATCGCCATCCACGCGTCCTACCTGATCAACCTGCCCGGTCCGGATGCGATCACCTTCGATCGCTCGGTCGAGCTCCTCGCGACGGAGCTCGCCGGCGCGCCGTCGTTCGGTGCGCAGTACGTGAACGTCCATATCGGCTCGCACCGCGGCACGGGCGTCGATGCCGGCGTGGCGCGACTCGTCGTGGGGCTCGACCGGGTGTTCGCGCTGGCCCGGAGCCTGGGCGCGGCGTCCGACTCCCCGACACCCGACCAGACCACGCTCGTGCTCGAGAACTCCGCCGGCGGCGGTGGCGGCCTGGGGACCTCGCTCGACGAGCTCGCGCGCATCGCCGACGCGATCGCGGCCCAGGGCATCGGCCGTGGCGAGATCGCGTTCTGCCTCGACGCGGCGCATGCCTGGGGAGCCGGCATCGACGTGGGCGATCCCGATGCGATCGACGCGTTCCTTGCCGGGTTCGACGAGCGGATCGGTCTCGACCGGCTCGCCCTCGTGCATCTCAACGACACGCGTTCCGAGTTCGCGTCACGGACGGACCGTCACGAGCACCTGGGGGCGGGAAGGATCCCCGTCGCCGGCCTCGCCCACCTGCTCCGGCACCCCGGCCTGCGTGCTGCGACGTACATCCTCGAGACGCCCGGCATGGACGTCGGCTATGACGCGGTCAACATGGAGCGCGCCCGCCAGCTGTGGGCCGGCAGCCCGCTGGCGTCCCTGCCCGATGCGGCATTCGAGCTCGCCGGGAGCGCCCGAGGCCGGATGGCCCCGGCGTGACCGGACCCTCGACCGGGGGGAGCCGGAACGCGCGACGCTGGTTCGACGACCGCTGGATCCTCGCAGGTTTGCTCGTCCTCGCCGGCCTGCTTCGGCTGCCGGACCTCGCCACCCGCGGGACGTGGGACGCCGATCAGGGTCATGACATGCTCGTCCTGCGGTCCCTCGTCCGGGACGGGGTCGTGCCGCTCCTCGGACCGCCCACGTCGATCGGCGACGTCCACCACGGCGCCTGGTACTACTACCTCCTAAGCCCCGCGGCGGCCATCACCGGCGGCGATTCGCCCCTGGCGGTGGTGTTCCTGATCGCCCTCGCCGGGATCGCGGCGGTGGGCGTCGTGTGGTGGCTCGCCCGGGCGATCGGCGGTCCCGTGGCCGGCGCGATCGCCGGCCTGGCGATGGCCGCCTCGGCCGCGGCCGTGGACGAATCGACCTTCATCTGGAACCCGAACCTGATCGCCCTCTCGAGCGCGGTCGCGCTGGCCGGGGCCTGGCACGCGTGGTCGGGAGCCGACCGGCGCTGGTGGCTCATGGCCGCCGCCGGCACGGCGGTGACGATGCAATGTCACGTGCTCGGCATCGCCCTGCTCCCGATCGTCGCGGTGCCACTCGTGCTGGATGCCCGTCGTCGCCCGCTCGGGGCGATCCCCCTGGGCATCGTCGCCACCTTCGTGGTGGCCTTCCTGCCACTGGCGATCAACGAGCTGACGACTGCCTTCTCCGAGCTCCGAGCGGCGACCGACTACGTCACGGGGGCCCGGTCCGGCGAGGAGACGACCCTGCCCATCCGCTTCTGGATCGTCGGGCTGCGCGTCGTCTCGTGGCCGCTGACGGGCCTCATCACGGCCGGGTTCGTGGCGGCCGTGATCGCCAGTGCCCTGGTCATCGCGATCGTCGCCTGGCGCTGGCGGGCGGCCGCCGGCCGCGAGCGGTTCGCGGTGCGCTGGCTCGCCCTGGGGCTGCTCTGGTCGGTGGCGTTCCTGTCGGTCGCGGCACCCAGCCTCGCCACCGTCGTCCAGGGCCTCCCGAACGACCACTATCACGCATTCGCAGACCCGCTCGTCTTCGTGCTCATCGGGCTGGGCGGTGCGGCCATCGTCCGCGAGGTCCGGGCACCGCTTGGTCCGGCGATGGCGGGGGCCGCGGTGGTCGCGCTCGTTGCCTGGAACCTGACGCATCTCCCGCCGGCGGTCCACCCGGACGGCGGCTTCCCGGCGGGCGACGCGGCAGCCTCGCAACTGGAGCTCGTGCTCTCGCCCTCCGGAGCCGATCCCGATGTCGCGGTCTCGATCGTGTCCCTGCCCGACTTCAAGTCACCCGAGGCGCTCGCCTACCCGCTCGCCAGGAACGGACGGCCCTATCACGCGTCGCTGCCGGATGGTGGTCCGGTCCTGGGCAGCCTGCCGTCGTCGTCGAGCGCCCCGATCGCGCTCGTCATCCTCTGCGACGGGCTGTTCCGCGATGCGATCGGTCGCGATTGCGGTGGCGCGGCCGAGGACGAGGTCACGCCCGACGGCGGCGGAGCGCTGGCAGGACGTTTGCTGCTCCGCCTCGAAGTCGCGCCAGGTCGGTGGCTGTCGCTGTACGAACCGGTCGACTGACGACCGCGCCAAGCCCTTCGCGAGGCGCCGGACATGCGAACGCCGGCGCCCCAGACGCCGGCGTTCGCTGTCCCCGAGACCCGGACGGTGGAGGGCGATCCGGGTCGTGCCCTGAGATGTGCTAGTAGCGGCCGGGTGTCCGGCCTGTGCTTCGTGTGACGGGTCGAACGGTGCTGACGGCGGTGACGCCGACCTGGCCGCTTGCACCGAGGCCGCCCACGCGCTCCGTGGCGATCGGTCGGACGCTCATCGACGAGCCCATCGGCCGGTCCCGCTCGTTGCTGCGTTCGCTCGATGTCCCGGTGGCGGTCGCACCCCCATTCGGGAACGCGCGGCCGAAGCGGCGCATCCGAACGGCGAGGTAGTACTCCATGATCTGGCGGACCTGCGGCTCGGAGAGCAGGTCGTCGGCGCGCAGCGCGTACTCGACGCGGGCGGTCGGGTTCGTGGCGCCTGCGGCGACGAGTCCGAGGTATTGCGGAGTATCGGCGTCGTCACGCAGCTCGCGCAGCCCGCGGGCGAGCTTGGTCGCCGTCCCGAGGGACGGCATCCGGTCGCCGCGGATCAACCGCGAGATCGTCGAGTGGTCGACACCCGACTGCTGGGCCAACTGCCGCTGCGACATCTTCTTGGCCTTGAGCTGGGCTCGAAGCCATTCGTTGAACGCTCGGCCGTTCTGGGTCGTCATGCTGCCTGGGCGCTCCTTGGGGCATGCCGCGTGCGGTGCCTTCCCGCGCGTTCGGTGCCTCGATGCGACGATGATGCGGAGACGCGGTCCGAGCCTGTATCACCCGTTGGTACCGCAGGGGTGTGCGGCCACGCACCACCGGAGCGGGAGGGAGCGGTGGGGTCGCCGTCGGTCGGATGGGGTCGTCCGACCGGGCTCGGCTGGTACGAACGTACGCCCCCTGAACGGCCCCGCCGAACGGGCCATCCGTTCGGTGCGTCGGCACCCCGCGATCAGGCGGGGGTCGAGGCCGTCGTCGCGGGGTCGGCAGGCCCGTCGATCCGGCCGATGCCGCGCGGCTTGCCGGACAGGGCATAGGCGATCGAGCCGAGCACGATGATCGAGAAGACGCTGATGACGCGATCGAGGAGGGCGATCGCCGTCGCCTCCGGGAGCGGCACCCCGTAGGCCACGTGGAGCACCCCGACGACGCCGGCCTCGACGATCCCGAGACCGGCCGGGCTGAGCGGCACAGCCGTCAGCAGCGACCCGATGAGGGCCACGAACACGGCGCCGGACAGCCCGAGCGACACGTCGGCGAAACCGAGGGCCTGGACCACGAGGAACAGGCGCATCGCCTCGGTCATCCAGATGAGCCCGGTCAGGATCCCGAGCTTGGGCAGATGGCGGGCCACGAGCGCGCCGAAGACGCCCTCCTCGAACCGGTCGTACAGCTCGAGGATCTGGTGCGGCAACGGCAGCGCCACGATGATCTGGCGACCGAAGTTGCGCATGGTGAACAGCGCGATCGCCAACCCGACGACGACGACGACGCCGACCCCGAAGACGATCTGGATGGCCGGCGGCAGGCCGCTGCGGAAGCTCCAGTAGCCCGCGGCGAGCCCCAGCAGCGCGATGGCGAACAGGTCGAGGACGCGCTCGATGAAGACCGTGCCGAACGTCCGCGACAGGGACGCCGTGCTGTTGATCTTCAGGAGATAGGCCCGGTAGACGTCGCCGAGCTTGGCCGGCACGACGCAGTTGACCAGCCATGACAGGAAGATGATCTCGGTCGAGTCCCTGGTCGAGACGCGCTCGCCCGTGCCGCGCAGGAGGGTCGCCCAGCGCAGGCCGCGGAGGGGGAAGCCGGCGTAGAAGATCAGGAAGGCCGCGAGCACGAGGGCCGGGTTCGCGGCCAGGATCAGGGTCGGGACCTTCGAGAGCTGGGCCCCGTTGATCGTCACGAAGACGGCGATGACGATGATCGGCACCAGGATCGACAGGATCGTGCGCGGCTGTCGTAGGCGGCGCGCCAGCGACATCTGCTCGGCGTCCGGCTCCACTTCGTCCGGGCGGACGCCGGCTACGGTGCGCGGATCGATCGCGGGTGTCGCCTCCATCGGATCGGACGGTACGGGCGGGTCGGTCCCACCAGCCATCGGTCGATGGTCCTGCCGGTCGTCGCTCATGCGCCCGCGCTCGGCCGTGCCCGGCCATTCCCGCGGGCCCGCTGGATGGCCGTGGCGATCGGCGTCCAGAGACGGACCGCGATGCTCGCCCGCCCGGTGACGACCTCGGCGGATGGCAGCGCAGCGAGCAGCCCGGCCGGCGTGGACGGATCGCCCTCGAGCGCGGTGTAGGCGACACCGACCTCGAGGATGGTGTGGGCGTCGGAAGCGGCGACGCCCGGGCGCCCATACTCGGCCGCGGCCTCGGCGGCCAGCTCGTTGCCGCGCCCGAACAGCCGGGCGTTGTGGATCTCGATCCAGTCGACGAGCGGCAGCAAGGATCGCATCGCATCATCACGGAGCAGCGACCCACGGAGGCGGTCGAACGGATGGGGCACCCCGACCAGACCGCCCCGGTCGCGGATCGCGGCGATCGCGTCGGCCGGTGGCAGGCCCGACGGGACCGGGGTGTCGATGAACGCGGCGATCAGGTCACCGTGGGTGGTCCGCACCTCCTGCCCGACGAGGACGGTCAGGCCGTCCGGCGCGCCATCGCGCGCCCGCCACGCCCCACCGATCACGTCATGGTCGGTCACGAGGAGATGGGTCAGGCCGCGCGCCCCTGCGGCCCGGGCGACGCTGACCGGGTCGGCCAGGCTGTCGAACGAGGCGGCCGTGTGGCAATGCAAGTCGATGAACGCCCGACCGCTGGCCGGACGGCCGACGGTCTCCACGATCAGATCTGCTGCACCAAGGACTTCTTGAAGAAGTCGAAGTGCTCGAGCGCGAGCCCTGTCCCAAGCGCGACGCAATCGAGCGAGTTCTCGGCCACGTGGCACGGGACGCCGGTTACCTGGGTGAGGAGCTTGTCGATGTTGCGCAGGAGCGCGCCGCCGCCCGACATGACCATGCCCTTGTCGATGATGTCCGACGACAGCTCGGGCGGGGTCTGCTCGAGCACCGACCGCACGGCCGCGACGAGCTGCTGGAGTGGCTGCTCGATGGCCTCCATGACCTCGGACGAGGTGATCGGGATCGTCCGCGGCAGCCCGGCGATCAGGTCCCGGCCGCGGACCTCCATCGTCAGCTCGCGCTCCAGCGGCAGGGCGGTGCCGATCTGCATCTTGACCTCTTCGGCCGTCCGCTCGCCGATCATCAGGTTGTACTTCTTGCGGATGTAGGTGGCGATCGCCTCGTCGAACTTGTTGCCGCCGACGCGCAGGCGAATGCGACACGACGATCCCGCCCAGCGCGATGACGGCGATCTCGCTCGTCCCGCCGCCGATGTCGATGATCATGTTGCCCGACGGGCCGCTGATGGGGACGTTCGCGCCGATGGCCGCCGCGAGGGGCTCCTCGATCAGGTAGGCATCCTTGGCGCCCGCCTTGAGGGCGGCGTCACGGACCGCCCGTTTCTCGACGGAGGTGACCCCGGCCGGGACGCTGATCATCACCTCGGGGCGGCTGAAGCCGATGCGCCCGCGTGTCGCCTTGGCGATGAAGAAGCGGAGCATCGCCTCGGTGATGACGTAGTCGGCGATGACCCCGTCCTTCATCGGCCGGATCGCCTGGATGTTGCCCGGCGTTCGGCCGATCATCTCGCGCGCCTCCTCGCCCACCGCGACGATCCGGTTGTCGTCGGAGACGGCCACGACCGAGGGCTCGGTGATGACGATGCCTTTGCCCTTGACGTACACGAGCACGTTGGCCGTGCCGAGGTCGATGCCGATCTTCATGAGGCGGTGGTGCCGTTCCCTTCTGCGAGGCGCTCGATCCTGGCCCCGAGTTCCAGGAACTTGCGTTCGATGTTCTCATAGCCCCGGTGAACGTGGTGCGCACCGTGGATGGTCGTCTGGCCGTCGGCGGCCAGCGCAGCCAGGATCAGCGATGCGCCGGCGCGTAGATCTCCGATTTCGACGTCGGCCCCGTGCAGTGTCGATCGACCCGTGATGACGGCCCGATGCGGATCGAGGATGTCGATCTCGGCGCCCATCTGGCGGAGCTCGCTCATCCATTCGAGGCGGTCCTCGAAGATGGTCTCGACGACGTGCGAGGCCCCATCCGCCTGGGTCAACAGGACCGATGTCGGTGGCTGGAGGTCGGTGGCGAGTCCTGGATAGGGGCCGGTCTCGATGTCGACCGCCCGGAACCCCGCTCCGCCGAGCGCCGTGCCGTCGACCTCGATCGTGTCCTGGCCGCAGACGACCCCGACACCGGCCCGGCCGACGGCTTCGACGAACGCTCCGAGATGATCGCACGGCGCGCCGGTCAGCGTGATCCGACCGCCGGTCACGGCGCCCGCGATGACGAACGTCCCGGCCTCGATCCGGTCGGGGATGACGCGGTGGTCGGCGCCGCGCAGCCGGCGCTTGCCGTCGATCTCGATGGTGTCGGGATCGGTCCGCCGGATGTCGGCACCCATCTTCTGGAGGAACACGATGAGATCGTCGACCTCGGGCTCCTGGGCGGCCGGTCGGATGGTGGTGTGGCCCTCCGCGAGGGTCGCGGCCAGCATCGCGTTCTCGGTGCCCATGACCGAGACGAACGGAAAGCGAACCTCCGAGCCGCGCAGCCGGCCCGGCGCCGTCGCGAAGTAGTAGCCGTTGCGATACTCGATCTCGGCGCCGAGCGTCCGCATGGCGTCGACGTGGAGGTTGACCGGTCGCCGCCCGATGCGGTCGCCACCCGGGTTGCTGATGATCACGCGACCGAAGCGAGCCAGCAGCGGGCCGAGGAGCATGAATGAGGCACGCATCTTGGCTGCCGCCTCGAGGGGCACGAACTGCCACTCGACGTCGCCGGCGGC
Source organism: uncultured Chloroflexia bacterium (assembly GCA_963720355.1). GTDB lineage: Bacteria > Chloroflexota > Limnocylindria > Limnocylindrales > CSP1-4 > SPCO01. The sequence continues at coordinate 902,416 of CAVRFH010000004.1, read as the reverse complement.
GATCTCGTACACGTTGTCCTCGGGATGGTCGACGACGACGCCCAGCTCGATGAGGGTCTGGGCCATGACGCGCACGTCTTCGATCTCGGGCACGTTCGTGATCCGGCAGCGCTCCCCGGTCAGCGTTGCGGCGGCTAGCATCTTGAGCGCGGCATTCTTGGCGCCACTGATCGCGACGCTGCCCGATAAGGGCCGCCCACCCTCGACGCGGAAGACCTCCCGCGTCACGGGCTCCGGCACGTACTCCCAATGGAACGGCCGTGCGTCAGCCACGAGTCCTGCCGCGATCGTCGCGAGGGCGTGTCATGGCAAGGCGCCCGCGAGCACGGGAGCGAGCGCAGCCTGCGCTGCGTGAGCGACCGCGCGCAGCGGGCAACGCCGCCAGGGCGCGCCAGCGCGGCGATCCGATATGAGGGGCACGGACTACGGCCGGCGTCGGGGGCCTTCGCGGTGTCTCCGCTCGGCAACGCGGATGCGGAGGAGGGCCTGCTGCAGGGCGGCACGAGCGGCGGCCAGGTCGGCACCCTCGTGGAAGCCCGACTCGAGCGCGCGCTCCGCCTCGCGGCGCGCCTCCTGCGCCCGTTCGAGGTCGATCTCGCTCGACATGTCGGCCGTCTCGGCCATGACCACGACCCGGTCCGGCCGGACCTGGAGGAACCCGCCGACGATGGCGAACGACTCCTCGACGCCGCCCTTGCGGATGCGCAGCTCGCCGACCCCGAGGGTGGACACGAGTGGCGCGTGATGCGGCAGGACGCCGAGCTCGCCTTCCGAGCCGGGGAGCTGGACCGAGTCGACCGTGTCCGAGTAGACCGACCGCTCGGGTGTGACGATCTCGAGCTGCAGTGGCATCACACCCCTCCGACGAGGGCCATCCGGGACGACCCGGCGCGGATGATCACGACGCCAGCTTCGCGGCGTTGGCGCGTACGTCCTCGACGGTGCCGGCGAGGAAGAACGCCTGCTCGGGCAGGGTATCGGTGTTGCCCTCGAGGATCTCCTTGAAGGACGCAACCGTGTCCTTGATCGACACGTATGCGCCCGATCGCCCCGTGAACACCTCGGCGACGAAGAAGGGCTGGCTGGCAAAGCGCTGCAGCCGGCGTGCCCGGGCGACGGTCGCCTTGTCGTCCTCCGACAGCTCATCGATACCCAGGATGGCGATGATGTCCTGCAGGTCGCGGTAGCGCTGCAGGACTCGCTTCGTCTCCTGGGCGACGTCGTAGTGCTCCTGCCCGACGACGTTCGGATCGAGGACGCGCGACGTCGACGTCAGCGGATCGACCGCCGGATAGATCCCGAGCTCGGCGATCGAGCGCTCGAGGCGGATCGTCGAGTCGAGGTGGGCGAACGTCGTGGCTGGCGCCGGGTCCGTGTAGTCGTCGGCCGGCACGAACACCGCCTGGAGCGACGTGATCGAGCCCTTCTTGGTCGACGTGATGCGCTCCTGGAGGCGGGCCATCTCGGTCGCCAGGTTCGGCTGGTAGCCGACCGCCGACGGCATCCGGCCGAGCAGCGCCGACACCTCGGATCCGGCCTGGGTGAAGCGGAAGATGTTGTCGATGAACAGGAGGACGTCGCGGCCTTCCTCGTCGCGGAAGTACTCGGCCATCGTCAGGCCGGTCAGCGCCACGCGCTGGCGGGCTCCGGGCGGCTCGTTCATCTGGCCGAACGCGAACGCGGTCTTGGCCAGGACGCCCGACTCGGTCATCTCGGCGATGAGGTCGTTGCCCTCGCGGCTGCGCTCGCCGACACCGGCGAACACCGAGTAGCCCGAGTGCTCCTGGGCCACGTTCCGGATGAGCTCCTGGATGATGACCGTCTTGCCGACGCCGGCGCCGCCGAAGATGCCGATCTTGCCACCCTTCTTGAACGGGCAGATCAGGTCGATGATCTTGAGACCGGTCTCGAAGACTTCGACCTCGGTCGACTGCTGGTCGAACGCGGGCGCCTCGCGGTGGATCGGCAGCGAAGTCTCGGCGTTGACCGGGCCCTTGTTGTCGATCGGCCGCCCGAGGACGTCGAAGACGCGACCGAGCGTCGCTTCACCGACCGGGACGGTGATCGGCGCGCCGGTGTCGCGCACGGGGATGCCTCGGGCAAGCCCGTCGGTGGTCGTCATGGCCACGGAGCGGACCCAGTTGTTGCCGAGGTGCTGCTGGACCTCGCAGACCAGCGAATCCTGGTCGGGCCGTTCGATCTCGACGGCGTTGAGGATGGTCGGCAACTTGCCGGGCGGGAACTCGATGTCGACGACCGGGCCGGTGATCTGGATGACCCGACCGGTCGCGGTCGAAGCGGCGCTCGCCATGGGTGGATCTCCTTGGTGCGTCAGCGGGCGTTGGCGCCCGACGCGATCTCGATCATCTCGCGGGTGATGTTGGACTGGCGGACCTTGTTGTAGGACAACGTCAGGTCCTCGATGAGCTCCTCGGCGTTCTCCGTCGCGTTCTTCATCGCGACCATTCGGCTCGACTCCTCGCTGGCCTTGCCCTCGAGCACGGCCTGGAACAAGCGGGTCGCGACGTAGCGCGGCAGCAGCTGCTGCAGCACCGCGCCGGCGTTGGGCTCGAAGATGAACTGGTTCCCCGGGATCCCCTCGGTGTCCTCCGATGGGCGCACCGGGAGGAGCTGGTAGAGCTCCGGTTTCTGGGTCAGCGTCGTGATGAAGCGGTTGTAGATGAGGTCCGCGCGGCCGATCTTGCCCTCCACGAAGTCATCGGTGATGAGGCGGGCCAATGGGATCACGTCCGCGAACGAGGGACGATCGCCGAAGCCGGCGAAATGGGCCTCGAGCGGCACCCCGGCCCGGCGCATCGCGTCGCGGCCCTTGCGGCCGACGGTCACCACCGTCAGGTCGCCCGGGTTCTCGGTGATCTCCCGCGCGGCGAACCGGATCGTGTTGGTGTTCAACGGTCCGGCCAGGCCGCGGTCCGTGGTGACGAGCACGATCATCCGCTTGCCACCCTCGCGCTCGGCGAGAAGCGGGTGGTCCTCGCCGCCGAGGACCGTCGCGAGATCGGCGAGCACCTCGTCGATCATGTCCGCGTACGGCCGCGCCGCCAGGGTCGAGTCCTGGGCACGCTTCAGCTTCGACGCGGCGACGAACTGCATCGCCCGGGTGATCTGCTTGATGTTGCGGACCGCCCCGATCCGCCGCCTGATGTCTCGTTGAGAGGCCATTACCGTCGCCGGTCGCCGGCGGGATCACTCCACGGCCGCGTTGCCCGCTGCGCGCGCTCGCTCACGTGGCTCGGGCCACGCTCGCTCACGTGCTCGCGGTCGCCTTGCCGTGAACCGCCCCGCCGTCGGATCCTCGGTTCGGATGACGCCATCGTCACGGCTTGGTGTCGTCCTGAGCGGGTACCGCCGCGCTGTCAGCGGCGTCCGTGTCCGCAGGCTTGGCGTCGTCCGGGTCGGCCACCGCGGCCGGGTTGACGGCGTCGGCCGCAGCCGCGGTCGGGGCCGGCGTACTCGCGATCGACGCCGGCGGTGGGGCATCCGCCTTCGGGGCCGCCGGCTTGACGGCGTCCATCCCGAAGGCCTCGACGCGGAACGTTTCGATGGCCTCGTCGATGGCCTTCGCCAGTTCGTCGGTCATCTCCTTCTTGTCGGCGAGCTCGGTCAGGACGTCGGGCCGCTCGGTCTCGAGGAAGCGGTAGAACTGGATCTCGAACTCCTTGACGCGCGGCGTCGGCACGTCGTCGAGCTTGCCGGTCGTGGCCACGTACAGGATCGCGACCTGCTTCTCGACCGGCAGCGGCTGGAACTGCGGCTGCTTGATGACCTCCGACAGCTTCTCGCCGCGGGTCAGCTGGTCGCGCGTCGCCTTGTCGAGGTCCGACGCGAACTGGGCGAACGCCGCGAGCGCGCGGTACTGGGCGAGGTCGAGCTTGAGCGGGGCCGCCACCTTCTTCATGGCCTTGGTCTGCGCCGCCGAACCCACCCGGGACACGGAGATGCCGATGTTGAGGGCGGGCCTCTGGCCGGCGTTGAACAGGTCGGTCTCGAGGAAGATCTGGCCGTCCGTGATCGAGATCACGTTCGTCGGGATGTAGGCCGAGACGTCGCCCGCCTGGGTCTCGATGATCGGCAGCGCCGTCAGCGAGCCGCCGCCGTTGTCGTCGTTGAGACGCGCGGCTCGCTCGAGCAGGCGACTGTGGAGGTAGAAGACGTCGCCCGGGTAGGCCTCGCGGCCAGGCGGGCGGCGGAGCAGGAGCGCCATCTCGCGATAGGCCCACGCGTGCTTCGAGAGGTCGTCGTACACGCACAGGGCGTCCTTGACGAGACCCTGGCCCGCCACCTCGACGCCCTCCTCCATGACCTCCTCGCCCATCGCCACGCCGGAGTACGGGGCGAGGTACTGGAGCGGTGCCGGCTCCTCGGCGCCGGCGACGACCACGATCGTGTGGTCCATGGCGCCGTTCGCCTCGAGGACCGCGACCGTGTTCGCCACGGTCGACAGCTTCTGGCCGATCGCCACGTAGATGCAGACGAGGCCCTGGCCCTTCTGGTTGATGATCGTATCGATGGCGATCGCGGTCTTGCCCGTCTGCCGGTCGCCGATGATCAGCTCGCGCTGGCCACGACCGATCGGGATCAGCGCGTCGATCGCCTTGATGCCGGTCTGCACCGGCGTGTCGACCGACTTGCGCACGATGACACCGGGCGCGATCCGCTCGACCGGACGTGTCTTGGTCGCCTTGATGGGGCCCTTGCCGTCGATCGGCCGGCCGAGCGGGTCGACGACGCGGCCCAGCAGCCCGGCGCCGACCGGCACCTCGACCACCCGACCGGTGGTCTTGACCGTGTCGCCTTCCTTGATCGATTCGGCCTCGCCGAGGATGACCGCGCCGACGGTCTCCTCCTCGAGGTTGAGGGCCATGCCCATGACGCCGTCGGGGAACTCCAGCATCTCCGAGGCGAGCGCGCCGTCGAGGCCGAAGATCTGGGCGATGCCGTCACCGACCTCGACCACGGTCCCGACGCTGCGCGTCTCGACGCCGGAGTCGAACGAATCGATGGCGGACTTGATGATGCTGGTGATCTCGTCGGAGCGGATGGCCATTTGGGTGGATCTCCTACAGGGCGCCCGAGATGAGCCGGTTGCGTAGCCGCTCGAGGCGACCCCGGACACTCCCGTCGATCATGCGGTCGCCGACGCGGACGACGAGACCGCCGAGCAGGTCGGGGTCGATCGCCGTGTCAAGAGCGATGCGGCCGCCGGTCGACTCCTCCAGGCGCCGGGTGAGCGCCTGGATCTCGTCGGATGAGAGCTCGGCCGCCGATGTGGCGTTGGCACGGGTGATCCCCTGACGCGCGTCGTCGAGCCGGCGGAACTCGTTGACCACCCGCGCGAGGGCCTCGATCCGCCCGCGGCGGAGCATCAGCAGGATGAGGTTGCGGACCGGCTGTGACACACGGCCCCCGATCATCTCGTCGAGGGCCGTCGCTCGCCGGTCGAACGGGATCGCCGGGCTGGCCAGCACGCCCAGGGCCCGCTGGTCACCCACGATCCGCACGGCCAGCTCGAGGTCCGAGCGCCACGTGTCGAGCGTGTCGTCCCGCATCGCCACCTGGAAGGCGGCTTCCGCGTAGCGTCGCGCGGCGCTCTCTCGACGGGCCATCAGTTCTTGGCATCCAGCTCGCCGGTCGATGCGAGGAACTCGCGCACCAGCCGGCGCTGGCGGTCGTCGTTCATCGTCTCGCCGACGACCTGGGCGGCGGCCGCCAGGGCGAGCTCGGCGACCTCGCCGCGGAGCTCGGCGATCGCCCGTTGCTTCTCCGCCTCGATATCGCTCGTCGCCCGTTCGCGCATGCGCTCGAGCTCCTCGCGCGTGGCGGCGATGTCCGCATCGCGTGTCTCCTGGGCGACCTTCTGGGCGCGGGCCAGGATCTCGCTGGATTCCCGGCGGGCCTCGGTCAGCGCGGCGACGCGCTCCGATTCCGCGTTCTCTCGGTCCCGGCGCGCCTGCTCGGCGTCCTTGAGCCCCTGCTCGATGCGCTCGCGTCGGTCGGACAGCATCTTCGAGACGGGCTTGAAGGCAACTGCCCAGATGATCGCGAAGAACAGCAGGAAATTGACCGCGCTCACGATCACCCAGAACAGGTTGATCTGGAACAGGGCCGTTTCCCCGGCCTCCGCCGTCAGGCCGACGACGTCACGACCGATGTCGCCGACCACGGCGAACAGGTCCACGATGGCTTCTCCGTGTCGTCGGCTAGGCCGGGCTGACCTTGATGAAGATCGCGAGCAGGCCGACCACGATCGCGAGCACGCCGAGGCCCTCGGCGAAGGCCGCGAGGATGATCGCGATGCCGCGGATCTGGCCCGCTGCGTCGGGGTTGCGCCCGATCGCCTGGGCGGACAGGCCGGCGAGGATGCCGATGCCGATGCCGGGGCCGAAGACCCCGAGGGCGGCGATGCCGGCGCCGATGTTCTCCATGTCGAGCGTTCCTCCTACTCCCCGGACCTGAGGTCCAGGATCATTGGGACCGTGGTGTTGCGCCTCGTGGCGCGATCAGTGGGCGGGCTGGAGCTGGCGCTCGTCCCCGTCGATGGCGTCGATGGCCTCCTCGGCCACGTGGCCCTCCTCCTCGTGGTGGCTCTCGATGGCGAGCACGATGAACATGAGGGTGAGGACGCTGAAGATCAGGGCCTGGATCGCGTTGAGCATGACCTCGAGCCCGAACAACGCGACCGGGATGATCGTGATGGTCAGGGCGGTGATGACGCCGAGGGCGACCTCGCCGCCATAGATGTTGCCGAAGAGTCGCATCGAGAGCGTGACCGGCTTGACGAACTCGAGCATGAGCTCGACCACGCCGACGAACATCGCGATGACGCCGGCGCCGACGCCGTTCTTGAACTCGTAGATCGGGAAGAACTTGCTGAGGTAGCCGCGAACGCCGAGCTTGCGGAACCCCTCGATCTCGAAGATGAGGAAGGCCACCAGGGCGAGTCCGAGCGTGATGTTCACGTCGCTCGAGGGCGCCCGGAGCTGCTCGATGCGCCCGACGGGCGGGACCAGGCCGATCCAGTTCGAGAACACGATCAGCAGGAAGAACGCCACGAACAGTGGGATGTACGGCTTCGCCGCCGCCCCCGCGAGGCCGGTCCCGAAGTCGCTCAGGAACTCGTACACGAACTCGAACAGGTTCTGGCGACGGTTCGGGAGGAGCTGCATGCCGCGCGTCAGCACGATCGCCCCGACGATGACGATGGCCATGACCAGCCACTGGGTGATGATCGTGGAGCTGATGTTGGGCATGAACGTCACGAGGGCGTCGGCCGGCGCGTGCTCGCCGATGATCGTGTGCGGGGCGGGGAACTCGAGCGTGCCGTTGATGAAGCAGGCCGGGTAGGCACAGGCCGCCTCCGGATGCGCCTTGTCGAACGGTGGAGCCACGATGTACGCCACGACGTTCACCGCGATCGCGATCGCGATGGCGAGAACGACGATCCATCGGGCTCGCCCGCTCCTGGGCGGCGGCGCTGGCTGGGTCTCGACCACTTCGTCGGCCGCGACCTGGTCGCTCGTCAACGCTCCTCCACACACAGGAGCGCGGCGTCACGCCGCGCTCGCTCCTCCACCACCCGCCACGTCGGCGGGGTCATTTGATCGTCTTGAGGAACCTACTGACCAATCGGTAGATCATCAGCATCCCGGCCCCGGCGCCGGCGAGGAAGCCGACCACCACGAAGATCGGGAGCGTCCCGAGTCGCTCATCGGCCCAATAGCCGACCAGCACCCCCAGCAGGGTCGTGATCAGGAGCGATATGCCGATCTCCGAGAAGAGGACGGCGTACGCCCCACCCCGGCCGGGCTCGATCATCGACGACCTGTCAAGGCAGCCGAAGTGTAGCAGCTGCGCGCTTCCAACGACCACCGCGGGTCAGGGCGGCGACACCTCGACGACGGGCGACGGCGAGGGCGAGATGCTGGTGCGCGGCGTGCCCGTCGCCGACAGGACATCGCCGGTCTCACGCGGCCAGATGCCGATGATGACGGCCGCGATCACGACGACTCCGAGCGCTCCCGCCAGCAGCTCGACGGACAGGCTCGGACGGGCGCCGACGGTGGCCGCGCTGGCAGCGCGCTCGGGCGGACGGGGGCCGCCGGCCACGACGAGACGCGCCGGTCGCATCGGTCGCGGGATGGCCGGGCCGTCCGGTGCCGCAGCTGGCCCGTCGAGGGCCGCGGGGCGTTCGGGTGCCGGCCGAGCGGTGCGAGTCGCGGGCGGTCGGCCGAGGCCCTTGCGAAGGACCGCCGCCAGTGCGGATCCTCCGAGCCGATCGACGACGGTGCCCGTCCACGACCGGCCGAGGTCATGCTCGTCGGGCCGCCCTGCCTGCCGCGCGGCGTGTTCGCCTGCGCGCTGCGCGACGATGACGGCGACGAGCAGCGCGACTGTCGCGATGACGAGCACGACTGGCAGTTCGATGACCATCGTCGGCGCGATGCTAGCACCGGCCATCCGCCCGACAGCCGTCCACGGCGGTCACGTGGTGCACGCGCGCTCCACGCGGTGGCGCGCCGGCGCGCCACGGTCAGGGCTGCCGTTCGTACGACTCCGCTTCCAGCTCGTCGGGACGCTCGAATGCACCCCGGGTCGGACCGAACAGGATCAGCCCCGACACCATGAAGATGCTGATGAACGCGTACGCCTGGGCCACCTCCTGGACCAGCAGGGCGACGATGCCGAGCAGGGCGCAGATGGCATAGATCGCGAGGACGGTCGCGCGGTGCGACAGGCCCAGGTCGAGCAGCCGGTGATGGATGTGCGAGCGGTCCGGCGTGAACGGCGATCGGCGCTGCCACAGCCGGCCGACGATGATCCAGAACGTGTCGATGATCGGCACGCCCAGGACGAGGAGGGCGACCGCCACCTTGGCCGAGCCGAGGATGGCCAGCACCGCCAGCGTGTAGCCGACGAACTGCACACCGGTCGTCCCGGTGAAGATCCGGGCCGGGTGGAAGTTCCAGCGCAGGAACCCGGCCAACGCCCCGGCGAGGGCGAAGCACAGCACGCCGATGAGCGGCTGGCTCACCTGGGTCGTCAGGCTGATCAGCCCGAGCGTGATCGACGCGATGAGGGCGATACCGGTGCTCAGGCCGTCGAGGCCGTCGATCCAGTTGATGCTGTTGATCATGCCGACGATCCAGAAGATCGTGAACCCGACCGAGAACGGCCGGGATGAACGGGATGACGCCGTCGGTGAAGGGGTTCTTGACGACGGTGATCCCGATGCCAAGCGCCACCGCGAGCAAGGCGAGCAGCACCTGGCCGAGCAGCTGCCAGCGGGCGCGCAGGTCGTACAGGTCGTCGAGGACGCCGATCAGCGCCGCGACCAGCCCTCCCCGACGAACAGCGCCACGAAGTCGTTCGATCTCGATGTTGAGCGGCGTCGGCACCCAGTGCGCGATGCCGTTGAGGAACACGAACGGGACCGCGATGCCGAGGAAGGCCGCCGCGATGGCCATTCCACCCGCCCGCGGCCATCGGCGCGCGTGTTGATCGCGACGCGCGTTCGGGTCGATCGACGATCCCGTAGCGCACGGACGGTCCGTCGGACGAGCGGCGTCAGGAGCAGCGCAGCACGGCCCCGCCAGCACGAAGACCGCGATGACCGGGACGACGCTGTCCCCGACCCCCTCGATGAACGTCATCGCTGCGGCCCGTGAGCGAGGACGATCGTCACGCGGCTGGCAACCCCGGGACCGGGAAGCGGGCGACGATCTCGGCGACCTCGGCCGCCAGGCGTCGCTGGACCGCCTCGTCGTCACGGACGGGATCGCCTCGATGATGAGGCGGCCGACGCTGCGCATCTCGTCCTCGCCGAACCCGCGCGAGGTGGTGGCCGGCGTCCCGAGGCGGATGCCGATGCGGTGTTCGGCGGCAGGGGATCGAACGGGATGCCGTTCTTGTTGACGGTGATGCCGATATCGTCGAGAAGGTGTTCGGCCTCCTTGCCGGTGACGCCGAGCGGCGTCACGTCGACGAGCATGAGGTGGTTGTCCGTGCCGCCCGACACGACCCGCGCGCCCTGCTCGGCGAGGGTCTCGGCGAGGACCGCCGCATTGCGCGACCGTGCGGCGCTGGTCCTCCCGGAACGCGTCACTCGGCGGCGAGCTTGAACGCGACCGCCTTGCCGGCGATGACGTGCATGAGCGGCCCACCCTGGACGCCCGGGAAGACCGTCTTGTCGATCGCCGCCCCGAGCGAGCCCTTGAGGGCCGGGAAATCCGCGGCATCGACGCGTCGGGCAGCTCGTGCCGCGAGAAGATCATCCCGCCGCGCGGCCCGCGCAGGGTCTTGTGCGTGGTGGTCGTGACGATGTCGGCGTGCGGGAACGGGCTGGGGTGGACCCCGGCCGCGACCAGCCCGGCGATGTGGGCCATGTCCACGAACAGGAGCGCGCCGACGCCGTGGGCGATGGCCGCCATCCGCTCGAAGTCCCACAGGCGCGGGTAGGCGCTGGCGCCCGCCACGATCAGCTTCGGCCGGACCTCGCGGGCCTGATCGCCTCCAGCGCGTCGTAATCGATGCGCTCGGTATCCTTGCGGACCCCGTAGGCGTGACCTCGTACAGCTTGCCGCTGAAGTTGAGCGCCATGCCGTGGGTCAGGTGGCCGCCATGGGCGAGGTTCATGCCCAGGATCCGGTCACCAGGCTTGAGCACGCTGAAATACGCCGCCATGTTGGCCTGGGCGCCCGGAGTGGGGCTGGACGTTGACGTGCTCCGCGCCGGGATACAGGGCCAGGGCACGCTCCTGGGCCAGGACGCTCCGCGACATCGACGAACTCGCAGCCGCCGTAGTAGCGCTTGCCCGGCAGACCCTCGGCGTACTTGTTGGTGAGCCAGCTGCCCTGGGCCTCCAGGACCGCGGCCGAGACGTAGTTCTCGCTGGCGATGAGCTCGATGTTGTCGTGCTGCCGGCGCCGCTCGCCCTCCATCGCCTCCCACAGCTCGGGGTCGACCTCGGCGATCGACTCGAGCGCGAGCCCACGCGGCCTGGAGATCGTCATGGGTCGACGACTCCTTCCTGCCCGGCGTGCGCCCCCGCCCGCGACGGCCCACCCTCGGTTCGCCGGCACGCTGCCGCGGTATCTTCCCACGAACGTGACCTCCCGCCGAGCCCGAGTGACCGAGCGCGACGCCGTCCTTGACGATCGAGCAGCCCCCCGCTCGACCCGGCGGCGCGGGGGCGATCGACACGCCCGCGCTCGTCGTCGATGTCGACTCGACCGGACGCGGCGGCGATCGAGCGGATGGCCGCGCCGATGGCCGAGCGCGGGGTCGCCCTGCGGCCGCACGCCAAGACCCACAAGAGCATCGAGGTCGGGCGTCGGCAGGTCGCGGCTGGCGCACGGTGGGCTGACGGTCGGCACGATCGGCGAGGCCGAGGTCGTTCGCGCGGCCGGTCTCGACGACCTGTTCATCGCCTATCCGCTCGTGCCGCGTCGGTCCCAAGGCCGGGCGCCTGCGGGCCGTGGCGGACCGGTGCCGGCTGACGGTCGGGTTCGACTCGGTCGTCGGGGCGCGGGCCATCGCCGAGGCGTTCGACGAGCGAGCGCGGCCGGGTCGGCCTGCTCGTCGAGGTCGACAGCGGTGGCCATCGCACCGGGCTGCGGCCCGGCGACGGGGCCGCGCTCGCCCGCGCGGCGGCTGGGCTGGGCCTGCTCGTCGTCGGCGTGTTCACGCATGGCGGGCACGGCTACGCCGGACCGGATGCCCGGGCGCGCGCGGCGGATGACGAGGTGCGGGCACTGGCCGAGGCGGCGGCCGGCCTCACCGCCGCCGGCATCGAACCGCAGCGTCGTCAGTGCGGGCTCGACGCCCACGGCGCGTCGGCTCGGCCCGCGGCGGCGTCACCGAGGAGCGGCCGGGCACGTACGTGTACGGCGACCGCGACCAGGTCGCGCTGGGTTCGATCGGCCCGATGCCGTGGCCGCGACGGTCGCCGCCCGTGGTCAGCGTCGACGCCGCGGAGCGCCGGTTCGTCGTCGATGCCGGGGCGAAGATCCTGAGCAAGGACGTCGCCGCGCTACGTGGTCGGCCACGGGGAGATCCCGTGCCTGGGCGGCGCGACGTCTCGCGGGTCAACGACTACCACGGGGTCGTCCAGCTGGGCGCGGACGCCCCGCTGCCGGAGGTCGGGCGGGTCGTGACGGTCGTCCCGAACCACATCTGCCCGGTCGTGAACCTCGTGGACGACGTGCTGGTCGTGCGCGATGGGGCGATCGTGGGGATCGCTGGCCGGTCGATGCGCGAGGACGGAACGGCTGAGTCGGCCGGCCTCCGGCGGTCAGTCGAGGTCGTGGGCCACGCCGGCCGCATCGAGGATCGCGGCCACCTCCCCGGGCGGCACGGCCCCGACGCGCAGGATCTCCGGCCGCTCCCCCGTGCAATCCACGACCGTGGACGCCGGCCCACCGTGGGCCGGGCCGCCGTCGAGGATGAGGTCGATGTCGTCGCCGAGCTGGTCCAGGATGCCGGCCGCGTCGGCGGCCTCCGGCAGCCCGCTGACACGTTGGCCGAGGTCGTCGGCAGTGGCCCGACGGCCCGAGCCAGGCCCGGGGCGCGTCGTGGGCCGGCACGCGCAGCCCGATCGTCGCGGCCCCACCGGTCAGGACGGCCGGCCACGGGACGTCGGGCCGTTGCGGGACGACGATCGTCAGGCCGCCCGGCCAGCACGCCTGCGCGAGCGCGACGGCCGCCGGCGTCAGCGACCCCGGCATCGGGCGCCTGCGCGGCATCGTCGAGGAGCAGCATGATCCCCTTGTCGGGTGGTCGGCGTTTCACGTGGAACAGCCGTTCGATGCCGCCCGGCGTCCCGAGTGCGACCGCGATGCCGTAGACGGTGTCCGTCGGCAGGGCGACGACCCCGCCGTCGCGCAGGACCTCGGCCGCGAGGGCCCGGCCGGCACCGTCGTCCGGCGACGACCCGGGCGGTCACGTGGCCGCCGCCACGTCCGCCAGGTCGCCACGGAGCTCGCGGGCCGCACCGACCAGCCGCCGGGATGCGGCCAGGACTTCGTCGGGCGTCCCCAGGACGAGCTGCTCGATCATCGCGGCCGCACCCTCGTCGGCCAGCGGCGGCGCCACGTACCGGGCGACCGCGCGGACCGCGCGCGGGCGCCGTCGGCATGGCCGTGCCGTGACCGACCTCGGCGATCATCTCGAGGTCGTTCCACTGGTCGCCGATCGCGAGCGTCGCGGCCAACGGGATCCGCAGTCGGCGCGACAGCCATCGGACCGCCCGGCCCTTCGAGACGCCGGGCGCCACGAACTCGAGGAAGCGCGGATGCGAGATCGTCACGTCGGCCCGGCCGGCGAACTGCGCCCTGGCCAGCGGCGCCTGTCTCGACCGGGATGGGCGGCTCGCCGACGGCGAGGACCTTCGTGACCGGGTGGTCGATCGCCTCGATCAGGTCCGGGACGAGCTCCGCGCGCGCGAGCCCATGAACGCCGAGTAGTCGTCCGCATTCGGGTCGTCCGCCCGGAGGATGAACCGCTCGAGGTGGTTGACGTGCGGGTCCATGCCGTGCGCGCGGCGTCCAGGCCACGATCTCGCGGGCCGTCTCGGCGCGGGATGCGGCGTGTGGACCAGCAGCTTCCCGAGGCGTCGCGTCTCGGGCAGCGGCATCGCCCGGATCAGCCCGCCCTGGTAGCCGACCACCGGCCCGGTCAGACCGAGTTCGAGCGCGAAGCGCAGCGCAGACGACACCATCCGCCCGGTGATCAGCGAGACCGCGACGTCGCGCTCCATCGCCGCCCGCACGGCCGCGAGCGTGCGCGCGGCCCGATCGTGTGGTCGTCGCCGATGATCGTCCCGTCGATGTCGAGGGCGATGAGCCGGATCGGGAACGCGGGCTCCGGGGAGACGGCGCAGACCCGGTCGGGCAGGGCCATCGACTCGCCCGTGTCGGCGCCCGGCGGACGAGCGCTCACCCGGCCGACGCCCGACGCACGACGGCGGTCCGCGGCAGCCCGGCCAGGTCCACCTCGACCCGGCACGACCAGCCCGGCAGGCGCTCCCCGACGAGGCGCCGCGATCGACTCCCCCTGGTCCGCGCCGATCTCGAGGAAGGCGACCCCGTCCGGGGCCAGCCCCGTCTCGGAGCGCCTCGAGCAGCCGGCCGATGACCGCCAGCCCGTCGCTCCCGCCGTCGAGCGCGAGGACCGGCTCGAAGCCCACGTCCACGCGGCAGGCGCCGCCAGCTCGTCGGTGCGGATGTACGGCAGGTTGGCGAGGACGACGTCCCACGGCACCGCGGTCGAGTCGGGTGGCAGCAGGTCCGCGGACACGAACGACGAGCCGGTCCCCGACGGCGTGACCGACGGCGTTCTCGCGCGCGAGGTCGAGCGCGTCCTCGGAGACATCGGTCGCGGTGATCGCCACGTCCTCGGCCGGGACGCCGCGCTTCCGGAGCGCGACGGCCAGGGCGATCGGCGACCGCGCCGCTGCCCGTGCCGACGTCGATCACCCGCACCGCCTGGCGCGCCGCGGGCGGCGGCTCGTCGAGCCGGGCCATCGACCTCGCCCACCGCCAGGTCCACCAGCGCTCGGTCTCCGGCCGCGGGATGAGCGCCCGGGCGTCCACGGCCAGGGCGATCCCGTAGAACTCCTTGAGGCCGCGGATGTAGGCGACCGGCTCGCCGGCCTGCCCGTCGGTCCAGGTACGCCCGGAACGTGCGCCTCGGCCGTCGGCGCCCGACCGGTGCTTCGCCGTGGGCGACGACCGCGGTCCGGTCCACCCCGATGGCGTGGGCCAGCAGGAGCTCCGCGTCGAGCCGCGGCGTGTCCATGCCCGGGGCCCGCAGCCGCTCGGCGCCCCGCCTCGACCAGGGCGCGGGTCGTCGTCATCGGCAGCCGCCCCGATCAGAGGCGGATCGTGACGGCCAGGTCGCCGACCTTGCGCAGGACCTCGGCGCTCGTCGTCCCACGCCAGCGGTGGAACAGGAGGTCCACCGACGCCTCGCCGATCCGCAGGTCCGTCAGCGTCACCTTGCCGAGCCAGTCGGGCAGGTGCGGGTGCGACAGCTCCAGCTCGGCCCGGTCCGCGTGGGCCCGCAGGCCCAGCATCGTCTCGAGGAACAGGAACGACGAGCCGGCGGCCCACGCCTGCGGCGAGCACGCCACCGGGTACGGCACCGGGATGTGCGACTCGGTCGCGGTCGAACCCGCAGAACAGCTCCGGCAGCCGGTAGTCGGGGAAGCGCTGCGCCGCGTCCAGCATCTGCCCGGCCAGCCGGTTCGAGGCGTCGTCGAAGCCGTAGCGCTTGAAGCCGGCCGCGATGAGCGACGTGTCGTGCGGCCAGACGGTCCCGGTGTGGTAGCCGATCGGGTTGTAGCCCGGCTGGTCGGCGGCGAACGTCCGGATCCCCCAGCCGGAGAACATCGCCGGGCGCAGCAGCCGGTCGACCACGTCGCGCGCCCGCTCCGGGGCGACGATCCCCGACCACAGGCACTGCCCGGCGTTGCTGCCGATGGCGTCGGCCTGGCGCTTGTCCGCGTCGAGCGCCATGCGCGTAGTACCGGCTGGTCCTCCACCCAGAACGCCGCCTCGAACCGCTCGCGAGCGTCGTCGGCGTCGGCCTCGAGCCGCGCGGCCAGCGCCTCGTCGCCGCGCATCGCGGGCGAGGCGGGCCATCCGGCGCTTGGCGTCGAAGACGTAGCCCTGCACCTCGGCCAGGGCGATCGGGGGCACCGCCTCGCGGCCGGTCCGGTCGCGGATCGCGTCGCTCGAGTCCTTCCAGCCCTGGTTGAGCAGGCCGCGCTCGGAGCGGCGCTCGTACTCGACGAACCCGTCGCCGTCGCGGTCGCCGTACCGTGTCGATCCAGTCGAGGGCGGCCAGGGCGTTCGGCCACAGCCGGTCGACCAGCGCCGCGGTCGCCGGTCCAGTCGAAGGTCGCGCCGAGCAGGATCAGCCACAGCGGCGTCGAGTCGACCGAGCCGTAGTACGGCGTGTGCGGCAGCTCCCCGGCGCGCGGCCATCTCCCCGGTCCGCAGCTCGTGGAGGATCTTGCCGGGCTCGGCGTCGCGCCACGGGTCGTCCTCGGTCGCCTGGTAGCGCGGCGAGGACGTCGAGCGTCTCGACGGCCAGCTGCGGCCGGAAGGCGAGCGCCTGGAACGCGGTGATGAGCGCGTCGCGCCCGAACAGCGTCGTGAACCACGGCACCCCGGCCGCCACGTAGCGCTGGTCGGCCGCCGGGACCCTCGTTCACGAGCAGGCGCAGGTCCGACACCGACCGCTTGATGACCAGGTTGAACAGCTCGTGGTCGCTGACGACCGACGGTCGTGCCGCGCTCCCAGGCGTGGTACGCGGCGGCTCCCTCGTCGGCCGGAGACGCGCGGCGCGGGCGGGAACAGCACGCCGAGATCCGCCTTCGGCGTCGCTGGTCGTCCGGGTCGCTCGGGGCGGGCCGGTCGCGTGCACCAGATCGTCCAGCTCAGGACCTCGCGTCTCGCCGGGCCCAGCTCCAGCGACCAGCCGAGTCGGACGGCCGCGCCCCTGTCGAACGCGTCCGCGCCAGCGTGGTCGACCGGCTCGACCGACTGCGGCCGGCTCGGAGAACGCGATGTGGGTCAGACGCTCGACCCCGTCGAGGCCGTCGTAGCGGAACGTGACGCGCCGGTCGGTCGCGGCGACCGGCAGCAGCGTCCCGCGACCGTGACCGCGGATAGCCGCGGACCTCGAAGATGTCCGCCCCGTCGGACGCCGAGCTCGAGTCGACCGGGACGCTCGGCCGGTCGAGCCGGCGTGGTTGACGATCCGCATCGCGCTCGGCTCGACCCCGTCCGCGCCGATGCAGCCGGTCGCGGCTGATGCCGATCGTCCGGCCGACGAGCTCGTCGAGCCGGATGGACCTTGGCGTCGGGGTTCCGGTCGGCGCGACGGGTTCGTGAGCTGGATGCCCCCGCGGTAGTTGGCGCCGACCGACGTCTGGAGCAGGACCGGGCCGACTGCCGCCGACCCGCAGGACGGAGCAGGACAGGACGCGGGTGTCGCCGTGATACAGCCCGAGGCCGCGCGAATCGGGGTGGATGTCGCCGAAGGAGTCCGTCAGCAGGAACCGGTTGCCGTGCTTGAGGACCTGGACCGACCCGAGGTCGGTCGCCTTGACGATCGGCAGCGCGCGGACCGGCAGGAACCGGACGTCGCGCCGAGGTCAGGCAGCGTCATCGGCACCATCATCGAGGTCGGAGAGTCGGTCTGCCTGGTCCGCCATGATGAGCGCGTCGATCAGGTCGTCGAGGTCGCCGGCCATCACGTTCGGCAGGTTGTGCACGGTCTTGCCGATGCGATGATCGGTGACGCGGTCCTGCGGGAAGTTGTACGTCCGCACCTTGTCGCTGCGATCGCCGGACCCGACCATCGAGCGGCGGGCCGCCGAGTCGGCGGCACGCTGCTTCTGGATCTGGAGGTCGAGCAGGCGCGAGCGCAGGACGGACATCGCCTTGGCCTTGTTCTTGTGCTGGCTCTTCTCGTCCTGGATCTCGACGACGAGCCCGCTCGGCAGGTGCGTGATGCGCACGGCGGAGTCGGTCGTGTTGACCGACTGGCCGCCCGGGCCGGACGAGCGCTTGACCTCGATCCGCAGGTCCTTGCTCCTCGTCGATGGCGACCTCGACCTCGTCGGCCTCCGGCATCACGACGACGGTCGCCGTGGAGGTGTGGATGCGCCCGCACGACTCGGTGGCCGGGATGCGCTGGACGCGATGGACGCCGCCCTCGAACTTGAGTCGGCTGTACGCGCCGTCGCCGCGGACCTGGACGATCGCCTCCTTGATCCCGTCGATGCCGGTCTCGTTCACGCTGAGGACCTCGGGCGTGAACCTGTGCCGCGCCGCGTAGCGCAGGTACATGCGCAGGACCTCGGCCGCGAACAGGGCCGCCTCGTCGCCACCGGCTCCGGCGCGGACCTCCAGGATGACGTCGCGCTCGTCGTTCGGATCGCGCGGCAGGAGCAGGATGTGCAACTCCTCGAGGAGCCGGGCCTCGTCCGCTTCGAGCCGCATGATCTCGTCGCGGGCCATCGAGCGCAGCTCACCCTCGCTGTCGGCCTCGCCGGTGGCGGCACCCGCGTCGCGCAACTCGCGGGCTCCGGCAAGCTCGTCGCGGACCGCCTGGAGGTCGCGGAACGCCGCGACGGTCGGCTCCAGGCGGGCCATTTCCCGGCCAAGGCGACGGAGCTCATTGGGGTCGGCCGTGATCTCGGGCCTCGAGAGCTGGGCCTGGATGTCGTCGTACTGTGTCGCGATCTCCGCCAGCTTGGCGTCGAGGTCGCTCATGACACGGCGGGCGGCTCGTCCGGTCGGGCCGGGACGACGGCGTCGGCAGGGACCGGCGGGTCGGCCGGATCGGCGGCCTTGCGGTCGGGCAGCTCGAGCGGATGGCGCTCGAACAGCGTGGACCCCTCCGGGACCGGGTTGCCATCGGCGGTGAGCGCCTCCTCCATCGAGGTGATGGCGACCTCGATCATGTCGTCGGTCGGCCGCTTCGTCGTGATCATCTGGACGAGGATCCCGGGGAACATGATCGCGCGCACGACCGGGTTGCGGCGGAACCGCGCCCCGAGCTTGAGCACCTCGTAGCCGACGGCCGCGAGCACCGGGATGCCGATGAACCGGCTCGCGATCATCACGATCGGCTCCTGCTTGCCGACCAGCGAGAACGCGAAGATCGAGAGCAGGACGAGGATGACCAGGAACTCGGTGCCGCAGCGGTGATGGGCGGTCGGGTACTTGCGAACCTCGTCCACGGTCAGCGGGTCGCCGGCCTCGAGCGCGTGGATCGTCATGTGCTCGGCGCCGTGGTACTGGAAGACGCGATGGATGTCGGGGGTCCGCGAGACCACGGTCAGATAGGCCAGGAAGATCCCGACCTGGATGAGCCCCTCGAGCGCGGGCTGGGCCCAGCCCGTCGCTCGATCCCGACGTGGCGACACTGGAGATGAACAGGGGCAGCAGGCTGAAGACCGCGAGCGCGACGCCGAACGTGATGAGCAGCGTCACGATGATCGTGCCCCTGCCGAGCTCGACGTCGTCCTCTTCGGCCTGGACGTTGGCGCTGCGGATCAGCCAGCGCGTGCCGATGACGAGCGTCTCGTACAGGACGACGAGCCCGCGGATGAACGGCCACTTGGAGGCCCGCGAGGCGTGCAGACCGGAGTCGAGCCGCTCGGTGGCGGTGACGATGCGCCCGTCGGGATGGCGCAGGGCGACCGCGATCGCGTTGCGGCCGCGCATGAGCACGCCCTCCATGAGGGCCTGGCCGCCGTAGGCGAACGTGGGTCGGCCGCCCGGACGGCCGCCTTCCGCCGCCAGCGGCGCTCGGTGCGCTGACATCAGCGGCAAGTCTACCGGCGAACGGCGCGCGTCGGGTCCGCGCCACGGGTCCGTGTGGCCAGCCTGCACCGCGACGGGGTCCGCGCGGTCGGCAGATCGCCGGCTAGCGGACCTGGCGCTCCAGGCGCTTCTGGAACCGCTCGACCTGACCGGCCGTGTCGATGATGTTCTGCGTGCCCGTGAAGAACGGGTGGCAGTTGCTGCACACGTCCACGCGCAGCTCGGGTCGGGTCGATCCGACCGTCCATTCGCGGCCGCACGAGCCGCAGTGGACCTTGGCTTCGTAGTACGTGGGATGGATCTCGGGCTTCACGGGTGGTCTCTCCTCCGACGTCGTCCGTGCCGGGCCATCGCCCAGCCGGTGATCGCCGGCTATCTCCGTTGCGCTCGGTCGCGTGGGACCTCAGGCGCCGGCCGATGCGGTCTCGACCGCCTCGACCCGGATGCGCTTCTTGCTCTTCGTGGCGTGTTCGAACCTGACCGTCCCGTCGACGGTCGCGAACACGGTGTAATCGCCGACCGAGCCCGGCTCCGGGACCGGCGAGGAACGTCATGCCGCGCTGGCGGACGATGATCGAGCCGGCGGTGACGACCTGGCCGTCGCCGACCTTGACGCCGAGGCGCTGGCCGACGCTGTCGCGGCCGTTCTTGACGCTGCCGCCGGCCTTCTTGTGTGCCATCGGGTCATACTCGTCCTTCTTCGTGGCGCGCGGCTTGGCGGCGCTCTTCTTGGCGGGAGCCGGCTTCGCCGACCCGGCGCTGTCTGTCTTGGAGTCCGCCGTGGCGTCGGCCTTGGCGCGGGTGGTGGTCGACTTGGCAGCCGGCTTGTCGGCCTTGGCCTTCGTCGTCTTGGCGGCCGTCGCGCTCTTGGCGGCCGTCGCGCTCTTGGCGGCCGTCGCGCTCTTGGCGGCCGTCGCGCTCTTGGCGCCGGACTCGGCCTTCGCGGTCGCCTCGGCCTTCGGCTTGGCCGGGCCCTTCTTCGGAGCCGGCTCCTTGGCCGCCAGCTTGGCAGCGAGCTCGGTGTCCTTGGCAGCCTGGACCGCCGCTGCCTCCTCGAGCCGCTGGCGCTCGGTCTTGGCGTCCGACTGGGCCTTCGCGGCCGACTTGGCGGCGCTCTTGCCGTTCGAGCGTGATGTCGCTGACGCGCAGGACCGTGAGCTCCTGGCGATGGCCCTTCTTGACCCGTCGTCGGGCCTTCGGCCGGTACTTGAACGAGATG
Source organism: uncultured Chloroflexia bacterium (assembly GCA_963720355.1). Lineage (GTDB taxonomy): Bacteria > Chloroflexota > Limnocylindria > Limnocylindrales > CSP1-4 > SPCO01. The sequence continues at coordinate 881,838 of CAVRFH010000004.1, read as the reverse complement.
ACCTTCTCGCCGCGCGCCTGGCGAACGACCTCGGCGCTCGACGGTCGCCCCGTCGACGACCGGGCGGCCGATCGAGGCGTCGTCGCCGTCGGCGACGAGCAGCACGCGATCGACCGTGATGGTCTTGCCTGGCTCGACGTCGAGCAGCTCGACCTCGAGCTCGGTGCCGACCTCGACGCGGTACTGCTTACCGCCGGTCTCGATGACTGCGTACATGGATCCTCAGGACTTCTTGTGGCGACGGCGGGCGACGCGCGTGGCGATCGGGCTGTCGGACATGGGATGACGCCCGGCGAAGCCGGGGCGCGGACGGCGGAGTGTACGGCTGAACCGGGATCCCGGTCAATCGCGACCGGGCGGGACGGCGGCCACGGCCAGGTCCTCGGCCAGGTCCTCGGCGAGCAGCACGCGCTCCCGGACGATCGACCGCGCCTCGAGCGTGCGTCCCAAGTCGGTCGGCAAGCGCCGCGACTACCTCCTCCGGCCGCCCCGTCCCGAGCTCCGGGTGGAACCGGGTCCGTGTTCGGACGACCGGTGGCGGACCTCGGTCGCGACGGAGACGCCGATCAGGAGCGGCCGCAGGTCGTACGGCACCATGCCGCCCCCCTTCGCCCGCTCACGCGGCAGGCGGTCGGCGGCGATCAGATCGGCGGTCCCGGCGGCGATGGCGGCGACGTCGGCGTCCGCCCGCCAGCTCGAGCCGATAGTCGGCGGCGGCGACCCGGCCGGCCAGCGGCGGGCCGGCCAGCCACACGTCGAACAGGTCGGCCACGACGCCAGCCCTCAGGCGATCGTCCGGCAAGCGCCTCGCGGAGGCGCCACGCGGGCCAGCGCTCCGTCAGAACGATGTCGATGAGCTCGCGTTCGGCAGCCATCCCAACCGGCAACGGAGCACCGAACGAGATCCGGGCACGGCCGCGGCCACCGTCCTGGGCGAGTGGCACACCGGCTGCCTCGAACGCGTCGCGTCCACGCCTGGACGAGGTCCCGCTGCGTCCGCGACGGGGCATCGGCCGCACGCGCGACGACGAGCCGCCAGCGCTGTCGCGGTTCCGCGAACGGACCGGTCGCCGACGGCACGCGAGGATCGGTCGGGCCGGACACGTCTGGTAGTCTGCCGGACGATGGAGGAGCCCGGTCGGTCAGCTCCGGAGCCGCCCGACGGGCCGGCGGCCAGCATGACGCCGGCATGGGTCGCCGCGCTGCCAGCCTCCACCGTTCGTCGAGCTGTCGTCGTACCGGACGTCGCCGCGCCTCGCTCCGCTCTCGCCCCGCGTCGCGGTGCTCATCGCGGCTGCGATCCTGGTCGGGGTCTTGCTCTGGATGGCACGCGACGCGGTCCGGCCCTTCGTCGTCGGGCTGCTGCTCGTCTACCTGCTTGGATCCGCCGGTCCGCTGGCTGACGCGACTCGGCATCCGCCGCACGATCGCGATCCTGATGGTGTACGTGGTCGCGATCGTGATCATCGTCGAGTTCATCAACCTGACCCTGACGCCGCTCGTGAACGAGTTCGTCCGCTTGCTGCAGGACCTGCCGGGCCTCGCGACGCAGCTCCAGGCCCAGGCCGATCGCCTGTCGGAGGTGCTACGCCCGGCTGGCCATCCCCGACGCCGTCCGGGAATGGATCGACTCGATGATCGCGTCGATCGGCCAGGGCGGCTCCGGCGGCGGCCCCGCGTTCGACCCGACGAGCCTGCTGCCGATCGTGACGGGCGCCACCAGCCTGGTCGGGCGCGCTATTCGGGTACATCCTGCTGCCGGTCTGGGTGTTCTATCTGCTCAAGGACCGGGTCGCGCTCACCGCGCAGTTCGACCGGAGCCTGCCGTCGGCCTGGCGCTTCGACGCGTGGGCCATCCTGCGCATCGTGCGGCGGCTGTTCGGCCAGTGGGTCCGCGCCCAGCTCGTGCTCGGGGTGACGGTCGGGTTGTTCACGTTCGTCGGCCTGCTCGTGCTCAGCAACCTCGTCGATCCCGTGTTCGGGCGCTACGCGGTCCTGTTGTCCGTCACGGCCGGCATCCTCGAGCTCCTGCCGATCATCGGCCCGATCATCGCCGCGGTCCCGGCGGTCCTCCTGGCGGCGACGGCCGGGCTCGAGCCGGTCATCGCGGCGCTGGTCCTGTACACGCTCGTGCAGCAGGTCGAGAACAATGTGCTCGTGCCGAAGATCCAGGGCGATGCCATCGAGATGCATCCGGGGCTGGTCATGTTCGCGATCGTCGTGGGCGGTGGGTTGGCCGGGCTGCTCGGGGCGATCCTGGCGCTGCCCGTCGCGGCGGCCCTGCGCGACGTCGTGCGCTATCTCTTTCGGCGACTCAGCCCGGATGCGCCCGATGCCCTCGCGACGTCGATCGCCGGGCTCGGCCTGGACGTCCATCCTGGTGTGCCCGGGCGGGCCCCGTCGTGAAACCATCGGGGATCGACCCGTACAAGACCCTCCAGGTCGATCCCGAGGCGGAGGACGAGGTCATCGCGGCGGCCTACCGGCGGCTTGCTCGCAAGTACCACCCGGACACCGCGGCCGGACCAGATGCCGTCGCGCGCATGGCGGCGATCAACGCGGCCTGGGGGTTGGTCGGCGATCCCGAACGTCGTGCGGCGTTCGACCGCGAGCGGGCACTGGACGCCGCGATGGCGCGGCGCGATGCGGAGGCCGCACCGGCGGCCGCGCCGGCATGGCCCGTGAACGACACGAAGTCGGCAGCTCGTCCCGTCGAGCGCCCGCCAGAGACCGTGTCGCGCGACTGGTCCAGCGGCCGCTCCACGATCGGTAGCGGCTACGACCCGTCGATGCGCACCGCCGACGGTGACGGCGCCGCCGGTCCCCCGCCGGGCGACGCGTCCGGAAGCACGGTCACGTTCGGGCGGTACACGGGCTGGTCGCTCGGGGAGATCGCCCGCCGCGACCTCGAGTACATCGAGTGGCTGGATCGGATGCCGATCGGCCGCCCATACCGCGATGAGATCGACGCGATCCTCCGCCAGGCCGGTCGTCGCCAGTCCACGGCGGCCGACGCCAGCGAGCGGCGGGGGCTGTTCCGCCGACGCTGACCGCCACCACGAGGTCGGGCGTATCGTTGCGGTGGCGTCGCCGCCGACTACGGCGGGAGCGTCACCACTCCGCGCGGGTCTGCCGGATGTTGATGCTCTGGAGGATGCCAAGGCCGATGGCGAGGCTCACGAGCGAGGCGCCGCCGTGCGTCACGAACGGCAGCGGGATGCCGGTGATCGGCATGATCCCCATGACCATGCCGACATTCACGAACAGCTGGAACAAGACCATCGAGGCGATGCCGGCCGCGAAGAGCGTGCCGAACGGGTCACGCGACCGCCAGCCGGCGACCAGGACGCGCCACAGGAATAGCACAAAGAGCACGAGCATCACCATGGCGCCGATGAAACCGAGCTCCTCGGCAAGGACTGAGAACACGAAGTCCGTCGTCTGGACCGGCAGGAAGTCGCCCTGGGCCTGAGTGCCGTTCGTGAGCCCGCGCCCGAACCAGCCGCCCGAGCCGACCGCGATCTGCGACTGATACAGCTGGTAGCCCGAGTCGGTCACGTCCGGTGTCGGGTTCAGGAACGACGTCAAACGTTCCTTCTGGTAGTCGCGCAGGAGGTACGTCCACGCGATGGGGATCATCGCAATGACCGCAGCGATGAGGGCGGCAAGCCACTTCATGCTGGCACCGGACATCCAGAGCATCCCGGCGAGGATGCCGATGAACACCAGCGACGTCCCGAGGTCGGGCTGCATCATGACCAGCACCCACGGCGGACCGACGAGCACGCAGGCACCGAGGATCGTGCGCAGCGAATCGAGGCGATGGTGGTGGCTCGCCAGGTAGTTGGCGAGGACGATGATCATCAGGATCTTGGCGAGCTCGCTGAACTGGAACGTGACGGGGCCCAGGGTGATCCAGCGGGCGGAGTTGCCGACCCCGTCGCCGATCGCGAGGGTCAGGACGAGCAACCCGAGCTGGAGGACGTACGTGGGCCACGACAGCGTCTTGAGCCAGCGGTAGTCGAAGGCGGTCGCGAAGACGAAGGCGATGGCGGCCACGCCCGCCCACATCAGCCCGCGCGTGAAGGTCGTTCCCGCCTCGAGCGGGGTCGATCCGCTTTCGACGCTGTTGGTGTAGGCCATGACGAGCCCGATCGCGACCAGCAATGCGGCGTACGTCGTGAGCTGGACGTCGAACGCGCGCCAGGCAGCGCCGACGGACTTGGCAGCCCAGTCGGTGACGCGGGCCGGCTCGGCTCGGATGACACCCATCAGTCGTTCGAGTAGAAGTTCGTGCGTTCCATGTTCTCGGAGAGACGGTAGTCCTTCTTGATCCCGTAGTGGAGCTGGAAGAAGTACTTCACGATCTCTGTCGCGGCGTTGCCCCGTGTTCGTGAATCATGGGCGAACGCCATCACGATCAGTTCCGAGTCGTGGTCGGCGAACGATCCGCTCCGCGCGTCCTTGGGCGTGAAGCCGACGAAGAACGACGAGTAGGGCAGCCGGCCACGGGCGTCCGGCGTTCCGAACTCGGCGGTGCCGGACTTGCCGGCGACCTTGATCGGCAGGTCGACGAGGTTGTAGGTGTGGCGCAGGGTGACGGTCTCCCGTGCCGCGAGCCGCATGGTGCGCAGGACGGTCGACTTGACCTTGAGCTTGTGAAGGACCTTGGGCTCGAACGGACGGTCGACCTCGCCGTCCGGGCCGATGATCTCGCGCACGATCTGCGGCTGGTACAGCGTGCCGCCGTTCGCCAGCGCGGCATACGCGTTGATCAGCTGCAGCGGGGTGACCGCGTCATACCCCTGGCCGATCCCGGCCTGGTACGTCTCACCCGGGAAGATCGGTGCGCCGAGCACGTCCTGCTTCCAGGCGTTGTCCGGGACGATGCCCTCGACCTCGCCGGGGAGGTCGACGCCGGTCAGCGCCCCGAAGCCGTACTGGCGCGCCCAGTACGCGAGGCGATCGATGCCGAGCATGCCGGCGAGCTGGTAGAAGAACGTGTCGCTCGAGTGCCCGAAGCCACAGAAGATGTCGCACGGGCCCCAGCCGCGCCGATTCCACTCATAGAACTTGGTGTCGCCGAGGGTGAGGAAGCCCTTCGTCACGATCCGGGTCGACGGCGTGATCTCCCGATCTGCCAGGCCGCCCGTGCCGGTCACGAGCTTGTACGTCGATCCCGGCGCGTAGTGGGCCTGGATGGCGTGGTTGAGCAAGGGCTTGTCCTTGTTGGCAAGGAGCTTGTCGTACTCCGCGCCGCTGATGCCCCGGGCGAACTTGTTGTTGTCGTACGTGGGCAAGCTGACCATCGCGAGGATCTCGCCGGTCTGGGGGTTCATCGCGATGACGACGCCGCGGGTCATCCCGACCTTGTCCATGGCCCACTTGAGCGCCTTTTGTGCGTCGCGCTGCGCCTTCGTATCGATCGTGAGCGTGAGCGAAGCGCCGGGAACGGCGTCCCGCATCGTCTGGAGGACCTGCGTGCGACGTCCGGTGTTGTCACGGGCCACACTCTGGGCGCCGTACGTGCCGCGCAGCTCCGCCTCGTACTGCGCTTCCAGCCCGACCTTCCCCAGCAGGTCATCCGGCTGGTAGCCCTTGTCGCGAAGCTCCGGCAGCTGTTCCGCGGACACGGGCCCGGTATACCCGAGCAGCTGGGCCATCAGGGCGCCATCGGTGTATTCCCGTCGCGCCTCGACCACGACCTCGACCCCCGGCAGCTCGTAGCTCGCCTCCGAGATGAGCTGGGCCGTCTCGCGGTCGACGTCCTGTGCGACGCGCACGAGGTCGAACGCCGAGCCCGGGTTGCCGTCGATCGACGCGTTGATGTCGGACGGATCCATCGTCAGCAACGCGCTCAGCCGTGCCACGACCTGGTCGCGGAGCTCGTCGGGAAGGTCGGCGGGCCGGACCTTCACGGCGAACGTCGGGACGTTGGTCACGAGCAGGCGCCCATTCCGGTCGTACATGTAGCCGCGCGGTGCGATGAGCGGCTCCTCGACCGTGCGTTGCCGGTTCGAGATCGCGGCGTACTCGGTCCCGTTGGAGATCTGCAGGTAGAACAGCCGCGCTGTCAGGGTGCCGACCGCCAGCACGACCACGAGGGCGAACACCAGGAAGCGCGAGAACCGGCGTTCTGCGGCTGGGCGCCCGTCGATGAACGTGTTCACCAGTCGACGCGTTCCTGCTCGATGCGCCGATCGTGGACGGCAACGGTCAGTGGGCCGATGATCGCTCCGAGCACGCCGTCGTAGATCGCGCCGGGGATGACCATCGCCAGGGGGTCGCTGGTCGGCGGCGGCGCCCCCAGGGCTCCGAATGTCGCGAACAGGATCATCGAGTACCCGATACTGAAGAGGACGACCGCCACGATCGGGACGATCGGACGCAGATGGGCCAGGGATCGAGCGAGCACGGACGCCCCGCCCACGCAGAGGAGCAGCGCGAACGCGGACGAGCCGAGCGGACGTTGTGCAAGGACATCAAGGGCGAGCCCTCCAACGAAGGCCCAGACAAGGCCGGCCTCGAGGCCGACGGCGATCGCGACGATCACCGCCAGCACGAGGACCGGATGCGGATGCGCCGACCCGATCCGGAGATATGGGGTCACGGTGAGTTCGATAAGGGCCGTCACCACCGCGCCGACCGCAGCGAGTAGCAGGGTCATGGACGGGTCGATTCCTCAGGCGTAGCGGCCAGAAGGTCGCGCGCCCACCTGCCCGGCTCCGTTTGATCACGCCGATTCGGCGGCGACGTCTCAAATGAGTATCCCACGGACCGCTGGAGCGGGCAATCACCCGGTCCAGCGACGACGGCCGACCAGGCCCTTCTCGGGCAGTCGCCGTTTCACGTGAAACAGGCGAGCGGTGAGGAGCAGGTACGTCGCGGATACGGGCTGCCAGCGATGATCTGCTCACCCCATCACATGATCAACCGGGGCGCCCGGAACAGGAGGAGAAGGCCCATCGATGGTAGAATCAGTCCCTGTGAATTCATTCCGAGCGTACCGCTGAGTGGGGCGGACGATCGCCTGCGCGAACCAAAAGGGCGGCGTCGGTAAGACCACCACCGTGGTGAATCTGGCCAGCCTCCTGGCCCTGTCCGGCGACCGCATCCTCATCATCGACCTCGACCCCCAGGGCAACGCCACGAGCGGACTTGGAATCGACCGAGCGGCCCTCAGCCGGTCAACGTACGACGCGTTGATCGATGGCGTGGATCTCCGGTCGCTGATCGCGCAGGGCACATCGGCTGGTGTGGACGTCATCCCGTCCTCGCTCGCATTGGCTGGCGCCGAGGTGGAGCTGGCCCGCGTGCCCGGTCGCGAACGACGACTGCGCCAGCGGATCGACGCGCTGGCGGACGACTACGACCTGATCCTGATCGACTGCCCGCCGTCACTCGGACTGCTGACCGTCAACGCCTTGACCGCCGCCGACGCGGTCCTCATCCCGCTCCAATGTGAGTACTACGCCCTGGAGGGCCTGACGCAATTGCTCGCCACCATCGACCTCGTTCGGGAGCACCTCAACCCACGACTCGCGATCGACGGCATCGTGCTCACGATGGCGGACGCCCGGACGAATCTGTCGACCGAGGTGGAGGCGGAGGCGCGACGGCACCTCCATGGGACCGTGTACGACACCGTCATCCCGCGCAGCGTCCGGCTGTCAGAAGCACCGAGCCACGGACGATCGATCGCGAGCTATGCCCCGCTTTCGCGCGGGGGCATGGCCTACGCGGCCCTCGCCGCCGAGTTCCGGACCAGAAATGCCCGAAGGGTCAGCGAACGCCTGGTCGGGGTTCCCATCGTTCGCGAACACGACGTAGCGGTGCTGTCATGACGATCCGACCCGAGCGGGCGCACAGCCTGGGCCGCGGCCTGTCTGCGCTCATCCCCCAGCGCACCGAGGATCGCACTGGTTCGGCGGAGATCCCGCTCGCAGCGATCCGGCCGAACCCGCATCAGCCGCGTCGCCACTTCGGCGAGGCGGAGATGGCGACCCTCGTCGCGAGCGTCCGCGAGCACGGCGTGCTGCAGCCGATCCTGGTGACCGCGACGCTCGATGGGTACCAACTCGTGACGGGCGAGCGGCGAGTTCGCGCTGCCGCGACCGCCGGGCTCGAACGGATACCGGCGATCGTCCGCGATCTCGACGACCAGGCTCGCCTGGAGCTGGCCCTCGTCGAGAACCTGCAGCGCGAGGATCTCGACCCGATCGAGGCGGCCCACGGGTTCCGTCGCCTGGTCGACGACTTCGGGTTCAGCCACGAGCAGATCGCGGCACGGGTCGGGCGTGCCCGATCCACGGTCGCGAACACCCTGCGCTTGCTCGAGCTGGCGCCGGTGGTCCAGGCCGCGATCGCTGATCGGCGGATCAGCGAGGGACACGGTCGCGCGCTGGGTGGCCTCTCGGTCGAGCACCAGGAACACGTCCTGGGTGCGGTCGTCGATCAGGACCTGTCCGTCCGCCAGACCGAGGAGCTGGTCCGACGCCTGAAGGAGCCCCGGACCGACGTTGCCGACAGGCAGGGTGCCGGGGCGCCGCCCCGTGACCAGGACCTAGAACGCGTGGAGGAAGACCTGCGTCGGGCCCTTGGCACGAAGGTCAGCCTGGCCCGATCCCGCAAGGGCGGCCGGATCGTCATCGAGTACTACAGCGACGAAGAGCTGGGGCGTCTCTACGAGCGCCTCACCGGAGGGGCAGCGTGACCGAAGGAGCAAGCTCGGTGCCGCCGAACGCATCGGGCGGCCGAGCGAAGCGTGCCCGCTCGGGCGGCGCCGACTACACAGCCGCCAGCATCCAGGTCCTCGAGGGCCTCGAGGCGGTACGTCGACGCCCCGGCATGTACATCGGCTCGACCGACGACCGCGGTCTGCACCACCTCGTCTGGGAGGTGGTCGACAACTCGATCGACGAGGCGATGGCCGGCCATGCGACGACGATCAGGGTCACGATCCAAGCGGATACGACGGTCGTCGTCCAGGACGACGGTCGCGGCGTCCCGGTCGGCAAGCACGCGACCGGCAAGGATGCCCTGGAGGTCGTCCACACCGTCCTGCACGCGGGGGGCAAGTTCGGTGGGGGCGGATACAAGGTGTCGGGCGGCCTGCACGGCGTCGGCGTGAGCGTGGTGAACGCGCTCTCCGAGTGGATGCGCGTCGAATTCGGCACGCGATGGCAGCGTCTGGGCGCAGGAATACGTGCGTGGCGCGCCGAAGGCGGCCGTCAAGAAGGTCGGACCGCAGGGTCCGCGACGCGGGACGCTCACGATGTTCCGCTTCGACCCCGACGTGTTCAAGGATGTCGAGTACTCGTTCGAGGTGATCAGCCAGCGGCTGCGTGAGTCGGCGTACTTGACGAAGCGCGTCTGGATCACGCTCGTCGACGAACGGGTCGACCGCGAGCGCTCGTTCTACTTCGAGGGCGGGCTGCAGTCGTTCGTTCGACACCTCAATCGGAACAAGGAAGCGCTTCACAACCGTCCGATCTACGTCGAGCGGCGCGAAGGGACGACCGCGGTCGAGGTCGCGCTCCAGTACAACGACACGTACACCGAGAACGTCCTCGCGTTCGCGAACAACATCAACACCCCGGATGGCGGCAGCCACGTCACCGGCTTCCGCGCCGCCCTGACGAGCTCGCTCAACGATTGGGCCCGCCGCGCCGGCGTCCTCAAGGACAGCGACACGAACCTGTCCGGCGAGGACGTCCGCGAGGGTCTGACGGCGGTGATCAGCGTCAAGCTCACGGATCCCCAGTTCGAAGGCCAGACGAAGGCCAAGCTCGGGAATCCGGAGGTCAAGGGACAGGTCCAGACGGCGGTCGCCGACAGCCTCGGCCAGTACCTCGACGAGAACCCGGCCGATGGTCGCCGGATCATCGAGAAATGCCTGACGGCCGCACGGGCCCGCGAGGCCGCGAGAAAGGCCCGCGATCTCGTCATCCGCAAGGGCGCGCTCGACGGCATGTCGCTGCCGGGCAAGCTCGCCGATTGCCAGGAGCGCGACCCGGCACGGAGCGAGCTCTACATCGTCGAGGGCGACTCGGCCGGCGGGTCGGCCAAGCAGGGCCGGGACCGGCGCTTCCAGGCCGTGCTGCCGCTGCGCGGCAAGCTTCTCAACGTCGAGAAGGCCCGCCTGGACAAGATCCTCTCGAGCGAGAACGTCCGCCCGCTGATCATCGCGCTCGGGGCGGGGATCGGCGAGAGCTTCGACGCGGCGAAGCTGCGCTACCACCGCATCATCATCATGACCGACGCCGACGTTGACGGAGCCCACATCCGGACACTGCTGTTGACCTTCTTCTACCGGCATATGCCCGAGGTCGTGGAGGCGGGGTACCTCTACATCGCCCAGCCACCCCTCTACCGCGTCAGCACCGGCAAGGTGACGCGGTATGCGCAGAGCGAGAAGGAGCGCGAGCGGATCATCAAGGAGTTCAACGTCAAGAACCTGTCCGTGCAGCGCTTCAAAGGCCTCGGCGAGATGAATGCCGATCAGCTCTGGGAGACCACGATGAACCCGGAGACGCGGACGCTGCTCCGCGTCGATTCGGAGAACGCCGCCCTGGCCGACGAGATCTTCACGATGCTGATGGGCGAGAAGGTCGGACCCCGCAAGGACTTCATCAAGACCGAGGCGCGCAAGGTGCAGAACCTTGACGTCTGAGGTGAAGGTGATCGACCTCCCCGGGATCCCCCGGCTCGAGATCGCGCCGCACCACTGTTTCGCCTGCGGCACGCTCAATTCGACGGGCATGCAACTCGACCTGCACGTCGAGCCGGGCCGCTCGTGGACCGAGCTCGTCTACGACGTCCGCTTCCAGGGATGGGATGGCATCGCCCACGGCGGGATCCTGGCGACGATCCTCGACGAGGTCATGGCCTGGGCCCTCGTCGGCGATGACAGCTGGGGCTTGACGGCCCGCATGTCGATCGACTTCAAGCGGCCGGTCTCCGTCGACCAACGGCTGCGCGCGGAGGGCTGGGTCATCCGCACGCGCCGGCGGCTCGTGGATACGGCCGGACACCTCGTCGATGCGACCGGCGGTCAGGTCCTGGCCAAGGCGACCGGCGTCTATGTGGCCGCCGACGAGGCGCGCAAGGCCCAGCTCCGCCGTCGCTATGCGCTCGCGCCCGAGGTGGGTACGCCCGTCACCGTGGACCAGTCGACGTGATGGCCATCGGCGACCCTCCGCAGGCCACCAGCGCGGCCACGGCGCGTGCGGTCGCCTTCGTCGCGGCGAATCGGCCGGCCGCTGAAGCCCTGGGCCCCGCGCTGGCCGACCATCTCCAGGACCCCGATGCGTTCGCCGCCGCCCTGGGCGCAGGCCTGCGCGATCTGGCCGACCCGGAGTACCTCGCCGGCCAGCAGTTCATCGCCCCGGGCCTCGGCGCGAGCCTCGGTGTCCGCCGGCCGTTGCTGGGAGCCGTCATCCGCGGGTTCCGTCAAGCCACCCGCCGCGATCGCCCGTCGCCGCTGCTGTTCCTCGCCGATCGACTGTTCCGCGACGACTACCTCGAGGCGCGCTGGTTCGCGTTCGCGCTGCTCGAGCGGACGCTCGCCGCGGACCCGGAACGCACCTGGCAGCTCCTGCGCCGCGCCGCCCGGGAAGCAGCCGATTGGATCACGGTCGACGACCTGGCCCGTCCGTACAGCATCGGGATCGCCGCGGAACCGTATCGCTGGGCGGAGCTCGAGCAGCTGGTCTTCTCGCCGTCGCGCTGGGAGCGCCGCCTCGTCGGCTCGACGATCGCGACGATGACCCACGGGGATCGCACGACCGGTCACGGCCGTGACGTCGTCGACCATGGCCTCGATCTGCTCGGCCAGCTCATCGGCGATGCCGAGCCGGACGTCCAGAAGGCGCTGGCGTGGGCCTATCGCTCGCTCGCCCAGCGCGATCGGGAGCGGACGACGGCGGCCATCCACGCCGAGGCGGATCGAGCCGCGACGACCGACGACGGCCACCGTGCGTGGGTCGTCCGTGACAGCCTGTCCAAGCTCGACCCCGCCGCAGCGGATGCGCTGCGGGCTCGCCTCGCCGGCATCCGTCGCCGCCCGGGTGCGCCGGCGACCTCGACGGCGTCCGATATGGCCGCCCGGTTCGGCGCCCTGCCGGATCCGACCCACCATCCAGAGCCCCCGCTGACCTAGGAGTAGCCGACCGTGACCGACGACGTGGGCGACGTTCGAGCCGTCCGTATCGAGGACGAGATGCGTGTCTCGTACCTGGACTACGCGATGAGCGTGATCGTCGCGCGCGCGTTGCCGGACGTGCGCGACGGGCTCAAGCCGGTCCATCGCCGGATCCTGTACACGATGGGCGAGATGGGCCTGTCGGCCACCAGCTCATTCCGCAAGTGCGCGGCGGTCGTCGGCGAGGTGATGGGCAAGTACCACCCGCACGGCGACGGGGCGATCTACGACGCCCTCGTCCGGCTCGCCCAGGACTTCTCGATGCGCTACCCGCTGGTCGACGGGCAGGGCAACTTCGGCTCGGTCGACGGTGACGACGCCGCGGCGATGCGCTACACCGAGGCGCGGCTGACCGCGATCGCGGCCGAGCTCCTGGCGGACATCGACAAGGAGACGGTCGACTTCGTCGAGAACTACGACGGCACCCAGAAGCAGCCGTCGGTCCTCCCGGCCAAGCTCCCCAACCTCCTGGTCAACGGCTCCACCGGCATCGCGGTCGGGATGGCCACGAACATCCCGCCCCACCACCTGGGGGAGATCGTCGATGCCACGATCGCGCTCATCGACGACCCCGAGCTGACCTCCGACGACCTGTGCAAGTACGTGCTCGGTCCGGACTTCCCGACGGGCGGCACGATCTTCCGGTTCGAGAAGCAGCGCAACATCCTGACCGGCGAGTGGGAGACGGTCGACGCCATCCGGCAGATGTATGCGCACGGCCGCGGCCGCGTCGTGATGCGCGCCCAGGTCGCGTTCGAGGAGGTCCGCGGCGACCGCACCTCGATCATCGTGACCGAGCTGCCGTACCAGGTGAACAAGGCGTCGCTGCTCGAGAAGATCGCCGACCTCGTCAAGGACAAGCGGATCGACGGCATCTCCGACCTGCGCGACGAGTCGGATCGCGACGGCATGCGCATCTACATCGAGATCAAGCGCGACGCGAACCCGCACAAGGTCCTCAACAACCTGTTCAAGCACACGCCGATGCAGCTCGCCTTCAACATGAACATGCTGGCGCTGGTCGACGGCCAGCCGCAGACGCTGCCGCTGCGCAGCGTGCTCGAGCACCACATCGACGCACCGCCGCGAGATCGTCCGCCGGCGCACCGAGTTCGACCTCGGCAAGGCGCGCGCCCGGGCGCACATCCTCGAGGGCCTCAAGATCGCCCTCGATCACCTCGACGCGGTCATCAAGACGATCCGCGAATCGGCCGACGTGGACGTCGCCCGCGACAACCTGATGTCGCGCTTCGACCTCTCCGAGCTGCAGGCGCAGGCCATCCTCGACATGCGCCTGGCCCGCCTCGCTGCCCTCGAGCGCAAGAAGATCGAGGACGAGTACCTGGCGGTCATCCAGCTCATCGCCGAGCTCGAGGACATCCTCGCCAACCCCGCCCGCGTCCTCTCGATCATCAAGGACGAGCTCACCGAGCTGAAGCGCAAGTACGCGGGCGATCGGCGGACGCGCGTGGCCGACGACTCCAGCCGCGACATGACCGACGAGGACCTCATCGCCGACGAGGACGTCGTCGTCACGATCTCGGGTCGCGGCTACATCAAGCGCCAGCCGGTCGCGACCTACCGGCGCCAGCATCGCGGCGGCAAGGGCATCATCGGCCACGTCACGCGCGAGGAGGACGCGGTCGAGCATCTGCTCGTCGCCAACACGCACGACTGGGCGCTGTTCTTCACCAACCGCGGTCGCGTGTTCAGCGCCAAGGTCCACGCCATCCCCGATGCGTCGCGGCAGGCCAAGGGCATGGCGATCATCAACCTGCCGGGCGTCCAGGTCGATTCGGGCGAGGTCCCGGTCGCCACGATCGTCCTGCCGGACTTCGAGCCCGGCCAGTTCCTGGTGCATGGCCACGCGCAAGGGCATCATCAAGAAGACGCCGCTCGAGCAGTTCGAGCGCGTGCGCTCGACCGGCATCCGCGCCATCACGATCCACCGCCGACGACGAGCTCGCGTGGGTCGATGTCTCGACCGGCGACGACGACATCATCATCGCCACGGCCCAGGGCATGCTCGCCCGCTTCGAGGAGGACGAGGTCCGGCCGATGGGCCGCGACGCCGCCGGCGTCATCGGCATCCGCCTGCTCAAGCGCGAGGGCGACAGCGTCGTCGCGATGAGCGTGGTAGAGCCGGAGGCCGACCTCCTCGTGCTGACCGAGACGGGCTACGGCAAGCGCGTCGCCATCGGCGACTTCCGGCGCAAGCACCGCGGCGGCCAGGGCGTCCGGCTGATCGCGCTCGAGGGGCGCAAGACGGGCCTCGTCGCGGCCGTCCAGCAGGTCACCGAGGAGGACGAGGAGCTCGTCCTCATCTCGCAGGGCGGCCAGGTCATCCGGACCGAGACCAACACGATCAACCGCTATTCGTCGGGGGCGCGCGGCGTCATCGTCATGCGCCTGGCCGAGGGCGACAGCGTGGCTGCCATCGCCGCCTTCCGCCCCGGACTTGCGGACCGCGACGGCATGGGCGACGATGACGCCCCCGAGACGGGTGGCCCCGGTCAGGCAGGCCCGAGCGGCGGCGCGATTTGACGGTCTTCGGCCAGCGGGAGGCGGCGCCCTTGTACGCGGACCAGTTCGAGATCTACCACGGCAACGCGAACCCCGAGCTCGCGCGCAAGATCGCGCGCTATCTCGGCATGGAGCCCGGCAAGGCCGAGGTGTTCCAGTTCGCGAACGAGAACATCTTCGTCAAGATCCTCGACAACGTCCGCGAGAAGGACGTGTTCCTCGTCCAGCCCACGTCGCACCCGGTCAACCAGTCGATCATGGAGCTGCTGATCATGATCGACGCGTTCAAGCGGGCCTCGGCCGGCCGGATCACCGCGGTCATCCCCTTCTACGCCTACGGCCGGTCCGACAAGAAGGACCAGCCGCGCGTGCCGATCACGGCCCGGCTCATCGCCGACATGATCACGGTCGCCGGCGCCGACCGGGTCCTGTCGATGGACCTCCACCAGGGCCAGATCCAGGGCTTCTTCAACATCCCGGTCGACGAGCTGACCGCGGTCCACATGCTGTCGCGCTACTTCATCGACAAGCGCCTCGAGGACCTGGTCGTCGTCACCGACCTCGGCTTCGCCAAGCGGGCGCGCGCCTTCGCCGAGCTGCTCGACGCGCCGCTGGCGATCATCGAGAAGCGGCGGGTCGGCAACCTCGACCGGGCCGAGCTCATGAACGTCATCGGCGAGGTCCGCGGCAAGCGGGCGATCATCGTCGACGACGAGATCGATACGGCGGGCACGCTGGTCGAGATCGTCCGCGCGCTCGAGCGCGAGGGCGTCACCGAGATGTACGCCTGCGCCACGCACGGCGTGCTGAGCGATCCGGCCATCGAGCGCATCCGCGACAGCTCCCTGCGCGAGGTCGTCATCACCGACTCCGTGCCGCTGGCGCCGTCGAAGCGCATCCCGAAGCTGACCACCCTGTCGGTCGCGCCGCTCATCGGCGAGGCGATCAAGCGCATCCATCGCGGCGAGTCGGTCGGCGCCCTGTTCTCGAGCGAGGTCTCGTTCACCCAGGAGATGCTCCTGTGGGACGAGGGCGCGGACGCACCGGGTGGCCCGCCGAGCTCGGATGGCCCGCCGGGCGGGTCTGACGGGGACGACGACGGGGAACCCTCAAGAGGGGCCTTCGCCGCGACCGCGGGCTCCGACCGATGAGCCTCCAGCTCCATCGGCCCGACGGCGAGGGCGGCCTCGAGCCGCGACCGTCGCGAACCCGACTGGCAGGCCCAGCTGCGTTCGCCGCGCTGGGGCGCCGGGCTGCGCCGCCGTCGGCTGCCCGACCTCAAGAACCCCGAGATGAACCCGACCTCGCGGTTCATGTCCGTCCTGTTCTGGCTCGGCCTGGCCGGGCTGACCTTCGTGACCCTCGTGCTGGGCTACGGGACGGGCTTCTGGGGATAGGGGCTCAAGGTCGGGGTTCCGGCCGACTCGCCCTATACTCACGCTCCCATGCGCTTCCTTTCCCGTTTCGTCGACTCGAACGACCGCGAAGTCCGACGCATCCAGCCCTGGGTCGACGAGGCCAACGCCCTCGAGGCCGAATTCGAAGGCCTGTCCGACGACGAGATCCGGACCCAGGTCGCCGAGATCCGCGAGGAGATCCGCGAGGCCGCCCAGCCGGAGCGAGCCGTCCGACGACGAGCGACACCACCCCGACCTCGAGCGCCGGCGCGAGCTGACGCAAGGCGCGCCGCAAGCGCGAGAACGAGCGCCTCCAGAAGGCCCTCGACGACGCCCTGCCCGAGGTCTTCGCGATGACCCGCGAGGCGATGAAGCGGACGCTCGGCATGCGCCACTTCGACGTCCAGCTCATCGGCGGCGCGGTGCTCCACCAGGGCAAGATCGCCGAGATGCGCACCGGCGAGGGCAAGACGCTCGTCGCGCCGCTGGCCGCGATCCTCAACGCGCTGGCCGGCCGCGGCGTCCACGTCGTCACCGTCAACGACTACCTCGCCCGGCGCGACCCGCAGTGGATGGGCCCGATCTTCCACTTCCTCGGCGTCAGCGTCGGGATGATCACCCACGACGCCTCGTACGTCTTCGAGCCGGGCTACCCGACCAACGACGAGCGGCTCATCAACCTGCGCCCGGTCGAACGCGGCGCGAGGCCTACGCCGCCGACGTCACCTACGGCACGAACAACGAGTTCGGGTTCGACTACCTGCGCGACAACATGGTCGTCGAGCTCGACCAGCGGGTCCAGCGCGAGCGCTCGCTTCGCGATCGTCGACGAGGTCGACAACATCCTCATCGACGAGGCGCGCACGCCGCTGATCATCAGCGGCCAGGCCGAGGAGTCGGCGCGACCTGTACTTCACGTTCGCCCGGCTCGTGCCGCGGCTCAAGGAGCGACCCGAGGGCGCCGAGGAGGGCGGCGACTACTTCATCGACCTCAAGGACAAGGCGGTCAGCCCGACCGAGGAGGGCGTCGACAAGATGGAGGGCTGCCTCGGCGTCGAGAACATGTACGACGCCGACCCGCGGCTGGCCCGCCACTTCGAGCAGGCGCTGCGCGCCCACGCGCTCTACAAGCGCGACCGCGACTACATCGTCAAGGACGGCGAGATCGTCATCGTCGACGAGTTCACCGGCCGCCAGATGCCCGGCCGCCGCTGGAGCGAGGGCCTCCACCAGGCGATCGAGGCCAAGGAGGGCCTGCGCGTCCAGCGCGAGAGCGTGACGCTGGCCACGATCACGTTCCAGAACTACTTCCGGCTGTACGACAAGCTGGCCGGCATGACCGGCACGGCGATGACCGAGGCCGAGGAGTTCCACAAGATCTACAAGCTCGAGGTCGTCGCCATCCCGACCCACCGCGAGATGATCCGCGAGGACGACGCCGGACCTCGTCTTCCGCGACGAGAAGGCCAAGTTCAACGCGCTGATCGACGAGATCGCCGAGATGCAGGAGGCCGGCCGGCCGGTCCTCGTCGGCACGGTCACCGTCGAGAAGTCCGAGATCCTCGTCGACGATGCTCAAGCGGCGCGGCATCAAGCACGAGGTCGCTCAACGCCAAGTTCCACGAGAAGGAGTCGGGCATCGTCGCCCAGGCCGGCCGCACCGGGGCGGTCACGATCGCCACGAACATGGCCGGCCGCGGCACCGACATCCTGCTCGGCGGCAACCCGGCCGGGCTCGCATCCGAGCTCCTCCACAAGCGCGGCCTGAACCCGGCCGAGGTGGACGCAGGAGACCTACGACGCGGCCCTGGCCGAGGCGAAGGCGATCGACCGAGGAGGACCACGACCGGGTCGTGGAGGCGGGCGGCCTCCACATCATCGGCACCGAGCGCCACGACTCGCGCCGGATCGACAACCAGCTCCGCGGCCGCGCCGGCCGCCAGGGCGACCCGGGCTCGTCGCGCTTCTACCTGTCGCTCGACGACGACCTCATGAAGCGGTTCGCGAGCGAGCGCGTCACCGGCCTGATGGAGCGGCTCGGGCTCGAGGACGACGTCGCGATCGAGTCGCGCCTCGTCTCGCGCACGATCGAGAGCGCCCAGAGCCGGGTCGAGGGCTTCAACTTCGACATCCGCAAGCGCGTCGTCGAGTTCGACGACGTCATCAACAAGCAGCGCGAGACGATCTACGCCGAGCGCGACAAGGTCCTCCACAACGAGGACCTGACCGAGACCGTCCAGGCGTTCCTCGACGACGAGATCGACGCGCTCGTCGACGAGCACCTCGTCGGCGAGGACCCCGACGCAGTGGAACCTCGAGGGCCTGTCGCAGCCGCTGACGGCGATGGGCCTCGCCGGCGACGGGACTCACGCCGGACGACCTGTGGGACCTCGGCGGCCGCGAGGCGATCGCGCGAGCACCTGCGCGAGCTGGCCGACGAGCGGCTCGCGACGCGCGAGGCCGAGGTCGGCGACGAGCGACTGGGCCCAGGTCGAGCGGCTCGTGCTCTGCGCACGATCGACTCGCTGTGGGTCGAGCACCTCACCGAGCTCGACGACATGCGCCGCGGCATCGGCCTGCGCGGCTACGCCCAGCAGGACCCGCTCAACGAGTTCCGGCGCGAGGCGTTCCGGCTGTACGAGGAGCTGCGCGGCCTCATCCGCCACGGCGTCGCGTCGTCGATCTTCCGGGTGACCGTCCACGCAGCCAGCCCGCCGGGAGCGGCGGCCTGGCCCGCTCGCTCGCCCAGGGCGCCGCGGCGCTGGCGGGCCGGCTCGACCGACGGCAACGGGGCCGCCGCCGCGACGGCCGGCCGTGGCGGCCGGCGCCGGCGCGGCCGCACGGCGCTGCCGGCTCGGCGGTCGTGCGCGGATCGCTGCCCGCGGCACCCGGTCCGCAACGTGCGCGAATCGCTCGGCGATGCAGCCGCGTCCCCGGCGGCGATGGCGGCGGGCAGCGCGTCCGGCGGGGCGCGACCGGGCTACACGCCGGCGGGCGACCGGATCGGGCGCAACGACCCGTGCTGGTGCGGGTCGGGCGCGAAGTACAAGAAGTGCCACGGCCGCTGATCGGCTGAGACCTCGTGCGCTGCGCTCTGGGTCGCGCTGGTCGTCGTGGGGCTGGCCGCTTGCAGCTCGCCGTTCGTCGGGCTTCACGCGCGTTCCGGATCTGGGACCAGGGCAACCGCGACGAGCATCGGCCGGCCGATGCCATCGTCGTCATGGGCGCCGCCCAGTACGACGGCCGTCCCGTCGCCGGTCTTCGCGGCGCGGCTCGATCACGCGATCGACCTGTACCACGCCGGGCTCGCGCCGCTCCTCATCGTGACGGGCGGCAAGGCCGATGGCGACCGGACCACCGAGGCGGCGAGCGCGCAGGTCTACGCCGATCCAGCACGACGTCCCGGCCGACGCGATCCTGGTCGAGGACCAGAGCCGCACGACCCTCCAGTCGATCCGGGCGGTCGGCGGAGCTGCATGCGCGCGCACGGCCTCGAGACGGCGGTCTTCGTCTCCGACCCGAGCCACATGCTGCGCGTCCTGCGGATGGCGTCCGACGAGGGCATCGGGGCCTTTGGCTCGCCGACGCGGACCAGCCCGCTCGAGCGCGATCCGGCCGGCGCATCGACGCGATCGTCCATGAGCTCGGCGCGCTCGGCCATCTATCTCTCCGGTGCTCCCGGGCGACGTCCGCCGTCGAGACCCAGAGCGGCCGGATCGGAAAGTACCCCCTTGGCGCTGGGGGATTGGCCCCCTATACTGGGCCAACCCGCCGATCCCGGACCGCCCGAGTCCTCCGGCAGGTCGCTCCCAGCCACGCCGCCCGTGCCCAGCGTCACGATCGGAGGGAGCCCGTGAAGCAGGCCGAGGATGCCGCGTTCGTCGATCTGATCGCATGCGAGCGTGATTGCCGGAACTGCAGTTATGCCGCGGCCCTCGACTGCGACGGCAATTGCGGCGTCTGTCCCCACAACAGCTACTGTCCCTGCGTGAACCCCGTCGTCGCCCGGAGCAAGACGGCCCTGCGGCTCATCGAGCTGCGGCCGATCCTGCTCCAGGATCTCCAGGCCCGGAACTAGGTGGACGCGTCCGCCATCCGCGACCTGGCCGAACGGATCCGGTCGACCTCGGGGCGGCTTTGACCTCGACGCCAAGGCGGAGCGTGTCGCCCAGATCGATGGCGCTGACCCAGGAACCCGGCTTCTGGGACGACCAGCGCGGTCGCCCAGAAGGTCCTTCGCGAGGCCGACGGCCTGCGCACCGAGATCGAGACGTGGCGGGGGATCCTCGACCCGCGCCGCGATCTCGAGGCCGCCGTGGAGCTGCTCAACGAGGACGCCGACGCCGATCTCGAAGCGGAGCTCGAGCGCGACGTGGCGTCGCTCGAGCGCGACTTCGCCCGCGAGCGCACCGCCCTGCTGTTCTCCGGCGAGCACGACGAGCGGTCGGCGATCCTGACGATCAGCGCCGGCGCGGGCGGCACCGAGGCGACCGACTGGGCCGAGATGCTGCTGCGGATGTACCTGCGCTGGGCCGAGCGCCACCGCTTCAAGACCGAGATCATCGACCAGCAGGAGGGCGAGCAGGCCGGCCTCAAGAGCGTCACGGTCGACGATCAGCGGCCGGCGCGCCTACGGCTGGCTGCGCGCCGAGCGCGGCGTCCACCGGCTCGTCCGCATCAGCCCGTTCGACTCGCAGAACCGCCGCCAGACGACGTTCGCGCTCGTCGAGGTCCTGCCCGAGGTCGACGACGACGTCGAGATCGAGCTCGACTGGGACGAGATCCGGATCGACACGTACCGGGCCCAGGGGGCCGGCGGGCAGCACGTCAACAAGACCGACTCCGCGGTACGCCTCACCCATCAGCCCGACCGGCATCGTGGTCCAGAGCCAGAACGAGCGGTCGCAGACCCAGAACAAGGAGAACGCCATCAAGGTCCTGAAGGCGCGGCTGCTCGAGCGAGCGCTCGCGGAGAAGGAGGCCGAGATGCGCGCGTTCAAGGGCGAGCACGTCGAGGCCGGCTGGGGCAACCAGATCCGGAGCTACGTGCTGCACCCGTACCAGATGGTGAAGGACCTGCGCACCGGGCACGAGACCGGCAACACCGCGGCGGTCCTCGACGGGGACCTCGACGCGTTCATGCAGGCGGAGCTCGAACGCCTGGCGACGGGCGAAGGCTGGCGGGCGGACGACGACGAGGGCGACGCGGCGTGACCGCGACGCCACGACCCACCGCGGAACCCGACGCTCACGTACCGTCCGGTCCGGCCGGACGAGCTGGACGCCTGCGCGGACATCTGGCGGGTCTCGACCAACGACTACCTGAGCCGGCTCGGCCAGTCGGACATGGAGAGCGACAGCGGCCCGGTCGTGCGGCTGTACCGCCATCTCCAGTCGACCGACCCGGACCGGTTCGTGGTCGCCACCCAGCGCGACCCGACCGGCGTGCAGGAGCGCATCGTGGCGTTCGCCGCGGCCGTCGTCCGCGACCGGCTGTGGTTCCTGTCGATGTGCTTCGTCCTGCCGATGGCGCAGGGCGGCGGGGTGGCGCGCGCCCTGCTCGCCCACGTGGCGCCGGCGGACGACCCCGACATGGTCCGGGCGATCGCGACCGATAGCGCCCAGCCGATCAGCACCGCCCTGTACGCGTCGCTCGGGATCGTGCCCCGCGTGCCGCTGCTCAACCTCGTCGGATACGCCGACCGGCCAGAGGCGTTCGGCCCGCTCCCGGGCGGGGTCCAGGCGATCCCGTTCGAGCGGATCGCGGCAGCCGATCACGGCGGCCTCGTCGCGACCATCGACGCCCTGGACGTGGATACGCTCGGCGTGGCCCACCCGGTCGACCATCGCTACCTGCGCCAGGAGGGCCGGCGCGGCTGGCTCTTCCAGGCCCCCGACGGAAGTCCGCTCGCGTACGGCTACGCCACCGAGGCGGGGCGTGTCGGGCCGGTCGCCAGCCGCGACCCGGACCTGCTCCCGCCGATCCTGGGCCACCTCATGACGGAGGTCATCCCGCGCGGCGCGTTCGCGATGTGGCTGCCGGGCGACGCCGGCCGTTCCGTCGAGTGCGCGTTGCGCGCGGGCTTCCGGCTCGAGCCGTTCCCGGTCCTGCTCTGCTGGGACCGGCCCTTCGTCGACCTGACGCGCTACCTGCCCATCTCCCCCGGACTGCTCTAGACCCACCCAGACCGGACCATCGTCCGGGGTCGCCTAGTCCCCCGGTCAGATTGCCGCCTCCAGGACCCGATGGTAGCCTCGGGACCGACGTGGCTCCTGCTGCCGTGCCCGCGAACAGGGTCCGATCGAACCGATATCGACCGCAGCCGTCGATCGCCACCGCCCGCACCCGCCCGCGGAGTCATCTGTGACCATCGCCCAAACGCCGTCGACGGCGCGCTCCCTGCGCCGCCGGATCCTCGACCGTGGCCGTGATCAGGCGGTCCCGGATCGCGCCGTCCTCGTGCTGCACGACGTGACGAAGCGCTACCCGAACGGCAAGGTCGCCCTGCGCGACGTCGACCTGGTCATCCCCGAGGGCGACTTCGTGTTCCTCGTCGGGCCGTCGGGCGCGGGCAAGTCGACGCTCATCAAGCTGCTCATCCGCGACGAGGTGGCGAGTCGCGGCGAGGTCGTCCTCGACGGCCAGGACCTGGCCCGGCTGCCGCGCCGCCAGGTACCGCGCATGCGGCGCAAGATCGGGATCATCTTCCAGGACTTCAAGCTGCTCCCGACCAAGACGGTCTGGGAGAACGTCGCCTTCGCCCTCGAGGTGACCGGACACCCGCGAGGCCGCATCGGGCCGGCCGTCGACCGGGTGCTGGCCATCGTCGGGCTGACCGCCCAGGCGCGCCAGACACCGGCCCAGCTGTCGGGCGGTGAGCAGCAGCGCACGGCCATCGCCCGGGCGCTGGTCCACGATCCGCGGCTGATCATCGCCGACGAGCCCACCGGCAACCTCGACCCGCTCATCAGCTGGGAGATCCTGCAGCTGCTGCTGCGCATCAACGAGCTCGGCGTGACCGTGCTGATGGCGACCCACAACGCCGAGGTCGTGACGGCGCTGCGCAAGCGGGTCGTGGCGCTCGAGGAGGGTCGCGTCATCCGCGACGAGGTCGGTGGCGCCTACCACCGCGAGGACTGACCGACCGTGCTGGCGTTCCTCTTCTTCAGCGTGAAACGGGCCTGGCAGGGGTTCTGGCGCAACGCGCTGATGAGCCTCGCCGCCACGGCCACGATGGTCCTCATGCTGCTCCTCCTGGCCGGCTTCTGGATCATCCAGACCGGCCTGCTGGCGGGTCTCGAATTCACGGAGCAGAAGGTCGAGGTGGTCGCCTACCTGCAG
Organism: uncultured Chloroflexia bacterium; assembly: GCA_963720355.1. Lineage (GTDB taxonomy): Bacteria > Chloroflexota > Limnocylindria > Limnocylindrales > CSP1-4 > SPCO01. The sequence goes on along the minus strand of CAVRFH010000004.1, from coordinate 858,374 downwards.
TCCAACGCGACCGAATCCCAGATCGAGGCCCTCGCGGCGGAGATCCAGGCTCGCCCCGACGTGGCCGCGGTCGAGATCGTCAGCCGCGACCAGGCGCTCGAGCGGTTCCGTGCCTCGATGGAGGCGCAGGGCCGCACCGACCTCACCCAACAGCTCACCAGCAACCCGCTCTACGCGAGCATCGAGGTGAAGCTGCTCGACCCATCCGCGCTCAAGGCCGTCGGCGACGCGCTGCGCCCGAGCGAGCAACCGATCGTGCGCAACGTCATCAACATCGAGGACCTGGTCGACCGGCTGCTGACGGTCACGAACATCCTGCGCACGGCCGGGACCGTCCTGCTCGTGGCGGTCGGCCTCATCGTCCTGTTCATCATCGTGAACGCCATCCGGCTCGCGGTCGTGGCGCGCGCCGAGGAGATCGAGATCATGCGCCTCGTCGGCGCGTCGGATGCCTTCATCCGCTGGCCGTTCGTCTTCGAGGGAGCGTTCGTGGGCTTCCTCGGGGCGGCGCTGACGTTGGCGATCCTGGCCGCCGCAGCGGAGCCGCTCAACGGGTTCTTGGTCGAATTCTTTCGCGTGCTGCCACTCCAGATCGGGTCCCTCACGCGCGATCTGGTCACCCTCGTGATGGGCGCCGGCGTGGGCCTGGGGATCATCGGCTCGTGGGTGTCGGTCCGGACCTACCTCATCCGCTAGCCCGCCGCGGGTCGCACCCGTCGGCCGTACCTTCGACCCCCGGCCGACCTTCGGCGGTCGGTGTACATTCCTTGCCTCAGTCGCGCCCCGTCATCCGTCACCATGCTCGACTCGAGGGGGAAGCCGGATACCGCCATGCATGCCACAGGGAACGATCCCGATGATCGGCCGGCGGTGTCCGTCGCGCCGGTCGACCCCGTCCACACCAGCCGCCGTCGAGTGCCGATCCTGTCGGTCGCGGTCACCGTCGTCGCGCTGCTCTCGGGCAGCGCCTTGTTCGTCAGTGGGTACTCGATGGGCCGCCAGAGCGCGGTCGAGCCCGGCACCCCGGCCGGCGACAGCGCCGCGTTCCGTCCGTTCTGGGACACGTACCACACGATCAACGAGCGCTACGCCGGCAGTGACATCGACAGCGAGACCATCGTCCAGGGCGCCATCCGGGGGATGATCGGATCCCTCGGGGATCCCTACTCGGCGTATCTCACGTCGGACGAGTACCGCTCGAGCCTGCAGGGCATCAGCGGGCAGTTCGAGGGCATCGGCGCCGAGATCGCGACGGAGGCCGAGGACGGCACCCAGGGCTGCGCGACGCTCGGTCCGCGATGCCGGCTCGTCATCGTCGCCCCCATCGGCGGCTCGCCGGCCGAGAAGGCCGGGCTCCGACCGGGTGACCTCGTGCTCGCGACCGACGGGATGACCCTGGACGGTCTCACCGTCGACGCCGCCCGGGAGCGCATGCGCGGCCCGAAGGACACCACGGTCGAGCTGTCCATCCAGCGCGGCCAGAGCGTCCCGTTTGCCCTCAAGATCGTCCGCGACATCATCCAGGAACGGGAGGTCGAGACGCGTGAGCTCATGGACGGCGCGGTCGGCTACATCCGCCTCGAGGGATTCTCCGACCGAGCCGCCGAGGACATGGCCGCCGCGGTCCGTGCCCACGTCGCAGCGGGACGCATGAAGCTGATCCTCGATCTGCGCGGGAACCCGGGCGGCTATGTCACGGCAGCCCGCACCGTGGCCAGCCAGTTCATCGGCTCCGGCCCGATCTTCTGGGAGCGCGATGCGAAGGGCAGCGACATCGAGACGACGGCGATGCCGGGCGGTGCCGCGACCGACCCGTCGATCCGGGTCGTCACCCTCATCGACCGCGGCACGGCCTCAGCCAGCGAGATCGTCGCCGCGGCCCTCCAGGACAGCGGCCGTGGCGTGCTCGTCGGACAGCGCTCGTTCGGCAAGGGCACGGTCCAGCAGTGGCAGGAGCTGGCCGGGGAGAACGGGGCGTTCCGCCTCACGATCGCCCGCTGGCTGACACCGGGGCAGCGCTGGATCCACGACGTGGGCATCGACCCGGACGTGACCGTCGACCTGCCGGCGACCGTGACGCCGGACCAGGACCCGGTCCTCGACCGGGCGCTCGAGGTCATCGGCGCGAAGCTGATCCCGCCGGGGCTCCTGCTGCCCGCCCGCTGAGCGCGGCAGGTCCGGGCGGCCGGCGGGCCGGCGGGTCTACCGCGCGGCGCTATATGGCGTCATTCCGCGGGTGAATGATCTCGGGTGCGCTATTCGCCTGGAGAATGACGCCACAGTGCGCCGGCGCAACGAAGGGTCCACCCAGGCATACGCGCTTGCCACACCCACCTGTTGCGCTCAGAACGAGCTTCGGGTACGGTTTCGCGGAACGAAAGGAGGTGATGTGCAGTGATCGACAGTACGCGTAGCTGCACCACCTCGCAGGAGATGGCCGTCTAGTCGGACACCCCTGTGGGTGGTAAGCAACTCGAACGCCGGTCCGCATAGGGCCGGCGTTCGTGCGCTCGCCGCCTATCCTTCCCGTCACGTCCGCCCAGGGAGCCGTCCATGCGCGACGATGCGACCGTCGCCCTCAACCGAAAAGCGCGCCACGACTTCACGATCGACGAGACATTCGAGGCTGGCCTCGTGCTGACCGGGACCGAGATCAAGTCGGTCCGTGCCGGCAAGGCCAACATCTCGAATGCCTATGCCCGGATCGAGAAGGGCGAAGCGTGGCTGATCGGCGCCGACATCGCGCCGTTCGAAGGCGGCAACCGCTACAACCACGAGCCGAAGCGGAACCGGAAGCTGCTGCTCCACCGGCGCGAGATCGACGAGCTGCTCGGGCGTGCCAGGCAGAAGGGCCAGACGATCGTGCCCCTGAAGCTCTACATCACCCGCGGCAAGGCCAAGATCGAGCTCGGCCTCGCCCGCGGCAAGCAGCTCCACGACCGGCGTCGCGACATCGCCGATCGGGATGCCCGACGCGACGTCGCGCGCGAGCTGGCCGACGCGCAGCGCGGCCGCTAGGCGCGACGCGTCAGCGCAGGAAGTAGCGCCGGCTCAGCGGGACCTCGCTCACCGGCTCGACCCCGAGCGGCTGGCCGTCGAGCGTCACCCGGCCGTCGCGCACGTCCACGTCGATCGGCGCGACCGCGCGATTGCGCTGCAGCGACGACCGGTCGAGCCCACGCGTCCCCCGGACGGCGATGAGCTCCCGACCGTGCCGCCGGAGCTCCGGCGATCCAGTAGCGGCGCTCGACACGAACGTGGCCGACAACGACGCGGCCGGTCGGGGCCGACCGCCCCAGTCGGCGCGATAGCGCGTCGGCTCGGCGCCTTCGACCGAGGCGTTGCCCTCGCCGAGCGGCCGCCATGCCACCACGCCGCTCTTCAAGACCAGCGCGGGCTTGACCCCGAGATAGGCCGGCTCCCACATCACGATGTCCGCGATCCGTCCCGGCCGGAGCGAGCCGACGTGATCGGCGACGCCGTGGGTGATGGCAGGCTCGATGGTCACCTTGGCGAGGTAGCGCAGGACGCGCTCCGTGTCGTCGAGCGGATCGGCGCCGGGCGTCGTGCCCGACCAGCCGGCCATGACATGGGCGAGCTGGAACGCGCGCCGGACCGTCTCCATCATCCGTCCCATGCCCTGCGAGTCCGAATTCACGATCGCGATCGCGCCGAGCTCGTGGAGCGGCCCCTCGGCCGCCATGGTCGGCGCGTGGACACGCTCGCGGACGAGCGCGACATCCTCGGCGACCGCGAACGAGGCGCCGTGGTTGAGGACGATCATCGGGACCTGCTCGGCGGCCGCGCCGACCCCGAACGGGATCGTCGGCGTCGTCGAGGAGCAGATGACGTTCGGCTCACGGACCAGGCCGATGACGTCCGGGACGTGCCCGCCGCCACTCCCTTCGACGTGGTAGGCATGGACCGTGCGCCCCGCGATGGCGGCCACGGTGTCCTCGAGCTCGGCGGTCTCGTGCAGGCCGTCGGTGTGGAGAGCGACCGACACGTCGTGCCGGTCGGCATAGCGCAGGACGTGATCGATGAGCTCCGGATAGGCGCCGTAATCCTCGTGGATCTTGAACCCGCACGCGCCAGCCGCCAGGAGCGCATCGAGCGGGCCGTCGTCCTCGGCCCGGGCACACGCCTGCAGTCCGATGTTGACTGGCCAGTCGGCGATCCCGGCGAGCGTTCGCGCCATCGCCCACGGCGGCTCCTCGAACCCGGCGGTGATGAGCGTCGTGACCCCGGCCGATAGGGCGGCCGGTAAGAGCTCCGGCGAGATGAGATGGACGTGGCTGTCGATGGCGCCCGGGGTCGCGACGAGGCCGTAGCCCATGACCGGCTGGGTATGCGGCCCGATGTCGAGCTCGATGCCGTCGCTGATCCCGCGGTTCCCGGCCCGCCCGACACCGACGATCCGGCCGTCCTTGATGCCGATGTCCGCCTTGACCGCGCCGATGACCGGGTCGAGCACGACGACGCCGGCAACGACCGCGTCGAGCTCCGAGTCCGAGGCACGACCCTGGGTCGATCTCGGGCGGAGGGTCTTGGCGTAGCCCCAGATCGGTTCGTCGCCGGGTGCCTGGCGGTCCTCGGCGACGCGGATCCAGAGCTCGGTGTCGGCGAGCCGGATGCGATCCCCGGTCGTCGGTCCGTAGCGCGCCAGCCGCTCGGCAGGGGAGAGCCGGTTCACCGTCCCGCCTCACCCCGCAACCGGACGAGGGTCACGGTCCGGGTCTCGCCGGCGGCCCATCGCTCGGTCGATCCGGCCGGCAGGTCGAGGCGGTATCCCGTGGCCGCGCCACGATCGAAGTCGAGCCGTCGATTGACGCGCTCGAACGGGTGGTGTGAGGTCACCCGGACGGTGCGCCGCGACGTGTTCGTCACCTCGATCGAGCGCCGGTCATCGTTGCCCGTCGCGGTCGGACCGGCGGTGTCGACGGCCGGCGCCTGGCGGATCGAGCCGGGAGAATCGGTGTCGGGTGGCCCCAGTGGCTCGACGAGGACGATGAGCCGGGTGCCATCGTCCATGAGGACTTCGAGCCGGACCTCCGGGACGAGGGCGGCCACACCTGGCAGCACGGCGCCAGGGGCGACCGCGTCGCGCCCGGCCTGCTCGACGTCGGCGTAGCTGGCACCGCCGCGGGCCGCCTCGAACATCGCGTCGCAGATGAGGGCGATCGCCTCGGGAGCGTTGAGCGGCAGGCCACGGGCGCGATGGCGACGGGCCAGCTCCGCGGCGGTGAAGACGAGGAGCCGCTCCTCCTCCCAGGCCGTCAGCCGCATGCCCGCATCGTAGCGGCGGGCAGCGACGGGGTGTCGACCGGTCAGGCGGCCGCGGCGCGAGCGGGCCCGAGCTCCCAGGCGCGGGACTCGACGGGGACGCCGGGCTTCGTTCGGACGAAGAGCAGGACGCCGACCGTCGAGACGGCGGCGCACAGCAGGAGGCCGAACGTCACATCGACGACGCCCAGTTGCAGGAGCGCGCTCATGAGGAACGCCGCGACGATGCCACGCGCGCCGGTGATCGCGTTCCAGCCGGCCATCGCCGCGGCCCGGGTGCGCAGCGGGGTCTGGTCGCTGACGACGGCGGCGATGCCGATGTCGATCGATGCGCTCGCGACGCCCGAGGCGACCGCTGCCAGCCACAGGACGGCGACATTCGGTGCCAGGGCGTAGGCCACCAGCGACGACAGCCCGAACGCTCCACCGAGCCGCACGGCCATCAGCGGCCCGAACCGATCCGCCACCGCGCCCCACACCAGGAAGGCGATCGTCGTCGATGCCGCCGCCAGGATGCCGATGACGCCGACGTCGGCCAGGGACAGGTCGAGCCGGTCGACGTGGACGAGGGCGTACAGCGGCGCGGCGGCGATCAGGCCGCCGCCATAGAAGCCCTGGGCGAAGACCATCCTGGTGAGGACCGGGCGCTCGCGCAGCGCGCGCAACGACTCCCGGGCGGAGAAGCGTGGAGCTCGCTCATCCGACGCGGCCCGAAGCCCCGCGTAGGCCAGTGCGCAGACGATGCCGACCATGCCTGCCACGGCCACGGCGGCGGGACCGCCCCAGCGATCGGCGAGGAGCCCGCCGGCGAAGGCCGCCAGCGCGGCCGCAGCCGCGCGGCCCATGCCGATGACACCCACGACCCGACCGCGCAGGCGCGACGGGTACATGGCGCCCCACAGGCGCAGGTGGAACGGGCCGCCGAACGACAGGCTGATCCAGAAGATCGCCGCCACGACGATCATGACCGGCGGCGTGGGTGCCACCAGGAGGAGGACCAGCGACGCGGCACCGACGCCGCGGATCATGGCCAGCTGGTTGGGCGTGCGCGGCCCGAAGCGCCCGGCGAACACGCCGAGGAAGTTGGCGAGGAACGGCGCCGCGGCCAGCGCCGACAGCCCGAGCGGCTCGAGCCCGCCGCGGCGCGCGATCGTCGGGAGCAGCGCGGTGATGAGGGCGCCGCTCACACCGACGCCGACGGCCGCCGCGAGATCTAGCGTCAGGTTGCGCGCGATCGTGCGCTGGGACGGCGACGGACGGAGCGACGACCGGAACACCACGTACCTCGAAGCAGCCCTGCTGGCCTGCGAGGTGAGCTGACGGGCTCGGCGTGGGTCGCCGGCGCGGTCGATCCGCGTTTCGCCCCGGTAGGTGGTTCCCCCGTCCTCGATGAGGAGGCTCGGCCACGACCAACGATAGCAGGGGCAGCGCGCCTTCACCGATGGGTCGAAAGTCCGGTCCACGGGTCCGGCGCTGGGTCGCCGGGCTGTTGGCCGTGGGCGGCTCTCGTGGTAGCATGGACAAACCGAACCGACGTTCGGTCCTGTGGGGATGCGTGGTTTCGACAGGGCTTGGCTGTCGGAGAGTGCGAGCCGAGGATGCTGCTCAGGCCTCGTTAATCAGGCAGCAAAACGAAGTACCTGGCAACCGCCAGTCGACTCTCGCCCTCGCCGCTTAGGCGGTAAGGTGAGCGTGGAAGCTACCTCCGCTTCGCGGGTAGTGGAAGCGTCATGCAGCGAAGCTGCGATCCGGATGAGCGTCGCGTGATCCGGAGTCAAGCCCGATCTAGGGACACGTGACTGGACCGTCCGGCAGGGTGCCGATGTTCGTCCGGGCGGTCGACGACAAACCATCGGACACGCTCGTAGTGGTCTCCGGCGAAGGGTCTTGGACGGGGAGTTCGACTCTCCCCCATCTCCACCACTCAACGAAACCCGCGGCTGGTCGGCCGCATCCATGTGGCGCCCTCCGGATCGGGCCGCCACCCGACCCGACGGGTCGCGCCCCGCTAGGCTTGGCCGATGAAGATCTTTCGACCCGGGGACGTGGACCTCGACGCCTCGGTCGGTCCCGCGCACGGGTTCGCGTCCGCGCCCGGTCGGGACGCGCCTGCCACGCGCTCCGCGGCGAGCATCGAGTCCGCCGACGGCGGCCTGCGCAGCGGTGTCTGGGAGAGCGGTCCGGGCACGGCCGTCTACCGCTTCAGCGTCGATGAATGGGCCTACATCCTCGACGGCGAGGCGACGGTGACCGTGGCCGGCGCCACGCACGTCCTCCGCGCGGGGGACGTGTTCTACACGCCGGCCGGCGAGGAGATGACATGGGAGGTGGCCGCCCACGTCCGAAAGGTCTGGGTCCATCGCCGACCGCCGATCATCGGCCGTATCCGGCGGAAGCTCGGGCGGATGGCCGGCCGCTCGAGGTAGCCGAGCGGCGGCCCGATCCGGGCCCGCTCAGCCCGTGACGACGCGCATGCGGATCGGTCGCCTCGCCGACGCCGTGCCCGCGCTCGTCGATGTCCCAGCGCCGATCCTTCGATGGCGGTGGGATGTCGGCTGGTTTGCCGCCCGCGTCGTCCACGGTCGAAGCATAGGCCGGGTCGCGATCTGCGCGACCCCTCGTCGGGTATCTTGAGGCGGCCACCAGCCGTTCTGGCACGGACCCGCGCCAGTCCTGGGCACCACCCCCGACCCCGCCGGGAAGAGCCATGGACCACGAGCCCGTTCTCATCTCGACCATCGCTATCGGTCTGACGGCCGCGCTCGTCGGCGGCCTGATCGCGCGTCGGCTCGGGCTGCCCGCGATCGTCGGCTACATCCTGGCGGGCGTCGCGATCGGGCCGTTCACGCCCGGCCTGGTGGCCGATCCGGCCATCGCGACCGAGCTCGCCGAGCTGGGCGTCATCCTGCTGATGTTCGGCGTCGGCATCCACTTCTCGATCCGCGACCTGCTGGCGGTCCGGTCCATCGCCATCCCGGGCGCCATCGTCCAGACGATCATCGGGGTCGCGCTCGGCCTGTGGCTCGGGCAGGCCCTCGGCTGGGGCGTCGGCGGCGGCCTCGTCCTGGGTCTCGCGCTGTCCATCGCGAGCACGGTGGTCCTGCTCCGCACCCTCGATGATCGCAATGAGCAGGACACGACCCAAGGCCACATCGCGGTGGGCTGGCTGATCGTCGAGGACCTGCTGGCCGTCATCGTCCTCGTCCTGCTGCCCGTGATCGCGCCATCACTCGGCGGGCTGGCACCGGCCGGCGTCGGCGCCGATCCGCTCGTCGAGATCGTCATCGCGGTCGGCAAGGCCGCCGTCTTCGCGATCCTGATGATCGTCGCCGGGGTGCGCCTGGTCCCGTGGCTGATGCTGGTCGTCGCCCGCGAGGGTTCGCGCGAGCTCTTCTCGTTGACGGTCCTGGCCATCGCCCTCGGCCTGGCGTTCGTGTCCTCGAGCGTCTTTGGCGTCTCGTTCGCCCTCGGCGCGTTCCTGGCCGGGGCGGTGGTCGGCGAGTCCGACATGAGCCACCAGGCGGCCGCCGACGCGCTGCCCTTGCGTGACGCGTTCGCAGTGCTGTTCTTCGTATCGGTCGGCATGCTCCTCGATCCGACCTATCTGCTGGCCAACCCGCTGGCGGTCCTCGCCGTCGTGACGCTCATCGTGGTCGGCAAGGCGGTGGCCAAGCTCGTCATCGTGCTCGTCGCGGGCTACCCACCTCGGGTGGCCCTGACGGTCGCCGCGGGCCTGGCCCAGATCGGCGAGTTCTCGTTCATCGTCGGCACGATGGGCCGGTCGCTCGGCCTGCTGCCCGACGAGGGCTACCAGCTCATCGTCGCCGGGTCGCTCCTGTCGATCACGGTCAACCCGCTCCTCTTCGGGCTCATCCCGCGGCTGGAGGCGGGGCTGCGCGGCAACCGCATCGTCCAGGCGCTGATGGCCCGCCACGCGGGCGAGCTGGCGCGGCTTCAGCCGGAGGAACGCGAGGCCCTTCGGCAGCACGCGATCATCGGCGGCTACGGTCGGGTCGGGCGGCTCATCGGCCCGGCCCTCGAGCGGCGCGGGTTCCGGTACGTGGTCATCACCCAGCAGCGCGACGAGGTCGATCGACTGCGATCGCAGGGGGTGACGGCGATCTACGGCGACGCATCCCATGCCGAGGTGCTCGGGATGTCCGGCATCGGTGACGCCCGCCTGGTGGTCGTCGCCACCTCGGACCCGCATGAGACCCGGCTCATCGTCGAGCGCGTCCGCGCGCTCAACCCGAACGTCGACATCGTGGCGCGGACCCACAGCGACAGCGAGGCCGCCCACCTGCGCTCGCTCGGCGGCAAGGTCCAGGCCGTCCACGGCGAGCGCGAGTTGGCCGTCCAGATGGCCCGCTACGCGTTGCGCCGGTTCGGGGTGAGTGCCGCCGAGGCCGAGGCGATCGCCCAGGGCCTGCGCGGTCGGGCGGTGGTCGCCGCCGAGGAGCGCTCGCGCGGCATGTCGGATGTCGTCGCCCGGCTGCGCCGGTGGATCAGCGACCGATCAGCGTCACGCCGGTGATGCGCGCGTAGTTCGAGAACCAGGTGTTCTTGTGGATCACCTTGCCAGCCCGATCGCGCACGGTCCGGACGACGGTGACCTGGAACCCGGCCACGGGGTACTCGATGCGCTTGGCGGCGCCGGGTCGCAGGCTCGACGTGTACTGGACGGTGTCGGTCGCCGACCGGTAGTTGCGTCGCTGTCCGGTCGCGAAGGACACCTTCCGTCCGGTCGGCACGCTGTACATCTCGAACTTGACGTAGCCGCTGCCGCCGTTCCGCCAGCCCATCCCCCGGATGAGGAGCGGGTAGTCGGTGTCGTTCGTGAACGACATCGTCTGCTTGGAGCCCGACGCGCTGATGAACACCGTCGCGTCCAGCCCGACCGGATAGCGGTCGATGTAGTAGTAGTGGTTGCGCCGGGCACCCATCTTGTAGCCGGCCCGCGCGGCGGCGTTGAAGAGCGTCGTCGAGCACGAGCAGATGCCGCCGGCGAGGGCGCCCTGGGGCTCGGTCCGCCCGTTGATGATCGCGCCACCCGACTTGTAGCCCTTGGCCCGCGTGACCGGCCCGACGGCCCTCCAGAAGTCGAACGTCGCGCCCGGGGCGACCACGTAGCCGTCGATCAGCCGGGCCGGGATCCAGATGTTCGCGCCGAAGCCGTTCTTCTCGCCGACCGGGAAGAACGTCGTCCACTGGGAGATCTTGCGCATCTTCGGACGGGCGGCTGCGGCCTCGGCCGTGGTGAGCGCCGGCTCGGTGACCTTGAGGGCCGGTTCGATCGCGGTCGTCGCCGCGCCGGCAGCGCGGGCGTCGAGCAGCGCCTGGACCTGCTGGTGGGTCGCCGCCTGGTCGAGCTTGTAGCCGGTCCGGCTCTCGGTCACGCCGGTGATCCGGCCGCCGCTCGTGGTGTACGAGGCATTGACGGGTGCGCGATCGACGTTCTTAGCGATCTTCTTGAGGAGGTCCTCGAGGCCGGCCGTGTCGACGTCGACGGCGTACCCGCCGTCGGCCGTCGGGCCGAAGCTCAGCCACGACCGCAGCCGGGCGCCGGTGATCTCCTGCTCCTGGCCCGTGATCGCCAGCTTGATGGGCGCGGCGATCCGTTCGGCGTCGGTCTTGGCGGTCGTCGCCTCGTCGGTCGTGATCGCCGGCGGGATGATGCGCACCGGCATGTCGTACGTCAGCGCGCCGCGGGTCGTCAGCTCGCCCAGGTCGGCCAGGACCGCCTCGACCGGACCGGCCGCATCGGCCAGCTGGCCGTCGATGGCCGGCACGACGGCGATCTCCTCGTCGACGACGGCGACCCAGGCATCCTTCGGCTCGCGCGCCAGGCCGTCGGCATAGGCCAGCACACGCTCGGCCAGGGCGTCGGCGTCGAACGTGACGCGGGGCGTGAGCGCGACACCGCGCAGCGCCGTCTGGGCGTCGGCGACGGCACGCTGGATCGCGTTGCCGTCCCGGCCAACGGCGAGGGCCTCCGCGACCATCGCTTCGACGTCGGGGCCGCGGCCGATCTCCTCGAACGGGATCGCCACCTCGGTGCCGCGCGCGCGGATCGTGACCGAGCCATCGGCCAGGTAGCCGTACCCGGCACGGATGGCGCTCGCCGCGGCGGCCGGGTCGAGGCCGGACAGGTCGACCGCGCCGATCGACACGCCGGGCAGGATCCGACCGGCGTACTGGCGGTCATAGGCGTACAGGGCGCCCGCGCCAAGGGCCGTCGCGGCGAGCAGCCCGACGAAGAACGCGATCCCGAACCGGAGACGGGTCGACGACCGACGCGCATCGGGCGCCGGGAGCAGGACCGTATCAGGCGTCGTAGTGGTCATGGAGGCGACATCCTAGCAGCCGTGGGCAAACGCTCCGTCACGCTCCGGGCCATCGGGAGACGACCGGCCGGGGGCTCGCGTGACGGGGCCATGCCGTCCCCTGGGCGTTCGGCGGTCAGCCGCCGCGCGGGACGAGCACCACGCGACGATTGGGCTCCTCCCCGATCGACTGCGTCGCGACGCCGGCGTGGTCGCGCAGGGTGAGGTGGATCCAGCGCCGCTCGAGCGCGGGCATGGGCTCGAGCTGGAGCATCTTGCCGGTCTCCATGACCCGTTCCGCCGCACGGTCGGCGAGCTCGCGGAGCTGCCGCTCGCGGCGGCCGCGGTAGTCCTCGACGTCGACCAGGACGCGCGTCCAGGAGCCCATCTCCTTGGACAGCATCAGGTTGACCAGGTGCTGCAGGGCGGACAGCCGCTCGCCCTTGCGCCCGATGAGCGCGCCAAGCGCCTCGCGGTCGTCGCCCTGGGCGACGACATTGAGCCGACTCGTCTCACCGGCCGCGACCTCGACGGTCGCCGCGAACCCGAGGTGGGTCATGAGGGTCTCGAGGATGCGCTGACCGGCGGCGAGGGCCTCGGGCGAGGCCTCCGCGGCCTCGAGGTCCGCCCGCTCGGCGGCGAGGGAGCCCCGCGCGGCCGCGACTTCGGCGGCTTCGGACGCCGACACATCGGCGGCGCCACGGCGCGGGCCGCGCGATCCGCGGTCGCCTCGGTCCGGTCGGTCGTCGCGGCGCGGCGGCCGGTCGACCGTGTCGGCGCCGGCATCGCGGCGCGGCGGCCGGTCGCCACCCTGATCGCCGAACTCGCGCGGACGATCGTCGCGGCGCGGTCCACGCTCACGATCGTCGCGGCGCGGGCCGCGATCGCCCCGGTCGCCGCCACGGTCATCGCGGCGCGGCGGCCGCTCGGCGCGGTCGCGGTCGCCGAACTCGCGGGCGGGCGGGCGGGGCAGTGGCACGGAGGCGGCCGCCTCGCGCTTCGGGGCCGCACCGCCGAGGGCCGCGCGGGGCGCAGCGACGATGCGGGCGGGCTCGGCACCCATGCCGAGGACCCCACGGCTGCCCGGGGTCAGGATCTCGAAATCGAGGTCGTTCAGCTCCGCACCGAACTCGTCGCGGGCGGACTTGAGCGCCTCTTCGACGGTCTTTCCGGAGAATTCCTTGTATGCACTCATGATCAGCGTCGTCTCCCTCGTCGGCCCTGACGGCCACGCTCGCGGTGGCGGATCGTCTTGTCGGCCGTCGTCTTCTTTGCGGCGTCGGTCAGGATGGCCGATCGCTGGCTGGGCTCAGGTGGCGGTGGCATGGTCACCGGGAAGCGCGGGGTGTGATCGCGGGCGAAGGCCGGTGTCCACCCGAACAAGGGGAACATCGCGCCCCAACCGACGATGAGGTACTGCTGCACGATCGAGAAGATCGTGGCCACGATCCAGTAGATGAACACGCCGGCCGGCAGGAAGCCGCCGTACACGACCGAGATGATCGGCAGGAACAGCATCATTTGGCGCTGGATGCGGACGTTCGGGTCGTCGTTGGTCGGATCCGCCGCCGGCAGCATCATGCGCGACTGCACGAGCTGGAGCAGGGCCGAAGCGATGGCCAGCACGCTCAGCCCGAAGCCGGCGATCCAGAAGAAGGCCTGCGCCTGGGCGACGTTGCCGAGGAACGGCACCACCGCGTCGATGCACGGGCGGGTGGCGTCGATGGCGCCGTCCGCGAGGATGTTGGTGCACTTGAGGTCGACCAGCTGCACCCCGAACACCGTGAGCATCGCCCGCGGGTCCTGGTTGGTGAGGCCGTTCTGGATGACCGAGTAGATGATGAACAGCAGCGGCAGCTGCAGAAGGAGCGGCATGCAGCCGGCGAGGACGTTCACGCCCCGCTCGCGCATGAGCTCCTGCTGGGCCATGCGGACCTTCATCGCGTCGCCCTTGAACCGGCGCTGGATCTCCTTGAGCTCCGGCTGGAGCAGCTGCATGCGGCGCTGCGACACGAGCTGCTTGCGGTAGAGCGGGATGAGGATCGCGCGCACGACGAGGGTCAGGGCGACGATCGCCCATGCGATCGCGCCCGGGATCGCGAGATTCTCGAGGAACACGTAGACCGCGATCATGACGATGAACATGCCCTGGAAGATCGGCGTGAACAGCCACGCCAGGAGGCTGACAGGGTCGGCGCCGGCTGGGGCCGGCGTGAGGGGCGGCGCCGGTGATGCGCCCGGTGTGCCCGGCGTGCCCGGCGCGCCGGGGACGCAGGCCATCACGAGCGGGATGACCAGCGCGATGAGAAGCGCCGGAAGCATCCGGCGCAGGGCAGGTGACAGGCTCACGTGAGCGCGGCCTCGCTAGCGGACAGGGTCATATCCACCGGGGTTCCACGGATGACACCGAGCGATGCGCTTGGCCCCCATCCAGCTCCCTCGCAGGAGCCCGTACTTCTCGATCGCCTGCTCGGTGTAGTGCGAGCAGGTCGGCTCGAACCGGCACGAAGGCGGCAGCCAGGCGAACACGACGCGGTAGAGCTTGATGAGCCCGATCCCGATCCGCTTCATCGACTGACTCCTCCGAGCACGCCGCCACGGGCGAGCGTGCGATGCAACGCCCCGACCAGTGCGTCGTGGTCGGCCTCGACGATCGCAGGCCGGGCGATGATGAGGACGTCCCAGCCGGGCTGGAACGATGGCGCCATCACCCTGAGCGCCTCTCGGAGTCGACGCCGGATGCGGTTCCGGACGACCGCACTGCCGATGCGGCGACCGGTCGCGAACCCGAAACGAGTCGTCTGGAGACCGTTCCGCAGGAACCGGGCGGAGAGCAGGGCGTGGGATCTGGTCGTTCCCGTCTCCTGGATCGCCGCGAAGTCCTGCGGTCGCGAGAGCATCACGAGTCGCGGCGTGGTCGTGCCGCGATCGCTGGTCAGGCCGTCAGTCGCTTCCGACCCCGTGCGCGCCGAGCAGCGATCACACGACGACCCGCAGTGGTCTTCATGCGGGCTCGGAAGCCGTGCTCCTTGGCGCGATGGCGCTTCTTGGGCTGGTACGTCTGCTTCATCGGGACGGGTACCGTGATCCTCTGAAATCGGCCTCGGTGACGGTCGCTCCGTCTTCCCCTAGAGGCACGCAGACGCGCCGGTGTCACCCTGGACACGTGGCGCGTCGTCGTCCGGCGGATGATAGGACCTCGCCGGAAGGGGTGTCAAACGCGCGCGCGTACCATCGGAGCGGCCGCCGGCCGTCGCTCCGACCCGTCCTGACCATCGCCCTGAGCCGGCTCGACGAGGCCCGTAGACGGCCCCGCACGGATACTCCCAGGGAGTATGCACGAAACGCCTTGCGACGCCGTCTGGCCCGGTGCTATCCTCTCCGAGCCCTCGGCGCCGGAGACGTTCGCGGGAGACGCCAGCAGGCCTCTTGGAGGGGGGTGCAGGCAGCGGTCGTCCGGCCTCGTCGGATGGACGTCGATTCGCGACTCCGCGGCCACGCACCTCGGTCCCGGGACCCGTCGTCGTCGATCCCATCTACCGTCGTCATCCCCGAACGCAGGTCCGATCGAACGAATGGACGCCAAGCAGGTCTGGCGAGCCGCCCTGGGAGAGCTCCAGGTCTCGCTGTCGCCGGCGAACTACGAGACCTGGCTGCGCGACACCCAGCTGGTCGACGTCGATGAGCAGCAATTCCGCATCGCGGTCCCCAATGGCTTCGCGAAGGACTGGCTCGAGACGCGCTACCGGTCGTTGATCAGCCAGACGCTGGCGCGGATCGTCGGCTACAGCGTGCAGGTCGAGTTCATCATCGGCCCGGCGCCGACGCCGGCCGACGGCATGGACGCGACGGGCGATGACGGAGCGGCCGCGACCCCCCGACCCGTCGCGAGCGGAGGGAACGGGAGCACCCCGCAGGTCCGCGTCGAACCGACCCGGGTCGGCGGCGAGGGCGGCGTCACCAACATCAACCCCCGCTACACGTTCGCCAACTTCATCGTCGGTTCGGCCAACCGGCTGGGCCACGCGGCCAGCCTGTCGGTGGCGGAACGGCCGGGTCACGCCTACAACCCGCTCTTCCTGTACGGCGGTGTCGGCCTCGGCAAGACGCACCTCATGCACGCCATCGGCAACCAGGTCATGGCCCGGTTCCCGCGCAAGCGCGTCGTCTACGCCACGTCCGAGAAGTTCACGAACGAGTTCATCACGAGCATCCAGCAGGGCAAGATCGACGAGTTCCGCGGTCGCTACCGACGGATCGACCTGCTGCTCATCGACGACATCCAGTTCATCGCGGACAAGGAACGGACCCAGGAGGAGTTCTTCCACACGTTCAACGCGATCCACGAGGACGGCAAGCAGATCGTCCTCTCGAGCGATCGGCCGCCGAAGGCCATCCTGACCCTCGAGGAACGGCTGCGCAGCCGCTTCGAGTGGGGCCTCATCGCCGACCTCACGGCACCGGACCTCGAGACGCGCATCGCGATCCTTCGGGCGAAGGCCGAGGAAGGCGCGGTCCCGATCACGTCGGACGTCGTCGAGTTCATCGCCCGCAAGGTCGTCTCGAACGTCCGCGAGCTCGAGGGGGCGCTCAACCGGATCGTCGCCTTCGCCAGCATGGGCGCGACGCCGATCAGCATCGAGCTCGCCCAGGCGGTCCTCTCGAACGTGCTGTACAACCCGAAGAAGCGCCAGGTGACGCCGGAGCGCATCGCCAAGGCCGTGTCCGACTACTACAGCGTCCCGATGGAGGCCCTCCAGGGCCAGAAGCGCGACAAGGCGATCGTCATGCCCCGCCAGATCGCCATGTTCCTGATGCGCGAGGAGACCGACGTCTCGCTCCTGCGCATCGGCGCCGAGCTCGGCAACCGCGATCACTCGACGGTCCTCCACGCCTGCGACAAGATCACCCGCGAGATCGCCAACAACGACGAGCTGCGGCGCGAGATCGCGGCCGTGCGCGAGCTGATCTACGCCGAGTAGCGCGAGTCTCATCCCGGTCGTGCGCGGCCCCGGCGCGCCGTCGGCACGCGGATCCGACGTGGACGACCGGCCCTCCTCGCGTGGACGACCCGGCCGTCGGCCGCGCTCCCGCGGACACCGGCCGTCGGCCGTCCCCAGCCTGTCGACCATCGGCTCCCCGGACCGGGGCGGCTTGTCCACCGCGGGACCCACGTCGTCAACGCCCCGGCGCCGCACGCCGGAGCACGACCGTCCACGGGCTCCACACCGTTACTACGGTGATGACGGAGTAAGAAGAAAGAGAGAAGATACCCACGAGTCTTCCGGCTGGTGGTTCGCAGACGCGTCACATCGCCCGTCGGAGCGATCCTCGCCACAGCGACGGAGTCGGAGTGTGCCCACGTGAAACTCTCTGTCATGCAGGAGAACCTGGCGCGCGGCCTGTCGGTCGTCAGCCGGGCGGTCTCGAGCCGGAGCACGCTGCCGGTGCTGGCCAACGTCCTGCTCAAGACGGAGGACGGCGGCCTGAAGCTGACGGCCACCAACCTCGAGATCGGCATCACGTACTGGGTCCCTGGCAAGATCGACGAGGACGGCGCCACGACGGTCCCGGCCAAGCTCCTGACGGACCTGGTCAACTCGCTGCCGCCCGGTGACAAGGTCGAGCTCGAGGTCGGCGCAGGCGACACCCTGCACGTCAAGGCCGGTCGCTTCCAGACCCATATCAAGGGCATCAGCGACGAGGAGTTCCCGGCGATCCAGACGGCCGGCGATCGGCCGACCACGCGCATCGCGCAGAACGTCCTGCGGCGCGCCCTGGCCGAGACGGCCTTCGCCGCCGCGAGCGACGAAGCGCGGCCGATCCTGACCGGCGTCCTGGCCCGGTTCGAAGGCGACCAGCTGACCCTGGCGGCGGCCGACAACTACCGCATCGCCGTGAAGACCCTGCCGATCCTCGATGCCGTGCCCGAGACCAGCGTCGTGATCCCGGCCCGCGCGCTCAACGAGCTGGCACGCGTCCTGGCCGACACCGACGACCCGGTCGAGGTCGTCCTGGCCGGCGCCCGCAACCAGGTCCTCTTCCACCTCGAGGGCATCGATGTGGTCAGCCGGCTCATCGACGGACAGTTCCCGAACTACCAGCAGGTGATGCCGCAGGCGCATGCGACCCGCGCGGTCCTCGATCGCGAGGAGCTCCTCCGGGCCGTCCGGCCGGCGGCGCTGATCGCCCACGAGTCGGCCAACATCGTGAAGCTCCAGATCGGTGGTGATGGCGATCCCGGGATCACGGTGAGCGCGAACGCCGAGGTCGGCGACCACGTCGGACAGGTCGAGGCGGCGGTCGAGGGCGATGGCACGACGATCGCGTTCAACGCACGCTACCTGGCCGACGTCCTGACGAACGTCGCGGCCGAGCAGTTCGCCCTCGAGCTCAACGGGCCACTCTCACCCGGCGTGTTCAAGCCGGTCGGCGACGATCGCTACGTCCACGTGGTGATGCCCGTCCGAACGACGTCCTAGCATCGCGTCGCTCAATTCGCTCACGGCCCTCGACCTGCGCGGATACGCCGCGCTCGATGCCACCTTCGCGCCCGGCGCCCACCTGATCTGGGGCCCGAACGCCGCCGGCAAGACGAGCCTGCTCGAGGCGATCGCGCTGCTCGGCTGGGGCCGGTCGCACCGGACCAGCGCCGACGGGGAGTTGATCCGCTGGGGTCGTGACCTGGCTCGCGTCGAGGGCCACGTCGGCGGGGACGTGCTCGAGGTCGCCATCCAGCGATCCGGTGCCGATGGATCCGGCGGGCGCAAGCGGATCCGCGTCAACGGCGTCGGCCGGCGCGCCGCCGGTCTCGGCCGCCACCTGCGGGTCGTCCTGTTCGCGCCGGAGGAGATGCTCCTCGTCGTCGGCTCGCCGTCCCTGCGCCGCGCCGCCATCGATGCCCTGGCCGCGGCCCGCTACCCGTCCTACGCCGACGATCTATCGACGTACGGCCGGACCCTGCAGCAGCGCAACAGCCTGCTGCGCGCCATCCGGGAGGAGCAGGCGTCCCGGGCCGAGCTGCGGTTCTGGGACGGATCGTTCCTCGACACGGGCGGCCGGGTCGTCGCCGCGCGGCTGAGCCTGCTCGAGACCCTGGCGGCGCCACTGGCGGCCGCGCATCGGGAGATCGCCCCGGACGAGGCGTCGGCCGGCAGCCTGGCGATGCGCTACGTGACGAACGCCCCGGCGCTGGCCGGTGAGACGCCACGCGACGCGCTGGCGCGGCGCCTGGCCGATACCGCCGAGAAGGAGGTCTGGAACGGGTCGACGGTGATCGGGCCCCATCGCGACGACGTGGCGTTCGAGCTGGCCGGCCGGGATCTTGGCGGCTTCGCGTCGCGTGGCCAGCAGCGCACGGCGATCCTCGCCTTCAAGCTCGCCGAACTCGACCTCCTGACCGAGCTCGACGGGCATCCGCCCCTGCTCCTCCTCGACGACGTGTTCAGCGAGCTCGACCCCGAGCGTCGCTCGCACCTCGTGCGTCGGATCGCCGAGCTGCCGCAGGCGTTCGTGACCACGACCACGCCCGACGACCTCGATCCGGCGCTGCGCGAGATCGCCCACGGCTGGGAGGTGCGTGCCGCTGACGATGGCGCCGAGCTGCGACCCGCCTCGTCGCGCCCCGCCGTCGCGCCCCCGATGTCCCGGGCGTGACCCGGATGCGGGCGTGAGCGGACCGCGGCGCCGGCCGATGCGCCGGATCGGCGAGCTCATCCCCGATGCCGCCCGCGCCCTGGGTCTCGAGGACGAGCTCCGCCTGGCACGGGCGATCGCCACGTTCGAGGCGATCGTCCAGGAGCGTGTCCCGGCCGCGGCGGGGGCCTGCCGCGTGGTCCGCCTCGAGGGCTTCGCGATCGACGTCGAGGCCGACGCCCCGATCGTGGCGCAGGAGCTGCGGATTCGGTCCGCGGAGCTGCTCGGGGCGTTCGCGGCCGCTCCTGGAGGCATCGGAATCCGCGACCTACGCGTGCACGTCCGCCGCGAAGGCCCCCGCGTATAATCCACCGACCTGCCAGCCATCTCGGGGCGAAGTCATAGCCGATCCGGCCGGGGATCGTCCCGTCGCCTGACCACCCTATCGAGAGGCCCGCATGGCCGCCCGACTCCAACTGAAGCTAGGGATCGTCGCGGAGCACGACCGCCTCGACGATTCACCCGACACCCTGGTCGTGGTGGAGCCGAGCGTCGGCTCCGTGGCCCGTTCGAAGGGCAATCTCTACCTGCTCGTGACGTCGCGCATCAGCTCGCGCCACGCCCTCGAGGCGACGCGGCTGGCCGCCGAGACAATTCGTAACGAGTACTACTACGACGAGTCGGCCGGCATCCGCGTCTGCCTCCAGAAGGCGATCGCGACCGCCAACAAGCGGCTGCTCCACCAGGCCGACCGGCTCGGTCTGCGCTCGCCCGACGACAACGGGCCGATCGGCGTCGGCGTCGGCGTCGTCCGTGGCAACGAGATGTACGTGGCGACGGTCGGGCCGGCCGAGGCCTACCTCATCCGCCAGGCCCGGCTCTCGACGCTGCCCGATCCCCATCGCGAGCGCGGCCTGCCCTCGAACGGGCTGGAGCCTGAGGTCTGGCGCGGCGAGGTCACGGTCGGCGACTCGCTCGTCCTGATCTCGCCCAACATCGTCGCCAAGCTCGGACCCGACGAGCTCAAGGACGCGATGGTCACGCTCCACCCGCAATCGGCGATGGAGCATCTCCACCAGCGCTTCCGGGCCGCCGACGGGGTCGGCAGCGACGGCGCCATCGCCTTCGAGGCGACCGAGGTGGCGCCGACGACGCGCGGCCGCACGCTGGTGCCCGTCCGTCCGGCCGAGCCACTCGCCGGCGCACCCGATCGCTCGCCGATCCCGCTCGCCGACAACGTCCAGGCCGCCGGC
The DNA here is from genome assembly GCA_963720355.1 of uncultured Chloroflexia bacterium. Classification (GTDB taxonomy): domain Bacteria; phylum Chloroflexota; class Limnocylindria; order Limnocylindrales; family CSP1-4; genus SPCO01. The sequence goes on along the minus strand of CAVRFH010000004.1, from coordinate 837,880 downwards.
GCGGCGATGTCGGCCGCGGCCGACAGCGCGCGGGTCGTGGCCGGCACCGCCGTCGAGCGGGTCATCGCCCGGGTCCACGAGGTGATGCCCCGACGCAAGCCCGCCTACCGGCGCGTGACGCCATTGGCCAACCGGCGCGAGACCCAGCGGCGGGCGGCCATCGCGCTGATCGCGCTGCTGGTGGTGGTCGGCAGCCTGGCGATGTCCGTCTGGGCGTTCGGCGGCCAGCGACAGCAAGAGGCGATCAGCTCGGTCAACGCGGGCCAGGACGCCCTGGACAAGGCGAAGGCCAACCTCGCCCTCGTGTCCGGCCCCGGGATCGATCTCATCGCGGACAGCCGCGACGAGGCGGTCCGGCTCCTCATCGAGGCCTACGACCAGCTCGACACGGCCGAGGACGCCAAGATCAGCTCGCGGGTCGTCGACCCCGTGCGCGAGGACGTCGTGGCCCTGCTCGACCGGGCCTACGGCGTCGTCGAGGTCGTGTCGACGCCGCTCTTCGTGTTCCAGCCGGCCGAAGGCGCGGCCGCGTTCGACCTGCAGGACCTCGTGCTCGGCTATGACGGGGCGCCGTACGTCATCGATGGCGCCACGAACGCGGTCTATCGAGTCGACCTCAAGCGCACGCGCGCGACGGCCATCGCCCGCAACGGCCGGGCCGTCGGCAATGCGAAGCAGGCCGCGCCGAACCTCCTGGCGGTCGGCGGGCGCGACCTGCTGATCCTCGACGCCAAGAACGTGCTGTGGCGCTGGCGGCCCTCGAACGATGCCGGCAAGGGCACGACGAACCGCGTCCCCGTCAACGGGGCGAGCCAGTGGGGCGATGACATCCTGGCGGTGGGGACCTACGTCCGCGACTCGAGCCAGAACCTCTACAACCTGTACGTGGTCGACCCGTCCGAGCAACAGATCCGCGCCTATCCGCCGTCGGCCGATGGCAACGGCTTCCCGGCCAAGTCGTCGGCCTGGCTGGCCACGGCGCGGGCCGTCGACAAGATGACGTCGCTGTACATCGATGGCGACATCTACATCACCGAGAACGGGACGCTCGATCGCTACACCTCCGGCAAGAGCGATGCCTGGGAGCCAGGCACGCCGGGCGACGACCTGCTCCGGCCGACCACGCGGAACGTGCTGGTCGCCGGCGCCGGTGAGCGCAACGAGGGCGTCGTCTACACGTACGATCGGGCCAACGCCCGGCTGATCGCGTTCGACAAGCGCAGCGGTGACTACATCTCGCAGTACCGGCTCGCCGAGGGCGAGGGCTGGGAGGACCTGCGCGGCATGTACATCGTGGCCGGCGTCGAGGAACAGCCCGACACCCTCGTCTGGCTGTCGAGCGACACCGTCCACCAGGCGCTCCTGACGCCCGCCCCCGGGACCCCCGGCGCGTCCCCGGAGCCGTCCGAGTCGGCGTCGCCCGGCACCTCGAGCGGGGCACCCTCGGTCGAACCCAGCTAGAGGGCGACTCGCGCCATGATCCCGCTGCGCGACGCCAACCCGACCCACCGCACGCCGGTCGTCACGCTCGGCCTGATCGGCGCCTGCATCCTCGTGTTCGTCGTCCAGCTGACGCGGATGAGCGCGGCGGGCGAGGCCGGGCTGGCTGCCTTCGTGACCGAGTGGGGCGTGGTGCCCGCCGAGCTGGTCGGCGCCCTGCGCGCGGGCGACATCCTGTCCACGGAGGCGGCCACCCTCATCACCAGCCAGTTCCTGCATGGTGGGCTGCTCCACATCGGCGGCAACCTGCTCTACCTGTGGATCTTCGGCAACAACATCGAGGACCGCTTCGGTCGGCTCCGGTTCCTGCTGTTCTACCTCGTCGGCGGCATCGTGGCGGGTCTCACCCAGGTCGCTATCGACCCCGACTCGACCATCCCGCTCATCGGTGCCTCGGGGGCGATCGCGGCCACCCTCGGCGCCTACCTCGTGCTCTTCCCGCGCGCCCGCGTCACGACCGCCATCTTCCTGGTCTTCTTCTACCAGCTGATCGAGGTGCCGGCGGTCTTCGTGCTGGCCTTCTGGTTCATCCTCCAGCTTCTCGACGGGCTCGGATCACTCGGCGTGAGCTCGTCGACGACGGCCGGCGGGGTAGCGTTCTTCGCCCACATCGGCGGATTCGTGTTCGGGGCCGCCGTGGCGCTGGTGGTTCGCGCCGTCGGGGGGCGCGGGCGTCCGGCCGGGCGCACCGTGGGATAATCGGCGGATGGACGACGGATTGGTCGAGATGGTCGTCGAGAGCGTCCGCGTCCACATGCTCTCCAGCCGTCACGTCGTGATCCTCAAGGAGACCGGCCGGGAGCGCTACCTCCCGATCTGGATCGGTCCGTGGGAAGCGAGCGCCATCGCGATGCGCCTCCAGGGGCTCACCCCGGAACGGCCGCTCACCCACGATCTCTTCGCCAGCACGCTCGAGGCCGTCGACGCGCGCGTGGCCCGGGTCATCATCTCGGACCTCGCCGAGGAGACCTTCCACGCCCGCCTGTTCGTGGAGCGCGACGGACACGTCGGCGAGATCGATGCCCGGCCATCGGACGCGCTCGCGCTGGCGGTCCGCGTGGGGGCGCCGATCTTCGCGGTGCCGTCGGTCCTCGACCAGGCCGGGCTGGGCGCCGACGGCGGGATCGGCGAGGAGGGCGAGGAGGGCGCGATGCTCGAATCGACCGGGGAACGGATCGTCGACCCGCGTCTCGACGTCTTCCGCGAGTTCGTCAACTCGCTCGAGGTCGACCCCGACAGCGAGAACCGCCAGAGCTAGGGCGGCGGCTCGTCCGGCTGCCCCACGACGATGGGTCGGCCGCGGCGCAGGGCCCGCTCTCGATCGACCCACATCGCGAGGCGCAATCGCCAGAAGTCGCGGATGGCGCGCAGGATGACCGATGGCCTGGCGCCGGTCGGCGAGCCGGCCTTGCGCGGGTAGTGGGGGACGCCGACCTCGACCACCGACCGCCCGGCGGCCTCCAGCTTGATCAGCAGCTCGGCCGAGAAGAATGCCCCCTCCGAGGCGATCCGGACGTCGTCGAGCACCTCCCGGCGGAACAGCTTGCAGGCGCAGTCGACGTCGGTCGCCCGCAGCCCGAAGAAGAGCCGGTTGGCGAGCCGGTAGGCGCGCGCGTAGAGCGTTCTGACGATCGGATCGGCGCGTCGGATGCGGAAGCCCGCGACGACGTCGGGGCGGTCGGCCGCCGCGAGCCGTTCGGTCAGCCGGGCGATGTCCTCGACCCGGAACTGGCGGTCGCCGTCCGTGAACGCGACCAGCTCATAGCGGGCGGCCGAGAAGCCCGATCGGAGGGCCGCGCCGTAGCCGAGGTTGGTGCGATGGTGGATCGCACGGACGATCCCCGGGTGGCGCGCCGTCAGCTCGTCGGCGAGGGCCTGGGTGCGGTCCTTCGAGCCGTCGTTGACCGCGATGATCTCGAACGTCTCGGCGATCGCCGGCAGGCTGTCGAGCGCCTCGGCGACGAGGCCCTCGATGTTCGCCTCCTCGTCGTGGGCCGGGAAGAAGAACGACAGGCGCGCCACCCGCGCCGTGCTGAAGGCCTCGCTCATCCGGCGGTCACGCGCCGGTCGACGATCCGCATGAGCATGCTGGCGTCGAGGCCCTCGATCGGGTCCAGGACGTAGCGCGCGCGCAGGCCGGCGATCTCGAGTGGCTCCATGCGGATGACGTACACCGGCCGGGTCGCCAGGTTCGCGTCGATCACGTCGTAGATATCCCCCAGGCTGCGGTCGAGGCGGGTCCGGTCATCGATGATATCGATGTCGGGCCGCCGGCCCTCGACGTGCTGGACGTACCACAGCGGGGTGGAGTAGCTCCACCAGCTGAGGACGAGGGCATCGGGCTCGAATGCCTCGAGCGCTCGCTCGACCCACAGGCGGGCCGTCACATCGCGACTGCGGTCGACGGCGTGCAGGCGGGCCGGCGCGTCGAGCACGCTCGGCAGGAGGAGGGCCACGGCGAGCGTGCCGGCGACGACGGGGTGGGGACGCCATTCGCGGTCGATCGTCGAGCCGACCAGCGTCGCGACGCCGCCGGCCAGGATCGCCAGCCACGTCCAGCCGATGAGGACGGGGCCCAGGTAGTAGCGCTCGATCAGGGCGTTGACGTACGACGCGGCGAAGAAGACGGTGATCGCCAGGGCGCTGCCGCTCAGCAGCGCATAGTGCGGACGACGGATGGCCGTGACCACGAAGGCCAGCGGGAGCAGCGCCGCGAGCGGGCCGAACGCGGCCACGGTGCGTCCCACGAGCGCGGCGAGCTTCGCCGGCAGGGCGTCGAACGGACCGACGAGGCTGCCGCGGAACTGCTCCGCGAGGGCGACGTACCAGAACCCGTCCCACGTCTCGGGCTGGCCGTAGACCAGCGGCGCCCGGAACGGCCCGGCGCGCAACGGCAGCTCGAGGTAGACGAGGACGACGGTCACGACGAGCGCGGCGGCGCAGCCGGCGACCAGCCGCGGGCGACGCAGGGTCGACGGATCGACGGCGAGGACGTACAACCCGATCGGGAGGGCCAGCAACAGCATGAGCGAATGGTTCCCGGCGGCCAGCCCGAACACGACCGCACTCATGACAAGGATGCGGTCGCGACGATGCTCCTCCCAGGCCACGAGCAGCCGGAACAGGATGGCCAGGAAGGCGAGGTGCAGGGCATGCGCCTCGGCGTGAGTGCCGATCTCCCAGACGATGCCGGTCAGCGCGAGGCCGATGCCCGCCATGACCCCGAGCGGCACGGACCTGGTGAGGACGCGCACGAGATCGACCGTGACGGCCGCCGCGACGGCCACGCAGAGGCCCGCGAAGAGGTTCATCCGGAGCGCCGGCTCCCCGAACGGGGTCAGGATGAAGTTGGCCAGCCAGCCCAGCAGGACGTACGTCGGGAAGCCGGTCGGGTGAGCCGTCCCGAGCAACGGTGCCACGGTCTGCAGCTCGGCCGTGTCCCAGTAGCCGAGGCCCGGCTGCATCGCGATGCGGGCCGCCATGAACGCGCCGATGCCCACGAGCCCCGCCGGGACCCACGAGCGCCGTGACCGGCTCACCACCCGAGGATCCGCCCCCAGTTGACGCCCCAGGCATTGATGGCGACCGATAGGACGACGAGGCCGATCGCCACGGGCATGCCCCAGCGTCGGCGGTCGGCGCCGTCCACGAGCCGCGCGAAGCCGAGAGCGACCAACACGAGCGCGAACGGTACCGTGTCGTTGGAGAATCGGTAGCCGAACTGGACCCAGCCCTGACTGAAGTGCATCAGATCGGCGACCGTCACGAGCGCGAAGGCCAGGGCCGCCGCCGCCGCCAGCCGACGATGGCGCCGATCGCCGATCGCCGCGAGGGCCAGGAGCAGTGCCGGGCTCGTCAGCAGGACGCTCATCCCCGTGTCCCGCGGGAGGGCGACGGGACAGGTCACGTCGAACAGGCGACGGGTCGCCCCCGGCGTGTCGCACAGTGGCCGATCGATCGTGCCGAGCGTGTCGCGCAGCCGGCTCGGCAGGACCTCCGGACCGGACAGCCACATGATCGCGGCGTTCTGCGGCAGGTAGCGCGGGTCCTCGGCCGCCCATTCCGGGTGGTAGCCGAGCCCGGTGTAGGCCCGGGCCTCGAGCTGGTACAGGTGGTCGTACGCGGGGTGCAGGACGTGACCCGTGGCAGCGACGTTGTACAGGAGCAAGGCGGCGACCGGGATGGCCGCGCCGAGACCGACCGACATGCCGCGTCGCCCGAGCTGCCGTCCCGGCCCGATGAGCAGGAAGAACGGGGCGGCCAAGGCGACCGTCAGGCGGGCGGTGATGGCCAGCCCGAAGAGCAGTCCGATCCCGAACCCTTGCGCATCCATCGGGAAGCGGCGTCGCGCCGTGTCACGCTGGCCGGCATCCGGGCCGGTGTCGTCGCCCTGGCGTCCGTCGCGCCACGTGCCGATCGCCCAGCCCACGGCGAGCATCAGCAGGCCGACCGCCACGATGTGCGCCTGGTACCAGGTCGTCGTGTTCTGGGCGGTGTACCAGAAGACCGTGCCGAAGGCGAAGAAGATCGTCGTGGCCGTTCGCACGACCGCGCTGACCGGCAGGCGACCGAGCATCCACCAGCAGGCGGCGACGTCGAGGGCCGCGACGATCGTGAAGACCAGCTGGTCGTCGGCGTCGAGGGCGAACGCGGCGACGAACGGGACGAGCACGATCGCCGGCAGGGGCGGGAACGGGATCAGGCCTCGCTCGATGCCGTCCACGGGTCCGATCGGCAGGACGTCCTGGAAGAACCAGTTGCCGAACCGCTCGGCGGTCGTCGCGACCGGGTAGCGGATGCCGGCCTGACCCTCGAGGAAGGCGGCAGCCTGCCACACGAAGTGGTCGTAGTAGCGGTCGACATAGGTCATCCGGTACACGGCGAACGCCGCCACCGCCAGGAGCAGCCCGGCGACGGCCGCCAGCAGCGGCGCGCGGCCGCCGGTCGCGGGGATGGCTCGGGGGCCGCGGGGGCGACCCTGTGCTACGCTCAGATCCACCTTCCACGCTCGTGCAGGAGCCGATCTCCCCGGTGACTGGCCCCGATCCTGGTGCGTACGAGCGAGGCACGGGAGCGCCGCCTCGGTACACCGGGACGCATGGGGCCGTCGGCGCGATCCTGATCGTCCTCGCCCTCGGACTCGCCCTCCGGTTCATCCTTTTATACCTGCTCCCGGGCTCCGGCTTCGAGGCCGACCTCGCCTCGTTCCGATTCTGGGCCGGCGACCTCGCCAAGAACGGTCTGGGCGGGTTCTACCAGCGCGACTTCTTCCACGACTACACGCCGGGCTACCTGTACGTGCTGTGGCTCGTCGGATCGATCGGGCAGGCGGTCGGCGGGATCGGCGACCTGATCAAGATCCCGCCGATCCTGGCCGACGTCGCGCTCGGCTATCTCGTCTGGTCGATGGTCCGCGAGCTCGGCGGTCGGCAGCGGCTCGCACTGCTCGCTGGCGCCGTCGTGATGGTCAACCCGATCTTCTGGTTCGACAGCGTGGTCTGGGGCCAGGTCGACGCGGTCGGCGTCGTCTTCCTCCTGCTGGGGCTGCGTGCGCTCTGGCGCGACCAGCCCGAGCGCGCAGCGATCTTCACGGTCATCGCCGCGGTCGTGAAGCCCCAGCTCGGCATCCTGATCCCGATCGTCGCGGTCGTTACGATCCGGCGCGCGCTGCGACCGGTCGACACGGACGATCGCCCGCGCGACGCGGGTGTGCCTCGGCGGCCGTCCGATACCGGCCTGATCGGGCGCCTGGCCCGCTGGGAGGCCCGCAGCGATCGCCCGGTGCGCATCCTGACCACCGGCCTCGCCGGCTACCTCACGGCCGTCGTGCTGTGTCTCCCGTTCGGGCTGTCGGTCATCGGACTCTCGACGCAGCCCCCGTTCCTCGCCTCCGGGCTCCTCGAACAGATCGCGCTCGCCGGCGGTGGCTATCCGTACCTGACCGTCAACGCCTACAACATGTGGGCGCTCGTGCCGGGCGACCTGGGTGTCAGCCTCGCCAACAGCGGGCAATGGGTGTGCGACGCGGCCGGCCTGCCCGCCGCGCGATGCAGCGCCGGGATCGCCCAGCTCGGGCCCCTTCCGGCCGTCGCCGTCGGCGCGGCGCTGCTGGTCGCGGTGATCGTGACGGTCCTGTGGGCCGTCTGGCGACGACCCGACCGGCTCACCATGCTCGTCGGGCTGGCGGTCATCGCACTGGCCTTCTTCGCCGCTCCGACGCGCGTCCACGAACGCTACGACTTCCCGTTCTTCGCGCTCGGCGCGATCCTGTTCGCGGTCTCCCCCCGCTGGCGCATCGCCTACCTGCTGTTGACGCTGGCCACCTTCGCCAACATGTACGTCGTCCTGACGACGATCTACCCGCCTCGCAACCCGGCGGTCAACCCGGTCACCGACTGGCTCGGGGTGGGCTCGCTCATCCGCGCCGAGCTCGGCGTGACCGTGACCGCGATCCTGCACACGGTGGTGTCCGTGTGGGTCTGGTTGCAGCTCCGGCCAGCGGCGCTCGCCCGGCTCGCCCACGACACCCGACAGGCCATGCGCGAGCGCGTCTCGCCGCCAGTGCCCGTCGCGGGCGCGCCGCCGGCCGATGGCGTCCCGGGGTCGGTGGTGCGCTCGCCGGCCGCACCAGCGGTCCGCTCCGCTGCGCGGCTGCCGACCTGGTCCGAACCGTCGTCCTACGCCGCGGTCGGGCTGACCGGCTGGCTCGCCGAGCGGCTGCGTGCGGCCCCGTTCCGGGCCGATCGCAGCCGGTCCCTGGCCACGGAACGTGGCGGCCGCCTCGACCGGCTCGACGTCTGGCTCCTGGTCGTCATCCTGCTGTCCACCCTCGGCATGCGCCTCTTCCGGCTCGCCGAGCCGTACCAGATGCACTTCGACGAGGTCTACCACGCGCGGACCGCGACGGAGTTCCTCCAGGCCTGGCGGTACGGCGAGTCGCACGTGATCTACGAGTGGACCCACCCGCACCTGGCCAAGTACGCGATGGCCGGCGGGCTCGTGGCGTGGGGCGAGGACGACGTGGCCAGCTACGGGCCGGCTCGACGAGCCCGTCCGGGCGGTCGCCATCGAGCACCGCCGTACCGGCCCCGACGGGACCAGCCGAGCCGGCGAGCGCCTCCATGTCGCGACGGGCGACTCGGTCCGGGTCGAGGACCTGCGCACCCGCCAGCCCGTCGCTCGCATCGCCGCGCCCGGCGTCGGGGCGCTCGCCGTCGATCCCAGCGAGCCGCGGCTCGTCCTCGGTGCGGAGGACGGCGCGATCTCGACCGTGGACCTCGACCTGATCGGGTCGGACGCCCCCGACGCCACGGCGCCGGTGCCCATAGTCTCGGTCGCCCATCCCATCGAGCACCTGCTCGTGACCGATGCCGGCACGATCCTGGCCGCCTCGAATCTCGACCTGACCGCGATCGATGGGACGACCGGTGAGGTGCTCGGGACGGCCGAGTTCGAGACCATCGCCGACATCACCGAGGGTGGCTCCGGCCCGGTCCTGCAGGGCGATCCGGTCGAGATCACGGATCCGGCGGCGGTCGCCGCGGTCCTGGCCGAGCTGCTCGGGGGCGACGAGCTCGACTACCGCTCGCGCATCGACAACGCCGAGCCGCAGACGACCGTCGTCTTCGGCAGCCCCGGTAGCGGCGAGGATCGCACCGCGATCGACGAGGCGATCGCCGACGGGCGGCTGCCGGGCATGGAGATCGTCGACCTGCCACGGGTCGCGCTCGCCACGGCCGAGGGCGTCGCGTTCATCGACCCGCTGACCGCCGCGACCTCCTCGACCATCCCCCTCGATGGCGGCGCCCACGGCCTCGCCCTGATCAGCGGCCTCGACGACGACAAGCTGTACGCCTCGAGCGGGACCCCGGGCGACCCGACGTATCACGTGATCGAGGTGTCCGGGGACGATGCCGCGGATGGCCCGGTCGACCGCGGCTCGCGACCGTTGCCGGGGCTCGGCAGCCGCGTGGCCTACGACGCGGCGACACAGATGGTCCACATCCTCGGCCACGCGCCGGGGGCGACCGGCGACGACGGCGGCTCAGCCGCGCCGTGGACCGTGTACGCCATCGAGCCCCACGCCGACGCCGTCTACGCCGACGCCGCCCTGCCAGCCGGCTTCGAGCCTGTCGCGTGGGCGATGGACGCCGAGCCCGAGTACATGACCGACGACCGTCAGCAGCTCCTCGTCTTCGCCGGGGATGGGGCGGGTGCGGCGGTCGACGTCGGGTCGCACGCGTTCGCCTGGCGACTGCCGGGCGTCATCGCCGGGGTGCTGATGGCCGCCTGCCTGTACGTCCTCGCGCGGATCCTGTTCCAGCGGCGGACGGTGGCGGTGGCGGTCGGTGCGTTCGCCCTGCTCGACGGGATGCTGTTCGTCCAGTCGCGGATCGGCATGAACGATGTCTACGTGGGCCTGTTCATCGTCGCCGCATACACGGTCTTCGCCGCCCTATGGACCGGCTGGTGGCGCGGCCGGGGTGCGTTCTGGCTGGGGATGCCGATCATCGGCGTCCTGCTGGGCCTGGCCCTGGCCTCGAAGTGGGTCGCGGCCTATGCGATCGGGGCGCTCGTCCTGCTGCTGCTCGTGCGCAGCGCGCTCGGACGCGTCGTGGCCATCCTCGGGCTCATCGCGATCACGGGCGCGCTGGGCTACCTGGCGATGGCCGCGACCCAGGGCTTCGGGAACGTGCCGTTCCTGGTGATCATGATCGCGCTGACCCTGCTCTCGGTCGTGGTGGCGATCTTCCACCCCATCGCCTGGACCGACGAGGAGATGTGGCTGGCGCTCGCCACCCCCACGGCCGTCGGCGCGGTCGTGTTCTTCGGGGCGCTGGCCCTCGGCCGGCTCGATACCGCGATCGTCGTCGGTCCGCTGTCCGTCACGCCGCTGTTGGCGGCGATCGCCGCGACGCTGGGCTCGGTCGCGGTGTACCTCGCGTTCCGGATCGGCGCCGCGCTCGGCTACGGACCGCTGGCCGCAGCGGCGCGCGCCGGGAGCGCGGCCCGCCTGCTCGATCCGCCGGATCCCGCCCCGGTCGGCTGGCTGCGCCCCGGCTGGCGGTTCGGCCTGCCCATCGTCTGGGCGACGGCCTGCCTCGTCGCCATCCCCCTCGGCGTCTACATCGTGAGCTACCTGCCCTGGACCGCCATCGAGAACCATCGCCTGTGGGACGGCTTCCCGGCCCAGCACAGCGGGCAGCTGCTGGTCGACCTCACGCGCCAGATGTACGACTACCACAACGGGCTGACGTCGCCGCACCCCGCCTCGTCGCCGTGGTGGGCATTCCCGTTCGACCTCAAGCCGGTGTGGTTCTACCAGGAGGGCTATGCCGCGGGCACGAGCGGTGCCATCTACGACGCGGGCAACCTCGTCATCTGGTGGCTGGGCATCGTCGCGCTCGGGTTCGTGTCGGTGATGGCCTTCCGCCGCCGCTCACCGGCCCTCGCGCTGATCGCGATCGGCTTCGCCGCGCAGTGGATCCCCTGGGCACGCATCGACCGCGCCGCGTTCCAGTACCACTACTACACCGCGCTGCCGTTCCTGATCCTGGCCCTCGCCTACCTCGTCGCCGAGCTGTGGCATGGGGCGTCGCGCCGGACCTGGCTGATCGTGCGGCTGGCGGCGGCCCTGGCCGTCATCGGCCCGGCCGCGATGTGGCTCTTCTCGCGGCCGCTCTGCGCGCTCGTCGGCGTCACGATCGCCGACCCGAACTCGGCGGCCTGTCCGGCGGTCATCCCCGACTTCGTCCTGACCGTCCGGACCGCGGCCATGCTCGGCGTCGTGGCACTCGGCGCGCTGGCGTTCGGGCGCGGTCTGACGAGCTTCCAGCGCGACACCGACGAGTCGCTCGGTCCGATCGGCATGTCGACGCGGTCACTGGTGCTGCGGACCGCCGCGGTCGCCCTGGCCCTGGCGGCCGTGTCGCGCCTGCCCGATACGCCGATCCTCACCTGGCGCGGGATCCCGGTCGAGCCGATCGCCCTGCTCGTGATGCTGCCGCTGCTGTACCTGGCCGGCCAGGTCGTCGCGGCGCGCGACGCTCGGCGGTTCGTGGTCGGGCTCGGGGTCGCCGTCGTGGCGTGGTTCGTCGTCTGGTACCCCAACCTGAGCGCGCTGCCCCTGCCATCGACCATGGTCAACGCCTACCAGGGCTTCCTGCCGACCTATCTCTACGCGTTCCAGTTCCCCGTCAACACCGCGACGCGGCCGGCGGCGCCGCTGCTCAGCCCCGTCCCGATCCTGCTGACCCTGGCCCTCGCCGCGACGTGCCTGGTGGTCGCCTACTCGGCCTCGGTCTGGCGGTTCACGGTGGCCGAGTCGAGGGCCAACGCGGCCCCGGGCAGGGGCGGGTCGGCCGGTCCGGCCGACTCCGGCGGTTCGCCCGGGGACGGCGCCGAGGGCCTCGCCCGGAGCGGTGGCGGCGCCTGAGGGACCGCGGCCCGGTAGCCCGGCGGCAGGGAGCCGCTGGCGGCCAGCCGGCGGATGACGAAGCCGTAGTAGTCCTCGACCTTGGCCGTCACGCGCGGCCACGAGAACTCTTCGGCTCGGGCCTGACCGGCGGCGCCCATCTGCTCGCGCAGGGCCGGATCGCGGAGGAGCCGATCGATCGCGATCGCGAGCTCGCGCGGGTCACGCGGCGGGACGAGCAGACCCTCGCGCCCGCGCCGCACGACGCCCTTGTAGCCGTGGATGTCGGAGGCCACGATCGGCGTCCCGGCGGCCATCGCCTCGAGCAGCACGATCCCGAACGATTCGCCGCCGGTGGCCGGCGAGGCGTACACGTCGGCGGTCCGGAACAGCTGGGCCTTCTCGGTGTCCGAGACGCGGCCGAGGAACTCGACCCCGTTGAGGCCGCGCGTCGCGACGTAGCGCCGCGCCTCGCGCTCCTGGGGGCCCGATCCCACGATGAGCAGTCGCTGTCGGGAGCCGGTCCGGCGCAGGATGCGGTGCGCCTTGAGCAGGTCGAGCAGGCCCTTGCGCGGTTCGTGCCGGCCGACGAACAGGACGTTGGGCGTGCCGTCCTGCCAGCGGGCGATCGGGCACGGCGTTGGCGAACCGGGCCACGTCGACGCCGTTGGGGATCACCTTGTAGTCGCCCGGGAAGAACCGGTCGATGAAATGCCGGGCGGCGGCGCTCACGGCGATCCGGCCGTGGAGGCGCGTGGCGTGTCCGCGCAGGGCCCGGCTGCCGAACTCGTACGACGGCGAGAAGCCGGCGTAGGCATGGAACGTGGCGATGTTGACGCTCGTCGACTCGCGCAGGAGGAACAGCGACAGGAACGGGACGAACGGCTCGTGGAAGTGGAGGACGTCGAACTGCTCGCGCTCGAGCATCGCGCCGATCTGGCCGAGGTAGCGCGGCGAGAACGTGAGCGTGCCGACCGAGGCGTTGATGGGCACCGAGAAGCCCACCCCGAGCCGGATGATGTCGCCCTCCGACGCCCGCTGCGGGCCGTGGCTCGCGGTCAGGATGCGGACGTCGTGGCCGCGCTGGCGGAGGCCCTGGTAGAGGAAGTCGACGTGCTGGGCGACGCCGCCGCCGGCCGGATAGATGTACGGGCAGACCAGGCCGATCTTCACGCCCGCTCGCCTCGTCGGGCGGCCTCGTCGGGCTCGAAGCGCGGTGGCCGGGCGCGACCGCCCGGATAGCCGTGGTCCCGCCCGGTGCCGCTCCGCCTGACGCGTCCGGTGACCTCGTCGCGGGCATCGACGGCGCGCTTTCGGAGCTGCCGGCCGAACACCCCGAGCTGGCCCGTGGCGCCGTGGAACGAGCCGCCGTGCTCGGTGGTCCGGGCGCCGATGGCCGTGCGCAGGTCGGCCGCGGTCGCGCCGGGGAACGTCGTCCAGCCGATCCCGATGGCATCGAGGGCGTGGGCGTCGCTGTTGCCGATGTGGGCGAGTCCGTGGTCGTCGGCGAAGCGCACCACACGATCGTGCCACGGGCGGCCAAGCGCCGTCGGGTTGAACGTCTCGATCGCATCGGGTCGGACGGCCTCGTCCGGGATCATCCAGGAGGCGCCGCAGGACCCAGCCCTGGGCGCACAGCGGGTACGGCACCAGCGGATGCGCCGGCACCGCCAGGCCGCCGGCCTCGTGGATGTCGGCGATGGTCCGTCCGAGGCTGCGGTACGGCCGGATACGCCGTTCGATGAAGAGGGCCAGCAGGTGCCCGCCGAGGGTCGTCACCTCCTCGCCGACGATGACCTCGATCGGCAGCCCCCGGTCGCGGGCGATGCTGCGCCCCGCCACGGCGGCATCGATCCGCTCGTGATCGGTGATGGCGATGACGTCGAGCTCGCGGACCTCTGCGACGCGCTCGACGATCGAGACCACGTCGGCGATCCCGTCCGAGGCGACGGTGTGGATGTGCAGGTCGGCGCGACCGCCCCGATCGGTCACGCTGGGCTCTCGAGGTCCGGCCAGATCGGGAAGAACGTCGCCCACCACTGCTCGGGCGCGTCGGCGATGACCAGCTCGAAGGCCCGGGCGATCGCGGCCGTCGTGGCCGTGGCTCGCTCGCGGCGGGAGCCGTCCGTCGGCACCGCCACCGGCTCGAGCCGGCCGATGTAGTGCCCGGGCGACGCGCGTCGGACCGCCGCGACGTACGGGGGCGCGCCCGTCTCGATGGCAAGCAAGGCCGGACCGAGAGGCAGGTGTGCCGCGGCCCCGAACAGCTCGGTCAGCACGCCGCCACCGGTCAGGTCGCGGTCCCCGACGAGGCCGACGCTCTCGCCGCCACGGAGCGCCGACGTCAGCTCCCGGCGTGCCTCGCGCAGGCCGACGATGCGCAGGCCGGCCGCCCCGCGGGTCCGGACGAACCAGGCCTGCAGCTCCGGGTCGGCCAGCGTCTCCATCGGCGCCACTGCGCTCCCGACGCGAGATGCCAGGTACAGGGCGGGCAGTTCGATCGCCCCGAAATGGAGGCCGATGAAGATGGCCGGTCTCCCCGGCCGGAAGGCGTCCTCGACCGCCTCGGCCGTCTCGATGTGGATCCGCGTGCGCAGATCGGCGCGGCTCAGCGCCGGCGTCCGGGCCACCTCGAGGTAGTAGCGCGCGGCATGTCGGTAGGCGAGCCGGACCAACCGCTCGAGCGCGCGCGGATCGCGGGCGGCCGCCCGGGCCAGCGATGTGCCCCGACCCTGCCCGTCCAGCCAGGCCACGACGCGGCCCAGGTTGCGCCGTGCCTGCGCCGCGCGACCCGGCGTGGCCCGGTACCAGAGGTCGCCGCCGAGCTCGGCCAGCGCGATCAGCGGACGCTCGGGCAGCCGGCAGACGAGCCACGAGAACGTGCGCAGGGCACGACCACGGACCCGGCTGCCGAGGCCGGCCACGATCAGGCGAACTCCGCTGCCGGCCCCGGGTCGGCGACGCCCGACTGCATCAGCAGCGCGCGTCGCTCGAGATCGGCCGCCTCGGCCGCCGTCCCGGGCCAGATCGGCTTGAAGCTGTACCACTGGTCGGGGGCGGCGGCGATCGTCGCGGCCAGGGCGTCGGCCATCGCCTGGGTGGCCCGCTGGAGCTCGGCCGGATCCGATGACGTGACGTCGATCGAGCCGGGCCACGACACGAGGAACGTGTCGTCGGCCTGGCGTCGGATCGTGATCGGCAGGATGCGCGACGACGTCTTGCCGGCGAGCGTCGCCGGGCCCGCGGGGAGCGCGGTCCACTCGCCGAACAGACGCACCGGGATCCCGTCCGAGCGATAGCCCCAGTCGACCAGCAGCGCGAGCATCTCGCGCCGGCGCAGGACCCCGAAGATCTCGCGCAGGTTGCGCCAGCCGATGACGCGCACGCCCCAGCTCTCGCGCTGGCGGCGAAGGATCTCGAAGATCTCCGGGAACGACGAATCGTCGGCAACGACGCTGATCGGCATCCCGTGCCGGGCGACCGCCGCGGCCACCGCCTCGTTGTTGCCGACGTGGCCGACGGCGAAGATCAGCCCGCCGCCCGGCGCCTCACGCCACAGCCGGCGGATCTCGTCGACATCGAGGCTCGGGGCCAGCCCGGCGATCTCTTCCGGCGAACGCGACGGCAGCCGCATGAGCTCGACGAGATAGCGGCCGTAGCCACGGTATGCGCGCATGGCCTCGGCGCGGACCTTCGGGTGATCCGGCGGCAGCCCGAGCACGTGGCCGAAGTTCCGGTTCGACCAGCGCCGCTTCGTCGGCCAGGCGAGGTACGACAGCTGCGACAGCCGGCCGATGACCGCGGCGGCGGGTCCCGGCGGCAGCGAGCCCAGCAGCCGGGCCATCGCCCGGTAGGCGAGGACCGCGAGCCGCTCGACGACGCGCGGGCTGGCGCCGCCCCGACGATGGGGTGCCTCGAGGCGCCGATCGGTGGCCCGGGCCGGCTTGCTCGCGGCCGGTCCGGGCAGCGGGCCGTCTGCCGTCACCTGGCGGCGGTGCCGACCCTGGCCGTGGCCAGCTTGCGCAGCTTGCGGGTCGGTGCCTTCTCATCTCCGACGAGCGTCTCCGAGTCCTCGCCGCGGATGAACGCCTCGACGCGCTCGCGACCGACGTCGTCGGCGATCTGACGGGGCGGGCTCTTCATGAAGTAGGCCGACGGGGCCACGAGCGTGCCTTTCAGCCCACGATCGAGGCCGAGCTTCAGGCAGCGGATCGCGTCGGTGATGACACCCGCCGAGTTGGGCGAGTCCCAGACCTCGAGCTTGAGCTCGGCATTGAGCGGCACGTCACCGAACGTCGTGCCCTCCATCCGGATGTAGCACCACTTGCGGTCCTCCAGCCACGGCACGTGGTCGGACGGACCGACGTGGATGTCGTCGGCGTCGAGCTCGTAGTCGAGCATGCTGGTGACGGCGTTGGTCTTGCTGATCTTCTTCGACTCGAGGCGCTCGCGCTCGAGCATGTTCAGGAAGTCGGTGTTGCCGCCGAAGTTGAGCTGATAGGTGCGATCCAGGCGCACGCCGCGGTCCATGAACAGCCGCGTCAGGACGCGGTGGCTGATCGTGGCGCCGACCTGGCTCTTGATGTCGTCACCGATGAGGGGCAGGCCCACCTCGGCGAACCGTCGCTGCCAGTACGGCTCGCGGCCGATGAACACCGGGATCGCGTTGACGAAGCCGACACCCGCGCGGAGGGCCTGCTCGGCGTACCACTTCGTGGCCTCCTCGCTGCCGACCGGGAGGTAGGACACCATCACGTCGACCTCTCGGTCGCGCAGGATGCCGACGATATCGGCGGTCTCGCCGGGGGCCTTCTCGATGATCTGGCTGAGGTACTTGCCGAGGCCGTCGTGAACCATGCCGCGCTCGACGGGCACCCCGAGCCTGCCCGTCTTGTGGAACGTGAACGTGTTGTTGGGCTTGGTGTAGATCGCCTCGCCGAGGTCCTTGCCGACCTTGTTCTTGTCGATGTCGAAGGCGGCCACGAAGTCGATGTCGCGGACGTGGTAGCCGCCGAGGTCGACGTGCATCAGGCCCGGGATGAAGTCGTCTGCGTTCGCGTTCTCGTAGTAGTAGCGGCCCTGGACGAGACTGCTCGCGCAGTTGCCGACGCCGACGATCGCGACGCGCACCTTGCCGTCGCCGCGGCGCCCGGCGCCCGCCCAGGTGTTCGACGGCGTGACGCCGCTCTTGCCGTTGCCGTTCTTGCCGTTCGTGCTCACGGGTGCTCCCCTTCGATGGGCCGACCTGCGGTCGGGGAATTGGCTTGCGCGCGGACATGCAGGATCCGCTGGATGACGGTGAGGGTGGCGCCGATGGCGATGATGGCGAGGGTAGCCTCGAGGGCCTTGATGTTCGGCGCATCGGCCAGGATCAGGCCGATGGACAGGATGACGAGGCGGACCTCGCGGGGCATCAGACCGACAGCGGCCATGCCCGTGCCGACGGTGAATCCGAGGCCCTCGGAGCGGGCGCGGACGTAGCTGACCATGAACGCCGACCCCATCGCGGCCGTCGCCAGGATCGGGACGCGGGTGTGCTCCGCGAGCGCGGCACCGATGACGATCCCCAGGTAGACGGTCGCCTCGCCCGCCCGGTCGAAGACGGAGTCCATGAACGCGCCCCATCGACTGACCCGGCCCGTGGCGCGTGCGAGGGTGCCGTCGAACAAGTCGAAGATGCCGCCGAGCAGCACCACGATCCCGCCGATGGTCCAGTGTTGAAGGGCGACGAGTGTGGCCCCGCCGACGGTGATCGCGAATCCGAGGAGGGTCAGGGCATCCGGCGTCAGGCCGAGGCGCCCGAGGGCCAGGGCGACGGGCTCGAAGACCCCTTTGACGCGATCGCGCGCCTCATTCGAGATGGTCAACTGGCGAATCCCAAGATCGTCCGCTCGCGTTCGGCGACCTCGCCGAACGCCTCCTGGCGGAGCGTGCAGATCGTCTCGCGACCGACCCGCCGGGTGTCGACGAGGCCGGCCACGCGCAACCGCTTGATGTGATGGCTCACGAGGGGCTGCGACAGACCGACATGGGCGATGAGCTCGGCGACGCTCGCATCACCCTCCGCCAGACGACGCACGATGCGCAGCCGGTTCACGTCCGCGAGCGCCTTGTGGAACGCGCGCAGCTCGCGCAGGTCCTCGGGCTGGACGAGGATCGACGCGAGCGTCGAGCGGAACCGGGCGCGGGTTGGCAAGGCAACGGCCCCAAGCGTGGTGCGTCGTATCAACGCCCGTTGATATCAACGGGCGTTGATGCTAGGTGGGCCCGTGGCGGGCTGTCAAGACATCCCCGACTACACTCGCGCCATGGCTGCCCGTGCGAGGGTCGCGCTGCTCGCCGTGTTCGGGACGGGGGTGTTCCTCGCCGGTCTCGAGCTGATGATCACGGCCGTCGCGTTGCCGTCGATCCTGGCCGATCTCGTCGCCCCGAACGGGACGTCGGCCTGGGTCGAGCTGCGCAAGGCGAGCTGGATCATCAATGCCTACCTGCTGGTCTACATCCTGATGATGCCGCTGGCCGGACGCCTGGCCGACCTGTGGGGCACGCGACGGTTGTTCATGGCCGCGCTCGGCATCTTCACGATCGGCTCCGTGCTGGCCGGCGCCGCGCAGGACCTCGATCAGCTCATCGGGGCGCGGGTCGTGCAGGCCGTCGGCGGCGGGGTCCTCGTCCCAGTCGGAACGGCGGCCGCGGCCCACCTCTACGACGGCCACGGCCGGCCGCGCGCCCTCGGCGTCATCGGGGCGCTGACCTTCCTCGGGATGGCCGCGGGGCCGTTCCTGGGGGCGGCCATCTTGTCGGCCATCCATCCCGATGCCACGCTCGCCGGGGCCGGCCTGGCCGAGTCGAGCGTCGCGGCCGTCGTCAGCCCGGCCTGGCGCTGGATCTTCTATGTCAACGTGCCCGTCGCGCTCGCGGCGATGGTGCTGGCGTGGGCGGCCTCGCCCGGCTGGGAGACGCCGCGGCGGGCCGGTCGCATCGATGTCACCGGCGCGCTCGCCTTCGGGATCGCCCTCGCCACGGGCCTGGTGGCGCTTACCCTGGTCGGCGCCCAAGGCGCGCTCGACGCGACCATCGACCCGGCGCAGCTGTCGATCTCCCTGGCGGTGGTCGCGGTCGCGGCCACGCTCGTGACGATCGCGCTGGCCGTCCGTCGCGCCGACCCGTTCCTCGACGTGCGCCTGTTCCGGGACGTGGCCTTCAGCTCGGCGGCGCTCGTGTCGTTGCTGACCGGGTATGGGCTCGCGGTCGCGATCATCGGCGGTGCGGTGTTCGTCGACCGCGTCCTCTACGGCGGCCCGGACGAGCAGCGACTGGCCCTCGGAGCGCTGGCCGGCGCGACCGCGCTCGGCGCCCTCCTGTCCGGGTTCGCCGTCCGGATCGCGTCGTTCCGGGTCGTGACCCTCGTCGGGCTGGCGGCCGCCGTGGTCGGCCTCCTGGCGATGTCCCGCTGGACGCCGGCCACGACGATCGGGGAGGCGGCCACGGCCCTGTCCCTGTTCGGGCTGGGCTTCGGGCTGTCGGTCACGCCGCGCTCGGCGGCGGCGGTCGAGGCGGCCGGTCGCGGGGCCTTCGGCGCAGCGTCGTCGGTCGTGACGGTCGCGCGGATGCTCGGGATGGCGGTCGGCCTGGCGGTGCTGACGGCGTATGGTTCGACCACGATCGACCGCCTGTCGTCCCAGGTCTACGCCACGCCCGACGCGTACCTGGCCTACATCCCGGAGTCGTTGCGGGACCGGCCCCTGAAGGACCCGCTCGTCGTCGAGGCGCTCGAGTCGTGGGCGTCGCGCGAAGCCGCGGCCATCATGGTCGGCCTGTTCGTCGTCGCCGCGGGCGTGACGCTGGCGGCCGTGCCACCGGCCCTCGCCCTGGGGCGAGGCACCGGGCGCCACCGATCGGCGACGCGTATGCTGGCCGGCGATGGCGCTCCCGACCCCGGCCTCATCCTCTGAGCGACCGACGGGTTCCGTCGGCGAACCCGTCGCTCGGCGCCGGCCGCCGACATCGGCCGGTGCGCCCGGCCTGATCCGCGTCGCCGCCATCGTCGACGGCGCGTTGCGCGAGTCCCAGGGCGACGCCGCGCTCAAGGCGCTGCCCGGCCTGCTGGGCCAGCCTGAGGTCTCCGTCTGGGTCGACCTGTCCGCGCCGTCGCCGGCCCAGGTCGAGGCCGTCGGCGCGGTCCTCGGGCTTCACCCGCTCATCGTCGAGGACGTGCTCGAGGGGAACCAGCGGGCGAAGATCGAGACCACCGACGGCGTCATCCACATCGTGCTGTTCGCGCTGGAGCGGACCGACGGGGTCGCGATCAACGAGATCGACCTCGTTCTCGGCCTCGGCTACCTGTTATCGGTCCACGGCCGCGGCTGGGAACCGCGCCAATCGCATCACCTGCGGAGCGGCCTCGCGTCGGTGATGGGCCATGGACCCGATCACCTGCTGTGGGCCATCGGCGACGACATCGTCGACGGCTATTTCCCGTATGCCGACCAGCTGGGTGATGCCATCGACGCCGTCCAGGACGCGGTCATCCGCGCGCCCACGCCGGACACGCTCGAGCGCCTCTTCTCGCTCAAGCGCGAGCTCATCGAGGTGCGCCGGGCCGCCAGCCCGACGCGCGAGGTCTTCAACCAGCTTACCAACCGCGACCTGACCCTGATCGATCCCGATGAGGTCATCTACTTCCGCGACGTGTATGACCACGTCATCCGGCTGACCGACGAGATGGACAACTACCGCGAGCTGGCCGCCGCGACCCTCGACGTGTACCTGACCCAGATCAACAACAACCTGTCGGTCATCATGAAGCGGCTGACCGGGGTCACGGTCATCCTGGCCGGGATCGGGGCGGTGGCCGGCATCTTCGGGATGAGCGAGGCCGGGACCGAAGTCGGCAACTTCTGGGTGGTCACCGGCGGTATCACGCTCCTCTCCGTCGGCGCCGTCGCCTTCCTGCGCCGCATCGGCTGGATCTAGCCGCAGGCGACCGGCCTCGCGCGTGGATGGGCCGCGGTGTGGTTCGCTGGCCGCGCTCCGACCGGGTCGGCGATGACCTGCGTGTAGCCGAAGGTGCGATCCGGGCCCTGCGAGGTCTGCAGCCAGAGCTGCTCGGTCGCCACGGCCAGCGGGTCGCGCAGGCCGGTGTCCACGGGCTGGTCGCGCCGCACCTCGGTGATCTCGTACTGGTACAGCCAGTCGTCGCTGGTCCAGACGTCGACGATGAGGCCACGCTGGTCGCGCCCCTTGGTCCGGAGCAGGGGCAGGAACATCCCGTCGCGGGCATGGGCATACAGGTAGGTCGCCCCGCCGAACCCCGGTTGCGACAGGATCGGCAGGTACATCGCGACGCCGCAGTACGGGTAGCCGTCGTTGCCGCGCACGACCGCCAGATCGATGTCGAGGCGGGCGACGCGGACGCGGGTCACGACGCGATCCGCCGGTGGCAGGGTGGCACTCGGGGCGGGGGTCTCGGGCGACGGTCGCGCCGTGCCGATCGGGGGCAGCGTGAGCCGCGGCGACGGCGTCGGGACGACCGCGGCCGATGGCAGGGGTGACGTCGACGGACCGGGCTCGGCCCCGACCGGCACCGCGTAATTGAGCAGCCCGGCCGACAGGATCGTGACACCGAGCGCCGTCAGGAGCGCCGGGAGCACGCGCGTACGGATCTCGTCGGTCGGACCGGCCATCGGAGCGGCATCGTAGCGTGGGCCGCCGGGACACGCCCCGGACGGCCCGGGCTGGTACCCTCCCCGCCAGCATGTGGCCCCGTCTGTCGATCCTGGCCGGCCTCCTGACCGGTGTCGCGGCAGCGGCGCTCATCATCGGCGGGATCATCGCCTTCGCCCCGACCCCGGGCGCCGCCGCGACCCCGCCCCCCCAGCCGTCGGTCTCCATCGGGCCGTTGCCGTCCGACGCCCCGGCGCCGACAGCCACGGCCAGTGTCGGTGGCAGTGCCTCGCCCGATGCGTCGGCGAGCGGTGGCGAAGGCCTGTTCCACGTCGGCGAGCCGGCACCCGCCCTCGTCGTCCCGCAGGTCGGCGGCGGGATCATCGACCTTGCCAAGCTGCGCGGCAGCCCGGTCTGGGTGAACTTCATGGGGACGTACTGTCCGCCGTGCGTCGACGAGATCCCGATCATGACCCGCTTCTCCAACCGCCACGCCGACGACGGCCTGGTGGTCATCGCGGTCGACGTGAAGGAGGACGAGGGCGTCGTCGCGGCGTTCGCCGAGCAGCTCGGCGCCACGTTCCCGCTCGGGCTCGACAGCGACGGCTCGGCCGCGACGCGCTGGGACGCCGTGGCGCTGCCGGTCCACTTCTGGATCGACAAGGACGGCGTGGTCCGCGATGGGGCGCTGGGCGGTATCGGGCCCGACATCATGGCCCGCGGGCTGCGGACGATCCTGCCGGGCGTCGACGTCCAACCGTGACCGCGGCCGGTGCATCGGCGCCGGCGGGCCGCCGCTCGCCCGGCCCCGAAGATGCCTCCGTCCGTGGCCCTCAGGTCTCGAGCCGGGCCGATATCGCGGTCGCGCTGGCGGCCCTCGTCAGCGCCCGGCCGCCGCTGCTGATCGTTGCCGACTTCGACGGCACGCTGGCCGCCGGGTCGCGCGACCCGGCCGTCGCCCGGATCGAGCCGCTCGCCCAGCGCGGCCTGCGCCGACTGGCCCGGATCGCCGCCTCACGGCCCGGGCGCGCCCACGTGGCGGTCCTCACGGGCCGGGTCGTGGCCGACGTCGCCACGCGCGTGCGGGTCGGTGGCGTGGAGTACCTCGGCGACCACGGCCTTCAGCATGGCCACTTGCCGCGCGGCGGGCGTGCCGAACGCCTGACCGTCGTGACCGACCCGGCCTACGACGTCCATCTCGACCCCGCCGAGACGCTCGCCGCCGGGGTCGCCGCCGAGCTCGGTCATCCGGCGTGGCTGTTCGTCGAGCGCAAGGGTCCGTCGGTCGCGTTCCACGTCCGACAGGCGGACGATGTGACCGCCGCTCGTTCGGCCGTCGTCGACGCCATCGCGACCGTGGAGCGGCGCGTCGGCCTGGTCCACGGGCTGGCCCACTATCGCGGCCGGTCGGTCGTCGACCTGCGTCCGCGCGACGCCGGCGGCAAGCGCGAGGCGGTCGACGGGCTCCTGGATCGGCACCGCCCGGGCGCGGTCGTCGCCCTCGGCGACGAGATGAGCGACATCGATGCGTTCGAGGGCGTCGTCGATGCGCGCGCCGCCGGCCGGGTCGATGCCGGGATCACCGTCGCCGTCCACGGCACGACGCGGCCGGCGCCGCCGGAGCTGCTGGCGGTGGCCGACCTGCGCATCGCGGGGGCGCATGACGTCGGCCGGCTGCTGGCGGCGCTGGCGCGCCGCCTGGACGATCGCTGAGGGCTAGCTGCCGACCGGCAGGGACGAGATGGCGGCGGCCGCCCCTTCGACGATCTGCAGCAGCGGCGTCGGGACGAGCCCGAAGAGGATCGTCAAGGCCGTCGCCGCGGCCAGCCCGCCCCACAGCAGCGCCCCGTGGGCCAGTGGCGGCGCGTCGGTCGCCGGGTCGCGCATGTACATGTAGACCGCGACCCGGAGGTAGTAGAACGCGGCCGCAGCCGCATTGAGCACGACGAGCACGGCGAGCACCGTCAGCCAGCCGCCGGCCTGCACGGCCGCGAGGATGACGTACGCCTTCGCCCAGAACCCGGCCAGCGGCGGGATGCCGGTGAGCGACAGCAGGAACAGCAGCATGAGCGCGCCGAGCAGCGGCTCCCGGCGGCCGAGACCGGCGAACGTCGACAGTGACGAGGTCACGCCGGTCCGCTTCTGGAGGGCGGATACCACCGCGAACGCGCCAAGGTTCATGAACGCGTAGGCCGCGCCGTAGAAGAGCAGCCCCTGCAGCCCGAGGACCTGGCCACCCGCATAGGCCGCCAGCCCGACGAGCATGTAGCCGGTGTGCGCGATCGAGCTGTACGCGAGCATCCGCTTCACGTTGTCCTGCGTCAGGGCGACGAGGTTGCCGAGGGTCATCGTCAGGGCGGCGAGCACGATCATCACCGGCAGCCACCAGTCGGCCAGCGGCCCGAGCGCCTCGACGAACAGCCGCAGGATGAGCGCGAACGCACCCACCTTGGGCCCGACCGACAGATAGCCGGTGATCGGCGTCGGCGATCCCTGGTAGGCGTCCGGCGTCCAGTAGTGAAACGGGACGGCGGCGATCTTGAACGCGACGCCCGTCGTCAGGAACGCCAGGCCGAGGGCGAGACCCGCCGACAGCGGCTCGGTGCCGGCCACGACCGAGGCGAGGACCTGGGCGATCCCCGGGCGGTTCGGGTCCGCGCTGTCGATGAGGGTGGTCCCGGTCATGCCCCACACGAACGCGGCGCCGAACAGGAAGATCGCCGAGCTGAACGAGCCGAGCAGGAAGTACTTGATCGCGCCCTCGGTCGAGTACGCGTCGGTCTTGTGGTAGCCGGCCAGCAGATAGCCCGGCAGGACCATGAGCTCCAGCCCGAGGAACAGCAGCAGCAGGTCGGCCGAGCCGGCGATCAGCATCGCGCCGCTCATCGCGAAGACGAGCACGATCGAGAACTCGGCCAGCGGCAGGTTGCGCGGCAGCAGGTAGTCGGGCGCGAAGACGACCGTCATCGCCACGATGGCGATGAACAGGATGTCGAGGAACGTCGTCAGCGCGTCGAGCTTGTAGGACCCGCCGAACGCCGTGGCGTCGGCACGGCCGACGGCGATCGTCACCACGGCGGTGAGCGCCAGACCGACGAGCACGGTGGCCACCGCCGGCGTCGTGCGACCCGGCCAGGCGATGTCGACCACCAGGACCGCCGCGGCCGTCAGGACGGCGACGATGAGCGGCGCGATGGTGACGACGTCGGCGAAGGTCAATGCGCGGCGCCACCTTCGACCACGGCCCCGCTCGGCGGCGACCGCCGGCCCAGCGCGACGGCCACGGTCCGGGCCACGATGAGCGCGACGATCACGCCGAGGCCGATGAGCAGGACCTCACCGCCGACGGTGATGGGCGCGCCGGCCGCGGCCGATTCGAGGGTCGCCTCGACGGAGCCCTGGACGAGGTCGAGCAGCAGCCCCGGCTGGATGCCGAAGATGACGATGAGGACCGCCAGCGGCACGAGGGTGAGCAGCTCGACCGGGGTCATGTCGGTCACGTGGCCGCCCAGACCGGCGATGAACTCGGACACCTCGCCGAACACGATCCGGCCGTACATGAACAGGAGGTAGCCGGCGCCCAGGACCATCACCACCGCGGCGATGGCGGCGGCCAGCGGGCTGACGGCGAACGTGCCGACGAGGCTCAGGAACTCGCCGACGAAGCCCGACAGGCCGGGCAGCCCGGCCGACGCGAAGGCGAAGAAGCCCATCGTCGCGGCCCACAATGGGATCCGTCCGGCGAGGCCGCCCATCTTGGCGATCGTCCGGTCGTGGGTCCGCTCGTAGATCGACGCCGACGAGCAGGAACAGCCCGCCGGTGATCAGGCCGTGGTTGATCATCTGCAGGATGGCGCCCTGGATGCCCTGCTCGGTGAACACGAAGATGCCGAGCGTCACGAAGCCCATGTGGCTGACCGACGAGTACGCGACGAGCCGTTTCAGGTCGGGCTGCACGAGCGCGACGATGGCGCCGTAGATGATCGCGATGAGCGACAGCACGATGATCGTCGGCGCGAACGTGTGCGCCGCGTCCGGGTAGAGCGGCAGCGCGAAGCGCAGGAACCCGTACGCCCCGAGCTTGAGCATGATCCCGGCCAGGATCACCGAGCCCGCTGTCGGCGCGTCGGTATGGGCGTCCGGCAGCCAGGTGTGGAATGGGAACATCGGGACCTTGATCGCGAAGGCCAGGAAGAAGGCGATGAAGGCGCCGATCTGGAGGGCCGGCGCGAACCCGGCGCCGGCGGCGAACTCGCGCAGCGCGACGAGGTCGAAGGCGCCCGTCCACGAGCCGGTCGCCGACTGGTAGGCGAACGCGGTCGCGAGGATCGCGACCAGCATCAGCAGTGAGCCGACGAGCGTGTAGAGGACGAACTTGATCGTCGAGTAGATGCGGTTCGCGCCGCCCCAGATCCCGATGATCAGGTACATCGGGACGAGGACGACCTCCCAGAAGATGTAGAACAGGAACAGGTCGAGAGCCAGGAACACGCCGATCATCCCGACCTCGAGCACCAGGAACGAGATCATGAATTCCTTGATGCGCGTTTGGATGGGGACCCATGACGCGAGGATGCAGATCCAGGTCAGCGTGGTGGTCAGGACCACGAGCGCGGCCGACAGGCCATCGACGCCGAGCTTGTACTGGATGCCGAACAGCGGGATCCAGTCGTACGTCTCGGTGAAGCTGAACCCCGCCCCGCCGTCGGGGACGAAGCGGGCCAGCATCACGAGCGAGGCGACCCACGTCGCCAGCGCGACGAGCAGCGCCGCCTGGCGCGCCCACGTGCCGGGCAGGATGGCCACCAGCACCGCCCCGACGAGGGGCAGGAACGTGACGATGGTGAGGATCGGCAGCGTGTCCATCAGCGTCCGCTCCCGGCCAGGAGCAGGTACGACCCGGCCATGACGATGAGCCCGACGGCGATCCCCAGGGCGTAGTTCTGGACGCGCCCGGTCTGGACCCGCCGCAGGCCGCGGCCGGCACCGACCGTCGAGCTGCCGATGCCATTGACCGTCCCGTCGACGACCTCGCGGTCGAACCACCAGATCGCCTGTGCCAGCCGTCCGCCGATGACGATGAAGAGCAGGTGATTGAGCTCGTCGAACCACCACTTGTTGAGCGAGGCGCGGTACAGGAAGGACAGCCCGGGCCGCGCGCTGATCTCGCGCACGCGTTCGGGTCGCGCCGGCAGGCGCAGGCCGCCGAGGTCGATGCCGAAGAATCGCCACGCCAGCACGACCCCGATCGCCGCCACCGTCACGCTGGCGAGGATCAGCCCGCCGTCGATGCCGAACAGCTGGTACGGCTCATGCGGCAGGTGCAGCGTTTCGACCGCCTCGTGGAAGACCGGCTCGAGCCAGTGATGGAGCGCGCTGTCGCCGAACGGCAGGCCGAGCGCCATGCCCAGCACGACGGACGGGATGGCCAGCAGGATCAGCGGCACGGTCATCACCGACGGCGATTCGTGGATCCGATCCCAGACCTCCTTCGGTCCGCGGAAGGCGCCCCAGAACGTCAGCCCCATGAGCCGGAACATGTAGAAGGCGGTCAGCAGCGCGACGAACAGGCCGATCGCCCAGACCCAGGTGAAGCCGAACTTGAAGGCCTCGCCGAGGATCTCGTCCTTGGAGAAGAAGCCGGCCAGCGGCGGGATCCCGGAGATCGCGACCGAGCCGACCAGCATCGTGGCGTACGTGATCGGGATCTTCTGGGCCAGGCCGCCCATCCGGCGCATGTCCTGTTCCTCGTGGACGGCATGGATGACCGAGCCCGACCCGAGGAACAGCAGGCCCTTGAAGAACCCGTGCGTCATGAGGTGGAAGATCGCCGCCGTGAAGGCGCCCACCCCGAGCGCCGCGAACATGTAGCCGAGCTGCGAGAGCGTCGAGTACGCCAGGACGCGCTTGATGTCGGTCTGGGTCATCGCGATCGAGGCCGCCAGGATGGCCGTGAAGATGCCGATCGCCGCGACCACGACCATCGCCGACGGCTCGGCCGCGAACAGCGGGTTCGCCCGGGCGACCAGGTAGACCCCGGCGTTGACCATCGTCGCGGCGTGGATGAGGGCGGACACCGGCGTCGGGCCTTCCATCGCGTCGGGCAGCCAGACGTGCAGCGGGAACTGGGCGCTCTTGCCCATCGCCCCGGCGAACACGAGCAGGGCCACGACGACGAGCGGGATCGGGTTCGCATCGCCCTGGCCGAGCAGGATCTCGATCGACTCGCGGACGTTGAGGGTGCCGTCGCCGGCTGCGACCGTGTTGACGAAGATGGCCATGATCCCGAGCGCGAAGCCGACGTCACCGACGCGGTTGACGATGAACGCCTTCTTCGCCGCCAGCGCCGCCGAGCGCTTGCGGTACCAGAAGCCGATCAGCAGGTAGCTCGACAGCCCGACGAGCTCCCAGGCCACGAACACGACCAGCCACGAATTGGCCAGGACGAGCAGCAGCATCGAGAACATGAACAGGTTGAGGTAGGCGAAGAACCGCCAGTAGCCCGGGTCGTGGCTCATGTAGCCGACCGAGTAGATGTGGACGAGCAGGCCGATCGTGGTCACGACGATGAGCAGGCAGGCGGTCAGCGGATCGACGAACAGGCCGAAGTCGACGTGGAACTCGCCGGCGGGGATCCAGGTCCACGGCCCGACCACGTAGCCGTGCGTGTCCTCGCTGCCCGGGACGAGCGGGGCGCTGCCGGTCAGCACGTTGACGACGGCGACCATGGCGATGACCCAGGCAAGGAAGATCACCCCGACCGGGATCCAGTGGGCCCCCTTGCCGAGCCGTCGGCCGACGAACGCGGTGAACAGGAACCCACCCATCGGCAAGACGAGCAGCAGCGGCAGCAGCCCTTCGACGGTCATTGCCGCATGGAGTCGTACTCGTCGACCAATGGCGTGCGCTTGTTGCGATAGATCGCGATGACGATGGCCAGCCCGACGGTCGCCTCCGCGGCGGCGACGGCCATGACCATCAGGGCGAATACCGCGCCCTGGGCGGTGGCGTCGGTGCGTGGGCCGAACAGGCCGAACGCCACGATCGTGAGGTTGACGGCGTTGAGCATCAGCTCGATGGACATGAGCATGCTGATCGCGTTGCGCCGCGCGAGGAAGCCGAAGGAGCCGATCGCGAACAGGATCCCCGACAGGATCAGGTAGGTGTCGAGGCTGTCGCTCACGACGGTCCGCCCGGTTCGCGCTTCGCCAGGAAGACGCCGCCGATCACCGCCGCGAGCAGGAGCACGCTGACGATCTCGAACGGGAACAGGAACTGCTCGAAGAGCACGACCGACATGCGGTCCGTGTCGAGCCGGGCGTTGCGGGCGACTTCGCCCCAGTCCGTCGCGCCCACGCTCAGCGCGATCACGATGGCCACCACGACCGCGGCGATCGATGCCGCCCCGGCCTGCGAGTGGAAGACCAGCCGGCTCGGGCGCATCCTTGGTCTGCGTCAGCATGATCGCGAAGAGGATCAGCACGCTGATCGCGCCGATGTACACGATGACCTGGGCGGCACCGAGGAGCGGCAGACCCATCAGCACGTAGATGCCGGCGAGGGCGAGGAAGCAGACGATCATCGCGAGGCCGCAACGGATGATGTCGCGCATCGTCACGACGAGCAGCCCGGACCCGAGCATGACGGCCGCGAGGATCCACAGGAGCGCGTCTTCCCAGTCCTGGTGCAGGACGACGACCAGCAGCGCCGCGATCCCGAGCACGGTGCCCATGACGATGAGCGCCAGGATGATCCGGGGCAGCTGCGCGAGCACGAGCTACTCGTGCCGGCCGGGGCCGATGGCGGCGACGGCCCCGTGCCCGTCGTGGGCGTGGCCGTGGCCATTGCCGTTCGTGTGGCCGCCGTTGGTCGGCACGCCGCCGATCGTCGGCGGGAGCATCGGCAGGAGACGCGCCTGGTCGACGACGCGACCCTCCGCGGTGGCGCGCTCGAGCCAGTCGCGCTCGCGCCGGATGTAGGTCACCTCGGTCTCGCGGTCGATGGCCGCCAACGCGATCAGGTCGATCATCGGCTCGGACCGGCCGGTGTGCGAGAGCTCGAAGTCGCCGCCGTCGCGCAGCGCGTCGTAGGGGCACGCATCGACGCAGATCCCGCACAGGATGCAGCGGCTCTCGTCGACCTCGTACTTCTCGAGGATGCGCGGCTTGGGCATCAGCGCCCCGGTCGGACAGGTCTCGGCGCAGCGCCCGCAGGACACGCACGGCGTGTCGTTGAGGCTCATGTCGAGCGGCGTCGTGACGAGCGTGTCGAAGCCGATGCGCATGAAGTCGTAGCACGCGGCACCGACCACCTCGGCACACACGTTCGCGCAGCGCCCGCAGTCGATGCAGCGCGACGGCTCGCGCAGGATGAACGCGTGCGAGTCGTCCCGGATGTAGTCGTGGTTGATGCCGGTGAAGCGGTTCTCCGTGACGCTCCGGAACCCGGCGCCCTGGTGGTGCTGCGGCTCGAGCGTCTGGAGCGTCGTGCCGTACTCGATCCCCAGGCGGCGCAGGTCGCAGAACCCGATCGCCTCGCACGTGCACTGCAGGCAGCGCGTCGATTCGGCGATCGCCGCTTCGGGCGTGTAGGGCAGCTCGTATTCCATGTAGTTGTGATTGCGCTCCTCGGCGGGCAGCGCCGTCAGCCGGTAGCGCGGTTCCTTGACCTCGGCCGTGAACGGGACGATCGAGAGGAACTCGGGCTGCGGCTCGGCGAGCGTCTGGCGGGTCCGGATCGCGTCGAGGTCGAGGCCCTTCATGAACGCATCGACGGCGTACGCCGCCCGGCGTCCCTCGGCGATGGCCTCGACCACCGTCGCCGCCCCGATCCGGACGTCGCCCGTGCCGAACACGCCCGGGCGCGCCGTCGCGAACGTGACGCCGTCCGCCTTGAGTCGGCGATTCTTCGTCGCCTCGACGCCCTCGTTGCCGGGCGTCTCCAGCCAGTCGAGCTCGGGGCCCTGGCCGATCGCGAGCAGGACCCGGTCGCATGGGATCGTGAACTCGGTGCCCGGCGCGGGTTCTGGCCGGCGCCGACCGGAGGCGTCCGGTTCGCCAAGCTGCATCCGGATGAATTCGACGCCGTTGACCTTGCCCCTGCTCGTCCGTGAGGACGCGCACCGGTCCGGCCTGGAAGATGGCGGTGACGCCTTCCTCGATCGCCTCGTGGACCTCGTCGGCGGCGGGCATGTCCTTCATGTCGCGGCGGTAGACGAGCGTGACCTCGCTGGCCCCCTGGCGGATGGATGTCCGCGAGCAGTCCATCGACGTGAACCCGCCGCCGATGACCACGACCCGCTTGCCGACGTGGCCCGGATAGGGCAAGCCGAGCGTGGCGGTCCGCAGGTACTCGAGCCCGTCGATGACACCGTCGGCGTCCTCGTTCGGGATGCCCAGCTTGTTCGTGTCGTAGCAGCCGATCGCGACGAGCACCGAATCGAAGCCCTGCATCGTCAGGTCGTCGAGCGTGAAGTCGCGCCCCGAGCCCCGCCGGTCACCATCGTGCCGCCGAGCCGGGTGACCGACTCGTACTCCGCCTCGAGCACCTCGACCTTGGGCAGGCGGTACTGCGGGATGCCGTAGCGGAGCATCCCGCCCGGTGACGGGTCGCGCTCGAACATCGTCACGTCGTGGCCGGCGAGCAGCAGGTAGTACGCCGCGCCCATGCCGGCCGGCCCCGAGCCGATGACCGCGGCCTTGCGCCCGGATGCGGACCTGCTGCTCGAACGGGACCGGCGGATCGACGCCCTCGTCGAGCATCGACTTGAGGACCTGGTCGCCGGCGTAGCGATGCGAGTCGCGGATGGCGATCGCCTCGTCGACCTCGTCGCGCCGGCAGTGCTCCTCGCACGGCGCCGGGCACACCCGGCCGAGGACGCTCGGGAACGGGATCGTCCGCTTGAAGATCCGCGTGCTCTCGCGCCAGTTCGCCTCGGCGTTGGCCTTGAGGAAGCCCGGGATGTCGATGTGGCTCGGGCACTTGTTCTGGCACGGCGGCAGGCAGTAGGCGTTGTGGTCGCTGAAGATCAGCTCGAGGTTGGTCCGGCGCAGGCGGCGGATCTCCTCGGTCTGGGTCTGGACCTTCATCTCGGCCTCGCATGTCCGCGAGCACGAGATCGGCGGATGCTCCTCGCCCTCGACCTCGACGACGCACATCCGGCACGCCCCGAAGCCGGGCAGCTTGGGCTCGTAGCACAGGGTCGGGATCTCGATGCCGTTGTCGCGGCAGACCTCGAGGATGGTCTGGCCCTCGAAGCCCTCGACGACCCGGCCGTCGACCTCGATGCGGATGCCGCGGCGTCGACTGCGGCCGCTGCGGCGACTGCGTCTCGATGAGGCGGTCGGCAGCGTATCGGCGCCCGGGCCGAGTCGCTCGGGGCAGCGGTCGGCGCTCGGGGCGGGCGAGGGTGTCGGTCATCGGGAGGCCTCGGTCGCGAGCCGGCTGGGCACGGCTGGCGGGGTCGAACTCGGACCCGAAGTATCGCATCCCGCTCGTCAGCGGGAGCGTCGCAAGTCGCTCGTGGTCACAGAGCGCCGACGCGACGATGTCGTGGGCGAGGTCCGCGGCGAGCTGCGGTATCGACCGGGCGGAGCGAGCCCCTCCTCGCGCCGCCCGACGATCTCGGCCAGGCGCTTCGTGCCGATCCGGCAGGGGATCGACTTGCCGCAGGCCTCGTTCGAGCAGAAGCGGGTCAGGACGCCGACGAGCTCCACCAGGTCGGTCTGGTCGTCGACCGCCACGACCGATCCCGACCCGAGGTGGGCGCCGGCCGCGCGCAGTGACGCGAAGTCGTACGGCGTGTCGAGCGCGTCGGGCGGCAGCAGCCCGCCGGACGGCCCGCCGATGAGGACCGCCTTGAGCGTCGCGTCCGGCCGGCAGCTTGCCACCGAGCTTGAGGATGTCGCGCAGCGGCGTCCCGAGCGGGACCTCGGCGATGCCGTCCCCGCCCGGCGTCCGGAGCTGGACGAGGACCGTCCCGGCGCGCCGGTCGCAGCCGATGGCCCGGAAGGCCTCGGCACCCTCGCGGACGATCCATGGCACGGCGGCCAGGGTCTGGACGTTGTTGACGACGGTCGGCCGGTCGAACAGCCCGCGCTCGGCCGGGTGCGGTGGCCGCTGCTCCGGCTGGCCGCGCTTGCCCTCGAGGGCCTTGAGCAGGACCGTCTCCTCGCCGAGCATGTACGCGCCCTGGACCGGGCGGACCGTCAGCCACAGGTCGTGGCCGGAGCCGAGGACGTCTGCGCCGAGGAAGCCGGCGTCGGTCGCCGCGCCGATGGCCGCGGACAGCCGGGCGATGACGTCGGCGTCCTCGGCGCGGACCGCGATGAACGCCTCGCTCGCGCCGATCGCGAGCGGCGGCGATGGCCGTCCCTCGATGACCGCGTACGGGTCCCGCAGCATCAGCGTGCGGTCGGTGTGCGACGCCGGGTCGGCGCCGTAGCCGTTGGCCACGACGTAGCGCCGGTCGGCGTCGGTGCCGGCGGCGGTCCGCCACTTGTCAGCGGTCGGGAAGCCCGCGCCGCCCCGTCCGCGCAGGCCGGACGCGGCGATCAGGGCGATAGTGGCCGGCCGGCGCCGAGCTCGCGGACCGGCCGCGCGGCAGCGCCTCGAACGCGCCCGCGCCTCGACGGCCGCATCGAGGTCGCGCGGATCCTTGGCGTCGGCGCGGGCCAGGAGGATCGTCGGCCAGCCGCGGCAGGCGTCTTCAGGAGGTCACCATCGTCAGGCCCGCGCCGGCTGGCGCCGGGCCGGCCCTGCGCCCGTCGAGCGCGCGCCCCGAGCGCCGCGAGGTAGCGAGGCCTCCGCCGGCCGGTGCTTGTCGACGGCCGCAGCCTGGTCGACGGCCGCCGCCGGCTCGAAGCGCAGGTGGGCGTAGAAGCTCGCCGTGCCGTAGATCATCGCGTACCAGGCGCCCGTCGCGTGGCTGATCCGCTTGAGCGCCGCGACCGGCAGGTAGCCGTAGGCCGCCTGGGTCGCCTCGAGGATGTCGAGCATCCGGGCCGGGGTCGTGGTCGTGCTCCTCGAGGATCGCGTCGAGCTCGGCCGAGGTCGACCGGCTCGAACGGACGATACGCGGGATCCGGCACGGCGCGGCCGGATCGCCGCAGGGCCGACTCCTCGCGCCGCTCGCCGTACGTCTCGGGCGCGCCCCAGTGGACGTGGTAGCGGCCGCGCGTGTCGATGCCGCCCATGTCGATGCACTCGATCGGGCAGGCCTGGGCGCACTGGAAGCAGGTCTCGCACTTGAGCGTGCCCCACTCGTCGTAGAGCAGCTGCAGGCGGCCGCGGAACTTGTGCGGGACGTCGACCCGCACCTCGGGGTACATGACCGTGACCTTGGGCTCGAAGAAGCGGCGCAGGGTCAGGGCCATGCCCTTCACGATGCCGAGGCCCGGGACGAAGCTCATCGCCGGCGCTCCGCTCGACGACCGACGATGGCCGCCGCGGTCACGAACAGGTTCAGCAGCGACGCGGGCAGCAGCCACTTCCAGGCGAAGTCCATGAGCTGGTCGATCCGCACGCGCGGCAGCGTGCCGCGCATCCATACGAACGTGAACACGAACGCGTACGTCTTGCCCATGAACCAGAGGATACCGGCGACCCAGTCGAGCCCGATGTACGCCCACGCGCCGAGCAGCGTGACGATGAACAGGTTGGCGAGGACGAACCCGGCGATGCAGCGCGTGCCACCACTTGATGCGCGAGCTGGCGATCCAGAACGGCGCCGCGAACACCAGCGTGAGCACGACCGGCACGACGCCGGCGATGAACAGCAGCCCGACGCCGAACGAGGCCGGATCGAGGTTCAGCGCCGACGGGCCACGGCCACGGGAACGGCGCGTTCCAGCCGCCGAAGAACAGCGTCACCGATCAGCGCCGAGACGATGAACACGTTGACGTACTCGGCGAAGAAGAAGAACCCGAAGCGCATGCCGGAGTACTCGGTCGCGAAGCCCGCCACGATCTCCGAGTCGGCCTCGGTCAGGTCGAACGGGGTGCGGTTGGCCTCGGCGGTCGCGGCGATGAAGAAGATCAGCGCCCCGAGCGGCTGCTGGAAGACGTACCAGTCGGTGAACCAGCCGCCCTGGTTCAGCACGATCGTGTTGAGGCTCATCGTGCCCGCCAGCAGCATCAGCCCGACGACCGACAGCGTGAGCGGGATCTCGTAGCTGATGACCTGGGCCGCGGCGCGCAGCCCGCCGAGCAGCGAGTACTTGTTGTAGCTCGACCAGCCGGCCATCAGCAGCCCGACCACCGACAGGCCGCCGACCGCGAAGAAGTACAGCAGCCCGAGGTTGAGGTCCGCGCCGAACAGGCCCGGCGCGAACGGGATGACCAGCAGCGACATGACGCTGGCCAGGTACACGACGACGGGGCCCAGGTGAACACGAGCGGGTCGGCGCCGGTCGGGGTGAAGTCCTCCTTCATGAGGACCTTGAGCCCGTGGACCACCGACAGCAGCGACCCGAACGGCCCGACCCGGTCCGGCCCGATCCGAAGATTCATCAGCGCGATGATCTTCATCTCCATGTAGATGATCAGGAACGCGGTCGGGATCGTCATCAGCAGGACGACCGTCACCGCGACGACGAACCGGACGATCGGCAGGTTCGCGGCGAGGATGTCGATGATCGGCGGGCCGAAGACCACGATCGCGGCGACGAGCCCGAACGTGAGCACGATCAACAGCGGGACCAGGTGAACACGACCTTCCCCGGCAAGGTCAGCCGGATCGCCAGCCCAGCCGCCCGGCGCCGTGTGACGCACGTCATTTGTCGACGCCGCCCATGATGGGGTCGAGTGACGCCATGACCGCCATCGTGTCCGCTATCGAGGTGGCCGGGCACCATGACGCCGACCGCCTGCAGGTGGATGAACGACGGGTCGTGGATGCGCATCCGGAACGGCTGGTCCGTGCCGTCGCTCACGACGTACGCGGCGTACTGGCCGCGCGGCGCCTCGATCCCGGCGTACGCCCGACCGGGACGAGGCCGCAGCAGCCGCGGCAGCTTGGCCATGATCGGGCCGTCCGGCATCTGGTGGAGGCACTGGTCGATGATTCGGATGCTCTGCTTGATCTCATCCATCCGCAGCAGGTAGCGCGCCAGGCAGTCGCCCTCGGAGCGCGTCGGGATGTCGAAGTCGAGCTCGGGATAGATGCTGTACGGGTGCGCGCGGCGGACATCGAACGGGACCCCGGTCGCGCGCAGGTTCGGACCGCTCATCGCCATCCGCAGCGCCGTCTTCGAATCGATCGTGCCCAGACCGCGCATCCGGCGGACGAAGATCTCGTTCTCGTTCAGGAGCGTATTGCCGGCCTCGATCTGCTCGGTCGCGTGGGTCATCCAGTCGCCGAGGCGGCTCATGAAGTCGTGGTTGAGGTCGCCGTTGACGCCACCGATGCGGAAGTAGTTGAAGAGCATCCGCTGGCCGGTCAGCGAGGCGAGCATCTCGACGATCTCGTCTCGCTCGATGAACGACCACAGGATCGGCGTCAGGCCGCCGAGGTCGAGCGCCATCCACCCGAGGAACAGCGCGTGGCTGGCGACGCGGTTGAGCTCGGCCGACAGCACGCGGATGTACTGCGCGCGGCGCGGCACCTCGACGTCGAGCAGCTTCTCGAACGCCATGACGCCCGGCCATTCGCAGAACAGCG
The DNA here is from genome assembly GCA_963720355.1 of uncultured Chloroflexia bacterium. Classification (GTDB taxonomy): domain Bacteria; phylum Chloroflexota; class Limnocylindria; order Limnocylindrales; family CSP1-4; genus SPCO01. The sequence continues at coordinate 801,641 of CAVRFH010000004.1, read as the reverse complement.
AGCTGACGTACTCGAGCGGATCGAGGTAGCAGATCGCTTGGTGGTAGTCGGCGTTCTCGCACAGCTTCTCGACGCCGCGGTGGAGGTAGCCGAGGACCGGGTCGAGGTCGACGACCTTCTCCCCGTCGAGCTTGAGGACGACCCGCAGGACGCCATGGGTGGATGGGTGCTGCGGGCCCATGTTGAGGAACATCTCGCCATCGCCGAGCGTGTAGAACTCGGCCTCGCGCTCGGTCCGCGGCGGATACGGCGGGACCGGCTCGAACACGCCCAGGTCGCGGTCGAGCTGGACGCGCGGGTCATCGGGCGCGCCGCCATACGGCCGTCGCCGGCGTCGTGGGCGCTCGGTCGGGTCGTGGGGTCGTGGCGGTCATCGCTGGTCCCTTGTCGGTCGGTCGAGGCATCTAGGCGCCGACCCGGCGCACCGCCGCCGGCGGGGCATTGCGCGGTGCATGGGTGCGCTCCATGGGCCGGACGCCACCCCCCGGCGATCGCGCGGCGTCGTCGGCGAGGAAGAAGTCCTTGCGCAGGGGGAAGCTCGTGTAATCGGGCGGCATGTAGATGCGCCGCAGGTCGCGGTTGCCCTCGAACGTGATGCCGAACATGTCGTAGGCCTCACGCTCCATCCACTCGGCGCCCTTCCACATGAACGTGACCGACGGCACGCGCGGGTCGTCGCGCGACAGCTTGTCGGCGATCACTCGCAGCCAGTCCGTCGTCGTCGGGCTCCACAGGTGGTACACGACCTGCATCACCTCGCCGGTGTCGACCCCGGCCAGGTCGGCCAGGAACTCGAACGCGAGATCGGGCTCGTCGTGGAGCGCGGTGATGACCTGGGTGACCTCGCCGGCCGCGATGCGGATCTCGGTCTCGTCGTGGCGCTGGCGGACGGGACCGGTCAGCTGGTCCCCGAAGCGGCGCTCGAGGCGGGCCTTGAAGGCGCGGTCCACGTCAGACCTCCGCCGGCACGGTCGGGCCGATCGCCCGCTCCGGCCAGTGTCCGCGGCGGTCCTTGACGAGCTGCTGCAGCTTCATCATCCCGTAGATGAGGCCCTCCGGACGGGGCGGGCAGCCCGGCACGTACACGTCGACCGGCATCACCCGGTCGATGCCCTCGACCGTGGAGTAGCTCCGCTTGTAGCGGCCGCCGGAGCACGTGCAGTCGCCCATCGCGACGCACCACTTCGGCTCGGGCATCTGCTCCCATAGCCGGATCAGCGGACCGGCCATCTTCGTGGTCAGCGTCCCGGCCACGATGAGGACGTCGGCCTGACGCGGGCTGGCCCGGAACGGGAACATGCCCCAGCGATCCATGTCGTTCTTCGACGTCGCCGCGGACATCATCTCGATGGCGCAGCAGGCGAGTCCCGACAGCAGCGGCCACAGGCTGTTCATGCGGATGAGGTCGAGGACGTAGTCGGCCTTGGTCGGGATGACCTCGAGGGCGCCACCCCAGCGGCCGTCGTCGCGCCGTCCCGCACCGCTGGCCTCGTACTCGGCGAGGTGCGTGATGCTGGTCGGCTGCCCGCCGTCGTAGGCCAGCGGGTCGGCCGCCTGCCAGAGCGTGTTGCGGACGACGACCGGCTCGACCAGGGCGTCCGACGGGCGGACGGCCGGCAGCGGCGGCTCGGACGGCACATCCGAGCCGATGGCCGTCTCGTCGGCCGGCCCGGCGCCGAGTCCGTCGCGCCCGTCGCCTAGCGCCATGTCAGGGCTCCCTTCCGCCAGGCATAGGCGAGCCCGAGCAGCAGGATCGCCACGAAGACGACCATGCTCAGGAACAGGCCGGCCGGGTCGAGGTCAGGGCTTTGGAACACGATGGCCCAGAGGTAGATGAAGATCACCTCGATGTCGAACGCGACGAACAGCAGGGCGTAGATGTAGAACGACAGCCCGAAGCGGCCGTGGGTGTCGCCGTACGTATCGATGCCCGACTCGTACGGCAGCCCCTTGTGGACGTCGCCGCGGTTGCGGTGCGACACGAGCCACGCCGCGCCGATGGTCAGGAAGACGAACGACACCCCGGCGAATGCGAAGCCCACGACGTACCAGAGCTGTTCCAATCGAACTCCCTTCGGGACCGGCTGGAGGCGGCGGGCAGGGGCGGCTCCGTGGAGCCTCCACGCACGCTCATTCTATCAGCGGGCACGGTTCGGCCGGGTCGCCGGGCAGGCCGGTGGATGGCGCCGGACGGCGTGGGACGGAGGGTCGAGACGGACGTCCGAATCGACAGAGGAGGAACGTCGATCCGGGATGGTCGCGACGAAGCACGACGCCCCGAGTGGCGTCGAGGGCACCGATGCGGGGAGCGCGACGCGCCGAGCGCGCGTGCAGGTTCACGTCGCGCTCCCCGTACCGATGCGGTCGTGCGACGACCACGGTCAGCCTGACGGCGCGCTGGGGGCTGAGGCAATACGGCGTTCGCCCTAGTCGGAGGTCGGGCGGGGCCGGCCCGGGAGCCGGTAGGCGAGCAGGCGGAGGGGCGCTCCGGACGGCCATTCGCGGCCGAAGGCCATGACCCGAAAGCGACCCATCGCCGCCGGGTCGAGCAGCCGTAGCAGGGCGGACCGCAAGAGGGTGTAGCCCTCCATCGTCGTCGCCGGATCTGCCTGGATCTCGCGCAGACGGTCCTCGATGCCGAGCCCGACGAGGGCCTCGGCCTGGGTGGTGATGCCGACCGTCGTGAGGCCTGCGACGTGGGCAGCGGCCTCGACCGCCGTGACGTCGACGTGGGCGGTCAGGTCCTGGCGCCCGATGTGTCGGTACGGGTCCGCGTGAACCTGGTGGCGGACGTAGGCGCGCAGCGTCCCGTCGCGGCGGCGGATCGGGTCGTACAGGTCTGACGCCGGGGCGCCGTAGTCGATGAGCACGACCAGCCCGCGGCGCAGCGGAGCGGCTGCCTCGGCCACCCAGTCTTCCAGCGCGAGGCAGATCTCGGCAGTTTGTCCGTCGACGAGCTCGATGCCCTCATTCCCGAGCCGCCTCGCCAGCGCGGGCGTCGTCGGTTCGACCTCGGTCTCGCGCAGCCTGCCCGCGTCGTCCAGGTCGACCGCCAGCTCGCGCAGCTGCTCGCCACGCCGTCGGACGCGGTGGACCGGCAGAGCGTCGAGGACCTCGTTCGCGATCACGACGCCGTCGAACGGGCCTGGTGGATCCTCGAGCCGGTCGGCGAGCCCCCCGCGCCCAAGGCGCTCACGGAGCCGGGCCAGGCGCCGTTCGTCGACGTCGACCGCCCCGTACCGGATCGCCGGCCAGATCGGCTCGTGCTGGAGTGCCGCAAGGATGGCCTCCGCGAGCGCGCCGTTGCCGGCGCCGTGCTCGCGCACCACGAAAGGATCGGGACGACCGAGCGCCTCCCAGGCCTCGGCGATGGCACGGCCCAGCATCTCGCCGAAGATCGGGTGCAGCTCGGGCGCGGTCAGGAAGTCGCCGGCCCGCCCCGGCCGGGCGTCGGACGAGCGGTAGTACCCACCATCCGGGTCGTACAGGGCGAGCGCCATGAACCGGGCGAACGCCATCGGGCCGGTCCGGCGGATCTCGTCGCGGATGCGGGCCGCCAGGCCTTCGTCCTCGCCCACGGCGGCCAGGTCGGTGGGGGCCTCGCGCCGCAGCTCGGGTCGCAGCTCCGTCATCGCCCGATGCTAGCTCCGCCGGCCGAGCGCCCGGGACAGGCCCGGTCCGACCAGGGTGTGGCCACCGAGCAGCACCGGGATCGGCGCTCCGACCGCCGACGCGGTCAGCGCTCCGAGCCACGGGTCGGCCACCGCGTCCGGAGCCAGCATGTCGGACGCGTATCGGTCCTCGGCCACGGGCCACCCGGCCTGGTCGGCGCCGAACCGATGGGCCAGCAGGACGCGCGTGTCGACGATCGCCGCATCGCCGAGCCGGGCGAGGTGCGTCCCGAGGGCAGCGGGCCCGTCCGCGTCGAGCAGGGCGCCCAGCACGGACGCGGCCGGACGCTGGCCGGGCTGTCGTGTGCGCAGCCCGCGTTCCTCGATGAGTGCCCGGGTCCGCGACGCGGTGCGCGCTTCCAGCCAGGCGAGATTCGCGGCCGACACCCGGCCCGTGACGACGAGCTCGGCGCGTGGATCCTCGACGACCGCGCGGACGGCCGCGACCGTCGTGCCAACGCGGGTCGTGACCGCTTCGTCGAGAGGCAGCGCCCATCGCCCGCCGAGGAGCACGAGGTCGAGCGGCCCGTCGATGTCGATACCCAGCCGGCCCCGCCGGCGTCGATCCTCGACCGGGATCCCGGCCGCCTCCTCGAGCCAGCGCGGCAGCTCGTTGTCGGTCGAGAGGTCGGGCAGATGCTCTAGGACTCGTCGTGCCCGGGCGATCGCGACGACGTCCCCGGAGTAGCGGTTGTTGGTCAGGGCGCGCGGTCGGTCGGACGCGGCGGCCAGCACGAGCTCGCGACGGTCGCGCAGGGTCGCCAGCGGCAGCGCGCCCGAGCCGAGGACGACGAGGCCACCGTCGCCGATCCCCGCCGCGATGTCACGCAGGCGGGCCCCGAACGGTCGTCCGTCGGGCGGGCCGCCGATCACGACGGCGTGGCGCGCCCCGGCAGCGCGGAACGCGCGAACGTGACGGCCGGCGAGGTTCGCGCGCGCCTCGGCGGTCGCCCGCGTCAGCGGTCCGGCGTCGGGCGCGGCGTCGGGATGGAGGATCGCGACGTGGACGTCAGCCATCAGCCGGCTGCCGCGAGCACCCGGACCGCGAGGCGGGTCTCGACCGCGCCGTCGCCCGACCGTTCGACGCGATACGCGGCCGGACCGTCGCCGGCGGCGACCACCTCCACGAGGTCGGGTCCGTCGAAGATGGCCGCCGCATGGTCATCGATGGCGAGCCCCGCTGGCAGCTCCCCGGCCGCGACCATCGCGCGGTACGTGGGCCGGCGCTCCGGCTCGCCGTCGTAGTGCGGGCAGTGACTGCCCGCGATCAGGCCGAGGCCGCCGGTGAGGGACGCCAGCCGCGGGCCGTACGAATCGGTCGTCCCGCTCTCGAACCAGCACAGCCCGCCGGCCGACCGGCCGGCCAGGACGACGCCGGCCGCGTGCGCGCGTCGCAACGCGGCATCGACGCCGTGGGCGCGCCAGACCGCGAGCAGGCTGGCCGTGTTGCCGCCGACGACCCAGATCGCGTCCTGGTCGAGCAGGAACGCCGCGACGTCCTCCACGGTCCGGTCGAACAGCCGGAGGTCGGACGGATCGGCCAACTCGCGGAACGTGTCGTGGAAATGGTCGATGACCGCCGCGCTGTCGCCGGTCGCCGTGGCGATGACGCAGACCCGCGGGCGCGTCCGGCCGCGCACGGAGCGGGCCAGGCCCAGCCAGTGGTCCTCGAGCGCGCCGCCGCGGGTGTCCATCCCGAACGCCCCGCCACCGACGACCATGATCGGGCGCGGCCGCGAAGGTCGATCGTCCCCGCTCGTGGGCTGCATCGCCGGATAGTAAGGTGCCTCCGATGACCGCCCGCCGGACCGTCCGCGCCTACATCGGGCTCGGCGCCAATGTGGGCGACGCGGCCTCGACGCTCGCCGCGGCGGTCAGCGCGGTCGACGCCCTGCGAGGTGTCCGCGTTCGAGCGGTGTCGCGCTTGTATGCGACCGCGCCGTGGGGCGTCACCGACCAGCCCGAGTTCCGCAACGCCGCGGTCGCGATCGACACGGCGTCGTACGGCGGCGACCCGGCAGCCGCAGCGCTCGACCTGCTCGCGCGGCTCAAGACCATCGAGCGCGACGCGGGGCGGCGCGCCGGGCGACGCTGGGGGCCACGCGAACTCGACCTCGACCTGCTCGTGTTCGGGCGCCACAGGATCACCGTCGATCGCCCTGCGGAGGCCCGCTCGATCGACGCCGATGCCGATCCCTCCACCTCGGCGAAGCGTCTCGAGGTGCCGCACCGCGACCTCGGGGAGCGGCTGTTCGTGCTCGCCCCGCTCGGCGACCTCGCGCCACGGCTCGTGCCGCCCGGCTGGTCCGAGACGGTCGAAGCACGCCGCCGGTACGTGGCCGCGTCGGAACCGCCGGGCAGCGTCCGGGTCGCCGGGACGTGGGATCCGGCGCGGAGCGGTTGGCGCTAGGCCGTCCGACGCAACGCGTCCACGGCGCGCCAGACATCCTCGAACGAGCAGTACAGCGGAACCGGTGCGAGTCGGATGAGGTCGGGCTCGCGCATGTCGACGACGACATCGAGCGCCTCGAGCGAACGCTGGCGCGCGTGGGCGTCGCCGACCCGCAGCGCGAGCTGCGATCCGCGCTGCCGCGGGTCGCGCGGCGTCACGACGATCGCATCGGGCACGTGCGTGTCGACCAGTCGCTCCAGCTCGCCGGTCAGCGCGATCGACCGGTCGCGCAGGGCGGCCATGCCGACCTCGTCGAAGATCCCCAACGCGACCGCGATCGGTGCGAGCGAGAGGATCGGCGGCGTCGAGATGCGAAAGCCGTCCGCTCCGGGGCCCGGCTGGAACGTCTCGGCCATCCGGAACCGCGTCGCGGGGTCGTTGCCCCACCAGCCTGCCAGGCGCGGTGTCGCCGGATCCGCCGCGTGACGTTCGTGGACGAACAGCTGGGCGAGGGCGCCCGGCCCGCTGTTGAGGTACTTGTACGTGCACCACGCCGCGGCGTCGACCCCGTCGTCGTGGAGCGTCAGCGGCACGTTCCCCGCCGCGTGCGCGAGGTCCCAGATGGCGATGGCGCCGGCCGCGTGCGCCGCCGCGGTGTGGCGCCGGAGATCGAATGCTTGCCCCGTGGCGTAGTTCACCCCGGCGAGCAGCGTCACGGCGAGCTCGTCGCGATGGCGGTCGATCGTCTCGTCGAGGTCCTCCGGTCGGACGGTGTCCTCGCCCGGTCGCGGTCGGACGACGAGCAGGTCACCCGCCGGATCGAGACCGTGATGGCGCAGCTGCGACTCGACGACGTAGCGATCCGAGGGGAAGGTGGGGGCGTCGATCAGGATCCGGCGGCGGGCGCCGCTCGGCCGGAAGAACGCCGCGAGCAGGAGGTGCAGGTCGATGCTCAGCGTGTTGGCGGTCGTCACCTCGGCCGGCGCGGCGCCGACGAGCCGGCCCGTCGCGGCGGCCAGCTCCCGCTCGACGTCGATCCAAGGCCGCGCGGGGTCGAACCAGCCGTCGACGCCGAGGCGCGCCCAGGCGTCGAGCCGCTCGTCGACTGCCGCCCGCGCCGCCCTCGGTTGGGCGCCCAGGCTCTGCCCGGCGAGGTACGCCTTCGGGCGGCCGTCCGCGCCGGTCGGCAGGTGGAAGCGCTCGCGGAGGGATGCGGCCGGGTCGTGCTGGTCGCGTCGGATGGCCGCCTCGCGCTCAAGCTCGAGCGGCGTCGGCGCGTGCGTCACGCCGTCGGGGACGCGCCGGACGCGAGGCGGGCGGCGACGTCCGGGATGCCGCCTTTCTCGACCACGCGGACGGGGTGCCCGCGAGCCTCGACCAGGCCGGCCGCGATCATGGCCCGGCTGCCCGAGCGACAGGCCACGATGAGCGGGACCCCGTCGGGCAGCGCACTGTCGTCGCCGGCGATGAGCCGGGGGAGCGGCAGCTCGATGGCATCCTCGATCCGTCCCTCCTCGCGCCACTCGATCGGGTCACGGACGTCCAGCACGACGGGCGGCTGGGGTGAGCGGAGCTCGTCGGCCAGGGCGTCGACGCTGATCGTCGCCATCTCGGCCAGGGGACGCCCCGCGGCGGCCCAGCGCTCGACGCCGCCCTCGAGGACACCAACGAGGCGGTCGAACCCGATCCGGACCAGCTGATCGACCGCGTCCTCGGCGGTCGCGGCGGCCGGCTCTGGCAGCACCAGGACCAGCGGCGTGCCGACCGGCAGGATCCAGCCGACGTACGACGCGAACGTGTCGTCGAGCTTGATCGTCAGGGAACCGGGGATGTGCCCCGCCGCGACGGCGCGGCGCGCTCGGGCGTCGACGACACGGGCTGCCCCGGCGATCGCCGTGTCGACGCCGTCCGGATCGAGCGGCGGCAGGGCGGGCCGCGCGCCGAGCACGGCCGGTCCGGCACGGTTCATGGGGCCCATCTCGGCGTAGTACGCCGGGTACGGGGCGAACCCGGCGACGAGCCGGTCGCGGAAGGTCGCCGCGTCGGCGATGGCGAAGAGCGGGTTCGAGCGACGTTCGGTGCCGATCGTCGAGGTCGGCGCGCCCTGGATGGGCCCGGCCGCGCAGAAGCTGCCCGAGCCGTGGGTCGGCCACACCGCGACCGCGTCCGGCAGCCCGGCGAGGGCGCGCAGCGACTCGAACTGCTGGAGCGTGAGCGGGTCGGTCGCCTCGTCGCCGAGGAGGTCCGTGCGTCCGACGCTGCCCACCAGGAGCGATCCGCCGGTCAGCACGGCGTCCGGGGTCGCCCTCCCAGCGGTTTCGTCGTACACCTCCCAGGCCAGGTGCTCCGGGGTGTGACCGGGCGTCGCCCGCGCCCGCAGGCGGACGCCGGCGACCTCGACCTCGTCGCCATCGTCGACGGGCCGGTGGTCGAACGCGTAGCGGCCGCGGGCCGGTGCGACGATCGTGGCCCGGTCCGCCGCGACGAGCTCGAGCGCCCCGGACAGGTAGTCGTTGTGGACATGGGTCTCGACGACCATGCGCAGGCGCCAGCCGCGTCGCTCGATGATCTCGCGGGCGCGCCATGCGTCGCGCGGCGGATCGACGATCAGCGCCTCGCGGTCGGACGCGAGGATGTAGGTCGCGTTGCCCAGGCCCTGCGTGCGCAGGATCTCGACGTCCATGAGGGCCCATCATCGGGCACCGCGTCCAATGCTGCCGGTCGCGCGTGGGACGCGGGCCAGGTGCTGGCGTGGTCGTACGACGCGGATCTCCGCTGTCGGCGAGAATAGTCGTCGGTGACCACAGGAACGACGATGATCGGCTACGCGGCGATGCTCGAGCAGTTCCACCCGACCGACCTGCTCGACTGGTGCGCCCAGGCCGAGGCGGCCGGCTTCGAGGCCGGCTTCATGGTCAGCGAGCATTTCCACCCGTGGACCCCCCAGCAGGGCCAGAGCGCGTTCGCCTGGTCGTTCATGGGGGCGCTCGGCCAGCGCACGTCGCTGACCTTCGGCACGGCCGTGACGTGCCCGGGGTTCCGCTACCACCCCGCGGTGATCGCCCATGCCGCGGCGACGCTCGGCGCGATGTACCCGGGTCGGTTCTACCTCGGCCTGGGCGCCGGCGAGGCGCTCAACGAGCACGTCGTCGGGGGAATCTGGCCGGAGGTCGGTATCCGCAGCGCGATGATGTTCGAGTCGATCGAGATCATCAACAAGCTGTTCACCGGCAAGGTCGTCAAGCACAAGGGCGAGCACTTCACCCTCGAGAGCGCCCGCCTGTACACGATCCCACCGGAGGACCAGCGCGTGCCGGTCTACGTCGCGACGGCCGGCCCCATCAACGCCAAGAAGACCGGCCGCTTCGCCGACGGGATCATCACGGTCGGCGCTGCGGACGAGAAGATCTCGATGCTCTGGGACAAGTTCGAGGAAGGGGCCAAGGAAGCCGGCAAGGACGTCACGACCTCACCCAAGCTGCTCCAGATCCACGTGTCATGGGCGCGCACCGACGAGGAAGCGATCCAGAACGCCGTGACCGAATGGCCCAACGGCGGGATGCCCTTCCCCAAGCAGGACATCAAGAACCCCGAGGACTTCGCGGCGATGGCCAAGCTGGTCGGTCCGGACGACTTCAAGAACCGCGTCCTCATGACAAGCGACCTCGAGGCCCATGCCAAGCACATCCAGCACTACGTCGACATGGGCTTCGACGAGATCCACCTCCACAACGTCGGTCGTAACCAGGCCGAGTTCATCGAGGTGTTCGGGAAGGAGGTCCTGCCGAACCTCCGCCTGGGGTGATCCTCCGCCACCGCGGTCATGGCCACGTGTCGAGAGCGCCGACCGTGCCAGCCACGGGCCTGCCGACCACGACAGCGACCGCCAGGCCGAGGAGCCCGATGACGACCCACATCGTCGCGCCGAGCAGGAATGGCCGGACGCCGACGCCGCCGAGGGAGCGGACGTCGGTCGCCATCCCGACGCCCGCAAGAGCGATCAGGATGAGCAGTGAGGCCGCGGTCGAGGCGAGGTCGGCCAGCGTGACGCCGGTCGCCAGCCGGACGTCCAGCAGGCCCGCGGAGCGGAGTCCGGCGACGACCACGAAGCCCACGACGAACCACGGCACGGCCCGGCCGATCATCGTCAGCCGCGAGCCGCGGTCCGCCGCCGCGTCGACGGCCCCAGCGGCGGCCGCATCGCGTTCCGCTCGTGCGACGAGCCACGTCGCCCCGAGGAGCACGGGCAGGATCGCCAGGTTGCGGGTCAGCTTGACGACCGTGGCGACGTCGCCCGCGGCCGGCGAGAACGCGTAGCCGGTGGCGACGACCTGGGCGGTGTCGTTGACGGCCAGCCCGGCCCATGTCCCGAAGATCCCGTCAGGTAGGGCGAGAAGGCGACCGATGATCGGCAGCAGGAGCACGCCGATGAGCCCGAAGATCGTGATCGTCGAGACCGCGTAGGCCGTATCACGGTGCTTGGCACCGATGATCGGCGACAGCGCCAGGATCGCCGAGTTGCCGCAGATCGCCATCCCGACCGTGACGAGCGCCGACAGCGGCGGCACGAGCCCGAGTCGCCGCGCGAGGAGGGTGCCGAGGACGAGCGCCGAACCGACGACGGCGACGATCGCCACGAGGCTGCCGGCGCCGGTCTCGAGCAGCTGGCCGAGGGTCAGGCGCGCCCCGAGCAGCGTGATCCCGATGCGCAGTGCATATCGCGCAGCGAGCGTCGCGCCGGCCAGCAACCGCGCGCGCAGCGCGCCTGATGTCCCGATCAGCAAGCCGAGCGCGAGCGCGATCGCGGTATCGAGCCCGAGCTGCAGGGCCGATCCGGCCGCCCGAGCCGCTGCCGCGACACCGACGCATACCAGCAGGCCGGCCACCGCCGCCCACCGCCCGGGTGTGACCGACGTCAGAGCCGGACCCGCGGCGGGCTGTCCCGATCGAACATGTGGACCGTGTCGACGAAGCGGACCTGCTTCGCCTGGTAGGCCATGACGAGCGAATGCGTCCGCGCGCCACCTCCGAAGAAGCGGACGCCCTGGAGCAAGTCGCCGGTCGTCACGCCCGTCGCGGCGAAGACCAGGTTCTCGCCCGGGGCCAGGTCCTCGGTCGAATAGACGCGCTCCTCGTCACCATGGCCCATCCGCGTGCCGCGTTCGCGCTCCTCGGCCGACCGATAGCGGAAGCGGGCCTGGATCTCGCCGCCCAGGCAGCGCAGCGCGCCGGCCGTGATGACGCCCTCGGGTGCGCCGCCGGTGCCCATCACCGCATGGACACCGGTGCCCGACACCGCGCACGAGATCGCCGCCGACAGGTCGCCGTCGCCGATGAGCTTGATGCGGGCGCCGGCCTTGCGGACTTCCGCGATCAGGTCCGTGTGCCGCGGTCGCTCGAGGATGACGACGGTGATGTCGCCGACCTTCCGCCCGAGGGCCTCCGCGATCCGGTGGAGGTTCTCGGTCGGGCTCACCCGGATGTCGACCTTGCCAGCCACGACCGGCCCGACGCACAACTTTTCCATGTACGTGTCTGGCGCGTTGGTCAGCCCGCCGGCCTCGGACGCGCACAGGACCGTGATCGCGCCGGCCTGGCCGTGGGCGACGAGGTTGGTGCCCTCCAGCGGGTCGACGGCGATGTCGATGGCCGGGACCTCGGCCCGGTCCGCGCCGGTCCGCCCGACGCGCTCGCCGATGTAGAGCATCGGTGCCTCGTCACGCTCGCCCTCACCGATGACGATCCGACCGGCGAAGTCGATCTCATCCATCGTCGCCCGCATGGCCGACGTGGCCGCGGCGTCGGCTGCATCGCGCTCCCCGCGACCCATGAAGCGTGCCGATTCGATCGCGGCGGCCTCGGTGACCCGCACCATCTCGAGCGCGAGCAGTTGCTCCATCAGTCCTCGATCCGTTCGCTGGGCATCAGTGCCGGAAGTGCCGTCGACCGGTGAAGACCATCGCCAGATGGTGACGGTCGGCGACTTCGATCGCCATCTCGTCGCGGATCGAGCCACCCGGCTGGATGATCGCGGTCACCCCGGCCGTGGCGGCCGCCTGGATGCCGTCGGGGAAGGGGAAGTACGCATCCGATGCCATCACCGCGGTCTTGGCGCGGTCGCCCGCCCGCCGAAGCGCGATCTCGACCGACACCTGGCGCGACGCCTGGCCGGCCCCGACGCCGATCGTCGCCCCGTTGCGGGCCAGGACGATGGCGTTCGAGCGGACGTGGCGGACCGCGCGCCAGGCGAACAACAGGTCGGTCAGCTCCTCCAGCGTGGGTCGCCGCTTCGTCACGACCTGGAGCTGGCCGCGGTCCAGGCCGAGGTCGTCGAGGTCCTCGACGAGCAGTCCGCCGGCGACCCGCTTGAAGTCGAGGTTGGCGATGCCGTAGTCGCGCATGCCGTCGGTCGGGTCGGGCGGCACGGCGAGGAGCTCGAGGCCGCTCTTCGCCTTGAGGATGCCGAGCGCCGCCTGGCTGAAGCCGGGGGCGACGACCGCCTCGTACGAGTTGGCGGCGATCTCGCGGGCCGTCGCGCCGTCGAGCTCGCGGTTGACGCCGACGATGCCACCGAACGATGCGACCGGATCGGTCTCGAGGGCATGGCGATACGCCTCGACGAGCTCGTCATGCGATGCCATCCCGACGGGGTCGGTGTGCTTGACGATCGCGACGGTCGGTGCCGTGTAGTCGCGGGCGATCCGGTACGCGGCGTCGAGGTCGAGGAGGTTGTTGAAGGACGGCCGGTCGCCCTGCAGCTGGCTCGCGTCGGCGAGCGTCGCGCTCCGGTGCGTGGTCTCGCGATAGAACGCGGCGCGCTGGTGGGGGTTCTCGCCATAGCGCAGGTCGTCGACCTTCTCGAGCACGAGCGCGAGCCGGCGCGGGAACTTGTTGCCCGAGATCTGGTTGAGGTAGGCGGCGATCTCGGCGTGGTAGGCGGCGACGGTGGAGAACGCCTCGGCGGCCAGCTTCGCCCGCGTCTCGGCACTGACCATGCCGTGCTCGCGGAGCTCGGCCACGATCCAGTCGTAATGCGACGGGTCGGATGCCGCCGCCACGCCGGCCGAGTTGCGTGCCGCAGCTCCCAGGAGCGCCGCCCCGGCGACATCGATCATCTCGATCGCCTCGTCGAGACCGACGAGCTTGGCCCCGACCGACGGCGCGAACGGCTTGACGTTCACGACGACGATATCGATCGGGACGATGTTCTGGGCCTGCAGGTCGGCCATCTGGTCGGGGATGTCGCGCCGGGCGAGGATGCCCGCGTAGACCGCGTGGTGGAAGGTCCGCACCTGGCCACCGACCGTGGGCTGCCCGTCGGTCAGCTCGTTGACGGAACCGACCGCGACGCCGTCGGCAGCGAGGAACTCGCGGGTGCCCTCCGTCGCGAACATCTCGACGTCGAGCGCCAGGAGATCCCGCGCAAGCGCTGCGATGCCCTCCCGGTTGGCGACTGACAGCAGGGCTCGCACCCGGGGCGTTCCTCCCATCCGACGCGCATCCGGCGGGTGGCGGAGCGCTGCCGAAGTATAGCGTCCGCCATGGCATACTCCGGCTCTCCACCGAGACACCGGCAGTGAGGCGCCCGTGACCCTGGCCCCCTGGGATTACCTGTTCCTCTCGTTCAACAGCGGCAACTTCGCCGATCTCTTCTACCCGACGTGGATCGCCGCGCTGGTCCTGCTCGTCGTGCTGATCGTCCTCTACAACGTGCGCACCCGGGCTCTCCATCGCCACCAGCCGTACGTCGATCTATGGGAATGGCTGTGGTGGACGGGCCTGATCACGTTCAGCATGCTGCTGATCGAGGCGGTCTTCCAGTTCGACTTCATCCTGGTCCTGGCGACGGCCATCGTCGGGCTGGGAACGCTCGTCTGGGTCCGCTTCGTCCGGTTTCCGCCCCTGCTGCGTGCCCACGAGCAGCGCCTCGCCCGGCAGCGCTACTTCAGCAAGCAGAAGTTCGCGGACCCCGAGGCGACGATCCGCCGGCGCACCGGCCCGCGTCGGCAGCGCCGCCGCCGGCGCTAGTCCGGGCGATGCCGATCGAGGTCCGCCGCTTCGGCGTCGGCCACCGTCGCCCGGACGGCCCGCCCGGCACGACCGGGGTGAGCGGCCAGCCGATCCACGTCGACGGTCGCGGGGCGATCACCGAGCTCGCGTTCGCGCGCAATGCGCGCATGGAGCCGCACGCCAACCCGAACAGCTCGTGGCTGGTCGTGATCGAGGGCGGCGGCTGGGTCGGCGTCGGCGAGGAGCGGACGCGCGTCGCGGCCGGCGAGGCCGTGCTCTGGCCGGCGGACGTGCCCCACGCCGCGTGGACCGAGCACTCCGAGATGCGCGCCTTCCTCATCGAGCAGACCGGCGCCGACGACGTCGCGGTCCGCGGCATCCTCGAAGGTCAGATCGCCGAACCGGGCACGCCCGACGGGCCGGTCGAACGCGCCACGGGCGGGCTCGTCGCGGATGGGCGCCAGACGCGTCACGACCCGGAGGCCGGCGAACCGGCCTGACCGGGCCGTGACGGCGGGCCGGGGCCTCCTCCTGCCCCTGCCCGCGGGTGGATTTCGACGAAGCCCGCTAGCCGTCCATGCGGGCGAGGCGGTCGAGCAGATCGAGGAACGCGTGGACCTCGTCGGTGGGCGGCAGCCCCTCGGTCTCCTGGTACGCCACCTCGGCGATGTCGGTGAGGGCGAGATGGCCGGCCCACGGGCTGCCGCGAAGGACCTCGGCGGTCGAAGCGACGACGGCGTCGAACCGGAAGAACGGGTCGGTACCCTGGAAGTGCCGGGACAGGTCGTTCGTCCGGACCTCGCTGGCGATCTCGTCGACGCGGCCGCTGTCCGGGTCGGTCCAGCGCAGGCGGACGGTCGCGAGATGAGCCTGCCCGGCGTCCTCGGCGAGGCGGATGGCGTACAGGGCCGTCGCGCTGTGGCCGGCGCCGATCGCGCCGGCGTCGATGCCCTCGTCGGTGAACTGCTGGTCCGGGACGTCGCGGTTCTCGTAGCCGACGAGCCGGTAGGCGGCGACGACATCCGGGTCGAACTCGATCTGCGCGCGGGCGTCGAGCGCGACCGTCTGCAGGGTGCCGGTGAGATCCTCGCTGAACAGCCGTCGGGCCTCGTCCGGTCCGTTCACGTAGGCATAGAACCCGTCGCCATGGTCGGCGAGCTGCTCGAGCAGGACGTCGTTGTAGTTGCCCATCCCGACACCGACCGACACGAGCTCGATGCCGGCGGCCGCATCGCGGCGGATGCTCTCGAGGATGCCCTCGGGGTCGGTCAGGCCGACGTTGGCCACTCCGTCGGATGCGAGGACGACCCGGTCGATGCCGTTCTCGGTCAGCGAGGAACGGGCCAGCTCGTAGCCGAGCTGGAGGCCGTGCTCGAGATTGGTCGACCCGCTCGTCCGCAGTCGTCCGATGACGTCGAGGATCTCCTCGGTGTGGGTCGCCGGCGTCGGCTCGAGGACGACCCGCCCCTCGTCGCCGAACGTGACGATGGCCACGGTGTCGCCCCGCCGCAGGCCGGTGACGAGCTCCCCGAGCGCGTCCTTGACAAGCTCGAGGCGGCCCTCGCGCTCCATCGAGCCGGACGTGTCGATGACGAACGTCAGCGCGGTATCGGCGCGGGCCCGATCGCGGATGTCGCGTGCCTGCAGCCCGATCCGGAGCAGGACCTCGTCGCGGTCGGTGAACGGCGTCGGCCCACCGTCCGCGAGGATCGCGAACGTGCCGTCGACCGGCCGACGGTATCCCTGATCGAACGCGTTGACCCATTCCTCGACCCGGACGCTGGCGGGATCCGGTCGGTAGCCGTCGTCGATGTAGCGCTGGGCGATGGTGTACGAGGCGGTGTCGACGTCGAGGGCGAAGGTGGACACCCGGTCCTCGGCCGGGTCGACGTACGGGTTGACGCCCCGATCCTGGTACGTCACCCCGTCGTACGGGGTCGGGGCAGGTTCCTCGGGCCACGGATCGGCGGTGGGACGGTGGTGGCCGGGGTCCGGCGGCGGATCGGCGTAGCCGGTCGTGGGAGCCCCGGAACACGCGCTCGCCACGAGGGCGACGGCGACCAGGGACAGGAGTGGCGTGCGCATCGCGCAACCTCCCGTCCGGATGCCATGGGGACCGGCACCCGGGCACTTGGGCGGACCACCTGGGCGGTCCGCAGGTCCCGGTGGGACGCCACTAGTGCGTCGTCGGGCCGCCGCTTCGACGGTGGGACGGTGGCGCTAGTTCCCCGACGGCGCCGGCCGTGCGGCGTCGGCCGCCCCGAGGACGGCCCCGAGTTGGCTGAGCACCCGGGCCGTCGCCCCCCACACCGCCAACCCGTCGATCGCGTACTGGCCGTAGCGCAGGTCCCAGCCGCGGATCGTGCGCTCGACCATGTCGACGGGCGCGTGCGGAAGGAACGCATCGACGGGCGGCTCGAGGATGCGCACGACCTCGGCGGGTGCCGGCCGCATCTGCGGGCGCCGCGCGGCGAGCGCCACGATCGGCGTCACCGCGAAATCGCTCACCGGGATCCACAGCCGGTCGAGCCGCCCGACCACCCGGACGTCGGCGATGTCGGCGTCCAGCCCGACCTCCTCAGCCGCCTCGCGCAGGGCGGTCGCGGCGGCATCGTCGTCTTCGGGCTCGGCCTTGCCACCCGGGAAGCTCACCTCGCCAGAGTGATGCTGCCCGTCGCGGGTCGGCCGTTCGATCAGGACGAGGCGCGCCTCGCCGTCGGCGTCCGGGTACAGCAGCACGAGCACGGCCGCCGGCCGGCCCGGCAGCTCGTCGCGGACGGGGGTGGCCCGCCAGTCGAGCCCGTCGAGGCGGACCGGGAGCAGCGCATCGAGCGGCGGCGGGAGCGGGTCGGGCAGCGGCTCGAGTCGTGCGACGGCCGCCTCGAAGCGCATCCGCCGGCCGGCCGGGCCTAGTTGACGAGCTCGCCGTCGTCGCGCTCGGGGCGCGTCGCCGGGAGATCCAGGGGCGATCCGGAACGACCGCGCCGGCCGCCGGCGCCGGCCCCGACCGTGGCATCCCCGGCCGGCGTCGAACGAGCGTCCCGCCGACCGCCCTCGGCGACGACGGTCGCCCCCTCGGTCGAGAAGATCAGCGTGCCCGACCCCAGGTCGGCGTCGGCCGTGACGGTGTCGCCGGGCCGGAACTCGCCGGCGACCAGGGCACGCGCCAGCTGGTTCTCGACGAGGCGCTGGATCGTCCGCTTGAGCGGTCGCGCCCCGTACGCGGGGTCCGTACCCTCGCGCACGATGAGCGCCTTCGCGGATGCCGTCAGCTCGAGCTGGATGTCCTGGCTCGCCAAGCGCCGATCGAGGTCGGCGAGCAGGAGATCGACGATCGCGGCCAGGTCGGCATCGGTCAGCGCGTGGAACACGATGACCTCGTCGACACGGTTCAGGAACTCGGGACGGAACTGCGATCGGAGCGCCTCGGTGACGTCGCGCTTCATCGCCTCGTAGGCGGCGTCACCGGCGCGAGCGCCGGTCGCCGCGATCGCAGCGGAGCCGATGTTGCTGGTCATGATCACGACGCTGTTCTTGAAGTCGACGGTCCGGCCCTGCCCGTCGGTCAGGCGGCCGTCGTCGAGGACCTGGAGCAGCACGTTGAACACGTCCGGGTGGGCCTTCTCGATCTCGTCGAGCAGGACGACCTGGTATGGCCGGCGACGGACCGCCTCGGTCAGCTGGCCGCCCTCCTCGTAGCCGACATAGCCCGGGGGCGCCCCGAGCAGGCGCGACACGGCGAACTTCTCCATGTACTCGCTCATGTCGATCCGGACCATCGCGCTCTCGTCGTCGAACAGGAACTCCGCGAGCGCACGAGCGAGCTCCGTCTTGCCGACCCCGGTCGGGCCGAGGAACAGGAACGAGCCGATCGGGCGACCCGGGTCCTTCAGCCCGGCCCGTGCCCGGCGGACGGCGTCGGACACGGCCTGGATGGCCTCGTCCTGGCCGACGACGCGGTCATGGAGCCGCTCCTCCATGCGGATCAGCTTCGCCGTCTCGCCTTCCATCAGGCGGCTGACGGGGATCCCGGTCCAGGCGCCGACGATCTCCGCGATGTCGTCCGCGCCGACCTCCTCCTTCAGGAGGGTGCCGGGGCCCTGCAGCGCCGCGAGCGCGGCTTCCTGCTCGGCGAGCGTGTCCTGGAGCGTCTTCTGGGTCCCGTACTTCAGCTCGGCCGCCGTCGCGAAGTCGGCTTCGCGCTCGGCCTGCTCGATGCGCGTCGCGAGCGCCTCGAGCTCGGTACGCGTCGCCCGGGTCGCGGCGATCGCCGACGTCTCGGCCTCCCAGCGCTGCTTCAGGCCGCCGACCTCCTCCTCGAGGTCGGCGAGCTCCTTCTCAAGGGCCTCGAGCCGGGTCTTCGACGCCTCGTCGGTCTCCTTGCGCAGCGCCTCGCGCTCGATCTCGAGCTGGATCCGGCGGCGCTCGAGCTCGTCGATCTCGATCGGCATCGAGTCGATCTCCATGCGTAGCCGGGATGCCGCCTCGTCGACGAGATCGATCGCCTTGTCGGGCAGGAACCGGTCGCTGATGTAGCGATCGGAGAGCGTCGCCGCGGCGACGAGGGCGGAATTGGTGATCCGGACGCCGTGATGGACCTCGTACCGCTCGCGCAGGCCGCGCAGGATGCTGATCGTCTCCTCGACCGACGGCTGGTCGACGAGGACCGGCTGGAAGCGACGCTCGAGCGCGGCATCCTTCTCGATGTACTTGCGGTATTCGTCGAGCGTGGTCGCCCCGATCGTGTGCAGCTCGCCGCGGGCGAGCATCGGCTTGAGCAGGTTGGACGCGTCCATGGCGCCCTCTGCGGCGCCGGCCCCGACGACGGTGTGGAGCTCGTCGATGAACAGGACGACCTGGCCGTCGCTGTCCTTGATCTCCTTGAGCACGGCCTTGAGCCGCTCCTCGAACTCGCCACGGAACTTGGCGCCGGCGATCAGCGCTCCGAGGTCCAGTGCGACGACGCGCTTGCCCTTGAGGCCCTCCGGGACGTCGCCCCGCACGATGCGCTGCGCGAGACCCTCGGCGATCGCCGTCTTGCCGACGCCGGGCTCGCCGATGAGGACCGGGTTGTTCTTCGTGCGGCGCGACAACACCTGGATGACGCGCCGGATCTCCTCGTCGCGGCCGACCACCGGATCGAGCTTGCCCGCGCGGGCCTCGGTCGTGAGGTCGCGGCCGTACTTCTCGAGCGCGGCGTACGTCCCTTCCGGGTTGGGCGACGTGACGCGCTGTCCACCACGCACGCTCTGGAGGGCCTGGAGGATGGCCTCCTTGCCGGCTGCGTGCTCCTCGAGCAGGGTCTGCGCATCGCCCCCGGCATCGGCGGTCCCGAGCAGCAGGTGCTCGGTCGAGACGTACTCGTCGCCGAGCCGGCGCGCCTCGGCCTCGGCGCGATCGAACACGCCCTTGGCGCGCGGGTCGAGCGTGAGCGAGCCGCCCGTGATCCGGGCACGACGCGACAGCGCGGCCGCGAGCTCGCCGCGGAACCCGGGGAGGTCGACCCCGAGGCGTCGCAGCGTCTCGGCCGGGATCCCGTCGTCGGGCTCGATGAGGGCGCTGAGCAGGTGCTCGGCGTCGAGGATCGGCGATTCCAGCCGCTGGGCGGTCTGCTGGGCGGCGACGATGGCCTCCTGGGCCTTCTGGGTGAATTGGTCGAGTTGCATCGGTTCAGGTCTCTCGTGCTCGGGGATCGGGCTGGTCGACCAGCCGGAACAGCTCGTCCGCGGCGGCGCGGGCCTCCGCGGAGAGATCGGTCGGGATGATGACCTTGGCCTTGGCGTACAGGTCGCCGTGGCCGTCGGTCTTGAAGCGGGGCATGCCCTGGCCGGTGAGCCGGAAGGTCCGGCCCGTCTGGGTCCCGGCCGGGACGGTCAGCAGCACGCGACCCTTCGGGGTTCGCACGTGGACGTCGCCGCCGAGCAGCGCCTCGCGGAGGGTCAGGGGCAGCTCCCGCTCGAGATCGGCGCCGCGCCGGGTGAAGACGGGATGCGGCTCCTGGCGGACGACGACGAAGAGGTCGCCGCCGCCCGGCGCCTTGCCCGTCAGGCGGATGCGCGTCCCGGTGTCGGCGCCCTTGGGGATCGTCACCTCGAGGCGCTTGCCCTCGATGTCGATCAGCCGGCTCGTGCCGTGGTACGCCTCGTCGAGGGTGATGTCGGCGATCGCCTCCGCCGATGGGCGGCGGGCCGGTGCGCTGGTCTGCCGGGTCGTCCCGGCCGGCCGGCCGTCGGCGTCGATGCCCATACCGGCGAGAATCTCCTCGAACGTGGGGCCGCCGGTGGGCCGACGACCGCGGTCGGTACCGGCGAGGGGCTCCGATGCCCCGCCGAAGAACGCCTGGAAGAAGTCGCTGAAGTCGCCGGCGTCGCCGGCCGTGCGGAACTCGTACCGGACACCGCCGCCCGGCCCGCCGAAGCCGGCGTACCCACCGGACGGCCCGCCAGCGGCGGGCCCGCCTGCACGGCCCGCCGCCGAACCGGCGGTCGCGCCGGCACGGGCGTAGGCCTCCCAATCCTTGCCCAGTCGGTCATAGAGCGTGCGCTTGTCCGGATCCGACAACACGGCGTTCGCCTCGTTGACGGCCTTGAACTTCCGCTCGGCCTCGGCATCGCCCGTGTTGGTGTCAGGGTGATGCTTCCGGGCGAGCTTCCGGAACGCCTTCTTGATGTCGGCCTGTGACGCGGTCCTCGGAACCCCAAGGACGGCGTAATAGTCGCGGTACTCCATCGTTTCTACCCGTGTGGGTCAGGACCGACGGCGTAGTCGGCGATCCCGTGGTCAGTGCCTCTCGACGACGACCGGGGGCTGATCCGAAGGTGGGAAGTTGGTCCGTCGGACCCGGGCCTCGGGCTCGGGGTCGAGTGGGTCACCGCCCTTGAGGACCTTCGGGGGCTCGGCCTCGAGGGGCTTCGGCTTGCGCCGGAGGGCCGCCTCGAGGACCTGCTCCATGGTGTCGACCAGGATGAGCTTCATGGACTTGCGGATCTCGTCGGGGATATCGCGCAGGTCCTTCTCGTTCTTCCTGGGGATGATCACGGTCTTGGCACCCGACAGGTGCGCGGCCAGGATCTTGCTCTTGAGCCCGCCGATCGGCAGCACGCGGCCACGGAGCGTGATCTCGCCGGTCATCGCCACATCCTTGCGGACGGGGATGCCCGAGAGCGCGCTGACGATGGCCGTGGCCATCGTGATCCCGGCCGACGGCCCGTCCTTGGGGATGGCTCCCGCCGGGACGTGGATGTGCAGCGTGTTGCGCTCGAAGATCTCGCGATTGACGCCCAGGTCGCGGGCGTGCGCTCGCGTCCAGGACAGACCGGCACGGGCGCTCTCGCGCATGACCTCGCCCAGCTGGCCCGTGAGGATGAAGTCCTCCTTGCCCTCCATGCGGGTCACCTCGATGGCGACGACGTCGCCACCGACCTCGGTCACCACCAGGCCCGTCGCGGAGCCGATCTGGTCCTCCGCCTCGAGCTCGCCGTATTCGAAGCGCTGCGGCCCGAGGAACTCGGCCAGCTTCTTCTCGTCGACGACGGTCTTGCGCTTGCGGCCCTCGGCGACCTGCCGGGCGACCTTGCGCATGACGTTGGCGATCTCGCGTTCGAGGTTCCGGACGCCGGCCTCGTGCGTGTACGAGCGCACGAGCTCGGTCATCGCCCCATCGGTGATCTCGATCGTCTTGGGCGTGAGGCCGTGGTTCGTCATCTGCTTGGGGATGAGGAAGCGCTTGCCGATCTCGATCTTCTCGGTCTCGGTATAGCCGGGCAGCTGGACGATCTCCATCCGGTCGCGCAGCGCGGCCGGGATCGGGTCGAGCAGGTTGGCCGTCGCGATGAACAGCGCCTTGCTCAGGTCGAACGGCACCTCCAGGTAGTTGTCCTGGAAGCTGTTGTTCTGCTCCGGGTCGAGCACCTCGAGCAGGGCGGACGACGGGTCGCCCCGGAAGTCCATCCCGATCTTGTCGACCTCGTCGAGCATGAACACCGGGTTGTTCGACCCGGCCGTCTTGATGCTCTGGATGATGCGGCCGGGCAGGGCGCCGATGTACGTGCGCCGGTGACCGCGGATCTCGGCCTCGTCGTGGATGCCGCCGAGGCTCATCCGGACGAACTTGCGGCCCATCGCCCGGGCGATGCTCTTGCCCAGGCTGGTCTTGCCCACGCCGGGGGGTCCGACGAAGGCGAGGATCGGGCTGCGGATCTCGTCCGCCAGCGTGCGCACCGCGAGGTACTCGAGGATGCGCTCCTTGATCTTCTCGAGCCCGTAGTGGTCCTCGTCGAGGATGCGCGCGGCTTCCTTGATGTCGAGCTGGTCATCCGTCGCGACGTTCCACGGCAGGCTGATCAGCCAGTCCACGTACGTCCGGATGACGCCGACCTCGGGCGAGGCGGACGGGATCCGGCTCATCCGGTCGACTTCCTTGATCGCCCGTGCCTTGATCTCGTCGGGCATGCCCGCCGCTTCGACCTTCTCGCGCAGCTCGTTGATCTCGGCCTGCTGCGGATCGTCCTCGCCGAGCTCACGCTGGATCGCCTTGAGTTGCTCGCGGAGGATGTACTCGCGCTGGGTCTTGTCCATCTCGGACTTGACCTCGGACTGGATGCGCCCCTTCAGCTCGAGGATCTCGACCTGGTGGGCCAGGAAGTTCGAGACGAGCTTGAGGCGCTCCACGACGTCGATCGTCTCGAGCAGCTCCTGGCGCTGCTCGGTGGTCATGTCGGGGCTGTACGCGACCATGTCGGCGAGCAGCCCGGGCTCGCTGATGTTGCGCGCGGCGACGGCCGCCTCCGGCGGCACGGGCGCACCGTTGGCGACGTACTGCTCGATCTGGGCCTGGACCGTGCGCATGAGCGCCTCGACCTCGAGACCGTCCGGCGTCTCGTCGGGCAGCTCTTCGATGGACGCCCGGAGATACGGTTCTGCCTGGCTGAACGCCCGCAGGCGCAGTCGCGACTGGCCTTGGACGATGGCACGGACGGTGCCGTCCTGGAGCTGGACGACCTGGGCGATCTTGGCCAGCGTGCCGATCGTGTAGAGCTCGGCAGGATCGTTGATGTCCTCCTGCTCGGCCTGACGCTGGGTGACGAGTGCGATGGGTCCGCCTTCGGCGACCGCGGCGTTGAGCGCGTTGACGCTCTTCTCGCGGCCCACCTGGAGCGGGACGATCATCTCCGGGAAGATGACCGTCTCCCGGAGTGCGACGAGGGGCAGGTCGCGGGGTCCCGTCGCGGTCCCGTTCTGCTGCGTGTCGTCGACCGGGTTGGACGGTCGCTTTGCCATCGGTGGCTTCTCCTGACGTGCGGTGTCGATGTCGGCGCGGCGGCGCCTCGCTGACGTGGGTCTGGACGGTCGGTCGGTCATCGGTCGGCCGTCGATCGATCGCGGAGCACCGGTTCGGTCGGCCGCATGGCCGACGCATCGCCCGTGCCTTCTGCATAGAGGGCCTCGAGGATCCGTGCGCCGAGGCGCTCCTCGAGTTCGAAGAGGATCCGGATGCCGGCGAGGTTCACCCCGAGCTCCCGGGTGAGGTGCCGGATCCAGAGGATCCGACGGATGTCGTTCTCGCTGTACAGGCGGATATTGGTGGGCGTCCGCGCGGGGCAGAGGAGCCCCTCGTCCTCGTAGATCCGCAACGTGCGCGGATGGACGCTGACGATGCTCGCCGCCACGCTGATAACGTAGACGGGTCGCTCCGGGTCGCGCTCCGGTCGCGGCGAGGCCACCGGCTCAGGCCCGGGTGTCGAGGTCGGCGCCGGCGGCGCCGCGGCTGCGGTCGCCCCCCGTGCCGTTCGAGGATTCGCCATCGGTCGCAGGCTCGATGTGGAGCTTGGGTGACATGGGGAGATGCTAGAACCCTGACAATCATGTTGTCAAGAGTCTTACGCCCCCCGAGTGGCGACCGATCCGCCGCCGATGGCTCAGCGGGCGGTCGTGGCCTCCGGATCGCCGATCAGCTGCCCGTGGAGCAGGGCCTCGCACTCCTGCTTGCCGATAGCGATGACCTTGTCGCCCTCGTTCAGGATCGTGTCGGGTCGGAGCGGCGTCGCGATGCCATCCCGGATGACCGCGAACAGCGAACAGCCCTCGGGGATCTCGAGGTCGCGCGGCGCCCGGCCGATCGCCGGCGAGCCCGACTGGAGGTGCGCCTCGATCAGCTCGAGCTCGCCCTCGCCGAGGGTCGCCAAATGGAGCAGCTCGTGGACCGGGATGTCCTGTTCGATCGAGCCGAGGATCATCCGAGTCGGGCTGATCAGCTCATCGACGCCGAGGTGGCGGAAGAGCGTCTCGTTCTTCGGGTTGTTGACTCGGGCGATGGTCCGCGGCACGTCGAAATGGTGCTTGGCCATCTGGCAGATGACGAGGTTGTCCTCGTCGTCGCCGGTGACCGCCGCGACGACGTCGGCCCGGTTCGAGCCGGCCTCGGCGAGGTACTTGCCCTCGCAGCCGTCGTGTGGGATGACGATCGACCCGATCTCGTCGGCGATCTGTCGGGCCCGGGTCGGGTCCTTCTCCATGAGGGCCACCTCGTGACCCGAGTCGAGCAGCTCCTTGGCAAGGTAGTAGCCGACCTTGCCACCACCGACGACGAGAACGAACACGGTCAGGCCTCCGATGCCGCGCCGGGCGCGGCCGATACGGGATCCGATGACGCACGGGGTGCGGCGCCCGCCTCCGAACCCGGACCACCGTCCTCGTCGGGTCGGTCGTGATGGTCGCCGCCTGGATGCTGGCCGCTCGGGGCGAGCATGCCGGGCAGGCCCGACGAGGGGAAGCCCAGGTGGGCCGTGACGGCATCGACCATCAGCCCGGTCCGGCACAGGGTGGCGATGCCGAGCTCGGCGTAGGCCGCGGCCCGGACGGGGTCGTTGATCTTGGCGACGACGCGCTCGACCTCGAAGGCCTCGACGGCGAGCTGGGCCGCCATGACGTTGCGGTTGTCGCCCTCGGTGAGGGCCAGGAAGATGTCGGCCCCCTCCATGCCCGCGCGACGCAGCACGTCCTCATCGGTGCCATCGCCGCGCACGGCGGTACCGCCGAAGGACGACGGCAGACGCTCGAACGCCCGCGTGGACACGTCGAGCACGATCACCTCGTGGCCGGCCCGATCCCACAGCTCCGCGGCGGAGGCGCCGACGCGCCCGCAACCGACGATGACGATCTTCACGATGCTTCCTCACTCATCGGCTCGCGCACGACCCAGACGGCGCACGGCGCGTTCTGCAGGATGTAGGGGATCGTCCGGCCGATCGCGAACTCCCCGCCGAATCGCTTCCGGTACGGGAGCCCGACGACCAGGAGGTCGGCGCCCCGCTCGGTGGCCTCGTCGACGATCGCTGCGGCGACATCGCGGGCTTGCAGGAGCACCGGCTCCATCGTCAGCTTGAAGCTTTCGGCGATCGCCTCGGCCGAATCGAGCACGCGCTGCACGTCCTCCGATCGCCCGGCGATATCGGCGTCGAGCGGCAGGGTCCAATCGATCTCGACGACGTGGACGGCGATCAACTCCGCCTTGGTCCGGGCGACGGCGTCGGCCACGAGCCGGACGATCCGCGCGTCGCTCGGCCCGCCGTTGAGGGCCACGACCGCGCGACGGAACGGTGCGGTCTGGTTGTCCGACATGGATGGCCACGATACCACCGTGAGGTTCGGGAGCCCGATCGGGTCACTGCTCGCGGCGGTACGGCACGTCGGCGATGACGGTGTGCTCGCGACCGAGGATGGCCGCCTTGAGTCGCTTCGCCGTCTGGTTGTAGAGCAGGCGCTCCCACCAATGGCGGGCGACGTATTCGGGCAGGACGACGATCGTGATCGGAGCGGCCTTGTCGGGTGGCCACGCCTGGTCGAGCACGTCGAGGTAGGCGAGGACCGGCGAGATGACCGCGCGGTACGGCGACTCGACGATGACGAGCGGGACGCCGGGGACCTGGCGCTCCCACCGTTCGCGGAGCGCCTCGCCCTCGTCAGGGTCCTCGGTCACGAACACCGCCCGGATGTCGGGGCTCATCGTCCGGCCGAAGTTCACGGCCTGGATGACCGCCCGATTGATGCCGTTGACCGGGATCACGACGCGCTGCTCGCGGTGCGGCCCCTCGACCACGAGATCCTCGCGCACGTGGAGCTCCTTCTCCTGCGCGTCGTATTCGCGCCGGATGAACAGCATCAGGCTCACGAGGATCGGGATGAGGACGACCACGAACCACGCCCCATCGAGGAACTTCACGCTGGTCACGACGATCGCCACGACCGCGGTCGCCGCGCAGCCGACCGCGTTGATCACGAGGCGAGAGCGCCAGCCCCGGTCGCGCGTCCGCAGCCAGTGGCGGACCATGCCGGCCTGGCTGATCGTGAAGTCGATGAACACGCCGACCGCGTAGAGCGGGATCAGGGCATGGGTGCGTCCTTCGGCGATGATCACCAGCGATGCGGCGATCAGACCAAGCAGCAGGATGCCAGTCGAGAACGCCAGCCGGTCGCCGCGGAAGCTGAACTGGCGCGGGAAGAAGCCGTCCTCGCCGAGCACCGCGGCGAGCCGCGGGAACGCGGCGAAGCTCGTGTTCGCGGCGAGGAACAGCAGGAGCGCGGTGAAGGCCTGGAACAGGTAGAAGACGAGCCCGTTGCCGAAGACCGTCTCGGCCACCTGGGCGATCACGGTCTTGTGCTCGATCTCGCCGAACAACGTCGGATCCGTCGGGTAGATCGCGAAGTTCGTCGCGAGGAACGTGATCCCGATGAACAGGATGGCCAGCACGCCGGCCATCACCAGCAGGGTCGTCGCCGCGTTGCGCGCCTCGGGCGGCTTGAAGGCCGGTACCCCGGTCGCGATCGCCTCGGTCCCGGTCAGGGCGACGGCCCCGGATGCGAACGCCCGGAGCAGGAGGAAGAGGGACACGGCTCCGGCGCCCTCGGCCGTCGCCGCCACGACCTCGGGAGGCGGGGCGTGATGCTCGCCGAGGACGATGATCCGATACGCCCCGATGGCGATCATGGCGAACGCGCTGAACATGAAGAGGTAGGTCGGGACCGCGAAGATGTTGCCGGCCTCGCGCACGCCGCGCAGGTTCGCCACGGTGATGAGGCCGAGCGCGCCGATCCCGATCCAGACGCGGACATCGCTGAGTGCCGGGAACGCCGATACGATCTGTTCGACCGCAGACGACGTCGATACCGCTGCGGTCAGGTTGTAGTCGATGAGCAGCGCCGAGGCCGCCACGAGCGACGCCATCCGTCCGAAGTTCGCCTTCGACACCGAGTAGGAGCCGCCGCCGGTGGGGTAGGCGATGCACACCTGGCGGTAGCTGAAGGCGACCACGGCGAGCAGGGCCGCGATCGCGATCGCCACCGGCAACGACCAGCCGAGCGCCGCGAGCGCGGCGCCGCCCAGGATGAACGCCAGGATGATCTCCTCGGTGGCGTAGGCCGACGACGAGATGGCATCCGAGCTGAAGATGGCCAGCGCCTTGGGCTTCGACAGGCGCTCGCCGAGCTCCTCGTCCTGGTGGAGCGGTCGCCCGAGGACGACCGCGCGGACCCGGGCGATCAGGCGCGCCCCGGGCGTCGTCGGGACGCTGGCGGCCTCCTTGGCCGTCAGCTGCCCCTTGCCCGTGTACCGGAAGAACGGGGCGTGCGGTCGCTCGACACGCAGCCGCTTGTCGCCCGGCTTGCGACCCTGGAGTGGCCGCCTGCCGCCGATCACCGGCGAAGGCGCGTCATGCGCGCACGCTCATGCACCGATCGCCAGCCGAGCCACCAACCGGGCCGGCAGGGCCGCGGCGCGCATGGCGGCCTGGACCCGGCCGACGTCGTAGGCGACCCGGTGCCATGACACCCGCCCGAGCTCGAGGTCCAGGATGAGATAGCCAGCGCGCGGGTCGCCATCGCGGGGCTGGCCGACGCTGCCCGGGTTGAGCAGCGTGCGGTCATCGCCGAGCTCGAGGGCCGTGCCGTCGACCGTCCGGACGAGCCCGACCCGGTCGGCCGTCGCCACCCAGGCGACCGGCACGTGGGTGTGGCCGTGCAGCCCATGCGGGGTCTCGAGCAGCGCGAGGTTGTCGCCCGCGACACGCGCGTCCGTGATGTATTCGCGCAGGGGGTCGCGGGGACTGCCGTGGACCAGGCTCACATCGGCCTCCGTGCGCCGCTCCGGCAAGGCCGCCAGCCATGCGCGGGTGCCCGTCGAGATCGTGTCCCGGGTCCACTCCGCGGCCGCGCGCGCGTCCTCGTTGAACCAGTCGATCTCGCGTCCGCCGATCGCGGCGGCATCGTGGTTGCCTCGGACGCCGGTCGCGTTCCGCTCGATGAGGCGCCCGACGACGGCATCGGGGTCAGGGCCATAGCCGACGACATCGCCCAGGTGCCACACGGCGTCGACCGCGCCGGCGTGCTGGAGGACCGCATCGAGCGCCACGATATTGCTGTGGATGTCCGAGAGGACGGCGATGCGCATCGGCGAAGAGGGTAGCAGTCGTGGTCGTCCGCCCGACGACCGACGCTCACCACGACCGTCGGCCGCGGGCGGCCGGCGCTCGCGGGTACGCGTCGGGGACGTCGCGACCGGGAGCGCGGGTCGCGACGACGAGGCAGTGTTCGGGCAGCCCGGGGGCGTCGATCGGCTCGATCTCGATGTCGCCGCCGCCCAGCGCATCGACCGCGCGTCGGGCGGCCGTCAGCTCCGAGCTCAGATCAGCCGCGCTTCCAGGCGAGCAGGGACCCGCCCCGTCCGAGCAGCGGGAAGGCGAGCTCGACCAGGTCGGCGGTCGATCCGACGGCGCGGGCGGTCACGGCCGGCCAGCGTCCCCGCTCGGCGGGGTCTCGAGCAAGGTCCTCGGCCCGGGCGATCACCACCCGGACACGTGCGTCGAGGCCGACCGCCTCCACGGCCGTCGTCAGGAACCGGCCCTTCTTGGCGATCGGCTCGAGCAGGACGACCTCGAGGCCGGGGATCGCGGCGGCCAGCGGGAAACCGGGGAACCCGCCGCCGGACCCGACATCGAGCACCCGATCGACCCCGCGAGCGCGGAGCCAGGACACGGCGGTGAGGCTATCGACGACATGGCGGCGGGCGACCTCGACCGGCTCGGTCACCGCGGTCAGGTTGATCGCCACGTTCCACGCCAGCAGCAGGCGGACGTGCCCGTCGATGGCATCGCGGGCGGCCGCCGGGAGGTCGATGCCCAGGGCCCCGAGCCCACGGCGAAGCTCGGCGTGGAACGACTCCGGGAGGCCCGCCGTGTCCTGGACGCGCGTCGGGAGCGGCTCGCGCCTGCGATCCAACGGTACGCCTCCTTGACCTGCGTACCACAGGGCGCGGCACCGCTCCCGGCGTCGACTCGGCTCGCACCAGGTGCGGACGATCGTCTGGTCTTCCGCGATCCATCCGGTTCGTGGCTGGGTCTCCCCGAGCCCCTCGTGGACCTCGTTACCCTCGCGGTTCGCCCTAGTGCGGGATGGGCACGGTACGAGTCGCGACCGGCCGGCGTCAACCGGGTTTTCCACCAACTCGCCGGATCGGCGTGGATCCGTGGATAAGTCGGCTAGCCGACGGACGGCGATGGCCCCGTGGCCCCGGGACGGGCCACCTGCGGCGCGGGCCGTGCCGAGGAGCGGCGACCCTTCGCCGAGCGGATCGCCGCGACGGCCTCGAGCCGGTCGGTCTCGTACTCGAGGGCGGCCGCCGTCGCGTTCTCGATGACCTCGGGTTCGACGGGCGCGCCGGGGCCGGGCAGGACGAGGACGAAGGCGGACCCGACACCGAGCATGCTGGCGACGTCGAGCTCCCCGCCCATCGTCCGGGCCAGGTCCCGCGAGATGGGCAGCCCGAGCCCGGTGCCGGTCACCCGCTCGTGGTCGGCCATCCGGTAGAAGCGCTCGAAGATCCGACCGCGGTCCTCGGCGCCGATCCCGGGTCCCTCGTCGCGGACCGCGATCACCGCGATGGGGCCGTCCGTCCAGCCGGCCATCTCGACCTCGCCGCCGTCGCTCGCGAACTTGAGCGCGTTGCCGGCCAGGTTGGTCACGATCTGCTCGACCCGTCGACGGTCGCCCGTCGCGGTCCGGATGCGCGGCGGGGGCGTGTTGAGGAGCCGGACGCCGCGCTGGAGGGCGATCGGCAGCAGCCCCGAGCTGACCGCGTGCAGCGCATCGGCGACCGAGAACGGCGCGCTCTCGAGGCCGAGCGAGCCCGACTCGAGCTTGGACAGCTCGAGCAGGTCGCCGACCAGGGCGTCCATCGAGGCGACGATCGAGCGCCCGCGCTCGAGGAACTCGCGCTCGACCGCCTCGTCGTCGACCTGGCCATCGAGGATCAGGTCCAGGTAGCCGGACAGGCCGGTCAGCGGTGTGCGCAGCTCGTGCGCGATGGTCGACACGAACCGGTCGCGCTCGCCTTTCCCGGCCCGCAGCGCCACGAGCTCGCGCTCGGTGCTCATCGATTCGGTGACGAGGGCCAGGGCGACCGCGGCGTGCCTGGCGAGCGCCGGCGGGAGGCGGTCGCCGACGGTCGTCGCATCGGTCGGGCGGGCGAACGAGAACCCGAGCGTGACGTCGCCCGCCGCCGGGATCGGCAACCAGGCGTAGAACGGGCCGCCGGCCACGGTCCGTCGCCGGTCGGCCGGTCGCCGCGTGGTTCGGGTCGCGACGAGCACGTGGGCCGGTGCGGCGGCGACTCGCCGCGCACGGCTGCGCGGCGCCGACGTATCGAGCCAGGTGGCGAGGCCCATCGCCGCGACGTCGTCGTCGGGTCCCGACGACGCGACGGCGGCACGCCGCGGTTCGCCGCCGGCGACGAGTGCCGCCCGTTCGGCACCGACGGTATCGGCGAGCAGGTCGAGCAACCCGGCGAGGCGCCCCTCCGCCGGGTGGTCGGAGGCGAGGACATCGAGGGCGACGGCCAGGAGGTGGCGTTCCTCGTCGGCCAGGCGGTCGGCGGCACGTCGGGATGCCCGCCGGCGTTCGACGAACGGGCGCGGCGGGGCGACGTGCGGTGGTGCGCCCGGCTGCCCGACGGGCGCCGCGCGCTGCGGATCGGTCATGCGTCCCCGATCGTGGCGCGCCGGTGCATCCGGGCGACATCCCCCGGAGTCGTCCCGCGTCGGCGCCGAAGGTACGGGGTCGGGCCTACGTCGAACGGGGTGTGCTGCGCACCGGTCGGCCGAGCGTCCGCCGCACGACGTCGATGACCTCGTCGACGTACTGGTCGGCCTCACCGCGCTCGGCGGCGGTCCGGACGCAGCCCTGGACATGGTCCTCGAGGACGAGGATCGACAGCGAATCGACGGCCGCGCGCAGGGCGGCGGTCTGCTGGAGGATGTCGACGCAGTACTCCTCGCGTTCGATCATCCGGGCGATGCCGCGGACCTGACCCTCCATGCGCGACAGGCGGCGCATCAGCTGGGCCGTGTCCTTGGCGTAGCTGTGCCGGAAGTGACTCGGCGCGGGCGGTGCGCGCCCGTCGCGGCGGTGGTGGCCATGGTCGCCATGATACCCCCGGGGGGTATCGGGCCGCAACGCACGGCACGGGCCCCGGGGTCGTCGGGTCGACGGCCGCTCGGGTAGACTGGCGGCCGATGGAACCCCGCACCCCGTTCGCCCATGCCAGCGAGGCGGAGATGGCCCGCATCCTCGACTTCTATGCAGTCCGCTGGGAGTACGAGCCGCACACGTTCCCGATCCTGTGGAACCTCGACGGCGCGGTCGTCGAGAGCTTCTCGCCCGACTTCTACCTGCCCGACCTCGACCTGTACCTCGAGATGACGACGCTGCGCCAGAAGCTCGTGCGCAAGAAGAACCGCAAGCTGCGCCGGCTGCGCGAGCTGTATCCCGGCGATCAACATCAAGCTCTTCTACGCGCGCGACTTCCGGGCGCTGATGCTCAAGTACGGCAAGCATCGCCCTGGTCGACGGCGCTGTCCGGCTCGTCGGGCCAGGTCGCCCTGCCCTACGCCGTCGATCTCGCCGTGACCGCCGCCGGACGCGCGGGCGCAGCCCTCGAGCCGCCGTGCGCCGGGCGCCGCGCGGACGGCCGGCCTGATCGGACGGGCCGGCGCCGGACCCGGCGACCGGCGACCCCGTGCCGGACCGACACGAGCCGAGGTCGGCGGCCGATGAGCGACCCGCCTGGTCGACCTGCACGCCGACATCGGCGAGATCCTGCTCGTCCGAGGAGCAGATCGCCGGCCAAGGTCGCCGAGCTCGGGCGCCCGGATCGCGGCGGACTACGCCGGGCCGGCCGCTCACCCTCGTGTCGGTGCTCAAGGGCTCGCTGCCGTTCATGGCCGACCTGATGCGCGCCATCGACCTGCCGCTCCGGATCGACCTGATGGAGGTCAGCTCGTACGGCGGCAACGCGACCGAGTCGTCGGGCCTCGTGCGGATCCTCAAGGACCTGTCGGCGAGCATCGAGGGCGAGGACGTCCTCATCGTCGAGGACATCATCGACACCGGGCCTGACGCTCAACTACCTGATCCGCTACCTGCGCGGCAAGAACCCCCGGTCGCTGCGCATCTGCACCCTGCTCGACAAGCCCGCCCGTCGGCTCGTCGAGATCCCGGTCGACTACATCGGCTTCCAGATCCCGGACCAGTTCGTGGTCGGCTACGGCCTCGACTACGGCGAGGTCTACCGCAACCTGCGCTTCGTCGGCGTGCTCAAGCCCGAGGTCTACGGCGCGGGTCGAGCACCGGAGGCCGACGAGGCGTGACGATGCATCGACGGCCCCTGGGCGGGGGTCGGACGCTGGCCGCGGTCGGCGGCGTCGTCATCCTCATCGGCTGCGTGCTGCCCTGGTGGCAGCTCGGCGGCGCCACGGGGCATCCCGCCGCTGCAGGGCAACGCCTTCGAGGGGAGCGGCATCCTCGTCTTCCTGGTCGGGCGTCGCGACGCTGCTGCTCGTCGCGCTGCCCTACGCGGTCGGCGACCGGCCCGACCGGCGATCGATCGCTGGATGTCCTACGCGCTCCTCGCCGTCGTCGGCTGGGTCGGCGTTCGCGCTGGCGGGTGGTCGAGCTGCTCGCCGCTGGGCGTGTTCCGGTTCGCCGAGCCGGCCCAGGTGTTCACCAACGGCCCGGGCCTGTGGCTCGCCGGCCTGGGCCTCGCCGATCCTGTCGCGGGCCGTCTGGCGGATGACCCGCGAGCCGCTCTACCGCTGAGGCGCCCAGCCTCGGCACCCGGCGTCGATGCCCGCTCGCCGGGCCGCTGTCGCCGCAGGGCGGCCAGGTCGAGGCGGTCCGACGGCGGCGTCGATGAGGGCCGGGTCGTGGGTCGTCGCGATGATCGTCACCCGTCCCTCGGCTCGAGCTCCGGCCAGCAGCCGGGCCACGGCCCGCGCCCCGGACCGGTCGAGCGCCGCGGTCGGCTCGT
Source organism: uncultured Chloroflexia bacterium (assembly GCA_963720355.1). Lineage (GTDB taxonomy): Bacteria > Chloroflexota > Limnocylindria > Limnocylindrales > CSP1-4 > SPCO01. Next base: position 768,214 of record CAVRFH010000004.1, on the reverse strand, counting down.
CGAGGACGAGGAGCTCGGGCTCGGCGCCATCGCCCGGGCCATGGCGACCCGCAGCCGCTCGCCGGCCGACAGGCCGTCGGGCGCGCGCTCGGCGTGCTCGGCCAGGCCGAACCGGCTCGAGCGCGGCCACGGCCGCGTTCCCGGCCTCGGCGGACCGTCATGGCCGCGGATCGCCAGGCCGAGCTCCACGTTCTCGCGGGCCGACAGGAACGGCACGAGGTCGCGGACCTGGTCGACGATGCCGATGCGTGCCGGACCGGAACGTGGCCAGGCCGTCGCGATCGAGGCTCGCGAGGTCCGTGCCGAGGGTGACGACCCGGCCCTCGGTCGGTCGGTCGAGCCCGGTGACGAGGCGCAGGAGCGTGGTCTTGCCACTGCCCGACGGGCCGGTGATCGCGTGGAACCTGCCGCGCCCGAACGACGCGCTCGTCGGCGGCAGGCCCAGCGCCCCGGCCGCACCCGTCGCCGTAGTGGCGGGCGGCCGCGTCGAGCAGGACCGCGTCGCGCCTCGATCGGCGCGGACCGCCGCGGCCGACGGGGTGCACGTGGGCTCGGGCAGCGCCGGGGCCAGCCAGCCCTGGCCGTCGCGGACGCGCTCGCGGCGTGCGATCCCGGGCGGTCCGACCCGCTCGGCGACGGCCCGCCCGTCGGCGACGTGGATGACCCGGTCCGCGACCCGCTCGACGAGCTCGTCGTGGGTCACGATGAGGCAGGTCGTCCCCTCGGCGCGGACGAGGTCGCGCAGGACGCCGAGGATCGTCTCGGCCGTGGCGCCGTCCAGCTCGCCGGTCGGCTCGTCGGCGAGGAGCAGGGCCGGGCGGGCGGCGAGCGCGACGGCGAAGGCGACGCGCTGCTGCTCGCCGCCGGACAGCTGGTGGCGGTAGCGCGCTCGCCGCGATCCGGGCAGCCCGACCGCTCGAGCAGCTCGGCGACGCGGGTCGGTCTCGCTCGGCCTGGGCCATCGCCGCGCAGGGCCAGCGGCAGGCCGATGGCCCGCGCGACCGGCAGGTACGGCGACAGCGCCCGCCGGTAGTGCTGCTCGACGACGCCGACGCGGTCGCGCCGGTGGGCGTCGAGCTGCCCGGCCGACGGCCGATCGCGAGGTCGCGGCCGAGCACGGCCAGACGGCCGGCGGACGGCCGGTCGAGGCCGGCCACGAGCCGCAGGAGCGTGGACTTGCCGGAGCCGGACGGCCCGACGACCGCCGCCACCTCGCCGACCTCGACGCGCAGGTCGAGACCGCGCAGCGCGGCGACCGGACCGCCGGCCGACGGATGGATCGCGGATGAGCCCCGAGGCCGTGATCGCGTCAGCCATCGAGCCCTCCTGGCCGGCCGACCAGGCCACGTCGGCGCGGCGGCCCACCGTGGGCGCACGACGCTCGCCAAGCGTCGCCCGGCCGTACGTCCGCCGAGCGAGCCAGGCCACGATCGCGATCACGAGGCAGCACGACCCCGCCGACCATGGCGGCGATCGGCACGAGCGGCAGGACGACGACGAGCGGCGGGATCGGCGCGCGTGCCCTCGGCCGTCGAGGGCCAGGGTCGCCGGTCACGACGACGGCCATGAGCACCAGCCCGACGGCGAGCCCGGCCAGCGCCCCCACCGATCGCCAGCCAGGCCGTCCGCGCCAGGGCGTGCCAGCGCAGGGCGACTGGGCGGCACGCCCTGGGCCTCGAGGTCGGCCAGCTCGCCGCGCTCGTCGCGGAGGTCGGTCACGGCCCCCAGACGAGCAGCCCGCGACGGACAGGACGAGTCCGGCCAGGGCAGCGACGACCAGCGCCCACACGATGGCCTGGCTGAGCGGGTCGGCCGGCGCGCTCGGCGACCAGGTCGGCCCGCTCGGTGACCTCGGGCGAACCGGAACGGCGGGTCGGCCAGCGCCGCGCGGACCTCGTCGATGCGCGCTCGTCGGTCGACGGTCGATCCACATCTCGGACGGCCGTCCCGACCCGGGCACCGGCGGACGCGAGCGCGACGAGGAACGGATCGAGCGGCACGATCGACGAATCGCGGGCGCGGCATCGACGACCGTCGGTGCCCGGTCGGCGACGCCCGACGACGCGCAGCGGGAGCGAGCCGCCGTTGCCGACGTGCGAGGTCGAGGCGGCCGTCGGCCGCGCGCCTCGGCCGCGAGATCGGGGCTGACGATGGCCGGCAGGCCAGCCCGTCGGTCGCCTGCGGCGCTCGGATGATGACCGCGCTGACGACCGTGAAGACCTCGAGGTCGATCGGGTCGGTCGTCGACCAGGCCGTCGAGGCCCTCGAAGGTCGACGGTCGCGCGCGAACACGCTCGTGCTGGTGCCCGGAGCCCGGCGACGATCCGGTCGTTGTGGAAGATGAGCGCGGTCAGCGTGCCGCCGACGCGCGCCGTCCGGCAGATCGGCCGCGGCGGACGTCATCCCGTCGTGGATCGTGCCGACGGGACCGGCGCGCTGTCGCCGCCGTCGGTCGCGACGATGCGCGTCGAGCCGCAGCGGCTCGCCGCTGTAGCGGAAGCGGAGCGTCGAGGCGCGCTTCGCCGGCGGGCAGGCGATGCCCGCCGACCTGCCAGCCGCCGGCCGGGGCGGAACCGCAGGCGGTCGGCCAGCTCGGCACGGGACGTCGTCGAGAAGTCCGCGCGCCAGCCGGGCAGGGTCGGCCAAGCGCGCCGGGGTCGATGCCGACGATCTCGACGCGGCCGCCCGGCTGCGTCGTGCTGGCGTCGCGGTAGACGGGGACCGCCCGGACGTCCGCGCCCGAGGGTCGCGTAGCGGTCGACCGGCACGACGGAGCGCGCGATCGACAGCCCGGTCCCGAGCTCCGTGACCCGCAGGTCGAGGCCCGAGCGGTAGGCGGCGGCGTCCTCGATCCCCGTGCTGCAGCGTGGCCGACCAGCCCGTGCGCGAAGACGATCGCGCCGAGGCTGAACGCGAGCAGCGTCAGCGTCGCGGCGGGCCGTCCGGGCTCGCGCGAGATCGAGAGCAGCGACAGGCGGACCGGGCAGCGGAGCGCCGCCGACCGCCGGCTGGCGAGCGCGCGCAGCACGGCGGCAGCGCGGCGATCACGAACCGAGCGCGAGCAGGAAGGCGAGCGCGGGCGGCAGCAGCACGACGACCGGGCTGGCCAGTGCCGCGGCCAGCGCGTCGGCGCCGAGCGGTCCGCCGGCGGCGACCTGCCAGCCGCAGCGATGCACGACCGCCGTCACCGCCGACGACGCCGCCGACCGGACGAGCCGGCGCGCCCGGGCCGACCGGGGCGCGGTCGCACGGCGGTCGACCGCGACGGCCACGACCACCAGACGGCGATCGCCGCGCCAAGCGCGCGCCGGGCGCGAGCACGGCGCCGCGCCACGACCGCGCCGATATCGACGCCGGCCCAGCCGCGAGGCCCGCCGACGAGCAGCGCGCCGGCGGCCCACCCGATGACCCCGCCGCCGACGTGCCGGGACGACCGCCTCGAGGACCAGGAAGGCGACCCGGTCGCCGGCGCCGGCACCGACCGCGCGTCAGGCGGGCGACCTCGGCGGCGACGTCGTCGCGCACGACGAGGGCGAGGAAGACGGCGAAGGCCAGCAGGATCGCGACGCCGAGCGAGCCGATGAGCAGCAGCCGGCCGCGCGCGGCATCGGCCCGGGCGAGCTCCGTGGCGATGCGTGCCGATCGGGCTGGCGATCGTGAACGCGCTGTCCTGCGCCGACAGGTCGCGCGTCGCGCCTCGGCCACGGCTCGCGGAACGCCTCGCCGTCCACGGATGGATCGCGCCGATCGACCAGCGGCGCGGTCCAGACGTAGGTCCGCCCGGTCCGCTCGAGGGCCGGGCTCGGCGGCCAGGGCGTCGACGCCGTCACCAGCAGGACGGCCGGGCTGGCGCCGGCCCGTCTGGTAGTCGCCGCCGCCGGCCGGTCTCGCCGAACGGGCCCGCGCTGGTCGAGGACGCCGAACGGGACGGCGCGATCGAGCCGGCCGCGTCCGACGATCGTGAGCTCGAGGTCCGAGCGCCGGCCGGGCGACGCTGAAGTCGGCGTCGCGGCGCGTCCTCGGAGAGCAGGATGGCCTCGCATGCGGCGCCCGTCGAGGCACGGCGCCGGCAGGCGGCCCTCGATGAGCGTCGATCCATCGGCCCGGCATCGTCGACGCCGACGACGAGCTCGACGACGGGTGGCTCGAGGTCGCGAGCTCGCCGGACGATCACGCCGCGCACCGGTCGGCTCGGCGAACGCGCGAGCGTCGGTCGAGCGCAGACCCGGCGCCGGCCATCGGTCGCGGCGACGTCGCGTCGACGTGGCCGAGAAGTGCGAGACGCGGACGACCGGCCGGTCGGTGCCGGTCGACGCCGAGCGCCTGTCGCGCACGGTGCGCGTCCGCCGCGACGAGGCCGATCCCCGACGACGACGGCGACCAGCGCCGTCGCCGCACCGACCGCGGCCATGGAGACCGCCGCGGTGGCCCCCCGTCGGCGCAGGCGGGCGGCGACGAGCGCGACGATCGGTCCGGCTCATCGCGCGCATGTGTAACCTCAACCCGTCGATGGATATGGCGTTACATGGCGCCTCGGTCCCGAGGCCGCCTTGGGGCTCGCCAACAGATCCACGGCCCGGGCGGGCACTATCGTCGCCGTGCCCGAGCGGGCGAGCCGGACCATGACCACCTCGACGCCCCGGCCGTCGCCGCCGAGCTTCCTCGGCGACCACGACTCCCGGTCCCGGCCGTACCTCCCACCGCGGCGCCAGCTCGCCCGGCTGCGTCGCCATCCGCGCGTCGCCTGGGCGCGCTCGGCCGACGAGCCGGCACTCGACGTCGGGCGCTGGCGACGCGAGCTCGACGATGCGCTCGCGGCCGTCGCCTTTCGGGTGCGATCCGACCGCACGCGCCATTCGGCGGGGACCGGCTGGGACGGCGTCGCCGACGACCTGTTACCGGCGGCCCTCGCGCTGGCCGAGGTCCGCGAGCGGCTGCGCCGTTGCGGCAATCCCCGCTGCCGGTTCCTGTTCGTCGACCGGTCGCCGCGCGGGAACCGCGTGTGGTGCGAGGCCGCCGTCTGCGGCAACCGCATGCGGGTCGGCCGGCATCGCCGGCGCCGTCCGCCTGACCGGCGCCGCCGGCGCGACGCTGGGGTCAAGCCGCCCAGGTAGGCCTTCTGGACCTCGGGGTTCGACGATCAGTCGTTCGGCCGAGTCCTGGAGCACGATCTCGCCGGTCTGGAGGATGTAGCCGCGCGCGGCGATGCCGAGCGCCATGAGCGCGTTCTGCTCGACCAGCAGCACGGTCGTGCCGGCCGCGTTGATGTCCTTGATGATGTCGAAGATCTGCTCGACCAGGATCGGCGCGAGACCCATCGACGGCTCGTCGAGCAGCAGCAGCTTCGGGCCGGGCCATCAGGGCGCGCCCGATCGCCAGCATCTGCTGCTCGCCGCCGGACAGCGTCCCGCCGTTCTGGCGGAGCGCGCTCCTTGAGCCGCGGGAAGAGCGTGAAGACGCGCTCGAAGTCGGCGTCGAGGTCGGCGCCCTTGGTCCGCTGGAAGGCGCCCATCTCGAGGTTCTCGCGGACCGTCATGCGCGGGAAGATGCGGCGCCCCTCGGGCGACTGGCAGATGCCCTTCGCCACGATCATCGTGGGGCGGGATGCCCGTCGAGCCGCTCGCCCTCGAAGTGGATCTCGCCCTGGCGCGGGCGGAGCAGCCCGCTGATCGTCTTGAGGGTCGTCGACTTGCCGGCGCCGTTGGAGCCGATGAGCGTGACGATCTCGCCCTGTCGACCGTCAGCGAGATGCCCTTCAGGGCGTGGATGTTGCCGTAGTAGGTGTGGACGTCGCGCAGCTCGAGCAGCGCCATCGGTCAGCCCGCCCCAGCCGCGCCGCGGCCCGAGATAGGCCTCGATGACCCGCGGTCGGCGCGCACCTCGGCCGGCGTGCCCTCGGCGATCTTCTCGCCGTGGTCGAGGACGGTGACGCGGTCGCTGATGCCCATGACCACCTTCATGTCGTGCTCGATCAGGAGGACGGTCAGGCCGAGTCGCGTCGCGCAGCTCGCGGACGAAGTCGGTCAGCCGGCGGGTCTCCTCGGGGTTCATGCCGGCGGTCGGCTCGTCGAGCAGCAGCAGCTTCGGGTCCGTGGCCAGCGCGCGGGCGATCTCCAGGCGCCGCTGGTCGCCGTACGGCAGGTTGCGGGCGAGGGTCTGGCGAGCGCCGCTTCGAGGCCCGACCAGCTCGAGCAGCTCCATGCGCCTCGGTCGTGCGCCTCCTCCTCCTCGCGCCGGATCGACGGCGGCCGCAGGATCGGCGCCGAACCAGCGGCCCTTGAGCCGGTGGTGCAGGCCGACGAGCACGTTCTCCTCGGCCGTCATGTTGCCGAACAGGCGGATGTTCTGGAACGTCCGGGCGATCCCGAGACGGACGACCTCGTGCGGCTTGCGGCCGGTGATGCTCCGTGCCGTCGAACACGATCGAGCCCTCGGTCGGGACGTACAGGCCGGTGATCATGTTGAAGAACGTCGTCTTGCCGGCGCCGTTGGGACCGATGAGGCTCACGATCGACGCCGCGCGGGATCGTGAAGTCGATGTTGCTGACCGCGACCAGCCCGCCGAACCGCTTCGTGCAGCCCTTGGCGACGAGCAGGTCGCCGCCCGTCTCGGGCTGCGACGGCCGGCGTCGGCCGTCATGCCGGCGGCTCCTCGTCGCGGCTCCGGGTCGGCGTTCCGGCGGGCGGCTCGGCGCTGTCGGAGCGTCGGATCGGGCAGCGGCGCCTCCTCGAGCTCGGACCGACCTCGAGTCTCCTCGGCGACGGCCAGCTCGTCCGACGAGCCGGCCGTGTCACCTCCGCGGCCACGCCGATGCCGTGCATCTCCGCCTTGGCCGCCTCGACCGGGAACAGGCCCTCGGGCCGGTTGATCATCATGATCGGCGAGCACGATGCCGAAGATCAGGTAGTTGTAGGTGACCAGGCTTGAAGTCGCGCAGCAGCTCGATGCCCGTCGCAGCGCCGAGCGCGTTGATCGGGGCGTTGAGGACGTTGTCGCCGAGGAACGCGCAGCAGCGTCTGGTTGACGTACTGGCACCGCGAAGGCGCCGATGACGACGCCGCGCAGCGAGCCGATGCCGCCGAGGATGATGATCACACCACGAGGATCGAGACGTTGAAGTTGAAGCTCTCCGCGAAGATCGCCGTCTGGTAGGCCCCGGTGAAGGCGCCCGGCGAAGCCCGAGAAGCTGGCGCCCAGCGAGAACGCCAGCAGCTTCGTGGTGACGGTGTTGATGCCCATCGCGGCCGCCGCGGTCTCGTCCTCGCGGATGGCCATCCAGGCGCGACCGAGCTTGGAGTCGCGCAGGCGGCATGCAGATCGAAGATAGGTCAAGGCCAGCAGCGCCAGGACCAGGTACCAACGACGCGATCGGGTTCTGGTTGGAGAACACGATCTGGTTGCCCCATGGCCCGGGTATCGGGATGGTCGGCGGGTCGATCGGGTTGATGCCCGACGTTGCCGCCGGTCAGGTTGGCGTTCGGGCCGATCAGGATCGCGCCACCGAGGAAGGCCGGCAGGGCGAAGCGTGAAGTCGCCGAGGTTGCGGAAGACGATGTCGGACGATCTCGCCGAATCCGAGGGTCACGATGGCCAGGTAGTCGCCGCGCAGCTTCAGCGTCGGGCGCGCCGAGCAGGATCCCGAACACGGCCGCCGACGGCCGACCGCGATGCCAGACCACGATCCACCAGCTGATGTGGATGCCGAAGTGGGGCGAGGCGAGGAACGCGGTCGTGTAGGCGCCGATCGCGTAGAACGCCACGTAGCCCAGGTCGAGCAGCCCGGCGAAGCCCATGACGATGTTCAGCCCGAGCGCCAGGATCGCGAAGGTCGCGCAGTAGATGAGGACGGCGGTGCCCGGCCATGGGATGAACGGGGCCGCCGACTCCAGCGATCGGTAGACCAGTGGGTAGACGATCGCGACGAGCGCGACGATGCCGAGGAGGACCAGCTGCCGCCGCCGGTCGTCCATCCCGGCGAGCGGGTTGGGGATCGACGGTCTCGGCGCGCGGACGGCGCTCGTCATGTCAGGCACGCTCCGACTGCCTTCTCGGCCAGGAGCCCGGTCGGGCCGGAAGACCAGGACGAGGATCAGGAGCGAGAAGACGATGACGCTGTGTCCACTTCGCCTCGAGGAACCGGTCCGACATCGCGGCGATCAGGCCGATGACGATCCCGCCGAGCGTGGCCCCGGTCAGGTTGCCGATCCCGCCGATGACCGCGGCCGTGAATGACAGCAGGCCGAACTGGAAGCCGAACTGGAAGAACGTCTGGCCGTAGTACAGGGCGACGACCAGCCCGGCCGCACCGGCCAGCGCGCCGGCGATGAGGAAGGTCAGCGAGATCGTCCGGTTGACGTCGATGCCCATCAGGCCGGACGCCTCGCGATCCTGGGCGGTGGCCCGCATCGCCTTGCCCTGCCGCGTCCTGCCGACGAACCAGCGCAGGGCGAGCAGGAGCGGGATCGTGACCGAGAGGACCATCGACGCTCGTCGACCCCGAACCACGACGCGCCGCTCGGAAAGGTGACGAGATCGGTCCGCGGAAGCACGGGCTCGACCGCCTTCTGTGACGGACCGAGCAGGACGAGGCCGATGTTCTGCAGCACGAAGGACATCCCGATCGCGCTGATCAGCGGGGCCAGATCTGCGGGGCGTTGCGCAGGGGCCGATAGGCCACGCGTTCGATGCCGGCATTGATCCCCGCGGTCAGTAGCATGACGATCGGCAGCGCCATGAACGTGAGGAGCAGCGCGAGGAGCGCCGATCGCCGGGATGCCCAGGGCGCCGACGATGAGCTCGGTGGCGAAGAAGGTGAATGCCGTGCCGAGCATGAACACGTCGGCGTGGGCGAAGTTGATGAGTTCGAGGATGCCGTAGACGAGGGTGTACCCGATCGCGATCAGCGCGATGACCAAGCCGTTCGTCAGGCCGATCGTCAGCGCCTTGACCAGCTCCTCCAACGCCCTCTCCTCACGGTAGTGCCGGAGGTCAGTGGATGGTGGCCGGCCGCTCGACGCGCTGCCGAGCGGCCGGCCGTTGTTCCTCTCCGAAGGAGGGAGCTACTCGATGACGGTGTCGAACTTGAACTCGCCGCCGGTGATGATCAGACCGGACATCGTCGTCGCGGCTGGTGTCACCGTCGGCGTCGAAGCTCCACGTGCCGAGCACGCCGTCGTAGTCCTTCGTCGCCTTGACCTCGTCGAGGACGAGGGCTCGGAGCGCCGCGACGTCGGCCGGGTTCTTGGCAGCAGCCCGCTCGATGGCCGCGAGGACGACCTTGCGCCGCCTCGTAGCCGTAGGCCGTGTAGCCCTCGATCGGGTTGTTCGGGTACTTCGCCGTGTACTTGTCGACGAACTCCGCGCCCTTGCCGGTCAGCTGGTCCGGCGGCACGCCACCGAAGGTGATGTAGCTGCCTTCCGCGGCTGCCGCGGCAGCCTCGAGGAACTCGCCCTCGTAGATGCCGTCGGGACCCATGAGCTTGACGTCCGGCATCGCGTCGCGCAGGTCGCGCCACAGCTGGCCGGCGTTGTTCTGGGTGATCCCGCCGTAGTAGACGAGGTCGGGGTTGGTGGCCTTGATCTTCTCGGCCAGGGCCTTGTAGTCGGACGCCTTGCCGTCGATGCCATCGCGGCCGAGGACGGTCAGGCCATACTCCGCAGCCCTCGAATCGAAGACGTCGGCGATGCCCTTGCCGTAGACCTCGGTGTCGTCGAGGATGTAGACGTTCTTGCGCTCGAGCTGGGACGCCCACTTCGCGCCAGCGTTCGCCCTGGAGGTCGTCGTCCGGGATGACGCGCGTGTAGTTCTTCTTGCAGCCGTTCGGGTAGTACTTGTCCGGCTCGCCCTCTTCGAAGGGCTTGGTCAGGCCGACGCCCGTGTTGGCCGGGCTGATCATCACGATGCCCTTACCGCAGAGGATCGGGATCGACAGCTTGGCAGCACCCGAGTTGAACGTGCCGATGTACGCCACGAGCTTGTCGTTGGCGACGGCGTCGTTGGCGTTCTTGATCTCGGTCGCCTCGTCCCACTTGCCGGCGGCGGCCGTGGAGTCGTCGACGTCCTTGTAGACGATCGTGTAACCGCCGGCCTTGCCGCCGGCCTTCTCCTCGATGGCCATGTTGATCGCGTTGACGATCGTGTCGGTCTGGGCCTTGCTCGAACCCTGGCGCGGCAGCGAGGACCAGATCTCGATCTCGCCCTTGCTCGCTGTCCCGCCGCCGTCCGCCGCTGCACGCCGCAAAGGCGAGCATCGCGACGGCGGCAAGCGCCCCGACCTTGGTCTTTCTCATGCATTCTCCTCCTGGGTACCAGGATCGCCCGGAACCTCCCGGACGTCCGTCGCTCGGTGGCACCCGGCCCTACCCGATCCGGCAGATGCGAAGACGCACCGTCCACCCTCACGCGCTGTCCCTCGACGGTGCCCTCCCAGGGCGTCGACGGAGCGAGCGCGGTGCGTGACGGAGGCGACGCAGGACCGTGTTCGGGCGGCGCGCAGGTGACCGCCGAAACGATGCCGTATCATAGGCACCGGCGACCCGAATGCAATACCGGTCGGCCGCATCCGCGCCGCGTCCTCATCGCGCGGCGGCCGGATCGCAGGCCCGACGGTGCCGACCACGGGTCGGTTGTCCCGGTCGAGGGGCCGACGGTCGCCGTCCTTTCGAGGTGCGAAACCTTCGGCGTGGAATACCTGGTCCGAGCCGCCCGTGTCACCGATATCGATCGTCTCGTCGCCCTGAGCGATCCGGATCTCCGCGTCGACGGCGTGGCGCGAGCCCGCTCGATGCCGCAGATCTCCTGCGCCAGCTGGTCTACCTGCCGCAGGCCAGCATCTTCGTCGCCGAGAGCCAGCGCCACGTCGTGGGCGGGGCCGTCCTGGCCCTTCGTCCGTCGGTCCGTGCCGGCGGCTTCGTCGGCACCATCGATCTCCTGGTCGTCGACCCCGACCACGACGCGGACCGTGTGACCGACGCCCTCCTCGAGGAGGTCGTCCGCTCGGCGAGCAACAAGGGCTGCACCCTCGTGGAGGCAGCCCGTCCGGACGACCCGACGGCCCTCGCCCGCTGGGCGGCCCGCGGTTTCACGCCGGCCGGCCCGCGCATCCAACGAATCGTGGCCGCTGTGGGAACCACCGCGCGCCGCACCTGATCAACCGTCCCGCCGAGCAGCGCGATCGCGCCGGCCGGGCGTCAACCACATACCCAAGGAGTATCAGTTGGGCAAGAACGTCGCCGTCTTCGTAGACGTGGCGAACATCTTCTACGCGGCCAAGGCGGCCGGCGTGGACATCGACTACGTCACGCTGCTGAAGTCGGCCTCGGCCGGCCGGGATCTCGTGCGGGCGTACGCCTACACGGGCCTCGACCCGGACAACGAGAACCAGCGCAACTTCCACGACTTCCTGCGCCGGAGCAACTACAAGGTCGTCAGCAAGGACATCCGCAAGTACGGCGACGGCAAGGTCAAGGCGAACCTCGACATCGAGCTCGTCGTCGACATGATGAAGACGGCCCGCAACCTGGACATCGCGATCGTCGTCTCCGGCGACGGCGATTTCGCACCCGGCCATCCGGGCGGTCCAGGAGCAGGGTGTCCGTGTCGAGGTCATCAGCTTCCGTGGCAACACGAGCTCTGACCTCATCGAGGTCGCCGACCAGTTCACCGACATCATCCAGCTGGCGCGCGTCGAGAAGGGCTCGCGCTCGGGACGTCGGGTGGCGGACGGCGACACCGACCTGTCGATGACCGAGGTCCCCGACAAGCAGACCGAGGGCACCGGCGTCGGGCGCGGCGGACGCACGTCGCGCGGCCGAGGTCGCGGACGGAGCACCGAGGCGGAGCCCGTCGCGGCGACATCCTCGCGGGGCCGTGGGCGTCGCCCCGCGACCGCGTCGACGAACGGATCCAACGCCGAGGGTGTCACCCCCATGCCCGGCGAGCGCCTGTCCAAGGCGCGCGGTGGCGGCCTGTCCGAAGCGGATCTCGCCGCCGCCGAGGTGTTCACGCTCGATGACGCCGAGCCGGTGGACGGTGTCGACGCGGCCGACGCGGCCGAGCGCGACGCCGACGAGTCCCGGGACGATGCCGGACGCCGGCGCCGCCGGCGAGGTGGTCGTGGTCGTGGTCGTGGTCGCGGCCGGGACGAGGCGCCCGTCGCGGGCGCACCCGATCCGGGCGCACCCGATCGCAGCCCCGCCGAGGACGTCGATGTCGACATCGACGTCGAGGACGAGGAGGACGAGCAGCCGCTGCCGGCTCCGCGGTCCCCACGGACCACGCCCTTCGGCTCGGTCTGGGATTCCCAGATCGGCACGCCGGTCGGACCGGCGGCGAACCTGATGCCGCTCGCCGATGACGAGGACTTCGAGGAGCCCGAGATCCCCGAGTACCTCATCGCCGAACAGCGTCGCGGGGCGCGCGGCGGCACCGGTCGCGGGCAAGGGGCCCGCGGTGGCGGCGGTCCGCGTGGCGGTCGTGCCGCGTACCAGTCGGCGATGGAGCGCGAGCGCTTCGGCCGCGGTCGAAGCGGAGGGATCAACCGATATCCCGACGTCAGCGGCCGGACCGGCGCCGGCGGTGGTGGTGGCGGTGGGGGGCCGCGGGAGAGCCGGCCATACGAGAGCCGCGAGCCCCGAGCCCGCGACGCGACGCGAGCGACGGGATCGGCCGAGCCCTGGAGCGAGGTGCCGCCCGAACTCGAGGCGATGCTGCGCGCGCAGGTGACCCAGGCTCCGCCGACCCGACCGACCGAGACGGTCCCGGGCCGGGCGAGCGAGGAGTCGGAGGCGCCGCCGTCCCAGGCGGTCACCGCCGACACGGGCGGATCGGCCGACGCCCACGTGACCGCAGCGGCACCCGCCAAGCGGCGCTCGACGCGATCGTCCACCGCCGGCAAGGCGACGACCGCGACGACCTCGCGGTCCGCCTCGTCCGCGGCGGCGCCCAAGCGACGCACGACGCGGACGGCGGCCACGGCGGCGACCGACGAGCCGGACGCTGCGCCGGCGCCGAAGCGACGGACCACCCGCAAGGCGGCGACCGACGCGTCGTCGACCGAGCCGGCCGCCGCGAGCGACGGGTCGGGCGACGCCCAGGCCGAGGCCGCGCCCAAGCGGCGGGCCCCCCGGCGGACGACCCCCGCGACCTGATCGAGGGGTCATGGACGGCGCACGGACGCGGGGCCACCCCGCCGCGCTCGCTGCGGTCGCCTCGCTGATCCGTCGCGGGTCGCCTGGTGCCGTCCTGATCGTCGGGCCGGGCGGCTCCGGCAAGGCGACCCTCGCGCTCGACCTTGCCGCGGGCCTGCTGTGCATGGCCGATGATGCTGCGGCGCGGCCGTGCGGGACCTGTCGGTCATGCCGCCTCGTCGCGCACGCCGGCCACCCCGACCTGCACCGGCTCGGGCCGGAGGGCCCTGGGCGCCAGGTGATCATCGGCGGCCCCGGCGCCAAGGCCCGCGGCATCCGCGACCTGATCGCCGACCTTGCCCTGCTCCCCGTCGAAGGTGCGGTGCGGGTCGCGGTCATCGAGGATGCGCACCGGATGAACGAGGACGCCCAGACGGCGCTGCTCAAGACGCTCGAGGAGCCACCGTCGGCCACCACCATCATCCTCTGCGCCGACGCCGAGGAGCCGCTGCTGCCGACGATCCGGTCGCGCTGCGCGCGACTGCACCTGGGCCCCGTCGGCGTTCGCGACATCGAGGCGTTCCTCGAGGAGCAGGGCATCGCCGAGCCGCCAGTGGCCGCCCGGCTGGCCCGGATCGCCGGCGGCCGGCCCGGTCTCGCCCTGGCCTGGGCCCGATCGCCGGATGCCCTGCGTGAGCGCGATTCCATCGCCCGCTCGTTGATGGACCTTGCCGAGGCGCGGCCGGCCGACCGCCTGTCCGGGGTCCGTTCGCTGGCCGCACAGGCCACCGTGCTCGCGTCGGTCCTCAGCGTCGCGGCGCCCGCGACACCGTCGGTGGCCGAGACGCCTCCCGGCTCCCCATCGAAGCGGGGTCGCGCGCGGCCGACGGCCGGTACCCCACCGGCTGCCGAGGCGGACGGGGACGAGGCCGGCGATGACGTCGGGCCGGTCCGCGCACCGGCCACCGAGCGGCGGCGCGCCGCCGAGGCGCTGATCGCACTGTGGACCGACGTGGCCCGCGATCTTGCGCTCTGTCAGCGCGGCCTGGAGCGGTCGATCCGCGACATCGGCGTGCTCGACGACACGCGTGGGCTCGCCGCTCGCCTCGGCGTGGCCGAGGTCGGTGCGTTCCTCGAGCGGCTGGGTCGGGCGTCGGTCCTCATCGCGACCAACGTGGCCCCGGAGCTGGTCATCGACGACCTCGCGCTCGCCTGGCCGCGGCCGGAGCGGCTGGCGGCCTGACGATGGAGCGGCTGGCGGCCACCGTCCACGGCCGCGTCCAGGGGGTCGGGTTCCGGTACTTCGCGCTCGTCCGAGCGATGCGACTCGACCTGACGGGCTGGGTCGCCAACGGCGCCGACGGGTCCGTGACCTGCGTCGCCGAGGGCCCGCACGCCGCGTTGGAGTCGTTCCTGGCCGACCTGGAAGCCGGTCCGCCCGGGGCACTCGTCGACCGGGTGGTGCCGACCTGGTCGACGCCCACGGGCTCGTTCACGTCCTTCGAGATCCGCAGCGGCGCGCATCGCGGCGACTGAACGGCTGGGCCGTTCGGCGCTTCGTGAGCGGGACCGCTGGGCTATTCCCGACCGGACCATCGGGGTCCATGGTGTGCCGACGATGGAGACGAACTCTCCGGCCGAGGAACTGCCCGCGCTGTATCGCGCGATCCTCGATCGCGTCGCCTCGCTCGAGGCGGACGGCGACCGAGACGAGGCCGCCCGCCTCCGGACGAGCGCGACCGAGGCGTATTCGCGAGCATGGGACGAGCGAGCCCGACGGCGGCTCGAGACGCTCCTCCGCCGCGCGAACCGTGAGCCGGGTGGCGACCAGCGGCGTGGTCGGACCGGCCGTGCCATCGCTCCGCCGCGGCGCGCAGCCATCGCCCGGGAGCGCTAGGCCCACCATCGTCCCGCTCCGGGTGCCGTCCGCGGCGTAGGCTTCGGCCATGACCCCAGGCAGCGGCACGACCGTCGGCGCCGCCATCGACCGGGCGCTCGCATCGTACGGCCTGCTCACCGAGCTCGGTGAGGAGATCGACGACGAGTGGTCGTACATCCAGGACCTCACGGAGACGTGGCGCGACCGCCTGGCCGATGTCCAACGCCACCGCGCCGACGAGGCGCTCGACCCGGACCGTGACACGGCCATCGACGCCCTGATCGGCGAGGCAGCGCGGATCGCCGACCCGCACCGGGCGATCGACTGGCTGTCCACGTTCCCGCAAGTCGTGCTGATCGCCCTCGGGGAGGAGCCGTGAGGTTCCAGGACGCGGCGCGCGACGGGCGCGCGGTCGTGTACGCGGGCATCCAGGCAGACCCGCTCGTCGGTCGGGCCGCCGATGCGCTCGCCGCTGCCAGCCACGAGGAGCGCGTGATGGCGCGCGCGGTGATGAACGGCGAGTCGACCGACCCGGGCGTCTGGATGACCATGTTCCCGACGATGCTGGGACCGGCGGCAGCCGGTCCGCTCCGAGCGCGCGCGCAGGCGGTCCTGTCGGTCGCCCTCGAGGTGGCCGAGCGCGGGGAAGCCGTCCGCAGCCAGTTCCGTGGGGCGATCGTCGAGGAGGTCACCGCACGGCTCCTCGCACGGCGGGCCGGCGATGCCGCCGTCCGCCGCGAGCGGCGCATCCTGTTCGACGGCGTCCCGGCCGAGATCCACCCCTATGACGTCACGCTCGAGCGCGACGGTGGCGCCGAGGCGTACGACTGCAAGTGGGGTGCCCGCGGCATCGGCGACGACGTCCTGCACCAGCTCGACGACGCCCGGTCGCATGCCGTCGATGAGGACGAGGCGCTGGACGTGGCGCTCGTCGTGTTCGACGCCGGACGCTCATGCACCGTGCGGCTGCAGCGTTCGACCGCGCCTTGGCAGGCGACCCGCATCGTCGCCCTCGAGGCGCTCGATTTGCTCGCGGACAGCGCATGACCGAGTCCCTCCGCGAGCCGGACCGCTGCTCGGCGCCGTACCGCGTCCGGTTCGACGAGGCGGCGCCTGACGGGCTGGTACGGACGTCCGTCCTGCTCCGCTACGCGCAGGATCTGGCTTGGCACCACTCGGCGCTGCACGGATACGACCGCGCCTGGTACGGCGAGCGGGGACTGGCCTGGCTGGCCAGGGCGGCCGAGGTCGGCGTGCTCGGGCCGATGCGCGTCGGCGACGCGTTGGTCGGCACGACGCAGGTCATCGGCTGGCGGCGGGTGTGGGCGCGCCGGCGGACCGATTTCGTCGATGCGACCGGCCGGCCGGTGGCGTGGACCCATGTCGATTGGGTCCTGCTCGACGGCCGCGGCGCCCCGACGCGCGTGCCGACCGAGCTGGAGCGTCGCTTCTTCGCCCCCGCCGCGACGTTCCCGCTCGGCCGGGTCGCGTTGGGTACGCCGCCGGCGTCGGCGCATCGGGCGACCTGGCGAGTGCGGCCCCAGGAGCTCGATCCGATGGACCATGTCAACAACGCGGTGTACGCCGATTGGCTCGATGAGCAGATCAGCGCAGCGGGGGGTAGCGACATCATCGCTTCGATCCCGCGCACGATCCGCCTCGAGTACGCCCGGGCGGTGGAAGCCGGCGCGGAGGTCGATGGCGAGGTCTGGCGCGACGACACGGGCTGGTCGTGCCGATTCCTCGAGACCGGCGGCAGCGAGGCCCTCCGCGGCCGGCTCGAGGCGCCAGCGCCCAGTCCGGCGTGACGCGGTCCACGGCTGCCGCCGACGTCGTCATCGTCGGTGGCGGGGCCATCGGTGGCGCGGTCGCGGTGCACCTGCTCGAGGATCACGCGTTCACGGGGCGAGTCACCCTCATCGAGCGCGATCCGACCTATCGCCGAGCCTCGTCGGCCCTCTCGGCGGCCTCGATCCGGCAGCAGTTCTCGACCCCGGAGAACATCAGGCTGTCGCGGGCGTCCTTCGCGTGGCTGCGAGACGTCGTCGACGTCGGGCTGCATGAGGCCGGCTATCTCTACCTGGCGACGGCCGACGGCGCCCACGCCCTCGAGGCCAACCATGCGGTCCAGGTCGACGAGGGCGCGGACGTCGAGTTGCTCACGCCGGAGGCCCTGGCGGCGCGGTTCCCGTGGATGTCGGTCGACGGGGTGGCCCTCGCGTCACTCGGTCGTTCGGGCGAGGGCTGGTTCGACGGGTACGCTCTCGTCCAGGCGCTTCGCCGGCGGGCGCTCGACCTCGGCGCCGACCTCCTCACGGCCGAAGTCAGCACCCTCCATGTCGCGGACGAACGGGTCGTCTCGATCGGCTTCACCGACGGGACGGCACGTTCCTGCGGGACGGTGGTCGATGCCGCCGGACCATGGGCCGCCGAGGTCGCGGCGATGGCCGGCGTCGTCCTGCCGGTCGAGGCACGCCGCCGGTCGGTCTTCGTCTTCGACGCCCGCTCCGGACCACCC
Source organism: uncultured Chloroflexia bacterium (assembly GCA_963720355.1). Lineage (GTDB taxonomy): Bacteria > Chloroflexota > Limnocylindria > Limnocylindrales > CSP1-4 > SPCO01. The sequence continues at coordinate 750,688 of CAVRFH010000004.1, read as the reverse complement.
GATTGTCCGCTCGTCATCGACACCTCCGGTGCCTGGTTCCGGCCCGAGGGCGGCGGGTTCATCGCCGGCATCGCGCCGGACGAGACCGGCGATCCGGGCGGGCTACCGCTCGAGGTCGACCACGGCCAGTTCGCCGACCGGCTGTGGCCGGCGCTCGCGGCCCGGGTGCCGGCGTTCGACGCGATCCGCCTGACCGGCGCGTGGGCGGGCTACTACGAGGTCAACACGTTCGATCACAACGCCATCATCGGGGCCCATCCCGCGATCCGGAACCTGCTCTTCGCGAACGGATTCAGCGGCCACGGCATCCAGCAGGCCCCGGCCGTCGGCCGGGCGATCGCCGAGCTCATCGTGCACGGCCGCTACGTGACCATCGACTTGACGGTCTTCGGCTTCGAGCGCATCGCGGCCGGCCGGCCCGTCATCGAACGCAACGTGATCGGCTGATGTCGCCCGTCGTCCGTCTGCGCTCGATCGCCACGGAGGCCCTGACCGACGCCGAGATCCGGGCCATCCGCGTCCTGCTCGACGCCGCCTTCTGGGACGATCCCGAGGAGCGCTTCACCGATGCGGATTGGGAGCATGCGATCGGCGGCACCCACGTCGTCCTCGACGTCGACGACGAGATCGTCGCCCACGCATCGGTCGTGCCACGTGAGCTGCACGTCGCGGGCAGGCCGCTTCGGACGGGCTACGTCGAAGCGGTCGCGACCGCGCCGAACCACCAGGGGGCGGGCTTCGGGTCGGCGGTGATGCGCGAGATCGCCGGACACATCCGGGCGAGCTATGAGCTCGGCGCCCTCGGCACCGGCCGGCATCGGTTCTACGAGCGATCGGGCTGGCGCACCTGGCAAGGCCCGACCTCGGTGCGCGCGCCGGACGGCGAGCGGCGGACCCCGGACGAGGACGGCGCCATCATGGTCCTCGCGACGCCGTCGTCGCCGGACCTCGACGTGACCGCGCCCCTCAGCTGCGACTGGCGCCCGGGCGACGTCTGGTGACGCGGCCGGGTCGTGCCGGGCGTCGATAATGCGTCCGAGACCGGCGCCGTCGACCGGCTGGACGTGAGGGATCGATGCCCCAGCGCGAAGAACCGCTCCGCGACACCGCCCGGGACCTGCTGCGCGCGATGAGCGGCGGCCTGCTCGTCGGGCTGCCCCTGCTCATGACCGAGGAGATGTGGCATCACGGGGCCGACGTGCCGTGGTGGAAGATGCTCGCCCTGTTGGCCGTCACCTTCGTGATCGTGGTCGGGTTCAACGCGTTGTCGGGCTTCCGACGCGACCGTACCCACGCCGAGGTCGTTGTCGACAGCGTGGAGACGATGGGCGTGGCCATCGTGACGGCCGCGATCGCCATGCTCGTCCTCGGCCGCATCGATATCGGCCATCCGTCTCCGGCCGTCGGCATGGTCGCCCTCGAGGCCATTCCCGTGGCGTTCGGGGCGTCGATCGCCAGCGCCCAGGTCGGGGAGGATGCCGGGTCCGGCGGCCCCGATGCGGACCGCCAGTTCGGGCCGAGCGGTCGCCTGTTCGTGGCCGCGGCGGGGGCGTTGCTGTTCGCCCTCAACGTGGCGCCGACGATCGAGGTCGTCATGCTCGCCGACGAGGCGAGCCCGTGGCTGGTGCTGGCGATGATGCTGGCGACCGTGGTGCTGACCCTTGGCATCGTGTTCGTCGCCGAAGGGATGCGACGCCGGTCGCGGGGCGAGATCGGTCCGCTCGACCATCCGCTTGGTGAGACGATCGCCGCGTACGTGATCGGCCTGGGCGTCTCGCTGGCGCTGCTGTGGGTGTTCGGGCGCATGGACGGCGTCGGACCGGTACAGATCGTCCAGCGGGTGGTCGTGCTCGGCATCGCCGCCGCCATCGGAGCGGCCGTCGGGCGGGTATTCATCGCGGGCCGTCTGGCGGAGGGCAAAGGATGAGACGCAACCCGCTCGAGTGGGTCGTCCTCGGCGTGAGCGTCGCGGCGCTGGCGGTGCTCGTCGTCGTGCTCGTCGTCGCCGGTCTCACGAGGCCGGACAGCCCGCCGTCGCCCGTCGTGCGGCTGCAATCGGACCAGGCGATGGAGACCGCCGCCGGCTGGGTGGTCCCAGCCGAGGTCGTCAACGACGGTGGTCGCCCGGCGGTCGTCGTCCAGCTCGAGGCGAGCGCGATGGTCGAGGGCGAGGAGGTCGTGGTCAGCGCCGATATCGATCGGCTATCGGTCGACGGATCCGTGACCGTCACGTTCGTCTTTCCGAGCCGGCCCGAAGGCGCGGTCGAGGCGCGGACGGTCAGCTTCCAGGAGCCCTGACGGGGGCACGCACGCCGGCCCGAGCCGTTACGCATCCGTATGGCCCGCACCCGGCGGTGCGATGCCGTCGCCTCGCCCTGGCTGCCTACGCTCCGAGGAGGAGGTGACCGATGCCCCAGAAGGAGCACCTGCCCAGCGTGAGCGACAAGGAACAGCGGATGTACGAGCACATCAAGGCCAGCGAGCGTAAGCAGGGGCGCTCCGTGGAGCGCTCGAAGGCGATCGCGGCCGCCACCGTGACCAAGCATCACAACGAGAAGGGCCACTCGAAGTCGAAGTAGCGCCTCGAGCGCCCGACCCAGGAGACCGCCCATGGCTGCCACGATCGACCATGTCACCGGCGCGACGCGCATCGACGCCGACATCGAGGACGTCTGGCAGGCGATCACGACGCCCTCGAAGATCAAGCACTGGTTCTTCGGCGTGGATACCGAGACGGACTGGAAGGTCGGCAGCCCGCTGGTCCACCGGGGCGAATACCAGGGCAAGCCCTACGTCGACCGCGGAGAGATCCTCGAGTTCTCGCCGCCGCGCCGGCTCGTGCACACCCACTGGAGCAACGGCTCGGGCAAGCCCGATACGCCTGAGCATTACCAGGTGGTGTCGTGGGAGCTCGCCGAAGCGGGCGAGGGCACGGAGCTGACCATCAGCGAGACGAATCTGCCGTCCGACGACGCGGCCCAAACGTCCGAACAGGCCTGGAAGGCCGCCCTGCGCAGCCTGAAGGACATGCTCGAAGCGTAGGGCGTGGCCCGCCTCCGCGGTCCGCTGCGGTCCCGCCACGGCGCGGGACGACCGGATCAACCCGAACGTGCGGGGCGTAGCCTGAGGGGGTGATCGCTCACAGGCTGCCGTCGCTCGCCGTTGCCACACTCTTCCTGATCGGGTGCGCGGGTCCGCAACCGAGCAGTTCCGCCGCGATTGCGCCCAGCCCCCCGACCGGCAGCCCGACGACGTCGCAAGCTCCCGTGCCCTCGAGCAGCGATGGCCCGTCCGCATCGCCCGCTCCCAACGACATCGAGGCGGTCGGTGCGACCGAGGGCACGCTCAACACGCTCTGGATCGAGGGCGACCTCGTCGTGGCCGGCGGGTTTTCCGGGCCGGCGTTCGCCTCGACGATCCTGGTGTTCGGCGATGACGGCTGGTCCGTCGCGCAGACCCCGGCCGCCCCCGGCCAGGTGACGGCGATCACGGCGTTCGATGGTCGCCTCATCGCCGTCGGCAACGGGCTGCCGGACGTGCTGGACGGCTTCATCTGGGACTCGACCGACGGTCGGATCTGGAACGAGGTCGCGACGTTCAAGGGCGCCTCGATCCATGACGTCATCGCCACGGACAGCAGGGTGGTCGCCGTCGGTGCCAGCCTCGATGCCGAGACGAACGCCACCGCAACGGCCTGGTCATCGGCCGACGGCACCATCTGGCGCGCGGATGACATACCCGAGGGGGCACGGACGGCGATGGGGGCGATCGCCGACAGGCCCGATGGCTTTGCCGCCATCGGCGACCGGCCACTCGGTCAGCCACGTCCGTTCTGGACGACACCGACCGAACCGGGCTGGGCATCGGTGGAGAACGACCTCGACGACCAGCTGCTGCCGATCGATCTCGTCGCGTGGGACGGGCGATACGCCATCGTCGGCGGGTCGGGGCGATCGGGCGATCAGCACCCCTTCGTCGCCCTGTCCGACGACGGTCGGTCGTGGGGTCAGACGAACCTCTCGACCGACGAGGGATATGCCTCGGCCGTCGTCGTGGGCTCGGACGGGCTGGTCATCGCGGGCGTCGACGCCGACCGGCTCACCGTGTGGCGGGAGTCGGGCGAGGCATGGGAGGCGAAGACCATCGAGCCGATGGGCGCCTCGATCTCGGCGATGCTCGTCGATGCCGAGCGGGGCCTGATCGCGGTCGGATCGCGCGACGGCCAGCACGCCATCTGGGCGATCCCCGTCAGCTAGCCGATCCGTGGCGCCCGAGGGCCTTTTCGCATTCGTCGCCGTGGCCATCGCTGTCGTGGTGGTCCCTGGTCCGGACATGGCGCTCGTCGCCCGGAACGTCTTCCGCCACGGACGGTCGGCCGGGTTCGCGACGTCGCTGGGAATCTGTACGGGCATCCTCGGCTGGGCCGTTGCGGCCGCGCTCGGCGTGGCGACGCTTCTCGCGACCTCGTCCGTTGCGTTTACTGCGCTCAAGCTCGCGGGTGCCGCGTACCTGATCTATCTCGGCCTGTCGACCCTCCGCCAGCGCGACGCCCACGCGGTCACGGACGGGTCGCCGGCACTGTCGGGTCGTCGGGCGTGGCTGCAGGGCCTGATCTCCGCCCTGCTCAATCCAAAGCTCGGCGTGTTCTTCATCACGCTGCTGCCCCAGTTCATCGTGCCGGGCGAGGGGTCGGCGATCCGGGCGCTCCAGCTCGCCCTGCTGTTCGATGTGATCGGCCTCGCCTGGTTGCTGGCGTACTCGGCGATGCTGGGCGCGGTCGGTGGTGCGCTCGGCCGGCCGGCGGCGCGCCGAGCGATCCGATGGGTGAGCGGCACGGTCCTCGTCGGTCTCGGCGTGCGGGTCGCGTTCGAACGGAGTTGACCGGCGTGGTCGCCGCCCGTGTCGCACCACAGGACGGGATGGCGCGCACGACGGTGTCGGGCGCGCAACCACCACCTACATGGCTACGGCGTCATCTGCCGATGGCCCGAGCGGTCACCTCGAGCGCGTCGACCTCGGCCTGGTAGATCGCGCCGATCCGGTCGCCGAGGATCCTCGAGGATCGCCGCGATGCGGTCCGGTGGCAGGGGGAAGGCGTCGGCGTAGCGATCCCGGATCGCCCACGCGGTCTCCGCGGCCGCGCTCACACGCGACCGTCCCGGTTCGCCGGCCATCACCGCCTCGTGGAGGGTCTCGACCGCCTCGACCGCCTCGGCGGCACCGTCGAGATCGGGCGGTACGGCCGCGTCGGCCAGCTCCTCCCATCGGTCGGCGACGCCCCGCCATGCCCGCGCCGCGTCGCCGAGCGCAGGGTTGTCGAGGGCGACGGCCGCTTCATCGAGTGATGCGGCATACAGCTCCCGCAGGTGCCCGCCCGATGGCCCGACCTGGCCGTCGACGCTCTCGTGCAGGGCCGACAGCGAGCCGAACAGGCCCTGGCCGTCGGCGAAGACCCGCGGCCACGCCTTCGCGTTCCGCTCGTCGGTCATCAGCCGGGCCCACTTGCGCCAGGCCGGGAGCGAGAAGGAGTCGGATGGGGAGCGCAGGTGATCCACCTGGTCCTCGAGGCCCGCGCGCATCGCCGCCCGAAGCCGTTCGGCCGGGATCGGTCCGGGCGTCGTTCGCAGCCCGACGATCCGGTGCTTGAACGAGCCGATCCGCCCGCGTGCGGCGGCCATCACGGCCGGTGACACGCGGAACGGGCTCCGGCCACGATCATCCACGAGGTACGAGCCATCGGCGTCACGTCCGAAGACGACGACGACCAGGCCGTCGTGCCCCGACATCGCGTCGGGCTGGCCCCAGGTCCCGATCGACTGGAGATCGACCGAGGCGATGACGGGCACGCCGGCGTCCAGGCGCGCATCGAGCGCCTCGCGAGCGCCCTTCGCGCCGCCGGTCTCGTGCACGTCGGGCTCGATGCCGAGCCGATCGAGCGTCTTGCCGGTCCAGCCGGGGATCGACGGGTATTGCCACTGGTTCCGGAACCCGAGGGTGAGGACCGGCCCGCCGTGGCGCTGGAACTCCCAGAGGATGTAGCCGGCACCCAGGCCGCCGCCGATGCCGAGGATCGCGGCCTCGGTCAACGGCTCGCCCGTCAGGCCCGAGACGACGCCCTGGTTCGCCAGGACGTTGGCCAGCGTGGCCGTCTCCGGGTGCAGGCCGCCGCGCATCCGATAGCCGGACGGGGTGTCGGCGTCGGCCGTCGGCTCGGCGTGACGTCCGTCCGTGGCGCCCTCGACCAGGGTCCGTCGGGCGGCGGCGTATCGCTCGCCGGTCTTGGCCATGCGCGCACGCACGACCCGCTTGAAGGCCTTGTCGGTGGTCATCGGTCAGTTCTCCGTCACGGCCGTCGACGCACGCGCCCACACCGCCACGTCGTCGGCCGGTCGGATGGTCGACCGGTTCGTCCCGAGGATCCGGATCCCCTTTACCGCCGCATCGCCGCGCCGCGTGGGGGCTCGGTCTGGCAGTCGGGCGCGGGAGCGCGCCGTCGCCAGTGTACGACGCCGAGGAACCGCCGTTGCGAGCAGGTCACGGTCGGACGCGCTCCTTCGACTGCAGTCACGATCGCCCTGCGCCCGCGCCCAGGGTGACGAGAAGCTCGTCCAGTTGCTCGAACGTCTCTCCCAGCGCATCCGCCGCCCCGGTGCCGGCGGCGTCGAGAGCTTCCTTCGAGGGATAGCAGCTCGTGCATGACCAGCAACGTCTTGCCGCCTTCTTCCGCGAAGGTCACGGTCGTGACGGAACCCTCGTCACTTTCCTCATTGGTCCAGACGAGTCGCGAGTGCGGTGTGACTTCGCTTGTACGTGCCGAAGAACGCCGCCCGTGAGTCCCCGTGCGCGAACTCCAAACGGTACCTGCCCCCGACGCGAACATCCATCTCGCAGGAAAGCAGGGACATCCCCATCGACTTCGGCACCCACCACTGCCTGAACAGCTCGGGCGTGGTCCACGCCTCGAACACGAGGCGCGCCGGGCCGTCGAACGTTCGCGTGACGACGAGCTCACGCTCGGACATCCGTTCCACCGTCGTACGGTCCTTCATGGGGTGGGCTCACTCTCTCTTCCTTGCGTCCATCGACCTTCTCCTTCCGCTTCAGTTCCTCGACGACCTTGTCCAATCATCGAAGCGTGCGTCCCAGAGCTGGCGGTACCGCTCGATCCATGCCGTCTCCTCTTCGAGTCGGCGCGGGCCGAGCCGGCATGTCCGCACGCGCCCGACCTTCTCCGTGGTGACGAGCTCGGCTTGCTCCAGGACGCCGACGTGCTTTCGCATGCCCGTGAGGGTCATGTGGAACGTCTGGGCCAGGTCCGTGATCGACGCGTCGGCACGCCCGAGCTGCTCCAGAACGCCGCGTCGCGTGGCGTCCGAGAGCGCCGCGAAGGAGGCATCGAGCCGAGCGCTCGAATACTGAACCATTCGGTTCAGTGTAACTCGCAGGAACCGAGGACCGCAAGTGCCCGAGACCGACGACGGCAAGCTCGTCCCGCCGGTTCGCTCGCTAGCGCAGCGCTCGCCTGACCATCTGCTCGCCGATCCGAGTCGACATCCAGAGCAGGGCCACGTGAGCGCGAAGAGGATCGGCGTCAACAGGCGGTGAACCCACCCGGACAGCCACGACCACCGTTGAAATGGCGCGCCCGACAGGATTCGAACCTGCGACCTTCGGCTCCGGAGGCCGACGCTCTATCCACTGAGCTACAGGCGCGCGGACCGCGATGATACCCGCCGAGCGTGGCCAGACCTACTTCTGGTTCTACGCTCGATCGTTGCAGGTCCTCGGCTCGGCCGATCGCGGGGACCGGCGGCTGCAGGAGCCGCAGCGAGGGAACATCGGCTTCAGCGGAGGCCGCGCCGTCCGGCCAGCATAAGGACCGTTCGGATGGGAACGCCCACGAGCAGGAATGGCAGTGCGAACCCCGCGCCCAGCCCGAGCGCCGGCAGCATCGTGGCCAGACCCAGCCGGAGACCCCGCCGTCGACCCTGCCACAACCAGAGGCCGGCGACCACGTCGAGCGCGGAGACCGCGACCAGCGCCCAGCCGAGGGCCGCGAAGCGCTCCTGACCGAGGGCCTCGAACGGACCGCTCATGGACCGGTCAAGAGAGACGCTGCAGACGCGCCGTGAGCGCTCGCAGGTGACGCATCGGCGGATCGTGAAGGCCGCCTACGAAGCGTTCTGTGAGCAGGGCTACGCTGGCTCGACGATGGCCGACGTGGCCGAACGGGCTGGCGTTGCCGTCCAGACGGTCTATTTCGTGTTCCACACGAAGGCCGAGCTCTCAGTCGCGCCGTCGCCTACGTGGTCATGGGGGAGGAGTCGGATTCGCGGCCCCCCGAAGAGCGGCCCTTCTATCGCGAGGCCGTCCGTGCCCCAGACCTGATCACGGCCCTGCGCGCCTTCGTCTCAGGCGTCGGCGAAATGGAACGCATGATGGCGCCGCTCGTCCCGGCCCTGGTAGGGGCCGAGGGAAGTCGAGACGCGGACGACATCGCCCCGTTCCACGAGGAGTGGCGTGCCGACGGGTACCGCGCGTTCCTCGATGTCCTGCTGACCAAGGCGCCGCTGCGCCCTGGCCTGACGCCCGAGCGGGCGACCCATCTGCTGCTGTTCCGCGTCGACGTCGGTCCGTATCGAATGCTCGTTAACACCTACGGCTGGACGCACGCCGAGTGGATCGAATGGACCGCCCAGACCATCGCCGACCAGGTGTTCGATCCTGGGGACCTGTGAGGCGTTGGCTTTGCCCGGGGCGGAGACGATCACGATCGACCGATCCGTCGAGGCCGACGGTCGATCCACTGAGCCCAGGCGCGCGGACCGCGATGATATCGGCGGGACGCCGGAACCTCGGCGTCCGTCGTCAAGTCCTGGAGGACTGAGCCATGAGTGAGCTTCTGGGCATCGCCCAATTCAAGTTTCACGAGGGCAAGCGCGAGGAATACCTCCGCCTGTCCGAGGAGGCCAGGGAGATCGTGCGGGCGAAGGACCCCGGCACGCTGGGATACGACCTCTACCTCAACGGCGATCAGTCCGAATGCATGGTCATCGAACGGTACCGCGACTCCGAATCGGCGATCGCGCACGCCGCGAATCTCGGCCCCTTGTTCGCGGCGGTCCTTGCGACGGTCTCCGTGGTGCACGGCGAAGTGCTCGGTGAACCGAGCGACGAGCTCAGAGCGAACTTGGCTGGGAGCGACGTGCCGGTCCTCTTCACGCCCTACTGGTCCAAGTAGGCATCGCTCGCCGGCCTAGCGACGGCGTCCACGCTGACCGCAGCTGGCAGGCGGTCGGCGAGCGCCGCGGCCACGCCACGATGAGGGTGAGGCCGCGCCGGTCACGGCATCGCCTGATCGGTGCCGCCCCGGACCTTCGGCGTCCCGATCAGTACCACTCGGTTCCAGTCTTTTCCGGACATCTCGGCGACGATGAGCGTGGGCGCAGCCGTGGGTCGGGTAGGCCGCACCGCGCGAGCCATCGCCAGGTTTCCTCAGGAGTCGGCGTGCACCACGATCCGGAGCGCAACGAAGTCGAGATGATGGACGACGGGACCGACGTCGGATTGCTGCCGCCGGAACCGTCGGGCTGGAGCGACCCCCTCACCGGCACGGACGGCCCACGGCTGTGGGACCGCGTCGTCTCGTCCGAGGTATCCAGGGTCCAGAGGACCCGGCGCCCGACGACCGTCGCCCTGGTCGAGATGGCCGGCTTCGACGACCTCGCCCGTGCCGACGGCTCCGATGTCGCCGAGCGACTGTTCGTGAAGATCGCGCGGGCCCTGGCCGTCGAGATCCGGGCGAGCGACCACATCGCCCGTATCGAGCGCACGCGCTTCGGGATCATGCTGACGGAGACCGACGAGATCGAGGCGATCAACGTCGTGGAGCGCGTCCGCGACGTGTGCGAGATGCTGCTGCAGGGCCATGACCACGTCCGGGTCGGCATCGGCTGGGCGAGTCCGGCGTCCTCCGCCGATCTGCGCGAGGCCATCGACGTCGCGGTCGTGCGACTCCTCGAGGAGCTGCATCCGACGGGCATGGCCTACGGCGGCGAGGTGGCCGGGGCCTAGGACGGCGACCGCCTCCGGCGATCGACGAAAAGTTCGAGGCGGCCCCCGAAGGAGCCGCCTCGATGCTGTCCCGGTGAAGGAGTCCGCCGAAACGGACACTTCTGCCACGCGCCAAAGGCATCTATCACGTCGGCTGCACCGACTACCCTGACCCTACCTACCCATGACCTTGACGCTGGGGCAGCTTTGGCTGACTTTAACAGCCCCGATATCGTACCGTCAAAGGGGTCGATTTCCAAGGGGTTTTGGCACGACCTGTCTGTGTAAATTCCTTAACCTTCGTGCGAGTACGCGTAGCGAGGGCCGGAGGAGGGCGAGATCGCGGCCGATCCGAAGTCCACGCAAGCGACCGCCGATGACCCAGACGCGGGGACGGCCGACCTGCTCCGGCGCGCCGCCGGACTCGCGGTCGAGTATCGGGCGTCGGCCGGAGCGCGTCGCGTCGGACCCGCCCCGGACGTCGACCGTCGACGACCTGCGACGCGCGCTCGACGGGCCGCTCCCGCAGCGCGGCACCGATGCAGAGACGGTCATCGACGAGCTCGCGCGGGGCGTTGAACCCGGCCTCATGACCATGAGCGGGCCGCGCTACTTCGGGTTCGTCATCGGCGGCTCCGTGCCGGCGGCGCTGGCTGCCGATTGGCTGACGTCGGCCTGGGACCAGAACGTCGGACCGTATGTCGCGGCACCGGCGGCGGCCGTCGTCGAGGAGGTCGCTGCGCGCTGGCTCGTCGAGCTGCTCGGGCTCCCGGCCGAGGCGACCGTCGGTTTCACGAGCGGCGACGACGATGGCCAACTTCGTCGCCCTGGCGGCGGCCCGCCACGCGGTCCTGCGCCGGGTCGGCTGGGACGTCGAGGAGGCCAGGGCCTCATGCGGCGCGCCACCGATCCGGGTCATCGATCGGGGCCGATGCCCACGCCTCGTTGCTCGTCGCGCTGCGCTATGTCGGCCTGGGGCGGGCGCGCGCCGAGCGGTCCCGCCGACGACGAGGGCCGCATGGACCCGACGCCCTCGCGCGATGCCCTCGACGGCCGGTCCGGACCGGCGATCGTCTGCGCCCAGCTCGGCGAGGTGAACACCGGCGCGTCCGATCCGATCGACGCGGATCGTGGCCGCCGTCCGCCGATCACCCCAACGCCTGGCTCCACGTCGACGGGGCGTTCGGGCTGTGGGCCGCGGCCAGCCCCCGGCTGCGGCCGCTGGTCGCCGGGTACGACGGCGCCGATTCCTGGGCAACCGACGCCCACAAATGGCTCAACGTGCCGTACGACGCCGGCGTGGTCTTCGTCCGCGACGCCGCCGCGCATCGGGCGTCGATGGCCATCTCAGCGCGCCTACCTGCCGCTGGCCGACGGCGAGCAACGCGACCCGTTCGACTGGGTCCCGGAGCTGTCGCGGCGCGGCCGCGGCTTCCCGATCTACGCTGCGATCCGGTCACTCGGCGCGACGGGGATCGCGGAGATGGTCGAACGGTGCTGCGACCTGGCGGCGCGCATGGCCCGCCGACTGGCCAACCGGCCTGACATCCGCATCATCAACGAAGTCGTACTCAACCAGGTGCTGCTGAGCTTCGGCGACGCCGAGTTCACGGCCGATGTCATCGCCCGCATCCAGGCCGATGGCACGGCTTGGCTCGGTGGCTCGAGCTTCCACGGCGAGCCGGCGATCCGGATCTCGGTCTCGGGCTGGAACACCCGTGAGGACGACATCGATCGGTCGGCCGATGCGATCCTCGCGGCCTCGAGGCGCGCCGCGGCCCACCGGGCGGGCTCGGTCAGCCCTCGATCGATGGATCGTCACTGCGTCATCGCCACCGGCTCGTTCGGCAGATCCCGACCGTTACGCGGTGCCGACACGATGCGATCCACGACGTCCAGGCCCTTCGTGACCGACCCGAAGAGCGTGTAGTTCTTCGGCAGCTTGCCGGCTAGGTCGTCGGTGCAGATGAAGAACTGGCTGCCGTTCGTGTTCGGGCCCGCGTTGGCCATGGCCAGCGAACCGCGCACGTACTCGCCCTTGACCGGCTCGTCCTCGAACTTGTAGCCCGGTCCGCCGGTCCCGACGCTGACCTCCTTGAGGGCGGCTTTCTTGCCGTATTGGCCGTCGCCGCCCTGGATCACGAAGCCGGGGATGACGCGATGGAAGATCACGTCGTCGTAGAAGCCCTTCTTCGCGAGGTCGATGAAGTTCTGGGCGGCCTTGGGCGCGGACTGTGTCGTACAGCTCGATCTCGATGTCGCCGATCTCGGTGGCGATAGTGGCGCGGGTCATGGGCGGTCTCCTCTCGTGGGGGCGGTCACGGGGTCGACACGTTACGTCGGTCATGACGACCGGATCACTGGGCCGCTCGGCGTCGGCCGCCGCGGCGATCGCATCGACGGCGTCCATACCGGCGGACACCGTGCCGATGATCTGGTAGGTGTTGGCATCCTCCAGCGCGGAGCGCGCCTCGTCGTCGAGGACGATGAAGAACTGCGAGCCGACCGAGTCCGGCGCCGGCGTTCGGGCCATCGCCACGACCCCGCGAGCGTAGCGCGACGTGACCGGCTCGTCCCTGATCGTGTAGCCCGGCCCGCCGCGACCGGACCCCGTCGGATCGCCACCCCTGGATGACGAACCCCGGGACGACCCGATGGAAGATGACGCCGTCGTAGAAGCCGCAGTCGGCCAGCGCGACGAAGTTGCCGGCGGCGATCGGCGAGAGGTCAGCCTCGACGGCCAAGGTGATCGCATCCGAGGTCCGTGGTGATCGTCACGTCGCGCCTCTCGCCGGCCGCGAGCGCGGCGGGCTGCGTGGTCGGGCACCCGGCGATCGCGGGATCAGCGGGCGGCTCGGCGACGCCGGCGGTCGCCCCGGGCGCCACGCTGCACGCGCCGACCGCCAGGAACATGGCCAACGCGGCCACCAGCGTGAGCGGGGACGAGCGACGAACGGTCATGCGGCGATCTCCAGGGCGGCGGGATACTCGATGGCTCCGGACAGGAGGCCTCGCCGAGGATCACGGCCGCCGCGCCGGTCTCACGCACCCGGCGCAGACCGTCGAGGTCGCGAACGCCCCCGGCGACGAGGATCTCGGCATCGTACGACCGAACCAGCGATCGCACCCGCTCCAGGTCGGGATCCGTGCCGCCGTGGGCCAGCACGAAGCGGGTCACGCCCTGGCCGACGAGCTCACCGAACAGCGCCTCCACGGTGGGCGGGCGCGGGCGCCGCCAGGGGAAGGCCGCGAGCCGTTCCGGGCGCGGATCGAGGCCGACCGCCAGCCAGTCCCCGGCGACCGCCAGGCAGGCCCGCAGGTCGTCGGGGCGGTCGGCGATGGCCGTGCTCAGCACGACCCGGGTGGCGCCGGCCGCGAAGGCCAGCTGGATCGCCTCGCTCGAATTCTAGGCCGCCCGCGAGCTGCAGGGCCACGGCCGCGCGGGACGCGATCGCGCCGACCGTCTCCAGGTTGACCGGCGCTCCGGCGCGGGCGCCGTCGAAATCGATGAGGTGGACGAGCTTCGCCCCCTGGTCGCACGAGTCGCTCAACGATCCGGTCGGGTCGATCGGTCGGGGCGCCGATCCCGACCGACGCGCCCGGCCAGTAGACGATCCGCGAGCGCCCGCCCTCGATGTCGATGGAGGGGATGACCAGCACGCGCTCAGACGCCCTCGCCCGCGAGCAGCCGCCGGTGGAAGCTGATCGGTAGCGACCCGTTGCGCAGCAGCGTGTCGTGGAAGTCGCGCAGCGAGAACGCGATCCCCGAGCCGGCGTTGCTCGTCCGCCCGGAGCTCGAGGATCAGCGTTCGACCGAGCAGGTACGACATGGGATAGGTGGGCCGGTACGTGTACCACTCGACCTCGGACCGAGCGTTGTCGCGCGCGAAGCGCGTCTGCTCGACGAGGAAGTCGACGCCCTCGTCGACCGTCAGCTCGCCGCGGTGCAGGCGGACGTCGAGGATGATCCGGCAGGCCCGCCAGATCGCATCGGTGTGGAGCATGAGCCGATACTCCGGCCCGTCGTCGAAGCCCTGCTCGCGCATCATGAGCTCCGAGTACATCCCCCAGCCTTCGACGAACTCGGGCGCATCGGCCAGCAGGCGGGTCAGCGACGGGTGACGGCGGGCGACGTCGAGCTGCAGGTGGTGGCCCGGATACGCCTCGTGGATGCTGGTGTTGCTGATCGAGGCGCGATTGTGCTCGCGGATCGCGTTCGGATCGCCGTGGACGGACGGCGTGACGATGTAGATCCCCTTCGAGTCGCGGTCGAATGCGGCCGGCGAGAAGTACGCCGCGAACGGGATGACGTTGCGCAGGTATTCGGGCGTCTCGAGGACGTCGATGCGCTCGTCGTCTGGCACCGTGACCAGGCCGCGCTGGACGAGATGCTCGCGCGCTCGACGCATCGCGGCCTGGTAGCCCTCGAGGGCGCCGGCGAAGGTCTCCGCATGGTCGGACTTGACCCGCTCGATCACGTCGGCTTCAGCGGCGGAGTCGTCGATCTCACGGGCCGCGGCCGCCCGCGCGTCGCGTTCCTCGGCCAGCTTCTGCTGCCCGAGCTCGAGGATCGCATCGGCATCGAGCCCATCGAACGCGCGCAGGCTCACCGCGCGGTCGTGCAGCTCACGGCCGGTCGGCCAGTCATCGGTGCCGGTCGCGAGCGTGCCCTCCAGCCAGGTCGCATACAGCTCGACCGCCACGGCTGCTGCGCCCGCGGCGCGCTCGAGTCGGCGCTGTTCCGGCGAGGCCAGCGCGCCCGCCCCGGCCGCCACGAGCTCGTCGAACAGGGCCGGCATCTGGCCGGCCGTCTGGATCTCGATCCGCTGCCACAGCCGCACCTGCGGTTCCGTCGAGCGCGTCCGCGCTTCCTCCAGGTAGCGCGGCACTGCCTCGAGCCGGCCGGCGATCGCATCGAGCCGCTCGGCCAGCGGGGCATGGTCGCGGACGAACAACAGGAACAGGCCGTCGCCGACCGAATCGAGCGCAAGCGAGCGGCGCTCCCAGACGCGCAGCTCGTCCATCTCGAAGATCGAGCGGCGGACGTTGTGCATCTCGAGGTCGCGCTCGAAGCGGACGGGTGGCGACATCGCGTCGTCGTCGAGACCCTCGACCGCGGCCAGGTGCTCGCGGTCGGCGGCGACCTCGGCCACGATCGTCTCGCGACCACCGTCGCCGAGCTGGTCGTCGTAGTCGTGGATGCCGAAGTAGGTCGCGGCGACCGGGTCGGCCTGCAGGAGCCGGCGGAAGCGCGACTCGACCAGCTCGTAGAACGCCTGGTCGAGCGGGCCGGGCTCGGCCGCCGAGGCGGGCCGGGGCAGTGTCGTATCGGTCATGTCGGCGAAAGGGGCACGGGTCGACTCCTCGTGGCGAACCCGGCCGGCGAGCGACCGGCCGGCGGATGCGGTCGGAGCGGGGCGGTCAGGCGGTCGCCGCGATCCGCTCGGATGGCCGGTCGACGGGGTCGATCCGGGTCGTCTCGGCGAGCACCTCGCGCGTCGCCCGGATCACCGTGTCGATGTCCGCGCTCGAGACGTCGTGATGCGTCGCCGCGCGGACCTGACCATGGGCATAGTCCACCATCAGGACGTTCCGCGCTGCGAGGCCCGCGAGGAACGCCTTGCGGTCGCGCTCGACCTTGAAGAGGACGAAGTTCGTGACGACACGGCCGGGATCGAGCCGCCCCGCAGCCGGCTGGGCGATGCCACCCGCGCTCGTCACGCCGTCCATGTCGGCCAGCGCCTCGGCCAGCCGTCGGGCGTTGGCATGGTCATCGGCCAGGCGGTCGATCATGCCGTCGGGGCCGTCCGACAGGGCGACCATGCCGGCCGCGGCCAGGACACCGACCTGGCGCATGCCGCCGCCGACGAGCTTGCGCGCCCGGCGCGCCCGAGCGATGAAGTCCGTCGACCCGACCACCACCGAACCGATCGGGCAACCCAGGCCCTTGGACAGGCAGAAGGTCACCGAGTCGGCCGGACCGGCCAGGTCGCGAGCGGTGACGCCGGCGTCGCGCTGGGCCACCACGGCATTCCAGAAGCGGGCCCCATCGATGTGCATCGGGACGCCGTGCCGGCGGGCGATCGTGGCGACCTCGCGCTCGTAGGCCGGGGAGAGCGGACGACCCATCGAATGGGCGTGGGTGTTCTCGATCGTCACGAGACCCGACAGCGGCTCGTGGACGTCATTCGGGTCCCGGAACGCGGCGTCGATGGCGGCCGGGTCGAGCGTCCCGTCCGGACGGTCCTCGATCGTGCGCGCGCTCGCGCCCACGACGACCGCGTGTCCGGCGGCCTCGTCGATGACGAGGTGGTGCTCGGCGCCGGCGATGACCTCCTGGCCGCGGGCGAGGTGGGCCATCATCGACACGAGGTTGCCCATCGTCCCGGTGGCCACGAAGAGGCCGGCGTCCTTGCCGAGCAGGTCGGCGGCGCGCTCCTCGAGGGCGATGACGGTCGGGTCGTCGCCGAAGACGTCGTCGCCGACGACGGCCCCGGCCATGGCCCGACGCATCGCGTCGGTGGGTCGCGAGACGGTGTCGCTGCGCAGGTCGATGGGGCGGTCGGGCATGGAGGGCGAGTATAGGCGGGACGTCTGACAAGGCATGATGCCTCTGCTATAGTCCGGCCTCGCCGCAACTGGACCCGTGGTGTAGCGGCCCAACATGCCAGCCTGTCACGCTGGAGATCGCCGGTTCGAATCCGGTCGGGTCCGCCACAACGCTCGAATCTTCCTACGCCCCGTCCGCCCGCCCGGACGGGGCGTTCCTCTGCCCCGCGACCGGTGCGCCGACGCCCTCTGGCAGAATGCGCCCGATGCCGCGGCTGACCGCGAACCGCCTGCCCGCGCTGGTCATCGCCGGCCTGCTGGTGCTGGGCCTCGCGATCCCGATGACCGGTGGCGAGATCGGCTTCGGCGGCAGTCCGACGCCGCAGGCTTCCCCATCCGGACCGCTCGGCGTCGGCGCTACGCCGAGCCCGACCGAGGCGAGCGCGACGCCGACATCGTCGGCCGCGCCGACGCCGACACCCACGCCAAGCGCCGTGCCGACCGCGGCCGTGGCCGACGTGCCGATCGTGCCGGTCACCCAGTTCCGGGCCGCGATCGACGCGACGAACCGCAAGGAGGTCGCCGACGTCCTCGCGGGCACGAGCCGCCGGTACGACGCCCTGGAGCTGGTCGCCGACGAAGCCGACGCGATCCTGGCGGCGCTCCGCGTCGAGCGGCCGTCCGACCCGGACCGGCTCGTCCTCGCGCGCGACGCCGCGACGCTGACCCGCGACATGGCTCGCAACCGCGACCGGCTCGCCTTCGTGCGGGCGACCGACGTCACGCCGGCCGTGCGCGCCCTCGCCTGGGGCGATCGGACGCTGTTCGGGGTCGACCGGGCCACGTCGGCGGAGGGGTGGACGCTGCGGGCGTCGCTACCCCAGGCCGCCGACGCAGCGGCCTTCGACCCGGCCGCCACCTGGACCCTCTTCGCCGGCGGCGACATCCTGTTCGACCGGGGCGTCTACCAGACGGTGCGGGTGCGTGGTCGCGGCGTCGATTTCCCGTTCGACGGTGGCACGGCCGAGATCACCGGCCGGACGTGCTGCTCGAGCTTCGGCTGGCGCGTCCCGACGGCCCGCCGGACTGGCGACAAGGGGGCCATGCGCGCGCTCATCTCCGGGGCGGATCTCGCCCTGGCCAACTTCGAGAACCCGGCGCCGACCAGATTCCGCTGGCACACGAGCGGCACGGTCTTTACCGCCGACCCGGGCATGATCGACGGGCTCGTCAACGCCGGCATCGACTACGTCTCGATCGCCAACAACCACATCGGCGACGCCGGCGACAACGGCATCCTGCAGACGATCGCGAACCTCAAGAAGCGCGGTCTGACGTACTCGGGCGCGGGCAAGGACCTGGCCGCGGCCCGTGCCCCGGCCATCCTTGAGGCCAAGGGTGTGCAGGTCGCGGTCCTGGCGTTCGACGCGATCGCCAAGGGCTATTACGCGGAGCGCGACGACCCGGGCAGCTCCCAGCTGACGCTGCGTCGGGCTGAAACCGGCATCAAGGCGGCCCGCGAGGCCGGCGCCGACATCGTCATCGTCTTCCCGCATTGGGGTGTCGAGTACCAGTACGACCCGTTCGAGCGCCAGCAGCAGCTGGCCCGCGACATCATCGACGCCGGCGCCGACATGATCATCGGCAACCATGCCCACTACGCCGCCGCGATGGAGGTCTACAAGGGCAAGCCGATCTGGTACGCGCTCGGCAACTTCGTCTTCGACCAGACATGGTCGGAACCGACGATGGAAGGGATCACGCTCGAGCTGACGTTCCACGGCAGCGAGCTTCGCCAGGTCCGCATGCGGCCGCACATCATCCTCGACAAGGCCCAGCCCAATTTCCTCGATCCGGCCGGCGACGGGCGGGCGGTCATGGGTCCGATCTTCGACGCGTCGCGCGGGCTGCTTCCGTACTAGGCGGGTCTGCCGTCGAGATCAGACCAGACCGGCGAACAGGTCGTCCTCGGGCTTGGCCGTGTCGACCGTGGACTCGCGCAGGATGTAGGCCTCCTTCGACCAGTGCTCGCGCCAGCCGTCGAGTCCGAAGGTCATGAACGGCATGTCGGGGGCGATCTGGGTCACGTGCTCGAGCATCGCGTCCCACTTGCGCTCGAGGGGCTCGCCCGAGATGTCGACCCAGGTCGTGACGGCGTCGTCCGGCACGAGCATCCGCGCCTGGTACGCCTCGAACTCCGCGAGCTGCTCGGGTGTCGCATCGGGCGGCGGCGCCCACGGGTTCGGCTTGTCGAGCTCCTTCATCCGCTCGGCCATGGCGGTCCGGACGGAGGCCGGGATGGCCTGCTCGTACAGCTTCGACGGGGTCCACGGGGCCAGGCCGCCCTCGTCGGACGTCGGCCCCGTCCCGCCGTGCTCGGGGGCGACCTGCTCCGGGTACCAGGCCGCGTCGCCGGCACGGGGGAAGGCCCGCACGGTGACGTCGTGGGTGCGGATATGGTCGGGGTGGCCGTACCCGCCGAAGTCGTTGTACGTCGTGACGACGTCAGGCTGGTAGCGGCGGATCATCCAGACCAGCCGGCGCGCCGCCTCGTCGAGGTCGGCCAGCCAGAAGCACCGTGGGTCGCGATTGCCGGCGCGACCCATCATGTCCGAGTCGTGGTAGCCGAGGTTCTCCCACTCGGTGACGCCCAGGGCGGCCATGGCCCGTTCCAGCTCGCCGGCCCGGATCTCGCCGAGGCGCCGATGGTTCTCGGGCGTGTCCATGTCCTTGACCACGATCTCGCCCATCTCGCCACGCGTGCAGGTCACGAGCACGACGCGCCGGCCGACCGCGACGGCCTTGGCCATCGTGCCGCCGGTCCCGATCGACTCGTCGTCGGGGTGGGCGTGGACCGTCATCAGGGTCGGAGTGTGTTGACTGCTCATGGGCCGATGCTAGCGCGACCGCGCTCCGGTAGTACGTTCGGGTCATGCCTCGAGCAGGACGTGCACGCGTGCACCGGTGTCGCGTCGCAACGCCCTGCGCGGCGAGGTACTTCCGGGTCACCCGTGGATCAGGACCGCCGGCGCCACCATCAGCCCCATGATCGAAAGTCTCGGACGACGTCTCTCACTCTTCTTCGACCGACCCGGCGTCGACGGCGACGAAGATCCCACGGGGGGCCAGCCGGGGGAGGCCCCCCTCCAACCCATGGTCGATTTCGTCGCGTTCGCGGCCGACTGCATCCTGTCGGGTCGGCTGCGGCTCGAGGCGGAACGCCTGACCGACATGCTCAACGACCACGAGGAGCTACGGCTGGTCGACGTGATGGCCCAGTCACTCGACCGGCCCGACGCGGTCGAGGTCACGGAGGTGGTGGTCCCGCGCGACGAGCTGTTCATCGTCAACGCGACGGGACCGCGCGGTGACCGGGCACGACGCACCCGCACCCGGCAGACCTTCGTCGAGATCAAGATCGGGGCATACCTGGTGCGCGGCTATCTGCATGCGTTCCCGGGTCTCGACGCGGTCGCCGGCATCCGCCACCGCACCCCGATGGTGCCGCTGACCGACGCCGTGATCGAGTACGCGATCGGCGGGATGCAGCAGTCGCAGCGGCTCGGCGCGGTCATCGTCAACCGCGATGCGATCGAGCGCATCGGCGCAGCGGTCGAGGAAGAGGGCGCGACCCTCGACCTGCCCATGTCCGAGACCAACGGCCCGCTCGTGAAGGACTTCACCGGGGACATCGTCGCGGACCCGCACGCCGCGGCGTAGGAACGACCGGCGCGGCGCTACCATCGCCGCGATGCCGGTCGACGCCACCACCGCCCGGGGACCGCTGGCCGGGATCCGGATCATCGACCTCTCGACGGTCCTCGCCGGGCCGTACGCGACCATGGTCCTCGGCGATCTGGGCGCCGACATCGTCAAGGTCGAACCACCCGATGGGGATGCCACGCGTGGCTGGGGTCCGCCGTGGGTCGGCGCCGTCGAAGCGGGCACCAGGACGGCCGCCTACTTCCTGTCGGTCAATCGCAACAAGCGGGCGATCCGCCTCGACCTCCGGGCGGACGAGGGTCGGGCCGTGCTGCGCCGGCTCCTGGCCGGCGCCGACGTGCTGGTCGAGAACCTGCGCCCGGGCGGGCTGGCCCGTCTCGGCTTCGACGACGCGGCGCTCGAGGCGCTCAACCCGCGCCTCATCCACCTCGCGATCAGCGGCTACGGGACCACGGGTCCCGGCGCCGATCGGCCGGGCTACGACTTCGTGATCCAGGCTGTCGGCGGCCTGATGTCGATCACCGGCGAAGCCGACGAGGATGGTGGCCGGCCGACCAAGGTCGGCGTGGCGATCAGCGATGTCGTGACGGGCCTGTTCGGGGCGATCGGCATCCTGGCGGCGCTCATCGGCCGGGCGGACGCCGGTCAGCGCGTCGACGTCTCCCTGCTCGGCTCGACGCTGGCCGTGCTGGTCAACCAGGCCCAGAACGCGTTCGTGACCGGCCGGCCCCCGGGCGGCTCGGGAACGCGCATCCGAACATCGTCCCGTACGAGACCTTCACCACCGCCGACGGCGAGCTCGCCGTGGCTGTCGGGTCCGAGCGCCAGTGGGCGCGCCTGTGCGCGGCCCTCGCCGTGCCGGCGCTGGCCGTCGACCCGCGCTTCGCCACCAACGGCGACCGGGTCGAGCATCGCGCCGAGCTGCGGCCGATCCTGGCGGAGCGGCTGGCTGGCCGACCCACGGCGGACTGGTCCGCGGCGCTCGACGCGGCGGAGGTCCCGAACGGCCCGATCGCCGACATCGCGACCGCGTTCGATTCGGCGGAGGCGCGCGCGCTGGACATGTCCGTCGAGGTCGAGCACCCGGCGTTCGGTGTCCTCCGCCAGGCCGGCATCCCGATCCGCTTCGCCGCCACGCCGGGCGCGATCCGGAACGCCCCACCGACCCTTGGCGAGCACACCGACGAGGTCCTCGCCGAGGCGGGCTTCGATGCAGCAGAGGTGGCCGGCCTGCGCGCTCGCGGGGTGATCTGAGGCGCTGTGCAGACCTGCATGCGACCGGGTCGGGGCCGTCCCGACCGCTGCTAGACTCGGGCCGCCCTTGACCCACCATCCGGAGGCGTGCTCCACATGACCGACGACCGCGAGCGCTGGGCGCTGATCCTGGGCGCCTCGTCCGGTATGGGGGAGGCGACGGCGCTGACCCTCGCCAAGGCCGGCTACCACATCTGCGGCATCCACCTCGACTTCCGGGCCGCCCTCGGCCACGTCGAGGAGATCAAGGCGGGCATCGAGGCGGCCGGCTCCGAGGCGCTCTACATCAACATGAACGCGGCCGACGACGAGAAGCGGGCATCGGCGCTGCAAGCCCTCGGCGAGCGGTTCGATCGGTCGCGGGCCGAGGGTCGCGACCCGTACGTCCGGGTCGTCATGCATTCGCTCGCGTTCGGCTCATTGGTGCCGTTCCTCTCCGAGGACCCGAAGGGCGCGGTCGATCGCAAGAAGATGGAGATGACCCAGGACGTCATGGCCAACAGCCTCGTGTACTGGGTCCAGGACCTGTGGCGCGGCGGCTTCATCGGCATGGGCTCGAAGATCTTCGCGATGACCTCGGAGGGCTCGACCCGCGTCGTCCCGTCGTACGGCGTCGTGTCCTCGGCCAAGGCGGCGCTCGAGTCGCACGTCCGGCAGCTCGCGATGGAGCTCGCTCGTCAAGGGACGGGCGCGACGGCCAACTGCATCCGCGCCGGCGTCACCGTGACACCGGCCCTGCTCAAGATCCCCGAGTCGCAGACGATGATCGACATCACGATGAAGCGGAACCCGACCGGGCGCATGACGACGCCACAGGACGTCGCCGACGCGATCCTCGCCCTGTCCGGCGAGGGCACCGGCTTCATCAACGGCGACATCATCAGCGTCGACGGCGGCGAGTTCATCACGGGGTCGTGACCCTAGTGGACGTCGCCCCCGATCGCGCCCACAGCGACTGAGAACAGGTAGATCGCGAGCGCGCCGCCGAGTGTCGCGGCGACCACGGTCGTCGACCCACCCCGCCGGTGTGCCTCGGGCAGCAGCTCGGCCGCGCCGACGTACAGGAAGAAGCCGGCGAAGAACCCGAGCACCGCGCCCAGCACCGAGTCCGGGACCATGATCACCGAGCCGAGCAGCACGCCGACGACCGGGGCCGCCGCGACGAGGAACACCCAGCGCCACGCCGTGCTGGCCGGCGCTCGACTGGCGAGCAGGAAGCTGACCACGCCGATGCCGTCGCTGAAGCGGTGGACGATGACGACGGTGGCGATGATCGCCCCGATCCCCCCGCCCACGGCCAACGCGGCCGCCAGGGCGACACCGTCGAGGAAGCTGTGGATGCCCATGCCGGCCGCCCCGACGACGCCGATGTGCTGATGGGCCACCGTGTCGTGATCCAGCTCGGCGGCGGTCTCATGACCCACGTGCAGTGACGTGACCTTGTCGACCGCATAGAACGCGAGGAAGCCGAGCGCGACCCACACCATCGCCAGATCCATCGACCCGAGATGCTCGACCGACTCGGGGATGAGATCGAAGAACGCTGCGCCGATCCGGATGCCGGCACCGATCGCGATGATGACCCCGACATAGCGAACGGCGCGCATCGCGAGCCAGCCACCGACCAGCGCCGAGGCGAACGCGCCGAACGACACGGCGAGCGCGGCGAGCGGCATCAGGCGACGCCCCTTCTCTCGCATGCCGGACAGCGCCCGAACAGCTCGAGCCGGTGGTCGTCGATGCGGTAGCCCGTCTGCTCCTCGATCTCGCCGACGACGGCCCGCCAGCCGGCGTCATCGACGTCACGACTGGCGCCGCAGTTCGAGCAGACGACGTGGTGGTGGTGGTGGACGGGTTCGCAGGCCACGTACGCGTGCTCACCGGTCGGCAGGTCGAGTCGCTCCACGGCATGTAGGTCGGCCAGGACGTCGAGGGTCCGGAAGATCGTCGCTCGCCCGATGCCGAGCCGCCGCTTGCGCGCGTCCGCCACGAGGTCGGCGGCGGTGAAATGGCCCTTCCGCGCCGCGATCAGGTCCGCGATCGAACGACGTGCTTCGGTCAGCCGGTAGCCGGCGCCATCGAGCGCGGTCTGGACGGTCGTCGGTGCGGTCACGGCCGGATGATACTGAGTCTCAGTTGGGGTGTCCAGCGCGAGAGGCGCGACGCTCGCACATCGCGGATGCGTTGCAATACACCGACGCTGGTGGTACGGTCCGTGCAATCGGTTGCATAGCCCGCGAAATGCACCGAGATCGGGTTCTCGTCACCGAACTCGGAAGGTGCTGTGCGAGCTGAGGTCGCCCCCGCTACGTCGCGCTTGCTCCGGTTTGGCCGTCTGACTACACGAAGGGACCGGTCAACGGTCGTCGCCGGCTCCATGCTGGTTGTGGTGTTCTTGCTGGCGGCGGTGGGTGCGCCGCTCGCCGAGGCATTGACCGGCCACGGCCCCGAACAGCCGTTCAGCAGCGGCCTCACCCCGGCGGGCATCCCGCTCGCACCACTCTCGCGCGGACTACTGGCTGATGGCACGCCGGATCCCGCGGGGGCGTTCTTTGTGCTTGGCACCGACCGGCTCGGGCGCGACACGTTCGTACGGCTGCTCTACGGGGCGCGCGTGACGCTGATCGTCGGCTTCGCCGCCACCTCGGTGGCGCTGCTCATCGGCGTACCGCTGGGCCTTGTGGCCGGCTACTTCCGTGGTCGGATTGACTCCGTCGTGTCGCGCGGCACTGAGGCTGCGATGGCATTCCCCTCACTCCTATTTGCGATCGGGCTCGCCGCCGTACTTGGCCCCGGACTGCTCAACGTGGTCGTCGTCATCGCCTTGTTCACGTGGTACTACCCCGCACGCATCGTGCGCTCGGCGGTTCTCAGCCTTCGGAACGAGGCTTTCATTGACGCCGCGATCGTGGCTGGCGCGTCCGATCGTCGTGTCTTGGGTAGGCACCTGCTGCCCCAGCTCGCCGCACCCCTCATCGTGTATGCGACAAGCGTGGTGGCGGTCAACGTCTTGACCGAGGCCGGACTGTCCTATCTCGGGCTCGGCGTCCCGCCGCCGGCTCCGAGTTGGGGTCAGATGTTGGCCGATGGCGTGACGACTGGTCTGTACCGCATCCAGCCGTGGGTGGCCATCATCCCAGGCCTCGCCCTTGTTGCCACGACCCTCACGCTCAACATCCTGACCGACTCATTCCGGGAGAGGCTCATGCCGGGCGGGGGGACATGATCGGCTTCCTGAGCCGTCGGCTGGCAGCCGGCGTCTTCCAGATCCTGCTCGTCACATTCATCGCGTACG
The DNA here is from genome assembly GCA_963720355.1 of uncultured Chloroflexia bacterium. Classification (GTDB taxonomy): domain Bacteria; phylum Chloroflexota; class Limnocylindria; order Limnocylindrales; family CSP1-4; genus SPCO01. The sequence continues at coordinate 725,814 of CAVRFH010000004.1, read as the reverse complement.
CCCTGTTCTTCGTCGTGTCGGCCGCTACGGGCGCGAGGCCCGAGCAGCGCGTGGCCGGTCGGACCGCGACCCCGGAGCAGGTCGCGCGTGTCGCGGCAATCCTTGGCACGGACCGGCCGATCTACGAGCAATACCTCCGTTTCCTGGGAGGCGTCGCGCACGGGGACTTCGGCTACTCCTTCGCGTATCGCCAGCCAGTTCTCGAACCTCCTTATCCCGGCAGCTGGTGTCACCGCTGCCCTGGTGGGACTCTCGGCCGTGATCTGGATGGTCCTCGCCATCCCACTCGGGCTGGTTGGGGCCCTCCGGCTCGGGAGCCGCCTTGACCGACTGCTCACTACCCTCAGCCAAGTCGGGATCTCCGCGCCCGTCTTCTGGGTAGCGCCGATGCTCGGGTACTTCCTAGCATTCCAGCCCAGCCAAGGGATGCTCTTCGGGATCGACCTGGGCCGCTCAGTCACCGTGTTTCCCATCCAGGGCTACCGAGAGTTCGGAGAGTCGCCCTCGGAATGGCTGCGCCATCTCGCGCTGCCGGCGCTGGCGCTGGCGATCGGGTTCGCGGCGTTCTACGCACGATTCATCCGTGCGCTCGTGCGTGAGCAGCTCAACAAGGAGTACGTGCTCGTCGCGAGGGCCAAGGGCTTGTCGACCAGCGGGGTCGTCCGCTATCACATCGGACCGGTCGTGGCGCCCGCGATCATCATCCTGCTCGGCCTCGACGTGGGCGCGACGCTCGGAGGGGCCTTGTTCGTGGAACAGGCCTTCGGCCTGCCGGGCATCGGGTTTCTGGCTGTGAGTTCGATCCGGAACCTCGACTACCCGATGACCGTGGGGGCTATCACTCTCGCCGGGCTGATGGCGGTTTTCGCCAACACGGTTGCAGATCTGGCACAGGCCGCATTCGACCCACGGGTGCGGCATACGGCATAGCGGTGTCGGGCTGGCCCGGCTCGTGAACGATGGAGGACGGAAATGGATGGGATTCTCAGAGGGCACCCGAGTCGTCGGCGCTTGTCGGTGACGTGGTTGGCACTGGTCAGCCTCGTTGCGGTCGTGGCTAGCTGCGGGCCCACCGCGACGTCGGTCGCGCCAAGCGGTAGCGTGCCGAGCGGCAGCGCCCCGAGCGGCAGCGCTCCGGCCGAAAACGACTCGCGCCGACCGGCCACCATGGGCGGCGAGGCGACTGTCGGTCTGGCCGCGGGCGGCATCGACCACCTGGAGCCGGCCCTCTGGTACTTCCAGACAACCTGGCAGATCGGGTATGCCACGTGCACGACTTTGGTTCGGTACCCCGATGCGTCCGGACAGGCCGGAGCAACGATCGAGGCCGGCCTGGCCGACCTGCCGGTGATCTCGGACGACGGAACGACCTATGCGTTCACATTGCGTAGCGGCGCCAAATTCAAGGGTGGTGCCCCGATAACAGGTGCCGACATCAAGTACACCTTCGAGCGGATGCTCAACCCCGCGATGGCGTCGCCCGGGGCCGGCTTCTTCACCGCGATCGACGGCGCTGCCGCGTACATGGCCGGCGATGCGAACGACGTCTCCGGAATCACGGTCGCCGGTGACACGATCACCTTCAAGCTGACCGATCCACCGGCCTCGTTCCTTGCGCGCCTGACGATGCCATTCAGCTGCCCAGTCCCAAGCGGGACGCCGATCGAGCCGATCGAGGACGGCAGCATCCTCGTGACGGGCCCGTACATGGTCGAGTCGTTTACCCCACAGCGGGCGCTCGTCCTCGTCCGCAATCCGGACTACGCCGCGGATGTACTCGGCGAGCGCGGCGCACTTGACAAGATCACGATCGATACGACCATCGATCCGACCCAGTCAGCGCTGGTAATCCGGTCTGGTCAGATTGCGACATTCATGGACCTCATTCCCGCGGCTGATGGAGGCCAGGCCCTGGCGGACACGACGCTCGCCGGCCGCGTCTTCGCCGATACCATCGCCACGGTGACGTATCTGTGGCTCAACACGCAGGAGCCGCCGCTGGACAACGTCAAGGTCCGCCAGGCGATCAACTATGCGATCAGTCGTAGCGACATCCAGCGCGTCCTGGGTGGCCCCTCTCAGGCGGCTGTCACGGATCAGATCCTTCCACCTACGATGGCGGGCTGGACCGACTCCGACATCTATCCGGCCGCCGGCGACCCGGAGAAAGCCAAGGAACTCCTGGCCGAGTCGGGGTTGCCCCTGCCCATCAACATCACGATCCGGACGGGCAACGACCAAGCCGGCCTGTCCGACATGGCCCAGACGATCCAGGCCCAGCTGAAGGACGTGGGGATCGAGGCCGCCGTCGAGTTGGCGCCGGGTTCCGTTCATTACTCGGTCACGACGACCGTGGCCAACCGGGTCCCAGCAGGGATCGACCCCTGGTTCCAGGACTACCCGCACCCTGACAACTTCATCGGGGTGCTGTTGGATGGGACGCGGATCACGCCAACGAACAATCAGAACCGCGCGATGTTCAACGAAGTGTCGATCAACGATCGGATCCACGAGCTGACCGCCTCGCTCGACCCCTCAGCGGAGTCCGCCTGGCACGAACTGGACGAGGAGATCATGCGCGACCATGCCCCGTGGGCGCCCCTCGTGAACTCGGTCCGAGTGACGATGGTGGCCGAAGGATATTGCGGACTCCTAATCCACCCGGTCTACCAGCTGGACCTTACGACCCTCGGGCGCTGTCCTTGAGTCGTCGATGCAGGCCTTCAGCGGCAGGGCCCTGATTGGCCACGATCGATATCCAGGACCTGGCCGTCCGCTTCGCAAAGGATGGAGGCGCTGTGCACGCCGTGCGCGGCGTCTCCCTCGCGGTCGAGCCAGGTCGCGTGCTCGGGATCGTCGGTGAGTCGGGGTCCGGCAAGTCGGCCACGTGCCGAGCGGCCCTCGGCCTGCTGCCGGCGAACGCGACGGTGAGCGGAACGGCCTGGTTCGAGGGCCGCGATCTGGTTAGCTTGCCGGAGAGGGAGCTTCGCCACGTCCGTGGGCGTCGGATAGGCCTGATCTCGCAGGATCCGATGTCCTCACTAAACCCGGTTCGCTCGATCGGCGACCAGCTCCGAGAGGCCATCACGGTGCACGAACGGGTCGGCCGTGGCGAACTGCGCCGCCGCGTCCTTGAGGCGTTGTCGGACGTCGGATTCCCGGCTGCCGAGCGCCGCCTCGGCGCCTTCCCACATGAACTGTCGGGCGGGCTTCGGCAGAGGGTCATGATCGCGATGGCGATGATCAATCGACCTGCGCTCCTCATCGCAGACGAACCGACCTCCGCGCTCGATGTGACCACGCAGTCGCAGATCCTGGACCTTCTGGCCCGCTTGACGCGCGGGACGGGCACGGCGGTCATCCTGATCACGCACGATCTCGGGGTCGTCGATCGCATCTGCGACGACGTTGTCGTCATGTACGCGGGAGGCATCGTGGAGGAGGCCCCCACGTCCGATCTGTTCGGGCGTCCGGCACATCCATACGCATGGGGATTGATGGCCTCGCTGCCGTCGCTTGGTATCGGCGGGCGGCTGCGCCCGATTCCGGGCAGCCCGCCGCGCCTCGAGCATGGACCCGAGGGGTGCGCGTTCGCCCCGAGGTGTGAGGCCGCACTCGATATGTGCAGGACGGTCACGCCACTTCTCGTATCGGAGCTCGATCAGCCTGCCCACCGATTCGCGTGTCATCTCGACGTGCCGACGCGACATGCTCAAGCGGCTGTGCACGCGCGCGCAGTCAGGGATGCCGGCTCGGCCGCGCGGAACGCCTGATGGATGGACCCACCGCCGTGTCGCCGTTGCTCGTCGTCGACGATGTAGTCCGCCATTTCCCCGTGCGCCAGGCGCTGCTTGGGGGGCGCCGGCAGGTGGTTCGGGCGGTCGATGGGGTGTCGTTCTCGGTCCAGGCCGGAGCCGCGATCGGCATCGTCGGGGAGTCGGGCTGCGGCAAGTCCACCCTGGCGCGCTGCATCGTACGGCTGCTCGAACCTGAGTCGGGTCGCGTGACGTTCGACGGTACGGACATCACGCATCTCGGTCGGGCCGCACTTCGCCCGCTGCGGCGTCGCATCGGGGTGGTCTTCCAAGACCCCTTCACATCCCTCGATCCGCGGATGACGGTCGGCGAGATCATCGCCGAACCGGCGGAGATCAGCGGATTGGGGTCTGCCATGGAGCGACGCGCGAGGGTCGCTCGTCTGCTCGATCTGGTCGGCTTGGGCACGGCGGACGAGGCGCGCTATCCGCACGAATTCTCGGGCGGTCAGCGGCAGCGGATCGGCATCGCCCGCGCGCTCTGCGTCGAGCCGCGCCTGCTCGTCTGCGATGAGCCCGTATCGGCTCTCGACGTCTCGATCCAGGCCCAGATCCTGAACCTGATCGGCGACTTGCGCTCCGAGCTCGGCCTGACCCTGATCGTGATTTCGCACAACCTCGAGGTCGTCCGACACATTACGGACCGGATCCTCGTGATGTATATGGGGTTGATCGTCGAGGATGTTCCCGCGGCCGACGCCTTCCGCCGCCCCGCTCATCCGTATCTGGCGGCTCTCCGGGCATCGATGCTGGTGCCTGGCCTGGCACGGTTGGGCAGCCGGCAGGAGAGGGCGATCCGTGGCGATGCGCAGGACGCGTTGAACCCGCCATCTGGCTGCCGCTTCCACACGCGCTGCCCATACGCCATCGAGCGGTGCACGAACGAGGAACCGGGCGTTACGCAACTGAGCCCTGCCCACTCCACGCGATGCCATCTGCCGCTCGTCGACTACGCGGTATAAGAGCGTGGTGTTGGGTGAGGGAATGGCCGAAGTCGATCAGATCTTCGAGCCGCTGGCTGCACGCGGGCTTGCCCCGGGGATCGTGTATGGCGTGGTGATCGATGGCGAGATCGCTCACATAAGGGGACTCGGCACCCTCCGTGACGGGGCGGACCTACGGCCCGACCAGGACAGCGTGTTCCGGATCGCCTCCATGACGAAAAGCTTTACGGCGGCGGCCGTCCTGCTGCTGCGAGACCGTGGCCGGCTACGACTCGACGACCGGATCGCGACATGGGTCCCAGAGCTGGCCGGGATTCGCGGCCCAAGCGCCGACTCGCCGCCCATCACGATCGAACATCTGCTGACGATGTCGGCGGGGTTTGCCACGGACGACGCGTGGGGAGATCGGCAGCAGGGGCTCGACTTCGACCGTTTTGCTGAAATGTTGCGGGAGGGCATGAGCTTCGTCTGGGCACCCGACACGCGATACGAATACTCCAACCTGGGTTACGGGATCCTCGGCCGCGTCATCTCGCGCGCGGCAGGCATGGAGTATCGAGACTTCGTCACGCGGGAGATCCTGGATCCACTTGGCATGACTGCGACGACCTTCGAGCGCGGCGACGTCCCCGGGGAACGACTCGCGCTCGGCTACGTACGTCGGGACGGCGCCTGGGTCGAGGAACCGATCGATCCGTACGGCGCCCTCGCATCCATGGGTGGCGCGTTCGCCTCGGTCCGCGACCTTGCTCGCTGGGTCGGCGGCTTCACGGACGCTTTCCCACCACGCGATGAGCGGGATCGGCACCCGATGTCCCGTGCCAGCCGCCGCGAGATGCAGCAGGTTCGTCGATCGTTCCCGCCCGAATTGACAAGGGAGTCAGCCGATTCGGCCCCCACAGTGGTTTGCGGCGGTTACGGATACGGCCTTTCGGTAACCGACGACCTTCGGCTCGGTCGGATCGTCGCCCACGGCGGAGGTTACCCGGGGTACGGGTCACAGATGGGTTGGCATCCCGCGTCCGGGATCGGGGTCATCGCTCTCGCGAACGCCCGCTACGTGGAAATGCTCCTGCCCGTCCGGAAGTCGCTTGCCGCCCTCGTCGAGCGCGGGGCCGCACGGGTTCGTCGCGTGAGTCCCTGGCCACAGACGACGGATGCCCGAACCGCGGTCGAGCGACTCCTTGAACGCTGGGATGACGCGGAGGCGCTCGCCCTCTTCGCCATGAACGTCGAACTGGACGAGCCATTGCCTCGTCGCCGCGCGGAACTCGAACGGCTTCGCGCGATCCACGGCTGGCTGCGACGGGACGCATCGCTCGCTCCTGAATCCGATTCACCTGCGCACCTCGCCTGGTGGCTTCAGGGTGACCACGGCCGCGTGCGGATCGAGATCCTGCTGAGCCCCGAGAAGACGCCACGCATACAGAAGCTCACGATCACCTCGGTTCCCGAGCCGGCTGCCGCGCTCCGGGTGATCGCCGAACGGCTTACCGGGCTCCTCGGCGAGCCGGGTCCGTCGTGGCCGTCGGACGTGACGATCGCCGTGCAGGGTGATCGGGCTGCGATCGAGCGAGCGCTTCGAGCAGCGGAAGCGTTGTTCGGTCCGGTGACGCTGGGGGCGCCGATCGCCGGCGATGGTATGGGGGAGGCCACCTGGCGACTCGTCGGGGAGCGCGGCGAGCTGGACCTGCAGTTGGAGCTCGACGCCTCAAGCGCGGCCGTGTCGAAGGTGGCTTTCGTGCCCCGCTCGATGTCCAGCCCGGTCCACGCCGTCTAGGATCGCGCGACGCGGCAAGCGTGATCGAGAGCGCTCTGGACGACGGTCGCGGTTGCCATGCGCTGGAATGATACTGAGTCTCAGTAAGGATGGTCCAGCGCTTCGACGCGGGCGTCGGTACCGGGGGCGAGGGGACCTTCGTCACGCTGCGGGACGACGGCTCTCCATCGCAGACTCCACCCATCATGACCAGCGATGCCCTGCGCGGTCTCGACGACCACGAGCGGGAACCGAACCGGCAGATCGCGATCGGCGCACCGGACGAGAACATCTTCCTGTGCCCGCGCTGTGCACGGCCGCTGGCCGTCGGCGTGTCGCGCTGTCCCGGCTGCCGGACCCGGCTCGTCGCCGGCGTCCAGCTGCTCAAGGTGATCGGATTCGTTGGGATCGGCGTCGCCGCGGGGATCGTGCTCTTCGGCGGCCTCGTGTTCGCGATCGCCTTCGCCGCAGCACCGGTCGATACGACCGTCCCGTCGCCGGCACCCCAGGCGTCCGCGGCGGTCGTCCCGTCGGCCGTCCCGGTCCCGAGCGCCGCGCCTGTGCCGGTCGAACCGCTCGCGCCGCCGGCCGCGCTGGCCGCCCTCCAGCAGTCCGCCCTCGTCAACCAGCGACTGCTCGCCGACGCCGATCGACTGAACCGGGTCGTCGCGCGCAAGAACGCGTCGGCCGGCGATATCGCCCCGATCCTCCGCAGCCTGGCATCGACGGCGTCGTTCGGCAACGGGCTGCCGCCGTCCATCGCGACATGGGCCGATGGAGCCGCCGTCTCGCAGGGCCTCGCGACGTTCTACGCCGCGATCGGCCGCGTGGCAAGCGACGGTCTGGCCGCCTCGATCTCGAACGATCGAGCCTACGTGCTGGCCGGGCGCCAGATGCTCAACGTGCTGTCCGGCCTGGTCGATCTCGATGCGGCATCCCGCGGGCTGGCGGCCGGGGTCGGCGTCGAGCTCCCGCCACTCGTTCCCGGCGCCGGCTGATCCTTAGGGCGCCGTGGCGGACGGCGCGTACCCCGTCAGCTCGACATAGGCTTCGCCGCCGAGTGACGCATCGCCTCGCCTGGCCCTCACCACCTGCGACCCCTCCCAGTACACGACGCCGGTCGTCGAGCGCGTGTCGAGCTCCTGCCCGGCGACCGTCGGGGCGAGGTCGATCCTCAGGTCGTCCGCCGGGATGTCGATCGACCAGGCCGCCGGATACACGGCGCCGGTCGTCGGGCTCTGCCACCGGTCCGTGACCGTCACGTCGAACTCGTCGGGCCCGAGGTGGCGGGTCGCGCCGGCAGGATCGACGACCGTCCCGTACACGAGGGGGTACGAGCCGTCGGCGTCGCGGACCTGCGACAGGGTCAGGTCGGTTCCGTCATCGAGGTTCACGGCGAACCAATCCCAACCGCCGCCACCGACGCTGATGAAGTCGCCCCATTGATGGTCAAACCAGGCGTCGCCGTCGACCCGGTACCGGGATTCCCCGATCGTCAGCGTCCCGGCAGCGTCCATCGCCGTGCGCGAGTAGTAGTACGACCCGCCGGCCGGTCCGAAATCGATCCAGCCATCCCGATCGTGCAGGGCAGGGGGCTTCCGGCTGACCAGCTGCAGGTCGAGACCGAGCGCCGAGAGGCCGGCTGCGTCTGCCTCCGCCGGGGCGAGCTTGGCGATGAGTCGGTCACGCCCGTCCGATCCCGTCATCGTCCATGGCGGCCGGCCGATCGTCGACGGATCGGTCGGATCGGCCCCGGTCAGCGCGAGGTCGAACCCGGTCGGCGTCCCGTCGGCGCCGCGTGGCGAGCGGTCGACGGCCTCGCCGACCTCCGCCCGCTGGGCGTAGTGGAACCGGTCGCCACGCTCGTCGGTGATGGCCAGGTGGGAGGCCCAGGTCGTGGGGAAGTCCCCGCGCTCGGCCCGGAAGATCACGAACTCGAACCCGAAGGTCCGGCCGAGCGTGTAGGCCCCGCGCTCGGTGCGCGCGAGATGACCGGTGTAGTACCACCACTCGGTCAATCGATCGTGCGGGCCGTCGTCCCGCGGCAGGACCACGGGGAGCGGGTCGGCCAGTCGCACCGGCGGCTGGGTCGGTGCCGGCATCGAGGGCTGCGGCGCCGGCGGGTTGGCCAGGATCGGGCCGCCGCCACACGCGGTCACCAGGCTCGCGATCAGGGCCAGGCGAAGGATCCGGCTCATCGCGCGGCGGCCGCTTCGGCGTCGGCCTCGGACGCGGGCAAGCGGTTGGCCACGAACCGCTCGAGCGAGGCCGGCATCCACCAGTTCCAGTCGCCCAGGAGCTTCATGGTCGATGGCACGAGCAGCGCCCGGACGACGGTCGCGTCGAGTGCGACCGCGATCGCCACGCCCAGCCCGAGGGCCTTGATGAGGACGATGTCGGCGAACGCGAAGGAGCCCGCCACGACCACGACGATCAAGGCCGCCGAGGTGACGATCCGGCCGCTCCGTTCGAGCCCGCGGGCGACCGCCTCGGTGTTGTCGCCGGTCGTGTCCCAGACCTCCTTCATGCGGGACAGCAGGAACACCTCGTAGTCCATCGACAGGCCGAACAGCACGCAGAACAGGATCACTGGCTGGGTCGTCTCGACGAAGCCGACCGGTTGGAACCCGAGCAGCGCGGATAGGTTGCCATCCTGGAAGATCCAGACCAGGGCGCCGAAGCTCGCTGTCAGCGAGAGCGCGTTGAGGACGAGCGCCTTGGCCGGCAGCACGACCGAACGAAGCAGGACGAACAGCACGACGTAGGTGGTCACGACGATGAAGATCGCCGTGCGCGGGAAGTCGGCGGCGACCCCATCGACCACGTCGGTGACATCGGCGGCGCCACCGCCGACCAGTACCGTCACTCCGGCTGGCGCCGCGAGCGGTCCACCGTCTGCGCGCAGGTCACCGACGAGGGCGCGGCCCTCTTCGCGATTCGGCCCGAACGGCGTCGTGATCGTGATCGCGGTCAGGTCGCCCTTCGTCGTGGCCGCCAGACTCGTCGCCACGAACCGGTCGCGCGGTCCGTTGGGATCCGCATAGAGCAGCTGGTACTGCGCCAGCGTCATTCGCGGGTCGACATCGACGAGGCTCTCGATTCGGGTGATCCGCGGATCGACAGCGAGGCGGCGGGAGTACTCGAACAGCGCCGCGAGGTTGGCCGGCGATGTCGCCGGACCGTCGGTCCGCACGGCCAGGGCGATCGGTGCGAACTCGCCTTCGCCGAACGCGTCGCGCAGTCGATCGAAGGCGGCGCGCGACGGCAGGTCGGCCGGCAGGATGCTGGCGTCCGGGGAGTTGAACCGGACGTGCGCGAACGGCGAGCCGAGCAGCACCAGCACCGCCAGCGTCGGGAGCAGCACGGCGAGCGGTCGACGCATCACGTGGCGCGCGAGCCGCGCCCACGGTCCGTCGGCCGGCGGCCGGGTCGTGACCCGGCGGATCGCCAGGCGGTCGAGGTGCTGGCCGAACAGCGCGAGGAGCGCCGGCAGCAGGGTGAGCGCCGCCAGGACCGCGAAACCGACGACGACCGCGCCGGCGATCCCGACCGAGCGCAGGATCATGAATTCGAACAGCACCAGCCCGAGCAGCCCGAGCAGGACCGTCAGCCCGCTGAAGAACACCGCACGGCCGGCGGTGGCGACGGTGATCCGCACGGAGTCCTCCACTCGACTGCGCTCGTTGGCGGTGGATGGACGCTTCGCGAGCTCCTCGCGGAAGCGGCTCGTCAGCAGCAGCGAGTAGTCGACGCCGAGCCCCAGGCCCAGCAATGTCGCGAGGTTGAGCACGAAGATGCTCATCGGCGTGAGCTGGGCGACGACGAAGATCGCGGCGAGCGCGACCAGCACGCTCGAGCCACCCACCACGAGCGGCACGCCGGCGGCCACGATCGAGCCGAACACGAGCAGCAGCGCGAGCGCCGCGAGGGGCAGCGAGATGACCTCGCTGCGCTGCAGGTCGCGCTCACTGACTTCCTGGACGTCCCCATAGAAGGCGGGTCCGCCCGCCAGCTCGACCGTCAGGCCCGGGGCGTCGCGGAGGCGCTCGCGGAGGATCGGCAGCGCGTCGGGCGAGTCGTCGGCCGGCAGGTCGAGCAGGACGACGTCGTACGCCGTGTGCCCGTCGGCCGAGATCTGGCGCGGCTGGAGCAGGTGCGGGATGACCCGGGCGACGTGCGGCGCATCCGGGATGTCGCGCATGGCGGCCGCGGCCGCCGACTCGAAGTCGGGCGTCCCGGCAACGAGCGTATCGCTGTGGAAGGCGACGACGAGCGCCGACGGCGGGACGCCGAGCTCCTGCTCGAGCAACGTCTTCGCCCGGGCCGATTCGAGGTCATCCCGGATGAAGCCGCCGGCGCGCAGGACGTCCGGGACCTGCGGTGCGAAGGGCACGGCGATGGCGATCAGGACGGCCCACGCCGCGACGATGACTCGGGCTCGGCGCACGACGAAGCGGCCGAGACGATCGAAGGGAGACATGCAGGGTCATCGTATGCGGGACCCCATCTGCTAGCATCGCGCCACGATGCAGCTGTTCCTCGTCGCCTTCCAGCAGCCCATCCCGTTCGGGATCAGCATCGCCGTCGTCAGCCTGATGATCCTGATCATGCTCAAGGCGGCCCTGTCGACGGAGGGCGGCGCCCGCTGGGTCCGCCGGATCACCAATCCGAACGCCAAGTTCCTGTTCACGATGCTGTTCATCGTCTGGGCGGTCGCGTTCGGGATCGGCCTGCAGCTCGTCCCGCACGTCGGCGCGAGCACCCCGTATGGCGGACTCGGCCTCATCGCCCTGTTCAGCGGCTTCTTCATCATGATGGGGCTGCTCTGGTCGGTGATCGGGGAATAGCCCCAGCGGTCTCCCGGGCGGGGGCCACGCTCTTCGTCGTCGTCGCCTTCCTCGCGGCCGCGCTCGCCTTCCTCGTCGAGCCCCTGGTCGCCAAGTCCCTCCTGCCGACCTACGGTGGCAGCAGCGCCGTGTGGACCACGGCGCTCGTGTTCTTCCAGACGACCCTCCTCGCCGGCTACGCCTGGGCACACCTGACCCTCACGTCCCTCGGGTTGCAGCGACACGCCTGGCTGCAGATCGGGGTCGTCGTCGTCGCCGCGGGTGTCGTGCTGGTCGCGCCACTCATCGTGCCGGCCTTCGCACGGCCGCCGGATGGCATGCCGACCGCGCTGTGGCTGGCACTCGTCCTGACCGCCATCGTCGGGCTGCCATTCTTCGTGCTCTCCACCGCGAGCCCGACCACGCAACGCTGGTTCGCGGCGATCCCCGGGCAGGTCGAGCCGTACCGGCTGTTCGCGGCGTCGAACGCGGGCAGTCTTGTCGGCCTGGTCGCCTACCCGACCCTCGTCGAGCCGAACCTCGACCTGGCCGATCAGGCCCGCTGGTGGTCGATCGGCTTCGCCGTGTTCGCCGCCGCGACCGTCGGTCTGGCGCTCATCGTCCGGCGCACAGGTGGGGGGTCGGTCGGCGCGGGGGTCGGGGCTGTGGAACACCCGCGTCCCAGCGGTCGCCTCCGCTGCTCATGGGTCCTTCTCGCTGCGGTCCCCGCGGCGCTCCTGATCGGGGTCACTACGGCCATCTCGACCGACATCGCCGCCGTGCCGTTCCTGTGGATCGCGCCGCTCACCGTATACCTCGCGACGCTGATCATCGCGTACGTCAGAGCGGCGCCGATCGGCGACCGTGTCGCTGGCGATCGCGCTCCTGCCGCTGGCCCTGGCCGTGGCGCTCCGGACGACCGGCACGCTTGATCTCGAGATCTGGTCGTCGATCGGCCTGTTCCTGGCGACGCTCGCGGCAGCCGGCCTCGCGTTGCACGGTCGCCTCGCAGCGGCTCGGCCGCACCCGGCGTACCTCACGGAGTATTCCCTCCACGTCGCGTTCGGCGGCGCCATCGGCGGAATCGCTGCCGGGGTCGTCGCGCCCCTGGTCCTCCGCGCGCCGGTCGAGGGCCTGCTCGTCGCTGGCGGCGGCCGTCCTGCTCGCGACCCGCGGCTTGATGGTCGCGCGTGGCGAGCGTCCCGGTCCTCGTCGCCATCGCGGTCACCGCGGTGGGTGGACTCGGGGGCGGTCCCGGCACGATCCGCTTCGACCGCAGCTTCTACGGGGTGTATCGGGTCGCCGAACCGCGACCCGGGCTGCACGTCCTGACGTCGGGCACGACCATCCACGGACGGCAGACGTTCGATGGCCCGCTGGCCGGCGAGCCGCTGAGCTACTACCACCGGGCCGGGCCGCTGGGCGAGGTCATCGAGTCGCTCCAGGCTGAGCGTCCGACGCTGCGCGTCGGCGCCGTCGGTCTGGGTGCCGGCGCGATCGCCGCCTACGGCCGGCCGGGTGACGCGATCCGGTTCATCGAGATCGATCCCACCGTCGTCGACATCGCCCGCGACCCGGCGAGCTTCACCTACCTCGCCGATTCGGCGGCCAGGATCGAGGTCGACGTCGGCGACGGCCGTCTCGTGCTCGAGTCCGTCGCCGATGGCGGGTTCGATCTGCTCGTGCTCGACGCCTTCTCGTCGGACGCGGTCCCGGTCCACCTGCTGACGGTCGAGTCGTTCGCGACATCGATGCGGACAGTCGGCCCGGGCGGGGTGATCGCCATCCATGTCTCGAACCGCTTCATCGACCTGGAGCCGGTCGTGGCATCGGCCGCTCGGGAGCTCGGCTTCGTGTCGATCATCGGGAGCGACCTGCCGGTGCCCGAGCTGACCGATCTCGCCGACGCGTCGCAGTGGGTCGTCATCGGCCGGTCGTTCTCGGACCTTGCGGGTCTGGTCGAGGGGGACCGCTGGCGGACGGCCCACGCGGACGCCCGGCGCGCGTGGACGGATCGCTACAGCGACCTGCTGGGCGCACTGCGGGACTGACGAAGCAGCCACGGCGGCTCAGCTCGGACGTGACTCGCACGCATAGGATCAGTCGGCGAAGATCCCTGATGGGCTGCTGCTGGGCCTCGCGGATCGAGAAGCCACATCGCTCGAGCATGGGCTCCAGGAGCCACGGTCGAACGTGCTGTATTCGGCGCGACAGGTGGCGTCTCCAGCTCGGCGCGGGTCCAGCCTTCCTCCGGTCGTGTCGGGGCAGCCTGCGAGCCATCGCTCGACCATGTCATCAACCTCGCCCGGATCGAACGAGAACGCGATGTCGCGGAGGCGCAACCAACCCCCCGGTCGCAGCATCGAAGCGACACGACGAGGGCCACCGCCTTCCAGAAGTCGGGCAGGTGATGGAGAGCATGCCGGCTGTACACGACGTCGGCTGGCTGCCCGGCGTGTTCGTACGTGAGCAGTCCCGATGAACGACGGTGACGTCGCGTCCCTCGACCTTGCGTGCCGCCACCCGCAGCATGTGGTCGGACGGGTCGACGGCGATGACCCGAAATCCGAGGGCCGCCGCGGCCACCGCGAAGCTGCCTGTTCCGGCGCCAAGGTCGACGACCGTCGCGCCCTGATGCAGGCCGAGGCCGTGCAGAGCTGCGGCCTCCTCGGCCGCCGAGTCTCCGGCCTTCCGGTCATATCCGGCAACGTACGCTGGATCCAGATGCTCCGGTCCGGCGAGTGCCGACTCATCGGGATACCACGGCGGCGTTGGCGTGCGACGCATGCGTCATCGTAGCGCCGGGACCATCGGGCGCTGGACCGGCACGGCGAGCCGGCGCTATCATCCCGGCGACATGCAGAGTGCATAGACTCTATGCATTGTCGCCAGAGGTCATCGCCCCGCTTGGACGCCCAGGAGATCAAGACCGCGATCGCCCACCAGGAGGCAGCCAAGGCTGCCGCCGAGGCGCCGTTCGTCAACCTCGCCGACCCGGCCCGCGCGCTCGGGCCGGACGGTCGTCCGGCCGTCAGCCGCCGCGCGCCGATCTACGACGACGTCCCCGACGAGAAGTGGAACGACTGGCGCTGGCAGCTCTCCAACCGCGTCAACGAGCTGGCCGAGATCGAGCAGATCCTCGAGCTGACCGACGAGGAGCGGGCGGGCCTGTCGGCGACCGACAAGTTCCGCGTTGACATCACGCCGTACTTCATCAGCCTGATCGACCCCAAGGACCCGGACGACCCGATCCGTCGCCAGGTCATCCCGACCGGGCGCGAGCACGAGGCCTTCACGGCGATGATGGAGGACTCGCTCGCCGAGGACCGCCACTCGCCGGTCCCCGGGCTCGTGCACCGCTACCCGGACCGCGTCCTGATGCTCGTCACGACCCAGTGCGCGTCGTACTGCCGGTACTGCACCCGATCGCGGATCGTCGGCGACCCGACCCAGAACTTCAACCGCAAGGACCACGAGGCCCAGCTCGAGTACCTGCGCCGGACGCCACAGGTCCGCGATGTCCTGATCTCCGGCGGTGACGGCCTGACGCTCGCGCCGAAGCTGTTCGAATCGATCCTGCGCGGCCTCCGCGAGATCCCCCATATCGAGATCATCCGGATCGGCTCACGGGTGCCCGTGTTCCTGCCCCAGCGGATCGACGACGAGCTGTGCGAGATGCTCGAGAAGTACCACCCGCTGTGGATCAACCTGCACTTCAACCATCCGAACGAGATCACACCCGAGGTCGCGCGGGCGACGGACAAGCTGACCAAGGCAGGGCTGCCGGTCGGCAACCAGAGCGTGCTGCTCGCCGGCGTCAACGACTGCGTCCATATCCAGCGGGCGCTCGTCCATCAGCTCGTCGCGAACCGGATCCGGCCGTACTACCTGTACCAGTGCGACCTCGTCGAAGGATCCGGGCACTTCCGAACGCCGGTCGGCAAGGGCCTCGAGATCATCGAGGGCCTCCGCGGGCACACGTCGGGCTATGCGGTGCCGACGTACGTCATCGACGCACCCGGCGGCGGCGGCAAGATCCCGGTCATGCCGAACTACCTCATCTCGTACTCCGATCACAAGGTCGTGCTCCGCAACTACGAGGGCTACATCACGACCTACGAGGAGCCCGAGACGTACCAGAAACACGACGTCGCCTCGTGCCGGTACTGCCAGCACGAGCGGTCGGAGCCCGGCCAGTCGGGCATCCTCGGCCTGCTCGAGGGCGAGCGGATGTGGATCGAGCCGAAGGGCTTCGAGGAGGTCCACACGCGCGGCAATACCGAGGCGCATCGGCTGCAGGACCCGTCGAAATGGGTGCCGTTCGGGGTCGGTGCGATCGAGGGCACGGCCGGTGCACCGCTACGGGTGCTCGAGTCGGGCAACGGCGACGGCCATGACCCGGCCGAGACCAAGCCCGAGTACGCACCCGGGGAGGAGCCTCGCCCCCGCGAAGGCGAACCGACCGCGTCGGCCCACGGGGAGCTGCTCTAGCCAGTCGACCTGGCGCCCGGCCTCATGTCGACCGACCCGGGTAGCATCCGATGATGCGTCGCGCGTTCTTCTACGGCTGGGTGGTGGTCGTCGTCACGGCCATCGTCGTGCTGATCACCGCGGGCGTCCGCTCGGCGCCCGGGGCGTTCATCCTGACGATGACGCAGGAGCCGGGCTGGTCGACCGCCTCGGTGTCGTTCGCCGCGGCGGCCGGGTTGATCGTGTTCGGCTTTGCCGGCCCCCTGAGCGGCTGGCTGATGGGCCGAATCGGTGTCAAGAACGTCGTCCTGCTGAGCCTGGCGGTCACCGGGGCGTCGCTGCTGGCGACCAGCCTGGTCCGCGAGATCTGGCAGCTGACGGTGCTGTTCGGTCTCGTATCCGGGCTCGGCACGGGGCTGGTCGCGAGCGTGCTCGGCCCGACCGTCGCGACGCGCTGGTTCGTCAAGGACCGTGGCCTGGTGGTCGGCATCTTCGGCGCCAGCAACAGTGCGGGCCAGCTCTTGTTCTTCCCGGTCCTCACCGGCCTGTCCATCGCGGCCGGCTGGCGCGTCGGCGCCATCGTGCTCGGCGTCATCGCCCTGATCCTCGTGATCCCCGTCCTGGTCTGGCTGCGTAACGATCCCGCCGAGCTCGGATTGCGTCCGCGCGGTGCGACGGAGGGTGCCATCAGCCGTGCTCGGCCGCCGGACCCAGGCGTGATGCGCGGGGCGATCCGCACCTCGGATTTCTGGTTCCTGGCCGGCACGTTCTTCATCTGTGGGGCGACGTCGAACGGGCTCGTCGGCCAGCATTTCATCCCGCACGCGGTCGATCACGGGTTCACCGCGGTGGCGGCCTCCGGCGCCCTCGCCGTGATGGGCGTGTTCAACTTCATCGGCACGATCGCCAGCGGCTGGCTGACTGACCGCTGGGACCCGCGCAAGCTGCTCCTCGTCTACTACGGCTTCCGCGGCGTGAGCCTCCTGTTCCTGCCGTTCGTCCACGACACGATGACGATCGCCGCGTTCGCAGTCCTGTTCGGGCTCGACTACATCGCGACGGTCCCGCCGACGGTCGCGCTCGTCGCCGACCGATTCGGGCAGCACAACGTCGGCGTGGTGTACGGCTGGGTCTTCGCCTCGCATATGGTCGGCGCGGCCGTCGCGGCGTGGGCCGCGGGCATCGTGCGCGAGCGCGTCGGCGACTACGCGGCCGCGTTCGTGGCGGCCGGCTGGATCGCCATCGTCGCCGGGTTCGCCGCTCTCGCGATCCGGCGCAAGGGCCCGGACCCCGACGTGCCCGTCGTCGTCTCGGCCCCGGCATGACGAAGAAGCGCCGCCGACCGACGGGCCAGACGATCGGTGCCATCATCGTCGGCTTCGACCAGCAGATCTTCCGGACGCTGCCGCCCGCCCAGGAGCTCGTGGTGAAGTCGAAGCCGGTCCGTGGGCTCTCGGGTCAGGACGGGGGGCTCGAGGTCGTCTTCCCGGATGACGTCATCGTCGACGCCGGGTCATCACCCACGGACGAGGTCGAGCCTTAGGCGGATCCCGACGCTTCTGGCTCGCGGGCCTCTCCCGTGCGGATCGCCGCTAGGACGCGCTCGCGGTGCATCGGCAGGTCGAACATGCGGATGCCGATGGCGTCCGCGATCGCATTGGCGATGGCCGGTGCCACGGGCGGGTTCGTCAGCTCTCCCACCATCTTCGCGCCGAATGCGCCCGGCCCGATCGTGGTCGGGACAAGGACCTGACGCAGCCGCGGGACGTCGACGATGCTCGGGATCCGGACGTCACCGAGCCGGGCGGTCACCGGCAGGCCCTCGGTGACCACCAGCTCCTCCATGAGCGCGGCACCGACGCCGAAGGCAAAGCCACCGTCGACCTGCCCGGCGTGCGCCAGCGGATTGATGATCGTGCCGACGTCCGCGGCGAGGACCGCGTCGTGGATGGTCACCTGGCCGGTGGCGTGATCGACGGACAACTCGACGGCACACGCCGCGAAGTCGAAGTGTCCCGGCTCCCCCGGATCGTGTGAGTCCGCGTCCACGACGACGTCGAAGACGACGGTCTCGTCCGGTCGCACCAGGGTTGCCAGGACGTGATCCATCGAGGCGAGGCGCCGGCCGGTACCCGTCTCGACGACATGGTCGTCCTCGATGGAGGCGGAAGCGGCGTCCGGGACGGACAGTGGCAGCCGCTCGTCGACCCAGTCGACGAATCGACGCCCCAGGTCATGCGCCGCCCGGCTCGCCAGGTGGGTGACCCGGCTGCCTCCGACACCCGGATCGCTCGGCGCCCGATCGGTCGATCGGCGGTCGATCGAGATCCGATGGGCCGACACCGACGCCGTGGTCGCCAGCACCCGGCGGATCACCTCGGCAGAGCCGCCGCCCTGGTCGACCAAGCCGGTGGCCACCACGAGCCGGCCATCGGGATGGATCGTCAGGCGCATCTCGAGCGCCCCGGCTCCGACGTGGCGTACGGTGACGGCGATCCCTCGACCGCGTCCGGACCGTGGCGGAGATGGCCAGCCGATGGCATCGGCGGCAGCCTCCAGGACGTCCCCGGCCTTGGCCTCACGGGCTACCTCTCCGAGGGAGTTCGGCTGCCCCGCCGAAACGACATTGCGGAGCCGGAATTGGAGCGGGTCGTCGCCCCGGTCCCGGGCGATGGCGTCAAGGTGCGACTCGCCGGCGAAAGCCGCCTGGACCAGGCCCGGGGCGCGCATCGGCGAGCCCGGAACCGTGTTCGTGTACACCGTGAGGAGCTCGATCCGGACGTGCGGGATCGCGTACGGCGCCAGCGTGGCGACGCCCCCGGCGATCGACAGGTCCTCGGCCTGCTTGCCCCCGGCGTACGCTCCACCGTCGAAGAGCAGGCGCGCCTCGTGCGCGAGGAGCCGGCCGTCCGCCGTCACGCCGGTCTTGAGATGCATCCACGCCGCATGCCGGACGTTCCCCGCCACCAGGTCCATGCCGTGGCGCGTCACGGCCTTCACGGGACGTCCGCAGCGGCGAGCCAGCAGGTAGCAGATCGCGGGATCCACGGCGTACCCCTTGCCGCCGAAATCGCCCCCGATCGCATCGACCGCCTCGATGACGATCATCTCGGGCGGCAGACCGAGCGATGTCGAGAGCTGGGATCGCAGCGCGAACGGGGCCTTGTGCGTCGTGGCCACGTGGAGCCGGCCACCGTCGTCGAGCCAGACGAGGGTCGCCTTGGCTTCGATGAAGCCATGTGGCGTGCGCGCTGTCGTGAACGTGTGCTCGTAGACCCGCGCGGCGGACGCGAACACGCGGTCGAGGTCCTCGTCGCCGGATCGCCTGGTCTTGCCACCCTGGATATTCGGATGGGCCACCGGGCGTCGCGTTCCGCCGACGAACGGGTACTCCTCCGGCCGCTCATGCAGGATCGGGGCATCGGACCGGATCGCCGCCTGGACGTCGACGACGTGCGGGAGCCGCTCGAGCTCGACAAGGACCGCTGCCGCCGCCGCCTCCGCCTGGTCGCGCGTCTCCGCGGCGACGGCCGCCACCCGGTCGCCGACGAACCGGACGCGGTCGTGGCACAGAACCGGTCGATCCATGAGCCGCCGGCCGATGTATGTGCCGAGCGTGTCCTGCCCGGTGAGGACCGCGTGCACGCCGGGCATGGCCCGGGCGGCCGACACGTCGACCGAACGGATGATGCCGTGCGGGATCGGACTGGTCGCGAACGCCGCCCAGAGCATCCCGGGCATTCGCATGTCGGCTGGATACGTCGCTCGCCCGGTGACCTTGGCAAGCCCGTCCTGACGCCATTCCGGGATGGCGAAGGCCTGGGCTCGACGGACATCGGTCACCGCGACATGCGGGTCGCGATCAGGCATGCCGGGCTCGTGCCACCGCCTGGATGGCGCGACGGATCCCGGAATAGCCCGTACATCGACACAGGCTCCCCGCCATCCAAGCGTCGATGTCGGCGTCGCTGGGGTCGGGAAGGCTGGCCAACAGACTCGTTGCCGCCAGGACCTGGCCTGGGGTGCAGAAGCCGCATTGGATCGCACCGTGCTCGATGAACGCCGCCTGGAGCGGAGTCAGTCCCGTCTCGGTCTCGAGGCCCTCGATCGTCGTTAGCTCGCGACCGTCGACGAGGCCTGCGGGCAGCAGACAGGACGCTACGACGTCACCATCGAGGAGGACGGAGCAGGCCCCGCACACGCCGACGCCGCAGCCCTCCTTGGTCCCGGTCAGCTGGAGGTCGTCCCGGAGCACGTCGACCATCGCCCGCAGCGGGTCGACCTGTAGGACCGCCGCCTCCCCGTTGATGCGGCATCGGATCGGCGCATGGTCAGGCATGGGCCGATCCGCGTGGCTGCGGTCCGGTGTCATGCAGGGCCGCCAGCGCGCGGTCGACCGCCGCGACGATCAGCTGCGCGCGGTACCAGGCCGATCCGCGGTGATCCGCGATCGGTTCGATGCGGTCGCCATAGCCTCGCGCCAGCGATGCCCGTGCTTCGGGTCCGATGCCCGTCTCCGACGCGGCCGCCTCGAGGTCGGCGAATCGGACGGGGCGATGCACCGCAGCCCCGACACATACGCGGATGTCCGTCGCCCGACCGCCGCCGGTCATGCGCGCACTCGCGAAGACCGTGACGGCCGGCCGGTCGGGATCGGATCGAGCCGTAAGGCGGACATGGACCGACGACCGCATGGGGTCGAGGGGGATCTCGATAGCCGTGACGATCCCGCCGCGCGCCGCGCCATCGCCCGATCCCATCGCGGCGATCGGGACCGTGATCGGGCCGGCGGGCATCGCGATCCGCACCGTCGCGTCGAGCCCGACGAGCGCCGTCGTCGGGTCGGGAGCGCCCGCTGCGGCGACGACGGCACCGCCAAGGGTCGCCATGTTGCGGATTCGGATGTTCCCGACCGCCGCCGTGGCTGCTCGGAGTCCTGTGTCGACGAGGCGGCCTGACCGGTCATCCGCCAGTTGCTGCAACGTGACCATCGCGCCAACGACGACCGAATCGGCGGTGATGGTCAACTTGCGCAGAGCCTCGATCCGGGCGAGCCCGACGGCGAGACGGTGGCGCGACGAGGCGGGATCGAGCATGAACGTGGTCCCGCCGGCGAGCACTCGGGCCTCGCCACCCGATCGCAAGAGCAGTTCCACGGCCGCGTCCACCGACGTCGGCATGAACATCGTCACGGATCTCTCCGGGGAATGGCATCCGGCTACCGGTGATCGGCCAGCTGGCACGGCTTTGTATAGCACGTAGAAAGTATCATCCTACCTCGCCGCCGACCCGACGAGCCCGTCCACGTGCGGCCGTAGACGTTATTCTCCATGGATTACAGGAAAGCTCGCGTGCTGCGCCGCACGCTCCCAGACCATGACCGGGCTCAAGCCATATGCGATGCACCATCGGAACCGCTCCGTCCCGACACCGGGACGTGATCCTCGGGCTGTCGGCCTCCGGGCCGGACCGCCGCGGCTAAGTGCACCTACCCCGGGCATTCGCCCCGTTCGGTCACCGGAACTTCTCGCTCAATTGGATCGGTCATGTCGTCTCGAACACGGGGCGCTGGATCGAGCTGACGGGGGCGGTCTGGCTCGTCTCCGACTTGACGGGCTCACCCTTCCTGCTCGGTCTGCTCGGCATCGCCCGCGCCGTACCGAGCATCGTCCTCTCGCCGCTCGCCGGAGTCGTCGCCGATCGCGTGGATCAGCGCAAGTTCCTCTTCGCGACGCAGGCGACGTCGATGGTGGCCTCGGCAGCCCTGTGGTGGCTGATCATCAGCGGCAACGTCGAGCTGTGGCACGTCTACTTCCAGGTGGCCGCGCAGGCCGCGATCACCGCGTTCGACGCGTCGGTCCGCACGGCGCTGTTCCCACGGCTGGTTCCGCGACCCATCCTCGTGGATGCGGTGACGCTCCAGTCGACGGCCGCGCGCGCGTCCCAGTTCGTCGGGCCGGCAGCGGGCGGGTTCGCGATCGCCGCCTACGGCAACTCGGCCCCGTTCATCCTCAACACGGCCTCGTCGCTCGCGCTCATGGCGGCCGTCGTCCTGATGCGAGGCGTCGTCCCCAGAACGGCCGCCGAGGGGTCGTCGTTCCGAGGCGAATTCCTCGATGGGCTCCGGTTGATCCGAGCGACGCCGGTCCTGAGCAGCGTCGTCCTGATGGAGGTCGTCTACGGCCTCTTCGCGATGAACCCCGTCATGATCACGATCGTGGCCCGCGACACATTAGGCGTCGGCCCGGAGGGACTCGGTGGCCTGCTCTCGGCGCCCGCGCTGGGGGCGCTCGTCGGCATCGCGATCCTGCTGATCCGGGGGCAGGCGGAACGCCAGGGGCGCTTCATCATCCTGTCTGGCCTGGCCTACGCAGCGACCCTGGCCGTCTTCGCCTTCGCCCAGGGGTACGGCATGGCGTTCGCCGCGCTCGTCGCCGTCGGGTTCCTCGATGCCCTCATGACCGTCACCCGACAGAGCGTGGTCCACGTCACCGCGCCGGGCCGGATGCGCGGTCGGATCGCGGCGAACATCGCCACGGTCACGCGTGGGACGGGGCCTCTGTCGCAGACCCAGAGCGGCATGCTCGCGGGGGCGATCGGCCCGATGCTGGCCGTGTTGGTGTCGTCCGGGGTGCTCGCGCTCGCGATGGCCGCCATCGCCCGGACCAACCCGGCCTACTGGGGTCTCCGGCGTACCGATTCCGAGCGCGAAGCGGATGACCGCCGCGCGGCCCTGGCTGCGGCAGAGTCGACGGCAAGGGTCGGGTCTCCCCCATCACCACCGTGAGTCGCTCCGTGACGTTGTCGATCCATAGCAGTCGAGGTACCAGATGACGGTCGTGTTCCTGCACCCGGTCGGACTCGATCACGGTGTCTGGCAGTTCACCGGTCTCGACGGCGCGATGCCGGACTATCCGGGCCACGGTGGGCGGCCGTTCCCCCCGTCCGTCGACGACTACAGCCTCGAGGCGATCGCGGACGAGGTCGTCCAGACGCACGAGGGCCCCCTGGACCTGGTCGGCGTATCCATGGGCTCGCATGTCTCGCAATACATCGCCGTGCGCCACCCAGATCGGGTCCGATCCGTGATGTTGTGCTGCAGCTCGGCCGGCGGTACCAGCGCGGCCGCGGCGCAGGTCACCCGGGACGACCGGGCCGACGACACCCGCCGCCTGGGGATGCCCGGGATGATGGACTCCACGCTCGATCGCTGGTTCAGCGATGACGCCCTGGCGCAGCCTGACCACCCGGGCGTCGCCTACGTGCGCGCCCGCCTCTTGGCCGACGACCCCGAGGTCGTGGCGGCGACGTGGCTGATCCTGCGCAGGAACGCGGTGCGGGATGCCCTCCCTGCCCTGCGAATGCCCGTGACGGTCCTTGGTGGACGCGACGACAAGGCCGCATCGCCGGAGCGCATCCTCGCGCTGTTCGCGCTCATCCCGTCGGCCCGGCTGGAGATCATCAACGGACCGCACATGCTGCCGCTCGATCGGCCGATGGAGTTCGCCGCCGCCGTGCGACGGCACTTCGATTGGGTCGACTCGGTGATCGATCGCTCGTGATCACTGAACAAAGAGCCGGGTGGTCAGGTGAGCGGGGCCACCGGAACGTCGGGTTGCTCGGGCTCGATGTCCAGCGCGGCGGCCGGGACCCGCTCGGCGAAATGGCACGCGGCGTGGTGGCCCTGCTCCAGGATCCGCAGCTCCGGGGCCTGGGTCGCACACCGTTCGGGACGGTCGAGCTCCTGGTAGAGCCAGCAGCGCGTGTGGAACCGGCATCCCGGCGGGGGATCGGCAGGTGAGGGGACCTCGCCGGCGAGCACGATCTCGCCGCGATCGATGTCTGGATGATTCGGCAGGGACGCCGAGATCAAGGCCTTGGTATAGGGATGCCGCGGCCGCGCGAACAGCGTCCGGGGCTCGGCAGACTCGACGATCTGGCCCAGGTACATCACGCCGACGTGGTGGCTCATGTAGCGGACCATCGCGAGGTGATGGGCGATCATCAGGTAGCTGACGCCGGTCCGCTCCTGGAGCTCCTTGAGCAGGTTCAGGATCTGTGCGCGGATCGACACGTCCAGGGCCGACACCGGCTCATCCAGGACGATCAGGCGAGGGTCCGACGACAGGGCTCGAGCGATCGCGACCCGCTGCCGTTGGCCGCCGCTGAATTCGTGGGGATAGCGCCGTGCCGCCGATGGCGGCAACCCGACATCGGCAATGAGCTCGGCGACGCGATGCTTGCCCTCGGCCTTGGTCACGCGCTTCGTGGCGTGCAGCGGCTCGGCCACGATGTCCTCGACGCGCATGCGCGGGTTAAGCGAGCTCCATGGATCCTGGAAGACGGCCTGGACCGATGAGCGATAGTTCCGCCGATCCGTCGAATCGAAATCGCGAAGACGCTTGCCGCGGTAGCGGATCTCGCCCCCGGACGGGGTCTCGACCATCAACACCATCTTGGCCGTCGTGGTCTTCCCGCAGCCGGTCTCACCGACGAGGCTGAACGTCTCGCCCTGACCGATCGAGAACGACACGCCGTCGACGGCGTTGAGCGAGCCACGCTGTCGGTGCAGCAGCGACCCCCGCGAGATCTCGAAGCGCTTCTGCAGGTCGCGCACCTCGATGAGTGGCGCGGAGGTGTCGACGGCGGCCGTCACGCGGACTGCCTCGTACCTTCGAGCAGCCAGCACCGAGCGGAGTGACCCTCACCCGCCGCCAGGAGCGGCGGATCCACGACGCAGCGATCGTGGACCGCGGGGCAGCGCGGCGCGAAGCTGCAACCGACGGGCAGGTCGAGCGGTTCCGGCGGTTGGCCGCGGACCGTGGGGAGCCGCTCCGCGTCGTCGTCGAGGTCCGGGAGCGACGCGATCAGAGCCCGGGTATACGGATGCGCTGGAGCGTTGAACACGTCGCGCACCGTGCCGGTCTCGACGATCTTGCCGGCGTACATGACGGCGACCCGATCGCACATCTTGGCGACGATGCCGAAGTCGTGGGTGATGAAGATGATGGCGACGCCCGTCCGCTCCTGGATCCGCTTGAGGAGGTGCAGGTACTGCAGCTGGACCGTCGCGTCGAGCGACGTCGTCGGCTCGTCCGCGATCAACAGCTGGGGCACGCCCGCGATGGCCATCGCGCCGACGACCCGTTGGCGCATGCCGCCGCTCATCTGATGCGGGTAATTCCCGAGCCGTGCCGCAGGGTCGGCGATCTTCATCTCGCGGAGGAGCTCGGTGGCCCGCTCCGTGGCGGCACCCTTGCCGATCGGACCCGCCTTGCGGATGCTCTCCTGCAGCTGATCGCCGATCGTGTAGACGGGGTTGAGCGACGTCATCGGGTCCTGCGGGATCATCGCGATGCGTCGACCGCGGATGCGGGTCATGGCCGCCTCGTCCTTCGCGACGAGGTCCTCGCCCTCGAACCAGATGTGTCCGTCGACGATCCGCCCCGCGTCTGGGAACGAGGCCCATGATCGACATCGCGGTCATGGTCTTTCCCGAGCCCGACTCCCCGACCACGCCCAGGGTCTCGCCGCTCTCGACCTCCATGTCCACGCCATCGAGGGCTCGCACGATCCCACCACGCGTGGAGATATGCGTCTTCACGCCTTCGAGTCGGAGCAGCATCGGATCGTCGGTCCTCATGACGGATCTGGCCCGTCGCCGCGCGGTCGGGATAGGATGCTAAGTAGGATGCAGATTATCTAGACTGCCGTTGGCGCGCTCCAGCGTCAAGTAACAGAACACCGGTCTGAGTAGAAGGGGCAGCCATGGCATACCTGCGACACGTGGACATCGAGCGGATGCGCGGGGGCACCGAGCGATTCAGGCAGAGCCTGCACGACCGCGATGACGGCGCGACGGCATCCAAAGTCTATTGCGTCTCGCTCCCGCCCGGCATCAGCAGCGAAGGCCTCCATACCCATGAGGTCGAGCAAAGCTTCTACGTCATCGAGGGGATCCTGTCGGTGGAGATCGACGGGCAGGAGTACGAGGCGAGCCCCGGAACCCTCGTCGTGACGCCGGCCGGAACGCCGCATCGCAACTGGAACGCGGGATCGGTGCGGACGACCTTCCTCGGCATCATGGGCCTCGTGCCCTCGCCTCCGGGCTGACGGATCAACCCAGTAGGTCGCCGGCCGCGAAACCGGCATCCGCAGCCCGGATCTTCTCGCGGCTTCCTTCGAGGCGCACCCGCTGGAGCCTGATCGCACCGTCGCTGGCCGCGACGAGCACGCCATCGTCGGTGACGTCGACGACGCTTCCCGGCCGCGCGCCGGCAGCCGGCGGGAGCCGGCTGGCGTCGAAGATCTTGAGCGGCCGGCCGTGGAAGGTCGTCCACGCACCCGGCTGGGGATTCGTACCGCGGATGAGATCCCACACGACCTGGCACGGTGCGCTCCAATCGATCCGTGCATCCTCATGGCGACACCAGCCCTCGTACGTGGCCTGCGCGTGGTCCTGCGGGAGGCGCGGTGCATCGCCACGTTCGACCATGGCGACGGCCTCGAGCATCGCCTCGACGCCCATCGGTAGCAGGCGGCTGAAGTACAGGCTGCCCAGCGTGTCGTCCTGCGCGATCTCGACCTCCCGCTGGAGGAGGATCGGCCCCTCGTCGAGTCCATCGTCCGGCCAGAAGACGCTCAATCCGGTGGTCGTCTCGCCCCGGATGATCGGCCAGTTGATGGAGCTCGGTCCACGATGCTTCGGGAGCAGCGACGGGTGGAACTGGATGGTCCCGTGCTTCGGCACTCCCAGGACTGCCTCGGGAACATGGAGCGTGACGTAGGCCATGACACACAGATCGGGCCTTAGGGACCGGATCTGGTCGTGGACCTCCGGATCGTGGAACGAGCCTGGCTGAAAGACCGGAAGGTCCTTCGCCGCTGCCGCGAGCCGCATCGGGTCTGGGGGCCTGCCCTCGAGTTCGGGGCGGCAATACACGCCGACGATCTCGTGGCCATTTTCCAGCAGGCCCTCGAGCACCGACTGTCCGAACGCTTGCTGGCCGTTGACGATGATGCGCATGGTTCTCCTCGACGGGATGGGGCAGGTCGAGCGACGAGCAGGGGTCCGGTCGACGAACCCTGCGTGATCCCTACATCGATTCCCAGGTATGCAGCTGGCGCAGGAGGATCGAGTTGAAGGCGTCAGGAGCCTCGTACTGGACCCAGTGCCCGGCGTCGGGGACCACGTGGATGACGATGTCCGGGCGGAGCTCACGCAGTTGGCGTACGCGCACGTCCAGGTGCGGATGGATCGTCGCGTCCTGGTCGCCGTAGATGGCAGCGACCGGCGCCCGGATGGATGGCAGGACGTCCGCCAGGATCCGCCGGCGACCCAGCGGCCGGCTGCGGAACCGGGCGCGTGCCGCGTTGTCGGTCTGGAGGCGCACAGCGAGCTCGTCGATCGCGCCGACGTCCGCGAACATCAGTGCCTCGAGGTTGTGGCGATGCGCCGCGGCGCGCGCGGCACCCTCGAGATTGCGCCATCGTCGCAGCTCGATCGGCGAGCGCAGGGGTCCGAGCCCGCCAGAGGCGACGACGGTGAGCGAGCGGATCCGAGCCCCCGCCTGCACGCAGAGTGGGCCGGCCAGCGCCCCTCCGAACGAGAAACCGACCACGTGCACGTCCTGGACGGGGTCAATCAGCCGGTCGAGCCCGTCGAGGACGATCCCAGCGAGGGATTCCGGGGTGGCTGGCTCGGGAGGCATGGCCGAATCGCCGAGGCCGGGCAGGTCGACGGCCAGCACCGTGTGGTCCCTCGCGAGCGCATCGACGGTCCTGATCCAGTGCGTCCACGAACCGAACCCGCCGTGCAGGAGCAGCACCGTCGGCCCGGCTCCCCAGCGGTGCCACACCAGGTCCCCGGAACCGCACGGGGTCGTCGAGCGGACCGCCCGCGCCTCGAGATCGGCCAGCGGGTCAACCCCCGGGATCGTCACGTCGAGACGACCCAGCGGCCTACGTCGAGGCCACGCCGATGGTGTCGGAGATCGATGGAAACGAGGGTTCGACCGTTGGTTCGCCGGCGCGGACGACGGTGTTGCGGAGCGTCCCGATGCGCTCGATCTCGACTTCGACGACATCGCCTGGAACGAGCCAGCGCTGAGGGGTCATGCCAAGCGCGACGCCCGAGGGCGTCCCCGTCATGATGAGATCTCCAGGCTCAAGCGTCAGGCCCACCGAAAGCTGGTGGATGATCTCGGGGACCGAGAAGATCATGTCCGACGTTCGAGCGTCCTGTCGCGTCTCGCCGTTGACCCGCAGGGCGATCCGGAGGTCCTGCGGGTCCGGGATAAGGGCGCTCGGCACGATGCAGGGGCCGAGCGGACAGTACGTGTCCATGGCCTTGCCCTTGAAGAACTGGCCGTGCGCCCGCTGGACGTCCCGAGCGCTCACGTCGTTGCCGATCGTGTATCCGAAGACGTGCTCGTATGCGCGTTCGAGGGGGATGTTGCGACCTCGCCGGCCGATGACGATGACCAGCTCGGCCTCATAGTCGAGTTGGCTCGTCGCGAGCTCGTCGTGCTCGATCGCGGCGTCGTGACCGATGACCGAGGTCGGCGGCTTCGAGAAGAGGACCACCTTCGGCGGCATGACCAGTTCGATGCCGCGGGCGCGGGCAACCTCCTCGAGGTGGGCCCGATAGTTCTGGCCGACCGCGAAGACGTTCTTCCTGAGGTCGGGGATCGGCGCCACGATCCGGCCCAGGAGCGAGGCGGTCGGCTCCGCGGTCGCCACCGCCTGTTCCACGAGCCGGAGGCCCGCGTCGCCGAGACCGATGAGATCGCGCATCGTCGAGGGCAGGTCCACACCGATGCCCAACCCGGCCCGTTGGACGTCCACGACGCCGCTATCGACGAGCACCCCGAGGCGGTTCCCATCCGAGGATGCGTAGCTGATCAGTCGCATGTACACCCCCGTGGTCGTGGCCGGTCAGACTGCTGGATGCGGTCGAAAATCTCGTAGGTTTGATATAGTGTATCCGAAGGTTCGAACCGCGGTAAAGGTGCGGTTGCGGCGCTGTGACGCCCGGCTCGACGCATCTGGCGGTCAGCGCCGGACGTCGCGCAGCCCCGCCGCAAGCTCCGCGAACGCCCCGAGGGCCGGATCGGACGGCAATTCGGCACGGACCTGGAGGCAGACCTGGTCGGCACCCGCATCGAGATGGGCCTGGACCCGGCCGACGATGGCCTCCACGTCACCCCAGACGATCAGGGCATCGATGAGGCGGTCACTGCCGTCGCCGTCCAGATCGGTGTCGTCCCAGCCCAGGCGCCGCAGGTTGTTCGCGTAGTTCGGGAGCGCGAGGTAGCTCTTCGCGAACGCGCGCCCGATGGCGCGGGCCTGGCCGGGATCCGTGCTCAGGACGGCGGTCTGCTCGACGACGAGGAAGGGCTCGGGGCCGAGGCGCGCACGGGCCTTCGGCGTGTGGTCGACCGGCACGAAGTAGGGGTGCGCCCCATCGGCCCGCTCGGCGGCCAGCTCGAGCATGCGCGGCCCAAGCGCTGCGAGGACGAGCGGGACCGGCGGATCCGGCTCGGGTGCGCCGTAGGCGGCGGCGGCCATGGCATCGAGGTACTCCCGCATCGTAGCGATCGGCTGGCCATAAGTCCCGCCTCGCTTGGCGACGGACGGGGCATGGCTCACGCCGAGGCCGAGCACGAAACGACCCGGGTAGGCCTCGCCGAGGGCTCTCGCGCCGTTGGCCATCGCCATCGGGTCGCGGGCGTAGATGTTGGCGATGCCCGACGCGATGACGAGCCGATCCGTGCCGGAAAGGAGGATCCCCGCGTGGCTGAACAGCTCCTTGTTGGCGAGCGCTTCGGGGATCCACAGCGCCCGATAGCCGCCCGCTTCGAGCGTCCGGGCCGCCGCCGCCGCCTCGGTTCCGGGCAGACGCTGGACCGCGGCGCTCCAAGCTCCGATCGGACCGAGGGCGGCAGCGAGCCGGCGGCCGCCAAAACCACCCACGCCGGGCATCAGGCGGGCTCCGGGGTTCGACCCTTCAGCGATCCGACATGTGGCCCGTCGATGACCGTGTTCTCGAGGATGCCGACGCCGTCGATCTCGATGGCCAGCTCGTCGCCGGGAACCAGGAATCGAGGTGGTTCGCGTCGAACGCCGACGCCCGACGGCGTCCCGGTGGCGATGACGTCGCCGGGCTGGAGCGATGCGAACTCGCTGATGAACGAGACGAGGGTC
Organism: uncultured Chloroflexia bacterium; assembly: GCA_963720355.1. Taxonomy (GTDB): domain Bacteria; phylum Chloroflexota; class Limnocylindria; order Limnocylindrales; family CSP1-4; genus SPCO01. The sequence goes on along the minus strand of CAVRFH010000004.1, from coordinate 695,795 downwards.
GCCACGTCGAAGATCATGTCGCCCGTGTCAGCGGCTTGCATCACGTCGCCGTTGAGCGTCGTGCGCAGTGCGAGCCGCTGCACGTCGTCGATCTCGTCTGCCGTCACGATCCACGGACCGAGCGATCCGGACCGGTCGAAGTTCTTCCCGGGGGTCAGGAAGCCACTCACCCGTTTCTGGTAGTCGCGCACGCTCCCGTCGTTCAGGATGGTGTATCCCACCACCTCGTCAAGGGCGTGGCTCGGATCGACCCGATGGCACGGCCGTCCGATGACGGCCGCCAGCTCACCCTCGAAGTCCAGTTGGTCGGATACCTGGATCGGCCGCACGACCGGTTGCCGGTGTCCCACCACCGTGGCCGCCAGGCGGATGAAGATCCCCGGCGCCTCCGGCAGCCCAACGCCCATCTCGGCGACATGGTCCGCATAGTTGCGGCCGACGCAGTACACGCCGTTGGTCGGCGAGACCGGCGGAGCGAACGTCACCTCGTCCAGAGAGAGGAGCCACCGATCGCGGATCAGGCCCCGAAGCTCCTCGTCGGAGGCAGCCTCGACAGAGGTCACGACCGCGCGGGCGGTCTCGATGCCGGTCGCACCCAGGGCGAGGAACCCGGCGAGGTCGGCCGGGATCGGGTGGGCTGGGAGGCCGGCCCCGGTCGTCCCGCCGAGACCACCGGGCGACCGGACGGCGATGCCAGCGATCCCGGCGATGTCGGCAACCCACCGATCGACCACGACCGCCGTGCGAGCCTCGCCCGATGCGACGTAGCGGACTAGGCGCATCGCGTCGACGTTCTCACGGGTGGGCAACGTCAGCAGGCCGCGGCCAGCCGGCGGCCCACAGATCCTCGAGACACGACGCGTCGAGTTCGGCGACGCGGGGACGGCCGAGCAAGGTCAGGGTCGAGGCAAGCTCGTCGGCCATGAGCCCCAGGATGTTCGCCACCCCGCGCTCGCCGCCCACGGTCAGGCCCCACCAGAACGGGCGCACGATCAGGCAGGCGTTGGCGCCGAGGCCGAGGGCGGTGACGACATCTCCTCCGGTGCGGACCCCACCATCAAGGTAGACCTCCTTGCCACGCCGCTGGGCCACCTCGGCGATGCGTGGCAGGACGTGCAGGCTCGCCGGACTGCCGTCGAGCGCTCGTCCTCCATGATTTCGAGCAGACGACCGCGTCGGCGCCGTGCTGGAATGCGAGCTCGGCGTCCTCGGCGGTGAGGATGCCCTTGACGATCAGGGGCCCGGACCAGACCCGGCGCAGCCAGCTGATCTCATCCCAGGTCGCCGCGGGATCCATCCGCCGCCAGGTCTCCTTGGTGGCGCGGAAGATCGATCCGCCGCCCCGGCCGTCGCTCGAGATATGGGCGGTCTTGATGGGCCAGCTGCGCAGGTATCCGCTCAGCCATCGTGGGTGTCGGGCGCCGTCGAGCATGACCGACGGGCCGAGACTCTCGGGCATCCGGGCGATCCCGTTTCGTATGTCGCGGTACTTGCGGCCACCGGGGGCCTTGATGTCGACGGTCACGCAGAGCGCGTCATAGCCCGCGGCCCGCGCCCGGTCGATGAGCTGTCGTGCCCAGTCGTGGTCCTTCCAGAGGTACAGCTGGAACCAGAGCGACGCACCCTGGCCGGCGTCGGCGACCTCCTCGAGCGAGAACGTCGAGCTGACCGACAGAACGTACACGGTCTTGTATCGCGCGGCGGCCCGAACGGCGGCCAGCTCGCCCCCGCGCGACACGAGCCGCTGGGCGCCCGACGGTCCCAGGAAGACCGGCATCCCCACTCCCCTGCCGAGGACGGTCGCGCTGATGTCGACGCCGCTGACGTCGGTCAGCACCCGTGGGCGAAAGGCGTAGCGTCGGAACGCGGCCTCGTTGCCTCGCAGGGTGTGCTCGTTCCCGGCACCGCCATCCACGAAGTCGAAGATGCCCCGAGGCAGGCGTCGCCGGGCGGCGAGCCGATAGTCCTCGACCGACGCCAGGCCACCGAAGACGCGGAGGGCTGGGGGCGGACCAGGGGGCGCGGACCCGCTCGGGTGTGGTGTGTCCGCCGGCGCTGTCGTCGGATCGAGGAGCGTGTCGTCGCGCAGCCCATCACCTGGAGCGCTGTCGATCTCCGGGATCACTCCCAACCCTCGCTTCTTCATGGGTCGTCCGGGCGTCCGAGCGCCAAGATTTGTTATAGTCTACTTGGAATGTGGACGGACCCGAGGGAGAAGATCGCCGTATGAGCGCCAAAAGCGGCACAGTCCGCCGCGTCGACCGCCAGGCCCTCGAGGGCATGGGTAAGGGTGAGCGCTTCGTGCAGCACTTCCTCGAGCGGGATGGGTCGGGCAAACACTGCGAGATCGGCATCGTGCGCACCCCGCCGGGCGATGGTTCGCCGTCCGGGTATCACATCCACGATTTCGACCAGTTCGTCTACGTCCTCGAGGGAACGCTGACCATCGAGATGGACGGCGAGACGATCCACGCCAGCCCGGACACGTTCGTCATCCACAGGGCCCATGTGCCTCACCTGGTCCGCAACGATAGCGGTGGACCGACCATCCACTTGGCGTTCAACGAGCCGACGCCGACGCCCGGAACGGATCGTGCCAAGCCCTGGCCCGGCGATCCCACGAGGTTCATCACGCGAGCGGATTGAGGGTCAACGCCCAGGATCGGACGATTACCCGTCCCGACAACGCCATACGCTAACCGGAGGCACAGATGAAGTGGGTGCGCAGCTACGACGGCGAGGACGGGGACTCACATTTCGAGACGATCTCGTACGAGTTCACCGAGCGTGACGGGACGCGCACCGTGCCGATCCCGGTCGAGAGCCTGGCGTTCTACCAGCGGCTCGAAGGATCGGCGATCGGCTTCCATGTGCCGCCGCGACGCCAGTTCATGCTCTACCTGACCGCTCGCGTGGAGCTCGGGTTCAGCGACGGCACCTCCGTCGAGATGGAGCCCGGTGACGTTCTGCTCGCCGAGGACCTCGGCGGGAAGGGTCACACCTCACGGGTCATCACGCCCGGCATGTGCGCCGTGGCGCCGCTGGCTCGGCAAGACGGCTGAGGAGACCGACCGGCGGTCGACCGCTGGTCCCCACACCTGACGCGTCACCAGCCGGTCCCGGGCCGTCGCACGGAGGACGAGTGCATGCGCATCACCAAGATCGAATGCGACTATCTCTCGCCGGCGATCCGGATCCCGGTCCGGGAGACGCCCGGCCATTTCCCCCTGATCCTGGTCGTCATCGAGACCGACACCGGTGCGCGCGGGATCGGCCTGTCCCGCGAGTACGGTTCGCTGGCCGGTGCCGTCCGTCACATCGTCACCGAGAACATGGCGCCATTCCTCGTCGGCAAGGATCCAGCGGTCCCGGACCACATCTGGCACGAGGCTGCGTTCACCGCACCGGGATCCGACTACCGCCTATCGACGGGCGTCTTCTCCCGCGCGGTCAGCGCAGTCGACCAGGCCCTCTGGGATCTTCGTGGGCAGGCGGCGGGCCAGCCGGTGTACCGGCTGCTCGGCGGATCCCAGCCCGAGGTCGAGATCTACGTCACGTTCGGGCTGAACATCTACACCCCCGAGGAGGAGGCAGAGGCGGCCACGCGCCTCGTCAAGGCCGGCTATACGTCGTTCAAGCTGCAGGGCGCCAACGCCGACCGTGGTCGCGACATCCAGCACGATGCCCGGCGGGTGAAGCGCCTGCGGGAGCAGCTCGGCGACGGGGCGCGGATCATGCTGGACGGCGGGAACAACTACGACCTGCGACAGGCGATCGCCCTGTCACGGCTGATCGAGCCGTACGACGTCGCTTTCTTCGACGAGCCGCTGTACGCCAAGGACCCGCTGGCGCTCCGACGCCTCCACGACGCCTGCCCCGGTGTGCCATTGGCCGGCCGCAGTCGCGGCGGGAACATCTGGGACAACCGCGACCTCCTTCTGAGCGGCGTCCTCGCTGCGATGGGCACGAACGTGCGCGACCAGGGTGGCTTCACCCAGGCCATCAAGGTGGCCCACGCGGCCGAGCTGTTCCAGTTGCCCGTCGTGACCGGTGGAGGCTGGCACCTCCAGAACGGCCACCTGATCGCCGGCGTCACGAACGGCTGGATGACCGAGTACCACGCGCTGGCCGGCCAGGTCGGCGAGATGCTGTTCGTGGACCCGATCCGTCCCGAGGGTGGCAAGCTCCGGCTGTCCGACGCACCCGGCCTGGGCTTGACCCTCGATGAGGCGGCCGTCCGGGAGGCGAAGGAGAGAGGGCGCGCGGAGCTGCCGGCCTAGAGCCGCGCGCCGATTGACGGGATGCCGGCCAGGACCGCAGCTTCGTCGAGGGCGCTCACGACGTTCGCCCCCAGATCGATGCCGCTCGCCGTGGTCTCCGCTTCGCGGCGCGCTTCGATCTCACCGGGGAGCAGCACCGGCTTCGACGGGTCGCCGGATCCGGCCGTGATCTGCGTGATGAGCTCAGCGAGGTCCCGGTGGAACCGGTCCGCCGAGGTGAACGCGTCGAGGGCGATCGCGCCGACCAGGTGACCGAGATTCTCCGGGCGGTCCCAGGTCCGGTACATGGACCCGGCGTTCGGGCCGAAGGAGGACCCGGACAGGATGGCCGACAGGATCTCGAGGATCAACGCCAGCCCGGACCCCTTCGCACCTGCCATCGGCAGGAGCACACCGGCCATCGCCGCCGAGGCGTCCGTGGTGGGCGCCCCGTCCGGGCCGAGCGCCCAGCCATCGGGGATGGCCGATCCCTTCGACTGCGCCTCGACGATCTTGCCGAGGGCGGCAACGCTCGTCGCCATGTCCAGCACGAGCGGATAGCCCAGTCTCGTGGGGACGGCGAAGGCCAAGGGGTTGGTCCCGAGCACAGCCTTCGAACCACCGTGCGGTGCCATGCGGGGCGCCCCGTTCGACATCGTCACGCCGATCATGTCCTGCGCGGCGGCCTGCTCCGCGAAGAGACCGGCCACTCCGAAATGCGTGCTGTTGCGGATGACGGCGATGGCGATCCCGGTCGAACGCGCCCGATCGATACAGGCGTCCATCGCCCGGGTCGCCGCGACGTGGCCGAAGGCCGCGCCGGCGTCGAACGTCTGACCGACCGTCGACTCGTGGACCAGGGTCAGCGGTACGCCGACCCGGATCAGGCCGGCCTGCATGCGCTTGACGTAGGTGGGCAGCCGGATGAACCCGTGCGATCCCTGTCCGCGCATCTCGGCCCGGGTGAGGCTCGTCGAGACGATCCGGGCTTCTTCGTCGGGCGCCCCCGCCGCGACGAGGAGCTCGACGCCGACCTCGGTGAGGCGGTCGGCCGAGACCCGCCGGTCGGGGTCCTCGGGCACGGGCTAGTCGACCTCGTGCGCTGAGAAGCGGACCTGCTCGGCCTTGGCGGTGGGATCGGTGATGACGTTGATGACGGCCGGCCGACCGGACGCGGCCGCCCGCTCCAGCGCCGGTCGGATCTCCGCGGGATCGTCGACGTACTCCACGTGAGCACCGAGCCCTTCTGAGACGATGTCGTAGCGGGTGTGGCCCAGGTCCCGACCGGGCCGGAGCGGACCTGGTCGTGTAGCCGTCCAGCCGGCGTTGTTCGAGATGATGCAGATGATCGGGACGTCATGGCGGACCGCCGTGTCGATCTCCATCCCGTTCATGCCGAACGAGCCGTCGCCATGGACTACGACGACCTGTCGATCGGGCGCCGCGATCTTGGCGCCGATCGCGAAGGGGATGCCCACTCCCATGGTCCCGAAGGGTCCCGGGTTGAGGCGATGGCCGGGTCGGAAGCTCGGGATCGTCTGGCGGCAGTAGACGAGGATCTCCTGGCCGTCGACGACCACGATCGTGTCCTTGCCGACGAAGTCACGGACTTCCTTCGCGAGCCGCAAGGGATGGATCGGTCGCTGATCGGTACTGCAGCGTTCCTCGTGCTCCGCGGCCTTGCGAATGTGGACCTCGGTCAGGCCCTCGACCCAGTCGGACCGTGCCCGGCCTTCGAACAGTGGACGGGCGGCCGTCGCGAGCTGGCCGAGCACCGCCTTGGCATCCCCGAGCAAGCCGACGTCGACCGCTCGGTTGTGCCCGATCTGCTCCTGCTCGATGTCGATCTGGATGAAGGTGGCATCGGGGTGGAAGCGCGGCGGGCGGCCGAAGCCGATCATGTGGTTCAGCCGGGTTCCGACGACCAGCACGACGTCGGCGTCACGCCAGGCTGCGGAGCGCGCCCCGAGCAGCGCGAGCGGGTGGTCCTCCGGGATCACGCCGCGCCCCTGTGGCGTCGTGTAGAACGGGGCTCCGACGGTCTCCACCACGGTCCGGAGCTCGTCCGACGCCTCCGACCAGATGACACCGGTGCCGCTGACGATCAATGGCCGTTCGGCGTCTGCGAGCAGCCTGGCCGCTCGCTCGACGTCGGCCGGATCGGCGAGCGAGCGCCGAACCTGGGGCGGGATGGCCGGTCGGATCGGGATCTTGAAGGGTCGGCTGGCTTCCTTGCCTTCCGGCGCCTTCTCCGCCACCGAGCCGAAGAGGACGTCCGCCGGGAAGTCCAGGTAGACCGGCCCCGGGCGCCCGCCGCGGGCTCGCTGGAACGCCTCCTCCACGACGTCGGGGATGCGCGCGGGCGCGTTGACCCGCATCGCCCACTTCGTCACCGGCCGGAAGACTTCGACCTGGTCGACCTCCTGGAACGTGTTCATCGCGTCCTGGAAGCTCGGGCTGGACCCGCCGATCGCGACGATCGGGGCTCCGTCGGCCCACGCGGTCGCCACGCCGGTGAGCATGTTCAGGGCGCCTGGCCCGGAGCAGCCCATGGCCACGCCGACCTTGCCCGACACCCGGCTATAGGCGTGGGCCATCATGGCTCCGGCCTGCTCATGGCGCACATCCACGCCGCGCAGCCCGAGCTCGACCATGCGGCGATAGACGTCGCCGAGCGGCCCGCCGAGGATGAAGAAGAAGTCCTTGACGCCGACCTCGGCCAGCGATTGGGCAAGAAGATCGTTACCCGTCGTCACAGTGTCGGATCCACCTCTGAACTGGATGCAGGATGAGCTGGCGGGGCCGTGTCAGGCCGGCGCCAGGAGGTCACGCGGCCAGACCGGCCGCCCGGGCCATGTCGTCGATCTCGGGGACGCCCAGCGCGAGGAGCCCCGCCCCGAACTGGTCGATCTCCTCGTCGGGCGGCAGCACGTACGGTGGCCGAACGCCTCCTTCGCCGCCCGGGAGCTTCAGGACCTTGAGGGCCATCTTGATCCAGCGCGGGCCGTGCCATACCCCGCCTCCGCCCTCGATGTATCGCGAGAGCCGCTGGAGGTCGGCGTACACGCGGCTCGCCGCGTCCTCGTCGCCCGCCTCGTAGTGGTCGACGTACGTGCGCACGGTCATCGGGACGATGTTGGCCATGCTGCAGATCAACCCGCCCGCGCCGAGCCCGAACATGTTGAGCGATCCCGGCAGCGGGACGTTGAGCTGGAGGTCCCGATCGAGCATCTCGCGAAGTCGCAGGAAGTAGTCGTCGCCCGGCAGGCCGACGAGGTTCACCCCGATCACCTGCTCGTATCGCTTGCAGACGTCGGCGATGATCGATGGCTTGGGCGTGTAGCCCTGGTTCGGGTTGGGGGCCACGATCACCGGATGTTCGATCGCCGTCAGCACCTCGTCGAAGAAGGCGACCAGCTCGCGATCGGTCGGCTTGTAGCCGTGGATGCCGGCCGGCCCGTAGAGGTTGACGGCATCGACGCCGTACCCGATCGCGATCCGGCATTGCTCGATGGCCTCACGCGAGGTGAGGACTTCAGGGAAGTTCGCGTAGACGGGAAGCTTCCCTCGGAACATCTCGACACCGACGGCATACAGGCGCTCGATCTCGTCCGGCGTGAGCGAGTTCGCCTCGCTCGAGCCGCCGCTGGCCAGGAAGGGCACGATCCGGGCATCGACGAACCGCTGCATCGACGCTCGCAGCGCCGTCTCGTCCAACGCCTTGTGCTCGTCGAACGGGCTGTAGTTCCTCGCGAGGATCATGACCGGCATGTCAGACGACGCCGTCGGTCCGCAGCGCTCCGATCTGTGCCTCGTCGTACCCGAGGACCTCGGCCAGGACCTCGTCGGTATGCTCGCCCAGGAGCGGCGGTCGACGCGTCTCCGTCGACGACTCCGACATCCGGATCGGCGCGGCCGGCACCCGCACCTTCCCACGCGTCGGATGTTCGTACTCGATGATGGCTCCCCGTTCGCCCAGGTGCTGGTCCTCGAGCTGGTCCGCGATGTCGAGGACGCCGCTGCACAGGATCCCCGCGGGCGCGAGCCGCTCCATCACCTCGCGCTTCGTGTGGCTCATCGTCCATTCGGTGACGAAGCCCTCGACCTCCTCGCGGTTCTCGAGGCGAGCGGCCGGCGTGGCGTAGCGCTCGTCGCCGATGAGGTCCTCGCGCTCGATCGCCCGAAGGAACGCCTCCCAGACGTTCTCTTTCGGCTGCAGCGCCGTGTTCACGATCATGTAGACATAGTCGTTCGGTCCGCCGCCCTTCGACGGGAAGAGCCCCGACGGCACGCCCTTGGTCAGGGAGTTGCCGCGGCGGGTGGGGGCGCGGCGTGGGTCGGTCATGTAGTAGTCCGACCAGCGACCCCGAGTCAGGCTCATCACGACCTCTTGCATCGAGATCTCGATCTGCTGTCCCTCGTCCGTCTGGACCCGCTGATAGAGGGCGGCCACGACGCCGAGCGCGCACATCGTGCCGGACGAGGAGTCAGCGACGGACGGACCCGTCTTGATCGGCAAGCCGTCCGGGTGACCGGTGAGCGCGAACATGCCGCCGGCCGCCTGGCTGATCGAATCGAAGCTCCCGAAGCTGCTGTACGGCCCGCTCAGGCCGTAGCCCTTGATCCGCCCGACGATGATCCGCGGGTTGGCGGCATGGAGGACGTCAAATGCGAGGCCAAGTCGCTCGAACGTGCCCGGCTTCATGTTTTCGATGACGACGTCGGATTCCGCGACCAGGGACAGGAAGATCTCGTGCCCGCGGGGATCCTTCAGGTTCAGGGTGAGGCTTCGCTTGTTCGAGTTGTGCATGAGGAAGTACCAGGCGTCGTATCCGCGCGGATCGGGCGCCGACGTCTGGAGGGGTGATCCGATCTTGCGTCCAGGATCACCGGTGACCGGGGTCTCGACCTTGATGACGTCGGCGCCGAGCCAGCCGAGCAGCTGGGAACAGGTCGGCCCGGATTCGTGCTGCGTCAGGTCGAGGACACGGATCCCCTCCAGGGCACGCTTGGCTGCCTGACGTTCCACCACCGCAGAGCCTCCGAGTGTATATCTCGATACGATGTCGCGAATATATAGTACAGCGTGTCTAACGTCTGAGGGTCGACCGCGGCAACGTCAGGCTCGAAGCTTCTCGAGCTGCTCGGGGGCGTCACCCGGTGCCATGACCTTCTGGAGCCAATCGCTTAGCAGATTCGTCGACGTGACGACCATGACGATCGTCAACCCGGGGAAGAGCGACAGCCACCAGGCGTCCGTGAGCAGGGCGCGACCCTCCGACACCATGATCCCCCAGGCGGGCGCTCCGGGCGGCAGACCCAGCCCGAGGAAGCTGAGCGATGCCTCGAGCAGGATGACCTGGCCGATCAGCAGGCTCGACACGACCAGCAGGGTGTTCGCCACGTTGGGAAGGATGTGGCGCACGACGATCCGTGGCGCCCGCACCCCGGCGATCTTGGCCAGGGTCACGAAGTCGCGTCCACGGACCGCCAGGACGTCGCCTCGGACCATGCGCGCGAATTTCGCCCACATGGTGGCCGTCACGGCGACGACGACCGTCACCACCCCGACGCCGAGGAAGACCGCCAGGATCAGGGCGAGGAGCATCGACGGGAACGCGAGCCCCACGTCGACCGCCCGCATGATCACCGAGTCGACCCGTCCGCCGAAGTAGCCGGAGATCAGGCCAAGGACCGTGCCGACCAGGGCGCTCGCGCCGAGTGCCAGGAACGCCACCGTGACCGAGGACCGTGCCCCGTGGATCAAGCGGCTGAGGATGTCGCGACCGAGCGTGTCGGTGCCGAGCGGATACACGCTCGACTCGCCCGGCGGGATGAGCGCATTCGCGAGGGACGGCCGAGTCGGGGAATGGGGCGCGATGATCGGCGCCAGGGCCGCGCAGACGAGGAGCAGACCGACCACCGTGAGCGGGATCCACGGCACGCCGCGTCGCACCTTGATCATCCGCCAGGGCCTGGTCAGCGCTTGTGTGCCGATCACGCGCCCGCCCTCCTCGACTCCCGGATCCGCGGGTCGACGTAGGCGTACATGAGGTCGACGATCAGCGCCGTGGTGATGTAGAGGAAGCCGCTCAGCAGGACCGCGCCCTGGAGGAGCGGGAAGTTGCGCTCCTCGACCGCCTGCAGTGCGACCGTTCCGACGCCCGGCCAGCCGAAGACGGATTCCACGACGACGGTCCCGTTGAGGAGCGATGCCAGCATGATGCCGGCGAAGGTGATGACCGGGATGAGCGCGTTCTTGAGCGCATGCTTCCAGACCGTGCGCGAACGGCTCAGTCCGCGCATGCGGGCGAACTTCACGAACTCGCTGTTGAGCACCTCGAGCATGCTCGACCGGGTCAGCCGGATCATGCTGGCCACGAGGAAGAACGACAACGTCACGACCGGCAGGATCAGGTGCTCAGGCCCGTCCCGGCCATGGGTCGGCAGCCAGCGCAGAACGCCGCCGAAGAGCGTGATCAGCATGATGCCGACCCAGAACGCCGGCGCCGACATCCCGACGATGGCCGTCACTTGCACCAGCCGGTCTGCCAGCGAGCCCTTGCGCACGGCGGTCCACACGCCGAGCGGGACGCCGACCGCCACCGAGACGAGCATCGCCGCGATGGCGAGCTGGAAGGTGGCTGGCAGCCGCTCGACAAGGATGTCGATCACCGGTCGTCGATGTGAGAACGAGTCGCCCAGATCGCCCTGAACGGCGTTGCTGATGTAGATGACGAACTGGTCGATGACCGGCTTGTCGAGTCCGAGAGCATGCCGCAGCGCGAGGCGATCCTCGGTGCTGGCTTCCGCGGACAGGAGGAAGTGGGTCGGATCGCCCGAGATGCGCACGCTCATGAACACCAGAACGACCAGCGTGAAGAGCGCGAGCAGGGCCTGAGCGGCGCGGCTGATAGCGAATCGGGTCATCTCGACCTCGTCACGACTCGGGTTGCCGAGTCAACGCCAGCGTCCGGAGCGACGGATGCGATCGGGCCCTGCGCGTCGCGCAAGGCCCGAGCTCATCACAAGAGTATCGATGTATGCGAGACGGGTCGCCCCGCCTCAGGTCAGGGGGCTACCTGGATGGTGTGGATCGGGTTCATCCGCTCCTGGAGGCCGTACGGCTCCCACCCGGAGATCCGGGATGCGACGCCCCAGACCTTGGCCAGCGAGCCGGTCGGGATCGTGTACACCTCGTCGCGGATCATCTTGTAGATCTCGTTGTACGCCGCCTGCTGGTCTTCAGGACGGAAGGCCTCCTGTGCGCCGACGACGCCCGACAGGAGGGCGGGATCCTCGGTGAGGTGATCCTCGTTCTCCTTGTCGCCGTATCGACCGGTCATGAACGTGCCACCGTCCGCGCGCGCGTCGTTGCCACGGATGAAGACCTGGCCGTTGAACTCACCGGCACCTCGCTTGTCCTTCTGGGTGCCGTAGTCGCCGAGGCGGACCTCGGACTTGATGCCGAGCACCTCTTCCCACTGCTGGGCGACGAGGAGCGCGAAGTCCGGCACACGCGGCACTTCAGAGGTTTCGGAGGTATTGATGATCAGGGTCGGGAAACCCGCGCCGTCCGGGAAGCCGGCCTCGGCCAGCAGGCGCTTCGCTTCGGCGACATCCTGGGCTCGCGGAGCGAGGTCCTCGCTGTAGCCGATCGAGTTGGAGGACACCCAGTCGTGCCCCGTGTTGGCCCACGCCTCGCCATATAGGTCGCCCATGATGGTCGCCTTGTCGATGGCCAGGTCAAGGGCGAGCCGCACGTTCCGGTCGTGGCAGGGGTGCTCCTCGAGCCAGCAACCGACGAGCTGGAACTCGATGAATGACGCCTCTGGGCCGAACACGACCTTGTTGCCCTGCGACTCGATCTGCGGCCGGACCGTCAGGTCGGCGGGGATGATGTCCACGTCGCCGGCGGCGAGTGCCTGAACACGGGTCGCCAGCTCGGGGACCATGACGTACCTCAGCGTCTTGAACTGGGGCATGCGCGCCGGGTCGAAGTACTGGTCGTGGCGTTCCATCGTGATGTCCTGACCGGGCCGGATCTCCACGATCTTGAACGGGCCCGCGCCGATGGGGGCCTTGTTGAAGCCGTCGCGCCCGACCTCTTCGAAGTAGGCCTGCGGGAACAGCCCGCCGTGGTACTCGCTCATGAGGTAGGCGAAGTGCGGCAGCGGCCGGCTGTGGGTGACCGTGACCGTGTTGCCACTCGCTTCGATGCTCTCGGTGACACGCGCCACGCTCGTGACGGTGTCGTTGACGGCCTCGGCGATGCCCTCCTCGCTGAAGGTGTCGCGCAGGGTGAAGGCGACGTCCTCCGCCGTGAGGGTCTCGCCGTTGTGGAAGATCACGTTGTCGCGGATGGTGAAGGTCCAGGTCAGGCCGTCAGCGGACTGCTCCCAGCCCTCGGCAACATCGGGGACGAGCTCCCCGTCGCGGTTCTCGGCGAGCGTGTTCATGAAGTAGGAGAACGCCGCGACACTCGAGCTGTTGCGCGGGTCGAGCCGCTCGTTGCCGAAGCTCTCGAGCATCACGGTGACCGTGGCATCCGAAGAGCCGGTGCTCGCGGACGGCTCACCACTCGGCTGGGCGCCGCCCGATGCGCTCGGTGCCGCGCTCGGCGTGGACGCCGTACACGCGGATAGCAACAGGACCATCACGAGGGAGACCGCCCGACGGCGGGTGCCCAAAGATGTCATAGCGGACTCCTCCACATTTCGCCACACCACGTGATCTCCGGGACGCTCTCACTCGCCCGCGGACATTCTCAGGACACTCCAAACAATCATGCACACAATATTTCCGCAACGGAAGGAACGTCAAGGCCCTACTCAGGCGCAACCATCGCATCGGCGACGTCGGTCGGCTGGGGCGCACCCGTGCGGTCGAGCTTGACGACGACGGCGCTCAGTCCAAGCACGACACCCAGCGTCGTGAACATCCCGGTGACGCCGCCGATCGTCGCGACTCCGCCCATGACGAAGGGGATGACGACCTGCGCCAGCCGGTTGCCGGTCAGTCTCACGGCGAGGGCGATCCCACGCCCATGCTCGGTCGCGTTGTCGGCGACCCATGCCATCGTCATCGGCTGGCCAAGACCCAGGCCGAGGCCCAGCGCGATCATCAGGAGACATAGCATCCAGAACTCGGACACCGCTCCCAGGGCCACCATCCCGAGAGCCGCCACGACCATGCTTCCCGCGAGGACCGTGTACTGGCCGGCCGCACTGATCATCCTACCCATCAGCACACGGCTGAACATCGACGCCCCCGCACGCAGTGACAGGAGGAACCCGACCGTTTCGATGGACAGGCCGTTGGCATCGCCGTAGATCGGGAAGTACGCCATCAGGAGGTCGACCGAGACCAAGACGGTGGCGCTGGCGAAGAGGGCCTGCTTCATCCGTGGCAGCCGCAGGACGTCGATCGGCGATGCGGAGCGGCGTTGGGCAGTGGAGTCCTCGCCGACTGCGTCCGGCCGTCGAGCGACCCTCGGAAGTCCGACCACCGCGAAAAGGGCCGCGAACCCCGCCAGCACGAGGCCCGCCGCGAACACCGTCCCAGTCGATCCCAGCACGAAGGTCGCACCGGCGACGGCCAGGAGCCCCGCGGCGCCGGGACCGACCAATTGGCCGAACGAATTCACCACCGAGTAGTGGCCGAACCGGGAATGGAGTTCGGTCCTGGCGCCCGCGTTCCCGAGCAGGGTCTGATTGCCGACCGTGCTCACGATCTGGCCGAGGCCAAGGAGCGCCTGGCTTGCCGCGAGGAGCAGGACGGACGTGGACGCAAGCGCCAATGCGAGTGACGCGAGGACGAGGACGATCCCGACGACGATGAACGGCTTCTCGCCGTACAAGTCGACTGCCCGACCGATCGGCATCGCCGCCAGGACCGACAGGATCGCGAACGAGGACACGATGAACCCGATCTCGAGCGGTCCGGCGCCCAGCTCGAGGGCTCGATAGGACACCATCGGCTTTACCGCGGAGACCGTGGTCATCATGAGGAACGAGGTCGCGAGGATGGTCGGGAACCATCGGGCCGGACGCAGCGATCCCGGGGCGTGCGGCGCCTTGATGGACGTGTCCTCCGGTGGGCAGCCCCGGGACCGCTGGGCGGCCTGACGTGACCGGGGGATCGTGCTGGGCTACTATATATAGAGAGTAGATTCCTTGGGGCGGACTTCTCCCCCGAGCCCGCCTTCGGCCGGTCGCCAGTCTCCTCCTGGCGGCCGGCTCCCCTCACCGCTTTCCGCGAGTCGAGGCGAGACCAATCAGCCCGACCGGCCCTCGAGGACCTCCGGGTTGAGCACGCGGATCGGCTGTCCCTCTACGAACGCCTCGATGTCGGCGACCATCTCGTCGAAGTACGCCCGTAGGTTCTCCTCCGTCACGTAGCCGAGGTGGGGGGTCAACACGACGCGATCCATCCCCAGGAGCGGGTGGTCGGCGGGGAGCGGTTCTTCCGAGAAGACGTCGAGCGCCGCCCCCGCGATGCGACCGCTCGCGAGGGCATCGACCAGTCCTTCCTCGTCGACGATCGCGCCGCGCGACGTGTTGACCAGGAAGGCCGACGGTCGCATGCGGGCGAGCTCCGCCCGGCCGATCACATGGCGTGTCCGGTCGCTGAGCCGGAGGTGGATGGTCACGATGTCCGACGTCTCGAGGAGGACCTCCTTGGAGACGAGGCGCACGCCGACGTCGTCCGCGCGCTCCTGGGTGAGCTGCTCGCTCCAGGCCACGACATCCATGCCGAAGGCCGACCCCAGGGCTGCGACCTCGGCGCCGATACGACCCAGGCCGATGACGCCGAGACGGCGTCCCCGCAAGCCCATCCCGAGGTGCGTCTGCCAGCGCCCCGCCCGGACGGCCCGGTCCTCCCCGGGGATGCCGCGAGCGACCGACAGGATGAGTGCCCAGGTCAGCTCGACGGGCGGATGGAGCATCGACGAGGTGCCAGAGACGACGATGGCCGCGCGCGTCGCCGCGGCGAGGTCGATCGCGCTGTTCGCCATGCCGCTCGTGACGATGAGCCGCAGGTCGGGCGCAGCTCCGATGACGTCGGCCCCGAAGGTCGTCCGTTCGCGCATGAGGCCGACGACCTGCCGACCGGCCAGGCGGCTGACGAGCTGCGCAGGATCACCGATCCGCTCCGAGACGAATTCGATCTCGACCTGATCGGCCAGGCGTCCCCACGGCCCGAGCCGTGGGGCGCAGTCGAGGTAGTCGTCCAGGATCAGCGCTCGAAGGCGCCCGTCCTCCGACGAGTCAGGGAGCGACGCCACGACGGCCGGATGGTCCGAGCTCGGACGACGTCCGAGCTCAGTGGTCCTGGAGTCCGGGCAATGCCTGCTCGAGGACGTCGACGGTCCCCGCAAGGTGGCGCATCAGGGCAGCGGTCGCCGCCCCCTCATCGCGAGCCATCGCGGCATCGAAGATATCGCGGTGCTCCTGCAGGGAATGGCGGACGCCGCGGCGCATGCTGACCATCCGATAGCGTTCGGAGTGATCCCCCAGCACGCTGATGAACCGCAGGAGCCACGGCGAGTTGCAGTTGTCGTAGAGGCTGTCGTGGAACGCTCGATGCACGGCGGACCAGGCCAGGGCGTCGGCGCGGGACGTTGCAGGCCCCGTTCCCTGCGTCTGTTCGAACGCTCGAAAGGCCTCGGTCACACGCCGTTCCCACTCCGGGTCGGAGCGTTGGACGGACCGCTGGAGCGCGACGCCCTCGAGCTGCTCGCGCAACCAGTAGATGTCCTCGAGCTCCGGCTTCGAGATGGGAGCGACCGTCGCACCGAGACGCGGGCCAAGCTCGACGAGATTCTGCGCCGCCAGACGCTGGAGGGCTTCTCGGAGGGGCGTGGCACTCACTCCGTAGCGCTTGGTGAGGTCCGACGCGCGCAGCCGAAGGCCGGGTTCGAGCGCACCACTGATGATATCGAGCCGGATGGCCTCTTCCAGTTGCGCAGCGAGCGTCGAGCGGGAGATCCGCGTATCGGCGCCCGACAGATCCAATTCGACCGTATCCACCGTCATCCTGCTTTACATACAGTACAGACCTGAGGGCGAGGGTAGCACGCGTTCTGGCCCACGGGATAGGGGTTGGGGCAACCGCGGGCACGCTACGAACGGAGGGTGTTCGACGGGCGTCCGGGGGCGCGGACCCGCTGACAGGCAGCCCGACTAGACCGCGATCACGGCGTGCGGCCGTTGGTCCGGGCGTACTCGTCGATCTCGGGGATCCCCAGCGCCAGCAGGCCCTTCGCGAATCGTCCCTGCTCTTCTTCGCTCGGCAGGACGTACGGGACGCGCACTCCGCCGGCCGCACCCGGCAGGCCCAGGACGCGCGCCGCCATCTTCTGCCACCTCGGGCCGTGCCACACGCCACCCTCGACGTATCGAGCGAAGCGCTGGAGGCCCGCGTACACGCGACCCATCTCCTCGTAGTCACCAGCCTCCAGCAGGTCGACGTACATGCGGACGGTCTTCGGGACGATGTTGGCAAGGTTGCTGATCACGCCCGTCGCGCCCATCGTCAGCGACTGGAGTGATCCGGGCAGGCCGACGTTGAGCTCCACGGGGCGCTCGAGGAGGTCGAGCAGCTGCAGGAAGTACGCGTCGCCCTTGATGCCGATGAGGTTGACCCCGACCACCTGCTCGTGGCGGTGGCAGACGCCGGCGATGATCGCGGCCGAAGGCGTGTAGCCCTGGAGCGGGTTCGGCGCGAGGATCACCGGGTCCTTGACCTCCGCCAGGATGGAGTCGAAGAAGGTGTTGAGCTCCAGGTCGGTCGGCTTGTAGCCGTGCAGGCCCGCAGGCCCATAGAGGTTGACGACATCGCATCCCAGCTCCACGGACAACCGCGAGAGCTCGATGGCTTCCCTGGCCGTCAGCACCTCCGGAAAGTTGGCGTACACGGGGAGGTCCGCCTTCCGGAAGACCTCGACGCCGATCTCGAACGAGCGTCGGAGCTCGTGGTCGTCCAAAACGTTTGCTTCCGCCGAGCCGCCACTCGCGAGGAAGCAGATGATCCGCGCGTCCGCGAACCGCTGCAGCTGGGCGCGGTATGCCTCTTCATCGAAGCTCTTGTCGGCCGCGAAGGGGGTGTAGTTCCGGGAGAGGATCTTGATCGCCACGTGCTCGCCTCCGCTCCATGTCCTGTACTTGATTGACAATAGCGTATTGGAAGCGGGCGTTCAGGCGGGATCAGATCCCGGCATGGCGAAGGCGAACGACGGAGCGGAGGACCCCGGCCTCACGCCGGGTGAAGCCCGAACGCAGGGCGCCCGGCCATGCGCGCCCCCTGGTCGGGCAGGCGATCGATCAGCGCCCGGCCACCGGCGCATCGGCGACGACATCGAGCGCGCGGGCGAGCTGGGTGTCCGCGATCGACCCGACGGCGGCGGCTGTCAGGCGTGCGACGTCGTCCGGGCCGAGGGGCTGGACGCCGTCGGGCAGGGTGATCGGCACGTCGGGGGCGATGCCCTCGTGCCAGATCCGGCGGCCCGTGGGTGTCAGCCACTCGACGGTCCCGACGCGCAGCGCCGAACCGTCGGACAGGTCGAACTCGCCGAGGACCGTCCCGGTCCCGAACGTCGTCTCGCCGACGATCGTCGCCCGGTCCGCGTCCTGCAGCGCACCCGACACGATCTCGGCGGAGCTCGCGGTGTTGCCATCGACCACGACCACCAGGGGCAGGTCGGTCGCGACCCCGTCCGGCGAGACCGGGTGCTCGGTCCGCTCATCGGCGGCATTGCGCTCGATGTAGACGAGCCCGTCGGTGAGGAACTGGCTGGCCACGCCGACGGCCTCGTTGACGTAGCCGCCCGGGTTGCCGCGCAGGTCGAGCACGACGCGCGTGGCGCGCTGGGCACGGGCATCCTTCAGGGCCTGGACCACGTCGTCGGCGGCGCCGTTCGAGAACTGGTCGAGCCGGATGAGGGCCGTGGTCGTGCCCGGCACCAGGGTCCATGACACGGGCTGGAGCGGCACGTCAGCGCGGACGATCATGACGGTCCGCTCCGGGCCGTCGCCACCGGTGCGCACGGTGATCTCGACCGTGGTCCCGGCCTCGCCGCGGACCCAGCTGGCGACCTGGTCGATCGAGGCGTCCTCGGCGCGCCGGCCGTCGACGGCGACGATGATGTCGTCCGGCGCGAGGCCGGCCTTCTCGGCGGGGCTTCCCTCGAAGACGCCGATGATCCTGGGCAGACCCGCGTCGTCGGGCTCGATCCGGACACCGATGCCGACATACGACCCGGACAGCGAATCGTTGCGCTCCTGGCGCTCCTCGGGCGTCATGAAGTCGGTGTGTCCCGTGTCGCCGACGGCCCCGGTCAAGCCCTCGATCGCGCCGTAGATCAATGCCCGGTCGTCGAGCTCATCGCGGCCGACGAACTGGGCATGAAGGGTGTCCCAGGCCTCCCTGATGAGGCCGAACTCCGTCGGCTTCAGAGAGGACGCAGGGTTCGGGGTCGCTCCGTCGGACGCGCCTGACGGCGTGACCAGTCGACCGACCCCGATCCCGGCGGTGAACGTCACCACCAATGCGAGCGCGACGAGCGCGCCGATGGTCGCCGTCCGGCCCCCGCGACCGGCCGCCGATGACGTCGGAGCCTGGGAGGGACCGGGCATGAGGGAGGTCGTGCCCGGCGGCTCGTGGTCCAAGGTCGGCTGGGTCGGGGTCTGATCGGTGTCCATCTGCGGCATCGTGCTCGTACGGGGCTGACGTTCGGGCCGCGCCTTGGCCGCGCGGACGGCTCCGGACGGTGTCCGGCAGGGCCAAGGATGCCCCAGATCGGTTACGGACAGGCACGGCGTGGGGTGAAGGTTCGTTCGCCGATGCGCGTCGTGGACCGTCGGGTGCCGTCGCGATAGACTCAGCAGCCCGTCACTCGCCCCGGAGAATCGATCCCTCGTGACCGACGCGCCGACCGCCACCATCGGACTCGGGGCCCTGCGCCCCGCCCCGGCCGGGATGCCGGACCCGACGATCGCGCCCCCGACCATCGCGGAGACCCGCGACCCGTTCACCACGGTGCGCGTGCTCGACCTCATCGCCCGACTGGAGCGAGGTCGTCCCATCCGGCTCGCCGACATCGCCGACCGGCTGAACGCGTCGTACCTGGATTGGCTGTTCCCGGTGTCGGTCGTGGCCGACGTCGCCTTGCAGCTCCAGGCCAACTGGATGGCCGACTACCGCAACAGCTCGGGCATCGTCGTGTCCGACGGCCCATCCGGGCCGACGCTGATGCTCGAGGACTCGAGCCGCGTCGACCCGTGGATCGTCCGCCAGGCGCAGCGTGCCGCCGGCGAGTGTACCGAGCGGCTCGCCGAGTTCAGTCGCCGCGACCGACCGTCGTCCGCCGACTGACCCTCGACCGCCGCGACCCCCAACCACCGTCGCTTCACCGTCCCTGATCGCGAGGAGAGGTCACATCCCATGTCCCCATCCGCCACCGGCGCCCTCGTCGACGCCGCCTGGGCCCAGTCCCATCTCGACGATCCGACCGTGCGCTTCGTCGAGGTCGACGTCGACACGACGTCATACGAGCAGAGCCATCTGCCTGGCGCCGTCGCCTGGAACTGGACGAGCCAGCTATCCGACGGCGTCCGCCGCGACATCGCGTCGCGCGAGGACTTCGCGACGCTGCTGTCCGAGTCGGGCATCGGGCCCGACACCACGATCGTCCTCTACGGCGACAACAACAACTGGTTCGCCGCGTGGGCCTACTGGCAGCTCCAGCTGTACGGTCATGGCGACGTGCGCATCCTCGATGGCGGGCGCAAGTACTGGCTCGACCAGGGCCTGCCGCTGACCACCGACGTGCCGTCGTATCCGGCGACCGGCTACCAGCTGCCCGAGCCCGACTTCGCGCTGCGCGCCTATCGCGACGACATCCTGCCCCGCCTCGGCGACCCGGAGCTGGCCCTCGTCGACGTGCGCTCACCGGCCGAGTTCAACGGCGAGATCATCGCTCCTCCGAACATGCCCGAGACGGCCCAGCGGGCCGGCCACATCCCGGGCGCGGCGAGCATCCCGTGGGCGCAGACCGTGCGTGAGGACGGCACGTTCAAGGACGTCGATGAGCTGGCCCAGCTGTACGCGGCCAAGGGCATCACGCCGGACAAGGACGTCATCGCCTACTGCCGCATCGGCGAGCGCTCGAGCCACTCGTGGTTCGTCCTGCACGAGCTCCTTGGCTACGAGCGGGTGCGCAACTACGACGGCTCGTGGACCGAGTACGGCAGCCTCATCGGGGTTCCGATCGAGAAGCCGGTCGCGGTCGGGGTGACCGACTAGACGCTGCCGCAGATGGGCGCCGCGCGGGCGCCCATCGCTCACAGGAAGCCCGGGTTCGGCAGGATCCGGCTCGGATCGACCAGGTCGGGGTCCGTGGCACAGAACGTGTCGCGGCCGCCGATCCTGACGCCACGCTCGAGAAGCGCGCGGAGCGCGGGGTGCGGACCGGGGACGGGCGCGTTCAGGACGTCCTCGCCGGCCGCGGCACGCAGGAGGCCGAAGGCGGCCCTGACCGGATCGGCTTCGGGGGCGATCGACGCGTGCGCCAGCCAGCGACCGTCGGCCCGGACCTGCTCGCGTCGGGCCCAGCCGACGGCGACGACCGCACCACCGTCGGAGATGGCGAACCCGGCGGCCTCGGGCATGGCCGCGTAGTGCTCGAAGTCCGCCGTCCGGTCGACACCCGTCCAGGCCAACGACAGGCGCGCCGTCTCGGCCGCATCGGCCGGACGCGCGTCGACGCCGTCGTCGTGAGCACCGAGACGTCCCGCGTCGACTTCGAGATAGAGCAATGGCCACCACGGCCGCATCCCCGCCCGCACGTACAACCCGAGGGCGCGGTCGTCGGCCGAGCTGAAGGTCATCCGCTCGGTCGCGCCCTCGAGGAGGGTCTCGAGGAGCGCCCTGCCGGCGCCGCGCTCCTGCGACGACGGGTCGATGAACAGGTCCGTGACGATGCGCACGTCCGGGCGTCCGACCTCGCCCGAGCCGCCGACGCCGATCATTGCGCCATCGAGCTCGGCAGCGAGCAGCCGCTTGTGACGGAGCGCGTGCTCGAGGTACGGCAGACCGATGCCGGGCAGATCCGGCCAGTCGACCGCTTCATCGTTGGCGGCCATGATCGCCGCGAGCGCGGGCAGGTCGTTGGCCGTGGCATCCCGGACCGCCACCCCGCGGGCCGCGCTCATCGACCGGCCGCCCGCATCACCTCCACCAGCCGATCGTGGGGGAGGGCGTGGGCCGTGATGCCGTCCCGGCCGACGACCGTGGTCGCCGCCACGAGCGCGTTGACGATCGCCTCCTCGGTCGCCTCGATGACGGCGTCGAACAGGAGGTCGATCACGATGTCGCCGACGGCGCGGACGTCATAGGTGTCCAGGCCGGCAGGGTGGTCGTCCTCGCCCGAGCCGCGCGGGATCCGGTTGCCGGTCGCGAAGGCGATGAACAGGTCGCCGCTCGTGTGACCGCCGGTCCCGCCGACGCGGGCGATCCCGAGCCCGGCCCGTTGCGCGAGCCGCTGGCATTGATGCGGCAGCAGCGGTGCGTCGGTGGCGACGACGACGACGATCGACCCCGAACCGGGTGGCGGCGACGAGCGTTCGGTCCCGTATGGGCTGGAGATATCGCTGATGGGGATGGCCTCGCCGACCCGGACGCCGTCGATGCGCAACCAGTCACGCTTGCCGTAGTTCGCCTGGACCAGCACGCCGACCGTGTGGCCACCGGCGTCCTGGCGCAGGACACGCGACGCGCTCCCGATCCCGCCCTTGAACTCGTGGCAGACGCTGCCGGTGCCGCCGCCGACCGCCCCCTCGTCGACGGGTCCACCGCGCGCCGCGGCGAGGGCCTCGTGCAGGTGCTCGCCCTTCACGTGGAAGCCGTTCATGTCGTTGAGGAGGCCGTCGTACGTCTCGCTGACGACCGGCAACGACCAGCTCGCGTCATCGCCATCGATCGAGGCCGCGACCAGCGCGTCCCGGACGACGCCGACGCTGTGGGTGTTCGTGGTGGCGATCGGTGTCGTCAGCAGGCCGGATTCGCGGACCCACTCGAGGCCGGTCATCTCGCCGTTGCCGTTGAGGCTGTGGCAGCCGGCGAACACGGGCTCGTGGATCGCCTCGGCGCCACGCGGGCAGACGACGGTCACGCCCGTCCGCACGGGCCCCTGCCCGACGACCAGCGGGCCCCTCGCCGCGGATGAGCGTCACCTGGCCGACGGTGACGCCGGCGACGTCGGTGATGGCGTTGAGCGGCCCGGGCGTCCCGATGCCGAAGCGGATCCCGAGATCTCGTGCTCGCATCCGCGGAGGGTAGCGGGCGCGCGTCATCCCATGTTCGGCGGGCGCGCCGGCCGACCGGTGCGACGCTCGGCCGTATCATCGCCCGCGTGATCCCCATCGGCCCGAACCGGCGCGGCTCCGACCTTGCCAGGGTCCGCCTCCGGCGCCTGCCCGAACGGATCGCGGCGATGCGGCCGATCGATGCGGCCGAGGCGTTCCGCGACCTGCCCGGCCTGGCCTTGCTGGAGAGCGCCCGGCCGGGTCGCAACGCGCGCTGGTCGTACATGACCGCCGACCCCGTCGCCCTGCTCGAGGCCCCCGCCGCCGGCCCGGATCCGTTCGCCGTCGCGCGGCGGCTGCTTGCCAGGCTCGACGGCTCGGAGGTGGATGCCGCCGACGCCCCGCCGTTCCTGGGCGGACTCGTCGGGTATCTCGGCTACGACCTGGGGCACGCGCTCGAGCGACTCCCGACCCTCGCCATCGACGACCAGGGCCTGCCGCCCCTCCGCCTCGGCCTGCACGACTGGGTCGTGGCCTGGGACCGACGGAGCGGTGCCGCCTGGCTCGGCGGTCGCGCCCTCGACGGCGATGCCCATGGCCTGGCCCGGCGGCTGGACGGCGTCCATGCCCGCCTGACCGACCCCGCGGCCAGGAGCTCGCCGCCCGCGGCGCCGCCCGAGCATGACGTCCCGCTGCGCTTCCGATCGTCGCTGTCGCGCGATGCCTACGAGGCCGGCGTGACAGCCGTTCGCGAGCACATCGCCAGCGGTGACATCTACCAGGCGAACCTGACCCGACGGCTGGAGACCCCGTTCGAGGGGGATCCGTGGACGCCCTACCGGCGGCTGCGGACCGGCGACCCATCGCTGTTCTCCGCGTACCTCGATCTCGGGCCGTCGCCCGAGACGGGTCGACCGCGGGCCCTGCTGTCCGCGTCGCCCGAGCCGTTCCTGGCGGTCGATCCGCACGGCGAGGTCGCGAGCGATCCGATCAAGGGGACGCGACCACGTGGGCGCAACCGGGCAGAGGACCGGCGGCTGGCCTGCGAGCTGCTGACGAGTGCGAAGGACCGCGCCGAGAACGTGATGATCGTCGATGTCCTGCGCAACGATCTCGGTCGCGTCTGCGCGCCGGGCACGGTCCGGGTCCCGCGTCTGTGCCGGCTGGAGCGGACGGCTGCCGTCCAGCACCTCGTGTCGACCGTGACCGGCCGGCTCGCAGCGGGGCGCGACGCCTTCGACCTGCTCGCATCGAGCTTCCCCGGCGGATCGATCACCGGGGCGCCCAAGATCCGCGCGATGGAGATCCTGGAGCGCCTCGAGCCGGTCCGCCGCGGGCCGTACACCGGCGCCCTCGGCTGGATCGGCCCGGACGGGGCGATGCAGACGAGCATCCTGATCCGGACGTTCGTGGTCGACGGTCGCCGCCTGACCCTGCACGTCGGTGGCGGCATCACGTGGGGCAGCGTGCCGGCCGCCGAATGGGACGAGACGGTCGCGAAGGCGAGCGGCCCCCTCGGCGCGATCGACGGCGAGGAAGTGCCATGACCCCGATCGGGGACCCGGGACCGGGTCACGTCTGGGTCGATGGTGCACTGCTGCCGGCCGACGGACCGCACCTCTCGGTCTTCGACCGCGGGTTCCAGATGGGCGACGGCGTATTCGAGACGCTGCGCGCGCGGGCCGGCCGGCCGACCGAGCTCGAGGCCCACCTTGCGCGGCTGCGGCGATCGGCGATCGGTCTCGACATCGCGCTGCCGACCGATCTCGATCGCCTGATCGGTTCGGGGATCGCCGACCTGCTGCGCGCCGAGGGCCTCGACCGGCCCGAGGGTGACGCCTCGATCCGGATCACCGTCTCGCGCGGGGCCTTCCGAGCCCGCGGCGTCCTGCCACCGGGCGACGACGTGCCGCCGACCATCGCGATCCAGGCCTGGCCCGTCGTCCCTGCGCCGGCCGGTCATCTCGAGCACGGTCTCCACCTGGTGACCTCGTCGGTCCGGCGCGACCCGCGCGACCCCCTGGCGACGCTGAAGACGACGTCCCGTGCCGAATACGTATATGCCCGGCTCGAGGCGCGTCGCGCCGGCGCCGACGATGCGTTGTTCCTGACCATCGACGACCACCTGTCCGAGGGCACGTCGGCCAACATCTTCCTGGTCCGCCGCGCCGCCGACGGGGAGCTCGAGCTAGCGACACCGTCCCTCGACTGCGCGATCCTGCCCGGGACGACGCGCTCGTGGTTGCTCGATTGGGGGTCGCGTGTCGGCCTGCGGCCGCATGAAGCGCGACTCGGACGAGCCGACCTGACCACTGCCGACGAGGCCTTCCTGTCGTCGAGCGTCGCCGGCATCCTGCCGGTCACGACCTTCGACGGCCGTCCGATCGGCGCGGGCCGGCCCGGGCTCTGGAGCGGCCGGGCTCGTGAGGCTCGTGAGGCCATGATCCGCGACGGCGCCGAGGCCGCGCGCCGGTGACCCGCGACGAGCTCATCGACCGCACGCGACAGCTCGTCGACGAGGGCGAGCGACTCATCGCGCAGCCGTCGATGGGCGCGCTGCAGGTGTGGCTCCAGCTGTCGGACGATCTGCTGACCGCGGCCTGGGGGAGCATGGACCGCTATCACCTCGCATGGCTGATGGTCGGCAAGCCGAAGGGCATCGTCCGCGGGCGCCCGATGTCGGCGGCCGAGGAGGCGGACTACGTGCGCGAGGTCGCGACCCAGAAGACCGCCGCGCTGCGCATGAGCCTCGATGCCGTCGGACGCCAGCAGATGCCGTTCGTCGGCGAGACCGGCGGGCTCGGGCTCGGCGAGACGCCGCCGGCCGCCTCCACGGGGACCGATCGAGCGCCGGATCGGGCCGGGCTGCCGCCGGATCCGACCCTGGCGGATCGACTGGCCGAGGCGCGTCGTCGTGCCGCGTCGCACCGGGACCACGGCGAGCGCCGAGCGCCACGCCCCGACCGCATGCAGCGGTGACCGCGGCACCCGACCTCGTCCCGGCGGTCGGTGGCACCCGCCAGGTCCCCGCCCCGGACCCCATCGCGGCCGACTACATCCTGCTCGGCCTCCGCCTCGACCAGCTCATCCCGGGACTCGTCGACGCGTACTTTGGGCCGGCCGACCTCAAGGCGCAGGTGGACATGGAGCAGCACCGGCCCCCGGCTCGGCTGCGGGAGGACGTCGCGGCGCTCGCGGAGCGCGTCGAGCGCGAGGTCACAGCACCCGACCGACGAGCGTGGCTGACCGCGCAGCTCGTGGCCCTCGACGCCCATGCCCGTGCGCTCGCGGGAGACCCGTTGCCGTACCCCGGGTACGTCGAGCGGTGCATGGGGTTCGCCCCGCGCCGGCATGACGAGGCGGCGTTCGACGAGGCCGTCGCGACGATCGACGCACTGCTGCCCGGCCCGGGCTCGGTCGCGGACCGCCTGGCGGCCTGGGACCGGCAGCTCGACGTGCCGCTCGATCGCCTGCCATCAGCCGCCGAGTGGCTCGTCGATCGCTTCCGCCAGCGAGCCGCACGCGACCTCGGCGTGCCCGACGGCGAGTCCGTGCGCGTGGCGATCGTCCGTGACCAGCCGTGGATCGCGTACGACTGGTACCTCGGCGGACGGCGATCGCGGGTGGACCTCAACGTCGACCTGGCCGTCACCGGCCCGGACCTGATCGTCACCGTGGCGCACGAAACCTATCCCGGCCACCACCTCGAGCTCTCCTGGAAGGAGACGGAGCTGGTCGAGCGGCTTCGGCGGCTCGAGGCGTCGATGATCCTCACGAACACCCCCGAAGGGCCGATCAGCGAAGGGCTCGCCCGGTTCGGCACCACGCTCGCGTCGCCGCTCGACGAGCGCCCCGACCTGCTCGTGGAGCTGTTCGATCGCGCCGGGATCGTCGTGGCGGGTGGCGGCCCGTCGGCGAGGGAGGTCGCCGAGCGGGCCGTCACGCTCGCCGGACCGCGCGGGGTCCTCGACGGTGCCATCGACGAGGTCACGCTGCGTCGCCACGTCGACGGGATCTCGCACGAGGAAGCGCTGGCCTACCTCCACGAGGTGGGCCGCTTCCCGGAGGACGTGGCCGCGAAGCGGCTCGAGTTCATCGAGGACCCGTTGTCCCGGCTGTACGTGTTCGCCTACGCGGAGGGGGAAGAGCTGGTCTCGCGCTGGGTCCGCAACGTCGAAGCGCCCGACCGAGTCGGGCGCTTCGGACGTCTCCTCCACGAGCAGGTCACACCGGGTCGGCTCCTCGCGGAGCTGGGTTGAGGACCGCGCCGGTCGCCGGTCGGCGGCCGGGCAGCCCGGCCAGCCAGGCCATCGCGAAGCCGGCGGCTGAACCCGCCAGGACGGCGAGGCTGATGACCGCGATGAGCGGCAGGCCGCCGACACCCTCGAGGGCATCGACCCGGGCCGCCAGCGCGTCGCGCTCGGCGGCGAGGTCCTTGGTCTCGACGGTCAACCGGTCGAGGCGCGCGCGGTAGCCGTCGTCCTGCGCCTGGAGGCGCTCGACATCGGCGCCGAAGCGCTGGGTCATCGAGTTCGTGACGTCGATCTTGGCGCGATCGACGGCGGCGAGGATCGACGACGGGTCGAACGGCGGCAGGGCGCCACTGGCGGTCAGGACCGTCATGCGCACCGGGACGTGGTCGCTCTCCAGGTCCGCGAGCGTGACCTGCCAGCTCCAGTACCCGGCGTGCGGCATCGTCGCCGTCGCGGAGAAGTGGCCGTCCGGTCGGTCGTTCTTGGCGGCGACGTCGAACGACGCACCGGTCGCCGCGTCATCGAAGTGGACGGTTGCGGTCTCCCACGGCGCGGGTGTCTCGCCGTGCTGGAGGACCGTGAACCCGATCTCGGTCGGTGTCCCCTCGGTCGGCGGCTTCGTGGTCTGGGCGTCGGCCTTGATCTCGGCCCAGCCACCGGCCATCACCGGGACGGCGAGCATCAAGAGCATGGCGAGCGCGGCGACCGATGCGGCGATCCGGCGGATCATCGGCGGACTCCTTCCAGGGCGGGTTCGACGTGGTGACCCTTGCGTAGCCTTCTACACCGCCGATGCCGGGTCGGTTCCCGATGTGGGTGGGCTCAGAGGTCGCGGATGAACGCCACGCGGTCGTCGCCGTCGCCGTCGTAATCGGGGTAGGCCGGGGTGCCGTACAGGCGCTGCGTCCCGGGGCCGTCATCGACGCGGAAGCCGAGTGCTCGATGGAACGCCACGCTGCGCCGATTGCCCGGCCAGGTGATGGCCTTCACGTGGCGGATCCCCCGCGCCCCGAGGTCCTCGAACACGCGCTCGTACAGGGCGCGCCCGATGCCGGCGCGCCGCCGATTCGGATCGGCCGCGATCATGTGGACGTAGCCCGTCGTCGAGTCGTCCTGGCTGATGAAGGCGACGACGAATCCGACGAGCCGCCCATCGTCGGCTTCGGCGATCCATGACGTGCCGGTGAAGTGCTGGAACCACAGCCGCGGCAGCAATGCGCGCATCCGGCGGTTGTCCCACCACTCGTCGACGAGCCCGACGATCCGGGCGTGGTCGTCCTCGGTCGGCCGCCGGAAGGCCAGGCTGTCGGGCGGCCTCATCGCGATCGCCACCAGGCGACGGCCGCCGCCACGAGCGCCTGGGCCGGGACGAGGATGCCGAAGACCTCGCCCAGGTAGTCGATGATGCCGAGCGTGCCACCCTCCAGGCGGGCGAGCAGCCATAGGCCGACCTGGCCGAGGACGACGCTCGCGACCGCCAGGCTGACGGCAAGCTGGCGGCGGCGTGCCGTCGTGTCGGGCGCGCCGTCGAGCGACACGGCCGTGCCCACGGCCCAGCCGATCGCCGCCGCGACCACGAGCAGCCCGGCCGTCATCGTGAGGATCCCGCCCGCCACGGTCGTCACGACGGCGCCGGCGATCGCGACGCCGACCGCCGCAGCATCGCCCCGGATGGGCCAGGCACGCGCGCGATCCGTGGCGGTGTCCGACGCTGGCTGTGCGTAACGCTCGGATGGCGGCCGATCGAGGCGTCGTTCGCCGGGAGCGTTCGCGGGTCGCTGGTCGTCCACGAGGGCATCGTAGCCGTGGCGAGCCACGCGGGCCGTCGACGATGACGGCGCGCAGAAGCGGACGCTAGACTCCGCCCATGAGCCACCCGAGTCTCGGTCATCCGCCCGCCAGCGTCAGTGCCGGTCTACCGGACGCCGCCCGCCGGATCCAGGGTGCGGTCGACAAGCTCGCCGCTCGGGCCCTCGCGACGGCGATCGATCGCGACCCGACGCTGCGCGAGCGCAACGACGAGGCCGGTCTTCGGCAGCGGCTGCACGACGCGGCGCTCCTCGCCGACCGTGTGGCGGCATCCGTGGCCATCGGCGATCCGGCACCTGCCCGCGAATACGCCGACTGGACCTCGCCGGTCTATCGGCGCAAGCGCGTGCCGCTCGACGACCTGATCAACCTGTGCGAGGGGCTGCGGTCGGTCCTGCCGGCGGTCCTCACGGCCGACGAGCTGCCCGAGGCCGGACGCGCGCTCGACGAGGCCATCGCGCAGTACCGCTGGCATCGCCGGCTGGCGGGCGACGCGCGCAAGAAGAACGCGTTCCTGCAGTTCATCTACAAGGGCGGCTGAGCCGGATGACGATCAAGTGGGTCCAGCAGGATCCCCTCGTCATGAACGGCGAGCCGTTCTGCTACGGCTCCCGCCTGACGGTCCGCCAACTGCTGGAGCTGCGCGCCAACGGTTACGACCTCGCCCGGATCCTGACGGACCACCCGGAGCTGCGTCGCCTGGGCGTGGCCGCGGCGTTCGCCTACGCCGCAGCGCACCGCGAACGATACGCGGACTTCTTCGAGGCGGACGGTTCGCTGGTCGGGCCCGGGTACAGCGAGGCGGAGGCCGCCGGCCTGCCATCGCAGTACCGGCTGCCCGGGGTCGTGCTCAAGGCGACCTGAGCCGCGCCCGCGTGGACGCTCGGCGAATCGCCTGAGGGGTCGCCGCCGACGTCGGTGCTACGCTGTTCCCTGATGACCGATACCCGAACCACCGATACCGACACTCGCGCCGCCGACGCAGACGCCGACGCCGGCGAGCGCGGCCGCGCCCGACGCACCCGCCTTCGATCCCGAGCGGCGCGCGACCGAGCTCGCGATCCTCGATGCCTTGCGCGCCGTCGTCGACCCGGAGATCGGCATGAACGTGGTCGAGCTCGCGCTGATCAAGCAGATCCTGCTCGGTCCGGATTCGACCGAGATCAAGATGATCCTCACGACCCCGTTCTGCCCCTACGCCGGATCGATGATCGCCCAGGTCAAGGAGCAGGTCGAGTCGGTCGTCGACCACGAGGTCAAGGTGACGCTCCTGGCGGAGCGCTGGGACCCGCGCGATGCCGGGCTGATGTGGTGATGGCCTTCTGACCCGCATGCGCGCTATCGTTCCCGCACGACGTTCCCAATCGAGGAGCAACCCGACCCATGAGTGATCCGCGGTCGATCAACCCGTTCAGCACTCCAGCGACGACGACCACCCCGTTCGGTGCCGACGCCGGGACGCGGGCGATCCCCGACGCCCGTACCCAGCAGGCCCTGCTGACGCAGTCCTTCCTGTGGATGTTCGCGGGCCTCGCGGTCACCGCCGGGCTGGCCTTCTTCGTCCAGAGCAACACGCGACTCCTCCAGTTCGCGGCCGACAACATCCTCCTGCTGCTCATCGGGCAGTTCGTGCTGGTGCTGGGGATCCAGTTCGGCATCCGCCGGTTCAGTGCGAGCGCCGCGCTTGGCGCCTTCTTCGTGTACGCGGCGTCGATGGGTCTGACCATCGGGCTGTTCGTGTCCTTCTACACGCCGGGTTCGGTCGCCACGGCCTTCATCTCTGCCTCGGCCATGTTCGGGGCCGCCGCCGTGTACGGCCACGTCACGAAGCGCTCCCTGGCCGGCATCGGCGGTCTGCTGTTCATGGGCGTGATCGGTCTGCTGGTCGCCAGCGTGATCAACATGTTCATGGCGAACGACACCTTCTCGTTGATCATCTCGATCGTCGGCGTCGTGCTCTTCACGGCGCTGACCGCGTACGACGTCCAGCGCATCCAGAACGGCGACCTGGCGATCTACACGGGGTCGATGGAGAAGGCGGCCGTCATGGGCGCCCTGCTCCTGTACCTCGACTTCGTCAACATCTTCCTGTTCCTGCTGCGGCTGCTGGGGAGCCGCGACTAGGGCCTCGTCGCCTAGACGACCCTGCGTAGCGCTCTCGTCCGAGTCGCCCTCGGCGGGACGGCCGCCGCGTCGGGCGCATCCGACGGCCGCGCCCGACGCCGCAGCATCGGCGAGATCTGCTCGGCGGGCACGGGCCGGCTGAACAGGTAGCCCTGGCCGAGGTCGCAGCCGAGCTCGCGCAGCCGAGCGGCCTGCGCCTCGGTCTCGATGCCCTCCGCCACGACGCCGATGCCGAGACCGTGGGCCAGCGCGATGACCGCCTCCACGATCGAGCGATCGGCGCTCTGCTCGATGCCGGCCACGAACGAGCGATCGATCTTGATCGTGTCGAGGGGCAGGTGCTTGAGGTACGACAGCGACGAATAGCCCGTCCCGAAGTCGTCGAGCACCAACCGGACGCCCAGGTCGCGCAGGTCGCCCAGCGCGCGGATGCCGACCTCGGACTGGTCCATCAGCACGCTCTCGGTGATCTCGAGCTCGAGCGCCTCCGCCTCGAGCCCCGTGCGGCCAGCGTCTCGCGGACATCGTCGACGAGATCCGACTGCGAGAACTGGCGGGCCGACAGGTTGACCGAGACGACCAGCGGCTGCGCGCCGCGTCCCGTCCGCGCCATGTTCCAGCGCGCCGCCTGCCGGCAGGCCGCGTCGAGGACCCAGCGACCGAGCGGCACGATGAGCCCGGTCTCCTCGGCCAGCGGGATGAACGCGAGCGGCGGCACGAGCCCGCGCGTCGGGTGCTGCCAGCGCACGAGCGCCTCGAACCCGACGATGTCACCCGTCGTCGAGCGTCACGATCGGCTGGTAGTGGACGCGCAGCTCGCCGCGCTCGAGCGCGCGGCGCAGGTCGTTCTCGAGGTCGAGCCGCTCGATCGTCTGGTCGCTCATGGACGGCTCGAACAGCAGATGCCGGTTGCCGGCGTCGACCTTGGCCCGGACCATCGCGATCTCGGCTTCGCGCAGCAGCTCGTCGGGCGTGCCACGGTCCGGGCCGGCGAGGGCGATCCCCATCGACGCGCTGATGAACCACTCCCGCCCGTTGAGCGGGAACGGCTCGCGGAGCTCGCGCGCGATCCGATCGGCGATGGCGCGCGCCTCGACCGCATCGGCGACCGGATCGAGCACGATCCCGAACTCGTCGCCACCGAACCGGGCGACGGTGTCGCCCGGCCGCAGGGCATGCACCAGCCGCTGGCCGACCGCCAGCAGCAGCCGGTCGCCGACGGCGTGGCCGAGCGTCTCGTTGATCACCTTGAAGCGGTCGAGGTCGAGCAGGATCACGCCGATCGATCGTGGGTCGCCCGGCGGACGTCCGGCCAGGGCGTGGGCGATCCGGTCGGTGAGCAGCTCGCGGTTCGGCAGGCCCGTGGTCGGGTCGTACAACGCGCCGCGCTGGGCCACGTCGACGAGCCGGGCGTTGTCGAGGGCGATCGAAGCCAGCTGGGCGAAGCTCGTCAGCGCCTCCACGTCGCGGCTCGACCACGTCCGTGGCGCCTCGCCGGCGGCCAGCCCGAGCACGCCGACGACCCGGCCGCCGGACCGCAGCGGCACGGCCATCGTCGCCCCGAGCCCGACCTGGTGGGTGGCCGGCCGCCCGGCCCACCTGTCGTAGTCGTCGACCACCACCGGCTGTCCGGTCCGCGCGACCTCGCCGCCGATGCCCTCGTCGAGGCCGATCGCGGTGCCCAGCTGGTCGGAGAAGATCCCCGTGCCGACGCGCATGACGAGGCGCCGCGTGTCGGGATCGACCAGGTCGATGCAGGCGTGCGGCGTACCGAGGAGGGCCGTGGCTCGGGCCACGATGGTCGACAGGACGCCTTCCTGGTCGGTCCGGTCGAGCAGCGCGAGCGCGGTCTCGTCCAGGGCGCGGAGGTAGGGATCGGCGAGCGGGCTGTCCAGGCGCGGGTCGGCCGGCTTGACGAGGTACAGCGCCCGGTCGGCGACCGACACGAGCTCGTCCTTCGTCCGGCCGTCCTCCGGATAGCACGCAACGCCGGCACTGATCGTGACCAGGGGACCCGGTTCGCCGCCCGACGGGGACGCCACGACCCGGTCCCGGACGGCGCGCCGGATGCGCTCCGCGACCTCATGGGCGATGACCCGGTCGGCGCCCGGCAGGATCGCCGCGAACTCGTCGCCGCCATAGCGATACAGCCGGTCCGCCTCGCGCGTCGCCCGGGTCATCGCGGCGGCGATCTCGACGAGCAGCGCGTCGCCGGCCGGATGCCCGAGCGCGTCGTTGAAGCGCTTGAAGGCGTCGAGGTCGAGCATGAGGACCGCGAACGGCTGCCCGGCTTCGACGGCGTCGCCGAGCTCGCGCTGGAACGCGCCGTGGTTGCGCAGCCCGGTCAGGGCATCCTGCTCCGCCCGGACGCGGACCTCGCCGTGGGTCTCCGCGTTCTGCAGGGCGATCGACGCCTGGCCGGCGAACAGCTTCGTGAGCTCGAACTCGTTGGGCGTGAAGCGCGCCTCGACCTCGCCGACCCGGCCGATGTTCAGCGTGCCGATCGTGGTCGCCGTTCACGAGCAGCGGCACGACGATGATCGACTCGGGCTCGAACGGCGTGCCCGGGACCTGCACCGAGCGCGGGTCGAGGTGGGCCTCGTTGGACAGGACGGCCTCACCGTGATCGATGACCCAGCCGGTGATGCCCGCGCCGATCGGGCTCTCGTCGGCGAGGATCTGGTCGGCGAACTGGTCGCGGGCGATGACGGCGCGCCGCACCCCGGCCTCGCGATCGACCTGGTACACGGTCAGCGAGTCGTACGGCACGATCGCCTTGCAGCGAGTCGGCGATCAGGTCGAGCACGCCGCCCGGCTCGAGCGTCGACAGCAGCCGCTCGTTGACCTCGAGGAGACGGCGCTGGCCTTCGAGCTGGTGCTCGAGCTCCGCCTGCTGGCGCCGCAGGCGCTCGAGGTTGTCGGCATTGACGAGGGCCTGCACCGCTGCCGCGGCGAAGATGGTCAGCGTCACCTCGTCGTCGGCGTCGAACCGGTCGATCCCGAGGGCGGAGACGATGATCACGCCGTGGACGACATCGTCCTGGATCATCGGGACGAGGAGCATCGACTCGGGACGGTCGCGCTCGCCGACGACCCGGACGCGCGGATCGACCGTCGCATCGCCCAGGCGCAACGCGGTGCCGTTGGCGGCCACCCAGCCGGTGACCCCGTCGCCGATCGGCATGCGCAGGGTGGCCGGGTCGGGCTCGGGTCGCCGAGGAACGACCCTTCGAAGGCGATCGGCTCGCACATGCCGGTCACATGATCGACGCGGTAGACGCGGATCGTGTCGTGCTCGATCAGTCGCTTCGCCTCCTCGACGATGGCGGCTGCGATCGATGTCCGATCGTGCAGGCTGCTGAGCCGGCCGGCGAGGTCGGCGATCGACGAGAGCCGCTCCGCGAGACCGCGCCGCGAATCGACCAGGCGGGCGGTCCCGATGGCCGTCGCCATGTGGTCGCCGAACGCTCGCGCCAGCGCTCGCTCGCCGACCGTCCAGCGGTACGTCTCCCGGTGATAGAGGACCAGCAACCCCAGCACCTCGCCGCCGAAGACGAGCGGGACGAAGCAGACCGAGCCGACGCCGATCGCCCGGTAGACCTCGCGCAGCTCCGGCGTCGTGGAGCGCATCGCCCGATCCATGACCCGGACGCGTCGGGTCCGGAGGGCGTCCATCCCGGCGGTCCGGGCATTCCGCGGGAGCGAATCGATCGCGTCGATGATCACCGGCGGCAGGCCGCGCTGGGCGGCGAGCGCGAGTGGTCGCAACGCCGACGCGTCGTAGGTCCACAGGGCGGCACGGTCGACGCCGAACAGCGCGAAGGACTCGTCGATGACGTCGTCGAACAGACCCGTCAGGTCGCGCCGGCCACTGACCTTCGACGCGATGCGACCGAGGGCCTCCGCGCGCGTCGGGTCGGCCGCCGAGGGTCGCCCGTTCGATGCGGGGCGGGGTGGGGCGACTCGATGCCCGGCGGCTGTGGTTCGAGGCTCGGCGCGGGACATGCGGCGCCGGAGGACCTCCTGAGCGCGGTGGGATACGACCGCCCGCGGCGACCGTCATCGCGACGGTACGGTCCGGTGCCGTACGGGGCGATAGCCCATCGGTACGGGGACGGTCAGGAAGACAGCGACGCGATCGAATCGATGACGATGTCGGCGAGCACGAGGTCGGCATCCGAGCCGACCCCGCTGCGCACGCCGACCACGCGGCCGGCCCCCGCGGCGCGGGCCATCGCCAGATCGGCCGGCGTGTCGCCGATCACCGCCACGCGGGCCGGCTCCGTGCGGAAGGCATGGCAGACGGCGAAGACCGGATCGGGCGCCGGTTTCATGGGAAAGCCGTCGTCCCCGCACACCATCGCCTCGACGGCGTCGCGGACGCCGAGCGCCCGCAGGGTGGCATCGGTCGAGGCCCGGTCGTCGGTCGTCACGACCGCCACGCGCAGCCCGTCGTCGCGCAGCGCGGCGAACAGCGCGGGCAGGTCGCCGAGTGGCTGCGCCAGCGCCGGGTCCGGCACGAACCAGGCGGTCTCGGTCGCCCGCCGTGCTGCGGCGATGCTCGGGCACCAGCGCCGGAGGACCCGCGCGACCGTCTCCTCGATGCCGGCCATGGTTGCCGTGGCCAGCGGGCCGCCTGCGGCGACGCGCCCCGTCGTCGGGTCGAACCCGATGGTCGCGAACACGTCGAGGCGAAGCCGGGCGACGGGCCGCGGCATCCAGCCGCGCGCCGAGCTCCAGGGCCCAGCCGCCCCACATCGCGTGGAAGTCGATGAGGGTGCCGTCCTTGTCGAAGACGATCGCCTCGATGCCGGCGAGGTCGACCGGGCCCCTGCGTCCGGCTACAGCAACGCCTCCGCGGCGGCCAGCGCGATCGGTCGTCGTCGGGCGACCGCTCGGGCCCGAGGACCAGGCAGGCCTCCGGCGGGAAGGACACGTGACGACGTCGAGCCGATCGGCCGGCGGCGTGCCAGGTTCGGATCGTTGAACGTGTCGAGCTGACGGGCGTCACGTCCGCCGACCGTCGTGTCGCACGCGGATCCGGACATCGAGCCCAGGAAGGCACGTCCACGACCGTGCCGGGCAGCCGGTTCGACCGCCGCCGTCCGTGGCCGAGCTCGATGCCCTCCGGGCCGGAGCGCGACCGTGATCCCGGAGCGCATCGCGGCACGACCTCGGCCAGCCGGGCAGCTCGGCGTGATCATCCTGGCCGCCGACGGACAGCCGCCCGCGTCGCGGCGTCCACGATCCCGGCCTCGAGCAGGTTCAGCGTGCCGACGAACGACGCCACGAAGCGCGTCGCCGGGAAGTTGTAGATCTCGAACGGCGTGCCGATCTGCTCGATGCGGCCCTCGCTCATCACCACGACCCGGTCGGACAGCGACGAGCGCCTCTTCCTGGTCGTGCGTGACGTAGACCGTCGTGATGCCGAGCTGGCGCTGGATCGCCCGGATCTCGTGGCGCAGCGCGACGCGGATCTTGGCGTCGAGCGCCGACAGCGGCTCGTCGAGCAGCAGGACCTGCGGCTCGATCGCCAGGGCGCGCGCCAGCGCCACGCGCTGCTGCTGGCCGCCCGACAGCTGGTACGGGTAGCGATCGCCGCGGTCTTCGAGCTGGATGAGCTCGAGCAGCTCGCCGACCCGCTGTCGGATCTGGTCCTCGGGGCCGGCTTCGCGCACCTTCAGCCCGAACGCCGATGTTGTCGGCCACGGTCATGTTCGGGAACAGCGCGTAGGCCTGGAAGACCATGCCGACGTTGCGCCGGTTCGGCGGCCGGCTGGTGATGTCGACGCCGTCGATCGTGATCGTGCCCGCGGTCGGCTGCTCGAAGCCCGCGATCATGCGCAGCGTGGTCGTCTTGCCGCAGCCGGACGGCCCGAGGAACGACACGAACTCGCCTCGCTCCGCGGACAGGTCGAAGCCCTCGACGGCCACGGTGTCGCGCGAAGCGCTTCTGGACGCCCGATCGAGCTCGAGGAAGGCCATCCGTCTCGGCGTCCTTCTCAGCGGGCGCCGGCGACCTGGACCCGCTGGCGCGAGCCGCGGCCCAGGAGCGCGATCAGCGATCATCGCCAGCCAGGTCAGCCCGAAGCTGATCAATGACACCGCGGCCGGTTCGTAGGCCTGGTTCCCGCCGAGCAGCGTAGAGATACGGCCCGAACGCCGGTGCGCGCGAGGAACTGCGCGATCGTGAACTCGCCGATGACGATGGCCAGGGTCAGGAAGGCGCCGCGACAGGAGCGCCACGCGCAGGTTGGGCAGGATGACCCGCACGAGGATCGTGACCCAGCCGCGCCCAGGCTCTGGGCGGCCTCGGTCAGGGTCCGGATGTCGATCGCGCGCAGGCCGGTGTCCACCGCGCGGTACATGTACGGGCAGCGACAGGACCACGTAGGCGACAGACCAGCAGGACGTTGCTGCCCAGGTCCGTGTGGGTCAGCGGGAGCGGCGGCCGGCTGTAGATCCGGATCAGCCCGAAGACGAGCACGACCGGCGGGATGACGAACGGCAGCAGCGTCACGAACTCGACCAGCGGTCGCAGGCGCGGTACGCGCAGGCGGACCCAGTACGCGGTCGGCACGATGAGCAGCGAGGCTGACCACGATCGTGATCAGGACGCCGACCGACGAACGAGTAGACCAGGCCACCGAGGAAGCTCGGATCCGCGAACGACCTGGCGGTACGCCAGCGAAGATGTCCGGCCGGGTGCGCATCGAGATCGAGAACACGCCGAGCAGCGGCAGGATGAAATACAGCGCGCCGATGAGGAAGACCAGCCATGCCCACGGCGCGCCGATGCCGCGCCGTCGACCGCTCCCGGCCGGCCTGCAGCCACGACGCGTGACCCCGAGCGGCCCGACGGCGCCTGGCTGCCCGTCGACGTCATGATCGGAGCCAGCGCTCGGCGCGCCGCTGGAGGAGCGTGTAGAGCAGGATCGACATGCCCATGATCACGACCATGCCCATGGCCATGGCGTAGCCCAGCCCGGGGTTGTGCAGCACGTCGCCGCGGATCTGCGTGCCGATCACCAGCGTGCACGAGCGGCATCGTGCCCGCCGGTCAGCTGGTAGGCCGTCGCCTGGGCCCCGAACGAGTTGCCGAACAGCAGGATCATCGTGCCGAGGATCGATCGGCGTCAGGATCGGCAGCGCCACATGGCGCCAGTACTGGAACGCCGAGGCGCCCATGTTCTCGGCCGCCTCCCGCCACTCCGGCCGGAGGCCATCGATGGCCGGGGCGATGATCAGGACCATGAGCGGGAACTGGAAGTACAGGTAGACGAGCTCGAGCGCCGATCTTGGACGTGAGGTTGACGCCGCGGAACGCCGGTCAGGCCGAGGCCCTGCAGGAGCGTCGTGAGGAAGCCGAGCGTGCCCAGCGTGAAGATGAAGGCCAGCGCCAGCGGGACGCCGGCGAAGTTCGACGCCACGCCCGAGAACGTCATCAACGCGGCGCGCAGGACCCGCGGCAGGCCGCCGAGGATCACGGCGCTGCGAGCAGGAAGCCGAAGAAGCCGCCGGCGATCGCCGTGACCAGGCTGATCTCGATGCTGTTGGCGAACGCCCCGGGGATGATCCCGTCGACAGGTCGGCGTAGTTCTTGAGGGTCACGCTGCCGGCGCTGTCGAGGAAGCTGCCGATGACCAGGAAGGCGACCGGCAGGAACAGGAACGCCGTGCAGAACAGGAAGAACGGGACGAGCCCGAGCCAGGACCAGTTCGGGCGTGAGCGAGCAGGGGGCGCGATGTGCGCCCCCTGCTCCTTGACGGCAGCGGCTTCTGCCACGGAACCCTCGTCGAGGGGTCTAGCCGGCTACTGGATGTTCGCTCCCACCGTGGCATCCCAGCCCTTGGTGATGAGCTCGGTGGCCGTGTTGAGCTGATCGAGGCTCGGGAAGACCGCACCCTCGACGTCCGGCAGCTTGGCGAGCTGCTCCTGCGGCACCTTGTCGTCCGCGACGAGGTTCTCGTAGCGGATCGGGTGGCAGTAGCCCTTCAGCCACACGTTCTGCCCCTCGTCGCTGTACAGGAATTCCTGCCACAGCTTGGCGGCGTTCGGGTGCGGCGCATAGGCGCTGATGCCCTGGACGTAGACGCCGGCGAACCGGCCGGAGGCCGGGACGACGACCTCGATCTCGGGTCCGCCACTGGCGGCCGTCGTGTCGCGGTTCGACAGCGCGTTGTACGTCCAGCGGATGGTGATCGGCGTCTCACCGGCCGCGACCGTCGCGGCGGTGGCGATGATCGGGACGCAGTTGCCGGCGTCGTTCAGCTGCTTGAAGAAGTCGAGGCCCGGCTGCGCGTTGTCGAGCGAGCCACCGTTGGCGAGCGCTGCGGCATAGACCGCCTGGATGGCCTGGTTCGAGGTGCGTGGGTCACCGGCGAGGGCGACCTGCCCGTTGTACTCCGGCTTCAGCAGGTCGGCCCAGTCCTGCGGGACGTTCGGGACGACGGCCGTGTTGACCTCGAAGGACAGGACGCCGTAGTAGTCGCCCCACCAGAAGCCCTCGGCATCCTTGGCCGAGTCGGGGATCGTGTCCCAGGTCGCGACCTTGTACGCCTGGAGGAGTCCCTCCGCCTTGGCCGCGGGGCCGAACGACAGGCCGACGTCGATCACGTCCGGGGCGGTCGGGCCTGGGTTGTCCTTGTTGGCCTCGATCGCCTCGATCTCGTCGCCGGAACCGGCGTTCGGGTCGAGCTCCTTGACCGCGAGACCGGTGCGCTCCTTGAACGTGCTGATGCTCTCGCCGTAGTTGCACCAGTCATGGGGCAGGGCGATGGTCGTCAGCGTGCCCTCGGCCTTGGCGGCGTCGAGCAGCGCCTGGTCGGGTGCGAACTGTTCGTAGCCACCGGTCGCGGCCGACGCGGACGCCGATGCGGACTCGGATGCGGCCGGTTCGGACGCCGACGGCGCGGTGCTCGGCGCGACCGAGGCGGCCGGCGTCGAGCACGCTCCGACGATGATGGCCCCTGTGGCCAGCAGACCCGCCCAGCGGGTCAGATGCCGTGTGGTGGTCAAGGTATGTCTCCTCCAGGTCCGTTCGTTGACGGTCGTCATGATCGACTGACCCAGGGCCTCCTCACGCTCGGGTCATCCCCGGACCGGCCTTGATCCCTGGCCGCGCTCCGGTGTCGGTGCATTGCACAACCCGCGCCCCCGGGCGTCAATACCATCGGCGCGGTTTGTTAACGCCGGATCGGCGTAACGATATCGGTCCGCGAACGCGGGCCGGGCGTCAGCCGCGCAATCGCGCCATCTCCGGGTCGAACAGCGGTTCGCCGGCGACGGTCGCCGGCACGTCCTCCCCGAAGTAGCGGATCGAGACCGCCCGGCCGGGCCGCGCAGCGTCGGCCGGCAACCAAGCGTAGGCCAGCGGCGCGCCGACCGTGTACCCGTACCCGGCGCTCGTGACGTAGCCGGCCGGTTGGCCGTCGACACGAACGGGCTCCTTGCCCATCACGACGGCCTCGTCGTCGCGGATGACGAGCGGGACGAGGCGGCGGGTCACCGTGTCGGGACCCTTGCCGACGAGCGCGCCGCGACCGACGAACTCCCCCTTGTCCATCTTCACGGCGAACCCAAGACCGGCCTCGTACGGATCGTGCTCGGTGGTCATGTCGGCGCCCGCGAAGCGGTAGCCCTTCTCGAGCCGCAGCGAACCGAAGGCGCTCCGGCCGGCGGCGATGATGCCGTGCGCCTGTCCAGCGGCCCACAGCGTGTCCCACAGCGTCGGACCCATGTCCGCGGTGGTGTACAGCTCCCAGCCGAGCTCGCCGACGTAGGACAGCCTGATCGCGGTCACCGGCACGTTGCCCACCCACAGGTCGCGTGCCTGGAAGTAGCGGAAGGCCGCGTTCGAGACGTCCGCGTCGGTCACCGCGGCGAGCACCTCGCGGGCGCGTGGGCCCCACAGGCCGAGGCAGCAGGTCCCGGCGGTGATGTCGCGGACGTGGACGCTGCCGTCGCGCGGTGCGCGACGCGCCAGCAGGTCGAAGTCGAGGTTGCCGTTGGCTCCGACCTGGAACCGATCGGCGCCCAGGCGGGCGATCGTCAGGTCGCTTCGGATCCCGCCGCGCTCATCGAGCAGCAGGCTGTACGTGACGCTGCCGACGGGTCGATCGACCCGGTTCGTCGTCGACCGGTCGAGGTAGGCAAGGGCACCCGGCCCGGCGACCTCGAGTCGCTTCAGTGGCGTCATGTCGTACAGGGCGACGCCATCTCGCGTCGCGCGGGCCTCCGCCCCGGCGATCGGATGCCAGAAGCGGGCAGCCCACGCGTTCCGGCCAGGCACCTCGTAGCGGCCCAGCAGGCGCTCGTTGACGCCGTACCAGTGCGGTCGCTCCCAGCCGCCTCCCTCGAGGAAGAACGCCCCGAGCTCCTGCTCCCGCTCGTAGAACGGCGAGGTCCGCAGCGGCCGCGGCTCCTCCATCGGCTGGAGCGGGTGGACGATGTCGTAGACCTCGACGTAGTTCTGGATCCCCCGGTCATGGATGAACGACGGCGCGAGCATGTGGGTCTCGAAGCGATTGACGTCGCAGTCGTGCAGGTCCCAGGTCGAGCTGCCGTCGACCAGCCATTCGGCCATCGCGCGGCCGACCCCGAGGCCATGGGTGACCCACACCGCCTCGGCCAGCCAGAACCCGGCCACGTCCGTCGACTCGCCCATGAGCGGCATGCCATCGGGCGTGAACGAGAAGATCCCGTTGATGCCGCTGGCGATGCCGGCGGTGGCGGAGCGTAGGGCCGGCACGAGCTCGGTCGCCCACGACCAGGTCTCGGCGAAGGTGTCCGGCGTGAACTCGAGGACCGACGGCATGCCGGCCGTCTCGCTCGGATGACGCAGGTCGGTCGGATCGATCGGCAGCGGCACGTGCCCGTAGCCACCCACCCCGAGGTGGTCCGGGTATTCGCGGAAGTACAGGTCCCGATCCATGACCCGGATGTTCGGGTGGAGGGCCTCGCGTTCGGGCGGGATCCCGAGGGCGACGACCTCGGGTAGCACGGTCGACCGGGTGTACTGGTGGGCGAGTGGCTGGAGGGCGACCGTCATCCCGACCATCGCCCCGATCCGCGGACCCCAGATGCCGGCCGCGCAGACCACGATGTCGGCCGGGATCTCGCCGCGATCGGTCACGACTGCGCGGACCCGAGCATCGTCGGTCCGGATGGCCGTGACCGTGTGCTCGCCCAGGAAGCGAGCGCCGCGTTCCGTGGCGCGGCGGGCCTGCGCCTCCGACACGCGGACGGCGTCGGTCAATCCGTCGCTCGGGACGTGGTAGGCGCCGACGATGGCGCGCCGATCCACCAGGGGCCACAGCCGCGCGACCTCGTCGGGGTCGATGACCCGCGAAGTCAGCCCCCACGCCTCCGCGTAGCCCTGCCGCCGGTGCAGCTCACGCAGCCGCTCCTCGGTGAGGGCGAGCTCGAGGCTGCCGACCTCGTTGAAGCACCAGGCGCCGTCCAGCTCCAGGGTCGCCGCCTTCTGGACGGTGTACTGGGCGAACCCGGTCAGCGTCTTCGATGCGTTGGTCTGGAAGATGATCCCGGGTGCGTGCGACGTCGATCCGCCGGTCGTGAACAAGGGGCCCTGGTCGACGACCGTGACATCGGTCCAACCGCGGCTGACGAGCTCGTCGGCCAGCGAGCAGCCGACGATGCCGGCTCCGATGATCACGACGCGCGGGATGGCTCGGACCATGTGGCTCCCGGGACAAGATGGTTCGGGGCCGGCGGCCTGTCGGCTGCCGACCCCGATCGGATCGCTGGATCAGGATGGATCCTGGGTCAGGGCATCCACGTGGACCAGACGGCCTCGTTGTCGGCCACCCATTTGGCGCCGGCCTCGTCCGCCGTCATCCCCTGGTTGGTGATGTAGTCGGCGACGAGGTTCTGATCGGCGTTGGTCCACGTGAAGTTCTTCACGAGGGTGTACGCGTCACCGCCGGTCTCGACGAACTTCGTCGCGACGATCTTGTTCAGGGTGTAGGGCGGATAGTCGCAGGCGACCGCCTTCGGGTCGGCGTCGCAGCCCTCCGTGTACGGCGGCAGCTTGACCTGGACGAGCTTGATCTGGCTGTGCAGCCACTGCGGGTCGTAGAAGTAGCCGATGAGCGGCGTCTTCTGTTCGGTGGCCTGCTTGAACGCGGTGATGCTGGCGGCCTCGCTGCCCGAGTGGACCTGCTTGAAATTGAGGTCGAGGTTCGTGATCAGCGCCTCGTCGTTCGTCACGAACGTCGGGTCGCTGCCGAGGAACTGCCCCTGGTCGCCCGATTCGGACGTCTTGAACAGGTCCGCGTACTTGTTGAGGTTCTGGTAGTCGGTGATGTCGGGGTGCTCCAGGGCGAGCCACTCGGGCACGTACCAGCCGATGATGCCGGTGATGCCGTTGGGGCCGGCGTCCTGCGCGACCTTCGCCTCTTCGATGTACTTCTTCTCGAGATCGGGGTGACCCCAGTTCTCGAGGATGACGTCGATCTCGCCGGTCTCGAACCCCGGCCAGGCCACCTCCTCGGCGAGTGACGTCGCCTCGACGGTATAGCCGAGCTTGGACTCGAGCAGGTTCTTCACGACGGCGACATTCGCCTCCGCGCCCACCCACGGGTTGATGGCGATCTTGACGGTGCCACCTGTCGCGCCGCTCGCCGAGGCGGCCGGGCTCTCGCCACCGGCGGTCGTGGCGGCCGGGCTGCTCCCGCCGCCACCGCTGGTGCACGCCGCCAGGACGAGCCCCAGGATGGCGACCACGCTGGTCAGCCGGGCCATTGTCGTTCGCTGCATCGGTTGCTCCTCCTAATGCCGCCCGTCGCGGCGGCGCGAATGCTATCCCCCGCGGGCCGCTCCCGTCGATGGCCGTCCCCCGGCGCC
Source organism: uncultured Chloroflexia bacterium (assembly GCA_963720355.1). GTDB lineage: Bacteria > Chloroflexota > Limnocylindria > Limnocylindrales > CSP1-4 > SPCO01. Next base: position 652,181 of record CAVRFH010000004.1, on the reverse strand, counting down.
CTGCGTGATTCGGTCGAGCATGATCCCCAGCAGGACGATCGCGATACCCGCGGCCAGTCCCTTGCCGAAGTCCTCGCCCTGGGCGAAGCCGGAGACGACGTCGAAGCCCAGCGCGCCGGCGCCCACCAGGCCGCCGACGACGACCATCGCGAGGACCATCACCACGCCCTGGTTGGCCGCCAGCAGGATGGCCCGTCGGGACAGCGGGAGCTGCACCTTCCAGAGCAGCTGGCGGCTCGTCGAGCCGGCCGACGTGGCCGCCTCGAGAACGGTCGGGGAGACCGACCGGATGCCGGCGTCGACGAGTCGGATGACCGGTGGGACGGCGTAGATCACCGACGCCACGATCGCCGTGAACCGGCTGGGCGCGAAGAGGGCGAGCGCAGGAATCAGGTAGACGAAGGCCGGCAGCGTCTGGGCCGCATCGAGCAGGGGGCGCAACCCGGTCCGCAGCCGGTCGCTGCGCGCCGACAGGATCCCGATCACGATCCCGATCACCAGCGTGAGCGTGGTCGCGACGATGACCGTCGCGAGCGTCTGCATGCCGTGGAACCAGAGGCCCATCGCGGCGACGATCGCCAGGCATGCCGCCCCGACGATGGCCGCCCGCACCCCGGACACGAACCAGGCCACGGCGATGACGACCCCGATCATCAGCCACCAGGGCGCCGTCGTGAGGACGCTCTCGAGCGGGTTCAGCACCCACACCGAGAACTCGTTGCGGAGCGCGTTCGTGAACGGCGAGAAGGTCGTGGTGATCGCCTTGACGATGTCGTTGACCGGCTTCACCAGGGAGACCTTGACGCTGGTCGGGAAGGCGCCCGCGTCCTCCATGGTCCGAGCCGCGAGGACGGCCAGGACGACGGCGGCGCCGGCGGCGATCGGCACGAGCCGGCGGTAGGCGCTCGCCGTGTCCGAGCGCCGGAAGCGCGGGTCCATCCACTCCCCGGCCCGATCGGTCAGCCGGTCGAGCGCGATGGCCAGGATGACGATGGCGAGGCCCGCCTGGAACGCCAGCCCCACGTTGACCTGCTGCAGGGCCTTGAGGACGTCCGCCCCGAGCCCGGGCGCCCCGATGAGGGCCGTGATCACGACCATCGAGAGGGCCATCATGATCGTTTGGTTGATGCCGATGCCGATGGTCCGTCGCGCGAGCGGCAGCTGGACCTTGCCGAGCACCTGCCATCGGGTCGACCCGAGCGACTGGGCCGCCTCGACGCTGGCGCCCGGGACGGTCCGGATGCCCGAGCGCGGTGATGCGGATGGCCGGCGGGATCGCGTAGATCAACGTCGCGATCGTCGCCGACGCGACGCCGATCCCGAACAGGAGGGTCATCGGCGCGAGGTAGGCGAAGGTCGGCATGATCTGCATGACGTCGAGCACCGGGGTGATGGCCGCGGCGAAGCGCGGGCTCTTCCCGGTGGCGATCCCGAGCGGGATACCGACCGCGAGCGCGAGCACGACGGCGGCGAGCATCTGGGCCAGCGTGTCCATGCTCGAGGTCCACAGCCCGAGGACGCCGACCGCCGCGAAGCCCGCGATGCTGCCGAGCGCGAGGCGCCAGCCGCCGAAGATCGCGCCGAGCGCAGCGGCTACCGCGAGCACCCCCGGCCAGCCAAGGAACGCGAGCAGCGCTTCGAACCCGCCGACCAGGCCGCCGATCCCGGCCCGCAGGAGGCCCGGGATCACCAGGCCGTCGCGGTTCTGCTCCACCCAGTCGCGGACGCCGTTGAGGGTCTGGAAGAACGGGTAGCTCTCGTCGTGGAGCAGCGTCCACTGGCCGCGAAAGATCAGGAACAGGACAGCCGCGAGGATGCCGACGATGACGACGAGGAGGCGACGGGCTGTCCGTGACTCCAGGCGGGCCGGTCGCGGGACGCTGATCGCGGTCACGGCGCGTCATCACGCCACAGGAGCGCGCGGCCCGGCTCGAGGCCGCCCGGCGCGGGGCGGCCGGCCATCTTGCCGAGCAGGCGGCTCCCAACGGTGTCCGAGATGGCGGCCAGGATGCGAACACGGTCCACGACGCCGACCACGCGGCCGTCCTCGATGACGCGGATCGGCTTCTCCGTGGCGGCCGCCGCATCGAGGCACGTGCCGATGACCGCCGAGGCCGGGAACTCCGGGCCGTCCGCGGGGTCGTCGGGCTGGACCGGGCGCATGATCCAGCGCAGGGTCAGGACGTGGCTCTTGGGGACATCGCTGACGAAGTCGGCGACGTAGTCGTCGGCCGGCGCGCCGACGACCTCCTCCGGCCGGCCGATCTGGACGACCTTGCCGTCGCGCATGATCACGATGTTGTCGCCGAGCTTGAGGGCCTCGGCCAGGTCGTGGGTGATGAACACCATCGTCTTGCCGACTTCGTGGTGGAGCCGCAGGACCTCGTTCTGCATGTCCCGGCGGATCAGCGGGTCGAGCGCACTGAACGGCTCGTCGAAGAACATCACCTCCGGATCGACGGCGAGCGCCCGGGCCAGCCCCACGCGCTGCTGCATCCCGCCCGATAGCTGATCGGGATAGCTGTCCGCGTGGCCCTGGAGGCCGACGAGGTCGATCATCTCGCGCGCCTTCGCGTGGCGCGATTCGCGTGACTCGCCACGGACCTCGAGCCCGAAGGCGACGTTGTCGATCACGCGCCGATGGGGCAGCAGGCCGAAGTGCTGGAAGACCATGCTGAACCGGCGCCGGCGGAGCTCGCGCAGCTTGACCTGGCTGGCCTTGCGGATGTCCTCGCCATCGAGCAGGACCTCGCCCGCGGTCGGCTCGATGAGGCGGGTCATGCAGCGGACGAGCGTCGACTTGCCGCTGCCCGACAGGCCCATGACGACGAAGACTTCGCCCGGCCAGACGTCGAACGAGACGTCGCGCAGGCCGATCATCGAGCCCGTCTTCCGACGCAGCTCGTCCGCGCGACAGGTCCGCGTCGGGCGTGCCGATGACCTTGTGCTCGGCCGGCCCGAAGACCTTCCACAAGTTCCGGACGGCGAGCGTCGGACGTCCGGGTGCCGGACTCGGGTCGGGGCTCGCCGCAGGATCCAGCGCGGCCGCGCTCGTCACATCGTCACCCTCCGAACCAGCCTGTGGGGCCAGGGGCCGTGTTCTGCCAGATGTGTTTCGCCTCACGGTACTCGTCCAGGCCGCTCGGGCCAAGTTCCCGGCCGATCCCGGACCGCTTGAAGCCACCCCACTCGGCCTGCGGCACGTAGCGGTTGTAGTCGTTGATCCAGACGGTCCCGGCGCGCAGCCTGCGCGGCCACGCGCTGGGCGCGTCGCGGCGTCGGCGGTCCAGACGGCGCCGGCCAGCCCGTACGTCGGTGTCGTTCGCCATTCGATCAGCCTCATCCTCGGTCGTGAACCGCTCGACGGTGAGGACCGGTCCGAAGACCTCCTCGCGGGCGATCGCCATGTCCGGCCGGACGTCCGCGAGGACGGTCGGGCGGTAGAAGAAGCCCGCCTGCAGGTCGGGCTCGTCGGGTCGCCGCCCGCCGGCGACGAGGCGCGCCCCGTCATCGATGGCCCGCTGCACGTGCGTCTCGACCTTGGCCCGATGCGCGGCCGAGATGAGTGCGCCGGTCTCGGTCCGCTCGTCGCTCCCGCGGCCGACGCGGATCCGATCGGCTCGCTCGGCGATGGCCTCGACGAACACGTCATAGATCGCGTGCCTCGACGATCGCCCGACAGCCGGCCGAGCAGACCTGGCCGGAATGCACGAATGCGGCGGTCAGGGCGTTGTCGACGACCGTCTCGAAGTCGGCATCGGCGAACACGATGTTCGGGCTCTTGCCGCCGAGCTCGAGGGCGACGCGCTTGACGTTGCCCGCCGCGCCGCGCATCAGGGCGCGCCCCGCCCCGATGCCGCCCGTCAGGGAGATGAGATCGACATCGGGTGAATCGCCGAGGGCCTGGCCGACCCGCTCGCCCGGTCCCAGCACGAGGTTGACGACGCCGGCCGGCGTGCCCGCCTCGTCCAGCAGCCGAGCCAGGTGGATCGTCGTCAGCGGCGTCAGGCTGGCCGGCTTCATCACGACCGTGTTGCCGGCGGCCAGCGCCGGGGCGACCTTCCAGCGACATCTGCAGAAGGGGGTAGTTCCACGGGCCGATGAGACCGCACACGCCGACGGGCTCGTAGGCGATCCGGCTGAGCGCCGTCGGTTCGCCCACGTCGACGAGCCGTCCAGCGTCCTTGCCAGCGAGGTCGGCGTAGTAGCGGAAGACCGAGACCACGTCGGCGATGTCGGCGCGGCTCTCGCGCATCGCCTTGCCGGTGTTGCGCGTCTCCGCCATCGCCAGCGCTTCGAGGTCACGCTCGAGCAGGCCGGCCACGTCCTCAAGCAAGGCGGCACGGCGTCCGGCCGGCGTGGTCGGCCAGTCCGTGTGGTCGAAGGCCCGGCGGGCCGCCGCGATCGCGGCCCGGACCTGCTCGTCGGTGGCGACGTCGACCTCCGTCACCACCGACGCATCACCAGGATCGATGACCGGACTGCACGTCCCGTCGCCCGAGGCGACCCACTCCCCGTCGATGAACAGGCTCGGCACGGTGCACCCCTCGCTCGGACGAGCTGCCCGTGGCGTGGCCGGCCGGGCGAGCCGCTAGGGTCGGCGGCGGCCCGGTCGCCGTCAAGGGTCGGTGCCGCGTGTCGGGTCGCCGCGAGACGGACGCCCACGGCCACCGTCGCGCGCCGCCGCCGGGTATCCTCCTCGTCCCGTCACCGCCACGACCAGAGGACGGAGGAGGAGGGCTCGCATGGGCGCGCTTCCGGCGCGAGCGGACGTCGTCGTCATCGGCGCCGGCATCGTCGGCAACTGCATGGTCTACCACCTGGCCGAGCAGGGCTGGCGGAACATCGTGCTGCTCGAGAAGGGGACGCTCCCGAGCCCGGGCGGGTCGACCGGTCACGCCTCGAACTTCATCTTCCTGGTCGACCACTCGAAGGAGATGACGGCCTTCACCCTCGACAGCGCCCGCCAGTACCGCGAGCTCGGCGTGTACGACGAGACGGGCGGGATCGAGGTCGCTCGCACCCCGGAGCGGATGGAAGAGCTCAAGCGGCGGATGGCCTCGTCGACCTCGTGGGGGATCGAAGGATCCCGGCTGATCACGCCGGCCGAGGTCAAGGCCATGGTCCCGTTCATCGAGGAGTCGGTCATCCTCGGCGGCTTCTACACGCCGGGCGTCGGCATCGTCGACTCGCTCCAGGCAGGCACCCTCATGCGCCAGAAGGCGCAGGACATGGGTGCCTTGACGGTGGCGGCCTCCGTCGAAGTGACCGGCGTCGACGTCGTCGACGGGCACGTCCGGGGCGTCCGCACGGATCAGGGCGACATCGCCGCCGACACCGTCGTCGTCGCCTGTGGCGTCTGGAGCCCGCGCATCGCCCGGATGGCCGGGGCGTCGATCCCGCTGACGCCGGCGGTGCACCAGATGATCGACATCGGCCCGGTGCCGCAGTTCGAGCACACGACCAAGGAAGTGGGCTTCCCGATCGTACGCGACATGGACACCAACATGTACGAGCGGCAGCACGGCACCGGCTTCGAGGTCGGCTCGTATGCCCACCGCGCCATCCTCATGGACGCCGACGACATCCCGTCGGTCGAGGCGTCGGCCCTGTCGCCGACGATGCTGCCGTTCACCCAGGAAGACTTCGACCCGCAGCTCGAGGACGCCCTCGAGCTCTTCCCCGAGATCGTCGGCGACGAATCGGTCGGCGTGAAGCTCGCGATCAACGGCCTGCTGTCCCTGACGCCGGACGGCAATCCCATCATCGGCGAGACGCCCGAGGTCAAGGGCCTCTGGTCGGCGGCGGCGATCTGGATCAAGGAGGCCCCCGGCATCGCCAAGGCGATCGCGGAGTGGATGACGACCGGCGAGCCGGAGATCGACCCGCACGGCTCGGACATCGCCCGGTTCTACGACCATCACAAGGCCACGCAGCACATCGCGGCGCGGGCCAGCGAGGGCTTCAACAAGACCTACGGCATCGTCCACCCGATGGAGCAGTGGGGCTCGAACCGGCCGATCCGGTTGTCGCCCGCCTACGACCGCCACGTCGAGCTCGGCGCCGAGTTCTTCGAGGCGGCCGGCTGGGAGCGCCCGTACTGGTACGGCACGAACGAATCGCTGCTCGGGGAGTACGGCGACCGGGTCATGCCTCGCCAGGCCGAGTGGGAGTCGCGCTGGTGGTCGCCGATCATCAACGCCGAGCACCTGGCGATGCGCGACCGTGCCGGGCTCGTCGACCTGTCGGCATTCGCGATCTTCGACGTGACCGGCCCGGGTGCCCTGGCGTCGCTGGAACGCCTTGCGGTCAATCGCGTCGACGTCGCGCCGGGGCGGACCGTGTACACGCCGCTCCTCAACAGCGCCGGCGGGATCCTGGCCGACCTCACGATCATGCGCCTGGCCCACGATCGATTCCGGGTCGTCACCGGCGGCGGCATGGGGATGCGCGACAAGAAGATCTTCCGGGACGCGATGCCGGCCGACGGCTCGGCCCAGCTGCACGACCTCACGAACGCGTACACGACGTTCGGCCTGTGGGGACCGCGGGCGAGGGACATCCTCGGTTCGGCGGCCGACGGCAGCGCCGACATCAGCCACAAGGGCTTCCCGTTCCTGACCTCGAAGACGGTCGAGATCGACGGCGTCCGGACGCTGGCGTCGCGGATCAGCTACGTGGGTGAGCTCGGCTGGGAGATCTACATCCCGATCGAGCAGGGTTTGCGCGTCTGGGACGCGATCTGGCGAGCCGGGCAGCCGCACGGTCTCGTGCCGGTCGGCATCGGGACGTACGCCGTCACGTCGCGGCTGGAGAAGGGCTACCGCGCGCACGGCGCCGAGCTCGAGCTCGAGTTCGACCTCGTCGAGGCGGGCATGGTCAGGCCGACCGTCAAGGACCAGGACTTCATCGGCCGCGAGGCCTACCTGCGGCAGCGGGATGCGGAACCGGCTGCGATCCTGTGCACGCTGACCGTCGACGATCCGACCTCGACGAGCGGGGTCAAGCGCTACATGCTCGGCCGCGAGCCGATCCTGGCGCCGGACGGCAGCCCCCTGGTCGATGCGAAGGGCCGCCGCTCGTACGTCACCAGCGCGGGCTCCGGGCCGTCGGTCGGCAAGCACCTGCTCATGTCGTACCTGCCGCCCGAGCAGGCCGTGGTCGGCAACAAGCTCCTCGTCGAGTACTTCGGCGAGCGCTACCCGGTCACCGTCGCGGTCGCCGGCAGCACGCCGTTGTTCGATCCGGACAACGACCGGATCCGCAGCTGACGGGTCGGCCGATGCGCATCCTGGCCCTGGTCAAGCGGGTCCCCGCCACCGGCGGTCGGATCAACCTGGCGGACGACGGCCGGACGATCGACACGCGCTTCCTCGGCTTCGTCGTCAGCCCGCACGAGGAGTGCGCGGTCGAGGAGGCCGTGCGGCTGATCGAGGCCAACGGTGGTGAATCGGTCGTGCTGACGCTCGGTCCGCCCGAGGCCGCCGACCAGCTGCGTGACGCCCTGGCGGTCGGCGTCGACCGGGCGGTCCTGCTCGAGACCGACGGCAGCGACTGGGACCCCCTCGCCACGGCCGTGGCGATCACCGACGCGGTGCGCGCCCTCGAGGCCGACGGTGGCCCGTTCGACCTGATCCTGGTCGGCAACGAATCGGCCGACTCGGGCGGCTACCAGGTCGGCATCCGGCTCGCGGTCGCACTCGATCGCCCGGTGGCGACCGGGATGAAGGCGCTCGAGGTCCGCGACGGGACGGCGACGGCGCGACGCCAGGCGCCCGGCGGGTTCGACATCTACGAGCTGCCGCTGCCCGCCGTCGTCGGCGTGCGCGAAGGCATCAACCTGCCGCGCTATCCGTCGGTCCCCGGTCGATTGCGCGCGAAGAAGAAGGAGATCGAGCGGATCGTGCCGGAGCGCCGCCGGGCGGACCGGCGCTCGAACGACTCACCCTGCCCGTCGAGCAGGAGCAGGAGGTCGAGGTCCTGGGGACCGGCCCCGACGCCGCCCCGCGGGTGGTCGAGCTGCTGCGCCAGCTGGGCGTGCTATGAGCGCGGTCCTCGTCCTCGTCGAGATGGCGGATGGCGCACCCGACCGGCTCAGCGCGGAAGCGCTGGGGTTCGCTGCATCCGTGCGGGACGGCGGCGATGTCGAGGCGATCGTCGTGGCCGACGGCGGTGGCGCGGACGCCGCGGCCGATGGCGCGGCGGGGCTGGGCGCCTATGGTGTCGCGACCGTCCACCTCGTCGCCTCCGACCGTCTCGATGCGTATGCCCCGGCCGCCTGGGCCGCGGCCGTGACCGGCGTCATGACCTCGGGGTCCTATGGCGCCGTCATCGCTCCGGGCAGCGATCGCGGTACCGAGGTCCTCGCCCACGTGGCTGCCCGGACGGGTCAGCCGATGGCGGCCAACGTCGTCGCCGCGACCCCCGGAGCCGCGTGGCGGGTGACACGCCAGCGCTGGGCCGGCAGCCTGCTCGAGGAGGCGACCTCGATGGCACGCCGAAGCTGCTGACGGTGGCACCCCATGCGGTGGCCCCGGCGCAGCCGTCACTCGGCGCCGTACCGGCGACCGTCGCACGAGTGGCGCCGCAGATCGCGGATGCGGACCTGCGCGCCCGTGTCGTCGGCCAGGACCTCGCCGCGGCCGACCGCATCTCGCTGTCGGACGCCAAGGTCGTCGTCGGCGGTGGTCGCGGGCTCGGCAGCGCCGATGCATTCGCGATGCTCGACGAGCTCGCCGGGCTGCTCGGCGCGGCAGTCGGCGTGTCGCGGGTCGCGACGAGCCTCGGCTGGCGGCCGCATGCTCAGCAGATCGGCCAGACCGGCACGCGGATCGCCCCGGAGCTGTACATCGCGTGCGGTATCAGCGGCGCGATCCAGCACATCGTGGGCGCCAAGTCCGCCAAGCGGATCCTCGTCATCAATACCGACCGGGACGCACCGATCTTCCGTCGCGCCGCCTACGCCGTGGTCGGCGACGTCCACGCCGTCGTGCCCGCGATCAGCGCGGAGATCCGGCGCGTCCGCGAAAGCGGGTGACGGACGGCGTCGGCGCTACACTCGCGTCCGAGGCAACGCAGCGCGCGTGGCAGGAGGTGACCCGATGGGCTTCATCCGTGGCGTGATCGCCGGTGTCGCCGTGGCGACCGGGGCGGCCGCCTGGTACATGTCGCGGGCCGGATCGAAGTTCCGGGACCGCTACCGCGTCGACCGCAAGCTCGGCCAGTTGGGCGACGAGATCGAGACTCGCACGCGCGACGTCCGCTCGAAGGTCAACGACCAGGTCAGCGACGCTCGGTCGCGGGCCACCGGGGCGACGCCCGACTCGATCGCCGATACCCTTGGCGAGGTCGAGGCCGCCGCCGCCGAGGAAGCGGCCGAGATCGCCGCCGACGTCGAGGCGAAGGCGGCCAAAGCCAAGAAAGCCGCCAAGTCGGCGGCGTCGGAGTAGCGGGAGGACCTGTGCCCAGAAGGAAAGTCACATATCCGCCGGCCAAGACCGCCAATCGACCGGCTCCGCCGAGCGGGCTGCCGGATGACGCGCCGTACGTACGGCCCACCGTCGCCATCATCGATCTGAACGCCAGCAAGGGCCGGAAGGGACTTACCGTCGGGGCGAAGGTCCGCATCACCGGGACCGGGCTGTACTCGGGCGAGACCGCCGTCATCGAGCGCATGTCGAACGGGGTCATCCCATCGGCCGTCGTCCGGACCGAGGCCGGCAAGACCCGCCAGGTCAGGACGATCGACCTCGAGCCGGTCGGGCCGGCGACGGGTGGCGCCAGCCCCGACGCCGGGAGCCCACCGCAGGCCTAGCGAACCCGGCCTAGCGCTCCCGCAATCCGGCCGCGATGCGCGCGGCCCCGGTGACGACCGCCTCGGCCAGGGCGTTCTCCCCGCCCGCCGGCGGGAACCGATATGAGGGTCCGTGGATGTGGACCGCGGCGATCACCTCGCCCGAGCTGTCCGCGATGGGCGCCGCGACCGACGAGATGCCCGCGTCGAATTCCTCGATCGCCCAGGCATGCCCCCGTCGCCGCACGTCGAGCAGCCGCTCGCGCACGGCATCGGCATCGACCAGCGTCCGCTCCGTGAACCGCTCGAGGGACGGACGGCGAGGTAGCGCTCGATCGCCGCCTGGGTGCGGAATGCCAGGAGCACCTGGCCCGACGAGACCGCGTGGAGCGGTGCCCGTGCCCCGGTCCAGTCCCGCACGACGACAGGGTTCGGCGTATCGACCTGGTCGATGTAGTGGACGAGGTCGCCGTCCGGCACGCCGATCCCGGCCGCTTCCCCGGACGCCGCGGCGAGATCGGCCAGCAACGGGCGCCCCACCGCCGCCAAGGAGCGGATGAGGCTGAACCCGCCGGCGAGCGTGACGAGCCGCGGTCCCAGTCGGTACGCGGTCTCGCCCGGGACCTGCTCGACGGCTCCTTCGCCGGCCAGCGTGGCGAGCAGGCGCGCCGCCGTCGACTTGGGGAGGTCGGCGCGATCGGCCACGTCGGTCACGCCGAGCGGGCCCTCGTCGAGGGCGTCGAGCACCGCGAACGCTCGCTCGATGGACTGGACGCTGGACATGTCACCTTCGGTGGGCTAGATTCGCGGGCCGCGGGTTCCATCATACGGCACGGTTCCACGATGTGGAACCCTCGACAACGCCTGCCGACCGCCCCGCCCTTCGGATCCGGGAGCTTCCGCCGATGACCGACGACTACCAGGACATCGACCTCGACAGCCTGTCCGACGACGAGCTCGTCGAGCAGATGCACAACGATCTGTACGACGGCATGAGGGACGAGATCGTCGAGGGGACGAACATCCTCCTCGAGCGCGGGTTCACGGCCACGAAGGTGCTCGACGATGCCCTCGTTGCCGGCATGAAGATCGTCGGCATCGACTTCCGCGACGGCATCCTGTTCGTCCCCGAGGTCCTGCTCGCCGCCAACGCGATGAAGGCCGGCATGGAGATCCTTCGCCCGCTGCTCGCCGAGACCGGCGCGGAGCCGGTCGGCAAGGTCGTCATCGGCACCGTCAAGGGCGACATCCACGACATCGGCAAGAACCTCGTCGGCATGATGCTCGAGGGCGCCGGCTTCGAGGTCGTCGACCTCGGGATCAACACCGACGCCGACAAGTTCATCAACGCGCTCAACGAGCACAAGCCGGACATCCTCGGGCATGTCGGCGCTGCTGACGACCACGATGCCCTACATGAAGGTCGTCATCCAGACGCTCAAGGACCGCGACATGCGCGACGACTACATCGTCCTCGTCGGCGGGGCGCCGCTGAACGAAGAATTCGGGATGGCCGTCGGTGCCGATGCCTACTGTCGCGATGCCGGCGTCGCCGCGGAGACCGCGCGCCGCTTGATCGACGAGCGACGTGCCGACAAGCGTGCCAGCGTCCCCGCGTAAGGCGGGAGCCCCGCGCCGCGCGGCGCCCCAGGCCATCTCGGTGCTCGAACAGGGGAGGGCCTGACGACCGTGGCGACCATGACCGTCATCTGGTGGCGGGACATCCCCGCGCAGGTCACCGCGAGGGAGGGTCGCCGCCAGAGCAAGATCGTGCTGCACCCGCGCTTCCAGGTCGCCATCGACAAGGCTGCCAGCCGGGCCGGCAAGCGCGCCTACAACACCTACATCGAGGAGTGGCGGCGGACCCAGCATCGCTGCGGCGATGACATCGACCGCGAGGTCGCGGCCGAGGCCGAGCGCCTCGAAGCCGACTACGACAAGCACCGTCTGGCCATGCTCATCCAGTCGGGCGGCGTCGACGGCGGACCGGTATTCCAGCCGGCCCACGACGAAACGCAGGGCAAGGCGAACGCATGACCCGGACCGTCGTCAGCTCCGCCACGCGCGAGGTCGTCATCGGCGACGACCAGCCCTTCGTGATCATCGGCGAGCGCATCAACCCGACCGGCCGCAAGATCCTCATGGAGGAGATGAAGGCCGGCGATCTCTCGCGGGTCGAACGCGACACGCTCGCCCAGGTCGCCGCGGGGGCGCACATGCTCGACGTCAACGCCGGCATCCCGCTGGCCGACGAGCCCGCGATCCTGGCCCAGACGATCCAGCTCGTCCAGTCGCTGACCGACCTTCCGCTGTCGATCGATTCATCGATCGTCGAGGCGCTCGAAGCCGGGCTGGCCGTGTACCAGGGCAAGGCCCTGCTCAACAGCGTGACCGGCGAGGAGGAGCGGCTCGAACGCGTGCTCCCGCTCGTGAAGAAGTACGGCTGCGCGGTCGTCGCGATCAGCAACGACGAGACCGGCATCAGCATGGATCCGGACGTCCGCTTCGCGGTCGCCAAGCGCATCGTCGAGCGGGCCGCCGATCACGGCATCCCGCGCGAGGACGTCGTCGTCGACCCCCTGCTCATGCCGATCGGGGCGCTGGCCGGTGCCGGTCGACAGGTGTTCCGCATCCTCGGCCGTCTGCGCGACGAGCTCAAGGTGAACTCGACGTGCGGTGCCTCGAATGTCAGCTTCGGGCTGCCCAATCGCGAGGGCATCAACGGCGCCTTCCTGAACATGGCCATCGCGTCCGGGCTGACCTCGGCCATCACGAACCCCGTCGCCGAGGGTGTCCGCCACGCGGTCATGGCGAGCGACGTGCTGATGGGCAACGATCGCGACGCGACGCGCTGGATCCGCGAGTTCCGCGTCGAGCCGCCGGCCGGCGAGGCTGGGGGGCGCCGGGTCAACCGGCGCCGGGGCGGCGGATCCGCCGCGGGCGGCGACACCCGCAACGGGCGGTCTGCCGATGTCCCCGGTGTCGACGTACCGGGGCTCGACGTCCCGGCCTCGCGCTGACGCTGCGCCCATGGCGCCCGGCACGACCGCGACCGACCCGCAGATCATCTTCACGCCGTCCGGACGGCGCGGCCGTGTCCCGGCCGGGACCACGGTCCTCGACGCGGCGCGCTCGCTGGGCGTCGACATCGATTCCGTGTGCGGCGGTCGCGGCATCTGCGGTCGGTGTGCCGTCACCCCGGCCTTCGGCTCGTTCGCCAAGCACGGGATCACCTCGGCGCCCGACCACCTGACGGCCCCGGCCGAGCTCGAGGCCACGTACCGCGCGGAGCACGACCTCGCGGCAGACCGCCGCCTGTCGTGTGCGGCTCACCTCGTCGGTGATGCGCTGGTCGACGTCCCGCCGGAGAGCCAGGTCCATCGCCAGGTCGTGCGCAAGGACCTTGCGGCGCGCGCGTTCGAGATGGACCCTGTCATCCGCCTCCACACCGTCGACGTCCCGGAGCCCGACCTGGCCACGCCGACCGGGGACCTCGGGCGGCTGTTCGCCGCCCTCGGCACGGAATGGGGTCTCACCGGCCTGCGCGCCGACCTGGCCGTCGTGCGGACCCTCCAGGCCACCCTGACCCAGGGTGGCTACCGCGTCACGGTCGCCGTCCACGGCGGGCGCGACGTCATCGCGATCTGGCCGGGCTTCCATGACCGCGCGTTCGGGGTGGCGATCGACGTGGGCTCCACGACCATCGCCGGCCACCTGGTGAACCTGACCGACGGCTCGATCCTGGCCAGTGCGGGCGCGATGAACCCGCAGATCCGCTTCGGCGAGGACCTCATGAGCCGCGTCTCGTACGTGATGATGCACGAGGGCGGGGATGCCGAATTGACGGAGGCGGTCCGCAAGGCGCTCGACGGGCTGCTGGCGTCGCTCGCCAACAAGGCGGGCATCAAGCGGACCGAGATCCTCGACCTCGCGATCGTCGGCAACCCGATCATGCATCACCTCCTGCTCGGCATCGACCCGACGCCGCTGGGCTCGGCGCCGTTCGCGCTGGCCACCGACGGGGCGGTCGAGACGACCGCCGCCGAGCTCGGCGTCCGCGCCCACCCGGGCGCGAGGGTGTACGTCCTGCCCTGTATCGCCGGGCACGTCGGAGCGGACACCGCCGGGGTCATCCTGGCCGAGGAGCCGCACGAGGCCGACGCGCTGACCCTCGTCGTCGACGTCGGCACGAACGCCGAGATCGTCCTCGGCGATCGCCATCGACTGCTCGCGGCGAGCAGCCCGACCGGTCCGGCGTTCGAGGGTGCCCAGATCAGCTCCGGCCAGCGTGCCGCGCCGGGCGCCATCGAGCGGGTCCGCATCGATCGCACGACGCTCGAGCCGCGCTTCCGGGTGATCGGCGTCGAGGCGTGGTCCGACGACGCCGGGTTCGGTGCGGAGCTCGAGGCGGCCGGCACCGGCGTGACCGGGATCTGCGGCTCGGGCATCATCGAGGTCATCGCCGAGCTGTACCTCGCCGGCGTCATCTCGGCGGATGGCGTCGTCGACGGTGCCCTCGCCGGTCGCACCGATCGCGTCGTCCCCGACGGGCGCACGTTCAGCTACATCCTTCACGAGCCGACCGACGGCGGTCCGCGCATCGTCATCACCCAGAACGATGTGCGCGCCATCCAGCTGGCGAAGGCCGCGCTCTACGCCGGCGTGCGCCTGCTGATGGACCAGCTCGGCCGCGACGACGTGGATGAGGTCCGGCTCGCGGGCGCGTTCGGCAGCCAGATCGACCCGCTCCACGCGATGGTCCTCGGCCTCGTTCCCGATTGCGATCTCGGCCGGGTGCGGGCGGCCGGCAACGCCGCCGGGACCGGGGCGCTGATCGCCCTGCTGTCTGGCGCGGCCCGGCGCGAGATCGAGGGCGTCGTGCGCCGGGTCGAGAAGATCGAGACCGCCGTCGAGCCGCGGTTCCAGGAGCACTTCGTGGAAGCGATGGCCATCCCGCATCGCACGGCCCCGAACCCGCATCTCGAGCGCGTCGTGACCCTGCCGCCACGCCCGGCGACGGCCGACCGCGCCGGTGGCCGCCCCAACGATCGACGCCGTCGGCGAGCACCGCTGTCCGCTGTCCCTGGGGACGACCGATGACCGGCCCCGCGCCGACCCGTCGCGCCGGGGGACGAGATGCCCGGCGTGCGGCCCGGCTGAACGCCCAGATCGAGCGGATGCCATATCTCACGCGGAAGCTGGCGCCGTTCGAGGTCCTCGGCGAGGAAGGGCTGTCGATCATCGAGGCCAACGCCGACACCATCCTCGAGGAGGTCGGCATCGATTTCCGCGGCGATCCCGACGCCCTTCGCCTGCTGCGCGAGGCCGGCGCCGACGTCGACGGCGAGCGGGTCCGCTTCCCACGCGGCATGTGCCGCCAGGTCGTCCAGGCGAGCGCGCCCCGCCAGTTCACGCAGTACGCGCGGAACGAGGCGAACAACGTCGAGATCGGTGGCATGCACACCGTGTTCGCCCCGAACTACGGGTCGCCCTTCGTGCGCGACCTCGACCGCGGGCGGCGCTACGGGACGATCGAGGACTTCCGCAACCTCGTGAAGCTGACGTACGCCTCGCCCCACCTCCACCACAGCGGCGGGACCGTCTGCGAACCCGTCGACGTCCCGGTCAACAAGCGCCACCTCGACATGGTCTACGCCCACATGCGCTACTCCGACAAGCCGTTCATGGGCTCGGTCACGGCACCCGAGCGCGCTCGCGACACCGTCGAGATGGCGCGGATCCTGTTCGGTGCCGCGTACCTCGAGGACCACCCGGTCATCCTCTCGCTGATCAACGCCAACTCGCCGCTCGTCTGGGACTCGACGATGCTCGGAGCGGCGCGGGCCTACGCCGAGGCCAACCAGGCGACCCTGCTGACGCCGTTCATCCTCGCCGGGGCGATGGCGCCGGTGACGGCCGCCGGCGTGGCGGCCCAGACCCTGGCCGAGGCCCTCGCCGGCATGACGTTCGTGCAGCTCGTCCGGCCGGGGGCCCCGGTCGTGCTCGGGTCGTTCGCGAGCTCGATGTCGATGCAGTCCGGCGCCCCGACGTTCGGCACGCCCGAGCCTGCGCTCGTGCTGTACACGATGGCGGCGCTCGCCCGACGCCTCGGCGTGCCGTTCCGCTCGGGTGGCTCGTTGTGCGCCTCGAAGATCGCCGACGCCCAGGCCGCCTACGAGAGTGCCGCCACGCTCCAGCCGACCGTGTTGGGTGGCGTCAACTTCGTGCTCCACGCCGCGGGCTGGCTGGAAGGCGGTCTCACGGTCGGCTACGAGAAGTTCATCCTCGATGCCGACCAGTGCGGGATGATGGCCGTCCTCGTTCAGGGCATCGACCTGTCCGAGAACGGTCAGGCGCTCGACGCGATCCGGGCCAATGGCCCTGGACAGCATTTCCTCGGCACCGCTCACACGCTGGCCAACTTCGAGACCGCGTTCTACCGCTCCGAGACCGCCGACAACAACTCGTTCGAGCAGTGGAGCGAGGATGGCGGGCTCGATGCCGCCCAACGGGCGAATGCCATCTGGAAGCGGATGCTCGCCGACTACGAGGCCCCGCCGATCGACGCCGGCATCGACGAGGCGCTGCTCGAGTTCATGATCCGCCGCAAGGCGTCGATGCCCGACTCGGAGGTCTGATGCCGACGTTGCTCGGCCGACGCCGCGGCCTCGATGTCGACGCCCGGTCCGCGCTGGCACGCGCGCTCGACGACCCGATCTTCGAGCTCCTGCCGCTCAAGAACCTGCCCGACCAGGTCCCGCACCTGCCGGCCGGGGCGCGCGTGTCGGTCACGGCGTCGCCCGGCAAGGGCATCGACGCCACCGTCGACTGGGCGATCCGCCTGGCGTCCGACGGATTCCGCGCGATCCCCCACCTCTCGGCACGGATGATTCCCGATCGGCCGACGCTGGCCGGGCTCCTCGAGCGGGCCCGCGAGGGTGGCCTGACCCACGCCTTCGTCGTCGGTGGCGACGCCGACGAGCCTGGTGAGTACCTTGACGGGTTATCGCTGCTGCGGGCGATGGACGAGCTCGGGCACCCGTTCACGACCCTCGGTTGCCCCGGCTACCCGCAGGGGCACCCCGACATCCCCGACGAGGCGCTCGAACGGGCGCTGCGCGACAAGGCTCGCTACGTCGATCACGTCACGACACAGATGGACTTCGACGTCAAGGCGATCGCGGCCTGGGTGCGCGCGCAGCGCGCAGACGGTCTCGGTCCCGACGTCGTGATCGGCGTGCCGGGCGTCGCCGATCCGCAGAAGCTGCTGTCGATCGCGGCCCGCATCGGGGTCAAGGACGCGAAGCGGTTCCTCGTGAAGAACCTGCGCTTCGTGACGGGTCTTGCGCGGAGCGGCGGCTTCTACAAGCCGACCGGGTTCGTCGAGGGCATCGCGCCCTTGCTGGCCGACTCCTCGGCGCGGGTCACCGGCTTCCACCTGTATACGTTCAACGCGGTCGAGGCCACCGAGTCGTGGCGTCGATCCACGCTCGAGTCGCTGTCCGCGAACGGGTCGACGTGACGGACGTCACGGATCGTCGTGCCGTCGCGGCGACGCTCGGCGCATTCCCGGATCGCGTCGCAGCGGCCGCCCGCGAGGCCGCCCGGCGACCGGTCGCGGCCGGAGAGTGGAGCCCGGAGCAGGTGATCCGTCACCTGGTCGCTGTCGAGCACGAGGTCCACCAGGCCCGCCTGCGCGATCTCGCGACGACCAGTGACCCGCGCTGGACGTGGACCGAGCCGGGGCCGTGGACGGGCGCGTCCGAGCTCGATCTCGACGGGGTGGTCGCCCGGTTCGTCGAGGCGCGTGCCACGACGGTCGCGACCCTCGAGTCGCTCGATGACGCGGCCTGGGCGCGGACGGGCACCCACGAGACGTTCGGCGCGCTCGACGTGGCGGCCCTGATGCGGACCGCGATCGACCACGACGAGGAGCACCTGCGGGGACTGCGGTCATAGGACCATCGGGCCTCGTTTTGTAACTCGACCATCGCGATGGGCGGTGGCAGACTGCGCCAAGGCGGGGGCCCGATCCTCGCCATCTTCCTGGAGGGGACCCTGATGGCGTCCGACCCCAACGCACCCCGCTCTCGCCGCGCCCTGCTGACCGCCGCGGCGGGCGGCGCTGCAGCGTTCGCCGCGACGACGGCGCTGCCGCTTACGGCTGCGGCGGCCGACGGCGATCCCGTGCTGGTGGGTGCCGACCACACCGGCGGCACGGAGACCAGCCTGGTCATCACCTCGACGGACCCGCTCGATCCGCAGGCGGCCTTCCGAGCTCACAACACGGATGCCGACGCCGCGGGCGTGATCGGGGCATCGGGGGATGAGACCCTCGCCTCCGAGGACACCCCGTTCACCGGCGTCTACGGCTGGTCCGTGGCGGATCCCACCGATGCCCTCGGATCGGGCGTGTGGGGAGACAGCCCGGACACGGGTGTCGTCGGGACCGGCTCCGTCGGCGTGCTCGGCGTCGGCGGCGTCGGCGTGTGGGGCGATGGCAGTGGCGCCCCCGGCATCGTCGGTGATACCGACTCCGCGGGGGTCGCCGCCGTTCTGGCACGGGGTGCGACCGCGACCGGCTACGGCCTGCAAGTCGTCGGCAAGACCAAGTTCAGTCGCTCCGGCCGGACCACCATCGGCTCCGGGCGATCGAGCATCACGATCTCGCTTGCGGGCACGAACTCGGCCAGCAAGGTCCTCGCCGTCCTCAACTCGAACCGTGCGGGCCGCTACGTCCGGGCCGTCGTGCCGACGACGAACAGCTTCACCGTGTACCTCAACGCGGCCACGACGTCGGCGACGTACGTCGCCTGGTTCGTGATCGACTGATGGCGGACTTCGATCTCGCCAGGCTCGCGCAGCTCCGGGCGGCCTACCGTCGGCCCACGATCTCCCCTGCCGGTCTCCGACAGCTGGTGAAGGCAGCACCCGGCAAGGGAACGTCTCGGCGTGGCGTCACCTGGACCGCGGCGCGGCTCGACGAGCTCCTCTCTGGGGAGCGACGACCGCCGCAGCGGCCACGCCGGGCGTAGTCCGAGGCCGGCCGGCGGCAGGGTCCGTCCCTGCCGCCGGCGGCGCGTTGACGCCCTACGCGCGCGCCCGTAGACTCGATATCCGACGAAATCACTCGGATATCGAGGCATCGCCCTGACCGTTTCGCCCGGCAGCCCGCCGACCACGATCCAGCGCCCGGCCTACCACGGTTCCGGCGCCGTGTCCTTCTCGACCAAGGGGGAATACGGCGTTCGGCTGATGGTGCAGCTCGCCCGTCACTACGGCACCGGGCCGGCCAGCCTGGCCGGGATCGCCGCGGAGGAGGACCTCCCGCGGGCGTATCTCGAGCAGCTCGTCGTCAACCTCCGCGCAGCCGGTCTCGTCGTCAGCACCCGCGGCGCCCACGGCGGCTATGAGCTATCGCGCGCTCCGGAAGCGATCGCCATGAGCGAGGTGCTGCGCGCCCTCGAGGGCCCGATCGCGCCGATGTTCTGCGCGAGCGACGATCCGGAGCACGCCGTCCTGTGCGACCGGTCGTCGCGCTGCACGGTGAACATCCTGTGGGTGCGCGTCCGCGACGCGATCACCTCGACACTCGAATCCATGACCCTCGCCGACCTCGCGCCGCCGCGGGTCGTCACCCTCGACCAAGGAGCCCTGATCGACCCGTGACCGACCAGACGACCGCCACCCCCGACCACTCCACCGCGACTCCCGAGCAGCAGCTCGTCATCCGCGGACTTCGCGTCGCCCCGCTCGCGAACCGGGACCACGAGATCCTGCAAGGCATCGACCTGACGGTCGGCAAGGGCGAGGTCCACGCGATCATGGGCCCGAACGGGTCCGGCAAGACGACCCTGGCGTACGCGCTGATGGGCCACCCGGCGTACGTCGTCACCGGCGGCGAGGTGCTCTGGAAGGGCCGCGACATCCTGAAGCTGAGCCCGGACAAGCGGGCTCGTCTGGGCATGTTCCTGGCGTTCCAGTACCCGACGGCCATCCCCGGCCTGTCGGTCGCGTCGTTCATCCGGAGCGCGCTCAACGCCAAGCTCCAGGGACTCGACAAGGACGAGGACATCGACCCGACCGACCCGGTCAAGGGCGGCGTCTCGATGCGCGACTTCCGCAACAAGATGCGCGAGAAGATGGCGCTCCTGCGGATGGACGAAGGATTCGCCACCCGCTACGTCAACGACGGCTTCTCGGGCGGCGAGAAGAAGCGCCTCGAGATGCTCCAGATGGCCGTCATCGAGCCGGAGATGGCCATCCTCGACGAGACCGACTCGGGTCTCGACATCGACGCGCTGCGCATCGTCGCCGAGGGCGTGAATGCCATGCTCAACCCGAACCTCGGCGTGCTGCTGATCACGCACTACCAGCGGCTGCTCAACCACATCAAGCCCGACGTTGTCCACGTCCTGGCGCAGGGCCGCATCGTGAAGAGCGGCGGCCGTGAGCTGGCACTCCAGCTGGAGGACGAGGGCTACGGCCCGATCCTGCGCGAGGCCGGGCTCGAGGTGACCGCGCCGGACGAGGCGCTCAAGGTGCCCATCGGCCCGGACCTCGACCACGAAGCCGGCCGCGAGCCCGTGGAGGTCGCCCGCTAGGCGGGCGCCGACCATGGCCATCGAGACGTCCGACCGACCAGCGCTCGATCCCGTCGCGCTGCGTCGCGATTTCCCGATCCTCCAGCAGGAGATCAACGGCCATCCGCTGACCTATCTCGACTCGGCCTCGAGCAGCCAGAAGCCGAGCGTGGTCATCGATGCCGTCAGCGACTACTACCGCGAGTACAACGCCAACGTCCACCGCGGGATCTACACGATCGGCGAGAAGGCGACCGCGGCATACGAGCGGGCGCGCGCCACGGTCGCTCGGTTCATCAACGCCCCGGACAGCCACGAGATCGTCTTCACCCGCAACGCGACCGAGGCGATCAACCTCGTCGTCGTACTCGTGGGGTCGGCGCAACATCTCGCGCGGAGACGCGATCGTGCTGACCGAGATGGAGCACCACGCCAACCTGGTCCCGTGGCAGTTGCTCGTCCAGGAGGCCGACGGCGACCTCGAGTTCATCCCGATCACCGATGACGGCGAGCTGCGGCTCGATGTCTTCGAGGTCCTCCTGCGCCTGAAGCCCAAGCTCGTCGCGTTCACCCACGTCTCGAACACCCTCGGCACGATCAACCCGGTCCGCCAGATGGTCGACATGGCACACGCCGCGGGCGCCCTCGTGCTCGTCGATGGCGCCCAGGCCGTGCCCCACGTCCCGGTCGACGTCCAGGCGCTCGGCTGCGACTTCTACGCGTTCAGCGGGCACAAGATGCTGGCGCCGATGGGCTCCGGGGCGCTCTGGGCGCGGCGCGAGCTGCTCGAGGCGATGCCGCCATTCCTCGCCGGCGGCGAGATGATCCGCGAGGTCCACCTGCGGCGCAGCGAGTTCAACGAGATCCCGTGGAAGTTCGAGGCGGGCACGCCGGCCGTCGGTGACGCGATCGGGCTCGGTGTCGCCGCCGACTACCTGATGGCGATCGGCATGGACGCCGTGCGCGAGCACGAACGCCGGCTCGTCACGTACGCGCTCGAGGTCCTGCCGCGCGAGGTCCCCTCGATCGAGCTGTACGGGCCGCTGGACCCGGATCGCCGTGGCGGCGTCGTCCCGTTCAACCTGCCCGGCATCCACCCGCACGACGTCGCGCAGGTCCTGGACCGGTTCGGCATCGCCGTCCGGGCGGGCCATCACTGCACGATGCCGCTGCACGAGCGGCTCGACCTGGCGGCCACCGCCCGTGCCAGCTTCAGCGTCTACACGACGACCGAGGACATCGACCGGCTGGCCAACGGACTCCAGGAAGTCGAGCGGATCTTCAAGGGGTAGGTGGCGGGCTCAGCCCGGCGCGAGCGACCGCCACATATCGAGCGCCCACTGCCAGTCCGCCGGGTCGTCGAACTCGATGCGGATGGCGGCGCCAGACCCGGTGACCGCCGAATAGCCCTCGAGGATGCCGACCTCGACGCCCGATGAGGCGTCGGTCAGCAGACGCGCCCGGCCGATCACCTCGCCGGCTCGATGGACCATCGCGTCGCGTCCGAGGTCGACCGCGAACTGCTCGATGAACGCTTCGGCCGACATCGGCGCGCCGTCCGACGTCCCGGTCGTCGTCGCCGCCAACGTCACGCTCCGTCCGGCGCCGCCACACCACCACTCCTCCGCCGTCCGGCGTTCGGCGTACTCGCCGGGGATCTGGAGCGACCAGCCTTCGTGGCTGATGCGTACCAGGTCGCGCCGATAGCCGACGAGCATCTCGGGGGCCGGCTCGTTCGCGGCATGCATGGCGGCCTGTTCCGCCATCGCGTCGTCGATGCCGCGGAGGGTCGCGAGCTCAGTCCACTCGTGCCACGGGAACGGCAGGTCGGGTTCGATGTGGTGGGCGCGTGACAGCAGTCGGTGGACCTCGTCGAACAGGTCCGCCTCGCCCTCCATGGCCGGCGTCCGCCAGCGCACCTGCAGCCACATCAGGACGAGCGCCCGGTTGAGCAGGTAGCGCGCGTCGGTCGCGTCAGCCCACCAGGGTGTGACTTCGAGCGCGACGCGCGGGTCGCCGATCGCCGCCTTGAGCCACGCTTCGTCGCGCGGACCGAGCACGGTGGCAACGGCGGCGTCGGTCGCGACGTGCGTCCCGGCCGGGATGCCCAGCGGCACGCCACGTTCCCCGCGGCGGACCCGCTCGCGTGTCCGGGCGAGCTGCGGGCCGAGCCAGCCGAGATAGAGCCGTTCGACGGCGGCCCGGTCGGCGAAGGCGGTCGCCCCGTCACCTTCGACCCAGTCGATGCCGATCTCGGTGCCGAGCCGCTCGAGGACGCGACCGACGAACCGGTGAAAGCCAGGCCCCGCCACGCCGGTTTCGCTGGACACCGTGACGCGGCCACTGTCGGCCGCGGTCAGGACGAGCGGCGGCACCGCCGGGTGCAGGTCGACGGCCATCGCCGTCTCGCCGTCGGGCAGCGTCCGCGTGTGGGTCGACCGGACGGCGTCGGCGTATTCGCCGGTCAGCCACACGGCGGCATCGGCGAGCAGGCGATCGCCGGCCGGCAGCCGTGGGATCAGCCCACGCTTCTGTGCCAGCCCGCCGAGCGCCACACCCAGAGCGTCCGCGATGGTCGTCGTCACCGGACCCCGACCATAGCCGCGGACACGGCCGCCGAGGCTCGCCGCTTCGTACCAGCGAGCAGGGACAACGGTCCGTTGCGGACAAACACCGGTCGGTGCGGCGGCGCATTCGCCTGCCTAACAATCCCTACCCCTGTGGTCGGGATTGAAATTCCGCGCTACACTCGAACGTCGATGGACGACCTCTACCGCGACTACATCCTCGAGCACTATCGGCAGCCCCACAACTTCGGGGTCGTCGAGGATGCGGACGCCTCCTTCGAGGGCTCGAACCCGCTCTGTGGTGATCGCATCACGTTGATGCTCGGCGTGAAGGACGGCGTCGTCGACCGGGTCGGCTTCACGGGACGCGGCTGTGCCATCAGCCAGGCCAGCGCGAGCCTGTTGACCGACGAGATCAAGGGCAAGCCGCTCAAGGAGGTCGCGGCGTTCCGCGCGGACGACCTGCTCGACCTTCTCGGCATCGACATCAGCCCGGCCCGCCTGAAGTGCGCGATGTTGAGCCACGACAGCCTCCAGCACGTGCTCGGGGACCTCGGCGTAGCCACCGCCGATACCGCCACCGCTCCAGGTGCCCAGGCATGACCCGGATCGAGCGCCGCTGCAGGTGTCAGCCGCCGGCCTGAGCCGGCCTGGGGCCATCGCCCCCATCGAGCCAACCACCCGCCCTGGCCGCCTCGGCGAGCCAGCCCGTCGACACCGGAGTCTCCCCACCCATGCCGAAGTCATACGCGGACCTCCTGCGCGAGGCCCGCGCCCAGATCCGCGAGGTCACCCCGCAGCAGGTCGATGCCCTGCCGTCCGGCGACGCGACCGTCGTCGACGTCCGAGAGGCGTCCGAGTGGGAGCAGGGCCATATCCCCGGCGCCGCCCACGTCTCGAAGAGCTACATCGAACAGCAGATCGAGGGCGTCGCCCCCGACCGTGACGCGCCCGTGATCCTGTACTGCGCCGGCGGCGTCCGGTCGCTGTTCGCTGCCCAGACGCTGGCCGACATGGGCTACTCCGACGTCGCCAGCATGTCGGGCGGCTTCCAGGCGTGGAAGGGCGCTGGTCTCGACTTCGAGACGCCGGTCGTCCTCAACGCCGAGCAGAAGCAGCGCTACAGCCGCCACCTGCTCATCCCCGAAGTCGGGTCGGCCGGCCAGCAGCGGCTCCTCGAGTCGAAGGCCCTGCTCATCGGTGCCGGCGGGCTCGGCAGCCCGGCCGCGCTCTACCTGGCCGCCGCCGGCGTCGGCACGATCGGCCTCGTCGACTTCGACGTCGTCGACCTGAGCAACCTCCAGCGCCAGATCATCCACACGACCGACCGGATCGGCGAACGCAAGGTCGAGTCCGCCCGGATCTCGATCAACGCACTGAATCCGGACGTCACCGTCGTCCAGCACGAGGAGATGCTCGTCGCGGCCAACGTCGAGCGCCTGATCGCAGGCTACGACGTCATCCTCGATGGCACCGACACCTTCGAGACGCGCTACATCCTCAACGACGCGGCGGTCGCGGCCGGCATCCCGGTCATCCATGCCAGCGTGTTCCGCTTCGAGGGCCAGCTCACGACGTTCGTCCCCTTCGCGGGACCGTGCTATCGCTGCCTCTACCCGACACCGCCGCCCCCGGAGCTCGCCCCGGGCTGCTCGGTCGCCGGCGTGCTCGGCGTCGTGCCCGGCATCCTCGGCCTGCTGCAGACCAACGAGGCGCTCAAGGTCCTGCTCGGCATCGGCAACACGCTGGCCGGGCGGCTGCTGCTGTTCGATGCGCTCGAGACCGAGTTCACCGAACTCCAGTTGCGCCGCGATCCTGCCTGCCCGGTGTGCTCGGACGCGGCGGTCGACGCGCGCAAGGCGGGCCGACCGCTGGCGACCGCCAATATCGGCGAGGACGCGCCGTTCCTGCTCACGACCACGGGTCTGGCCGGGACGGTCTCGCCCGATGCTCGCGGATGAGTACGGTCCACATCCCGTCGGTCCTGCGCCAGAACGTGGGCGGGGCGAAGACGATCGAGATCGACGGTGACTCGATCCGCTCGGTCGTCGAGCGGCTCGTCGAGCGCCACCCCAGCCTCGGCGGTCAGCTGCTGACCGTCGATGGCGACCTCAATCGATTCGTCAACGTCTACGTCAACGGCCAGGACGTGCGCTACCTCGCGGGGCTCGATACGCCGGTGGCGGGGACCGACGAAGTCCGCCTGCTGCCGGCCATGGCCGGCGGCTGACGATGGCCGTCCCGTGGCGGGTCGCCGACACCGCCGACCACGACCACAGCCACGCACACGAGGACCTCGCCCCGCACGGTGGGCGGTACGCGGACATCCTCGACGCGATCGGGCACACGCCACTGGTCGAGATCCCGCGGATGAGCCCGAACCCGGCGGTCCGCATCTTCGCCAAGCTCGAGATGCTCAACCCGACGGGTTCGGTCAAGGACCGCGCGGCGAAGTACCTGATCGAGGACCTCGAGGCGCGCGGCCTGCTGCGCGACGATTCGATCATCCTCGAGCCGACGTCAGGGAACACCGGCATCGCGCTGGCGATGATCGGACGGCGCAAGGGCTACCGCGTCGCCCTGGTCATGCCCGACAACGTCACGAACGAGCGGCGCCAGATGGCGGCCCTGTTCGGCGCCGAGGTCATCGATTCGTCGGGTGCGCTGGGCTCGAACGGCGCGATCGCGCTGGCCAAGCACCTCGTCGAGAAGGACGACCGGTTCGTCATGCCGTACCAGTACGGCAACCCGGCCAACCCGCTGGCCCACTACGAGACCACCGGCCCGGAGATCCTCGCCGACTGCCCCGAGATCGACGTCTTCGTCGCCGGCCTGGGGACCGGCGGGACGCTGATGGGCGTGTCGCGCTACCTCGACGAGCACAAGCCCGGCGTGCGCATCGTCGCCGCCGAGCCGCTGCCCGGCGAGATGGTCCAGGGTCTGCGTTCGCTCGATGAGGGGTTCATCCCCGAGATCCTCGACCCGTCGGCGATCGACGCGAAGTACCTCGTCTCGAACCTCGAGGCGCTCACCGCGTTGCGCGAGCTGGTCTTCCGCGAGGGCATCTTCGCCGGGCCGTCGTGCGGGGCGGTCCTCGTCGCCGCGGCACGTGAGGCCGCCCGGATGACCAGCGGCACGATCGTCGCGCTGCTCCCCGACGGTGGCTGGAAGTACCTGTCGGCCGGCACGTTCACGACCGATTTCGCCGAGATGTCCGACGCGCTCGAGGGCGGCGTCAACTGGTGGTGACGGCCGGCCACCCCGGGCCGGCGGTGACCCGACTCCCGGCGACGATCGTCCAGTCGCTCATCGACCACGCTCGAACGGAGTACCCGAACGAGTCCTGCGGCCTGATCGTCGGCGACCGGCCGGCCGCGGCGGATGGCCGGGCGCTTCGCTTCGAGGCGGCGCGCAACGCGGCCGCCTCGCCGTACCGCTACGAGATCCATCCCGACGACCTGTACCGCCTGACGATCGCGACCGACGACGCCGACGAGGTGTTCTGGGCGATCGTCCATTCCCACACGCACACGCCCGCGGTGCCCTCGCCGACCGACATCGGCCTCGCGTTCTACGCCGACGCGTTGTACATCCTCGTGTCGCTCAGCGATGACGAGACTGACCCGGCGACCGGCACGCCGAGTGTCCGCGCCTGGCGGATCGTCGACGGTGCGATCCACGAAGTGGCCATCGAGGTCGCCGCCGAGTGAGCCCGACGGACCGCCCGAGGCTGGGCGCGTCGATGGCCATCCTCGTCGGCATCGCGACCCTGGTCACCGCCACCCTCGTGGGCTCGAACGAGGGCTGGTTCGACGCGATCGTCCGACCCGGCCCGCTCATCCAGGCCGCACTCGTCGGGGTCAGTGTCGTCCTCGGCGGCGCGCTGCTGTCGCGCGCGATCTCGCGGATGGCGTCGTCGGGCACCGACGACGTGCCGGGACTCATCCGCGCGGTGCGCCTGGCATTCCTCGCCGTCGCGGCGTTCGCCGCGGCCGCCGGCTGGGCGCTCGGGCACCCGCTGCCGCTGATCGTCGCAGGCGTGATCGCCGCGATCGACGTGATCGAGACGTCGTTCCTGCTGCTGGTGGTCGGTCGGCGCTAGGACGCGACCCCGGAGCGGCGGGCGGCCAGACCGCCGAGCCGCTCGACGAGCCGCTCGAGGAACGTCTCGACGTCGGCGGTCGCCGCGACGTCGAGGTTCGGCGCGCGGCCGGTCAGCCGTCGTCGGTCGGCCACGGTCATGCCGGTCGTCAGCTCGCCGCGGGTCTCGACATCGACGTAGAGCGCGTCGGCCGTGACGAGCCGCCGGTCCAGCGCCGCCGCGACCGCGAGCGGATCGTGGATGAAGGCACCGTAGAAGCCGTCATACGCGCGGTGGAACTCGAAGTAGAAGCGCAGGGCATCGGCGATGAAGCGGACGACCGGGTTCGAGGCCACCGACGATGAGCCGGCGAGCGGGTCGCCACTCCCCTCCAGGCCGAGCGACTCGTCCGGCGTGCTGCCTGCCCGCCGCGCCAGCCGCACGACGTGATCGGTCGTGATCCGGGCACCCTCGGTCACGTCGAGTCCGAGGGCCAAGGGTCGGGCGATGGTTGGATCGGCGGCCGTCGCGCCGGCCCACGCGCGGAACACGATCCTGGCCGCCTCGGGATCGCCATGCACGTTCCATTCGGTGGTGGGCGTCGTGTTCCCGGGCGCCCCATACGCCCCGCCCATGAGCACGTAGCCGCCCAGGAGCCGCGGGAGGTCGGGCTCGCGCTCGAGGGCGACGGCGAGGTTCGTGAGTGGTCCGAGCGTCACCAGCGTGACTTCTCCCGGGCGTCGCCGCGCCTCGTCCACGATCACGTCGACGGCATGCCGCTCGCTCAGCCGGCGAGTGGCTCGCGGCAGCTCCGCGTAGCCGATGCCCTTGGGGCCGTGGGTTTCGGGCGTGGTCTGCAGGGGCCGCTCCAGGGGCACGGCGCGACCGAGCGCCACCTCGACATCGCCCCGCCCGGCGAGCTCCAGGACGGCCAGCGTGTTGGCCGCAACCTGCGGCGCTTCGACGTTGCCGAACACGCAGGTCACCGCCACGAGTTCGGCCTCCGGGGAGGCCGCGGCGTAGAGGAGGGCGAGGCTGTCGTCGATGCCGGTGTCGACGTCGAGGATCAGGGGCACTTCCGCGGTCACCCGGCGATGCTAGTCGACTGAATGCCGACGAGGCGCCAGACCGCGCGGGCATCGAACGAACCACCGTCACCTCGACCACCACCGTCGCCCCGGCGCAGCCGCCGTGCCCAGGTCGAGCCGGACGCGGCGACCTCCGCGGGCGTCGCCGGATGCATCGTCCGAAGATCCAGCCCGACCACCGACCACGCCCGCCGGATGGCCGATTCGGCCGAGCCCTCGAGGCACGCCATGGCGGGGACGCCGTCGGCCGGGATGACGGATGCCAGCACCTCGAGCCGGTCGTCCGGCGCGAGGAGCGACGCGAGGCCTCGGCCATCCCTGCGGCAGCCGCGTCGATACCGATGACGACCGCAGCCGGCTCGGCGCCGGCTCGCTGGAGCACGGCCCGGCCGTCGCCGGTGCCGACGTCCACGATCACCCGGTCGGCCCGGGCGATCCGATGGGCGACTTATCCGACGTCCACCTCGAAGGCGCGTCGGCCGATGACCTGCTTCATGGGCCGCAGTCTACACTCGGCTCGTGACGCCGCCGATCGGGCCCTACGACCGGCTGCCGCTCTCGCCGCCGGCCACGATCGGCATCCTCGGGGGCGGCCAGCTGGGCCGGATGCTGGCCCTGGCGGCGCGCTCGATGGGCTACCGGGTCGCGGTCATTGATCCCGACCCCGCTGCCCGGCGGCCGCGCTCGCCGACCGGGTCGTGGTCGCCGGCTACGACGACGTCGGCGGCGCATTGCGGCTGGCCGAGACGAGCGACGTCGTGACGTACGAGCTGGAGCACGTCGCGGCCGCGGTCGTCGACGCGATCGACGCGCGTCGTGCCGGTCCGCCCGGGCCGCGTAGCCGTTGCTAGTGACCCAGGACCGCCTGGCCGAACGGCCGTTCGCCGAGCGCGCCGGCGCCGAGGTCGCCCCGTGGCGCGAGGTCCGTGGCGCCGCCGAGCTCGCGCGCGGCGGCGCGAGCCCGGGCTGCCGCTCCGACTGAAGGCCGCGACCGGCGGCTACGACGGCCGGGGCCAGCTCCGCCTGGCGACGGCGGCCGCGCTCGACGACGCGCTGGCGCGGCTCGGCCGACCGACCGGCGCGGCCCTGCTGGCCGAGGCGCGAGCTGACGTTCGAAGCGGAGCTGTCGATCGTCGTCGCGCGCGCGCTCGACGGCCGGATCGCGGCCTTCCCGGTGGCGCGCAACGTCCACGACGACGGGCATCCTCGTCGAGAGCGTGGCGCCCGCGCCGGTCGCCGCCGAGGCGTGCCGACCGTGCCGCCGAGCTCGGGGAGCGGCTGGCGGTCGCCATGGGCCTGACCGGCACGCTGACCGCCGAGCTCTTCCTCATGCCCGACGGCCGCCTCGTCGTGAACGAGCTGGCGCCGCGTGTCCACAACAGCGGCCACTGGACGGTCGATGGCGCGGCGACGTCCCAGTTCGAGCAGCACATCCGGGCGATCTGCGGCCTCGACCTCGGCTCGACCGCCGCGCTGGCGCCCAGCTGCGATGGTCAACGTCCTGGGCACCGGGCCGCAGCGGGCCGCCCGGCTCGAAGCGCCGGGCATGGGGCGCGCGCTGGCCGATCCGGCGGTGCATCTCCACGTCTACGACAAGCGACGAGGTATTCGAACGCCGCAAGATGGGCCACGTGACCGCGGTCGGTGCGACCGTCGACGAGGCGCTGGATCGGGCGCGTGCGGCCGCCGGCACCTGCGCTGGGCGCCGGCCGACGGCGTCGACGGGCACGAGCCGCCGACGAGCGACGCGACGGCCGAGGGCACGAGCCGTGAGCTGGGACGGCGACGGGCGACCGCGGGTCGGCGTCGTGGGCGGCAGCCGGTCGGACTTCCCGGTCCTCGAGCCGGCCGGTCGCGATCCTCGATGACCTCGAGGTCGCCCCGAGCTGCGGGTCGTGTCGGCCCACCGGACCCCGGATCGCCTGTTCCGCTACGCCGAGGAGGCGGCCGGCCGCGGCATCCGGGTCATCATCGCGGGCGCCGGCGGCGCCGCCCACCTGCCGGGGATGCTCGCGGCCAAGACCGCTCCTGCCGGTCATCGGCGTCCCGATCCCGACCCAGCACCTGGGCGGGCTGGATTCGCTGCTCTCGATCGTCCAGATGCCGCGCGGCATCCCGGTCGCGACGGTCGCCATCGGCAATGCCCCGAACGCGGGACTGCTGGCGGCGGCGATCCTCGCCGCTCGGCGATCCCGGCCCTGGCGACGCGCCTCGCGGCGTGGCGAGCGGCGCAGACCGCGGCGCGTGCTCGACGATCCCTCGAACGCCGGCGGCTGAGCGCCCGGGTCAGGCCGATCGCGGTCGTGCCCGGCGGCACGGCGCGCCGGCGGTGCTCGGCGAGGTGGAAGCCGATGTCCAGGACGGTCTTGAGCACGACGAGGATGGCCACGGCCGCGGCCGGCGCTCCGGTGAACGTCGATGGCCATGCGCCCCGACGATGATCGTGATGTGCAGGACCACGAGTCTTCCGTACGGCGCGAACATCAGGGCCGCGGCCGATGCGTCCGCCTGTACTCGCCGCCGCCCGAGGAAGTTGCACCAGAACGAGACCCCGTGGCTGATCGCCAGGGCCACGACGGCCAGCAGGACGGCGAGGTCGAACCCGGAGGTCATGTCGGTCCCGGACCCGAACGGGCCGACTCTGCCATCGACGCGGTCGTCCGATCGGAGCCCCTCGTCGGCAGCCCCGACCCGATGCCGGCGAACAGCGGCAGCGTCAGCACGAACACGCCGTGCACGAACCAGAAGAGCCCGTAGTGGACGACGAAGAACGGGACCGACCGCGTCCGGCCATCGGCGCATCGGGTCGCCGTTCAGCCGCACGGTCGCGCGGCCGGCGTCGGCGGCCGACCCTCGGCGCGGGGCATCTTGAGGACGTTGAAGACGCCGACGATCCCGTTCTCGAGCCAGTAGATGACGAGGATGGTCCAGACGTTCCAGCCAAGGAACACGACGCCGAACAGCGGGATGGCGTTGGCGACGATCAGCGCGACGAGCGCACCGACCGACGAGCTGACGCGGTACCAGGCGAGGATCCGATCCACGCCGTGATGCTAGCGGGTCCGGGGACCCCCGTGACTGACCGGAAGGTCCCAGAGTCGTCGCATGATGCGATCGCTTGGCGTCAGGCGTCGCCCGGCGTGCGCTCCGGCTTCTGGGCTGTGACGGCGAGGGTCCGCTCGTCGGCCCCGCGCACGATCCCGAGCTCGATACGGCAGCTCGAGGCTCGCCAGGGCGTCGAACAGGTCGTCGGCATCGCGGATCGGCCGGCCGCCGGCCGAGACGATGAGATCGCCGGCCTCGAGCCCGGCCGCGTCGGCCGGCGCTGCCCTCCTCGACGCCCGCGGACCAGGATGCCGTCGCGCTCGGGCAGTC
Source organism: uncultured Chloroflexia bacterium (assembly GCA_963720355.1). Classification (GTDB taxonomy): domain Bacteria; phylum Chloroflexota; class Limnocylindria; order Limnocylindrales; family CSP1-4; genus SPCO01. Next base: position 620,694 of record CAVRFH010000004.1, on the reverse strand, counting down.
CGACCGATCGGCGCAGCCGCCGCGCGACGTGGTTCGGGGCGATGGCGACGCCGAGCCGCAGACGCTCCGCGCGACTCGCCGCGACCCAGCGCGTCGACCCGCGAGCGGAGCGCGGCATCGGCCGGAAGCGCGAGGTAGAAGCCCTTCGCCGATCCGGTTCGTGTTCAGGCCGAGAATCTGCCCGCGCCGTCGACGAGCGGCCCCGCCCGACGAGCCCGGGCGCCATCGGCGCGGTGTGCTCGACGCTGCCCGCGATCCGCCGGCCGCCGGGACCGCGGAAGGAGCGCGACACGGAGGACACGAGCCCGAACGTGACGCGTGCCCCGCCACCGAACGTGGCCGCCACGCCGAACACCGGCGTCGCCGATCGCGAGGCCGTCGCCGGCGCCCCACGCGACGCGCGTCGCGCCGGTCGTGTCGACCTTCACGACCGCCAGGTCGCCGTCCGCGTCGACGCCGGTCACGGTGCCGCGCGTCGAGCGACCGTCGGTGAACGTGACGGTGACTTCGCCACCGCGCAGGTTGTGGGCGTTGGTCAGGACCTTGCCGTCGGCGACGACCACGCCAGACCCGCGCCAGTTGCGGCCGATGCCGACGACCGAAGTGCCGACGCGTTGCTGGGCGACGCCGACGACCGCCGTCCGATCTCTTCGATGACACTCATGGGATGAGACTCCGTAGTGCTGGCACGAAGGGGGAGTGACTAGTGACTTGCAAGTTACTACTGACCACGCTCGCTGGCAAGTCCCCGCCCGGCTACCATCGGACGATGCCGGAACCCAAGACCGACGCAGCCGCCCCGATCAGCCGAAGACCGCCGGCCGCTGCCGCTCGAAGCCGCCCTCGACCGCGTCGGCGATCGCTGGAGCCTGCTCGTCGTCGAGGCCCTGCTCGACGGTCCGCGGCGGTTCGGCGAGCTGGGCGAGGCCTGCCCGGCATCGCGCGCGAACATCCTGACCGACCGGCTGCGCCGTCTCGAGCGGGCCGGGATCCTCCGCTCGAGTCCGTACCAGGAGCGGCCGACCCGCCTCGCCTACGAGCTCACCGCCGACGGCCGCGATCTCGCCTCGGCGCTGCGCCTCCTCGCCGATTGGGGCTGCCCGCCGCTCGACCGACGCCGAGCCGTTGCGCCATGCGACGTGCGGCACGCCGCTCGAGGCCCGCTACTTCTGCCCGACCTGCGCGTCCCTCGTCGACCCGGCCGACGCCCGCGGACGATGCGCCTGCTCTGACGGCTGCCGCGGGGCCCTCCCGGGCTGATCGCGTATCCATCGGTACACTCGGTGGCGTGGCGATGGACGACGAACGCTGGGAGCCTGGCATGCCGGTCCTCGACCGGCAGGGCAGCGCCGGCCGAGCCCGCCTCGCCGCCCTCCCGCCGAGCCTCCAGGGACTGCCGCCGCGGTCCGTGCCCGAGATTGCCCCGACCCCGCTCCAGCAGCACTACGTCAACCTCTCGTCATCGTGCCGATCTCTTCGCCGGCGCCGTCGCCATCACGGCCCTCAACCTCGGCGCGCGGCTGGGCGACCCGCTCGTCAAGCTGTGCGTCCTCGTCGCCGCGCCCGCTCCTCGTCGTCACGACCGTCGACGCGATCGTCCGCATCTGGCGCTCGGCCTGGGCGTGGATGGGCGTCGATCGCGGGAAGGGCTGGTTCCGCATCGCCTGGGTCGTGGTCAGCCTCGTCGGGCTCGCCGCCCTCGTGGCCGCGGCGATCGCCGTGCTCCTCGGCTGCATCCGTGGACGCCGTTCGACCGCAGGCCCCGACGGCCGCTCGACCGATCTGCCGTCCGGCAGCGGCGTCCCCGACTGGATGGCCCGGACGCTCCGACTTCTGCTCGAACTGCGGGTCCGCGCTGCAGTTCGGCACGCTCGATGGCGAGGACCGTGAGCGGCTGTCGTGCCCGGACTGCGGCCACATCGCCTACGTCAATCCGCGGCTCGTCGTGACGACCCTGCCGATCACCGACGACGGCCGGCTGGTCCTGCTGCGTCGCGGCATCGAGCCGGGGCGTGGCGCGTGGGCCCAGCCGGGCGGCTTCCTCGAGGTCGACGAGACGGTCAACCAGGCCGCCATCCGCGAGACGTGGGAGGAGACCGGCCTGCTCGTCGAACCCGGCGAGATCATCGGGCTGTACACGCGACTCGAGGCGGCGGTCGTGACGATCGCGTTCGAGGCCCGGGTCATCGGCGGCACGGCCGCCCCGACGCCCGAGGCCCTCGAGGTCGCGATGTTCGCGCCCGAGTCGATCCCGTGGCCGCAGCTCGCGTTCCGGACGACGATGTGGATGCTGCGCGACTGGATCGACCGGCGACGGCCCGACCTCACCTGGCCGGCGGCCGAAGGCGGCTACTGACCGGAGGCGTCCAGGTGGAGCATGTTCGTGCCGAACGGCAGCCCGCCCATGAGACCGTCCTCGCCGTGGGTCGGCCGTTCGCCGGATCCCCCACTCGTCCTACCGGCAGGTACCGGGATCTCGACGATGGCGCCGACCGTGAACCGACGCCGGATGGCGTCGATCGGGACGCCATCACCGTCGACCGCGACGATGAACAGCACCATCTCGCCGCCCGGTCGCGGGGTCGTCAGCCGGAACCGGCTCTCGAAGGGAACCCAGCCGTCGTGCCCGAAGCCGGTCGGATCGACGGCGGCCGTGGCGATCGGCTTGCCGTTGCTCGACTCGAGCATGATCCGCACCTCGCCGGCCGCGATGGCGACCCGGCCACGGACGATCAGCTCGCGCGTGGTGACGACCTCGCCGCGACGTGCCGGCAGGTCGAGCGCGACCTGGCGCTGGGCTACGCGAGCGCTCGGCGACGGGATCGCAGTCGCGACGGCCTGACGTTCGGCCGGTGCGGCCTGCCCGCCGATGGCGGCGAACCCGACGATCGCGACGAGACCCACGACCCAGCTTCCGACGACGATCGGGCCGCGCCCGCGTCGACCCCCGCCGGACGGCCCGACCCGGCCGTGGAACTCCGCGTCAGCTGATGTCGATGAAGACGTTCTTCGTCTCCGTGTAGAGGTCGAGGGCCGCCATCCCGAGCTCGCGGCCGATGCCGGACATCTTGTAGCCGCCGAATGGCGCCTCGGTGTGGACCGAGCTGTTCGAGTTGATGCTGATGACGCCCGATTGGAGGGCCTTGGCGGCGCGCATCGCCTTGCCGATGTCGCGGCTCCAGATCGAGCCGGACAGGCCGTACGGCGTCGCGTTGGCGAGTCGCAGCGCCTCGTCCTCCGTGTCGAACGCGATGACCGACACCACCGGGCCGAAGATCTCCTCGCGGGCGATGCGCATGTCGTTGTCGACTCCATCGAACACCGTCGGGAGGAGATACGCGCCATCGGCCAGTGCCGGATCCTCGGGCGCCGAACCGCCGACGACGATCGTCGCGCCTTCGCCCTGCCCGATCTCGATGTAGTCGGCGACCTTGTCGCGCTGCTTCGCGCTGACGAGCGGTCCCACCTCGGTCGTCTCGTCGGCCGGGTCGCCGACCTTCACGTTGCGGGTCGCCTCGGTGAACAGCTCGACGACCCGCTCGTGGGCCGAGCGCTCGACGAGGATCCGGCTGCGGGCGCAGCAGTCCTGGCCGGCGTTGTCGAAGACGCTGTACGGCGATTCCTTGGCGAACTTCTCGAGGTCGGCATCGGCGAACACGATGTTCGGGCTCTTGCCGCCGAGCTCGAGCGAGATCTTCTTCACGTTGGCCGAGGCCAGCCGCATGATCTCCTGGCCGGTCGTCGTCTCCCCGGTGAACGCGACCTTGCCGATGCCGGGATGCGCCGCGATCGATGCGCCGACCGTGCCGCCGGGACCCGTCACGACATTGAGGACGCCGGCCGGGATGCCCGCCTCGAGGGCCAGCTCGCCGAGCCGGATCGCCGTCAGCGGCGTGTAGGACGCGGGCTTGAGGATCGCGGTGTTGCCGGCGGCCAGCGCCGGAGCCACCTTCCAGCGCGGCCATCAGCAGCGGGAAGTTCCACGGGACGATGAGGCCGACGACGCCGATCGGCTCGCGCAGGGTCAGGTCGATGCCGGGCTTCGAGACCGGGATCGTCTGGCCGAAGATCTTGTTGGCGGCACCCGCGTAGTAGTCGAACACGAGGCTCGCCCCGATGACCTCGCCGCGGGCCGAGGTGATGGGCTTGCCGCCGTTGCGGCTCTCCAGCCAGGCCAGCTCGTCGCTGTGCTTCTTGATGAGCTCGGCGAGCTTGGCGAGCGACCGGCCGCGCTTGCCGGCGGCCCACATCGCCCAGCCCTTGCGCTCGTCGAAGGCCGATCGCGCCGCGTCCACGGCCCGGTCGACGTCGGGGCGACCACCGAGCGGGACCGTGGCGATCGTCTTGCCGGTGGCCGGGTTGACGACGTCGAACGTCTGGCCGTCGGCTGCCTCGACGTCCTCCCCGCCGATCACCATGCGGATCGCGGTCGGCGCCTCGGAGCCGGTGGGGGCACGGGATTCGGTGGTCATCGAGCTCCTCGCGGATGCGTGCCGGGTGGGCTGGGTTCAAGAGGCCGATGATACGCCGCTACCGCTCCCGGACCCCTCGCTCGACGTCGTCCGCACCCCGGCGGGCAGGTCGTCCCAGGTCGTCTTCGCGTCGTGGAACCCATCGACCGCCACGATCGCCGCGCCGATGATCCCGGCGTCGTTGCGCAGCTGGGCCGGGATGACCGGCGTTCGGGTCGTCAACCTCGGGACGAACTTATCGGCGTTCTTGCTGACCCCGCCGCCGAGGATGAACAGCGACGGCCACATCAGGTCCTCGATGCGGGTGAGGTGCTCGTCGAGGTCCTGGGCCCACGCCTTCCACGACAGCCCACGTCGCTGGCGGGCAGCTGACGCCGAGCGTCGTTCAGCCGGCCGACCGCGGATCTCCATCTGCCCGAACTCGGTGTTGGGGACCAGCACGCCGTCGACGAACACGCCCGAGCCGACGCCGGTCCCGAGGGTCAGGAAGATGACCGTCCCGGGTCGCCCTGCGCCGACGCCGAAGCGCATCTCCGCGATGCCGGCAGCGTCGGCATCGTTGACGATCTCGACCCGCCGCTTGAGGGACTTCGACAGCTTCTCGGCGATCGGGTAGTCCACCCACTCCGGGTCGATGTTGGCGGCGGTCTTGAGCTGGCCGCCGATCGCGACGCCGGGCAACCCGACGCCGACCGGCGCGTCGTCCGGGATCGGGGTCGCCTTGACCAGCCGGCGCACGAGCCGGCCGATCGTCGCGCTCACGCGATCGGGCGTGGACGGCACCGGTGTCGCGACCCGCAGGCGCTCGGACACCATCTGCCCGGTATCGACGTCGACGACGGCCGTCTTGATGCCGCTGCCGCCGACATCGACGCCGATCGCATAGCGCGGCACTCTCCACCGTCCTCCCGGCCCATCGATGCGACCTGGCTTCGCCGTGGGTAATCGTACCGCCGGCGCACGGGACGACGGCGTGCCTGTCGAGCACCGTCCCGACCGGTTGTAGCCTACCTTGGTGAGCGATCCGAAGCTGCTCGACAAGGGCCGCGACGCCTATCGCCGCGGGTCGTGGGCCGAGGCCTATGCGGCCTTGCGCAACGTCGCCTCATCGGCCCCGCTCGAGCCAGGCGATCTCGAGATCCTGACCTGGGCAGCCGACCTTACGGGCCATCTCGAAGAGGCCGAGGACCTCGCAGCGCAGACGCACCACGCCGCCATTCGTTCGGGCGATATCGCGCTTGCTGCGCGCGCGGCCTTCTGGCTCGGCTTCGGCCTCCTGGAGCGAGGCGAGCACTCGCGCGGAAGCGGCTGGATGGCCCGCGTCGACCGCCTCCTGGCCCACCATCGCGGGAAGTACGTCGAGGAGGGGTATCTCCTCCTGTCACGCGCGCTCCAGGGGCTCGAGGAGGGCGACGGGACCCAGACCGTGAGTCTGTTCAAGCAGGCCGAAGCCATCGCGGCCCGGTTCGAGGATCAGGACCTTGCGACCCTCAGTCTGACCGGCCGTGGGCTGTCCGATATCGCCAACGGCGAGTTGCAGCGGGGGCTGTCCCGGATGGACGAGGCGATGGTCGCCGTGACCGCCGGCGAGGTCGCACCGATCGTGGCCGGCATCGTGTACTGCGCCGTCATCGAGGCATGTCACAAGTCGTTCGACCTGCGCCGCGCACAGGAATGGACGGCCGCGTTCGATCGGTGGCTCGACCTGCATCCCGACCTCGTCCCGTTCCGCGGTCGCTGCATCCTGTATCGCGCCGCCCTCATGCAGTTCCACGGTGCATGGCGCGAAGCCAGCGAGGACGTGGAGCGCGCCCACGGCTGGCTGTCGCGGCCGCCGCCCGACGCCGCCCTCGGTGAAGCGCTGTACCAGCGGGCCGAGCTCCATCGCTTGCGCGGAGAGTTCACGGAGGCCGAGCACGACTACCGCGACGCGGGGGATCGCGGCCGGCCGCCCGATCCTGGCCAGGCTCAGCTTCGCTTCGCCCAAGGTCGCGTCGAGGCGGCGGCGGCGAGCCTTCGCCGGGCCGTGGGTTCCACGACCGATGTATCGGCTCGGGCCATCCTCCTAGAAGCCTATGTCGAGGTCGCGATCGCGTCGGCCGGACTGGACGCCGCCAAGTCCGCGAGCGATGAACTGGCCCGGATCGCCGATCAGGTCGGAGCTCCGTTGCTCCAGGCGATGGCCGACCGATGTATCGGCGCCGTTCGCCTCGCGGACGGCGACGGGCCGGCCGCCATCGAGGCGCTTCGGCGGGCCATGGTCGGCTGGCAATCTCTCGACGCGCCGTACGAGGTGGCTCGCTCGCGCACGCTCCTCGCCCGTGCGTGCCGCGAGATCGGCGACCTCGATACCGCGACGTTCGAACTCGACGCGGCGCGACGCGCGTTCGAACGACTCGGCGCCGCACCGGATATCCGGCAGGTCGACGAGCTCATCGATGCCTCGCCCACTGCCGTCGTCCGCGGGCTCACCCCGCGGGAGCTCGAGGTCCTGCGCCTGATCGCTGCCGGCAAGACCAACCGCGCCATCGGCTCGCACCTGGTGATCAGCGAGAAGACGGTTGCTCGGCACGTCAGCAACATCTTCACCAAGCTCGACGTGTCCAGCCGAGCTGCGGCGACGGCGTTCGCCTTCCGGCACGACCTGGTGTAGGCCCTCTACACAGTTCTACCCATGTCGTCGGTCGGCAGGGTTTGGAGGGTTTGACCGATGCGCGCGTGGGCGCCTCGTCGGTAGGGTCGGACCCGGCGACCGGCAACCCCGGTCGCCTCCGATCCCTGGGCTGGAGGCGAGATGGGCAGCGTGACAGCGATGGAACAGTTCGACGTCGTCGTGGTCGGCGGCGGCCAGGCCGGTCTGGCGGCCGCGTATCACCTTGGCCAGTCCGGGATGCGATACGTCGTCCTCGATGCCGGCGTTCGCATCGGGGATACGTGGCGCCGCCGGTGGAAGTCGCTCCGCGTGTTCACCGCCGCCCGCCGCGACGGGCTGCCTGGGATGCCATTCCCAGCCCCGCCCGGTTCGTTCCCGACGAAGGACCAGGTGGCCGACTATCTCGAGGCCTATGCAGCGAGGTTCCAGCTAGCGGTGCGGACCGGGACGACCGTGACCGGCGTCCGACCCGCCGAGTCCGCGCACGAGGGCTACATCATCAGCGCTGGCAAGCAGACATTCCGTGCGGGCCAGGTGATCCTGGCGATCGGTTCGTTCTCGGCGCCGATGATCCCCCCGTTCGCGTCAGCGCTCCGTCCGGACATCAGGCAGCTCCACTCCAGCGATTTCCGGGACGCGAGCCAACTCCAAGCCGGTCCTGCGCTCGTCGTCGGCGCGAGTCATTCCGGCGTCGAGATCGCGATAGAGATCGCCGGCAGTCACGAGACGTTGCTCGTAGGGCGCGAGACCGGAGAGATCCCATTCGACGTCGAAGGGCGACTCGGCAACCTGCTCGAGGCTCCGATCTGGTTTGCCGTGACCCGTCTCCTCACCGGCGCCAATCCGATCGGTCGACGCTTCCGCGACGAGATGCGCGCCCATGGCGCCCCCCTCGAACGGATCAAGGGCGCCGACGTTCGGGCGGCAGGCGTGACGCGCATCCCGGTCCGAGCGGTCGGCGCGAACGAGGGCCTGCCGATGCTCGCTGACGGCCGCGTGATCGAGGCCGCCAACGTGATCTGGTGCACCGGCTTCCGGCCCGAGTTCGGGTGGCTACAGGTGCCGTTGCAGGGCGATGGCTGGCCGGTGCAGGATCGCGGCGTCGTCGCCGATCGACCGGGCCTGTACTTCGTCGGTCTGCAGTTCCAGCACGCGTTCGCATCGCAGTTGATCGGCGGCGTCGGCCGCGACGCGGCGTACGTCGTCGAGCGGATCCGGCAACGGGCCAGCGATCGATGGGCGATGGGCGCGCTCGATCGCGGACCGCGACGTGCCGCTGGCGGAACCGCCTAGAAGTAGTTCACCGTGATCCCGCCATCGACCACGAGGGACGCGCCGTTGGTCCAGCGCGACTCGTCCGAGGCGAGATAGACGGCCATGTGGACGATCTCCTCGGGCTTGCCGAAGCGGCCGGTCGGGTTACGGGCCAGGCGGAGCTTCTTGGCCGCCTCGTCCTTGACCAGCCAGTCCATCAGCAGCGGTGTCTCGACCGGTCCCGGGCAGATCGCGTTCGTCCGGATGCCCTTCGGCCCGAATTGGACGGCAAGGCTGCGGGTCAGGCTCAGGACGGCACCCTTCGACGCCGTGTATGCGTCCTGGGGCACGGAGCAGCCGACGAGGGCCACGAAGCTCGCGATGTTGATGATCGAGCCGCCGCCGGCCGCCTCCATCGCCGGGATGGCGTACTTGCTGCCAAGGAATACCCCGCGCACGTTGACGGCCATGACCTGGTCCCAGACCTCGACCGACGTGTCGGTCACCGAGTGGTCCGCCTCGGGCATCACGCCCGCGTTGTTGTACAGGACATCGAGCCGGCCATAGGTCGTGACCGCGTGATCGATCATCGCCTTCGCGTCGGCCTCGTTCGACACGTCCGCGCGGACGTAGGTCGCGTCGCCGCCGTCGGCGCTGATCAGCTCGACGGTCTCCTGGCCGGCCGCCTCCCCGTATTCGGCGACGACCACCTTGGCTCCCTCGCCGGCGAACATCCGGGCTGCCACGCGGCCCATCCCGCCACCCGCGCCGGTGATGATCGTGACCTTGTCGGCGAGTCGCATAGCGGGCTGGTCCTCTCTGCTGCGAGCCGCCGGGCTGGCATGCCGATGGCGGGTCCGTTGACGCGGCGGGCCCCATCGTACCCGCGGCCACATGACCCTGAGGTAGGCTCAGCGCGATGGCCACGGGCGCCGAGATGATGACCGCCGTCGCGGCCGGCGACGCCGATCGCGTCCGGTCGCTGCTGGCCGCCGACCCGTCGCTGGCGTCCGCACGCGGCGACGACGGCGTGTCGGCGTTGCTCCTCGCCCGCTACCGCTTCGATCGCCCGGTCATGGACGCCTTGCTGGCGGCGGACCCGGATCTCGACGTGTTCGAGGCGGCGGCGCTCGGACGCATCGACCGGCTGCGTGCGCGGCTCCTCGACGACCCGGATGCCGCCACGGCGTTCTCGCCCGATGGCTTCACGGCCCTGCACCTCGCGGCGTTCTTCGGCAAGCCCGAGGTCGCGCGACTCCTCATCGACGCCGGGGCCAGGGTCGACTCGTACACGACGAACGAGTTCGCCAACCAGCCGCTCCATGCAGCGGCGGCTGGGCGCAACGTCGAAGTCTGCCGGGTGCTGCTGGCGGCCGGTGCCGATGTCGATGCCACCCAGCACGGCGGCTACACGCCGCTCCACGAGGCGGCGCAGCATGGCGACGTGGAGATGGTCGAGCTGTTCCTGTCGGCTGGTGCCGACCCGTCAGGCCGCGTCGCCGACGGCGGCCGCCCGGCGGACCTCGCCGAAGCAGCCGGCCATCACGATCTGGCGGCTCGGCTACGGAGCGTCGCGGACGCCCGTCGGATGGGACCGTCGGCGGACGCCGAGTAGGACCTTCGTACTACGCCGGCCCGCCGCGGACCGGGTGAAGATGGCTTCGCCACGGGGAAGAGCGAGAGGGGGACCGAGCTGACTCGGGTCAGCCGCGCTCCAGGTAGCGCTCGCGATCCCAGGGATGGACCACCGAGTCGTAGGTCTCCTGCTCGACGCGCGCGGCGTTGAGGTAGTGATCGACCACCTCCTGGCCGAAGATCTCGACCGCGGCCTCGGACCGCTCCAGCTCCCAGATCGCCTCGTACAGGGCGCGCGGCATGCGCGGATGGCCGGTCGCGAGGTAGCCGTTTCCCTTGAACTCGTCCTCGAGCTTGAGCCCCTTGCGCACCCCGTACAGCCCGGCGCCGACCATGGCGGCATACGTCAGGTAGGCATTCATGTCGCCGCCCGGGAAGCGGTTCTCGACGTGCAGCGACGGCCCATGCCCCACCAGGCGGAACCCGGTCGTCCGGTTGTCGCGTCCCCACACGACGTTGACCGGCGCCCACGACAGCGACGCGTAGCGCTTGTACGAGTTGATGAACGGCGCGACGAACACGGCAAGCTCGCGCGACAGCGCCATCATCCCGGCCATGAACTGCTGGCCGACCTTGGACAGGCCGTACGGACCGCCCTTCTCGCGGCCCGTGGCGTGCATCAGCGGGACGTCCTTGGCGACGTCCCAGACGCTCATGTGGAGGTGGCCTGACGAGCCCGTCCAGCGATGGTCGGGCTTGGCCATGAACGTGATGCCCCAGCCGTTGAGGTAGGCGATCTCCTTGGCGCCGTGCTTGAACACGACGCTCCGATCGGCCGATTCGAGGACGTGGTCGTAGCGGATGTTGACCTCGTGCTGGCCGTTGGCCGCCTCCCCCTTGCTGAACTCGATCGGCACGTTGGCAGCGCTCATCTGCGTCCGCAGCAGGTGATGCAGCGGCTCGGCCTTGGTCGCCTGCAGGAGGTGGTAGTCCTCGTTGTAGTAGCCGAACGGCCGCGGCACGGGCCAGCCCTGCTCGGCGAGGGATTCCCAGGAGTCCTTCAGGACGTAGAACTCGAATTCCGAGCCCGCCCTGATGTCGAAGCCGGCATCGGTCGCCTGCGCGACCTGCCGCTTGAGGATGGTCCGCGGCGAGACCGGGATCTCCCGGCCGGTCTCCTCATCGATCGTGTCGGCGAGGACCATCGCGGTGCCCGGCAACCACGGCGGCAGCCGGAGCTGGTCCCAGATCGGCTCGGCGATCCAGTCGCCGTAGCCGGTCTCCCAGTTCATCAGCTTGAAGCCGTCGGGCGTGTTCATCTCCATGTCGGTGCCCAGGAGATACGTGCAGAAGTGAGCGCCGTGCGAGATGACGCCGTCGAGGAACGCCTGGCCATGGACGCGCTTGCCCATGAGCCGGCCCTGCATGTCGGCGAACGCGACCACGATCGTGTCGATCCGCCCGTCGCGGACCATCGTCTCGAGCTCGGCAAGGCGAGGATGCTTGGTCGCCTGCCCGCCGTCACCGTGGTGGTCGCTCATGCTCGCTCCTTGTCCCTGCGCGCTGACGGTTCGGGGGCCGACCGGCGGTACCGGACGGCCCCCGACTGGCTGGGTCGAGTGATGGATCGGGTCAGGTCGACGCGACCTCCTCGGCCGCATGCTCGAACTCGCGCTCGATCTCGGTGAGCTCGGCGCTGTCGCCCATGGATCGTGGGCCCTTGAATTGAGACTTCGCGTACCCGAAGTAGTAGATGAGCAGGAGCACCACGGTCCCGGCCATGAACGGCCACGAGATGTTGCCCGAGGTCGGGAAGGAGAACAGGACCAGGAGGACGAGGATCCAGGCGACGGCGACCCAGGCGATCGGCTTGGACCACCGGCCGAGGCTCCAGACTCGCTCGGAGAGCCAGCCTTGGGTCGTCGCACCGAGGAAGATCACGACGCCGTAGGCCGCGTACAGGAAGATCGTGCTGATGGCGGTGATGATCACGATCGCGATCCCGCCACCACCGGGGCCACCCTGGGCGCCGACCCAGAATGCGGCCACCGTGAACAGCCAGGCGACGATCACGATGGCGGTCAGCGAGTTCGCGGGCGTCCGATACTGACGCGAGACCTTCTTCAGCCAGCCCGAGCCGGGCAGGCCGTCGTCGCGGCTGAAGGCGAACAGCATCCGCCCGGCGGACGCGACCGACGACAGCCCGCAGAAGGCCATCGCGATGGCGATGCCGGCGGACAGCAGGTTGCCGAGCGACCCGAGGTTGTAGACGAGGATGTCGATGACGGCCGCACCGCCGCCGAAGTAGTACTGGCTGTAGGTCGCCGCGTCGGCCGTCGCGAGGTCTGCCGGGAAGAGCGTCGTCAGGTCGGGCAGGTGCGTCGTCAGCGCGAGGAGGAAAACGAAGCCGACGACCGCCGAGACGGCCACAGAGAGAAAGATGCCCCACGCGCTGGCGACGCGGGCGCCGACGGTCTCCTCGGCCACATGGGCTGATGCGTCGTATCCGGTGTAGGTCCAGTTGGCCTGGAGGAGCGAGAAGAAGAACGCCAGCAACGGTATGTAGGTGATCGCGGCACCGTAATTGAAGTTGACGAAGCCGAGGTTGTTGGCCCAGCTCCCCGCGACGTCCTGCGGCTGGACCGCGAACAACGTCAGGCCCGATGCGTCGGGCTTCCCGGCAAGGAAGACCAGGACGACGATCGCGGCGACGATGATGATGTGCCACCAGACGCTCACCTGGTTGAGCAAGGCGACCAGGTTGATGCCGGCGATGTTCAGGGCGAGCTCGATGAGCATGAGGATGCCCATCGTCACCAGCTGACCGTTGAGCAGGCCGGGGATCAGCTCGGTCGTATTGCCGTACTCGACCCCGACGTTGCTCAGGAGTGGCGTGATCAGCGTGGCGTTGAGGAATGCCGCCGCCGCGTAGTTGATGCCCGCGACGATCGCGAACTGGCCGATCAGGTTGAGCCAGGCCGTCCACCAGCCCCATTCCTTGTTCCGCATCCGGCTTGCCCAGTAGTACAGGCCGCCGGCGGTCGGGTAGGCCGACGCGATCTCGGCCATGGACGCGGCGATCGCGAGGACGAACACCGTCACCAGCGGCCAGCCGATGAGCACGGCCGCGGTGCCGGCCCAGGCCAGGCCGTAGTCGTACAGGATGACAGCACCGGTCAGGATGCTGATGATGCTGAAGCTGATCGCAAAGTTGCTGAATCCGCCCATCGAGCGGAATAGCTCCTGCGCGTAACCGAGCTTATGCAGATCCGCGACGTCCTCCCGGATGACGTCGTCGCGAGAACGGTTCTGGGTCATCGATACCTCCCTCACGTGGGCGGATCGCCGGCCTGGGGTGGCGGCGGCGCCCCGGTGATCGGGTCCCTCTCGGCCCGATCGATGCGCCGGCTGCGACCACGCGGTGCGCCGTGCGCGGATTGCGGGGATGTGCCTGGATGACGCTGGGACGGGGCGGCTGGGCGAGCCGCAGCGTCGCTGTCAGCGACGCGGGTTGGGTCGCTTGGGCCTCCTTTCCGAGCGGGCTCGGATGCGTCCCCGGCCTCCCCCGACCTGCGCGCGGCCAGGACCTCGGCAGACTATACGGGTCGGGTCCAGCGGGAGGAAGGCTGTCGCACCTGCGGGACCGGCCGCGAGACCCTCAGTAGAGCATCGTCGTCCCGGTCGGGAAGACGAAGTCGAAGGCATTCGGCGGCAGCGGCCCATCGATCCCGAGGTCGACCACCTCGGCGGCATGCGTCACGACACCGCCCATCGCCTCGGTGAGGCTGAGGATCAGGCCCGTCTCGCGATCGACCGCGATGTCGATCCGATGATCGGGTCGATCGCCGGCGATCTCGATGGTCCGCGGGTGATCGCAACGCAGCCGCGTCGCGGCGCGGCCGGCCACCGTGCCGTCGCCCAGGATCGTGCATCTGCCCGTCGACAGCACGTTCTGGCAGTACCCGGCGGGATGGACGAACGTGTCCGGCAGGGTCTCCATCGGCAGCCCCGTCACGGGCTCGTAGACCCGGGACATGCCGGGCAGGTCGGGATCGTCCAATCCGCGGGGCCGGTTGCGGATCGGCCGCTGCGTCCCGAGGCGGTGCTCGGCGGCAAAGGTCCGGACGATCTCGCCGTCCGAGATCCAGATCTCGTAGCGACCGCCCACGATGCGACCCGGGGGGCTCGTCGTGACGCGGGCGTGCCCGGGGTGGCGGAGCATCACGTCGATCTCGGTCTCGTCCTGTCCGCGTGCCGTGATCGCGTGGTCGAGGATCCGCATCCGCAACGTCGCGAACCGCAGCTCCGCGTCGCGCATGAACTCGAACAGGTCGGCGACCGTCGGATCGCCGGCCTGCAACGCCGGGATGGCCGGCAGCCGGCGCCCGTCATCGGCGATGGCCAGGGCGGCGCGGTCCCACAGTCGGGTCTCGGTCATCGCGCCGGATTGTACCGGCCGCTGGCAGGCCGCCGCGCATTGACACCCGCGGAAGCCAGATGTATCGTCTCACGATATAACGTGCTACGATACATGGAGCTGACCGTGGCCGACCTACCGGAATTCGGACGGTTCGCCGAGCCGTCGCTGTACATCCTGCTGTCGCTCAGCGGCGGGCCGAAGCACGGCTATGCGATCAGCACGGACGTCGAGGCCATCTCGGGCACGCCGCTCGGGCCGGGCACGTTGTATGGCGCGCTCGCCCGGCTGGAGCAGCGTGGCCTCATCGAAGCCCTGGAGCCGGAGGACCGCCGCCGGCCGTATCGGCTGACGTCCATCGGCGCGTCGACGCTGCGCGCGCAGCTCGAGAGCATGCAGGGCTTCACGCGGACCGCGCTCGAGCGTCTCGGGCGGTAGCGGATCATGCACGATCGAGCGCCGATCGACGCGCTCACTGCTCAGGTCCTGCGCGCCCAGCGCGCCTCGGTGACCGCCGGGCTCTCGCGGCGCGCCATGCTCCGTCGCGCGCTTGGGTCCGCGGTCGGGCTGTTCCTGGTCGAGGCGGTCGCCGGCACGGCCGGGTTCGCGTGGTCGGCCGTCCGCTCCGCCCTGCCGACGGTCCGCATCGGGACCTACGCCGATTTCATCGCTCGTAACGGTCACCTTCCCGTCGCCGACGGCTTTCCTGGCTACGAGGCCACGGCCAAGGCCTTCATCGTCCTCGTTGACCCGGCGCGCGGTGGCTGGTTCCCCGGTACGGATCCCACGGGGGAGGGCGTCGCCGTGAACGTCCGGGCGCTGTCACAACGCTGCCCGCACCTCGGTTGCCGCCCGAATCCGTGCCTGGAGGACTTCTGGATCCACTGCCCGTGTCACCAATCGCGCTACGACCGGCTCGGCATCAAGGTCGCCACCGAGCGATACGGGCCGGCCCCGCGCGGCATGGATCGGTTCGCGATCCGGGTCGATGGCGATGGCGTACTGTTCGTCGACACCGGTCGGATCACCCTCGGACCCTTGCCCGTCGCTCTCGGCCAGCCGGGGGTGTTGCCGCCGCTGGTCGAGAACGGATGCGTCTGAACCATCGGCCCGTCTCAGGCTCGCGCTGGCTGCGCCTCTACCCACGCGCGTGGCGGGACCGCTACGAGGCCGAGATGCTCGCCCTCCTGGACGCGCGTCCACTCGACCGACGAACACGATTGGACCTCGCCCGCGGCGCGCTCGACGCGCACGCCCACCCGCGGACGCCGCCGCCCATCCCGGCGGTCGCAGCCACCATCACGGGGATCGCCTGGATGGTCGTCGGGCTGGCCAGCACGCTCGAGCCGGTCGCTCCCGACTGGCCGGGCTTCCTCCTCGAGACGCTGCCGATCGGTGTCGTCGGCGCCCTCGCGGCATTCGCCGTCGCGCTGGCGGTCGGGCGACGATCCGGCCTGACGGCCGGGCGCGGCAACGATTTCGCCTTCGCGCTCGCGATCCTGGGGCACGTCATCTGGATCGGCGTCCTCGTATTGGCAACCGTCGGCGGTCCGTACGGGGCGATCACCAGCGCCGGACAGGCGGTGGCGGCGATCGGGATCGTGGCCATCGGTGTCGTGCGCTGGCGGGCCGACGATCATCCGGTCGCGGAGGCCGCCCTGCTCACGGGTGCCGTGCTGCTCGTGCCGTCACCCCTCGCCTGGATCGGCGCGGGGGCCCTGTGGATCGCGCTCGCCGTCGTCGCCGTCCTGCCGCCGGCGCGGATCGTTCGCGTCTGACCGTCGCGTCGCATGACTGCTGCCTGGTCGCGGCTCGACCGACGGACGTTCCTTCGGGGCCTGGCCGTTGCCTCGATCTCCATGGTCGTCGCCGCGTGCAGCCCGATCCGGCGGCGAGATGTCGTGCCCGGTTCGGCCCTCGTCGTCGGTGCCGGAGCCGCCGGTCTTGCGGCAGCGACGCGCCTGGCCGAGGCGGGACAGGATGTCGTCGTCCTGGAGGCGCGCGATCGCTTCGGTGGTCGGGCCTGGACATCGGACGCGCTCGGGCCGCCGATCGACCTCGGCGCGTCGTGGATCCACGGGACGACGGACAACCCGCTCGTCCCCCTCGCGCGGGCCGCCGGGTCACGCATCACCACGACATCGTTCGGTCGGTTCTCGACGTACGACCAGGACGGCCGGCGGATCCGAGGGGCGGAGGAGGACCCGCTCTGGTCGCACTACCAGGCTCTGTACGCGGCGGCTCGGCGGGTGGCGCGGGCAGGCGGTGCCGAACGATCCGTCGCCGAGGCGTTCGACACGGCCCGGGAGTCGATCGGGCCGGGGCCTTCGGATGTCGATCCGGCGCTACTCGATCGGTATGTGCGCTGGGCGGCCGAGGTCGAGATCGGGATGGACCTCGCGGCCGATCTGACCGAGCTGTCGGCCGCCGCACTCGACGATGGCGAGGCGCTCGACGGCCTGTGGGTCATGATCGAGGGCGGCTACCGCTCGATCCTCGAACCGGTGGCCGCGCCGCTCGACATCCGGCTCGAAACGGTCGTGACGCAGATCGAGGTCTCGGATGCCGATGTCGCCCTGACGACCGCGGACGGCGAAGTCGTCCGCGCGGACCGGGCCGTGGTGACGCTCCCGCTGGGCGTGCTCAAGGCGGGTGACGTCGCGTTCCGGCCGGCCCTGCCCGAACCTGCGAGCAGCGCGATCGAGCGCCTCGGGATGGGTAGCTTCCTCAAGGCCATGCTCCGCTTCCCGGAGCGTGACTGGCCGGGCGGCGCCGACTGGCTCGGTCGCGTCGGGGAGCCGACGTTCCGCGAGTTCGTCGACCTGGAGCCGGTCGTCGGCGAGCCGATCGTCGTCGGCTTCGCGACCGGGCCGGAGGCGCGCCGGCTCGAGGGCCTCGCTGATGAGGATGTCTTCGCCGAGGCGCTCGGGGCGTACCGCGCCGCCGTCGGCGATCGCGGCCAGGAGCCGATCGATGGCGTGGTCACCCGCTGGGGCGAGGACCCGTACGCTCGCGGCGCGTACTCGTTCCTCGCGGTGGGCGCGGGTTCGGAGGACCGCGCCGCGCTCGCCGAGCCGCTCGGGCACCGCCTCATCCTCGCCGGGGAGGCGACGAGCGTTCGATTCCCGTCGACCGTGCATGGCGCATGGCTGTCCGGGATCGCCGCCGCCGAGCGGCTGCTCGACATGACGAGCTAGGTCGCCGGACCTCCCCGCGACGGCGCGGGATCAGCCGGACGCCGGTCCGCCACCGAGGCCGGGCTCGGTCATCGCGGCCGGGTCGAGCAGCCGGTCGAGCTCATCTGCCGCGATCCCCCGCTCGAGCGCGAGCTCACGGATCGTGCGGCCGCTGGCGAATGCGTCCTTGGCGAGGGCCGCCGCCTCGTCGTAGCCGATGACCGGGGCGAGGGCCGTCGCCAGCATCAGCCCCTGCTCGACCAGCGCCGGTCCGCGCTCGGTCGCCTCGAGGCCACCGATGGTGCGTTCCGCCAGGTTGGCCGCGGCCGCCGCCAGCAGCTCGATCGATTCGAGGAGCGCGACCGCCGTCACCGGCAGCATCACGTTCAGCTCGAGGAGCGAACCCGACTGGGCGAACGTGATGGTCGCGTCGTTGCCCACGACCCGGGCGACCACCATCGTCAGGCTCTCGATGATCACCGGGTTCACCTTGCCGGGCATGATCGACGAGCCCGGCTGGGTCGCCGGCAGCGCCAGCTCGGCGAGGCCGGCTCGCGGGCCCATGCCCATCAGCCGGATATCGGAGGCGATCTTCCAGACCCCCAGCGCCGTGGTCCGGATCGCGCCGTGCGCCGCCAGCGGCACGTCGAGCGTCGCCTGGGCGTGGAAGTGGTTGGGCGCCTCGCGGACGGGCAGCGTCAGCAGCTCCGTGAGGCGGGCGCAGGTCCGGGCCGCGAACTGGGGATGGGCGTTGATGCCCGTGCCGACCGCGGTCCCGCCGAGCGGCACCGTCAGCAGCTCGTCGCGTGCGATCTGGACCCGCCGGATGGCCTCCTCGACCTGTCCGGCGTAGCCCCGGAACTCCTGGCCGAGCCGGATCGGCGTCGCATCCTGGAGGTGGGTCCGGCCCGTCTTGATCACCGGCCAGAACTCGTCGGCCTTGGCGGCCAGGGCCCCCTGCAGTGCGACGAGGGCCGGGATCAGGGCCTCCTCGATCGCCAGGGCGGCACTGAGCTGGAGGGCGGTCGGGATGTCGTCGTTCGAGCTCTGGCAGCGGTTGACGTCGTCGTTGGGGTGGACCCGTCGCCCGTCCGCCAGCCGGGCCGTGGCGAGGTGGGCCACGACTTCGTTCATGTTGGTGTTCGTGGAGGTGCCCGAGCCGGTCTGGTAGATGTCGATCGGGAACTGTGCGTCGTGGTCGCCGTCGGCGACGGCCGCTGCTGCCGCGGCGATCGCCCGGGCGACGTCCGCGGTCAGCAGTCCCAGTTCCCCGTTGGTCTCGGCGGCGGCCAGCTTGATGAGGGCCAGGGCGCGGATGAAGCGACGCGGGAAGACCTGGCCGGAGATCGGGAAGTTCAGGACGGCGCGCTGGGTCGATGCGCCGTATAGCGCGTCCGCCGGGACCTCGACCTCGCCCATCGAGTCCCGCTCCACCCGTGTCGCGCGGTGTTGCTTCGTCATGCGTCGATCGTACCCGTCGAGGAGCGGGCCGGCCTGAGGGCGTAGCGCTGGTGATAGGCCCGACGGCGGAACCCGATCGCCTGATACAGGGCCTCCGCCGGCGCCTCCGACGCATCGGCATAGACCTGCACCGTGCGCGCGCCGCGGTCGAAGAACCGGCGCAAACCGGCGGCCAAGAGCGCCCGTGAGAGCCCACGCCGCTGGTGCTCGGGGTGCGTGCCGACGGGCTCGAACTCCGCGACGCCACCGTCCGGGTCGAACCAGCCGAGCGCATACGCCGCGAGCGAGCCGTCGGGCGCCTCCACGACGAGGTCGTCCTCGAACCGGTAGTGGGGCACCGTCGGCAGGCGGTCGTACATGTCGACGGTGAGACGCGATCGGGGGAACGCGGCGCGATGGACGGCGACGCGCGCCGCGAATTCGTCGGCCCCGCGCAGGCCGCGGACGCGGTAGCCATCGGGCGGTGCCAGCGTCGCGACCGTCGCGTCGGATGCGTGGCGCTGCCATTGCGACAGTCGGCGACCGGCAGCGGCGAAGCCAAGGTCGACGAGGACGTCGATCGATGCGGCGTCGTCCTCCGCGGCGAACACGCCGACCTCGCCGCTGCCCGCTTCGGCCGCCACCGCCTCGACGAGCGTCCGGAACGCTGTGACGTCGTGCTCCCGGTCGCCGCTCCAGACGTGCCATTCGAGCTCGGGTGGCTCATGCCACGACCAGGCGACGGGCTGCTCCTTCTCGAACCACAGTCGCAGGTGGTCTCCGAGGGCATCCGGGGCCGTCAGTGCGTACCACCATTCGATGGCCGCCGGCGTCCCGGCCACGAGCGGCGAGCCGGCGCGCCAAGCTGCCGACATCAGCTCGGTCGCCGTGCGCAGGTCCTCGATCGTGGCGGCCGGACGCTGGGTCAGCATCGCGCCGAGGATACCCGTAGCATCGCGGGCGAGATGCCGACGATCGAGGCCAACGGACTGGCGACCGCCTACGAGGTCGACGGCGCCGGGCCGCCCTTGGTCATGCTCCATGGCGCGACGGGCAGCGGCCACGATCATTTCGGCGGGCTCCTGCCGGTCGTCGGCAGCGGCTTCCGCGTCTACCTGCCCGACGCTCGCGGGCATGCCGGCACCGCCTGGGATCCGGCGACGCCGTGGACCACCGACGACCTGGCCGGTGACGTGGCGGCGTTCACCGACGCGCTCGGCCTGGCCACATTCCATCTCCTCGGCTACTCGATGGGCGGGATGACGGCGCTCCACGTCGCGAGCCGACTCCCGCATCGGGTGCGCACGCTCGTGACGATCAGCATCGGGCCGGAGCGTGAGCCACGGTTGTCCGCCGGGCGAGCCCTGATGGACCCGGACCGCATCGAGCGCGACGATCCGGCCTGGGCGAGGAGGCTGGCAGCCCGGCACGATCCACTCCACGGCCCGGGCGGCTGGCGCCGGCTGCTGGACGCGATCGTGGCGGACATCGAGCGCCAGCCACTCCTGGCGCCCGCCGAGCTGCGGGCGATCGACGCCCCGACCCTGGTCGTCGCCGGCGACCGGGATCCGTTCGTGCCGGTCGCCCAGGCCGCGGCGCTCGCCCGCCAGGTCCGCGACGGGCGCCTGCTGGTGTTGCCGGGCGTCGGCCATGATGTGCTGCTCGACCGGCCGGCGTCGCTCGGTGTGGCGCTCGGCGAGTTCTACCGGTCCACGGAATTGATCGCCCGCGCTCGGGCCGACGATGAGCAGCCCCAGGAGGTGCCCCGATGACCACCCTGCTGGCCCTGTACCGACGCCCCGATGGCGACGGCGCGCTCGAGACGTTCGAGCGCCGCTACGCGGCCGAACACCTGCCGCTCGTGGCCGAGACGCCGGGCCTGCGCTCGATGGATGTCCAACGGGTGTCCGGGGCCCTCGGCGGCGAGACCGACCTGTGCCTCATCACCGCGATGCGCTTCGACGACCGGGCGACCCTGGACGCCGGTCTCGGCTCGGACGCGATGCGCGCCGCCGGCCGGAACCTGCGCGAGATCGCACCAGGCCTCTCCACGCTGCTCGTCCTCGAGGACGCCGCGGACCTGTGGCCGACGGCCTGACGCAGCGGCCGGTCGCTGCCGGCCCACGTCCGACCTCGTCGGCGGGTGCCACCGCGGCTTCCCCGGTCGTGGATACTTGGCCGGACGAGCTGCGAGGAGCCTGCGTGAGCGACGCCATGCCGACGACCCGCTTCATCCGCGTCGATGCCCCGGTCGAGGGGCATGACGGGGTAGCGCTCGTGACGGTCGATCGGCCGGAGGCGCGCAACGCCCTGAACTTCGCGTTGCTGGTCGAGCTCGCCGAGGTCCTCGAGCGGCTGGATGGGGACGGCCGCACCCGGGTGGCCGTGATCACCGGCGCCGGAGATCGGGCGTTCGCGGCCGGTGCCGATATCGTCGAGCTCGCCGATCAGACCCCGGAACGGCTGCACGCCGAGGGCCACTTCGACGCGTGGGATCGCCTCGGGGCCATCGAGATCCCGCTCATCGCGGCCGTGCGCGGCTTCGCCCTCGGCGGGGGCTGCGAGCTCGCCATGGCGTGCGACCTGATCGTCGCCGGCGACGACGCCCAGTTCGGCCAGCCCGAGATCAAGATCGGCGTGATGCCCGGTGCCGGCGGGACCCAACGCCTCACGCGGGCGATCGGGACGGCCGGGGCCATGGAGCTCATCCTGACCGGGCGCCTCATGCCGGCGCACGAGGCGCTCGCGGCGGGTCTCGTGAACACCGTCGTCCCGGCCGAGGACACGGTCGCGGAGGCGCTCGACCTCGCCGACCGGATCGCCGAGATGCCGCCGCTGGCGGTCCGTGCCGCCAAACGATCCGTGCGCGCGGCGGCCGAGCTGCCCCTGAGCGCCGGTCTGCGCCAGGAGCGTGATGCCTTCTTCGAGCTGTTCGGCACCGCGGACCAGAAGGAAGGGATGCGTGCCTTCCAGGAGAAGCGACCGCCGAGCTGGAGCGGCCGATGATCCAGAGCACGACAGCCGGAGGAGGGCGACGATGGAGCGTGACCCGTTCGAGGGCGGCGCGGACGTCGGACGGGACAACGTCCGCGACCTCGGCGACGAACCGCCCGCGGCCATCCGCGACGCGCGCCCGACATCCTCTCGCCGATCGACGAGTCGTCGCCGGTCAGCGGGCACACCCCGCCACCCGAACCGCGACCGGCTCGGCCGTCGATTCCCCGGAGCACGACTGGGGTGTCGCCCAGCGAGCTCGTGCGACCCGCATTCCGGCCGGTCGGCACCAGCGGCCTCTCGATCGACACGGTCAACCGTGATTCGCTGGCTCAGCACTCGATGCAGAGCCATCCCAGCCGCTGCTCGACGCCGGCCCGGCCGGACTGCCGGTCGTCTACACGATGGCCGCCGGCGGCTTCGACATCGTCGTGAACGGCGATCACCTGCTGTCGTGGGGCATCGAGCCGGTCCAGCTGCAGGACGCCGCGATGCGCCAACCTGCGGACGTGGGCGGCGAACGCGGCCTGGACCGACGAGGCCTCCGGCGATCGGCGCGCTGATCAGCTCCGAGACGGGCGACGGGATCGATGCGGTGCGCATCCTGCTGCCGGATGCCATCGACCACCTCACGCGCGAGCTCGGCGGCGAGGGCCGCGTGCTCGTCGGGATCCCGGAACGGCATCTCCTCCTGGCCGCCACATTGCGGCCGGACGACGCGGGGTTCGCAGCGCTCTTCGCGCGAGTTCGTCGATCGAGCAGTCGGGCGGTGCCGACGAGCCGATCGACCGCCGCGTGTTCGAGCTCGTCGACGGCCGCCTGGTCGAGTTCGCTTGAGACCAGGCCGCGTGACCGACGGCCTGCGCGTCGAGGTCGACGGGCCGGTCGCGACAATCACGCTCGACCGGCCGGAAGCGCTCAATGCGCTGACCGTGCCGATGAAGCTCGGCCTGCGCGAGGCGCTGGGATCGGCTCGCTGCCGACCGTGACGTCCGGGTCGTCATCCTGACCGGCGCCGGCCGCGCGTTCTGTGCGGGCCAGGACCTCGCGGAGCGGGAGCGACCCGACGCGGCCCCGCTCGAGGTCGAGGTGCGCGACCGCTACAACCCGATCATCCGTGCGCTCCGGTCGATGGGTCAGCCGGTCATCGCGGCCGTGAACGGGGTGGCGGCCGGGGCCGGCGCGTCGCTCGCCTTCGCGTGCGACCTCCGGATCGCCGCCGAGGAAGCCCGCTTCGTGCTGGCGTTCGGACGGATCGGCCTCGTGCCCGACAGCGGCGCGACGTGGTTCCTGCCTCGGCATCGTCGGGTCCGCGAAGGCGGCCGAGCTGGCGCTGGTCGGCGACCCGGTGGACGCCCCCGAGGCACTTGCGGCTCGGGCTCGTCTCGCTGGTCGTGCCGGGCGACGCCTGATGGCCGAGGCACGCTCGCTCGCGGACCGGATCGCCGAGGGCGCGCCGCTGGCCGTGGCGCTCACGAAGCACGCCCTGAACGCTCGCTGTCGATCGATCTCGACGAGGCGCTCGACGACGAGGCCAGACTCCAGGGATCGCCGGGGCGTCCGCCGACCACGCCGAGGGCCTGGCCGCATTCCGCGAGAAGCGGCCACCGCGGTTCACGGGTTCCTGACGACACCGGCAGGGAGGCGTAGGCTGACGCCATGACCGACCCGCTCGCGCTCGATCCGGTCCTGTCGCCCACCGAACGGTCGAGCGGCGGCGCCCCCGTGCGCGCCCACGACGAGGCCTATGACGCCTGGTTCGAGCGGTTCGAGGCGCACGTCATGAACGGCGGCAAGGTCGAGGCCGACCGACGCGATGCCGGACGAGTACCGCACGGCGGTGCTGCGCTTCGTCGAGATGCACGCCAACTCCGAGCTGATGGGCGTCCTGCCCGAGCGCGAGTGGCTGATGCGCGCGCCGACGCTGCGCCGCAAGCTGGCGCTGACCGCCAAGGTGCAGGACGAGGTCGGCCATGCCCAGCTGCTGTATCGCGTCGCGGAGGACCTCGGCAAGCCGCGCGAGGCGATGTTCGACGACCTGCTCGCCGGGAAGACCAAGTTCCACAACGTCTTCCACTACCCGACGGTCGGCTGGGCCGACGTCGGGATGATCGCCTGGCTGGTCGACGCAGCCGCGATCGTCGCCCAGCAGGCGCTGCGCGATTCGAGCTACGCGCCGTATGCCCGGACGATGCGCAAGATCTGCTGGGAGGAGTCGGTCCACATCATGCATGGGCGCGACGTGGTCGTGACGATGGTCACCGGCAGCACGGCGCAGCGGGCCGCGATCCAGGACGCGCTCGACCGCTGGTGGGGACCGCTCATGCAGATGCACGGGCCGCGCTCGCCCCGTGAGAAGGACATGGACCTGCGTTGGCGGATCAAGGCCAAGACCTCCGAGGAACTGCGCCAGGAGTTCCTGACGATCTACGTGCCGCGGATCCGCGAGCTCGGGCTGGTCATCCCCGACCCCGAGCTGCGCTTCGACGAGGACGCCGGCGAATGGCGCTACACGCGAGCCTGACTGGAACGAGCTGCGCACGGTCGTGACCAACCACGGGCCGATGTCCGAGGCCCGTCTCGAGTTCCGCCGGCTCGCGCGCGAGGAGACGCGCTGGGTCCGCGAGACGATCCTGGGCGTGCCCGCCGCGGCATGACGGACGACCGGGCCTGCACTCGAGGCCTGGGAGGTCTTCCGGCAGGAGAAGGAAGGCGACCCGATGCGCCATGGCGGCAGCGTGATGGCGCCCGACGCCGAGCTGGCCACCCATTACGCCCGCGAGATGTACGGACGTCGCCAGGAGAGCGTCCGCCTGTGGATCGTCCGGCGGGCCGATATCGTCGACCTCGAGGATCCCGACCTCCTCCAGCCGCCGCTCGACCGATCGTTCAAGAAGCCGGGCGGCTACGTGATGCGCGACAAGCTCGCCGCGGCGCGCGAGGCTGCCGGCCAGGCGAAGCCGAAGGCCCGGTCGCGATGAGCGGCGCGACGGCGCCGCCCGCCGTCGACCTCGGCGACCTGCTGCTGTCGATGGCCGACGACGAGTTCGTCATCGGCTTCAGCGATTCCGAATGGACCGGGATCGCGCCGCTCCTCGAGGAGGACGTGGCGATGAGCTCGCTCGCCGCAGGACGAGCTGGGCCATGCCGCGGCGCTGTACGGGCTGCTCGCGGACGTCCGCGGGACCGAGCCCGACGCGATCGCCTACGACCGCGAACCGGCCGACTACCGGCACGCACGTCTGCTCGACCACGGTCGCGGCGATTGGGCGATGACGATCGCGCGGCGCTACCTGTACGAGACGGCCGACGCCGTGCGGCTCGACGCCCTGGTCGGCGGATCGTGGGCACCGCTCGCCGAGCTCGTCGACAAGATCCGGCGCGAGGAGCGCTACCACGTGATGCACATCGGGACGTGGCTGGAACGCCTGGCGCTCGCGGACGGAGAGCCACGCGATCGACTCATCGCCGCCCTCGACACGCTCGGCCCGGACGCCGGGACCGTGTTCACGCCGCTCCCCAGCGAGGCCGGGCTCGTCGGGTCGGGCGTCCTCGCCCGCCCGATGGCCGAGCTCGAGGCGGACTGGCGGGCCTGCGTCGCGCCGGTCTTCGAGCGCCTGCGACTCCCGGACCTCCCGCCACCGCGGGATCCCGACGAAGGTCGCACCGACCACGGCAGCGACTTCGCCTGGCTGTGGGGCGAGTTCACGGCCGTGCGCAGCAGCGATCCGGGTGCCACATGGTGACCGCCGCCGAGCCGACCGAGCGCGATGTCCGCGTCGCCCTCGCCGAGGTGCCCGACCCGGAGATCCCGGTCCTGTCCGTGGTCGATCTCGGGATCATCCACCGCGTCACCGTCGGGCCCGATGCGATCGAGGTCGCGATCCTGCCGACGTTCGTCGGGTGCCCGGCGCTCGACCTCATCCGGGCATCCATCGGCGACCACCTGGGCGCGCGGTTCGGGCGCCCGGTCCGCGTCGCGACGACGTTCGAGGTGCCCTGGACGTCCGAGCGCATCTCGGACGTCGGCCGGATGGCCCTGCGCGAGGCCGGCATCGCACCGCCGGACGCGGCCGAGGACATCCGCTGCCCGTTCTGCGCGTCGGCCCACGTCGTGATGGACAGCGCGTTCGGGCCCACGCAGTGCCGCTCGTTGTTCTACTGCCGCGACTGCCGCCAGCCGTTCGAGGCGCTGAAGTCGGTGTGACGATCGTCGGCATCGTCGGCGCCGGCGTCATGGGTGCCGGGATCAGCCAGGTCGCGCTCGAAGCCGGCTGGGAGGTGGTCCTCCACGACGTCGACGAGGACGCGATCGAGCGGGCCACCGGCCGCATCCGCGACGGCCTCGCCCGACGAGCCGCCAAGCTCGACCTCGACGCCGATTCGATCGACGCCTGGGTCGACGGCCGGCTGGATCGACTCCGTCACGCGCACACCCTCGATGGCCTGGCGTCCGAGTCGACGATCATCATCGAGGCGGCGATCGAGGACCTCGATCTCAAGCAGGCCATCTTCCGGGCCCTCGACGCCGAATCGTCGCGGGACGTCCTGCTCGCCACGAACACGAGCGCGCTGCCGGTGACCGCGATCGCGGAGGCCGACCAAGCGTGCGGATCGCGTCCTCGGGCTCCACTTCTTCAACCCGGTGCCGCTCATGGCCCTCGTCGAGGTGGTCGCGGGTGCACGAACCGGCGCCGGCGGCCGTCGAGCGCGCGACCGCCATCGTCCGCGAGTGGGGCAAGACCCCGGTCGCGCAGTGCCGACCGTCCGGGCTTCATCGTCAATCGCGTCAACCGCCCGTTCACGATCGAGGCGCTCCGGATGCTCGAAGATGGCGTCGCCGGCGTGGTCGAGATCGACGAGGCGATGCGCGCCGGCGGCTTCCCGATGGGCCCGTTCGAGCTGATGGACCTGTCCGGGCTCGACGTGAACCTCGCCGCTGCCCGCGGCGTGTGGGACGGCCTCGGACGACCGGACCGGCTGCGCCCGTCGCCGATCCAGGAGCGACTCGTCGCCGCGGGCCGGCTCGGTCGCAAGACCGGCGGCGGCTTCTACCGCTACGAGGACGGCCGGCGAGGCGCGGTCGATCCGGAGTTCGGCGACGCGCCGGCGCGCGGACTGTCGGCGGAGCGCATCCAGGCCCGGATCGAACGGGCGGTGAGCGAGGAGGCGCGCTTCGCCGTCGAGGAGGGCGTCGCCTCCGCAGACGACGTCGTCACCGCGCTCCGGCTCGGGGCCGGGCACCCGGATCGGATGCTTGCCGCCATCCGGGAGACACTCGGCTGACCGGCGGTGCCGGCGCGGGCCGCGCGCGCGCGGACCGGCTACGATCGGTCGCATGACCCGAGACGCGCAGCGACCGGTCCGCGAGGCCTGGATCGTCGAGGCCGTGCGGACGCCGATCGGCCGCTACGGCGGCGCCCTGGCGAGCGTGCGACCCGATGACCTCGCTGCGCTCGTCCTGCGCGCGGTCGTCGACCGTGCCGGCCTCGACCCGGCCCTCGTCGAGGACGTGATCCTCGGCTGCGCGAACCAGGCCGGCGAGGACAACCGCGACGTCGCGCGCATGGCCGCTGCTGCTTGCCGGCTTCCCGGTCGAGGTCGGCGGGCTGACCGTCAACCGGCTGTGCGGGTCGGGCCTGCAGGCGATCAACTCCGCGGCCCATGCGATCGCCGTCGGCGATGGCGACGTGTTCATCGGCGGCGGCGTCGAGTCGATGACCCGCGCGCCGTACGTGATGGCCAAGGCCGAGGGGCCGTGGGATCGCGGCCCGCGCGAGCTGCAGGACACGACGCTCGGCTGGCGGTTCGTCAACCCGCGCGCTCGCCGAGCGATGCACTACCCGTACTCGATGGGCGAGACCGCCGAGAACGTGGCCGAGCGCTGGGGCGTCAGCCGCGAGCGGCAGGACGCGTTCGCGCTCGAGAGCCAGCAGCGCGCCGTGGCGGCGATCGAGGCCGGCCGGTTCGACGACCAGATCGTGCCGGTCGAGGTGACCGGCCGAAAGGGCGAGATCACGCGTCGTCGAGCGCGACGAGCACCCGCGGGCCGACACCTCGACCGAGGCGCTGGCCCGCCTGAAGCCCGCGTTCAGCGCGACGGGCGGGACCGTCACGGCCGGCAACAGCTCGGGCATCAACGACGGCGCGTCGGCGGTGCTCCTGGTCGAGGCGGACCGGGCGCGCGCGCTGGGCCTGACGCCGATGGCGCGCGTCGTCGCGACGGCCGTCGCCGGCGTCGACCCGGCGGTGATGGGCGTCGGGCCGGTGCCGGCGACGCGCAAGGCCCTCGAGCGGGCCGGCATCGGCGTCGACGACCTCGACCTCGTCGAGCTCAACGAGGCGTTCGCCTCCCAGTCGCTCGTGTGCATCGACGAGCTCGGCCTCGACCCGGCCAAGGTCAACGTGAACGGCGGCGCGATCGCGCTCGGGCATCCGCTCGGGATGAGCGGCGGCCGGCTGATCACGATGCTCACCCACGAGCTGCGCCGGACCGGCGGCCGCTACGGCCTGGCCACGATGTGCATCGGGGTGGGCCAGGGGATCGCCACGATCGTGGAGCGGATCGACGCCTGACGACCACCGTCCCGTCGCCGCCGCAGTGGGACCATCGGATTTCGGCGCGCGCGCTTGTCGAAACCCGTTGCCCTGCGTACGATGGACCCACTCATCGGGAACGGCGAGCAGATCACGCACTCATCCCCGTCCAAGGAGGACGAACCGACCAATGATCGACCAGCAGCCGACGGTCACCGAGCCGGCCCCGCCGGGCACGGTCGTCTCCCTCACCGACGCCGCGGTCGCCAAGCTCAGCGAGCTGACGAAGGAAGAGACCAATCCCGACATCGGGCTGCGCGTGTACGTGTACTCGGGCGGCTGCTCCGGCTTCCGCTACGGGATGATGCTCGAGGACGCGCCGACGCCCGAGGACCACGTCCTCGACGTCAGCGGCATCAAGGTCTACGTCGACGGCCAGAGCATCGTCGCTGCTCCAGGGCTCGCAGATCGACTACGTCGACACGCTGATGGGCGCCGGGTTCACGGTCAACAACCCGAACGCGGTCGCGGCCTGCGGCTGCGGCTCGAGCTTCCGGACCGCCGACGATGGCGGCGCACCCAAGGGCTGCGCGCACTGACACGCCGCCTGAACCACACCTGATCACGTCGAAGCCGCCGGGCGACCGGCGGCTTCTTCGTGTTCGGCACCTGATCGTGCGCGGGACCGCCGGGCGTCCCATCGGGCCCGGTACGGTCGGGCCATGGGCGGTCCAGGGTGGGCTCGCGACACTGCACGAACGAGTCATGCCCGCCGATCGCCTCGCCTCGCTTGAAGCTCGCACCCTGGCACCTGTATGTCGCGGCCAGTCTGGTCGCGGTCGCCGTGCACGGGTTCTGTCGTCGAGATCGGGCGCGCTGACGCAGAGCTTCCTCTACGACGCGATCGGCGCGGCGGCCGTCGCTCGCCGCCTTGGTCGCCGTCTGGCGCCATCGACCCGGACCGGATCGCGCCGTGGCTCCTGATGGCCTTCGGCCAGGCCCTGTTCGTCGCCGGTGACCTGATCTGGAACTGGTACGAGATCATCGGCGAGGATCCCTTCCCGTCCATGGCCGATGGCCTGTACCTCGCCGGCTATCCGTTCATCGCGCTCGGCCTCCTGCTGCTGATCCGCCGGCGCCTGGCGGGTGGCGACCGCGGTGGCCTTGCTCGACGCGGCGATCCTGACCACGGCCGTCGTCATCCTGTCGTGGACGTTCTTCATCCAGCCGCAGCTCGGCGCGACCGACCTCGACGCGCTCAGCCTGGGCATCAGCCTCGCCTACCCGGTCGCCGACCTGCTCCTCATCGGCGTCGCCATGGGCCTCCTGACGACGCCGGGCGCGCGGACGGTGTCGTTCCGCCTGCTCGGCGGCAGCCTCCTGCTGCTGCTCGTGGCCGACCAGATCTACGCGCTCCAGAACCTCGAGGGCACCTACGTCGCCGGTGGGCTCATCGACACGCGTCTACCTGTTCGCGTACATCCTGTTCGGCGCCTCGGCGCTTCACCCTTCCATGCGGCGCCTGACCGACCCGCACCCGGTCGTCGTGACGTGGCTCGGCCCCGTCCGGCTGGTCTGCCTGGCGGCGGCCATGGTCACCGGCCCGGTCCTCGTGACGCTCGGCCCCGATGCAGCCGGCGGTCTCGCCGTGACGGCCGGTGGGACGGCCGTGCTGTCGTTGCTCGTCCTCATGCGACTCGCCGGTCTCGTCGGACTGCTCGAGCGCGACGTGGCCGCCCGCCGCGTCCTCGAGGCGCAGCTGACCTACCAGGCCTACCACGATCCCCTCACCGGCCTGGCCAATCGCCGTCGCTTCGTCGCCGAGACCGACGAAGGCGCTCGCCGCGCGACGAGCCCCGGCTCGATCGCCGCCATGTTCCTCGATCTCGACGACTTCAAGACCGTCAACGACAGGCTCGGCCATGCCGCGGGCGACGAGCTCCTCGCAGCCGTCGCCGAACGGATCACGTCGAGCATCCGCTCCTCGGACCTCGCCGCCCGGCTCGGCGGCGACGAGTTCGGCATCCTGCTGGCCGGCATCCCCGACGTGACGTACGCCGCGGGGGCCGCCGACCGGCTGCTGGCCGCCCTCGACGAGCCGATCCAGATCGCCGGGCTCGACGTGCATGCTCGGCGCGAGCATCGGCATCGCGCTCGACTCGGCGGCGACCGGTCGGTGTCGACGACCTGCTCGGCGATGCCGACATCGCGATGTACCGAGCCAAGGCGCAGGGCAAGGGCCGCCACCACGTGTTCAGCCAGGAGGACGTGCCTCGATCCGGACGCCGTCGTCGGCGCGTACGCCCGGCCGTCGACACGAGCGGCCTGCGACGCGGGCTGGCATTCCGAAAGCCGGCGGTGCGCCGCCCGGCCCTCGGGAGTCCGATCCGGGCTAGACCTCGACGCGGTCGATGGAGATCCCCCTCTTTCCGCTGCACAGGTGCTCTGTCCAGGGATCGTCCTGCCGCTCCATATCTTCGAGGAGCGCTACCGGGCGATGACCCGGCACTGCCTCGACACGGGCGAGCCGTTCGGCGTCGTCCTGATCCGCGACGGCCGGGAGATCGGCACGAAGCGGATCGCGACCCTGGCCGGCGTCGGGGCGTTCGCCGAGATCCGCGAGGCCGGCCGCTATCCCGACGGCCGCTACGACCTGCTGGCCGCCGCGACGGGTCGCTTCGCGATCGACTCGGTCGACCCGCAGCGCGAGCCGTACCTCGTCGCCGATGTCACGCCGCTCGACGACGATATCGGTGACGAGACCCGCGCCGAGCGGCTGGCGGCCCGCGCGATCCGCCGCTTCGTGCGCTATCTCGACCTCATGCGCGCCCGCGACGGCGAGTCGTCCGAGGTCCTCGACATCCGCGTCGAGATCGAGACCGCCGGCGAGCGCGACCCGAACGCCGATCCCATGGCCACGGCCGAGCCCGAGCTGACGAACGATGCCGAGCCGCCGAGCCGGCGCGACCTCGACATCCCCGACGACCCGACGGTGCTGTCGTACCTGCTGTCCGGCATCGTCCAGGTCGAGCTGCCGCGCCGCCAGGCCCTGCTCGAGGCCGACACGACGGTCGACCGTCTCGAGGGCCTGATCAGCCTGCTCGAGCGCGAGGTGCTGCTGCTCAGCCGCCGGCTGCGCTACTTCACCCCGGATCCGGCCTCGATCGGTGGCACCCGCCGGAGCTGATCAGGTCGCTCGCAGCGCGTAGACGCGCCCGGTCGTGCGAGCCAGATCCTCGAGCTCGGTCGTGGTCTGGACGTCGTACGCCGCGAGCTCGACGAGCTCGTCGGTCGGCAGGTAGCGGCGGCCGGGATCGCCGATCAGGACATCGATGCCGGCGGCCTGGGCTTCCCGCAGCCAGGGCAGGACCCGGGCGGCGAGCCCGGCGTCGTACCAGCAGTCGCCGGCCAGGATGACGTCGACGTCGGGGGGCCCTTCGTCGAGCACGTCGCGGGGCACGATCGCCATCCGCCGCCCGTTCGCGCGCGCGTTGCGCTCCATCGCTGCGATCGCGAACCCGTCGATGTCCGAGCCGGTCGCCGCCGACGCGCCGGCGACCAGCGCCGCGATCGCGCACAGGCCGGAGCCCGAGGCCAGGTCGAACACGCGACGGCCGGCGACGGCCTCCGGGTGGTCGCGCAGGTAGCGCCCGATCGCGAGCCCGCCGACCCAGGCGAACGCCCAGTACGGCAGCGGGGCATCCGGGTTCCGCGTCTCGAGCTGGGTCGCGTGCCACAGCGGCAACACCTCGTCGCCCAAGTGGAGGCGGATCTCCTCGAGACCCGGGACGGGCCGCAGCCGGGTGTGGCGAAGGACGAAGGCGCGGTGCCGGCCGGTCATCGCGGGCGGGACCGACCGCGTGGCGCGTGCAACCCCGTCAGTCGTCGCTGAAGCGCTCTTCCTTCCAGGGGTCGGCGTCGTTGTTGTAGCCGTAGCGCTCCCAGAAGCCGAGCTGGTCGTGGTCGAGGAACTCGAGGCCGCGGATCCACTTGCGGCTCTTCCAGAAGTAGCGCTTCGGGACGAGCAGCCGGAGCGGATAGCCGTGCTCGGGCTCGAGCGGCTGGCCGTCGAAGGTGTCGGCGAGCAGGACGTCGTCGTCGTCGAGCACCGCGAGCGGCAGGTTGGCCGTGTAGCCCTGCTCGGCGTGGCTCACGACGTGGGTCGCCGATCGGACGCACCTGGGCCAGCTCGAGGATCGCCTGGATCGGGACACCCTCCCACGTCGTGTCGAGCTTCGACCAGCGCGTCACGCAGTGGATGTCGGTGTCGACCGGCTTGCGCGGCAGCTCCTTGAACTGCTCCCAGGTGAGCGTGAACGGCGCATCGACCTCGCCCCACACCTTGAAGTCCCAGGTCGCGAGGTCGGTGTTCGGCACCGAGCCGTAGTGGAGGACGGGGAACTTCTCGGTCTTGTACTGGCCGGGCGGGATGCGCTCGGCGACGGCAGGGTCGGCGGCGGTGTTGCCGAAGAGTCGTTCGAACATGGGGCGATGGGTCCTTCCTGGGTCGCGGGGCTCCATATCGTCGCACAGCGAGGGTGACGGATCGGTGACCGGGGCCCGGTGCTGCCCGGCGTGGATGCAGGTCGCCGCGAACGCGGTCCGGTACGCTTCGCGCCGTGCCCCCGACCGATGCCCCGCGGATCGTCATCGTCATGCCCGCCTACAACGCCGCCCGGACGCTCGAGCGCACGTACGCCGACATCCCGCACGACCTGATCGACACGGATCATCCTGGTCGACGACGTGTCGAAGGACGAGACCGTCGACATCGCCCGGCAGCTCGGCCTCGACGTCATCATCCACCGCAGAACCGCGGCTACGGCGGCAACCAGAAGACGTGCTACGACGCGGCGCTCGAGGCCGGCGCCGACATCGTCGTCATGCTCCACCCGGACTACCAGTACGACGCGACGCGCATCCCGGCGCTCATCGCCCCGATCGCCGCGGGACGCGCGACCTGATGCTCGGCAGCCGCTTCCTCGGCGACCCGCTGGCCGGCGGCATGCCGCGCTGGAAGTACGTCAGCAACCGGTTCCTGACCGCCGTCGAGAACATCGCCTTCGGGCTGCGCCTGTCCGAGTACCACACCGGGCCTGCGGGCCTACAGCCGGCAGCTGCTCGAGACGATCCCGTACCACGCCAACAGCGACGACTTCGTGTTCGACCAGGAGCTGATCGCCCAGGTCGTCGCGGCCGGGATGCGCGAGCGGATCGGCGAGATCGGCGGTCCCGACCCGCTACTTCGAGGAGGCCAGCTCGGTCGGCTTCCGGCGGAGCGTCGTCTACGGCCTCTCGACGCTGCGGGTCGTCGGTCGCTACCTGCTCCACCGACTGCGGGTCCGCCGCTCGCCGAAGCTGACCGCGCTCGGCGGCCGCGGCTCGACCCGACCCGACTGACCGACCGGCGCGACGCGCCGGCAGCGCTCCGCGCACCGCGATCGGCGTCGCCATCAGCGTCGTCGCGATCTGGATCCTGCTCCAGTCGGTCGACGTGCCCCGCGGCCGTCGACGTCCTGCGCACGGCCGAGCCCGCCCTGGTCCTGCTGATGGTCGCGACGGTCTTCCTCGATGTCGCCGCCCGCGGCGCGCGCTGGCGGGCGCTGCTCGCTCCGATCCAGCCGCTGCCGTACCGGCGCGTGCTCGGCTACACCTACATCGGCTACCTCGCCAACAACGTCCTGCCCGCACGGCTCGGCGAGCTGGTCCGGAGCCACGCGCTCGGCGAAGGCGAGGGCATCAGCCGGACGACGGTCCTCGGCACGGTCGTCGTGGAGCGGATCGTCGATACGGTCATCGTCGTGGGGCTGGCCGCCGCTCGCGGTCGTCGTGCTCGGGCGTCGGCGGCGTCGATCACGACGGCCGTCATCCTGGGCGCCGCGTTCGTCGGGCTGCTGGTCGTCGGCCTCGGCGTCGCGATCGCCGAGCCATCGCCTGCCGGGTGCGGACCGGGTCACGGCGTTCGCCGAGCGGCTATCCGCGGGTCCTCGACCTCGGCGCGGCGACTGCGCGACGGGCTGGCGGTGGCCGGCCGGCCGCGGACGCTCGTCGCGGCACTGGTCTTCAGCGCCGTCGGCGTGGGCCGCCTCGATCGCGACGTTCGTCGCCGGCGGTCAGGCCGTCGGCATCGAGCTGACGCCTCGTCCAGGGCGCGCTGCTCTCGACCGGCGTCGCGCTGGCGACGATCGTGCCGTCGGCCCCGGGCTACCTCGGGACGTTCGAGCTGACCGCGGTCGCGATCGCCTCGCTGTTCGGCGTCGAGGCGAATGCCGCCTTCGCGATGGCCCTGCTGGTCCACGCCATGATCCTGGGCGTGACGTCGGTCGGTGGGCGATCGCGGCCGTGCGGCTCGGCGTGGGGCCGGCACAGGACGCGAGTCGGGGGCGCTCGGCCTGACGCTCGACCGGGAGGAGAGAGCGGCTAGGCGTGACGCGCCGAGTGCATCGTGTGCGCCGGCGGCATCGCCGAGCGGTGGGCGCCGTGTCGTACGGCTCGAACCGCAGCGGTCCGCCCGGCCCGTCCGGTCACGCGCAGGAATTCCAGCGTGTAGCCTCGTACATCTCGGCGATGAGCGTCACCGCCTCGACGTGGTGCGGGCGACCCGGCCGCGGCGCGCGCTTCGGCCCGGCTCGTCCACAGGCAGAACGACAGGCAGGTGCCGTCGGCCGACGCGGGACCCTTGAAGTAGTGGACGAAGCCCGGGGCGTCTCGGCCTCGGCGTGGGCTCGCTCGTCGTACGCGTTCGAGCCGCTCCTCGTCCGCCTCCGGCCGGCGGATGGACCGGAAGGCCACGAGGTACCACTCGCCGGTCCCGAGCTGCGTCGCCACGCTCGGACCAGTCGAATGCGTCCGGCGACGGGCAGCGTCGCGTAGGCGTCGCGACGGGTGCAAGAGCGGCGAATGCGTCCATGGCACTCGCAGCATCCGCCTGACCGACGCACGATTGTCAAATGACGGAAAGTCGCGATGCCATATACCGATAGTACCTGTGCCGTCATCAGCGCCCCGTCTCAGCGACGGAGCGCACCGCTCGATGGCGCCAGCGGCCGTCGGGGAGCAGGCGGCCGGCGCGTTGGTCGCCACGGCGAGATCGGCGCGCTCGGTCGGTGCCAGGACCCCGAGCGCGGCCACGATCCCGTCCTCGCGCAAGACGGGAACGGCGATGGTCACGGTGCCGGAGAAGACCTCGCCTTCGCTCGCGGGCGATCCCGTCGCTCGACGACCGACCGCAGGTGCGCCGGACCTCGCGCGCGCCGACCGAGGTCCCGTCGAGCGCCTCGTCCTGCGACCTCGGCGGGCGCGTAGGCCAGCAGCACGCGCGACAGGCGCCGGCGTGGAGCGGCAGCGCCGTCCCCGGCCTCGCAGCTCGACCCGCAGGGCCTGGTGCGACTGGCACCTCGTGCGAGGCACGACCGCGGTCGAGCCCGATCCGTCGCGCGATCGACCGCGGTCTCGCCGGTCTCCTCGGCGAGCATGCGCAGGATCGGGATCCGCGACGCGGATGAGCTCCTCGCTCGTCACCGTCGCGCCCGCCCGTGATGCGCAGCCGCGGCCCGAGGCGATAGCCCGCCTCCAGCCGCTCGACGAACCCGAATTCGGTCAGCGTCCGCAGATAGCGATAGATCGTCGAGAGCGGCGTGTCCAGCAACCCGCTCAGCTCGTCGGCCCGGATCTCGCCGCGGTCGGCGACGGCCAGGAACACCCGCAGCCCGCGCGCGAACGAGGTGTCCTCGGCGGCTTCTTCGGGCGGTCGGTCGACGGCGCCGTGGTCACGGGTTCGCTCCGGCGTCGGAGGGGCGCCACAGTACCGCAGCGCGTCCGACGTCACGGCAGCGCGACGCCGGTCGGCGATACTGCGCGCGGTGAGGATCACCGCCATCCGGCTGCAGCGACTGAGCGTGCCGCTCGATCCGCCGTTCCCGGCGGCCTGGGACCCGAAGCCACGCACGACGTTCGCCGTCACGCATCGTCCGCGTCGAGACCGACGAGGGCGTGGTCGGCATCGGGTCGGGCGACACGATGGACGGGTTCGAGGCGTTCGAGCACCTGTTCGTCGGCCAGGACCCGCTGGCGATCGCCCGGCATGTCCGCGTCCTCGAGACGATCGACTTCCACGCCGGGCGCTACTGGCCGCTCGAGGTCGGCGCTCTGGGACATCGCGGGCCAGGTCGCCGGGCATGCCGGTCGCCGACCCTGTTCGGCGGCGCGCTGGACGGCATCCCGGCCTACGCGTCGTGCGGGATGCTGCTGCCGGCGGCGGAGCGCGCCGAATCCGCGCTGCGGCTGCGCGAGGAGGGCTTCCGGGCGCTGAAGATCCGGGTCGATCCGCGCCGGCTGGACGAGGGCCTGGCCGCGGTGCGCCGCGACGCGGGCGGCGGTCGGCGACACGATGGCGATCATGGTCGACCTCAACCAGGGCTGGCGGATGGCCGGCGACACGCCGCCGTCGATCGATCCGTCGACCGCCCGCGACGATCGCCGCCCGGCTCGCCGACCTACGACGTGCTCTGGCTGGAGGAGCCGCTGGACGGCACCGACCTGCGCGGGCTGGCCGCGCTGCGCGCGGCCGGGCTCGGGCATGCGGATCGCCGGCGGCGAGATGACGCGGACGCACCGCGGAGACGCTGGCGGCCCTCGACGCCGACGCGTTCGACGTCTACCAGCCGGACGTCGTCCTGGCCGGCGGCATGCTCCGCAACCGGACCGCTGGCCGAGCTGGCCCTGGCGCGGAGCCGCTGGTTCACCCCGCACACCTGGACGAACGGGCTCGGGCTGCTGGCGAACCTCCACGTCGCGGCCGGGGTCGGCGGCGGGCCGTTCATCGAGTTCCCGTACGACCCGCCGGGCTGGACGCCCGGAGCGCCGCGACGCCTTCCTGGCCGAGCCGATCCGCCCCGACGCCGACGGGATGCTGCGCGTCCCCGCTCGACCCGGGCTCGGCGCAGTCCGTCGACGACGTCGTCGATCAGGCGGTACGCGGCATGACCGCGACCGCGCCAAGCGGGCCGACCGCTGCCGATTGGATCGCCCGGGCGGACGCCGTCCAGCCGCGCAACCGAGGCGTTCATCGACGGCCGGTTCGTGCCGGCGGCCTCGGGCAGGACGTTCGACGACGTCGCCGGTCGCGACGGGCGCGTCATCACGCAGGTCGCCGAGGGCGGCGTCGAGGACGTCGACCGCGCGGTCGCGGCGGCGCGCGCGTCCTTCGACGACCGCCGCTGGGCGGACATGTCGCCCGCCAACCGCAAGACGCGTCCTGCTCAAGCTCGCCGAGCTCATCCGCGCGCAACCGCGACGAGCTGGCCCTCCTCGAGTCGCTGGACGTCGGCAAGCCGATCCGCGACACGCTGGCGGTCGACGTCCCGTCGGCGGCCAAGACCATCCAGTGGTTCGCCGAGACGATCGACAAGGTCTACGGCGAGGTCGGCCCGACCGGCCCCGACGCGCTGTCCCTCGTGACCCGCGAGCCGATCGGCGTCGTCGGCGCCGATCGTGCCCTGGAACTACCCGTTGATCGTGACGGCGTGGAAGCTCGGCGCCGCGCTGTCGACCGGCAACTCGGTCGTGCTCAAGCCGGCCTCCGCAGTCGCCCCTGACCGCCCTGCGGCTCGCGGAGCTCGCCTCGGAGGCCGGGTCTGCCGGATGGCGTGCTCAACGTCGTCCCGGGGCCGGGCCGGTGCTCGGCGAGGCCCTCGCCCGCCATCCCGGCGTCGACAAGATCGCGTTCACCGGCTCGACCGAGGTCGGCCGTTCGCTGCTGCGGGCGATCGGCGAAACCGACGTCAAGGCCATCTCGCTCGAGCTCGGCGGCAAGAGCCCGCAGGTCGTGCTCGGCGACGTCGGCGACCTGGCGGCGGCGGCCCGATCGATCGGCGACGGGATCTTCTACAACAGCGGCCAGACGTGCAACGCCGGGTCGCGCCTGATCGTCCATCGCTCGGTCAGGGAGGAGCTGGTCGAGCGGGTCGCGGCGATCGGTCGCGGGATGGCCCCGGGCGAGCCGCTCGATCCCGCGACCCGCCTCGGCTCGATCGTCGACGCCGGCCAGCTCGACAAGGTGCTCGGCTACGTCGCAGCTCGGCCAGCGCGAAGGCGCGCGGCTCGTCACCGGCGGCCAGCGCGTCCGCGAGGACACCGGCGGCTACTACGTCCCGCCGACGATCCTCGACGGCGTCGACAACGGCTGGCGCGTGCTCGCGCGAGGAGATCTTCGGGCCCGGTCCTGACGGTCACCGAGTTCGACGACGAGGCGGACGCGCATCCGCATCGCCAACGACACGCCGTACGGTCTCGCGGCCGGGGTGTGGACGCGCGACATCAAGCGCGCGCATCGGCTGGCCCGCGCGATCCGTGCGGGGACCGTCTTCATCAACACCTTCGACACGGCGGACATCACGGTCCCGTTCGGCGGCTACAAGCAGTCGGGCTTCGGGCGCGACAAGTCCCTCCACGCGCTCGACGGCTACACGCAGCTCAAGACGACCTGGATCGACCTATCCGGTGACTGATCGGACACGACCCGAGACGGACATGGACTCGGCGGCCGGCCAGGGGCTGCAGCGCCGGCGCAGCGGCGGGCGGGCCGGTCACGAGCGCAGCCGCCTGCCGATGCAGCGGCCGTTCGCCCAGCCCCGCATGCGCTACGGGCCGACCGAGGTCGCTGTCGGCCGACGAGCTCGAGTCGATCCACCACGCCTCGCTGCGCGTCCTGTCCGAGCTCGGCATGGACTTCCTCGACGCCGACGCCCGGGAGGTGCTGCGCGCCGCCGGGGCCGAGACGTCGCCGGATACGCAGCGCGTCCGCTTCGACCCGGACATGGTCACCGAGACGATCGAGACGGCACCGTCGTCGTTCACGCTGCACGCCACGAACCCCGAGCACGACCTGCAGCTCGGCGGCGACTGGGTGGCCTTCGGAACGGTCGGCAGCCCGCCGAACGTGTCGGACCTCGATCGCGGGCGGCGCATCGGCAACCGCGTGGACTACCAGAACCTGCTGCGGCTGGGACAGACGCTCAACACCGTCCACTTCCTGGCGGGCTACCCGGTGGAGCCGGTGGACCTCCATCACGGCGTCCGGCACCTCCACGCGACGCACGACGCGCTGACGCTCATGGACAAGGCGATCCACTGCTACAGCCTCGGCCGCCAGCGCAACATCGACGTGCTCGAGATGGTCCGGATCGCGCGGGGGATCGACGACGCCACCCTCGACGACGAGCCGTCGGTGTTCACGGTCGTGAACTCCAGCTCGCCGCTCCGGCTCGATGCGCCGATGCTCCAGGGGATCATGGCCTTCGCCGAGCGCAACCAGGTCGTGTGCATCACCCCGTTCACCCTGGCCGGGGCGATGGCGCCGGTCACGCTGGCGGGCGCCCTGGCCGAGCAGAACGCGGAAGCGCTGGCCGGGATGGTGCTCACGCAGGTGGTGCGGCCAGGGTGCGCCCGTCATCTACGGCGGGTTCACCTCGAACGTCGATATGCAGTCGGGCGCACCCGCGTTCGGGACACCCGAGTACATGCGGACGGCGATGATCGGCGGCCAGCTGGCACGCCGCTATGGCGTCCCGTATCGCTCGTCCAACGTGAATGCCGCCAACGCCCTCGACGCGCAGGCCGCCTACGAGTCGGTGTTCTCGTTGTGGGGCGCGATCATGGGCGGCGTCAACCTGCTCATGCACGGGGCCGGCTGGATGGAGGGCGGCCTCCACGCGAGCTACGAGAAGATGATCCTCGACGCGGAGCTGCTCGGGATGGTCGAGGCGTTCCTCGAGCCGGTCGTCGTCGACGACGCGTCGCTCGCGTTCGAGGCGATGCAGGATGTGGGGCCGGGCGGCCATTTCTTCGGGACCGAGCACACGCAGAGCCGCTACCGAACGGCCTTCCACAAGCCGATGCTCAGCGACTGGCGCAACTTCGAGACGTGGGAGGAGGCCGGCTCCCCGGAGGTGCCGGGCAAGGCCAACCGCATCTGGAAGGAGCTGCTCGCGGCCTACGAGCCACCACCGATGGATCCGGCCATCCGCGAGGAGCTCGACGCGTTCGTCGCCCGCCGGGTCGCCGAGGGCGGCGTCCCGACCGACTACTGACCCTGTGCCGATCGTCGAGCTGGCGGCTGCGATCCGAAGTCCGATCATCGCCCTCTGGGTCGCTCGTGGTTGACGCGTAGACCAGTCGTAGACTAGTCTCTCATCCATGAGGACGATCGGCGCCTACGAGGCCAAGACCCATCTCCCTCGGCTCCTCGACGAAGTCGAGAAGGGCGAGCGGATCACGATCACCAAACATGGCCGACCCGTCGCCGTGCTCATCCCGCCTGGTCCGGCCGGGGCACCGGATGCTGAGGCTCTCCTCGGGCGGATCCGTGGACTCCGCCGCGGCAATCGCCTAAATGGGTTGTCGATCCGCGAGTTGATCGACGAGGGCAGGCGCTGAGTGTTCGTCGTGGACGCATCGATCACCGTGGCGTGGTGCTTCGAGGACGAATTCGAGTGATCCGATCGACGCCGTCCTGCAGCGACTGCTCGCCGAGGGAGCCATCGCTCCGGCGCATTGGCCGCTCGAGGTCGCGAACGCACTACGGTTCGCCGAACGCTCAGGCCGTCTGGATGAATCCGCGATCGGAGCGGCACAGGACATCGTCCGACAGCTACCAGTCGAAGTCCGGCCGGTAGAGGTCTCGACGGCGTTGAGCCTGATGGACGTCGCTCGACGACATGATCTGACCGTCTACGACGCGGCGTATCTTGATCTCGCCGAGATTCGTGGGCTTGGAGTTGCCACTCTCGACATGCGTCTAGCGGCTGCATGCCGTACCGTCGGGGTCCCGCTCATCCAGTAGAGCGTCGGGCAGGCGTAGCGATTCGAGGGAGCGTGAAGCAGCACACCCAGGTCGTCGTCATCGGCGGGGGCGTCGTCGGCGCCAGCGTCCTGTACCACCTGACGAAGGCGGGCTGGACCGACGTCATGCTGCTCGAGCGGCGCGAGCTGACGGCCGGGTCGACGTGGCACGCGGCGGGCGGCATGCATACGCTCAACGGCGACCCGAACGTGGCCCGGCTGCAGCAGTACACGATCCAGCTCTACGAGGAGATCGAACGGCAGTCCGGTCAGGACTGCTCGATCCATCTGCCCGGCGGGCTGATGCTGGCCGACACGGAGGTCCGCATGGACTTCCTGCGGATGGCCGTAGCGCGCGGCCGCTACCTCGGCATGGACCTCGAGCTCATCACGGCCAAGGAAGCCGCCGACATGTTCCCGCTCATGGACCCGCAGTACTTCGTCGGGGCGCTCTACGACCCGATCGAGGGCCACGTCGATCCCACCGGCGTCACCCGTGCGTACGTGAAATGCGCCCAGCTGGCCGGCGCCGAGGTCCACCAGCACACGCCGGTCGTCGGTCTCGAGCAGCGGGCCGATGGCACCTGGGACGTCCGACTCGAGAACGGCGAGTCGATCCACACCGAGCATGTCGTCAACGCCGGCGGCCTGTGGGCCCGCGAGGTCGGCCGGATGGTCGGGCTCGAGCTGCCGGTCCTCGCGATGGAGCACCACTACCTCCTGACCCAGGACATGCCGGAGGTCGCGGCCCAGGTCGCGAAGACCGGCCACGAGATGCCGATGGCCCTCGACTTCGGCGGCGAGATCTACATCCGCCAGGAGGGCGGGGCGATGCTCCTCGGCACCTACGAGCAGGCGTGCGTGCCGTGGTCGCCGCGCGAGACGCCGTGGGACTTCGGTTCCCAGCTCCTGAAGCCCGACCTCGACCGGATCACGCCCGAGCTGTCAGGTCGCGTTCAAGCACTACCCGGCGATGGGCACGATCGGGATCAAGCGCGTCGTCAACGGGCCCGTTCACGTTCTCGCCCGACGGCAACCCGCTCGTCGGTCCGATCCGCGGACTGCGCGGCTACTGGGTCGCCTGCGGCGTGATGGCCGGCCTGTCGCAGGGCGGCGGCGTCGGGCTCGCGCTGGCCACCTGGATGACGGCCGGCGACCGCGGCGACTCCGGGATGGATATCTGGGCGATGGACGTGGCCCGCTACGGCGACTACGCCACGCTCGCCTACACGAACGCCAAGGTCCAGGAGAACTACCGCCGCCGGTTCCGGATCACGTTCCCGAACGAGGAGCTGCCGGACGCCCGGCCGCTGCTCACGACTCCGATCCACGACCGGCTGACCGCGGCCAACGCCGTGTGGGGATCGACCTTCGGGCTCGAGCACGCCCTGTGGTTCCAGAAGGCGGGACTCGAGCCGAAGGAGGACGTGACGTTCCGTCGCTCGAACGCCTGGGAGTGTGTGGCCGAGGAGGTCGCCGCGGTCCGCGAGCGGGCCGGCATGACCGAGATCTCGAACTACGCCAAGTACCGGGTGACCGGCCGCGGGGCCGGAGCCTGGCTGTCGTCGCTGCTGACGCAACGGATGCCAGCGCCGGGACGGATCACGCTGACCGCGATGCTCAACGAGGCCGGACGGATCGTCGGCGAGTTCACGGTCGCCCGCCCGTCGGAGGCCGACGAGTTCTACCTCTTTGGCTCGCTGCCGGCCGAGGTCCATCACTCGCGCTGGTTCCGGCACCACCTGCCGGACGACGGCTCGGTCCGGTTCGAGGTGCTCGGTCTCGGGCTGACCGGCCTGTCGGTCACGGGACCGCGATCGCGCGACATCCTGGCCGCCGTGGCGCCGGATCTCGACCTGTCCACCGAGGCGTTCCCGTTCATGACGTTCCGACAGGTCGATCTCGGCATGGTCCCGGCGCATGTCGCCCGCATCAACTACTCAGGCGACCTCGGCTACGAGCTGTGGGTGGCGCCCGAATACCAGCGCGCGCTGTTCGATCGGATCGCGGCCGCCGGGGAGCCGCACGGCCTGCGGCTGTTCGGGATGCGGGCGCTCATGTCGCTTCGGCTCGAGAAGAGCTACGGGACGTGGTTCCGCGAGTACCGGCCGATCTACACGCCGCTCGAGGCCGGCATCACGCGCTACATCAAGCTCGACCACGACTTCATCGGTCGGGCGGCCCATGAGGCCGAGCTGGCCGCCGGTGGCCCGAAGCGCCGGCTGGTGGCATGCGTCGTCGAACCGGACCCCGACGACCCGGCCGACGTCATCGGCGACGAGCCGATCTGGCACGACGGCGCGGTGGTCGGCTGGGTCACGTCGGGCGGGTACTGCCACCACGTCAAGGCGTCGCTCGCGCTCGGCTACGTGCCGACCGAGCTGGCGACGCCCGACGGGCCCGGCGGCGACCGGGTTCGAGATCGAGATCATC
Organism: uncultured Chloroflexia bacterium; assembly: GCA_963720355.1. GTDB lineage: Bacteria > Chloroflexota > Limnocylindria > Limnocylindrales > CSP1-4 > SPCO01. Next base: position 576,903 of record CAVRFH010000004.1, on the reverse strand, counting down.
GGCCGGCGACGACCGGCCCGCCTCCAGCCGGAGCCGCTGTTCGACCCGCAGGGCAGCCGGATGCGCCAGTGACCGACGGGCGACGGCCCGGCGATCCGGGCGACGCGCGACGGATCGTCGTCGACGGACGTCCCGTCGTCGTTCGATGCCCGGCGACTCGGTCGCGGTCGCGATCCTCCGGTCAGGCTCGACGCCGTCCGGCGGCGGCACGCTGTGCCTCGCCGGCGACTGCGGCAACTGCCTCGCCCAGGTCGACGGCGTCGCCTACGTCCGTACCTGCCAGACAGCGGGCGCGACCGGGTCTCGTCGGTCGAGCGCCACCCGCCGCGACGGCCTGCCGCTGCTGCCGGCGATCGCCGGTCCGGACCTGACCGCGTCACCTTCCGGCCCGGGGATCGAGGTCCTCCGCGTCGGAGATCGACGTCGCGGTCATCGGCGGTGGGGCGCAGCGGCCGTCAGGCGGCCGCGACCGCGGAACGCGCCGGCAAGCGGGTGCTCGTCCTCGATGCCCAGGAGGGCGACGAGGTCGTCGGCATCTACCCCGGCCCGATGCTCGTCGTGCGTACGCCGACCCTGATGCTCCACGTGTTCGCCGAGGAGGTCGTCGTCGCTACGGGCGCCGCCGAGCTGCACCCCGTCGTGCCCGGCAGCCACCTCGAGGGCATCGTCACGCGCGGCGCAGCCCAGCGGCTCCACGCGGCCGGCGTCGCGCTCGGGGCCGCCGTCGCGATCGGCGCCCGGCCGGCGGGCGTGCCGTGCATCCCGATGGCGGGCTCGCTGGTCCGCATCGAGGGCGACGAGCGCGGCCGGGTCCGCGCGGTCGTCACCGCCGACGACTGGATCGGCGCCGAGACGACCACGCCGTGCGACACCGCTGATCGTCGGCCTGGGCGCGGCGCCACGCGACGTCCTCGCGCGGATGGCCGGGGAGGTGCCGTTGACGCGTGGTCGGGCCGGCCGCCGCGGATGCTCGCGCTCCCGCCGCCACCGACCGCCGGGATCGTCTGCCCGTGCTCGGGCACGACCGTCGACGGACCTGCAGACCGCGTGGGACCGCGGGTTCCAGGAGCTCGAGCTGCTCAAGCGGTCCAGCCTGGCGTGTCTCGGGACCTGCCAGGGCGCGGCTTGCCTGCCCCATGTCCGCTCGTGGATCGCCGCGCGGACGGGTGCTGTGCCGGCACCGTTCACCGCTCGACCGGCCTCCCGCCAGATCACGCTGGCCGAGGCCGCCGCGGGCACCCAGGTCGATGTCTTCCGCCGGACGCCGCTCCACGACGAGCACCTGTCGCTCGGCGGCCGCCTCGATCGGTTCGGCAACTGGTGGCGGCCGTGGCACTACGGCGACCCGGTGAGCGAGTACTGGACCGTCCGCGAGGGGGTGTCGCTCGGCGACGTCAGCACGCTCGGGAAGATGGTCGTGTCGGGCCCCGACGTCGTCGAGTTCCTCGAGCGCCTCTATCCGTGCCGCGTGGCCGACATCGTGCCCGGCCGGTCGCGCTACGCGCTGCTCCTCAACGAGCGCGGCCACATCATGGACGACGGGATGATCCTGCGCGACTCGGAGACCCGGTTCGTGCTGACGTTCACCTCGGGCGGCGCCGCGAACGCCGAGATGTGGGTCCGCGACTGGGTCGAGATGTGGGGCCTCCGCGTCAACGTCATGGATCGGACGATGTCGCTCGCCGCGATCAACGTCACGGGGCCGCTCGGGCGCGAGCTGTTGATCCGGGCCGGCTTGGCCGAGCCGCCGCGGTTCCTCGGCCACCTGCGGGCGGACGTCGCCGGTGTGCCGTGCCACATCATGCGGCTGTCCTTCACCGGCGAGGCGTCCTGGGAGCTGCACCACCCGGTCGACCGGTCCGTCGAGCTATGGCGCTCGCTGATGTCGCTCGGCGAGGAGCTCGGCGTCCGGCCCCACGGGCTCAAGGCGCTGTTCGGGCTGCGCCTGGAGAAGGGCCACGTCATCGTCGGCATGGACACGGAGCTCGATACGACGCCACGCCGCGTCGGGATGGACTGGGCGGCGCGGATGGACAAGCCGTTCTTCATCGGCCGGGCCGCCCTCGAGCGGACCGCGTCGGAGCCCGACCCGCGCCGGCTGCACGGCTTCACGATGGCCGGCGACGCCCCGGTCGAGGGCAGCCCCATCCTGGTCGACGGGGACATCGTCGGCCACGTGTCCGGCAGCTGGCGCTCGCCGGCGCTCGAGAAGACCGTGATGCTCGGCTGGCTCAAGCGCCTGCCGTTCCCCGATCGCGTCGAGATCGACGGTCGCGAGGCCGTCGTCACGCCACCGCCGTTCTACGATCCGGAGGGCCAGCGTGCACGTGCTTAGAGCGCCCGGCGTGCGGGTCGTCGCCGAACCCGGCGCGATCGACCGTGCCGTGTGGCAGGACGCCGGCCCCGGCCCCGATGAGTTCGAGCCCCTGATCCTGCGCCTGGCGCCGGACGAGGCCTTCGCCGTCGGGGCTACGGGCGTGCGGCTCGACGACCCCGACGCGGTCGCCGAACCGGAGGTCGGCTACGTCGCGGTGATGTACCCGGTCGACGAGTTCATCGACTTCGTGATGCCGCACGTCGAATGGCCGGTGCCGGCCGCCCGCCCCGCCTTCGTGCAGGGTGCGATCGCCGGTGTGCCGGCCAAGCTGTACATCGACCTGACCGGTGCCGCGACGGTCTTCCTCCTCAACGCCTACCTCGACGATTTCCTCGCCCGGGTGCCGGTGACGTCGTGAGGACCGGCGTCGCCGCCACGTACGTCGCCACGCTGCCGACCCTCCAGTTCGACGAGCCGCGGGCCGCGTATGACGTGGTCATCGTGGGCGGTGGCGGTCATGGGCTGTCGACGGCCTACTACCTCGCGAGTCGCCACGGGATCACCGATGTCGCCGTCCTCGAGGCCGACTACATCGCGTCCGGCAACACCGGCCGCAACACGACGATCATCCGGGCCAACTACGGCCTGCCCGAGGCGATCCGCTTCTACCAGCATTCGCTGGAGATGTACCGGGAGCTCGAGGACGAGGTCGGGGCGGACATCCTCCACCAGACCAAGGGCATCTACTGGCTCGCCCATACCGAGATGGCCCTTCGAACGGAGCGGGCGCGCGCTCGGATGAATACCGCCGCCGGCGCCAACACCGTGATGGTCACGCCGGCGGAGATCAAGGAGGCCGTGCCCCAGATCGACCTGACCGGCGGCCGCCGCTATCCCGTGCTGGGCGCATCCCACCACGTCGAGGGCGCGACCGCGCGCCATGACCGCGTCGCCTGGGCGTACGCGGCCGGCGCATCCCGCCTGGGCGTCGACGTCGTGCCGCACACACCGGTCATCGGGTTGCAGCGCGATGGGGACCGGGTGGTCGGCGTCCAAACGCCGCGCGGCCCGATCGCCGCCGGCGTCGTGCTCTCGGCGGTCGGGGGCCGGGTCACGGCGCTCGCCGCCCAGGCCGGTGTCCGGCTCCCGATCCGGACGCACCCGCTCCATGCGTTCGTCACCAACGACTATGCGCAGGGGCTCGGCCCGATCGTGGCCAGCACCGAGCTCATGTGCTACGTGTCCCAGACGGAGCGCGGCCAGATGCTCATCGGGGCCGAGTTCGACGCCCAGCCCTCGTACTCGCGCCAGTCGTCGTTCGCCGCGCTGCGCGGGTACGCCCACAAGATCACCCGGATCCTGCCGTTCCTGCGCGACCTGCGGATCCTGCGCACGTGGGCCGGCATCTGCGACATCTCGGTCGACTTCTCGCCGATCATGGGCTTCACCGGCGTCGACGGCTTCCTCGTCACGACGGGTTGGGGGACGTGGGGCTTCAAGGCCATCCCGGCCGGCGGCGAGGCGATGGCCGAGCTGATCGCGACCGGTAGCACCCCGACGCTCATCGCGCCGTTCGTGCTGGACCGCTTCCGGCGTGACCAGGCGATGGCCGACCAGGGCTCCGCCGGGACGCGCTGATGCTGTTCCTCGACTGCCCGCACTGCGGTCGCCGGCCGATCGAGGAGTTCTCATTCGGTGGCGAGCGGCGCCCGGTGCCGGACTCGATCACCGACCCGGCGGATCGTGATTTCGACGAGGTCTGGATCTTCGAGAACCCCGACGGCGTGACGACCGAGCGCTGGTTCCATACTGCCGGCTGCCGGCGCTGGCTCACGGTCCGGCGCGACACGAGCATCGACCGGGTGATCGAGATCGTCGGGTGACCGGTCTGGCGGATCGCCGGATGGAGATCGTCCTTCGGAACCGCGTCGTGTTCGGTGTGGGGAGCCTGGCCCGGCTGCCCGAGATCGTCCAGGCGGCGGGCGGGAGCCGGGTCTTCCTCGTCACCGACCCGGGCGTCGTGGTGGCCGGGCTGGCGGCCGACGCGCTCGATGTGCTCGAGGAGGCCGGGCTGCCGACCACGATGTTCAGCCAGGTCGAGCCGAATCCGTCAGGCGCCACCGTGGAGCTCGGGGCGACGGCACTGCGGACGGTCGGGCTCGAGGGCACGATCATCGTCGCCCTCGGCGGTGGCTCGGCGATGGACGCCGCGAAGGCCATCGCCCTGTGCGCCGCCAACGGCCGCGCGCCATGGGATCTGGAATACGACGGCCCCGATCTGGTGCCGGGTCGCCCGATCGTCGCCGTCCCGACCACCGCGGGCACGGGATCAGAGGCGCATCCGTTCGCGGTCATCACCCACGACGAGGTCGGCCGCAAGGACTACATCGGGCATGGGTCGCTTTTGCCCGTGACGACGATCCTGGACCCGGCCCTGACCGTCGGATTGCCGCCCGGCGTGACCGCCGCGACCGGGGTGGACGCGATGACGCACTCCCTGGAGTCGCTGCTGTCGCGGAACGGCAACCCGTTCGCGGAGGCGACGGCGCTGGGCGTCATCCGGACCGTCGCCGCATGGCTGCCCCGCGCGATCGCCGACGGCACGGACCTCGAGGCCCGGTCGCAGATGCTGATGGCCGCGCACCTCGCCGGTGTGGGGCAGGCGAGTGGCACGGGCGTGGGCCTGGTCCACGCCCTCGGGCATGCGCTGGGCACGCGGGGTCGGCTGGCGCACGGGACCGCCCTCGCGGTCGTGCTGCCGGAGGTGCTCGGGTTCTACGCCGCCGAGCCAGGCCTCCGCGACCGGGAGCTGGCGCTGGTCGGCGTCGCGCTACGAGCGGCGAGCCCGACGGAGCAGCCAGCGACGGCCGCCCGCGCCGCGATCGGCGAGCTGCGCCGCTTCCTCGCGCGCGTGGGCCAGCGCCAGGCCCTCGGCGCGATCGGCTTCGACGACGCGTTGCTCGACGTGGTCGCCCAGGACGCGATCGACGACGTGGCGATCCGGAACTCCCCACGCCTGCCGACGCTGGCCGAGGCCCGGGCGATCTTGGCATCACCGAACTGAATCCGAGGTCCCGGTATGCGGGACGTCCATCCGGCCGACATCTCAACGGTGGGTAGCCCCCCTACCATCGGCAGACGTCAACGGGGATCTCCGGATCGGTCCGACACCTGAAGCGGAGCGCGCCAGTCCGCGACGAGCTGCCATCGTACTGCTCGCCGCTGCATTGGCGATGCTCGCGTCGCTGCAGGCACAGCCCGTCGCAGCCGCGACGCGAACGTGGACAGGCCTTGGGATCACGAACAACTGGAACGAGGCCGCGAACTGGTCCGGTCTGGCCGTGCCGGGGGCGGGCGATATCGCGTCGTTCGACGCGACGAGCACCAAGAACGCCACGATGAACGTAGCGGTGAATGTCGGCGGCGTGTCGATCGGTGCCGGATACGGAGGGACGATCTCTCGTGCGCCCGGCTTCGCTGTAACGGTCGGCGCGACCGGTTGAATCAGGCCGGGGGAACGTTCGTTGGCGGCACCGCCGCGTTCACGGTGAACGGATCGTTCGTGCTCACGGGGGGAGGGTTCGCGGCGACGACCGGGACGTCTTCCATCGCGGGCAACTTCACGAACAACGGCGCCGCGTTCAGTCACAGCGGAGGGACCGTCGCGTTCACCGGCGGCGCCGCCACGATCGATGTCCTGGTGGGCGAGGTGTTCAACAACCTGCGCTTCGCGGGGGGCGCAAAGACGTTGTCGCCTGGGGACACGCTGACCGTCGGCGGCGCCCTCACGCTGACCTCGGGCGCGCTCAACGGGACGGGCACGCTGGCCGCCCAGGGCTCGCTCAGCCAGGCCTCCACGGCCGGCGCCGGGACGGCCACCCTGCTCATCAACGGCTCGGCTGACCAGACCTTCACGGGGGCCGCCACGGCGACGGCCGGCAACCTCCCGCCGCTGGTCATCGACAAGCCGTCGGGCACGCTCAGCCTGGCCGGCACGCTGCGCACCAGCACCGGCTGGACGTACACCGCCGGGACGCTCGACCCGGGCAGCTCGACGGTCGTCTTCGCGGGCGGCACGGTCAGCGGCAGCCATGCCCTCAACGCGGTCGAGCTGCGGGCCACGTCGACGATCGCGGCGGCCACCACGCTGACCGTCGGCGGCGCCCTCACGCTGACCTCGGGCGCGCTCAACGGGACGGGCACGCTGGCCGCCCAGGGCTCGCTCAGCCAGGCCTCCACGGCCGGCGCCGGGACGGCCACCCTGCTCATCAACGGCTCGGCTGACCAGACCTTCACGGGGGCCGCCACGGCGACGGCCGGCAACCTCCCGCCGCTGGTCATCGACAAGCCGTCGGGCACGCTCAGCCTGGCCGGCACGCTGCGCACCAGCACCGGCTGGACGTACACCGCCGGGACGCTCGACCCGGGCAGCTCGACGGTCGTCTTCGCGGGCGGCACGGTCAGCGGCAGCCATGCCCTCAACGCGGTCGAGCTGCGGGCCACGTCGACGATCGCGGCGGCCACCACGCTGACCGTCGGCGGCGCCCTCACGCTGACCTCGGGCGCGCTCAACGGGACGGGCACGCTGGCCGCCCAGGGCTCGCTCAGCCAGGCCTCCACGGCCGGCGCCGGGACGGCCACCCTGCTCATCAACGGCTCGGCTGACCAGACCTTCACGGGGGCCGCCACGGCGACGGCCGGCAACCTCCCGCCGCTGGTCATCGACAAGCCGTCGGGCACGCTCAGCCTGGCCGGCACGCTGCGCACCAGCACCGGCTGGACGTACACCGCCGGGACGCTCGACCCGGGCAGCTCGACGGTCGTCTTCGCGGGCGGCACGGTCAGCGGCAGCCATGCCCTCAACGCGGTCGAGCTGCGGGCCACGTCGACGATCGCGGCGGCCACCACGCTGACCGTCGGCGGCGCCCTCACGCTGACCTCGGGCGCGCTCAACGGGACGGGCACGCTGGCCGCCCAGGGCTCGCTCAGCCAGGCCTCCACGGCCGGCGCCGGGACGGCCACCCTGCTCATCAACGGCTCGGCTGACCAGACCTTCACGGGGGCCGCCACGGCGACGGCCGGCAACCTCCCGCCGCTGGTCATCGACAAGCCGTCGGGCACGCTCAGCCTGGCCGGCACGCTGCGCACCAGCACCGGCTGGACGTACACCGCCGGGACGCTCGACCCGGGCAGCTCGACGGTCGTCTTCGCGGGCGGCACGGTCAGCGGCAGCCATGCCCTCAACGCGGTCGAGCTGCGGGCCACGTCGACGATCGCGGCGGCCACCACGCTGACCGTCGGCGGCGCCCTCACGCTGACCTCGGGCGCGCTCAACGGGACGGGCACGCTGGCCGCCCAGGGCTCGCTCAGCCAGGCCTCCACGGCCGGCGCCGGGACGGCCACCCTGCTCATCAACGGCTCGGCTGACCAGACCTTCACGGGGGCCGCCACGGCGACGGCCGGCAACCTCCCGCCGCTGGTCATCGACAAGCCGTCGGGCACGCTCAGCCTGGCCGGCACGCTGCGCACCAGCACCGGCTGGACGTACACCGCCGGGACGCTCGACCCGGGCAGCTCGACGGTCGTCTTCGCGGGCGGCACGGTCAGCTCCGCCGGCATGACCTTCTTTGACGTGATCGGCAACGGTGGCACGACGACCGTAGGGTCAGCGATGACCGTCGCTGACGACCTGACCATCAGTGCCGGGACGTTCACGACATCGGCGGCTGGCCATGCACTGCGTGTCATCGGAAGCTTGACCGTCAACGGCACCTTCCGCGGCAACGGCAGCACGATCCACGTCCAAGGCGATGTCGTCGGCAGCGGGGCGTTCGTCGCCGGCACCAGCACCATGATCCTGGACGGCACCGCCGGTCATGTCGTCGGTGGACCGGGCGCGTTCACGTTCTACGATCTCGTCGCCGAAGATGCAGCCGATGTCGCGATGGCGGCCGACATCAGCGTCACGAACACGCTGACACTGGCAGGTGGCCGTTTCCTCGTGGGGCCGCACACCCTGACGATCCGCAACGCGATCGCGGGAACCGCCACGAACCTGACCGCCGACGGCACGTCGTCGATCAGCGTGGTCGGGACCGGCAGCGGGATCGTGCTGCCGACGAGCGTGACGCAGCTGCTCGGCCTGACCGTCGCGAACGCGAACGGACTCGCGCTGCAGGGCCACCTCACGGTCCTCGGCACCCTGGCCCTGACCAGCGGCCAGGTCGACGCGGACACGTTCACGATGACCGTCGCGCCGTCGGGATCCGTGACCCGGACGGCGGGCTGGGTCATCGGCTGGCTGGAGAAGCACGTGGCCTCGGGGATCCGGCCGTCGCTCATCTACGAGATCGGCGACGCCAGCGGCTACGCGCCGGCCACCGTGACGTTCGGGATCGTCAGCGTGGCCGGCGATCTTCGAGCCAGGACGACGCTCGGCGATCATCCGGATGTGGCGAATTCCGGGATCTCGTCGGCCGCCAGCGTGAATCGCTTCTGGACACTATCTGATGGTGGCGTTGCATTCGACGCCTACGACGCCGACTTCACGTTCGTGCCCGGTGACCTCGACGTCGGTGCTGATCCAACGAAGTTCATCGTCGCCAAGCTCGACGCTGGCTCATGGAGTCTCCCGGCCATCGGGGCACGCACCGCGACCTCGATCGAAGCCGTCGGGATGACGTCCTTCAGTGATTTCAGCGTCGGCGAGCCCACGGCCGACCTCGCGGTCGGCGTCACCGACGGACTCACACGCGTGATCGCGGGGGCTGGGTCGACGCATGCGTATCTCGTGACGATCGACAACAGTAGTGCGTCCGACGCGACCGCTGTGACGCTGGCCGTCCATTGGCCGGTCGGCTTCAGCCAGGGCCTGGTCAGCCCATCTCAGGGCAGCTGCGTCATGGTCGGTCCGGGCGCCGATCTCGTGTGCGACCTGGGCACGGTCGGCGCCGCGTCGGTCGCCACGGTACGCCTCGAGTTCACCGTCGGTGCGACGGTCCCGAGTGGCCCACAGACGGTCACCGTCATCGTTGCTGGCGCCACCGCCGACCCGGATCCTTCGAACAACATCGCGACGGATACGACGGTGGTGGTTGCGGCTGGCACCGTCGACCTGCGGCCGCCCGAGACCGCGACCGTCCCCCGGACTCCGTTGACCCCGGCCCCAGGGGTCGCCGGGTTGGCTCTCGCCACCGTGTTCGTCTTGATTGGTATCGGCTGGGTGACGCTGAAACGGTGACATGCCCTGAGTGTCGTCGTCCGTGGCCGGGCCCGCCCCAGCCAGCGGATCGCCAGCGTCGCCAGACCGCCTTGGCCGAGCCCCGTCGGTCGATTGCCGACGGTCGGACGCTAGCCGCGGTCGATGAGCGGTTTCACCTCGCCCACGAACCGCTCGAACGTCTCGGCGTCGTAGGGGGCCGGCTGCTCGGAGATGACGGTCCGGAAACCGAGGTCGACGTAGGGTCGCAGCTTGTCGGCGATCTGCTCCGGTGTGCCGTTCCAGAAGGTGTCGTCGTCGGCGACGTCGGACATCGGCGTCCGGTTGTGCTCCATCGCGGCCTTCCAGACCCGGTCGGCCTCGGCCTCGCTGTCGCGGAGGGTGAGCTTCACCCCGAGCGTGAACTCGATCTCGTCGACGTTGCGCCCGACGGCGGCGCAGTGCTCCTTGAGGACGTCGACCTTGCGCGCCATGACCTCGAGCGGGCCCATCGCATTCCACATGTCGGCGTACTTGGCCACGGTCCGCAGGGTCTTCTTCTCGCCGCTGCCCCCGATCATGATCGGCAGGTGCGTCTGGATCGGCAGCGGCTGGTGGCGCAGGTCGTCGAAGGCATAGTGCCCGCCCGCGGGCGACGTGGCCGACCCGCCGTCGAGGACCGTGCGCATCGCGGCGACCGCCTCGTCCATCCAGTCGAGCCGCTGTCCTACGCCCGTCCCGAAGTCGAGGCCGTGTGCGCGATGCTCGAGTTCGAACCACGCACCGCCGATGCCGAGGATCGCCCGACCATCGCTGATGTGATCGAGCGTCGCGGCGTTCTTCGCTGTGAGCCCCGGATTGCGGAACGGGTTCGCACCGACGAGCAGCCCGAGTCGCGTCCGTTCCGTCGCCATGGCCCAGGCGCCGAGGGCCGTCCAGCCATCGACGATCGGCTGGTACGGATCGCCGAAGATCGCGTACAGGTGGTCCCAGGTCCATAGGTGGTCATAGCCGAGGCGGTCGACGCGTCGCGCCGCATCGAGCATCTCGGGCCAGGACGCGGCCTGGCTCCACAGCAGGATCCCGGTCTTGAGGTCGGTCACGGATGGGTCTCCAGATGAGGCGGGGCTCCCAGTCTAGGCTCTCCATCGGTCGTCGTCCGATGCCCTCGGGCGCGTCCTACACACTCGACCGGGAACGGCGTGCCGCCGTGGTGGAGCGACGATCCGCAGCGGTGCTGACCGAACGTCAGTCGCCCTGTTGACGGGTCCGCTAGGTTCGAATCGTGGACCACCGAACGCCGTCGACCGACCGCCTGGCGGTATCGGCGACGATCCATTGCCTGACGGGATGCGGCATCGGCGAGGTCCTCGGGCTCGTCATCGCCACCCAACTCGGCTGGGATGACCTGCCGTCGATCGTTCTGGCCGTCGGGCTCGCATTCGCCTTCGGCTACGCGCTGACGCTTCGGCCCCTGCTGTCGTCTGGCCTCGCACTGCGCGCGGCGATGGGCCTGGCCTTCGCGGCAGACACCTTGTCGATCACGGTCATGGAGATCGTCGACAACGCCATCATCCTGGCCATCCCCGGCGCGATGGATGCCGGCATCACGGACCCGTTGTTCTGGGGCAGCCTTGCTGTCGCCCTGGCGATCGCCGGGGTCGCCGCCTATCCGGTGAACCGCTGGCTGATCCAGCGTGGCCGCGGTCACGCGGTCCTGGGCGGGCACCACCGCTAGGGACGAACCTGGGCGACATCCGCTACGGACGGATCAGGCGCGATCCAGCTCGCGGTCGATCGCCCGGAGGATGAACCGGGCCGCCTCGGCGCTCTTGCCCCCGAGCTTCGCGCCGTCGTCCTGCTCGAGGGCCCGCATGAGGTCGCCGAGGAACAGGTCGAGCGATGGCGTGCGCTCGAGCGACCCGTCCGCGAACGCCGATTCCAGGCGGGCGACCGCTGCCCGGGCGTTGTCGACCGTGTGGCCCTTCGCCACGATCAGCTCGCGTACGTCGGACCGAGCCGCGTCGGCGCCGGCTCCAGAGCTGCTCATGAGAAGCGCCTGACCGTCCGCTCGATCAGGCCGGTCCGGGCCGGGATTCGGGCGGCGCCCACAGGGGCCGGCTCGTCGTCGAGTCCGGCATCGATGCCGTCATCCGCAGCGTCGGCGTCGGCATCGGCATCGGCGCGCAGCGATGCGGTCTCGTCGGCATCCTCGGCGTCGGCAGCCCGGATCCGCAGCCAGTCGTCCTCGAGGACGCTCATCGCCAGCTCGTCCCACCAGCGACCGTCCCGGAAGATCGATTCACGAGCGCGTCCCTCGATCACGAAGCCGCAGCGTCGGTACGTCCGGATGGCGCGCTCATTGAACTCGAAGACGAACAGGGCGATGCGGTGCAGCCCGAGCACATCGAAGGCGTGGTCGAGCATCAATCGGGTCGCCTCGCTGCCGTAGCCACGGCCCCACGCGTCCTTCTCGCCGATCGTGATGTGGTACAGCGCCGAGCCGTTGTCGCCGTCGAGCTGGCTGAACGCGCAGGTGCCGACGAGCCGGTCGCTCGATCGCTCGTGGATCGCCATCGCCAGCGCGTCCGGGCCCACCACCCGGGCGGTGAAGAACCGCTCGATCTCCTCGGCCCGCATCGGGGCTTCCTGGTAGCGCGCCAGGCGGGCGATCTCGGGGTCCGAGTACCAGCGGCGGAACGCCTCGAGGTTCTCGGGGATGTGGCGGCGCAGGACGACTCGCGCCCCCGTCAGCACGTCCGGGAACCACGTTCGCGGCGCCATCGGCCGAACCGTATACCATCCCCGCCATGCGCCGCTGGAGCGACCTGGCCGAGCGCGTGGCGGCGACGACCCGGACGTCCGAGAAGACCACCCTGCTGGCCGAGTACCTGCGCAGCCTGGACCCCGACGAGTTGCCGGTCGCGGCCGTCTTCCTCACCGGGCGTCCGTTCCCGGAAGCCGACCAGCGGGCGACCGGGCTCGGCTGGGCGTCGATCGGCAGCGCGGTCGGCAGCCTGACCGGGGCGAGCCGCGAGGATCTGGCCGCCGCCTATGACCGCTATTCGGACCTCAGCCTGGCCATCGAGGACGTGCTGATCGGAGCCGGCCACGCGCCGTCGGATGACGACGCTCCGACGCTCCGCGAGGTCGCCGATGTGTTCGCGGCCATCGAGCTCGCCTCGGGACCGGCCGCCAAGGCGGCCCTCCTCCACGGGCTGCTCGCGCGGGCCGATCCCGCGACCGCCCGCTCGATCGTCAAGGTCATCGGTGGCGAGCTGCGCATCGGCCTGCGCGAGGGGCTGGTCGAGGCGGCCATCGCGAAGGCGTTCGACCGCCCGATCGAGGACGTGAAGTGGGCCGGCATGCTGACCGGCGACGTCGGTCGGCTCACCGAGCTGGCCCGCGACGATCGGCTGGGCGACGCCGAGCTGGCACTGTTCCATCCACTCAAGTTCATGCTCGCCTCGCCGGCCGAGGACGCGGACGAGATCATCGGCCGCCTCGGCCCGGAGGTCTGGGTCGAGGACAAGTACGACGGCATCCGCGCCCAGCTCCACAAGCGCGGTCCCGACGTCAGGCTCTACTCGCGCGACCTGCACGACGTGAGCAACCAGTTCCCGGAGATCGTCGAGGCGGCCCGGCCGCTCGGCTGGACCGGTGTCGTCGACGGCGAGATCCTGGCCTTCAAGGACGACCTGGTGCTGCCGTTCATCAGCCTCCAGGCGCGCCTCGGCCGGAAGTCACCGTCCGATGCGATCAAGCGCGACATCCCGGTCATCTTCGTGGCCTTCGATCTGCTCGCTCATGGCGCCGGTGACGATCCCGATGGCGACGCCACGGTCGAGCCGCTCCTGCGCGAGCCGCTCCGGACGCGGCGGGAACGGCTCGATCGCATCGACCTCCCGCTCGTCGACGACGGCGGTCGCTTCATCCGCTCGCACCTCGCCGTCGCCCGCGATGCGGACGCCCTCGAGGTCGCCTTCGCCGATGCCCGCGGTCGACGCAACGAGGGCCTGATGGTCAAGGACCCGACGAGCGGCTACTCGCCGGGTCGACGCGGTCTCGGCTGGCTGAAGATGAAGAAGGCGCTCGCGACGATCGACTGCGTCGTCGTCGGGGTCGAGGTCGGCCACGGGAAGCGTCACGGGGTGCTGTCCGACTACACCTTCGCCGTACGCGACGAGACCACCGGCAAGCTCGTCAACATCGGCAAGGCGTACAGCGGCCTGACGGATGCCGAGATCGCCGAGATGACCGCGTGGTTCGAGGCGCACACGATCGCCCGGTTCGGGCGTTATCGGCAGGTCGAACCGACGGTCGTCGTCGAGATCGCCTTCGACGTCATCGTCCGCAGCAAGCGCCACGGTTCCGGCTTCAGCCTGCGGTTCCCGCGGATCCACGCCCTGCGCCGCGACAAGACGGTCGACGACATCGACACGGTCGAGACCGTGACCGCGCTGTACGAGGGCCTCCAGCACGGCTCCGAGCTGCTGGTCACGGCAGGGGCTCGGACCGTCCCGCCCACGCCGGTCTGACCGGCGCTCGACCTGCCGCGTATCCTTCCGGCATGTTCGACGCTCTGGCGGCACCACCGCAGCAGGTCCGGCTGACGCTGTACACGGATTCGTTCGTCATCCGCGGGTCCCTGTCGACGCGCCAGCGGCGCGTGACGGACATGCTCAACATGGCCGAGGAGCGGTTCCTCGTCCTGGCGGACGTGACCACCGAGGAGTTCGGCACGCATGGCGAGTCGACGCGCGCCGAGTTTGCTCAGGTCAACCTAGCGTCCGTGCTGTTCTCGGTCGTCAACGAGCCGGTGGCACCGGCGCCGGAGCTGCGCACCCCGAAGATCCCGGAAGAAGCCTTGATCTCGGTGCCGCCGTTCAAGGTGACCGGCTTCATCCACCTGATGCCGGAGCGCAGCCTGCGCGATGCGTTGTCGGAGCTGACCGGGAACTTCCTGCCCATCACCGACGCCACCTACTGGTCGGACGTCCTCGGCGAGGCCCGGGCGACTGCCGACCTGCTTGCCATCAACCACGAGCGTGCCCAGATCCTCGCCCCGCACCGGGTGACCGATCCGTGGGCCGGGATCGACTCGAGCGGTCCCAAGGTCGAGACGCCGCCGGAGCCGCCAAGCGGCTGGTAGGGCCTAGCGGTCGACCGGCAGGTCGAGCCGGTTGCCCCACTCCGCCCAGCCGCCGTCGTACACGGCCACGTCGTCGTGGCCCAGCAGGCTGAGCACGAAGGCGAGCTTGGCCGCGGCCACACCGGAGCCGTCGTAGGCGACCATCCGCCCACCGCGGCTGACGTTCGCGGCGTGCAGCCGGTCGCGCAGCTCGCCACCGTCGCGGAGGCGCTGGCTGCCGGCCGCATGCATCGAGCCCACGGGCACGTTGATCGCGCCGGGGATGTGGCCGAGACGGCGCGTGTTGCCTTCGAAGCCGCGGTACTCGGCCGGGGCTCGCGCGTCGAGCAGCGTGATGCCGGGCGCCCCGAGCAAGCCACGCACGTCGGACGTCGTGAGATGCAGCCGATTCGGACCGCGCGGGCTGAACGGCGTGAGCGGCTCGGGCGGTGGCTCCACGGCACCCCGCTCGACCGGCCGGCCCTCGGCCTCCCACGCCGGGAAGCCGCCGTCGAGGATGCGCACGTGCTCGGCGCCATAGGTCCGGAACGTCCACCACACGCGCGCCGCATACAGGCCCTGCGTGTCGTCGTAGACGATGATCGTGGTCTCCTCGCCGATCCCCGCCCGGTCGGCGGCGGTCGCGACGCGGCCAGGCGCCGCGACCCGGATGGTGTCGCCGGCCTGGTCCATGTCGACGAGGTCGGCGCGCCAATCGACCGCGACGGCGCCCGGGATATGTCCGGCGCGATGGACGTCCTCGCCGGTCCCGTCGGGTCGCCAGCGCGCGTCGAGCACGCGGACCCCCGGGCGGCCCAGGTGCTCGGCGAGCCACTCGGTCGTGGCCAGGAGTTCGGGACGGGCCAGGCCGGACATCGTCGGTATGATACGGGCCGTGGTCGCCCCGAACCCCCCTGATGCGGACCGCGTGGCCGCAGTCCGGGCGGCCCTCCCCGCACTCGAAGCGGGCATCTACCTCAACACCGGGTCGGTCGGACCCCTGCCGGCCGAGACCGCGGCAGCCATGGCCGAGCTCGCCGACTACGAGCTCCACACGGGCCGGGCCCACCACGGCTACTACCTCGAGACCGTCCAGCGCATGGCCGAGGCGCGCGCCTCCGTCGCCGCGGTCTTGACTGCGGACGCAGCCGACATCGCGCTGACGCACTCCACGACCGACGGGATGAATGTCGGCATCTGGTCCATCGACTGGCGACCCGGCGATCGCGCGGTCACGACCCGACTCGAGCACCCCGGCGGCGTCGGCGCGCTGTACGCCCTGCGCGAGCGCGCCGGGATCGAGCTCGCCTTCGTGGACGCCGCCGGTTCGGGCGATGACGACGAGGTCGCCGCCGTATTCGAGGCGGCGATCGACGAGCGGACCCGGGCCGTCGTGCTGTCGCACGTGCTGTGGGCCACCGGCACGGTCCTGCCCATCGCCCGGATCGCCGAGATCGCCCATGCCGTCGGCGCGGTCGTGATCGTCGATGGTGCCCAGGGCGCGGGCGCGATGCGGGTCGACCTGCACGCCACCGGGGCGGACGTCTACGCGGTGGCGGCCCAGAAGTGGCTGCTCGGTCCGGAGGGCATGGGCGCCGTGGCCTTCGCGCCGTCCGCCCGCGCCCAGCTCGCCCCGTCGTTCGCCGGGCACTACAGCTTCGAGACGTCGGACTCGGCCGGTCTCGCCACGTGGTGGCCCGACGCCCGGCGCTTCGAGGGCTCGAACTACCATCGCCCGTCGATCGTGGGCATGGCTCGCTCGATCGGCTGGCTCAGCATGTTCGTCGGTCTCGACTGGGTGTACGAGCGGGGTGCCGCGATGGCCCGCCGGGCGCACGACCGCCTGTCCGCGATCCCGGGGGTCGAGGTCGTGACACCGCGCGACCGGATGGCGACGCTCGTGACGTTCCGTATCGCCGGCTGGACGGCGGATGCCGCCGTCGAGGAGCTCGGCGCACGGGTGTTCGCGGTCGTCCGGACCATCCCGCTCATCGACGCGATCCGGATCAGCGTCGGGTTCTACACGTCCGAGGCGGAGCTGGAGCGGTTCATGGAGTGCGTGGAGCTGCTGGCCGCCCACAGCCCCGAGACCCTGCCGCCGCGTCGGACGCTCACCATCCTCGGCAGTGGCTGACGGCTCGCCGGTCCGCCAGCGCTCGTGGGCGGCGATCCGCTGGCGGCAGTTTCGCAACGCGCCGCGGCCGATCGTCAGGGCGGTCCTGTCGAGCCTCACCGTGGCGGTCGTGCTGGCCGTCGTCTACCTGGCCTACGACCTGGCCATCGAGCGCGGCACGGCCCTGCCCGGCGGCGATCTCCGGCTGCTCGCCCTGACGGGCTATGCGGTCCTCGTCCTCGCGGTCGGGACGATCGTGACGTATCTCGTGGTGCCCCAACCGTCCGGGGCCGGGACGATCCGCCGACGACACGTCTGGAGCGCCGCCCTCGGATTCTTCGCCGCCGTGCCGGTCGCCTGGCTGGTCATGGTCGTGGCCATCCAGCTGGTCCGGCCGCTGCTTCGATGAACCCGATGTGGCCGACGCACACCACGTGCTGCGGGCACGTCCCGGACGACATAGCCCATCGGTACCATTCCGGCTGGCCACGGCTCCGTATCATCATCCGGTAGTCTCCGAGGCTCTCGGGGATCGCCCAACGTTCGAGGTCGTTCGTGTCCATCGAAGAGCAGCACGTCGCGCTCCCGAAGCTGTACGGAGCGCCCGCCTATTCCCGACCACCGGCCCCGGCGGCCACGGCCCTGCGACCGTTCGATCCCGACGACCTCCCGATCGAGGCCGCCCAGTCCGAGGAGGACCGGGAGTTCGTCGCGAGACTGCCCTCACGCGCCTGGGAGCCGGGCGGCGCGCTGCTCAGCGACGGTCGAGGCGACGAACGGGACGGTGGCTTCCAGCCGCTGACGGGCCGTCCCCTGCGCCTCCGCGAGATCGCGGGCCGGCTGCTCCACCAGGACTGACCGCCCGCGGGCGACGACTGACGTGTCGATCCCCCGGGTGTAGCATCGCCGCGGGGGAGTAGCTCAACGGTCAGAGCGGCGGGCTTATATCCCGCTGGTTCCAGGTTCGAGTCCTGGCTCCCCTACCAGCACGACGGCCCGGTCAGCCCGCTGCGGCTCGCACGGTGTCGGCGATCCGCTGGCGACGACCCTCGGTCAGGCTGCGCTGCGGCGGGAGCGCGCCGATCCAGGCGACCAGCTGGTCCGGGCTGAGGACGGCGCAATCGGTCGTCCGGACCACCTTCGGATCCAGCGCCGATGACCGCCGCGTAGACCTTCACCACGAAGTCGGCGTCGTCGTCACCGAGCCAGCGACGGACCCGTTCCGCGTCGCGGCTTGCCCGCTCGAGCGGGTTCTCGATGCGGATCCAGCCGCGTGCCAGGCGCAGCTCCCAATGGCCATCGCGGATGCGTGTCACCGCGGCCGGGGGCAGCTCACGGATGACCGCCGCGCCGAATGGCCCGACGACGAGCTCCGACACGGCCCGACCGTCCGACAGCGTGATCGACGTCGCCACCAGGACGTCGTCGGCCATGCCGTCGAGGGCACGGACCGTCGTCGACCGACGCGGGATCCGGGAACGGGCCGCGCCGAGGATGCGCACGAGGCGGCCGGCACCGACCAGCACGAAGGCCGCGGGTGCGATCAGGGCGATGGCCCAGATCAGCGCACCGGTGGCCATCTGGCCGAAGCTCGGCCGGCCGCTGGGAAGCGCGGTCTGGAGCGCTGGCGTCGCGATCGCCACGTAGGCCAGGACGACGCCGGCGACGACCAGGATCGTGCCGATGACCGTGCCGCCAAGCAGGGGCGCCATCGGGGGTCGTCGGCCGAAGCGGGATGGGTGGATGACCTCCATGGCCACCATGCTCGCGGTCCGCGCCCGGCCGGTCGATGGGCGAACCGGGGTAACGAGAGGCGGCCGGTCGGACCACGTGCCGCACCAGACCGCACCGGTCCGCCGTGCGTTTCCGGACCTCGTTGTCGGCGTGCAACGCGCCTCTCGGCGTACTCCGCCCGGACCCCCGTACCATTGCCTGCCACCGGGGCGAAAACGCATCCTCGCGAACAGGATGCACCTTGCCGATCGCCTGCCCGTTCCCGCGACGCGCGCACGCGGAAGCGGTCGCTGGCACGTACCGGTCGTCGCGATCCTGGCGGCGGCCGGGCTGCTGCTGTCGACCCTCGCCCCGGCATGGGCGGCGAACCCGACGCGACTGTTCGACCCGTCGGTGCGCCCGCGCCTCGGGACGACCGCGACGACCATCGAGCTCTCGGTCGCGTACCGGGACAGCGACGGCTCCCCGGCCGAGTGGGTCCGCGTCCAGATCGGCGACCTGACCAAGACGATGACCAAGGGAAGCGGCACCGACTGGGAACAGCGCGTGACCTTCCACTGGTCGGGGAAGCTGCCGGCGGGCATCCATCGGGTCACCTTCGAGGCACGCAGCCAGGACGGCAACTCCGACACGGACCGGTCGGGTTCGATCACGATCGCCGGCCTGCCGACGCCGCCGCCGACACCGACCCCGACACCCACGCCGACCCCGACCGCCAAGCCCACGCCGAAGCCGACGCCCAAGCCGACGCCACGCCCCACGCCGCGGTCCACCCCGCGCCCGACGGCCCGGCCGACACCCCGCCCGACCCCGAAGCCGACGCCCAGGCCGCGACCCGCGCCCACGGCAGCCCCGACCGCTGCCGCCGTCGCCTCGCCGATCAGCCCATCGCCGATCGCCCCGTCACCCTCGCCCACCGCGTCGCCGACCGCCAGTGACGGCGCGGTGGCGGTCGTCCCAGGCATCGACCCCGGGGCGGCGGGCGGCGAGGACGGCCTGGGTGGCATCCGCGGGACCGGCGGCGGAGGCCTGCCGATCGGCGGGAATGGGGGCGCCCCGTTCTCCGCGCTCGCCGCCGGGATCGAGCTCCTGACCAATGGTCGGCCGAGCCTGCCCCTCGGGGTCGTCGCGACCCTCGTCACGACGTCCGGCGTGGTCGGCGCCAGCCTCGCATTCGGTATCTTCG
Source organism: uncultured Chloroflexia bacterium (assembly GCA_963720355.1). Classification (GTDB taxonomy): domain Bacteria; phylum Chloroflexota; class Limnocylindria; order Limnocylindrales; family CSP1-4; genus SPCO01. The sequence continues at coordinate 557,224 of CAVRFH010000004.1, read as the reverse complement.
GCAGGCGGCGCCGCGATGGTGACCAGCCGGCACCCGACGAGGTCCTGTCGGCCCACGCCGCGCGGCCGGTCTCCGTCACCGCGTCGGCCTACGCGAACCTGCCCATGCGCTCGGTCGAGACGCCATCGCGGTACGTGGCCGATCCACCGGCCCAGGTCCCGCCGCACGTCGCGCCGCCGACGATCCCGCACCCACTGGACGGCGAGGCGGCGATGCCACGCTGGCGCCGGCCATCGCTCCTCGAAGCTCGCCGCGCCGACCCCGTGCGTGATGTCCGGGCGGCACCACGCCTCACGTTCGATCACGGGCTCGTCGGCCCGATCGACGGCCGCGAGCGCCGGCTCATCCGCTACAGCCTGGTGCGCCTCCTCGATACGCCCGACGAGCTGCGTGGCACGGAGCTAGGGTTCCTGGACCAGGGCGACGAGGTCCAGCTGCTCGAGAAGCGCGGCGTCTACTGGCTGGTGATGTGCCCCGACGGACAGCAGGGCTGGATCCACAAGATGACCCTCGGCGAGGTGATCGAGGACCTGATGGCGCCGTCGGCGCCGAGCGCGACCATGCCCATCGCCGCCGACACGTGGACCATGGGTGAGGATGTCGATGGCGACGTCCTCGCGGCCTACCTCGAGAGCCGGCGCCGCGCCTGACCCTGCCGCCCCGCCCCGGGCGGCTCGTTGCGCAGCACCAGGATGTGCTGGTGGGCGATGTTCGGCACGAAGGCGCGCGGATAGCCGTACGGGCGCAACCGCGTTCCCGCCTGGTGCCAGATGAGGTCGCCCTTCGGGACCAGGCCGGCGGCATCGGCGCGGGTGGCCAGGTCGGCCCCGACGAACTGGTAGCGGCCCGACTGGTAGGCGTCGCGCACGATCACGACCGCGTAGCGACCGGGACGCAGGACGCGGGCAAGCTCGACGAATGTCCGGCCCATCGCGTCGAGGAATGTGCCGTAGTCCGGGGCGTTGGCGATGTCGGCCGGGGCGTCACTGATCATCGCGTAGTCCGTGCGGCGGTTCGCGTGCGTTTCGGCCAGGCGACCGCCGGCCATCGTCAGGGGCAGCTGGATGTTGTAGGGCGGGTCGGTCGCGACGAAGTCGACGGATGCGTCAGGCAGCGTCGGGAGGATCTCCAGCGCGTCGCCCGTGCGCATCTCCACACCGCTCGGATCAAACCCGCGGCTCGGGCCCGGGTCGGCCGTGCCGAGGTCGGCGAGGGCCGGGCCGAGCCCGTCCCGCTCCGCCCCCAGCCCGGCGACGACCTGCTCGTAGATCGCCACCCAGCGCGGGTCGAGCTCGATGCCGATCGCCCGCCGCGGTCCGCGGGCGATGGCCGCACCGAGCAGCGTCCCTCCGACGCCGGCGAACGGGTCGAGGACGAGCTCGCCGCTCCGGCTGAAGAACTCGATCAGGCGGGCCATGAGGCGCGGTGGCTTGTTCGCGCCGTGAGCCTTCCGTGCGGCATGGGCGAGCTCCGACGGATAGGCCGTGGTCAGGACGGACTTCGTGAAGTACAGCCACTCCCCGCCGGAGAGCTCGTTGAGCGTGTTGTCGGGATGCGGGGCTCGCCGGCCGTCGGTCACGGCCGAAGGGTAGTCGACGCCGGGCTCAGTGACCGTCGTCGGCCGTCGTGTGCGAGTCCCCGGCCGCCGCGTGCATGTCACCCGCGTGGCCATGCCCCTGGCCGAGATCGACGAGGGCGATGGCAGTCGAAAGGGCAAGGATCCCGAGCCCTGCCACGAGGCTCGTCGTCACGATGCCGGGCAGGGTCGCGCTCGGTATACGGTCGCTGACGCGTTGCGGCAGACCACCGAGGGCGACGAGGAGCAGGACGACCAGGACCACCTCCATCGCGACCGTGATGGCGTCCGCGAGGCCGACCGGCTCGACGCCGAATGACATCCCCGGGAGGCCCGTCGTCCGGCTCCACAGCCAGATGGCGATGAAGGCGATGTTGGCGACCACGCCGACCCCGGCCAGGGACCGGTTCCCGTCCGACGTCAGCCAGGCCCAGGCGAACCCGGTCTGGAAGATGGCCGCCGCGTAGAACGCCAGGCCCATGTCGCCCATGGTCGCCATGTGATCCGGCCCGGCGCCGAGATGGATCGAGGCCGCGGCGGCCGACAGGCCGGCCGCGAAGAGGCGACCGGCGAACCGAGCATCGCGCAGGGCGCTGGGCCCCATGTCGACGGTGGGCGCGGACAGGGTCGCAACGACCGCTGCCGACGGTGCCAGCCAGCGATCGAGGCTGGCACGCACGAGGATCACGCCGCCACCGATGGTCAGGACGGCGGCGGCCACGAGCATCACGAGCTCGTGCGATCCGTGCGTGCCAGCCACCCCCTTCAGACGCTCCGAGTCAGTCGATCGCGATCGGGCGACTCAGACGCGCGAGGCGACGCTGCCGCGAGCCATGTAGGCCACGCCGAGGCTGACGACGGCCAGGGCGGCATGGATGATGTGGATCACGACGTTGGCCGGCACGGTGAACAGACCGAACAGGGTCGGGCTGACGAGGACGGCGGCGAAGATCACGACATACAGGACCCCGAAGCCCATCAGCGCGTCGACCTGCATCTTGCCGGACGTGCCGAAGGCGATCCACAGGGCGATCGCGCCGGTGCCCAGGTGGACGATGTTGTGGAGCGAGTCGGTGGGGATCAGGGCCCCGGACGCGCTGCCGACGAGTGGGTTGGCCACGAACCCGAGCAGGCCGACGGCCACGAGGACGATCCCGGCGAGGGCGGCCCACATCTTGACGTTGCTCATTCCCTACCTCCACGTGCGGAACGTCGACCGCGGCGTTGGAAAGGCGCGGTCGCTGGTGTCGAGGATACGCACCACGTCTATATCCAGATGACGGTACACAGGCCGCCACCGCGCATGGCGCCGTGTAGGATGCCGTGGATGCCCGCCACGTACACGAGCACGAGGTTCGTGGGGCGAGAGGACGCGTTCGCGAGGCTCGCGGGTGTGCTCCAATCGGCCGCAGACGGCGCCTCGGGGACGCTGCTCATCGACGGGACGGCCGGAGTCGGCACGACCCGGTTCATCGATGAGGCCGTCCGCCGCGTCTCCGGTCTGCACGAACCGATGGCCGTCCTGCGCGGCGGAGCCTTCGGACCCGGCACCGACGCCCCGTACCAGCCCGTCATCCGGGCCCTGCGCCCGACGCTGGCCGGGCTGCCCGATGACGATCTCGGGCACGTGCTGGGAACCGCCGCCGACGAGCTCGTGCAGCTCATGCCCGAGCTCGCCGAGCGGGTGGGGGCACCCGGGACCGCCGGGCGGCGCATCTTCACGGCCGTGCCCGAGCGCCGCCAGGCGCGGCTCCTGGAGGCGGTGCTCGGCGTGGTTGGCCGGCTCGGCGAGCGCCAGCCGGTCCTGCTGATCGTCGAGGACCTGCATCGGGCCGACGCGGGAACCCGGGCGCTCCTCACGTTCCTCGCCCGCATCGCGCGGTCGCATCGGCTCGCGATCGTCGGCACGTACCAGGCCGACGCCATCCGGCGCGAGGACCCGTGGGCCATCGACCTGGTGGGCCTGGCCGCCGCTCCACGTCCGCCGGCTCGACTGACCCTCGCGCCGCTCGGGCGGGATGAGCTCGCCCGCCTGATCGAGGCCATCGAGACGATCCCGACCGTCGGCGAGCGTGCTGGTCGTGGTGGCCGAGCGGTCGGGTGGCCGCCCGCTCGTCGCCGAGGAGCTCCTGGCGGCGCGGCGCGAGCTGCCCGCCGTGTCGCTCACGTCGTCGTTCCAGGACCTGGTCCTCGCCCGGATCGCCGCCCGGTCCCATGAGGCGCGGCGCGTGCTGCGCCTGCTGGCTCCGGCCGGGCGGCCGCTCGCCCGCGCGGACCTGGCCGCGATCGCCGAGTCGTTCGAGGCCGAGCTCACGGGTGGGCCGCCGCGCTCCTCGAGCGCGCCCAGGCGCGGCGACGGCATCCTCGACGCGGACCTGACCCACGGGCTCGACGAAGCCATCGAGTACGGCTTCGTGCGCGAGGACGACGACGGGCCTGTCGCTCCGCCACGAGCTCGTCGGCCAGGCCATCGAGGCGGACCTCCTCCCGTCCGTTCGCATCCGCCACCACGCGGCGGTCGCGCGCGCCCTCGAGGACCAGCCGTTCGTCGCGATGCATCACTTCCAGGCGGCCCTCGACACGGTGTCGGTCCGCCATGCGGCGATCGCCGCCGCCGACGCCTCCGCGGCGGTTGACGCGCCCCTCGACGAGCTCGCCGCGCTCGAGCTGGCCATCGCGGCCGGCAGTGCGACCGGCGTGACGTCGCGCCATGGCGGCCGGCGCCGGAGCGACCCGCCGGCCATCCCGCCGGCCGAGCTCAACGCCCGTGCCGCCGAGGCCGCCTTCGCTGCCGGCAAGCCCGTCCGCGCCGCTGCCTACCTGGATGCCGCGATCGCGTCGACCGACGGCCGCCGGGACCGCACCCGTCTCGGCCTCACGCATGACCGCCTGGCCCAGTTCCGACGGGTCGCGGGAGACGCCGAAGGATCGCTCGCCGCGCGGCGCCGGGCCGTCGATCTCGTCCCGACCGCGCCATCCCCGGCCCGCGCCCGGGTCGTCGCCGGCCTCGCCCAGATGCTGATGCTCGAGGGGATCTTCTCGGAGGCGGAGAAGCTCGCCCGGGATGCCATCCGGATCGCCCGTGCGTGCGACCCGCCGGCACGCCGCTGGGAGCTGCACGCGACGACGACCCTCGGGGTCTCGCTCGGCTGGCGAGCCGACCCGGCGACCGCCTTCGCGACCCTGACCGAGGCTCGGGCGATGGCCGAAGAGCTCGGCGATCTCGATGAGCTGTTCCGCGTCCATGCCAACCTGACGACGGTGCTCGAGCTCGCCGGGCGACACGAGGAGGCGGTCGAGGTCGCGTCAGAGGGTATCGCCGCCGCCAAGGACGCCGGCCTCGAGGCGGTGTACGGCAACGTCCTCCGCGGCAACGCGGCCGATTCGCTGTTCCTCCTGGGACGCTGGGAGGAAGCCCGCGATATGAGCCGGATCGCGCTCGAGTGGCTGCCGACGGGCATCAACTTCCTCAACGCCCTCGTGTCCCTGGCCACCGTCGAGATCGAGCTGACGGCGGGGGAGGCGGCCGGTCGGCTGCTGGGCCAGACGCTCCTCGAGCTCGAGGCGGTCCGCGACGCCCAGCAGGCCGTGCCGCTCCATCTCGCGTCGGCGTCGTTCGCGTTGTGGCGCGGCGATCTCGCCGATGCCCGGCGCGCCGCCGAGCGCGGCTGGTCGCTCGTGCGCGAGACCGAGGACTGGATCCTCGCCGCCCGGACCGCCGCCGCGGCGATCGAGGTCGAGGCGGCCGGCGCCGCCGAGGCCCGCGAGCAGCGCGACCTGGCCGGATTGGCGGCGGCGCGCGAGCGGGCACGCGAGGTGATCCGGTCAGCCGAGGCCATCGTGCAAGCGTCACGGCGTGGATCCCGCGCTCGGCTCGCGCCGGCTGGCCGATGCGTGGCTGGCCACGGCTCGGGCCCATCGCCGGCGCGTCGACGGTCGCGACGAGCCCGCTGCGTGGACGGCGGTCGGCGACGCTTGGAGCTCGCTCCACATCCCCTACGAGACGGCCCGAGCGCGCTGGCGCGAGGCGGAGGCGATCCTCGGCTCCGGGGCCGGGCGAGCGGGGCGGGCCGATGCCCGCGTGCCCCTCTCGGACGCGGTCGAGATCGCCATGTCCCTCGGCGCACTGCCGCTGTTGCGCGAGCTGCGCGAACTGGCCGGGCGTGCCCTGATCACGCTCCCGAGCGAGGTCGATGACCGGCTGGTCGGACCGGACGACCGATCGCGCCCGCTCGTCGGGGTCGTCGCGGCGGTCCCGGTCGCGGTGACCGGCGAGGGCGAACGGTCGGACGTGGCCGATGCCCTGCGGCGGGGCAATCCGCAGGACGCGCCGACGGGCCGCGACACCTTCGGCTTGAGCGGTCGGGAGCGGGAGGTCCTCGTCCAGATCGCGCGGGGACGCACGAACCGCGAGATCGGCGAGCGCCTGTTCATCAGCCAGAAGACCGTCGGCGTCCACGTCGGCAACATCCTCTCGAAGCTCGGCGTGTCGGGTCGCGTGGAGGCCGCGGCGGTGGCCATCCGACTGGGCTTGACCGACCGCGCCTGACGGAACGTGCGAGCCGATGGCCCGCCCGGACAAAGAGCGAGACCCGGAGGGAGGTCTCCGGGTCTCGAATGAGGACGATCGTCGGCCAGCAATGTCCGACGAGCGAATAGCGAGGTCAGCGGTCGCGCGATCGCGACCTGAGAGGCCGGCCCATGGCCGCCGGGACTACCAGCGGCGAGCCGCGACCAACGCCAGGGCGATGGCCAGGATCGGACCGATGAACACGATGACGTGCCAGGCCCGGTCGATGAAGGGTCGGATCATGTGGGTGTGACTCCGGGGCTCTCCCGCGGTGCGTCGACCGCACCTGCACGGGGGAAGAGGAGGCTATCCCCACGATGGTCCATCGGCAATCCGGACGATGGTACCGGTGAGGTCCTGGGTCCCTAGTACTAGTCGGACCTCCGGGGCGCCGACGAGGTAGCATCGTCCCGAACACCCGAGCGCGGTCATCCGCGCCATGCCGAGAGGTTTCCCGAACGCGATGCGCATCCTGACGTCCCTGTCCGTCGTGCTGGCGATGTTCCTGTTGACGGCGTGCACCGCTGCCAAGCCTGGCTGGACCTACGCGCCCGCCCCGTCGCCCACGCCGATCCCCAGCATCGCCCCCAGCGGATCGGCACCGGCGCCGAGCGGATCGGCACCGGCGCCGAGCGAATCGGCGAGCGCCAGCGCCAGTGCGCCGGCGAGCGCGTCGGCCTCCGCCGGCACCGGCGACGCCGTGGAGGTCGTGGCCGAGGGCATCGCCTTCACGACCCCCGAGGTGACCGCACCGGCGGACGCGCCCTTCCAGATCCTGTTCAAGAACCAGGACGCGGGGATCCCCCACAACGTCGAGATCAAGGATGCCGCCGGCGCCTCCCTGTTCCAGGGGGCGGTGTTCAACGGTGTCGCCGAACAGACGTATGACGCGCCGGCGCTCGCCGCCGGCGACTACCCCTTCCTGTGCACCGTCCACCCGACCATGACCGGGACGATCCACGCCGAGTGACGCCGCCCGGCGAGCAGCTCTGCTACACGGACGCCTACGCGCGCTCGATCGAGGCGACCGTCCGGCATGTCGAGTCCGGGACGCCACCCTCGTCGTCCTCGATCGGACGGTGTTCTACCCGGGTGGCGGCGGGCAGCCGCCGGACCGGGGCCTGTTGCTGCGGGCCGCCGATGGCCGGACATGGACCGTTCGGGGCGCCCGAAAGGCGAGCGGCGAGATCGTCCATGAGCTCGCGCGCTGACGAGACCGACCCGCCCCGTCCGGGCGATACCGTCGAGGTCGACCTCGACTGGGCGCGCCGCCTCGCGTTGATGCGCACGCACACCGCCCTCCACGCGCTGTGTGGCGTCGTGTGGCGCGACCATGGTGCGCAGGTGACCGGCGGCAACATGGAACCTGGTGCCGGGCGGATGGACTTCGAGTTCGAGTCGATGTCGGGCGACCTCGTCGACTCGATCGAGGCGGCCGTGAACGCCGAGCTCGTCGCCGAGCGCGACGTGCGCGTCAACGTCCTGCCCCGTGCCGAGGCGTTCGCGATCCCGGACCTCATCCGGACCAAGATCAATCTCCTGCCACCGGGCATCGAGCAGATCCGCACGATCGAGATCGTCGGCCTCGACCTGCAGGCCGATGGCGGCACGCACGTCGCCAACACGCGCGAGGTCGGCCGCATCCGGGTGACCGGCTACGAGTCGAAGGGACGAATCAACAAGCGCATCCGGATCGAGCTGGTCGACCCGATCCCGGATGGCTGAACGGCCGCTCGACGGTCGCGTCGCGCTCGTGACGGGCGCGGCCTCGGGCATCGGCCGGGCGACGGCGATCCGCCTCGCGGCCGATGGTGCCGATGTGGGCTGCCTCGATCGTGACGGCCCGGGCGCCCATGCGGTCGCCACCTTGATCCGCGACGCCGGTGGAACGGCGACCGGGCTGCCCGTCGACGTGACGGATGGACCCGCGGTGGGCGATGCCATCCGCGACTGGCGCACGGACGCCGGCGCGGTCGACATCGTCGTCAACAACGCCGGGGTGCCCGGTGCCGGGCGGTTCAGCGACGTCGCCTTCGACGACTGGCGGCGCGTCCTCGACGTCCACGTCGACGGGGCGTTCCACGTCACCCAGGCGGTCCTCCCGGGCATGACCGCGCGCGGCTGGGGTCGCATCGTGAACATCGCCTCGGAATCGATCTGGCTGGGCAACCAGAGCGTCCAGTACGTCACGGCCAAGGCGGCCCTGCTCGGGTTCACCCGAGCATTGGCCTACCAGCTCGCTCCGCTGGGGATCAGGGTCAACGCCGTGGCGCCGGGGCCCGTCGACACGCCGATGCTGCGCGACAACGACGCCGCCGCGATCGCGGCGGAACGGCAAGCCGTCCGCATCGGACGTTTCCTGGAACCGGACGAGATCGCGGCGACGATCGCGTTCCTGGCCGGTCCGGGCGGCGACGCCTACGTCGGGCAGGTCCTGTCGCCCAATGGCGGGACCGTGTTCCCCGGATGACCGAGCGCGACGGGTCGCCGTCGTCCGAGACACCCGCGACTCGGGCGATCGCCGTGACCGGGATCGCCCATCGGGTGGTCGTGACCGAGCGAGCCGGCAGCGCCGTAGGAGGCCGCCGGACTCCAGGGGATCCCGCTGGCTGGTCTGCTCCGGACGATCGTCGTTCGCCGTGGCGACGACGATTATCTATTCGTGTTGGTCCCGGCGGGCCGGCGGCTGGACTGGCCGAAGCTGCGCGGCCATGTCGGAGCGCGCCGCCTGGCACTCCCGGACGCCGACGAAGCCCGCGCCGCGACGGGCTACGAGCGGCACATGATCACCCCGTTCGGATCGGCCCGGTCGTGGCCGGCGATCGCCGACACGAGCGTCATGGGCCAGCCGATCGTCTCGGTCGGCGGCGGGGCGTTCGGGGTCAGCCTGCATCTTGCGCCGGCCGATCTCGTGGCCGCCCTGGGCGCCGACGTCGCCGACGTCTCCGTGGCGGATCAGTAGGGCGCGACCGCCGGCTCGTCGACCGTGCGGGTGCCCATCCGCCGTCCCGCCGACTGGCCACGACGGTCGACCGGCACGCCGCCGACCGCGGCGGCCAGGCCGAACGGTGGCATGTTCCCGTAGAACGTCTCGGCGGTGCCAGGTCCGACCCGGTACGTCTCGTGGAAGATGCCGACGTCGCCGTTGTCGCGGACAAGGCGGTTGAACTCGCGCCAGGCCGGCAGGTGCTCGTGCTCCGTCGACCGGGCGAAGGCCTCGAGGTGCTCGAACGAGCGCCAGTACTGGACCGCCAGGATGACCCGGCCGGCCCAGTAGCTGTGCACACCGAGCAGGCCGAGCTCCTCGTCGGCGCTCAGCTCGCGGAGCATGCGCGGCATGGCCCGGAATGCGGGCAGCCATGACCGGAGGCGGCGCAACCGGTTGATCCGCATGCCGATGACGAAGACGACGACGTCGTCGTCGAGTGCCGCCGTCCGGCGACCGTTGATGACCTCGGCCATGGCCTGTGCTCCTGGATCTCCCGCGAACGGGTGGGCTATGTGAACACCGTCTACTTTACACCTGATGTGAACGCTGTCAACATCGACGGATGACGACCACGACGACGGACGCCCGCCGCTATCACCATGGCGACCTGCGTCGTGCGCTGGTCTCGGCCGCGACCGACCTCGCGGCGGCGGGGGGTGCCGACGGGGTCGTCGTCCGGGAGGCGGCCCGTCGCGTGGGCGTCTCGCCGAGCGCGGCGTACCGCCACTTCCCCAACCGAGAGGGTCTCCTGGCGCACGTGGGGTCGGAGGCCCGCGAGGCCCTCGCCCGGCGGATGGCCGACGCGATCGCGGCCCTGCCCGAAGGCACGGCGCCCGTCGCGGACGCGCGCTTCCGCGCTACCGGTCGCGCCTACATCGGTTTCGCGCTCGACGAGCCGGGTCTCTTCGAAGTCGCGTTCCGCGCCTGCCCGCCGGACCTCTACGTGCCCGACGACCCGTCGCCCTACGCGACGCTGTCCGAGTCGCTGGACGCGCTCGATGCCGCCGGCCGGCTGGCCGTGCCCCGCAGCGGGGCCGAGGCATTCGCCTGGATCTCCGTCCACGGCGCGGCCGTGCTCCTCGGCGACGGTCTGCTGCCACGGTCGGAGCGCGAGGCGATCGTCGAGGGGACGCTCGACATGGTGGCGGACGGACTCCTGGGCACGTCGACCCCCGCGTAGACTGTCGGCCCATGGCTTTCGATCTCGGCACGGACGCCGGCTACGCCGCACGACTCCTCCTGGCGGCCCTGCTCGGTGCCCTGGTCGGCCTCGAGCGCGAGATCCACGACCATCCCGCCGGGATGCGCACCCACCTGCTCGTGTCGCTTGGCTCCGCCGCCTTCACCGTCCTGTCGATCGCTGCCTTCGCGGCGCCCGGCGCCGATCCCGGCCGGATCGCCGCCCAGATCGTGTCGGGCATCGGCTTCCTCGGGGCCGGCGCGATCCTCAAGGAAGGCGCGACCATCCGCGGTCTGACGACCGCTGCGAGCCTGTGGGCGACCGCCGCGGTGGGCATGGCGGCCGGTTCCGGGGCATGGCTGATCGGCGTGACCGTGACGGTCATCGCGATCGTCTCGCTGTGGCCGTTGCGGCTCATCACCGATCGGATCGGGCGCGATCAGCACCGTGTCCGGATGCGCCTTGCGGCCGCCGATCCCAGCGCCCTCGCTCGCGTCGTCGAGGTGGTCACCGAGTCGGGCGGGCGGGTCGCCCACCTCGCCACGAACGGGGACCAGGGTGATCGACTGTCGGTGGAGCTCGAATTCCTGTCGCACGACGTCGAGCGCGGCGCGGCGCTGATGGCGGTGGTTGCGGCGATCGACGGCGTGCACGTCGACGAGGCCAAGGCGCTCGGCGACTGACGTCGATCGCGACTGGCGAGGGGCCGGTCCGTGTGGCACGATCGGGCGGATGCGGCGACCACGGATCTCGCGCTCCCTGCCGATCCTGGACGCCCCTGTCATCCGTCGCCTGCTGTGGCACCTCGGACGGATGCGGGGGCAGCTCGACCGACGCTTCTTCCTGTCGCTGGCGCAGGGGATCGTGGGCTTCGTGCTCGCGGCCGCGGTCCTCATCACGCTGTTCGAGAAGTCGTGGACGCTCGAGTCGATCTTCGACTCGTTCAACTGGGGGATCGCCACGGTGCTGGGGCAGGGCGATTCGGCGTACGTCACGTCGCCGGCCGGCCGACTGATCGGCTGGTTCCTCATCCTGTTCGGGGTCGCGATGCTCGGCATGATCACCGGCGCGCTCGTCGCCATGGTCATCGATTTCCTGCTGAAGGAGGGCCAGGGCTTGGGTGCATCGGGGTACAGGAACCACATCGTCGTGTGCGGCTGGAATTCGACCGCCCGCGACCTCATCGCCGAACTGCGGGGCGACGACTACCAATCGAAGGTCGTCGTGCTCGCCGACGTCGACAAGAATCCCGCCGGTGACAGCGTCTATTTCGTGCGCGGCGAGCCGACCAACGAGGACGACCTCAAGCGCGCCGGCATCGAGGAGGCCACGGCCGCCCTCGTCTTCCCGCGCGACGCGTCCGACGAGGCGGACATGCATTCGATCCTGACGGTCCTCGCCATCGAGCATGCGGCGCCGGGCGTCCGCACGGTGGCCGAGGTCAACAACCCAAAGCACGAGGCGCATTTCCGGCGCGCCGACGTCGACGAGCTGCTCGTGACGTCCAAGGTCGCCTCGCACCTGCTCGCGCGCTCGGCGCTCTATCCCGGGCTCTCGGGGATCGTGACCGACATCGTCTCGGGTGGCGAAGGCTCGGAGCTGTATCGCATCACCCTGCCCGACGATTACATCGGCCTGTCCATCGACGCCGTCGCCGCGCGTCTGCGCACCGAGCACCGAGCGACGCTGCTGTCCGTCAACCGGGGCGGCCACGCGTTCGTCAACCCCGAGGCCGATTTCGTCCTCGAGCCAGACGACGACGCCGTCGTCGTGGCCATGTCGCTCGGAACGCTCGCGCCGCTCCAGATCTCGGACATCACGGTCGCGTCACGGACGTCCGCGGTGGTGCCCAGCGCCTGACAGAACGCGACGACCGCCGGGCGGATGCCCGACGGTCGTCGACCCCCTGGAGCGTCGCGTGTCGCTAGGGCAGCACGAGGTGGACCGGGTTGCCCCGGATGCTCACCGCCCAGGTCGTCGTGTCGTTGCCGCCGGTGACGTTGTATTCCACGCGCCACCAGCCCTGCTCGGTCGTGATGTCGCCGGGCGGGTTGAGACCGGTGCTGCCGTACGTGGTAGGCAGGTCGACCGTGATGGTCAGCAGCCGATTGTTGAACTGGGCGGAGCCGCCCACCGAGGTCTGGATCTGGGTCACGTTGTTCCCCGACCGGCCGTCGTCGGACACCCAGTCGAACGTCGCGTAGTTGTACGCGTTGCCATCCGGGTTCTGGAACCGCAGGAAGCCGTTGCCGCTGACCTCGCCCGGATCGAATAGCTCGATGACCATCTGCTTGCCGGCATGGACAGCCTCGATCTGCGAGAAGTAGAACGCCTGCAGGCCACCGTCGAGGTTGGTATACGCGGCCATCCGGCCGCTGCCATAGACGCGGGCGGAGCCCGCCGAGGTCGCCCAGATCGAGAAGAGGTTCTCGGCGCCGACATTCATGTTGTCCGCATCGAGCGACGTGTTGACGTTCAGCCGGTAGGTGCCGCCAGGCAGGGCGCCGCCCGTCGATCGGCACCCACTGGTTGTGGGCGGGATGCGTGGCGCAGTTCTGGGCGTTGGCGTCGCCCTGGTTCGACGGCGTCCCGAAGTTGCCACTGAAGTCGCCGAGGGTCGCGCTGCCCGGATCGTACGTCAGCGTGCCGACGGGGGCGCCGTCGTCGGCCGTGTTGGACAGGGTGCCGTTGGTGTTGTAGAGGCGGAACGTGACGCCGACCGGTGCGTCGACCTGGCCGCTCGGCGTGCCGGTCCAGTGGTCGCCGGCACCGTACGAGCCGCCGCGTCGGGTTGGGTCCCGTCGCGCAATAGATCGGGTCGAATACCCGAACCTGCCCGGACCCGCCGGGCAGCTCGACGAGATAGTCGTAGCCACCGGCGTCGTAGTTGGGGTTGGCCGACTTGGCCGGAGCCCCGGTCCCGTTGCCAAGGAACGATGGGGCGTGGCGGTCGCCATTCTCGCGGATACCGCCGGACGTGAAGACCGCGCCCCAGAAGCCCTGCGACGCGAGCGCCGTCCCGGTCGCCGGGTCGTTGACCGACAGGGTCACGTCGGAGAAGGTCGTGGTGACCGTGTGGTATTGGACGCGGACCTCGAGCTGATCGAGCTGCACGTTTCGGTTGCTCGCGCAGCCCGCCACGTTGTCGTTCCACGTCAGCCGGACCTGGAAGGCGCCGTTGGCGAAGTCCGATCGGGTCCAGGTCGTATGGGGCGTCCACAGCGCGAGGCTGGAGTTGCTGCCCTGGACCGGGTCCGTGTCGCTCGTGGTCAGGGCCGGCGTCGGCACGTTGGCCGACCAGGCGCCCGACGACGTCTTGCGCACCGCGACCTGGACGCGACAGTTCGTGGACGTGCCGCTCCCGGTCAGGCGCACGTCCTGGAGGCGGACCTCGAGGCCGTCGATGACGAGGGTCGCGTCGTTCGGGATCTCGGTGTCGAGATTGAAGTTCCCCCAGATCTGAGTGTGGTTGTTGGCGTCCTCGGTCGTGTAGCTGTCGTTGTTGGAGAAGGCCCGGTCCGGGTTGGACCACTGCCCGCCCGAGACGGACTGCGCCGTCGTGTTCCAGTCCGTGTTGTTGGCGATGTTGTTGTTCGTGGCCTGGCGTCCCTGGTAGAAGCCCACGCCGTAGTAGTGCTGCGGGCTGCCCATCGGGACGGGCAGGACGTAGTCGGCCTTCGAGGTCCGCTGGGCATTCCACGACGTGATCCCGACCGCGCGTGCGAAGTACGTGCCGACCGGACCGCGGATCGTGACCAGCAGCCGCCGGTTGTTCGACGGATCCTGGACCGGGGTGACCACGACGCCACCGACGCCGTGCGTGTAGCCGTTCTTGGCGGCTTCCGCGCGGGCGGTGGTCACGGCCTGACCGACCTGGCTCGGCAGGAACACGACGCCTGCGAGTGCGGCGGCATCGGCGGCTCGCTGCATGCGCAGGTTGTTCGTCCAGTACCAGGACAGGTCGATGACGGTCGCGGCGAGCAGCACGAAGAGGAGCATCGCCCCGGCGAAGATGACGGCAACCTGGCCGCGTTCCCGCGGCCGTCGGCCGACGGTCGGTGGCTGGTCGTCCCTGATGGTCGAGAGGTTCATCGCAGTGTTGGCTCCGGTGACGGTCGGAATGAAGGTCAGGTGTTGGAATTGGAGCATCGGACCTGTGCCTTGCAGCGTTCCTTGCGAAGGACGCCGGTTGGACTAGCCGATGGTCACGGTCGTGCGTGGGACTTCGAGGTCAGCGGTGTGGCCCCGCACCATCCCGGTCAGCCGCGGCAGGCGGCTCACGGCAGGACGAGGTGGACCGGGTTGCCCCGGATGTTGACCTGCCAGGTCGTCAGGTCGGTGCTGAACGAGCTCGTGCTCCCACCCATCGTGTAGCGGATCTTCCACCAGCCGTCCTCGCCCGAGACCGGGTCGGCTGGGGCCGAGTACGTCGTGGGTAGCGCGATCTCGATCGTCAGCCAGCAACCGTTGAAGCGGCTTGAGCCGCCCGTGTTCGTCGTGACGGCGCTGACACCGGAGCCTGACAACGAATTGCATGAGGACGCGGCGCCGGCGGTCGTCCCGACCGTCCCCTGGTAGTCGAACGTGGCCGGGCTGAACCCGGAACCGGTCGGCTGGAGGATCTCGAGCGAGGCCGACAGCGCGCCGGTGTCGCCCGGGTCCCACAGGTTGATGATCATCGTCTTGCCGGCGTGCACGGCATCGATCTGGGCCAGGTAGAACTCCGACGCCTGGCCACCCGGCAGGCGGATATAGGCCTCCATGGCGCCCAGGCCATAGATGCGGGGGGTGCCGCCGCTGGCATTCGCGTAGAACGCGAACGCGTTGAGGCCCGTGGAGTTGTTCTGATCGTTGAGCGACGTCGCATCGGTCGAGTACGAGTGGATCCGGTAGGTCCCGGCCGTCAGGCCGCTGGCGATCTGGATCCAGTCGAGGTGCCAGCCGAGGGCGCTGCAGTCGGCGATCCCCGAGGCCGTGGATTGACCGAGCTCGCTGTAGATGACGTGGTCCTGGCCCGACATCCGGCGGTAGTTCGTGCCGCTGCCACTGACGAACGTGTCGTCCTGGCTGTTGAGCAGCGTCTCCTGGGTGTCGTACACCGAGAAGTACGCGCTGACCGGCTCGCGGGTCGAGTTGCCGTTCGCGCCGCCGACGGTCCAGTTCTCACCCGTGCCGGCCTGCGTCGTCCCGTCGCAGAACCCAGGGTCGTACACATAGATCGCCCCGTTCGAGGCGCCGGCCGGGATCTCGACGGCGTAGTTGTAGTAGTCCTGCCAGGCGTAGTTCGCGTCCGGGTTCGTGGAGTCCAGGCCGTTCAGGGCGCTCGTGCGCGTCTCGTACTTGGTCATGTACGCGTCGCCCTGGATGTTCGGCGCGCCCTGGCTCTGCATCGCGCCCCAGAATTTCTGTGGCGTCAGCGTCTGCCCGCCGGGGCCCGTGACGTTGACCTGCTGGAGCGTGGTCGTAGTCGTGGTCGTGACGGTCTCCAGGTTGTAGAAGACCCGGACGATGATCTCGTCAACGATGAGCTGGACCCCCGCCGTGGCACAGCCCTTGATCGCCGTCAACCGCAGCCGGAAGTTGCCGTTCGCGATATCCGATTGCCCCCACGTGCCGGCGGTCTTCGGCCATGCGGTCATGTTCGAGGCGCTACCGAGTGTGTAGTCCGTGCCAGGGTTGCCGGACGGCGGGACGGTTAGGACCGCCGTCTGCGTGTTGGCCGTGGTCCAGGTCAGGCCGTTGTCCCACGACAGGTGGACCCGCACGCGGCTGCTGGCGCAGGTGCCCGAGATCCGGACGTCGTTGAGGGTGACCTGCAGCCCGGTGACCGAGGTGACGTTCTGGTTCCCGGCAAGGTTGCTGAGCAGATCGAAGGTGCTGAACTGCTGGGTCGCGTTGTTGGTCGTCGTCAACACGTGGTTCGTATCGCCGCCGTCGCTCGCGACCGCCGTCACGTGGGTACCCGAGCTCGCCGTCCAGCCCGCCGTACCGGGAGCGGCAGCGGGGTGCTGGCTCGGCGAGCTGCCGGTCCCAGGGGTGGTCGTCGTGGTCGTCGTGGTCACCGGTTCGATGAGGTAGCCCACGCCGTAGTAGTTCTCCGGGCTGCCCATCGGGACCGGTAGGACGAAGTCGGCCTTGGCCTCGCGAAGCGCCGGCCAGGACGTGATCCCGACCGCGCGCGCGAAGTACGTGTTGACGGGACCGCTGATCGTGACCTTCAGGCGCCGCTCGTTCGACGGATCCTGGAGCGGCGTCACGACGACGCCACGGACGCCGTGGGTGTAGCCGTTCTTGGCGGCTTCTGCCCGCGCCGCGGCATAGGCGTTGAACGTGTCACCGGGCAGGAAGACGACCCCGGCCAGCGACGCCGCATCGGCGGCTCGCTGCATGCGCAGATTATTCGTCCAGTACCACGACAGGTCGATGACGGTCGCGGCCAGCAGCACGAACAGCAGCATGGCGCCGGCGAAGATGATCGCGACCTGACCTCGTTCGCCACGCCGAGCGTCGGGCTGGCTCGATGGCGAGGCGGCGGGTGGGTCGAAGGGCACGTGGGTCCTGTCAGTCGAGCGGGTTGAGGGCCATGATGGTTCGGTCGTTGATCTGGATCGTGGCACCGCCCGGAGGACCGAAGAACCCGAGCAGGGAGGCCAGCGGGGTGGCCAGCAGGTAGGAGTACTGGATGCTGACCCCCAGCGAGTCGGGCGCGACGCCGCCGGCCCAGAAGTTCACCCGAGAGCAGGCGTTCCAGCCGGAGGTGGTGCGCGTGAAATCGAGCGGCTGGCCGTCGACGATCGGGCCCGAGCCGGGGTTGTAGCTCCAGACGTTGGCCTGTCCGCCGATCTGCGCACCGGTGCTGCTGGCGCGGTAGATCCGGATCTCCTGGACGCGACCGATCGCGACCTGGGAACCCGGCGCCTGGAGCACGCGCTCGACCGCGGCGATGATGTTCTTGTCGACCTCGAGGCCGCCATCGGCCGGGTTGCAGATCATCGTGGTCGTGTTACCGGCGGCGAACGCCGCTCCGCTTCGAGCGCCTTCGCGCGTCGCGTAGCTGATGGTCATCGTGTGGTCGAACACGAAGCCGAATTCGAGGAGGCTCACGAGGATCAGCAGGAAGACCGGCACGAGCATCGCGAACTCGACGAGGCCCTGGCCGCGCTGCGCCGTCACGGTCGCGCGATCGGGCCCGCCACATGAAGGCCATCACAGGACCGGCTCCATCCGCATGATGCTCGAGCGGTCGAAGAGCAGGCCGCCCGGGCCACCACCGACGAAGTTGCGCAGCGGGGTGACCCATTGATGCCGGTAGGTCACCCGCACGCCGACGTTGTCGACCGTGTCATTGACGAGCGCGAGGTCGCAGCCGCCGAGGATGTTGCAGCGGTTCGCTTCCGGGTAGCCGTTCTGCGTGCGCGAGTAGGGAACCGTCGCCGTGGTGCCGTCGACGAACGTGCACGAGGTCGACCCGCTCCGGCTGTAGATGGTCGCCGTGCCGGTCATGCCGCCGTTCGGCGTGGTCTCGTAGATCTCGACCATCTGGATCCGATCGTCCGCGGTCGGGGCGCCGATCGCGCTCTCGATGGTCGACAGGATCACGCAGTCGGCGCCGAGGGTGTCACCGGCTTCGGCCGCGGCAAGCGCCGCGTCGCGCGCGGCGTAGTTGACCGACAGCATCGCGTTGAACACGAACGAGAACTCGATCAGCCCCATCACCAAGGTGACGAAGATGGGGAAGACCATCGCGAACTCGACGAGGGACTGGCCCTCCTCGCGCTGGCGGCGAAGCCGCGGGCGTCCGCGGCGGATGTGGGTCGAAGGCATGCTCGTGGCGCTCCCCAGACGGTGGGTTCGATACGTGAGGCGTCGAAAGTGATCGGCGACATGGGAGTCGACCGGGATTGAGCCTAGGTAGCCCGCCTTGCAGCCGACATTGCACGATGGTCGGCGGCGGATAGCACGATGGTCCCGGTCCGGCCAGTACCGTCACGCCGCCATCCCCGTTCGAACCGCCCGTCTTTCTGGGCGTCCGGTACGGGGATCCCGACCCTCGGGCGGACCGGCGTCAGATCGGTTCGGGTGCGCCGTGGCACCGCGAACCGGGTGGTCGACGGGCGCTAGAGCGCCTTGACGGCGGCCGTCAGCGCGGCCAGCCCTTCCTTGGCGTCCGCGAACAGCATCCCGGTCTTGTCGTTGGTGTAGAGCTCGTTGTCGATGCCGGCATAGCCACGTCCCATCGAGCGCTTGATGACCACGATCGACTTGGCCTTGTCCACGTCGAGGATGGGCATCCCCGAGACGGGCGAACCCGGTCGCCGGGCGGCCGGGTTGGTCACGTCGTTGGCACCGATGACGAGCGCGACGTCCGCGCGCTCGAACTCGGGGTTGATGTCGTCCATCTCCTTGAGCTGGGGATACGGCACATTGGCCTCGGCGAGGAGGACGTTCATGTGCCCGGGCATCCGGCCGGCGACCGGATGGATCGCGTACTTGACGTCGACCCCGCGATCCTCGAGGAGCTCGGCCAGCTCGCGGACGGCGTGCTGGGCCTGGGCCACAGCGAGGCCATAGCCGGGAACGACGATGACGTGCTGGGCGTAGGCCAGCTGGATGGCGACGTCGTCGGCCCCGATCGAGCGGACCGAGCCGCCCGTCGCGTCGGTCGCGCCGGCCGTGTCGTCGCCGCCTCCGAACCCGCCGATCATGATGTTGATGACCGACCGGTTCATGGCATCTGCCATGAGCTTGGTCAGGATCGCGCCCGACGCGCCGACCAGGGCGCCGGCGATGATGAGGACCGGGTTCTCGAGCACGAAGCCGGCCATCGCGACCGCGGTCCCGGTGAACGAGTTGAGCAGGCTGATGACGACCGGCATGTCCGCACCGCCGATCGGCAGGGTCATGGTCACGCCGAAGATCAGCGACGCCGCCAGGATGAGCAGGATCAGCGGCAGGCTCGGGGTGCCGGTCGCGAACAGGACGGCCGAGGCGACGACGGCGACCGCGGCGAGGGCGATCGTCACGAGCCGCCCGCCCGGGATGAGGATCGGCTTGCCGGCGATCAAGCCCTGCAGCTTGCCCGACGCGATGAGCGAGCCCGTGAACGTGATCGACCCGATGATGATGTCGAGGACGATGAACGTGTGCTCGTCGAGCCGGACCCGGCCGCCGCCGAGGAGGCCGAGGTAGTCGTCGATCGCGATGAGCGCAGCCGCGCCGCCGCCGACCGCGTTGAACAGCGAGACCAGCTGCGGCATCGCCGTCATCTTCACGACCCGGGCGGTGTACAGGCCGAGGCCGCCACCGATGACGATGCCGCCGGCGATGAGTGCCCAGCTCGACGGGCGGATGCCGAAGCTCTCGGGTGCGAGGGTCTGGCGGGCCAGGATCAGGATCGCCGTGGCGATGACGGCCAGGGTCATGCCGCCCGCCGACAGCAGGTTGCCGTTCCGAGCCGTCGCCGGCGAGTTCATCCGCGCGAGGCCGATGACGAACGCGACGGCGCCGGCCAGCCAGGCGATACGGACGAGGATCTCGGTGATCTGCAGCGTCGTCACGGTCAGGCCTCCGGCCCGGCCGTGGCGGCCGTCTCGTCGGCCGGCTTCGGCGCGACGGGCTTCTTGCGGAACATCTGGAGCATCCGGTCCGTGACGACGTAGCCGCCCACGACGTTCATCGTCGCGAACGCCACGGCGATGAGCGACAGCGCCTGGCTGACGCCACCGCGCGCCTCGGCCGCGATGAGCATCGCCCCGACGAGGACGATCCCGTGGATCGAGTTGGCGCCCGACATCAGCGGCGTATGGAGCGTCGCCGGCACCTTGCTGATGACGGCGACGCCGACGAGGATCGCCAGCGTGAAGATCGTCAGCGCGGTGAGCAGCGCGTCGATCTGTTCGGGGGTCATGCCTGGCCTCCGGCATCCAACAGCTTGTTGACGGCGTCCGACACGACCGCGCCGTCCCTGGTGATCACGGTCGCCTTCGTGACCTCGTCTTCGAAGTCGAGATGGAGCGCGCCGTCCTTGACCATGCCCAGCAGCAGCGCCGAGATGTTGCGGGCATAGAAGGCGGAGGCTCCCGCCGGCATGCTCGCCGGCAGGTTGTCGGGCGCGATGATCGTCACGCCGTCGGGGGTCACGATGGTCTCGCCGGCCCTCGACAGCTCGCAGTTGCCGCCGAGCGAGCTCGCGGCCATGTCGACGATGACCGAGCCCGGCTTCATCTTCCCGACCGCGTCGGCCGTGACGAGGACCGGGGGCTTGCGCCCGGGGACCTGGGCGGTCGTGATGACGATGTCCATCCCGCCGATGACCTCGTTGAGCTCGGCCTGCTGGGCGGCGCGCTCCTCGGCGGTCAGCTCGCGGGCATAGCCGCCGGCACCGGTCGCGTCGATCGTCGTCTTGAGCTTGACGAACTGGGCGCCGAGGCTCTCGGCCTGCTCGCGGGTCTCGGGTCGGACGTCGTAGGCCTTGACGACGGCACCCAGACGCTTGGCCGTGCCGATCGCCTGGAGGCCCGCCACGCCGATGCCGAGGATGAGCACGTTCGCCGGCTTGGCCGTGCCGGCAGCCGTGGTAAGGAGCGGGAAGTAGCGTCCGTACGCGTTGGCCGCGATGAGGACCGCCTTGTAGCCGCCGACGTTGGCCTGGCTGCTGAGGGCGTCCATCGATTGCGCCCGCGACAGGGTCCGCGGGATCGCATCGAGGCTGATCGCGATGACGCCTCGGCCGGCGAGGTCCTTCGCCAGCCCGGGATCGATGAGCGGCGCGAGGAACCCGACCACCGCCTGGCCCTGGCGCAGCCGGGCGACGTCCTGGGCGTCGGGCTTCGCGACGCGGAGGATCACGTCCGACTGCTGGTAGAGCGCATCGGTCGGGACGATCGTCGCGCCGGCCTCGCCGTACGCGCCGTCGGGGATAGCCGCGCCGGCGCCGGCGCCGGACTCGACGAGGATCTCCAGCCCGGCCGCCTGCAGCTTGCCGAGCGCTTCGGGTACCAGGGCGACGCGCCGCTCTCCGGGCGCGGTCTCCTTGGCGACACCGACCTTCATGGGCACCACCTGTTCGAGATGACGGGACCCGCGGTCGTGGGGGAGCCCGCGGGGGGACGCTTGGGGTCGCGGCGAAGTCTACCGCGTGGGCCCCGGATGCCGCGACGCGCCGACGTTGCACTTCGGGTGCGAGCCACTAGAGCCTCGAGCGGATCTCCCACAGGTCGGGGAAGGCCGGCGTGAACAGGGTGCCGCGCAGGTACTCGACGCCGCTCGACCCGCCCGTGCCGCGCTTCGTCCCGATCGTCCGCTCGACCATCTTGACGTGGCGGTAGCGCCACTCCTGGATGCCCTCGTCGACGTCGACGAGACGCTCCGCGACGAGCCCCGCGTCGGCGTCGTCGTGGTAGGCGGCGATGAGGACCTCCTGCACGCGCGCGTCCGGCTGGGTGGCGTCATCCGGGATGGCATGGCCGCGGGTGGCCAGGAACCCGAGGAAGGAATCCCAGACCGACGGCGCGGCCTGGGCCTCGACGACCGCCCGGCGCGCGACCGAGCCCTCGGGTTGCGCGTCGACCGCCCCGACCTCGCGTGACCCGAGCATCGCCTCGATGGCGCGGAAGCCGGCCGACTGGAACCCCGACGCCGAGTCGAGCCGGTCGCGGAACGAGAGGAACTGGAGCGGGGTCATCGTCTCCAGGACGTCGACCTGGGCGACGAGCGTCTTGAGGATCTTCAGGACACGGTTGAGGAGATGGAGCGCGCGATCCGTATCGCCGTCCTCCAGGGCTCGTTGGACGCCCGTCAGCTCGTGTCGCAGTGACTTGAACCACAGCTCGTAGACCTGGTGCACGACGATGAACAGCAGCTCGTCATGCTCGGGTCCGTCCGTCCCGGCGGACCGCTCGACCTGGAGCCCGAGCAGCTCCGGGACCTTGAGGTACGTGGCGTAGGTCACGGCACGGCGGGTCACGCGGCGATGGTACGCGCCTCAGTCCGGTGGCCGGATGCGCACGATCAGGAGCGACGCCTCGTCGTCGCCGACGACCTCGCCGTCGTGCGGCACCGACCCATCCCAGCGCAGGTAGTCGCCCGGCCCGAGGTCGATCGCGTGCTCGCCCTGCGTCACTCGCAAGCGGCCACGCAGGATGACGTGGTGCTCGTCGCCGGCATGGGCGTGGAGGCCGATCCGCCCGCCCGGTCGGGCGGTCACCTCGATGATCGTGACGTCGCGCGAGCCGCGGCCGTCGACGTGCTCGATCCGGCCGAGCTCGGTCTCCACGACGGGTCGCTCTGTGGCGCGGACGACGGTCGGTGGCGGGACGTCGTCCATCAGGAACCAGGCGGGCGGGACGTCGAGGGCGGCGGCCAGCGTGCCGAGGACCCCGAGCGACGGGGACGCCTTGTCGTTCTCGATCTGCGACAGGTAGCCCAGGTTGAGCCCGGTCCGCGCGGCGACCTGGGCCAAGGTCTGGCCCCGCACGCCGCGCCAGCGCCGGACCTGCGCCCCGACCGCGAGACGTGTCTTCGACGCCCCCGCGCCCATTTCTGCAGCATCCATTGCGTTTGTCCTCAACAAACTGGTATTGACAGCAGTATAGCAGCGACGTATGGTTGCACCAGCAACGAATGCGGGCAGGACGGCCCGTCGCACGCGGGCCATGGTCCGCACTGGAGGATCAAGCGATGAAGGTCGCGATCATCGGAGCCGGCAATGTCGGCGCAGCCTTGGCCACGTCGATCGCTCGGGCGGGCCACGACGTCATCATCACCTCGCGCGACGCCGACGACGCGGTTCGCGCGGCCACGGCATCGGGTGCCCGCGTGGCGCCATCGAACGCGGCCGCCGCCGCGGAGGCCGACGTGGTCATCCCCGCCGTCTACTTCCCGGACATCGCCGCGGTCGCGGGCGATATCGCCGTGCGCGGCAGCCGGCAAGCCCGTGGTCGATGTCAGCAACCGCATCTCGTTCGGCGCTGAGGGACCCGAGATCGACACGACCTCGTCGAACGCCGAAGCGCTCGCCGAGTTGCTGCCGAACAGCCCCGTCGTCAAGGCGTTCAACACGCTGTTCGCCTCCAACCAGGCCGACCCCGTGACCGAGGGCGTCCAGCTCGACGGCTTCGTGGCCGGCGACGATGCGTCCGCCAAGGCCACGGTGCTCGACCTCGTCCGCTCCATCGGGCTGCGCCCGATCGACGTCGGTCCGCTCGTCCGGGCTCGCCAGCTCGAGGCGCTCGCGTTCCTCAACATGGCGCTCAACATCGCCCGCGACGGTTCGTGGCAGTCGGGCTGGAAGCTCGTCGGCGCACCGTCGGCCAGCGAGGCGATCGGAGCGCCTCGGTCATGAGCATTCCGGTCGCGCGCCTCAACCACGCGGTCCTGTATGTCCGTGACGCTTCGGCGTCGGCGGAGTTCTACGGCAAGGTCTTCGGGTTCGAGGTGGTCGAGAGCGCGTTCGGCGGACGGGCCGTGTTCATGCGCGCCGCGGGCACCGACAACCACCATGACCTCGGCCTGTTCTCCGTCGGGCCGGATGCGCCACGCCCCCCGCGCGGGTCGGTCGGGCTCTACCACCTGGCCTGGGAAGTCCCCACGATCGAGGACCTCGAGGCGGCCGCCGCGACGCTGCAGGCCGAGGGTGCGCTCGGTGGCGCCTCGGACCATGGCGTGAGCAAGTCGCTCTACGGCGCGGATCCCGACGGCAACGAGTTCGAGATCATGTGGCGCGTCCCGCGCGAGGCATGGGGCGAGTTCGAGAACAAGGGTGCCGTCATGCCGCTCGACATCGACGCCGAGCTCCGGCGCTGGAGCTGACCTGGCTGCCGGTCGGCAAGCGTGGTCCAGCCGATGGCCCAACGCGCGGATGGGCCCCGATGGTCGACCGGCTTAGCGGCAGTGCCAGCCGCCGTCGACGATGAGGTCGACGCCATTCACCGCGGTGTTCTCCAAGAGGAACACGGCGGCATCGACGATCTCCGACATCGTCGCCAGCCGGCCGAGCGGCGTCTCCGACGAGTAGCGCTCGATGGCCGCCGTCTTGCCCGACCAGTACGGGCTGTCCCCGACCACGCCCGGGTGGATCGAATTCGCCCGTAGTGGCTTCAGCTCCTCGACCAGTGTCCTGGTCAGGCCGACCACGCCGCCGTTGACCGTCGTGACCGTCGTCGACCCGGGATAGGGCCGCTCCTTCGCCATCCCGCCGAAGAGCACGATCGAGGCGTCGTCGGTCAGCCGGTCGTGCAGCGCATGGACCACCTCGGTGTAGCCGACGAGCTTCAGCGTCACCAGGCGGATCGCGCGCGTGATGTCGTAGTCGGCGACGGTGTTCTGGTCACGATCGATCGCGACGAGGGCCAGTCGGCGGACGGGGCCGATCTCTGCGAGCGCCGGCGCGACCGACGTCGGCTCGGCCAGGTCGAAGGTCGCACCCGTCGGGTGTCCACCCAGCTCGGCGACCGCCGCGGCCACGTTGTCCGGGTCGCGCCCCGTCACGACGACGCGGTCGCCCCGATCGACGTAGTGGCGTGCGAGCTCGAGACCGATCGCCCGCGTCCCGCCGACCACCACCACCGCTCCGTCCGCCATCGCCGTCACCTCTTCGCTTCGCGCGATCGCTCGTAGCGATCCCAGTCGGCCACCCAGCGGTACGCCTGTCGGACCGGCGGCTGGGGCGCCTGCGTCTCGAGCCAGCGGACCCGCTCGGTGCCCGTGTTGTAGAAGCCATGCACGCTGCCGACCGGTGCGAACGCCACATCGCCCGCCCGGAACGTGTATGCCTGACCGTCGAACTCGCCTTCGATCTCGCCCGCCAGGAAGACGTACGCCTCCTCGAACGGATGGTCGTGCTGCTGGGCCGAGCCGCCGGGCTCGTAGTCGACCGTGAACATCGTCACGTGGTCCGCCCCGAAGGCGCGGTCGACGAGCATCTTCACGGAGATGCCGCTGTAGGCCAGGATCGCCGTGTCCATCCCGGCCGACGCGCGGCCGCGGGCCGGGTCGCGGACCGCCAGCGCCTCCAGCTGGGGCGGCGTGCCCCCGTAGTGGCCGACGAGCCGCAGCGTCGGGTCGCCGAAGGGCGGCCGGGTCGCGGCCGCATCCATCGCGGCGAGATCGTGCGCTGGCTCGAAGAACGTGTCCTTGCGGCCGGACGCCGGATCGACCCGCTGCGGCGAGTTCAGGGACAGGAGCCGCACCGCCGAGTCTCTCGTGTTGCCCAGTGCGTGGCGCATGCCCGTCGGGAAAAGCGCGTAGTCCCCGTCGACCAGCCGATGCACGCGACCGCCCAGGTCGAGGAGCAGCTCGCCGTCGAGGACGTAGATCGACTCCTCGAAGCTGTGGACATGCGGCGCAAGCCAGCCGCCCGGCAGCAACATCACCGCCGCGAGCTCGGTGTGGACGGCGCCCTGATCCGGGCCGATCAATCGCTCGCGCGCGAGGCCGCTCGACGTCTCGCTGGCGGGCGCGGGTCGTTCCCCGAACGACCAGTCGAGGCGGCCGACCCAGGGCTTGCGCGGCTCCGTCATCCGTCGCGCAGCCCGGGCACGTCGAGCGAGCGACGTCCGAGCACGAACCAGATGCCGTGGACGGGGACCGTGCCCCGGTTGACCAGGCGGTGGGGGACCGTCGAGTCGATCGAGATGGAGTCGCCTGGGCCGAGGACGTGATCCTCGAACCCGATGGTGACGCCGAGCGTCCCGCTGATGACGATGCCCCATTCATGCCCGCCGTGGCGCTGGAACTCCGCCTCGGGCCCGGACGCGCCGCCGACCTCGTAGGTCACGAACAGGAAATCGATGCCGGGCGTCGACTCGGTCGTCAGCCGCTCCCAGACGACGCCCGACGCAAGGCGGATGATCTTGCGGTCATCCGCGCGCTGGACCGCGTGGGCGGGTGGCCTGCCGGGGGGCGCTGGCGGCAAACCCTCGCGAAGGACGTGCAGGTCGCCGCCGGCTCGATCCGACCGGGCCGCGTCGTTGAACAGCAGCTCGTCGAGCGACACGTCGAGCTCGTTCGCGATCGCGTAGAGGGTGCTGACGGACGGGCGCGCTCGACCCGTCTCGACCTGCGAGATCAAGCTGGCGGACAGGCCGAGCCGCCCCGCCAGATCGCGCAGGCTCAGCCGTTTCGTGCGCCGGGCCGCACGGAGCCGGTCGCCCATCTCGAAGTATTCGGGTCGGCTGCTACGGCCGGCTGGGCCCTCCACGACACCTCGATTCCGGGCTGGACGAGCGCCGCGCACGTGTGTAACGATGTTGAACAACGTAGAGCGACACTGAAGGCCGTGTCAAGGTCGTGCGATGGAACCCACGCCGACCCTCGACAAGAGGAAGGTGCTTCCGTGACGACCGTCGAAGTCCCCGCGCCGAGCACGCCACCGGTCGTTCGTGCCGACCGGGCGATCGCCTCACCCGGTTCCATGAACGTCGACTGGGAGGAGCGCTGGAACGTCGAGCGATTGCGGGCGTACCGCACGGGTCGGGCGCGCGACGCCCTCGCCGCGTCGGATCTCGGCGCGCTGCTGCTCTTCGACTTCAACAACATCCGCTACGTCACCAGCACCCACATCGGCGAGTGGGCCCGCGACAAGATGACCCGCTACGCGCTATTGAGCGGTGGCGGCGACCCGCACATCTGGGACTTCGGCTCGGCCGCCAAGCATCACCGGCTGAACTGCCCCTGGCTGCGGACGGAGAACATCCACGCCGGGATGATCGGGCTGCGCGGTGCGGTGGCGCCCGACGCCGGCCTCTTCCGGGACGCCGCGCGTGAGATCGCCGCGATCCTGCGGGCCGAGGGCGTCGCCGACATGCCACTCGGCGTCGATATCGTCGAGCCGCCGATGGCCGCGGCGCTCGAGGCCGAGGGGCTGACCGTGCGCGACGGCCAGCAGGTGATGCTCGACGCGCGCGAGGTCAAGTCGATCGACGAGATCATCCTGCTCAACACGGCGTGCGCGATGGTCGACGGGGCGTACCAGCACATCGCCGAACGGTTGAAGCCCGGGGTCCGCGAGAGCGAGCTCGTCGCCGAGGTGACCGGTCTCCTGTTCGAGATGGGCTCGGAGCACGTCGACAACATCAACGCCGTATCCGGCGAGCGGTGCAGCCCGCATCCGCACGTCTTCAGCGACCGCCTCATCCGGCCGGGCGACCAGGCCTTCTTCGACATCATCCACACGTTCATCGGCTACAAGACCTGCTACTACCGGACGTTCACCGTCGGCATGGCGACCGACGCCCAGCGCGATGCCTACAAGCAGGCCCGTGAGTGGATCGACGCGTCGATCGAGCTGATGCGGCCCGGCGTCGGGACCGACCAGGTCGCCAAGGTCTGGCCGACGGCCGAGGAGTTCGGGTTCTCCAGCGAGATGGAGTGCTTCGGCCTCCAGTTCGGGCACAGCGTCGGCCTGTTCCTCCACGAGCGACCGATCATCAGCCGCCTCAACTCGCTCGACCACCCGGTCGAGATCAAGGAGGGCATGGTCATCGCCCTCGAGACGTATTGCCCGGCCAAGGATGGGGTCTCGGCCGCACGCATCGAGGAGGAGGTCGTCGTGACGCGCGACGGTCCGCGCGTCATCACGAAGTTCCCGAGCGACGAGCTGTTCGTCGCGAACGCGTACTGACGCGTCGGTCATCGATGGCGACTGTCGGTCTGGTCGGAGCCGGTCGCATGGGCAGCGCGATGGCCCGTGCGCTGCGGACCGGCGGTCACGACCTCGTCATCTGGAACCGGACTCCGGCCGCGGCCGAGACGCTCGCCGCGGAGCTCGGCGGTCGGGCCGTCGAACGGCCGTCGGATGTCGCGGCCGTCGCCGACGTCGCCATCTCGATGCTGGCCGACGGCCCGGCGGTCGACGCGGTCTATGGCGGACCCGATGGCCTGATCGCGGGCGCGCGCTCGGGGACGATCCTCGTCGACAGCTCGACGGTCCCGCCGGCGGTCCTCCGCGCGCACGAGCCCGCGATCCGCGCGCGAGGGGCGGGTGTCCTCGATGCGCCCGTCTCCGGCAGCGTCACCCTGGCCGAGGCCGGCACGCTGACGCTGATGGTCGGCGGCGAGCCGGCCGATCTCGAGCGGGCGCGGCCCGTGCTCGCCGCCATCGGCGGCACGATCTTCCATCTCGGCCCGCTGGGCAGCGGGGCGGCCATGAAGCTGGCGGTCAACACCGTGATCTTCGGGTTGAACGGCGCCGTCGCCGAGGCGCTCGTGCTCGCGGAGGGGGCCGGGATCGCCCGCGGCCTCGCCTACGACGTGCTCGCGGCAAGCGCCGCAGGTGCCCCGTTCGTCGGCTACAAGCGCGCGGCCTTCCTCGATCCCGAGGACACGCCGGTCGCCTTCTCGGTCGATCTCGCCGCCAAGGATCTCCGACTCATCGCCGACCTCGCCCGCGACGTCGGGCTGCCGATGCCGCAGGCGACCGCGAATCTCGCCGTCTTCGACGCCGTCATCGACGGTGGCGGCGGCGACCGGGATCTCTCCGTGGTCGCAAGCCACCTTCGCGACCGCCGCGCCGCGGAGGAGGGTGCGACCGCCTGACGACGGGGATCGACATCAGCGTGATGGCAGGAGCGTTGAGAGGAGGCACACGTGAGCAAGCGGACGCTGATCAAGGGCGGCATCGTCCTGACCCAGGACGACAAGCTCGGCGAGCTGCCCAAGGCCGACATCCTCATCGAGGACGACAGGATCGAGGCGGTGGGACCGAACCTCGACGCGGCCGATGCCGACGTCATCGATGCGTCCGGCGACATCGTGATCCCGGGGTTCATCGACACCCACCGACACACGTGGGAGACGTCGATCCGGACGTGCGCGCCCGACTTCGCGCTGATCACGTACTTCGGCTCGATCCTCGACAAGTTCGCGCCGCACTACCGCCCCGACGATGTGTACGCGGCGAACCTGTGGGGCGCGCTGGAGTGCATCAACGCGGGCATCACCACGCTCGTCGACTGGTCGCACATCATGAACACGCCGGCCCACGCCGACGAGGCCGTCCGCGGGCTCCAGGAGTCGGGCATCCGGTCCGTCTTCGCCTACGGCTTCCCGAACACGTCGCTCCAGGACTGGTGGTTCGGCCCCGACTTCGCCGGCAGCGAGCTCACGACCCCCGCGGACGACGCCCGGCGTGTGAGGAAGCAGTACTTCGCCTCGGACGACGGCCTGATCACGATGGGCCTGGCCACCCGTGGGACCGGGTTCTGCAAGGTCGATGTCGTGCGCCACGACTGGGAGCTGGCCAAGGAGCTCGGCGTCAACATCACCGTCCATGTGGGCATGGACCGGTTCGGCTACACGAAGGGCCAGATCACCGGACTGCGGGACCTCGACCTCCTGTACCCCGGGACGACCTACGTCCACGGTTCGCACTTCACCGACGAGGAGTGGGCACTCGTCCGCGATTCGGGTGGCAACGTCTCCTTCGCCCCGCAGATCGAGATCCAGATGGGCCATGGCTGGGCGCCGGCCGTCAAGGCGCTCGAGTTCGACGTGCCGCTGGCGCTGTCGTCGGACGTCGCGACCACGGCGTCGGCCGATCAGTTCACCCAGATGCATGCGATCTTCGGCTCGGAGCGCGGTCGGAAGCACCAGACGGCCTGGGACGACAACCTCGACGGCCTGACGGCCTCACCTGGTCTCATCACATCGCGCCAGGTCCTGTCGTGGGCCACGCAAGGGGGCGCGGTCGTCGCGGGTCTGGCCGATCGGACGGGCTCGATCACGCCCGGCAAGAAGGCCGACATCGTCGTGATCGACGGGTCCGCGGTGAACGTCGCGCCCATCATCGACCCGGTCGGGGCCGTGGTCTGTGCGGCCGATATCTCGAACGTGAAGACCGTGCTCATCGACGGCCGGATCATGAAGCGCGATTTCCGCTTGGCGGCCGAGCTCGACGGGCCACGTCGCGCGGTCGAGGCGTCGCGCGACTACCTCGTCGGGAAGTTCGGCGACCCGGAGCCTGGCTGGCTACCGGCCGCCGTCACGGCGTAGCCGCCGATCCGGCCGCCGCGAGCGTGACGAGGCTCAGGATGTAGACGTGCGCGATCGACCCCCACAGGATCGATCGCGTGCGCCACGCCAGCCAGCCGTAGGCCAGGCCGCCGCCCAGCGTCGAGAGGAGCTCGAGCGGCGGCTTGCCGATGTGCGCATAGGCGAACGGCATCACCGCGATCAGGACCCCGATGGGGCCGATCGCCCGGACGAGCGTGAACATCAGGAAACCGCGGAACAGGAACTCTGCCGCCGTCAGGTCGAGCAGGTTGGTCAGGACCACCTCGGCCAGGGGAGCCGCGCTGACGGCGTAGTACGCCTGGACGTCGGGCAACCCGGCGAACCACAAGACGACCGGCGTCATCACGGCGCAGCCGGTGACGGCCAACACGATGCCGGCCAGGCCGTCGCCGCCGGTGAGCCCGTAGCGCGACGGCCGGTCCCGGAAGCCGAGCACGACGACCGTCAGCGGCAGTAAGAGGAACAGCCCGACGCGCTCGAGAGCCACGGCTCGCAGCGCGTCAGGCTCGCGACCGACGGCGACGGCTCCGTCCGGGAACAGCAGCCGTGAGAAGTCGATCAGCAGGACCAGGGTCGTGATCGCCACCGCCAGCGACGCCCGGACCGGGAGTCGCAGTCCTGCCAGGTCGACGGTCGACCGGTCGGCGGCCGTGACCTTATCGTGTGGCGACGCGACGAACCACGTCCAAACGGCCGACGCGACGAGCATCCGGCGAGGGTAGCGGGCGACAGCGGTGCGATCCGCGCGAGCCTCGTTGATACGCCCCTGTAGCGCTGCGGGCCGTCTCACGCGCGGTACCCTGCGCGGATGATCGTTCGGCTCGTAACGGCCACGGTGGGCAGCGATCGGGCCGGCTCGTTCAACGCCTTGATGCGCGCCCAGCTGCCGGTCCTCAAGGAGTATCCGGGCCTCGTGTACGTCAAGCTCGCCCGCCGGATCCAGGGCAGCGTCGAAGAGGTGATGCTGTACGAGGAGTGGCGCGACATGACGTCACTCTATGCATGGACGGGACCGGAGCTGGCCCGTCCCCGGCTCATGCCCGGCGCCGAGGACATGGTCGACGACGTGACCGTCGCTCACTACGAAGCCCTGGACATCGATCCGACGTTCGATTTCTGAGGGATCCCGGGAAAGACCGGGCCCCGGTGCTCGACCACTTCCCCAGTCATGGGAGCACACGGGACCCTTGCGTCGAGATTGGGCTCAGCGGTGCGTCCGGACAACAGCCCGTTAGTACCAGGCCCAGGGAGGACCCGCCTGAGGGAGGCACGGTCCGCAGAGGAGGACGCGATGATCGACGACCAGAGCGCGAAGCAGGACTTCTCCGCGCGACCTCGGACCAGCTGATGATCGCGATCGCCGAGGTCGGTGTCCGGGAGCAGCGTAAGCGGGGAGTCCTGCCGGCCGACCCGCAATTCGACACGCTGGTCCGCGAGGTCCGCGAGGCAGCCCAGTGGTGCTGCGGCTGGCCCGCCAGGAGGAGGTCACGGCCGGCGAGACATCCGGTGAGCCGGGCGCGACGGACATGCCTCCGATCGCGGCGACGCCGCCCCCCAAGGAGCTTGCCGGCATCCTCGCCGAGTGGCGTGCCGTGGAACAGCGTCTGGTCGCGGCCGAGGCCGGTTCGTCCGAGGCCACCGCGCTCGGTCCTAGCGGCTCGCCTCGGCTGAGACGTGGCCGAACGGTCCCGGCACCGGCGTCCATCCCTGTTCCCAGCCGGTGGGTCGGTCGGCACGCTGGAGTCGAGCCGCTGTCTCCGGATCGCGCTCGATGAGGTCGAGGAATAGCCGCGCCAGCTCGGGATCGAACTGGCGGCCCGCGAACCGCTTGATCTCTTCGAGCGCCCACGCGACGGGTCGCGCCGCCTGGTACGGACGACCGTGGGTCATGGCGTCGAAGGCGTCGGCCAGGCGGACGATACGGGCCTCGATCGGGATGGCCTCCCCGGCCAGGCCGTCGGGATAGCCCGATCCATCGAAGTCCTCGTGGTGGGATCGCGCGATCCGGCGGGCGATCTCGAACCCGACACCCTGCGACAGGATCTCGGCGCCCCAGACGGGATGCAGCCGCATGACCTCCCACTCCGAACGGTCTAGCGGACCCGGCTTGAGCAGGATCCGATCGGGCACGTGGAGCTTGCCGATGTCGTGGAGCATCGCCGACCATCCGATGCTGGCCGCCGTCTCCTGCTCGACGCCCGCCGCGAGGGCCAGCTCCGTCGAGATGGCCTGCACGCGCACGACGTGGTCGCCCGTGTCGGTGTCCTTGGCCTCGGCTCCGCGCGCGAGCGCGACCATGCCTTCGCGCTGGCGGTCGGCCACATCGACCGAGGCTCGGCGCAGATCGGTCACATCCGTTCGAACGCGCTCGAGCAGGACGCCCGTCATGACGCCGGCGACCACGAGCATCGCGGACCGGAAGAGCGACACATCGAGGCTCTCGTGCGAGCCGGGCAGGTCAAGTGCCGCGGCCAGTGGCCCGAGCACGATGCCGACGTACAGCGCCGCGACGAGGCCCCCGCGATAGCCGAACATGAAGGCTGCCAGGAGGACCGGGAAGTAGCCGAGGTGGTTGAGGGGGTTCGGCGTGCCGCCGGTCAACCGCACGAGCAGGAGGATGAGCACGGCTCCGCTCGCGACGATCGCCATGCCAAGCAGCCTTAGCGAGCGGGCGGTCGCCACATCGACCGAAACGAGGTGCTGGAGCATCGTGGAGCGTCGTCCGTGCCCGAGCGTCGAAGTCGGATAGGCCATCGTCGTCGCACTCCCCTTGACCTGCAGCGTAATCGGGGCCGAGCGGCGTCGGATGCGGGCGATGGTCCTGCGAGAAGCGGGTACTTGGGACCTAGGAGGCCTCGTCGGAGCGGCTCGGGAACCGGCGGTCGCGGTAGACGTACCAGGTCTCCTGCGGTTCGCCGCTCAGCTCACGGCGTCGCACGCGCGCCTGTGGGTACAGCGGCCGCAGCTCCTGTTCCAGGCCACGCGTCGACGTGACCCCGCCGAGCGCAAGGAGCCGATCGACCACGCGCGCGAACGCCCAATCGGACGACGGCACGCAGATCGCTCGAACGTGCGTGGACATCCGGCGCGGCCCTTCGATCTCCCGACGGTCGGGGTTCCCCATGGGCCGACGCTACACGCATGCAACGGCCGGACGGTGCGCCCGTCGGTGCCGGTCCGCTTACAGCCTGCTTGCAGACGATGCCGGTCGCAGTACGGCGGCGGAGGTGGCCCGCCCGGAGGGATTCGAACCCCCGACCTACTGATCCGAAGTCAGTCGCTCTGATCCACTGAGCTACGGGCGGACGCCGCGGATGATACCGCGCGTCGGGCGGACGGAGCTGTGACGACCGGGTCTGGCTCCCCGCATGCCGTTGCCACCCAACGGGCGGACGGAGCTGTGACGACCGGGTCTGGCTCCCCGCATGCCGTTGCCACCCAACGGGAGGTGACACCCCGCCCCGGAACCATCTTCCGTTGCCACCCCACGGGAACTGCCGACACGCCATGCCACGCGATCGCACGAATTCTTGCGCCCTACGGCAAAGCGCGGCCGATCTTGTCCTGGGGCGGCAATATCCGACATCCGGGGCGTCTTCGCGGTCGTCTGTTGCCGCCCCACGGGAATGCCAGCCGGGTCGAGCTGGGGACGGGAGAGGCGGCCCGCGGCGGCGTGGCGCCGCCCGGACCGGCGGGCGGCCATCCGGCGGCGCGGGCCCCGGAGCCCACCTCCTCTTGACCGTCGCGTGACCATGAACCAAGGAGGAACGAGATGCCGATGCAGCCCGAGGTCGAGGCCTGGTTCGAGCGCTACGACAACCCGATGAAGGACGTCGTCCAGCGTGTCCGCGAGATCGTCCTGGAAGCCGACCCGCGGGTGGATGAGTGCATCAAGTGGCAGGCGCCGACCTTCACCTACAAAGGCAACATCGCCAGCTTCTACCCGAAGAGCCGGCAGCACGCCAGCCTGATGTTCCACCTTGGCGCCAAGATCCCGGGCGCGTTCCCGCGCCTCGAGGGCGACGGCGACACGTCACGCGTCCTGAAGATCACCGACCTCGCTGACGCGGAGGCTGTTCGAGCGGAGCTCGAATTGATCGTCCGGGCGTGGTGCGACTGGCGCGACGCCCGAGGCTAGGGTCAGCGGCGGGACGCTCACCCGGGCCCATGTGGTGGAACGTTTGTGCTATGATGGGTCCTTCGCCGCAACTCGTGGCGATGCTCCGCGTGGTCGACCCCCTTCTCGGACGGGCCGTGCGTTTTGCAAGCCTCGTTCGGGAAGTGTTGGAGGTCCTCATGACCACCGGTACCATCAAGAAGGTCGTCTCCGACCGCGGCTTCGGCTTCATCGCAGCCGAAGATGAGAAGGAATACTTCTTCCATCGCGGCGGACTCGACAGCTCGCTGGATTTCGACCGCCTCGTCGGCGGTGAGCGCGTGTCGTTCGAGATCGAGTCCAGCCCCAAGGGTCCCCGCGCAACGCAGGTGCGATCCGCCTAGTCACGGCGTCGGGCTCGGGGTGTCTTCGCAAGGAGCTTCCCCGGGCCTGACCCTCGTGTTCCCAGCCATCGGGTTCGGTGTGATCGCGCAGATGTGACCACCCGTTTCGATCGCCGGCGGGCGCGATCGAGAGGAGGTCCGTCATCGTACGGACGGCATTCGCTTCCACGTACCCACCCCGCCATTGCGGCATCGCGTCCTTCACGCAGGACCTGGCGTCAGCCACGGGCAGCCGCGAGATCGTGGCCCTCCATCCCACCGGGCAGTCGGCGCCCTATCCGATCGAGGTCCATCACCGCATCCGACGCGATGAGCCGGCCGACTACCTGCAGGTCGCCCGAGCCGTCGATCGCTGCGTCGACGTCGTCTCGATCCAACATGAATTCGGGATCTGGGGCGGCGATGACGGCGCGTACGTGATCGACTTCATCCGCGCGTTGCGCGTTCCTGCAGTCACGACACTCCATACGGTCCTGCCCGACCCATCGCCTGGTCAGCGTGCCGTTCTCACCGAGCTCGTCGCGCGCAGCGAAGCCACCGTGGTGATGTCCCGATCCGCGGCCGCGTTGCTCGCGTCTGCCTACGGAGTCCACCAGCGACAGCTCGACGTCATCCCGCACGGTGTCCCGAACCTTCCCCTGGTCGATCCCGAGGTCATCAAGGCCTCGCTCGGCGTCGCCGGCAAGAACGTCATCCTGAGCTTCGGCCTGTTGGGCCCTGGCAAGGGATACGAGCTGGCGCTTGACGCGTTGCCCGCCGTCGTCGCGGCGCACCCCAACACCTGCTACGTCGTCGTCGGGGCGACCCATCCGGATCTGATCCGCACCGAGGGCGAGGCCTATCGCCTGCGCCTCGAGGCCCAGGTGCGCAGCCTCGGCATGGGCGCGCACGTCCGGTTCGTGGACCGCTTCCTCGGACGCGTCGAGCTGACGCGCTGGTTGGAGGCGGCCGACGTGTTCGTCACGCCCTACCCCAAGCTCGACCAGATCGTGTCCGGGACGCTGTCGTACGCGATGGGCGCCGGGCGCGCCATCGTGTCGACCCCCTACACCTACGCCACCGAGCTCCTGTCCGACGGACGGGGTCTGCTCGTCCGGCCTGATGCCAGCGCCCTGGCCGAGGCGCTCGATCGGGTCCTCGGCGACGACAAGCTGCGAGCGAGTCTCGGTCGTCGGGCCTATGCGTACACCCGCCAGATGGTCTGGCCGGCGGTCGGCGCTCGATACCAGAGCGTCTTCCAACGGGTCACGACGACGGTCGCGCAGCCGGCGCACGCCCGGACGTTGACGGCCGTCAATGCCTGACGCGCCGCTCTTCCCGGTCAGCCGGGTCCACCTGGACGTCCTGACCGACGACATCGGGAGTCATGCAGCACGCCATCGGGGAGCGACCCGATCCTGGCCATGGCTACTGCACCGACGACGTCGCGCGAGCGCTCGAGGTCGACCTCCTGCACCAGCGCGAGCTCGGTTGGGCGGCCGTGGCCGCGAGCGCCTGGCGAAGCCTCCGGTTCCTCGAGGACGCCTTCGATCGGACGACGGGCGGATTCCGGAACTTCCGCAGGACCGACGGGGCATGGCTCGCCGGCACGGCGTCCGAGGACTCCCAGGGCCGAGCCATGCTCGCGCTCGGCGAGACCATCCGCACAGCCGGCGATCCACAGATGATCGCCCGGGCGTCGCTCCTGTTCATGGCCGCCTTGCCCGTCGCCGAGGGCATGTCGGCGCTCCGCGCGCAGTCGTCGGTGCTCCTCGGCTGCGACGCCGCGCTCGACGTCGTGCGGAGCGGACCGACCATGCCGGCCTACCGCGCGATCGCGCGACGACTGCGATCGGCCTTCGATCGACGCTCGTCGGCAGACTGGCCGTGGCCCGAGCCGCGATTGACCTATGAGAACGCGCTGCCTGTGCATGCGTTGCTCCGGGCCGGACGTCGTCTCGACTCCTCGGCCATGATCCAGTCCGGCCTGGACCTGCTGGACTGGCTGATCGTCGCTCAGACTGCGCCGGCCGGTCACTTCTCGCCGGTCGGGAATACCTGGTGGTCGGCAGACGGCGTCAAGCCCCAGTTCGATCAACAGCCGATCGAGGCGACCGCGACGCTGCTCGCCGCCGAGACCGCCTATCGGCAGACCGGGGATCCGAAGTACCGCGTCGCGATGGAGCGGGCCTACGCCTGGTTCCTCGGCGGCAACGATCTCGGCATCGACATCGCCGATCCAGGTCGGGGTACGAGCCACGACGGTCTCACGCCGACCGGTGTGAACCTGAACCAGGGCGCCGAGTCGACGCTCATGTGGTTGATCGCGCTCGAGCACATCCGCGTGCTGCGGCGCGATCCGGTGAGCACTCCCCGAGGCAGCGACGTCGTGAGCCTGAGCGCGTGATCGCCGTTCACGACGCCATGCTGTTCCGGCGCTCCGCGGCCAACCCGATCCTGACCGCGGCGGACGTCCCGTACGCGGCGAACTCCATCTTCAATCCGGGCGCGGCCCGGGTCGGGAACGAGACCATCCTGCTGGCTCGCATCGAGGACCTGCGAGGCATCTCAGGCCTGCACGTCGCGCGCAGTCGCGACGGCGTCTCCGACTGGCGGTTCGACCCCGAGCCGCTGTTGCGATCCGACGTCGAGCACTTTCCGGAAGAGATCTGGGGTTGCGAAGACCCTCGTCTCACGTGGCTGCCCGAGCTCGAGGAATGGGTGATCGCCTACACGGCCTACAGCCGACGTGGTCCCCTCGTCTCGCTGGCGACGACCCGTGACTTCCGATCCGTGCGCCGGCTGGGGACCGTCATGCCGCCCGAGGACAAGGACGCGGCGTTGTTCCCGCGCCGATTCGACGGCCGCTGGGCGATGATCCATCGGCCGTCCCCACTGCGTGGTGGCGCGCACATGTGGCTGTCGTTCTCGCCCGACCTGCGCCACTGGGGTGATCACACCCTCCTGCTCGAGGCTCGTGACGGTGCCTGGTGGGACGCGGGGAAGATCGGCCTCGGCCCCCCGCCCCTCGAAACGTCGGCCGGCTGGCTCGTCATGTACCACGGCGTGCACACCACGTCCGATGGCCCGATCTATCGAGCCGGACTGGCGCTGTTCGACCTGGAAGATCCCGCGGATCCTCGTCAGCCGCATGGATGAATGGGTCTTCGGCCCCGCCGCGCCATACGAGATCATCGGCGATGTCGGGCGCGTGGTCTTCCCGTGCGGCTGGACGCTCGATGACGACGGCGAGCGGCTGCTCGTCTACTACGGCGCAGCCGACCAGGTGATCGGCGTTGCCGAGGCACGCCTGAGTGATCTCCTCGCCCGGATGACGGACTCGCCGACGCGCACCGGCTGAGCCCGACCGGCGCCGAGCCATCGGCCCGTCCGGTCTTGGCATACTTCGCTCTCGATGAGCGGACCGGTCGGAGGAGGCACCCGTGGCGATCAAGATCCGCAAGTGGGCGACATTCCGCGAAGAGATCCTGTCCGATGGCGAGCGCGAGCTCGAGCGACCGCTCCGTCGCGTCGCCGTGGCGGTCGTGTGCTCCAACCCGTACGCGGGCAGGTGGTCGGATGACCTCGCGGAGCTGATCGACTTCGGGGAGACGATGGGCGACGAGCTGATGCGCCGCTGCCAGGAGGCGCTCGGCGAACCCGTGGAGGCCTACGGCAAGGGCGGCATCGTCGGCGAGCACGGCGAGCTCGAGCATGTCGCGGCCGTGCTCCACCCGAAGTTCGGGGCCCCGACGCGAGGCCGCGTCGGCGGCGTGTCGATCCTGCCGTCGGTCAAGAAGCGGGCCGCGATGGGTGCGACCCTCGATGTCCCCGTCCACCACATCAAGGCGATGTTGATCCGGTCCCACTTCGACGCGGTCACCATCTCGGTCCCCGATGCGCCCGGAGCCGATGAGCTGCTGCTCGCCCTGGCCGTCACCAACGCGGGGCGGCCACATTCCCGGGTCGGGGGATTGCTTGCGGCGGACGCCGTCGGCGAGGACGGCCTGCACTGACGGCCGGACGCGTGCGGACCCTCATCACGGGCATCGGCCAGGTCGTCAGCGGGGACATCGGCGCCCCGCTCGTCGACGCTGATTCGATCTCGATCGTCGACGGCCGGATCGAGTCCATCGGGCGCGGCCTCGACGACGTGGCCGACGTCGTGATCGATGCGCACGGCACGACCGTCATGCCGGGGCTCATCGACTCGCACGCCCACCCCGTCGTCGGCGACTTCACGCCGCGGCAGCGCACGCTCGATTTCATCGAGTCGTCGCTTCACGGCGGGGTCACGTCGATGATCTCGGCCGGCGAACCGCATCTGCCGGGCCGGCCCAAGGACGTCGTCGGCCTGAAGGCACTCGCCATCGCCATCGCCCGCGCCTACGCCACGTTCCGGCCGGGCGGCGTGAAGGTGCGGGCCGGCGCTCCCATCCTCGAGATCGGCCTGGTCGAAGGGGACTTCGCTGAGATGGCGGCCGGTGGTGTCCGGCTCATCGGCGAGATCGGGCTCGGCTCGGTCAAGACCGGGGCGGATGCCGCGCCCATGGTCGCCTGGGGCCGCGCCCACGGCATGGTCTCGACGTTCCACACCGGCGGACCGTCGCTGCCTGGCTCGGGGGCCATCGGTGCCGATGCCGTGCTCGAGGCGAACCCGCACATCGCCGGCCACATCAACGGCGGGACGACGTCGCTTCCCATCTCGGATATCGAGCGGCTCGTGGCCGCGCGCAGCGGCATCGCCCTCGAGCTCGTCCATTGCGGCAACGGCCGGACGGCCCTCGCCGCGCTCCGGCTGGCCGCCGAGGCAAATGCCCTTCCGCGGGTCATCCTCGGCAACGACGCCCCGTCAGGGACCGGGGTCGTGCCGCTCGGGATCCTGCGGCTGATGGCCCACCTGGCCTCGCTGGGCGACGTCGCGCCCGAGACCGTCGTCGCCTTCGCGACCGGCAATACGGCCCGCGTCCACGACCTCGATACCGGGATCCTGGCCCCCGGCCGCGCCGCCGATCTGTGCGTCGTCGACGCTCCGGTCGGATCGGTCGGCGGCACCGCCCTCGAGGCGCTCGCCAACGGCGACATCCCGGGCGTCTCGATGGTCCTCATCGACGGGGTGCCGCTCATCGGTCGAAGCCGGAACACCGCGCCCGCCTCCCGGATGGCCGAGGTCGTCAAGGGGACCGCGCCGGGCGGCGGCCACTGATGCGCTTCGGCCTGCGCCTGCCCAGCTTCGCCCTCGGAGCGGATACCGCCAGCCTCGCCGCCATGGGGACCTACCTACGCCGGGCCGAGGACCTCGGCTTCGAGAGCGCGCTGCTCATCGATCACCTGCTCGTGACCCCGCCGGCCTACCGGACGACGTGGCTGGAGCCGATCTCGCTCCTGTCCGGGCTGGCCGGGGTGACCCGGACGATGCGGCTCGGCACGCTGGTGCTCGTCCTGCCGTTCCGCGACCCGGTCGCCTTCGCCAAGGAGTGGGCGACGCTCGACGTCCTGTCGGGCGGACGGTCGATCCTCGGGGTGGGGGTCGG
Organism: uncultured Chloroflexia bacterium; assembly: GCA_963720355.1. Taxonomy (GTDB): domain Bacteria; phylum Chloroflexota; class Limnocylindria; order Limnocylindrales; family CSP1-4; genus SPCO01. The sequence goes on along the minus strand of CAVRFH010000004.1, from coordinate 516,886 downwards.
CTGGCACGAGGGCGAGTTCGCGGCCCTGCGCATCCCGTTCCGGGAGCGTGGCCGGCGGATGAACGAGATGCTCGAATCGATCACCGCGCTGTGGGCCGGCGACCACGTCACCTACGAGGGCCAGTTCTACCGGTTCGAGGACCTGACCATCGAGCCGAAGCCCGTCCAGCGGCCGCATCCGCCGATCTGGATCGGCGGTGGCACCCAGCCATCCGAGAAGATCTACGGCCAGCAGGTCGACACCGTTCGCCCGGTCCTGCGACGGATCGCCAGGTACGCGTCGACGTGGGTCCCCCATTCGTCCGCGACGGCCGAGATGGTCGCCGGCGACTGGGCCGTCATCCGCGAGGAGATGGCCGGGTTCGGACGCGACCCACAAGACATGACGAAGGTCTACTCGAACTTCATCCACGTCCTGGCGCCGGGCGAGGCACCCGACAGCGCGAGCGGCCGTTTCCGGACGTTCTCGGGCATGGACCTCGAATACTGGCAGCAGTTCTATCTGCTCGGTGAGGCCGAGGCGCTGGCCGAGCGGATCCAGGGCAAGATCGACGCGCTCGGCGGCGTCGAGCACGTCATCCTCAACCCGCTCGACTGGGACCCTGCGACGCTCGAGCGCCTCGCCGCCGACGTGCTGCCGCGTCTCCACGACTGACGCCTGGATGGCGAGCTATGTCCGACCGACGAGTCTCGACGAGGCCCTCACCGCCCTCGCCGCTCGACCGCGTGTCCTGCTCGCCGGCGGCACCGATATCTACCCACCACGCGTCGGCCGTCCGGTCGATGACGACATCCTCGATGTCACGGCCCTGCCCGAGCTGCGCACCATCACGACGTCCCCCGACGGCATCCGCATCCCCGCGCTCGCGACCTGGATGGACCTCGTCCGCCACGACCTGCCGCCCGCGTTCGACGGACTGAAGGCCGCCGCCCGGGCGATCGGCGGTGTCCAGATCCAGCATCGCGGAACGATCGTCGGCAACCTGTGCAACGCCTCGCCGGCTGCCGACGGGCTGCCCAACCTCATCGCCCTCGACGCGCGGGTCGAGATCAGCTCCACGGCCGGCCGGCGCGAGCTCGCGGTCGACGAGTTCGTCGTCGGGAACCGGCGGACGGCGCGGCGGGCCGACGAGCTCGTCACGGCCGTCCTGGTGCCGCGTCCCAGCGAGACGGCCCGGTCGACATTCCTGAAGCTCGGCTCGCGGGCCTACCTCGTGATCTCGATCGCGATGGTCGCCGTCGTGATCGACGTCGGTCCGGACGGCCTCGTGGCGACGGCACGGATCGTGGTCGGCGCTTGTTCCGAGGTGCCGCTGCGGACCGTGAGCGCGGAACGACGGCTGATCGGGCAGCGGGCGTCGCCCGCACTGGCGAGCGATATCGACGCGGCCGACCTGGCCGACCTGTCGCCGATCGACGACGTCCGTGCCACGGCGGCGTACCGACGCGCCGCGGCCCTCACCCTCGTCCGGCGCGCCGTCGCCGAGGTGCTCGCGTGACCGAGGTCGGGTCGTGACCGACGTGGCGGCTCGACCCACGACGTTCCGCGTCAATGGCCGGCCCGTCGAGGTCGCCGGCGACCCGATGCGCCGACTTACCGAGGTCCTGCGCGACGACCTCGGCCTGACCGGCACGAAGGTGGGCTGCGATGCCGGCGATTGCGGTGCGTGCACGGTCCGCCTGGATGGCGATCCCGTGTGTGCCTGCCTGGTCCCGGTCGGCCAGCTCGACGGTCGCGACGTCGCCACGGTCGAGGGGCTGGCCGACCGCGATGCGCTGGCGCCGCTGCAGCGCGCGTTCCTCCGGCATGGGGCGGCGCAATGCGGGATCTGCACGCCGGGCATGCTGATGGCGGCCGATGCCCTGCTCGCCTCGAACGCCCACCCGACGGAGACCGACGTGCTCGACGGTCTCGGCGGCGTCCTGTGCCGATGCACCGGCTACCGGACGATCGTCGACGCGGTGCTGGCGGTCGACGAGGCGTTGCCGCCGCCCGGACCGAGCGCCCCGGCGGTCGGTACCCGGCTCGCCCGGGTCGATGGCATCGACCAGGTGACCGGCGCGTCGATCTTCGGGGCGGATCGTGCCCCGACCGATGTCCTCCACCTCCGGGCCGTGCGCTCGCCTCATCCCCACGCCCGGTTCTCCATCGGCGACCTGTCGGCCGTGATGGCCGCCCACCCGGGACTGGCACGGGTCCTGGTTGCCGCCGATGTGCCCGGACAGAACCGGTACGGCATCTACGCGACCGGGAAGGACCAGCCCGTCCTGGCCGACGGCTACGTGCGCTACCTCGGCGAGGCGGTGGCCGCGCTGGTCGGCGATAGCGCGACGATCGGCGCGATCCGCGACGACGAGCTGCCGATCCATTGGGAGCCGCTCGCGCCGATCCTCGATCCCGATGTCGCCCTCGCCGCCGGGACGCCAGCCCTCCACGCCGGATCGCCCGGCAATGTCCTGACGGCGGGTCGAGTGGCGCGTGGCGACATCGATGCCGCCATCGCGTCGTCCGCCATGGTCGCGACCGGGACGTTCCGGACCAGCCACGTCGAGCACGCGTACATCGAGCCCGAGGCCGGCTACGCGCGGCGCGACGGCGACCGGATCGCGGTCGTCGTCAGCACCCAGACCCCATACATGGACCGCGACGAGGTCGCACTCGTGCTGGATATCGCTCCTGACCACGTGCGCATCGTGTCGACCGCTTGCGGCGGCGGGTTCGGCGGCAAGCTCGACATGGCCGTCCAGCCCCTCGTCGCGGTGGCGGCGTGGGTCCTCGACCGGCCGGTCCGCAGCGTCTACCACCGCCCGGAGTCGATGCGCTCCACGACCAAGCGACATCCGGCACGGATCACGGCCAGCCTCGGAGCGGCGAGCGACGGCCGGTTCACGGCCCTCGAGGTGCACGGCGATTTCGACACCGGCGCGTACGCGTCGTGGGGTCCGACCGTCGCCAACCGGGTGCCGGTCCACGCATCCGGGCCGTACGTCGTGCCGGCCGTCCGGGCGACGACCCGAGCGATCTACACGAACGGCCCGATCGGCGGGGCGTTCCGTGGCTTCGGCGTGCCGCAGGCGGCCATCGTCCACGAGGCGCTGGTCGACGACGTGGCCGAGCGCCTCAGCATCGACCGGCTCGAGATCCGGCGGCGCAACGCGATGCGAGCCGGCTCGACGACCGCTACCGGGCAGGTCCTCACCGCCAGCGCCGGCCTGGTTCCCTGCCTCGAGGCCCTTGCCCCCGGCTGGCACGCCGCGCTCGAGGAGGCACGCGTGGCGAATGCGGCCGCCGCGGCGTCGGGCGCCCCGACTCGGCGCGGGGTCGGCATCGGGGCCATGTGGTACGGGATCGGCAACACGTCACTGTCCAACCCGTCGACGATCAGGATCGGCCTGCGCCGTGATGGGTCGTACGTGCTGTTCAGCGGTGCCCAGGACATCGGCCAGGGATCGAACACGATCCTGACCCAGATCGCCGCCGACGCCCTCGAGACGGCCGTCGATGGCCTCCGCCTCGTGAGCGGCGACACCGACCGGACGCCCGATGCCGGCAAGACGTCGGCCTCGCGCCAGACCTTCGTGTCGGGCAACGCGACGCGTCTCGCCGCCGCCGACCTGCTCAGCCGTATCGAGACGGCCGGGCCGGATCTCGACGCGCTGGCCGAGGACGCTGACGGCTGCATCGTGGTGGGGGTCGGCACGTACGACCCGCGAACGACGATGCTCGATGCCGACGGCCAGGGCATCCCGTACGAGACGTACGGATTCGGCGCACAGGTCGCGGTGGTCGACGTCGACATCGAGCTCGGCACCACCGTCGTTCGGCGGATCATCGCGGCCCACGACGTCGGCCGGGCCATCAACCCGATGCTGGTCGAGGGACAGATCCACGGTGGCATCGCCCAGGGGATCGGCTTCGCGCTGATGGAGGAGTACATCGCCGGGCGGACCGACAACCTGCACGACTACCTGATCCCGACCATCGGCGACGTGCCGCCCATCGACTGCCACATCATCGAGGACACCGAACCGGCCGGACCGTACGGAGCGAAGGGAGTCGGGGAGCCGGCGCTGATCCCGACCGCGCCGGCGATCCTCGGCGCGATCCGCCACGCGACCGGCGTCCGGATGGACGTCGTCCCGGCCACGCCGGACCGGGTCCTCGCGGCGATCGCTCGCGCGGGCGCCGAGGCCCGCTAGACGGAGATCCCCGCGACGCCCAGCAGCTGCGGAAGGACGCGGCCGAACAGGTAGCCGGCGATGCCGGCGATCGCGGCGAGTGCCAGCACCTCGAGGCCGGACGACAGCGCCGAGCGATGGCTCCAGCGGCTCTTCACGACGCCGATGGCGAACAGCGCCATGCCCGTCGCGACGGCGGCGACCGGCAAGGCGATCGCGAATGGCAGCAGCACGAACGGCAGGATCGGCACGAGCGCCCCGAGACCGAACGCCGCCCCCATGAACAGGGCGCCACGGACCACGCTGCCGCCTCGGTCGTCGACCTGGATACCGAGCTCACGGGCGACCATCGTCCGCAGCAGCACCTCGGGGTGACGGGCCATCAGCGCCGCGATCCGAGCGGCGTCCTCGTCGCCCAGCCCTTCCTCGGCCAGCATGTAGGCCACCTCGGCCTCTGCCTCGCCCGCCCGCTCCTCGACCTCGTGTCGCTCGTCGTGGATCTGGGCATCGAAGATCTCGCGCTGGCTCTTGCTCCCGATGTACTCGCCGGCGGCCATCGAGAACACCCCCGCCAGGGCGCCGGCGATGCCGGCCACGATGACGGGGTAGGACTGGCCCGAGGCGCCGGCCACGGTCGCCACGACCGCGAGCGTCGATACGAGCCCATCCTGGGCGCCGAAGACGATCTCGCGGATCTCGCCCAGGAGCGCGCTCGCGCGGCGCTCCTCCGCGAGGTGGGCGGCGATCCAGGTGCGGTCGTAGGCCGATGCCGGGGAATCCATCGGCGGTCGAGCGGCGTCCAGGTCGCCGGTCGAGCTGACCACGTCGGTCGTGTCTGCCATGTCCGAGTCAGGGTCGCACACCGTCGGCGACGGCGTCCGCCAGGCTATCGCCGGCGGTAGCGCCGGCCGACGAGCCAGTACGCGGGGATCGACGCGAGCGCCGCGGACAGCGACAGGGTCCGGCCGTCGCGGCCTTCGAGGCCGAGCAGCCGATCCGTGGCCGTCGAGTCGGCCGGGCGGGCGTCGATCACCGCAAGATCGATCGCCACGTGACGCGCCTCGGCTGGGCCGAGCGTCTCGAGGACATGCGCCGGCGGGTCACCCAATTCGTACTCGGCACGGACCTCGGCCTCGGACCGCCAGGTCGGTTGGCGGAGCAGGATGGCCCGCCAGGCCGTGGCCAGCTCGGGCCCGACGCGGCCATCACCCGGTTGCGCGGCGGCGCCACCGGCCTCGACGACATCGAGCCCGCGCGCCCAGCGCGCCGCTTGATGCAGCAGGGCGTACTCATCGAGGTCGGCGTAGGCGGCCAGGCGGTCGGCCGGCGAGCCGTCGCCGAAGATCGCCCGGATCGACGGCCCGAATACCTCGGCGAGGTCGAGGTCGATCGCCCGGACGGTCCGGTGGAAGTAGACCTGCTGGTACATGAACCGGCGGGCGCTCAGGAACATCTCGAGCGCCCCGAGACCGGGTTCGAACAGCGTCAGGCCGTCGGCTCCGATGAAGGTGTAGCGGCGCAGCCGCTCGACATCGACCGGGCCGGTCGTGACCCCGGTCAGGTACGCGTCGCGGCGGACGTAGTCGAGGTTGTCGACGGTGAACACGCCCGACAGCAGCGGCGCCAGCCAGCGGATCCAGCGCGGCATCGCCGGATCGCTGAGGGCGGGCTTGGCGATGAGGAACGCGACCCACGCCGGGTCGATCGCCTCGCCGTCGGCGAACGCATCGCGCTCCGCGACCGCGCCGGGCGCGCGGCGGAGCCCACGGAGCAACGCGCCGAGCTCCTCGATGATCCGCCCGCTGAGGTCCTCGTGGGTGAGCCGCTTCGCGTCGGGCCGACGCGGGTCGGCCGGGGCGTCGAAGGCCGACAGGACGTGGTCGTCGAAGAAATGGGCGAAGGGTCCATGGCCGACGTCATGGAGCAGCCCCGCCATCCGCAGCGTCTCGACGACCAAACCCTCGGACGGGACGGGCTCCGGGTCGCGGTCGGCGAGAAGGGCGCTGCGCAGGCTCGGGTAGAGCGCTCGTCCCCACAGGCCAGCCTCGTGCATGACGCCCAGGCCATGGGTGAAACGCGAGTGCTCGGCGGTCGGAAAGACCCACCGAGCACTCTGCAGCTGGCTGATCCGCCGGAGGCGCTGGAGCCACGCGGTATCGAGCAGGTCCTCTTCGGCGACGTCCTCGTCGGGCAGCCCAGCGGCAGCCGACTCGGCGGGCGTCAGCCGCTTGGTGAGGTCGATATACCCGTGGATCGGGTCGCTGATGAGGTTGACGGCGGCGAACGGCTGCCGCCTCATGGATGGGTCGCTACGGGACCCAGATACGCGCCTCGCTGCTCCATGCGCCCACATTGCCACGCCGGTCGGTGGCTCGCACGCGTACGGAGTACGTCCGGCCGCCGGATCTGTTCGCCAACGAGACCGACGTCGTCGCCGTGTCGTTGCGCAACAGCACCCAGCTGCCGTAGCCGATCCGGTACTGCACGTCGTAGTTGCGCAGGCCGGCGGTATGCGTCTGGAGGACGGGGTCGTAGCCGCTCCACGTCCAGCGCACGTCGTCCCCGGAGCGGGTGGCCCGGGTCACGCGCGCCACGGCCCGCGTGTGGTCGGTCGTCTCGGCGAAGACCGCGGACGAGAAGGTCCGTCGGTTCGAGGAGCGATACGCCAGCCCGACACCGATGTAATTGAACCTGTCGCTCAGGATCATCGCCCGATGCGCGGAGCTGTTCATCCACGCGTTGTAGATGGAGCGGGCCGCATCGGTCGACCAGCGGGCGCTCGTCCAGCCGATGTCCTCACCATAGCGATACCAGCTGACGCGGTAGGCGTTCAACTGGGCGGCCAGGTTGCCGCCGACGCTGTGGTTCATCGTGTTGGAGGAGGCCATCCGGCTGGCGCGCAACCCGGAGATCCCGGCGAGGTCGCCGTCGTATCTGAGGGGGACGAGGCCGCGCGCGGAGCGGGCGCTGTTGACCCAGCCGATGATCAGCGACTCGGCGGCTGATGCGGATGTGGTCGCATTCGCTGACGGAGCGAAGACCGTGATCGCGAGAGCAGCGATCAGGGCGGCGCGAGTGGCGATGGCCAACCGCCGCCGGGCGGGCGAAGGGTGCATGGGCACGTCCTCAACGTGTGGGGGGGCACGTCGTCGTTGCCTTCCTACCCTACCCCAGATGCCTAGCGCCTGTCCCCCGCGTCGTACAGGGCGGTCGCTCGACGGTGCGTCGAGGCAACATCGTTTCGCAGTCCGGGAGGCTCGAGGACCTCCACATCGTCGCCCCACGACAGGATCCACAGACGGATCTCGATGGTCCCGGCGACGGTGGCCCGCCACGTCATCGAGCCGTCCTCGGCGACCTCGACGCGCTGGGTCGGGTGCCACGTCGCCTCCTGCACGCGCGCCGCCACCGCGGGTGTGAAGCGCAGGACGATCGGCGTCGGCGGCTGGTCCGCGATGATGTCCCAGGCCCGCCGGAGGGTGCCCTCGATGCCATCGCCCTCGGGCAGTTCGAACCGTCGCGGCGTGATGGCGACGTCCCGGATCCGCTCGATCTTGAAGGTGCGCAGCGCGTCGCGCGTCTCGTCCCATCCGATGAGGTACAGCGCGTGGGTCTGCAGCGAGGGCTCGATGAGGTACGGGCGGACGACGGCCTGCCGGGCGGCGGCATCCGGCGCGTAGCGTGCCGGCTCGTACTCGAGGGTCACGACCCGTCGTTCCGCCCAGGCCCGCGTCAGTCGATGGACGTGCTCGCTGAATGCCGCGTCGCGCGGGTGCTGGGACAGGACGTCGAGGGTGCGCTCCACGTGCTCCGCCAGCGGTCGCGGCAGGACCTCCTCGAGCTTCTCGAACGCGGCCGCCAGGTCGGGGTCGTACTTGTCCGCGTAGCGGACCATCAGGCGTGCCGAGAGCACGACCGCCATCGCCTCGTCGAGGGTCAGCTTGAGCGGCGGCAGGAACTCCTCGCCCACCACGCCCCACAGGCCATCCTCGGACCAGACCGCCACCCCGACCTCGGTCTCCAGGGCGCGCAGGTCGCGGTAGACGGTCCGTGTCGCGACACCCGTGCGCCGGGCGATCTCGGCCGGGCGGATGCCGTCCGGATGACCGCGCAGGACCGCGACGACGCGCAGCATCCGCGCCAGTCGGTCGCGCTTCCCGAACGGCCGCTCGTCGGTCATGCGGCGGGTGGCCGGATGGCCACGTCGCGGCCGCGTTCGGTCGCGGTCAGGAGCACCTCGACCTTGCCTTGGATCGCCTCGTCCTCGAGGCCGACCGCCTCGCCGTTGACCGAGCCGGCGACCTGCCCGAGCGTCCCGTCGAGGAAGACCCAGTAGTCGAGTTGCCCGCGCCAGTGTTCCAGGTCGGCGTCGCCGACGAGCCACGCCACCTGCGGGAAGGTCGCCCGGAAGATCGGGCCGTCGACGGATACGCGGCAGCGCCGGGCCGGGGCCCGCTCGATGACCTCGATGCCGTAGTCCTCGGCCGTGGCCCGGGTTCCCTCGGTCAGTGCCGTCTCGACGGTCTGCAGGTCGAGCGTCGATCCGGCCACCATCCAGGGCATGGCCCGCTCCCAGCCGCGCGCCGGCGTGCGGATCCAGGCCGCCTCGCCGAGCCGCGCCTGGCCGTGCTGACCGAGCTGCCGGTCGGTGGCGACGTAGGCAAGCCAGCGGAAGTCGGCGCCGGACCGTTGTCCGGCGAGGTCGACGGTCCCGCTCTGACGACCGTCGATGGAGCCGGCGAAGTGAGCGAGGAGTCTCGACGTGCTGCCCGACGCGAGCGGGCCATCGCACGATGGCGGCGTGACGTCGGGCCCGAGACCGGTCGGCCCGAAGCGGGACGCGATGCTGGGTCGGTCGACATCGCGCAGGCTGAGGTCGTTCGCGACGGCCGCCGCGCCGAAGGCGCTGCCCGCGACGATGGTGAGGGCCGCCGCGATGGCCACCCCGAGCCGCAGGCGCTGCGGCCGTCCTGCCGTCCCGCCGATCAGCCGGCGGGCCTGGCCGAACCCGGTGAACAGGCTCGTGCCGACGAGCGCGAGCAGCCACGGGTAGGCCGCCTCGAGCGATGGCATCAGCGTCTGCGAGCCAAGCGCCTGGATCTGGTTCAGCACCCCGCCGATGGACGGCAGCAGGACGAGCAGCGTCGCCACCCCGAGCGAAACCAGCAGCGAGTGGGTGACCTCGCGGCGGGCCAGCGGCGGCCACATGACGCCGGCCACGGCGATCGCCAACGGCACGAGCATCGTGATCCCGACGACCACGTCGAGGGGCCCGCCCGGGCGGTATGCGAGCAGGATCAGCGCGGCCGCGGACCCCCACGCCACGACCAACGCCAGACCGATGAGGCGCAAGCCCAACCTTCGAACACGCACGCCGCGGAGTCTAACCAGCGCCGTGAGGTGGCCTCCGACAGGCGTCGGCGGAAGTACCGCCGCGCCTAGGACCGATGGGTCATCGCGACCGTTCGGCTCCGGGACCAGCATGCCCCTACCGCACCGGACCTACCGGGACGGACACATCGATCATCCGAGGGTCCTGTGGGTCATGGACGGGCGGGCGCAGCGCGGTTCACGGGGACGAGGGCGATCGCCTCGCCGCGGTTCGTCGGCGGGCCTCCTCGCGGCGGCCTCCACGGCCGGACCTGGCTCCGCGGCCACGACCCAGCCGCGCTCCGCGACCTCGGCGCCCCGCCGGGCCGCGAAGGCACGAGCGGAGACCCGGGCGACGTATCGCCACCTGATGAGCCGGGGCCTCGAGCCTGACGAAGCGGCCACGCTGACCGCGTTCATGTGTGGGATCCCGATCTCGGACACGCGCTGGTCGATCGGCCAGGTCAATCAACTGCTCTTCCTCAAGGCCATGGTCCAGACCGGACGCTTCGGACGACGCGACGGAGGTCGTACTCGCCCGAACTGACAACAGCACATTCCCGATCGCGACGGCGCGACCCTCCTCCCGCCCGAGCGATCGACAAACCCGAAGCGGCGCCGAACCTCCTCCCGGCGCCGCTTCGGTGCGTCCGGGGCCTTGGTACCATCCGCCGATGCGCCCGGTCATCACGTTCCTCACCGATTTCGGGCCGGCCGCTCCCGCGGTCTGCCGCGGAGTGATGTTCGGCATCTCGCCCGACGCCAACATCATCGACATCAACCACCAGGTCCCGCGCTACTCCATCCGGAGCGGTGCGGGTTCGCTCGTCTTCGCCCTCCACCACATGCCGGTGGGGACCCATGTCGCGGTCGTCGACCCGGGCGTGGGCACGGAGCGCCTGCCAGTCGCCCTGCGGGTGGCCCGCGGGGACGTCCTGATCGGGCCGGACAACGGCCTGCTCATCGCGGCCGCCGAGACGCTCGGCGGGATCGTCGAGGCGCGCGTCCTCCAGAACCGCGACCTGATGCTGCCTGTGATCAGCTCGAGCTTCCACGGGCGCGACATCTTCTCGCCGATGGCCGCCCACCTGGCGAACGGCGTCCCGTTCGAGTCGGTCGGTCCGACCGTCGACATCGAGTCGCTCGTGCGCCTGCCCGCGGTGGAGCCGACGGTGCGCGAGGGCGTCCTCGAGACCACGATCGTGCACATCCTCATCTTCGGCAACGTCACGTTGGCCGGGACGCCCGCCGATCTCGAGGCGGCCATCGGATCGCTCGACCCGGGCCGCGCCCTGGTCATCGACTTCCCGGCCCATGCCGGTGCGCCGGCGGTCCGCGAGGGCACGGTCTGGGAGCGGACGTTCGGGCGGGTGGCGGAGGGGGCGTCGCTGCTCATGGCCGATTCCGAGGGTCACCTCTCGCTGGCCGACAACCAGGGGGACGCCGCCGGCCGGTTGGGCCTGACGCTCGACCGGCCCGCGCAGATCAGCGCAGCCTGAGCCACAGGCCGTGCGCGTCGAGGCCATCGACCGATGACCGAGGTGGCCCCGGCGCCGGCGCCTCCACTCGTCGAGGTCGAAGGGTTGACCTTCCGTTACCGGCGTGCGACCGAGCCGGCCATCCGGGACGTATCGCTGACCGTCCGGCCCGGGGAGATCGTGCTCGTCGCCGGTCCGTCGGGCTGTGGCAAGAGCACGCTCATCCGGGCGATCAACGGGCTCATCCCCCACGCCTATCCAGGCGAATCGACTGGCCTCGTCCGCGTGGACGGCGTGCCGACGACCGAGCTGAAGCTGCGCGACATCGCCCGGACCGTCGGGACCGTGCTGCAGGACCCGGCCAAGCAGATCGTCGGAGCAACGGTCGAGGCCGAGCTCGCCTTCGGCCCCGAGAACCTGGGCATGGCTCGCGACGAGATGCGTGAGCGCATGCGGCAGGTCGCGGAGCGCGCCGGCATCGAGTCGCTCCTCGGACGCGAGACGAGCGCCCTGTCGGGCGGCGAACGCCAGCTCCTGGCCGTGGCCGGGATCCTGATGACGCGACCGCGCCTGTACGTGGTCGACGAGCCGCTCGCCAATCTCGATCCCGCGTCCGCAGCGCGGCTGCTGGCGATTCTGCGAGACCTGGCCGATGCCGGTGAAGCCGTGGTGATCGTCGAGCACCGGGTCGAGGAGGTGCTGGACCTCCGGCCAGACAGCGTCCTCTACCTCGAGGAGGGGACGACCCGCTTCCACGGACCCGTCGATGCGTTCCTGGAGATCGCCGACCCGCGGACCGTGCGGCTGCCGTTCGACGTCGTCCTGGCCCGGGCACGTGCCGACCGCCTGGCGCCGCCCCTGCCGGGGCCCGCTCGCGCGGCCGAACCCAGCGGCGGCTCGGACAGCGTCCCGCCGCGTCTCGAGTTCGACGACGTCCGCGCGTCGATCGGCGACCACCCGGTCCTGCACGGTGTCGATGCCCGGCTGGGCCGGGCCGAGATCGTGGCGATGCTCGGACCGAACGGGTCCGGCAAGACGACGGCCTTCCGCACGGCGATGCGCCTGTTGGAGATCACGGGTGGCTCCATCCACGTCGACGGTCGGGATACCGCGACGATGACCACCGTCCAGCTGGCGACCACGTTCGGCTACGTCTTCCAGAGCCCGAGCCAGATGCTCTTCGCCCGGACGGTCCGCGACGAGCTGGTGTTCGGACCGACGAAGCTCGGCCACGACCCGGCGACCTTCGATGCCCTGGTTGAGGACGTCCTCACCCGGACCGCGCTGATCGACCTCGAGGGCATCCATGAGCGACCGCCGCTGGCCCTGTCATTCGGGCAGCAGAAGCGGCTCGCCTTGGCGATCGCCCTGGCCCTGCGTCCGTCCACGCTGATCCTCGACGAGCCGTCGGCGGGCCAGGATCACCGCACCGCCGAAGCCTTCATCCGCGAGGTCCTGGCGATCCCGGGGCTCGAGAGCGTGTATCTCGTCACGCACGACGTGGACCTTGCATTGACGCACGCTGACCGTATCCTGCTGTTCAAGGACGGTCGGATCGTGGCCGACGGTCCCCCACAGGAGGTCATCACAGACACGGATCGGTGGATGGCATGCAACCTGCGGCCCACGTCGCTGATGACAGCGAACGCCCGGTGGGGGGACCGGGAGCAGGGCTACCTCGATGCCGAGTCCCTTGCCCGTCGCGTCGCCGTCAGCGAGCGCGCCGGACAGTCTGGGGTGGAAGGAGGACGCACGTCGAAGCTTCCTGAACATGCCGAGTGAGGGAAGGTCATTAGGAGGGTTCCGACCATGTCATCCGCGACCATGTCGCGATCGTCACTCTGGGATGTGTCATCCCGCGTGATCGTGTACGCCGCCGTCGGGGCGGCGCTCTATGGCGTTCTCAGCATCTTCAGCTTCCTGCTGCCCGGAACGACCAACGTCTCGATCCGACCGGCATTCGCCCTCGTCCCGTTCTTCGGGTACGCGTTCGGTCCGCTCGTGGGGCTGTTCGTCGGGTTCGTCGGGAATTCCATCGGTGACCAGTTGCTGGGCTATGGGTTCCTGACGTATTGGAACTGGAGCCTGGCCAACGGGCTGGTGGGGTTCGTCGCCGGGCTCGCGCCGCTCTACGTGGGGCGCATGATGGATGGGCCGATCAACCGCCGCGCGATCGCCGGTGCGATCGCCGGGGTCGTCGGTTCGGTCATCGGGTTCCTCTTCGTCTTCAGTGATATCTGGGTGGGTGGCGCGTCGTTCGACTCGCTGCTGACTACCGGGTACATCCCCATCGTGGTATCGGACATCATCGTCAGCGTGATCCTGATCCCAGTTCTCGTATACGCCTGGGAGCCATTGAAGGAACAGCTCGGACGGTGAACCCCTTGTTCACCGCCTCGCGGTGAATATCGCCCCGCGCTATCTGGGACGGGGATCGTGGCTCGCAAGGCGCGATCCCCGTCTCCTCGTGCTGGTCGTCGTCCTGTTCATCTTCTCGGCGATCCAGGTCTGGGATGCACGGGTGATGCTTGGGCTGCTGATCCTTGCGCTCGTCTACTACCGGTCGGCCCAGATCCGGTTCGCCGACGTCCGGCGCAACTGGATCGGGGCCTTGACCCTGCTGACGATCGTCGTGCTGGTCAACACGATCCTCACCGGCGATCGGCTGGAGGGCGTGGCGGTCCATGAGTTCTTCCGGGTCCCGTTGTTCGGGACCCCGATCTCGGCGGAATCGCTCAGCTATGCCGCCACGCAATGGATGCGCTACGTGGCGATGATCGCGGTCGGCTTCCCGGTAGCGTTCTGTATCGCCCCATCGGAGTTCGGCGTGACCTTCGCGAGGCTCGGTGTGCCCGAGAAGTTCGCCTTCGGCGTCGACCTCACCTTCCGGTTCATCCCGTCGTTGGCGGCCGAATACCACCAGACGGTCGATGCGCAACGCGTCCGCGGCTACGACCCGACGGCAGGGCGCGGTGGACCGATCGCGCGGTTGCGATCGACGATCCCGCTGATGACGCCGCTCACCGTGAACGCGATCGCCGGCGCCGAGGACACCATCGACGCGATGGACCTGCGGGCTTTTGGCACCGGCAAGCGGACGTGGTTACGACACCTGGCCTTCGACCGAGTCGACTGGCTGATCCTGTCGGGGGCGATCGCGTTGCTCGTGACCCTCACGGTCCTGGGCTTCGCGGGCGTGACCTCCCAGCTGTACACCTTCCCGTTCCTGCTCGACCTCGCCGGCGCCTGACCGACGGTGATCGAAAGCCGTCAGGACGGCGACGGCTCCGGCAGGTCCTCCGGATCGAGCTCCACGTTCGGGACGAGGCGGAGCAGCCAACCCACTTCGATCCGGTTCGGGGCGTAGTCAGGCGAGTCGGGGTCGAGCGAGGGGTAGACCTCGCGGTTCCAGAACGCGAGGCTCCGCGCCGTCGTCCCGTGCCGCCGGGCGATCGAAGTGAGCGTGTCGCCGCTGCGGACCACGTACATCAGGAAGGTCGGCAACGGGGTGGGCGTCGGCCGGATGAATGATGGCGGGCCCGACGGACCGGACGGCGAAGGGGAGGGGACGGCGGCCGTCGGCTCCAGCGTGCGCCCGGCGTCGGTCGACTCGGGCGGCGTGCCGGCCGGCGGGATGCATGCCGCGATCGCGAGACCGACGAGGCCCGAGCCGACGGCCGAGCGGAGCCGACGGGTCGGGCGCGGCCGGTGCTTCGCGGTCGTCATGGCGGCATCGTCGCGCGTTCCGACGATGACCGCGACGGGAGCCGTGGCGGGGCGTCCTGCCGCCCCCCAGCCGATTGCCGCTCGCGCCGCCGCCGTCCAGCCGATTGCCGCCCGGCGGCAACTGGCGACATCGGGGTCACTCAGACCGACAGCGATTGCCGTGGGGCGGTAATCCGGGCACGTCGTGCCGTGGAACGGCAAATTGGCGACGATCCTTGGCCGTGGATGTCGTCAGTTCCCGTGGGGCGGCAAAGGACGCGACGGCAACGCACGCGGGACGGCAACCGAACGTGGGGCGGAACCGCCCGGAACCCTAGCCGACCGCCTCGACCTCGGAGTCGACCGGCGTCGGGGCCTGCGGTCGGAACTCGGCGGCCAGGGCGAGGCCCTCGGCAGCGGTGGCCACCTTGTCGCGCCCGGCGCGCTTGGCCACGAAACAGGCCCGGTCGGCCGCGAGCAGGACCTCGGCCGCCGAGTCGCCATCGAGCGGGAACGTGGCCACGCCGATCGATGCCGTGACCGGCCCACCCAGCCCGCGCACCGCGGCACCGGCCCGCTCGGCCACGCGCCGCGCCCCTTCGGCGTCGGTGTGCGGCAGCAGGAAGGCGAACTCGTCGCCGCCGTATCGGAAGACCCGGTCGGAATCGCGGCCCGACCGGCTCAGCGCCCGGGCGATCTTGCGCAGCTCCTCGTCGCCAGCGAGGTGTCCCATCCGGTTGTTCACCAGCCGGAAGTCGTCGAGGTCGAGCATGATCAGCCCGAACGGCGCGCCGTCTCGGACCGCGCGGTTCAGGTGGTCCTCGAAGGTCGCGTGGTTGAGCAGACCGGTCAGCCCGTCGGTCTGGGCACGGATCTCGATGTCGCGGTACACCTCCGCGTTCTGGAGGGCGATCGACACCTGGGCCGCGAACAGCTTGACGAGGTCGAACTCCTCGTCGGCGAACGAGTTGCCTACGCCCAGACGCTCCATCGTCATGACGCCGATGGCCCCGGATCGGCCGCGCAGCGGGACGACGATCAGGCTGCCGTCCATCGGGTTGTCTTCGGACCCATCGGGCGTGCGGAAGTGGTTGACCCGCTCGTCGTACCGCTCGTCGTCGATGTAGACGGGCTCGTTGTGCTCGACCACCCAGGTGGCCACACCGGTCTCGCCCGGCTCCCACGGCTCCATGTACGACGCCGCGTGGATGCCGCGCGCCGTCAGGGGCGTGAGCAATCCCGTCGTCGGGTCGATGATCTCGATCGCAAAGTTGTCGCAGGCGATGAGGCTGCCGAGGCGCTCGGTGATGCTCTCGAGGACCGCCCGCCCGTCGAGGGTGGTCAGGATCGACTCGGTGATCTGGAGCAGCTCGCGCTGGCTACGCAGCTGGCGTTCGAGGGCGGCGGACTGCTCGCGCAGGCGCTCCGTGGCATCGGCGTTGGCCATCGCCTGCGCCGCGAAGCTCGCATAGATCACGAGCAGGCGCAGATCGTCGTCGCTGAACTGGTGCAGGCCGAGCTTCGACAGCACGAGGACGCCGATCACCTCGTCCTCGAACAGCATCGGCGCGAGGAGCATCGATTCGTCGAGGTCGTCCTCGGTGCCGGGGATCGTGTCCGCCCGCGGATCCTTCGAGGCGTCGGGCAGGTACTGGGCGATGCGGTGCTCGGCGACCCAGCCGGTGATGCCCTCACCGATCGCGACGCGAAGCTGCTCGGGCGTCTCGTCGACGTACTCCCCGACCTGACCGCGCAGGGCCACCGGGACGAGGTCGCGGTCGATCACCCGGTAGACGCGGACGTTGTGGTAGTCGATGAGCTGCTGCAGCTCGGTCCCGATGGCGAGTCCGATGTCGCGCACGTTCGAAAGGTGGTTGAGCCGCGCGCCGAGCTGCTGGATGGACTGGAGCTGCGCGGCCCAGGTCGACATCTGCTCGAAGTTCTGCGCGGTCTTGATGGCCACGGTCGCCTGGCTCGCGAGGGCGGTGATCGTGTCGATCTCGTCGTCGCTCCACTCGTGTGGCTGGTCGTGGTAGACGTTGAGAAGGCCGAGCACGTGATCGCCGTCGAGCAGCGGCGCCGTGCACATCGTGTCGAAGCCCTCCTGGACGACAGCCGCGCGGACGTCGGCGCCGCGCGGGTCGTCGCGATAGTTGGTCGAGAACAACGGCCGCCGCTCGGCGATCGCCACGTTGGGGAGGCAGCGCGTCGGGAAGTCGCGAACGGCGGCGGTGTAGGTGGCCGACAGGCCGCGGCTGATCTCGGCCGCGACCTGGCCGTCGGGCTTGCGCAGGAAGACGGCCGCTCGATCGCCCTCGAACAGCACCATCGCGTGGTCGACCAGCCCGGCGAGGATGCGGTCGAGGTCGACGCCACTGCCGATGTCCCCGGCGACGCGCCGGAGGGCCTCGGCGCGATGGAGCAGGTGGGCGACCTCCTCCTCGCGCCGGACGACGCCGACGATGGCGCCGATGGCATCGGCGAGGACCGCGACGAGATCGCGATCGGCGGTGTCGAACGACGCACCCGGCGCGGCCACGATGAGCAGCACACCCCACGGCCCATCGCGGCCGGGGATCGCCGCGGCCAGCTCCTCGCGGTCGCCGGGCAGGATCGTCGTGGTCACCCGTTCGCCGCGCTCGGAGAGCGCGGTGATCTCGCCCGGGCTGTCGTCGATCCCGCGGTCGCGCTGCGTGGCGCCTCGCTCGAAGGCGCGGCCGAGGACTCCGAAGCCCTTCGGGAGATCGAGGAGGCGCGGCCGCGCGGCGTTGGCCGGCGCGGCCGCGGCCGCGGGAACGAGGCGGTCGTCTCGTCGCTCCCAGATGACGACGAGCGCCCGGTCGCCGGTCTCGCGGATCAGGTCGGCGACGCGATCGAGATCCTCGTCGAGCGTCGTCTGCCCGAACGGCTCACGGGCGATGGCGTCGAGCAGGGCGAGGTCACGGCGGTGCTGGTCGGGATCGCCCGCATCGAGGAATGTGGGCAGCGCCCGGTCGGGAACCCCCCGCGGTCCCTCCGGGAACCGGCGCCGGCCGCCGACCCCGCTTCGGGCAGCCGTGGCGATCGCGCTCTGCTCCGCGACCGCGAGGAATCGCTGGAGATCGCCCAGGCGGTACCGGCGGTCCCCGCGCGGATTGATCCGGTAGAACCGCAACCGCCCGGCGTCGCTCCAGGCCCGGACCGTATTCGGGTGCACGCCGAGCAGACGCGCGGCTTTCGTGACGGAGAGCGTTGCGTCGATCGGGCGTGGCGGGAGCTGGGTCGTCATCTTCGGAATGGAGGAACTGTGAAGTTCACATGGTTGAGGCTACCAATCTCACAGTTCTTGCCAATAGTCCGAAGGTCCCGGACGTGGCGGCCGTCCCGTGATGCCCTCGTTCAGGTTCGACGGCCACCCGTGAGGCGGACGTAGATGACCGTGGCGATTAGCGTGGCCAGGCCGATGCCGAGCACGATCAGGATCGCCGACAGCGGGTCGCCCACCAGGCCCGGACCCTGCCCGTCGCTTCGAGGGTCGCCGCCGATCGCGGCGGTCGCCTCAGGCGTAGCGGCGGCGACTGCCGGCGTGATGGCGCCGGCCACGGCCCAGGCCAGCCCGACCGTCAAGCTGAGCAGACCGATCGCCAGGGCGATGACGGCCAGCAGGGGACGCCGCGGCCCGTCGGCTGCCAGGACGCGCATCGCCTCGTCGCGCTCGAGCGTCGTGAGGATCAGGGGCCGCCCGAGGCCGGCGGTCATCCGGACGGATCCGGTCTCCGGGTCGAGCGTCGGGACGCCGGCCACCGTGGCGTGCTCGACGGACGAGACCTGCTCGATCCGCAGCCGGAGCGGCGTGGACGGCGGGGTACCGGCCGGGACGCGGTCCGGGGCGTCGGCGGCCGTCCCGACCGATTCGCGTGGCATGACGACGAGGCCGGCGCTGAGGGCGGCCTGGTCGACGGCGATGCTGTCGACGCCCTCGCGGATCTCGAAGTCGACCGCTCGGCGATCCTCATCGATGGTCTTCCAAGCCGACCGATCGGCGAGCTGGAACCGCACGCGACGCAGCACGAGCGGCCGGTGGGCGTCGTCCTCGAATTCGTCGGCCGCGTCGATCCGGCCCTGGACGGCGACGAAACGAGGCGGACCCTCAGCGAGTCGGCGGGCATCGTCGACGGACACCACCGGCGTCACGGCGAGCAGACGCCCGACGCGATAGTTCGCCCCGAACGTCCGCAGGATCGCGACCCCGATGGCGAACGCGACGAGACCGACGGCGATCGGGAGCAGGGGAGTCACGGCGGCGACTATACCCGCGCTCGCTTGGGACGGGCCGCATCGCCGGAGTCCGGTGTCGTGAAGGGAGCAGCCTGGTCGCTGGCTGCCGTATGGCGTCATTCCCACCGCGAATATGCGCAGGCCGGGCTATTCCACCCGGGAATGACGCCATATGGGCTCCGGCCGACGACCCCGGGTCCCTGGACGTCCGGGCCGGGCATGCAAAGGCCCGAAGGAACCTCCACGACACGTGGGCGTTGATGCGATCGCCGCCGTTAGTATCGTTTGGCCCCTCCGGGCTACCTGCAACGCTACGGGCGCGGGTCGAGCCGGGTCAACGCTCTCCGTCCACGAAAGTCGGGCCAGGACGTCGGGTTATCCACCGGTTATCCACATTCCGGTCAGCCGGCGGATCGGCCCGTGGTCGGATCGAGGGCGTTGCGCTGGCCGTCGAACCCGGTCAGGACCAGCCGCCCGCCGACCAGCTCCGCGGCGGTGACCACGTCGGTATGCGCGACGCGCCAGCCGACCGTCCCGTCCGGCTCGATCGCGAAGGTCTCGATCTCGGCCTGGACGAGCACATGGCGCAGCCGCGGCGATCCGAGGAGAGCCACGATCGGCGTCGCGGACCGGTGGTCCCAGCGGGCATCGCCGCTCGCCGACGCCAGGCCGTATGTGTGGAAGCCGTAGGACACGACCAGCAGGTCCTCCGTGTCCCAGAACAGGGCACGAGGCTCGTCGTGGATGGTCGAGGCGAAGCGCGCGGTCCACGCTCCGCGCGGTCCCTCAAGGCGCAGCTCGGCTCGACAAAGCTCGTCGGGGTCGTCGCTGACGCGCGGCCCGAGATCGACCAGGGTCCCGCCCGCTTCGCTCAACGCGAAGACTGCGGCGCTCTGTCCGCTCCCTCCCCAGCGCCAGCGCGCTCGCAAGCCACCTGGGTAGGTGATCGTCGAGTTGCGCGGTTCGCGGGCCACGCGGATGGTGCCGGGTGACCCGGTCACGCTCCCGTAGAGGCGAGACGGCCCTGGCGTTCCGCATCGGCGCCGCCGTCGCCATCGCCGGCGTCGTCATTCGCCTCGGCGTCGCCCTCGGAATGCTCGGCAGGGGGATCGGTGCCGCTGTCACCGTCGCCGGGGCCCGGATCGTCGCCCGGGCCGACGGACACGACCGGACGGCGCTCCTCGGTGATCGGCGCGACGGTCGCATTCGCCAGCGTGCGCAGGGTCGCCGGGGGCACCTCGAAGACAGCGGTCGGCAGGCCCGCCGCGGCCCAGACGCTCGTATAGCGCCCGAGGTCCGGGTCCATCACTACGCGCACCGGCCGGTCGAACCCGATCGGCGGGATCCCGCCGATCACGAAGCCGACGAGCTCGTGGGCTTCGCGGGCGGTGGCACGTCGGATGTCAGGCTCGCCGGTGACCGCCGCGAGCCGCGCCACGTCGACCCGGTTCTGGCCGGATACCAGGCAGACGATCGGCTCCGGGCCCTCGCGGGAGTCGGCGACGAAGACCAGCGACTTGACGATCTGCCCGAGCTCCCCGCCGACCGCGGCCGCGGCCTCCGCGGCAGTGTGGGTCGATTCGTCGAAGGTGACGATGTCGAGCTCGATCCCCTTGCGCTCCGCGGCGGCGAGGACGCGTCGAACGGCAGGGTGGTCGATGGGGGTGGGCACCGGCCGAGTCTAGCATCGGCCCGAGGCCGCGACCGCTAGCATCGACGCCATGGGATCGACCCAGGCCATCGTCCTCGCCGACGGCGACATCGCGTCGCGCGTGGCGATCGATGCCGCGTGGCCCGGCTGGTGCGAGTCCGAGCCCTACGTGATCGCCGCCGACGGTGGCGCCCGCCACGCCGGCCCGCTCGGGCTGCGCATCGATCGCTGGGTGGGCGACGGCGATTTGCTCGGCGAAGCCGGTCTGGCCGCGCTCGCCGCTCAAGGCGTCCCGATCGAACGCGCGCCGTTCGACAAGGATGCGTCGGACACCGAGTTGGCCGTGGTCGCGGCACTCGCCCGGGGCCCCTCCTCGCTGACGATCCTCGGTGCTCTCGGCGGTCCGCGCCTCGACCACGCGCTGGCCAACCTGGCGCTCCTCGAGCTGCCCAGCTCGCGCGACATCGACATGCGCCTCGTCGCGGCCGATGCCCGGGTCCGGCTGCTCGTCGCACCGGCGCCGGACGGGTCGCCGGCACGGCTGGAGCTGACCGGTCGCGTCGACGACCTCGTGTCCCTGCTGCCCCTCGGCGGCGACGTCGAGGGGGTCACGACCGAGGCGCTGGCGTTCCCGCTCGACGACGAGTCGCTGCTGGCCGGACGAACGCGTGGCCTGTCGAATTCGGCGGCTGGCACCGACGGCGGTCGTCACGCTCCGGGGCGGCCGACTCCTCGTCGTCGAGACCCCTGCTACGCTCTCGACATGAGCATGCCGACCGTCGGCGACAGCGCACCGCCGATCTCGCTGCCGGACGAGACCGGCACCGTCCACGACCTGGCCGACCAACGCGGCCGCTGGACGATCCTCTACTTCTATCCGAAGGACGACACGCCCGGTTGCACGGTCGAGGCCTGCGAGTTCCGCGACGCGATCCCGGCGATCAGCGAGCGTGGCGCCGACGTCTGGGGCGTCAGCCCACAGGGCTCGGCCAGCAAGCGATCGTTCCGCGAGAAGTTCGACCTGCCGTTCACGCTCCTCGCCGACGAGCAGCATGCAGCGGCCGAAGTCTACGGGTCGTGGGTCGAGAAGCAGAACTACGGGCGTACCTACATGGGCACCGCTCGGACGACGTTCCTCGTCGATCCGGACGGTCGCATCGCGCGCGTCTGGCCCAAGGTCAAGCCCGAGGGCCACGCCGCCGAGGTCATGGCCGCGCTCGATGAGCTGCAGGCCGTCGCCCGATGATCGTCGCTCGTGAGAGCGACCGGGGCGCAATGAGACTTCGCTCGTGGGGGGAGACGAGCGAAGTCTCGGCCGCAAGCGTACGCGGACGGCATGCCTGCCGCAAGGAGGCCCGTCTGCCTGCCGGCCCGTGTCACCGCACGCCATGACTGCGGAGACCCAGCCGGCCGCTCACCACGATTGGCGCCCCGCGCGGTTCATGGTCATCGCCGCCCACCCTGACGACGCCGACTTCGGTCCGGCCGGGACGGCCGCGCGCTGGATCGACGAGGGGTCGATCGGGCGGCTGGTCTGCTGCACGTCCGGCGACCAGGGTGGCGAGGATCCGGACGCCGACCCGCTCGTGCTCGCCGCGCTACGTGAGACCGAGCAGCGTGCGGCGGCCGAGGTCATCGGGTACGAGGATGTCGCCTTCCTGCACCAGCCCGACGGCGCCCTTGCCAATGACCTTGCCCTCCGCGAGATGCTGGTCCGCGAGATCCGCACCTTCCGTCCGGATGCGGTCCTCGCCACCGATCCCGAGGCTGTCTTTCATCGAGGTGGCGGCGTCAACCACACGGACCACCGCGCGGCCGGGATCGCCGCGGTCGATGCGGTCTATCCAGCGGCCCGGAATCCGATGGCATTCCCGTCGCTTGCACGCACCGGTCTTTCGGCGCACGCGGTCCGTCGCCTCTATCTCTTCTGGTCGGAGCGCCCCGACACCTGGATCGACATCAGCGCGACGATCGATCGCAAGCTCGACGCGCTGGCCGAGCATCGCAGCCAGATCCGCGATCTCGACGGGTTGGCAGGGCGGATCCGGGAGTGGGCGGCCGAAGAGGGCCGACCCATCGGGGCCAAGGCCGCAGAGGCGCTGCGCGTCATCGTGATCGACGACGACGAGGAGGACGAGTCGAGGGGCTGAGCGCCCCGACGTCAGCGGTCTGCGCGCTCGTCCAGCAACAGGGGCCGGATGCGGCCCCAGGCGTTCCAGATCTCGGCCAGCGAGTCGGCCCGTCGCCCGAGCATCGTGACGAGGCCGCCGAGGGTCAGGTCGCCGGCCACGGACGACAGGTGCTCGGCCGCGGACACCTGGACGTCTTCGAAGAGCTGAACCATCTCGGCGTCGGTCGGCCAGTGGCGGACGCGCATGGGATCGAAGCCGGCGTAGCCGAGGGCCAGCGACAGGTCGCGCTGCGACGGGTAGCGGCCATCGACCCAGCCGCCGAGACCGTCGAAGCGATAGCCGAGCGAGGACAGCGCTGCCGTGATCTCACGGGCCTGGGTGCGGTCGAACGGCCCCCAGAATGCGTGCTCGGTCGGGAATTCGAGGGCCGAGGCATGGATCGCATCCGCCAGGATGGCGTCGACGAAGTCGGCCATGGCCAGCTGCCAGTGACGGCGCGCCTCGCTGTCGGCGCCACCGAGCGCGCTCACGACCTCGAACATCGCCGCCCGCTCGCCGCGGAGAAGTCGCAGGATGCGTGGCGAGGCCCCGGCTCGCATGGCCGCGATGAGGGTGTCGCCCCCGCTCTCCTCCTCTCTGCCGTCACCACCGGGTCCGGCGGGACGTGGGCTCGGCAGCCGGCCGGCGGCCTGCTCCACGCAGTCGGCAAGCGACTGGCGGGCAGCGGTGCACGCGGCCTCGGCGGCCTCCGCGGCGATGCGTGCCCGGTCCGCGGCGAGCGAGGTCCGCTCGAGCTCGGCGGCGGCCTCCGTGGCGGCCGTGCGAGCGCGCGTGACGACCGCGTTGGCCTCGACGGTCAGCGCGTTGATCCGATTGATCTCCTGGAGCCATTCCCGGGCGGCTGCCTCGACCAGATCGGGCGAGTCCGCGCCGGCGCGGGCGGCCCGAAAGCGGGCCTGGGCGTCGTCCTTCGATCGACGGACGGCTCGTGGGTCGCCGGTCTCGCGTGCCCCGGCCGCGGTGGCCTCGTGCTCGTCGACGGTCCGCTGCGCCGCCCGGTGCACCTCGTCCGCCTCGGCCGCCTGTGCCTTCGCCCGATCCGCGAGCTCGCAGCGCTCGTCCGCGAGCCGCCGAGCGTCGTCGCACGGTCCGCCTGCTGGTCCGTCGACCGGTGGCGGATCGGTGGCCCCCGCCGTCGCCGTCTGATCGTCGCGACGCGGACCAGACGCTGCTGCCGCCGGCCGCGGCGCGTCGAGCTCGGGCAGGACGGCGGTCGCCATCGTGACCGTCGGGGTCGCCTGGCCGGTCATCGTCCCATTCGCCTGGCCGGCATCGGCCGGCGGTTTCGTGGCGATCGCACCGGCGGCGCCCGCTAGAGCAGCGCCTCGCGCGCCCGAGGCCGCGCTCTCCCGGAGCGCGGTCAGCATCGGGTCAACGCCGCTGGAGATCGCCAGTCCCTGGATGGCTGCCACGCGGTCGGCCCCCAGCGGCGGGCGTCGACCGAGGGAACTCGCCGAGATGCTCGCCGCATCGGTCGCGCGGGCGGGCGATGAGCCGGGCGCTTCCAGAACGGACGTTCGACGGTCGGCAGCAGCGCGACGCTCGACGAAGGCGGGTGTCCGCCGATCGGCCGGCCCGAACGCGGCGGGCTCGGCGGCGACCGCTGACTCGGTGAACGCGTCGTTGGCGAGGGTGGCCGCTCGACGGCGCGGGACGGCATCGGGCGCGACCGTCACCCGCACCTCGCGCGGAGCAGGCGGCCGGGCCCGAAGGACCTCGACGAGCGCGGCGCCTGCGGCGACGCCCAGGACGAGGCCCATCGCCAGAAAGGCGAGTTCGCTCGCGCTCACGCTGTCCGTCTACTCCATCCGATCGCGCTCCTCACCGAGCACGTGCGGCTCCCCCCGGGGGTCAGCGTAGCTGCGGGGCCCGCCCACCGTCAACCTGCGGCGACCCCTCCGGCCCGTCACGCGTTTTGCAGCGCGAACGAGCCGGATGGTAGATTCGACCCGTCGGCAAACGGCCGATCATCATGTTGCGCCCGAGCCCGACCACCCCTGACGGAGAGGCACGCCCCGCTTGGCCATCGACCCCGCCCAGGAATTCCTCGTCCAGCCCGTCGACGCCTCCTGGTTGCAGTGCAACATCGAGTGCCAGGAAGCGTGTCCGGTGGGGACCAATTGCCGTGGCTACCTCAACCTCGCGGCCGAGGGCCGGTTCGAGGAGGGCTACATCCTGTCGCGCGAGCCGAACCCGGTCGCGGCCATGTGCTCCTACGTCTGCTCGGCTCCCTGCGAACGCGCCTGCCGCCGCGGGGACATCGACCGCCCGCTGGCCATCCGGGCCATGAAGCGTTTCCTCGTCGAGTGGCACGAAGCGTCGGGCATCCCCGACGTCATGCCTGCGATCACGCCGCGGGCCGAGCGTGTCGCGGTCGTCGGCGCCGGCCCCGCCGGCATGTCGGTCGCCCGCGAGCTGGCGATGAAGGGCTTCCAATGCACGGTCTTCGACAGCCTGCCCTATGGCGGTGGGACGATGCTCATCGGCGTCCCGGCGTTCCGCCTCCCGCGCGAGGCGATCGAGATGGACGTCCGCCTGATCGAGCGGCTCGGTGTGACGTTCGTCTACGACACGACCATCGGCAAGGACATCACGTTCGAGCAGCTGCAGCGCGACTTCGACGCGATCGCGATCACGGCCGGGGCGATGGACGCCGTCGCCCTCGACGTGCCGGGCGCCGACCTCGAGGGGGTCGACTACGGCGTCGATTTCATGAAGAAGGCCAACCTCGGCGAGCCGCTCGAGGTCGGCAACGACGTCGTCGTCATCGGCGGTGGCTATACCGCGATGGATTGCTCGCGGACGAGCCTCCGGCACGGCGCCGAGAACGTGACGATCGCCTACCGGCGGACCCGGTCTGAGCTCGTGGTCGACGAGGAGGAGCTCGGCGAGACCGAGCGCGAGGGCGTCCGCATGGAGTTCCTCGCCAGCCCGATCGAGATCCTCGGCGAGGATGGCAAGGTGACGGCCGTCAAGTTCATCCGCAACCGGCTCGGCGAGCCGGACGCGTCCGGCCGTCGCTCGCCGGTGCCGATCGAGGGGTCCGAGTTCCTCGTCCCTGCGCAGACCGTCATCCCGGCCGTGTCCCAGGCAGCCGACCTGACGTTCCTGCCGGTCGAGGCGAACTTCGAGATCAATCGCGGCCGGGTCAAGGTGGACCCCGCCACGTACGCGACGAACGTCCGCGGGGTATTCGCCTGTGGCGACTTCGTGACCGGCCCGACGACGCTCATCGAGGCGGCCGGCCATGGCAAGAAGGCGGCCTACGCCATCGACCGCTACCTGGCTGGGCGGACCGACGTCAGCGTCGCGGCCAACGTGAAGGTGACGAGCTCGTGGCGCCACGACATGCCCGAGTTCTACGACGTCCTGCCGCGTCAGCACATCCCGATGGTGCCCCTCCAGGCACGGATGCCGTCGACCGATCCGGTCGTCAACTTCAACACCCCGGTCGAGATGGGCTACGACGCCAACGGCGCGGTCGCCGAGTCGACGCGCTGCCTCATGTGCAACTACAACATCTGGTTCGACCCGTTCCGCTGCGTGCTGTGCGGCGCCTGTGCGGACGTCTGCCCAGAGGGTGTCATCCACATGGTCGACATCAACACGCTCAAATCCGAGGGGCTGCTGCCGGAGCTCGAGGAGGCGTACGGCTGGGAGAACGGCGGCGCCATGATCCTCGACGAAGAGCGCTGCATCCGCTGCGCACTGTGTGTCAAGCGCTGCCCGTTCGACGCCATTACGATGGAGCGGTTCGAGTTGCAGGAGATCTCGACCGACGGACGGCTCTATAAGGAGTCGTACCGGGATGCGCAGCTGGCCGGCACCCCCGGCGTCGCAGGAGGAGCCCGGTGAGTTTCCTGGAGCGGGTCGACCAGACGATCCGGCGCAGCCCGGTCTGGCGGTCCCTCTTCCGGCAGCCGTACCCGCGCGACGAGCGGTCGCGCGCGTACGCGGTCATGAACAACGTCTTCCTGCACATCCACCCGGTGCGCGTCCGACAGCACGCGGTGAAGTTCGCCTACACGTTCTGCCTGGGCGGCCTGTCGTTCTTCCTGTTCCTGGTCCTGACCGTGACCGGTGTGTACCTGATGTTCTTCTACGTGCCGTCGGCGACGCTGGCGTACACGAACATCCTCGAGATCCAGAGCGAGGTGACCTTCGGGCTGCTGACCCGCAACGTGCACCGCTGGGGTGCCCACCTGATGGTCTTCTTCGTGTTCCTACACATGATGCGGGTCTTCTACCACGGGGCTTACAAGCCGCCCCGCGAGTTCAACTGGGTGGTCGGCGTCGTGCTGCTGTTCCTGACGATCATGCTGAGCTTCACCGGCTACCTGCTGCCGTGGGACCAGATCGCGTACTGGGCGATCACGATCGGCACGAACATGGGTGGCTACGCGCCGCTGCTCAACACCCCGGTCTCACGCATCCTCCTCGGTGGCGTCGAGGTCGGCCAGAACACCTTGTTGCGATTCTATGTCGGGCATGTCGTGTTCCTGCCACTCATCGCCGCGATCTTCCTGACCGTCCACTTCTGGCGCATCCGCAAAGACGGCGGGATCAGCGGGCCGCTCTGATATGACCGATACGAAGGATCCGGCGACCACGCGACGGGAGGTGCTGCCCGTCGACCCTGCGCGCCGGACCGAGATCGACAAGCAGCGGGTGCCGATGTCGGCGCGACCCTACCGGCTGCTGGCCCTGGTCAAGCAGGACGCCGTGGTCCGCGTCCAGAAGGAACCCGACGACACGGTGATGACCTGGCCGCACCTGTTGTCGATCGAGTTCCTCGCCGCCGGCGTGATGACGATCTTCCTGCTGCTCATGGGCCTCTTCATCAACGCCCCGCTCGAGGAGCTGGCGAACGGCAATGTCACGCCGGCCGTCGCCAAGGCCCCGTGGTACTTCCTAGGGCTGCAGGAGCTGCTGGCGTACTTCCACCCGACGGTCGCCGGGGTGCTCGTGCCGACGTTCGTGCTGGTCGGCGCGGCGCTGATCCCCTACGTCGACCGGGGCGACATCCTCGCGACGCGGCCATCGCAGCGTAAGACCGCGGTCGCGCTGTTCACGATGTTCTGCATCCTCGGCCTGGTCCTGACGTTCGTCGGGATCTACTTCCGCGGACCGGGCTACACGTTCGTGATCCCTTATGTGACCGCCCCAGGCATGTACTTCTCGCTGTAGGACGATGAGCAACTACCACGTCGAACCCATCGACAAGCCGGCCGCCTTGACCAGTGAGGCCCTCAAGTCCCTGCGCAAGCACCAGGTCCAGGGGCTGTCCCGCCGGCAGATGATGCGCGTCGCGCTCGGCGCGGGCCTCGGCTTGTTCGTGCTCGAATCGCTCGCCGGCACGGTGGCATTCGCCTGGCCCAACCTGCGCAAGGGCTTCGGTGGCGTGCTCAAGATCGGCACGCTCGAGGACGTCAAGACCCAGAACACCACCCTGCCGATCGCCGAGGGCTTCCCGGCCTACTACGCCGAGGCGCGCGCTTTTGTGATCCTCATCGATCCGTCGCAGCAGCGCTTCACCGCCGGCGAGGACACGACGGGCGACGGCACGCCGCTCAACGTTCGCGCGCTGTACCAGCGCTGCCCGCACCTCGGCTGCAAGCCGAACCCCTGCCTGCGCAACTTCTGGATGGAGTGCCCGTGCCACGGTTCCCGCTACGACCGGCTCGGGGTCAAGGCGGACGGCGCGCAATACGGGCCGGCACCGCGCGGTATGGATCGCTTCTCGATCTCCGTCGACGGGGGCGGTGTCCTATCGGTCGATACCGGCAAGATCACGCTCGGACCACTGCCGGTCGCGCTCGGTCAGCCGGGCATCATCCCGCCGCGCACGCCGACCGGATGCATCTGAGCGGCATGCCGTGACCGATACCCAGGACCGCGATCCCGGCGGTCAGGAACCCGAACAGCGCCTGCCGGCGGTCCGCCCCGAGACCGACCTGGCGCCGGTCGATCGCTTCACGTCGCCGCCGGCCATCCGCAGGTTGGAGTTCACCCCGGAGCGAGCGGCCCAGGTCGTCCGCCAGTCCGCGAACGCACGCTGGGTCGGCTTCCTCGCCACCGTCGTCATCATCCTGTTCATCTCGCTGTACTGGTTCTACGAGCTCGGCGCACCCGGCGGGCTGACGCAGGCGCGCCAGGCCATGGAGATCGACGCGCAGCAGGTCTCCAGGGTGGAACGCGGCTACCTCATCTACGAGGCCAACTGCGCCCGATGCCATGGCCCGCAGGGCGAGGGTGGCGAAGGCCCCGTCCTCAATCGCCAGGACAAGCTGTTCAGCCACCTGAACGAGGCGTACATCCGCAACGTGCTGACGGTAGGCGGCCGCTACGTGTGCGGCGACCCGTTGTCGCGGATGCCCATCTGGTCGGACGAGGGCAACCCGCCGGGCCCGCTGAACTACCGCCAGATCGAGGAGCTGATCGCGTTCCTCCTCGCGACCAACGATCGGGAGTACATCGTCCGCGACGAGCATCTGCTCGACCCGAAACCGGACCCCGTCACGGGCGAGATCATGATGTTCACCGGTTGGCGTGACGCCAACTACCAGCCTGAGCCGGGCGCGACCCCGTACCCCGACTGCTGGACCGACGAATTCACGGGTGGCGCCAGCCCGACACCGGCCGGGTCGGTCGATCCGAACGCGACGATCGTCGACATCGCGGCGAGCTCGAGCAGCGCGTTCGACGAGACATCGGTGACGGCCCCGGCCGATCAGGCGTTCGTCATCCACTTCGCGAACAACGAGAGCGGCGTCCCCCACAACGTCGAGCTCAAGGACGCCGGCGGGACGTCGATCGTGCGCGGCGACATCATCACCGGCCCGGCCGAGGCGAATTACAACGTGGATTCGCTGGCGGCCGGCGACTACTCGTTCGTCTGTTCGGTCCATCCGAACATGACCGGCACCCTGACAGCCGGATGAGCGCATCCAGTACGGCCCGACCCGCACTCGGGCCGGGCATGGTCGTCCCACGCCGTCGCGTGCTGTTCGGGCTGCTCGACGCCGACAGCTGGGCATGGGCCAGCCTGAAGGCCTTCTTCTGGCTGATCGTGATCACGCTGCTGCTCGGCTACATCCCGGACCGGGCCTACTACCTCACGGTCAACCGCACGGTCGACCTGGGCCTGCTCGTCTGGTCGCCGATCAACCTGTGCTCGTCCGAGAACGAGACGCTGCCTTGTCCCGCTCCGCGCGGCGCCGTGACGCCTTGGCATGCCTCGCCGAGCGAGCTGCTGGACCTGCCGGGGCCACGGACCGATGGCAGCGCGATCCAGTTGGGTACGAAGATCCTGTACATCGGCGGCTCGGACGGGACGGCCGCCCAGTCCAGCGTGTCGGTCGCCCAGCTCTCCGGCGTCGGCAACTACGACCGCTGGGCCGAGGGTCCGGCACTGCCCGAGCCGCGCACCGACGCCAGCGTGGTGGCCGTGTCCGGGACGGTCTACGTGATCGGCGGGTTCGACGCCGATGGCGCCCCAACCGATACGGTCTTCTCGATGGCACCCGATCCGCAGACCGGGGTGCTCGGGGAGTGGGCGCCCGTCGAGGCCCTGGTCCTGCCCGAGGCACGAGCCGGGGCAGCCGGCGTGGCCGCTCCCGAGGGCCTGCTGCTCATCGGCGGCGAGGGGCCCGACGGCCCGGTCACGACCACCTACAAGAGCGAGCTCGATACGGCCGGCGCGCTGGGCGAATGGGTCACCGAGGCGCCCCTCCAGCGACCCCAGGCCGACGCCCTCGCCGCGATCATCGGCGACTTCGTCTGGCTCTACGGCGGCCACGACGACACCGGCCCGGTCGGCGCCGTCCAGCGCGGGCGGATCGGGCTCGAGGCGGCCGAGGGGCTGGAAGAGAACCCCGATCAAGGCAAGGTCATCGGCTGGGACATCAGCAACGACGTCAACCTGCCGGTGGCACGCGACGACCCGGCCGGCTGGACGGCGAACGGCACCCTGTATCTCATCGGCGGGGCCGACGCCGAGGGTCCCAAGCCCGAGGTGTACTGGGCGATTCCGACGACGGAAGGCGACCTGACGGAGTGGAAGCACCTGCCAGCCAGCGACCTGGCGGTAGGCGTGCGCGGTGCGAGCGCGTTCGTGACCGGGCCCAACGCGATCCTTGTGGGCGGCGAGACGCCAAGCGAGATCGTTCGGACGAGCCTTCGCTCGAACACGTCGCCCCAGAGCCCGTTCTTCCAGCTCGGACCGTTCGGTGCGACGGTGCCCGGCCTCAAGATCGATGGCGAGATCGGCCAGCAGCTTGGCTATCTGAATGCGGCCGGCGCCGGTACGGTCGGCTTCGTCCTCCTGCTGGTGATCGGCTGGGCCATGGCCCACAAGGAGCAGGCGCGCTCGCTGATGCGCCGGATCATCGCCCGCCGACGGTCCTAGGTCCGGACGTCGGCCGGTGCGGGTCGGATGTGCCACCGGCCGCTCGGCCCACCGGCCGCTCGGCCCACCGGCCGCTCCGCGTTCTCATGCGCCGTTGGAACACCCTGATGTTCCGATCGACGGCTGAAGCCGTCGAACCGGCGTCATATCGGGCCTTCGGCTGCAGATGGAACAGTCCGATGTTCCGATTGACGGCCGAACGCCAGGCCTAGCCCGTCGTCGCAGCGGCTCAGCCGCTGGTCGGAACATCGTGATGTTCCACGTGTGGTGGGAGCGAGGCAGGCGACCCCCGGCGCAGCCCCCGGCCGCTGATCGGAACTTCGTGATGTTCCACGTGTGGGTTGGGCAGCCCCTCGGCCGCTGGTCGGAACCTCGTGACGTCCAGGTGCGTCGCGCCGGTCCGGGTCAGCCCGGCAGGTCGCCCTCGCCCGGGTCGGGCGTCCCGCGTCGGATGGGCAGCCCGCCGCGTTCCCAGGCCTCCATCCCGCCGGCCACGTTGACCACGTCCGTGCGGCCCGAGCGTGCCAGGAACCCGGTCACCGCCGACGACCGCCCGCCCGTGTGGCAGACGATCATGAGCGGCCGGTTCGACGGCAGCTCCCCGGCCCGTGCCGCAAACGACGACATCGGCAGCAAGACGGCTCCCGGGGCGCGGACCTCCTGGAACTCGTGCGGCTCGCGCACGTCGACGAGCAGCGGCCGGTCGGCGTCATCACGCATCCGGCGGTCCGCCTCCGCGACGTCGATCGATCGGATCGCCGGGCCGGGGTTCATCGCAGCCTCCAGGTAATCGGCAGCGGGGCATCGTCGGCGTCGGCGTTCCCGACCGTGGCGAGTCGCGCGTCGATCGACGACAGCAGCGCCGTGACATCGAGCTCGACACCGGTGATCGTGCCGCCGAGCCCGTTCCGCAATCGATCGCGCGCGCCCTCGAGGTTGCGCCGGACGCCGGCGGGATTGCCGCGGACCGCGTGCACGTCGGCGGCTGCGACCTTGATCAGGCCCTGGATCAGATTCCGCTCGGCCAGGTCCGCCGTGCCCATCCAGGCGGGCTCCAGCAGCTCGTGGGCCTCGAAGTAGTCGCCCGCCTCATAGGCCTCGATGCCGGCCCGGACCGCCGCGATGCGCTGGTCCTCAGGCAGCGGTCGGTACGCCTTCGCTCGACCGTCCTCGCCGACGATGACCTGGCGCTCCGGCGGTCGAGCCACGGTCATATCAGCTCGATGAGGGGTCGACGCGATCCAAAGCCCGTATCGAGCTCGTGCCAGAACGACACGTCGTCCTCGCCGAGCTCCCAGCACAGCCAGACCTGGCGGCCGCCGGCGAGGGCCGGGAAGTCGATCAGGCCACGCTCGATGTCGCGCAGCGTGATGCCCAGGCCATCGATCCGCGCGACGGCGGCGGCCATCTGGTCGACGATGCCCTGCATCCGGAGGCGGATCCGCTGTGCCTCCTCGGCGTCGACGTCGGCCAGGCCGCCGCTGGCGGCGGCCGCGTGCGCGGCCAGCGTCCGATCGCGCAGCCGGATGAGCTCGGCGCGCTGATCGGCGAGCGTCGCCAGCAACGGCCCGACCTCGACCAGGGCCTCGTTGGCGGCGTCGATATCGAAGAACGTGGTCATCGGACCGATTCTAGCCCGCCTCGCGATGGGTGGCCCACCCGACGTCCGTGAAGGTGTTGCCTTCGCGTACCATCGGACCATCGGCGCGGGCCGGACGGACGGCGGCGCTGGAGGAGGAACCGGACTCGTGGATCTCGGTCTGGACGGCGCGCGCGCCCTGATCACGGGTGGATCGAGCGGGATCGGCCTCGCCGTCGCGACGGCGCTCTGGGCCGAAGGTGCCCGGATCGCGCTTGCCGCGCGCCCATCCGACAAGCTCGATGCGGCCAGCGCGACCATGCCGGGATCGATCGCCGCGGGGGTGGACCTGGGCACGCCCGACGGTCCGGCGGCCGGGGTCGAGCAGGCGGTCGGCGCGTTCGGCGGGCTCGACCTGCTGCTGGTCAACTCGGGCGGACCGCCGGCCGGAACGTTCGACGAGCTCGATGAGGCCGGCTGGCAGCGTGCCATCAACGGGACGTTGCTGAGCGCGATCCGGCTCATCCGGGCGGGCCTGCCACATCTGCGGACGAGTGACCGCGCCTCGATCCTGGTCATCCTCTCGTCGTCGGCGCGCGAGCCGATCCCCGGGCTGGTCGCGTCGAACACGATCCGGCCCGGGCTGGCCGGCCTCATCAAGACGCTCACCGCGGAGATCGCCCCGATCCGCATCAATGGGCTCGCCCCGGGACGGATCCAGACCGCACGGGCCGTCGAGGTCGAGGTCGTCACGGCCGCCCGTACGGGCGCTACGCAGGAGGCGGTCCGCCGGGGCGTCATCGACCGCATCCCGCTCGGGCGCTACGGGGAGCCGGCCGAGATCGGCCGGTTCGGGGCGTTCATGCTGTCACCGGCCTCGTCGTACGTGACTGGCGCGATCGTGCCGGTCGATGGCGGCATGATCCGGAGCCTGCCCTGATGCGCCGCCTCTTCCTGTGGGCCGCCCGCAACCGCTGGCTGAAGGAGCATCTGCCCCGCTACCGATTCATGAAGCGCGCGGTCCGGCGGTTCATGCCCGGCGAGACGCTCGAGTCGGCGCTCGAGGCGGCGGCGCCCCTGGAGGCCGTGGGGATCGGGTCGATGTACACCCGCCTCGGCGAGAACCTGACGAGCCTCGAGGAGGCCGATGAGGTCGCCGACCACTACGTCGCCGTGTTCGACGCGATCGCCGCGCGCGGCTACCGGGGTGAGGTGTCGGTCAAGCCGACCCAGCTCGGTCTCGACCACGACGGCGACCGGACCCTCGCCCACCTGACGCGCCTCGCCGAAAAGGCGGCCGAGACCGGGTCATACCTCTGGATCGACATGGAGGGCAGCGCGTATGTCGAGGCGACCATCTCGCTGTACGAGCGGCTTCGGGCGGTCCAGCCGCGGACCGGCATCTGCCTGCAGGCGTACCTGAAGCGGACGCCCTCGGATGTCGAGCGGCTGCGTCCGCTCGACCCCGCGATCCGGCTCGTCAAGGGCGCCTACGACGAGTCCGACACGATCGCCTATCGCGACAAACGCCAGGTCGATGCGAGCTATCTCGCCCTCGCGGTCGACATCCTCAAGACCGGGCGGGGCCGGTCGATCCGGCTCGGTCTCGGGACGCACGACGTCGCGCTCATCGAGCAGATCGCCGAGCAGGTCGACCCGGCGGGTGTCCCGAAGGACGGGTTCGAGATCGAGATGCTGTACGGGATCCGCGCACGGGAGCAATATCGACTCGCCAAGGCCGGTTTCCGGGTCCAGACGCTCATCGCCTACGGCGAGCACTGGTACCCCTGGTACATGCGACGGCTGGCCGAGCGCCCCGCCAATGTCGTCTTCGCCATCCGCTCGCTATTGCCGTAATCGGGAGGGTCTACCGATGTCCATCTCGTCAGTCCGCGGTGTCGCGAAGCGGATGAGCACGATCGGCACCGAGGGTGCCTTCGCGGTCAGTGCCCGCGCACGGGCGCTCGAGGCGCAGGGCCGGCCGATGATCCATCTCCAGATCGGCGAGCCCGATTTCGATACGCCCGCCCACGTCCGAGAGGCGGCCAAGCGCGCGCTCGACGACGGCGCGACCCACTACGCCCCGTTCCCCGGCATCCCCGAGCTGCGCCAGGCGATCGCCGCCGACGTGACCGCGCGGAAGGGCTTCCCGGCCGATCCGTCCCAGGTGTTCGTGACGGTCGGTGGGAAGGGCGTGATGTTGTACGCGATCCTCGGCCTGATCGATCCGGGCGACGAGGTCGTCGTCCCGGACCCGGGCTACCCGATCTATGAGTCGCT
The DNA here is from genome assembly GCA_963720355.1 of uncultured Chloroflexia bacterium. Classification (GTDB taxonomy): domain Bacteria; phylum Chloroflexota; class Limnocylindria; order Limnocylindrales; family CSP1-4; genus SPCO01. The sequence continues at coordinate 481,788 of CAVRFH010000004.1, read as the reverse complement.
GACCCGGTTCGTCGGCGCGACGCCCGTGCCGATCCCCATCCGGATGGAGCACGAGTTCCGGCTCGACGTCGAAGAGCTCGCCTCGCTCATCACGCCGCGGACGCGACTGCTGATCATCAACTCGCCGGCCAATCCGACGGGCGGTGTGCTGACACGATCCGACCTGGAGCGCGTGGCGCAACTCGCCCAGGAGCACGACCTGTGGGTCATGACCGACGAGATCTACGGCCGCATCCTGTACGACGGCGAGGAGCACGTCTCGATCGCGTCGTTGCCCGGCATGGCCGATCGCACGATCGTCCTCGACGGCTTCTCCAAGACCTTCGCGATGACCGGCTGGCGCCTCGGCTACGCGGTGGTGCCCGAGTCGCTCATTCCGACCTACTCCGAGCTCGTCATCAACACGATCTCGTGCGCCCCGACGTTCGCGCAGGTCGGCGCGGTCCAGGCTCTGGTCGGACCGCAGGACGACGTCGACGCGATGGTCGTCGAGTTCAAGGCGCGGCGCGATCTCATCGTCGCGGGGCTCAACGAGATCGATGGGATCCGTTGCGCAACGCCGCTCGGCGCGTTCTATGCCTTCCCCGATATCGCGGGCACGGGGCTGACCGGAGCCGAGTTCGCCGAGCGGCTGCTCGTCGAGCATGACGTCTGCGTCCTCGCTGGGACGGCGTTCGGTGGCGTGGGCACCGACCACATCCGCATCTCGTACGCCAATTCACGCGAGAACCTGACCGAGGCCCTGCACCGGATCGGCCGGTTCGTCGCCGGCCTCGGCAATGGCTGACGGCGCGTCGACGCGCCCCCGCGTCTTCGTTGCGAGGCGGATCCCGGAGGAGGGCCTCGACGCGGTCCGAGCGGCCTGCGAGATGGACCTCTGGGAGGACGAGCTCCCGCCGCCACGCGACGAGCTGCTCCGCCGCGTCGCCGGTGTGGATGGGGTCCTGACGCTGCTCACCGACAAGGTCGATGACGAGTTCCTCGACGCCGCCGGTCCGCAGCTGAAGGTCGTCAGCAACTATGCGGTCGGGTTCGACAACATCGATGTCGCGGCCTGCGCGAAGCGCGGGATCCCGGTCGGCAACACGCCGGGCGTCCTGACCGACACGACGGCCGACCTCGCCTGGGCGCTGCTCATGGCAGCCGCCCGGCGCCTGCCGGAGGGCGACCGGTACGTGCGGGCCGGATCGTGGAAGACGTGGGGTCCGTTGCTGCTCCTCGGCCCGGACGTGCACGGGGCCACGATCGGCATCGTCGGCTTCGGGCGGATCGGCCAGGCGGTCGCGCGCCGCGCGCTGGGGTTCGGGATGGAGATCCTGTACCACGACCTCGAGCCGCTGCCCGCGTCCGTGACCGACCCGTTCGGCGCCACCTACCTGCCGCTCGAGGAGCTGCTGCCGAGGAGCGACTTCGTGTCGCTCCACGTGAACCTCTCCCCGGTGACCCGGCAGATGATCAACGCCGAGACGCTGGCGATCATGAAACCGACCGCGGTGCTGGTGAACACGTCACGCGGCCCGGTCGTCGATCAGGCGGCGCTGGCGACGGCCCTTCGGGACGGGACGATCTGGGCAGCCGCCCTGGACGTCACCGACCCCGAGCCGATCCACATGGACGACCCCCTGGTCGGGCTCGAGAACTGCCTGATCGTGCCCCACATCGCGTCGGCCTCGCGGGCGACGCGCGGCAAGATGGCCGCGATGGCCGCGGCGAACGTCGTCGCTGGCGTGCGCGGCGAGCCGTTGCCGACCGAGGTGCCGCCGCCGGCGTGAGGTGTGTCGCCGGCCTCCACATCGTCGTCATGGGCGTGGCCGGAAGCGGGAAGTCCTCGGTCGCCAGCGCGCTCGGTGAGGCGCTCGGCCTCGAGGTGATCGAGGGTGACGAGCACCACCCGCCGGGCAACGTCGCGAAGATGGCGGCCGGCGTCCCGCTGACCGACGACGACCGCCGGCCGTGGCTCCAGGCCCTGGCCGATCTCGTCGGCGCACGCCATAGCGCCGGCATCGGCACGGTCCTCGCCTGCTCGGCGCTCCGGCGTTCGTATCGCGACCTCCTCCGGTCGACCGTCCCGGGCGAGGAAGCGTTCGTGCTCCAGCTCGACGCCGATGCCGAGACCCTGCGTTCGCGGATGGCCGAGCGGACGGGCCACTTCATGCCGGTCAACCTGCTCGACTCGCAGCTCGAGACGCTCGAACCGCTCCAGGGCGACGAGCCTGGCGCCGTGATCGACGTGACACGCCCCCTTGACCAGGTGATCGGGACGGCGATCACCGCCGTGCGTTCCGGAGTCGAGTAGTCGCGAAAGCCCTTCGTCCCGACGTGATACGTTCCGTCGCGGGCCGGTAGCTCAGCGGCAGAGCAGGGGACTTTTAATCCCTGTGTCGTGGGTTCGAATCCCACCCGGCTCGCCGATGTTCGCCAGTCGGTTCGAAGGAGGGTGGCCCATGGGGGCGGCAGAGATCCGGACCGCCATCGAGGGTGCCAGCGCGTACCTGTCCGACCATCCCGACGAGGCCCGGTCCACCGACAGCGCGGCGACCGCGACGGTCGTGGACGGGCTCGTCGTCCGCGTCACCGGAGCGGGCGGAGCGAGCCTGACCACGGACATGGTCCCGTCGGTCGGCGGCACGTCGACCGCGCCATCTCCGGGCTGGCTCCTCCGCGCGGCCGAGGCCAGCTGCGTCGCGACCCTGATCACGATGCGCGCGGCGATGCTGGACATCGCCCTGGACACGCTCGAGGTGACGGTCGATTCGGAGTCCGACGATCGCGGGCTTCTCGGTCTCGATGAATCGGTCCCGGCCGGGCCGCTCAACGGTCGCGTGGCGGTCCGGCTCACAGCGTCCGGCGCGAGTGCCGAGACCCTGGAGGAGATCGCCCACTGGGGCGTCAAGCATTGTCCGGTCTGCGACGCGCTCGAACGCGCGGTCCCGATCCAGGTCGAGGTCGCGACGGGTTGACACGTCGAGCCGGGCTCCGGTCGCGATGGAACCCAGGCCGACTCGACAGGAAATCAGGGTCATCGCCGAGGGCCGCGGCCAGCAGCGCCCGCGACTCCCCGCGATCGGCCGGTCCGCGGCTATCAGGCCAGGTCGACACGACGGCCGCTGCCCAATGCGCCCAATCGGCTCGCAACCGGGCCCAGCGGTCCAACAGCACCCAGTACAGGACGTTCACGTGAACCCGCTGCGGGAAGCCGCCTTCTCCGTTGACGTACTCGCGCGCGATCTCGCGCCAAGGCTCGTCTGAGGTTTCCGCCTCATCGGCGAACTCGGCTAGTCGCCGCTGCAGGACCTCGTTCGTCGCATTGTCGGCGAACAGGACTTTGAGGGCGCCCTCGGATTCGAGCAGGGTCGGTGACGCCGGGGTCGCAAGCCATCTCTCGAGCGACGTTCGCCCCGCCTCAGTGATGGCGTACTCCGTGCGACGTCGCCGTCCCACGTCGACTCGTCGCGCTGTTGCCAGTCCCGCCTCCACGAGGCGCCGAGGCTCCCGATAGAGGTTGCTCTCCGCGCGCGGCCACACAGCAAGCAAGGCGCGACGCATCAGCTTGGTGATCTCGTACGTGGACCACGGCTGGATCGCAAGCAGCCCGAGGATCGCATACGAGGTAGTCGTCAAGCGCGGTGAAGGCATTGACAATTACTCCACTGTGGAGTATCAACACAACGAATACTCCAATCAGGAGTATACGGGAGGCTGACGATGCTGACCATGGCTCTACCACAGATCCGTCCGGCGACTGACGATGATGTCCACGCCATCCGTGCGGTGATCGCCCGCGCCAACGAGCCCTTTCGAGGCACGGTGCCGGACAGCTTCTTCGCCTCCTATTTGGCAAGCGCCCTCGATGTCGAGGGTCGTCGTCGCGAGGGCGAGGTGCTGGCGGCCGCCATGGGGGACACCATCGTGGGCACGATCACGTTCTACGCCGACGCCAACGAGGAGGCGGTCCCGAGTCATTTTCCGGCGGGAACGGCCGGAATCCGAGCGACGGCCGTCGATCCAGCCGCGCGCGGGCAAGGGATCGGGAGGGCACTGGTCGACGCATGCATCACCCGCGCTGTCGCCGTCGGCGCGTCCAGCGTCGCCTTGCATACCGCATCGTTCATGGTTGCCGCGATCGCTCTCTACGCAAGCGCTGGCTTTCACCGCGCTCCGCAGCACGATTTCCGGACGTCGGCGTTCTTCCCCTCGCAACCAGGCGAAGACCTCGACGCGATCGCGTACATCCGATCGATCCCGTGACAAGGATGACCATCTGGCGGGGCCTGTGGCGGTGGCTCGAGGCCCTCGCGCGACCACGCGACCCCATCGGGATGAATAGCGGAGCACGCTTGCGCCGATAGGGACAGTCGGCCCTTGACGCTACGCCGGTGCGCGGACGCATCATGGTCCCTACCAGCACATCAAGGGACGCTCCGTCATGCGCATCCGACCCGGCCTCCTCTTCTGGGGCATCTTCTTCATCCTCCTCGGCGGTCTGCCGCTGCTCGTCCGCGCGGGCGCGCTCGATCCCGACGCGCTCGCCGGCGCATGGCGCCTGTGGCCGCTGCTCCTGGTCGCCCTCGGGATCTCGGTCATCCTCGGTCGCAGCCGGGCAAGCCTCTTGGGCACCGTGCTCGCCGCGAGCGTCCTCGGCATCGCCGCGGGTGGGGCGCTGGCATCCGGGACGAGCTGGATCGGGAACGTCGGCGGCTGCGGGGCGCTCGGCTCCGGGACCGACCAGAGGTTCGAGCAGGATGGCGAGACGGAGGGCCAGCTCGACGCCCACTTCCAGCTCGATTGCGGCTCGATGGACATCTCGGTCGTGCCGGGCAGCGCGTGGCGGGTACAGGCCGACTACCAGGGCGAACCGCCGACGCTCGAGCTCTCTGAAGACAGCGTCGGCCTGCGCTCGCCTGACGGGTTCGGGCCCCGCCGCCAGGCGTGGACGGTCACGCTGCCGGCCGACCGGCTGCGCTCGCTCGACGTGACGTCGAATGCGAGCAGCGGCACGGTCCGACTGGCCGGTGCGAGGCTGGTCGAGATAGAAGCCCAGCTCAATGCCGGCGACCTGCGCATCGACGCGACCGACGCGACCGTCGAAGGCGTCGACCTGTCGGTCAACGCCGGTCGTGTCCGACTGACGATCGATTCGAACACCACCGGATCCGTGTCGGCGAACGCCGGGTCGATCGAGCTGTGCGTCCCCGCCGACGCCACGCTCCGGTTCCGCGTCGAGGAACAGTTGACGTTCGGTCACAACCTCGACGATCGGAACCTCGCGCGGAGCGGCGACGTGTGGACGCGCGAAGGCGACGTCGGCGCAGCGGTGGTCGATCTCGACATCGAAGGCAACGCCGCTAGCTTCACGCTCGACCCACAGGGAGGCTGCTGATGGGCGACCGGCTGTATCGATCGCGTCACGACCGGATGCTGGCCGGCGTCGCCGGTGGCCTCGCCGAGATGTGGGACGCGGATCCGTCGTTGGTCCGCGTCATCTGGGCACTGCTCGTCATCTTCACCGGTGGCATCGCCCTCCTCGTCTACATCGTCATGGCGATCGTCGTCCCGGACGAGCCCGGGTGGACGCACGCAGCGGCGCCACCTGCCTCGGCACCGACCACCTCCACGCTGACCGGCGAGGCGCCCGACGCGGCGCCACCGGGCCCCGGTGCGGTGCCGCCGGGCTCGGGCTGGACGCAACCCGGCGCCGCGATGCCGTTCGCCGATGCCCAGGCCGCAAGGGCGGCTCGCGATGAAGCCCGGGCAGCGCGCCGTGCGGCGAGAGCCGAGCGGAGCGGGGGCATGTCCGTTGGTGTCCTCCTCGGCGGCTTCCTGGTGCTGCTCGGCCTGTTCTTCCTCGTGCGGGAGTACTTGCCCGAGATCGATTTCGACTGGTTCTGGCCGCTCGTCCTCGTCGGTGTCGGGATCCTGCTCGTCGCGTCGGCGATGGGCCGCGGGCCGCGCTCGGGCGGTCCGACGTGACGAGCGCGCGCCGCGGTCCGGTGATCGCCGGCACGTGGCTCATCGGCCTCGGTGTCGTGTTCCTCGTCCGCCAGGCGCATGGACCTGTCGTGGGGCCAGGCGTGGCCGCTGTTCGTGATCCTCGTCGGGGTCGCGTCGCTCGTGACGACGATCCTGGAGTGGCGACCGGGCATCGCCGGGTTCTGGTCGTTCACGTGGCCGATCGTGTGGATCGGCGTCGGCATCCTGCTGCTGCTGAGCACGACCGGCCGCCTCGGGACGGGCCCGTTCGAGCTCATCGAGCAGGGCTGGCCATGGCTGCTCGTCGGCCTCGGCATCTGGTTCCTCATCGGCGCGGTGGTCCCCGGGGCCCGCCCGACCGAACGACTCGTGATCCCGCTCGACGGCGCAACAGGCGTGTCGGTCAAGCTGCGGCACGGGGCCGGCACGCTCACCTCACGGGTCGCGGCACCCGGCAACCTGGTCGACGGCGAGTTCCGTGGGGGCGTGACCCATCGGGTCGCTCGGGCCTGGGAATGTCGAGCTCGAGCAGGACACGTCGTTCGGGTTGCCTGGCCTGAACCGCGAGTCGGCCTGGACGGTCGGGCTGACCGGCGAGGTGCCGCTCGACCTTCGACTTGAACCGGGGCCAGCCGGGCCCGCATGGACCTCCAAGACACCCGCCTCCGACGCCTGGACCTCAAGACGGGCGCGAGCGAGACCGCAGGTGATCCTGCCTCGGGCGGCCGGCATGACCGAGGTCCGCGCCGAGGCGGGCGCGGCGAGCCTCACCTTCATCGTCCCGTCCGGGGTGGCGGCCCGGATCAGGTCACGGGTCGCGCTGGGCAGCGTCCACGTCGACGAAGCCCGCTTCCCGCGGGTGGGCGACGTCTACCAGTCGAGCGACTATGCCGCGGCGACGAACCGCATCGATCTCGACATCCAGGGCGGTGTCGGCTCGGTCCGCGTGCGCGGCGACGCCTGAGGCTGACGGCCGCTACCGGGTCGCAACGTTCGGACCACCACGCGATCGGCTGTTCCCGAACCGCGACGTTCTCGGTCCCGCCGCGGGGCCGACCGTGACCTGATCGCTCCCTAGCGTTCTCCTCCACCCCCGTGCGCCTCGGGTGGTGCATGCTTCGGGAGGACGGAGCAGCGATGGACACCGGCGATACCGCCTGGCTGCTCATGTCGACGGCCCTGGTGATGATCATGCTGCCGGGCCTGGCGCTGTTCTATGGCGGGCTCGTCCGCCGCAAGAACGTCCTCTCGACGATCATGCACAGCTTCTTCGGGCTCGCCCTGGTCAGCGTCGTCTGGGTCATCGTCGGCTTCATCGCTCGCGTTCGGGACCGACGTCGGCGGCCTGGGGCTGATCGGCGGGCTCGACTTCGCCTTCTTCAACGGCGTCGGCCTCGAGCCGAGCGCGACTACGCGACGACCGTCCCGTTCGTCCTGTTCGCGGCGTTCCAGCTGATGTTCGCGGCGATCACCCCGGCCCTCATCACCGGCGCGTTCGCCGAGCGCAAGCGCTTCGGCGCGTTCGTGCTGTTCACGATCCTGTGGTCGATCCTCGTCTACTCGCCGCTGGCCCACTGGGTCTGGTCGGTCGACGGCTGGCTGTTCAAGCTCGGCGCGCTCGACTTCGCGGGCGGCACCGTCGTCCACATCAGCTCGGGCGTCTCGGCGCTCGTCGTCGCGCTGCTTGATCGGCCGCGCGCGGTCAACGGCGAACCGATGGAGCCGCACGACGTCCCGATGACCGTCCTCGGCGCGGGCCTCCTGTGGTTCGGCTGGTTCGGCTTCAACGCCGGCTCGGCGGTCGCGGCGAACGGCCTCGCCGCGAATGCCTTCATCGTCACCAACACCGCGGCCGCGGCCGCGACGATCACCTGGGTCCTCGCCAGCTACCTCCACAAGGGCAAGGTCAGCGTCGTCGGCGCGGCCTGCGGTGCCGTGGCCGGCCTCGTGGCGATCACCCCGGCGTCCGGCTTCGTCGAGCGTCGGCGGCGCGCTGATCATCGGCCTCGTCGCCGGCGGCCTGTGCTACAGCGCCACGCTGCTCCGGGCGCGCCTCAAGGTCGACGACGCGCTCGACGTGTTCGCGGTCCACGGCGTGGGCGGCATGTTCGGCGCCGTCGCGACCGGCGTCTTCGCCACCGCAGCCATCCAGCCTGCCTTCACCGGGCTGCTCGAGGGCAACGTCCAGCAGCTGATCAACCAGTTCATCGCCGTCGGCGCCACGGTCGCGTACGCCGTCGTCTCGACGTTCGTCATCGTCAAGGTCGTCGACGTGGTCCTCGGCATCCGGGTCACCGGCCGAGTGACGAGGAGATGGGCCTCGACCTCGCCGTCCACGGCGAGGTCGCCTACCAGACCTAGCGGTACGGGCACGGCCGGTCGGGAACGGCTCCTCCCGGCTCCTCGACCGGCCGACGCCGCCCTCGACGCAGCGACCACGATCCATGCGGCCCACCGTCCGATCGGGCGGGGGCCGCTCCACCGCCTCCCCCGGAGACGCATGTCGACGATGGACACGACCGACCGCCGCGATCGCCGCGACCAACGGGCGCCCTTGTACGACGCGCGCTTCGAGCACGACGCATGCGGCGTCGGGCTTCGTCGCGGATGCCGGCGGCCGATCGCGCGAGCGTGTCCTGCCCCTGGCGCTCGCCGGGCTGGCAGCCCTGGCGCACCGCGGCGCGTTCGCCGCCGACGGGGAGTCGAGCGATGGCGCCGGGGTGTCGCTGCCGCTGTCGCCGTCACTGCTAGCGCTGATCGCGGGCGATGCCGAGTCGCGACCGGGCGTCGTGATGGCGTTCCTCCCCCGCGGACGGACCGCTCGCCGCGCGGCCACGACCCTCGTCGAGACCCTGTTCGGCGAAGCTGGCCTGCCGGTCTTGGCATGGCGTTCCGTCCCGTTCGACGCCGCGGCGCTTGGGCGCCGTCGCCGCCGCATCGCGACCCGTCGTCGCCCAGGCCATCGTGGCCCGGCCGGCGCGCCGCCACCGACACGCGCCTTCGAGCGGCGCCTGGTCGTCGCCCGGCGGCGTCTCGAGAGTGCGGCGCGGGCGACCGGTGGACGCGTGGCCGAGCTGTCGGTCCCGTCCGCGTCGTGTCGGACCGTCGTCTACAAGGGGCTGGTCGCGGGAACGCGCCTGGCCGACCTCTACCCGGACCTTCGCGCCCGCGATCGAGGTCCAGTACGCGGTCTTCCACCAGCGCTACGCGACGAACACGACCCCGCTCTGGCGGCTGGCCCAGCCGTTCCGCTCGATCGCCCACAACGGCGAGATCAACACGGTCCGCGGCAACCGCGAGCAGGTCCGCGGCCGGGCCCGCGACACCGGCGCCCGCCCGATCGCCGCGGAGCTGCTCGACGCCGGCCCGCTCCTGTCGCCCGACGGTTCCGACTCGCTGTCGCTCGACGAGGGTCTCGAGCTGCTGACGACGACCGGCTGGGACCTCGCGCCCGCGCTGCTCGCGGCGATCCCGGAGGCGCTCGGCCTGCGCCGGGCGCCGCACCCCCACGTGGCGACCCTTCGCCGTCGGACGGCCGGGATGCTCGCGCCGTGGGACGGCCCGGCGGCCATCGTCTTCGCCGACGGGAGCCGGGTCGGCGCGATGGTCGATCGGAACGGGCTGCGGCCGGCGGCGTTCGCCGTGACGCGGGATCGTCTCGTTGCCGTGGCATCCGAGGCGGGGGCGGTTCCGTTCGCCGCCGCCGAGACCGTCCGTCGTGGCCGGCTCGGGCCGGGCGAGATGGTGCTCGTCGAGCCGGGTCGTCGGGCGATCCTCGAGGACACCGACGCGAAGGCCCGTGTCCTTCGCCATCTGCCGATCCACGACGAGCCGCGACCGCTGCACGAGGACACGGCCGATGCGGCCGTCGAAGGGATCGACGGACGGCCGCGGCTCGACCACCCCCTGCGCTACCTCTCCGGGCTCGACGCCGAGAAGGCGCGACTCGACGTCAAGACCATGGCGCTCGAAGGCCACGAACCGCTGTGGAGCATGGGCGACGACACGCCGACGGCGGGTCGTGGTCGCCTGGACCGGCCCATCGCCGACCACCTGCGACAGGCGTTCGCCCAGGTCACCAACCCGGCGATCGACCCGGAACGCGAGCGCGTCGTGATGGACCTGCGGGTCGAGCTCGGACGCCGGCCGGCGCTCCTCGGCGGACCGCCGCGCGGACCGCGGACCCTCCGCCTCGAACGACCGGTCGTCGCGGACCTGGATGGGCTCGTGGATGCGCTCGACGCCGGCGGTCGGCGGGTGCGGATCCTCGACGCCACGTGGCCCGCGACGGACGGCGCGACCGGGCTCGCCGGCGCGCTCGACCGCCTCGCTCGCGAGGCGGTGGCCGCGGCCGAGACCGGGGTCGAGGTCGTCGTCGTGAGCGACGCGTCGTTCTCGATCGATCGACTGCCGGTCGCGTCGATCCTCGCCGTGGGGGCCGTGCACAGCGCCCTGACCACCGCGGGTCTGCGCGGCCGGACCGACATCGTCGCCGACGTCGCCGACGTCCTCGACGTCCATGCCATGGCGATGGTCCTCGCGGTGGGTGCCACGGGCGTGCATCCGCGGCTCGCGCTGGAGCTGGCCGCCGAGCTGGCCGGGACACGCGGCGCCGAGACCCTGACGCCGGCCGGTGCCGTCGCCAACATGATCGACGCGTTTGCGGCGGGTCTGCGCAAGACCCTGGCCCGGATGGGCATCAGCGGGGTGTCGAGCTACATCGGTGGCGCGCTGATCGACACCGTCGACCTCGCCCCCGAGGTCGTCGAGCGGTGCTTCCCGACGGCGGCGGCGTGGCCCGGGCGGACGACGCTCGACGACATCGGCGCCCGCGTCGTCCGGCGGCGTGATGCGGCGCTTGCCCTGCCGCTCCCGGCCGCCGGTCGCGAGGCACGGCTGCCGGACCCCGGTTTCGCGCGCTTCCGAGCAGACGGTGAGGCCCACCTGTTCGCGCCCCGCATCGCCGGCGAGATCCAGGTGCTGTCCGGGGCGACGCCGTCGCTCGGCGAGGCCGTCCCGGTCGATGCCGCGCTCGACCGCTATCGGACGGCGCTGACCCTCGATGGCGGCGCCGCGTCGACGCCGCGCGACGAGATGCGCGTGCGTCCGATCGGCCTACCCATCCAGCTCGAGTCGGTCGAGGACGCCCGAACGATCGCCCGGCGGTTCGTCGTCTCTGCCATGAGCGTCGGGGCACTCTCGCCGGAGGCGCACCAGGCGCTCACGATCGGGATCCAGCGTGCCGGTGGGTCGGCGAACACCGGCGAGGGTGGCGAAGACCCGGCCTGGTACGGGGCGGGACCCGACGGTCGCCGGCGTGACGCCCGCATCAAGCAGGTCGCGTCCGCGCGGTTCGGCGTCACGGCGACCTACCTCGCCCGGGCCGACCAGCTCGAGATCAAGATCGCCCAGGGCTCGAAGCCGGGCGAGGGCGGCCAGCTGCCCGGACGGAAGGCGACGGCCTACATCGCCGCGCTGCGTCGTGGCCAGGCCGGGCAGAGCTACATCAGTCCGCCGCCGCACCACGACATCTACTCGATCGAGGATCTCGCCCAGCTCATCGCCGACTTGCGGGCCGATCAACCCGGCGGCGCGGATCGGCGTGAAGCTCGTCGCCTCGCGCGGGGTGGGCACGATCGCGGCCGGCGTGGCGAAGGCCGGTGCGTCGTATATCCACCTGTCGGGGCATGCCGGTGGCACGGGGGCGTCTCCGCTGTCGTCGATCAAGCATGTCGGCGCGCCGTGGGAGTTCGGGCTGGCCGAGGTGCACCAGGTCCTGCTCCGCAACGACCTTCGGGATCGAGTCGCGTTGCGTACCGACGGTGGCCTCCAGACCGGGCGGGACCTGCTCGTCGCTGCCCTGCTGGGCGCCGAGGAGTTCGCGTTCGGGACGTCGGCGCTCGTCGCGATCGGCTGTGACATGGCCCGTCAGTGCCACCTCGACACGTGCCCGACCGGCATCGCCACCCAGCGCGAGGACCTGCGCGCCAAGTTCCGGGGCACGCCTGAGATGGTGGAGACCTTCTTCCTCGCGATCGCCGAAGACCTGCGCCGGGAGCTGGCCGCGATCGGCGCGCGGTCCGTCGGGGAGGTCGTCGGTGAGAGCCGTCGAGCGTTGCGGCCGAGCCGGCGCGCGACCCTCGAGCTGCGTCCCGTGGTCGGTGCGACGCCGTGGGCTGCGGACGCCGCGCGACGCGCGGATCCGTCGCAACCGGCGCGGACGGTCCGGCATGCGCCGTCGTCGCCGCTCGAGGTCCGGATCGCCGCCGCATTCCGGGACCAGGGTCCGGTCACGGCCTCGGGCTTGCGGCTGTCGACGGCCGATCGCTCATTCGGCGCCGGCCTGACCGGATCGATCGAGCGGGGCGAGCTCCGCGGGCCAGTCCGGCTCGAGCTGCGCGGCGCGGCGGGTCAGTCATTCGGGGCATTCGCCTCGGCGTCGATCGACCTGACGCTGACCGGCCAGGCAAACGACTACGTGGGCAAGGGCCTGTCCGGCGGGCGCATCGTCGTCCGGCCCGAGAGCGACTTGCCGGTCGATGCGGCCGGCGAGGCGATCGCCGGCAACACCGTGCTGTACGGCGCGACCGGTGGCCGGCTCCATCTGGTGGGTCGGGCCGGGATGCGCTTCGCCGTCCGGAACAGTGGCGCCACCGCGGTGGTCGAGGGCATCGGGGCGCACGGCTGCGAGTACATGACCGGCGGCGCCGTCGTCGTCCTGGGCCCGGTCGGGGCGAACTTCGGCGCGGGGATGACCGGCGGGCGGGCGTACCTGTACGACCCGAGTGGCCGCCACGTGGCCGCGCTGCACGGTGCGAGCGTCGAGGCCGTGCGACTGTCGGAGATCATGCGCACGCGTCCGGATGGGCCCGATCGCTTCGACGAGCTGTTCGGGCTCCTGCAGGATCACGCGGCGGCTGGCTCAGGCCTGGCCCGGCGCCTCGTCCTCTCGGATCGACTCGCGGCCGAGATGTGGCTGGTCGAGCCGGTGACGGCGGTCGCAGCGGTCGGCACGGATCCGATCGTCGCGACGACGGTCTCGTCGGGGGCGGCGTTGCCGCTCGGCGCCTAGGTTCGCGCGGCGCGCACGGCGACGAGCGCACGCTCGGCCTGCGCGATGTGGAATCGATCGTGGCCCGCCGCGAGGCGGACGATCAGCCCGTAGCTTTCCGGGCCGCGCTCCCGGTGGATGCCGACGCGCTCCCGATCCGCCGGAGGCCGTTCGGCGAACAGACGCAGGTTGGCGGTGCGCAGCGCGTCGAACAGGGTGATGAGGTCATCCGGGTCGTCGTCGGCGTGACGCAAGCCGTCGACCCACCGATCCTGGTCGTAGCCGACGATGTCGGGCTGGTCCTCGGCGAGGATCCAGCGGACCCGCGCCGCCGTCGTGAGCTCGGAGTCGACGAGATGGCCGAGGCACTCGAGGACGGACCACTCCCGTGGCTCGGGCCGCACGCGGAGGTCGGCGCCGGCGGCCTCGACGAGTCCCCGCAGGCGCGCCAGGGTCGCCGCCTGCACCGCGGCCGGGTCGTCATCGCCGAGCAGGTCGAGCAGCGAGCGGCGATACGCCTCCGGGCTCTGGACAGGGTCGATCGCGCTGTCCGACATGTGCGCATGGTCGCGCATGCTGCGGCGCCGCGATAGGTCCGGTCGTGGACCGTCGGATGGGACCAGTCCGGGCCACGATACCGACCCGCAACCGAGCCGCTCCCGACCCGCTGCCGAACGTGCGTCTGCCTGGTCCTACGCTCCGCACATGATGGGGAAACGTCTCCCTGGAACGACCGTGGGCGCCACCGCGGACAGCGACGAGGTGACCGCGATGCTCTACCGGTCCGACCCGGAGTTCCGCCGCCCGCTCGCCGTGCGTGATGGGGCTGGTGCCCCGGTGACGTGTGCGTTCTGTGGCTGTCGCCTGGCCGTCACCGGCGAGGCGTGGTTCCACTTCAATCCGATCGGCGGGCGCGACGCCCGCGGTTGCCGCGTGACCTGCGCCGACGCCGCGCACGACGCGACCGGTCGACCCGTCTCGGTGGCCGTCTAGCGTTCGACGCCGGAGGTCCTCGCGGCCGGGGCGTCACGCCCGCGGCCGGATCACGTCTCGTCGACGACGATCCGGTAGCCCACGCCGCGGACCGCGACCACATGCGGCCCGCCGGCGTCGTCGACCTTCGCTCGCAAGCGGGCCAGGTGGGGCTTGAGCCACAGCAGATCCGGATCCGTCTCGGCCGGCCAGCCGGCACGCGCCAACTGGAGGTGCGGGACGATGTCGCCCCGTGCTCGCACGAGGGCCTCGAGCAACCGGAATTCGGTCGGCGTCAACGACAGGGCCGACTCCCCGACGCGGGCCTCGTGCCGACCGGGCTCGAGGACGAGGTCACCGGCCTCGAGCGGCCCGGCCCGTGTGCCCGAACCGGCAGCCGACCGGTCGACCCGCCGCATGATCGCGGCGATGCGTGCCAGCAGCTCGGCCTTGCCGAACGGCTTCGTGAGGTAGTCATCGGCGCCGATGCCGAGCGCGCGGACCTTGGCCGCTTCGCCGCTCTCACCGGACACCACGAGGATCGGGGCGGGTCCGGCGGCCCGCATCTGGCCGGCCACCGAGAAGCCGTCGGGACCCGGCATCGCCAGGTCGAGCAGGACGAGATCGGGATGCTCCTCGCGGAAGCGCTTCACGGCGGTCAGGCCGTCATAGGCGGTGATGACCTGGTGCCCCTCGGTGCCGACGAGCGCCGTGATCGCGCCGACCATGGCCGGGTCGTCGTCGACGACGAGGATGCGCAGGGGCCGGCTGCTGATCGTCGGCATCGGTCAGATCGCCACGGCGGCGGGCACGGCCACGACGAATCGCGCCCCGTTCGGGCGGGCGGGCTCGCACCACAGGTGGGCGCTCATCGACTCGCCAAGGCGCTTCGCGGCATACAAGCCGATGCCCGAGCCGCGAGCCGTGTGCGTGTCGCGCCGGGCGTACGGCTCGAAGATGCGCTCGCGCCACTCGTCGGGGATGCCCGGGCCCTCGTCGGTGACGCCGAGGTGGACGAATCCTTCGACCATCTCCCAGTCGACCTTGATCGTGGTCTCGGACGGGGCGTACTTGACCGCGTTCTCGACGAGGTGCTCGAGGATCTGGCGCAGACGCGACGGATCGGCCAGGCCGTGCAGCCGTGGTGCGCCGCCGGCCACGATCTGGTGCCGGCCCAGCAGCGGCCGCAGCGACTGAAGCACCTCCGCGGCGAGCGCCTCGACGTCGACGGGTTCCACCGCGGCCGCGTCCTCGGGCACGACGCGAACGGACGCCAGGATCGAGTCGACGAGCCGGTCGAGCCGCTCGATCTGTTCGAGGGTCGCATCGTGCCAGGCAGCGCGGGTCGCACGCCGCTCGAGGTCCCGCGACTGGCGCCCCACGAGGGCCGGCTCCTCGGCGAGCAGGTCGGTGTACGCCCGGACGACGGCCAGCGGCGTTCGCAACTCGTGCGTCACGAGGGCGATCAGCTCACTCCGCGCCTCGTCGATGGCCTTGAGCGCGACGACGCGCGCCTCCGCCTCCGATTGCTGGCGGCCCTTTTCGACGATGCCGGCGAGCAGGTCGGCGACCGCGCTCAGCTGGGCGACGTCGTCCTGGCTGAACACGCGCGGACGCTCGGTCTGGACGTTGAGCACGCCGATCGTGAGGTCGTGCCAGGTCAGCGGCACGCTGAGCATCGACGAGACGAAGCGGCGCTGGTCGATGCCGCGCACCCACAGGAAGCGCGGATCGGCCTTCACGTCGGGGATCACGAGCGGTTGCTGGCTGGCCGCGACGGACCCGGTGACGCCCTCGCCGAACGGCACGCGGGCGCGGCCGATCTGGAACCGGTCGAGACCGTTCGTGGCGGCGAGGGTCAGGTACGCTCCATCGCGGTCGAGGAGATACAGCGAGGAGACATCGGCATGGAGGGCGTCTCGCGTCCCGTCGACGACGGTCTCCAGGAGCTCGTCCCAGGTGCGCGCCGTCGTGGCCAGGCGGGCCACATCGTGGATGAACCGCAGCTGGTCCAGCTGGGCGCCGTCGGTCGCAGCCTCGGCACGGGTCCGTGCGGGCCGGTCCTCGACGCTGGTCGCGCTGGTACGACGGTGGGCCACGCTCATCACCATACAAGGGTAGGAACGGTCACACCCGACAACGGTTGCGCCACGGTCGCGGCTCGGTTGCGGTACCGGCCGGGGCGGTCCGGCTCGTGAGCGCGGCGCGCCGCGCGACTCGCTCCGCTCGTGCGGCCGAGCCTGCGAGTATCGGCTCCGCGCGGGCGCGCGACCCGCTCGCGCTCGAGGTGCGTCTGCTGGGATCCCTGCTCGGCCAGGTCATCACCGAGCAGGCCGGCGAGGCGATCTACGACCTTGTCGAGCGCCTGCGACTCGCCGCGATCGCGTTCCGCCAGGACGAACAGCCGGCGGTCCGCGCGCGGCTCGAGGCCGAGCTCGACGCGCTCGAGCTGCGCGATGCCGAGGCCGTCATCACCGCCTTCTCGCTGTATTTCCAGCTGGTCAACCTGGCGGAGGCCCGGGCGCGGGTCCGGGCGCTGCGCCGGCGCGAGCGCACGGCCCGCGATGGGCTGCTCGACGACTCGGTCGCCGAGGCGATCAGCCGCCTTCGGCGCGCCGGCCGGACCGAGGCCGATCTCGACGCGATCCTCGACCGCCTGCGCATCACGCCGGTCCTGACCGCCCATCCGACGGAGGCCCGACGCCGGACGACGCTTGTCGCCCTGCGCCGCTGCGCGGTCCTCCTCGAGCGGCTCGACGATCCTCGGCTCACGCCGTCGGACGACCGCGAGATCCGGCGTCGACTGCGCGAAGAGATCACGCTCCTGTGGCGGACGTCCGACCTGCGCTCCGTGCGCCCGGAGCCGCTCGACGAGGTCCGCACGGCGATGGCCGTCTTCGATGCCACGTTGTTCACGCTTGCGCCGCGGCTGTACCGGTCGGTCGACGCGGCGCTCGACGGCGACACCGGCGTCCGGCCGCCGCGCGTGCCGGCGTTCCTCCGCTTCGGGTCGTGGGTCGGCGGGGACCGCGACGGCAATCCGACGGTGACGTCCGAGATGACCGAGCGGACGCTGCGCATCCAGGCGGACCACGTCCTGCACGGCTACGAGGCCGTCGCGATGCGGCTGATGCAGACCGTCTCGGCGACCACGCCCCACGATCGGGTCGCCCGATCGCTCGCCACGCGTCTCGCCCGCGACGCGGAGGAGCTGCCCGAGACCGATCGCCAGCTCCGTCGCCGGTTCCCCGATGAGCCCTACCGTCAACGGTTCGGGTTCATCGCCGAGCGCCTGCGCCGGACGCGGGCCACGATGATCGACGACCCTGGGCCGCGGTCCGGCGCGTACGACGACCCGGCGGCCCTCGACACGGACCTCGCCGAGATCCAGGACGGGCTGGCCGAGGACGGCCTCGAGCGGATCGCGTGGGGCGAGGTCGCCGAACTGCGCTGGCAGCTGGCCACGTTCGGCTTCCACCTGGCCTCGCTCGAGGTGCGCCAGCACAGTGCCGTCCACCGGGCGGCGCTGACGGCGCTCGAGGGCACGACCGATCGCGACGCGGAGGTCGCGCCGGGCGTCACCGTCGACGAGGTCCTCGCCACGTTCCGGTCGGTCGCCGACGCCCAAGCGCAATTCGGGCCCGAGGCGTGTCGACGGGTGGTCGTCTCGTTCACCGCGTCGACCGGTGACGTCGCTGACGTCCTGGCCCTCGCTCGGGCCTCCGGGGTCGACCCGGTGATCGACGTCGTGCCGCTGTTCGAGTCCTCGGACGCCCTGGCGTCGGCCGGCGAGATCCTGGGCGCCGCGTTCGGGGACCCCACGTACCGACAACACCTCGCCACGCGCGGGGACCGCCAGGAGGTCATGCTCGGCTACTCCGACTCGAACAAGGAATCCGGTTTCCTCGCGGCGGCCTGGATGCTGCACCAGGCGCAGGCCGCGCTGGTCGAGGTCACCCGGAACCACGGCGTCGAGCTCACGCTCTTCCACGGGCGCGGCGGCGCGATCGGGCGCGGCGGTGGGCCGGCCAACCGGGCGATCGTCGGCGGGGCGCCCGGCTCGGTCGACGGGCGGCTCAAGCTCACGGAGCAGGGCGAGGTCATCGCCGCCAACTACGCCGACCCGGCCATCGCCCGGCGGCACCTCGAACAGCTGACCGGTGCGGTGCTTATCGCGTCGACCCCGGAGCACGACGCGGCCGCCGCAGCGGCCGTCGCGGCCGGTGGCGCGCTCATGACCGAGCTGTCCGACACGGCCCGGCGGGCCTACCGGGCACTCGTCCACGACGACCCGGCATTCGCCGGGTTCTTCCGCGAGATCACGCCCATCGCCGAGTTGTCCGACCTCCGGCTCGGATCGCGTCCGGCCGCGCGGGGCCGTGTGGGGAGTGCATCCGACGAGGCACCGCCCATCGACGCACTGCGGGCCATCCCCTGGACGTTCGCCTGGTCACAGGCGAGGATCAACCTGCCCGGCTGGTATGGGCTCGGCGCGGCCCTCGAGGCCTTCGCCGAGGCTCACGGCGAGGATGGGATCGGCGAGATCGCCCGGCTGTATCGCCGGTGGCCGTTCCTCGCCTCGGTCATCGACAACGCCGAGATGATCCTGGCCAAGGCCGACATGGGCATCGGCCAGCGCTACGCGTCGCTCGTGACCGGGGAGGGGGCCGATCGCCGCTGGACGACCATCGAGGCGGAGTACCACCGTACCGTCCGCTGGCTGCTCCGCGTCACCGGCCGCGATCGACTGCTCGATGGTGCCCCGGTCCTGCAGCGCTCGATCGGCCTGCGCAACCCTTACGTCGACGCGCTATCCGAGGTCCAGGTGCGGCTGCTTCGGCGCCTCCGCGCCCTGGCCCCGGACGACCCGGCGCGCGAGATGCACCGACGGCTCGTCCAGCTGTCGGTCAACGGGGTGGCCGCCGGGCTCCAGAACACGGGCTGACGGGCTGAGCGACGGCAACGTGGCGCGTCAGCCCGACGCGGGTGGCGGCGGCGGGTCGGGCGGGGTCACGTTCTTGATGGGTGGGCCGTCGCCCGGCCGGCGGCGACGGCCGAGGATCCGCCCGATCAGATCGGGTGACGCGATGAACGGCGCCAGGTAGCCGAGGAGCAGGACCGGGATGAGCAGCCGCGTGGCGCCCGGGCGGATCGCCACGAGCATGGCCAGTGCCCACAGCACGGCGATGTAGACCCCGACCGATCCGCGGCTCAACCCGGCGTCGCGCAGCCTGCGGGCCGGGATCAGGACGAGCAGCCCGAGCACCAGTGCCAGCGCGATGAGCCAGGGCGGTGCGAGCACCGGGTCAGCGGCTCATCGACCGATAGCGACGGATCCCGAGCGGCGCAAAGACGGCGATGAACACGACGACCCATACCAGCGTCACGAGGACCGGGTTCTCCGACGGGAAGCTGCCGGTCTTGAACGGATTCGGATTGCCCCATAGCTCGCGCAGGGCTCCGGTCAGCGTGCTGGTCGGGTTCCACTCCGCGACCGGCTGCAGCCAGTCGGGCAGAGTCTGCGGAGGCACGAACACGTTCGAGATGAAGGTGATCGGGAACAGCACGGTGAAGATGACCTGGTTTGCCACTTCGACGGTGGGCACGTGCAGGCCGAGATAGATCCCCAGCCACGACATCGCGAACGCGAACAGCAACAGCAGGCCGACCCCCGCCAGGAAGTCGGGGATGCCGGTCCGGACGGTCCAGCCGACAAACAGCGCCGAGAGCATCAGGACGATGAGGATGCCCAGGTTGTAGACCACATCCGCCAGCGATCGGCCCGATAGGACCGCCGAGCGGGCCATCGGCAGCGAGCGGAAGCGATCGATGATGCCCTTCTGCACGTCATCGGTCATGCCGATCGCGGTCGTGCCGGCGGCGAACACGATCGTCTGCGCGAAGATGCCGGGCATCAGGAATTCGTTGTAGCTGCCGCCACCCGGCAGCGGGATGGCGCCGCCGAAGACGAACGCGAAGAGCAGCACGAACATGATCGACTGGAGGATCGCGAAGATCGCGAGCTCCGGGATGCGCGGGATCCGCTTCAGGTTCCGCCACATGATGATCAGCCCGTCGCGGGCGGCGGAGGACAGCGTCCCGGCCGCCGCGGCAGGTCGAGTGCTCGTGGTCTGGGCGCTCATGCGGCGGACTCCGTGCTCTCTTCAAGGGCGGCGTGGCCGGTGAGGCTCAGGAAGACGTCATCGAGGGTCGGTCGGCGAAGGCCGATGTCGTCGATCGCGATGCCGGCCTCGTCGAACTCGCGGATCACGGTCGCCAGGCGAGTGGCACCACCATCGGATGGGACGGTCACCCGACGCGTGTGCTCGTCAACGGTCGTACCGCCCAGCCCGATCCCATCGAGGATCCGGCATGCGTCATCGATCCTCGTCCGGTCGTGGACGATGACCTCGATGCGCTCGCCGCCGACCTGGGCCTTCAGCTCGTCGGCCGTACCACGGGCGATGATCTTGCCGTGATCGACGACCGCGATCGTATCGGCCAGCTCGTCGGCCTCCTCGAGGTACTGGGTCGTCAGGAGCAGCGTTACGCCCTCGCGCACGAGCGACCGGATGACCTCCCACATCCCGAGCCGACTCCGCGGGTCGAGTCCGGTGGTGGGCTCATCCATGAACAGCAGGCGCGGGCGGCCGATCAGAGCGCTGGCAAGATCGAGCCGGCGGCGCATGCCTCCGGAGTAGGTCTTGACCACGCGGTCGCCGGCGTCCTCGAGGTCGAACTGATCGAGCAGCTCGGTGGCGCGACCTCGCGCCGTCGCGCTCGGGAGCTGATAGAGGGTGCCGAACATCCACAGGTTCTCGCGCCCAGTGAGGTTCTCGTCGACGGCGGCGTACTGGCCCGATAGCCCGATCATCGTTCGGATCTGCTGGGCATCGCGGACCACATCGAGGCCGGCGACCGTCGCGTGGCCCGCGTCGGGGCGGAGCAACGTCGCGAGGATCCGCACCGTCGTGGTCTTGCCGGCCCCGTTCGGACCGAGCAGGCCGAGGACCGTGCCCTCTCGCACGCTGAGGTCCAGTCCGTCGAGGGCGCGGACCTCTTGCTTGCGGGTCTTGTAGATCTTGACCAGCCCTTCGGCCGTGATGGCATCCATGCGGCGGCGCACCTGTGGCTTCGATTCGGGGAGAACGGGAAGTATAGGTCGCCCGTGTTAGCGGAGCATGTTCGGGGTCCGGCCGTGCCTGGCAGTCCGGCCGTGCCCGCCAGTACAGTCGTGCCCGCCAGTCCGGCCCATGCCCGCCAGTCCGGCCCGTGCGCCCCCGGCGCCCCGGGCGCCCCGGCGCCTCGTTGCCGTGGGGTGGGAAGTGGCGACGAACGCGACCGTCCCAGGTCGAGCTTTTGCCTGGGGTGCCAGGATCGGTCCCAGATTGCCATGGGACGGCAAAGGGCCGACCAGAGAGCGTCACGTCGGTCGCCTCTTGCCGTGTGGGGAGAACAGGGCTCCACGCCGCGCGCCTCGCCCACTCGTCCTGCCGGCCGCACCGGGCTGAGCCGCCGACTCACGCCTCGCTAGGCTGGCGACGTCCATGATCGACCGCGTTAGGGCCTGGCTCGACCGCTGGGGCCCAATCCTGCCGCTGCTCATCGCCGAGTTCATCGTGTGGCTCGGCTTCGGCGGGCTGCTGCCCGTGTTGCCGCTCTACTTCAACGAGCAGGGCATCGATCTCGCCACACTCGGCCTGGTCATCGCCGCGTGGCCCGCCGCCCGGCTGATCACCGAGCCGATCTTCGGCTGGATCGCCGATCACACGGCCAGAGTGCCGCTGATGGTCATCGGACTCGTCGTCGGCGGCGTGTTCGGAGCGCTGCCGCTGGTCTGGACCGGGCCGGTCGCGTTCCTGCTCCTGCGCGCCGGGGCCGGGCTCGGCGCGGCGATCTACGACCCGGCCGCGCGCGGCTTCCTGACCGACGCGACGCCGCCCGACCGTCGCGGCGAAGCCTTCGGGCTGTACGGCGCTGCGCAGATGGGCGGGCTGCTTCTTGGGCCGTCGATCGGCGCCTTCGGGGCCGGCCAGTTCGGTGGCATCGCCTTCGTGTTCGTCTTCAGCGCGATCGCGGCAGTGGTCGCCGCCGTCGCCATCGCCCTGCGCGTCCGGGAAGAAGGCCCGGCCCACAAGGCGGACGCCAGCCCCTCGTCGGACCGGACGACGCTGCCCCCGGACTCGCCCTACGTCGAGAGCCGGCTCGCGGCAGACCTGGTCGCGGACCGGGCGGCCGCGGCGAACGGTCGGACGATGCGCCTGCTCAACCGCGGCCTGATCGCCGCGATCATCCTCAACGCCGGCGGCTATTACGGCGGTGGCACGTACGAGGTGATCTGGAGCCTGTTCCTGCAGGGGCTCGGAGCCGACCTCGCACTGATCGGCCTGACGTTCGCCATGTTCGGCCTGCCGGTCCTGGTCCTCTCGCCGATCGCGGGGCGCCTCGTCGACAAGCGCGGGTCCCTCGCCTTCATCGTGCTCGGCATGGTCCTGCCGGCAGTGACCGGCATCCTCTACACGCTCATCGCCGATCCGGTCCTGGCCGTGCCGCTCATCCTGATCGAGGCGACCGGCTTCGCGTTCCTCAACCCGGCGCTCTACTCGGTCGTCGCGGCCAACTCGCCGGCCGGTCGGTCGTCCACGGCGCAGGGCCTGTTCGGCGCGGCCGGCACGCTCGGGTTCATCGTCGCGTCGGTCACGGCCGGGATCCTGGCCGAGCGCAACATCCTGTTCCCGTTCTATGCATTCAGCGTCGTGATGACGGTGTCCCTCGTGATCGCGGTCGTGGTCGGCGGATCGAGGCTGGAGGGCCGGTCGATACCGGCCACGCCGGCGGTGGCAAGCACCGGCTGATGCGCGTCACGGTCCTCGGGGGCGCCGCCTGGAACCGGATGATCCACGTCGAGCGCCTGCCCGACGCGCACTCGGCGACGGTCCACCCGCGCGGCCATCACCGGGCCATCGGTGGCGCCGGCGCAGGCAAGGCGATGAACCTGGCACGGCTTGGCGTCGAGGTCACGCTCCACGCCGGGCTCGGCGATGACGACGCCGGAGCGCGGGTGCGTGCCGGGCTCGAGGCGGCCGGCGTCACGCTGGTCGCGACGCTGGACGATGGGGGCACCGCCCAGCACGTCAACGTCATGGATCCTACCGGCGGTCGCATCTCGTTCATGCTGGCAAACGGGTCGGCGGACCTGCCGTTCGATCAGGACGCGATGCGCGCCTCGATGCGTGCGGCCGACGTCGTGGTGGTCGACTTGGCGCCGTGGACGCCGCGGGCGCTGGATCTCGCCCAGGCCTCCGGCCGCCCGATCTGGACCGACGTGCACGACCACGACGGGACGTCGAGTTGGCACGCGCCGTTCCTCGAGGCTGCCGAGGTCGTCTTCGTCAGCGACGACCGGCTGGCCGATCCCAGCGCCTTCCTCGCGTCGCTGATCGACCGCGGCAAGCGCCTGGCCGTCTGTACGCGCGGCCGGGACGGGGCGATCGCCCTGGACGCCGGCGGGTCGGCGTACGAGGTCCCCGCGGTTCCTGATGTGGATGTCGTCGACACGAACGGCGCGGGTGACGCGTTCTTCGCCGGCACCCTCTTCGGCGTGCTCGATGGAGCGCCGATCGAGCGCGCCCTGCGCTACGGCGCGACTGCCGCGGCCCTCGCCGTGACGTCTCCGGACCTGGCGTCGACCGAGCTCACGGCCGATCGACTTCGATCAGTCCATCCGTCGCGCATTTGACCGATGAGGGTGTCGTCCCTATCATTGGCCGTCGCGGGGTGGAGCAGCGGCAGCTCGTCGGGCTCATAACCCGAAGGTCAAGGGTTCGAATCCCTTCCCCGCAACCAATACGCCTTCTTCCTGAACCCCGGGTCCCGACCAACCCGGGGTTCAACCTTTCCTGACGCACGTGCAAGCACGTGCCACGGATCCGGTCGTCGGCCGCGGTGCCGCCCGCCCTACCATCGGGGCGATGCGCTTGGTCGATCGCCTCGTGCCTGCCCTGCTCCGCGAGGTCGTCGACTTCCGGCGGCTGTGGGCCGGCCAGACCATCTCCGTGTTCGGCGACGAAGTCGGCCGGATCGCGGTGCCGCTGGTCGCGGTGCTGGTCCTCGGCGCCGATGCGGCCGAGATGGGTTCGCTCACCGCCGCTGGCCTGCTACCGCACCTGCTCCTGTCGCTCTTCGCGGGAGTCTGGCTCGATCGGGTCCGCCGGCGTCGCCGGCTGATGATCTGGTCCGATATCGGACGGGCGTTGCTGATCGCCAGCGTGCCGGTGGCCTTCGTCCTCGGCTGGCTGACGATCGCCCAGCTCTACGTCGTCGGGTTCCTCGTCGGGGCGCTCACGGTCGTCTTCGACGTCTCCTGGAACACGATCTTCGTGTCGGTCGTGCGCCGCGAGCGATTCGTCGAGGCGCAGTCGCTGTTGCACGGCAGTCGATCACTGGCGTACGTCGGCGGTCCGTCGGTCGGCGGCCTGCTGGTCCAGGTCCTGGGGGCGCCGCTTGCGTTGGCGGCCGACGCAGCCTCCTTCCTCGGCTCGGCCGCCTTCCTCCAGCGGATCAAGGCGGAGGAGCCACCGGTCGAGCCGGAGGAGGGCAGCCTGCGCGAGCGACTGCTGGCCGGCCTGTCGTTCGTGTTCCGCGACCCGATCGTCCGCCCGGTCCTGCTCTCGGCGGCGACCATCAACCTGTTCAACCTCGGCTTCAGTGCGCTGGTCATCCTGTATGCCGCGACGACGCTCGGCGTCAGCCCGGGCGTGCTCGGCCTGGCCTTCGGGTCGGGTGCCGTAGGCGGCGTCATCGGTGCGACGATCGCGTCCGGTGTGGGCCGTCGGATCGGCCTCGGCCCGGCCTACGCGCTCGGCTGCGTGCTGTTCCCACTGCCGCTGATCCTCATCCCGCTCGCCGACACGTCCATGCCGATGCCGCTGATCCTGGCGTTCCTGTTCGCGTCGGAGTTCGGGGCCGGCCTCGGCGTGATGATCCTCGACATCAACGTGGGTGCGATCCTGTCGGCACGCTACCCGGATCGCATCCGATCGCGCGGCGTCGGGGCATTCCGGTTCATCAACTACGGGATCCGGCCGATCGGCGCGCTCCTCGGTGGCGCCCTGGGAACGGCGATCGGCGTCCGCGAGGCCCTGTTCGTGACCTCGATCGCGGCGGTCCTCGGGGTCCTGTGGCTGGTCGGGTCACAGATCCTGCGCCTGCGCGACCTCCCGGAGGTCGCCGCGGACTAGTCCGGGTGGCTCACTCCCAACGGAAGGTGCGGACGGCGAGCCCCGTCGCCGCGATCCCCCATGCCACGAGCACCAACAGGGCCCGTCCGAGGTCGGGAGGCGACGCGCCCTGACCGAGCGCTGCCGTGGTCCCGAGGGCCACCGTGAATCCCTCAGCGAGGGCGCCCGACGGCAGCAGCCGCGACAGCGCTTCGACCCCGTCGGGCAGCGCGACGACCGACGCGAGCGGACCGCCAAGCACGATCGCGACGAGGAAGCCGATGTTCGCCACGACGAGCGCCGCCTCGGCCCGGAGGGTCCCGGCGATCGCCAGGCCGATGCCGGCACAGGCCGCGGCCCCGACGAGCGTCGTGCCGATCAGCGCGATCAGCGACACGCCCTCCGGTCGCCAGCCGAGGACCAGGGCGATCACGCCGAGCCCGGCCACCTGGAGCAGCCCGATGGCGAGGACGACGATCACCTTCGACGCGACGAGACCGGATCGACCCAGCGGCGAGCCGCCGAGTCGCTTCAGGACCCCGTAGCCGCGTTCATACGCGGTGGCGATGCCGAGGTTGACGATCCCGCTCGCGACGATCGCCAGGGCCATCGTGCGCGGCAACGCCGCCTCGAGCGCCCCGGTCGTGGGCGCCAGCAGGGCTACGAGGGCGAAGGCCGCGACCGGGATCCCGACCATGGCGAGCAGGTTCTCGCCGCGACGCGCGGTCAGCCGTGCCTCGACCACGGTCTGGGCACGGACCGCCGACGGCCACGAGGCGGGCCGGCTCACGGTCCCGGCTCCGGTGTCGGGGCGGGGGCGTCGCTTGCGCCGCCAGCCTCGATCAGGGCGAGGTACGCCTCTTCGAGCGTGCGATCGGTGGTGCCGGATGCGGTGATCAGGACGCCGGCCGCCTCGCACCAGCCGGCCAGGGCGGCGACCATCCGAGGGCTCGGCGTCGCGCCGTCGATCACGTACTGCCCGTCGTCATCCAGGACGGTCGACCCCAGCGCCGCGGCCAGGGCCGCGAGCTCCCGGGCGCCGAGCCGTCGGTCGAGCGAGAACCGCAGGCGCGGCGCGCGTCGCGACGCGAGCTCGGCAGGCGTGCCTTCGGACACGACCCGGCCGGCGGCGACGATGACGACCCGGTCGGCGACGCGCTCCGCGTCGGCCAGCTCGTGCGTCGTCACGAGGACGGCTGTCCCGCGCTCGCGCTCGGCCGTGATCCTGGCGCGGACGATGGCCCGGCCCTCGGGGTCGAGTCCCGCGGTCGGCTCGTCCAGCAGGAGCACCTCGGGGCGCCCGACCAGTGCAAGCGCGAACCCGAGTCGCTGTCGCTCGCCGCCGGACAGCCGGCGATACGGTGTCGATGCCACGGCGTCCAGCCCGAGCTCGCCGAGCAGCGACGCCGGATCGAGTGGATCGGCGTGGAACGCGGCGTGCTGGCGGAGCGTCTCGGCCGGCCGGGCCCGCACGTCGATACCGCCGTCCTGGAGCATCAGCCCGATCCGGGCGCGATGCGCGCGGGCCGCGCCCCATGGGTCGGTGCCGAGCACCCGGACGCTGCCCGAATCCGCGCGTCGGTAACCCTCGACGATCTCCACGGTCGTCGTCTTGCCGGCACCGTTCGGGCCGAGCAGCGCGACGACCTCACCGGCCGCCACGCGGAGGGAGACGTGGTCGACCACGATCCGTCCGTCGTAGCACTTGGTCAGGCCCTCGACGGCGATGGCGGGGCCGTCCGCTGCGATCACCGCCGGACCATCAGTACCGGATGCGGGCGTAGTGCCGCTCGAATTCCTCGTCGCTCATCGGGCCGATCTGCATCGAGCGCACCACGCCGGCGCGGTCGACGAACCAGGTGTGCGGTCGTCCGACCACCCGGTATGCCTGCTTGAGCGACTCGTCAGGGTCGACCACCGTGTCCCATGTAGCGTCGTACTCCACGGCGAATTCGCGGGCCGGCTCGACCGGGTCGTCGGTCAACACGCCGATGATGGCCAGCCCGTCCGGGCCGTGCTGCTCGAGCTTCTGGCGGAACTGGGGGAACTCCTCCTGGCACGGGATGCACGACGGCCCCCAGAAGTTGACGATGACCGGCCGGCCCCGGAGGCTCGCGAGATCGAACGGCTCGCCATCGAGGGTCGTGCTCACGATGGGCGGGGCGGCCTCGCCAACCTTTGCTCGCGGTGGACCGTCGTCGACGCGACCAGCGAACCACCAGACCCCGGCGGTCGTGAGGGCCGCGATGGCCAGGGCGACGATGATCAGCCGACGGGGCGTGACGACGCTACTCGACCGTGGCTGAGCCGGTCATCGTCGGATGGATCGTGCAGATGTACTGATACGTTCCGGCGACCAGTGCCGGGACCTCGTACACCTTGGTCTCGACGCCCGGGAAGACCTCGCCCTTGAAGACGCTCGCTCCGCCGCTGTCGAACAGTTCGACGTTGTGCGGGATGGACTCGTCCTCGTTGACGAACTCGAGCTGGAACGGGACGTCAGCCGGGGCCCTGATCGTCGTCTCGATGAACGCGATCTCGCGGGCGTGGACGACCGGCTTGCCCGGATCCGGTCCACCGGCGCCGGGTGACGCGCCCGGCTCGCCCGGTCCGCCCGGCTCGACCGGGACCCCGGACGGCCCCGCGGTCTCACCGCCCGACGCGCGGGGCGGGATCCAGCCGACCTGGACCACGAACGCAACGGCAAGGATCACGCCCAGGGTGGACAGCAGCAGCTTCGGCGTCCGCGGCGGAGGCAGGCTCTCGAGGTGGCCGGTCCGGTCCGCCTCCTCGGTCTTGACGTACTCGTGGCGGGCGTCGCGCATCCAGCCACCCAGGGACAGGATCAAGGCGATCACGCCGGCCACGAGCAGCCATTCGCCGAAGACCAGGCCAAGCATGAGCATCGCCGCCCCGAGCGCGGCGAGGAGCGGCAGGAACGACGGCCCGGGCATGTGGACGCCGTCGGGCGGCCCATCGTGGACGACCTCGGGCAGCGGCGGTGCCGTCGCGCCCAGGTCGTGGTCGTACAGGCGCAGCGCTTCGACCAGCCAGTAGAGCAGGGTCAGGATCAGGCCGATCACGCCGACGACAAGGATCGGCCCGCCGAAGACCACGCCCAGGAAGAGCAGGAACGCCCCGATCGCCGCGAACACCGGCGCCCACGACGGCCCGGGCATATGGACGCCGGCGGGGGCGACGGCCGGGAGGCGCTGCTTGCCACGCCGCGGCTTCGGGTGCCGCATCAGCTTCCAGAAGAGCACGACGAGGACCAGGACCGTGAGGGCGAGGATCATGACCGGGAGCATCGCGATGACCGATGTCCAGTCCGGGATGACGAACTTCGCCGTCAGCTCCAGGATCCCGTTCCAGAACTCCTCGAACATGGTGGCCGCGTCAGTCGTTCGGGGATCCGGCGATGAGCACGTAGGCCATGATGCTGACCGCCACGCCGAGCAGGATCAGCATGGTCACGCCCGCGTAATCGACAGGCCAGTCGGCGAACGCCTGGACGGCCCAATACACGGCACCGGCCGCCGAGAAGAGCAGCCCGACGATGATGGCGTTGCGTGGGTGACGCATCGGATGCATGAGGCCTATCCCGTTCCCGGTAGCAGGTACAACAGCGAGAACAGCAGGATCCAGACGACGTCGACGAAGTGCCAGTACAGCGACACCGCCTCGACGGCGTCATGGTGCTTCGCCGAGAACTGCCCCGCCATCCCGCGGTAGAGCACGACCCCGAGCATGATCGCGCCGCCGAACACGTGCGCTCCGTGGAACCCGGTCAGCGTGAAGTAGGTCGTGCCGAATGTTCCGGCCGACAGCGTGATCCCATCGTGGCCGAGGGCGATGTAGTCGATCGCCTGCATGATCAGGAACACGACGCCGATCACGAACGTGACCCCGATGTTCCGGATGAACCCGGTCCGGTCGTTGCGGCGGATCGCCCAGACCGCGAACTGGCACGTGAACGAGGACAGGATCAGCAGCACGGTCGCGGGGCCGACGAGGGGCAGGATCTCGAGGTGGTACTGGACCGGCGGGACGGTATCTGGTTCGAACGGCGGCCAGCGTGGGGCGTTGGCCCGGACGTTGAAGTAGGCCGCGAACAGGCCGGCGAAGAACATCACCTCGGAGGTGAGGAACAGGAGCATCCCGAGGACGACGTTGCTGATGCCGCCCCGCTGGTCGTGCGACAGGCCGGCGACCGGGCTGTGCTCGGCGGTCGTCAGGGCGTGACTGTCGGCGGCCATCGGCTCAGGCCTCCGCGGACGGGATCGGGTTCGGCGCCGGCAGCTGGGTCGCGGTGTGGTGCGAGCCATGGCGCAGGTCGAACAGCGGGCGCTCCGAGCGGATCTCGGGCAGTCGGTCGAAGTTGTACGGCGGCGGTGGCGAGCTCGTCGCCCATTCGAGCGTGTTGCCCTCCCACGGGTCGTCGCCCGCGGGTTCGCCGCTGCGCAGCGAGACGAACACGTTCCACAGCAGCGGGATCATGCTCGCGGCGATGAGGAAGCCACCGACCGTGGCCACCAGGTTCAGGTCGTTCCAGCCGGCGGTCCCGGCGTAGTCGGCGATCCGTCGCGGCATCCCGGCGAGGCCGAGCTGGTGCATCGGGAAGAACGTCAGGTTGAAGCCGATGAACATCAGCACGAACTGGACCTTGCCCAGCCCCTCGTTGAGCATGCGGCCGGTCATCTTCGGGAACCAGTAGTACAGCCCGGCCATCACCCCGAACACGGACCCGCCGAACAGCACGTAGTGCAGGTGGGCCACGACCCAGTACGTGTCGTGGAGGGCGAAGTCGACCGGGACGGCCGCGGAGAACGCGCCGTTGATGCCGCCGATCAGGAACATGCTCAGGAACCCGAGCGCGAAGAGCAGCGGCGTCGACAGGCGCAGCTTGCCGCGCCACAGGGTGAAGACCCAGTTGAACATCTTGACGCCGGTCGGCACCGCGATGAGGAACGTCATCAGGCTGAAGAAGGGCAGGTAGACCGCGCCGGTCGTGAACATGTGGTGGGCCCACACGGAGAATCCGAGGGCGCCGATGCCGGCCGTCGCGAACACGAAGGCCTTATAGCCGAACAGCGGCTTGCGGCTGAACACGGGCAGGATCTCGCTGATCATGCCCATCGCCGGCAGGACCATGATGTAGACGGCCGGGTGCGAGTAGAACCAGAACGTGTTCTGGTACAGGATCGCGTCACCGCCGTTGCGCGGGTCGAAGAAGCTCCCGCCCAGGTTGCGGTCGATGAACAGCATGATCAGGGCGCTCGTCAGGACCGGCGTCGCGAGCAGGCCGAGGACCGACGTGACGACGACCGTCCAGACCATGATCGGCATCCGGAACAGGGTCATACCGGGCGCCCGCATCTTGAAGATCGTGACGAGGAAGTTGACCGCACCCAGGATCGAGCTCGTCCCGATGAGCACGACCGCCACGATCCACAGGTCTTGTCCCGGCCCGACCGATGACAGGGGACGGTCCTGCGTGAGCGGGCTGTAGCTCGTCCAGCCGGCGGCCGGGGCATCGCCCGTGAAGAAGCTCAGGATCAGCAGGATGCCGGCCAGCGGCAGCATCCACAGCGACAGCGCGTTGATGCGCGGGAAGGCGACATCCGGGGCACCGATCTGGAGCGGCACGATGTAGTTCCCGAAGCCCGCCAGGATCGGGATGATGAACAGGAAGATCATGAACGTGGCGTGCATCGTGAAGAGCTCGTTGTAGGTCTTGTCCGCCACGAACTGGAGACCGGGCTGGGCCAGCTCGGTGCGCACGCCCATCGCCAGCAGGCCACCGATGAAGAAGAAGATGAACGAGTTGATCAGGTACATGATCCCGATCTTCTTGTGATCGGTGGTCGTGATCCACTCGTACAGCGTGCTGCGGTAGGACGTGGAAGCGGCGGGATGCAGCGTGGTTGTCGCCACGATGGACTCCTACTGGACCGTGAGGGTGCCGGTCATCGTCGCCGGATGGACCGTGCAGATGAAGCCATAGGTGCCCGCTGCGAGCGGTGGCACGTCATAGACCTTCTTGGCGGGACCCGGGAAGACCTCCCCGGCGAACACCTCGGGCCCGGTCGGCGAGCCCTCGTGGACCGCGACGTTGTGCGGGATCGACGCGTCCTGGTTGTCGAGCTCGATCTGGAACGGTGTGTCGGCCGGCGCCGTCAGCGTCGTCGGCTGGAACGCGATGTCCTTGGCCACCACCTGCAGCGGCGGTCCGGCGGGCTGCCCGGACGGGCCCGGCGGCGGGCTCGCATTCGCCGCGGCGATGCTCTCCTCGAGCCACGTGTCGAACTCGGCGCCGGTCAGCGCATGGACATCGAAATGCATCGCGTTGTGGCTGACGCCGCACAGCTCGGCACACTGGCCGTGGAAGGTCCCGCCGGCGTCCTCTTCGTTGATCGTGAACTCGAAACTGTTGATCCGACCGGGGACGACATCGCGCTTGAACAGGAATTGCGGCACGTAGAAGGCATGGATGACGTCCGGGCTCTCAAGGTAGAGGTGGACGGTCCGCCCGGCCGGCAGGACGAGGCCGCCGTCGGGCCCCTCGGGCGACGTCTGCGTGAAGAGCGGCTCGGGCGCCGGCTCGACGGTGGGGTCGTAGTCGGCCGGCAGGTAGTCGAACGTCCAGAGGAACTGGGCGGCCGTCGCGCGCACCTTCAGCTGGGGTTGCGACGAGGTCGCCTCGACGGTGTTCAGCGTCTGCCACGAGATGACGAACATGAACGCGACGATCAGCGTCGGGACGACGGTCCAGACGATCTCGGCGATCGCGTTCCCGTGCGTCTGGGGTGGCAGCTCGTCGTCGCCCGGCCGGCGCCGGTAGCGGATGACCGACCACACGATCAGCCCTTCGACGACGAAGAAGATCACCGCGGCGATCGCAAAGATGATCACGTACAGATCGCGGATGGCCTCCCCGCGGTCGGTGATCGCCGTGGGTGGGAAGAACGACGAAATGACGCCGCGGCCGGTGGCGGCCAGGTCGAGTCCCACGGCGATGGCCGCGATCACCAGGACGACCAGGCCGGCGCCGACCAGCACCGCGCGCAGCGCGGCGGAAGAGCGGCCGGTCCTGGGGGAGCTCGCCATGCAGATCCTCGATGCAGGAGAGTCGGGGCGCGTCCAAGCCCGCCCGGGCCGGACCGCGGCCATGATACCGCGGAGCATCGGCACGGCGCGGGCTCCGCGATGCGGCTGCCGGCGGCTCGTGACGCGGCGTGGGACCATGCCGGCCATGCACGGTGCATGGCCCCGGCCACTACGACGACTCCAGCACCGCCGGTGGGCCATCCCGCTCGCCGGGCTGGCGTCGACGGTCGCGGCGGTCATCGCGACGACGTCGGTCGCGGCGCACGGACCGGCGCCCGCGACGTCGCCGGACCTCGCCTCGGTCGTCCTCGGCTGGACGTTCGAGCCGCTCCCCACGCTCGGCATCGTCGCCGCCCTCGGCTGGTGGCGCTGGGCGGTCCGGCGGGTCGACGCGGCCCACCCGAACAACCGCGTGCCCATGGGACGGTCGGTGGCATTCGTCGTGGGGCTGGCGGCGCTCGCCATCGCCCTGCTCTCGGGCATCGACCGCTACGACACGACCCTGTTCTCCGTCCACATGGTCCAGCACGTCCTGCTGACCCTGGTCGCGGCGCCGTGCATCGCGCTCGCCGCTCCCATCACGCTGCTGCTGCGGTCGGTCTCACCCGCGACGCGGCGGCGCTGGATCCTGCCGCTCCTGCACACCCGGGTCACCCGGGTGCTCGCGTTCCCGGTCGTCGCGTGGATCGTCTTCGCGGCCGTCATGTGGGTCAGCCACTTCTCGCCGCTGTTCGACGCGGCCCTCGAGGATCCCCTCCTGCACGACCTCGAGCACGCGCTGTACCTTGGATCGGCGCTGCTCTTCTGGTGGCCGGCCGTCGCGCGCGACCCCGCGCCGTGGCGCATCCCGCATCCCGCCCGCGCCCTCTACGTGTTCCTGCAGATGGCGCAGAACACGTTCCTGGCCGTCGTCCTGCTCGATGCCCGGGGCGTGCTCTACCCGCACTACGCCACGATCGAGCGAGCGTGGGGGCCGACACCGCTGGAGGACCAGCGTCTCGCGGCCGGGATCATGTGGGTCGTCGGCGACCTCATCTTCCTCGGCGCGATCATGCTCATCCTCGTCGCCTGGTCACGGGCCGAGGGACGCTCGATGGCCCGGACCGATCGGCTGGCGGCCGAGGAGCTGGCACAGATCCGGGTCCGCGAGGCCCGGCTCGCCGAACGGTTGTCGAGCGAGCGCGGGGACGCCCAGCCCGATCCTCAGCCCGGGAGCGGCGCGTCCAGATAGGCGCGGAACTGGACCGGGTCGACGTTGCCGCCGCTCAGCACCGCGACGACCGGCCGCTGCGGCGTCGGCCCTCGGCCCGTGATGCATGGAGGATGGCCCCCGCGACCGCCAGGGCGCCCGACGGCTCGACCACGAGGTGCGCTCGCTCGGCGGTGAGGCGGACGGCCGCCGCGATCTGGGCCTCGGTCACGGTCACGATCGCGTCGAGGAACGCGCGCATGTGGGCGAAGGTTCGAGCGCCGAGCGCCTGGGTGCGCGTCCCGTCGGCGATGGTGCGGGACACGTCCTCCGCCGCCCAGCGGATGATCGCGCCCTGCTCGAGCGATTCGCGCGCATCCGCCGCGAGCTCCGGCTCGACCCCCAGCACACGGATGTCGGGCCGGAGTGCCTTGATGGCCGTGGCGATGCCACTCGCCAGCCCGCCGCCGCCGACCGGCACGAACACCGTGCCGACCGTCGGCAGGTCATCGATGATCTCGAGCCCGATCGTGCCCTGACCGGCGATGATCCGGTCGTCGTCGAAGGGCGGGATGATCGCTAGGCCACGTTCGGCCGCGATCGCTTCGGCCCGCGCTTGCCGCTCATCCGAGGCCGGCCCGACGACGACGATCTCGGCACCGTCGGCCGCGACCCGGTCGACCTTGATCGACGGGGCGTCGTCCGGCATGACCACGACGGCGTGCGTGCCCAGCAGCCGCGCGGCGCGCGCGACGCCCTGGCCGTGGTTGCCCGACGAGTAGGTGATGACGCCGCGCCGGCGGGCCTCGTCCGACAGCGAGGCGATCGCCGTGTAGGCGCCACGGATCTTGAACGCGCCGATTCCCTGCAGGTTCTCCGCCTTGAGCATGATCCCCGCGGGTGGCCCGGCGTAGGGAACGAGTGGCGTGCGCACGATGACGCCGCGCAGGCGCTCGGCGGCGGCCAGGATGTCGTCGAGCGAGACGAGCCGATCCGTGGCTCGATCGATCACCGCCGGCCCTTGTCGATCGCGGACTGGCACTCGATGCAATGGGCCGCCCAGGGGAGCGCCTCGAGCCGGGCCTCGGCGATCGGCCGGCCACAGCGCAGGCAGGCGCCGTAGGTGCCGTCGTCGAGTCGGGCGAGAGCCGCCTCGACCAGCTCGAGGTGCTGCACCGCGCGGTCCCGGAGGGCGAGATCGCGTTGCTGCTCGAAGACTTGGCTCGCCGCCGCGGCCTGCGAGCCATAGGTCATCTGGCCCGGCGGCTGGATGGCCTCGCCGAGCTCCGCGCGCAACCGCTCGCGCTCGGCCTCGAGCGTGGTGCGGACAGCTCCCAGATCGGTCGACCCCATGGACGGAATGTACGCTCGCCAAGGGTCCCCCGCACTCCCGTTCTAGACTTTCGGGGTCCAGGAGGTTCCCATGGCGATCGAGATCGACCCGGTCTGCGGGATGGAGGTCGACACGACGACGTCGCAGTTGTCGGCCGAGCACGACGGGACGACGTACTGGTTCTGCGGCAAGGGCTGCCTGCTCGAGTTCCGCGACGACCCCGAGAAGTACCTCGACCCCGACTACACCCCGTCGATGTGAGTCGACGCCAGATACGTCGCAGCTAAGCGGCCGTCGTGATACTCGATGCGACGGGCTCGACCGGGCACTCGACGGATGGGTCGGCCGTCACGTGATGCCGGTCCGGGAGCCGGCGGAGGTCGAGTGCCATGTCCTCACGTATCCGCCATGCCCTGGCGACGTTCCTGCCCGTCGTCCTCGCCGTCGTCGGCGACTTCGCCCGCCGCTGGTGACGCCGCGCGCGGTCAGGTGCGCGCGCTGACCGCGCCGGCGCTCAACCGGGTCGCGATGTAGACCGGCACGACCGAGAGGAGGATCAGCACCAGCGCGACGACGTTGACGACGGGGAGCTCGTTCGGCCGCTGGATCGCGCTCAGGATCCACATCGGGATCGTCTGCGTGCCGGCGCCCGCCGTGAAGTTCGTCACGATGATCTCGTCGAAGGACAGCGCGAACGCGAGCAGCCCGCCCGACAGCAAGGCCGTGCCCATGCCCGGCAGCGTCACCCGACGGAACGTCGTGAAGACATCTGCACCGAGGTCCGCTGAAGCCTCCTCGGGTGACCGTGGCAGGCGGCGCAACCGCGCGATCACGTTGTTGTAGGCGATGACCACGCAGAACGTGGCATGGCCGATGACGATCGTGAGCAGGCCGAACTCGATGCCGAGGGTCACGAACGACGTGCGCAGCGCGATGCCGGTCACGACCCCGGGCAGGGCGATCGGCAGCACCAGGAAGAACGAGATCGTCTGCCGGCCGAAGAAGTCAAAGCGCTGGACCGCGATCGCCGCGAGCGTCCCCAGGACCAGCGCGATCAGCGTCGCCAGCGACGCGACGGCGAATGTGTTCACGACGGCCTGTCGGACAGCCGGATTGTCCGCTGCCTCGGCGAACCAATGCAGGGTGAAGCCCATCGGCGGCCAGGCCTGCAGCCGGCTCGGGTTGAACGCGTAGACGGCCAGGATGATGAGCGGCAGATAGAGGAAGGCGAGGACCAGCCCGGTCGCTACACGCAGCAGGATCCTCGTGGCTCGCGATTTAAGCATCGACGGTCCTCACAACGACTCGAACGCGCCGAGCCGGCGGGCGATCAGCAGGTAGACGGTCATGATCACGATGGGCAGCAGCGAGTAGGCGGCGGCCAGCGGCAGATTGCCCAGGCTCGAGTTGTCGTAGATGACGTTGCCGATGAACTTCGCGTCCGAGACGAGATCCGGCGTGATGTAGTCACCGAGCGTCAGCGAGAACGTGAAGATCGAGCCGGCGACGAGGGCCGGGAAGACGAGTGGCAGGACGACCCGGCGGAATGTCGTCCCCGGCCGGCCGCCGAGATCCGACGACGCCTCGAGGAGCGACGAGGGGATCCGCTCGAGCCCGGCGTAGATCGGCAGGATCATGTACGGCAGCCAGAGGTAGCTCAGCACGATCCACGAATTGGCGATCTCGTCGAGACCAGGGCCCTGCAGGCCGAACGGGGTCAGCACCCATTCGAGGATGCCATTGCCCTGCAGCACGATGCGCCAGGCGTAGACCTTGACGAGGTAGGCCGCCCAGAGCGGCATCAGGACGGCGATCACGAGGATCGCGCGGGTCCGCGCCGACGCGACGCGGGCCATGTAATAGGCGATCGGGAACGCCAGGAGCACGTCGGTGACCGTCACGAGGATGGCCATGCCGACGGTCCGGCCGGCGATCGTCCGATAGACCTCGGTCCGGAAGAGCTCCTCGATCGCGGCGAGCGTCCACGAGAACGGCTCCACGCGGCCCGTGAACGAATCCTTCGTCCAGAAGGCGTTGAGGAGCAGGATCAGGAGCGCCCCGAGGTAGGCGATGACCAGCCAGCCGAGAGGGCCGGCCAGCAACGCGCCGAGCTGGATGCGCGGCCTCGGATACAGCCACGTGGCGACGCGGCGAGCGAACGCAGGCGGGCCCGACGTGCGTGCCGGACCCTCCGGTGTCGGGCCCCCCGGACGACCCAGGGGGCCACTCATGTCGCGATGACTCGGATCGTGGCTCAGGCGCCGCGGAGCGCGGTCCAGGCTGCCACCCAGGCGTCCTGGTCCTTGCAGGTCGTGGCCGCATCGGTGTCGGCGCAGTCGGCCTGCGGCGTGGTCCAGTACCAGATCTTCGAGTAGTAGGCCTCATCCGTCGGCGTGCGTCAGCTCGCAGTGACCCGCGGCGAGGGTCTCCGCGTAGTCGCACGCGGCCTGGCTGGTGGGTGCTTCGCCGAACCACACGGTCGCCTGACCGTTCGCCTCGGCGGAGGCCATGTGATCCATCCACATGTACATGCAGTTGGGGTGCTTCGCCTTGCTGGCGATCATCCAGGTGTCCGACCAGCCGGTCGAGCCCTCGTTGGGCAGGACCCCGGCAATGGGCTGGTTCTCCCCCTGCATCAGGTTGACCTGGAACTGCCACGACGTGCCGATGACGACGTCGCCGGCGCCGTACGACGCGATCTGATCGGCGTACGTCGCCCAGTACAGCGCACCGGCGTCCTTCTGCTTCTCGAGCAGCGCGACCGCGGCATCGAACTGGGCCTGGTTGAGCTGGTACGGATTCGTGATCTTGAGGTCCGGCTGCGTGCCCATCAGGTGCAGGGCCGCATCGGCGATATAGTCGGACGAGTCGTAGATGCTGACCTTGCCGCCGTACTCCCCGCTCCAGACCGGCTCCCAGCTCGTGGGCGCGGTCGTGATCACGTCGGTGTTGTACATGAGCAGGTTGGGGCCGCGGCCGTGCGGCACGCCGTAGGGCTGTCCGCCGGACGTGTTGTGGGTCTTGTTCTTCAGGCCTTCGAAGATGTCGGCGTAGTTCGGGATCAGGCTCGTATTGACCGGCGCGACGTCGCCGGCCGCCATCAGGCGGACGGTCGCGTTGCCCGAGAACGATCCGCCGTCGTAGTCACCCGACTGCAGCAGCGAGACGCCGTTCGCCGAGTCGGTCATGTCGGTCGTGTTGACCTTGCAGCCCGTCTCCGTCTCGAACGGGGTGACCCAATCGAAGTTCGGGTCGGTCGCTCCGCGCTCGGCGTAGCCCGCCCAGATGATGAGGTTGAGCTCGCCCTCGCCGGCGCCGAGCGATGCCTGCGGGCTGGGTGCGGGTGTCCCGGACGCGCCGCTGCTACAGGCCCCGATCGCGAACACCGCGATGGCCGCGAGCGTCAGGAACCTCCTGCGGTCGTTCATGTGCGTTCCTCCTCCTCCGTTGGTGGGCTTCCGTCGGCGACGGGGAGCTCGTGCTGTCGCTTCCAGATCAGGCGGACAGCCTTGCCCTGCTGTTCGAGCACCTCGCTCGACGTCGTCTTCAGGTTCTGCTCGGTGACGACGAGACGGGTCCCGACGTCGAGCTCCACGATGTAGCGGGTATCAGGGCCGAGATAGACGACGCTGAAGATCGTCCCGCCGGCCGCGGTCTCGTCCGGTCCGGCCTCGGCATCCGCGGGCGCCAGGCGGATCTTCTCCGGCCGGATGGTGAACGTACCCGCCCGCCCGAGGATCGCCGTGGCGGCGGCCCCGGTGAGCAGGTTGGACGTGCCGACGAACCCCGCCACGAACCGTGTGGCGGGCCGCTCATAGACGTCCGCCGGCGTGCCCAGCTGCTCGATGCGCCCGGCGTTGAAGACCGCGAGTCGGTC
Organism: uncultured Chloroflexia bacterium; assembly: GCA_963720355.1. Classification (GTDB taxonomy): domain Bacteria; phylum Chloroflexota; class Limnocylindria; order Limnocylindrales; family CSP1-4; genus SPCO01. The sequence continues at coordinate 443,070 of CAVRFH010000004.1, read as the reverse complement.
GCTCATCGTCAGCGCCTCCTCCTGGTCGTGCGTGACGTAGATGAACGTGATGCCGACCTGCTGCTGGATGGCCTTGAGCTCGATCTGCATGTCCTCACGCAGCTTGAGGTCGAGCGCGCCGAGCGGCTCGTCGAGGAGCAGCACCCGCGGGCGATTGACGAGCGCGCGAGCCAGGGCCACGCGCTGTCGCTGGCCACCCGACAGCTGGGCCGGCTTGCGCCGTTCGTAGCCTTCGAGACGGACCATGCGCATCGCGTCCGCGACCCGGGCGATCCGCTCGGCGCGCGGCACCTTGCGCACCATCAATCCATAGGCGATGTTGTCGCCGACCGACAGATGCGGGAACAGCGCGTAGTCCTGGAAGACGGTGTTGACGTCCCGATCGAACGGCGGGATGCCGGTCACGTCGCCACCGTGCAGCAGGATCCGTCCGCTCGTCGGCTGTTCGAACCCGGCGATCATCCGAAGCGTCGTCGTCTTGCCCGAGCCGGACGGCCCGAGCATCGAGAAGAACTCGCCGTCGCGCACGTCGAGGTCGATGCCGTCGACGGCGACGACCTCCCCATATCGCTTCGCGATGCCTTCGAGGCGGACGGCCGGGACGGGCCCGCTGGTCGCGGCCACGGGGACGCCGGCGCCCGGATCCACGCTCGCGTCGCGCGTCTCGGTGGGGATGGCCAAGCGCCCTCACTGCTGGTCCTGGGTCAGCCCGGGGGTGACGGGTGCGCGAACGATGCGACGCGGCCATGGGCGTGTCAAGCGGAGACGCGAGGCGCGACACATCATCGGCAGCCATAGACTCCGAGCGTGTCCACGCGCCCGATGGGCTGGCTGCTGCTCCTCGTCCCGGCCCTCATCGCGTGCGATGCCGGCGCCACGCCGGCGACCCCGCCGATCGTGCCCGGCACGAGCGCTGGACCCCGGGACGTCAACCTCATCGCCCGTGACTACGTGTTCGTCCCACCGACGCTCGACCTGGTTCCCGGGGAGACCGTCGTCCTGCACGTGGTGAACGCGGGCCTCGACGTCCACGAGGCCGTGATCGGGGACGACGCGGTCCAGGCCGCCTGGGAGCGCGCGGAGTCGGCGGTCGCCGGCGCGCCGCCCGGCCCGACGCCGATGGTCAGCGTCGCCCCCGACGTCAGCGGGCTCCGGGTGGTCGTCGGCTCAGGCCAGCGCGTCGACGTGACGTGGACCGTTCCGATGGCCGGCGAGCCGTTCATCGTCGGCTGCCACATCCCCGGTCATTGGGGGAAGGGCATGCAGATCCCCGTGCGCTTCGTGACCTCGGCCGGCGAGCCGTGACCGTGCGGCCCGTGCCCACCTACGGTGGTACGCTTCGGCGCAGATCCGACCGGTGGCGCCGCCGGTGGATGAACAGCCCTCGAGGAGGACCTGGATGACCTACGTGATCGCCGAGCCGTGTATCGACGTGCTCGACATCTCGTGCGTGTCGGTCTGTCCCGTCGACTGCATCCACTACGAGGAAGGCGTCGATCGGAAGCTGTTCATCGATCCCAACGAATGCATCGACTGCGGCGCGTGCGAGCCGGAATGCCCGGTGAACGCCATCTTCCCCGAGGAGTCGCTGCCGCCCGAGTGGGCGAACTACACCGTCATCGACGCCACGTGGTACACGGACAAGGCGGCGGCACGGGCGGCCGTCGACGAGCTCAAGCCCTCGGGTTGATGGCCTCACGGCCTCAGACCTCCGGGCGCGCGTGGCAGCTCCCCGTTACGAGTGCCGGTAGCCCGGTCTAGGCGTCATGCGTATCGCCTCCCTGCTTCCTTCGGCCACCGAGATCGTCTGTGCCATCGGGCTCCAGGACGAGCTCGTCGCGGTGACCCACGAGTGCGACTGGCCGCCGGCGGCGGTGGGCAAGCCCGTCGTCACGCGCAGCGTCCACGAGCTCGAGTCGGCGAGCTCGCGCGATATCCACGACCGGGTCACCGCCTCGATGCACGGTGGGTCGTCGCTCTACGCGCTCGACGAGGAGGCCCTCGCGGCGACCGAGCCCGACCTGATCCTGACCCAGGAGCTGTGCCGCGTCTGCGCGGTCAGCTATCGAGACGTCAACGAAGTCGCCCGGCGCATCGACGCCGACATCACCGTCGTCTCGCTCGAGCCGACGTCGATCGAAGGCATCTTCAATACGATCACGACGGTCGGCGCGATGACCGAGGTCGAGGATGCCGCGATCGACCTCGTCGAGTCGTTGCGTGAGCGGCTCGGTGCCGTGGAGCAGCGGGTGGCCTCGCGTCGCGCGGGCGGTCGGGCGGCGACCCGGGTCGTCGGCCTCGAGTGGCTCGATCCGCCGTTCGCCGTCGGCCACTGGGTGCCGGAGCAGATCCGGCGTGCCGGGGGATGGGACCTGCTCGGCTCGGACGGCGACAAGGCGCACGAGACGACGTGGGAGGCCGTCGCCGAGGTCGATCCGGAGATGCTCCTCCTGATGCCGTGCGGGTTCCACCTCGAGGAGACCGTCGACGACTGGGCGCGGTCTCGCGTCCCGTCGTGGATCGGTGACCTCGCCGCCGCCCGGGCCGGCGCGGTGGTCGCGGTTGACGGGTCGGCCTACTTCTCGCGGCCCGGTCCGCGGGTGATCGACGGGATCGAGCTGCTGGCCGAGATCATCGATCCCGAGGCGTTCGTCGACATCGCCCCGCCCGGCAGCTGGACGACGGTCGAGGTCGGCTGAGTGCCGTTCCGCGAGGCATTCTCGTGCCTCTGGTGCGGCGCCGAGCACACGACACGATCGGGCGAGGATCTCGAGGGCTGGGCCCAGCTCTGTCCGCCCTGTGTCGGCAAGGCCGGTGACAACGGGTTCCTGCGCTTCCGCCTGCGGCAGGCCCTCGCGGAGCGGTCCGCCGCGGCGCGTGGCGCGAGCGCCGATGGACCGCCCGCGCCGAGGGCGGCCGAACCAAGTCCGCCGACGGCGACCGCTCCGGGCGGCCCTGTCGACGAGGACCGCACGATGGTCGACTACTACGACGCGCGTGCGCCGGAATACGACGACTGGTACCTGCGCCGGGGCCGCTACGCGCGCGGGCCGGTCCACGACGCGGCATGGAACGCCGAGCTCGACGCGGCGGGTCGGTGGCTCGACGGGCTGCCGTGGAGCGGCGAGATCGTCGAGCTGGCCGCCGGGACGGGCTGGTGGTCGACGCTCCTGGCGTCCCGTGGCGAGCTGTCGCTGTACGACACCTCCGCAACGGCGCTCGATCGTGCGCGCGAGCGACTCGTCGCCCACGACCTGCGGGCGCATCTCCATGTCCGTGACGCCTGGGCCGAGCCGGACCGCGCCGTCCAGGGCCTGTTCATGGGCTTCTGGCTGAGCCATGTGCCGCGATCCAGGCTGACCGAGTTCCTTGCCCTCAGCCGACGCTGGCTGTCGCCGGGCGGACTTTTCGCCGCGCTCGACTCCCTGGCCGATCCGGCGTCCGGTGCCGCCGACCATCCCGAACCTGCCGACGACCTCGCCGTGCGTCGACTCGACGACGGCCGCGAGTTCACGATCGTGAAGGTCTACTACGCGTCCGACGAGCTCGCCGGCGCCCTGTCGGCGGCCGGCTTCAGCGACGTGGAGGTGACCACGACCGGGCGGTTCTTCGTTGCAGCGACGGCTCGGGCTGCCTGACGGTCCACGCGGTCGGGATGGGCGGGACCCGTCGCTATACTCCGCCCGATGTCCCCCCTCTCGAACGCCACGATCGCGACGGTCGGCTCCGGTGTGATGGCCGAGGCGATGATCGCCGGCCTGCTGCGCGACGGCCTCGTCAGCGCCGATCGGGTGATCGCCAGCCATCCGCGGAGTGAGCGGCGCGAGGCGCTCGAGCGCGAGTACGGGATCAGGACCGTGGCGGCCAATGCCGATGCCGTCCGTGACGCCGACGTCATCCTGCTCGGGATCAAGCCGCAGATGCTCGAGCGGGTCGGGCGCGACATCGGTCCCCACCTGCGTCGCGGCCAGCTCGTCCTGAGCGTCCTGGCCGGGGCGACGACCGCGGCACTGACCGGGATCCTTGGCCACGACCAGGTCGTGCGCAGCATGCCCAACACGCCGGCCCGGCTCGGCAAGGGCGTGACGGTCTGGTACGCGACGCCCGAGACGACGGACGAGCAGCGCGCACAGGCGGCCGCCCTCCTCGGCGCCCTCGGGCTCCAGCTCGAGGTCGATGACGAGAAGATGGTCGCGATGGCGACCGCGGTCAGCGGCACCGGCCCGACCTACGTCTTCCTCGTCATGGAGGCCCTGATCGACGCGGCCGTCCATCTCGGGTTCCCGCGCCACATCGCGCACGACCTCGTCATCGAGACGCTCGAGGGCTCGACCCTCTTCGCGCGCCAATCGGGGATGCACCCGGCCGAGCTGCGCAACATGGTGACGTCGCCGGGTGGCACGTCCGCCGCCGCGCTGCACGAGCTCGAGGGCGGGCGTCTGCGGACGGTCCTCTCGGAGGCCGTATGGGCCGCCTACCGGCGCACGGTCGAGCTCGGTGACCAGCTCGAGGCGCGTCTCGACGTCGGCGACGGCAAGGGCCGCCCGACGCCGTGATGTCGCCGACCCGGGCGGCCGGCACCGCGATCCCCGTGGTCGACCTTCGCCGCGCGACCCTGGCCGACGTCCGCGCCCTCGACCTGCGCTCGCCGATGCGCGACCTCTGGGCGGACGAACGTGGACTCTGGGATCGGCTGACCGCCAGCTGGGCCGGCCTGGACGATGCCGCCTGGCACCTGCCCGGCGCCGCCCCGTCCGATGCGGGCGGGCCGGACTGGTCGCTGGCCGAGCATGTCGGCCACATCGCCGACTGGCAGGAGCTGGCGATCGATTACGTCGGGACCGCCATCGCGACCGGTCGCTGGCCCTCGGACGATGACTACGACGGCGGGGATTTCGACCGGTACAACGAGCGCCGACGGGCACCCTGGACGACGATGCCCTCGACAGCGATCGAGGCCCGCTTGCGCGCCGCCCGTCCCCGCCTGCTCGACGCGACCGGGCGGCTCGCGCCGGACGCGATCAGGAGCGACGACGCCTGGGGCTGGGTGTACTCGACGCTGCACGGCCACTATCTCGACCATCTCGCCGTGGTCGAGCCCTGGACCGACCACCTCATCGACCGCCAGATCGACGGCGATCCGTTCGTGGCGGACCCGCGTGCCGCGGATCACGCGGGCTTCCGGCATGACGCCGGTCTCCTCGACGACGGCTTCGACGCGATCGTGCGGAGCGTCCCGCCGACGGCCTGGGATGCGTCCGACGTGACGCCCGGCTGGACGTTGCGCGACCACATCGGCCACCTGGCCGACTGGATGGATGAAGGTGCCCGGGCCATCGACGTCCACCGTGCATCGGGCGTGTGGCTGTCGGACCCCGAGGAGGGCATCGACCCGTGGAACGAACGCCACGTCGTGGCGTCCCGCGGTGAGGCGCCAGCAGCCACGCTGGCTCGCTACGCGGTCGCTCGGGACCGGCTGCTCGAGGCGGTTGCCGGGATGAGCGTCGAGGACCTCCGCTCACCCGACGGCTGGAGCTGGGTGTACGACTGCCACCACGGCCACATCCGCAAGCACCTTGCGATGGTCGGCCGCTGGTCCGCCCGCTCGGGTTGGCCGGCTGCCTGACCGACCCCGACCGCGAGACCCTGGGGAATCGAAGCGGCCGTCCTCATCGGACGGCCGCTTCGTTCGTTGGTCGTAGCCGGCGCGTTCGCCGACGGTCAGATCGATCCGGAGATGACTACCAGCGACGCGCCGCTTCCAGCACGAGGCCGGAGCTGGCGAGCGCTGACAGGAGCATGAGCGTCCGGAAGGTCTGCGACTTGATGAGCTTCTTCATCGCGTTCCCTTCGTTTCGTTGTCATTTCGGGGACGGAGGGCGTCCCCAGGCAGCAACGTACGAGGGCCCCGGAGCCGCGGCCATAGGCCATCGGTACCAGTGCGCAGGACCATCGGGTGGGATCGGGTGCGTTCCGGCACCGTTCAGGCGTTCGCGGCACTCCGCGGGCGCATCCCGACGGCGATGACGACGACGATCCCGATCGCGATCAGCACGTCGCCGATGCTGAATACATTGGCGAAGGGGAGCCACGGCGGCACCGCGAAGATGTCGGTCAGCGGCGCCATGGCGGGGTTCTCGAGGACGGCGCTGTTCGAGAACCCGTCATCCGCGTCGAGGCCGGCGGCCGCCAGCGCTTCGGGTGTCGTCGGCATGACGCCGCCATTCGCAACGATGGCCGCGAGGTTCGAGATCGCGCCGATGGCGACGAGGGCCAGGCCGGGCACGGCGAGGTTGCGCCACACGGCGATCAGGACCGCCCCGGTCGACGCCACGTAGATCGCTTCCCCGACGCGGGGAGCGAATGCCTCGGCGAGCGGCGTCGAGAACAACATGATCTGGACCGCGAGCCCCGCGACCGCGAGCCACGCCCACTGGAACGTGATCTCCGAGAGCCGCTCGAGCCGCCCGCCGAGGAGATAGCCGAGGGCCACGCCGACCGGCACGGCGAACAGGACGAACATCGGCTGGGCCTTAGTCGGCGGGAGCCGCGAGGATGTCGTTCAACTGGGCGATGTGGTCCTCGGCGTGACCGATGACGAACCGTTCGAGGATCGCCGGCGCCGGCATCTCGCCGAGCCGTGGGTGGACACCGATGCGCGAGCCGTCGCCCTCGCCCAGGGTCGGGATGCGCTCCGCCCAGGCGCCCAGGCCGGCATCGATGCGTGCGAACAGCACTCGCAGCGGCAGGCTCCGCTCACGCTCGATGAGGCCGATGCGGATCGGGTCGTCGGCCGTCCGTCCGAACGGGACCGGGGCCGACCCGTCCCCGTCGATGACCCGTTCCATCTCGCCGAGCCAGAACGGCAGCATCTCCTCGACGTGGGCGAGCACCTCGCGCGGTCCCCACGACGCCTCGGGACCCGTGCCGTAGTCGGCGGCCATCGCCCACGGCTCGCCGGCCATGATCCGCGGCGCGAGGTCCGCGTACGCGCGGCGGGCCGCGGCGATCCTCTCGACGTCCGTCGTCATCGGGGCCCAGTGTGGCATGCCCGGCGTACGATGGTGGCACTGACCAAGCCCCGCTTCGGTGGGGCAACCGCCATGCAGCGGAGACGTGCGATGACCGAGACGCTCCCGCGCGGCGCGGCCAACCAGGCCGGCGCCCGGGTCGACGCGGACGCCTATGCCAAGGCAGCCGATTTCCTGCCGCTCGACGGCATCGACCACGTCGAGTTCTGGGTCGGCAATGCCCGCCAAGCCGCGTCGTACTACCGCGCCTTGTGGGGCTTCACCCCGGTCGCCTTCAGCGGCCTGGAGACGAAGGTCCGCGACCGCGCGAGCTACGTCATGGTCCAGAACGACATCCGGTTCGTGTTCACGGCACCCTTGACCCCGGACGGTGAGATCGCCGAGCACGTTCGGGCTCATGGCGACGGCGTGCATGACATCGCGTTCCGCGTGGCCGACGTCGAGTCGGCCTGGCGCGAGACGACGTCGCGCGGGGCGGTCTCCGCGCTGGAGCCTTCCGAGACCGACGGCGGCGAGGACGGGGTCCTGCGACGGTCATCGATCCGGACGTACGGCGAGACGCTCCACTCGTTCGTCGACCGGCGCGACTACCACGGAGCGTTCGCGCCCGGCTATCGCAAGGTGGCCGCGCCACCGCGGGCCGCCCAGGGGCTCAGCCTCCTCGAGGTCGACCACTGCGTCGGCAACGTCGACCTCGGCCAGATGGACGCGTTCGTCGATTTCTACCGCGACGTGCTCGGCTTCGCCCAGTTGATCCACTACGACGACAAGGTCATCCACACTGACTACAGCGCGCTCATGTCGAAGGTCATGACCAACGGCAACGGGCGGATCAAGTTCCCGATCAACGAGCCGGCGTCCGGCAAGAAGAAGAGCCAGATCCAGGAGTACCTCGACTGGTACCGCTCGCCCGGCTGCCAGCACATCGCGTTGCGGACCGAGGACATCGTCGGCACCGTCCGGCGGCTGCGCGAGAACGGCGTCGAGTTTCTCGGTCTGCCGCACGAGTACTACGCGACGCTCGCCGATCGCGTCGGTGACGTCGGCGTGCCGATCGACACGCTCGAGGAGCTCGGCATCGAGGCCGACCGCGACGAGGAGGGCTATCTGCTCCAGATCTTCACGCGACCGGTCCAGGACCGCCCGACCTTCTTCTTCGAGATCATCGAGCGCCATGGCTCGCGTGGGTTCGGCGTCGGCAACTTCAAGGCGCTGTTCGAGGCGATCGAGCGGGAGCAGGAAAAGCGCGGCAACCTCTAGTCGAGCAGGGCGCAGAGCGCCCGTTCGCCGGTGCCGGACGCGTCGTCCGGGCTTAGTGACGGCGTTGACGCCGGGCATATCCTCGTCCGCATCAATGGCCGCGGAGGGATGTCCATGACCGAGCTCTATCCCTGGTTCGTGTTCGCGCACCTGGCTGGCCTGCTGCTCTTCGCCATCAGCCATGGGGCGTCGGCATTCATGGCGTTCCGGTTGCGAGCAGCACCTGACGCGCGGACGGCGGCCGCCCTGCTCGAGGTGGGACGGTTATCGATCGGACCGATGTACATCGGCTTGCTCCTGCTGATCGTCGGCGGCGTCGGCGCGGCCGCGGGAGCGGACCTGTGGGGCAGGCCGTGGTTGATCGCGTCGATCGTCGTCTTCGTCGCGGTCCTGATCGTGATGTGGGCGGTCGCCTCTCCGTACTACATGGGCCTGCGTAAGGCGCTTCTGGATAACGGCCCGGACGGCGAACCGACGCTCACCTGGGACGCCCTCCGAGCCCAGCTCGATTCGCGCCGACCGGAGATCCTGATGACGGTCGGAACCGTGGGGCTGCTGCTGCTCGTCTGGCTGATGGTGATCAAGCCCGGGGGCTAGCCCGAGGCTCCTCATCGCGCCGGAGCCCACATGCGCCAGAGAGTCGCCTCGCTCGGGATGGCCGTGTCCATCGCCCTGATCCTCGCCGGCTGCATGGCGGCAGGCCCCACACCGTCCGTGCCCGTCGAAACGCCGGCAGCGAGCCCGAGCGCCGATGGGACGACCTCGTTACCCGGCACGAGCTGGCTGGTCGTGACGATCGGCGGGACTGCGACGCTGCCCGATAGCCGTCCGACGATCGTATTCGGGGGTGACGGCCAGGTGCAGGGGACGGGCGGCTGCAACGGCTACGGCGCGCCGTATCGGGTGGACGGCGACGCCATCGAGGTCGGTGACGTGGTCTCCACGATGATGTTGTGCGAGGGCGAAGAGCTCGGTGCCCAGGAGGGCACGTTCCAGGCGGCGCTGCGTGGCGCCCGGACGTGGCGGATCACGGCCGAGGGCGATCTCGAGCTCAGTGGGGTCAGCGTCATCGTGGCCTCGCCCGGGCAGCCGGACGCTTCGGCCGATCCCGTCGATCCGCCCGTCGGCCTCGACGGTGACTGGGATCTGGTCGAGATGGGTCCGACCGCGGATTTCGCACACCTGCTGCCGACCATCAGTTTCGGAGCGGTCGGGACCGTGTCAGGATTCGCGGCGTGCAACACCTTCCACGGGAACTACAGGACGGACGGCGCGACGCTCAGCCTGGGCCCGCTGGCGTCGACCAAGATCGGCTGCCCGCGGCCCGCCAGTGCAGTGGAGTCGGAATACCTGAATGCGCTGTCCGGGGTCGTCGGCTGGGTTCTCGAGCCTGATGGCCGCCTCCGCCTCGATGGTCCCGTGCCGCTTCGCTACACCCGGCGCTGACCGGGCGCCAGGCTGATGCGGCTGGCTCACGTCCGCGAAGGGCACGCCGCGACCGGTGCGCCATGGCGCCTGGCAGCCGCGCTGGACGACGATCGATGGCTCGACCTGGAGCCTGTGCGCCGCCGCGCGATCTCGGCGCGTCCGGCCCTCGAGCATGACTCGGCGCTGTTCCGCCAGCCGATCAGCACGCTCGACGACGGTCTCCGTCGTGGACTACGTGTCGCGGCCTTCGCCGAGCTCGTGGAGGGGTTCGAAGCACGTGAGGACGACGAGGCGATCCTGCGTGCCACGACACTCCGGTTCGGGCCGCCGGTCCTGGCGCCGCCGTCCCTGCGCGACGGGTACGGCTTCGAACAGCACGTCGGGATGATGTGGCGCCGCCGGGATGCCGAGATCCCAGAGGCGTGGTACCGGCTCGCCATCTTCTACTTCTCGAACGTGTCTGAGCTGCGCGGTCCCGACGACCCGGTGTGGGCGCCGGCCGGTTCTATCGAGCTCGACTACGAGATCGAGGTGGCCGCGCTGATCGACACGCCGGCGCGTGACCTGCCGGTCGACCGTGCCGAGGAGGCGATCGGCGGCTACACGATCCTCAACGACTGGTCGGCGCGCGACCTGCAGCGCGACGAGACGACGCTCCGTCTCGGGCCGGCCAAGGGCAAGGATTTCGCGAGCTCGATCGGGCCGTGGCTGGTCACGCCGGACGAGCTTGCGGACGTCCGCTCCGGTCATGGGTTCGACTTGACGATGACGGTGACGGTGAGCGGTGTCGAGACGTCGCGCGGGCGCTGGTCGGACATCGTCCACGGCTTTCCTGCGCTGGCCTCCCGAGCGTCGTCGGATGTCATGCTGCGACCTGGCGAGCTGCTCGGATCGGGGACCGTCGGCACCGGCTGCCTGCTCGAGGTCCGCGACCAGACCCTCGGCCGGTATTTGCTGCCTGGCGACGAGGTGACGCTGACCGTCGACCGGTTGGGCTCGCTGACGACGCCGGTCGTGGCCCGGCCGACCGCCTGACGCGTTCGCGGCGCGACCGCCGTGGGATGATGCGGCGATGGCTCGCCGGTCGGTCCGCATCGATGCGATGGCGGTATCGGACTGGTCGGCCGTCCACCGGATCTATGCCGAGGGCATCGCCACCGGCGACGCCACCCTCGAGCGGGACGCGCCCGACTGGGATCACTTCGACCGATCGCATCGGCGGGACTGCCGGCTCGTCGCGCGACGCATGCCTGGCGGTCCGGTCGTCGGCTGGGTGGCCCTGACCGCGTACTCGGCCCGGCGCGTGTACAGCGGGGTCGCCTGGGAGAGCGTCTATGTGGCCGCCGAAGAGCGCGGCACCGGCATCGGGCGGGCCCTGCTCGAGGCCCTCGTCCCCGCCTCCGAGGCGGCAGGCTTCTGGACGCTGCTCGCCGGGATCATGGCCGAGAACGCGGCGAGCCTCGCGCTGCACGAACGCTGCGGGTTCGAGCGGATCGGGGTCATGCGCGCGATGGGTCGCGACGGGACCGGCCGCTGGCGTGATGTGGTGCTCATGGAGCGCCGAAGCAGCGTCATCGGCCAGTAGCGGCGAGTCCACCAGCCCGAGGCGAGCGGCGACCGTCGCGGCCTCGGTCGGTGAGGTCGCCCCCAGCTTGCCGGGATGCTCGAGACATGGACGCCGGCCGTGCTCTCGCTGATGAACAGTGGTCAGGCGGTTGTGTAGGCCGTGCCGGCAAGCCGGCGGAGCAGGGTCGACAGCCGCCGCGGCGGCCGCTCGGCGTCGGGGCCCGGTCGATCCGGCGTCAACGCCGCCAACAGGCGGGCATTCGACTCGGCTCGGCGGACCGTCTCGTCGTGCTGGCTGAACTTGTACTCGAAGTCGGCGAGCATCTCGGTGGCTCCTTCCTGTGTCGGTGAACTCGATGTGTCCACCGTACGGTCGGGCGTGCGCCGTGCCATCGAGCGAGCGACCGATCTTCGCCGCACCGGACCCTTTATTTCCGACACGGAGGGTCACGACCCTTTAGACGCGCCGACCGTGCAGGCTTCAGGCCATCGCCGCGCCGTAGACTGACTCCGTTCGGAGGACTGGAGGGCCGACGCCATGTACTACGTCCAGCGCGGCAGCGTGCCCCAGCAGCGCCACACCCAGCATCGCGCCGCCGATGGCTCGCTCTACGCGGAGGAGCTGTTCGGCGTCGAGGGTTTCACGGGGCGCTCATCGCTCCTGTACCACCTGACGCCGCCGACGCGGACCCACGAGATCGCTCCCGTCGATCGGATCCGGCTCGAGGCCGCCGACGATGGGCTCCACCGGCATCGGTTGACGAAGACCGGGGCGATCGAGCCGGCGGGCGACATCATCACCGGCCGCGTCCCGCTGTATTTCAACCATGACGTGGTGTTCGGGATCGTCCGACCGGCGGCGTCGATGCCGGACGGCGTGTTCTATCGCAATGGGGTCGCCGACGAGATGCTGTTCGTGCACGAGGGCAGCGGCGTGTGCGACACGATCTTCGGCCCGCTGCGCTACGGCCCGGGCGACTACCTCGTGCTGCCGATCGGGACGACGTGGCGGCTCGATCCCGACGCCGGCTCGGCCCAGCGCATCCTGTATCTCGAGGCGCCGTCCGAGATCGAGCCGCCGAAGCGCTATCGCAACGACTACGGCCAGCTGCTTGAGCATGCGCCGTACTACCAGCGCGACCTGCACGCCCCCGACCTCGTGCCTCCGCGGGACGACGCGGGTGATTTTGCGATCCACGTGCGCTCGGCCGACCGCATCACCGCGTACCACGTCCGCCACCATCCGTTCGACCTGGTCGGCTGGGACGGCTATCTCTGGCCATTCCGCTTCAACATTGCCGATTTCCAGCCGATCACCGGCCGCGTCCACCAGCCGCCGCCGGTCCACCAGACGTTCCAGGCGCGCAACTTCGTCGTCTGCTCGTTCGTGCCGCGCAAGTTCGACTACCACCCGCTGGCGATCCCGGCGCCGTACAACCACTCGAACATCAACTCCGACGAGGTCATCTACTACGTGGCCGGCAACTTCATGAGCCGGCGGGGCGTGGAGATCGCGTCCTTCACGCTCCACCCGGCCGGCATCCCGCACGGTCCGCATCCGGGTACGGTCGAAGCGTCGATCGGCAAGGAGGCGACCGAGGAGCTGGCGGTGATGGTCGACACGTTCCATCCGCTGCATGTCACGCAGGCCGCGATGGATCTCGACGACGACCGCTACCCCTATTCGTGGCTCCCCTCGGACGATCATGCCAAGGAAGCCTCCGAGCTCGCGGAGCGCGGCCCGGAGGCGTTCCCGGACTGAAGCGGTCAGCGCACGTCGTAGCGGTAGATCAACAGCGCCTGCCCATCCGGTGTCCACGACACTGGGTTCACGTCGCTCGGGACCCGGACGCCGACGTCAGTGACGGCACCGGATACGACGTCGACGACGATGACCTCGAGGAGCGGCAGATCGACCGGCAGTTTGAGCTCGCCGGGCATCCGGGCCCGTTCACTCGCGTCATAGCGCAGGAGCGCGATGCGAGATCCGTCGGGCGACCAGCGCGGGCTGAAGCCGGCGGCGATCGGGATCGTGGTGAACCGGATCTGGCCGGAGCCGTCCGCTGCCATCTTCCAGATGTCGCCGGCGTGCCAATACGCGACGGTCCCATCAGGGCCCACGTCCGGCTGGGAATCCGGCTCGTTGTCGTTCGTCAGTCGCACTGGATCACCGCCAGCCACCGGAACGCGCCAGATCTCCTGCGTCGGAGAGAACCCGGCATCATCGAGCAGGCCCGCCCCCGCGTTGTCGTAGTAGATGGTCGAGCCGTCCGGGGACCAGGCCGGGAACTGATCGATCGCGGGGTCCGTGGTGAGACGGCGCGCCGTCGCGGGCTGCACTGGCTCGCTCGTCTCGCTCCAGGTGGCGACGTAGATGTCGACGTTGCCGGCGTCATCAGGAGCCGCGTACGCCAACGACGTGCCGTCCGGGGACCAGGCGAGGTTCGCGATCTCGGCCACACGCTCGTTCACGTCCGGGTAGAGGAATTTGCCGCGACCGCCGATCTCGACGATGGCTGGGTGACGCGGATGCCCGCATGCGCCGCAGAACGCGAAATTGAAATCCGATGTCGTGAAGGCGACCCTGGTGCCATCTCCGCTCAGGTCGGCCATCCAGGCGTCGCGCGGCAGTTGCAGCTCCTGGCGGATGGTCCCGTCGACATCGACCAGCGCAAGCCCGAGTGGGGGTTCGGTCGGCGTCGGGGTGGCCGATACGGATACCCCGACGTTCGGCTGTTGGGCACGAGAGGCGAGTAGCGACACGCCGACGGCGACCAGGATCACAGCGGCGCCGACCGCGATCATGGTGGGGATGGGGCGGGACATCGGGAAGGCCCTCCAGATGGATCGACCCGACGCCTGACGGGTAACCCGCGATCGCTCGAAGGTCGCAGCCAGCACCCGGTCGGGGAGGCGACCCTCGGCCTCCTCCTCGAGCCAGAGCGCGATCCGATCCTCGACAGAGCGCGGTGCCGTCATGCCGATCGTCCATTCGTTGCCGCTACCGGGGCGCGCTCGTCCGCTTCAAGAGCGGCGCGCAACGTCTCGGTCGCGTAGTGGATCCGGGACTTGGCCGTGCCCAGCGGGATGCCGAGCGTGTCGGCCACCTCGAGCGCGGTCAGGCCCACGTAGTAGTGGAGGACCACGGCCGCTCGCTGCTCTGGCTTCAGGCGCCTGAAGCCGCGCTCGAGCTGGTCGCGGTCGGCCATCGTGCCGATCGCGTCGTCCGTGACCGGTTCGGCGCGGACGACCTGGATCTCGGCCGACCACCGCCGCCGGTAGCGGCCCTGGTCGGCGCAGGCGTTGACGAGCAGCCGACGCATCCACGCATCGAACCGTTCGGGGTCGCGCAGGCGCGGCAGGTCGCGCCACGCATGGATGAGGGCATCCTGTACGGCGTCCTCGGCCAGATGGACATCCCGGAGGATCAGTCGAGCGATCGCAAAGAGGCGATCCGCCGCGCCGATCGCCAACGCTTCGAACGCGTCGTGATCACCGCGCTGGGCCGCTTCGACGAGGGCTCGATCCACCTGCTGGATCCTCCGTCGCGACCGACCTGGTCGCCTGAACCCTACGACGCTGGGCGCTGGGGGATCCGTTCGATCTTCGCCTGGTCTGCACGGGCCTCGTGTCTCAGCCGCCGAACCGAAACGCCTCCAAGAACTGATCGAATGTCGTCCGTTCGGTCGGCGTGAGGGCCTGCGGCGACAGGATGTCGACGAGGTAGAGGCGATCACGATGGACCACGACGACCTCGATGAGGTGATCCGTCTTGAAGCAGACCTGATCCTCCTGGCGTGCCTGGACCCCGTCGAGCGTGATCGCGTGGCGGTCGGACGATAGACACGCCGGTATCGGGCCGCCTTCGCCGGCGTTGATGAAGTCCAGCTGGGCGATGCGCTCCGCCGGACTCTGGTCGGGACCCGATTCGTCCGAACTGATGAAGACGTACGACGCGCTATCGCCCGACACCCCAAATCGGTCGACGGCCGGGCCGAACGGGAACGGCGGATGGTGGTTCGACCAGTCCTCCGTTGCCGAGGTCACCACCCAGTCAGCGGGATACCGGATCGAGTACGCGAGACGCGTGGACGCGTATTCGGTCCAGTCGGCGGGTACGCCGGCCCGGGCTGCCGACGAGGACGCCCGTTGCGACACCGCAGGCGATCGTGCCGACGCGGACGACGACGTCGCGCTTGCCTGCCGGCTGGGCGAGGCATCGCCGCCTTGCGGGTCAGCCCCGAGGAGATAGACAGCGCCCCCCGACAGGCCGAGCACGGCGACGCTCATCACGATGATCCTGACGAACGGTCTCATGTCGGCGGGTCAGCGAGGGAGGACGAGGGAATCAAGGACGCCATCGACGATGGCTGCATCGCCGGTGATGATCCATCCACGGCCTTCGTGGACGAAGACGATCTCGGTGACCGGGAGCCCGTTGCACGTCAGGGCGGCACGTCGGCCGATCTCTCCAAGGCCCGTTGTCGGCATCCAGTCACTCGGACGGCCACCGCATGACTCGCCGAACGTCCGTGCATTGAGATCGGCGTGATCGGTCAGCCATTTCTCCGGCGACAGGTTCGACGGGAGCGGCTGGGACGCGATCCCGAAGAATGCTTCGCCCCCGGACATCTGCCCGATGAAGGTGTCGAGCCCCGGGCTGGTCGGCGAAAGCGCCGTTCCGAGCTCCCAGAATCCGTACGCGGGACGCGCGGACAGTTGGACAGGGTGGCGGACCGTGTACCAGTAGCGGGATGAGGTGAATTCCGTCGTGGTCGTCACGGCAATGGGCGTCGGCGGGCGTGCCGATGCCGTCGATGGAGGCGGTGACGTACCGACCGATGGGACCAGAGACCGGCTGAGGAACCAGCCACTGGCGGCGACGACCACGATGACCGCGGCGGCCGTCGCCAGGAGCTTCGGGAACTGGGGCATATCGAAGAACCTCCACGGCGAACGGATCGTTCGCCGCTGTTTGGTGTGTTCGATGGTCGACAGGGCGCCGTCGATGACCCGATCGGCGACTTCGTCGTCGCCCGGTCCGAGGTAGACGTCAAGGGCGTGCTCGACGTCGTGCTGGGTCGTCATCGACCGCCTCCTGTTCCGGTCGTCGCGGTGCGTTCGACCGCCTCGAGGGCGGCGCGCATCGCTCGATGGGCGTAGTGCAGACGGGATCGGGCTGTCCCGGCGGCGATGCCGAGGGTGTCGGCGATCTCGGCCGTGTCGAGCCCGAGGTAATGGCGAAGGACGAGGATCGCGCGCTGCTCCGGCGGCAGCCGCCGGAACCCGCGTTCGAGTTGGTCGCGATGAGCGACGGACAACGTGTCATCCGGCGCCGCCGGTCCGTCGACCGGTAGCAGGCGGATCGCGGCGGTCCATTGGCGTGCCCTGCGAGCCTCGAGGTAGGCCGCGTGGACGAGTAGTCGGTTGATCCAGGCGTCGAACCGATCCGGATCGCGGAGCCGTGGCAGTTCGCGCCAAGCGATCACCAGCGCTTGCTGGACGGCGTCCTCGGATCGGCCGATGTCACGGAGGATGCGGTTGGCGATCCCGAACAGCCGGTCGCCCCGAGTCCTGGCCAGGATGGCGAATGCATCCCGGTCGCCGCGTTGCGCCTGCTCCACGAGATCGATATCCACATCGCCCTCTCGTTGCGCCACTGGGGGACGCGGTCCGACTGTACTGAGTGGCAAGCCTCGCGGACTGTTCAATGTTCGTGCGACTCGGCGTCCTCCGCCGTGGTGCGCCGTGGAACCGGACCAGCGGCGGACCGCGGAGGACGAGTGGGGAGGTCGCGCGCGAGGGCTCCGCGTCCGAGACTCTGCCCGTGACCACCGTGCGCCGTATCCTCATGGCCGTCGGCTGCCTGGCCCTGCTCGGGGTCGGGATGCCGTCGGACACGGTCCAGGCCTGGACGCCGCGCCCACCTCGGCCGGCACCCAGCCTTGGCCCGGGGCTGATCGACGCGACCCGCGAGACGCGTGGCCCGACCATGGCCGCGCCGACCCTCCCGGGCGCTTCCGGCTGCCCGGTCTTCCCGTCATCGAACGTCTGGAACCAGCCGATCGACCATCGGCCCGTCGCCGGCAACTCGGCGGCGATGATCCAGTCGATCGGTCTGACCAAGGGTCTCCACATGGACTTCGGGTCCTACGCGGGATACGGCATCCCGTACCAGGTCGTCACGGCTGCGACGCCGCGTTCGACCGTGACCTTCCTGTGGGACGACGAGTCCGACCTCGTCGGCTACCCGATCCCGGCGAACCCGCTGATCGAGGGAGAGCCCGGGGCCACGACCGGCGACCGCCACATCCTCATGGTCGATCGCGATGCGTGCCGGCTCTACGAGCTCTTTGCCGCGCGCCGTCCCGGTGGCGTGTGGCATGCCGACAGCGGCGCGACCTGGGACCTGCGCTCGAATGCCCTGCGACCGGCCGGCTGGACCAGCGCCGACGCCGCCGGGCTGCCGATCCTGCCCGGCCTGGTGCGTTACGACGAGGTCGCCGCGGGGCTCATCCGCCATGCCCTTCGGTTCACGACCGAGCCCACCCGACGGGCCTACATCTACCCGGCCCGCCACCATGCCGGGTCGACGGACGCGGCCACGGCACCCCCGATGGGCCTGCGCGTGCGCCTTAAGGCGTCATACGACACGAGCGACTTCTCACCGCACGCTCGGGTCATCGCCGAGGCCCTCAAGCGCTACGGGATGATCCTCGCCGACAACGGCTCGGACTGGTACATCAGCGGGATGAGTGACCCGCGTTTCGACGACGACGTCATGCACGAGCTCGATGTCATCACGGGGAACAACCTCGAGGTCGTGGACACGACGGGCCTCGTGAACGGTCCGTAGGGCCGCAGCGGGCGCGCGAGCGGCCTGCCGACGCGCCATCATCTGCGCATGCCCGATCTGCGCACCCGCATCCATGCCGGCGACACCCTGATCGGCGTGTTCTCGGACCTCGCATCGCCATTGGCCGCCGAGCTGTGTGGGCAGGCGGGGTTCGACTGGATCGTGCTCGATCTCGAGCACGGCGCCGCGACCGAAGCCGACCTGCTTGCCTTGCTGTACGCCGTCGGGACGACCTCGATGGCCCCGATCGTCCGGCCGCAGTCCGCCGAGCGGCTGCGGGTCGGCCGCGCGCTCGACCTCGGGGCGGAAGGGATCATGCTGCCGCAGCTCCAGTCGGCCGACGAAGTCCGCGCGGCAGTGGGCTACCTGCGCTACCCGCCGGTCGGCCAGCGTGGCGTGGCGCTCCGGACCCGCGGTGCGGACATGGGCGCGCTCGCCCACGCCGACGTTGCCCGGGTCGTCAACGAGCGCGTCGTCGGCATCGTCCAGGTGGAGTCGCCGGGCACGGTCGCCGATGCGGACGAGATCGCGGCGCTCGAGGCGGTCGACGTCCTGTTCGTCGGCCCAGCCGACCTGTCGCACGGGCTCGGTGTCCCCGGCCGCTTCGACGAGCCCGCCTACGAGGCCGCGCTGCGCACCGTCGTCCGGGCGTGCGAGGCGCACGGCAAGGCCGCCGGCATCCTCATCTATGACGCGGCCGCCCTCCCGCCGCTCCTGGACCTCGGCTTCCGGTTCATCGGGCTCGGCTCGGAAGGCGCCTTCGTGTCGGCCGGTGCCAAGGCGATGCTGCGCGCCGCCGGACGCGCCTGAGGTCCAGCCCCTCGACTCGACCGGGATCGCGAATTCTCTAGACCTCGGCCTCGAGGGGCGTGGCCGGTTCCGGAGCGCCGCTCGGTCGTGGCGACGTCTGGGCGACGACCACGGCGACCAGGATCAACCCGGTACCGGCGAGCTGGATCGGGGCCAGGGTCTGATCGAGCACGAGCCAGGCGAGGACCACGATGACCAACGGCTCGACCGTGCTGGTGAGCGCCGCCTTGGCGGCGCCGATCCGGCGCGCCCCGGCGTAGAACGCCTGGATCGCCAGGAACGAGGCGACCAGCCCGATCGCTCCGAGCAGCGGCCAGGCGTCCGGCGGCACAGCCCAGGGGACCAGCGGCCGCCCGGCCAGCAGCGCCGCGATCGTGTACACGGCCGCGGTGGCGGACATCATGACCGCCGTCGTCACCGCCGCATTCCCCGCTGGCCCCGCGTCGGATGGTGCGTCGCTGCCGAGGCGGTCACGCCGCTCGCCCGACAGGCGGGCAGACAGGATGATCCAAACCGAGTAGATCAGGGCGGAGGCCCAGACCAGCAGCAGGCCGCTGAACGGCGGCGCCGTCGTCACGTCGATGCCGCCGAGCGCGAGCGCCGAGCCCACGACCGCCAGCCCGAGGGCGACCCATGGTCGACGCCCCGGCAGGCGGGTCGCGAAGCGCAACGACAGGACGGCCACGATCACCGGATAGGTGTAGACCAGCACCCCGGCCAGGGCGGCCGGGACGGTCTCGAGGCCGGCGTAATAGGTCCCGGCGTTGCCCGTGAAGAGGGCGCCGAGCGCGAGGGCCACGCCGACCTGCCGGCGGGTCATCCGCCGCGCCGCCGCCCGCCGCTCGGGGGAGGCGATGACCCACGCCCAGCCGAGTGCCGCGCCGATCAGGAAGCGCCATCCGACGAGCGTCAACCAGTCGATCCCGGTGGCGTAGATCGGCGCGGCCAGCACCGAGCCCGACCCGTAGCCGGCGGACGACACGACCACCAACCCGATGCCCACGGCCGTGCGTCGATCCATCGCGCCGGAGGCTAGCAGCCCGGACCCGTCGTGCGCGGCGACGCACTACACTTTCGAGCGTGACCGACCTCACCGAGGGCGCGGTCGCCCGTCGCGTCCCCTTCTTGACCGACGAGCGGTTGCGCGTGCTGAGCCGACGCCGTCCCGTGACCGTGCCACCCGGCACGAGCCTGGCCGAATGCGTGCGCGCCATCCAGCGCACCGGCACCGGCGATTCGGTGTTCGTGTGCGATCCCGACGGGCGCCTCATCGGCGTGCTCACCGAACGCGACATCTTCGGCCAAATCGTCGTCGGCCACGTCGACCTGGCCCAGCCGGTCGAGGCGTTGATGACCACCGAGCCGCGCACGCTCGATCTCGACCAGACGATCCGCGACGCGATCGAGCTGATGCAGACGGGCCGCTACCGCAACGTGCCGATCGTCGACGAGGCGGGTCAGCTCGTCGGCGTGGTCCGGCAGGTCGACATCATCAAGTACCTCGCCGAGTCGTTCCCCGAGGAGCTCCTCAACCTGCCGCCGCGGCCGCACCAGCGCATGAAGGAGCCGGAAGGGGCGTGACGACGACCAGGGAGCCGGAGCTCGCGATCCAGGAGCTGGAGCGGGTCACGATCCGATTCGCCGGCGATTCCGGTGATGGCATGCAGCTGACCGGCACCCAGTTCACGCGGACGGCCGCCGTCTTCGGCAACGACATCAGCACCCTGCCGGACTTCCCGGCCGAGATCCGCGCGCCGGCCGGTTCGCTGCCGGGCGTGTCGGGCTTCCAGATCAGCTTCAGCTCGACCGACATCCACACGCCGGGCGACCAGCCCGACGTCCTCGTCGCGATGAACCCGGCTGCGCTCAAGACGAACGTCGGTGACCTGCCGCCCGGTGGGGCACTCATCGTGAACAGCGACGCGTTCAGCCAGGCCAACCTGAACAAGGCCGCCTACGCCAGCAACCCGTTGGTCGATGGCTCGCTGAAGGCGTACACCACCTTCGAGATCCCGATCTCGACGCTGAACGAGCGCTCGCTCGACGGCCTCGAGATGACCAGCAAGCAGAAGGACCTCACGAAGAACTTCTTCGCTCTCGGGCTGATGTTCTGGCTGTACGAGCGGAGCATGGACCCGACCCTCGAGTGGATCGATTCGAAGTTCTCCGCCAGGCCCGTCATCGCCGAGGCGAACAAGCGCGCTCTGCGCGCCGGCTATGCCTACGGCGAGACGACGGAGATGTTCCATACGCACTACCGGGTGCGCCCGGCGAAGCTGCCGGCCGGCACGTATCGGAACATCACGGGCAACGAGGCGACGGCCCTCGGCTTCCTGGCCGCATCGAAGCTGGCGGACCGCCCCCTGTTCTACGGCTCGTACCCGATCACGCCGGCCTCGGACATCCTCCACCAGCTGTCGGGCTACAAGGCATTCGGGGTCAAGACCTTCCAGGCCGAGGACGAGATCGCCGCCATCGGGGCCGCCATCGGCGCGAGCTACGGCGGAGCGCTCGGGCTGACCGCCAGCTCCGGGCCCGGCATCGCGCTCAAGACCGAGGCGATGGGTCTCGCCGTCATGGTCGAGCTGCCCCTCGTCGTCATCGACGTCCAGCGGGCCGGTCCGTCGACCGGCATGCCGACCAAGACCGAGCAGGCCGACCTGCTCCAGGTGATGTTCGGCCGCAATTCCGACTCGCCGATACCCATCGTCGCCCCGGCGACGCCCGGTGAGTGCTTCGACTACGCGATCGAGGCCTGGCGGCTGGCTCTTCGATACATGACCCCGGTCGTGTACCTGTCGGACGCGTTCCTGGCGACCGGTTCGGAACCGTGGAAGATCCCGTCGACGGCGGACCTGCCGTCGATCGGCGTTGCCAACGCGACCAACGGCGACGGCCCGTTCCAGCCCTACCTGCGCGACCCGGCGACGCTTGCCCGGCCGTGGGCCGTGCCCGGGACGGCCGGTCTCGAGCACCGCATCGGCGGTCTCGAGAAGGCGGACATCACCGGCAACGTCAGCTACGACCCGGACAACCACCACCGCATGCAGCTCCTGCGGGCGGCCAAGGTCGCGGGCATCGCCGATGACATCGCTCCGCTCGACGTGTACGGCCCGGCCAGCGGCGATCTGCTGATCCTCGGCTGGGGCTCGACCTACGGCGCGATCCGCTCCGCGGTCGAACGGCTCCAGGCCGGTGGCCGCTCGGTCGCCCACGCCCACCTGCGCCACCTCAACCCGTTCCCGGCGAACACCGAGGAGGTGCTCCGGAGCTATCGGAAGGTGCTCATCCCGGAGGTCAACCTCGGCCAGCTGCTGCTGCTGATCCGGGCCAGGTTCCTGATCGACGCGATCGGCTACGACCGCGTCCGCGGCAAGCCGTTCCGCATCGCCGAGATCGTCGAGGAGGCCGAACGGATCATGGGGAGTCCGGCATGACCGAGGAGACCGTGGGCCTGCCCGAGGCCGGCACGAACGGCGGAGGCAACGGTGGTCAGCCCGCCCTCAGTCCGGAAAATGCGCAGGTCATCGCGCTCACCCGCAAGGACTTCGTGTCGGACCAGGAGGTCCGCTGGTGCCCGGGCTGCGGCGACTACTCCATCCTCGCCCAGACCCAGAAGGTGATGCCCGACTTCGGCTACAAGAAGGAGGACATCGTCTTCATCTCCGGCATCGGCTGTTCGGGCCGGCTGCCGTACTACATGAACACGTTCGGGTTCCACACGATCCACGGCCGGGCGCCCACGCTGGCGACCGGGCTCAAGGCCGCCCGCCCCGACCTCATGGTCTGGGTCATCACGGGCGACGGTGACGCGCTGTCGATCGGTGGCAACCACGTCATCCACTCGATGCGCCGCAACGTCGACCTCAACCTCGTGATGTTCAACAACCGCATCTACGGCCTGACGAAGGGCCAGGCGTCGCCCACGTCCGAGTTCGGCAAGCGCACGAAGTCGACGCCGGCGGGCACGGTCGACACGCCGATCCAGCCGCTCACGATCGCCCTCGCGGCGGAGGCGTCGTTCGTCGCCCGGTCGGTCGACACGCATACCGAGCACCTCCAGACGACGCTCGAACGGGCCGGCCGGCACAAGGGCAGCGCATTCGTCGAGGTGCTCCAGAACTGCAATATCTTCAACGACGGCGCCTGGCGCGACTTCACCGACCGCGAGGTCCGCGAGGACCGGATGCTCGTCCTCGAGCACGGCAAGCCGATGATCTTCGGCAAGGACCGCGATAAGGGCATCCGGCTGCGCGGGCTCCACCCGGAGGTCGTGACGATCGGCGAGGACGGGGTGACCGAGGCAGAACTGCTCGTCCACGACGAGGCCGCCGAGGATCCGTACCTGGCGCTGATGCTGTCGCGCATGTTCTGGCCCGACTTCCCGGTCCCGGTCGGTGTCCTGCGGGCGACCAGCCGTCCGACCCACGACCGGCTGATCGAGGACCAGCTGGCGGCGGCCGTGGCCCGATCCGGCGAGGGCGACCTCGAGCGCGTGTTGCACGGAGGTGAGACGTGGACGGTCGAGTAGCCACCGGCGGCGACGACGGCATCGTCGCGGGCCAGGAGGCGGGCGACGACGGGATGCGCTGTCCCGTCTGTGGCTTCGTCAGCCTGACCGGCGCCGACATCTGCGACAACTGCGGGGCCGACATCTTCGGGCACGACACGCCGGCCCAGGCCCCGTCGTTCAAGGGTCAGCTCCTCGGCGAGCACCTCGACGAGCTCGGCTCGCCGTCGCCCATCACGGTCGGTCCCGACACCCCGATCAGCGATGCCATCGCGCGCATGCAGGACGCGGAGGCCGATTGCGTGCTGGTCGTCGCCGGCGATCGACTGGTCGGCATCTTCACCGACCGGGATGCGGTCGTGAAGGTGGCCGGCAAGCGCGTGGCCTCCTTCCACGTGCGCGACTTCATGACCCCGGACCCGGTCGTCCTGCGTCATGACGACCCGATCGCCGTCGCGATCCACAAGATGGCCGTCGGCGGCTTCCGGCACATCCCGATCATCGAGGACGGGCGCCCGACGGGCGTGGTCACGGCGCGCGACATCTTCCACCACCTGGCCCAGACCCTCGACTGACCAAGCATGGCCCAGCGGATCGCGATCCTCGCCCAGGACCTGATCTGGTCCGACCGGCTCGCCAGGGCGGTCGAGGCCGCCGGCGGCGAGCCATCAAGGGCGAAGACCGCGCCCGAGTTCGACCGATCGCTCGTCTGCGCCGACCTCGCGATCATCGACATGACGGCCAGCGCATATGACCCGCTGACCGCCATCGAGCGCGCCAGGTCGGCCGGCGCACGGGTCATCGCGGTCGGGCAGCACGACGACCACGCCCTTCGCAAGCGTGCGCTGGCGCGCGGCGCGGAGCGCGTGTACGCGTATCGCAAGCTGTTCGAGGACGGACCGGCGACGATCGCCGCGTGGATCGGTCGCTCGACCGGCGAGGCGCCGGTGTGACGGTCGACACCGGCCATGGCATCCCGCCCGCGCGGTACGCGAACCGCCTGGCGCGCCTCGTCGCGTCGACCGAGACGGCCGGCCTGACTGCCATGCTCGTCGGCGTCGGCACCGATCTGCGCTACCTGACGGGCTACGAGGCGATGCCGCTCGAGCGGCTGACGGTGCTCGTGATCCGGCCGGGGCGCGACCCGTGGCTCCTCGTGCCCAGGCTCGAACGCGCCGCCGCCGAGGCCGGTGTCCGCACGGGGATCGGCATCGTGACGTGGGAGGAGACCGAGGATGCCTACAGCCGTGCCGTCGCCGACGTCCCGCGCAGCGGGCGCATCGCCGTGTCCGACGACATGGCCGCGCGCCACCTCCTCCGGATCCAGGACGCGCTGGGCGATGAGCCGATCTACGAGCTCGCCTCGCCGGTGATCGGCGACCTGCGGATGATCAAGGACCTCGATGAGATCGCCCTCCTCCGATCGGCCGCCCAGGCGGCCGATCGGGTCGTGGCGGCGATCGCGGCCGGACCGCTCATCGGCCGGTCGGAGGCCGACGTCGCCCGCGAGGTCCGCGGTCGTCTGGTCGACGAGGGGCACGACGTCGCCGTGTTCGCGATCGTCGCCTCCGGGCCGAACTCCGCCTCCCCGCACCACGAGGCGTCCGATCGGGTCATCGGACCCGGCGAGCCCATCGTCCTCGACATCGGCGGCACCATCGGTGGATACGGCTCCGACATCACGCGGACGCTGTGGGTGACCGGCGGCGATCCCGCGCGAGGACCCGACGAGCGGTTCCGCCACCTGTTCAACGTCCTGTACGCCGCCCAGGCGTCCGCGACGGCCCGCGTTCGACCCGGCGTCCCAGCGGAGGCGATCGATGCCGCGGCTCGTTCCGCCATCGATGGCGAGGGCTACGGCGAGGCCTTCTTCCACCGCACCGGCCACGGCATCGGCCTCGACGGTCACGAGGATCCCTACATCGTCGCGGGCAACACGCAGGCGCTTCGGCCGGGCATGGCGTTCAGCGTGGAGCCCGGCATCTATCTGAGCGATACCTACGGAGCGCGCATCGAGGACATCGTCGTGTGCGGCGA
Organism: uncultured Chloroflexia bacterium; assembly: GCA_963720355.1. Classification (GTDB taxonomy): domain Bacteria; phylum Chloroflexota; class Limnocylindria; order Limnocylindrales; family CSP1-4; genus SPCO01. Next base: position 417,572 of record CAVRFH010000004.1, on the reverse strand, counting down.
AGATGGGCCGGTCGTGCTCAACGAGGCGCCGCGCGAGCTGGCGGTGGTCGCCGGCTAGGACCGGCGCGACGGACCCTCCGTCGGGGGAGGGCGTTCGCGGGCTGGGGTATCATCGGTCGACGGCCAATCCGAGCGGCCGCCGCCCAACCCATCGAGACCTGATGCCCACCAACCACCGGCGACCAGCCGTCGCCGAGCCCGATCGCCGGGACGCCGTCCGTCACCGGTCGGCCCGATGAGCCGGCGCCATCACGGCCGACCGCACCATCCGCGGTACCGGCACGACAGCCCACGCCCGGACGGCGCCGCGAACCGGCCGGCGGCCTCGTCGGCTGCCCCCGGCCCATCCGGATCACCGGCTCTGTCGAAGCCCGTGGACCGCGCACCCGATTCGAGCGGATCGGGGCCGCATCGGCCGGAGCCGATCGCGAACCCCCCGGCTGCGGTGGCGGCTCCGGCGCTCCCGTCGAACGGGGGCTCGTCGGCCGGCGGCCTGGCCCCGGCCGCACCACCCCAGAACGGCGGGCCGGCCCCCCACGCTCCAGTCGGCCCCGCCCACGATGGCAACGAGGCGTCGCACGGCGCCGGACCGAACGGCAATGCCGGACCGAACGGTGTCGGACCGACCGGCGGTGCCGGACCGAACGGCGGCGGGCACGGCCAGGAACGGCCGAACGGCTGCACCGCGCCGCAACTGCGACGCTTCATCAAGAGCCGGCCGTATGTCCCGATGCACGAGCTGCGTCGCCGCTTCGCCATCGATGGCACGGACGACGACGTGACGCACGTCGACCTCGAGGTCGGCCGCGTGTACGTCGGCCTGCCGGCCCGCGAAGGCTCGCTCCTCGGAGAGCTGTTGCGTGGCGGCGAGATCGGCTACGAGCTCTCGTTCGACCCGCTCGCCCCGATCGTCGTCGGGGTCTACCCGATGCGCCCCGTCCCCAGGGCCTGACCCGGGGGCGCCCTCGGCGCCGGTCAGCCGTCGCGTCGCGGGACGAAGACGCCTTCCATGTGCAGGAGCGCTTCCTTGCGCCACCGCTGCCGGTCGCGGTCCAGCCAGCCCGCTCCGCCGTAGCCGCCGAGCGTGCCGTCACCGGCGATGATCCGGTGACACGGGATCAGCATCGACACCGGGTTGCGGCCGAGCGCCCCACCGACGGCCCTGGCGGCGCGCGGCATCCCCACGCGTTGGGCGATCTCGCCGTAGCTCGCGGTCTCACCCCAGCCCACGTCGCGGACGGCGCCGAGCACCCGGCGATCGAAGACCGGCCGGTCGGCCAGGTCGACAGCGACGTCGCGCACGTCGGCGGGCATCCCGCGCAGGACCGATTCGATCGCGGGCAGGGCCGCCCGCAGGCGCCTCGCAGCGGGATCGTCGGGGGAGACATCGGCCAGGCCCTCGACAGGGGCGTGGAGTCGGGCGGCCACCGCCGAGCGGAACCCCGCGTCGTCGGCTTCCCAGGCGGCTGCCACGATCCCTTCGGTAGACGCGGCCACCCGGAACGGGGTATCGCCGCCGTCGAGGGTCGCCGTCACCACATGGTCGAGGGCCATCTCGTCAGTGTGCGCCATCGGCGGGCCGGCGTCCGGGACAGCCACTGATATACTCCCTGGGAGTATGAACGACCAGCCTCCGACCATCGTCCGCCTGCCGATCGAGGGGATGACGTGCGCCTCGTGCGTCAACCGGATCGAGCGGTTCCTGCGCGCCACCGACGGTGTCGAGACGGCAGACGTGAACCTCGCGACCGAGGTCGCGACCATCCGCTACCTGCCCGACCGCTCGGATCGTGCGCAGCTGGTGGCCGCAGTCGAAGCGGCCGGCTACGACGTTCGGCCGGAGGCCGCGCCAGGCACCGAGTCGACGCCGGCGAGCGCCGATCTCTCCGACACCTGGCGCGAGGATAGATTCGCGGCGGCTTCTCACCCGCGCCGTCGTGTCGATCGGCATCGCGCTCGGGATCATGGTCGCGATGTTCGTGCCGCAGACGCGGATCCCGATGGAGACGATCAACTGGATCGCGCTCGTCCCGGCGACCATCATCCAGGTCTGGGCCGGCGGGGCCTTCTACCGGGCGGCGTGGCGGGCCGCCCGTCACGGCACGACCAACATGGACACGCTGATCGCCGTCGGGACGACGGCCGCATGGGTCTACAGCATCGGCGTGACCTTGTTCCCGGACTGGATCCACGAGGCCGGCCTGCATCCCGAGACCTACTTCGATGCCTCGACCGCCATCATCGGCCTCGTCCTCCTCGGGCGATGGCTGGAGAGCCGTGCCAAGGCGAGCTCGGCCGGCGCCATCCGCCGCCTCTTGCGGCTGCAGCCGACGACGGCCCGCCTGGTCGCAGCCGACGGGGAGCGCGACGTAACCCTCGAAGGGGTCGCGGTCGGCGACCTCCTGCGCGTCCGGCCAGGGGAGCGCCCTGCCCGTCGACGGCGAGATCGTCGAGGGCCGGAGCGCCATCGACGGGAGCCATGCTCACCGGTGAGCCGCTCCCGACCGAGGTCGGGCCCGGGGCGGCGGTCATCGGCGGCACCCTCAACAGCACGGGCTCGTTCGTGATGCGCGCGACGCGGGTGGGTCGCGACACCGCGCTCGCCCACATCGTCGAAGCGGTCCAGCGCGCCCAGGGCAGCAAGGCGCCCATCCAGCACCTCGCCGACCGCATCGCCGAGGTCTTCGTGCCGATCGTCCTGCTCGTGGCGGCCGGCACATTCGCCGCCTGGCTCGTCCTCGGCCCGGAGCCGCGGGCGACGCTCGCCTTGACCGCCTTCATCAGCGTCGTCGTCATCGCCTGTCCCTGCGCCATGGGGCTGGCGACGCCGGCCGCGGTGATGGTCGGGACCGGTCGCGGCGCCGAGGCCGGCATCCTGATCCGGGGCGGCGAGGCCCTCGAGATCGCCCATGCCGTCGACACGGTCGTCTTCGACAAGACCGGCACCCTGACCCTCGGCCGCCCGGCGATCGTCGACGTCGTCACGACCACCGGGATCGACGCCCGGACCCTGGTCGACCTGGCCGCTGCCCTCGAGCGCGGGAGCGAGCATCCGCTGGGCGCCGCGATCGTCGCTCACGCCAACGAGCGCGAACTCGGCTTCCGGCCGGTGACCGCGTTCGAGGCGGTGGTCGGTGGTGGCGTCCGCGGCATGGTCGTCGGTGAGGACGGACCGCATGACGTCGTGGTCGGCCATCGCCGCTGGCTCGAGCGCCTCGGCATCGACGTCGAGCCCGTGTCCGACGCCATCGACGCCGCGGGTGCCGCGGGTCGGACGGTGGCCGTCGTCGCCGTGGACGGGCGGGCGGCCGGTCTCATGGCGATCTCCGACCCGGTCCGGGCCGGCTCGGCGGAGGCCGTGCGCGATCTGGCGGATGGCGGCATCGAGGTCTGGCTCGTGACCGGTGACGCGCGGGTCACGGCGAACGCCGTCGCGGAACAGGTCGGCATCCCGGCCCACCGCGTGCTGGCCGAGGTCGCCCCGACCGACAAGGCCGCCGTCGTCGAGGGATTGCAGTCCCGCGGACGCACGGTTGCGATGGTCGGTGACGGCATCAACGACGCGCCCGCGCTGGCGCGCGCCGACCTCGGCATCGCGATCGGCGCCGGGGCCGACGTCGCCATCGAGGCGGCGGGCATCACCTTGATGCGGGACGACCCGCGCGGCGTGCCCGCCGCGATCGGCCTGTCGCGCGCGACGATGACGGTCATCCGCCAGAACCTGTTCTGGGCGTTCGCCTACAACATCGTGCTGATCCCGGTGGCGATGGGCCTGCTCATCCCGCCGTTCGGGATCGCGCTGTCGCCCGCCCTGGCGGCCGGTGCCATGGCCCTCTCGTCGGTCACGGTCGTCGCGAACGCGCTGCGATTGCGTGGCTTCGACGCCAGTCGGACCGCTCGGCTCCGTGCCCCGCGGTCCGGCGCGATCCGCCGCTTGCGCGAGGCCTGGTTCCTGGCTGCCGTCGCGGTCGCCGCCTTCGGCGTGGCCGGCGCGGTGATGGCCGCCGACCGCTGGATCGAGGCCGAGGCGACTCGTCTCACGGTCGTCGCACGCGACACGCGGTTCGCCCCGCGCGATGTCGCGGTCGAGGCCGGGCGCACGGCCGTCCTGTCGTTCCGCAACGAGGATCCGATCTTCCACGACTGGGAGGTCGAGGGGCTGGCCAACGTCGATGCCGGGGCGCGACCGGGCCAGACGCAGAAGCTGCGCTTCACCATCGACCGGCCCGGCATGTACGAGATCGTGTGCAGCGTCCCGGGACACGCCGAGGCCGGCATGACCGGCAGGCTCGTCGTCGAGCCGCCAGACTGAGCCGCGACATGCCAGCCCGTGGGCGGATCGAGACGCCCGACGATCCGCGCGATCTGCCCGGTGAGTTCGGCCATCAGGCGGCGATCGAGGTCCGCTTCGCGGACACCGATGCGATGGGTCACGTCAACAACGCGGTCTACCTGACGTACTGCGAGATGGCCCGGATCAGCTACTGGACCGACGTCACCGGTGAGCCCGTCGCGGCCGGCCACGAGGGCGCCGAGAGCCTGATCCTGGCCGAGGCGCGCATCACGTATCGCGCCCCGGTGTTCCACGGCGAGACCGTCACCGTAGAGACGCGGGCCACGCACATCGGCCGCTCGTCGTTCACGCTCGAGCACCGGCTGACCGCGCGCCGCTCCGGGGGCGGGGCGCGCCTGGTGGCGACGAGCGACTCGGTGATGGTCCGCTACGACTACGAGACCGATCGACCGGCCGTCCTCGGACCGGAGTTCATCGACGCGATCGAGACGTTCGAGGGTCGCACGCTCCGGTGACGTTCTCGATCGTCGCCCGCGATCCGGCGACCGGCGATCTGGGCGTGGCGGTCGCGTCGAAGTTCCTCGCCGTCGGGGCGGTCGTGCCGTGGGCCATGGCTGGCGTCGGCGCCATCGCCACCCAGGCGCTGGCCAACGTGACATACGGCCCTGACGGGCTCGATGGCCTGCGTAGCGGGGCCGCTGCGACGGCCATCCTCGAGCGCCTGGTCGAGGCCGACGCCGGCCGTGACGAGCGCCAGCTCGGGATCGTCGACGCGCGCGGTGGCGCTGCGACCCACACGGGATCCGGCTGTCTCGCCTGGGCCGGCGGCTCGCTGGGGGACGGGGTCGCCGTGCAAGGCAACATCCTGGCCGGTCCCCATGTCGTGGCGGCCGTGCTCGACGCTCTTCACATAGCGGTCGGCCCGTTCCCGGACCGGCTCGTGGCGAGCCTGCTCGCCGGTGATCGGGCGGGCGGCGATGCGCGCGGTCGGCAGTCCGCCGCGCTGCTGGTCGTGCGCGAGGGTGGTGGCTACGGCGGGAGCAACGACCGCTGGATCGACCTGCGGGTCGACGATCACCCGGACCCGGTACCCGAGCTCGGACGGCTCCTCGCGACGTGGCGGCTCCTCTACGAGCGGCCCGACGCGGCCGACCTCCTGCCGATCGACGCGGCGCTGGCCATCGAGCTGCGCGATCGACTGACCCGCATCGGCTGGGCGCCCGGCCGCGACGACGCCATCGCCCGGACCGTGCGCGGGGCCTTGACCTCGCTGGCCCGCATCGGCGAGCCACGCGATGCCGGCCCGGGCTGGGACGACGCCTGGGATGGCGCGCTCCTCACGTGGATGGGCGCCGCCAACCTCGAGGAACGGACGGCCGCCGCCGGCTGGATCGATCCGCAGGTCCTCGACCAGCTGCGGGCCGCGAGCCGGGGCTGACCCGCCCGAGAACCGGGCGGGAGGCCGGCCTCAGTCGACGACGCGCCGGAAGATCGACACGGCGTTCTGACCGCCGAAGCCGAAGCCGTCGACCGCGACCGTCTCGACCCTGGCCTTGCGCGCGGTCAGCGGCACGTAATCGAGGTCGCATTCCGGGTCGGGCGTCGTCAGGTTGGCAGTCGGCGGGATGACCCCGTCGCGGATCGCGCCGATGCCGGCCAGGGCGCTGGCGATGCCGGCCGCCCCAACGAGGTGGCCGATCATCGACTTGGGTGAGCTGATCGCGACCTTGTAGGCGTGGTCACCGTAGGCGGCCTTGATCGCCCGCGTCTCGGTGGCGTCGTTGAGCGGTGTCGCCGTGCCGTGGGCGACGATGTAGTCGACCTCGTCCGGCGCGACTTCGCTGTTGCGCAGCGCGTTCGTCATCGCCCGCATCTGCCCGCGGCCGGTCGGCTCCGGCGCGCTGATATGGAACGCGTCGGCCGTCAGCGCGCCGCCCAGCACCTCGGCGATCGGCGTCGCACCGCGTTCCCGGGCGTGGGCCAGGCTCTCGATGACGACCACGCCGGCCCCCTCGCCGAGGACGAACCCGTCGCGGGTGAGGTCGAACGGACGCGACGCCGTCTCGGGCTCGTCGTTGCGCTTCGAGAGCGCGGTCATGTTGGCGAGCGCGGCGACGCCCATCGGCCAGATGGGGGCCTCGGTCCCACCGGTGACCACGACGTCGCACTCCCCCTCGCGGATCAGGCGCAGCGCGTCATGGAACGCGATGACGGACGTGGCGCAGGCCGCGACCTGCGTGATGACGGGTCCGGTGAGGCCCCATTCCATCGACAGCAGGGCGGCGCCCATCGAGCCCGACAGGGCCGGCACGGCGAACGGCGAGACGAAGCGCGGTCCCTTCTGGTCGTGGACGTGGGTGCCGTCGATGATCTGCTCGATGCCGCCGCCGCCGGTGTTCACGACCACGCCGACCCGGTCGCGCTGTTCGATGCTCATCGCCGCGAAATCGATCCCGGAATCGGCCACCGCTTCCTTGCCGGCACCCATCGCCAGGTGGATGAATCGGCTCATCCGCCGCGCCATCTTCGGGTCCATGACGCTGGCCGGATCGAAGTCGAGGACCTCGGCCGCGATGCGCACCTCGTGGCTCGACGCGTCGAAGCTGCGGATCGTCCGCGTCCCGGTCACCCCTGCGACGAGGTTCGACCAGTACGTGGGAAAGTCGTTCCCGATCGGCATGACCGCGCCGAGGCCGGTCACGACCGCGCGGCGCGCAGGATCTCGTTCAGTCATCGGCTCGGATTGTAGGGACTAGCCATTGGGGCTGACGGGCGCCCGCGGGCGATCTGTCAGTCCCCGGTGTAGCGGCGAAAGATGACGGCGCCGTTGTGGCCGCCGAGGCCGATGTTGTTGGAGAGCGCGTAACGGATCGGCATCGGGACGGTCTCCGCCGGGACCCACAGGTCGCACTCGGGGTCGAAGTCGCGGTAATTGAGCGTGCCCGGCGCGCACTGCTCGGCGACCGACATCACGGTCGCGAACGCCTCGAACGCGCCCGCCGCGCCCATCATGTGGCCGGTCATCGACTTGGTCGCGCTGATGGCGATGGCCTTCGCGTCACGCGCCGAGCGGGACCCGAACGTCGCCCAGATCGCCTCGGCCTCGCGCTTGTCGCCCAGTGGGGTCGACGTCCCGTGCGGGTTGATGAGGTCGACCTCGTCGGCCGGGACGCCGCGGCGATCGAGCGCCATCTGCATCGCCCGCGCCGAGCCGACGCCGGCGTCGATCGGCTGGACCATGTCCCAGCCGTCGGCGGCCGACCCGTAGCCGACGACCTCGGCGTAGATCGTCGCACCACGCGCCTTGGCAAGCTCGAGGTCTTCGAGGAACAGCGATCCGGCACCCTCGCCGAGCACGAAGCCGTCACGGGTCGCGTCGAACGGGCGCGACACGGTCTGTGGCTCCTCGTCGGGTCGCGGCAGCCCCATCCCGCGCATGTTCGAGAACCCGGCATGGGCGACCTCGAGGAGGGGCGCCTCGGTCGAACCGCTGATGACGGCGATGCAGTCCCCGCGGCGGATCGCCTCGGCCGCCTCGCCGACGTTGTGCGTGCCGGTCGCGCAGGCCGACACCATGCACACGTTGTGGCCGATGGCGCCGGTCTCGATGGCGATCATCCCCGAACAGCTGTCGACGAGGGCGTTGGCGATGAATGTCGGCGCCACGGTGCGCGGACCACGCTCATGGAGGGTGGCGTAGTTCTCGATCATGAGCTGCTGCCCGCCAGCCCCCGAGCCGAACACCACGCCGACCTCGGTCCGGTTCTCGTCGGTCAGCTCGAACCCCGAATCGGCGAGCGCCTGCTTGGCCGCGGCCACGCCGAAATGCATGCTCGATTCGCTGCGTCGGGCGGCCTTCGGGTCCATCCAAGCCTTCGCATCGAAATCGCGGACCTCGCCGGCGATCTTCGCCTCGTACGGGGCGGTGTCGAAGTAGGTGATGGGGCCCAGGCCCGAGACGCCTTCGACGATGTTCGACCAGGCGGTCGCCTTGTCGTTGCCGACGGGGCTGATGACCCCCAGGCCGGTGACGACCACGCGGCGGTCGTAGTCAGGTCGACGCATTTGGAACGGTCCCTCCAGGGTGAACGGGGATGGCGGCGCGATCAGGCCGCCACGGCGGCCAGATCGATGAGGCGGTCATGGGTCGCCGGATCGTCGGCGGCGACGACCTCGACGTCGGGGGCGATGCGCTTGATGAGGCCCGTCAGGACCTTGCCGGGGCCGACCTCCACGAACGTCGTGATGCCGGCATCGACCATCCGGCCGACGGTCCCGACCCAGTCGACGCCGGCGGTCAGGTGCTCGACCAGCTCGGCCTGGGCCGCGTCCGCGGTCGTGATCGCGCGACCGTCGGCATTGGCCAGGAGCGTGGCCGTGGGGACCGAGAAATCGATGCCCGCCAGCGCCTCGCGCAGGCCTTCTGCGGCCTCGAGCATGAGCGGCGAATGCGCTGCGACGCTGACCGGCAGGACGATCGCCCGCTTCGCGCCGAGCGTCTTCGCGACCTCGGCTCCGGCCTCGATGGCGGCGCGCTCGCCGGACACCACGACCTGCCCCGGCGCGTTGCGATTGGCCACGACGAACGTCCCGTGCGCACCGGCCGTCCCGAGCAGCTCCGGCAGCTTCGCGTCATCGAGACCGATGAGGGCGGCCATCGCTCCGTCGCGACCCTGACCCGAGGCCTGCATGAGCTCTCCGCGACGACGGACGAGGCGGATCCCGTCGGGGAGGGACAGGACGCCGGTCGCAACGAGCGCCGAATACTGCCCCATCGAGTGGCCGGCGGCGAAGACCGGCACGGGCGCCTCGAGGCCGGCCTCCGACCAGCGCTCGCGGAGCGCTTCGAGGATGGCGATCGACGCCGCCAGGATCGCCGGCTGGGCGTGCTCCGTGCGGTCGAGCCGGTCGGTCGGGCCGTCCCACGCCAGATCGCTGAGCGGCTCACCAAGGGCGGCATCGGCCGCCGCCCAGACGCGGGCAGCGGCGGGCGAGGTAGTGGCCAGATCCCGGCCCATGCCCACGGACTGCGAGCCCTGGCCCGGGAACACGTACGCGACGGGGGACATCGGGACGAAGCGTACGGGGCGGGCTTGCAGAGGCTCGGGATTCGCGTGCATCCTTGCATGCATGACGGATACCCGCCCCGCTCGCTCGACGCGTCCGGCGCCGCGTCGTGCCATCGCTCAGCGGTTCGAGGCCGACCTGTCCGCACCGGTCCTCGCTGCCGGCACGCGGCTGCCCAACGTGCGCCAGATCAGCGAACGGGTCGCCATGGGCCGTGCCCTGTGGCGCGAGCTCGTCATCGGCTTCGCCAGCCAGCTCGGGGAGCTGCGTCTCGGGTTCACCCAGCTGGCAGCCCTGTATGTCCTCGCCGACGGCAGCACGCTCACGATCGGGGAGCTGGCCGAGTCCATCAATCGGTCTCCGTCGGCCACGAGCCGGCTCATCGACGGCCTCGTCAAGCGCCGGCTCGTCGAGCGCCAGGCCGAGGAGGAGGATCGGCGCCAGAAGATCCTGCGCCTCACGCCGCGTGGGCACGCCATCCTGCGGGTGGTCGATCGGGCGCGCGCGGAGCAGTTCCTGTCGGCGGTGCGGCCGTTGCCCAGCGCCGAGCGCTCGATCGTCGCGATGGGCGTCGCCGCGCTCGCGACCCATGCCATCAGCCGGCGCGGACGCCTGATCCGGGCGAGGCGCGAACCGGGGACGTGACGCCCGCGATCGAGGCGTAGGCTACGGCGAGGAGGTGGCTCGATGTTCCAGTACGGCCAGTTGGGGAACGCGTTGTTCCAGGTCGAGCATCAGCATTCCGATGGTTCGTGGGGAGCATTGGAGCGAGAAGAGGGCGAGGAGCACCACGCCACGTCGGCCCACGACCCCGAGCGGGACTGGAATCGCGGGCACATCTACCTCTGCCGGTCGTGCGGCGAGAAGGTGCGCGTCTCGCTTCCGGAAGCGGATGGCTCGGCGGCGACGACCGGGGGCGAAACCGGGGCGTGACCGCGACCGCCTGAGGCGGCCCCGTCAGCCGCAGAAGCGGCGGACCACGTCGTACAGGACCGGCAGACCAAAGCGCAGCGCCTCGAGCGAGATCCGTTCGTCGACGCCGTGGAAGCGCTCGAGGAACCGCTCATCGGGCTCCAAGCGGAACGGCGAGAAGCCATACGTCGGGGTGCCGACCATCGCGGTCGCCTTGGCGTCGGTCGCGAACGGTGCCATGACCGGCAGGGCGACGCCCTCGGGGTCGTGATCGCGCAGCGCACCGACGAGCGTGTCCCAGAGCGGGCCTTCCGCCGGGGATTCGACCGGATCGCCCCACGCCAGCCGCTCGATGCGGCAGGACGGCAGGACATCGGCGCCGATCCGCGCCTCCACCTCCGCGCGGATGTCCGCCTCCGTCGTGCCGGGCAGGATCCGGCAGTCGACGTCGATCGTCGCGTCGCCGGGGATCACGTTGTACTTGACCCCCGCGTGCACGACGTCCGGGCTGAGCGTGTCCCGGATCAGCGCCCGTAGCGCCCGCGCGTACATCGGGTCACACAGCCCGTCGATCGCCCGGTCGGTCGCGGCCGGGTCGAGCTCGCCTCGGCCGATCGCGCGCAAGGTCGTCGCGGCAGCACCCGGCAGCGCGTCGGCGGCCGCCTCGAGGAAGCGGCTCATGACCGGCGTCATGCGCATGGGACCGGGGGCGGCCAGTCGTTCGATGATCCCGGCGGCCATGACCGCGGCGTTGTCGTGGCGCGGCATCGACCCATGGCCCCATGTGCCCGTCACGTGGATCCGGTACGGCACGAACCCCTTCTCGGCGACCTGGATCGGGTAGAGGCGACGGCCGCCGACGGTCACCGACACGCCGCCGCACTCGTTGACTGCGCCGGCGGCGCGCAGCCATTCGGGGCGATGGACGGCGAACCAGCGCGCGCCGTCGGTCGAACCCGCTTCCTCGTCGGCCGCGCACGTGAACAGCACATCGCGGCGCAACCCCGGGATGGGATCGTGCGCGGGATCCCGCCCGGCTGCGCGCGCCTCGACCACGAGTCGCTCGATGACACCCAGCTCGAGCGCGACCATGCCCTTCATGTCGACCGCGCCGCGACCGTACACGTAGCCATCGGCGATGTCGGCCGCGAACGGATCGTGCGACCAGCGCTCGGGCGACGCCGGGACCACGTCGAGGTGGGACAGCAGGAGGAATGGCTCGCCACCCGTGCCGTCGCCACGCAGGCGACCGTGGACCGAGCCGCGGCCGGGCGCCGGCTCGACGACCTCCGGTTGCAGCCCGAGGCCGGTCAGCCGGTCCGCGAGATAGCGCGCCACGCGCGTCTCCTGGTCCGGACGGGCCGGGTCGGGCGGATTGACGGACGGGATTCGGATGAGGTCCTGGAGCGTCCGGACGACATCGTCATGCGCGGCCGCCCAATCGGCATCGCCGATCGCGAGCGACGGCCGGCTCGGGGCGCCCGCCGTCATCGACCGGCCATGGGACCGAGCAGGGCCGTGATGATGCCGATGACGAAGCCCGATGCCACGATCACGATGACCATCGTGACGAGCAGCCGGCCGAGGCGCCGCTCCTCGGCCCACCCGAGCGCCGGGTCCGGGTCATGACCCCCCGCGATGTACGGCGCCGGCAGCCCCTTCTGGCGGGCGCGCGCCGCGCGTGGCGAGTCGTAGGCGGCCGGATCCGGCGGCAGCTCGGACGCCGGGCGCGACGGATCGGTCACGCGGTCATGATGCCCGCGCCGACCCGTTCGTGCCGGGGGCTCGGCGAACGAAGGTTGGTCACCCCAGACGTTCCCGCAACGGTTCGGCGACCTCGCGGGCGACGGCATCGACGCCGTCCGGGCCGAGTTTCGGCCGGAGACCGAGGATCACATGGGTCGCGCCCCGCTCGACCGCGTCCATCGCCTGGTCGAGTGCGTGCCGGCGGTCGTCGTCCGACGTCCCGGTCGGGATCTGCGCACCGAACTCGAACGTGGCGGGATCGCGGCCGACGTCATCGAGGGCCCGCAGGACGGCCGACCGCCGGTCGCTGAAATCGCCCAGGTCGGTCGGGCGTCCCTGGCCGACGGCGACCGCCGGCTGGACCCACCCGTCCGCCACGGCCGCGGCGAGCGCGATGCCCCGCCGCCGCTGGCCACCGAGCCACAGCCGCGGTCCACCCGGCGTCAGCGAGGGCGGCTCGTTCGTCGCGTCGGTCAGCGGGTAGAACGGATCAGGGCGGGTCACGCCGGGCGGCTGGCGCGCCGCATCGGACCACAGCGCGCGAAGCACATGGACGCTCGATTTCGAACCGGTCGAAACGCTCCGGCATCGGCGGCATCGGGATGCCGAACGGGGTGTGCTCGCCGTCGTGCCAGCCCGCGCCGAGCCCGACGATGAACCGCCCACCCGTCGCGTGGTCCAGGACCGTCGCCGCCTTGGCGAGGACGGCCGGGTGGCGGAACGTGGCGGCCAGGACGGCATGACCCAGCCATCGACCCGGGACGTGATGGGCGAGCGCGGCGATCGTCGTCAGGGCCTCGAGGCTCGGCCCGTGCCGGTCCTGGCCCGCGTCGGTCAGGTGGTCGTTCATCCAGACCGACTCGAACACCTCGTGCTCGCCGATCCGCGCCCACGTGGCGTCGAGGGTCACCCAGTCGACCGCCTGCGGCGACGTCTTGATCCCGATCGCGATGCGACCCGTCATCGAGCGGCGGGCGTCCTCGTCAGACCGGCCTGCATCCGCGGGCCGGTCGTCACGGCGCCGTTCGACGCCGAGCCGACGAGGGCCGCGTACTTGGCGAGCACCCCGCCGGTGTAGTGCGGCGGCGGCGGCGTCCAGGCCGCGAAGCGCCGCTCGATCTCATCGGCGGACACGCTCAGGTCGAGCGCCTTGCGGTCGACATCGATGACGATCTCATCGCCTTCCTCGACGATGGCGATGGGTCCGCCGAGGGCCGCCTCCGGAGCGATATGGCCGAGCATCAGGCCGTGCGTCCCGCCGGAGAACCGACCGTCGGTGATCAGGGCCACGACGTCGCCGAGCCCCTCGCCGACGAGGGCCGCGGTCACGCCGAGCATCTCCTGCATCCCGGGGCCGCCGACCGGGCCCTCGTAACGGATCACGACCACGTCGCCCGCGACGATCCTCCGCGCCTTGACGGCCTCGAAGCAGGCCGCCTCCGAGTCGAACACGCGCGCCGGACCGCGATGCTGGCGGCGTTCGTGGCCGGCCAGCTTCACGACGCAGCCGTCCGGGGCGAGGCTGCCGCGCAGGATGGCCAGGCCGCCCGTCTCCTTGAGGGGTGCCTCGATGGGCACGACGACCTCCTGGCCGGCTGTCTCGGGGGTGTCGGCCGCGATCTCGGCGATCGTCCGCCCATCGACGGTTGGCGTGTCCCCGTGGAGGAGGCCGGGGCGCTTGAGCAGCTCGCGCATGACCAGCCCGACGCCGCCCGCGTCGTACATGTCGGATGCCGTGAAGCGGCCGCCAGGCTGCATGTCGGCCACGATCGGTGTCCGGTCGGCGATCGCCCCGAACTCGTCGATGTCGAGCGGGATGCCGTATTCGTGGGCGATGGCCAGCAGATGCAGCACGCCGTTGGTCGAACCGCCGGTCGCGGCGACGCTGGCGATGCCGTTCTCGAGGGCATCGCGGGTCACGAAGGTCGACGGGCGGACGTCGCGCCGGACGAGGTCCATGACGATCTCGCCGCTGCGCCGGGCCGCCTCATCCTTGGCGGGGTCCTCGGCCGGGATGCCGTTGAGGCCGGCCGGCGACAGCCCGAGGAACTCCAGCACCATGGCCATCGTATTGGCGGTGAACTGGCCGCCGCAGGCGCCCGGGCCCGGGCAGGCGATGTTCTCGATCTCGTAGAGCTCCTCGAGGCTGATCCGCCCGGCCTGGTAGGCGCCGATCGCCTCGAAGACCGTGACCACCGTGGCGTCGCGCTTGCCCTTGTACGTGCCCGGGTAGATCGTGCCGTTGTAGAGCACGAGGCCCGGTACATCGAGCCGCCCGAGCGCCATGGCCGCCGCCGGGATCGTCTTGTCGCAGCCGACGAGGCAGACCAGCCCGTCGAGCAGGTGGCCGCGTACGACGAGCTCGATCGAGTCGGCGATGACCTCGCGGCTGATGAGCGACGCCTTCATGCCCTCGGTGCCCATCGACACGCCGTCGCTGACCGACACCGTGTTGAACTCCATGGGCGTCCCGCCGGCGGCCCGGATGCCCTCCTTCACCGACTGGGCGAGCCGTCGCTGGTTGAAGTTGCAGGGCATCGTCTCGATCCACGTCGTGGCCACGCCGACGAGCGGTCGGGCCAGGTCGTCGTCCGTGAAGCCGATGGCCTTGAGCATCGCCCTCGCGGCGGCGCGATCGGGGCCGTCCGTCAGGGCCGCCGAGTGGCGCTTGGCCGGATCGGTGGGGCGGTCGTACGGGTGCGACGGCGCGAGGACGGACGGAGGGGGCATGACGTGCAGTGTAGGGCGGTCCCCTCAGCGCAGGCAGGCTCCCGTCTCGACGGTCTCGGTCCGCCCCAGCGTCGGCGTGATGCGGATCGCGACCGAGGTCGGGCTGAGCGCATAGCCGACGTCCGGGTCCGTCCGCGCCTCGGCGAAGATGAGGCCACCGATCGTGCCGTCGCGCAGCACGAACGGGCCGCCGCTGTCACCGCGGTCGATCTGGGCGCGCAGCTCCAGGATGTCGCGATCGACCCGGGCTTCCCCGTAGATGTCGCGACCCGTCGCCGGGTAGGAACCGGTTACGGCGGCGGGCACGATCGTGAGCTGGCCACCGCCCGGGTAGCCGAGGGCCGCGCCGACCGTGCCGCGTCCCGGCACACTGGTCGCAAATCGGAGCGGGCTCGCACGCAGGTCCGGTGCCCACAGGAGCGCGACGTCCAGGGCCGGGTCGAACAGCACGACGCGGGCGGCCGAGCGGCCGCCGGCCACGGTCGACACGTCGATCGCGTCGGGGCTCGAGCCCGCGACGACGTGCGCGTTGGTGACGACGTAGCCGTTCGCGACGACCACGCCACTGCCCGAGGCGGCCGCCCCGCAGACGCCGGCCAGTACGCGCACGGTGCTCCCCTGGGCGATCGTCGCGATCTGCCGGGCGAGCGCGTCCGTCGGCGGATCGACCGGTGGCCGTGGCACGGGCTCGAACCCGACGAAGACGTCGGGCAGGCCGGAGTCGTCGAGCATGCGCCCGAGCCCGGTCGCGATCTCGGCGGGTGGCGGCAGGAAGGCATTGAGCGCCCGGATGGTCGTCGAGCCCTGCGCGGCCTCGGTCAGCCGCGAGGCTGGACCCACGGCCACGAGCCCGCCGGCCAGCCAGACGATGAGCAGGGCCTGGGCCGCCCCGGTGAGGCTGCCGGCGAGACGGTCGGCGGCGCCCAGGAACCCGGCGCCGAGCGACCGGGCGGCGATGCGGCCGATGGTCGAGCCGATCGATTTGCCGATGCCGACCGCCACGAGGAGACCCGCCAGGACGACGTAGGGGCGGATGCCGATCGGGACGCTGTCGAGGGGCCCGGCGAGAACGGGCAGCGCGAGCACCGCGAGCACGCCGCCGGCGACGGCGCCGAGCAGCCCGCCGACCTGCGGCAGGGCACCCGAGTTGAACCCGAGGACGAGCGCCACGATGACCAGGACGATCGCGACCAGGTCGAGCGGGTTCGGGTTCACCGACCGATCGTCGCACAGGGGTCATGAGAACGCCCCGGGCCGGTCGGTCCGGGGCGGTTCGTCACCGTTAGGGACTGCCGGAGGTCAGCCGACGGTCACCTCGACCGGGGTCGCGACGCCGCCCGAGTCGACGATCGTCCACGTGCCGGCGGCGACGTCGGGGATCTCGAACTCGGTCACGTGCTGTTCCGCGATCGCGATGCACGCGATGTCCTCGGGACCATGGCCCTCGCGGAGGGTGATGGTGTACGTGCCATCACCCTTGTCGACGACGATCGAGTCGAGGATGTTGCAGGGTTCGACGCCGCTGGTCCACACCGCCTTGACGATGATCTTGTTGCCGTCGACCCGGGCGGAGAGGCTGTCGGCCACGACCGGATGGACGTCGAGCTGACCGGGTCGCGGCAGGATCGGCTTCGCGCCGATGCCGGGATCGGGCGCCGGGTCGCTGCCGCCACCGGGCGCGGTGCTGACCGGGGCATCGGATGGGGCAGCACTCGGCGGGACGGCACTCGGCGGGGCGGCCGACGGTGCGCTGCCCGACGCGCACGCCGCCAGCAGGATCGACAGCGACACCACGGCGATGCCGAGGCGTCGGGTGGGCGTGAGTGTGTTCATGGGCCGCAGACGACGAGACGCGCCGTCCGGTTCCGGCCGGCGCTCAGCCCGCCGCCTCGGCGCGCGTGTCGATGCGGGGCGGGTGAGTCCGTTCCCAGGCACCGATGTCGGCCTCCTTGGACAGGAGGTAGCCGAGCTCGTCCGTGCCGGCCAGCAGCATCCGCTTGGCGAACGGGTCGATCTCGAAATCGATCGTCGAGCCGTCCGGCAGCAGGACGCCCTCCTCGGCCAGGTCGACCGTCAGCTCGGCGTCCGGCTCGCGCTCCACGAGCTCGCGCAGGCGCTCGTGGACGTCTGCCGGGACGACGATCGGCAGGAGTCCGTTCTTGAGGCTGTTGCTCCGGAAGATGTCGGCGAAGCCCGTCGACAGGATCGCCCGGACGCCCCACGCGGTCAGCGCCCACGGGGCGTGCTCCCGCGACGAGCCCGACCCGAAGTTGTCGCCGACGAGCAGGATCCGGCGGCCGGCCATGCCTGGGTGATCGAGGACGAACGGCGGGTCCTTGAGCGAGCCGTCCTCCTCGAAGCGCCAGTCGCGGAACAGGGCGTCGGCCAGGCCGTCCTTGTCGGTCACCTTCAGGTAGCGCGCCGGGACGATCTGGTCGGTGTCCACGTTCTCCGCGTCGATCGGCACCACACGGCTCGTGAACATCCTGAACGGTTCGGCCACGTCAACGACCGCCGACGGCCGCGAGCAGCTCGATGCCGGGCAGGGTCCGCGGATCGGTCACGACACCGCTCACCGCCGATGCGGCCGCCGTCAGCGGCGAGGCCAGGAACGTCCGGCCGCCCTTGCCCTGGCGGCCCTCGAAGTTGCGGTTGGAGGTGCTGACGGCGTACTGGCCGGGCGCCAGCTGGTCGCCGTTCATCGCGATGCACATCGAGCAGCCGGACTCGCGCCAGTCCCCGCCAGCTGCCTTGAACACGTCGGCCAGGCCCTCGCGCTCGGCCTCGCGCTTCACCTCGTCGCTGCCCGGCGTAACCATCAAGCGCACGCCGTCCGCGACGTGGCGGTCCTTGAGCGCCGCCGCCGCCAGGCGCAGGTCGCTGATGCGGCCGTTGGTGCAGGACCCGACGAACACCACGTCGACCTTCTGGCCGATGATCGGCTGGCCCGGCTCGAGGTCCATGTAGGCCAGGGCGTGCTCGAGCGCCCGTCGCTGGGCGGGATCGGTCTCGTCGGTCGGCGACGGCACGCGCGACGTGATCGGGATGCCCATGCCGGGGTTCGTGCCGTAGGTGATCATCGGCTCGAGCGCGTCGGCGTCGATGGTGATCGACCGGTCGAAGGTGGCGCCGTCGTCCGTGGGCAGCTCGCGCCAGCGCGTCACGGCCGCATCCCATGCGGCACCGGCCGGTGCATGCGGCCGGCCGTGGACGTACTCGAAGGTCGTGTCGTCGGGGGCGATCAGGCCGGCCCGCGCGCCGCCCTCGATGCTCATGTTGCAGATCGTCATCCGCTGCTCCATCGTCAGCGCGCGGATCGCCTCGCCGCGGTACTCGAACACGTGGCCGGTCCCGCCGCCGACCCCGATCCGGGCGATGAGCGCAAGGATGATGTCCTTGGCCGATACGCCCGGCGCGAGCCGCCCGTCGATGCGGACCTCGTAGGTCTTGGGCCGACGCTGGAGCAGTGCCTGGGTCGCCAGCACCATCTCGACCTCGCTGGTGCCGATCCCGAACGCCAGCGCCCCGAACGCGCCGTGGGTCGACGTGTGCGAGTCGCCGCACACGATGGTCATCCCGGGCTGGGTGAGGCCGAGCTCCGGACCGATGACGTGGACGATGCCCTGCGACGGCGAGCCGATGCCGTGCAGCGGGATGCCGAACTCGGCGCAGTTGCGCTCGAGCTGGTCGATCTGGGCGGCCGCCTGCAGGTCGAGCATCGGCAGGCCGCGCGGCGTCGTCGGGATCGAGTGGTCGGCCGTCGCCACGGTCTGGCCCGGACGGCGGACGGTGACGCCCCGTTCGCGCAGCCCGGTGAACGCCTGCGGCGACGTCACTTCGTGGATGAGGTGCAGGTCGACCGCCAGGACGGACGGGGCACCAGGATCTTCGCTGACCACGTGGTCGGCCCAGATCTTGTCGACGATCGTTCGCGGGGTTGGCATTGCGGGGGATGGCTCCGTGTGCTGGCTCGTGCCGGTCGGAGAGGGTAGCAGAGCGACCGGAGGTCCTATGTCGGGCGGTACGACGGTGCACGTACGCGACACCTTGGGCCCGGCGTATAAGGACGCGACCCGGGCGATCGCCCGACCGTGCCGACCGTCCGCCCGAGGCCGCGCCATCTTCGATCCAGCGAACCCGACACCCGGCGACCGCGCACCCGAGGAGACCATCTTCGACGGGTCGACCGACCTGCGCGTCGTGCGCCTCCGGCTCGTCCTGTCGCTGATCGCGATGTTCACGATCCCGGTCGCGCTGGCCATGCCGATCATCTATGCGCTGACGATCGGCCAGGGCACGTCGGTGCTCCTGCCGATGCTCGGCATCGTCCTGCTGGTGATCGCGCTCGGTTCGCTCACGGTGTGGATGGCCAAGCGCATCCTCGAGCCGGCCGAGCGCCTGGACCGGGCCCGCGTCGTCCTGGAGGACGCCTACACGCGGGCGCGCGCCGAATCCATGCGCGACGCGCTGACCGGGCTTGGCAACCACCGTGCCTTCCAGGAGGAGCTCGAGCGCCAGTGGGAGGGCTCGGCCCGCTACAACAGCCGCCTCGCCCTGGCGATCCTCGACCTCGACGACTTCGCGCAGGGTCAACGAGACCGAAGGACACAGCGGCGGGGATCGGGTGCTCGTCGGCGTGGCCGGCCTGCTGGCCGCGGGTGTCCGCCGCAGCGACCGGGTGTTCCGCATCGGTGGCGACGAGTTCGCCGTGCTCATGCCCGGCGTTGACGCGGACGGTGCGTACCTGGCGCTGCGACGGGTCCTGGCCACGGTGCTCGAGCAGGGCGTCGACGACCGCCGGCGGCGCGATGCGCAGCTGCCGCAGCCGTGGTCGTTCACGGTCGGCATCTCGGGGGCTCCCGGCAGCGCCCCGGACCGGGCCACCCTGTATCGCGAGGCCGACGCCGCCCTGGCCTATGGCAAGAAGCACGGTCGGACGTGTGTCTCGGTGTTCGACGCCGATCGCCACGGCTCGCCGGGCGTCGAGCGCGCGGTCGCCGGTCGTGCGGCCCTGGTCGCCCGTGTCGCGGCGGCCGGCGCCCTCACCACGATGTTCCAGCCGATCTTCGACCTGCGCACCGGGCGCCCGCGCGGCTTCGAGGCGCTCAGCCGGCCGATGCCCGGATCCGGCTTCGCCGACGCGACCGAGCTGTTCACCGCCGCCGAGGCCTTCGGGCGCACGGTCGAACTCGACCTGGCCAGCCTCACGACGTCCGTCGCCAACTTCGCCCGGCTGGGGCTGCCCGGCAGCCTGACCCTCAACATCTCACCGCGTTCGCTCGAGTCCGACCAGTTCAGCGTCCACGGACTGGCGCAGCTCCTCGCCCGCCATGCGATCGACCCGCGTCGGGTCGTGCTCGAGCTGACGGAGCGCGAGGCCGTCGAGGACATGGAACGCCTGAGTCGTGCCGTCGACGCCTGCCGGGCGGCCGGCATGCGCATCGCCGCGGACGACGTCGGAGCCGGCAATGCCGGCCTGCGCCTGCTCGCCCAGCTGCGCTTCGACATCGTCAAGATCGACCTGTCGCTGGTCCAGGACGGCGTCGTCCGGGTGACGTCGCAGGAAGTCGTCCAGACGCTGAAGGACCTCGCCGACCGGTGGGGCGCCCTCGTCATCGCGGAGGGTATCGAGACCGTCGAGCAGCTCGAATTCGTGCGGTCGCTCGGCATCCGGGCCGGTCAGGGCTATCTGCTCGGGATGCCCGGCGAGCGGCCGTCGACCGACGACATCGACCTCGACGCCCTGATGCGGACCGACCGCGATCCGTGGGCAAACCTTCGCTCCGCGTCCGGGTTCGGCCTCGGCGGCTGACCGGAAGCACGTGGCGTCCTGCGGGGCGTCGGCGTTCGCTGCGACGTCCCTGGCATGCCCAGGACCATCGGGGGAACGTTGACGGAGTGTCGATCCCTGCTAGACTGCGCCGAACCGCACGGTCCCACCGCGCGGCTGTAGCGTCTGGAGGCCGGATTGGGCCGTTTCGATCGGCAGGATCGTCGAGCCGTCGCCGTCGTGATCACGACGGACGGTCGGCGCGTCCACATGCCGCTCGACACGAACCCGCTCGCCGACGTATCGCTCGTCTCGCTGCTTCGCTCGCTTCTGGGGCTTGATGGCCTTCTCGGCCTTATTACCGGCTCCCGGCGGGAGAACGGAGGGATGCGGAGGGACGGACGCTAGCCGTCACGAACCACGCAACACCGATGGGACCCTCGCCGGAGCGAGGGTCTTTCGTTTTGTCCGTCACAGCTGAGGGCCCGTGATGACCACGAAGACCGACACCGCGTCGTCGCCGCAACCAGGTCCGTCGACCGGCGCCCGGCGCACGCACGTCCCGGGCGATGGCACCGCCCACGCCGCCGCCGTCGAGCAGGCCCGCAAGGCCATGCTCCACGAGGCGCGCGACCTCAAGCGCACGCGCATCGGTGCCGACGTCCTGTGCGAAGCGCTGCTTCGACAAGGCGTCGATGTCTTCTTCAGCTACCCGGGTGGCGTGATCCTGCCGCTGTACGACGTCCTCGGCGACTACCCGGAGCTGCGCCACGTGCTCGTCCGTCACGAGCAGGGGGGTGCCCACGCCGCCGACGGCTACGCCCGCGTCACGGGCCGGGTCGGGGTGTGCATGGGCACGTCCGGACCCGGGGCGACCAACCTCGTCACGGGGATCGGCACGGCCCTGCTCGACTCGGTGCCGATGGTCGCCATCACGGGCAACGTGCCGGCCGCGCTCATCGGCAAGGACGCGTTCCAGGAGATCGACATCAACGGCATCACCCTGCCGATGACCAAGCACAACTACCTGGTCCGTGATGCGAACGACCTGCCGCGCGTCGTGGCCGAGGCGTTCCACATCGCGCGCAGCGGCCGGCCGGGACCCGTCCACATCGACATCACCAAGGACGCCCTCCAGCAGGAGACGCGCGCCGAGCACCCGACCGAGGCCGACGTGATCGCCGGCCTGCCCGGCTTCCGACCGAACGTCGAGGGCCACGGTCGGCAGCTGAAGCTGGCCGCGACCGAGATCGCCGCCGCCCAGCGGCCGGTGATCCTGGCCGGCCACGGCGTCCTCCACGCCGAGGCCTGGGACGATCTCCGTACCTTCGCCGAGAAGACCTCCATTCCCGTCGCCTGGACGCTCCTCGGCATCGGGGCGATGGACGAGACCCACCCGCTGGCCTATGGCTACATGGGCATGCACGGCTGGAAGCACGTCAACCGGGCGATCCAGTCGGCCGACCTGCTCATCGCCATCGGCATGCGCTTTGACGACCGGGTGACCGGCAACGTCCGGACCTACGCTCCGTACGCCCGCATCATCCACGCCGACATCGACCCGGCCGAGATCGGCAAGAACGTGGCCGTCGAGGTGCCCATCGTGGGTGACGCGAAGCGCGTCCTCGAGGCCCTCACCCGGATGGTGCCGGAGACGCCGCTGGCCGATCGGCAGGAGTATCTCGACCAGCTCGCCGAGTGGAAGCGCGACTCCGAGGGGTCGTCGTGGCACGGGTCGGGCGCCTGGCGCGACGGGCTGCTGTCAGCCGACTACGTCGTCGAGCGGATCGGCGAGCTGAGCGACCATCGGGCGACGTATGTCGCCGACGTCGGGCAGAACCAGATGTGGCTGGCCCGCTATACCGGCTTCCGCGAGCCGAACCAGCATGTCTCGTCGGGCGGGCTCGGAACGATGGGCTTCAGCGTGCCGGCGGCGATGGGCGCCGCGCTCGGCCGGCCCGACCGCGAGACGTGGGCGATCACCGGCGACGGCGGCTTCCAGATGACGTTCCAGGAGCTGATGACCCTGGTCCAGGACCGCATCCCGGTCAAGATCGCCCTGTTCGACAACAAGAAGCTCGGGATGATCCGCCAGTGGCAGGAGATCATCTACGGCGGCAACTACCACTCGGCCCATCTCCTGGGGCCCGACTACCTGAAGCTCGCCGAGGCCTTCGGCATCCCGGCCATCAAGGCGGCGGCGCCGGCCGAGGTCGATGAGGCCATCCGCTTCGCGCAGGGTGTCGACGGACCGGCGCTCATCTGGTTCGAGATCGCCGAGGAGCAGAACGTCTTCCCGATGATGCCGGCCGGCAAGGGCCTGTCCGACCTGATCGAGAACTGGGGCGGGGCGGACGAATGAGCGGCGACTCGAACGGCCAGGTCCCGGCGGGCTCCCCGACCGGCGGCCCCGCGGGTGCGCCAGTCCACGTGACGCCGCCGCCCCGCGCCCTGCCCGGCAGCGGCGAGACCCGCCGTCACGTCCTCGTGGCCGTGGTGCTCAATAAGCCGGGCGTCCTCAACCGCGTGTCGAGCCTGATGCGAGCGCGCAACTTCAACATCGATTCGCTGGCGGTCAGCCACACCGATCGCGAGGACGTCAGCCGGATGACGATCACGCTCCACGGCGACGACGTCGCGGTCGAGCAGGCGGCCAAGCAGCTCTACCGGCTCATCGACGTGCTCAAGGTGCAGGACGTCACGGCCGAGCCGACCATCGAGCACGAGCTGGCCCTGGTGAAGGTGCGGGCGACCGACTCGAACCGCGACGAGATCATGCGCGTGGTCGAGCTCTCGCGCGGTCGCGTGGTCGATCTCGTCGACGGGTCGGTCATCGCCGAGGTCACCGGCACCGAGAGCGAGATCGACGAGTTCGTGTCGCTCGTGCGGGCGTATGGCATCAAGGAGCTCGTCCGGACCGGCGCGGTCGTGATGGCGAGGGGAGCAGGTTCGATCGAGGAGGCCGTAAAGCGATGAATCCTGGGCCGATGGCGTCGCGGGGCTCCGCCTCGGGCCTCGGAGCGCGAGTATCAGCAATCCATTGAGGGTGGCGGGTTCCATGGGAGAGCGTCAGTGACAGCCAGGATGTACTACGACGACGATGCGAATCTTGACGCCTTGGATGGGCAGAAGGTCGCGATCATCGGCTACGGCAGCCAGGGCCATGCCCATGCCCTGAACCTCCACGAGAGTGGCGTCGATGTCGTGGTCGGGCTGGCACCCGGCTCGAAGAGCCGGCCGCTCGCCGAGGAGGCCGGGTTGCGTGTCGCGGACGTGGCCGACGCCGTCCGGGACGCCGACGTCGTGATGATCCTCGTCCCCGATACGGCCCAGAAGGGCGTCTACGACGCCGACATCGCGCCGAACCTGCGGCCCGGCCACCTGCTGATGTTCGCGCACGGGTTCAACATCCGGTTCGGGCGGATCAGCCCGCCCGAGACCGTCGATGTCGGGATGGTCGCGCCGAAGGGCCCGGGCCACCTGCTGCGCAGCGTGTACCGGCAGGGCGGCGGCGTGCCGGCCCTGTTCGCGGTCGAGCGCGATGCGTCGGGTAGCGCCCGCGACCGCGTCCTGGCCTATGCCCGGGCGCTCGGCTCGACGCGTGCGGGCGTCCTCGAGACGACGTTCGCCGAGGAGACCGAGACCGACCTGTTCGGCGAGCAGGCGCTGCTGTGCGGCGGCGTGTCGGCCCTCGTCAAGGCGGCGTTCGAGACGCTGGTGGAGGCGGGCTACCAGCCCGAGCTCGCCTACTTCGAGACGATGCACGAGCTCAAGCTCATCGTCGACCTGATGTACCGCGGCGGGCTCAATTTCATGCGCTTCTCCGTGTCCGACACGGCCGAGTTCGGCGACTACGTCTCCGGTCCGCGGGTGACCGAGGGGGCCAAGGCCGCGATGCAGGACGTACTGGCCGACATCCAGTCCGGTTCGTTCGCTGCCCGCTGGATCGACGAGTACGACTCGGGTGGCCAGCAGTTCCAGCGGCTTCGCCAGCAGGACCGCGACCACCAGATCGAGCAGGTCGGCGCCGAGCTCCGCGCCAAGATGCCGTTCCTCGACCCCGTCACCGTCCAGGCCGGACAGGCCCAGGCGACGGCCACGGGTGCCGCGGCACCCGCGCCGGCGGCGTCCGGGAGCAAGGCATGAGGGCGCCCGTAGCGCGGCCGGCCGGGCCGTTCGTGCCGGCGGGTAGCGTCCGCATCTTCGACACGACCCTGCGCGACGGCGAGCAGGCGCCGGGCGCCGGGCTGACCGCCGCCGAGAAGCTCGAGGTCGCCCGGCAGCTGGCGCGGCTCAAGGTCGACGTCATCGAGGCCGGCTTCCCGGCCGCCTCACCCGGCGATTTCGAGGCCGTCCGACGTATCGCCCAGGAGACCCCGCAGGACATCGCGGTGGCGGCCCTCGCGCGCTGCCGCGACGGCGACCCGCAGCGGGCGATCGAGGCGATCAAGGTCGCCCACAAGCCCCACCTCCACGTGTTCATCGCGACGAGCGACATCCACCTCAAGCACAAGCTGCGCATCGATCGCGAGACCGCCCTGGCCGAGGCGGTCCGCTGGGTCCGCTATGGACGAGAACAGCTGGGCCGTGACGCCGAGATCGAGTTCAGCGCCGAGGACGCCTCGCGGACCGACACCGATTTCCTGCTCCAGGTGTACGAGGCCGTCGTCGAGGCGGGCGCGTCGACCGTCAACATCCCCGACACGGTCGGTTACGCGATCCCGAGCGAGTTCGGGTCGCTCACGCGCCGGGTCGTCGATCTCGTCGGCGACCAGGCGACCGTCAGCATCCACTGCCACAACGACCTCGGGCTCGCGACCGCGAACACGCTCGCCGCCGTCCAGTCGGGGGCGCGCCAGGTCGAGGTCACGATCAACGGCCTCGGCGAGCGCGCCGGCAACGCGTCGCTCGAAGAGGTCGTCATGGCCCTCCGGACGCGACCGACCCAGTTCCAGTCGATCGGCTCGGGCATCCAGACCGAGCACATCACGGCGGCCTCGCGGCTCGTGAGCTACCTGACCGGGTTCGCCGTCCAGCCGAACAAGGCCATCGTCGGCGGCAACGCCTTCGCCCACGAGTCGGGGATCCACCAGGACGGCGTCATCAAGCACCCGCTGACGTACGAGATCATGACCCCGCAGTCGGTCGGGCTCGCCGGCAGCCAGCTGACGATCGGCAAGCTGTCCGGCCGGCGAGGCCTGCAGGGCAAGCTGCGCGAGCTGGGCCATGAGCTCGAAGGCGAGGCGCTCGACGTCATCTATCGCCAGGCCATCGAGCTGGCGGACGCGAAGAAGGAGGTCACCGACGCCGATCTCCTGGCCCTCGTCGAGCAGCGCGCGTCGGAGGTCCCGGCGAGCGTCGTCCTGGTCGGCTGGAGCGTCACGTCGTCGCACGGCGGCAACGCGACCGGCACGGTGACGCTGTCGGTCGAGGGCCACGAGCGGAGCGCCGAGGCCACCGGCAACGGACCCGTCAACGCGCTCTTCCAGGGCGTCGACGACGCCCTCCAGCCGGTCCTCGGCTGGCACCCGACGCTCACCGAGTACGAGATCAAGGCGGTCTCGGCCGGTGAGGACGCCCAGGGCCAGGTGCTGGTCCGCTGCCGTCGCTCGTCGGACGAGGGTCCGGGCGCGCTCGTGGTGTCGGGGCACGGGTTAAGCACGAACATCATCGAGGCGTCGCTTGACGCGTATCTCGTGGCGGTCAACAAGCTCCACGGCGCCGAGATCAACGGCGTGGCGGTCGCGTTCGCGAACCAGCGGACGGAGCAGGGCCTGCCGTGACCATGGAGGACGGACTGCAGCGCTATCGGGTGGTCACGATCCCGGGGGACGGGGTCGGGCCGGACGTCGTCGATGCGGCCCGCCGCGTCGTCGACGCCGCGGGCCGACGCTTCCGGTTCGTGGTCGACTGGACGGAGGTGATCGCGGGCGGCGCCGCCATCGACGCGTACGGCGTGGCGATCCGCGATGAGGACGTCGAGATCTGCCGCGCTGCCGACGCGATCCTGCTGGGCGCGGTCGGCGGGCCGAAGTGGTCCGACCCATCGGCGGCGGTCCGTCCCGAGCAGGCGCTCTTCGCCCTGCGCGGCGGCCTCGGCCTATTCGCCAACCTGCGACCGGTCAAGGTCCACCCTGCCCTCGTCGCGTCGTCGCCGCTGCGGCCCGAACTGCTCGAGGGCGTCGACATGCTGATCGTCCGCGAGCTCACCGGCGGCGTCTACTTCGGGGAACGGCAGGAGGCCGGCGAGGCCAAGGGCGGTCGACGCGCCGTCGACACGATGCCCTACTCGGAGGACGAGATCCGGCGGATCGTCCTGCTCGCCGGCGCCTATGCGCTGCTGCGCCGGCGCCGGATGACCAGCGTCGACAAGGCGAACGTGCTGGCCACGTCGCGGCTATGGCGGCGGGTCGTCGACGAGGAGCGTCGCCGGATGCCAGACGTCGACATCAGCCATCAGCTCGTCGACTCGTGCGCGATGCTGCTCGTCAAGCGCCCCGCCGACTTCGACGTGATCGTCACCGAGAACCTGTTCGGCGACATCCTGTCCGACGAGGCCGCCGTCCTCGCCGGGAGCCTCGGCATGCTGCCGTCCGCGTCGCTGGCCGATCGCCTGACCGAGCACGGAACGTTCGGTCTCTATGAGCCGATCCATGGGTCGGCGCCCGACATCGCCGGCCAGGACAAGGCCAACCCGATCGGCACGATCCTGTCGGCCGCCATGATGATGTTCTCGTCGTTCAAGCGGCCCGATGTCTCGGCGGCGATCGAGGACGCCGTGAGCCAGGCCCTGGACGCGGGTTGGCGGACGCCCGACCTGGCCGACCCGGCCAACCCGGATGACGGGCTCGTGGTCGTCGGCACGACCGGGATGGCCACGGCCGTCATCGAGGCGCTCGAGGCGGCGGTGCCCGCGTGACCGCCACCGACCAGCCGGTCACGCTGTACGACACGACCCTGCGCGACGGCACGCAGGGCGAGAACATCACGCTGTCGCTCGCCGACAAGCTGCGCATCGCGCGGATGCTCGACGAGTACGGGATGCCCTACATCGAAGGTGGCTGGCCCGGCTCGAATCCGAAGGACATCGACTTCTTCGCCGCCGCCCGGACGATGCGCTGGGAGACCGCCAAGCTGGCGGCATTCGGGTCCACCCGCCATCGGTCGAACCGGCCCGAGGACGACCCGAACCTGCGCGAGCTGGTCGCCGCGGAGACGCCGGTCGTCACGATCTTCGGCAAGTCGTGGCTCCTCCATGTCACGGAGGTGCTCGGCGCCACGCCCCAGCAGAACCTCGACATGATCGCCGACTCGATCGGCTTCGTCGTCGATCGCGGGCGCGAGGCGGTCTATGACGCGGAGCACTTCTTCGACGGCTACAAGGCCGATCCCGAGTACGCGCTGGCGACCCTGCGCGCGGCCCGCGAGTCCGGCGCCCGATCGCTCGTGCTGTGCGACACGAACGGCGGGACGCTGACCGACGAGCTGACCCGGATCGTGTCCGCCGTGCGCGCATCGATCGAGGCTGACCGCGATGCCCCGGCCGTCACGTGGGGCATCCATACCCACAACGATGCCGAGCTCGCGGTGGCCAACTCGATGGCCGCCGTCGCGGCCGGCATCCGCCATGTCCAGGGCACCATCAACGGCTACGGCGAGCGAGCCGGCAACGCCAACATGGTGTCGGTCCTGGCGAACCTGGCGCTCAAGACGGAGCACGCGCTGGTGCCGGCCGGCGGGGGCCGGCTCGACGGCCTGACCGAGCTCTCGCGGAGCGTGGCCGAGATCGCCAACGTGACGCCGAACGACTACCAGCCGTACGTCGGCCGATCGGCCTTCGCCCACAAGGGCGGCGTCCATGGCGCGGCCGTCGCCAAGGTCGAGCGGTCCTACCAGCACGTCGAGCCCTCGGCGATCGGGAACGCCGGCCGGCTCGTCGTCTCCGAGCTCGGCGGCCGCGCGAACACCTCGATCCGGGCGCGCCAGCTCGGCCACGAGCTCGAGGGCGTCATCGACCCGCGCGATCTGTCGCGGCTCATCAAGCAGCTCGAATCCGAGGGCCTCGCCTTCGAGGGCGCCGAGGCATCGTTCGAGCTGCTCATCCGGCGCCACGCCGCCGACTACGCGGCGCCGTTCCGCATCGTCGACTACACGTGCCTCGTCGAGCAGCGCGGCGGTCGCGAGCTCCTCGCGGAGGCCACGGTCAAGGTCGAGGTCGCCGGCGAGACGCTGCACACCGCCGCCGATGGCAACGGCCCCGTGAACGCCCTCGACGCCGCGCTGCGCAAGGCGCTCCGGGCGTTCTATCCGGCGATCGACGACGTCCATCTCGTCGACTACAAGGTGCGCATCCTCGACGGCGACGCGGCGACGGCCGCCCGGACCCGGGTCATCATCGACTCGCGGGACGGCGCCCGCACCTGGTCGACGATGGGCAGCGACACGAACATCATCGCGGCGTCCGCCTCGGCGCTCGCCGACTCGCTCGAATACGCCATCTGGAAATCGGGTGCCGAGCTGCGGCGGCGCGACGAGCGCCACTTCACGACGTCGTCGTCGGACGACGAGACGCCGACCGAGCGCTCCAGCGATGCCGACCCCGCGACCGTCCGGAGGTAGCCCGATGCCCGATCACGACCGCCCCGCCGAGCCCCTCCACCTCGCCCGCTGGACCGTCTCGTCAGGTTCCAACGCGCGCAGCCGTGGCGCGGTGATCATCGATTCGGGCGAGCACCACTGGCAGGCCTCGGCCGAGGGGAACGGCGCGATCGATGCCTTGTACCGGGCCGTCGACAAAGCCATCGCCGAGGTGCTCGACGGGCACCCGAGCCTCCTCGCCTACGACATCCATGCGCTCGGGGAGGGGACCGACACGATCGGTGTCGTCAACGTCCGGATCGCGCCGCCGCTCGCCTCCGGGGAGCGCGGCGAGGGCGAATACGCCGGCGAGGCGCGCGGTCCGAACATCATCGCCGCCTCGATCGAGGCCTATCTCGTGGCCCTCAACCAGATGCTGGGTGAGGCGCAATGGACCGGGGCCCCGGAGGCCGCGGCGGCGACCGGGACCCGAGCCCGACGCAAGTCGGCCGTCTCTGCCGGGGCTGCGCGCGAGCGCCGGGCCGAGCTGGACGAGGACGCCGCGGAGATCGACACCGTCGACTGGTTCAACCAGTAGCGACCGGCCCCGCGAGGGGTCCCATGACCTTCGTGTGGGGGTTATGGGCGGCCGGGTCTGGTACAGGTGGGTCACGCCGGAACCCGGCACCCGGAGGACCCGCTTGCCGCTGCACCAACGATACGAAGACGAGGTCGACCGTCACGCGACGTCGTCGATCACCAGGACGACGAATCTCGGCTTCTGGCTGGCATTCGCGGTCGCTGCCGTTGCCGTCGGACTGGTCGCCCTGAGCGTCGTCCTGTGGGCCGGGATCCTGGCCGGCCTGCTCGCCACGGGCATCGGGGCGGGCGTGATCGCCGCGCTCGGCGTGTCGCTCGTGACCCTGTCGCGCCGCATCGCGAACAGCGTGTCGGCGGTCGACGGGGAGTTCGACAGCCTGCGCGAGGCGTACGACCGCGCCCGTCTCGATTCGCTGCTCGACGCGTTGACCGGCCTCGGCAACCACCGCGCCTTCCAGGAGGAGCTCGACGCGCGGATCGCCCAGGCCCGCGACGACGGGTCGCCGGTGGCCCTCGTCGTCATCGACGTGGACGACCTCAAGAAGGTCAACGACCTGCGCGGCCACGCGGCCGGCGACGAGCTCCTTCGCTCGGTGGCCCAGATCATGCGCGCCAACCTGCGCCGGGGCGACGGGGCGTATCGAACCGGCGGGGACGAGTTCGCGCTCCTGCTGCCGAACTGCACGGCCGACAGCGCCGAGGTCATCGCCCACCACCTGCTCGCCTCGGCCCTCACCGGCAACCACGGCCGGAGCGGGGCGTTCTCGGTCACGATCGGGATCTCGGCCTTTCCCGCGCCGAGCGCCGACCGTCACCAGGTCATCCACCACGCCGATGCGGCGCTCTACGCGGGCAAGCGCCACGGCCGCACGAACGTCCAGCGTTTCGACCCCGCCAAGCATGGGATCGCGGACGACTCGCGCAGCCTCGCGCAGCTCGAGGCCGCCGTCTCGCGGGTCGCCTCGGAGGACCTCGTCCGGGCCGTGTACCAGCCCATCTATTCGCTCTCGAGCGGCCAGATCATCGGCTTCGAGGGCCTCGTCCGGCCGGCCGCCGACTCGGGCTTCTCCACGCCCACGAGCCTGTTCGTGGCGGCGGAGGCCACCCGCCGCACCGTCGAGCTCGACATCGTGTGCGCGCGGGCCGTGCTGGCCGGGGCGACCGGTCTCGGCGACGAGCGCTACCTCTCGATCAACATCTCACCACGGACGCTCGAATCGGATGCGTTCAGCGCCCAGGAGATCCTGGGCCTCGCCCGGCGCCACGGGGTGCCGCTCGGCCAGCTCGTCGTCGAGCTGACCGAGCGCGAGACGGTCGATGACCTGACCCGGCTCCAGGGCGCCATCACCACGCTCCGGCGACACGGGGTGCGGGTCGCCATCGACGACGTCGGCGCCGGCAATGCCGGGCTGCGGCTGCTGAGCGAGGTCGAGTTCGACATCCTCAAGATCGACCTGTCCCTCGTCCGCGCCAGCGCGACCCACGGGGCGAGCGAGGCGGTCCTGCGCGCCCTCGGGACGCTGGCACGCAACGGCGGCCACCGCATCGTGGCCGAGGGCATCGAGACGGTCGAGCATCTCGAATCGGTGCTCGAGCTGCGCTACGACGCCGGGCAGGGCTACCTGTTCGGTCGCGCCGAGGCGACGCTCGACCGCCCGACGATCGACCTCTTCGCGCTGCTGTCCGCGACGAGCAGCGTCGAACCGGCCGCCTGACGGCGGCCCTGGCCGACCGCCGCCGGCCTCGCTCCATCCGGGCCACCATCGTCCGATCGGCGCCCGACTACACTCGGCGCGATGCCCGATCCCCGACCTCCGATCGCCTACGCCGGCGAGCCCGGCGCGTTCGCCGAGGACGCCGTCCTGGCCGCGTTCGGCGACGCGCCGCGGGTGCCGGTCGGCAGCTTCCGCGGGGTCTTCGACGCGGTCACCTCGGGCGAGGCTGCGGCCGGTGTCATCCCGATCGAGAACGTCATCCACGGCACCGTCCGCGAGAACTACGACCTGCTGCTCGAGTACGACCTGGAGATCCACGGCGAGGTCGTGGTCCCCGTCGACCTGTGCCTGGCCGCGTTGCCCGGTCAGGACGTCGATGCCATCGAGCGCGTCTACTCGCACATCCAGGCGCTCGGCCAGGCCGAGGCGTTCCTCCGGTCGCGCCCCTGGCAGCTCCTGTCGACCTACAACACGGCCGGTGCCGGCAAGGCCATCGCCGACACGGGCGAGCGCGGGGCGGCAGCCGTCCTTTCGCCACGGGCCGCGGCGTTGTTCGGCCTGGAGGTCGTTGCCGAGCGGATCGGCGACCTGCCGGACAACCGCACCCGCTTCCTGGTCCTGGCCGGCGCCGGGGCGGAGGTGGGTCTGCTCGACCCGCCCGTCGAGCGCCGGACGACGCTGGTCTTGGCCGTGCGCAACGAGCCGGGCACGCTGCTGGCCGTGCTGCGCGTGATCGCCGCCCACGGGCTGAACATGCGCAAGCTCGAATCGCGGCCGAGCCGCGAGCGCGCGTGGGAGTACGTGTTCTGGATCGAGCTCGACGGCGACCACCGCGAGCCGGCCATGGCCGCCGCCCTCGACGAGGTCCGTGGCGTCACGACGATGGCCCGCGTCCTCGGCAGCTATCCGAGCCCGGACGCCTGAGCGCCGGCCCGCTGGCCGTCAGATCGGGCTCGTGCACGCCTTGCACTTGGTGGCGTCCACGGCGTTCGCTTCCTTGCAGAACGGGCACGTCTTGACCTCGGCGGCCGGCTCCTCGCGGATCAGCATGCGGCTGAGCTGCCAGACGACAAACGCGATGGCCACGAACGCGATGACCGAGTTGACGAAGGCGCCCCAGCGGATGGCGACCTCGGTCGCCGGATCGCCACCCTCGGCTGCCTTGAGGACGATCCTGAGGGTACTGAAATCGACGCCACCGAGGGCGAGCCCGATCGGCGGCATGATGATGTCGTTGACGAGCGACGTCACGACGGTCCCCAGCGCCCCGCCGATGATGACGCCGATGGCCAGGGCGAGGGCGTTGGTCTTGAGCAGGAACCCCTTGAATTCGGCGAACATGGCGTCCTCCCTGTGTCGACCCCCGAGCGCCCGATGATACGCTTGGGGTTCCCCCTCGACGCCGAACGGGCCGCCTCGGAGGACCCATGGACCAGGCATTCCGCGACGCGATCAGCGCCGGCTACACGTTCGGTGAACCGAGCCTGACGATCGGCAGCGCCATGCACGATGGCGAGCTGTTCAACGACGTCCGGGTCTCGTTGCCGATGTCGACGCTCAACCGGCATGGGCTCGTCGCCGGCGCGACCGGCACGGGCAAGACCAAGACCCTGCAGCTGCTCGCGGGGCAGCTCTCGAAGGCCGGCGTCCCGGTGTTCGCCGCCGACATCAAGGGCGACCTCTCGGGCCTCGGTGTGCCGGGTGACGCGGCCAACCCGAAGGTCCAGGAACGGTCCGCGTCGCTGGCCTGGACATTCGAGGCGTCCGGCCATCCGGTGGAGCTCCTGTCGCTGACCGGCAAGCAGGGCGCGCAGGTCCGCGCGACCGTCCACTCGTTCGGCCCGCTGCTCCTCGGCAAGGTGATGGACCTCAATGAGACGCAGACGAGCGTCCTCGCTCTCGTGTTCAAGTACTGCGACGACAACGACCTGCCGCTCCTCGACCTCAAGGACCTCGCCACGTCGCTCAAGTTCCTGTCATCCGACGACGGCAAGCCGATCCTCGACGAGTACGGCGGCATGTCGTCCGCCACGGTCGGCGTCCTCCTGCGGTCGATCATCGTGCTCGAGCAGGAAGGCGCCGACGCGTTCTTCGGCGAACCCGAGTTCGAGGTGGAGGACCTGCTCCGGACGACGTCCGACGGCCTGGGCGTGGTCAGCGTGCTCGAGCTGGCCGACGTCATGGACCAGCCCCGCCTGTTCTCGACGTTCATGCTCTGGATGCTGGCCCAGCTGTACGAAGCCCTGCCCGAGGTCGGCGACCTCCCGAAGCCGAAGCTGTGCTTCTTCTTCGACGAGGCCCACCTCCTGTTCGACGACGCGTCCGAAGCGCTCATGGACCAGATCGAGCGGACCGCCAGGCTGATCCGCTCGAAGGGCGTCGGCGTGTACTTCGTCACCCAGGCGCCGACCGATGTCCCGTCGTCGGTCCTGGCGCAGCTCGGCAACCGCGTCCAGCACGCGCTGCGCGCGTTCACGCCCGACGACGCCGATGCGCTGCGCAAGACCGCGCGGACCTTCCCGATGACCGAGTTCTACGACGTCGAGAAGACGATCACCTCGCTCGGCACCGGCGAGGCGTTCGTGACGGTCCTGTCCCCGCGCGGCGTGCCGACGCCGCTCGCCGCGACCCGGCTGCTGCCGCCCGACTCGCTCATGGCGCCCATGCCGCCCGAGGCGATGTCCGCGGCGATCGCCGGCAGCACGTTCGCCATGAAGTACGGCGCGACCGTCGATCGGGACAGCGCCCATGAGCGCATCACGGCCCGGCTGGCGGCGGCGCGTGAGGCGGCCGTCCAGGCCGCCGCGAGGTCCGGTCTCGAGCCCACGACGGCGGATGGCCTCAACGACATGACACGGGCCCAGCAGGCGCGCGAGCTGGCCCGTCAGCAGCGCGAGATCGTGGCGGCGCAGAAGCGCGCCGCCCGTGAGGCCGAGCGGCAGCGGCGCGCCGACGAGAAGGCGACGGCGGCTTCCGCGAGGGCCCGCCAGAAGACGATCGACACCGCCCTCCGGACGGGAGGCCGGGTCGCGACGTCCCGCATCGGGCAGGACATCATCCGCGGCATCTTCGGCACGCTGTTCGGGGGCGGCCGGAAGCGCTGAGGGGCGGCCGACCGCGATGGACGCCACCGGGCCCACCGGGTGGACCGATCCGCGCTGGCTCGCCGAGTTCGGCGACTGGGCCACGGCCCGGCTGGCCGCCGTCGGCCGCCCGGTCAACGGCCCGATCGAACAGCCGCACGTCCGGCCGTGGTCGACCGTCCTGCGCATCCCAACGGGGGCCGGTCCGGTCTGGGGGAAGGCCGCTGGCCCGGGGACCGCTCACGAGGCGCGCCTGCTGCCCGCGATGGCGCGCTGGTCCGTCCCGCACGTCGTCGCGCCGCTGGCGGCGGATGCGGATCGCGGATGGCTGCTCATGGAGGACGGCGGCCCGACCCTGCGCGAGACACGACCCGATGGCAGCGGCGACGCCGACCTGGCCGCCTGGGCGGGCATCGTCGCGGCCTATGCCCGACTCCAGCGCTCGCTCGAGGGGCGCGCCGCGGCGATGCTCGCGCTCGGCGTCCCCGATGGCCGGCCCGGCGTCCTGGGCGACTCGCTGGCCGGCCTCGTCGAGTCCGACCGATGGTGGGATCTCGTCGGGCCGGACGACCGGGCCACGACGGATCGCGCCCGGATCCGCCTCCGGGATCTTGCCCGGCGGATCGCGACCGAGGCCGACGAGCTGGCCCGGTCGGGGATCGCGGCCACGTTGCAGCACGACGACCTCCACGGTGGCAACGTCTTCACCGGCCGCGGTGCCATCCGGTTCTTCGATTGGGGTGACGCGGTCGTCGCCCACCCGTTCGCGTCGATGGTCACGACGCTCAACTCGATCGCGTTCCGCCTCGGCACGGATGCGGATGGTCGCCAGTTCCAGCGTCTGCGCGACGCCTACCTCGAGGCGTGGACCGACGTCCTGCCACGGACCGCGCTGGCGGACGTGCTCGAGCGGGCCCTCGACCTGGGCCGGATCGGCAAGGCGGCGGCCTGGGCACGGGCGCTCGACGCCCTCGAGCCGTCGCTGATGGGCGATCACGCCGATGCGCCGGCGCTCTGGCTGGCCGACCTCGTGGAGCGCCTGGAGCGTCGTGCCGGCGGCTGAGGGGCCGGGGCCCGAACACGAAGAAGCGCGACCCTGACGGATCGCGCTTCTCGTTCCCCTTCGGGTCTGTGCGCGGCGACCGGAGGTCGCCCCGCCCGTGATGCTTACGCGGCCGCTGGCGCCGTCGGCGTCCGTGGCTTGCTCCGGCCGAACCGGAGGTACAGCGACGGGACGACGAACAGGTTGAGCAGGGTCGAGGTGACCAGCCCACCGAGGATGACGATCGCCATCGGGTGCTCGATCTCGTGGCCCGGCAGGTCGCCGGCGATCGCGAGCGGGACGAGGGCGAGGCCCGTGGCCAGTGCCGTCATCAGGATGGGCGCCAGCCGCTCCTTCGCGCCGCGGATCACGAGGTTCACGCCGAACTCCTCGCCTTCCTCGCGCTCGAGATGCTGGAAGTGGTTGATCATCATGATCCCGTTGCGGGCCGCGATGCCGAGGACCGTGAAGAACCCGACGAGCGCTCCGAGCGAGATCACGCCGGTCCCCATCCACGCGGCCAGGATGCCCCCGACGAGGGCTGACGGCAGGGTCAGGAATGACAGGATCGCCAGGCGGGTGCTGCCGAACGCCGCCTGCAGGAGCAGGAACACGCCGATGGCAGCCGCGATGGCGAACAGGAGCAGCCGATCCTGGGCGGCCTGGCGCTCCTGGTACTCACCGAGCATCTCGGGGTGATAGCCCTCCGGGAACTCGGTGCTGGCCAAAGCGGCCTTGACGTCGTTCGTGACCGACCCGAGATCGCGGCCTTCAACGTTCGCCTCGACGTCGATGCGCCGGGCGGTCTTCTCGTGGTTGATGTGGCCTGGTGTTGGCTGGATCGAGACGTCGGCGATCTCCTTGAGGGGGACCTTGCCTCCGTCGGCTGTGTCCATCAGCAGGTTCTCGACGTCGGTCAGGTTCTGCCGGGATTCCGGCACGCTCCAGACCTGGATGTCGTAGGCCTTGCCGCCGTGGAAGATGTCGCCGACCTCCTCGCCGGCCATGTAGGCCGACGCGGTCCGCCGCACGTCGCCCGGCTTCACGCCGTAGCGCTCGGCCGCGGCCAGGTCCAGCTTGACCTGGATCTGCGCGACATTGGTGAGTTGCTCGGAGTGCAGGTCGATGATGCCCGGGATGACGTCGAGCTTGCCCTCGACGGTCTCGGCCAGCTCCCGCAGCTTCCCAAGGTCTTCGCCGTAGATGCGGATGACGATCGCATCGCTCGATCCGGTCAGGACTTCGCGGATGCGCTCCTTGAGGTACGTCTGCACGTCACGACGGAGACCCGGGTAGCCGTTGACCACCTCGAGGATCGCCGCATGCGTCTTGTCGTAGTCGACCGACGGGTCGACGCTGATCCAGTTCTCGCCGAACTCGACACCGTACGGTTCGTCGGCCTGGAAGGCCTGTCCGATGTGCGAGCCGCAGTTGCGGACGCCGGGGATGGCGCGCAGCTCGTTGCACGCGTCGATCGAGATGCGGGTCTCCTCCGCGAGCGACGTGCCCGGGGCCGTGACCCAGTGCATGAGGAAGTCACGTTCCTTGAAATCGGGCAGCAGCGACTGGCCGAGCTGCGGCCAGATGCCGAGTCCAAGCATGCTCACCGCGCCGACGGTCAGGAAGGCCGGCCGGGTGGTCGTGACGATCCGCCCGACCGCGCGGCCGTACAGCTCCTGCAGGCGACGGGAGACCGGCGACCGCTGGCGCTCGATCGGCGCGTTGCGCAGGAGGATATAGGCCATCGCCGGCGTGACCGTCAGGGCCACGAGCAGCGAGGCAAGGACCGCCAGTCCGTACGAGATGACGAGCGGCTGGAAGAAGGCCCCGGACAGGCCCTGGATGAAGAACACGGGCGCGACAGCAACGACGTCGATGATCGTCGCGTACACGATCGCGCTGCGGACTTCGAGCGACGACTCGAGGATGATCGATGCGGTCGACCGGTCGCTGCCGGCCAGCCGATGCTGACGCAGGCGCCGGGTGATGTTCTCGATGTCGATGATCGCGTCATCGACGACGACCCCCACCGAGATCACGAAGCCCGCCAGGATCATCGTGTTGATCGTCACGTCCCGGACGTACAGGACCATGGCTGCGGCCATGAGCGACAAGGGGATCGCGACGAGGCTGATCAACGCGGTCCGCCACTCGAACAGGAACACGATCAGGACCGCGAAGACGAGGAAGCTGCCGATGAGCAAGGCGTTCGACAGGTTGCCGAGCGCCTGGTCGATGAAGCTGGCCGGACGGAAGATCGTCGGGTCGATCTCGATCCCGGGCAGGCCGGGCTCGAGCTCCTGGAATCGCCTGGTCGACACCGCGGGTCACGTCGAGGGTGTTCGCCCACGGGAACTTCTCGACGATCAGCATGATGCCTTCGCTGTCGTTGATGACCGCCGTGCCGATCATGGCCTGGTGATCGCGGACGAGCTCGGCGAGCTCGGTGATCGGAACTTCGGTGCCGTCGCGTCCCGTGACGGTGACGTGCGCGAGATCCGCGACGTCGATGATCGGCGGGACGTGGTGGACGTTGAGCCGCTGGCTCGGCGTGTCGACGTACCCGCCGGTGCCCGTGAAGTTGCCGGTGTTGTAGCGCAGGATGCCCTCGTCGAGGGCCTCCGAGACGGCATCCATGACGTCGTTCATCGGCACGCCGTGCTCGGCCAGCTTGGCCGGGATCACGCGCACCTGCGGCATGTCCAGCCGCTCGCCCCAGATCTGGACGTTGGCGACGCCCGGCACGCTCAGGAGCCGAGGCCGGATGGTCCAGTACGAGATCATCGACATGTCGATGAGGGAGACCGTGTCCGACGACATGCCGACCTTGAGGAACCGGCTCGTCGCGGACAACGGCTGGATCATGAACGGCGGGGCCGCCCATGTCGGGAGCGTCGGCGTGATCTCGGCGACCCGTTCGGCCACGAGCTGCCGCGCATGCAGCAGGTCCGTGCCCGGCTTGAAGATCATCTCGATCTGCGAGAGCTGGATGACGGACTTGGAGCGGATGATGTCCAGCCCGTCGACCCCGGCAAGGGCCTGCTCGAGCGGGACCGTGACGAGGTTCTCCACCTCCTCGGCCGACAGGCCGATGCAGATGGTCTGGATCTCGACCTTCGGCGGCGCGAACTCGGGGAAGACGTCCACCGGCATCGCCCGCACTTGGGACGTACCGAAGATCATCAACCCGGCCGCGGCCGCGAGGACGAGGAAGCGAAATCGAAGGCTCAGGGCGATGACCCGGCGCATCATGGTAAGAGACTCCCCCAGGTGCTCGGCGGCTGACGATCAGTGCCCGCCGCCGACGCCGATCTCGGCGCCGTACAGCTCCGCGGCACCCGTGGTCACGACCGACGTCCCGACAGAGGGTCCCGCCGACAGGACGGCCGTATCGCCGTCGATCTCGTCGATGGTGATCTGCGAGCGCAGGAACACGAGCGGTGCGGTGTTCACGTAGGACCACGTGGCGCCCTTGGCGTCGTAGATGACGGCCGCGTAGGGCACGGTGAGCGCGGAGCCGGATCCCGCCACGGCGGCGATTTCGACACCGAGGCGTTCGGCGGCCTTCGCCGACAGGGTGATCTGCTTCAGGCCGGACGCCTGCTCCTCGAGATGGATGGCCTCTTCCGCCGGGGTCGAGGTGGTGGCCTGGTTGCAGCCGCCGAGGACGAGCCCGACGAGCGCCAGGGACATCAGGGTGCGTGCAATTCGGTTCATCTCAGATGCTCCTATGCCGTGGGTCGGCTATGCCGGCGTCGGCTCGAAGGCCGGCGGCTCACTCAACAGGGATTCGGTCTCGGACGCAGGCTTGGGCCCGGACCGCAGATAGATGCTCGGGAGGACGAAGAGGAGGACGAAGGTCGACGAGACGAGCCCGCCGAGGACGAAGACCGCCATCGGACGCATGACCTCCAGCCCGGCGACATCGCCCATGGCGATGAACGGGAGGGCGAAGGCCGCCGTCCCGAGAGCGGTGATCAGGATCGGGCCCAGTCGAGACTGGGCACCGGCGATGGCGAGTTCCAGACCCTGCTTGGCGGCACCCGCCCGCTCGAGCCGCTGGCAGCGGTCGACGAGCGCGACCGCGTGGCGGACCGTGATGGCGATGACCGTGATCAAACCCGCGAGCGAGCCGATCGTGAACAGGTCGCCGGTCAGGAAGGTGGCCACACCGCCACCGACTGCGGCGACCGGGATGGCGAGCAGGACGAGGAAGGCGAGGCGCCACACCCCGAACGCCGCCTGCAGGAGCAGGAAGGCGAGGAGGATCGTCCCGGCGAGGACCGCCAGCAGCCGCATCTGGGCGTCCTGCTGGATGAGTGCCGGGCTGTGGACCTCAGCGTGGTATTCGATGGCCATGGGGATGGAGGCGATACGGGTCTTGACGTCGGCCACGACGGCGCCGACATCGCGGCCCGCGACGTCCGCCGTGACATCCACGTAGCGCATCACGCCCTCGCGGTTCACGACGGCGGGTGACGGGGCGACGCGTACGTCGGCCACGTCGCCCAGTCGGACGAGCCCCTG
The DNA here is from genome assembly GCA_963720355.1 of uncultured Chloroflexia bacterium. GTDB lineage: Bacteria > Chloroflexota > Limnocylindria > Limnocylindrales > CSP1-4 > SPCO01. The sequence continues at coordinate 377,509 of CAVRFH010000004.1, read as the reverse complement.
GTTCGGGGTCTCCATCAGGAGATCCTCGATGCTGGAGATGCTGTTGCGGAGACCCTGCTCGCCCCAGACGACCACCTCGAAGACCTTCTGGTCCTCGAACAGGTTGCCGACTTCGATGCCGGACAGGAGCGATGTGGAGGCGCGGCGCACGTCGCCGGCCTTGATCTCGTACCTCGCCGCGGCCTCGAGGTCCACCTCGATCTCGACGGTGGGCTCCATGACGATCGGCGTGACCGCCGGGGCACTGACCCCGGCGACGTCGCCGATGGCCGCGCGGACTTCGTCGGCCTTGGCCTGCAGGACGTCGAGCTCCTGGCCGTACACGCGCACGGACAGGTCTCGATCGGTCCCGCCCAGCACCTCGGTGATCCGGTCCGACGCATAGGTCGTCACGGTTCGCTCGAGTCCGGGATACCCGGCGACGGTGCTTTCGATGGCGGCCAGGGTCACGTCGTAGTCGGCGGTCGGCGACATCGTCAACCAGATCTCGCCGGCGTTGACGCTCGAGCGCACGTCGGACAGGATCGCCCGCCCGACGTGGGCACCCACGTTCTGGACCCCGGGGATCTGGCGCAATTCGGTCGTGGCTCGTGAGATGACCCGCGCCATCTCGACTCGCCCGGTACCGGGTGCGCCATCCCAGTTGATCAACAGTTCGCGTTGACGGAAGGTCGGCAGACCGGAGTCGCCCGCGGCGGGCAGGACCGCAACGCCGGCGATGACGGCGGCGGCGACCACGGCCAGACCGGCGGTCAGCGCCGCAGGCCGGATGCGGCCGGCGATGCTGGCCAGTGTGGACTGGTACCAGCCACGCGTGCGGCGGAGGACCGGCGACTCTCGGCGCGTGCTCGGATCGTGTCCGAGGAGGAGCACGGCCAGGGCCGGCGCCACGGTCAGGGACACGACCATCGCCGCAAGGATCGCCGCCCCGTAGGCGGCGGCCAGCGATGGCAGGAACGCGCTCAGGCCGCCGGCCACGAAGAGCAGCGGCAGGAGCGCGGCGAGGATGATGAACGTGGCGTACACGACCGGCGAGCGGCTCTCGACGACCGCGGCCGTGACGATCTGGGGCTTGCTGAGCTCGCTGTCGCCGTCGCGCGGCGAATGGAGCCGGGTGAGGACATCATCGACCACGCCGGCGGCGTCGTCGATGATCACCGCGATGGCCACCAGCAACCCGGCCAGGGTGATCGCGTTGAGCGACGCGCCGGCCTGGTGCAGGACGATCGCCGCGGCGGCGATCGACAGGGGGATCGTGACGAGGCTGATCAGCGCGGCTCGCCAGTCGAACAGGAGCGCGCCGAGGATGACGGCGATGAGCAGGAAGCCGATGAGGATCGCCAGCGACACGTTCGAGATCGACGCATCGATGAACGTCGCCTCGCGGTAGAGGGTCGTGTCGACGGCGATGCCGGGCAGGCCCGGCTGGAGGGCGGCCATAGCCGCCTCGACGTCGCGGGTCACGTCGAGCGTGTTGACGTCGGGGAACTTCTCGATCACGAGGAGCAGGCCCGTGCCATCGCCGACGAGACCGTCGCCGATGAGCGGCTGATGGTCCTCGACCACGGTCGCGATGTCGCCGAGCTTCAGCGGGGTGGCGCCCTCCTCGGTATCGATCGCCACGCGGGAGAGGTCGTCCGCGTTCTGGATGGGCAGGATGTGCTGGATGCCGAGGCGCTGCTGCGGCGTGTCGATGAACCCGCCCGTCCCGGGCGTCGACGCCTCGAGGAAGGTCAGCGGGGAGAACCACAGCGCATTGCCGGCGGTCTTGACGACATGCTCCAGCGAGACGCCATTGGCGTCGAGCTTGGCTGGGTCGACGAGGATCTGGAGCTGTCGCTCGCGCTGTCCGAAGATGGACACGTTGGCCACACCTGGGACGCCCATCAGTCGAGGGCGCACCGTCCAGCGGGCCAGGACGGACATGTCGATGAGGGACTTCTCCTGCGAGCTCATCCCGATGACCATGAAGCGGCTCAGGGACGACATCGGCTGGAGCATGACCGGGGCCTTGGCCACGTTCGGAAGGGCGTGCGCCTGGGTGAGCCGCTCGGAGACGACCTGGCGGGCCTCGAAGATGTCGGTGCCCGGCTCGAAGATCAGGACGATCGACGAGAGTCCAGCGATCGACTGCGAACGGATCTCGTCGAGGAAGGCGACGCCGTGCAGGAGGTCCGCCTCCATCGGGACCGTCACGAGTTCCTCGACCTCCTCGGCCGACAGGCCGAGTGCCTCGGTCTGGACCTCTACGTAGGGAGGCGTGAACTCGGGCAGGACGTCCACCCGGGCGTTCTGGAGCTGCGTAGCTCCGATCATGAGCATCGCGCCGGCGAGGCCTATGGCCAACAGCCGGAAGCGGACACTCGTGCTGACAAGCGCGCGCATCATCTCGTCATCCCCCACCCACGTGATTCTTGACGGTCACGGGCGCCACTCCCTCTCGTGCAGCGCCACGTGGTGACAGGACCCAACGGGAACCCGACCGAATCCCCCGATTCGGCCTCGACAGCATTGTCCGGCTGATACCCCCTGCCTATACTCAACTTGCATCAAAAGGGGGAAGATTGATGACCATCGGCGGTCTGCTGCGGGACTTCCGTTCGTCGCGGATCGCGAACCTCGAACCACGCGTCATGCGCCGGATGGTCGACGTCGCGTGTGGCCTGTTCGCGATAGCGCTGTTCCTGCGCATGGGCGATCCCGAGATCCTGCTGCAGGGCCTCTGGCTGACCGTGGCCATCGGGGCGTTCGTCTATGGCATGCGGGCCGCGCTCGTGCGCATCGCCGTGGCCACCGCGGTCATGGTTGCCTACCTCGCCCTGTCGACGGCGGTGGGCCTGCCACCGACCGACGAGCAGCTCGAGTTCACCGAATGGCCGCTCATGGTCGCGATCGCCGGCATCGTCGCCGTCCTGGCCGACCGGGTCTCCAATTCCGCCCGTCACTATGCGGCCATGTATCGGCAGGCGAGCGAGCGACTCGTCACCGCCCACGAGGAAGAACGAGCGAGGCTGGCGCGCGAGCTCCACGACGGCGTCGGTCAGACCCTGACGGCCGTGATCCTGACGCTCGACGCCGTGGACAAGGGTCTCGCCAGGCCCGGGCCACACGACGAGTCGGCGGCCGGTGGGGTCCAGCGCGCGCGGGAGATGGCCTCCGCGGCGCTTGCCGAGACCCGCAGCGTGGCTGGCAAGCTGCGCCCCGTACGGGTCCATGAGATCGGCCTCGGAGCGGCCCTCGCCAACCTGGCGCGGTCGGCCGGCGTGCCGGTCGAGTTGCGCTTCGATCCCGCTCTTCTCCCACCGGCCATGCTCGAGCCCGAGCTGGAGATCGATGTCTATCGGATCGTCCAGGAGGCGCTCGGCAACGCGGCGCGCCACAGTCAGGCACGGAACATCTGGATCGGCGGCCACCTGGTCGACGACACGGTCCGGCTCGTGGTCGGCGACGACGGCGTCGGGTTCGACGATTCGGTGATGGGCCACGGCCTCGGGCTCGACGGGATGTACGAGCGGGGCAGCATCCATGGGCTCGAGGTCGAGATCACGTCGCGCCGAGGCAACGGCACGCGCGTCGACATCGTCGTGCCGATCTCGCCCCGGGGCACGCCGGCCGACGCCCGACTCGGGCCGCCGGTCCGTCTCGGTCGATGATGGGACAGCCCGTGTCCGGGGACCACAGTCCGACGCGATCGCCGGCGGATGGATCGATCAGGGTCGCCCTCGTCGACGACCACCACCTGATCCGCGACGGACTGCGCCTCGTCCTCCAGGGGGAGTCCGGGTTCACGATCGTCGGCGAGGCCGCCGATCACGCTTCGGCGATCGAGCTCGTGATGTCGCAACGGCCCGACGTGCTCGTCCTCGACCTGACCTTTCCCGAAGGCGATGCCCTCCCGTTGCTGCGGTCGATCCGCAGCCGGCTCCCCGACCTGCGCGTGGTCATCCTCACCATGCACAGCGATCCCGAGACCGTCCGCCAGGCCCTCGCCGCCGGCGCGGCCGGGTACCTCGTCAAAGGGGCCCGCTCGCACGAGCTCATCGAGGCCATCCGTGCCGTGGCGCGCGGCGAGCGGTACCTGCACAGCAGCGTGACCGGGACGGTCGTCGACGACTCGGTCCGGTGGTTCGAATCAGGCACGATAAGCGCCCGCGAGCGCGAGGTCCTGAGCATGCTCGCGTCAGGCAAGTCTCCGGCCCAGATCGCCGCCTCGCTCGACATCAGTGTGCACACGGTCCGCCGGCACCTGGCCAACGTGTCCGAGAAGCTCGGCATCCGGGGCATGAACGCGCTGACGCGCTACGCCATCCGCAACGGGCTGGACCGCGCCGGTCCGGACTGAGGGTCCCGCCGAGGGACGGGACGGCGACCCGGCGCGTCTCAGGACGGCTGGGCCAGCACCATGATGCGGACCTCGGTCATGTCCTCGATCGCCCAGCGCAGGCCCTCGCGGCCCTGACCGGAGTCCTTCACGCCGCCGTATGGCATGTGATCGATGCGATAGGTCGGGATGTCGTTGACGATCACGCCGCCGACCTCCAGGTCGTTGAACGCCTGCCACGCTCCGGCCAGATCGTTCGTGAACACGCCCGTCTGCAGGCCGAACATCGAATCGTTGACACGCTCGATGGCGTCCCCGAGGTCGCGGAACGGGAATGCGACGACCAGCGGCGCGAAGGCCTCGTTGCTGCACACCTGGGCAGCGACCGGAACATCCGTGAGGACCGTCGGCGGGAAGAAGTTGCCCTGGGCTTTCCCGCCGACGAGGACATTGCCGCCCATGGCGATGGCCTCGTCGACCCATGCCTGCGTCCGGCTCGCCTGGTGTTCGTCGACCATCGGCCCGACGTCGGTCGTCGGGTCGAGCGGTTCACCGAGCTTCAGGCCGCGCACCCCCTCCACGAACCGGTCCATGAACGTGTCCCAGATCGCCTCGTGGACGAACATGCGCTGGACGCTGATGCACACCTGCCCGGCGTAGGCGTACGCGCCGACCAGGGTGCGCTTGATCGCCCAGTCGAGATCGGCCGATCGGTCGACGATCACGCCGGCGTTGCCGCCGAGCTCGAGGACGACCTTCTTCTTGCCGGCGCGCTCCTTCATCCGCCAGCCGACCGACGGCGAGCCGGTGAACGTGAGCAGCTTGAACCGCTCATCGGCCACCATCCGGTCGCCGAGCTCGCGGGTCATCGGCAGGATGCTCACGGAGCCCTGGGGCACGCCGGCCGCTTCGACGATCTCGGCCACGGTCAGCATCGTGAGCGGGTCCTTCGACGGCGGCTTGAGCACGATCGGGTTGCCGCTGGCGATCGCCGGCGACAGCTTGTGGGCGGCCAGGTTCAACGGGAAGTTGAACGGCGAGATCGCGGCGATCGGGCCGATCGGGAAGCGCCGTGTGATGCCGACGCGGTCCTTCGAAGACGGCATCAGGTCGAGCGGGATGAGCTCTCCCGTCATCCGCTCGGCTTCCTCCGCCCCGAGCCGGAACGTCAGCGTCGCGCGGTCGACCTCGACGAGCGCGTCGCGGATCGGCTTGCCCGCCTCGAGCGCGATCAACCGCCCGAGCTCCTCGCGTCGTGCCCTGATCCCGGCCGAGATCTCGCGCAGGATCCGACCCCGCTCGTACGCCGGCAGCGTGCGCGTGACCGGGAATGCCGCCACTGCCGCGTCGACCGCTTCCTCGTACTGCTCGGGGGTCGCGTTGTAGGTGGCGCCGGCCGGGTTGGCCGGGTCGGCCGGGTTCGACACCTCGAGCACGTCGGGCGACTCGACCCAGCGCCCGGCCAGGTAGATCGGGTGCGGCTTCGTGGCGGTCGCGACGGTCATCGGTGGCACTCCCGCGATCAGGTGCATGGGGTACGGTCGCATCATACGACCGAGTCGCCCAAAGCCCGCCCGAGGTGCCCGCCAATGGCCAGACGCATCGACCTGCGCGACGAGCTGCGCGTCAAGCCAGGACAGCGCGTGCGGCTCGAACGGCGCGACCACGGGGCGACGTTCGGCTGGGACAAGCCGGCGGCTGAAGTGGCCACGACCCGCCAGCTCGACCGGCTGACCGATCTCCAGGACCGCCTCTGGGCCGAGGGCAAGCGCGCGGTCCTCGTCGTGCTGCAGGGCATCGACGCTGCCGGCAAGGACGGCACGATCAAGAAGGTCATGACCGCGTTCAACCCGCAGGGCTGCCCGGTGACGTCGTTCAAGGTGCCGTCCGCTGAGGAGCTCGCCCACGACTATCTGTGGCGGGTGCACCGGGCGGTCCCACGCAAGGGCGAGGTCGGGATCTTCAATCGGTCGCACTACGAGGACGTCCTCGTCGTGCGCATCCACGACCTGGTCCCGAAGGCGGTCTGGTCGAAGCGCTACGACGAGATCAACGCGTTCGAGCAGCACCTGGTCGCGAATGGCACGACGATCGTCAAGTTCTTCCTGGCGATCGACCGGGACGAGCAACGTGAACGCTTCCAGGCGCGCTACGAGGATCGCGACGAAGCGCTGGAAGTTCTCGATGGGCGACCTCGCCGAGCGGGCGCGCTGGAACGACTACCAGGCCGCGTTCGACGAGGCCTTGACGAAGACGTCGACCGCCGCGGCGCCGTGGTACGTGATCCCCGCCAACCGCAAGTGGTTCCGGAACCTGGCGGTCGCGACGATCCTCGCCGACACGATCGCCGGCCTCAAGCCGGCCTACCCGCCGGTCGCGGCCGACGTTCCACCCGACCTCGTGATCGCCTGATCGGCCCGGGTTAGCCCAGCTCCCGTTCGAGCGCGTCGATCTTGTCGAGAGCGGTGACGAGATTCCGCTCCACCCAACCCGGGTCCTCTGTGGGCCGCCCGCCGCGGTACAGCGAGCCGGCCACGCGGCTCGACCACCAGCCGACGGCGATCGCGGCGATCCCGGCCTGGTCCGGGAAGGGCAGCGCGCGTAGCCCGAAGTAGACACGCAGGGCGTCGATCACGTCCGATGAGCGCCAGATGTCGTCGACGAGGAGCTCGCCGACATCGCGCCGCTGCTCCGTGCGAACCTCGGCGGCCAGGAAATTCAGCAGGTCTGTCCCGGGCAGGCCGGCCGGGTGCCACGTGTCCCAGTCGAAGACGCCGCTCAGTTGTCCATCCTCGACGAAGATGTTGTTGAGCCACATGTCGCCATGGAGGAGCACCGTCGGCAGGCCGGTGCCCCAGCGCGCGGCGGCCGACGCCGCCGAGCGAAGCGCCGCGGCGTGCTCCGGGAAGACGACGGCCACCTCGGCCAACTGATCGTCGGTGGCGCGGCGATCCGGCGGGCCGCTCGGCAGCCCGGCCAGGAAGCGGACGATCTGTTCGAGGAGCTCCGGCGTCAGCGCATGGACGTGCTCGCCGGCGAGGACCGTCTCCGTCGCCCACGCGGCCCCCCCGGTCGTCCCGGAGTCGAGCGGCCGTGGCACGAGCGGGATGTCCGCCTCGGCCAGCGCGAGGAGGGCCGCACGCCCGCGTTCGGGATCCTTGGTGTGGCCGACGCGGCTGACTCGGAGCTCTGCCGGCGAGCCATCGGCGAGCTCGAGCCGCGCCAGTGCCGATCCGTCGCCGCTCGGCCGGACGCCGGTGGCGAGCGAGGTCGCGCCGGCCGCCGACGCGACCTCGTCGATGACGCGATTCGGACGTTCGCCACCCCGAACCAGCTCGGCCAAGACGCCGCCCAGCGCCGCCGACCGGATCGGGCGCCGGAGGCTGCCCGGGCGCGAGACCGGCGGCAATCGGTGGAGCTCGGCGAGGCGGAGGTTGCCTCGGGGCCGGGCCCGCAGGTTCACGATCGCGGCCTCACGCCGCACCGCGAATGCGACCGAGCGGAGCGACGGCCGCTCGTTGCGCGGCAGCTGGCCCCATAGCAGGACCTCCACCTCGGGACCCGGATCGGGCGGCATGGACCAGTCATCGCCGGCCTCGATGACAAGGGTCCCGCGCCCGGAGTCGGCGGGCGCGAACAGGTGCGCCAGCAATTCGAACACGGGCGGCAACCAGCGTCGGCGCGGGCGATGCTCGCGTCGCTCCGGGGCCATCGCGACGGCTGCCGCGTGGTCGGTCATGTCAGCGGTGCATCGCCGAAGATGCGACGAACCAGGCGGAAGCGTCCCAATTCAGGGTAGGTCTCCACGATCTGCATCGAATGACGATTGATCCCGAGGATCGTTAACGATACTGCCCCCACCAAGACGATCCCCGCCGGGAGGGCCAGCTGCAGCGCGCCCTGGATCGCGACGATGACGATCGCGCCGATGGCGATCGACGCGTACGCTCGCACGTAGCGTCGGTCGAATGCCTCCACGGTCGTGCGGGTCTTGAGGCCCCATTGATACAACGCGTTCTGGAGCAGGAGCGATGCCGCCGTCCCGATCGCGGCGCCGACGGCGCCGAACTGGCGGATCAGCAGCACCGTCGCCGTCAGGCTGACCGCGGCGGTGGCCAGGTCCGACGTGACCATGTAGCGGACCCGGCCGAAGACACGCAGGAGCAGCGAGTTGAAGCCCATCGCGCCGTTCACGTAGTAGCCGATGCACAGGATGCTCAGCACGATCCCGGCGCCTCGGTAGGGCTCGCCGAAGAGCAGCACTGATACGGGTTCGGCGTACGCCAGGCATAGGGCGAATAGCGGGAACGACAGGATCGCGATCCAGACCGCCGTCTGCCAGTACAGGTCGTTGAGCGCCTTGTTCTCGCCCCGCGCGAACAGGCGCGACGCGCCCGGCGTGAAGATGAACCGGAAGCTCGTCGCGACGAACAGGTTCTGGATGGCCAGCGGCACGACGGCCCGGAATTCGGCGACCTCCTCGGTGGTGCGCAGGATCTCGAGGAACACGATCGGCAGCGAGCTGCGCAGGACGAAGACCAGGTCCGAGGCAAGCAGCGGGATGCTGAACGAGAAGATCTCGCGGGTCGGCAAGCGCAGCGTATCTCGGCGAAGGTGCTCGAGCAGCCCTTGCTTGCGCAATAGCTGCAGCAGGACGACGGAGTACACGGCCATCCCGACGGCCGCCGCCAGGACGTAGCCGAGCGCCAGCATGCGCACGTCGCTCGCCGTCACGATCAGGACGATGACGACGCTCAGCTGGAGCAGTGGTGCGACCACGTAGCGCCGGAAGAAGATCGACCGAGCCGAGCCGAACGTCGCGAACATCGCCAGGAGCAGGCTGTCGAGCGCCTGTAGGGGCGAGAGCACGATCATCAGCATCAGGATCGACAGGGCCAGCTCGTTGTGGACGACGCCACCGATCAGGCCCTGGAAGGCGTACGTGCCCAGTACGACGGCCAGTCCAACGGTGATGACCGTCGTCACGACCACCACGATCGATCCCCACATCCGACCGAGGTCGCCGTGCTCCTGGTAGATCGGCGCGAAACGGCCCACCGTCCGCTCGAGCCCGAGCAGGCTGAGGGTCGTACCGATGGCGACGACCGAGAGGGCCAGCGCGAAGGCGCCGTACTCGGTCTTCTCGAGATAGCGCACGATGAGGACCTGCGCCGTGAAATCCACGGCGAGGCCGATCATCCGACCGAGCAGCAACAGGCTCGATCCGCGGATCTGCTTGACGTTCGCCGCCCGGCCGTCGTCGGTCGAGGCGAGGACGGTCTCGGGGTCGAGCGCCGATCGGAGCCCGTCCGGCTCCTCCTGGCTCGAAGCCACGTTCCCCTCCGATCTCTAACCCCGCCAGCCCGATCGACGACCGTTCCCCCCGGGGCGCGACCGACGATACCCGAAGATGGCGCGGATGTGGCAACCGATCTCAAGGGCGCGGTGCAAATCGCCAACGCGCCGTCCCGCGCCCTGCGACGACCGCCCGAGCCGCCGCATCCCGTGCGCCATCCTTGCGCCATGGACCTGACCCTGGATGACGCGCAGTCCGCGCTGCGCGATCGGGCGCGCACGTTCACCCGTGAGGTCCTGCAGCCCCACGAGGTCGCGTTCGAACGAGCCGGCGGGCGCCTCCCGATGGAGACGCGCGCCGCCATCCGCGACGCCTCGATCGAGGCCGGCCTGGTCGGCGGCTCGCTGCCGGTCGAGGCCGGCGGTCAGGGCTGGTCGATGGTGGAGCAGGTCCTGGTCCACGAGCAGTTCGGCCAGTCGACGGGCGGACTGTGGTCGTACATCCCGGGCGCCTACAACGCGCTGATCCAGTGCGACGCCGAGCAGCGCCGGCGCTACCTGGAGCCGAGCCTCCGCGGCGAGCGCTTCGGGTCGTACGCCGTGACCGAGCGCGAGGCCGGCTCCGACGCCCGGGCCCTCGCGGCGACCGCCGTGCGCGACCCGGCGACCGGCGACTACGTCCTCCAGGGCGAGAAGTGGTTCGTCACCGGGCCGCCCGACGAGACGGACTTCATGATCTTCCACTGCCTCGTGGTCGACGGCGATGCGCGGCTGCCGACGCTCTTCCTCGTCGACTACGACACGCCCGGGGTCACGATGAGCCACGACCCCGATTACATGCACACGTTCGCCGACCGGCATCCCCAGTTCGTCCTCGCCGACGTGCGCGTTCCGGCGTCCGCCGTGCTCGGCGGGGTCGGACGCGCCGACGAGCTCACCAACGATTGGTTCGTCGAGGAGCGCATCCACATCGGGGCGCGCTGCACGGGCGCGATGGAGCGGCTGCTGTCCGACGCGGTCGACTGGGCGACGGAACGGATCCAATTCGGCGGGCGCATCTTCGACTTCCAGGGCGTCTCGTTCCCGCTCGCCGACTCGGCCGCGGACGCATCGGCGGCACGGCTCCTCACCCGCGAGGCGGCCTGGCTGGCCGACACCGGTGCCGATCCGAAGGTCGTCCACGCCAAGGCGTCGCTCGCCAAGCTGTTCGCCTCGGAGGCCGCCTTCCGCTGCGCCGACCGCGTCGTCCAGGTCTTCGGCGGCCGCGGCTACATGCGCGAGACGGCCGCCGAACGGTTCTTCCGGGAGCTACGGGTCGATCGGATCTGGGAGGGCACGTCCGAGATCCAGCGCCTGATCATCGCCCGCGCCCTGGAGAAGCGCGGCGTGCCCCGCGTGGTGGGATGACCGAGACGACCGAACGGCCGACCACGGCCGAGCGCCGGACGATCGATCTGCGGCCGGTCTTCGAGCCGACCTCGGTGGCGGTGGTGGGCGCCTCGGCGAGGAGCTGGATCGCCGAGACCGTCCGCGACAACCTGCGGCTCATGGGCAGTGCCACCCGCTGCCACTTCGTGAACCCGAAATACACCGAGCTCCTCGGGCAAGCCTGCTACCCGTCGCTCGAGGACCTCCCGGAGCGCCCGGACATCGCGCTCGTTGCGCTCAACCCGCTCCGTGCCGCCGTGGTCACGCAGGCCGCCGCCGATGCCGGCGTCCCCGCCGTCATCATCCCGGGCGGCGGCGTCGTGGAGGGCGGAGCCGCCGCCGCCGCGATGCAGGCCGAGGTGGCCGACATCGCGCGGCTGCACGGGATGGCCCTCGTCGGGCCGAACTGCATGGGCGTCATCGACCTGACCGCGAATTCGGCGACCTACATCGGCGACGTATCGCCCTACCTACCTCGCGGCGGGGTCGCCGGCATCGCCCAGTCGGGGTCGGTCACCGATGCCTTCGTCCAGTCGGGCTCGCGGGTCGGCTTCAGCCGGATCATCAGCTGTGGATCCGAGGTCGTGCTCGACGTGTGCGACTACCTCGCCTACTGCCTCGATGACCCGTCGACGACCTCGGTCATCCTGTTCCTGGAGGGCTTCCGGCGACCCGAGCGGTTCCTCGCCCTGGCCGATCGCGCCCTCGAGATGGGCAAGCCGATCGTGGCCGTGAAGGTCGGCCGCAGCGAGCACGCGCGGGAGGCGGCCGTCGCGCACTCCGGATCGCTCGCGGGTGAGGCGCGCGCGACCGATGCCGCCCTCGACGCGGCCGGCGTGATCCGCTGCGCCGACCTCGACGAGCTGCTCGAGACAGCCGAGCTCGTCGAGGGCATCCGCCGGACCGGCCGCGGCATCGGTCTCGGACGGACGGGGGTCGTGACCGTCAGCACCGGGGAGGCGTCGCTCATCGCCGACCTCGCGCCGTCCGCCGGGCTCGACCTGCCACCGATCCCGAGCGACGCCCGCGAGCGGATCCTCGAGGCGCTCCCCACGATGGGCTTCATCGGCAACCCGCTGGACCCGTGGGGCGCCGCCGACGCGACGACCGCCTACGGCGCCGTGTTCGAGGCGATGGCGGCGTCGGGCGCCTACGACGTCCTCGTCCAGGTCCACGACTTCCCGTATCGCTCGATGGCGGCGGAGGTGGAGACGGCCGACGAGGTGACCCGCGCGCTGCTCGACGCGACGCGCGAGCGGCCGTGGCTGTTGCCCGTCTACGTGTCGCTGACGTCCGGTGAGCCCCCGCCCGAGACGAAGGCCGTGCTCGACGAGCAGGGAGGAGGAGCGCCGCTGCTGCGGGGCGCGCACGAGGCGTTCCTGGCGATCGGCTCGGTGGCCCAGTGGCAGCGCCGGCGCGAGGCGCGGGCGACCGACGGCCCGTGGCGCGTCACCTGGCCGGCCCTCGCCCGCGATCGGACCGCCTACGGCCTCGAGCCCGGCGACGGGTCGCCGACGTCGGTCGTCCGACCGCTCCCGGAGCGCGAGAGCCTGGAGCTCTTGCGTGCCGATGGGCTCGCCGTTACTCCGGCGACCGCCGCGCCGGATCCCGAGGCGGCCGTCGTGGCGGCACGGTCCTTCGGCGATGGCGCCGTCGTCCTCAAGATCGACGCGCTCGACCTGCCCCACAAGAGCGAGCTCGGCCTCGTCCGACTCGACCTGCGTGGCGAGGCCGCCGTGCGAGCCGCGGCGACCGAGCTCCTCGCCGATGCGCGTCGTCATGGGGTGGTCGCGCGAGGCCTGCTGGTCGAGCCGATGGCCGCCCCGGGAGTCGAGCTGATCGTCGGGATGCGCCGCGACCCGTCATTCGGACCGTGCGTGATCGTCGGCCTGGGCGGGCTCTTCGCCGAGGTCCTCGACGATGTCGCGATCCGCCTGGCGCCGGTCGGGCCGTCGACCGTCCGTGCGATGCTCGACGAGCTCCGCGGCGGCCCCGTGCTGCACGGCGTGCGTGGCCGGGCCGGCGTCGACCTGGCGAGTCTGGCCACGCTCGTGGCCGGCCTGTCGACGCTGGCGATGCGCCGGCCGGACATCGTCGAGCTCGACCTCAACCCGGTCATCGCGACACCGGATGGGGTCGTGGCGGTCGATGCGCTGGTGGTGATCGCGGCCGAGGAGACGAGCCATGGCTGACGAGCCGGTCCTGCTCACGACGCCGACCGAGTGGGGCGTCCGGCTGACCCTGAACCGTCCGGCCAAGCTCAACGCCCTCGATAGCGCGCTCGTGGGGGCGCTGGTCGATGCGCTGGACGCGGCCGAGGCGAACCCGGACGTCCGGGTCATCGTGCTCGAAGGCGCCGGCCGCGCATTCTCCGCCGGCTACGACTTGACCGAGGAGGCCGGATCGCCGATCGACGGCCCCGTCCGCTGGCGCGAGCTGCTGGCCGTCGACGTCGCCACGACGCTCCGCTTCCTCGACTCGCCAAAGCCCGTGATCGCCCAGGTCCACGGCTACGCGCTGGCCGGCGGTCTCGAGCTGGCGATGGCGTGCGACCTCGTCGTGGCCGCCGAGCGGACGATGCTCGGCGAGCCGGAGATCCGTTACGGCTCGGCGCCGGTCACGCTGCTGATGCCATACCTCATCGGCCAGAAGCGGACCCGCGAGCTGCTGCTGACCGGGGATCTCGTCGATGCCGCCGAGGCCGAGCGGATGGGGCTCGTCAACCGGGTCGTCTCGGCAGACCGGCTCGCGGCGGAGGTCGACGCGCTGGCCGATCGGCTGGCCCGCACGCCGCCCGAGGTGATGGCGCTGACCAAGCGCATGCTGAACCGGGCGATGGATGCCGCCGGCTTCCGCCTGGCCGTGGAAAGCGGGCTCGATCTCGGCGCCATGATCAACGCGGCCGACACGCCGGAGCAGCGGGAGTGGGATGCGATCGTCCGGCGCGACGGACTCAAGGCCGCCCTTGCGTGGCGCGACCAGCGCTATGACGAGCGGTTGTCGGAGCGACGGGGCGCCCGGCGTGACACCGGCCCCTAGGGGGGTCGGGGCGGTGTCACGCGGACGCGGGACTAACGCGAGTCGAGGGTCAGCTGCCCCAGAGCCAGTCGGTGAACCCGATCGCTCGCCCCATGCCGGAGCTGACGCGCGGGATCGACAACCCGTAGCGCTTGTTCAGCAGCCACGGCATCTGCCGGGCAGCCGTGGTGCCGTTCCAGCCGACACCGCCGCCCGATCTCGAGCGGGTCACGAAGTTGGCCATGCGCCGCAGGGCGCTCGCCGACCACGTCCAGGCCGATGAGTAGCCGTTCTGGTAAAGCAGCTCCACCTGCAGTCCCACGCCCTGGATGGAGTCGAGCTGGTAGGCGATGCCGGTGCTGCCGGGCGGCCAGCGACGGGCGCCACCGCGGCTGATATCGGCGATGACCGCGCCATCCACGTTCACCCCGCCCTTGGTACACGTGCCATTGACCGGGGTGTAGATGGTCGGCGCGCACGACCATGACAGTGCCGCCGAGGTCATCTTGTCCGGGAAGCGATACGCCGACCGGTCGCCAAGGAACCCGCGGGTGATGCGGCTGGCGGCGGCCACGTCGATGCTGTCGCCGAGGTACAGGCTGGCGGCGATGCGCGAGGCACCGGCGTAGGCGCCCCAGTTCGTCGCGGACCGGACGTGCGTCCGGTACAGCGAGCTCCAGACGCCGTGGCCGCCGATGGCCCTCGTCCGGATCGCCCTCAGCCACGCCCGGAACGTCGTCTCGGGGGTGCCGGCGAGCTGGGCGAAGTCCGCGGCCAGGACGTAGGCGGTCAGCTGACGACCGAGTGAGAGCGCGGCGTTGTCACAACCGACGCGCAGGGTCCCGATCGCCGACATGACGGCGGAACGCGCCTTGATGCCGTACGAAGCGATCCCCGTCCGCGCGAAGACCAGCGCGGCCGCGAGCGTCCGCAGGTGGTGCTTGGAGTCCTGGTTGCACAGGTTCGGCGTGCCGAGCGAACCGTTGGCGACGGCCCGGAGATTCGCCCAGGCGACCCCGCTGACGGGCCGCGCGAGGAGGGCCGCGCGCGACATCAGGATGTAGTCGGTCGCAGCGGCGGCTTTGGGTGGGGCGACGATGCCGGGGATGACGAGGCTGATAGCCATAAGGATGGCCGCGAGCCTGGTCCGTGCGGTGAAACGAGACGTCCACTGGACGCCGTGGCCGACCAACGACATGGTGCTCCTTCCTACCTGGACGCCGCAGTCGCCCGCGACGAACGAATGGTGGACCGACCCTGAAGCACGGCCGGGGGTGAGGGAACGGAGTCGGTGACGCCCGCGGTGAGCACGGGAGGGGACCATCCCCTGCGGCTCCGTAGACGAGAAGTGTGCACCGTCGGGCCGCCGCTGTCACCCCGCCGATGGGGCCATGGCCGGGGACGACAGTCGTCCCGCGATGGGGCGGTGGTGACGCCAGCCGTTCGCGCGAGGAGACCTGCGCCGATGCCTCGTAGACTGTCGCGGACATGGCCGACGACAGCCCGACGATCAGGATCCCCACGCCCACGGGTCCCGGGTCCGATGGCTCCGCGACGCGTGCGTCCGAGCCCGGCGGTCCGACCGCGCCTGGCGGGCCGGCCGAGCCCCCGCCACGTCGCCGGCGGTTCCCGTGGTGGCTGGCGATCGTGGCCGTGATCCTCGGTGTCGTCGTCGCCACGATGTGGCTGCCGTCCCGTGGTGGACCGTCCGATGCGACACCGAGCCCGTCGGATGGGCCATCCGGCACGCGGGAGCCGTCGATCGCCCCGAGCCCACCCGTCCAGACGAGTCCGACTCCGCTGCCGCCATCCGCGCGACCCGCCGGCGACTACCTGCTCATGTCGAAGGCCGATCTCATGGCGCGGCCGATGGAAGGGCCAGCGTGGGACGCGCTCATCGCCTGGGCGAACGAGCCGCCCGGCGTCCCCGACCTGCGCGACCAGGACCGCCGGCATGGGGTGATCACCCTGGCCTCGGCGCTGGTCTTCGCCCGGACCGCCGACCCGGTCTATGGGGACCGGGCACGCACGCAGCTCATGAGCGTCATCGGCACGGAACGGGTCGGCGCAGAGAACTCGATCCTGTCGCTTGGCCGGCAGCTCGGGGCCTATGTCCTCGCCGCCGACTTCATCGGCCTGTCGGGCGCGGACGACGACCGGTTCCGCGCATGGCTCGACGACATCCGCACCCGGGAGCTCGCCGGTCACGGGCGCTGGGTCTCGCTCGTCGCGACCCACGAGGACGCCCCGAACAACTGGGGGTCGTTCACCGGCGCCTCGAGGATCGCGGCCGGCCTGTACCTCGGCGACTCGGCGGACGTGGCCCGCGCCGCCCAGGTCCTGCGCGGGTTCCTGGGCGACCGCTCTGCATGGGATCGCTTCCAGCCGGTCGAAGGTGCGTCCAGCTGGGCCTGCGAGCCCGACTCGTACATGCCGGTCAACCCGCCATGCACCAGCCGCGGCATCGACCTCGACGGGGCCATCGTCCGCGATATCAGACCGCGGCGGGAACCTGCGCTGGCCACCGGGCGAGGACGGCATCGGCTACACCCTCGAGTCGTTGCAGGGGCTCGCGCTCCAGGCCGAGCTCCTGACGGTCAATGGCTACGGCGACGTGTGGAGCTGGTCCGACCAGGCCCTCCGCCGGGCGGCCGGCCTGGTGACGCGATCGGGCGAGGCCGGCGGGCTCACCTGGAACCGCTCGTCGGTCAGCTACCACGTCCCCTGGCTGCTGAATGCGCGCTACGACCTCGGCCTGCCGACCGAGCCGGCGGGCATCGGACGCGTCTTCGGCTACACCGACTGGCTGTACGGCGACTAGTCGGTACCATCGGGCGGTGCCGTCCGGGCGGGTGCGCTACGGTGCTGACCCGACGGCGTGTGGACCGGACGCACCGGTCGGGTCGTCGCTCGGGCGCCCTCGCTCGCCGTCCCCGGACGATGGTCCGATTGTCGCGCCCGGCGATCGGGTGCAAGGTGGGTCCACCCCCAACACCGGGGCGGTCGGCCCACCACCGTCCGCTACGACACCAGCGTCACCGGACCGTAGATACCGAACAGGCACACCCGTCGTGAGGCGGGGTCGCAAAGCCACGGGCCTGGACCCCCAGGTCGCCGGGTTGCCGAAGTCGCCATGGCGTCGGTCGTTGAACCGTCACGACCATCTCGCTCGCGTCCCCACGCATCCCGGCTCGACAGCCGCGCAGGGAGGACGCCGTGCGGAACATCGCCATCGCCGATCGCAAGGACTGGGTCTTCGAGCATCCGACCCCGCCGCCCCCGCCACGGCGCCCATCCAAGGTCCGCGACATGCTGGCGACGCTGCCGATCCTCCTGCTCATCCCCGCACTGATCGTCCCATTGATGATGACCGCCGCCGGCGGTTCCCGGATCCGCGTCACCTCGGACGCGGTCGCGGGCAAGCGCGTCACGGTGGTCGGCACAGGATTCGAACGCAGCGAGCGCGGCGCGCTCGTCTGGGCCGACCCGCTCGACGCCGCTGCCGCCAACGACGATGACGACGACGA
Organism: uncultured Chloroflexia bacterium; assembly: GCA_963720355.1. GTDB lineage: Bacteria > Chloroflexota > Limnocylindria > Limnocylindrales > CSP1-4 > SPCO01. The sequence continues at coordinate 359,920 of CAVRFH010000004.1, read as the reverse complement.
CGATGACGACGACGACGAGCGTCGAACCGAGGTGGCCCGCTACCGGGCGACGACCCGCGGCCGCTTCGTCGTGAGGTTCGAGCTCCCCAATTCGTTCAAGCCGGGCGTCCACGAGCTGCTGGCGATCGACGCGGCGGGCAAGGAACGCGGGACGGTCGAGGTCGAGGTCGTCGAGGAGGTCGCGGCGCCATCACCGCCGACGCCGAAGCCAACGGCCAAACCGACCGCCAAGCCGACAGCCACACCGACTCCGACGGCAGCGGCCGCGTCGCCGACCGCCACACCGACGGCCACGGCGACCGCGGTCGCGACCCCGACCTCGGCTCCGACGCCGATGTCGACCGCGGCGGCTACGCCCACGGCGACACCAGCCGCCACCACACCGACCCCGATCCCGACCGCCACGCCGACCCCGACCCCGACCCCGGCCGCCACGCCGACCGCGACGCCGGTGGCTACCCCGACTCCGACGCCGACCTCCACTGTCGTCCCGAGCATCCCGGTGCCCGGCAGCGGGGTCCTGATGTCGACCGCCGGGATCGGCCGGTTGCCGATGAGCGGTGCCGCATGGACCGGCCTCAAGAAGGCGGCCGACGGCGCCCTGGGTACGCCGAACATCTCGAACCAGGACGACAACACCGACCAGGTGGTCCTCGCGAAGGCACTCGTCTACGCGCGAACCGGCGTCGCGTCGTACCGGACGAGTGTCCTCGCGGCCCTGAAGTCGGCGGTCGGGACCGAGGCCGGTGGCCGGACCCTGGCGCTCGGGCGGAACCTGCCCGCGTACGTCATCGCGGCGGACCTGATCTCGCTTCGGACGCTGGATCCGTCATTCGACAACGGCACGTTCCGGCCGTGGCTCCGGGCGCTCCTGTCGACCACGCTCGACGGCATGACCCTGCGCCAGACGCACGAGCGACGGCCGAACAACTGGGGCACCCACGCCGGCGCGGCACGCGCCGCCGTCGCCGCGTACCTCGGCGACAGCGCCGAGATGGCACGCACCGCCCAGGTGTTCCGCGGCTATCTCGGGGATCGGACGGCCTATGCCGGGTTCTCCTTCGGGGACCTGGCCTGGCAGTGCGACCCGACCAAGCCTGTCGGCATCAACCCGACCGGCTGCACGAGGAACGGCATCAACCTCGATGGCGCCCTGCCCGAGGAGATGCGCCGCGGTGGTGGGCTGACGATGCCACCCGCGTTCACCGGCTACGCCTGGGAAGGCCTCCAGGGGGCCGCTGCTCCAGGCCGAGCTCCTGCGCCGTCGCCGGCTACGACGCGTGGGGCTGGTCCGACCGGGCCCTGCTCCGCGCCGACGCGCTTCCTGTACGGGCGGCTCGGCTGGGCGGCCGAGGGCGACGACGACGTGGCAGCCATGGCTCATCGACCGCCGCTACGGGACGTCCTACCGCGGGCCGGCCCCGGCGCGCAGCGGCAAGAACTTCGGCTACACCGACTGGCTCTAGCTGATCGGCCGCCGGGACCCGCTCCGAGGTCGGCCCGGCCTCCCGGCGTCGGCTCGCGGCGACCGTCACGCGCAGCGTGATGACCGCGGCCGCCCCGGCCACGGCCGAGGATCAACCAGTAGAACCGCGCGAACGACAGGTGCAGGAACATCCCGGTCACGAGGTAGGTCATCGAGGGCGAGCAGGAACGGCGTCGTCGAGCCGTTCGAGGTCCGGTCGCCGGTGGATGCTTGCGCCGGCGCGCGGCCAGGATCATCCGCGTCGGTCATGGTACGCGATGATCAGGAAGACCAGCGAGCCCGGGCAACCCGAGCTCGGCGCCGATGCCCAGGTACAGGTTGTGGGCCTCGCGCGTCGCCGCATCCTTCCTGAGAGGATCCCGACGACCTCCGCGTACTGTTCGTAGTAGATCGGGAACATGTCGGGTCCGACGCCGATGAGCGGGTGGTCGACGATGACCAGCGCGGCGGCCAGCGTCTCCGTCGCCCGGCTCAGCAGCGAGTTGTCGACCTGGCTCGCGCCGGCTCGAGCCCTCGGTCAGCGCAGCCGACCGCGACGCCAGGGACGACACTCGCGTCCAGTACTGCGGGAACGCGACGACGACGAGGCCGAGCGACAGGAGCATCACGACGACGTGCCGCGCCCGGACCAGGCGCAGCACGACCAGCGACGACGACCAGCAGCCCGAGGCGCGACCGCGCGCGCCGCGCGAGAACGTCAGGACGACACCGAGCGTGATGATCAGGCCGTCGGCGACGCCGGCGACCGTCCAGCGCAGGACCGCCGTCGGCTCCGCCGATGAACCGGAAGATGCCCAGCGGGACGAGCATGAGCATCACCTGGGCGAACCGGTTCGTCTCGCCGATCGAGCCCGCCAGCCGCGGCTGCAGCGACCTCGCCGGTCAGCGTCGTCGACGCCGGTCCGGAACGCCGCAGTCGGGCCTGGGCGAAGCCGAGGTAGTTGCTGTCGTAGTTGCCCGTGATCGCCTGGTGGACCGAGACAGCACGCTGACGAAGCGCGCCCGACGCCGACCAGGACCCACGTCGCCTGGCGCAGCATCGCCGGCGTCCGGATGACGTTGATGAGCAGGAAGTACAGCGCCGAAGCCCTCGACGACGAAGACGACCACGGCATCCCACGACCGGACCGTGTCGCTCGAGAACAGGGCCGAGATCGAAGTGGATGAACAGGAGCACGACCATCCACGGCAGCATCGGCGGGGCGACGACCGGCAGGCGGCGGACGATGAGGTCGCGCGCGAGCGGCACCACCAGCAGCATCGGCACGCAGCGCCGCCGACGAACAACGGGACGCCGTGGAAGCGGACGGCGACGACCGCCGCGTTGCTGTACAGGATGGCGATCGTCGTCAGGGTCGCCACGTCCGGGCGCAGGACGATCGCGATGCCGAGCAGCAGCGCGCTGGCCGCCGCGACCGCCAGGATCGGGCGCATCGGCGGCCAGGATCCCGCGGCCAGGATCGCGCCCAGGATGGCGAGGATCGCCCATGCCGAGCGATCGCCGATCGTCCGTCGGCTCGACCTCGGCGGCCGGGCCGCCGCGCGCCGGTCGGCTCGGAGCGTCGCCGGGCGCGCTCATGCCGCCACGGATCCGGATCGGGCTCGGGCGCTCGCGTCTGCCGGCGCGCCACACGTCGGGCCGGTTGCCAGCGATCGATGCGCCGGCCGCTGACGAGGTTCGCACAGCGCGTGGAGCGAGGCGACGTTGACGAGCAGAAGAACGCCGGGATCGAGAACCACGGCCGCCGCCCGGCCGGCCGCTCGCCGCAGCGCGAGCCCGAGCGCGCCCAGGCCGTAGACGGCGACCTGGCCGACGGTCGCGAGCCGGTAGATCGGTCCGTCGTCCCACAGGGCCGGGCTCGCGACCGCGATGACGAGGAGCGGCACGACCATCAGCCGGCGGAGGAGCTTGTGGGTCAACAGCTGGACGGCGTAGAACCCGTGACCGGCGCGGGTCGAGCAGTCTCGCGCGCGACGGCCACGCCGCGCAGGCCGCGGGTCATGATCCGGACCTTGCGCCGGTACTCGCGGCCGCTCGGAGCCGGCGACCGGCTCGAGGGCGATCGCGGCCGGCTCGAAGACGAGCCGTCGCCCTGGCGCGACGACCCGGGTCGAGGTGACGAAGTCGTCGGTGACGCCGTCGGGGACCGGCGCGGAACAGCTCGCGGCGCATGGCGTAGATCGCCCCGGTCGCGGAGATGACGCTGCCGCCGAGGCTCTCGGCCTCCTTGACCATCCGGTCGAAGTCCCAGTAGCTCCGCTCGCCGGCGCCGACGGCCGTCGCGCCGGCCGGGTCGGTCGGCCCGCCTCGAGGCGCGAGCCGGCAGGTAGACCTGGTTGCCGGCCACGCCCGCCGACCTCGGGGTCGGCGAACGAGCGGACCAGCTGGCGGACCGCGTCCGGCGCGTAGGCCGTGTTGGCGTCGGAGAACACGAGGATCTCACCGGTCGAGGCGGCGACGGCCGCGTTGAGGGCGGCGGCCTTGCCCAGTGCGCGGCAGGTCGAGGACCCGCGACGCGCGGATCGGTCGCGTCGTCGGCCTCGGCGACGGTCGCCGTCCGTCGATCCGTCCGAGGCGATGACGATCTCGAGCGGTCCGGCCGGGTAGTCGAGGGCGAGCAGGTTGTCGACCCGGGCCCCGATCGCCGCCGGCCTCGTCGTGGGCGGCGATGATGACGCTGACGCGTCGGCGTGATGTCGGCGGTCGCGCTGTGGCCGCGGCCGGAGTCGTGCCCGGAGCATGACGAGCAGCGGGAACCCGACGTACGTGTAGCCCGACGACCGCCGGCCGCCAGCCAGAACAGCAGGCGCATCATCCGACGGCCTCGACCGGCGACGGCGCCGTGCCGCGGCTCGGCCGGCTCGGGCATCGCGGCGGCGCCGGTGGCGACCAGGTGCTCGCGCGATCCGCGTCGGCCAGGGTCCGGGCGTTCGCGTCGACGTCGAAGGCGCGCGAGCACCGTCTCGCGACCGGCCGTCCCGAGGCGCGCCCGCAGGCCGGGTCGCGGGCGAGGCGCTCGAGCGCGTCGGCGAGGGCCTCGTCGTCGCCGGGCGGCACGAGCAGCCCGTCGACGCCGTCGTGTCACCGCCTCGGGGATGCCCGACAGGCGGCTGGCCACGACCGGCAGGCCGGTCGCCATGGCCTCCATGAGCACGACCGGGATGCCCTCGCGCTTGCCGCTCGCGGGTCGGGACGCTGGCCGCGACGAGGACGTCGGCGGCGGCCAGCTCGGCGGCCACCGCATCGCTCGTCATGCGCCCGGCCAGGGTGACCTGGTCGGCCAGACCCGTGGCGCTCGATCCGCGCGGTCGAGGGCCGCGCGGTCCGGTCCGTCCCCGATGAACCGGCAGGTGAACGCGCACGCCCCGGCTCGGCCAGCCGAGCGGCAGGCCTCGATGAGGTGGACCTGGCCCTTGACCTCGTGGAGCGTCCCGACGGCGACGATCCGCAGCGGGCCGTCGCGGCCCGTGGCGGTCGGCCGGAACGCGGCCGGGTCGACGCCGCAGTGGATGACCTCGACCTTGCCGCTCGGCGCGGGCCCCGGCGGTCGCCTCGATGAGCGCGCCGGTTGTCCTGCGAGATCGTCACGACGAACGCGGCCTCGGCGACCTTCGCCGGCAGCATCGTCCGGTCGACGTGGAGGTCGGAGCCGTGCGCCGTGAAGCTGTACGGGATCCCGACCAGCCGGTGGACGAGGAAGCCCGGCGAGGGCCGGGTGGTTCGCGAAGTGGCAGTGGACGTGCTCGACGCCCTCGGCCTCCATCGCCAGGCGGCGTGGGCGACCTTCGGGAAGATGCCCAGCCCGCCGAACAGGAAGTTCGGGCTGCGCCACGTGCCGCGGATCATGTCCGCGAGTGCCGCGCAGGTAGCGCCGCCGCCGGCGCGGGTCGCGCAGGAACGCACAGCTGGCTGCGCGGATGGCCGGCGACAGGAACGGCAGGTAGTGGGCGCGCTCGACCCAGCGCACGGCCGCCGGCTGGACCGGCTCGCCGCGCTGGCGCAGGAGCGGATGGAGCTCGACGCGGACGCCCGCCCGGTCCATGGCCACGATCTCGGCCAGGATGAAGGTCTCGGTCAGCTTCGGGAAGCGCGACATCACGTAGGCCACGGTCAGGCGCCGGTCCCTCGGGCGCCCGTCGCGACCGATCGGCCCGTGCCGCGCCGGCTCGTCGGCCGGACTCGCGATAGCCCTCGGGATGGGCCGGTGTGCCAGCGCCACGCCGAGCCGACGATGTCGTCGAGCGTGCGGGTCGCGCGCCAGCCGAGCAGCTCGGCTTCCGCCCGCGCGCGTGTCCGCCCAGATCGCCGACGGGTCGCCCTCGCGGCGCGGGGCGGCCATCGGCCGGGACTCGCGCCCGGTGATCCGCCGGGCCGCCTCGAGCACCTCGAGCACGGAGACGCCGACACCGGTCCCGACGTTCACGGTCAGCGACTCGTCGCGCGCATCGATCGCCTCGAGGGCGCGCGATGCGCGCCGCCAGGTCCAGGACGTGGATGTAGTCGCGGATCGCGAGTCCCGTCCGGGGTCGGATGGTCCGTGCCGAAGACGCGCACCGCCGGCCGCCGACCGGCCGCGGCCGTCGAGGACGACCGGGATGAGGTTGGGCGCCTCGTGTCCAGTCCTCGCCGCTCGAGCCGTCCGTCGGCGGCACCGGCCGCGTTGAAGTAGCGCAGGACCGCCGAGCGGATGCCGTGGCTCGCCGACTCGAACCACGGCAGCAGTCGCTCCGACAGCAGCTTGCTCTCGCCGTACGGGTTCATCGGCCGGACTGCGGCGCGCTCTCGTCGACCGGCGAGGTGTCCGGTGGCCCGTACACCGCACACGACGAGGAGAAGACGAACCGGCGGACGCCGGTGTCGGCCATCGCACGCAGGACGGCCAGCGTCCCTCCGACGTTGTCATCGAAGTACGTGCCCGGGTCGGCGACCGATTCCTCGACCGACTTGAGCGCCGCGAAATGGACGACCGCATCGATCGGCGTGGCGCTCAGGATCGCCGCCGCCACGAGCGTCGCTGTCGCGGACGTCGCCGACCACCGAGCGGCAGGTCGCCGATGGCTGCGCGGTAGCCACCGCGCCGAGATCGTCGAGCGCGACCACGGCGTGGCCGGCCGTCGGCCAGCTGGCGGGCGGTCTGCGAGCCGATATAGCCCGCGCCGCCCGTGACGAGGATGCGCATCGCGGGTGTCCGGGCAGGGTCCGGTCAGTCGGTCGGATCGCCGCCGGCCTGCGCGGGGCACGGCGGTTCGGACTCCTGCCCGGCGGGACGGGGGTCGAGCTCCACGACCGGCTCGGGCTCGAGCCGCATGATCGGTTCACGGATCGCGTCACGGACGGATTCGGGCCGGAGGTCTCGGATCGCGTCTCGGCCTTGCGACGACGGGCGGCCGCGGGGCCGGCTGCGGACGGTTGCGGGCCAGGCGGCCGGCGTCGTGCCGCGGCGCGATGCTGCGCCGTCGCTCGGCCAGGACGGTCCCGCCACGTTCGACGCCCACCAGCCGAAGGCTCTCGACCGCGTACTCGACGTCGTCGCGCCGCGCCTGATCGCGGGCGGCGACGACGGACGCCGGCAGTCGGCCGCCTGGGCCCACGACGAGGGCGCCGGCCGACAGGTGGAGGGCGCCGGTGGTGACGATCACGAAGTCGGCCTGGTCGGCGAGCGCGGCCAGGATCGCGGCCGCCCGGTCCGACATCGATCGCGTCGGGATCCTCGGCGCCGTACCGCGGGGCAGCACGCGCAGCGTCGACGAGACGCGGACGAGGCGGCTCTGACGTCGGCCGGCGATGGCCAGCGACGAGGTCGGTCATGCCGCTGCCGGTCCTCGAGGCCGAAGATGCGGGTCGCCGAGCCCTCACCGGGATCGTCGTCGACGAGCACGACCTGGCGACCGCTCGCGGGCGGTGATGGCCGCGAGGTTGGCCGCGACCTGGCCGCTGGCACCTTCCGAGCCGGCCCCGACGACGACGACCGACCGCGCGGCACGGCCGCGCTCGCGGAAGACCGACCTTGGCGAGCACCAGCCGGTACGCCGCGGCCGCCGCGCGAATCCGGCGCCTGGTCGATGAGCGTGCGATCGCTCGTCGGCAGGGACCGCGCGATGTCGAGGTTGCCGAGCAACGGCAGCCTGGTGAGCTGGACGAGCTCGTCCTCGGATCGGACGGCGGCGCTCAGGTATTCGACGCAGCATGACCAGGACCATCGCCCCGATCAGGGCGGCGAGGGCCGCGAGGCCGACGATGAGCGACTTCTGGGGCGCAACCGGCTCGATCGGGGCCACGGCGAAGTCGACGGGCGGGATCTGGCCCTCGGGACGATTCGTCCCAGCGGCCGCGAGCAGTGATGATCTCGTCGGCCAGCGCGTTCGCGAGTCGAGCCGCCATCTCGGGGCTCGTGTCCTGGACGCGGATCGTCAGGAATCGGGTGATGTCGTTGGCCGTGACGCGGCTTGCCAGGGCGAGGTCCGTCGGGGTCATCGTCGCGCCCGCCTCGGCGATGGCCGATTCGAGCAGCGGCGTCGTCGTGACCAGCTGCGAATACGTCTGGACGAGGTCGCCCGCCGCCTGGAGGGTCTCGCGATCCGTGTTGTACGGACCCACGAGCAGCTGTGTCTCCGCCTCGTATGTCGGCGGGATCTGCGATGCCACGACGTAGCCGGACATGCCGGCGACCCATGTCGCCACGAGCAGCGTCCACCACCACCGTCGCGCGACCGCGAGGTAGCCGGTCAGTTCCACTCGACCCCCTTGGGAACACCCTTGCCCGAGCTGGGCTGATCGCGCCAAGGATACCGGTTCAGGATGCGAACCGGACCAGATGGCCTATGACTCGGTGCGCTCGGGCACCGAGCGTGCTCGGTCGCGCTCGACGGGTTCAGCGTCGTGCGAGCCGGTAGCTGGTGCCGACGATGAGCGCCCCCGTGATCAGCACGATCGCGACGATCCACATCGGCTGCTCGAGATCGTCAGGCACGAGGTCCATGCGGTTGATGAGGATGACCAGCACGGCGACGACCGCCGGGACGAGGCCCAGCAGGAGCCGGCCGAGCGGATGATCGGCCGATCCACGATGGGCGAGTTGCGACACCAGGAACGCCACGGCGACCAGGACGGCGACGGCGAGCAGGAGCAGCTCGATGTACTGCACCGCGCCATCCTAGCGGCCGCCGCGGCCCGTGCCGCGCCATTCGCGCAGCAACGGGACGGGACGCGCGGTCAGTTGTGGGTCACGACCAGCTGCGGTGCGTTGGCCCCTTCCGCGCTGCTGAAGATCGCGCTGTTGGTGCCGTCGATGGTGATCGCGAAGCTGACCAGGCCGTTGCCGCTCACGGAGGCCGGCGCGAGCGTGATCTCGTTGTAGCCGTTGAGGGTCGGGACCGCGGACGAGCCGCGTTCGGTTCCCAGCGCGGGCTTGTTGTCCCAGTTGATCGTGCTCTCGGTCCAGCCGGTATCGGTGACCTGGAACACGTGCACGATGTTCGGGCTCGCGTCGGTCGCATACAGGCGCAGCTTCACGGCGGTCACCGACCCGGACAGGCCGCTCACGTCGAACGTCAGGTACGAGCGGTAGATCACGCTCGTGCCTTCGCCACCGACACGGATCGTCGTCATCGACCCGAAGTTCGACGTCGGGGTGCTGGAGCGGACCTGGGCGTCGTGGCCCGGTGTCGAGGTCACGGTCCCGCCGCCCCCGGTGGGCGGGGTGTTGTTCGTGACGGTCGCTCCCGTGATCGCCGGGGCGTCATTGCCTGCCAGGTCCTGGATCGGGTTCGTCCCCGGGATGGCATACGACAGCGTCACGCCATCGGTCGAGACGACCGGCGTGGCCAGGGTGAGGGTGACAGCCGAACCGGCGACGTCGACGCCGGTCACGGTGCGCGCGCTGCCGTTGACCTGGACGTCGAAGGCCGGCCCGGCCGGCTCCGATGTCCCGTCGAGCGCCTCGTTGTACGCGATCGACAGGGTCGCGCCGTTCACCGTCGTCGCGCCACGGACCGGCGGATCGATGTCGCCCGGCGGTGCCGGATCGACCGTGATCGATGCCGTCGCCGTCGCGGAGTCATCGGTGCCGTCGTTGACGCGGTACGTGAACGAGTCGGAGCCCGTGAAGGCGCCGGTCGGCGTGTAGCCGACGGTCGCGCTGTCGGTGTTCGGGCTGCCCGCCGCGCACGCGGCATTCGAGATCGAGCCGAGCGTCCCGTTGGAGGGCGGGCTGACGATCGAGAACGCGAGCTGGCAGGTCTCGGGGTCCGACCCCGTCAGGTTGACGCTCACGGCCTGGCCGGCCGTCGTGGTCGCACTCGTCGGGTTCGCCGTCGGCGGGGTGTTCGGCGGCGGGGGACCGCCGCTCTGGGTCACGACGAGCTGCGGGGTGCTCGAGCCTTCGGAGCTGCTGAAGATGGCGCTGTTGGTCCCGTCGATGGTCAGCCCGAAGCTGACCGTGCCGTTGCCTGCCACCGAGGCCGGGTTCAGGGTGATCTCGTTGTAGGCGTTGAGGGTCGGGACGGGCCCCGAACCGCGCTCGGTGCCGAGGGCCGGCTTGTTGTTCCAGTTGATCGCGCCCTCGGTCCAGGACGTGTCGGTCACCTGGGCGACATGGACGATGTTGGGGCTCGCATCGGTCGCGAAGAGCCGCAGCTTGACACCGGTCACGGTCCCGGTGAGGCCGCTCACCGCGAACTTGACGTAGGTGCGATAGGTGGTCGAGGTCCCCTCGCCGCCGAGCCGGATCGTGGTCAGGGATCCGTAGTTGGTCGTGGCCGTACTGGATCGGACCTGCGCGTCGTCGGACGCGCCAAAGGTCTGCGTCGGCCCGCCACCGCCGCTCGGGTTGACCGTGACCGACGCCGTCGCGGGCGCCGAGTCGGTGGTCCCGTCGTTGACGCGGTACGTGAACGAGTCCGGCCCCGTGTAGCCGGCGGTCGGCGAATAGCTGACCGTCGCCGTGTCGGTATTCGGGCTGCCGCTGGCACAGGACGCGCCGCCGATCGACCCGAGCGTCCCGTGCGCCGGCTGCGTGACGATCGAGAACGTGAGCTGGCAGGTCTCGGGGTCCGAGCCGGACAGGTTGACGGTCACGGCCTGGCCGGCCGTCGTGGTCGCACTCGTCGGATTGGCCGTCGGCGGGGTGTTGCCGGGAGGGCCACCGCCCAGGATGTCGGCGTGCCAGTAGACCCTCGTCGGGGTGTCCACGAAGGCCAGCAGGACCAGCCCGGTCGCCGCGGTGGCGTTGCCCTTGAATGTCGTGACGTTGTTCATGTCACCTGGCGCGCTGGCGTCGAGCATCACGACCGTGCCATCGCCTCCGGGGAAGGAGATCGGGCTGAGAGCCGAAACATGCTCGTTGATGGTCCCGCCGTTGCCGGCGGACGTCGCGTAGACGCGCAGCAGGTTGTTGACCTCGTCGATCACGACGATGGGCCGGGTGTTGTCGAAGGTCCCGGTCGAGACGGTGTGGTTCGACCATGTGCCGTTCGCCTGGCGGACCAGGAGGACGATCAACGGGTTCGAGCCGGTGAGGCTCGTCTTGACCGCCGCGTAGACGCGGCCCGCGGAATCGGTCTTGAGGTTGATGTGGTCGTCGGCGACGTTGGTGCCCGTGTAGGCGGTCTCGATCGACCACGTCGTGTCGCCGGCCGAGTCCTGGTGGATCGCGAAGAAGTCCGCATCCGGCGACGCGCTCTGGTCGCTCCACATGACACCGACCTTGTCGCCGCCGAAGGCGATGATCGACGAGATGTCGTCGGTATTGACGGAAGCCGCGCCGGGCATCTGGAACGGCGTGCCCCAGGCGCTGTCGCCCGTCGTCGTCCGGTTCAGCCAGATCGAGCCGTTGGCCTCCCACGTCGCCCACAGCTGACCGGTCGAATCCTTGGCGATGACGAGCGTTTCGCTGCGGACCGAGTTGATCGTCGCCGGAAAGCCGGAGTCGAGCGAATACGTGTCGTTCGACGTGTTGTAGCTGAATCGATAGAGCCGGGACGTCCCGCTCCCGTCGGACTCGTTGAAGATGTGCGATGCGACGTACAGCTTCGTCCCGTCCCACAGGACGTCGGCGCGGGTGCCGCTGCGATCGTCGATCCGCGTGCTGGTTCGGCTCCAGGTGTCGGTCGCCTGGTTCAGCTTCCAGATGTAGGTGTCACCTGTCCCGGTGTCATACAGGCTGCCCCACCAGCTGCCGTCGTTGAACCACAGCTTCGATTCGGGCTTGGAGCCACTCGGCGCGCCGCCCGGTCCGGGCGGGCCTTCGAAGCCGATGTCGCCGGGAGCCGCGCTCGCGACCGCCGGGATCGTGAGCAGCAGGCTGAGGCCGAACAAGATGGCCAGGAACGGGGCCCACGATCGGGGCGTGGCGGGCGTGGTCGGACGGGCAGGCAGGTCGGACATCGGGTGCGCGCTTCCCCCTGAGGATCGGGCTGCCGGAGCTTCCGGTGCGGGTAGGGTCGGCATCCTACACCCGTTGCCTTTCCGCACACATTGCAGAGGTCCGGAGGGGACCAGTGACGTCTGGGTGCGACCGCACGCGGCATCATTGCTGTACTGTCCCGGGCGTCATCCGCGGCCGGATCGCGGGCCCAACACGAGACCGAGGAGCCGGTGACCGAGCACCATCTGCAGCGCGCGTCGTGAACGCTGGCGCCCAGCCCGACGGCGTCGAGGACTTCGACCTGCACGGCCTCGCGGGCGTCCGCCTCGTCGGTGCGGGTGATGACGATGTGGCAGTCGTGGCACGGCAGCTCGGCCCGTTGCCCAGGACCCTGGATCGCGAGCCGGACATCACGATCCGCTTCGTCGACGCCGTCGAGCTCGGGTCGCGCCTGCGCTACCTGGGCGCCCGGGAGGCGGGCTGGACCGACGACCACTTCTATGTGCTGCGCAGCCGCAAGGCACCGGCCGTCGTCCGCCTGCCGATGGACCGCATCGGCGGGCCGTGCGAGATCGTCTGCGAGCGGGGTCTTCCGGCGATCCCCTTCCTGATCGCGATCCTCAACCTGACCGTCCTCGCGAACGGCGCGCTGCCGGTCCACGCCGCCGCGTTCGAGATGGACGGCGTCGGCACGCTCGTCACCGGCTGGTCGAAGGGCGGCAAGACCGAGATGCTCATGGCGGCCGCGGACGCCGGCGCCCGCTACATCGGCGACGAGTGGGTGTACCTGACCACGGCCGGGCGCATGTACGGCATCCCGGAGCGGATCCGGTTGTGGGACTGGCACCTCAGCCAGCTCGCCGACGCCCGCCGCCAGCTGTCGGTCGCCGACCGGCTGAAGCTGCGCGGGATCCCGGTCCTGCGCCGCCTCGACCGGATGACGCCGGGACGCATCCGCCGCCTGCCGCCGAACCGTCTCCTCCATCGGGCGATGCCGATCCTCGAGGGGCAGCTCCACGTCGATGTCGCCCCCGACCGGTTGTTCGGCGAGCTGGGCGACCTCTCCGGACCGCTCGACCGCATCCTGTTCGTCGTGAGTGCGGCCGGACCGGAGACCACCGTCGAGCCGATCGATCCGCTCGAGGTCGCGGCACGCATGACGGCCTCGCTCATGTACGAGCGGCGCGACCTTGCCTGGCTGCTGCTCGAAGCGCGCTTCGCGCACCCGGGCCTGCGCAACGAGCATCTCGAGACGTTCGAGGCCCGCCAGCGCGACCTGCTCGAACGGATCTTTGCCGGCCGCCCGGCGTTCCAGGTGACGCACCCGTATCCGGTCGACCTGAGGGCCATGTTCGATGCCGTCCGCCCGGTCCTCGGCCCGGCATGACGACGGTCGCCCTGATCGGCCCCGACGGCGCCGGCAAGACCTCGGTCGCCGGTCGGTTGTCGACCCTCCTGCCCGTCCCGGTGCGCTACCTCTACATGGGCGTCAGCGCCGACTCGAGCAACGTGATGCTGCCGACCAGCCGGCTCGCTCGCCGGGTGAAACGTGCCGTCGGCGCTCGCCCGGACACGGCCGGTCCACGGTCCCACGAGGCGCGCCCGACACGGCGCCGGTCCTTCGTCGGGCGACGGCTGGCCGACGTTCGCGCCGTCGCCCGCCTCGCGAATTGATTCTCCGAGCAGTGGTATCGGCAGTGGCTGGCCTGGCGCTGGCAGCGATCGGGCGCGGTGGTCCTGTTCGACCGGCACTACTTCGTCGACTTCCACGCCTATGACGTCGCCGGTGAGGACCGGACCTGGTCGCAGCGGGTCCACGGGCTCGTCCTTGAGCGCCTCTACCCTCGGCCCGACCTCGTGGTCTACCTGGATGCGCCCGGTGAGGTGCTGCTCGCGCGGAAGGGCGAGGGTTCGGTCGAGGTCCTCGAGCAGCGTCGCTCGGACTACCGGGCGATCGCCGAGCACGTCCGCGACTTCGTCGAGGTCGACGCGACGCAGCCGCTGGACGAGGTGACCGAGCAGGTCGCGGCGGCGATCGTCAAGCGCCTGCCGGCATCGCGTCGCGGGCGACCTGCGACGCGATGAGCGAGCGGTCGCGACACGTCCTGATCACCGACGCCGGCCGCGGCAGCGCGGTCGCCTTCATCCGGTCCCTCGGGCGGCGGGGGTGGCGCGTGACCGCCGCGGACTCGGACGCCTCCAGCCCCGGTTTCCGATCGCGATATACGACCGCCCGGCTCCTCCATCCACGGACCGCCGACCGCCCCGAGGCGGTCGTGGCGGCGATCCGCGCTGCGGCCGAGTCGGGCGACATCGATCTCGTCGTCCCCGTCACCGACGAGATCGGCCTGCCGCTGGCCGATGCCCGGGCGAGCTTCGAGGGCCTCACGACGCTCGCTCTGCCCGAACCGGACGCCCTCGCGGCGGCGCATGACAAACGGGCGACGCTGGCGATGGCCGAGCGCCTCGGCGTCCCGGTCCCACCGACCCGCTCCGTGGAGACGGCCGATGCTGCGATCGCCGCCGCGGCCGACCTCGGCTACCCGATCGTCGTGAAGCCCGTCGCCTCACGGGAGGTCCTCGCCGACGGCACGATCGGCGCGTACGCCGTGAGCTATGCCGCCGGACCCGACGACCTCCGTCATCGCCTGGCGTCGAGCGGCGGACCGGTCCTGCTCCAGCGCTGGCTGCCCGGCGACGGCATCGGCGTGGAGCTGCTGACGCATCGCGGCCGACCGCTCGCGGCGTTCCAGCACCTGCGGCTGCGCGAGGTGCCACCCACCGGCGGCGCCAGCTCGCTGCGGGTCAGCGTCGATCTCGACCCTGACCTGTTCGACCATGCCGCCGCGCTGCTGCGCGAGCTCGATTGGACCGGCCTGGCGATGGTCGAGTTCCGGCGCGGGGCGGACGGGGTCGGGCACCTCATGGAGATCAACGGGCGCGTGTGGGGATCCCTGCCGCTGGCGGTCCGATCCGGGATGGACTTCCCGGGTCGTCTGGCCGACCTGCTACTCGACGGCCCGCCAGCGGACGACGTGCCGGTCGCGACCGACTACCGGCGCGGCGTCACGGCCCGCAACCTGCGTCTGGACCTGGCCTGGATCGGGGCCGTGCTGTCCGGGCGCCACCGGCAGCGCTCGCTGCCCTGGCCCGGGCGCGGCGCCGCGATCGGCGCGCTCGCCAGCCTGGCCGATCCGCGGATCGCCGACGACCTGCTGACCCGCTCCGACCTCGGGCCCGGGCTGGCCCAGATCGTCACGGTCGCCCGGGACAGCCTGCGACGGATCGGCGGTCGGGATGGCTGATCGGCTGCGCCGGGCGATGGCGGCCGCCACGCGCGGGCCCCTCGCCGGACTGGCGGCCGGTCTCCTCGATCGCGCGCTGCCCCGCCGTCGCGGCGTCCTGACGATCCTGACCTACCACCGCGTCGATGAGCCGGCCGCGAGGCCGGAGCTGATGCCCAGCCTCATCTCAGCCACTCCGGCCGCCTTCGCCGAACAGGTCGCATTCGTGGCCGGCCACGCCGAGCCGGTCTCCCTTTCGGACGTCCTGGCGGCCATCGACCGGCCCGAGTCGCTGACGGAGCGGGCGGTCCTCGTCACGTTCGACGACGCCTATCGCGATTTCGCGACCAACGCCTGGCCCGTGCTGCAAGCCGCCGACGTGCCGGTCACCCTGTTCGTCCCGACCGCGTTCGCGGCCGACCCGGCGGCGACGTTCTGGTGGGACCGGCTGTGGGCCGCTGTCCGGGGCGGCGCCCCTGGACGCTCTGTCAGCACGCCGGTCGGCACGCTGCCGGTCGGTCCCGAGCACGCCCGCACGACCGTCGCCTCCATCCGGACGTGGCTCAAGGGCCTCGACCATGACGAGGCGATGGAGCAGGTCGACCGCCTCGTCGGCGAGATCTGCGCTCGCCCTCGCCCCGGAGGCTGCACCGGACGAGTCCTCAGCCGCGGCCGAGCCGGCGGTGCTCGGGTGGGACGACCTGCGGCGATTGGCCGGGGAGGGGGTCACGCTCGCGCCGCATACGCGTCACCACCCGCTGCTCGACCGCGTCCCGCTCGACCGGGCGGTGGACGAGATCGCCGGCGCGCACGCGGACCTCGAACGCGAGCTCGGGTCGGCGGTGCCGCGCGTCCTCGCCTACCCGAGCGGCGCCCACGGCGGATCGGCCGTCGAGGCGGCCCGCCAGGCCGGGATGCAGCTGGCGATGACCACGAGCCGGGGTGGCAACGATCTGCGCACGGCCGACCGGTTGCGGCTGCGGCGGATCAACGTGGGCGGACGCGCCGGCGTGCCGCTCGTGCGGGCCCAGCTCGCCTGGGCGGCGGCCATCGACGCGCGGCGCGCCCGCGGCTGACGGGGTTCCGGGGCGATCGGCGCCGGCGCCGGCGTTGCCTGCGCGCCACGGCTCACGGGCTCCTGACGCTGGTGCCGTCGTACACTCCGGCCACGTCCACCGAACCGACGTACACCGAACCGACCGGGGGGAGGAAGTCACCACGAACGGGTCACTGCGTCCCTGGCTGCTGCTGGGCGTCATCGTCATCTTGATCGGCGGGACGATCGTCGCGTTGCAGACCTTCCTTCCGGGACCCACCCCATCGTCCAGCCCGCCCCCGGCGAGCGGCCGCCCGTCGACCAGCGCGAACCCGGTGCCGCCCGCGCCGGCCGGGCTGACCTTCGCCGACTTCAGCGTCGACCCCAAGGCGGTCCCCGCGCCGACATCGAGCAGCGCCCAGTCGAAGGTGTGGTACGCCGAGGGCAGCTGGTGGGGAGTCCTCTTCAGCCCGACGACGCACCGGCTCGGCATCTACCGGCTCGATGCCGAGACCCAGGTCTGGGCCGACACCGGCGCCCTCGTCGATGAGCGCACGGTCGTCGACGCCGATGTCCTCTGGACGGGCACCCACCTGTATATCGTGGCCGGCGGCTCGCGTGACTCCGAGGCCCATGCGATCCGCCTCCGACGCTTCAGCTACGACGCTGGCGAGGCACGCTTCGTCCTGGACCCGGACTTCCCGGTCACCGTTCGATCCACTGGTGCCAGTCCGGCCGTGCTGGCCGCCGACTCGACGGGCATGATCTGGATGACGTACGTCGCCGCGGGGCGGGTGTGGCTGAGCCACACGCTCGGCGAGGACACGACCTGGTCGGCGCCGCTCGCCCTCCGCGGTCCGGAGGCGACGGTCGACCTCAGCGACGTTGCCTCGCTCGTCGCGTTCGGCCCCGGTCGCCTCGGGGTCATGTGGACCAACCTCCGTTCCGGCGTCTGGTTCAGTGCCCACGACGACGGCGCGGCCGATGATGTGTGGTCCGCGCCGGAGCCGATCCTGACGGATGAGCGTAGCGACGACACGTTGAGCCTCGCCGAGATCCCGCTCGCCGACGGGCGGACCGGCGTTGCCGCGGCGCTGTCGACCTTGGCCGACGAGGGCAGTGGCGTCCGCGGGCTCGACCCGCTCACGCTCCTCGCGACCCGCGACGACCAGGGCGGATGGGATACGGCGCTGGTCGGCCTCGTGCGGGATCGTCACGCTCGGCCGATCGTCCTGGTCGACCCGGCCGCCCGGACGATCGCGGTCGCCGCGACCTCGCCCGGGAACGGTGGCGCGATCTACTACAAACGCACGCCGCTCGATCGCATCGAGTTCGATACGGGGCTCGGCGTGCCGCTCATCGCGAGCACGACCGAGCTGACGATCGACCGCGTCAGCGCGAGCAAGGGCCCGCTGTCGGTGGAGGCCGGGCTGCTCGTCCTTGCCACCGACCGGACGTCGGGTCGCTACCTGCACGGCATCGTCGATCTCGGCGCGGGCCCGCCGGCTGCCGATCCGGCCGACCCGGATCGCCCCGACCGGCCCTCGCCGCCGCCCGACGGGACGACGACGACCCTGCTCAGGGACGCATTCGAGTCCTGGACGTACGGCCGCAACCCGCCGACCGGATGGTCGGTCCGACCCGGGGACCCCAAGGACAGCCTGGCGATCGTCAGTGACGGCGGTGGCGGCAACGCGCTCCGCGTCCCGTCCGCGCCGGCCGGTGTGCGTGCTTGCCGCGACGTCCCCGAGATCGAGGGAGCCGTCCTCACCGTGCGGGCGCGCGTCCGCTTGTCGCGGGTCGGCCAGTCCGATGCGTTGATGCTGTCCGTCCGCGGTAGCGGCGGCGAAGCGGCCAGCATCCGGGTCACCGACCTGGGTGTCTGGGCATGGTTCGACGGCACCGTGAAAGTCCGGCCGGGCACGACCGTCCAGCCGCGGACCTGGTACCGCATCACCGTCCGCGTCGACCAGGCCGAGCGGACCTGGGACATGCAGGTCACGACCGACAGTGGCCGTCCGGTCGTCGGTGCCAGCGGGTTGCGCTGGCGCGCTCCCGAAGTCACGTCCGTCCGTTCCGTGTGTCTCGAGACTGCCGGGGCCGCACCGGCCCAGGTGATCGATCTAGGAGAGGTGACCGTGCTCCAGGATGTCGCGCCATGAGGATCGTCGTCACCGGGGCGGCCGGGTTCATCGGGTCGTCGCTGGCCGAGACGCTGGTCACGGCCGGTCACGAGGTGGTCGGGCTCGACGCCTTCATCCCGTACTACCCGCGGCCGATGAAGGAGGCCAACCTCGTCGAGCTCGGCCAAGCGCCGTCGTTCCGCTTCGGCGAGATCGACCTGCGCACGGACGACCTCGACCCATGGTTGGACGGCGCCGATGCCGTCATCCACGAGGCGGCCATGGCCGGCCTCATGCGCAGCTGGACGGACCTCGAGCTATACGCGTCGTGCAACATCCTGGCCACGAACCGGCTGATCGAAGCGGCCCTCAAGGCCAAGGTGCAGCGGTTCGTCCTGGCCTCGACGTCGTCGGTTTACGGGCTCGAGGCGGTCGGTAACGAGGATCGCGCGCTCGAGCCGTCATCGCCCTACGGCATCACCAAGCTCGCCGGCGAGAAGCTCGTGCTGGCCCATGTCGCGACGAACGGGCTGCCGGCCACGATCGTCCGCTACTTCTCGATCTACGGGCCGCGCCAACGGCCCGACATGGCCTACCACAAGTTCATCGAGGCGATGCTCGACGGGCAGTCGATCACGGTCTACGGGGACGGCGAGCAGACGCGCTCGAACACCTACATCGACGACGCGGTGCAGGGCACGATCCTCGCCCTCGAGCAGGGCGCCGCGGGCGGCATCTACAACATCGGTGGCGGCCGGACGATCTCGCTCAACGAGGCGATCGGGCTCATCGCCGGTCATCTCGGCGTCGAGCCGAGCATCGACCGCGAGCCGGCACGGCCGGGCGACCAGCGCCACACGAGCGCGGACATCACGCGGGCCCGCGAGGCGTTGGGCTACGCGCCGACGGTGGACCCGGGGGAGGGGCTGGCGCGCCAGGTGCGCTGGCACCTCGGGCGCCGCGAGGTCGCGGCGGCGACGAGCTAGACGCCCGACCCCCTGAAGACCGCCAGGGCGGTCAGCACCATCAGCTTCAGGTCGTAGCATGGTCGAGCGACGTCTCGATGTACTCGATGTCCAGCCGCAGCCGCTCGTCGAACGTCATCGTCCCGCGGCCCTTGACCTGCCACAGGCCGGTGATGCCCGGGACGACCTCGAGTCGCTCGGAGTGCCACAGGTCATAGGTGCTCGCGGCGAACGACGTCGGGCGGGGTCCGACGATCGACATCTCGCCGCGGATCACGTTGAGGATCTGGGGCAGCTCGTCGAGGCTCGTCTTGCGCAGGAACTTCGCCGATCGCGGGTGATGCGCGGATCGTTCGGGATCTTGAAGTCCGGCGGCGGCAGGATGTTGAGGTGCTGGAGGGAGGCCTTCAGCTCCTCGGCGTTCTGGACCATCGTGCGGAACTTGAACATCGGGAAGCGCACGCCGTGCTGGCCGGTCCGCTGCTGGGCGAACAGGATCGGCCCCGGCGATTCGAGGCGGATGAGCAGCGCACACAGGAGCCCGATCGGCAGCAGCGAACGGCAGCGGCCGCGAGGCAGATCAGCGAGGTCGATGCGCCCGCTTCGTCGCGGCGTAGCCGCGCGGCGTCGCGGACCTGGCCGGGCGAGCGGATCATGACCGGGTCGCAGCCTCGCCCGCGGCCGGCTCATCCTCGATCGTCGAAGGCTGCGGCCTCGCCGGGCTCGACGGCGGTCGTGGCGGGCCGGATCGGGGTCGGCACTTGGCTCGATGGTCGCCGCCGTGGACGGCCGCGATGATCGCGCCGCTGGTCAGCCCGTCCTCCGGGAACGTGGCGATGTCGGACGTCGTCGGGCAGCTGGCCCGGCGCCATCGGCCGGACGCGCGTCCGATGCAGGACGTCCGCGGCCGCCTCGGGCGACTCCGGGCAGCAGCACGTAGATGCTGCCGTCGTCCACCCACGTCCGGTCGACGAGGCGCAGGTGCACGCCCCAGCCGGCGCGAGCGGGTGGCAGTCGGTCCGCCGTCGGGGCCGTCCGGGTCAGCTCGGAGCCGGGGATCCGCACGAGGGTCAGCGATCGCGCGCCACGGCGCGCGCGTCGGAGCTCGCGTCGGAACTCGGTCCAGCCGGCCTCGTCGGCGGTCACACCGGCGTCGGTCGAGCGGCCGGGGCCGACAGGAAGACCGGACGAGCGCGACGACGCCGGCCAGGGCGACCCAGCAGGCCGAGGCCATGGGCGACGGCAATCCGGCTGCGCCAGCCTCGGTCGCCGATGCCGGCGCCCAGCGACGGCGGCGATGGAGCGCGACGGCCAGGAGGTGGCGTCGATCGGGACGGTCATCGCTCGGCCCATTGCAGCGACGCCGCTCCAGGGCGAGGCCAGCGCCCGCATCCGGCGCCTGCGTCCGGCAGCAAGCGTGCCTCGCCCGAACGATGAGTACGGGAAGCCGGCGGCGGCCAGCTGCTCACCAGAGAGCACGTTGCGGCCGTCGATGACGACGCGTCGGTTCATGGCGCTGGCCGGCGGTCGCCCAGTCGAGGTCGACGAACTCAGGCCACTCGGTGACGAGGACCGCGATATCGGCGCCGCGGATGGCGTCGCCCGACCGAGGTCGCGACCTCGAGACCCGGGACCAGATCGTCGTCGAGCGCTCGCGTGCGGTCGGCATCGGGTCGTAGGCGACCACGGAGGCGCCCTGCTCGATGAGCTCGCTCGGCGATCGTCAACGCGGGCGCGTCGCGCAGGTCGTCCGTGTCGGGCTTGAAGGTCAGGCCGAGGAGCGCGACGCGTCGGTCCGCGGACGCGTGCCCGTCGAGGAGCGCCTTCGGCCCGCTCGACGACCTGGCTGCGGCGGCGGTGGTTGACCTCGTCGACCGCGGTCAGGAGCGGCGTGTCGACACCGGCCTGGGCGGCCGTGCGGATGGTCATGGAGACCTGGTTGGGCAGGCACGACCCGCCGAACCCGACGCCGGCCTTGCAGGAACGCGCCACCGATGCGGCTGTCGTACGACATGCCGTCCACGACGGTCGCCACGTCGGCGCCGAAGGCGTCGCAGATCTCGGCGAGCTCGTTCGCGAAGCTGATCTTGGTCGCGAGGAAGAGGTTGGCGCCGAGCTTCGTGATCGCCGCGTCGATGGCGCCCATGACGACGATCGGGGCGCCGGCGTCGCGATACAGCTCGCGCAGCGCGGCCTCGCCGTGTCCGTCGGGATCGCAGACGATGCCGAGCACGATCCGGTCGGGCTGCTGGTAGTCGCGGACGGCGCGACCCTCGCGGGTGAACTCGGGATTGAGCATCACCGGGATGGAAGGGGAGCCGACCGCGGCACGGCGGCTGGCGACCAGGGTCGGCAGCTGCCGGATGAAGTCCGGCGGCAGGGTGGAGCGGACGACGAGGGTCGCGCCGTCCGGCCATCGACGGGCACGATGCTCGGCGAGCGCGGCGCGGACCGTATCGGTCTGCCAGCCGCCGTTGCCGTCGTGCGTCCCGACGGCGACGATCACCATGTCGGCCGAGGCCGAGGCCCCGACGCAGATCGCTCCGTGAACGGTCAGCTTGCCGCGTCGAGATCCCGTCGGCGACGAGTTCCGGGAGCCGCGGCTCATGGAACGGGCATCCGTCCCTCGCGCAGGCTGCCGAGACGGCGAGCGATCGGCATCGACGCCCGATGACCTCGTGCTCCCACTCGGCCAGGCATGCACCCGTGACCAGCCCGACGTAGCCCAAGCCGACTACGGCGACACGCATTCTTCCATTCCCCCTTCATCGCCTCGGCCTCGATGGCTTCGGCACCCGCGACAGCCCGACCTCCCCAGGATGGCGTCGATCCAGCTGTGGGCCCAATTAGCGGACCCGATGACAACTTCCCCTGGCCGGTCCGAAAGTACCAACCCCGGGAGGCCCTATCGTAAGCCCCCCACCTCTCAATTTCACTTGCTTTTTACGCCCCGACCGTCGCAGCGGTCATGCTCGGACGGGGGTCTGTGCAGCAGTTCCGGTGCACGGCCGCACCAAACGGGGGCCCTTCGGCGGTACCTCCGGCGGGTTGGGGGATGACGGTCGCCGGCCGACCTCGGGTAGCATGGCGGCTCGGACCCGATGTCATCGGAGGGAGCGTTGCAGGGCGTAGTCGATGGCCTCCCGATCGTGCTGGCATTGCTGGCCGGCGTAGGGGCACCACTGGCGAGCTGGTTCGCGTCCCGGCGGTCGCGAAACCCGGGTGCCTGGTTCGCCCTCGGGGCTGTCACCGGGCCGCTCGCGGTCGCCCTGCTGGCCGTCGCCCCGCCCGGTCGCTGCCCGTCCTGCGATGCCCGCGTCGACGGCTGGGTCCGGGCATGCCGCCGCTGCGGGCTGCCGTTCCACGAGCGCGGCGAACGTCTGACCGCATGGGCGCGCTCGAGTGCCGCGCGTCCGCGGACGGCTGTCCCGATCGACCGCGGCGACGGCCGCCCTGCCGTGGAGCCCGTTGCCGCCCGGGGTCGGCGGGCCGTCCCGCCCACGCCCATCGACAGCGCCCGTAATGGGCTCCGTCGTGATGCCCGGCCGGACTGGCCGGGCCGCCCGATGGTCTCGCCGACATCGCTCGGCGTGCGCCCGTCCTTCACGGCGTCGAACTTCACGGCGGCCACCCAGCGCGACGAGAGTGTGGCTGGCCAGATGCTCTCGACGGGGGTGTACATCTCGGGCAACGCCGGCCTCGAGATCGGTGCCTGCTACGGGATCTCCCGGCTCGGTGATCGGCTGAACGTCATCGGCCCGGTCGATGCGGGCCAGCTCACCGTCCGCGTCGAGGGCGCGGTGGTGGATTTCGACGTGACGGCCATGGACGACCGCGTGATCATCTCCGGCCGGAACGGTCGATCGTCGATGGCTATCGTCTTCCGGACGATCGGTGGGATGCGGGCGGGCGATCTCGAGCTCGCGCTCGCCGGGCCGATCGCCGGCACGCTTCCGTGACGGGTCCGGATCCGACTTCCGACGCTCGCCCATCCAGGCTTCCCGGACCCGAGATCATCGGGAGCGGACTCGCGGTCGTCGTGGCCGCGATCCTCGTCAGCGCCGCGCTGGCCCAGGGTCCGGGCAACCCGAGCGCGTCGGGCAGTCCCGGCCCGTCGGTATCGGTGCAGCCCGTTCCGGAGCCGCCGCAGCCCATCGTCCGGCCGGCCGTCGTCGAGCTGCTGCGGGCGCTGAATGAGCAGCTGGCCTCCCACGGCGCGACGCTTCAGACCGAGCTGGAGCGCACGACGCTCCGGACGGACGAGGTCGCCTCGACCATCCGCCAAGTGAACGCGACCGTTCGTATCGGGAGCACCGCGGTCCTGGCCCTCGATGGTGCCCTCGGCGAGGACGAACCGGGCGGCCGCATGGCGGCCATCTACCGGTCGATGGGTGAATCCGCCTCGGACACGCTCGACGCGGCGCTGGCGAATGGGGCCGCCTACCGCGTGGGCGCCGCGGTCCTGGTCGATTTCATCTCCCAGCTGCCGGCGCTCCAGGCGGAGCTCGAGCTGCTTGCCGTGCCGCCGAGCCCGAGCCCGACACCGTCCCCCAGCCCTCCGCCGCCGTCATCGCCACCTCCGACGCCGAGCCCGACGCCCACCCCGACCATCGCCCCGCCATCGACCGCACCGCCGACCCCGCCGCCGGCGTCCGGCCAGCCGGCCGACGAGCAGATCGAGAACGGTGGCTTCGAGTCCGGCGTCGTCCAGTCTTGGGCACTGTTCGTGGCGCCTGGCGCCAGGGCGACGCTGTCCCCCGACACCGTGGCTCCCGGTGCCGGCGGGACGTCGGCGCGCGTCGACATCACGGCTGGTAGCCCGGCATACGCGGGGATCTCATTGCGCCAAGGCGGGCTGCAGCTCGAAGCCGGGGCGCGCTACACCGTCTCGCTCTTCATCCGATCTGCGGCGCCGCGCGATCTGCGCATCCGCGTCGCGTCGAGCAACGAGACCAGGTCGTATGTGACGCGGGACGCGGCAAGCGGCACGGCCTGGGCCCCCTTCACGTTCACCTTCACCGCGTCCCAGGCCGATACGGCCGCGGTCCTGTCGCTCGACCTCGGCCGGTCGGCGACCACGATCTGGATCGACGCGGTGTCGTTCCGAGCGGCCGGTGCGGAGATCGCGAGCCCGAGCCCGAGCTCGAGCCCGAGCGTGGCGCCCTAGGACGCGCCGACCGTCCCGCCGGGCGCCGGGGCGTGGACCCGGACGTCACCGAGACCACGATCGGTCAGCGCCGCACGCAGCCCGTCCGGCGTTCCCGTGAGGATGGGGAACGTCCCGTAGTGGAGCGGGATCACCTCCTGCACGCCGAGGTACCCGACCGCCAGCGCGGCAGCGGTCGGATCCATCGTGAAGTGCCCTCCGATCGGCAGCATCGCCAGGTCCGGCCGGTGGAGCTCGCGGATGAGCCGCAGGTCGGAGAACAGCTGGGTGTCGCCGGCGTGGTAGATCCGGTAGCCGTCCTCGAGCTCGATGACGAAGCCGGCCGGGTCTCCGAGGTACAACGTCGTCTCGCCGCCCGGGTTCCAGTCGCCGGCCGAGTGATCGGCGCCGACCATCGTGACCCGCAGACCGGCCGCCTCCACCGTGCCGCCCTTGTTCATGCCGATGACCGCGTCCGACCCGCCGGGCAGCCGGCGGCCCAGCCACAGGCTCATCTCGTGGATGCACGGCCAGACCGGCCGGAGGCGGCTGGCCAGGCTCGAGCGCGTCGCCGAAGTGGTCGAAGTGGCCGTGGGTCACGAGCAGGACGTCGCAGCGGTCCACCGCGTCGACCGCGATCGGGCTCGTCGGGTTGGCGAACCACGGATCGATGATCACGGTCTTGCCGCCGGCCGTGTCGATCCGGATGCAGGAATGGCCGAACCAGGTGATGGTCGTGCCGGTGGGGAGCGCCATGGGGCACCTCCGTCGGGGTCGTCGACTGTCGATGCTAGCGGCGCGGCTACACTCGCGACGTGCCCGCCACGCAGATCGCCCAGAACCTCGCGTACATCAACTGGACGGTGCTGGCCGGTCTCGCCCTCGGCACCTACGCGGCGGTCGTGCTGCTCCGTCGCCGTTCCGCGCCGACCCGCGGCTACCTCGGCTTCGCCACGGTCTGCGCGATCGCCTTCGGCATCCTCGCCTGGCTCAGCGACGGGGCCCTGCCGGGCTCGCTGGTGGCCTCGCCGGTGATTCCCGATCCGGCCTTCGACGCCCCGCGCCGGGTGGCCCTGGCGGCGTTCGTCGTGCTCGCCGTCGTGGCCCTCGTCGCACGGAGACGGTCCGCACGAGCCGCCGACCTCGTCGAAGGCCTGTCGCTCGCGGCGGGCGGGCTGACGGTCCTGTTCGGGGCGCTCGGCTGGGGCGGCGGACCGTTCGGCGCCGCGGCATTGCTCGTGCAGTTCGCGCTGCTCTTCGCGGCCACCGGCGGGGTCTTCGCCGCGATGATCCTCGGCCACTGGTACCTCGTGACCCCGAAGCTGCCGGAGGCGCCGCTCATCCTCCTCGCCCGCGTGCTCCTGGCCGTGATGGCGATCCAGGTGGTCCTGTTCGTCGCTTGGATGGCGGTCGGAGCCGGGCCTGCGGACCCGGCGCCGTTCAGCGCGTTGACCGGCGAGTGGGCACTGTTCGTCTGGCTGCGCCTGATCGTCGGGCTGATCTTCCCGCTCATCGTCTCGTGGGCGGCGGTGCAGACGGCGCGCACGCGCTCGATGGAATCCGCGACCGGTCTGCTGTACATCAATGTCGGGACGATCGCCGCCGGCACGATCCTGGCTGCCGGGCTGTACTTCGGCGCCGGGCTCCTGGTCTGACGCTCGCCTGACCGACCGACTGGAGGACCGATGAAGGACAAGCGCGACTGGATCCCCGATGCGACCGACCACGCCTGGATCGAGTCGATCGCCGCGCCCCTGCCAGCCGCGCTCGCGGCCATCGAGGCCGCGGCCGCCCCGCTCGGTATCCCGATCGTCGACCGGGACGCCGGCCGGGTGCTGTCGGTGCTGGCCGCGGGCCGGCGGCGGATCGTCGAGGTCGGGACGGCGTACGGCTACTCGACCGCTCTGGCTCGCGCTCGGCCAGCCGGCCGGCGGCACGATCGTGACGATCGACCCGGACCGCGAACGGACCGACCTCGCCCGGGGCTGGTGGCGCGACGCCGGCGTCCCCGACGAGCGGATCACGCCAGGTCACGGCCAAGGCGCTCGACGCGTTCGCGGCTCGCGAGAGCCGGCGCTGGCCGGACCGTTCGACCTCGCCTTCATCGACGCGCTCAAAGCCGAATACGGGGCGTATCTCGACGCGCTGATCGACGAACGCCTCGCCCCGGGCGCGCTCGTCGCTCGCCGACAACGTCCTGTGGAGCGGCCGCGTGTCGGGGTCGCGCCCGGTCGGCGACCAGGACGGGAACACGACGGCGCTGCGCGAGTTCTCCGAGCGGGTCCTGGGCGATCCGCGCTTCAGCGCCACGATCCTGCCCGTCGGCGACGGCCTGCTGGTCGCGTCCTGGCGCGGTTGAGCCTGGCGATCCCCGGCGTGCGTGTCCGCGTCCGCCTCTTCGCGATGCAGCGCGAGCTCGCGGGTGCGCGCGAGCTGCCGCTGGAGCTGCCCGACGACGCGACGGTCGATGACGCGTGGGACGCGCTGGTGGCGCGCCGTCCCGACCCTCGCGTCCGGGCCGCGCCTCGGTCCGCTTCGCGCGCAACGGCGCCTACGCCGAGGCAGCCACGCCCCTCGCCGACGGCGACGAGGTGGCCATGATCCCGCCGGTATCGGGTGGGGCGCCGGGCGGTGCCCCGCAAGGCGCGACCGCCCAGCGGATCCTCGAGCTGCGGACCGAGCCGTTCGACACCACGATCCTGGCCGAGCTGATCGACCGGCTGGCATCGCCGGAGGATGGCGCCGCGGTCGGGTTCCTGGGCCGGACCAGGGTCACGCCCGGCACGGCGGCTCCCGGCCAGGAGGCCGAGGCCGCGCGCCACGCCGGACGGGATGTCGAGTCGCTCGAGTACGAGGCCCACGCCTCGATGGCGACCGCCGTCCTGACGGAGATCGCCGACGAGATCGCCGCGCGCTTCGGTGTCGAGCCGCGTCGCGATCGTCCATCGCGTCGGCGAGGTGCCGCTCGGCGAGGTGTCGATCGCCGTCGTCGCGGTCAGTCCCCATCGCGACGCGGCGTTCCAGGCCGCCCGCTACGCCATCGACGAGACCAAGGCGCGAGCGCCGATCTGGAAGGCCGAGCGCTTCGCCGACGGCCACGTCTGGATCGGCCAGCCGGCGCGCAGCGGACCGGAGGAGGTCGAGGTGAGGGTCTACATCAGCGTCGACATGGAGGGCATCGCGGGCGTCAATCATCCCGCACCCGACCGACCCCTCCGATCGGCGCTATCCCGTGTCGCGTCGATCTCATGGTCGGCGAGACGAATGCCGCCATCGAAGGCGCGCTCGCCGGCGGGCGCGACCGACATCCTCGTCAACGACAGCCACTGGAACATGTACAACCTGCTGCCGGCCGACCTCCACCCGAAGGCGCGGGTCCTGCAGGGCCAGAAGGCCTGGTCGATGGTCGCCGGAGCACGCCCGGCTGCCGACGGCGCCCCGCTCTTCGACGTGGCCCTGTTCGTCGGCTACCACGCGCGGGCCGGGCATCCGAGCGGCACGATCGCCCACACCTACTCCGGCGCGCCGGTCGAGACGCGCCTCGACGGCCGGCCGACCGGCGAGTACGGGCTGAACGCCCTGGCCCTCGGGGCGTGGGGCATCCCGGTCGGCCTCGTCGCCGGCGACGACGCGCCTCGCCGCCGAGGTCGAGGACTGGCTGCCGTGGGCCGAGCGGGTCGTCGTCAAGACCGCCGACGGGGGCCGCAGCGCGATCTCCGTCCACCCGACCGTCGCCCGCGAGCGGATCGCGGCCGCGGCGGAACGGGCCGTCCGGCGGGCCGCGGCCGGCGAGCTGTCGCTCGCTGACGGTCGGGCCGCCGGTCGTCATCGAGGTCGACTTCCCGCGCGGGGTCGTCGCCGACCACGCCGCGGTCGTGCCCGGCGCCGAGCGCGTCGGCGACCGCACGGTCCGGTTCGCCAGCGACGATCCCGAGACCGCGTTCCGCGGCTTCCTGGCCATCGTCCGACTCGATCGAGCCTGTCGAGTGGCTTGACAAGACGATCGACAGGCTGGCGGACACAGGCCGCCGACCCTGGCCGGTGCCTGGGGCGCCCGCGCCCGCGCGTCGACCACGCTCGGCCAGGAGCGCGCGCTGCTGCGCCTGTTCGGCGTGACGGGTCTCGACCGGTCCGGCCGGCCGCTGGCCGGCGCGGCCGTCGACCGCTGGCTGGCGAGCGCCCGGGACGGGCTGGGCGGCGGCATCGCCCTGCCGTTCGCGATGGCCCTGCTCGAGTACGACCTCGACCCGCAGCAGCTCGCGCTCGACGTCGCGTCGGGCGCCGTCGACCTCGCCCTCGAGGCCGAGCTGCTGCGCGAGCCCGACCGTCGCCGGCCTGGCCGAGGCCGAGGCCCGCCGGCTGGCCGACATCGCCGTCGATCGCATCGACGCCGACCGCGTCGCCCGGCGTGAGCTGCTCGACCTGCTCGGCGAGGCGCCGCGGCCGTGGCTCGGCACGACGCTGGTCCGCGCCCGATCTCGACGGGGCCCTCGACGAGGTCGCGGCCCTCGCCGGCGGCCGGGTTCGACCTGCTCCGGGTCGAGGTGCCGATCGGTCGCGAGCTGGCCGACCGCATGCACGATCGGCCGGCGTCGACGTCGCCGGAGTGGCACCCCGGGCCGGCGCAGCGGCCGCGCGCCGGTCGTCCGGACGAGCTCACGATGACCCGGCGCCGTCCGGCAGCCAGCGGGCGCTGGCCCGCCTGCGGCGCGTCGGCCGATGGGGTGGCCGCCCAGCGGCGCGGCTACGTCCGGCTCGGCACGGCGATCCCGCCACTCGGCGTCCCGGAGGGCGCCGTCGTGGCCGCCTTCGAGCGGGTCGACCTCGTCGAGGCGGACCCGGTCGCCGAGATCGTCGTTGGCGGCGTGGATCCGGATCGCTCCCTCGCCGACCACGCCTTCGCACGGCGCCTGCACCGGCGCTCGGACACGTTCGTCTCGATCGGTCCGGGCCCGCTCGTCGTGGCCCCGGACCTCGCCTCCGGCCTGCCGTCCGACCCGGCGACGCGCGCCGGGTCGGGCGCTCGCGCTCCAGCTCCTGGGCGTCGGCTTGGCGCGGGCGCGACGGCCTCGCCTCGGAACGGATCGTCGTCGGCGCCTACCCAGCCTGGCTCGCCGACGAGCCGTCGGCGATGGCCCGCGATCATGGCCGAGGTCGACGTGCGGCGGTCGCTGTTCCCCGACCAGCTGATCCGGTTCGACGAGCCGATCGAGCCACGGGACCCACAGCGCCGCGTGGCCGTATGTCGTCGCGGCCGCCCTGAGCCGGACCGGGACCGCCGCCCTGCTCATGCGCCACCGCCAGCCCGACATGGCGGGCGCCGCCGCCGACGCCCGGGCCGCGGCGCGTACGGCGGCCGACATCGGTGCCGTGTCAGACCGACGGGCGCTGCACGGCGTGGCCAAGGACCACGCGGCGGCGATGCTGGCGGCCGCCTCGACGACGCTCGATCGCCTGTCGGACCTCGGCTGGCGAGCGGTCGTCGGCGATCCGCCGCGCGCCGCCGGGCGCCCCGGGAGGGCCGGCCGACCTGGGCCATCGGCGGTGACGCCGTGGCGGAACGGACCGAGTCGTTCGACGCCCTGGCGGCCTTCGACAAGGACTGAGACCCCGGTCGTCAGCGGCCGTCAGCCGCCGGACACCGCCGGGATGACATGGACGGTCGCGCCGTCGCCGACTGGTGTCGTCGAGGTCCGCCGGCTGACCGTCGACGAACACGTTGATGTGCGGCCGGAGGCGCGGCCCCTCCTCGATGAGGCGGTCGCGCATGCCCGGGGCCGTCGCGTCGAGCGCATGGATGACCCGTTCGACCGTGTCGCCCGTCACCTCGTGCCGGCGCTCGACGCCCGGGAACAGGGCGAGCAGCGAGCGCGGGAGCAGGACCGTGGCCATGGCCTCAGTCGGCGCGGACGACCGCCTCGACCGCCCAGATCTCCGGCAGGTTGGCCGTCACCAGCCGCCACGAGTCGCCCTCGTCGGCGCTGTGCCACAGCTGCCCGGTCTTCGTCCCGAACGTGATGCCGACCGGATCGAGCGTGTCGCGCGCCATGGCCTCGCGCAGCACGCTGAGGTAGGCATCCCGCTGCGGCAGGCCGGTCGCGCCGCGCTCCAACGAGTCGCCGCGATCGCGGGTCCGCCACACCGCGGCGGTCGCCTCGGGCATGAAGCGGCCCTCTTCGGCGCCGTTGAGCGGGATGACCCAGAAGGTCGATGGGTCGCGCGGGTGCGTCACCAGCGGGAACCCGAACTGGCTCGGCACGCCGTTGCCCGTCAGGTCGGTCCAGCGTCGCGCCACCGTCCGTCGAGCGGTACATCGCCGCAGTGGTTCTGCTGGTACAGCGTCTCGGGCTCGCCGGCGGCCATCGCCAGCTTGTGGACGCATTGCCCGGTCTCGGGCTCGGGTCCGGGCACGAAGTCGGCACGGACGCCCTTGTTGCGCGGCTCCCAGCTGATGCCGCCGTCGCGTGTCTCGAACACGCCGACCGCCGAGATGCCGACCCACATCCGCTGGGCGTCGGTGGGGTGGGGGACGATCGTGTGCAGGATCAGGCCGCCGGCGCCGGGTCCCCAGGTCGGCCGGGTCGGGTGATCGGTCAGGCCGTCGACGTGCGACCAGGTCGCGCCACCGTCGGCGCTGCGGAACAGGCCGGCCGGCTCGACGCCGGCGTAGATCGGCGCCGTCCGGGGCCGTGGCCAGGCTCCAGACCGTCGCGATCGGCGTGACGCCCTCGCCGTCGCCGTACGTGAGGCCCTCGACGAGTGCGTCCACGTCGTCCCGCCGTCCTCGCTGCGCCACACGGCCGGCCCGTACCAGGGGCTGCCGCCGGCCGCCAGGATCGCCCCGCTGCCGGCTCGACGATCAGGTCGTGGATCGGCCAGCCCTCGCACAGCGGCCCGCGCAGCGACCAGTCGCGGCGCGCCTCGTCGCTGTCGAGGATGAAGGCGCCCTTCGGGGTGCCGACGAGGAGCTGGACTCGGTCATGTCGGACCTCCGATGCCGCTGCCGTCAGCCGCCGGCCTTGAACGGGTAGACGACCCACGATCGGTCTCGACGGCGTGGACGTCCGGCCTGCCGGGCACGACCGAGCGCTCGGGCTTGTAGTGGAGGACGGCGGTGACGGGATGCCGCCGGCCTGGAGGACGCGCTCGGTCACGGCATGGATCGTCGTGCCGCTGTCCCAGACCTCGTCGACGATCAGGACGCGCTGGCCGCGCAGCAGCGGGTCGGCCGGGAACTGCAGGAACGTCGGGCGCGGGCCGGGCTGCCCGTGGTCGTCGTAGTACTCGACGGCGGCGACGAGGATGTCGCGCAATCCGAGCCGGTAGGCGAGCATCCCGGCCGGCACCATCCCGCCGCGGGTGATCGCGAGCATCACGTCGAACGTCCGGCCGCTCGAGCCGCTCGGCGAGGCACGCCGACGAGTCGGTCGAGGTCGTCCCAGGTGACGATGTCGCGCTCCGGGGCCGCGGTCCGTGGTCATCGACCCAAGGATACGGCGCGGATGGCCTCGACCGACGCGGGATCGTCGAGCGCGGACAGGTCGCCCGGGTCGAGACCGAGCCAGGCCGCCCGGATGACCCGCCGCATGACCTTGCCGGAGCGGGTCTTCGGCAGCGACCGGACGACCGCGACGACCTCCGGCTTGAGCGGCTTGCCGAGCTCGTCGGCGACGTCGCGCGCGACCGCCGCCCGCAGGTCGGCGTCGTCCGTCTCGCCGGGTCGCAGGACGCACAGGACGACGATCGCCTCGCCCTTGATCTCGTGCGGGACGCCGATCGCGGCGGCCTCGAGGACGGCCGGGTGGCCGACGGCGGCGCTCTCGACCTCGGCCGGCCCGACGCGCTTGCCGGCGACCTTGAGCGTGTCGTCGGAGCGGCCGTGGATGTACCAGAAGCCGTCGCGTCGATCTCGCCCAGTCGCCGTGGACCCACAGCCCGGGCCAGCGCGACCAGTACGTCTCCTCGTAGCGCTCGCGGTCGCCCCAGAAGCCGCGCGTCATGCCGGGCATCGGCGCCCGGATGACCAGCTCGCCGACGCGCGCCGCGGACCGGGCGACCCGTCGTCATCGACGACGTCGCCGGCGGTCCCGATGCACGGCCCGGAGAAGCTGCGCCGGCTTGATCGGCCCGACGACGTTGCCCCCGACGATGCCGCCCGAGACCTCGGTCCCGCCCGTGTAGTTGACGATCGGGCAGCGACCGTCGCCGACCTCGCGGAAGTACCACCACCACGGCTCGGGGTTCCACGGCTCGCCGGTCGAGCCGAGGACGCGCAGCGACGAGCGGTCGTGCGACCGGACGGGCTCCTCGCCGTGGGCCATCAGCGCCCGGATGACGGTCGGGGAGAGGCCGAGGTGGGTCACCCGATGCCGCGCGACGAGCGACCCACAGCCGATCCGGGCCCGGGTAGTCGGGCGCGCCCTCGTACAGGACGAGCTGCGCGCCCGAGCAGCAGCGCCCCGGCGATCGCCCACGGACCCATCATCCAGCCGAGGTCGGTGAACCAGAACAGCGTGTCGCGCGCGGCCAGGTCGAACGTGTGGGCGAGGTCCTGCGCGGCCTTGATCGGGAAGCCGCCGTGGACGTGGACGGCGCCCTTCGGCCGGCCGGTCGTGCCCGACGTGTAGATGAGCATGTACGGGCGTCTCGGGGTCGCGCTCGATCGGGGCCGATCGGCGGTCGCGGCTGCGCCGTCGAGCGCGTCGTCCCACCACGCGTCCCGCCCTCGACCCAGGCATCGTCGACGGCCTCGCCGGCGCGCGGGCACGACCAGCACGCGCTGCGACGGAGGGCGCCGGCCGCGACGGCCGCGTCGGCGGTCGACTTCAGGTCGACCCACGTGCCGCGCCGCAGGAAGCCGTCGGCGGTGATGAGCAGCTTCGCCTCGCAGTCGGCGAGCCGCGAGGCGACGGCCGGTGCGCCGTAGCCCGAGAAGATCGGCGTGAAGATCGCCCCGATGCGGCTCGACGGCCAGGACGGCGATGACGGTCTCGGGCAGCATCGGCAGGAGGATGCCGACCCGGTCGCCCTCCTCGACGCCGAGCCCGGCAGCTGCCCGGCCGCCAGCCACACCCCGCCGGCGAGCTCGCGGTTGGTCAGCTCGCGGACGGTCGCCGTCCTCGCCCTCCCAGGTGATCGCGATGCCATCCGGATCGCGCTCGGCGCGCGGCTCGACCGCGGCCCACGACCAGTCGAACGCGCCGCCGATCCACCAGCGGGCCCACGCCGGACCGCCGCTGAGTCGAGCGACCTCGCGCCGGCCGCCGCTGCCAGGCGATCGCCGATGTCGTCCGCGGCCGCGCCCCAGAACCACGCCGGGTCCGTCGACGGCGCGCGCCTGGAGCGCGTCGAGTGTCGGCTCGCCGGTCGAGCGCAGGAATCGAGCCAGCCGGGCCTCGGCGGCGGTCGCCGGGTCGGGTCGCCACGCGACGTCGGGGGCATCGCGGCCGAAGATCGGCCAGTCGTCCGTCGGGGTTTCCCTCACGACGGGAAGTCTACGGTGGGGTCCCTCCGTCCAGCGTCGCCAGCGGCGCGTCCAGGTGGTCGCCACCTCGGCGACAACGTCGTCGAGGAACGGGCGCGTGAGACCGGTGCCCGAGGATGCGGCGAGGTCGAACGATCTCCCGAGGACTGTGCCGCTGCCGCCGAGGCGACCCCGGAATCGACGTATGGCGTCATTCCCCCACGGAATGGATCGACGCTCGTTCTATTCCCCCACGGAATGACGCCGTATGGCCACAACCGACGAGGTACCCAGGTCGCTCTCCGACGCCCGTTCGATGGCGTCGGCGATGGCCAGCAGGGTCTCCCGTACGTCGTCGATCGGTGGGCCGAGCTCCGATGCGCTGGCATGCCCGCGCTCGAGATAGGCGCCGACCCGGCTCCGCATGGCGACACTCGACCGGCAGGGAGATGCGTCGTGCAGACGGGCCTCGCCTGCTGCGGCTCCGGCCGGCACGGCGGTCCCCGTCGTGCATCTCGGCACGGCCGAGTCTAGGGCGCCGTGGCCTCGCCGGTCGGGGCGTCACGGGTGAGCGGCAGCCGGACCGTAAATCGCGCCCCACCCTCGTCCCGGTTGGCCGCCGCGATCCGGCCTCCGTGGCGTTCGACGATCCAGGCCGCGATCGCCAGGCCGAGACCCGTGCCGCCGCCCGGGGCACCGGCCGCCCGGTAGAACCTGTCGAACACGCGGGGCAGGTCCTCGGGTCGGACGCCCGAACCTTCGTCCTCCACTGTCAGCACCGCATCGCCGCCGTCCTGCCGCACCCGGACGTCGACGCGACTGCCCGCCGGGGCGTGGCGGATCGCATTGTCGACGAGGATCGAGACGAGCTGCCGGAGCCTCGCCGGGTCCCCGGCCACTTCGGCGGGCTCAGGATCGACCTCGAGGCCCGACCCCACGTTCGCGCCGCCGGCCTGTCCAGTGCCGAGGCACCGGTGGACGCGACATCGCCGAGGTCGACCTGGACGCGCTCGAGCTCTACCGCCCCCGAATCCGAGCGGGCAAGCAGCAGCAGATCGTCGACCATCGCGGCATGTGATCGACCTCATCGCGGATGTCGGTGAGCGCGTTGCCGACGGATGCGACGGTGCTCTTCGGGTGTCGCTCGAGGTCCTCGACGCTGCGCGCGGATGACCGTCAGCGGTGTGCGCAGCTCATGCGACGCGTCGGCGGCGAACTCGCGTTGGCGGCGCAGCGCCTGGCGCTGGTTGGCTAGCGACTGGCGGATGGGTACCAGCGCCCGGTTGGCGTATGCCGCGCCGACGCCGGACGCGACCAGCAGCGCGATCGACGCCGCCCACGACGAGCACGAGGACCAGGATCGCGCAATGTGCGTTCCTCGAGCGTACGGTCACCGACGATCTGGACGAAGAACTGTCTGACCGCGAACGGCGACCGGATCGGTCAGGACGCGGACCGGGGTGTCGTTGACACTCGCATGCACGCCGTCGACGGTGATGCTGCGGACCTGGATCGGAATCGTCGCCTCACGGATGTCCCGTTCGCCAGTGGCGCGTGCGGCCTCGACCGATGCCTGTACCGGCAGGCCGCCCGGCACGCGCTGGCGGGGCCCGCGGAGCGCCGCTGATCGTCGAGGACCATGGCGAAGGTCCCAGAAGCCGGCCCGCCGAAGATGAATCCCCCGTCCGGGAGCTCCTCACCGGGGCGGGCCGGTGTCCTGGTGATCTGACTCGCCTGCGAGACGAGTTCGGCGACGCCGGACGTCGACGAGCGACCGATCGACCGCGACGTAGAGCACGATCCCGAGCAGCGACCAGCAGCGCGAGCGTGATGCCGCCGCTCCACAGCGCGAGGTTGCGCCGGACATGCGGACCATCCGGCGTCGGCGCCTCGGCGCGCTCGGGTCGGTCGTCTCGGCGTGATGATCCCGTCAGGCATCGGCCAGCCGGTAGCCGACGCCGCGGACGGTCTCGATCAGCCGACCGGCGCGACCCAGCTTGTCGCGCAGGTAGTGGACGTAGGCGTCGACCGCGTTCGGCGTGACCGCCACCCCGAACGGCCAGGCCTGGTCGAGGAGCTGGTCGCGCGACAGGGTCTGGCCGGGGTGGCGCAGCAGGCATTCGAGCAGCGAGAACTCGCGCGGGCTGAGGTCGACCGTCGTCCCGTCGACCGTGACGCGCCGCGCGGTCTCGTCGAGCTCGATCGGTCCGACGACGAGCTTCGGGCTCGGTTCGGCGTCCCGGCGGCCGCGCCGCGGCGGGCCAGCGCCCGCAGTCGCGCCGACAGCTCCTCGAAGGCGAACGGCTTGACGAGGTAGTCGTCGGCGCCCGCGTCGAGCCCGGTCACCCGGTCGCCGACGGTGTCGCGCGCGGTGAGCATCAGGATCGGCGACCTCGGAGCCGCGGTCGCGCAGACGGCGCGCGACCTCCAGGCCGGAGATGTCCGGCAGCCCGATGTCGAGGATCGACGCACTCGATGCCGCCGGCGTCCTCGGCGATCTCGAGGCCGGTCGGCCGTCGGTCGCGAGCTCGACGACGTGGCGGTCGTCCTCGAGCAGCCGCTTGAGCAGGCGCGAGAGGCGCGGGTCGTCCTCGATGACGAGCAGATGCATGGGTGCAGCCTAGCGGTCGTTCGGGGTCATCGGCGACGACCGTCACGTCGCCGGCGGACGTCTCCGGCGGCGCGCCGCCGCTGCCGCCCGGACGACACGGCCGCCCGCGACCTTCACCGAGACATCGTCACCGACCGACCACGTCCGCCGCGCGGCGTCCGCGCCTGTGGTACGTGGTCGGTGTCGTCGAGGGTGAACGTCATCGTCCTGTCCGTCGGTCTTGAGCGTCAGCGTGTCGCTGTCGGCCGATCGACCGCCGTGACTGTCGCCATCGATGGCCAGGCCGCCGTCGAGCCGCCAGGCCGCCGGGCCTCGGTCCGCCGGGATCGAAGCTGCCGTCCGGCGTCACGACCGTGCCGCCCGGCGCGAAGCCGCCGGGCGAACGCCGGCCGGCCGCTGCGGGAGCCGTGATCCGGCCGGCCGCGAACGCCACGCCGCCGATGGCCAGCACGGCGGCCAGGGCCAGGGCGATGTCGAGGACCGCGGCTCGTGCGGCGGGTCGGGCCGTGACGACCGGGTTCGGCGGCGCGGAGGGCAGCGGTGCCGACGGGACGGTCGGGGTGGCGGGATCGAGGATGGTTCGGGCATCGAAGGTCTCCTTCACTCGTAGCGGAGGGCGGCGATCGGGATCGAGCCGAGCGGCCTGGCGCGCCGGCCAGACGCCGAACACGACGCCGACCAGCAGGCTGAACAGCGACCGCTGCGATGAGGGTCGTCGGGTTGAAGGCGAACCCCCAGCCGGCGACCTGCGCGATGAGCGCCGAGACCCCCAGTCCGAGCGACGACTGCCGATGAGGCCGCCGAGCAGCGACAGCGTCAGCGCCTCGACGAGGAACTGGGCGAGGATGTCGCAGCCCCCGGGCGCCGATCGCCTTGCGGATGCCGATCTCGCGGGTCCGCTCGCGGACCGAGACCAGCATGATGTTCATGATCCCGATGCCGCCCACGACGAGCGAGATCGACGCGATCCCGCCGAGCAGCAGCGTCAGCGTCCCGCTGATCGACGAGGCCGCCGCCAGCAGCTGGGTCTGATCGAAGATCTTGAAGTCGTCGTCATCGGTCAGCGCGAGGTCGTGCCGCGCGCGGAGCAGCGCCGTGATGCGGGCGTTGGTCGTGTCCATGTCCGCGTCCGAGGCGACGCTCACGCCGATGCTGCGGACGCTGTCGCCGCCGACGAAGTACTTCTGCACGGTCGCCGACCGGGACGAGGACCTGGTCGTCCGGGTCCTGGAAGCCGCTCCCACCCTTGGGCTGGAGGATGCCGATGACCGTGAAACGGATGCCGCCGATGCTGATCGGGGTGCCGATGGTCGTCTTCGCCGAGGCCAAGGTCGTCTGCCACCGACTTGCCGAGCACGGCAACCCGCAACTCGTGCTCGACGCTGACCGGCGTCAGGAACGGCTGCCCTGCCACACGGTGTACGCGCGCACCGTCGGGGTAGGCGCTGGTCGTGCCGACGATCGTCGTCGTGGTCGACTCGGTGGCGGCGCTGACCTCCTGGCTCGTCGACACCTCCGGCGCCACGCCGGCGACGCCGGGAACGTCCGCGATCGCGCTGGCATCCTCGAGCGACAGGCTCGTGGAGCCGTCCTGGCTCTGCTCCGTCGGGCTGACTGTCAGCAGGTTCGTGCCGAGGCTCGCGAGGTCGTCGGTGATCCGCGACGTCGTCCCCTGGCCGACACCGACGAGGGCGACGACCGACGCCACGCCGATGATGACGCCAAGCATCGTGAGCGCAGCCCGCAACCGGTTGGTGCGCAGCCGGGACAGGGCAAGACGAAGCAGCTCGAGCGCGCTCATGCGGCCAACCGTCCGTCGAGCAGGTGAACCTGTCGGTCCGCGGTCGCGGCGACGTCGACGTCGTGGGTGATGAGCACGACCGTCCGGCCTGCTCCGATGGAGGTCGCGAAGGAGCGACGTGACCTCGGCGCCGGCGTGGCTGTCGAGGTTGCCGGTCGGCTCGTCGGCGAGGATCAGGGCCGGCTCGGTGACGAGCGCGCGGGCGAGCGCGACGCGCTGCTGCTGGCCGCCGGACTGAGCTCGGTCGGCTCGTGGTCGACGCGGTCGCCCAGTCCGAGTCGCTCGAGGGTCGCGCGAGCGCGCCGCAGCCGCTCGGCGCGCCGCACGCCCTGGTACAGCAGCGGCGTCGCGACGTTCTCCAGCGCCGATGTCCGTGGCAGGAGGTTGTACGACTGGAAGACGAACCCGATCGTTTGGCTGCGGAGCCGCGCCAGCGAGTCGTCGTCGAGCTCGGCGACGTGGGCTCCGGCGAGGTGGTATGACCCGTGGGTCGGCCGGTCGAGGCAGCCGAGGATGTTCATCATCGTGCTCTTGCCGGAACCGGACGGCCCGACGATCGCGACGAACTCACCGCTTCCGATGGTGAGCGAAACGTCGGCCAGTGCCGGGACCTCGACCGGGCCCATCCGGTACACCCGGCTGACCCGGTCGAGGGTGATGAGCGGCGTGGTCATCCTCGCTCCTAGTTGACGGGCTTCTGGTCGAGGACCGGACCGCCGCCATCGATGCGGCGGACGACGCCGCCTGGTATCGCGCCACCCGAGAATCCACCGCCGTTCGTCCCGATCAGGTCGGCGGTCGTCCCGATCACGACGGGCGTGCCGGCCTCGAGTCCGCTGGTGATCTCTGCGGTCGCGTTGGTGAGGAGACCGACCTGGACCGGCACTCGCTGCGGGTTGCCGTCGACACCGAGCGTCATGACCGCGTAGTCGTCCTTGGTGCCCTGCAGTGCGGCGCTCGGCACGGTCACCACGTCGGTCGCAGACGCGATCGTGATCGAGATGTCGGCACTCATCCCGGGGCGAGCGTCCGGCGGCGCCTCCTCGAGCGCCACCGTCACTGGGTACGCAACGACACCCGACGAGCTGTCGCCGGCCGTCGGCGAGATCGCGGTGACCGTGCCCTCGACGGTCGTGCCGATCGCATCGATCGTGACCGATGCCTGCTGACCGACCTCGACGTCGGCGAGGTCGCGCTCGACGACGTCAGTGGTGATCGTGATGGCCTTCGAGGCTACGACGATGGCCGCGCCTCCGGGCGCATCGAAGCCCTTCGAGACGTTGACCTCGGTGACGATCCCGTCGATCGGGGAGCGCAGGGTCGCGGCGGCAAGCTCGGCTGCGAGGGCCCGACGTGCGTCGGTCGCCTGCGAGACCTGGTTCCTGGTCGCGTAGACCTGGAGCAGCGCCTGTCGCTCGGCGTCGCGAT
The DNA here is from genome assembly GCA_963720355.1 of uncultured Chloroflexia bacterium. Classification (GTDB taxonomy): domain Bacteria; phylum Chloroflexota; class Limnocylindria; order Limnocylindrales; family CSP1-4; genus SPCO01. The sequence goes on along the minus strand of CAVRFH010000004.1, from coordinate 320,213 downwards.
CGTCGGCGTCGCGCGCGTCCGCGAGCTGGTCGGTCGCGAGCGCGTGCTGCATGTTGGCGGTCCGGAGGTCGTTCGTGGCGCGGTCGTACGCGCGTTTGGCGGCCGTCGCATTCGCCGTCGCCAGGACCTGACCGACGGTGACGGTATCGCCGGGCTTCACGGCAACGTCCGTCACGGGCCAGCTCGTCTCGGATGCTGGAGCCTCATCACCCTCGCGGATGACGAACGGCGACGATCCGAAGGCCAGTCCGTACGTGATCGCGGCGGCCAGCGAGCCCGTGGCCGCAACTTGGTCGGTCACGTCACCGACCGTGGCCTCCGACGTCAGGTATTCCGTCGCGGTCGTTGCTGACGCGCCCAGCCCGCCGACGCCTACGGCCAGCGCGGCGCCACCAACGGCGAGCAAGATCGCCAACGCCAGCAGCTTGCGACGCATGGGTGCCATACCTCCAAACCCGGACGGACGACGCCGCCGTGGATCCCTATCGAAGCCGCGCCGGCTGAGACGGCTCTGAGAACCGGCGTGGCCCGGCGTAGCATCGCGACGTGAGCGACCACGCAGTCCATCGCCGGCCGCGGCGCGCGTCCGGCGGCGTGCGGCAGGTCCCGTGGCGGCGGCTCGTCAACCCGTATCGGCCGGTCGAGATCCTGTCCGAGGACCAGGTCGAGACCATCCATCACGCGTCGCTCCGGATCCTGTCCGAGATCGGGGTGCAGGTCCTCGGCGATCGGGCGATCGATGCGCTCGCGGCGGCCGGCGCGATCGTCGACCGCGATTCGCGCAACGTGCGGCTGGACCCGGCCCAGGTCGAGGAGCTCGTCGCGCACGCGCCGCACGAGTTCGAGCTCCACGCGCGCAACCCGGAACGCGACATCGCGTTCGGCGGCACGAACCTCGTGTTCTGTGCCGTCGGCGGGCCGGCGTTCGTGAGCGACCTCGACCGCGGCCGGCGGCCGGGCAACATCGCCGACTTCACCGACTACGTCCGGCTCATCGGCGCGCTCGACGTCATCCACCAGGAGGGCGGGGGACCGCTCGAGCCGACCGACCTGCCGGTCGAGACGCGCCACCTCGACCAGTACCGCGTCTTCGCGACGGAGCTCGACAAGACGTGGCACTGCCTCGGGACGGGGCGGGTCATGGTCGACGACGCGCTCGAGGTCATGACGCTCCTGCGCGGCGTGTCGCGCGACGACCTGCTCGCTGCGCCGTCGCTGATCACGATCATCAACACGAACTCGCCGCTCCGGCTCGACGGGCCGATGAGCGACGGGCTGATCGAGATGGCGATCCACGGACAGCCGGTCGTCGCCACGCCGTTCACGCTGGCCGGCGCGATGAGCCCGGTATCGCTCGCCGGGGCGATCGCCCAGCAGAACGCCGAGGCGCTGTTCATGGTCGCGCTGGCGCAGGCCGTCCGTCCCGGCGCACCGATGGTCTACGGCGCCTTCACCTCGAACGTCGACATGCGCACGGGCTCGCCGGCGTTCGGGACCCCCGAGTCGGTGAAGTCGCAGTTCGCGAGCGGCCAGATGGCGCGGCGCTACGGGTTGCCGTGGCGATCGTCGAATGCCACCGCGTCACCGGTGGTCGATGCCCAGGCGGCCTACGAGGCCGAGATGGCCGTGTGGGGCGCCGTGATGGGCGGCGTCAACCTGCTGTACCAGGGCGCCGGCTGGCTCGAGGGCGGGCTGACCGCATCGTTCGAGAAGCTGATCATCGACGCCGAGATCCTGCAGATGATCGCGGAGGTGCTCCAGCCGCTGGTCGTCGACGAGGGCACGCTCGGGTTCGACGCGATCGCCGAGGCCGGCCCGGGCGGCCACTTCTTCGGCACGGCGCACACGCTCGAGCGGTTCGAGACGGCGTTCTACACGCCCCTCGTGTCGGACTGGCGCAACTTCGAGACGTGGCAGGCGGACGGGTCGAAGACGGCCACGGAACGCGCGAACGGCCTGTGGAAGCGGCTGCTTGCCGAGGCGGTGCCGCCGCCGCTGGACCCGGCGATCGCGGAGGCGCTCGATGCGTTCGTCGAGCGACGCAAACGGGAGATCGCGGCCGGCGGGTGACCGCACGCATGTCTCCGAAATGAGGTGTGCCGCCATCGCCGTGCGGACTCCGCGGCTCGGCCTGTATGGTCAGACGGTGACTGAAGATCGGCCGTACATCGAAGCGAACACACGCCAACGAGAGCGCCTGCGCGCCCTCATCGAGGCGCTGGACGACGAGGCGCTGATCGCGCCCGTGAACGAGTACTGGACGGTGGCAGGTGTGCTCGGTCACATCGCGTACTGGGATATCCGCTTCCAGACCCTGGCGGAAAAGATCGATCGCGGTGAGCCGTGGGCGTCAGGCGACGCCGAGCCGGATGGTGACTGGCTGAACGACTCGACCCGTCCCCTGATCCATGCGATCCCGCCGCGCGAGGCCGCCCAGCTTGCCCTTCGGACCGCAGACGAGACGGACGCACTCGCCGCCAGACTGCCCCTGGATCGGTTGTGGCCGGGCGATCCCGACAGCCCGATCAGCCCGGCGCGAGGCGAGCACCGCGGTGAGCACCTTGACGAGATCGAAGCCGCCCTTCGCGCCCGACAACCGTCGACCTAGCGGCCATCGGTATCGGGGCTCAGCGAGGTCACCCGGGCGACAACAAACGCCTCTGGCTAGCTCCCGGGAGCCCGGTACTTGATCGACTTCGCCGTCTCGAGCGCCTTCAGCGTGTCCTCGACGGTCAGCAGCACCGTGGTCTCGAACGAGCGCAGCGCGCCGCCTCCGCCGATCGCGACCACGACGGCAGCCATCGACACATCGTCCGGGGCCTCGAAGAGGTTGTAGCCGTCATGTTCGCCGAAGGCGTACCAGAAGCCATGGAGCTTTCCGCCCACGGATTCGATGTACTCCTGTGCGGCGGCACGCCGATCCTCCGGGTTGCTGATGAGCCGCGCCCACGTCTCTGGCGTATAGCTGAAGCGAGTCAGATAGAACGGCATGGCCTCTCCTCTACGTGTGTGGCGATGGTCGATGTTAGGCATCGCAATGATGCCCGTGCGGTGTCAAGCGGCTTTGGCACCCGCGAGCCTTCTCGCAGGTGGCCCGCATGATTTCAGCGTCGGCTGAGCCAGTCTTCCAGCGTCGTCGGAGCGAGTCGAGCCCCTGGCCCCGGGGTCAGCGTCGAATTGTCGATCTGGGCGCCGAAGTACGGCACGGAATTGTCGGTGACGACCGGCCGGGGATCGCCGGTCGCGGCCAGGACCCGGCGGACCAGCTCGTCCAAGCCGATCGCCTCGGGTCCTGCTACCTCGATGACGCCGTTGGTCGGCGATCCCTCGACAACGTCAGCAACGGCTTCGGCGAGGTCGCTGGCAGCGATCGGCTGGAGGTGGGCTGACGGCAATCGGACGGTGCCATCGGTCTCGTTGGAGTCGGCGATCGGCCCGAGGAACTCGAAGAACTGGGTGGCCCTGATGATCGTGTACGCCACGCCACCGTCGCCCACGAGCCGTTCCTGCGCCACCTTGGCCCGCAGGTAGCCGCTATCGGGCGCTCGATCCGTGCCGACGATCGACAGCACGACATGGTGCTTCGTCCCGGCCGTTCGCTCGGCCGCGAGGAGCGTTGCCCGTCGAGGTCTCGAAGAACTCGAGCACCGCCGCCGCCTCGAACGAGGGCGCGTTCGACACGTCGACGACGACATCCGCGCCGGTCAGGCCTTCCGCCACTCCGGCACCGGAGATGGTGTCGAACCCGGTGCTCGGCGCCGCGGCGACCGGTTCGTGCCCTCGTCGCTGCAGCTCGGCCACGACCTGCGAACCGAGTCGCCCGGTCCCTCCCACCACCACGACCTTCATGACGATTTCCTCCCGTCTCACGTTGGTATCCGATGTTTGCGGCGTGAAGCCATGCTCCTCGTTCTCGGCCGGGCTGACACCCGCCCGCTCGGCGACATCGGCTCGCGTCATCTCGTCCACGGCGACACGGTACGCGGTCGCGCGACAGGCCGGCGCGTGACCCGTACCGAGGATCTAGGATCGAGGCCCCCGGATCGCGATGAGGAGGCGCTTGCTCGATGCTCACCGCCACCAAGGACCTGATGCTCCCCGCCACCGTGACCGGTTCGTGGCCGCGGCCGCGCTGGTACGACGGCGGCCTGTGGGGTCGTCCGCTCGACACGGCGCTGCTCGACGTCAAGTTCCGCGAGCAGTTCCTCGATGCGCACTCCACCGTGATCGCCGACCAGGAGCGCGCGGGCCTCGACATCGTCACGAACGGCGACTACCACCTCGACGAGGACTTCGCCGGACGCTCGTGGCACCACTACCCGTTGCAGCGGTGGACCGGGCTCGAGCACGAGGAGCTGCAGTACGAGCGCTCGCGCGACCGGCTGCTCGAGTTCCCGCCGGGCACGCTGATGAACGAGATCGAGACGACGTGGCGCTGGCCGCGGGTGGTCGGCAAGGTCGAGCACGATCGCCGCAACCCGCTCGAGTACGCCAAGCTCTGGCGGATCGCCCAGGCGCGCGCGGGCAAGCCGGTCAAGTTCGGGACGTGCTCGTCGCAGGTGCTGTCGATCTTCCTCGACAGCCATACCGACCAGTACGACCTCGAGGACAAGAAGCAGCTGATCTGGGACATGGCGACCGCCATGAACATCGAGCTGCGCCAGCTCGCGGCGGCCGGTGCCAAGGTGATCCAGATCGAGGAGCCGACGATCCACTTCGTCGCGAACTTCTACCCGGACCAGACCGAGCTGCTCGATTTCCTCGTCGACGCGTTCAACCACGAGGTGGACGGTCTCGACGACGTCGAGCTGTGGATCCACACCTGCTGGGGCAACCCGAACATGCAGAAGGTCTACACGGGCGAGTCGTACGCGAACTCGATCGAGATCTACCTCGAGCGCCTCAAGGGCGACGTGTGGACCGTCGAGGCGACCGAGAACGAGCTGGCCGAGATCGACCTGTTCAAGCCGTTCGCTGGGCGCCTCAAGAAGAAGGTCGCCGTCGGCATGGTCAACCACCGCACGCTGCAGGCCGACATGCCCGCGGTCGTCGCCGCGCGGGTGCGGCGCGCACTGGAGGTGATCCCGGCGGAGCAGCTGATCCTGTCGACCGACTGCGGGTTCGGCCGGCAGGGCTTCAGCCGGACCATCGCGTTCTACAAGACGACGGCCATCGCCCAGGCCCGCAACATCGTGCTCAAGGAGCTCGGCCTCGAGGAGCGCTACGTGCCGGCGGCCGACCCGTCGCTGCAGGTCGACGTGCTCCCGGACCGGGAGCCGCTCACGCACCTGCCGACACCCTGGACGTAGGGGCCGTCGAAGCTAGGTCGTCGCCGACCGGATGGCACGCGGCTTGGTTGCCGAGAAGATCGCCGTGGAGCCGACCGTCTCGAGAATTACATGCTCGAACGACGCCGCGAGGATCGCGCGAAGTCCCTCCTCGGTGTCATCCAGATTATCGAACGCGCCCCGCCGGTTGAACGCGCCGAGGACGCGCCGAGCCAGCCACGAGTGAGGTCCGGATCTGCCGAGCACGGTGGCCCCGAAGAGGACGCCGGTCGGTTCGAGGACCGCCGCCACGTTGGCGACGGCCGTGGCCTTCCGATCGAGTGGTCCGGGCAGGCAGTGGAGCACGAGGTTGAGCGCAGCCGATTCGAACTGCCCGTCGACCGGCAGCGGCTTGAGGACATCGGCCTCCACCACCGTGACGTCGAGTCGGCCGAGTCGACGGGAGGCGTGCTTCAGGACGTTCGTGTTCGGGTCCAGGAGCGTGACGCGACTCCCGTCGGGCAGCCCGGATCGCTCGATGAAGTAGCCGGTCCCCGGCCCGACGTCCAGGTGGCGGTCACGGATGTGTTCGCGGTACCCCTCGATCAGGCGGCTCGTCGGACTGCGCCATACGAACCAGGAGACGAACCCGAGGACGATCGGGTCGTACGCATCGAGCAACAGCCGCGTGTAGTCCGACTGTCCCCTGTACGCAGGATCGTCGCGGTCCATGTGGTGACGATACCGCCTCGCTGCGCAGCCTCAGGCCGGTCGTGCTACAACCGACGTCGGAGGGACGCCAGGTGCTGAACGCAAGACCGCCACGCTGGTTCGACCGGCTCGATCGGCGCATCACCCAGGTCATGGCCGACCATGGCCTGACCCTGCTCCGCCTCGCGCTCGGCATCGTGTTCCTGTGGTTCGGTGCCCTCAAGTACTTCCCCGGCGCGAGTCCCGCGGAGACCCTGGCCGGCCGGACGATCGAGACGCTGACGTTCGGCGCGATCCCGCAGGCCACGGCCGTCGTGATCCTCGCGACGTGGGAGGTGGCCATCGGCGTGGGCCTCCTGGTCGGTCGCTGGATGCGAGCCGTGCTGTTGCTCCTGTTCGTCCAGATGCTCGGCACGGTCACGCCGCTCTTCCTGTTCCCGGCCGAGACCTTCACCGTCTTCCCGATCGCCCCGACCCTCGAGGGTCAGTACATCATCAAGAACATCGTGCTGGTGTCGGCCGCGATCGTACTGGGCGCCACGGTCCGTGGTGGCGAGCTGACACCGGAGCCGGTCGTCGCGACGCGGCCGACGTCATTGCGCGATGACGACCCCGAGGTCGCGTCTTGACCCGGCGCGTAACCCTCGTGTTACCGTAACTCCGATGTTACGGATTGCCCGCTCGGGCACCGCCACGACCGACCCGTTCGAGGCGCTCGGTGATGCCCACCGCCGAACGATCCTCCAGCTACTGCGCGACGGCGAGCGCTCGGTCGGGAGTCTCGCCGAGTCGATGCCGATCAGCCGGCCCGCGGTCTCGCGACACCTCCGCCTCCTCAAGGAAGCCGGTCTCGTGAAGGAGCGGGCAGTCGGCACGCGACGCCTGTATGCGCTCGACGACCTCGGCGCCGACGACGTGCGCCGCTACCTCGAGGCCGTCTGGGGAGATGCGACGGCCCGGTTCCGCCTCGTCGCCGAGAACACGAGACCGAAAGGGACGAAGCCGAAGCGGCCCAGGAGGCCGCCTGGGACAGCGCGATGATCGAGCCGCTCCGCCTGTCGTTCGAGGTCGCCGCGCCGCAGGAGCACGCGTTCGAGACGTGGACCGACGCGATCGATCACTGGTGGCCGGCGGATCACACCCACACCGGCGATACCAACCTGACGATCGTGCTGGAGGGCCGGGTCGGCGGTCGGATCTTCGAGCGCACGAGCGACGGCCAGGAATGGGACTGGGGCGAGGTGACGGTGTGGGAGCCGCCCGCCCGTCTCGTCTACCTGTGGCACCTCAAGCGCGACCGCGCCGAGGCCACCGAAGTCGAGATCCGGTTCGAACCGATCGCGGCAAGCTCGACGCGGGTCGACATCGAGCACCGCGGCTGGGAGGTCCTCGGGGCCGACGGCCAGACCTGGCGAGACCGGAACATGGGCGGCTGGTCGACCCTGCTGCCGCACTATCAGCGGGCCGTTCTGACGGCCGATGATCAGGAGGAGGTAAGCGCATGACCGGGAGTGGCACGAAGGAAGATCCCTGGCAGCTCAAGACGGCGTCGGGCACGTCGGCGTACCAGATGTGGCGTGACGCGTCGGCCGATCCGCCGGCCCTGGTCTGCCAGGTCGGCTCGACGCAGCTGAAGTACCACCTGCGGTCGATCGAAGACCTGCACACGATGCTCAAGGACCATGGCGACTGGATGGATCTCGGCGCGGCCGACGAGCAGAAGGACGCCAAGCCGGGCACGGTCGAGGGCTGGGGCCGCGATGCCAACAACCCGGTCGGCGGCTGGTACGGGCTGCGCAAGGGCTATCGCGGCCGGTTCGGGATGTACCTGCCGCCGCTGCTCGAGGCGCTCGGCAAGGCCGAGCTGACCCACGACGCCAAGAACAACCGGATGCGGGCGATCTGACAGGCGATCCATACGGCCGGCTCCGCGCGATCTGCCTCGGCCTGCCTGAAACTTCCGAGCGGCTGAGCCACGGCGAGGCGAGCTGGTTCGTCGGGAAGCGCCAGTTCGTCACGTCCGCCGATCGCCATCACGACGACCGGCGTGCCGCCTGGCTCGCCGCGCCGGCGGGCGCCCAGGAGACATTGGTCGGGGCGGCGCCGGACCGATTCTTCCGGCCACCGTACGTCGGGCACCGGGGCTGGCTCGGGGTGTATCTCGACGTCGAGGTGGACTGGGACGAGCTCGAGACGCTGGTTCGCGATGCGTGGCAGGTCGTGGCGACCCCGACGATCCGTACCCGAACGGGCTAGCCCGGTCCCTTTCCCCGATCCACGTATGGCGTCATTCGGCAGGCGAATAGGTCGTGCTTCGGCTATTCCCCGGTGGAATGACGCCATATGGCCGCGGCAGGGTGGTTGCGGCAAGGCCGGCCCCGGGCCACGGGCCCGCGCCCTGCGGCAAGGCCGGCCCCGGGCCAGGGCCCGCGCCCGGGCGCCGCCCCGGACTCAACCGGCCCGACGTCTCGCGTTCACCCGTCGGCCTCGACCGGCACCGTTGCCCGACGCCGCGCCGGCACGAGCCTCCTCGGACGGCTCGGCGGCCGGCGGGATGTACGGCAGCTCCGTCTGCGACTCCAGCCCGGACGTGATGATCCGCCGCAGCTCGGCGTCCACGGCCGGATCGGTCGCCACCGGCCGGTAGGCCGCGAGCCGCCTGTCCACCTCGTCGACCGCCCGCTGGTACGTGTCCTTGGCGCCGGCCTTGAGCCAGTTCTCCCGGTTGTCGCGATCCACGATCGCGGACGGCAGGTACAGCTCGGTCGGCCAGTGGGCCATCGTGTGGTCGGCCATGATCAGGTGCTGGTCGGCCATGAGCTGGTCGATCAGCGCGTCGACCGGCAGGTCCTCGGCGACCTTCACCTCCCGCACGAAACGCAGGGCCTGGCCGCACATCTCGTCGTCGAACACCAGCTTGGGCAGGTTGAAGAGGAGCAGGAAGTCGAGCATCCCCGGCCCGCTGACGGAGTTCACCCCGGATAGCGCGGCGATCAGCGCGCTCCCGAACGTCTCGGCCCCCGCCTGCGCGTCGAGGATCGGCCCGTCGGACAGCGCCATGTACGACTGGCACGGCAGCTCCAGCGACTTGGCGACCGCCACGTACGCCGCATCGAGCTGGAGCGCCTCGATCGCCGACATCGGTGACGACGCGATCTTCATGTGGAACGTCGCCGGCGCCCCACCGAAGAGCACGGGCGCGCCGGGGCGAATGACCTGGGCCATCGTGATGCCGGCCAGCACGTCGACGGTGTGGAAGACCGTGGCGCCGACGATCGTGACCGGGGCGATGAGCCCCATCAGCGTGACCGGCACGATCTCGACCGGGATGCCCGCCTCGACGCAGTCGATCAGGTTCTGGCAGGAGTCCTCGGAGTAGCGGAAGTTGCCCGTCGCGGTGATCGTGAAGATCGACATCGGCCGCGCGATGAGATCGGCGAGGTCGGACCGGAACAGCTGCATCATCTCGACCATGCGCGGCACGCCGTGCTCGGTGAAGGCGCCGGAGACGACCGGTCGCTTCGAGTTGGTGAGCGTCATATAGAGGCGCCACGCATCGGAGACCTGGGCCTCGATGTCGTCGTTCGTCGAGAACGCCGTCGCGAGGTAGGCGATGTGCTGCAGGCCGTCGGCCAGGCGGACGTACTCGACGAAATCGGTCGAATTCGCGAGGCGCACCTCGCCGGTCCGGTGATCGAGCACCTTGAGCCCCGACGAGCCCGGTACGAAATGGACCCGATCCTCGCCGAGATCGCGCGTGCGGGTTGCCGTCACGGTCGAACAGCGTGAACGATCGTGGCGCGCTCGCGATGGCCTGTTCCACGACGTCGCGCGGGAACAGCACGCGACCGGCCGGGTCGGTCGGCAGCCCGGCTTCGATGAGCCGGCGGCGCATCTCCGGACCGCGCACCTCCATCCCGACCTCGGCGAGGACGCGTTTCGCCTCATCGACGATCCGGTCGATGAGGTCCGGTGACAGCATCTCGAGGCGAGGGCGGCTCATCGCCTGAGTCGATTGCCCTACGCTACGGCCATGGCCCCCGAACGTCCCCGCCGCGCTGCCGACCTGCTCGTCGATTGCCTCGCCGCCGAGGGCTGCGACTACGTCTTCTCCGTCCCCGGCGAGGAGACGATGGACATCCTCGATGCCCTGTCGCGCCACGACTCGATCCGCCACCTCACGACCCGGCACGAGCAGGGCGCTGCGTTCATGGCCGATGTCCATGGCCGGCTCACCGGTCGTGCTGCCGTCGCGATGGGCACCCTCGGCCCCGGCGCGACCAACCTCGTGACCGGCATCGCCGACGCGTATCTCGACCGTGCCCCGATGGTCGCCATTACCGGCCAGGCCGCCTCGGGCAAGCTCCACAAGGAGGCCCACCAGGTCGTCGACATCGTGCGCATGTTCGAGCCGGTGACGAAGTGGAACACCCGCGTGGAGCGGGTCGGGGCGATCCCCGAGATCGTCCGCAAGGCGTTCCGCGTGGCGACCCTCGAGAAGCCCGGGCCGACCCACATCGAGCTGCCCGAGGACCTGGCCGCGGCCGACGTCGAGGCCAGCGACGAGGGCCCGCCGCCCGCTCCGCTGACCCCGGGCCGGGCCTACTTCCCCGAGCCGACCGACGAGGCCATCGACCACGCCGCTCGCCTCATCGCCGAGTCCGAACGGCCGATCATCCTCGCCGGCAACGGCGTCCTCCGTCGCGGCGCGGCACCCGAGCTGCGCGAGTTGGCCCGTGGCCTGCACGTGCCGGTCGCCGCGACGTTCATGGGCAAGGGCGCGATCGACGACCGGTCGCATCTCTCGTTGATGGCGGTCGGCCTCCAGGCACGTGACCACGTCCTGTCCGGCTTCGACCGGGCCGACCTCGTGATCTGCGTCGGCTACGACCTGGTCGAGTACGCCCCGTCGTCGTGGAACCCGGACGGCAAGAAGCGGCTCATCCACATCGATACCCAGCCGGCCGAGATCGACGCCGCCTACCAGCCGGAAGTCGAGCTCGTCGGCGACATCGACGGGACCCTCCGTCGGCTGCTCGAGGTGGTCCAGCCGCTCGGTGTCGGCGGTCGCGACGCCAGCGAACGCCACGCCTCGCGCGAGATCCTCGTCCACGCCGACCTGCGCACGCAGTTGCTCGACGAGCTCGAGGCGCACGGCGCGAACGCCGCGTGGCCGATCACCCCGCAGCGGGCGATCGTCGACCTGCGCCGTGCCCTCGAGCCATCGGACATCGTCGTGTCCGACGTCGGTGCCCACAAGATCTGGGTCGCCCGGATGTACCAGGCGTACGAGCCGAACACGGTGATCATCACCAATGGGTTCGCCGCGATGGGCATCGCCATCCCGGGCGCGATCGCGGCCAAGCTCGTGCACCCGGATCGCAAGGTCGTCGCCCTGTGCGGCGACGGCGGCTTCCTGATGAACAGCCAGGAGCTCGAGACCGCGAAGCGCGTCGGGGCCGGGATCTGCGTCGTCGTGTGGCGGGACGACGGCTACGGCCTGATCGACTGGAAGCAGCGCAACGAGTTCGGCCGGCCGTTCGCCGTCGAGTTCGGCAACCCGGACTTCGTGCAGTACGCCGAGTCGTTCGGGATCGCCGGCTTCCGGCCGTCATCGGCGGCCGACCTCTATCCGACGCTGATGCGCGCGCTCGACGTCGACGGCCCGTCGCTCGTCGAAGTGCCGATCGACTACGCCGAGAACCTGCGGCTGACCGAGCGGCTGGGGGCCCTGGCGATCGGCACCTGAGGCTTGCGGATCGGTCCGGGCGATCGGCCGGTCGGTGGCGAGATCCGTCGACCTGGGGCAGGATGGTCGCATGGCGACCCAGCATCGACGCGCACGACCCGTCGTCGCGCTGCTCATCGCGTTCGGCATCTCGATCGGCTGGACGGCGGCCCCGGCGCCGGTCGAGGCCGCGCTCCCGACCTGGACCGGTGGCATCAACCTCTATCGCACGGGGGTCTACACGACCCAGAAGAGCTGGCTGTGGTGCACCGCGGCCGGCGTCCAGATCATGCGCAACATGGCCAAGGGCCAGACCGACCACTCCTCCGCCTCGCAGCGGCGCTACTTCTCCTGGATGCGCCAGCACAACCGCTACTCCCTGCCGGTCTCGGCGGGTGTCGACCCGGCCGGCTGGACCGCCGGGCTACGGCATTTCGTCGATGACCGCTACCGGCTGACCTCGAGTGCCACGTTCCTCGGCGCGATCCGGCTCGCCGTGACGCGAATCCGCCTGACCAACCTGCCGGTGGCCCTGACGGTCTCGCACGGCAACCACGGCTGGGTCCTGCACGGGTTCACCGCGACCGCCGATCCGGCCGTCACATCGGACTTCCGGATCACCAGCGTCCGCGTCACGGGTCCGCTGTGGGGGCTGCAGAACCGCTCGTTCGGCTACGACATGCGGCCGAACACGAAGATCACGCCGGGCCAGCTCCAGCGCTTCTTCACGCCGTGGCGGTACGCGCCGAAGCGGATGATCTGGGACGGTCGCTTCGTCTCGATCCAGCCGCTGCCGATCACGAGAGGCGACGACCGCGGAAGCCGAGGCGGCCGGCGCGGCGGCTGAACCGGAGCCGGAGCCGGTGCCCGCCGCGATCGCCGACGCTCCGGTGGTCAGCGCCGCGACGCTGGCCGTCGGCGCCGTCACGTTCACCCGTCAGAGGTCGTCGCGCACCATCGAGTAACGGTCGCGATGGTACGGCGGCGGGCTGGTCCCACGACGCGCGCCCGAGCGGCGTGCCGCCGGCCCAGCGACGACACTAGGCAGCGTCGGGGTCGGGCTTGGGGAGGTGATCGTGCGCATCCTGGTGGTCGGTAGCGGTGGCGTCGGCAGCGCGGTCGCGCCGATCGCCGCGCGCCGCGACTTCTTCGAGCAGATCGTCATGGCCGACTACGACCTCGGTCGCGCCCAGCGCGTCGTCGATCGGGTCGACGACGGACGGTTCGTCGCGGCGCGCGTCGACGCCTCGCGGGCCGACGACGTCGCCGCGCTCGCCGCGGGAGCATCGGGCGACCCACGTCCTCAACGCGGTCGACCCGCGCTTCGTGATGCCGATCTTCGATGGCGCCTTCGCGGCCGGCGCCGGCTACCTCGACATGGCGATGTCGCTGTCGAAGCCGCACCCCGAGCGACCCCACGAGGAACCCGGCGTGAAGCTCGGCGACGAGCAGTTCGCGAAGGCCGGCGACTGGGAGGGGGCGGGTCGCCTGGCCCTCGTCGGCATCGGCGTCGAGCCCGGCCTGTCCGACGTGTTCGCCCGCCATGCCGCCGACGAGCTGTTCGACGAGATCGACGAGGTCGGCATCCGGGACGGCGCGAACATCACGGTCGAGGGCTACGACTTCGCGCCGTCGTTCTCGATCTGGACGACGATCGAGGAGTGCCTCAACCCGCCCGTCGTCTGGGAGGCCGACCGCGGCTGGTTCACGACGCCGCCGTTCTCCGAGCCCGAGACGTTCGACTTCCCCGAGGGCATCGGGCCGGTCGAGTGCGTCAACGTCGAGCACGAGGAGGTCCTCCTGATCCCGCGCTGGGTGACCGCCAAGCGGGTCACGTTCAAGTACGGCCTCGGTGACGAGTTCATCGACGTCCTCAAGACGCTCCGCAAGCTCGGACTCGACCGCACCGAGAAGGTGCGCGTCGGCGGTGGCGAGGTGTCGCCGCGAGACGTCGTCGCCGCGGTCCTGCCCGATCCGGCCACGCTCGGCGAGCGGATGCGCGGCAAGACCTGTGCGGGGACCTGGGTGACCGGCACGAAGGACGGCCGGCGGCGCGAGGTCTACCTCTATCACGTCGTCGACAACGAGTGGTCGATGCGCGAATACGGGTCGCAGGCGGTCGTCTGGCAGACGGCGATCAACCCGGTCGTCGCCCTGGAGCTGCTATCGACCGGGACCTGGAGCGGCGCGGGGGTGCTCGGTCCGGAGGCGTTCCCGGCGCGGCCGTTCCTCGACCTGCTGACCGACTACGGCTCGCCGTGGGGGATGCGCGAGGGCTGACCGCTCAGGGTTGAGCCGTGTGCGCCTCGCCCTCGGATCGTCGCGGCAGTCCGAACGAGACCAGCGTCACGGCGACGGCGGTCACATCCGAGTGATCGAGCCCGGCGCGGCGACGACAGGCTGCGCCGAGCGCCCTCTTGTCGGCCCGCTGAGGTGCCCGGACAATGAGGACGGGGCAGGGCGCATGGCGAGCGACGTAGTCCGACACGCTACCGATCGAGGCATTCGAACCGATCGGGCCCCGCGAGTGCGCCCCGACGAGGATCAGGTCGACCTCCTCGGCCGCTGCCGCGGCGACGATCTGATTCCCCCGGCTCCCCCCGTCCACACGAGGAAGGTCATCCGGATTCCAAGACGCCTGCCGCGTTCGACGAGGGCCTGCGCCGCGCTCTCGCGTCCTCCACGAACCTGATCGACGCGGACCCGAAACCCGCCGTCCGGCAGCAGCAGGTCGGTCGGATCGATGACGCTGACGACGAGCAAGGTTGCATCGTTGCGGGCTGCCATCCTGAGGGCCCAATCGGTCGCGAGGACGCTTGTCGGGGACAAGTCAGTGGCCAGCAGCATACCGACTCGATCTCTGCCGGCGCCGTATCGTGCGGTCTCAGGCTGCGCGGTTTCGACGTGGCAGGTCATAGGCCGAGTCTGCACTCGCCGTACCGCGCACCGACAGTCACCTTCGGCCTCTTTCGACCGGGCCGGGCGTCTGTTCCCAGCGGTCCCGGCTTGGTAGGCTGCGGCAGTGACTGATCGGATCACGTCGCCGTCTCGCCGACGCTCGACGAGTCTGCGGGCCGCCCTTGCCCAGGCGCTCAGCGATGCCATCCCGAGCCGTCGCGGGCGTCCTCGCGGTCGACGACTGTCCTCCAGCTCATCGTCGACCAGGTGCGACCGCTCGTCGGTGCGCGCTACGCCGCCCTCGGCATCGTCGACGAGCGGCCGGATCGAGCGCTTCATCACCAGCGGGATGACCGACGAGACGCGCCAGCGCATCGGCGACCTGCCGCGAGGGCCACGGCCTGCTCGGCCTGATCATCCGGCGAGAACCGCTCGTTCTGCGGATCCCGGACATCAACAGCCGACCCGCGACGCTACGGCTTCCCGCCGAACCATCCGCCGATGACGATCGCTTCCTGGGCGTGCCGGATCACGGTCAAGGGCATGCTCGGTCGGCAACCTCTACCTCACCAACAAGGTCGGCGCCGACGAATTCAGCGACGAGGACCAGCCGCTCGTCGAGACGTTCGCCGCTCCACGCCGGGATCGCGATGGAGAACGCGCGGCTCCACGAGCAGCTCCAGCGGCTGGCGGTCGTCGACGAGCGGGAGCGGATCGGCAAGGACCTGCACGACGGGATCATCCAGAACATGTACGCCGTCGGCCTGTCGCTCGAGGACGTCGCCGGAGCTGATGGAGGACGACCGGGCGCGAGGCGGCGGCCCGCGTCGACCGGGCGATCGACGCGATCAACCTGTCGATCGCAGGACATCCGCAACTTCATCTTCGGGCTGCGGCCGGAGCTCCTCGAGGGCACGATCGCTCGTCGGCGGCTGCTGGCCGCCCTGGTCGAGCGAGTACCGCCACAACCACGGTCGTCGAGCGTCGACCTGCGCTGCCGGCCACGATCGCGGATCGAGCTGCCGGCCGCAGGTGCGTCGGTCACCTCCTGGCGCATCGCCCGCGAAGCCGCTCAGCAACGTCGTCGCGCCACGCGAAGGCCAGCCGCGCGACCGTCGGAGCTGCCGAGCCTCGGCGGAGCGCGCCGGCCCTGGCTCAGGATCGAGGACAACGGGGTCGGCTTCGATCCCGGCCGGCGTCGTCGAGCTCGGCCACCAGGGTCTTGCCAACACTGCGCGACCGCGCGCCGCCAGCTCGGCGGCGACGCTCGACGTCTCGAGCAGCCGGCCCGGAGCCAGGCACGCGGGTCATCGTCCAGCGTCGCCGACGCG
This sequence comes from uncultured Chloroflexia bacterium, assembly GCA_963720355.1. Taxonomy (GTDB): domain Bacteria; phylum Chloroflexota; class Limnocylindria; order Limnocylindrales; family CSP1-4; genus SPCO01. The sequence goes on along the minus strand of CAVRFH010000004.1, from coordinate 304,278 downwards.
GACCAGCCCGGAGGAGGGCGCCGACCGTGACGCGACCACGAGTACCACGCGCCGTCCGGCCGACGCCCCTGACCCTGCTGATCGTCGACGACCACGAGGTGGTCCGCCAGGGGCTGGTCGCGCTCCTCGGCCGCCGGCCCGAGTTCCAGGTCGTCGCCGAGGCCGGCACCGTCGCCGAGGCCGTCGAGGCCGCTCGCCGGTTCCAGCCCGGACCTGGTCGTGATGGACGTGCGGCTGCCCGGACGGATCGGGGATCGAGGCCTGCCGCGAGATCCGCGCCGAGCTGCCCGAGACGCGGGTCGTGATGCTGACGTCAGCTACCCGGACGAGGAGGCCGTGCTCTCGGCGATCATCGCCGGCGCCAGTGGCTACCTCCTCAAGCAGATCCGGGCGCGCGACCTGGTGGCCGCCCTCGAGGCGGTGGGTCGCGGCGAGTCGCTGCTCGATCCGGCGGTGACCGGCAGGGTCCTCGATCGGGTCCGGCGGATCGCCACCGGCCGACCAGCCCGACGAGCTCGCCCAGCTGACGTCCCAGGAGCAGAAGATCCTGCTCCTCGTCGCCGAGGGCAAGACGAACAAGGAGATCGCGGCCGAGGTCTTCCTGTCCGACAAGACCGTCAAGAACTACGTCAGCTCGATCCTCGCGCAAGCTCAACCTGGAGCGACGGGCCCAGGCGGCCGCGCTACATGGCTCGCGTCCGCGGGAGCGGACGGCGGGAGCGCGACGGCCGCTGGGACCTGACCGTCGACGCCCTGATGCGGCATCGTCACGCCCGGCCGAGGCCGGTCGCGGGCATCCGCAGCGGCGACCAGGTCTACGTCCACTGCGCCGCCGCGGCCCCGTCCGTGCTGCTCGACGCGCTCGTCGCGCGCGCGCGCCGAGCCTGGCCGACGTCGGGATCGATCCATCTCCACATCGAGGGGCCGGGCCCGCACCTCGCGCCCGAGATGGCGCGCGCACTTCCGGCACCGCGCCCTGTTCATCGGGCCCAACGCGCGTGACGCGGTCAACGAGGGCCGAGCCGACTACGTGCCGGTCTTCCTGTCGGACGTGCCCGTGCCTGTTCGATCGCGGCGCGCTGCCGCTCGACGCCGTCCTCGTCAATGCGACGCCGCCGGATGCCCACGGCTTCTGCTCGCTGGGCATATCGGTCGAGGCGATGCACGCGGCGATCCGGGCCGCGCGGACCGTCATCGTGCAGTTCAACCGGGCGATGCCGCGGACCCTCGGCGACAGCTTCATCCACGTCGACGACATCGACCTGGCCGTCGAGGTCGACGTGCCGCCCTACGAGCACGCGGTCGGCGGCCATCGGCGAGGTCGAGCGGCGGATCGGCGAGCACGTCGCGGAGCTCGTCCCGGACGGCGCCACGATCCAGCTCGGCATCGGCGCCATCCCGGCGGCGACCGCCCTGGCCCTGCGCGATCAAGCGCGACCTCGGGGTCCACACCGAGATGTTCACCGACGCGGTCGTCGACCTGGTCGAGGCCGGCGTGATCACCGGCGACGCGCAAGGAACGCAACCGGGGCAAGATCGTGACCGCGTTCCTGATGGGCACCGCGCCGGCTGTACGACTTCGTGGACGACAACCCGATGGTCGAGATGCGCCCGGTCGACTTCACCAACGACACGCATCGATCATCCGCTCCTTCAGCGCGATGATGGCGATCAACTCGGCGATCGAGGTCGACCTGACCGGCCAGGTCGTGGCCGACTCGATCGGGTCGCGGATCTACAGCGGCGTCGGCGGCCAGATGGACTTCATCCGCGGAGCGGCCCTGGCCGCGGAAGGGCCGGGCGATCATCGCCCTGCCCTTCGACCGCGGCCGGCGGGACCGTCTCGCGGATCGCTGCCGACCCTCAGCGCGGGGCCGGCGTCGTCACGACGCGCGCCCACGTCCAGACGGTCGTCACCGAGTACGGCGTGGCCGAGCTGTTCGGCAAGAGCCTGCGCGAGCGGGCGACGGCCCTGATCGCCATCGCCCACCCGGACTTCCGCGACAAGCTCCGGTACGACTATCGCCGATCCTGAGCCGCACAAAGGCAGGCAGGCCTGACCGGGCCGATCGGCCTGCGGGAAAGGTCCGGAGGTCCCTTTCGGTCCGCACCGGCTTCAGGCGATGATGCCACGCATGGATACCCTGTCACGCCCAGCGGACGGCGCACGCCCGCCAGTCGAGCTTGCGGGACCGTTGGCTGCTGGCCAGGCCGCGCTGACCCGGCGGACCCTGTTGCGCGTCGCCGGCGGCGGTCTTATCGCCGCCGGACTGGTGGCGTGCGCACCCGCAGCGGTGTCACCGAAGTGGTCCTTCGGCCCGACGATACCGCCGAGGCCCAGTGGTGACCCGGTTCCGAGTGCCTCCGCCTCGGCGTCGATGAGTCATGGCCCGGAACCTTCGACCGGAGCCTCTTCCCCGCCGGTCGATCACGACGCCAATGCGCTTGCCGTCGTGCAAGCGCTTCCTCGACGGCGAGGGGCGCCCTCGATGGCCGCCGGGAACCCGCCGCTCGAGCCGCGATCGTCGACGGCGACACAAGGTCTTCGAGCTCACGATCGACGAGATCGAGCACCGGATCGACGCGCTGAAGGACGCCGTTCGACGCGCTCGGCTTCAACGGCACCTGGCCGGGACCGCGGCTCGACGGTGACGAGGGTGACAAGGTCCGCGCGACCTTCACGAACAACCTGGCCGAGTCGACCGGCATCCACTTCCACGGGCAGTGCTGCCCGAACGCCATGGACGGCGTGCCGCACGTCACCCAGGACCCGATCCAGCCTGGCGCGTCGTTCACCTACGAGTTCATCGGCGCGGACGCCCGGCTCGCACATGTACCACTCGCACCACAACGCCACCGACCAGGTCGGGCGCGGCCTGCTCGGCGCGTTCATCGTCGAGCCGCGGACGCGGCCCAGCGCTACGAGCACGCTGCTACGGGGTCGAGCCAGGACATCGTCTGGATCAGCAACGATGCCCTCGGCGGCTTCACGATCAACGGCCGCGGCTTCCCGGCCACCGCCCCGATCGTCGCGACGCTCGGCGAGAAGATCGTCATCCGCTTCATGAACGAGGGCGACGATGATGCATCCGTGGCATCTCCACGGGATGCCGATGCGGGTCGTCGCGCGCGACGGCTATCCGCTCGGTCGGCGGCGTTCACGTGCGACACGCTCGGCGTCAACCCCGGCGAGCGATGGGACGTGGTCATCGACTGCGACGAGCCCGGCGCCTGGGCGTTCCACTGCCACATCCTCCCGCACGCCGAAGGGCCGGACGGCATGTTCGGGATGGTCACGGCGCTCGTCGTCCAGGACCCGGCGGCTCGATCAGTCGAAGGATCACCTGTTGTCGCGGCCGCTCGAGCGGCCGGTTCGACTGCGCTCGCGTGCCAGGTGCCGATGATCGGCTAGGCCGCGACCGGAGCGCGCTCGGGGACGGCGAGAACCGCCTCCAAGCATCCGAAATCTGGACTGCTCAGCGTCACGGGTCGATCCATCGACCGTAGCAGCCCCAGGATCGCGGGATTGCTCCAACGGGTCTCCGCCCGGATGCGGTCGATGCCGTGATGTGTGGCCCACTCGAGCGCCGATGCCAGCAGCCTTCGACCGACGCCTTGACGCTGGAATGCGTTGGCGACGGCGATGGCCATCTCGACCTCGTGGGCTGCGAAGGGCTCGAGGCAAACATGCCCGACGATCTTCTCGTGCCGGCCGAGCCCGACGACCGCCACCAACCCCTCGCGATGAGCATGATCGGCTTGGCAGAACGACCGAGCGGCGCGCTCGCCGATGCCCCGCGTCGCTCCATGGAATCGGGCATTGAGCGCCTCTTCCGAGAGTCCCGCGTAGAAGCGTTCCAACTGAGTGCGGTCAGTCGGCGTGATCAGCCGGATGCAGATCTCAAGAAACACGGTACGCGTACCCATATGGACAGGATGCGCCCGTGATCGCGCTGATGGACAGTGCCGAACGTCACCCAACGCCAGCACGCGCCGACCACCCGCTGTGCGCGTGGTCCCGGCCAGGACGTGCCCAACGGCCCGGTCGATGGGGCCGGATGACATCTGCGCAGCGGCAGCGTCTCGAGCGACAGTGGGGTCAGGTCAACAACTGACCACTCGATCCAGGGAGCTACGGCCATGACTACTCGACTACAACGCCTCGGAATCGTGCTCGCCGTGATGGGCCTCGTCTTCGCCGCCGGCGGCGCGTTCACGCTCTTCAAGACCCAGGAGGGCTATCGTTCGCTGAACGCGTTCAGCGCGGCCCAGAGAGTCACGCTCAGCTACAACGAGGAATGGCCAGCTCGTCGACGGCGGCGAGACCGCCGGCGCGCAGGCGATCATGTCGCTACTCGTCGACGACTGGGGCTTCCCGGTCGTCGCCGCCGACCTTAACCCCAATGACCCTGTCGTCAACACCGGCAGCGAGTACATGTACCAGATGGCCACGGTGTCGTACCACACGCTGCATTCGACCCAGAAGTCATCCTGACCGAAGACGTCGAGTACAAGGGTGAAGTCTTCAAGGCCGGCACGCATGAGTTCAACGTCGACGGCCGATATTCGAGCCGATTTCGATCGAGCCCACCCGATCGAGGTCCCGCTCGAGCGCAAGCCTGGACAGGTGTCGCCCACGCCTTGATCGGCGAGCTGGGTGTCGGGACCGTAACCGGCCTCGGCGCTCCAGATGGGCCTCGGACTGGCCGGCCTCTTCGCCGGCGTCGGGTTCACCTTCCTCCTCGCGGGGCTCGGCCTCGTCTGGGCCAGCCGCCCGGAGACCGTCAAGGTTCCCGCTCTGCGACCAGCCGCCATCCCGGCCTGACGCCCGTGGAGCCCTGGCTCCGCCGACCCAGCCCACCGTCGAAGAGCCTGCCCGAACCGGGCAGGCTCTTCGGATTCCGTTAGCTGGCCGTTCGATCGCCGGCCGCGTCTCGTGCCCGACCCGATAGTCCTAGGGAAGCGAGGGTGACGGCGACGGCCGTCACCGTCAGGGCAGCGAACACGATCGACACGCCCGCGGCCGTGACCTGCGCGCCGAGGACGGCGCCGGCCAGGCTCGCCCCCACCACGCCACCGAGGTAGCGGCCCGTGTAGTACGTGCCGGCGGCCATCCCGGCCCGCTCCGGCCCGACCGATTCCATGGCCGCGGTCTGCCGCGGCGACCCGGACAGGCCCATCCCGAACCCGACGATCGCCAGCAGGGTCGCCAGGACGACCGTTCCGGTGACGGCGCCGGTCACGGCCAACATCGCGAGGCCGAGGGCCGTGACGATGCCGCCGACGACCGCCGGCCAGCGCCGGCCCAGTCGGTCCGACAGCCGGCCGCCGAGCGGCGCCGAGATCGCCCACATCGCGGAGATCCCGAGGAGGGCCACGCCGGTCGTCGCCGGGGAGCCAGCCTGCAGCCGCTCGATCAGCAACGGGACCACCAGGAAGGACCCGTGCAGGATCACGGTCATGCCGAACACGCCGACCAGGGCCGCGGCGAATGGCCGCGTCGCCACGAGGCGCGGATCGACCGCCGGGTGGTCGGTCCGCAGCTCGACGTAGAGGAACCCGATGGCCAGCGGCGCCACGGCGAGGGCGCCGAGGGTCCCGAGACCGCCGTCGAACGGACCGCGGATCGCCAGGATCCCGGCGAGAAGCGTCAGGGCGAGCAGCGCCAGGCCGGGAAGGTCGATCGATCGAGGCGACGATCGGTCCGGTTCCGCCACGGCTCCCAGGCGGACGCCCGTGCCCGGGGGGGCCAGCCGGCCGACCGTGACCAGCGCGATCACGGCCACCGGCACGACCAGGAGGAACAGGGCCCGCCAGCCGAAGATCTCGACCACGACGCCGCCCACCAGCGGACCGAGCGCCGCGCTCACCGAGGTCAGCATGTCGAAGACGCCGAACGCGGCCCCCCGCCGGTCGGGCGGCGCTGCGACGCGGATCAGCGCCGTCGAGCTCGTGGAGACCAGCGCACCACTGACGGCCTGGAGGATCCGCGAGGCAGCCAGCACCAGGAACGAGCCGGCGGTGGCCGCCAGCAGCGAGGCTCCGGCGAAGGCCACGACGCCGATGAGGAACGAGCGCCGGTGCCCGAAGCGGTCGCCGATGGCGCCCGTCGCCGGCAACGAGATCGCGACCGCGGCGAGGTACAGCGTCACCAGTGAGGCGACGGTCGCGGCGTCGACGGAGAAGGTATCCATCACGCTCGGCAGGGCGACCGCCAGCATCGTCGAGTTGAGCGGGACGAGAACAGAGCCGCTGGCGATGCCGAGCATCGCGGCGGTGAGCAGACGGCCCGGCGGGCGGCCGTCGGTCACAACAGGCGAACGATGCCGGTCGTGCCGTCGAGCTCCACGATGGATCCGTCGGGGATGCGGGTCGTCGCGTCGCCGAGCCCGACCACCGCCGGCAGCCCGACCTCGCGAGCAACGACCGCGGCATGGCAGACCACGCCGCCCGTGTTGGTCAGCAAGCCGCCCGCCACGGTGAAGAGCGGCACCCACGATGGATTCGACGAGGGCGCGACGATCACGTCACCGGGCTGCACCTTGCCGAAGTCCTGCGGCCCGAGCACGATCCGCGCCGGCCCGCGGACGACACCAGCCGACGCACCCGTTCCCCGCAGGCTGCCGTCGTCGGCTGCCTCGAAGCGGGCACCGTCGAAGCGGTCGGCCTGGGCCGTCGACGCCGAAGGTGCCCCGACATGGCGAGGTGGCACGACGGCCGCCAGGCGCGCGTGCTCGACTTGTCGCTCGGCAACGACGGCACGCTGATCCTCCGGCGCTCGAAGCAGGGCCTCCACCTCGGCGCGGCCGAGGAACATCACGTCCATCGCGGCGTCGATGACACCGGCCTGGGTGAGCCGTTTGCCGACCCGGACCGAAAACCCGCGCAGGCACGCATGGACGAGGCGATCGATCCAGTAGTTGTGGATCTCGGTCAGCGGCCCGATCGAGCGGGCATCCGCGAGCAGGCGCTCGAACTGCGCGAGCTCGTCGTCGCGCCCCGCGAGCAGCGTTCGAACGCGGTTTGCGAGCTCATCCGCCTCAGCCAGTAACGTGTCGCGGCGCTCGTCGGCCGACGGGCCGCCCGCGGCGATGCGACGAGCGACGTCGGCGAGGACCATGTCCGGTGCCTCGGCCCAGCTCGGGAAGGCCAGGTCGTCGAAGCTGCCGCCGAGATGCCCGTGTGCGTCCAGGAAGGCATCGAGCTCGTCGAGGAACACGGCCGCCGCCGGCATCCCGCGCAGGACGGCGACGGTCGGCGTGAGCATGCCGACCACCATCGCCCGCAATTCGGGGGTGTCGTTGACGATCGCCGTGAGGCTGTCGAGATCGCGCCCCACGTCGTGGAGCTCATCGGCACGGCCGAGGATGAGCCGCAGCGCCTCGCCCGGCGGGGCGTCCGCCACGACCAATTCGTAGAAGTCGGAGAGGTCGTCCGTGATCTGGTACGGACCGCGGATCGCGTAGAAGTGGATGCACCAGGCTCGCGTGGCCCGGCGCCATGCCTCGACCCAGCCATCGGCCAGCTCCTCGAAGCTGGCGGTTTCGATCGGGAAAGACCGGAACCAGTCGCGCACGGCGCGGAGCTCGGGCAACGCCTCGTCGCGCCAGTACGCGGCGGTGGTCGGGATCAAGGCCCGCTTGCGTTCGATCAGGGCGTCGATCGCCGCATCGATGTCCGCCTCGCCGACGTGGTCTCGCGCCGCGAGGTACACGTAGCCGTTCCAGAAGCGAAGCAGGATGGTGTATGGGGTATCGAGCTTGTCGCGGCCGTAGGCCATCCCCTCGACCAGGATGCGGACGTAGTCGGCGGACAACGGCGTGACCGCGAACGGCATGTGCATGTCGTCGCGTTCCCACTCCTGCAGGGCGTCGGCAGGATCGTCCCAGACGATCGGGAAGTCGATGGCAGGCGCCGTCATCGTGCCTCGGGCATGGTCGGACGCAGGTCGGTCGTGTTCGTGTCGCACCCTCGCTCAGCGGTCGCTCGGGACGCCGCCGACAGAGTCTAGCGAGCGGCGGTGACGCGCATCGATGTCAGGGCCCGCCCGGCGCCGGTCCGGTCCGGCGTGGTACGGATAGGTGGGTTGCTCGCGCGCTCGTATCCCATAGGCTTCGGCGACTAGCGCCACAAGGTATTCCCGACGATGCTCCGTTCGCATGACATGGTCGCGCGCGCATGAGGACCCCGGATCCATCCGACGGGTCGTCTCGTGGGCTGGCCCGGGCGCCCCGCAGTCGATCGCGATCGACGCCGCGGTCCGCGGTGCAACGCTCCGGAGCGACGCCGCCCCCGGTTCCGCGACCTTCGATCGTTTGCGTCGAGGAAGCGCCCACGACTGGCGCCACCGCCCTCGGACAGCGCCGGTTCGACGATCTCGTCAGCTCACTCGACGCCATCGTCTGGGAGGCGGACGGCGACGACTATCGGATGACCTATGTCTCGCCGCGTTCGATGGATATCGCGGGCTATCCGGCGGAGCAGTGGCTCAACGAGCCGGAGTTCTGGGAACGCCACCTCCACCCAGATGATCGCGAACGGGCGATCACGGTGACCGACGCGGCGGTCAGGGCATTGAACAGCGTTCGCATCCAGTACCGGTTCCGCGTCGCGAGCGGGGAATATCGCTGGTTCTCGGATGTCGTGCGCGTCATCCGCAAGGCGGATGGCTCGGGCCACCGGCTGGTCGGCGTGATGATCGACATCACCGACCAGAAGCACATCGAGGACACCCTCGCCTACCGGGCGACCCACGACACGCTGACCGGACTGTTGAACCGCGAGCAGCTCGACATCGAGCTCGCCCGGATCCACCGGCTGCCAGAGCCATGGGCGCTGCTCTTCCTCGATCTCAACGGGTTCAAGGATGTCAACGACGGGTTGGGCCATTCGATCGGCGACGAGGTCCTCCGGATCGTGGCTAAGCGGCTGCTGGCCGCCACTCGTCCGGACGACATCGTCGCGCGCTTCGGTGGCGATGAATTCTGCGTGCTGGTGCCGATCACCGAGCCGGACTACGCCGTGACCATCGCCCATCGACTGCGCGATGCCGTCTACGGTCCGACGACCGTCGCCGAGCACACGCTGCGCCTGACGATCACGGTGGGCATCGCCCATGTCGGGCCGACCGGCTCATCGGAAACGCTGCTGCGCCAGGCGGACGCGGCGATGTACAGCGCCAAGAGCCTCGAATCAGGCATCGCCGTCTACGAGCCGTGGATGCGGAGGGCCGCGCTGCTGCGCCTCAACGACGCAGTCGACGGGACCCGGGCGTCATAAGGTCGAGGTCGACCTGGGGGAAGTGGAGCGGGAGACGGGGTTCGAACCCGCGACATCCTCCTTGGGAGGCATCGCTGTCCGTGCGTTATGGCAGCCCGATCGAGCGAGGGTGTCAACTCCACGCACGCCATGAGCGATGTGATCATCGTTCACACGTTTGATGGTCGGCAACCGGTTGCTCGTGGGCGACGTCATCCGCCGCCCGAACCCGAGGAGCCGTCCGCCGCCATCGCCTGAACGCGCTCGGCGAGGGCCCGGACGGTGCCGCGGAAGATCAATCCATGGACCGGGTACAGCGCGTACCAGTAGACCAGGCCGGGCAGTCCCTTGGGCTCGAAGAACGCGGTCTGGACGAGCCGGCTGCCGCCATCGACCGGCGTGATCTCGTACTGGAGCCATGCCCGACCGGGGACCTTCATCTCCGCCCGCAGCCGGAGCAGCTCCGGGCGTCGGATCTCCTCGACGCGCCAGAAATCGAGCGCATCCCCCTCGCGCAGTCGCTCCGGATGGCGGCGTCCGAGGCGCATCCCGACGCCGCCCACGAGCCGGTCGACAAGGCCGCGGATGCGCCACAGGACATTCGCGTACGGCCACCCGCCCAGGCCGCCGACGCGCTCCACCGCGGCGAACACCGCATCCGATGGAGCGGCGATCCGGCGCTGGCGTCGTTCGATGATCATCCCCTCCTCGGACGTCAGCGAGGTCAGGCTGGCCCGGTCCCGCGGAGCGAATGCGTCGAACCACGTCGACTCGGCACCACCGCCGTCAGCCCGCTCCATGGCGTGGCGCAGCGCGTCTTCGTAGCCGATGGGCGTGAGACCGAACCGCCTGGCCGGCTCCGGGGAGCGGATCACCACCTCGGAGCGGAGCCCCTCGATGAGAGGTCGTGCGATCCCGGCCGGGACCGGTGAGACGAGGTTGACCCAGTACGAGCTCAAACGCGGGGTGAGCACGGGCACCGGGATCATGAGCCGACGCAGTCCGCGCACACGCGCATACCCGCGCATCATGTCGCCGTACGACAGCACGTCCGGGCCGCCGATCTCGACGATCTCGCCGACATCCGGATGGTCGAGCGCGCCGACGAGGTAGTCGAGCACGTCGCGGATCGCGATGGGCTGGCAGCGGGTCGACACCCAGCGCGGCGTGATCATGATCGGCAGCCGTTCGGTGAGGTGGCGCAGGATCTCGAACGACGCGCTGCCCGAGCCGATGATGACGGCCGCCCGGAACTCGGTGACCGGGACGCCGTGGGACGCGAGCTCCACGCCCGTCTCGTGCCGACTCGCGAGGTGTGGCGAGAGGCCGGCACGGTCGTCGCCGAGCCCGCCCAGGTACACGATGCGCCCGACGCCGGCGCGGGCGGCGGCCGCGGCGAAGCTCGCGGCGGCCTGGCGGTCGCGCTCGGCGAAGCCGTGCTCGCCCTCGCCCATGGAATGCGCCAGGTAGTACGCGACCTCCACGCCGACGAGGGCCCGGTCGACCGTCGACGGCTGGAGCAGATCGGCCGCGACGACCTCCGCATCGGGGAAGCGCGCGGCCAGCGACCGGGCGTCCCGAGTCGCCAGGACGACGTCATCCCCGCGGGCCTCGAGGAGCGGGACTAGTCGGCTCCCGATGTATCCGCTGGCGCCGACGATGAGGATCCTCATCCGGGCGAGTATGCGCGCGTGGCTCGGATCGCGGTCCCGCGGATCCGGCCCGTGGTCGATCGCCGGTCCCGGCATCATCGCCAGTGCATGGTCGCCGAGTGGCAACCCGGGCTGGGCTAGTGGCGGCTCCACGCCGGTCGGGCGTCCTAGGTCGAAGTCGAGCCTGCCGAGACTCGCAGGCTTCCGATGGCCCGCCGGAGGGTTAGGAGAGTGACGAGCGCTAGGATGGCAGGGACGGTCCACGCATTCGGAGGGACAACCGGCGTCATCCCGCTCGCCAGCCGAGGATGCGCGTGACGCCGAACACGACTGATCCTAGACCGAGGAGCCCCAAGCCGCCGCGCGTCGTCGGGCGTCCATCACGGGGCTGGGGATGACACTCGCGCTGGAGCCCGACGCCCAAGAGGAGGAGCGGTGGAGCGGGAGACGGGGTTCGAACCCGCGACATCCTGCTTGGGAAGCAGACACTCTGCCAACTGAGTTACTCCCGCTCGGGAGGTGTCCGAGTTTACAAGCCAACATCGGGTCGCGACAACCGATGACCTTGGTGCGATCACCCGACGGGATCCGGTCGTCGCCCCAGACCTACACTCGTCGCCGGGTCAGATCAGGTGGCGATACTGGATGAAGCCAGGTCGGTCTGCGATGCTGTCGTAGAGAGCGCGCGCCGCGGCGTTGGTCTCCTGCGTGAGCCAATAGACCCGGCTCGCGCCAGCGGCCTCCGCGCGAACGTAGACCGCCTCGATCAGCGCCCGCCCGGCACCCTGCCGTCTCGCCTCGGGCGCGGTGAACAGATCCTGCAGGTAGCAATAGTCCCCGATCGTCCATGTCGAGCGGTGGAAGAGATAGTGGACGATGCCGACGAGGGTGCCGTCGAGGAACGCGCCGAGCACGTGCATCGGCTCGGCCGGGTCGTGCAATCGGCGCCAGGTCGTCTCCGTGACCTCGGGCGTGACCGTCGCCTCGTAGAAGTCGAGGTAGCCCTGCCAGAGCGGTTCCCAGATCTGTCGTTCGTCGGGCCGGAGTGCGCGGATGTCGAGGCCCGGCTGCATCCTCGAGCTTAGACGTTCGGAGCGTCGAGGAACGCGAGCGTCACGATCGCGAAGAGCGGCGACATGCCGAGGTTGTAATGGGTCAGGCCGGGCAGGATCGCGAGCGCATGCCCGCCCTTCGGCCGGCCCTCGCCCATCCAGCCGCCGTCGCGGAGACCCCCATCGAGCAGCTTGAAGAAGTCGACGTAGTGGCTCGGCGGCGCCATGTCGGCGTCGGCGGCGACGATGAGCGTCGGCACCTGGACACTGCGGACTTCCTCGCTGAAGTCGAAATCGACGGCCATCGACTGACCGACCTTGTCGAGCAGCCGCCCGAAGTCCTCGGGGCGCGGCGCGACGCGCGCGTACAGCTCGTACATCGGTGTCTCTTTCATGAACTCGGCCGCCGCCGCGTTCACCTGCGCCTGCTGGGCGAGCATCTCGGCAGGGATCGCGTCGCGCCGGATGTGGGCCGCGGCCATGACGAGCTTGCCGACCTTGTCCGGATACTTGACGGCGGTGAAGAACGCGACGCCGCCGCCGAGCGAGTAACCGACGAGATCGGGCCGATCGAGCCCCAGATGGTCGATGAGCGCCGCGATGTCGTCGGCCATGAGCCGGATGTCGATCGGTCGATCGACGTCGGCCGTCCGGCCGTGCCCCTGGAGGTCGACGAGGATCACCTGGTGGTTCGCGGCCAGCGCGGGCAGCACCGGCCCGAACATCTCGCCCGAACCCAATCCGCCGTGCAGCAGCACCAGCGGCCGTCCGCTTCCGTGGGTCTCGTAGTAGAGGTTGATGCCGTTCACGTCGGCGTACTGCCCGGCTCCCGTCGTTTGCGTGGTCGATTCCGTTGTCACGGTCGGGCTCCTCTCGGCGCTGATGACGGTGTCTCAGGGCGCGTCGGACTGGCCGCCAAGTCGTGTGCCGTACGGCCGATCCGGCCGCCACGAGTCAACGGTAGTCGAAAGGAGTCCAACGTCGTGAACCAAGCCTCGACGAACCCCGACGGTCGCGAGCCGCTGGGCTCGATCAGGGCGCGGTCTGGATGTGAACCTTGATGTTGGTGTCGGTGTCGCGGGCCGCCGCGAGCGCGTCGATGGCCCGCTCGAGCGGGATGCTGGCCGTGACGATCCGGGTCGGGTCGATCGTCCCGCCGGCCAGGAATCGGATCGCCTTCGGCCAGACGCCGACCGATCCGATCATGCCCTCGAGGCGCAGGGACTTGGATTGGATGAGCCCAAGGGCGGCCGGCGTGGTCGAACCGATGTTGATGCCGACATAGGCAACCCGCCCCTGCAGCCCGACGACTTCCAGGGCAAGAGCCATCGCCGACGGGGCACCCGCGGCCTCGATCACGCCGTCGAAACCGCGCCCGCCGGTCAGCTCGTCCACACCGTCCCTGAACAATTCGCTGGTGGGGTCCAGCGCGGCGATCGCGCCCAGGCCCAGAGCCACCTCCCGGCGCGCGGCCTTCGGCTCGATCACCACGACCCTTGCGTTGTTGGCGGCCGCAGCCATGATCGCGAGGAGCCCGATCGGACCGGACCCGATCACCGCGATCGTGTCGCTCGGATCGACGCCGCCCAGGCAGAGGGTGGCGTTGTAGGCGACGCTGAATGGTTCCACCAAGGCCGCCTGGGTGTAGCTCAGCTGGTCCGGGATCCTGTGCAGCCACTCGCTGCGCGCCCGGAAGAACTCTGCCGCCGCGCCGCTGACGCTGAACCCGAAATGGTCGCGTCCCCCTGGTCCGATCACGCACTCGCCTACGACGCGGTCGCCGGGCGCGAGGTCCGTGACGTTGGCACCGACTTCGACGACCTCGCCGGACCACTCGTGGCCGGGCGTGATCGGATAGGTGAACGGGACGATGTACCGCCCCTCGAGGAGCTCGAAGTCGGAATGGCAGATGCCGACCACGTGAGACCTCACGAGGACGTCGTCGATGCCGATCGCTGGTTGGTCGACCTCGAGCACAGCGGCGTCGTTCGGGCCGGAAAAGACGAGTGCCTTCATCGCGTCTCTCTGCTGGAAACCATCGACTGGATGCCTCCCGTTGCGGCTCGATCGCCGCTCAAGATCTGATCCCCGGGTTCCATTGACTCGGCAAGAGGCCCGATGCTAGCATGCCGGGAAATCGTTTGCGCGGTGAGGATGTCCACTTGCGCCCTGCCACCGGAAAGGGAAATGGAGCATGGCCGGCCCAGGTGCGGACCTTATCGGCGCCGAGGAACTCGCCGAACTCAATGATGTGATCGCGAGCGGCCACCTAAGCCGTTTCGGGCCGGACGATACGAGCTTCCCGGCCAAGGTCCTCCGGTTCGAGGAGACCGTCGCCGAGCTCACTGGGGCGAGCTATGCCCTCGCTGTCAACTCCGGCACGAGCGCTCTGTTCCTCGCGCTGATCGGGCTGGGGATCGGGCCCGGCGACGAGGTCATCGTGCCGGGCTTCACCTATGTCGCCACGATCTCGTCGGTCGTCTACGCCCGGGCACGGCCGGTCCTCGCCGAGGTCGACGACACATTCGACCTCGATCCGGCCGACGTCGAGGCGCGGATCACTCCGCGGACCCGGGCGATCATCGTCGTCCACATGCTCGGCAACCCGGGCCGGATCGCCGAACTACGAGCCGTGGCCGACCGGCATGGGCTCGCCCTGATCGAGGACTGCGCGCAGGCGTTCGGGGCTACGTACCGCGATCGATGGGTCGGCGCGCATGGCGCCGTCGGGACCTACAGCTTCAACGAGTTCAAGACGATCACGTGCGGCGATGGAGGCATGCTCGTCACGAGCGACGAGGCGCTCTATCGCCGCGCCTTCGCCATGCACGACCAGGGCCACAGCCCCAACCGGCGTGGCGTCGAGGTCGGCAATCGCCCATTCCTCGGCCTGAACTTCCGGATGACCGAGCTCGAGGGCGCGGTGCTGCTTGCCCAGGTCCGCCGGATCGACCAGATCCGCGATCATCTGCGGGCGAACCGCAACCTCGTCCACGACATCATCGGCGAGGTGCGGGGCATCGAGTTTCGGACCCTGCCCGACCCGGACGGCGACCTGGCCACGCACCTGGTCATCATCTTCCCCGACGTCGCCTCGGCCAACGCCGTGACCGCCGAGCTCGGCTCGAACACGCTCGCGACCTCGGGTTGGCACGTCTACACGGAAATGGAGCATGTGCTGACCGGCCGGACGGCGACCGGTCGAGGCTGCCCGTTCGATTGCTCGTGTACGGACTCATCGACGCCCGACTACCGCACGGGGATGCTACCGGCCACCGACCGGCTCCTCGAGCGGTCGATGAGCTTTTCGATCGGCGTCGTCGACCCGAACCTCGCGCCGTTCGGCGTTCGGATGCGCGACGGCGAGGACGTCGCGCGGGCCAAGGCCGAACGATTCCGGGCGGTCGCGACCCGAATCCTGGGTAGGGCCCGATCGACCCTCGTCCGAGCTAGGGCCAGTACGGATCTCGCCTCACTACTCGTCCAGGAACGCGGCGACGCGGCAGATGCATGCCTCGCCGCCGATCCACCGCCACGGGAAGGCGCCGACGTCCACTCGCCGCCCGGCGACCTCGGCGAGCTCCCCGCCGAGGTTCTCCAGCATCGGGATGTCATTCCGCGCCGTTGCCCGGTGGATGTATTCAAAATCCTTCTCTGGCAGCGTTTCCTCGATCGGCTGACCCGTCAGCGTCTCGTATTCGGTGACGAGATCAGGTCGCATCTGACGCACCTTGGTGTGCAGCGAGTGGTCGATCGACGCCAAGTCCCCGCCGATCCATTTGATCCCCTTGCTGATCAGATGGTCGATGACCTCGGGTCGCGGGCCCGGATGACGATCGAAGTACGTCACGTCGTCGCGCGTCGGCTTCGTCCAGTTGTATCGGTCCCAGCCCGTGTAGAGCACGACGATGTCGCCGTCACGGATCGATTTGCCTGGCGGGATCTGGGCCTCGATCTCGGCCACGCTGTAGTAGCTCCAGGGCCCGGTGATGGGCCGAAGGTCGATCACCAGGGCTGTCCCGTACAGCTCACCAAGCGCGATCTGGCCCAGGTCGCGACCGGTTTCCCAGTAATGGCTCGGCGCGTCGATATGCGTGCCGGTATGCATGTTCGTCTTCACGAGCATGGTGCTCTTCCGATCCCGGTGATGCGTCGTGATGTCGGTGACCTCGATCGAAGCGAACTGGGGCCAGGTCGGCATCCGATCGCCCCAGGGCTGCGTTAGGTCGACGAGTCGTGTCACGGTTGGACTCCGGTTGGTCGTGGGGACAGCCTCACGGGGCGATTGGTGCGGCCGAGGACGCGCGGACGACAAGCTCGGTGGGCAACGTCAGGCGGACCTGACTGATCGGTCGATCCTCCAGGCGATCGATGAGCAGATTGGCGCCGACGAGCCCCATATCCAGTTGGGGTACGCGCACTGTCGTCAGCGCGGGCTCCAGCAGGCCGGCCAGCGGGATGTCGTTGAAGCCGACGATCGACAGGTCGGCCGGGACGCGAGCCCCGATCTGGCGGAGCTCCTGGAGCATGCCGACCGCAATGAGGTCGTTGGCCGCGAAGATGGCCGTCGGCCGAGCGGGTCCGGCGAACATCGCCTGGAGGGCGCGGCGGCCGGCCTCCTCGGAGAACGCCGTGGCCTCGACCATCAGCTCGGGCTCGTCGGCCAAGCCGAACGCGAGGACCCCGTCCCGGAAACCGTCGCGCCGGTCGACGCCCGTCGTCGTGTTCTGTGGGCCGGCGATGTGGCCGACCCTGCGGTGACCCAGGGCGGCGAGGTACGCGACAACCCCGCGGGCAGCGGCGAAGTTGTCAACGACGACGGCGAGGTCTTCGGCGCTTTCGGTAGCTCGGTTGAGCAGGACGAATGGGAAGGCCTCCTCGCGCAGCTCGGCGATCGTGTCGTCGGCCATCTGTGACGACGCGATCAACAGGCCGTCAACCCGGCGATCGCGGAGCACGCGCAAGTACATCGCCTCGCGGTTTCGCTCGTCCTCCGAGTTGCAGAGGATGAGGTTGTAGCCCCGCTGGCGGGCCGCATCTTCGGCCCCCTTGATGATCGACGAGAAGAACGGGTTCGTGATGTCCGGGACCAGCATCCCGAGCGTCAGCGTCCGCTGCAGGCGCAGGCTGCGGGCGAGGGCGGAAGGCCGGTAGCCGAGGCGAACGGTCGCCGCGATGATGCGCTGGCGGGTCGCCGGTCGAATCGTCGAGCCCGGGTGGCCAGTGAGAACACGCGACACTGTGGACGGGTGCACCCCTGCCTCCGCCGCCACGTCGATGATCGTCGTTCGAGCTTTCGTCTTGCCCATGTCAATGCCGCCCTGCGCAACTCCGCAATCGATTTCCGCAGAGTACCGCTGGGCCCAATGGGGGTCAAGCAACGCGTCTTCTGATCACGCCCTCCTCGACGATGCGGCCGATCGTGTCGTAGCGGCGCCAGATCGTGACTATCGGTTGGAGACCCTCGTCGAAACGGTCTTGTAGCCGCCGCCTCCCGGGTAGTGCCAAGCACCGGTGAGGGTGTTCCCGTCCTCGCTGAAGCTGCCTTGGTAGTACGCCGGGGAACCGCGCTCGCCCATCCAGATCGTCAGTGTGTCGCGGGCGATCTCGTAGGTGTACTCGAGCGTGTCGCCTCCGGAGAAGCCGAAGAAGCGCGACCGGATATCGGCGCTCGGTTCTTCACCGTAGTTGTTCTCGTGGCCGATGACCTCGAGCCCCTTGGCTCCGCCCAGGTCGACGTGCTGGAAGAGGAAGAAGCCGCCGTCTACCCATTCATAGGTGACCGTTCCCTCGGCCTCCCCAGACACTGTCCATGTGCCGACCAACCGATCCAGGGTCTTGAGGTCAGGATTCGGCACAGGTGACTGCGCCGTATGGGCGTCAGACGTGTTGCCATTGTCAGTCATGTCGGAGTCTCCTCTCCGCGGGTCGCTGCAGTCCGTCTCTACGTGCACTGCGGAGTGCAATATTGCACTTATGCGTATACTGTTGTCAAGGAGGTGCGGATGGTAACTACCGTCGTCGATCGGCGTATCGACCGTTCCCGGGCAGCGATCCTGTCCGGTGCGGCGACCGTGTTTCTTCGGGACGGATACGACGGGGCGAGCGTCGACGACATCGCCCGCGAGGCCGGCGTCGCCAAACGCACCGTGTACAACGTGTTTCGTGACAAGGAGGCGCTCTTCCGCGAGACGATCAGCCTGGCCATCCAGATCGCTGAGCGCTTCTCCACAGAGCTCGCCGCCGAGACGGGTCGCATGCAGGACGCGAACCGCGACATCCCTCGCATCGCCCGCCACCTCGCATCGGCCGTCCTTCGCGGGCCGGTCCTGCCGCTACGGCGGCTGCTGGTCAGCGAGGCTCGGCGCTTCCCGGACCTTGCCCTCGAGTACCGTCGACGTGCGCCTGACGCTGTCCTCTACGCGATGTCGGCAGCGCTCCAGGAACTTGCCAACGCCGGGCAACTCCGGCTCGACAACGCCCCCATCGCGGCTGAGCACTTCGCGTTCCTGATCATGGGCGCGGACATGGACCGGGGGATGTTCGTCACCGACACGGGCTCCGAGGCGCGCGTGCGCGAGCGTGCGGATGCCGGAGCCAAGGCCTTCCTCCGGGCCTACGGCGTCTAGACCCGTCCCGTCGAGCGCGACCGTCAGGTACGGTCGACGAAGCCGGCGCGAGCGTCCTGCGCCGGAAACGGCGCCCCCCAGTACCCGGTCGCCCGTCGGATGCGGCCGGACTCCAGTTCGAGGACGGCCACATATTGGAGGACCTCCTCGCCGTATCGAAGCGGCACCATCAGGACCCAGAGCTGGCCGGATCCCACCAACCTCGGAGACCCGGCGAACTGCGGCTTGACCCCCACCGCGGCCATGGCGGCGAGCACGTTGTCACGGCCTCGAAACCGTTCGCCTGACTGCGGCCAATCCATGACCATCTGCTCGTCCACCAACGCCTCGAGGGCGGCAAGGTCTCCGCGCTCCGAGGCGGCGAAGAAGCGCTCGACCACCACCCGGTTCGCGTCATCCTGCTCAACGGCCTTCATGCGACGACGCCGTCGTTGCGCAGCGTGAGGTGTGCGACGTCAGGTGCCTCGACCGTGCGGAGCGCCAACGAAGTCGAGATGTGTGCTCGTACGTTGCTCATGTCCGGTCCTCCTCAGTCGTCGGGCATCATTCGGCGTTCGCCGACCCGGCCGGTCGCCTGGGGAAACGCGATCGTGCCCGCCGCGACCCACCACTCGAAGACGTCGTAGGTCAACCGCCCGGCCTCCACCGACGGATCGGCGTCGGTCAGGCGGCGTGCCTCGTCGAGGTCACACGCGAAGATCGAGAGGCCGCGCAATGTGACGTCCGACTGCTCGTCCAGCGGTCCGTTGGCGACGATCACGCCCTCGTGGCGCAGCTTGGCGCGGTAGGCGAGGTGCCGCGCCTGGAGGGCATCCAGCGCCTCCTCGGACAGCTGCGGGGCGTCCGGCGGGCGGCGCAAGAGCACCATCGTGAAGACGTCGAATGCATCCGGGACGTTCGGGTCGCGCGGCATCGGGCAGTTCCTCCGTGGCGTGCTCGCGGTGCGACAGTACCCGACGGTCGGATCCGATCGTGGCGGGGTCCGACCCAGGACCGTCGGATGGCTTGACGTTCCTTCGGTGACTCCCCATCATTCGGCCGTCCCAAACACTACGGGCTGACCGAACAGTATGGTGAAGCCGGATCCAAGCGAGCGCCCTGCGGTGCAGGCCGCGCTCGACGCCTTCGACGAGCTGCAGCAGCGCCTCATGAGCGTGCACGCGCCCGATTTCGCGGCGCTCGACATCACGATGGCGCAGGCCAAGCTGCTGTACGTGGTCACCGCGAGCGGCGGGTCGACCATCTCCGACATCGCCCAGCGGCTCGGCGTCACCGTCTCGACGGCGAGCGGCTCGGTCGACCACCTCGTGGACATGGGGCTGTTGCACCGGGTCGACGATCCGGCCAACCGACGGCAGGTCCGCGTGTCCGTCACACCCCTAGGTCTCGAAACGCTCGAGCAGCTCCGGGAGCTCGGCACCCGCCAGCTTCGTGCCCTATACGACGCCATGACCGACGCCGAGCTGAAGGTCGTCGAGCGCGCCGCCCGGATCATGACCCGCGCCGTCGACGCCACCACCCGAACGCCCGTTGTCACGAGGATCGCCGAATGAGCCGACTCACCGAGCTTGCCGTCGGTCGGCGAAGCGTCACCCTCCTGCTCGCCGCGGCCCTGTTGAAGATCCGCGTCGCTCGATTGTGGCGGAGGGGCGCGACCCTGGAGCCGGCAGCCGACCCATCGACGTGATGGGCCGACCGCGGTTCGGCCGGGACGTCGTTCGTCGCCTGCCCGGCTTGCTGGTCGGGCTGGTCCTCTTCGGCGTCGGGATCGCCCTGATGGCCGAGGCGGGGCTGGGTCTTGGGCCATGGGAGGCGTTCCACCAGGGCCTCGGCCGGCTCACGGGCCAGGAGATCGGCACGATCAGCGTGATCCTCGGGATCCCGATCCTGCTCTTGTGGTGGCCGCTCGGGGAGCGACCCGGCATCGGGACGTTGCTCAACGTCGTCCTGATCGGGACCTCCACCAACCTCGGGATCGCCGTCCTCCCCAGCGCGGCCGGAGTGGGAGCCCAGCTGGGGATGATGCTTCTCGGGCTGGTGACCATCGGGCTCGGTTCTGGTCTGTACCTCGCCGCCGATCTCGGGGCCGGGCCGCGCGACGGCCTGATGACGGGCGTCCATCGCCGCTTCGGCTGGTCGATCCGCCGGGCCCGAACGGTCATCGAAGTCACCGTGCTGGTGCTCGGCTGGCTGCTCGGCGGGACGATCGGGCTCGGGACCGTGGCGTTCGCGTTCGGCATCGGTCCACTGGTCCAGTTCTTCCTCGGCATCTTCGATCGGACCGGGCGGCTCGACCGGCGTCGAGCCGACCGCGACGTCGACGTCCTGGCGGGCGCCCCGGAATAGTTCGCTGGCTGTTCCCAGCCTGACCCCCGACGAAGCCCGTAGCATTGCCGCATGGCCGGCTACCTCCAGGTCAGCAACGGGAGCGTCTGGTACGACGAGCAGGGGCGCGGCGACCCCCTGGTCCTGCTCCACGGCGGAGCGGTCGACGCCCGCTTCTTCGAGCACAACGTCGGCCCGCTGGCCGAGCACTTCCGCGTCATCACGACCGACCTGTGGGGCCACGGACGCAGCGCCGACCGGGATGGCCCGTTCTCGCTCAATTCGTTCGCGGCCGATGTCGCCGCACTGATCGAACGCGTCGCCGGCGGTCCCGCGCACGTCCTCGGTCACAGCATCGGCGCGGCGGTCGCCCTCATCCTCGCCCTGCAGCGCCCCGATCTCGTCCGGCAGCTGATCCAGATCAGCGGTGGGTTCAACACGGAGGCCGAGATCGGCACCGAGGGGATCCCGATCGACACGATGGTCGAGTCGACCGTGACCTTCCTCGGGAGCACGTACGGGGCGGTGTCACCCGACGGCGAGGCGCACTTCCCGGTCGTCGTGCGCAAGGACTTCGAGCTGAGCTCGCGCGAGCCGAGGCTGTCCGTTGACGAGCTCGGTGCGCTGACGGCGCGGACCCTCGTGATGTACGCCGACGACGACATCACCGCACTCGAGCACGCCCTCGAGTTCTACCGTGCGATCCCCGCCGCCGAGCTGGCGATCGTCCCGGGCACGTCGCACTTCCTGCTCCAGGAGAAGGCGGCCCTCTGCAATGCGATCATCCTGGACTTCCTGCGCAACGAGCCCGTGACGACGGTGGCGCCGATCCGTCGGGCCCGAGCAGCATCCGAGGGCTGATCAGCTGCGTATCAGGCGGGCCGACCGTCCTTCAGGGCAGCGGCGAGGTCGATCCGACCCTCGTACAGCGCACGACCGATGATGGCGCCGGCACAGCCGATGGCCTGGACGGCGCGGAGATCGTGGAGCGATGCGATCCCGCCCGACGCGATCACGCGTCCACGGTCGAGCCGGACCAGGCGGTCGAGGAGGTCGAGGTCCGGCCCGCCGAGCAACCCGTCGCGGTCGATCGCCGTAGCCTCGAACGTCGTGACACCCTCATCGGCGAGGGCGAGGAGCGTGTCCTCGGCCGCCCTTCCCCACGTCCCGGGGCGCCAGCCCTCGCCAAGGGCCTCGCCATCCCGAACGTCGAGGGCGACGACGACCCGATCGCCAAGCCGGGCGATGAGACGACCCGCAAACCCGGGATCCATGATGGCCGCCGTCCCGACCACGACCCGCGACGCGCCGGCACGGATCGCATCGTCGACCGCCGCTTCCGTACGCAGACCGCCGGCTACCTCGATGTTGGTTCGCGTTCCGACCGCCTCGACGATCGCCCGGATCGCGATCGTGTGTGCCGGAACGCCGGACCGCGCTCCATCGAGGTCCACGACGTGCAACCAGCGCGCCCCGGCGTCCGCGAAGGCGTTGGCGGTGGCGACGGGGTCCGCCGCGTAGGCCGTCTCGCGGCCGAAGTCGCCCTGCCGCAGCCGGACGACGCGGCCGTTCCGAAGGTCGATCGCCGGAAGGAGCTCGAACGCGCTTGCCACGGTCACCTCTCCATGCTAGCGTGATAGCATGCTAATACGGTAGCACGCTAGCAGGACGGCACACGGCGATGGCTCAGGACTGGAAGACACCGGATACGCAGGCGCTGCTCGACGCGATCCTTCGACTCGATACGCGTGACGAGGCAGCGCGATTCTTTCGCGACCTGTGCACGCTCCAGGAGCTGCACGATATGGCCCAGCGCTGGGCCGTGGTCCGGCTGCTCGATTCGGGGCTGCACTACGCGGAGATCTCGCGCCAGACCGGCGCGAGCACGGCGACCATCACGCGCATCGCGTCCTGGCTGAACCACGGCGAAGGCGGCTACCGCGCCATGCTGGCCAAACGGGGCAAGGCCGGCCGCGTCGGCAAGAAGACCGCTCCGACGGCGGCACCCTCATGACCGAGCGTCTCCGACTCGCCGTCCCGAACAAGGGGCGCATGGTCGAGCCCGCACTGCGGCTGCTCCACGATGCCGGGCTCGTGTTCGACGAGCACGACCGGAACCTCGTGGCGCGCGTCCAGAACCACGACCTCGACATCCTGTTCGTGCGGACCAACGACGTCATCGAGTTCGTCGGCGACGGCGTCGCCGACCTCGGTATCACCGGCATCGACCTGCTGTCCGAGACCGGCGCGGAGCTGCCACGCGTCCGCGAGCTGGGGTTCGGCCGGTGCCGGCTCGCGGCGGCGGTCCCGAACGATGCCCCGTACCGGGAGGTCGAGGACCTGCGCGACCTGCGCGTGGCGACCGCCCATCCGAACACCGCCCGCCGGTTCTTCGAGGGCAGGGGCATCCCGGTCGACGTGATACCGATCTCCGGCGCGGTCGAGGTCGCGCCGCGCCTCGGCTTGGCCGAGGCCATCGTCGATCTCGTGTCGACCGGATCGACGCTCGTGATGAACGGACTCCGCCAGATCGGCGACGTCCTCGAGTCGGAGGCGGTCCTCGTTGCCAATCCCAACGCGGACCGAGAGCGCAGCGGCGAGCTGGCCGCGATCGACACGATGATCGGCGCGGTCATCGCCGCGCGCGAGCGGAAGTACCTGATGATGAACGCACCGGCCGGCCGGCTCCCGGAGCTCGAACGCCTCCTGCCCGCGCTCGAGTCCCCGACGGTCATCCCGCTCGCGCACGACGGCATGATCGCGATCCATTCGGTCGTCGGCGCGGACGACGTCTGGGGCCTCCTCCCGCGGCTCAAGGGCGCCGGGGCGTCGGGCATCCTCGTGCTCCCCATCGAGAAGATCGTCCCGTGACGACGACGGCACCGCCGACGCGCCCGTCGTTGGCCGGCGTCGTGCCCGGCATCCGGTTCCGGCGACTCGATCTCGGCGCCGTCGCGGGCGGCGACCGGGAGGCGGTCGCGGACCGGCGCGCCCTCGTGCGCCGTGGCGTCCTGCCCGACCGTTCCATCCGGGCGGAAACGCGCGCGATCCTCGACGAGGTACGTGACGGCGGTGACGAGGCGGTCCGTCAGGCGAACGCGCGCGTAGGTGGGGGTCGCGCGGACGGCCGGCTGCTGGCTGACACAGCAGCGCTGCGCGTCGCTCGCGATGCCCTCGACCGGAGGACGAGTCGGGCGGTCGACCAGGCCATCGACCACGTGCGGAGGTTCGCCGAGACGCAGCGCCCGGTCTCGACACGGACCGAGATCGCAGCCGGCATCGAGATCGAACGCCGCTGGAGCCCGCTGACCAGCGTCGGCGCGTACGTGCCGGGTGGCTCGGCGCCGTACCCGAGCTCACTGGTGATGACGGTCGTCCCGGCCCGCGTCGCCGGGGTCGGGCGGATCGTCGTCGCGACGCCCGCCGACCAACACGGCGCGACTGACCCGGTCCTCCTTGGTGTCGCCGGTCTCCTCGAGATCGATGCGCTGCTGATCGCCGGTGGCGCGCAGGCGATCGGCGCCCTGGCCTACGGCCTGCCCGACGCGGGTCTCGAGTCCGTCGATCGGATCGTCGGTCCAGGCAACGCCTGGGTGACCGCGGCCAAGCTCGAGATCGCGGGAGAGGTCGCCATCGACCTGCCGGCCGGGCCATCGGAGGGACTCGTCTTGGCCGCCCCACCGGCGGACCCGCTCCGGGTCGCCCTCGACCTCGTGACGCAGGCCGAGCATGGCCCGGACTCCCCGGCGATCCTGGTCACGACCGACGGAGGGTTCGCGGACGCCGTCGAAGCCGAGGTGGACGCGATCGTCGCCGACGCACTGCGCGGCGACATCGTCGATCGCTCCCTCCGCGAGCACGGTCGGATCGTCCTTGCGCCAGACCTCGACGCGGCGATCGCATTCGTCAACGACTACGCGCCCGAGCACCTCTCGGTCGACATCGAGCCGCTCGAGGCGACCGTCGAACGGCTGCGCAATGCCGGCTCGATGTTCGTCGGGCCGTGGGCGCCCGAGTCGGCCGGCGATTACGCGACTGGCGCCAACCACGTCCTGCCCACGGGTGGTCTCGCCCGGTCGTCGAGTGGGCTCGGCGTCGAGAGCTACGGCAAGTTCGTCCAGATCCAGCGAGTCAGCCGCGAGGGACTCGCGTCGATCGCCGACACGGTCACCACGCTGGCCGAAGCCGAGGGCTTGCTGGTCCATCGCGACGCCGTCGCCCGCCGGTTCGCGGAGACGACCTCGTGACCACGACGATCGACCCGGTCGAGGCGACCGATCGCGACGGGCGGCGCGTGACGGTCACGCGCACGACGCGCGAGACCGACGTGACGGTCACGCTCGACCTCGACGGGACCGGACGGACGTCGATCTCGAGCGGCATCGGCTTCTACGACCACCTCCTCACCTCGTTCGGTCACCACGGCCTGTTCGATCTGACGATCTCGGCGAGCGGTGACCTCGAGGTCGACGAGCACCACACCGTCGAGGACGTCGCGATCGTGCTCGGGCAGGCGTTCTCCACGGCCCTCGGCGATCGGGCGGGGATCCAGCGCTTCGGCGAGGCGAGCATCCCGATGGACGAGTCGCTGGCCACGGCCATCGTCGATATCGGGGGCCGGCCGTACGCCGTCGTCGACCTGCCGTTCCGCGGCGAGCGGGTCGGCGAGCTGCCGCTCCAGCTGGTCGAGCACGCCCTGGAGTCGTTCGCGACGAGCGGCGGCGTCACGCTCCACGTGCGCGGCACTGGCCGCAACGACCATCACCTCGCCGAGGCCGCGTTCAAGGCCCTCGCCCGGGCGATGCGAGCGGCCTGCGAGCGAGACCCACGCCGGGTGGGCGTGGCCTCGACGAAGGGATCGCTCGGGTGAGCGACGGATCCTCGCCGCCGCGGATCGCGGTCGTCGACTACGACGCCGGCAACCTGGTCAGCGTCGAACAGGGGCTGGTCGCCGCCGGCGCCGAGGTCAGCCTGGCCGCAGGCGCCGCCGGATTGGACGGCGCCGATGCCGTCGTCGTGCCAGGGGTCGGGGCGGCGGGGCCGGCGATGGACCGCCTCGCCGACCGTGGCCTCGTCGAGCCGATCCTTGGCTGGATCGCCGCCGGGCGGCCGTTCCTCGGGATCTGCCTCGGGCTGCAACTGCTGTTCGAGGCGAGCGACGAGGACGGGGCGACGACCCTCGGCGTGCTGCCGGGCCGCACGTCCCGCCTGGAGGGAGCCCCCACGCTGCCGCATGTCGGCTGGAACCCGGTCGATCGGGTCCGCGAGCACCCCCTGTTCGATGGTGTGCCGGACGGCGCGGAGATGTACTTCGTTCACTCGTACGCCGGCGTGCCGGCACCGGCGGCCGAGGAGGCGATCGTCGCCCGGACCGAGCACGGCCGATCGTTCGTCTCGGCGATCGCTCGAGGCCCGTTGCTCGGCGTGCAGTTCCATCCGGAACGAAGTGGCACGGACGGGCTGCGCCTGCTGGCCAACTTCGTGGAGCTGGTGCGTACCGCTGCGCTCGCCCGGACCGAGGTGGCCGCCTGATGCTGCGTCGCCGTGTCATCCCGTGTCTCGATGTCGCCGACGGCCGCGTGGTCAAGGGCACCCGGTTCGTCGACCTCGTCGACGAGGGTGACCCGCCGGAGCTCGCGGCGCGCTATGCCCGCGAAGGGGCCGATGAGCTCGTCTTCCTCGACATCTCGGCCGCCCCGGAGGGACGCGGCACGCTGCTCGACGTCGTCGAGCGCACGGCGCGCCGGGCGTTCATCCCGTTGACCGTGGGCGGCGGCGTTCGAACAGTCGATGACATGCGGGCGGTCCTCCGGGCCGGTGCCGACAAGGTGTCGCTCAACACGGCCGCGGTCGCCGATCCGTCCTTGATCGGCCGGTGTGCCGCGCGGTTCGGACAGCAGGCGGTCGTCGTCGCGATCGACGGTCGGCGGCGACCTGCGGCGGCCACGTCGGCCATCGGCTGGGAGGTCGTGGTGAACGGCGGCCGGAAGGGCACCGGCCTCGACGCGGTCGGCTGGGCCGAGCGTGCCGTCGTGCTCGGGGCAGGGGAGCTGCTCGTCACCTCGATCGATCGCGACGGGACCGGCACGGGCTTCGACACGGATCTGCTGCATGCCATCACCCAGCGGGTTTCGGTTCCGGTCATCGCCTCGGGCGGCGCTGCCGGACCGGACGACTTCGTGGCGGCCGTGCGCGACGGTGGCGCCGACGCCGTGCTGGCGGCCTCGATCTTCCATCGACGCGTCCACTCGATCGGGTCGGTCAAGGCGGCGATGGCCGCCGCCGGTCTGCCCGTCCGAGCCGTCCGGGACCTGGCCGCATGACAGACGTCGCCGACACCCGAGCGTCGGCGGAGCGCGCCGTGCCCAACGTCCGCTTCGGTGCCGACGGGTTGGCGCCGGCGATCGTCCAGGACGCGAGCGACGGACGCGTGCTGATGCTCGGCTATATGGATACGGAAGCCTTGCTCGCGACCGTCGAGACGGGCGACGTTCATTTCCGCTCGCGCTCGCGCGACCGGCTCTGGCGGAAGGGCGAGACGAGCGGCAACGTCCTCAGGCTGGTGAGGATCGACGTCGACTGCGACGCCGACGCGATCCTCATCCGCGCCGAGCCACTCGGACCGACGTGCCACCGGGGCACCGGCTCATGCTTCGACGCCGCCGATGCCGCCGCGGACGCCGCACAGGGCTTCGCCTGGCTCGAGACCCTCTGGGCGGTGATCGCTGCACGCGCTGCCGATCGGCCGGCCGGCTCCTACACGGCAAGCCTCCTCGCCGGAGGCGTCGATGCGGTCGGTCGCAAGGTGACCGAGGAGGCCACCGAGCTGCTGCTCGCCGCCAAGGACGACGCAGTCGAGTCCACGCCGACGACCCGGGACGCACTCGCCGGCGAGGCCGCCGATCTGCTGTACCACACGCTCGTCCTGCTCGCCGAGCGCGGGATGCGCCCGGCCGACCTGATCGGCACGCTCCGGACGCGCGAGGTGGCTCGACGCTAGGCCGGGTCTGACGGCGCCAGCAGGACACCCGAAGCGCCCGATTGGGGACACAATGCAGGCATGAGCGACGAGGGCGTACGCGAGCTCCTGGTCGAGCTGCTGCGCGACTTCCATCGTCGGGCGTGGGTGTCGGGCACGGGTGGCGGCATCTGCGGACCGGCCGAAGGCGGCGGACTCCTACTCGCGCCGAGCGGGGTCCACAAGGAACGCGTCCAGACCGACGAGTTCTTCACGGTGGACCCGTCTGACGGACACGTCGTTCGGGCCCCCGAGCGGACCGGATCTCCGCCCGAGCGAGTGCAACGCGATCTTCTGCCTCGTTCCATCGATCGCGCGCGGCGTGGAGCGTCGTCCACTCGCACGGGCTGTCGGCGGTCCTCGCCGGCGACCTCGCCTCGGACGCTGGCGCCGACCACCTCGCGATCCGGGGCCTCGAGATGCTCAAGGGCATCCCGGGCGTGACCAACACCGACGTCCATCTCGTGCCGGTCATCCGCAACACGCCCCGGGAGCCCGAGCTCGTCAGCCAGCTCGAGCACGTCTTCGCCGACCCACGCTTCGGCCCGGCGCACGCGGTCATCGTGCGCGACCATGGGGCCTACATCTGGGGCGCCGACGTGCTTGACGCGAAGCGCCACACCGAGGTCTACCACTTCCTGTTCGAGGCCGCGGTCGCACGGCGCGACCGCCATACGGAGGATCGACGATGACCGATGGCGCGGACCGCCAGCCCAAGGACCTCACAGCCACCTCACCAAGATCGACGTCGTCGACGTCGCGGCGGCGGTCGAGGCCGACAAGCTGACCGACGCCGACGTGTTCAAGCGGACGTACCTGGGTCACGGGTCGCAATCCAGCGTATTCGTGTTCCAGGGTCATCCCGGCGCATTCCGGACGCACGTCCACGAAACGCATGACGAGATCGGCTACGTGCTGGAGGGCACGGGATCGGTCACGGTCGGCGGGGTGACGCGCCCGGTGAAGCGCGGCGACGTCTGGGTGATCCCGGCCAACACGCCCCACGGCGGCGAGTTCGAGGACGCCCCGCAGGTCCTGTTCATCTCGTCGCCGATCGACGACCCCGAAGACCAGGATCGGGTCTGGCTCGACTGATCGGCAGCCCGGCGTGCCCGGTGGGCTCGACGTGACCGAGATGCAACCATGGCGCCGGTTGCATAGTCCACTCGTTGTGCGCAAGATATCCAGCATGCACCGCCAGCGCTTCTCCGCCGAGTCGAAGAAGAAGCTCCGGCGGCCCTGCCGGGAGGCACGGGCCCTGGAGCGCTGACCGGCGCGTTCTGACAGGACGACCGGAGCCTCCAGGGAACGGAGGCTCCAGGGGCCGCGGCACCAGATGGTGACCGCGGTTTTTCATGCCCTGCCCTCCCGACCTCGGCGGCCCGACAGTGGCATCAGCGAGGTAGGCACATGCGACAGATCACGATCCTCGGCGACGGCCTGCTTGGGACGGCGATCGCCGCCGCCGCGACCGAGCGGGATCTTCCGTGCGCGGATCGTCGGCCGTCCGGCCGGCGGACGCCATGACCCGGCGACCTTCGAGAGTGTCGACGTCGTCGTCGACGCGACGCGCGGCCTCGAGGTCGCCGGGAATGTCGAGGCGGCCACGGATGCCGGTGTGCGCCGGTTCGTCATCGCCACGACCGGCTGGGACGCCGACCGCTCCGCCGTCGAGACGACCCTTCGCTCGCTATCGGCGACGGCCGTCGCGTCGAGCAACTTCAGCCTGGGTGTGGCGCTCTTCGGGCGCCTGATCGAGACTGCCACCGAGCTCTTCGGGGCGGTCGACGGGTTTGACCCGTATCTCGTGGAGTGGCATCGGCGGGGCAAGGCCGACCGTCCATCGGGTACCGCCCTCGACCTCGGCCGCCGCATGGTTGCCCGCCACCCGGCCTTGGCGAGCATCGGCGACCTGGAGGTCGTCTCGATCCGGGCCGGGACCTCACCCGGCATGCACCTCATCGGGTTCGACGCTGCCGGCGAGTCCGTGGAGCTGCGACTGACCGCACGCGATCGGTCGCCGTATGCCGTCGGGGTCCTCGCCGCCGCCGATTGGCTGGTCGGGGCCGCCCGGCCGCCCGGCCTGCATCCGTTCGATCCGGTCGTCGACGCGCTCCTCGAGCGCTCGTCGATCGCCGCCTGACCCCGAGACCGTGAAGGAGTCCGCCATGAGATCACGCACCAGTCATCGGCCATACCTGCGAGGCGCATTCACCGCCCTCGTCACCCCATTCACCCGCGACGGCGCGGTCGACGAGGTCGCGTTCCGTCGCCTCGTCCGCTGGCAGATCCTGGCCGGCATCGACGGCCTCGTCCCGTGCGGGACGACCGGCGAGGCCCCCACGTTGACCTCGGCCGAACGGGAGACCCTGATCGCCGCTACCGTCGAGGTGGCCGCCGAGCGCCCATCGCGTAGCCGGATCCGGGTCATCGCCGGGACGGGCACGAACGACACGGCGGCGACGATCGCGGCCACTCGACGTGCGGCCGAGCTTGGCGTGGACGCGGCCCTCGTCGTGGCGCCCTACTACAACCGCCCGGATAGCCGGATGCTCGAGGCGCATTTCCGGGCCGTAGCCGACGACGGCGACCTGCCGATCGTCGTGTACAACGTCCCATCACGGACCGGTTCGAACGTCGACGCCGCCACGTTCCTGCGGCTCGCCGAGCACCCGCGCGTGATCGCCATCAAGGAGGCCAGCGGCAACCTCGAGCAGATCGCGACGATCTGTCGCGACCGACCATCCGGGGTCGCCGTGCTGGCCGGTGACGACGCCTGGACGCTGCCGATGCTCGCGCTGGGTGGCGACGGTGTCGTGTCGGTCGCGAGCAACGAGATCCCCGGCGACCTCGTGGCGCTGTGCGCCGCGGCCCGGGCCGGGGATTGGGAGGCGGCTCAACGCGTCCACGCGCGCTGGCTGCCCCTGTTCCTGGCCAATTTCCGCGGTGGACCGAACCCGGTCCCGGCCAAGGCCGCGATGACGCTCATGGGCTTGCTCGATCACGACCGGGTCCGGGCGCCGCTCCTGTCACTCGATCCGATCGCCCGCACGGCCCCTGGCCGAGCAGCTGCGCGCGCTCGGCCTGGTCGAGCTGCCGGGTGGTCGCATCGTCGACCGACCGTCCGAGGCGGTCGCGTGACCGTGGGACGTCGCCAGTCATGCGATCCTGGACGACCTCGAGTCCGGTCGTGTCCGGGCCGCGACACCCGATCCCGCTTCGCCCGGCGGCTGGCGCGTCCCATCGGGAGGTCAAGGCCGCGATCCTGGCCTGCTTCCGCGACCCCACCCCCGTGACTGGGTCGCCGGGCCGCTGGCATTCCGCGACCGGACCGCCGTCGGGCCGCGCCAGGACCTCGCCGGCGGTCCGTGGCGGATCGTGCCCGGCGGGACCGCGATCCGGCGCGGTGCGTACCTCGGATCCGACGTGGTCGTGATGCCGCCGTCCTACGTGAACATCGGCGCGTGGGTCGGCGACGCGTCGATGATCGACTCGCACGTACTCGTCGGCTCGTGTGCCCAGATCGGCGCACGCGTCCATCTTGCCGCCGGTGTCACGATCGGCGGGGTCCTCGAGCCCGTCGGGTCGCGCCCGGTCATCGTCGAGGACGACGCCTTCGTCGGGGCGGGCAGCGCTCTGCTCGACGGGTTGCCGTCGGCCGCGGCGCGGTCATCGGGGCCGGCGTGACGCTGACCGGCACGTCCCACCTGTACGACCTCGTCCGTGAGCGCACGCTCACCGGGACCGTCGAGCGGCCACTCGTCGTGCCGCCCGACGCGGTGATCGTGCCCGGCACCCGGGCGTTGCGTTCGCCTTCGCGCTGGACCACGGCCTATCGGTCTGGACCGCCATCCTGATCAAGGATCGCGATCCCGGGACGACCGCCCGCCTCGCCTTGGAGGACGCGCTGCGCTAGCTCGATCGGTCCCGGTCAGCCGGCGAGGCGGGCGACGACCGTCCCATCGGGGGACACCGTCACAGCGGTCGGCACGAGCGTGACGCCGTACTTCCGGGCGAGGTCGCGCTGCGAGCGCACGTCGACCGAGACGAAGGGTCGCCCCGACGCACGGACGTCGGCTTCGAGCGTCTGGCAGTCCGTGCACAGCGGGTGGCCGAACGACACGACGACGTCGTTTGCCGGGCGCGCCGTCAGGCCGACCTCGGCGAGATCGATCCAGTCGAGGCGCCGACTGCGGATGCCACGCAGCCGGGCTCCGATCCGGTAGATCTGGCAACCGGCGCAGAAACCGGTCGAGGCTGCAAGGAGTGCCAGCGCCGCGACGATCGAGCCGAGCGCCAGGCCAGCCAAGGGGAGGCCCAGGACGTAGGCGACCGACGCCGCGGACAGCACCGCGAAGCCGATCTGGTTGGCGAGGCGCGGCGGGCGGGCGTCCTCGATCGGGCCCTCGCCGAGCCGCGGCTGGACGAGCTCGAAGTAGGCGACGCACGGCAGGCAGTAGCGGCGGCCGAATCGCAGGCCCACGCCGAGCTGGAGGGCCAGGACGGCGAGGATCGGCCAGAACCCGGTGACGGTCGCCACGAGCGCGCCGACGCCGACGGCGGCCTGGTTGAAGCGTGGGGCGCGGGCGTCGATGACGTCGAGATCTCGGTACGGGTCCGCGGTGCGGACGGGGATGACACGGTTCGGCTCCTCGGGTGGGGAACAGGGGAGTGACCGGGGGCGGGAGAAGCCGAGGTGCCGGCGTCGCGTCGGAGGCGCGCTGGCGTGGCGGGAGCTCGAGGCTCATCCCGCCTAGCGACAGAGGCAGCCGATCCGATAGGGCACGGTCACGTCGTCAACGATACGGCCGCGCGGGTGAAGCGGCAACAGCGATCTGTCGTCAGTCAGCGCTGCGAGCGCGCCGGCATCGGCATGAGGCTCAGCACGATCGGCATCTCCGGCTCGCGCGGTGCGCGCAGCGTGGCGATGGCATCGAGCAGCGCCTGGGGGACCTCCGGACGGCTGTAGGGGAGGTGTGACGGCAACTCGATCGTCGCGGCGCGAGCGAGCTCGGGGTCGGCGATGCTGGAGCGCGGGCGAACGCGGTAGGCGGACATGCGATGTGGGATCCGATCTGTAGCGTGACGGTGAGCGTGGGAACGGTACCGCGCCTTCGCGGAATGCGCAGCGACCCGGTCGTTGGGCACCGGACGGTACCGTTGGGTCACCTCCGACGACGGTGGTGCCCGCGCGAAACGGCCCGGACAGGCACCCCTGCTATCGTGCCCGCCGTGGAGGCGACCCTGACCGATCGGCACCCCGCCGCGCTCGATGCGCGCGCCCCGTTGCGTGCGCGATGGCTCGGTCGGATCGCGTATCGCGATGCCTACGCGCTCCAGAAGCGCCTCGTCGACGACCGGGCAGCCGGCCGCATCGACGATCAGCTGCTGCTGCTCGAGCACCCCGCCGTCCTGACGCTCGGCAAGCACTCCGATCCGGCACACATCCTGGCCACGGACGACGAGCTGCGCGCGAGGGCCGTCACGGTCGAACGCGTCGAACGGGGTGGCGAGGTGACCTATCACGGGCCCGGACAACTCGTCGCCTACCCCATCGTCCGGCTGCACGAGCGAGGCCTGCTGCTGCGGCCGTTCGTGCGCGCCCTCGAAGCCGCGATGATCGAGACGTGCGCCGCGCTCGGCGTGGAGGCGGCCCGGCGCGACGGCCATCCGGGATGCTGGTGCGGTGTCGACGGGATCTCGCCACGCAAGATCGGGGCGCTGGGACTGCGCGTCGAACGGGGCGTCAGCTATCACGGCATCGCGCTCAACATCGATGTCGACCTCGCCGACTTCGGGTTGATCGACCCATGCGGCATGCCGGGCGTCACCTCGACGTCGATCGCCAGCGAGCTCGGCCGGACCGACGCGTCCCCATCGACCGCTGCCGTCGAAGCGGCGGCGCGCATCTTCGCACCGGCCCTCGCGGGGTCCATCGACGCGCCCCTCGTGTTCGACCACTGACGTCGCGATCGATGGCGAGCGGGCTGTTCGAGCTCCGAAAGGACCCGATCACCAGTTGGTGGGTGGCCACGATCGTCGATCGGGCCTTCCACCGGGATCAATTCGCGCGGGCGGCCGAGGCGGTCGACGATCGACTCTTCGGATGCGGCAACTGCGCACGTCCCGGGCGACGGCGTCCGGACGCGCGTGCTCAAGGATTTCGCCTTCCACGTCGTCGGCACGGACACCGAGGCACGCGAGCTCGACCGTGATCACGGCCTGGCGCAGGTCTCCCTGGCGCAAGCGCGGGCGACCGGATCGTGGCGGACGGTGATCGCGCCGGATACCGAGCATCGGCCACTCCACGCGGTCGGCAGCGACCTCATCGAGGCGCTCGTCAACGGGGCACGCGACGCGCTCGCCGGCGCACGCGAGGACCCGCCAGACCGAGTACCTCACGGTGGTCCAGAACTGGGGCGTCCAGGCCGGCGCGCGCACGAACCACCTCTGTTTCGATCTCTACGACCTCCCGCAGATCCCGCACCGGATCGCCGAGGAATTGGGGGGTGCCGCGCAATTCGTGATCCGCGAAGGGGAGTGCCCGTTCTGCCGGCTGGTCCGCGACGAGACGACCCGCCCCGACCGGCTCGTCTGGGAGGATCGCGACAGCGTCGCCTTCGCGCCGTACGCCTCGCGCTCCCCGTTCGAGATCTGGATCGTGCCGCGCCGCCACGACGCGGACTTCGGGCGGGCGACGGGCGCCGACATCAAGGGCACCGCCGAGGC
Organism: uncultured Chloroflexia bacterium; assembly: GCA_963720355.1. Classification (GTDB taxonomy): domain Bacteria; phylum Chloroflexota; class Limnocylindria; order Limnocylindrales; family CSP1-4; genus SPCO01. The sequence continues at coordinate 269,615 of CAVRFH010000004.1, read as the reverse complement.
GCTCCGACAGGTGCTCGGGATGCTGGCCGGAGCGCTCGACGGGCCGCCGTACAACCTCGTCCTGCACACGGCGCCCCTGCGCGAGCAGGTCGACGGCACGTACCACTGGCACTGGGAGATCCACCCTCGACTTCGCGAGATCGCCGGCCTCGAGCTGGGAACCGGGCTGCCGGTCAATCCCGTCTCGCCAGAGGACGCGGTCGAGGAATTGCTTGGTCGCGCCGATCCCGAGGGAGGTGGATCGGGTTGACGTGGGCCATGCCCGCACGCGACGGCCGTCACATCGAGGGAGGATGCCTCGTCTTTGGCGCATCGAGTGTGTGCTGCCCATCCCACGCGCTCGGCGATCCCATCCGCACGGAGCCGTCGTGGCCCTCGACCCATCCGCAACCGATCTACACGGTCCATTCGGCCGCCCGACGGCGATCGGGCACGATCGAGGCCGCCCGATGAGCGATGTCTGGGATCGCGACCAGGCGGCGGCCTTCGTCGAGGAGCTGTTCGCGAAGCACCACGGCGAGATCTACGCGTACCTGTTCCGGATGATGCGCGACCCCGAGGTCGCCGCCGACATGACCCAGGACGCGTTCATCAAGGCGTACAAGAACTACGAGACGCTCGAGAAGCCCGAGAACGCGCGAGCCTGGCTGTACCAGATCGCCCACCGCGTCGCCCTCGATGAGATCCGCCGCCGCAAGATCGTGCGCTTCCTGCCGTGGACCGGGGAATCGAGGGGCTCGGCACCGTCCGCCGAACACCTCGTCATGGACGCCCGGCTGTCCGGCGACCTGCAGCGCGCGCTCGCCCGGATCCCCGAGCGGCAGCGGGCCGCGCTCCTGCTGGCGGAGCTCCACGACATGACCGGTCTCGAGCTGGCCGCCGCCCTCGGCGTGAGTCACGTCGCGGCGCGCGCCCTGCTGACACGAGCCCGCGAGTCGCTGCGCCAGGCCCTTGCCACGGAGCGTGCCGCCGACGCCGCCGCCGAGGCCGCCCGGGACGCGGGACGCGAGCGGGGCCGTCCGGCCGAGGTCGATCGATGAGCCGGTTCCCACGCCTCCGTCGACGGCAGGATCAGTGGTCCGACGGGCATGCTCACGCCCGGATGCGTCTGGCCGAGCGCCTCGATGGGCCGCTCGGGCTGACCGAGGCGACGTGGCTCGATGAGCACCTTGCCGACTGCCCGTCGTGTGCCGCGATGGCGGCCGCCTACGAAGAGGACCGGCTCGCCTTGCGGGCCCTCCGCGATCAGTCGCCGGAGCCACCGCGCGATCTCTGGGCCCGGACCGCGGCGGCGATCGAGGCTGAGTCCGGCACCGGGCCGGCCGACGCGACGCGCCGCCGCGGGCTGCGAGGGTTGCCGATCGGCGCCCTATCCGGGTTGACGGTGGTCGCCCTCGTCGTCGGCGTCAGCCTGCTGAATGGGAGCCTCTCGTTCTACGTCGGGTCCAATGGGGGCGTGGCCGGCGAGGGTCCGGGCGAGGGCCCCGGGTCCAGCGCGGCCGCCACCGATGCGGTCGAACCCACGCCATTCGCGGTCGGGGCGGGCCAGGTCGAGTGGATCTACACGCGGGCGAACGGCGATCACGCGATCACGAGCGCCGGCGTCGATTCGGTCTGTCCGGTCAAGAGCGCCTGCCCGGACCTGCCGGCCGGGGACCAGCAGGCGCTCGCGATGCAGGACGCGCCGCGCACGATGATCGCGCTGCCGACACGGCGGCAGGCCGTGGCGATCGCCAAGACCGGGGATGCGAGCGACCGTGTGGTCATCGTCGCCCTGCCGGGACCGGACGAGACGCCGGCACCGAGCGAGGCGCCGTCGAGCCCGACGCCACCGGCCGCCACCGCCTCGCCGAGCGTCGTCGCGTCCGGCGATCCGCTGCCGAGCGCGTCGGTCGAGCCGTCGACCGAACCGACCGAGCCGACGATCGAGCCGAGCGCGACCCCGGTCCTCTCTGCGGAGCCGACGGTGGCCACCGATCTGGCGATCGCGAGCGGGATCAACGTCGTCGGCGAGTCGGCCGCGTTCTCTCAAAACGGCGCGTGGTTCGCATTCACCGCCCGGGCGGCCGACGGCACGGGCGGCCCCGACGTGTACCTCTGGAGGGTCGGGGACGAGCAGGCGCGACCGCTGACCGATGACGATGCCAGCTACTTCGCCTCGTGGTCCGGCAACGACCTCATCGCCAGCCGGCCGCGCGATGCCGACACCGACGAAACGGGTCCCGTGAGCGTGCGGATCGACCCGGCGACCGGTGACGAGACCGGTGCCGGCGAGGTCTGGCGGCCGGCCGTCGATCCGACCGGGCGGTACGCGATCGCCTGGGACGGTGACCTCGAGCGAGCCGACGGCGATCGTGCGTGGAGCCCTGCGAAAGGCCGCCTCGAGCTCCGACGATGGTCGGCCGACGGAGCATCCGAGGCCTCAGGCCCGGAGCGTGCCCGCATCGTCGGGGAGGCGGCTGCCAACGACTTCGACGTCCGCTGGGACGAGACCGGCGAATGGGTGGCCGTCTGGATCGCGGACGAGCGCGACGCATCGATCGGGCGCCTGACGCTGTACCAGGTCGACCGCGAGGATGGTCGTCTCGAGGTCGTCGGGAACGCCCCCGAAGACGTTGCGGCACTCCCCGGCTTCTCGATCGCGGAGGGCCGGCTCGCGTGGGTGACCCCGCGCGGCCACGACGGCGAGGGGAGCCGCATCCAGATCGCGGCATGGTCGGGTGGCGGCGTCGGCGTCGTCGAAAGCAGCCCGGGCGAGAGCCTCGTCGTCATCCGCTAGTTCGGTCCGCCACGCGAACGTGGCTTGGCACGGCACGGTCCGGCGTCGTATCGTTCCCGCCCTATCGTGCGACCAAGATGGTTGGTCGTAGGGTCGGTGATCAGCACCGCCCTCGCCCTGGTATCGCTGCCTGGTCTGGCCGGCTCCCGCGTCCCCAGCGCCGAGGAGCCCGTCCCCGCCGGAGCGTTCCAGCCGTACTCGGTCCCCGCGTTCGACTCGCGACCGCTCATCGAGATCGCGGGTCTTGAGCGTGCCCACCGTTCGGAGGGCATCGTCGACGACAGCACGACGTTCTTCGAGCCCGGCGCCGAGCCCCAGGCGGGACCGTCCGGCCGAGCGCATCTCGACCAGCCGGAAGGCGCGGTCAATTCGAGCCGCAAGCCGCCGAAGTACACGCTCAAGGGCGAGGCCACCTTCTACGACAACGGCACCACGGCGATGCGGTTGCCGCGCGGGACGATCGTGATCATCTGTGGGGATGCCGGCTGCATCGAGCGCACCGTGAACGACTACGGCCCGGTCAAGCCGAGCCGGATCGTGGATCTGTACCGGCCCGGACTTCTTCCGGATCTGCGGATGCCCGTCGTGGAGCGGCATCACGAACGTGACGGTGCACGTCTACTGACGGTTGGCCGGGGCGGCTCGCCGTCCCGTGGCGTGCCCACGGCCGCAGCCCGTGCCGTGCCCGCCGCCTCACCGCCCGGCCCGCGCCGCCGCCCGCGAGACGCACCCGCGCACGCATAGGCTCGCCCACCACACCCGCCACCGCGCCCGGATCGCGGGCCCGCCGCGGTATCCTTCTCGACGACCCTTCGAACGCGGCCCAGAGAGGCCGTCGATGTGGCCCTGTGAGGCCGGGAAGGAGCGATGACCGGACGACGGATCATGACCGCCGACGAGATGCGTCGCGCGACGGTCCGCCTCTCCCATGAGATCGTCGAGAAGCAGGCAGGCACGGACGGCCTGCTGCTGATCGGGATCCAGCGTCGCGGCGTGCCGCTGGCCCGACGCATCGCCGACGCGATCGAGGAGAACGAGGGCGCGGCGATCCCCGTCGGCGCGCTCGACATCACGTTCTACCGCGACGACCTGTCGCTCATCGCCCAGCAGCCGATCGTCAAGGGCACCGAGCTGCCGTTCGGCATCGACGGTCGCACGGTCGTCCTCGTCGATGACGTGCTGTACACCGGTCGCACGATCCGGGCCGCGATGGACGCCCTCGTCGACTTCGGGCGGCCGCAGGCCATCCGGTTGGCGGTGCTGGTCGATCGCGGCCACCGCGAGCTGCCGATCCGTGCCGACCACGTCGGCAAGAACGTGCCGACGTCGCGCGAGGAGATCGTGCGCGTCCATCTCGAGGAGACGGACGGCGAGGACGGCGTCGAGATCGAGCGTCGCGTCGACAGCCCGCTGGCGGCCGAGCCCGTCGCGTGACCGAGGTGATCGAAGCGGCCGGTCCCACCGAGGCGCCCGAGTTGATCATCCCGTCGGTCGATGTCGCGCCGGAGGGCCAGGCCGTCGGCTGGCGGCACCGCCACCTGCTCGACGTCGACGGCCTGTCGACCGCGGACCTCGAGCTCGTCATGCGCACCGCGGACGCGATGCGCGAGGTGCTCGCCCGGCCGATCGCCAAGGTGCCGGCGCTGCGCGGCCGGAACGTCACGATCCTGTTCTATGAGGCCTCGACCCGCACGCGCGTCTCGTTCGAGGTCGCCGCGAAGAACCTGTCGGCCGACGTCGTCAACATCGCTGCGTCGACGTCGTCGGTGACGAAGGGCGAGTCGCTCGTCGATACGGTCCGCACCGTCGAGGCGCTCGGGGCGCAGATGCTGGTCATGCGCCACAGCGTCAGTGGCGCGCCGTATCTCGCAGCCGAGGTGTTCGGCGGCTCGGTGCTCAATGGCGGCGACGGCTGGCACGCCCACCCGACCCAGGCCCTGCTCGACCTCTACACGATGCGCGGGCGCCTGCCGGGCGGGTCGGTCGCCGGGCGGAAGGTCGTGATCCTCGGCGACATGCTGCACTCGCGCGTCGCCCGCTCGAACATCTGGACCCTGACCGCGGCCGGTGCCGACCTGTGGCTGTGCGGCCCGTCGACGTTGCTGCGCGGCTTCGAAGCCTGGGCCGGGCGAGGTGCCGCCGCCGGTCGCCGGTTCACCGTGACGTCCGACGTGGACGCGGCCCTGCGCGACGCCGATGTCGTGATGGCCCTGCGCATCCAGCGCGAGCGGATGGCATCGGGGCTGCTGCCGTCGCTGCGCGAGTACGCCGCTCGGTACGGGCTGACCGCCGTGCGCCTGGCGCACGCGAAGCCCGGGGCGCTCGTCATGCATCCCGGGCCGATGAACGAGGGTGTCGAGATCGCGCCCGACGTCGCGGCCGGGGCGCAGTCGGTCATCACCGACCAGGTCACGAACGGCGTCGCGATCCGGATGGCGCTCCTGTACCTGCTGGCCGGCGTCACCCGGCCATGACCGACCTCGACCTGAGTCGGGTCTGGTTGGTGGACCCGGCGGCGGATCGAGAGGGGCCGGGCGAGATCGTCGTCCGCGACGGGATCCTCGAGGCGGTGACCTGGCTCGACGGCGCCGATGCCGACGGGGTCGATGCCTCGGGCGTCGTCGTCGCCCCTGGGTTCGTCGACCTGCACGCCCACCTGCGCGAGCCCGGCAACGAGGACGCCGAGACGATCGCAACCGGCCTGGCGGCTGCTGCTCACGGCGGCTTCACGACGGTCTGCGCCATGCCGAATACGACCCCCGCCCTCGACGAGCCGGGCGTCCTCGCGGCGATCCGGGCGGCCGCGGTCGCATCCGGTTCGCCCGTGGAGCTGCTGGCGCACGGCGCCGTGACCGTCGACCGGGCCGGCGAGACGCTGGCCGCGCTCGGCGAGCTGGCCGATGCCGGAGTCGTCGGCTTCTCCGACGACGGCGCGCCGGTTCGCTCGGCCGCGATCCTTCGCAATGCCTTGGCCTACGCCGGCGCGCTCGACCTGCCGATCGTCGACCATCCGGAGGACGCCACGCAGACCGACGGCGCGGAGGCGAATGACGGGCTGGTGTCCACGGTGCTCGGGTTGCGCGGGGCTCCGGCGTCCGCCGAGGAAACGGCCGTCGCGCGCGACATCGCCATCCTGGCCGACGTCCATCGCGACGTCCCCGGCGCGCGCCTTCATTTGACCCATGTCTCGACGTCCGGGGCGTTCGAGCTCGTGCGACGCGCGAAGGCCCGTGGTCTGCCGGTCACCTGCGACGTCACGCCCCATCACCTGACACTCACCGACGAATGGATCGCAGGGGCACGCCGGTTCGCCTGGGACGGCGGGGATGGCGATCCGTGGCGCGGCGAGGCGATCGTGGCCGCACCGTACGCGTCGTCCCTGCGGGTCAATCCGCCGCTGCGCACGCCGGCGGACGCGCTGGCCTGCCTCGCCGCCCTGGCCGATGGCACCGCCGATGCGATCGCCACCGACCACGCGCCGCATACCGACGTCGACAAGGCGGTCGAGTTCGGGCTGGCATCCAACGGGATCAGCGGCATCGAGACGGCATTGGGGCTCGTCCTCGCGGCAGTCGATGCCGGACACCTGACGCTCGCCCGGGCGATGGCCGCGCTGACCGTCGGGCCGGCGGGCGTGCGTCGGTCGATCGCGCGGGCTGGTCGAGGGCGCGCCTGCCGACATCGTCGTGTTCGACCGATCCGAGCGGTGGACCGTGACCGCCGATGCCCTGCACTCGAAGGGCAAGAACACGCCGTTGCTTGGGATGGAGCTGTCGGGTCGTGTCTTGCTGACGATGGCCGGCGGGCGGGTCGCCTACGAGGCCGCGGCGCCCGTCTCCGTGTAGCGAACCTCGACGGTTGGCGGATCGAGAGGCCCGTCGATGTCGAGAACCAGGCGGTACTCGTTGCCGATGGTGTCGCAGTTTCCCGGGACAGGGTTCGAGACGACCACATTCGAAAGTGTCGCGTCGATCGAGATCACGATCTCGGGGGTGCAGACGCCGCCGTTCCAGATCAGGTGGTACCGGCCGGCGACCGAAGGATCCGGGAGGAGGGCCGCCATCCCGTATGCGTCGGGTCGCGGCTCATCAGTCGCGCGGCAAACGCACGGCCGTGATGCGACCGCTCAGGTCGATCAGGGCCGCGCGGCTCCTTGAGGGAGTGAACCCACCACCGTAGTTCGGTAGAGCGACGACGATGGCGCCGACCGGCGGGAACGCCTCGAACGGCGTGCCGACGCGGTTCCAGCCGCGGATCGTCGCCGCATCGACCGGTCGACTGAACCGCACGACGATCCCTCGATGGATGAGGGCGAGGCGGCAACTGCTCGCATGTTCGCCGCGCAGCTCGGCGCGATCGGGTGGCACACCGGCGCGCTCTCCGAAGATCGTGAGCACGAATCGGTCGTCGCACAGGCTGCCATCCCAGTAGGCGATGATCGTGTCAGGTGCGGCCTGGGCGATCGACATCTCGCCGCTACGCAGATCTGTCGCCGGCCCACGAGGGTCGCCGTCGTTCGCGGCGCGCGCCTCGACGACCAGCCCCGTCCGATCGACGACACCGGCCTTCGTGACGGTATCGGTGCTGCCGTTCCGCAGCGACACGTCGATGACGCCGGCTGGCGGCCAGGCTTGGGCGTGGTCATTCGGCGGAACGCCGGCCACGAGGGTCGTGGTGCCGTCGATCTCGACCCGATAGATCCTGTCGCTGCCGTTCACAACGATGTAGGTGACGGCGATGCCATCCTCGAGCACCCGGGCGCTCCACAGGACGGGTTCATCGGTGATCCCAGGCCGACCGTCGCTCAAGGACGGTTCGACCTTCACGAGCTCCCAGGCCCGCTGCGCGTGAACGGACAGGACGGGGCGTCCTGGTCGCGCCTTATCGAGCGCGGCAAGGACCGGCTCGACGGGCGGGTCCTCCGTTCCCCGGTTCTTGATCACGCTCAGGGGTTGCGTCGCCCCATCTGCCCATTCGACCCGGTCGACGACGAAGCGATCGCGACACGCGTCGATCCGACTCGAATGACACCAGGCTGCCCGCCGGTCGTCGAAGTGGCCGATCGCGACGAGTTCGATGTCCTTCCCGGCCCTGATCCAGCCCGTCTCCAGGTCGTCGATCTCGATGTCCACCCGGGTGATTTCGGGGACTTCGGCTCTTGCCGTACTCGCGGCACTCAGCAGGTAGATCGCCTGGCAATAGTTTTCCAGTGGGTTGGACACCGGAACCCGCGGCGCCGCGCACCTGTTGAGCTTCCGGTCATACCAGCCGCGCACGGCGATCTCGCGGTCGTCGCGGCCGGCGTCGCGGACCGCGATCGCTTCCTCGACGGAAAGGACCGGCAGGCCGAGCACCTCCGTCGGCGGGTCCGTGGCAACCGGCACGCTTGGTGCCATCAGGTCGATGACTCCGGACTCCGTCATCTCCGAGATCGTCGGATGGCCCACGTCGCCGACAAGGAATGTCCTTGCGACCGGCGCATTGTCGCCCGCCACCAGGGCCCGGATCACCCACGCACCCTGCTCGTTGTTGATCGCTCGCACGAGCGGTTCGATCGATCGAACTGCATCGGCATCAGCGTTCCCGATCGAGATCACCGTGATCCCACCGACGATGCCGGTCAGCGCATCGACTGCCTGTGATGGGTCGTCGACGGGACGATCCGACGGGCTCGCCCACGGGCCGGGAAGTTCGTCGTCGAGCGGCTGGTCGGCAAGGATCACCCGATCGATGACGAACCTGCGCTGGCACTCGTCCTGCGCGTCCGGCGGACAGGTCCTCCAGCGGTGGTCGAGGAGATGGCCCATTGCCAAGACTTCGACGGCGATGCCCGGCATGGCTGGCACCGCAGCGTGGGCGTCGATCCGCAGCATGGGCACGACATGAGGCAGGCGCGGCTCGAGCGTTCCATGTTCGACGAACGGCGGATCCTGGAACAGGAACAGGCCGAATTCCTCGCAATGCGGGATCAGCGGGTTCGGGTCGAGCTCCACGTTGCAGTCGAGGATCGCGTTCGAGCGGGCGAGCCAGCCGCGGACGATGACCTCGTCGGCCGTCGGGGCGACCGTGGCCTCGATCAGCTCCTGGACGGTCATCACGCGCAGGTCGGCGAGTCGGGGTGCCGTCGTTGCCTCGGTCGGCTCGGGCGTCGGTGAGCCTGTCGGATCCGGGTCGCGCGCGAAACGGAAGCTGGCCACGAGGGCATCGAGCTGCCGACGACCGCCGGTCGCGCCCGGCTCGCGGAGCATGGCCTCGAGGCGGACCACGCTCGCGCCGTCGGTCCCCGGCCGCGCGACCTCCCAATGGACCAGTCGGTCCTCGCGATAGAAGGAGTCGGGTCGCGGGTCGTATTCGTCGAGTAGCGCCGGCATCCCACCGACCCGCACGCGAGTCGTGGACCCATCCTCGATCGCGGCGCGGTCCTGGACCGTCTGACCACGATAGCCGCCGGTCGAGACGAAGACACGAACCTGGCCGGGCTCCAGGCGTTGCTCGTAGACGCAGTTGACCTCGACGTGCCGCTCGGTACCGCAGCGCGCCTCGACCGGTTGCGTGCCGAGCACCGCGATCGACGCGCTGCCGCTGCCGGCTGACACGGCTTCGTAGCCGAGCCACGAGGCCGGGAAGTCGAACGCGAACTCGCCGTTGTCGAACGTCCGGAGATCCGCCGTCGGGCCGGCCCGGAACGGGCCGCTGCCGCGGTCCTCGTTCGAGAGCAGGATCCCGCCGGCCGCCAGGCCGATCGCCATGACGACCACCGCTGCAGCCGGCAACAGCCGCCGCCAGGTGGCCTCCGGCCGCCCCGCCGCACGCACGCGTCCGACCGTCACCTGCGCCAGATCCGGCGGCGTCCGCGTGGCGGATGCCCGGGTCTCGAATGCCGCCTCCAATCGCTCGTCGCTCCACGGTTCGCGCGCGCCGATCGTCGTCATGACCGGTCGCCCGTTTCGGCGTCGATCGCCGCCTGCAGCGCGATCCGAGCCGCATGCAGTCGGGACTTCACGGTCCCGTTCGGGATCCCGAGCGTCGCCGCGAGCTCGACCACCGACCGACCCTCGAGGTGGTGCAGCACGAGGATCGCGCGCTGATCGGTATCGAGTCGCCGGAGCGCGGCGTCGAGGACGCCGGCGTCATCGGCCGCGGCAGTCGATGGATGCAGGCTTCCCGCACTTGACTGACCCTGGGGGATCTCGCGGACGGCGCGCCGCCGCCTGGAGCGGTGCACCATCCGGGCCGTGTTCACGGCCACCCGCTGGAGCCACGCGTCGAAGCGCTCTGGGTCGCGCACCGAACGGATCCGGCCCCATGCGTGGACGAACGTGTCCTGAGCGGCGTCACGCGCGTCGGCCTCGTTGCCGAGGATCGCGAAGCTCAGTCGGTACACGCCATCCATCCGGACACGCACGATCTCCTCGAACGCGTCGAGGTCGCCGTTGCGAGCCCGTTCGACGAGCGATCGGTCTGTCGCGGGTGAGATCGGCTCCCTCCTGCGGCGCGTTCGTCCATCTGATGCCGGTCGAGACGCTCAGGTTCATCGGGACGTTTCGCCGGCGCTCGCCGGTGGATGAGTTTCTCGCGTCTGCAACGAAATCGGTGCACCGGACGTCATCGTCGTAGCGACCACGGATGGAGCATCGATCACGTAGTCGAGGCGCAGAGTCAACAGCGGCGCGGAGTCAACGACATGGACACCGACGAGACCACAACAAGACTCGGGACGGCGCCCGAAGGTCTTTCGCGTTGTCTGGTCGAGGGCTGCCCGTGCCGGGACGTTCGTATCGTGTCCCATCGCCGCGCCCGGTTCTTCGCCCACCTCGCGGAGGCTCACGGGGAGACGGCCGATCGCGTCGTTCTGCAGGAACCCGGCTGGGAGCTTCCTCACTCGGCCTGACGCGGTCGAGACGCCATGCGGGCGTGACCGACCCTCGGCTACGCTCGCGGGGCATGGCCACCACCCCGCCCCTCAACGCCGACTTCGAGCGACGCGCCTTTTGGCAGGCGTCGATGCCGCCGCTGCCCGATCGATCGGGTCGCGACCTGCCGGCCACCACGGATGTCGTCGTGATCGGTGGTGGGTACGCCGGGATCACGGCCGCCCGCGAGCTGGCGAGTCGGGGCGTCGCCGTCACGCTCCTGGAGGCGCACACGCTCGGCTGGGGCGCTTCGACGCGCAATGGCGGCATCGTCCACGCCGGCTACAAGTGGAGCGCCGGTCAGCTCGATCAGGCGCTACGGCCTGGAGGCCGGCAGGGCGTTGTACCAGGAGACGCTCGACTCGTACCAGCTCGTCAAGCGGCTCATCGCCGCAGAGTCGATCGACTGCGACTTCCGCGAGGTCGGCCACGTCGAGCTGGCGTACGCGCCGTCGCATGCCCCGGAGCTTGAGCACGCGCGCGAGAGCCTGGCCTCGGTCGGCGTCAGCTCGACGGTCGTGCCGCGCGACCGCATCCGCGAGGAGATCGGCACCGACGCCTACTACGGCGCCCTGTCGGTCGACGGGAGCGGGCTGCTGCACCCCGGGCGCTACTTCGCGGGCCTGGCGGCCGCGGCCGATCGGGCGGGGTCCGACCTCCATGAGGGGGTACGGGCCCGATCCATCCGTCGCCGCCGCGAGGGCGGGTTCGCGGTCGAGACATCGCGCGGCACGGTCGTGGCGCGGGATGTGTTCGTGGCGACGAACGGGTACACCGATGGCGTCGCCCCAACGCTGCGTCGGCGGATCATCCCGATCGGCTCGTACATCATCGCGTCGGAACCGTTGCCGGAGGACCTGGCGCACGAGCTCTCGCCGAAGGGTCGCGCGTTCTTCGACACGAAGAACTTCCTGTACTACTGGCACGTCTCGGCCGATCGCCGGATGGTCTTCGGCGGCCGTGCGTCGTTCATGCCGACCACCGTCGACCGGACCGCCGCGATCCTGTGGAAGGGCCTGCTCGAGGTCCACCCGCAGATGGCCGGCCAGCGAATCGAATACGCCTGGGGCGGCAACGTCGGCTTCACGTTCGACCGTATGCCGCACGTCGGGCAGACGAAGGATGGCGTCACGTACGCGATGGGCTGCTGTGGGACCGGCGTCGCCCTGATGACCAACCTCGGCACGAAGGTCGGGGCCTGGCTGGCCGGTGGCGAGGCCCCGGAGCTGGCGCGGCTCCGCTTTCCGCTCGTGCCGGCGCCGTACGAGGGCCGGCCGTGGTTCATGCCGCTCGCCGGGGAGTGGTTCCGCCTCCAGGACCGCATGGCCGCCTGGTCACGCGGCCGAGCCTGACATGCCGATCCCGCTGGCAGCCCAGCTGTACACGTTCCGTGACTCCGAGCGGTTCGGTGGCAGCGGGCTGGGCCTGGATCCGGCGACGCTCGAGGCGATCGCGTCGGCCGGCTATCTCGGCGTCGAGACGGTCGATGTGCCCGGTGGTGACGCCCGCCAAGCCCGCCACGTGCTGGCGGACCTCGGCCTTGCCGTCACCAGCTCGCACTCGTGGGCCGGTGTCGAGGACCCCGTCGCGTTCGAGCGAGCCGCCGCGGACCTCGCGGAGCTCGGCTCGCCGCGGGTCATCGTCTCCGGTGAGGGGTTTGCGTCGGTCGATGCGGTCGAGCGCTTCGCGGACCGTCTGTCCGGCGCCGCGGAGATCGCGGCCCGCCATGGTCTCGGGTTCGGGTACCACAACCACAGTGCCGAGATGGCCGCGATCGACGGGCGGCCGGTCATCGATCGTCTGGCCGCCCTGACCGACGACCGGGTGGGCTTCCAGGTCGATATCTTCTGGGTCCGGGTCGGCGGCGCCGAACCGGCCGAGGTGATCCGCCGGCTCGCGCCCCGGGTCGTTTCGCTCCATCTCAAGGACGGGCTCGAGCTGCCGGCCTCGACCGACGCGGACTTCGTCAACGTGCCGGTCGGGCAGGGCGTCGTGGACCCCGCTCCGGCCGTCGCGGCAGCTTCGGCATCCGGTGTCGCCTGGCTCATCGTGGAGTTCGACCACGTGTCGGGCCCGCCGATCGTTGGCGTCCGGCGGAGTGCCGAGCACCTCATCGGCGCGGGGCTGGCGCTGGGCCGGCCGGCGTGACGCCGGCGCTCATGGCCGGACCGGCGCGGGTCGGGATCGTCGGTTGTGGCGACGTCACCGGGCTCTACCTGCCGACCATCGCCGGCCTTCCGATGATCGAGCTCGCGGCGTGTGCCGACCTCGATCCCGCACGGGCCGAGGCCCTGTCGATGAGCGGCGGCTTCCCGGCGGTCCCGGTCGATGCCCTGCTGGCCGACCCGACGATCGAGATCGTCCTCAACCTGACGCCGCCGGCCGCCCACGCCGCGGTGTCGTTGGCTGCGATCCGTGCCGGCAAGCACGTCTACTCGGAGAAACCGCTGGCGACGAGCCGCGGGGACGCTGCGGACATCCTGGCCGGGGCTTCGGCAGCGGGCGTGCGCGTGGGCGCGGCGCCCGATACGTTCCTCGGTGCCGGGCTGCGCACGGCGCGTGCGCTCGTCGATGACGGCGCGATCGGCACGCCCCTCGGTGCCTCCGCCAGCGTCGCCCACCTCGGTCCGGAGCGCTGGCATCCCAATCCGTCGATCTTCTACGCCGCCGGTGGTGGACCGCTGCTCGATCTCGGCCCGTACTACGTGGCGGCCCTCGTCGACCTGCTCGGTCCGATCGAGCGGGTGTCGGCGGTCGGGCGCGGCGTGGGCGGCGATCGGTCGATCGGCCATGGCCCGAGTACGAGTGCGACGTTGACGTCCGCCGTGCCGACCACGGTCATCGGCACGCTCGAGTTCGCGTCAGGGGCGATCGCCGGGCTGACGGCCTCGTTCGACGTGGCCGGGAGCCGTGCGCCGCACATCGAGATCCACGGCACGGCCGGCTCGCTCAGCCTTGGCGACCCGAACACGTTCGACGCCGAGGTGGGATTCCTGCCGGTCGGCGCCGATGACTGGCAGGACATCCCATTGCGGTCGGCCGCAGGCGGCCGCGGCATCGGACTGGCCGACATGGTCGACGCGATCCGCGAGGATCGGCCGCATCGAGCGAGCGGCCGGTTCGCCTTCCACTGCCTCGACGTGCTCCTGGCCCTCGAGGCCGCGGCGACGGGCGAGGGCTCGGTGCCGATCGCGTCGAGCAGCGATCGACCGGCTGCCTAGCCCGGCGAGCCGCGGTGTTCCTGGTCGTCCGTCGACAGCCGGCGCAGCGTGTCGAGCAGGCGATCGATGTCCGACTCGGCCGAGAGGTAGTTGACGATCCCGGCACGGAGCCAGGTCGCGCCACGCAGCCGGGTCGTGGTCAGCCAGCCGTCACCGGACACCTCGAGTGCTGCCTGGAGCCGGTCCTGGTGCGCGTCGAGCGCGTCGCCGCGCAGGCCGGCCGGCGTGTGGCGGAAGCAGACGACCGAGAGCTCCGGTCGCTCGGGCAGGGCCTCGAGGTCGTCGGCCTCGGTGCAGCGCTCGGCGAGGTAGGCCGCCAGGTCGTCGTTGGCCTCGATCAGCCGGCCAAACCCCGGCGTGCCGAGGTGCTTCCAGGTCATCCACAGCTTGAGCGCCCGCCAGCGCCGGGTGCCCTCGAAGGACAGCTTGTAGAAGTTGAGCTGGTCGGCGTGGTCATCGTGCTCGCCATCACGTAGGTAGTCGGGGACGCCGCTGCCCGGGGTCTCACCACCGCGGTAGTACTCGGGTGCACGGCCGCCGAAGACGGCACCGAGCGTGCCGCCGTCGCGGACGAGCAGGCCGCCGATGTCGTAGGCCTGGAAGAACCACTTGTGCGGGTCGACCGTGACCGAGTCCGCGCGGTCGAGATCCGGCACCCGATCGCGGTCCCGCTCCGAGAGCCGCGCCCCGCCGCCGTAGGCGGCGTCGACGTGGAGCCACAGGTCCTCGGCCTGCGCGACGTCCGCCAGCTCGCCGATCGCGTCGACCGAGCCGGTGTTGGTCGAGCCCGCGACGCAGGCGATCGCGAACGGCGTCAGGCCGGCCGCGCGGTCGCGGGCGACCGCCTCGGCCACCGGCGCGCCGCGCAGGTGGAAGTCGTCGTCGGACGGCAGGACGACGAGGGTCTGCGGCGGGAACCCCAGCTCGTCGAGTGCCCGGGCGATCGAGAAATGCGTCTGGTCGCTCGTATAGACCCGGGCGTCATCGAGGTCCTTGCCGCGTGGCGGCCCGCTCAGCCCGCGCAGCCGGCCGAGGCGGAGGTCGCGCGCCAGCGTCATCGCCATGAAGTTGGCCATCACCCCGCCGCTGGTGAGGAGGCCGAACGATCCCTCCCCGTAGCCGACGAGGTCGCACAGCCAGCGGACGACCTCCTCCTCGACGAACGCCGCGAATGGTCCCGCGTGCCACACGTCGACGCCCTGGTTGGCCACCTGCGCGAGGAGTTCGCCCATGATCGACATCGGCAGCGGTGGCGGCGTGAAGTAGCCGAACTGACGTGGGTGCTGGGCGTTCATCAGGCCGCCGGCGATGCGACCGGAGAACTCGGCGATGACCGCGGCGGCGCGCATCGGCTCGGTCGGGGCGGGACCGGGTCCGTCGCGCGGTCCGGCCGGATCGGAGCTGTAGTACCGTCGCCGGGCCTCGGCGTACGGCGACGCGTCGCCCATCGCCCGCTGGGTGGCGATGCCGAAGAGGAAATCGAGGGCCTCGTGCCAGGTGCGCAGGCCGAGCGAGGCGAGCGCCGCCCTCGAGGTCTCCTCGTCGCGGTAGCCGATGAGCTCGGGCTCGGGATGCCAGTCGAACCGTCCGATGTACGCATCGATGTCGAATGGCGTGGTCGGCGACTGGAGCGTCGATCGATCGGTCATCTCGCCCGATGGTAGCGATTACGCTTCTCGACATGGCCGATGTTCCCGGGACCGCGATCGATCCGGCGACCCATGATCCCGAGGGTCGCGAGCGTCTGACGGCCGCGCTGCAGCCGCTCGGCGTCGACTACGAACTCTTCCCGTGCGACCCCGACCTGGCGGATACCGCGGCGTTCTGCGCTGCGTACGGGTTCAGGCCGGAGGATTCGGCCAACACGATCCTCGTCATCGGCAAGGGCGATCCGCCGCGCTACGCCGCCTGCGTCGTGCTGGCACCGAACCGGCTCGACGTGAACCGCGTCGTGCGTGACCGGCTCGGGACGCGGAAGGCGTCGTTCGCGCCGGCCGAGTCGACGCGCGACATCACCGGCATGGAGATCGGCGGCGTGACGGTGTTCGGCCTGCCGGCGTCGCTGCCGGTCTGGGTCGATGCCCGCGTGATGCAGCGCGAGCGCATCGTCCTCGGCGGTGGGTCGCGGTCGTGGAAGGTGCTGGCCGCGCCGTCCATCCTGCTCGCGCTGCCGAACGTCGAGGTCGTCGATGGGCTGGCGACCGATCCTCCGGCGGGCTGACCGCGCCTCCCGTATCGTTCGGCCTCGTGACCGAGACCGACAGCGCATCCCCCGACCGATCGCCCGACGCCGACCCGACGCCGCCGCGACCGCCGCGACCGTCCGGCCCGGTGCAGTACAAGGGCGCCGACCTGGAAGCCGAGCGAGGCCCCGGCCTCGGCTGCTTCCGGTTCCAGCTCGCGGTGCTCGTCGTGTTCATCGTGCTGACGCCGCTCAGCGTCGTGTGGCGCTGGCCCGAGGCGATCAGCGCGGCGTTGCTGTTCGCGGTCATCGGCCTGCTGCTGACCACCGGCCAGACGATCATCTTCCTGTTGCGGTTGGTGGCCGCGGACCGACGCAGCCGGCGCCGGCCGCTGGGGAGCGCAACGAAGACGGCCGGCGAGCTCGAGGATGAGGCGACTTCGGTGGTCGACGGGTCACCCGGTGACCGAACCGACGAACGACCCGGCTCCAGCGCCCCGCCGACCGGGCCATAGCCGCCCGTTCGGTCACCGGGTGACCGGATCGACGAACGATGGGCCTGGGACGAACCGGTCGTTGCCGTTCATCCGCTTGTTCGGTCATCCCGTGACCGATGAGAGGCGCGACCCGGGCGGCGCCCGCGAGGCCCCGCGAGGCCCGCCGCGCCCCGAGCCCCATGACACAATGCCCCCATGCCGGTGCTTGCGACCTACTTCTCCGTCCGCCGCGGTCGTGACCCGTTCTTCAAGTTCTTCATGCGCACGATCTTCCCGCGCCAGGTGAAGGAGTACGAGGAGCGATTCGGCATCCGGTTCATCGGCTGGTTCAACGTCGCCCACGGCTGGGATTTCGACAACGTCATCCTGCTCGACCTACCGGACTACGCGACCCTGGACAAGCTCGAGGCCGACGAGGCCACCCGGGCGCTCGGCCATCGGGCAGGGGAGTGGATCTTCGAGCGCCACCATTCGATGTTCCTGCGTGAGCGCATGGGACCCGACCTCGAATACCATCGCTGACCCAGCACTGACGAGGACCGATGGGCATACGACGCGAGAACCTGCCACCCGGCGACGAACCGAACAGGAGGCGCAGCATGGATACGGGCCGCAACGACCTGCTCGGTGAGATCGCGGCCGATGCCGCGCTCGAGCGCTCGGATTTCCTCGTCCAGTCGACCGACCAGCTGCGTCGCTTCCTCGACCGCCACAAGGAACGGATCGCGGCGTACGGCGGGCTGACCCTGATCGACGAGGAGCCCGACTACCTGTCGATCGCACCGGACAGCACGTTCCGCAGCCGGACTCGGTTCCTCGATGACCTCACCGGCGATTGGGTCAGCGAGACGGAAGTCATCGAATTGGCCGCGGAGCTCGTCGAGCTGTACAACCCGGCCGACGTCTATGCCGCGTTCACCGAGGCCGCCAAGGATGCGGCTGGCCTGGCCGAATCGCCGACGGCCAGCGATGACCTCCTCGAGGTCTCCGGCATCTCGCCCGAGGAGGGCGTGAGCTTGGGCGAGGACCCGTACGCCGGCGCTGCCGATTTGTGGGCTGCCGGCCAGACCGAGCCGGTCGAGCTCGATGACGACGAAGCGGCCGCACGACGGCTGTACGACCTCGCCCTCGAGTACCAGGAACGCAGCCAGCGCAGCGAATCGCGGTTGCTCGACGAGTTCGAGGTCGCCGCCGCGACCGCGTCGAACCTCATCGGCGAGCTGGTCATCGTCGACGACGACGACGAGCGCCTCGTCCTGACCTCGAGCGGCGAGTTCCGCGCCGAGGTCGTGCCCGAGGAGGCGGACGGCGCATGGCGCAGCCTGACCGGCGCCGATCAGCTGGTCGAGTTCTACGACCCGACCGACGTCTTCGGCGATCTTGCCGACGCCCTGGCAGAGGCATACCCGGCGGTCGCGCCGGAGTTCACCGCCGATGGTGAGGCCGGGGAGCCGGGCGCCGAGGGCGCAAACGCCGACGAGGGCGCCGCTGCCGACGCGGACACCGACATCGACGCTGACGCCGCTGCGGCCGAGGTCGAGGTTGCCGCAACGAGCGGCGACGACGACCCGGGCGCCGACGCGAACGCGGAGGATGCCGACGAGGGCGCGGAGGGCCGTCCGACCGCGTGACCATGCGGCTCGCCTCGGCCGAGCTCGTCGAGACTCGCGAGATCCTCCCGGGGCAGTGGCTGCAGGCCTACCACGCGCCGGACCTCGCGAACGGATCCCGAGCGGGCCAGTTCGTCCACATGCGGGCGGGCGACCTATCCGGTCTCGTCCTTCGGCGGCCGTTCTCGTTGAACACGACCGACCCGGCGACCGGCATCGTGACGATCCACTACCGGGTCATCGGCCGCGGCACGGAGTGGTTCACTCGGCTGCGACCCGGCGATCCCGTGGACATGCTCGGGCCGCTCGGCCGGCCATTCGAGGTCGACCCGCGCAGCCGCAACCTCCTGCTCATCGCCGGCGGCCTCGGCATGGCCGGGGTGCGGATGCTGGCCGACGAGGCGATCCGCGACGGCCGACAGGTGACGCTGCTGTTCGGCGCGGCCAGCGCGCGCGAGGTGTATCCGTCGAACCTGCTGCCCGACGAGGTCGAGTACGTCGTGGCCACCGACGACGGCTCCCTCGGTCACCACGGCTTCGTCACGGATCTCGTCCCGCAGTACGAGGCCTGGGCCGACCAGGCATTCGCCTGCGGTCCGTCCGGGATGCTCCGGGCGCTGGCCCGGCAGGCGGAGGGACGTCGCCAGCGGCTGGGCGTGGCCAGCCTCGGCCGGCGGCGGGGTGGCGGCCGGCCGGATCCGCTCGGCTCGCCCGCGGCGCGCCGTAAGGCGTTCTTGCAGGTATCGATGGAGCAGAACATGGGTTGCGCCGTCGGGGCATGCCTCGGCTGCGTCGTCCTGGACGCAAAAGGGATCCCGCAACGGGTCTGCCGCGAGGGCCCCGTCTTCGCCAGCGACGAGCTGGCCTGGGAAGGCACGTGGTCGTGAAGGCGAAGCGACGCGTGGTGACGACGAACGGGCGTCCGGCCGGCGCCAAGCGGTCGCCGGCGATGCGTCGGAACCGGCCGCCGATCGCGCCGCCGAGCGCACGACCGCGGATCGAGACCGTCGATCCGACCGCGATTCCCCCCGAGCGGGACTCGCCCACGGACATCGACATGAGCGTCGACCTGGGCCGCGGCCTGGTCCTGCCCAATCCGATCCTCGTCGCGTCCGGCACGTTCGGCTACGGCATCGAGTACGGCGACGTCGTCGAGGTCGACCGGCTGGGCGCGATCTGCTGCAAGGGCACCACCCTCAAGGCGCGTATCGGCAACCCGACCCCGCGCGTCACCGAGACGCCGGGCGGGATGTTGAACTCGATCGGGCTGCAGAACCCGGGCGTCGACGCGGTGGTCGCGAAGTACGCCGCCACGTGGGCGGGCTGGAAGGTGCCGGTCATCGTCAATGTCGCGGGCGAATCGGTCGGCGACTACGTCGAGGTGACCCGCCGGCTCGAAGGCGTGCCCGGAATCGCCGGGATCGAGCTCAACATCTCGTGCCCGAACGTCGGTCGGGGCGGGCTCCAGTTCGCCATCGACGCCGATGCCGCGGCCGAGGTCACGGCCGCCGTGCGCCGCGTCACCGATCTGCCGTTGCTGGTCAAGCTCTCGCCGAACGTCGCCGACATCCGGCCCATCGCCCGGGCCATCGCCGAGGCCGGCGCGGACGCGCTGACCGCCATCAACACGCTATCGGGGATCGCGGTCGCCCCGGACCGGACCCGCCCGCTGCTCGGCAACACGTACGGCGGCCTGAGCGGTCCGGCGATCAAGCCCGTGGCGCTGCGCATCGTGTACGAGGCGGCCCAGGCGGTCCGGATCCCGGTGGTCGCCATCGGCGGAGTGACCGAGCTCGCCGACGTGCTCGACTTCCTGGCCGTCGGCGCCGTGGCGGTCCAGGTGGGCACCGCGATCTTCGCGGACCCCACCCTGCCGGTCCGCCTCGTCGACGAGCTGGCCGAAGCCTGCCGCCGCGCCGGCATCCCATCGCACCGCGACCTGGTCGGGAGTGCGCTGCCGAAGCGGCCGGCCGCTCCCTCAGCGAAGGGCGTCGAATACCGGCCGTAGTGACCCCTCGCCCTACACTGTCAACGTGACGACGATCAGATCCGGGGTCGACCTGGCGGTGCGGACGGTGGTCGCGGGGCGGACCGAAGCGCTGTTCCGGGCATCTGGCGCGTTCCGTAAAGGCCACTTCGAGCTCAAGAGCGGCCGGCACGGCGATGCCTATGTCGAGAAGTTCGCGGTGCTCTCGGATCCGGCGGCCACGAGCGAGCTGTGCGGCTACTGGGCCGCGCGGATCGGCGGCTCGGCCGGCCCGGACGACCGCCCGGGCGTGGACGTCGTGGCCGGCCCGACGACCGGTGGCGTCATCCTGGCCTTCGAGACCGCCCGTCAGGTGGGCACCCGCGGCATCTTCGCCGAGGAGGTGCGCGATCCCGATGGCGGGACCCGCCGCGCCTTCCGGCGTGGGTTCACGATCAGGCCCGGGGAGCGGGTCTTCCTCGTCGACGACATCCTGACCACCGGCGGCTCGCTGCTCGCGATGATCCCGGCGGTCGAGGCCCTCGGTGGCGAGATCGTCGAGTGCGCGGTGCTGGTCGACCGCAGCGGAGGGCGGGCGTCGCTCACCTCACCCGCGACGGGTCGGACCTACCCGCTGCGCGCGTTGTGGCAGCTCGACCTGCCGACCTACGAACCGGGCGGGGACACCTGCCCGCTCTGCGCCGCCGGTGAGCCCCTGCACGCGCCCGGGAGCACCGGTACCACTGACACCCGACGGCCCACGGAGGGTTGAGCGCTGGATCGCCGGACGCGAACCCTGTTCGCCGTGCTCTTCGGGGTCACGTTGGTCGTGACCGCGGTCGGGGCCCTCGTGCTCTCCGACAACAGCCCGCCCGAACCGGACGTGCCGCCGCCGGCCACGACCGAGGTGGTCGGCGTCGTCGTCGGGGTGGTCGGTGACGGACTGGCCGACATCCGCGGCTTCCGATTGCGAATCGAGGGCGGCGAGATCCTCGACTTGGACCTGCGCGCCCTGGAGAACGAACCCGACTTCCCGCCGGGCCACCTCGCGGAACACCAGGCCACGGCCGAGCCGGTGCGTGTCTGGTACGTCGTCGACGGTGAAGAGCGCCTGGCGATCAAGGTCGAGGACGCCAGCGACTGAGCGTGGCGTGTCGGCACCGCCGGAGCGGGCAGCGAGTCAGCCCAGGGCGGCGAGCGCCGCGTCGAGCTCCTCATCGCTGAAGATGAGCATGAACGAATTGGTGACGATCCCGTCCTTGTCCACCACGAATACCCACGGCTCCGTGGGCAATCGCCACTCCTCGGTCGACGTGGCGGGCGTGAGCTGTCCGTCGGTCAGGATCGGCTGGAGCTGGCCGTCCACGAGCTCGAGCTGATACGGCTCGACGTTGATGAACGTGACGTCCGGATAGCGCGTCGCGATCGGCTTGAGCCGATCGAGCGTCGGGCCGCACTGCTGGGTGACACAGAACTTCGGCGTCGCGAACGCGACGACGATCGGCTTCTTCGCAACGAGGGCATCGGCGATCGACGTCTGGTAGAACGCGTCGACCGGCTGCGGGTCGGTCGACAGCTTCGCCACGTCGCCACCGACGTCGGCGAGCGTCGGCGTGTCCGAGGCCGGGGCCTTGTCGCCGACAGCGACGACGCTCGATCGCGTCTGGACATCGAAGGTGGCGCGGATGACCTCCGGTGTCGCGCCCGCGTCGGCCGTCGTGAACTCGATGCCGTACCCGCCTGAGGTCGGGAGCTCGACGTCGGCGACATACACGCCGACGCGCGGCTCGATGGCCCAGATGAAGGTCGCCTCGGCCTCGGCGACGGGCTTCCCGGCGTCGGCACCGAGATCGAAGAGGCGGACCCGGGCGGTGCGCTCCGGACGCGCGATCGGCTTGTTCTCGGCGTCGAGGAACGAGAACATGAGCCGGGTCGGGCCGCACGCGATCGTCGCCGCTGGGTTGATGACCGACGGATAGACAGACGGACGCTGGGTCGACACATCCCAGCCTTCGGGAGTCTCGGTCGGCGGTGGCGTGGCGGCACAGGCCGTCGCACCGGACGCGCTGGGCGCCGGCGAACCCCCTGGCGCGCTGCAGGCGGCAAGCACGAGGACCAGGGCGCCCACGAGCGCCCGCCGGATCGACGGGGTCATGGGCGAAGCGTAGCGGAGCCGCCCCGATCGGGCGTCCAGCCGGGCGCCTCGCGATAGAATGCGGCCTGCGCCCCGAGTCCCCGCGCCCCAGGAGACCCCGTGACCCGCTTCCAGAAGCTCGCCGCGACGACCCTCGGGACCGCGATCCTGCTGGTCACCATCGGCGTCATCGTCCGCGCGACCGGGTCCGGCCTGGGATGCCCCGACTGGCCGCTGTGCCACGGCCAGCTGCTGCCGCCGCTCGATGACACCAAGGCCTGGATCGAGTGGACCCATCGGACCGTGGCCGCCCTCATCGGGTTCGAGATCCTCGGACTCGCGATCCTCGCCTGGCTGGACCATCGGGATCGCCCGTCGCTGCTGTGGCCGTCGATCGGGGCGGTCGGCTTGGTCGGCTTCCAGGCGTGGCTCGGCCGCGAGACCGTCCGCCTCGGGAACAGCGGCGAATCGGTCACGGCGCACCTGGCCGCGGCCCTGCTCCTCTTGGCGCTGCTCGTGTACGTGACCGTGCGTGCCGGCATCCCGGCGAGGCTGGGCGTCGGCGGCGCCAGCCAGCGGTTCACGCTGCTGGCCGCATTCGCCACGGTGGCCACGTTCGCCTTGCTGCTGTTCGGCTCCCAGGTGACGGCCAGCGAGTCCGCACTCGTCTTCCCGGACTGGCCGCTGATGAGCGGCTCGCTGCTGCCGCCGTTGACCGACGTGACCGCGACCCACGTCCTCCATCGCTGGGTCGCCGCCGTCGTCGGCGTGATCGTGGCCGGTCTGGCCGTGGCCGCCTGGCGTACCCAGCAGGGCCGTCCCGTGCTCGTCCGCCTGGCGGTCGGCGCGGCCGCGCTGTTCGCGGTCCAGGTGGTCGTCGGGGGGCTCCAGGTGCTGACGCAGCTGTCGGCCTGGACGCAGACGCTGCACCTGGCGCTGGGCGCGGTGATCTTCGCGATGCTCGTCGGCCTGGCGGTCACGAGCTACTACGCGGCGCGCATGGCCGATGCGCGCGTGGATGCCGGCACGGGCCGCGACCCCGATCGGGATCGGGGCACGACGGGTGTGGCGACCCCCACGACCGGTGATCGGATCCGCGCCTACATCGCGCTGACGAAGCCGCGGATCATCGAGCTGCTGCTCGTCACGACGGTGCCGGCCATGGTCCTCGCGACGCGCTGGGTGCCCGGGCTCGAGCTGGGGCGAGTGGGGCTGGCGCGTCGTCTGGACGCTGATCGGCGGCACGCTCGCCGCGGGCAGCGCCAATGCGATCAACTGCTATCTCGATCGCGACATCGATTTGCTCATGGCCCGCACGCGCCGCCGGCCGCTGCCCGCCCATCAGGTCGAGCCCGAGCGGGCGGTCGTGTTCGGCATCGTCCTCGGGGTTGTCTCGTTCGCGCTGATGGCCTGGACCATCAACCTGTTGGCGGCGTTCCTGACCCTGCTTGCCATCGGGTTCTACGTGGTCGTGTACACGATGCTCCTCAAGCGATCGACGCCGCAGAACATCGTCATCGGCGGCGCTGCCGGGGCCTTGCCGCCGGTCATCGGCTGGGCTGCCGTGACCGGCGACATCGGGATCCCGGCGCTGATCCTGTTCGCGCTCGTCTTCTATTGGACGCCGCCCCACTTCTGGGCGCTGTCGCTGCGCATCCGCAAGGACTACGCGGCGGCCGGGGTGCCGATGCTCCCCGTCGTGCGCGGCATCCCCGAGACGACCCGTCAGATCGCGCTGTACACGGTCCTCATGGTCGCGATCTCGCTCGTGCTGTGGCCCGTCGCCCGCATGGGTCTCGTGTACCTGGTCGCGGCCGTCGTCCTCGGCGCGGTGTTCATCTGGCGAGCGCTGCAGCTGTGGCGCCGCGGCGGTTCGGAGGAGGCGTCCACGCAGGGCGCCATCCACCTGTACCGCTATTCGATCAGCTACCTCACGCTGCTGTTCGCCGCGATCGCCATCGACGCCCTCGTCCTCGTTCCGTAACGACCACGCCACGCGGTCGTGGCGTGGCGCGACCTCCCGCGGTCCATGCGTCCTGTCACCATGCGGCCATGCAGATCCAATTCCTCGGCGGGGCCACGACGGTCACGGGCTCGCAGTTCCTCGTCACCACCGAACGCGCCAAGGTCCTCATCGACTGCGGCATGTTCCAGGGCAGCCCGAACGAGGCCGTCCGCAACCGCATCCCGTTCGGCTTCGACGCGACCGAGATCGACGCGGTCGTGCTGACCCACGCCCATCTCGACCACTGCGGCCGGCTGCCGCTGCTCATGAAGGCCGGCTATCGGGGCCGGATCCATGCGACGGCGGGAACGGTCGAGCTCGCGACGCTGGTGCTGCTCGATTCGGGCCATCTGCACGAGGAGTTCGCCAAGCGGGAGGCGCGCTGGGAGAAGCGGCATCCGGATGAGGTCGACGCCGACGACCGGGCCGAGGCCGAGGCGTATCAGGCCGCGGTCGACCTGGCCGCCGCCGGCGGGTCCGAGGAGGCGACCGCGGAGGCCCGGCGCCCCGTCGGACACCGGCGAGCACGTCGAGACGAGCATCGAGCCGGCGTGCGCCGAACGCCGTCCCGACCGACCCCGAAGCCGATCTGCGCGGCCAGCCGCCGGCCATCGATATCGATCTCGACGCGCCGCTCTACACGTCGAAGGACGCTGAGCGCACGATCGAGCTGTTCCGCCCCATCGAGTACGACGAGGAGCGCGAAGTGGCCCCCGGCGTCTGGGCCACGTTCCTCGACGCCGGTCACATCCTCGGCTCGGCCATCATCCGGCTGCGCGTCCAGGACGGCGGCGACGAGCGGATCATCGTCTGCTCCGGCGACCTCGGCCGCCCGGGGACCCCGATCATCCGCGACCCGACGTACCTGACCGACGCGGACTACGTTCTCGTCGAATCGACCTACGGCGGGCGCGAGCATGACCCGCACGAGGAGGCGATCCGGGTCCTGGCCGAGACCGTCAGGATGGTGGCGGACGCCGGCGGCGTCCTGCTCGTCCCATCGTTCGCGATCGGGCGGACGCAGGAGGTCGTGTGGGAGCTCGACCGGATGATCGATCGGGGCGACATCCCGCTGCTGCCGCTCTACCTCGACTCGCCGATGGCGTCGAAGGCATCCGACATCTACCGGCGCTATCCCGAGTACTTCGACGAGGAGACGGCGAAGCTGCTGGGTGAGGGCGACACCCCGCTCGACTACCCGGCACAGGTCGTGACAAGGGACGTCAAGGCGTCGCAGGCCATCCGGTACGCGCCCCGGCCGTACATGATCGTCGCCTCCAACGGGATGCTGACCGGGGGTCGGGTGGTCGGCCATCTGCGCAACCTCATCGACGACCCGAACGCCACGATCCTGTTCGTCGGCTACCAGGGCGAGGGCACGATGGGCGCGCACCTCCAGGCCGGGACCAAGACGGTCCGGATCGACGGCCAGCCACGCCAGGTGCGCTGCAAGGTCCGTTCGATCAGCGGGTTCTCGGCGCATGCCGACGAGACCGAGCTGCTCGACTGGATCGGGCGTTTTGCCGCCGGCAAGCAGCCGGGCGATCCGGGCTTCCCGAAGCGCGTGTTCCTCGTCCACGGCGACCCCGAGGCCCAGGTTGCGCTCGAACCCAAGGTCCAGGATCTGGGCTTCGAGACGCTCGTGCCGCACTGGCACCAGCGGGTGACCCTGGAGTAGCCCCGACGACCGCTCGAAGAGGTGCGAAATCGCACCAGTTGTAGGGTCCGGGGTCTTGCCTAGGACCGAGGTACCAAGTAGTGTTCGCGTTGGCCTCATCCGGGGGGAGATCGGCCGAACAGATGCCCGGTTGTGTATCACCGCAGCCGGGCATCGCCACGTCTGGGACACGGCATGTTCGAGGTCCGTGGGGCCCGCCCGGCGCACCGCCGCGCTGCCGCCCGGCGCACCGTCCCGCGCACCACCCGCCGCGTTGCCGCCCGGTGAGAACTGGCGACGCCGTCGCCCCGGATCCCGCCGTCATTTGCCGCCCCGCGGCAAGTCCGTCCCCAGATTGCCGTCCGACGACAAGGATCGGGTCGCGGTCCGTCATTCATGTCGCCTGTTGCCGCCCCACGAGAACGAACGGGCGATGGCGCCGCGGCACGTGGTCTCGGGCCCACCGCGACGGCGCCGCGTCACGTGCCTTCGGCGCACGGCGATGGCGCCGCGGCAGGTGCCTGGGGCCCACCGCGACCTCGTCCGCGCCCCACCGGGGCCCGCGGCACGTGGCCTGGGAGCGGCTCGGTCGCACGTGGTGCACCACTCGGGCCATCAGGCGGGACACGACAGGCAATAGGATCCCCAGGCTGCACGATCGGCCGCGTCCGTCGTTCCGCGCACTGAGGTCCGCCGTCCATGGCCACGCCGCTCGTGACCCCCGCCACGACCGAGTCGTCGACGCTCTATTTCGGGCCGTGGTACCGGCGCTCGCCGTTCTTCGAGAAGACGCTCGAAGCCGGCTGCTGCGCCTACGACATCTACAACCACATGTACCTGCCGGGCTACTACGCGGACCCGGTCGAGGAGTACTGGGCGCTGCTCAACGACGTGACCGTGTGGGACGTCTCGGTCGAGCGCATCGTCGAGATCACGGGACCGGACGCGTCGGCGTTCACGAACATGCTGACCTGCCGCGACCTGACGAAGTGCGCCGTCGGCCAGGGCAAGTACGTGCTGATCACGGCCGAGGACGGCGGCATCGTCAACGACCCGGTCCTGCTGCGCGTCGAGGCGGACCGCTGGTGGCTGGCGCTCGCCGACTCCGACGCCGGCCTGTGGGCGCGTGGCGTGGCGATCCACAGCGGGATGGACGTGCAAGGTCCGCGAGCCCGAGGTCTACCCGGTCCAGGTCCAGGGCCCGAAGTCGAAGGACGTCATGCTGGTCTCGCTGTTCGGCGACGCCGGTCCTCGACATCAAGTACTACTGGACGCTGACGACCGAGCTCGACGGGATCCCCGTCGTCATCAGCGCGCACCGGCTGGACCGGCGAGGTCGGCTACGAGATCTACCTGCGCGACCCGTCGCGCGGCGGCGACCTGTGGGACCGGATCATGGAGGCGGGCCGGCCGCACGACATCCGGCCCGATCGCGCCGTGCGAGGCGCGCCGCATCGAGGCCGGCATCTTCAACTACGGCTCGGACATGACGATCGCCGACACCCCGTTCCACGTCATGGGGCTCGAGCGGCTCGTCGAGGAGCAGGAGGCCGACTACATCGGCAAGGCCGCGCTCGAGGAGATCCGCGCGCACGGGCGTCGACCGGAAGCTCGTCGGCATCGAGGTCGACGGCGAGGCGCTGCCGTTCGAGCTGTCGCGCAAGTGCGACGCGCTGTCCACGACGGCAGGCCGGTCGGCACCGTCACCGACCTCATCTGGTCGCCCCGGCTCGAGAAGAACATCGGCTACGTCTGGATGCCGATCGACCTAGCCGGGCCCGGCACGCCCGTCGAGATCGAGGCGCCCGACGGCGGGCGCTGGCCGGCGCGCACGGCGGCCATCCCGTTCCTCGACCCGAAGAAGACCGTGCCGCTCGGTGAGCCGAAGCTCCAGTGACCACCGGACCCGCACTCGCCGCTCACCGCCGACGAGATCGCCGCCGTCCGCAAGCCGTACCGCGCCGCGTCCCTGCTCCCGGGCCGGGCGTATCACGACCCGGCCATCCACGACTTCGAGCAGCGGGAATGGTTCCGCCGCGACTGGATCGTCGTCGGGCGCGAGGAGGATGCGCCGTCGCGCCGGCACGTACTTCCTGGCCACGATCGACGACGAGCCACTCCTCGTCGCCCGCGGTCGCGACGGCGTGCTGCGCGCGTTCTACAACGTCTGCCGCCACCGCGGCACGGCCGTCGTCGAGGAGCCGTGCGGCAAGGCCGTCCGCTTCCAGTGCCCGTACCACGCCTGGATCTACGACCTCGATGGCAAGCTCGTCCGGGCCAAGCACACCGACGACCTCGACGACTTCGAGCTTGGGCGACTTCGGCCTCGTCTCGGTCCGGCATGGAGACCTGGCAGGGCTTCGTGTTCGTCAGCCTCGACCCGGACACGCCGCCGCTCGTCGAGTGGCTCGGCGACCTCGCCCGCATCTCGACCGGTTCGACTTCGGCGGGCTGCGCGTCGCCCACACGGTGACCTACGAGGTCGACGCCAACTGGAAGTTCATCGCCGAGAACTACAGCGAGTGCTACCACTGCCCGGGCATCCACCCGCAGCTCAACAAGCTGACGCCGTACGACCTCGGCGGCGATTTCGCGCCCGACGGGCCGTGGCAGGGCGGCTGGATGGAGCTCGTCGACAACGCCGAGACGATGGCCATCGACGGCGGCCACCGGCGCGGTCGGCCGGCCATGCGCGGGCATCACGCCGGTCGACGAGCGGCGGATCTACTACTACCTGATCTGGCCGACGACGTTCCTGTCGATCCACCCCGACTACCTGCTCGTCCACCGGCTCGAGCCGGCCGGGCCGGGCCATACCCGGATCGTCTGCCAGTGGCTGTTCGAGCCCGAGACGATCGCCGCGCCCGGAGTTCGACCCGTCCGACGCCATCGAGTTCTGGGACCTCACCAATCGCCAGGACTGGCACGTCTGCGAGCTCCAGCAGCGCGGCACGCGGTCGCGGAGCTGGACGGCCGGCCGCTACTCGAACCAGGAGCCGAGCGTCCACGCGTTCGACCTGATGGCCGTCGACCGCTATGCCAACGACGGCATCAACTCGCAGCGGACGGTCCGGCCTGCGCTACGACGTCCCGCCACCGTTGGACGGCGACACGTTCGAGGGCGACATCGCCGGCGTGCGCCTGCCCCGCACCCCCGATGCCGCGTCCCGGTCGTCGGCGAGGACCAAGGCGGCCGCCCGCTCGCGACCCTAGGCGCCGGCCGAGCCCCGGACCGTCTCCGGACTCGCGGCCGGTTCCGCGGCCGGCTCGGCGGCGACCGCCGGGCGCCGCTCACCGCCGAACGCGCCCACCCGCCAGGCGATGAAGATCGCGATCGCGGTCAGCGCCACGACGATGGTCGAGATGGCGTTGATCTCGGGCGTGACGCCGAACTTGATCTGGCCGTAGATGTACAACGGCAGCGTCGAGCTCCCGACGCCCGAGTTGAACGTCGTCACGACGTAGTCGTCGAAGCTCAGCGAGAAGGCGAGCAGCGCGCCGGCCATGACCGCCGGTGCGATGAGGGGCAGGGTCACGAAGCGGAACGCCCCCCAGGCGGACGCGCCGAGATCGCGTGCCGCCTCCTCGAGCTGCGGATCCATGTTGGCCGCCCTTGCGCGGACGACGACCGCCACGTACGACACGCAGAACGTGATGTGGGCGATCCACAGCTGGGCCACCGAGCCGTGGGCATCGAACAGCTGCACGAAGAAGAGCAGCAGCGACAGGCCCATCACGATCTCGGGCGTGATCATCGGCACGAGGAGGAGCGTCTCGGTGGCGCCGCGCCCGCGGAAGCGAAGCCGCGCCAGGCCGAGCCCGAGCAGCGCACCGAGGATCGTCGATACCACGACCGCGACCGCCGCGACCTGCAGGGTGATCACGAGCGCATCGAGCAGCTCGTCGTTGGCCAGCAGCTTCGGATACCAGTCGAAGGTGAAGCCCTGCCAGACCAGACCTCGCCGGGCGCTGTTGAACGAGAAGACGATGAGCACGACGATCGGCGCGAACAGGAATCCGTAGACGAGGAACGCGAAGGCCGTCAGCCAGCGGTTCCGTTCAGGAGCCACCGACGACCTCGCGGCGGAGCGTCCGGAGGGCGAGCAGCGTCCCGCCCAGCGTCACGATCATCAGCACGAAGCCGAGGGCGGCGCCGTACGGCCAGTCGCGGCCCGCCAGGAACAGCTCCTGGATGTTCTTGGCGATCGTCGTCGTCTGCGGGCCACCCAGGAGATCCGGCGTGACGAAGTCGCCGAGGGCCGGGATGAACGTCAGCAGGGCGGCGGCGACGATGCCCGGCATGGTCAGTGGCAGCGTGACGTGCAGGAACGCCCCGCGGCCCGAGGCGTACAGGTCACGGCCGGCAGCGACGAGGTCCGGGTCGAGCCGATCGATCGAGACGAACAGCGGCAGGATCGCGAACGGCAGGAAGCCGTAGGTCATGCCCAGGATCACCGAGACATCGGTGTTCATCAGGATGATCGGCTCCTGCGTCAGCCCGATCGCCTGCAGCACGGAATTCACGACGCCGTTGTCGCGCAGCAGGATCATCCAGGAGTAGGTCCGGATGAGGTAGCTCGTCCAGAACGGCAGCATCACCAGGATGAGCAGCAGGACCTTGTGGCGTCCGCCGTAGCGGCTGATCCAGTAGGCGATCGGGTAGCCGATCGCCAGGGACAGGATCGTCGTGATCGCCGCGAATCGCAGGGAGTTGAAGAACGTCGGCAGGAAGACCGGATCGAACGCCCGCACGTAGTTGTCGAAGGTCGGCCGGTCGAGCGTGATGCGGTCGAGCGCGTCGCGCGAGCCGAGGCTGACCACGAAGATGAACAGCAGCGGGACGACGAAGAACAGGATCAGCCAGCCGACGCCCGGGAGGACCAGACCGGCCGCGCGCAGCCGCCCGATCCGGTCGGGCGGGTTCGTCGGCGACGCCGCGCCGGCTCCCCGGCCCCCGGCGGCGACCGGGTCGGTCAGCCCCGGAGCTCCTGCCAGCGGGCGAGGTATTGGTCGCGGGCGGCGTTATCGAGGCGGAGCAGCTCCTCGAGCTTGTCGACGATCTCCTGCTCCGGGTTGATGGTCGGGTCGTCGAGGATGGCCGGATCGATGAACTCCTTGGCCGCCGCATTCGGCCCCATGTAGTAGATGAGGTTGGTGTTCAGTGCGCTGTTCTTGGCGTCGAGCAGGTGGTTGATGAAGAGGTGCGCCGCGATCGGGTGCGGCGAGCCGCCGAACGTGGCGACCGTGTCAGACCCCTTCACGCCACCTTCCTCGGGGATGTAGTAGGCGAAGTCGGGGATGGTCTCCTGGATGGCGAACCGGTCAGCACCCCAGATGTGGCCGATCCACACGTCGCCCGAGGTCATCGTCGAGATCGTGTCGGTGGAGAAGGTGCGGACCAGCGGCTTCTGCTGCTTGAGGAGCGCCAGCGCAGCGTCCATGTCGGCCGGGTCGGTCGAGTTGGCCGACTTCCCGAGCTGGATCAGGGTCATCCCGAACACTTCCTGCCAGTCGTCCAGCATCGAGATGTGCTGCGCCCAGCGCTGATCCCAGAGGGCCTTGCTGCTCGTCGGTGCCTCGCCGATCCGGGCCGGGTCGTAGCCGACGCCCGTCGTCCACCACATGTACGGCACGGTGTACTCGTTGCCCGGGTCGTAGCCCGGGTCGGTCCACTCGACGCCCAGGTTGCCGATGTTCGTGAGCAGGGACTTGTCGAGCTTGGCGATCACGCCGCGCTCGATCATGTTCGGGACGTCGACCGAGATCGGGAAGCTGATGTCGTAGTCGCCACCGTCGTCACCGAGCTTCGCGTACATCTCGTCGGTGTTCGAGAAGTAGCTCTGGGTCACCTTGACGCCGTACGTCGCCTCGAAGGACTGGATGACCTCGTCGGCGAGGTAGTCCGTCCAGTTGAGGATGTTGAGCTCGCCTTCGGGCGAGGGGACCGGCGTCGGAGCTGCCGAGGCCGAGCCGCCGGGTGCGGCGGAGGCGGACGCCGCCACCGACGCCGGGGGGCTGGCGTTGCCGCTCGACGTACAGGCGGCGATGACCGGCGCGAGCGCGGCGGCGCCGCCGACCATGGCGATCCGCTCGAGCAACTCGCGCCGCGTGATCCGGCGCTCGACCATGTAGCGGACCAGCGCCTTCTCGAGGTCGATGCTCTCCCCATCGTGTCGGTCGTTCATGGCTTGGCCTCCTCCCGGCTTGGCCGCGGGCCGAGGATGAGGGCCTCGGACAACGGCCAGCCGATCTCGACGTCGCTGCCGACCGGGTGTCGAAACCCGGTCTTCGGCGCAAGAACGGTGATGGACAGCCCGCCGCGCGTGCGGACCTGGTACTGGACGCTACCGCCGAGGTAGGCGGCGTGCTCGACCTGGGCCCGGAGCGGCTCAGGGCCGCCGGGGTCGCTGCCGTTGGATGGCCGCAGGACGATCGACTCCGGCCGGATCGACAGCTCAACGGGATGACCGGTCGACAGATCGGTGGCTTCGATACGACAGGCGTCCCCGCCGTCGAGGCGGATCACCGCGGTCCCCGCCTCGGTCGACTCGACCGAACCGGTCAGCAGGTTCGTGGTCCCGATGAAGTCCGCGACGAACCGGGTCGCCGGCCGTTCGTAGAGCTCCTCGGGCGTGCCGAGCTGATCCACGAGCCCGGCGTTCATGACCGCGATCCGATCACTCATCGTGAGCGCTTCTTCCTGATCGTGGGTCACATAGACGAACGTGATGCCCACTTCGGTCTGGATCCGCTTGAGCTCGACCTGCAGCTGGCGCCGGAGCTTGAGGTCGAGGGCGCCGAGTGGTTCGTCGAGGAGCAGCACGGTCGGCCGGTTGACGAGGGCCCGAGCGAGCGCGACGCGCTGCTGCTGGCCGCCCGACAGCTCATTCGTCCGGCGCCGGTCGAAGCCCTGCAACCGCACGAGCTCGAGGGCCTCGCCGACGCGCCGCGCGGCTTCCGCGCGCTCGACGTTCCGTCGCCGCAACCCGAAGCCGACGTTGCCCGCGACGTCGAGATGGGGGAATAGGGCGTATTGCTGGAAGACCATGTTCACCGGGCGCTTGTCCGGCGGATCGTGGGTGATGTCGCGATCGCGCAGGAGGACGCGCCCCGATGTCGGTTGCTCGAAGCCGCCGATCATCCGCAGGGTCGTGGTCTTGCCGCAGCCCGACGGGCCGAGGAGCGAGAAGAACTCGCCGGACCGGATCTCGAGCGACACGCCGTCGACGGCCCGGACATCGCCGAACCGCTTCTCCAGGTCGATGAGGCGGATCTCCGCCGTGGCGTGATGGGGGGCCGTCATCGGAGGCCGAGCCTACGTTCGCCCCGTGGGACTCGGCGCACGGCGTTTCGGTGGCCGCAACGACCGCCTAAACGGAGGCGGGATGGGGCTAAAGGCCGGAGCGTCCAAAACGAGCGGTCGAGCGCGGGACCGATAGGCAACTCCCTGGATGGCGGGTCGCGTGGTCGTGGCGATGCTGGCATCGGGTCGGATGGATGCGACCCCGAGAGGAGCGAGCGATGCACAGCTTCGCCATCGAATTCCTGGCCAGCGAGCGGCAACACGAGCTCCGGCTCGATGCCGAGCGTGTCCGACCCGCGGCACTCGCCGGCCGGTCGGTCGTTCGGGTCGAGCCGGTCGTCCGCGGTCGACGCCGGAGCCATCTCGGTCGGCTCGTCCTGTTCCTGCGTCGCGCGACGGCATGAACGTGACCGCCCCTATCATCGGGAGCATGAGTGGCCGCCTCGTCAGTCCGATCGTGGTGGGCCGCGAAGCCGAGGTCCGATCGATCGCGGGAGCCCTCGACGAGGCCCAGGGCGGTCGCTCCAGCCACCTCCTCCTGGCCGGCGAGGCCGGTGTCGGCAAGAGCCGGCTGGTCGACGAAGCGATGCGCCTCGCGCGCGAGCGTGGCATGCACGTGCTGCGCGGCGCGTGCGTGAACATCGGAGCCGCCGGCGTGCCGTACGGGCCGATCGTCGAGGTGCTGCGTGAGCTCCATCGCGACCTTCGGCCCGAGGAGATCGATGAGATCGTCGGCCCAGCCGGGTCCGACCTTGGACGCCTGCTTCCGTCGCTCGTGGCGCGGCCCGATCTGCCCGAGCCCGGCGCCCAGAGCCAATGGCTGCAGGCGCGGCTGCTCGAAGCGATCCTGGGACTGATCCAGCGCCTGGCTGCGCGGGGCTCCCTGCTCCTGATCATCGAAGACCTGCATTGGGCGGATCCCGGCACGCGGGAGACGCTGACCTACCTCATCCGGAACCTGCGCGCGGATCCGACGGCCTTGCTCCTCACGTTCCGCTCGGACGAGCTCCATCGACGCCACCCGCTGCTGCCGTGGATCGCGGAGATCGAGCGCACCGGCCGCGTCGAGCGGGTCGACGTCGCCAGGCTCCAGCCGAGCCAGACGACGGCAATGCTCGCCGCGATCCTCGGCGTCGAACCGCCGCGGGATCTCGTCGACCGGGTCGTCGAGCGGTCGGACGGCAACCCCTTCTTCATCGAGGAGCTGCTCATGGCCGAGCGAACCAGCTCGGAGGGCGGGGGTATGCCCCCGACGCTGCGCGGCATCCTGCTCGCCCGGATCAGCGCCCTGCCCGAGGCCGCGCAGTCCGTCGTCGGCGTGGCCGCGGTGGCTGGGCGCCGGGTCGATCACGACCTGCTCGCGGCCGTCGCCGAGCAGGACGAGGCGACGACGATCGACGCCCTGCGCGAGGCGGTCGGGCAACAGGTCCTCGTCGCCGACAGTGCCGGGGCGTCCGATGGGTACGCCTTCCGCCATGCCCTGATGCAGGAAGCCGCATACGACGACCTCCTGCCGGGCGAGCGTCGACGGCTCCATCGCGCCTTCGCCCAGGCGGTCGCCGCGCAGGTCGCCGGTAGCGGAGCCGATGCCGCCGGCTACTGGGCCGAGCTGGCGCACCACTGGTCGGCCGCGCGCGATGACGCCCGAGCGCTCGATGCGTCGGTCCGGGCCGCGCGCGCGGCCGTCGATGCGTACGCCTTCGCCGATGCGGTGCGCCACTACGAGACCGCCCTCGACCTGTGGTCCAGCCTTGACGACCCGGAGGCCGTGGCGGGAGTCGACCATTCGTCGCTGCTCGACGATGCCTCGACGATCGCCACACTCGACGGCCAGACCCGGCGCGGGGCCGCGCTGCGCGAAGCGGCGATCGCCGCGATCGATGCCGACGCGGATCCGGTCCGGGCCGCGCTCTGGCACGAGCGGCTGGGTCGGGCTCGCTGGCTGGCCGCGGACACGGTCGGTGCGCTGCGGGCGTACGAGGCGGCCCTGGCGATGGTCGAACCGCCCAGCCCGGCGCGGGCACGGGTCCTGTCGGGGTACGGCCAGCTCCTCATGCTGCTGGATCGATGGGACGAGTCGCGGCGCCTGTGCGAGGAGGCCCTCGCCCTCGCCCGGGCCGACGGCGATCGCCAGGTCGAGGGGCACGCCCTGTGCACGCTCGGGCTCGACTACGGCGCCCTCGGCCGGTCGACGGAAGGCGTGGCCTCGCTCGAGGAAGCCCTTCGCATCGCGGTCGCCATCGGCAACAACGACGATATCGGCCGGGCCAACGTCAACCTCGCCAACGCGCTGCTCTATGTCGGAGAGCCGGAACGGGCCGCCGACGTGGTCCGCGATGGCATGGCCGAGGCGCAGGCGCTCGGCATGGCGAGCTCATACGGCAGCTACCTCGCGCACACCGGTGTGCAGGTCCTCAACGACCTCGGGCGTTGGGCCGAGGCGCTCGAGCTCGGGACCGAGACGTTCGCGTCGCAGCACCTCGAACCGCACTCCGACCGATACGGACTGGCGCGCCTCGTGCCGCTGCTCGTGTCGGTCGGGGCTCCGGCGGCCGAGGCACGGCTCGATCAGCTCGGACGGCTCCTCGAGGGCGTGCCGACGGAGGGCCAATTCTGGGTGCCGTACCACCTCGCCCGGGCGGAGGACCATCTCTGGCACGGCCGCCCGGCGGAGGCGCTGGTCGCGGGACGGCGCGGTCTCATCGGTGTGGACCCGACGACGCTGACTTGGTATCCGCTCCGCCTGGTGCGGACGGCCGCGCGCGCAGCGGCCGAGCTTGCGGAGCTGGGGCGGGCCCGGCGCGATCGCACGCTCGAGGCGACCGCCCGCGAGGGATTCTCGGAGCTCGCCGGATACATCACGCGCGCCGATGAGGATGGGTCGTTCGCGAGGCTGCACGGTCCAGCCGCCGACCAGGCCCAGGCCGAGCTCGCCACGATCGAGGCGGAGCGCTGCCGGGTGGAGGGTGTCCCGCAGACGGCCGCCTGGCGTGCGGCCGCCGCGGCGCTGGAACGCGACGGGCGACCGTACCCACTCGCCTATGCGCGTTGGCGACTCGCCGAGGCGCTCCTCGGCGACGGGGAGCGGGGGCCTGCCGCGGCCGAGCTCGGCGCGGCGTACCGGATCGCAATTGAGCTCGGGGCGGAGCCGCTGCGTCAGACGCTCGAGCGCCTGGCCACTCGCGCTCGGGTTGCGCTCGAGGCGGACGATGCGCCGGTCGCACCGGCGACCGAGGCCGCGCCCCTGGATCCGTTCGGACTCACGCCGCGGGAGCGGGAGGTGCTGGCGCTCGTCTCGATCGGCCGGACGAACCGCCAGATCGCGGACGAGCTGTTCATCAGCGAGAGCACCGCCGGCGTCCACGTCTCGAACATCCTCGGCAAGCTCGGCGTGGCGAGCCGGACCGAGGCCGCCGGGATCGCCGTGCGGCTGGACCTCGGGTCGGTCCATGCGGCGGACGCCACGGACCCGGTCATTGCCGCGGCGCAGGCTCAGCCGGGTCGCCGCTCCTCCTCGTAGCGCACCTGGGCCGGACTCTTCCGGCCACCCGGCCGCGTCCGTGCCCGGATCCGTGCGAGGGCGTCGTCCCAGCCGGCGTCGAACGCCTTGCCCTTCGCGTCGAGGTCGATGACGGCCGGCGCGTGGTCGGACGGCACCGGCGGCCCCTTGCGGGCCTCGCGATCGATCTCCGCCCAGACGACCCGTTTGGCGACGGGCTCGGTCAGGTACAGCAGGTCGATCCGCATCCCCTCGTTGCGATGGAACATCCCGGCCCGGTAGTCCCACCAGCTGAAGCGCTCTCCACGTTGCTCCTGGATCCGGTAGCCGTCCGCCAGCCCCCAATCGCGGAGCCGCGCCAGGGCCGCCCGTTCGGGCTCGGAGACGTGCGTCCCACCGTGCGCCTTGACCGGGTCCCAGACGTCCTCGTCGGCCGGCGTGACGTTGTAGTCGCCGGCCAGGACCAGCGCCTCGTCGGGCGAGCGGGTCTCATCGAGCCAGCGGCGGACCCGCTCGAACCACTTGAGCTTCCCGTCGTAGAACGGGCTGCCGACGACGCGGCCATTCGGGGCATACAGGCAGACGAACCGGATCCCGTCCACGACCGCCGTCAGCATCCGCGCCTCGTCGAACGGGTCGAAGTCCTCCTCCTGCTGGCTGGTCGCTCCCGCTCCGCTGTCGCGCACCGGTCCGTCGCCGAAGTTGGTGACGACTTCCTCGAACTCGAGGCCCTGCCGGGCGGCGATCGCGACCCCGTTCCAGCGCCCTTCGCCATGATGCACCAGCTCGTAGCCGGCCATGCGGAACTGCATGCGGGGCGCATCGTCGTCGGACAGCTTCGTCTCCTGCATCAGGAGGATGTCCGGCTCGGCTCGTTCGAGCCACTTGTCGACGGCCTCCTGGCGGGCCTTCAGCGAGTTGACGTTCCAGGTCGCGATGCGCACCCGTCGAGGGTACCCGCTCTGTCCCTGGTGACGTCCGCTCAGTAGCGCCGGCCGCGCTGGCGCTCGAGGTCGAACGTCGCGGTATCGGCCACGGCCATCACGGCCATCGTGCCCGCCTGGACCGGGTCCGAGACCACGAGATCGACGTGCTCGGTGATCGAGCCGACCATGTTGAGGGCGATGATCGGGATCCCGACGGCGCGCAGCTCGTCGGCCGCGGCGCTGATGTCGCCGCCCATGATCGAGCCGGCCAATACGAGCAGCCGGGCGCGCGGCAGGTCGGCGACCGCCCGCACGGCGGCGGCGATATCGGCCTCCCCGACCAGCGGGATGGTATCGACCGAGATGCGCTCGCCGCGCAGGTTGTGGCGGTCCGCTTCACTGACCGCGCCGAGCGCGACCTGGGCGACCTGTGCTCCACCGCCGACCACGATGATGCGCTTCCCGAACACCGTGCCCAGCGCCCGCGTCCGATGGATCTCCCGGACGTCCGGAAGCCCATCGAGGGCCGCGACCAGGGCATCCTCAGAGGCGCCTTCGACTTCGAGCTCGATCTCGACGAGCGGCGGGTCGCCGGGCAGCGGACGGACGGTCGAGAGCGTCCGCACGCGACCGCCGATCGCGGCGACCGCCGCGGCGATCGTCGCTGCTGCCTCCGGTCCGTCGACCACGTCGAACCGGATCGCGGCGGTCGATGCCGCCTGTCGTCGGGGCATGGGGAGTGGCCGGTCAGCCGAGCGAGCCGCGACCGGCTGCACCGGGGCGCAGGTCGCCGACGGTCATCGACTCGGGTCGCATGTCGCCCATCGGGTCATGCTCCTCGAACGCCAGGCCGAGGCTCTCGAACGCCTGGCGGGTCGCCGCGGCATCGGACGTCGTCAGCATCAGCGCGCCGTCGGTGTCCTCGGCGACGCCGACGATGCCCGTGATGTTCACGTCATGCTCGGCGAGCGCCGTCGCGACGCGAGCGAGCGAGCCCGGTTTGTCGGCGAGCTGGACCGTGAACCAGACCGTCACGCGAGCACCTCCTGCTGGTCCGTGGATGGTACCCGGTCGCGACGGTGCGCTACGCTCGACGCGATGCCGCGGCGCCTCCCGAGCTTCGTCTACGTCGCCTTCGGGCTGGTGGTCACGAACCATCGCGTCGCGCGCTTCCATCGCTGGCTGATCGAGCGGACCGGTCGACGCGGGCTCGTCGGCCGCGCCCTTGGGCTGGAGATGATCGTCGTGACGACCACCGGCCGACGGACCGGTGAGCCGCGGACCATCCCGCTCGGCGCCGTCCGTGATGGCGATCGCTGGCTGGTCGTCGGGTCGAACGCCGGCCGCGACCGGCCGCCGGCGTGGGCCCTGAACATGGCCGCGACGCCGGCGGTGACGGTCGATGCCGGCGCCGGCAGGGCGCCCTTCCGAGCGCACGCGGCGACCGGTCCGGAGGCCGATCGCCTGTGGCCCCTGGTCACCTCGGTCTATCCGGGCTATGCGGACTACCAGGCGCGGACGGAACGACCCATCCCGCTGTTCGTGCTCGAGCCGGTCGTGGGCGGCTGATGCCGGCGCCTCTCGGGCGCACGCCGACGCGGAAGATGCCCGATATCCAGGTCTTCGGGCTCGACAACGATCCCGCGACGCGCGCGGCCCAGCGGTTCTTTCGCGAGCGCCGGATCGTCGTCTCGTTCGTCGACCTGCGCAAGCGGCGGATCGCGCCCGCCGAGCTGCGCCGGTTCGTCGAGCGGCTGGGGGCTCGCGCGCTGCTCGACGAGACATCGCGGGCGTACCGCGATGGCGGCTTGGTCCACCTGTCGATGGACGACGGCGCGATCGTCGATCGGCTGCTCGCCGATCCGTCGCTCGCTGCTGTTACCACTGGTCCGCCACGGCAACGAGGTCACCGCCGGCCGGGCCGAGTCGACCTGGGCGGGCTGGCTCAAGGCTCCCGGCGGTCGCGCCCCCGGCGCGCGGTGAGGGCCAAGGCAGCGCCGACCACCACGACGACCACACCGGCGATCGCCCACCGGCTGTCGTCGACCATGAAGCTCGAACCGCGCAGCAGGCCGGCCCCCTGGCCGATCCAGACCGCGCCCACGAGCAGCAGCAGGATCCCGGCGATCACGCGCCCGCGGATGGTGGCTCTCCGAAGGTGTCGGCGGATGGCATCCTACCCATCGTGACCGACAAGCCGAAACGCCGCCGCAGCGGCCGTCTGACGATCAGTCCCGAGGCTTCGCGCCTGGCCGGCGGCCGGATGACCCGGACCGAGGACGAGGCGCTCCTCCAGCGTGGGAGCCGTCCCGATTTCCTCGACTCGGATCCGTGGCGTTCGCTCCGGATCCTGTCCGAGTTCGTGGAGGGCTTCGACGCGCTCGCCGAGCTCGGACCGGCCGTGAGCGTCTTCGGGTCGGCCCGCACGAAGCCGAGCCACCGCTACTACCGGCAGGCGCGCGAGCTCGGGCGGATGCTCGGCGCAGGCCGGCTACGGGGTCATCACGGGCGGAGGCCCGGGGATCATGGAGGCGGCCAACCGCGGCTGCCAGGAGGGCGGCGGCCTGTCGATCGGCTGCAACATCGAGCTGCCGATGGAGCAGGGCCTCAACCCGTACGTCGACCTTGGCGTGGAGTTCCGCTACTTCTTCGCCCGGAAGGTCATGTTCGTGAAGTACGCCGACGCGTTCGTCATCTTCCCGGGTGGGTATGGCACGCTCGACGAGCTGTTCGAGGCGCTCACGCTGATCCAGACCAAGAAGGTCCAGGACTTCCCGGTGATCCTGATGGGCACCGACTACTGGGCCGGCATGCTCGACTGGATCCGCGGGTCGCTGCTGGCCGAGTCGGCCATCAACCCCGAGGACGTCGACCTGCTCCGCCTGACCGACGACCCGAACGAAGCGGTGACGATCATCGGGGCGTACCAGGACAAGCATCGGGCCGCAGCCGCGAAGACCAAGCCGGACACCAAACCGATCGGCAAGGCCGACGTCCAGAAGCCGACATCGAAGGCCGACCACGCGGAGACCTAGTCGGTTCCCTCAGCCCGGGAGCGCCACCTCGATGACGCCGTCCACGATGCGGACCGGGAAGTAGCGGAAGCGGCGGACCCGGGTCAGCCGTCGCGCCTCCGCTTTCTTGCCTGGTGGGTCGACCTTGGGGTCGCGACCGGCGCTCGACCAGGTCGGGTGGTAGATGCCGTCCGGATCGAGGCCACCGGTCGTCGGCATCCGGGCCGGGTCGCCGCTGGCGAGGTCGAACCGACCCTCGTGGAGCGGGCAGGCCACGATGCAGCCGTCGAGCTCGCCGATCGACAGCGGGGCCGCCATGTGCGGGCAGCGATCCTCGGTGGCGAAGATGCCGCGCTCGGTGTGGACGAGCAGCACGTCCAGCTCGCCGACGGTTACCCGCTGCATCGAGTCGAGGGGCAGGTCAGCCAGGTCGAGCAGGTGGCGGTAGGCGGCGTCACGCGTGCCGTGCGCCTGGAGCCTGGGAGGGAACGGCGGCGGGGACGGTCATCGGGCCCATCGTAGCGGTGGAACGAGAACGCCCCCACCGGCTGGACCGGCAGGGGCGTGGAGGAGGGAGGAGGGGGTCAGTCCGCGGCCGGTGCCCCGGTCAGGCGGGTGCGTCCTTCCGGCGCCGGCTCGTGCGAGGTGCGCAGAGCCAGCTCGTGCATCATCGCGGCGGCCAGCGCGGCGACGATCGCCGCCCCGACACCGATCCAGAACGTCTGGGCGACGGCCAGGCTGAAGGCCTGGTGGATGCCCGCCACGATGTTGCCGATGAACGGTTCGACGGCGCCCCGGAACGCCTCGGGGATACCGGCCAGGATGGCCGTCCCCAGGTCGCCGGTCCCGGTCAGCTGGTTGAAGTCGACAGCGCCGCTGGCCGTCGCCTGGCCGAACCCGGCGACGACCGGCTCCGGCACCCCGGCTACGCTGAGCTGCGGCCCCATCTTCTCGAGGAAGGTCGAGCCGAAGATCGTGCCGACGATGGCCAGGGCGACCGAGCCACCGATCTGGCGGAAGAACGTCAGGTTCGAGGTCGCCACGCCGAGCTGCCGGAACGGCACGGCGTTCTGGACCACGATCGTGAAGACCGAGAAGGTCGGGCCGACGCCGAGGCCGGCCAGGAACATCCAGAACCAGACGATCGCGAGCGGCGTGTCGGCCGTGAGCGCGGTCATGAGCGCGGTCGCCACGCCCATCACGGCGATGGCGCCGACGAGCAGCCACTTGTAACGACCGGTCCGCGACACGATCAGGCCCGACACGATAGAGCTGAAGATCAGGCCGACCATCAGGGGCAGCGCCGCCAGGCCCGAGTCCGTCGGCGTGAAACCGTGGACGAACTGGAACCAGCGGGGCAGGAAGATGATCGCGCCGAAGAACGCGAAGCTCGCGAAGAACGTCGAGACCATCGAGCTCGAGTAGGTCCGATTCCGGAACAGGTCGAGGGGGACGATCGGCTCCTTGGCGCGGGACTCCGCCCAGATGAACAGCAGGGTCCCGACGATGCCGGCCAGGATGAAGCCACCGACCGTGGGGTCGGTCCACTCGCCGAACTGCTTGTTCGTGAGGCCGACCAGCAGGATGCTGATCGCGACGGTGAATATGGCCCCGCCGAGGATGTCGAAGTTGCGCGTGGCGTGCTCGTTCTTCACGTTCGGGAGGAGGCGCGAGATCACGACGAGCGCGGCCAGGCCGATCGGGATGTTGACGTAGAAGATCCAGTGCCAGCTGACCTGCTCGGTCAGGAAGCCGCCGACGAGCGGGCCGACGACGAAGGCGATCCCGAAGACCGCCCCGAACAGCCCCTGGTACTTGCCGCGCTCGGCCGGGGTGAACATGTCGCCGATGATCGCCAGGGCGACCGGGAACAATGAGCCGGCGCCGATGCCCTGGATCCCCCGGAAGAGGATCAGCATCGCCATGTTCTGGCTGAGCCCGGACAGGGCCGAGCCGACCAGGAAGATCACGATCCCGATCAGGAAGATGGGCTTGCGACCGTACAGGTCGGACAGCTTGCCCCAGAAGGGAACGCTGACGGTGCTCGTCAGCAGGTAGATCGTGATGGACCAGACGTAGAGGTCGTTGCCGGCCAGGTCCGTCGCGATCGTCGGCAGGGCGGGGCCCACGATCGTCTGGTCGAGGGCGCCGAGGAACAGCCCGAGCATGACCGCGAAGAGGATCTCCATCTTCGCTCGATGGCTCAGGCCGAGGGCGGGATCCTCGGCCAGCGAGGGGGCGCGCCCGTTCGTTTCCGGAAAGGCTTCCATGGGTTCAGTCCTTCTGCGCGGGGCGTGGCTGGTGCGATGGCTCGACACCCGGAGGGTCGACGAGGATCGTGGAGCGGGGATGGAGATGCCGCGGGGATCCACGGGACCGCTGCCGGTTGCCGAGGCGATGGCGTCTCGAAGCGCCCCGACGGCCTGGCCGAGACCGGCCAGCTTGGCGCGGTCGAGGCGACCGAGCACCGACCGCAGCAGGTCGTCGCTCAGCGCGTCGATCTCGCCGAGCATCCGCTCGCCTGCCGGCGTCACCCGGATGAGCACGACGCGACGGTCCTCAGGAACACGCGTCCGCTCCACGAACCCGCGCTCCTCGATGCGGTCGATCAGACCGGTCGCGTTCGACAGCGACACGTTGAGCACCTCGGCGAGGCGGCTCATCGGCATCTCGCCGTTGCGCTGGAGCGTGTACAGGATGTGGAGCTGGGCCATGCTGATGCCGAGCCGCAGGACGCGCTCGCTCGAGGCGCACTTGAGCATCGTCATCGCGGCCCGGAAGTCGGCGATGATGGGGGCGTACGGATCTGCCGAAACGGCCGGCGTCGGACGCTTCCGCGTCGGGACGGCCGGTGCGATAGTTCTTGTCACGTGAACTATGTTAGTCACATGGATTATCGCGTCAAGAGGGATGATTGACGTCGACTGCAGGAGTGCCGATGCGATACGCGCTGATGCTCGAGCCGCAGCAGGGGATGAGCTACGCCGACCAGCTGGCCGCGGCGAGTCGCGCTGAGGCCCACGGCTTCGACGCGTTCTTCCGATCCGACCACTTCGCGAGCTTCCCGGGCCAATCCGGGAAGCCGACGACCGACGCCTGGAGCGTGCTGGCCGGGCTGGCCCGCGAGACCGACCGGATCACGCTGGGCGCGCTCGTGTCGCCGGTCACGTTCCGTCACCCGGGCGTCCTGGCAAAGGTCGTGGCGACCGTCGACGAGATGAGCGGCGGACGCGTGGAAGTCGGGGTCGGGGCCGGCTGGAACGACGAGGAGCACCATCAGCTTGGCCTTGCGTTCCCGCCGATCGAACAACGGGCCGATCTGCTCGAGGACCAGCTCGCGGTGCTCCATGGCCTGTGGGGAGAGCCCGACGGCTGGTCGTACGACGGGATCACCGGGCTCAAGGTCCGCGACGCCCTGTTCCGGCCGAGACCGGTGGACGCACCCGGGCGGCCGACGACCCCGGCCGGCGGCAAGCGGCCGCGCATCATCGTCGGCAGCGGCGGCTCACCGCGCTCCTACCGGCTGGCAGCCCGCTACGCCGATGAGTACAACCTCAGCTCGGCGTCCCCGGCGAGGGCCGCCGAGGTGCGTGCCAAGCTCGAGGAGGCGTGCCGCGCGATCGGCCGCGATCCCGCGACGCTGGCACGCTCGGCGATGGCCGGGACGCTCATCGGCCGGACGGAGGCGGAGCTCAAGGCGCGGGAGCGGCGGCTGCTCGACACGTTCGGCACCGACGCGGACACCGGCGAGGCGTGGCTCGAGGAGCGCCGGCTGCGCTGGATCTACGGGACGCCCGACCAGGCACGCGCCCAGGTCGAACGCTTCGCCGAGGCCGGCATCGAGCGGATCATGTTCCAGGACTTCCTGCCCTGGGACCTCGACATGATCGACGCCATGGGAGAGGAGT
This sequence comes from uncultured Chloroflexia bacterium, assembly GCA_963720355.1. GTDB lineage: Bacteria > Chloroflexota > Limnocylindria > Limnocylindrales > CSP1-4 > SPCO01. The sequence continues at coordinate 225,001 of CAVRFH010000004.1, read as the reverse complement.
TGGTCGGGCGGATCTGAGGGACCTCGGCTCAGCCCTCGGCCGCGTCGGCAGCCTCACGATATCGGTCGACGTCGCGGTGGATCGCGTCCGGGTTCACGCCGCGTGCCCGGGCGAGCCGCTCGGTCAGGACCTGGAGCGGGGTGGCCGTCCCCAGCAAGGCCGCGACCGGGCCCGCCAGGGCGGGGGCCTCCGGAACGACGATCCGGCCCGCCGGCGTCAGGTCCGTGGGCAGGTCGACGGCCGCATCGGCCGCGATGATCGCCGCCGCCTCCATGCCGATCGTCCGTGCGGCGCGCAGGGCACCAGCCGCCCGGACCGAGCGTTCCGAGCGGCCCGCCCGGTCCGCCAGCATCAACACGAGCCCCGTCGCGTCATCGGTCGCCGCGAGATGTCCGTGCAGGAAGGTCTCGAGGTCACGGTACGCTGCCGGGATCCACGTGCCCTCCTCGACCTTGAGGGCGAGCTCCCGGCCGGCCGTGCGGTCGGCGCCCGAGGCGACGACGACGATCGAGCGGAGGAAGCCAGGCGGGCGGCTACGGCATCGGCGATGCCGCCACGGTCCAGGCCGGCCTGGAGGAGTTCCCGCACGGCAGCCCGCAGGGCGTCGTCGACGGGCCGGCCGGCGATGTGGGCGCCGATGGCGGTGGCCGCGACCAGCGGGCTCACGAATCCGACCGTGTGGCACCAGCTCTGGTCCAGCTCCCCGGTCTCGACCACCACGTCGGCGACCGCGGCGCCGGGCGAGCGGTCCGAGACGGTGATGATGGCGGTCCGTGCCCCGGCGTCCTTCGCCGCTTCCAGGGCCGCGTTCGTCGCGGTCGTGCCGCCCTCGTGCGACACGCCGATCACCAGACCGGCTGAGGGCGGATCGAGGCCGAGCTCGAACGCCTGCACAGCGAATGGCTCCTGGCGGGACGAGTGTCCAGGCGGTCGGATGTCGGCCGCGCGGACGGCCTCGCGCAGGATCTCGGCGACGCCGTACGCCGCGTGCTCCGACGTCCCACAGCCCGTGACGATGACGGGGTCGCCGCCGCGGATCGTGCGCCGGATGATCCGGCCGAGCTCGGCGGCTCCGCTGCCGACCGCTTCGTGGTGCTCCAGGATCCGCTCGGCCAGGGCCGGCTCCGCCTCGATCATCTCCGTCATGTGGAACGGTGGCTCGGACCGGAGGCTCGGTTGCGAGCTCGACGCCCATGGGTCGGGGGCGCCGGGCAGCGGGGCGGTCGGGTCGAAGGCGTTGATGTCCATGCGGCGAGCATAGGCGGACGAGCTGCATCGCCTCGCGACATCCCGTCGCACGCGACGATGCGGCGCAGCCACGACAATGGTCGAGTCGAGCGACGCGATGGAGGTCGGGATGCAGGTTGGTCTGATGGCCCCGCAGGGATGGAAGGGCGACTACGACGGGTGGGAGCCTGGCGCTGCGTGGGCGCGGACGGTCGAGCTGGCGCAGCAGGCCGAGGCCCTCGGCTTCGAATCGCTCTGGGTGTTCGACCATTTCCACACCGTGCCGGAGCCGACGGACGAGATCACCTTCGAGTCGTTCTCGGTGCTCGCGGCGCTGGCCATGGTCACGACGCGGGTGCGCCTCGGTCACATGGTCGTCTGCACCGGCTTCCGCAATCCGGCGCTCACGGCGAAGCTGTCATCGACCCTCGACGTCATCAGCGGCGGTCGCTTCGAGCTGGGCATCGGCGCCGGCTGGAAGGAGGAGGAGTGGCTCGCCTACGGGTACGGATTTCCGACGCTGGCCGATCGCATGGGCGCGTTCGGCGACCACCTCGAGATCATCAGCGCCATGCTCCAGCCCGGCCGCTCGACGTACGAGGGCCGCTTCGCCCACGTCCGCGGCGCGATCAACGAGCCACAGGGCATCCAGCAGCCGCGCATCCCGATCATCGTCGGCGGCAATGGCCGGAAGCGGACGGCGGGCTACGCCATCCGCTTCGCGGACGAGCTGAACTTCGTGTTCATCGAGGCCGACGACATCGTCGCGCGCATGCGCGACGTGCGCGAACGCTGCGAGGCCGAGGGGCGTGACCCGGCGACCATGCGCTTCTCGCTGTATGAGCGCGACGAGCGGATGCGTGACGCCGGCCAGGCGCGCGTCGACCGCCTGGCGCAGTTCGCCGAGATCGGACTCGACCGGCTGGTCGCGTTCCCGACTCGCTGGTCGCCGACCCGCGATGCGCAGGCCGCCTTCGCCGAGGACTGCCGGGCCGCCGGGATCGGCCTCTCGACCGAGCCGGCGGCCGTCGGCTCCTAGAGGGCCTCGAGCGAACCCACGATGGCCGCCGCGTCGGCGGCGCTCGCGTTCGTCACGCTGACCATCAACTGCTTGTCGCCCATGAGGACGAGGTACTGGTCGATGGTCGGGGGCGTCGGCAGGTTGGCGGACGCGATCGAGTAGTGCAGGTGGAGCGCTTCGCCGACCGGCAGCGTCACCCGCTCCGATTCGACCTCGCCCGCGGCGAGGGACTCCAGCTGGGCGAGGTTGGCCTGCTCGAGCAGGTCGAGGCTCATGCCCATGCTCGGGAGCGACAGGACATTGAGGTTCGTGCCGGTCGTCATGTCGGGTCCGAAGGCGAAGATGACGAGGCCGCTCGCGAGCATCGCCTGGATCTGGGCCGAGTAGAGCTTGGCCAGCTCGGGATTCTCGGCGCCCGCAGCTGCCATGATCGCCTCGAGGTCGCCCGACTGCAGGTCGATGCGCGTCCAGCCGTCCGGCAGGGTGAGCGCGAAGCCGTGCTCCGGGACCTCGATGCGGCCGGTCGTGGCCAGGCTCGCCGCGGCCGAGGCCGATGCTGAGGCTGACGGGCTCGCGGCGGTGGGTTCGACGGTCGGCTCGACGCTCGCGGGAGTCGACGCCGTCGGGACGGCCGTGGCGGCGGTGGGCGTCCCGCCGCAGCCGGCGAGGCTGATGGCGAGCAGCCCGCCGCTCAGGACGAGCGTCAGGCGGCGCGGGATCATCGATGTCATGTGCGGATGTTCCTTCCAGGATCGGATTCGGGAGCCGTCACCCTACCGCCGCTGGTCCGGGACGTCCACGGCCTGAAGGTCCCGGCCGCCCGATCCGGCGCAGCGGACCGTAGCGGAACCAGACCCGTCCGACCAGCAGCTCGACCGGCACCGGCCCGAACCGTTCGGAGTCGATCGGCTCGCCAAGACCGGCCGCCGCGGTGATCGTGGCATCGGCGTCGGCGACGAGCCACGCCTCGTCGTCCGCGAGTTCGAGGTAGCCGTCGCGGAACGGGACGCGGTCCCCGGGCGTCGCCGCGACGCGCTTGATCGACAACGACCCGCCGTCGGGTTCGTGGAAGGCCACGATCGTGCCCCGCCGCGGCCAGCGCGCGGTGGTCGGGTCGACCAGCAGCCAGTCACCCTCGCGGATGGCCGGCTCCATGCTCGCCTGGCGGACCGCCAGCCGCCACGGGCCACGCAGGCGGGTCCGCAGGGGCTCAGTACGACGAGGCCCCGCCGACCGGCGGGGCCTCGGGATGCGCATCGGGCGGGCGGTCAGGCGGGTCGTCCCGGCGACGCGGGTCTTGTCGGGGCCGCCGGTCTTCTTCCAGGCCGCGTCGACCTCGTCGATCATGTCGAGCAGCGTCTTCGAAGTCCGCGGCGTCGGTCGACGCCTTGACCTTCGAGACCTGCTTGTTCGCATTCCAGAACAGCTCGTGCAGGTTCGGCACGGCCTCGAGATGCTCGGGCTTGAAGTAGTCGTGCCACAGCACGTCGAGGTGGTGCTTGACGAGGTCGGCCTGGCGCTCCTTGATCGCGATGGCGCGCGTCCGGAATGCGGCGTCCTCGTTGGCGGCGTACTTCTCGTTGATCTTGTGGCAGGACTCCGCTTCGATCCGGGCCTGCTCGGGGTCATAGACGCCGCACGGCAGATCGCAGTGGGCGCGGGCGGTCGTGGTCGGGGCGAGCCAACCGGTCAGGCGAGACATCGGACTCCTTCTCACTGGGGCAAGGGCCATCCACCATACGGTCTTGGGAAGTGCCGTGCAGTCTCCGAGCCCCAGCTGAGCGTGTCAAACGTCAGACGGTCGATACCGCGTCCATCGCGACACGGCGTGGCACGCGGGTATCATCGACCGGATGACGGATCGAGGCCTGCCCATCGCGGACGGTTCGCCGGCGTGCCCGTTCGTCGCATTCGAGGACGACCGCGATGAGCGGGCCGGCCGTCCCGATCGCCGTCACCGGTGCTTCGCCGAGGATCCGCCGGCGCCTCGCGCGCTGGCGCACCAGGAGGCGTACTGCCTCTCCTCGGCGTTCCCCGTCTGCCCCACGTTCCAGGAATGGGCGCGGCGCGAGGCCGCGCGGGCCGTGCCGGGTCGTGCGGCGGCCGATGATGGGGACGCAGCCGCGAGCCCGGCGGATGGCACGACGGACGATGTCGCCGGTGCCGCTGCGATCGTCGGCGCGGCGGGCGGTTCAGACGAGCCCGAGATCGTCGACGACGAGGATCCCGACGACCTGTGGAGCCAGGCGCAGGAGGAGTCACCGCCCGAGGAGCGACCGCGCCGCAACCCGCGCCGCGACTGGGCGGCCCCACCGCCCTGGGCGTCCGGGACCGGCGCCGGCCCGGGCGCCACCGACCTCGGCCCCGGCCGCGATGACGCGGACCGTTCCCGCGCTGGCGAGGAGCCCGCCGGATCACCGCCGGATGAGAGCCGCGGCCTCGCGGGGAGTGCCGCCGATCGCCTGGCGCGCGGTGGCGATGTCGTCAAGGAATGGGGCCGCCCGGCCTCGCGCGGACCGGTGCGTGACGACGACAGCCCGGCGGCGCCGGCCGACCCGGAGCTCGCGAGTCTCGTCGGCCGGGCCGCGCGCCAGGCGCGCGACTCCGAGTCGCACGACGAGGTCGTGCCGCCGTCCCGCCCAGCCCGGCGACCGACGGTCAGCTCGACGCGCGATCGCGGGCGAGATCGGGACCGTGATCGCGATCGCGCCGCGGCGGATGACCCCCGCGGTCCGCGTGACGGCCCCGCTTGGGAACGGCAGCGCCGCTACGAGGCCTACCCGACCATCAAGACCCGGGCCGGCCTGGCCGGGCTGCCGGGCGTTCCGACCGTGGCGGTCCTGTTCGGTGGCGTGGTCCTGGCCGCGATCGTGCTGTTCTTCCTGCCCGCGCTGCTCGGCGTCGGGGGACCGGAGTCGAGCCCACGCGCCAGCCCCAACGCGTCGGTCGCGGCGCCGACCGCCGAGCGCCGAACCGACCCCGGTCCCGGAGCCCACGCCGCAGACATACGTCATCAAGTCCGGCGACACGCTGTCGCGCATCGCCCGCGAGTTCGGGGTGACGCTCGACGCGCTGCTCGAGGCGAACAAGGACCGCATCTCGAACCCGAACCGGATCGCGGTCGGTGACGAGATCGATCATCCCTCCGCCGCAGGCCGAGGAGGTCCCGGGCGAGTCATCCCCGCCGGCCGAGGCGTCTCCCTCGGCCTAGGCGAACGCGGAGTCGCCGGGCCGCCTAGCGCGGGGCGATGTTGATCGCGGTGATCCGTCCGGCTTCGACGCGGAACGTGGCGTCGATGTGCTGGGTCGGCGCACCCGGCCGGACGACGAGCACGTCGGCCTCATACGTGTTGCCGGTGTCCCGGATGGCGCCTGGGATCATGCGCAGGCCGGTGTCGCTGCGCAGGAACCAGCCGCCGACGCGCTCCACTCCACGAAGCGTCTGCACGTTGTCCCCGACGTGTACGCGCATCTCGGCCTTCTCGTCCATCAGCGCGACCGCCCCTTCGCGATCGCCGGCATTGAGCTTCTCGAAGAAGTCTTCCATCGTCTCGACAGCACCCATGGCCGGAGTGTAGCGTCGGGCGCCCATGCACGCCGCTGGACCCACGTCGACGCCGCTCGAGCGCGCCTGGCCGCTGTACGGCCTGCGCGTGCGCTCCGAGCGCCTCGTCCTCCGTCTGCCGACCGACGAGGACCTGCTCCCGCTGATGGACCTCGCTCGGGCCGGGATCCATCCCCCGGACGAGATGCCGTTCGCCATCGCCTGGTCCGTTCGCGAGAGCCCTGACTTCGAGCGCGAGTTCTTGCAGCATCACTGGTCGTGCCGCGCGAACTGGTCGGCCGACGATTGGCAGCTCAACCTGCTCGTCGAGGCGGACGGGCGCGCGATCGGCACGCAGACGGTCGCCGCCCACGGGTTCCCGATCAACCGCACGGTCGACACGGGTTCCTGGCTCGGCCGCGCGCACCAGGGCCAGGGCCTCGGGAAGGAGATGCGCTCCGCGGTGCTCGCGTTCGCGTTCGACGGGCTCGGGGCGCGGTTCGCCGAGTCGTCGGCCTTCCTCGACAACACCGCCTCGAACGCGGTCTCGCGCGGCCTTGGCTACGAGGAGAACGGACGCGGGACGCTCGCGCCACAGGGCGTCGCCCGCGACACGCAACGGTTCCGGATGTCCGCCGAGACCTGGCGGTCACGGCCGCAGCCCCACGTCGAGATCGACGGGCTCGACGCCTGTCGCGTGATGTTCGGCATCTGAGGGCGGAGGCTAGAAGCCGCCGCCGGCGCCCCCGCCACCACCGCCCGACGAACCGCCGCTGAACCCGCCGCCGCTGCTGCCCGACGATGCCGGGGAGTTCCCGATCGTCCCGAGGGCCGACATCATGCCGCCGACGTCGGGCACGGCCGAGCCGGAGAAGATCGAGCCACCGCTGGAGGCCAGACCGCTCGCCACGGACGACCCGTCCGAGGTCCGGTACCAGGCCGGGAAGTACGTCGACGAGGCGAGCGTAGGCGTGTCACGAACATCTGCCAGCGAGCGCTGCAGGACGTCCTCGATCTCGGCCTGGAGGCCGAGTGCCGTGCCCCAGACCACGGCCTGATCCGGGGTCTCCAGCCAGGGCAGACCAGCCTGATCGACGACCTGCTGCATCGAGCGGGCCTGCTCCATCGTCTTGCTCAGGGTGCGCCGGTACGCGGCCAGCATCGCCCGGATCATCGCCCCGGCCATCGTCACCCTGGGCATGCTCTTGGCCACGGCCATGATCACGATGCCGCCGATGACGGCCGCGCCGCCGACGAGGACGAGCCCCGAGATCGGGACGTTGAAGCCGATCACGATCGCGACGATGCCGGCCACCAGCGCGAGCGTTCCCTTCATCGCCCAGCGCGCGACGACCGCGCTCGGCTTCTCGACCACCCAGCCACCGCTGACGACGTGGCTCTCGAGCTTCGAGTCGAAGGTCGACACGGCCGACCCGAACTGGGGCAGGTCGTCGGGGTCGATCCGGGCGTCCTTGGCCAGGTCGTGCAGCTCCCGGAGGACGTAATCCTCGGCCGGGCCGATCGGCCGCCGCGCATTCCGTGCCCGCTGCGCCTCCTCGACCGGGTCGCCGCTCGGCGGGGCCGTGTCGATGCCGACCTTCTTGGACAGCCCGAGCAGGCCCTTGTCCTCGAGGAACGAGATCTGTCCACGCGACGCGAGATCGAGCATGGCCGTCGTCAGGGCGCGGCGCGATGACCGGCCGTCGATGACGAACGCCCCGGCAGCGGCGGTCAGGTCGGGCGGCGGGGCGGGCATGAGGATCGACGGGTCGTCGAGGTAGACCGGGTCCTTGCCGAACCGCCGCCAGGAGAACAGGGCCCAGCCCGACAGGCCGAGGAAGACGACCGGGGCACCGACGAGGCCGAGGACGGCGTTGATCTGGCGAGCAGCCTGGAGGCGCGCCGCGTTGCTCGGGCGTGGCCGCGGCGTCGACCTTGCGCATGGCCGCCCCGAGCGCGCCGTCGAAATCGGCCGAGCGGAGGAGCGGGACCATGTCCTCCTCGAAGATCCGCTGGCGGTCGCTGTTCGACAGGTAGGTCGCCTCGAAGCCGGGCGCCGCGTAGAGCTGGACCTGGCCGTGCTCCAAGGACGGGTCGATGTCGAAGAAGATCGCCAGGCCGTCATCGAAGCCCTGCCGCCCGACGCCCCATTGGTCGATCAGCGCCCGGGCGCGCATCTCGGTCTCGTCCTCGGTCACCCCGAAGTCGACGAGCTGGCTGTAGACGACGACCTCGGCGGCCGTCCGCGTCTCGATGGCGTCGATCGTCCCCTCCGCGTCGACGATGGCCGCCGACGAGAAGATGCCCGCGTAGTCGTAGACCGCCCGGTCGATCTGCGGCTCGGGGAACGGCGGCCCGGGCCGGAGCTCCGGCCCGGACGGCTCGGCGGGCTCGCCGGGTGGGACCCCGTCGAACGTGGCGTTGACGATCTCGGCCAGGGCCGCCAGCAACGCGTCGTCGAAGTTGCCGTCGGCCAGCAGCGGCAGCATCGTGGTCTCGTAGATCGCCTGGCGCTCGTCGTTCGAGAGATACGACGTCGAGAACCCGGGGCCGGCGTAGAGCTGGACCTGGCCGTGGCGCTTGGTGGTGTCGAGATCGAACAGGATGACCAGCCCGTCGTCGAGGCCGATCCGCCCCACGCCCCATTGGTCCATCAGCGCTTGCGCGTGCGCTTCGGTCTCGTCGGCCGTGAAGTCGTCGCGATCGAGCCCTTGCGTGTAGACGACGATCTCGGCCTTCGTCTGCGCCTCGATGGCATCGATGATCGCCTCGGCCTGCGACCGGGTCGCCGAGGTGAATAGTTCGGCGGTGTCGTAGACGGCCTGGCCGTCGACCGGGTCCGGGAACGGCGGTCCGGCGGCGGCGGTCAGCGGCGCCAGCGCCAGCCAGAGCGCGGCGGTCAGCGCGCCGAAGAGGGAGACGGCCGTTCGGCGTGCCGACGGCCGGCAGACGAGCTGGCGGGCGGCGTGACGGTCCATGGTCGCCAGCATAGCCGGGGCTCAGCCGAGGGCGGCCAGCGTGCCGCGCCGCCGGCCGAGCCGCATCGTGCCGTCCGGCGCGAGCAGGACCTGAGGCGGTCGTGGCCGCCCGTTGTAGGTCGAGCCGAGCGAGGCCGCGTAGGCGCCGGCATCGGCGATGGCCACGAGGTCGCCGCGCTGCAGCGGCGGCAGGTCGTGGGTGCCGAGCGCGTCGGTCGATTCGCAGATCGGCCCTTCGACCCGGACCGCGCTGAGGGCCGCCGGTCCCGGGCCCAGCTCGACCGGTCGTCCGAGCGAGGTCAGGGCGACGATCGGATGGCGGGCACCGTACAGCGCCGGGCGGATCAGCTCGGTCATCCCCGCATCGAGCACGACCTGCCGTCCGACGCGGTCCCGCACGTGGAGGACGCCGGCGACCAGCCAGCCGGCCCGCGCCACCAGCGACCGTCCCGGCTCGATCGCGAGGCGTGTCGGCCGCCGATCCGGTGGGACCGTATCGAGCAGCGGTCCGAGCTCGCGCCCGAAGCGAGCCGGGCTCGGCGACGGCTCGTCGGTCGGGCGGATCGGGAACCCGCCGCCGAGGTCGAGCGTATCGAACGTCGCGATCGAGCCACGCCAGAGGGCGGTCAGCGCGAGGGCCTTGCGAACGGCGTCGCGCCACGCGTCGACCGCTCCGAGCTGCGATCCGACGTGCAGGTGGATGCCGCGCGGCCGCAGACGGCCATCCGGGCCGCCACCGGCCGCGATGGCAGCCCCGATCTCGGTCTCGGTCATCCCGAACTTCGTGGCACCGGCCCCGACGGCCAGCCCGGCCAGCGTCTCCGGAGCGACGTCCGGGTTGAGCCGGTAGAGCACGTCGAGCTGTGCTCCGCCGGCCCGTTCGACCTCGGCGCGCAGCGCCGCGGCCTCCTCCGGCGATTCGAGGGCCACCCAGCGCAGCGGATCCTCGACGGCCGCCTCGGCCGCGGCGCGCAGGTCGAGGGTCGTCTTGCCGACGCCCTCGAGGGTGATGCGCTCGTTGGGGATACCGGCTCGCCGGGCGAGCGCCCATTCCCCGCGCGAGACGACGTTCGCGCCGAACCCGCGCGCACCGACGGCACCGATGATGGCGGGCACGTCGTTCGCCTTGACCGAGTACTGGCGGACGATCGGATCGGGGAACGCGTCCACCACGTCCGCGCAGGCGGCGTCGAGCGTGGCCAGGTCGGTGACGAAGGCCGGCGTGCCGTAGCGCGCCGCCGCGCGGCGCAGCGGGGCGACGAGCTCAGTCAGGGACGGCGGCCCCGATGACCGTCGTGATCAGGCTCAGGACGACCGCCCCGACGACCGCGGCGACGATCGTGTCGGCCGTCAGCAGGTCGGGCGGGAAGTCGCCGACCTGCAGGTCGAACCCGAGCATGCCGGAGATGAAGGCGGTCAGGAGCAGCAGCCCGCCGTTGATCACGAACCCAACGAGACCCATCGTCATGAACGACACGGGCAGCGCCAGCGTCTTGACGATCGGTCCGACCAGGCCGTTGACGGCGCCGAAGACGACCGCGATCACGATCAGCCCGAGGTACCCCCCGGAGTAGCCGAACATCGACGGGAAGACCGTGACCAGCAGGTAGAACGCGACAGCCGTCACGATGACGCTGAGGACGAAGCCCTTCATCCGGGAGACCTCCGTGCGGCGACGATGGACCGAGGATAGCCGGTCAGCGGAGCAGGAACCCCGTGCCGAGGGGATCGCGCGGGTCGAGCGTGAACAACGACTCGCCCGTCCGGTACGCCGAACCCTCGATCTCGGTGATCACCGACGCGTGGCCGCCGATCGGCGGTCCCTCGTCGACGACCCACGCGTCGAACGCGGAATCGACGATCGATCGATGGCGGAACGGCCTGCCCCATGGCGAGCTCTCCGCGTGCGTGGAGCACGGCCAGGCGCGCCGACGTGCCCGAGCCGCACGGCGACCGGTCGACCTCGCCGTCGGCGAAGACCGTCACGTTGCGCTGCTCGGCAGGTCCGAGCCGCTCCCAGAAGATGACGCCGTAGATGCCCCCGAGATCGGGTTCCTCCGGGTGGATGACGGGGAGCGAGCGTTGCGAGCGCCGGGCGCAACGCCCGCTGGAGTCCGATCAGCGCGGGGAGGTCCTCGGGCTCCAGCCGAAGACCCAGGGACGCGGCCTCGACGACGCCGTAGAACGCTCCGCCGAAGGCCACGTCCAGCGTGACCAGCCGCTCCCCGACGCGCACCGTCACATCTCGAGCGAGCACGAACGACGGCACGTTGCGGAAGCGGACGGCCTCGACCTGGTGGTCCGAGTCGAGCCGCGCCATGCACGCCAGCCGGCCGCTGGGCACGTCGACCGTGACCGTCACGCTGCTCGCGTCGGGGGTGGATGCGACGCGGCCGGTCTCGACCGCCCAGGTGACCAGCGCGATCGTGCCGTGGCCGCAGGCCGTCGAATAGCCCTCGTTGTGGAAGAACACGACACCCAGATCCGCCCAGTCGTCGTTCGGTGGCGTGACGAACGCCCCGTACATGTCGGCGTGGCCGCGCGGCTCGTTGACCAGCAACCGACGCACGTCGTCGAGATGCTCGCCCGCCCAGCGGCGGCGCTCCAGGACCGTCCGCCCGACGAGGTCCGGGATGCCGCCGGTCACGATGCGGAAGGGCTCGCCGCCGGTGTGGTAGTCGACGGTCCGGACCGGCCGGCGCGGCATGGGGCTGTCCGCGTCGGTCACCGCGCCCCCGCCGGCCGCGACAGCGACGCCTCGAGCCGGGCCTTGACCGCCGGCCATTCGGGGGCGATGACGCCGTAGAACGCGGAGTCGCGGTTCGACCCGTCGGGCATGATCGTGTGGTGGCGGAGGACGCCCTCGAACGTCGCCCCGATGCCGAGCAGGGCGGTCCGCGACGCTACGTTCCGGGCATGGGTCTTGAACTCGACGCGCTCGGCGTCCGAGGGTCTCGAACGCATGGCTCAGCTGGAGCAGCTTGGCCTCGCGGTTGGCTCCGGTGCGTTGGAACGCGCTGCCGACCCAGGTCCAGCCGATCTCCAGCGCGGCGATGCTCGGGGGCGATCGTCATGAAGCGGCTGCTGCCGATCGCCCGCTCCGAGGCGACATCGATCGTCGCGAACGGCACCTCGGTCGACGCGTCGGCGTTCGCCTTGGCCTGATCGAACCAGGCACGCAGACCAGCGTCGTCCATCGGCTTGGCGATCGTCCAGCGCCAGACGGCGTCGTCGAACGCGACCCGCACGAGATCCTCGAGGTGGCTTTCCGCGAGCGGTTCCATTCGTACGCGTCGACCCGTCAGCGTGACCGGCAGCACCCACGTCTGGCCCATGTCCTGATGGTAGCCCGGGGCATGCGTCGGGCGGACCCGGAGCGCGTCGAGCGCCCCTAGACTCTGGCGATGGCCTCCTTCGCGGACACGTTCGACCGCTTCCTCGATGCGTTCGTGGCGCTCGAGCCGGTCGCCGCGACATCGATCGGCGACCACCGCCATGACGGTCGCTGGCCGGACCTGTCGGCGCGCGGCCGCGAGGAGCGGCTGGCGTTCATCGCTCGCTGGCACAGCGCCTTCGCTGTGGCGGAGGCTGCCGACGCGCCCGAGACGATCGATCGCGACCTGGTCCTCGGCGAGCTGGAGGCGATGCGGTTCGGCGAGACGGAGCTGCGCGAGGACGCATGGGACCCGTTGACCTGGGTCTACCTCTTCGGGGACGGCATCTTCCCGCTCCTCGCGCGCGAGTTCGCGCCGCTGGCCGACCGCCTGTCGAGCGTGGCTGGGCGCCTGGAGACCATCGGCGAGGTCACGGCCGCGGCCCGGGCGTCGCTCGTCGGGGCGGGCCCCGATCGGCCGGTGGGACGGCTCCAGACCGAGGTCGCCATCGAGCAGCTGCCGGGCGTCGTCGAGCTGATCGACGAAGCCGTGGCGACCGCCGGTTCGGCCGCCGGCACGGACCCGGTCGTGGCGGCGCTGCGGCCGCGCCTCGAGGCGGCCTCGATCGCCGCCAAGGCCGACCTCGCCGCCTTCGAGCGGCATCTCAACGAGGTGGTCCTGCCGGCCAGCCGTGGTGATGGGCGTCTCGGGGAGGACCTGTTCGCGCGAAAGATGCGCCACACGATGCGCTCCGAGACGCTGACCGCGGATCGAATCATCGGATTCGGCGTCACGGGAGTTCGACGCCATCCGGGCCGAGATGATCCGCCTCGCCCGCGAGCTGTGGCCAGTCTGGCGATCCGGCACGACGATGCCCGCGGATGAGGCGGCCATCGTCCGGGGCGTGCTCGACGCGATCGCCGACCAACACCAGGAACCGGATGCCCTCCTCGACTTCTGCCGGGGAGAGAACGAGCGGATCGAGGCGTTCTGCCGGGAACAGGACCTCATCGGGCTCGTCGACGATCCGCTCGACATCCGCTGGACACCGGAGTTCCTGCGCGCCTTCGGCGGGGCGATGCTGATCTCACCGGGCCCGCTCGACAAGGGGTTGGCCGCGTTCTTCGCGATCACGCCCATCCCCGACGATTGGGCGGCGGACATGCGCGAGTCGTACCTCCGCGAGGACAACGACCGGATGCTCCGGCTGCTGACCATCCACGAGGCGGTGCCCGGCCACTATCTCCAGGGTGCCTACGCCAACCAGACCGCGTCGCTGCCACGGGGCGTATTCCAGAGCGGCTTGTTCGCCGAGGGCTGGGCCGTCTACGTGACCCAGGTGATGATGGACGCCGGGTACGGCGCGGACGATCTGGCGCTGCTCCTCACGCACTGGAAGTTCTATCTCCGCTCGATCACCAACGCGATCATCGACGCGCGGATCCACTGCCAGGGCATGACCGAGGACGAGGCCGTCGGGCTGATGGTCGACGGCGGCTTCCAGGAGGAGGCCGAGGCGCGCAACAAGTACAAGCGGGCGCGTCTGTCGTCGACGCAGCTCTCGACGTACTTCGCCGGGTCGATGGAGATGTGGGACATCGAGCTCGAGGCGCGCCGGCGGGCCGCATCAGCGGCCGGGGCGGATCCGACGTCGGTCGTCGCCCGCGCCCTGCCGGGTGGTTTCGGCGACACGCCGGGCTTCCGGTACCGCCCCCACCTCGAGGCGGTGATCAGTCAGGGCGCTCCACCGACGTCCCTGCTCCGGAGGATCCTGTCCGCCGCGGCCGTGCCGGCCGGCTGAGCGCAGCCAGCAGCGCGTCCACGCGATAGCCGGCGGTCTCGGCGGCCGCCGAGAGGCGCTCGAGGCCCCGCTCGTCCGGATCCCGCCCAGCCTCGATCGCGTCGAGACGGACGGCCCAGCGCAGCAGGTCGAGGAATTGGTCGCGCTCGAGCCACTCGACACCTTCCCAGGTGTTGATGCCCATCGCCGTGCGGACGACGTCGCGCACGAGCCAGCTTTCGAGGAGGCGCAGGTCGGCCTGCCGCCCGCGTCCCCGGATCATGGACGGCCGGGGGAGGGCCAGCAGCACACGCACCAGGTCGGCCACGCCCCACGCCCGGGCCTCGTCGATCCCGGCCTCGCGGAACCCGGCGGCGATGACCGGCGCGAGCCGCAGCTCGTCATACCAGGCCAGGCTGGTCGCGCCGACATCGGCGCCGGGGGCGAGCTCGCCGAGTCGGGACAGGACGAGCCAGCCGAGCAATGCCGCGCGGTCCGCGCGGGGCAGCTTCGAGGCGCCGTCGGCGTAGGCCGCCGCGGTCTCGTCCCGGATCCGGCCGGCGGTGTCCACCGGGTCGCCGCTCACGCTGGTCGCCTCGGCCACGGCGCGCAGTACGGCAGCCAGGCGGTCCTCGAGCATGTCGAGATCGTCGGCCGTCGCGCTGTCACCGAGCACGGCCGCGACGTGGCCGCCCTCGAATAGCGCCCGGAGCGGGGCGTGGACCGGTTCGAGCAGCAGCTCCCGGAGCGCCTCGTCCAGCGATGGCACACCCCGGCCGCCAAGGCGCGCGGCGAGACGGCGCCACTGCCCGGCCGTACCGTCGGCCAGCTCGCGGAACTCCCAGAAGACGTGTCCCTCGTAGGCGTCCAGGGCCATCCACAGACCGCGCTCGTGGATGTCACGAGCCGACCGCAGGTAGGCCAGCCCGGTCCGGGCGTCGCGGAACGTGACGAACATCGACGGGTCGTTCGGCAACCCCAAGCCGTCGGCCAGCGTGCGCCGGACGAGCCGCTTGGCGCCGTTCTGCGCCTTGCGCGCGAAGGGCACCGATTCGCGGATCGTCCCGGCGGTCGAGCCGAACCGGTCGTGGAACACGACCAGCGATCGCGTGGGGCCGTGGCCGTTCGAGTACGCCAGGACGGATTCTTCGATTGCGCCGCCGTCGGTGTGGAAGTCGAACATCAGGAAGTCGTGGGCTTCGGCGAACCACGCCCGCCGATGGAGCAACGGGAAGATCT
This sequence comes from uncultured Chloroflexia bacterium, assembly GCA_963720355.1. Lineage (GTDB taxonomy): Bacteria > Chloroflexota > Limnocylindria > Limnocylindrales > CSP1-4 > SPCO01. Next base: position 209,838 of record CAVRFH010000004.1, on the reverse strand, counting down.
CGCGCTCGTGACGCTCGACGAGCCAGGGGTCGGGTTGCTCATCGAGGGTGGCCCGGCGGAACTCCATGCCGTACTTCTCGCCGAAGCCCTCGACCTGCCCGTGGCCGAGCATCGGCAGCCCCGGCAGCGTCGCCAGGACGGTCGCGACCCCGACGTACTTGTCGCCCTTCCCGAACTGTTCGAGTGCCGTCTTCTCGTCGGGGTTGCTCATGAAGTTGACGTAGCGCTTCAGGATCTCCGGGTCGAATTCGAGGGTCTCGCGGATCAGCTTGCGGTAGCCCGCCGTGTTCTCGTCGCGGAGCATGTGCATGAACGCGCTGTTGTAGACGCGATGCATGCCGAGCGTTCGCACGAAATAGCCCTCGAGCATCCAGAAGGCCTCGGCCAGCAGCAGCGTGTCCGGGACCTCGGCCGCCACGCGGTCGACCACCTCGCGCCAGAACTCGACCGGCATCCGCGCGTCGAACGCCTCCTGGCCGAGGGCGTACTCGGCGCGTGACGGGATCGCGTCGCCGGCCCCGGGCTGCGGCCACCACAGACGCCGGACATGGCGCTTGGCGAGGACCATCGCGGCATCGAAGCGGATGACCGGGAAGCGCCGCGCGACCTCGAGGATGGTCCGGATCACCTGCTCGCGAACCGCCGGGTTCAGGAAATCCAGCTGGGCCGTGTCGTTCCACGGAAAGCTCGTCCCGTCGTTGCCGTGGTAGATGTAGCGGGCCTCGCCGGTCGCTCGATCCGCATGCTTGAACACGACGGCCGCATCGCTGTCGTCCCAGTAGTGGTCCTCGAGGACGATCGCCGCCGGTTCGTCGGGCGCCAAGTCCGGGCCGTCGAACGTGTACGCCGGGTAGGGCGGTCGCGGGAGCGAGAGGAACCACTCGGGATGGTCGATGACCCAGCGCGAGTCGATGCCCATGTGGTTGGGCACCATGTCGCTCGCCAGCCGGATGCCGCGTGCCCAGGCTCGATCGCGGAGGTCGGCGTAGGCGTCCTCGCCGCCGAGGTCCGCCGCGATGCGGTAGTCATCGAGCGAATAAGCCGACGCCACGGCATCGGCGTTGCCGCGCATCCGCTTGATCCGCTCCGAGGCGACCGACCGTTGCCACAACCCGATGAGCCACAAGCCAGTGACCCCCCACGAGGCGAGCCGGTCGAGCGCCTCGTCGGGCACCGCGTCGAGGGTCCGGATGTCGCGCCCGTGCGTGCGCGACAGCTGATCGAGCCAGACATAGGTGCTCTTGGCCATCAGCACGATGCGCGGCATCCACGCCGAGTCGACGGAGAATTGCTCCGGTTCGTCAGCCAGACCACGGAACGAGGGAGCGTGGACGCCGCGCTCGTCGCTCGCACCGCCGAAGCGCTGGTGGAGACCGCGTTCCTCCTCGGCGATGATCCCGAGCGCGATGTCGAGCCGCCCGATGAGCGCCTCGAGGTCGCCGCCGAGCAGGCCGCTCCAATGCTCGCGGATGTAGCGCAGCTGGCCGGCGAGCGACGTCGGCGCATGGCGGGCCGGCGCGCGGAGCAGCTCGACGAGCGAGCCCTGATTCCCTGCCCCGTCGTCGAGCGGCGCGCCGTCCGCGAACGCCCGACCCAGGGCGTCGATCGCCTCGTCGTAGCGCGTCCCATCGGACAGGATCCGGTCGTCGACCAGCTCACGCAGGGAGCCGATGGCCGGGTTCTCGTTGCTGACGCGGGTGAGCAGCAGCTCCTCGAGCCGAAGCACGGGCGGCTCGGGAGCGGGGCCGACACCCGGGAAGGCGGCCCCGAAGCGGTCGAGCAGCCGGTCGAGGTCGTCGCGCAGTCGGCGCCGCACGTCGCGCATCGCCGTGGCCATCGACGGCCGCCCCTCCGATCCCTGCCGGTTGATCAGCAGGTGGCCGACCTCATGGAGCAGGCCGAGCGCCCCGATCTCACCCGCGGAGATACCGGCGCCCTCCTCGGCCCGAGCCGCGTTCATCCGGCTGGCCAGCTCGCGGATCGCCGTGAAGTCGGCGACGGCCAGGTCGCCTCGGATCCCGAGCAGCGTCTCGTCGATGCCATACGTCTCGCGCGCGCTGCGCCGGACGTGGAAGTCCCGCCGAAGGGCCCGTCCGTGCGGGGCGACGCTCACCGGGCGGTCCCGCCGCGCACCATCCATCGCCGAAGGATGGCACGCACCGCTGGCGGTCGTCAGACCGCGGACGCCTCCGCCGGCCGTTCGGCGGCGACGTGCTCGATGGCTCGCCGCAGGAGCTCCAATCCGGCCGGGTCGAACTCGTACGACCACGGCCGGATACGATCGCGATCGTGCAGCTGTCGGTCGAGACCGGCGGCCAGCGCCTCGCGCGACATGAGGATCAGATCGGACGTCTCGTCGACGGCCGCGAGCTGGTCGGTCTCGCCGATGAGCGCCGGCACGATCTCGATGCCCGGCGTCCCCGACAGGCGGAGCGTCTCGAGGATGTTCTCCGCCCCGCGCTCGTTGGCGCACACGAGCCCCACACGCGACCCGGGCGACAGCCCGGCGATCTCGTGGACCAGCTCGAGATAGCCGGGACCGACCAGCATCGCCACGACGGGCACGCGACCCGCGGCGAGCACCTGTGCCTCGTCCGCGTGGAACGTCGTTGTCGCGACGATGTCGTAGTGGAACCGATCCAGGCGTTCCGGCAGGTCATCGATGAGCGCGCCCTCGGCCTCGATCATGCCGGGGAACGCATCGACCAGGCGCTCCGCGTCATAGCCGGCATCGGCGTTCGTGCACTCGGCGAAGAGGACGCGGACGAGCGGACCCGGGCGCTTGCGCTCTGTCGCCGCGGCAAACGTGGCCGAGGCCACCTCGTCGGCGGTGAAGCCGGCATGCGCCGCCCGGCGGAGGAGCTCGGCGACGATGCCGGCGAGGGCCTCGGTCCCGCGTCGCTGGGGTGGCCGGTCGGCGACGTGGGTGCCGGCGCCATGCCGGCTCGTCACGTAGCCCGCGTCCGCCAGGCGGCGATAGACGGCGCGGATCGTGTTGGGGTTGACGCGCAGGGCGGCACCCAGCTCGCGTACGGGCATCAGGCGTGAACCGGGCAGCAGGCGGCCGGAATTGATCTGGTAGGCGAGTTGCCAGAAGATCTGCGTCGAGATCGGGACGTCGGAGTCGCGCTCGACATCGAGGCTGCCCGCCGGCGCGCCGCGTGGCGCCGGTGATCCGCCGAAGCCATCGTCCATTGACATAGTGACGTAGTCCAAATAGCCTTGGCTTGGCCTAACCGACTATAGCAACCTCGTCAGCCCGTGGCGCGCAGGCCGCGGGCTGACGGATTCTCGAGACCCTCCGGCGCACCGACCGCGGAGAGGGCCTGGCGCAGCAGCTCGGCGCCACCGGGACCGTTGTGGACGAGCAGCGCCAGGTCGGCGGCGAGGCGCGTCTCGAGGTCCGTACCGGCCAGCGAATCGACGAGACGGGCGGCCCGCACGGCCGCCCGCAAGGCACCTGCCGTCTCGATCCGGTCGGGCGACTCCCAGAACCACGCGCAGCTCGCGAACATCGCCAGCCGCCAGCGCTGGGCCTCCATGAGATCGGCCAGGGTCCGGCGTTCCGCGGGCGTCGCGCCGTCCCCCAGCCACGCCTCCGTGAACGCGGCGGCCGATCGTTCGCCGATGATGACGTCGACATACGCGTCGCGGGCCGCCCACGGATCCGGGGCGCTCGACAGGTCCCGGGCCAGCTGATCCGTGGCGGCGTCGATCCCGCCGGCGAGCCGCTCGAGCGCCGACCGAAGGGGCGCCTTCCAGGTCCCATCGATCGTGCAGTCGCACGTCGTCGACCAGCGGCTGATGCCGTGGTGGCAGCTCCACGACGTCTGCTCGCGGACCTCTCGGACGTCCAGGCCACCCGCCTCCGACCGGGCGATCGCCTCGCCCAGCGACGGCCGGTCGAACGGCAAGTCGGCCGGCGCCGCCCGGCCGACCAGGCGGGCCAGGAAACGGTCGCGGTGGGGCTGGTGATGGCCGTACAGCTCACCGTCCGTGGCGATGACGATGAGTGGCGAAGCGGCATCGTCGGTCGGCGGCTCGTGCAGGCGCGGGATCAGGCGATCGCGCACGAAGGCATCCGCGTCGACCGTCGCGATGGCCTCGAACGAGACCGACGCCGAGAGAAGGCCGTCGTACAGCACGGCCAGGATGGACCGCCCGTCGCCCAGGTCGAGACGCACGGGGCGCCGCGTATCGATGAACGGCCCACCCTCGATCTGCCACGGCGCGAGGATGGTATGGCCGACGCCCTCGTCGGCCAGGAGACGCAGCGTGGCCAGGTCGACCGCCGTCTCCGGCAGCCACATCCCAGCTGACCGGCGCCCGAAACGGAGCTCGAAATCGCGCAGGCCCCAGCGGATCTCGGTGCGTCGATCCGCCGCCGACGCGAGCGGCAGGATCGTGTGGTGGAAGGGTTGGGCCATACCCCACCGGCCGCCGTCGCCCTCGACGAACCCTCGATAGGCGAGCGGATCGCCGTCGGCCAGCCAGCCGGCCAGCGTCGGCCCGAGGTCCCAGGAGATCGCGGCGAGGTTGCCCAGCTCGGCGTTCGGCCGATAGCACTCGGCGCTGATGCGCTCGTTCCAATCGTGGGCCGGTGACGCCGTCGGGTCGCGCGGCATCGTCCCGCTGAACGGATCGAGTCGCGGCGGCTGGTAGAAGTGGCCGTGGACCACGACGGATCCGACGGTCATGCGGTGGCCTCCGCCTTGTCCTGGGTCGTCGCCACGACGTGGCTGATCGTCCGTCGCCAGCGCTCGCCGGCCGACAGCCGGGTCGGCCACGACAGGAGCAGCGCGCTGCCCTGGTACATGCGCTCGAAGCCGTCCTCCGAGTTCGAGATCGACTCGATCGGCGCCCACCACGCGTCGGCCGCGCTCGTCGTCGTGGTGACCGAGATCCCGATGAAGTCATTGCCCTGGGCGATCGTCGTCAGGTCCGCCGCGGTGCCGGCCATGTCATGTCCGGTGCGTTCGCCGCGGACGTCCCACCAGGCCGACGGGTTCCCGCCCCCGCCGAGCATCGTCAGCGCCCATTCGATGCCGATCCGGGCGTCGACCGGTGGACCGTCCATGTGCTCGAGCTCCACATCGAGCGCCAGCGTGGGGGATCGCCGGTTGCCGCCCAGCCGCAAGCCCTTCGTCACCGCCACCCGGGCACCGCAGATCGTGGCGTCGCGCCGCGTCACGAGCCGGCCGCTGTCGAGCTCGACGATCGAGAAGGCGCCATCGACCGCGTCGCCGCCATCTGCCGTTCGGGCCAGGGCCCAGTCGTCGGGGGCGGCATCGCGCGGCAGGACCCGCAGCAGACCGGATCGCCGCTCGTAGGCGTCGTACACGAGCTTCGCGGCCAGCCCGGGTTCCTTCGCACGCGCCCCGTCGTGGATCGACTTGAGGGCGTCGCCGTTCTCCTCGACGTCTTCTCCGCCACCCGTCGCGCCGTCAGCCGCCTCGGCGGCTGCATCGTCCATGCCCAGCAGCGTGGCGTGATAGGCCTCGGGCCGGCGGCGCATGACGGCTGCCAGGGCGTGACGGACCGGACGGATGTCCCAGGCGCCGATGCCGGCACCACCGTCGAGGTCGACCGTGACGACCTGACCCTCGTCGGCCAGGCGGACCTCGTCGACCCCGTCCATGTCGAGGTCGCGCGTCTCGGCCGCCACCCGCGAGCCCATCGCCCCTTCGGCAAGGTCCTCGGCGGCGATCAGGTGCTCGTACGTCGCAAGCCGCATGTGGCTGATGTAGATGCCGCCGAACAGGCCGTGCCAGTAGCAGTCGTTCGACTGGCCCTGGTAGAGGTGGTCGGTCGCCGCGTCGCGGGCCGCGCTGGGCGGCATCGCCGCGACGGCCGCGGATACCCCGAGCATCCGCTTGTGCAGGTCGTTGATCTCGCGGTACTTCACCTGGAAGTTGCGCCAGAACGCGCCGCGCAGCCAGCGTGCCTCCGGGCGGCGCTCCGTTTGCGCGGCATGGACGACCTCGGAGAAGACGAGGCTCTCGTCGGCCGGCAGCGCCCATTCGCCCATCTCCGCATAGGAGCCGGTGGGCACGTACACGCGCCCGATCGGCGCGTGATCGGCCAGCCAGGCCGACGGGGTCGTCGTCGTCAGCCAGTCCGCGTTCGCTTCCAGGGCCGTGAAGAACCGCTCGACCCACTGCCGCTCGCCCCAGCAATGCTCCCAGGTCGTCGGCCAGCCACCGAACTTCTCGCCGTCGTCGCCCATGACTCCGACACGGTCGCGCGCCTCCGTGGCGTGCCCACGCAGGTACTCGATGACGTCGTCGACCTCCCGGAACGGGATGCGGTAACGCAACCCCTGTTCGGTGCCGAACACCCGCAGGAGGTGGCCCTGGTCCTCCGTCGTGTACGGCCCCCACAGGTTCTCCTCGGGGATGGCCGCCGCACGGAAGTGGGCGTCGTCGAGGATCGTCCACTCGTAGCCGGCCGTGACCAGCGATGTCGGCAGATCCGGCTCCCAGACCCGCTCCGCCAGCCAAGCGCCGCGCGGTCGCCGGCCGAGCAGGTGCTCGAGCTCGTCCGCCATGCGCTCCAGCTGACCGATGCGATCGCGCTCGGGCAGGGAGGCGAGGACGGGCTCGTAGTAGCCGCCGCCTAGGATCTCGACCTGGTCGCGGGCGACGAGCGCGCGCAGGCGCTCGACGGTGTCGGCGCGCTCGGCGATCAGCCACGTCAGCAACGGGCCTGTGTAGTGCAGCGAGAGGCGGACACCCGGATGTCGCTCGAGGGCATGGATCATCGGCTCGTAGGCGTGCTCGAACACCTCGCCGAAGACCCACCCGAAGTTGCCGACCGGCTGGTGGTTGTGGAGCGCGAGCGCCAGGGAGATGCCAGCGGGCACCGGTCAGCCTGCCTCGGTGACGACCGGCTCCGCGGTCGCGACAGGGACCTCCACGCCTGCCGCCGGCAGGTAGAGCTGCTCTGCGTATTCCTGCAGCATGCGGGTCGTCGAGAATTGCCAGAGCGATGTCGCCATGGCCCGGCGCATCGTGTCCACCCAGCGCATCGGGATGGCGCCGTCGTTACGGTCGTAGTACGCCGGCACGAGCCCTTCTTCGAGCAGGCGGTACAGGTCCTGGGCGTCCGACCAGTCCTGGGCCGACTCATCGCCGCTGGCCTCGCGACCGCCGATCGCCCACCCGTTGTCGTCCTCGTAGCCCTCGTCCCACCAGCCGTCGAGGACGCTGATGTTGGGCACCCCGTTCTGGGCGGCCTTCATGCCCGACGTGCCCGACGCCTCCAGCGGGCGACGGGGATTGTTGAGCCACGTGTCGACCCCCTGCACGAGGTAGCGCCCGACGCGCATGTCGTAGTCCTCGAGGATGAACACGCGGCCGCGCAGCTTCGGCGAGCGCGAGTACTGGAAGATCTCCTGGATGACCTTCTGCCCGGGTCGATCGGCTGGATGGGCCTTGCCGGCGAAGATCACCTGGACCGGACGCTTCTCGTCCCACAGCAGCCGGGCCAGCCGGTCCATGTCGCTGAACAGCAGGCCGGCCCGCTTGTAGGTCGCGAACCGCCGGGCGAAACCGATCGTCAGGACGCTCGGATCGAGGGCCGCCTCGACCTCGGCCAGGACGGCGGGCGACTCGCCATGGCGGGCGAACTGGCTGCGCAGCCGGCCATGGACGAAGATCGCCAGCTCGCGCTTCTGGCGGAGGTGGGCCTCCCACAGGTCGGCGCTCGGGATGCGACCGAGTCGTTCCCAGAAGCGGTCCTGGCGTGAGCCGGCGTCGAGTGCGTCGAGGTCGGCATCGAGGTGACGCGACAGGAGCTCCACGACCGGCGAGCCGACCCAGGTCGGGCCGTGGACGCCGTTGGTGATCGCCAGGATCTCGCCGTCCGTGATCGACTGCCAGGTGACGTTCGCCGTCATGGCGTGGAGCTGGCTCACGGCGTTCGCGCCGTTCGTCAGCCGCAGGCTGAACGCGGTCATGTCGAACTGGCCGCGGTCGCCGTCGGTGCCGAGGCCGAGGTCGAGCACCTGCTGGATGGGCACGCGGCCCGCGTCGAGCAACGGCCCGGCGACGCGCCGGACGAGATCGGTCTCGAAGCGTTCGTTGCCGGCCGAGACCGGGGTGTGGATGGTGAAGACCGAGTTGCGCTTCACCCGATCCCAAGCCTCGTCGAGCTTCGCCCCGCCGGCAACGAGCTCGCGGGCCCGTTCGGCGAGCAGGAACGCCGAGTGCCCTTCGTTGAGGTGCCAGACCGCCGGGTCGAGGCCCAGGGCACGGATCGCCCGGACCCCGCCGATGCCCAGGACGAGCTCCTGGTGCAGCCGCATCTCGCGACCACGGACATACAGGATGTGGGTGATCGGCCGGTCCTCGACCGCGTTCTCGACGTTGTCGGTGTCGAGCAGCAGGACCGGCACGCGGCCAACCTGCGCGATCCACACGGCGATCGACAGATCCCGTCCCGGCAGCTCCAACGTGACGTTGAGCGGCAGGCCGCTCGTGTCCTGGACGCGGGCCAGCGGGAGCCGGCTCAGGTCGTAGTCGGGGTAGGCATGCTCCTGGTGGCCGTCGGCGTCGATCGACTGTCGGAAGTAGCCCTTGCGATAGAGCAGGCCGATGCCGACGAACGGCAGCGCCATGTCGCTGGCCGACTTCATGTGGTCACCGGCGAGGACGCCCAGGCCGCCCGAATAGATGCCGAGCGATTCGTGGATGCCGTATTCGGCGCAGAAGTAGGCGATCGGCCCGTCCACCTGGCCGCCGTACTTGCGCTGGAACCAGTGCCCGCTGCCATCGGCCATGTAGCGGTCGAAGTCCGCCAGCACGTCCTGGTACTCGGCCAGGAACTTCTCGTCGTCGAGGAGGCGCGACCACTCGGTCGGCCCGCTGATGACCGGCACCGGGTTCCGGTAGCGGTTCCAGGCGGTCCGGTCGATCAGGCTCCACAGGTTGCGGGTCTTCGGGCTCCACGCCCAATGGAGGTTGTAGGCGAGTCGCCGGAGGCCCTCGAGGCGCGGCGGCAGCGGGAAGGAGGCGGCCGGGATCGAGGGGATGGAGACGGGGTCCATGGCCGGGCATGATACCGGGTCGTTCCTGCGTGTGAACCGGTTTAGGTGCGTGCCGTCGACGCGGGTCTGGCGCGGGCCCGGCCAGCCTCCGGTGGTCCTGCCACCTACCATGCGCACGTGGGTCTGCGCGTCGCCTTCCTGTCCGCCGAGTGCGAGCCCTGGGCCAAGACCGGTGGCCTGGCCGACGTCGTGGATGCCCTCGCGCGGGCCCTCGGTCGGGTGCCCGACGAGGCGATCGACCTGCCCGTCGACGTGTTCCTGCCGCGCTATCGAGGCGTCCCCGAGCCGCGGCCCGACGCGGTCCTCGGTGAGACGACCGTGGCCGTGCCGGACCCCCGCGCCCGGACCGGATCGACGTCGGTCGGCGTCATCGACGTCGCCGCGGACGGCTACAGGCTCCGCCTCATCGACCATCCGCCGGCATTCGATCGAGCCGGCTTCTACGGCGATGGCGTTGGCGATTACGCCGACAACGCCTGGCGGTTCGGGCTGTACGCCCGCGCCGCGCTGGAGGTGCTGCGGGCCGACGGGCGCCCGCGTCGACGTCCTCCACCTGCATGACTGGCAGGCCGGCCCGGCGGCCGTGTTCCGCGACCGCGTCTACGCCGACGACCCGGTCATCGGTCGGGCGGCGCTGGTCATGACCCTGCACAACCTGGCCTACCACGGCTGGACCGGCAACCCGGACCTGCCCCAGCTCGGCCTTCGGCCGGGTGATGACGCCCCCGGCCAGAATGCCGACGGCATCGACCTGTTGGCGGCCGGTATCGAAGCAGCCGAGATCGTGAATACGGTCTCGCCGGGCTACGCTCGCGAAGCGTTGACGCCGGCGTTCGGCATGGGTCTCGACGGCCTGCTGCGGTCCCGCGGCGACCGCTTCATCGGTATCCTTAACGGGCTCGATAACGACATCTGGGATCCGGCCAACGACCTGGTCCTTGTCGAGCCGTTCGCGCGTGGCGACCTCGATGGCAAGGGCGCGGTCCGAGCCGACCTGCTCGAGCGCAACGGGATGGACCCGCGCGACACGGGCCCGGTCATCGGCATGATCGGGCGGCTCGATCCGCAGAAGGGGTTCGACCTCCTGGCCGGCGCGACGCCGGCCCTCTTCGAGCGCGGCGCCCGGCTGATCGTGCAGGGCGCCGGTCATCCGTCGCTGGCCGATCCCTTCCGCACGCTGGCCGAGGGGTCCGCGGGCAAGGTCGCCTTCATCGAACGGTTCGACCGCGAGATGGCCCGCCGCATCTACGCCGGGGCGGACCTGTTCGCGATGCCGTCGCGCTTCGAACCCTGCGGCCAGGGCCAGATGATCGCGCTCCGCTACGGCACGCCGCCGATCGTCCACCGGACGGGCGGACTCGCCGATACCGTCATCGACGAGACGACGAACCCCGGGCGAGGCACCGGCTTCGTGTTCGATCGGGCGATCGTGGACGACCTCGTCGCGGCGTGCGACGCGGCCTTCGCGTTGCGGGCGCGGGGCGGGGCCGTATGGGACGGGCTCGTCGATCGCGGCATGGCGCTCGACTTCGACTGGACGACCGGATCGGCCACGACGTACGTCGACGCCTACCGCCGCGCGATCGCCATCCGCCAGGCACGCGCCTAGGCGTCACCGAGCGCGCGAAGGAGCGCCGCCACGGTCTGGACCGGATGCGTGCGCTGTGGGGAGTGCGGACCACCCTCGATCGTCACGACGTGGTCGGCGCCGATGACCTCACCGAAGGCACGTGCCGCATCGTCGTCGACGTAGCTGCCGGTCCTCGGGTCGCCGCGGATCAGCCACGTCTCGATGCCGGCCGCCGCCGGTTCGCGCAGGTCGGCGAGGCCGCCATCCCAGTCGCCGTTGTCGAGCAGGACCGCGCGAGCGGCCGCGAAGTCGAGGTCGACGATCCCCCGGGCGAGGGCGACCACGTCGCCCTCGTCGAGGCCCGGATCGTTGGCATGGATCGCGGCGATCGCCTGGTCGAGGTCTCGGACCGGTTGTTGCTTGGGGTCGCTCGCCTCGAGCGAGATCCGCTCGAGGGGCAGGACCGGTGGATCCAGGAGGACGAGCGTCGCGGGTCGAAGGCCGGCCACGGGGAGGGCAGCCGCGGTCACCGCGCCCCAGCTGTGCCCGACGATCTGCAGGTCGTCGACCGCGAGGCCGGCCGCCCCGGCGAAGCCGGCAAGGTCGCGGGCGTTGTCCCGGAACCGGTGGTGGCCCTGCCAATGCCCGGTCTTCCCGTGGCCAGCCTGGTCGACGGCGACGACCCGTCGCCCGGTCGCGGCGAGCGCCGGGCCGACGCGCCACCAGACCGCGGCCGAAGCCGTCACCCCGTGGATGAGCAGGAGCGGGTGCGCGGCCGGGTCGCCCCAGACCAGGGCGGACCACGGGATGTCCGCCGTCGCCACCGTGATCCGGTCTCCGGGCGGGGGATCGGACAGGGCGGCCGCGACGTCGGCCGGGAACGGGTCACTGGCTGCCATCGGCGGACCGTAGCAGGTGGACGGCGCCGACATCGGGCCGGGTAGAATCGCGCCCGGCAGCCGTCACCCCGGGAGGTCCCGCCAGCGTCATGGCCAACCAGTTCGTGGTCCAACTCAAGAACGAACCAGGCTCGATGGCGGCGCTCGCCGAGGCATTGGCGGCACGAGGCGTCGACCTGCGCGCCATCGGCGGCGGCAGCATCGGCGACTCGGGCCACGTCATCATGACGACCGCCGACGACGATGCGACCAAGGCGGTCCTCGACGAGATGGGCTACGTCTACATCGAGGGTGAATCGCTCGTGACCGAGGTCGACGACCGGCCCGGGGGCATGGCCCGCTTGTCGCGCTCGCTGGCCGATGCCGGCGTCAACATCCACGGCCACCTGTTCCTCGGCCGGTGGGGTGATCGGGCGATGTTCGCGTTCGTGGTCGATAAGCCGGACGTGGCCCGGCCGATCCTCGAGCGCAAGGGCTGACAGGACGCCCCGCCCGGACGAGCCGGACGGGCCGCAAGCACCTGGGGACGGATGGTTGAGTCAGTCCTGGGTGTCCGTGCTCTCCTCGATCGCGGCGAGCACGTCCTCGGAACGGACCGGGGCGTCGAAGCGGAGCTCCAGGATCCGGTCGTAGCCGGTCGCGTCGGAGTTCAGCGGCGGGCCGTCCTGGACGAAGCGCAGGCGGATCTTGCCGTCGCCACGGGACACACCAAGGTGGATGACCTCGTCGCGAGCCAGGCCGACCCACACGACGCGCAGGGTCTCCGCGTCGATGTTCTCGACCTTCACGTCGAACCAGCGGACGGACATGCCGTCACCGGGGGTCCCGGACTCGGCATCGACGATCGACCCGGTCTCGTCGTCGATGACGACGGAGACGTCATGGTCGGTCAGGTTCTCGAGATCGACCCCGAACCCACCGTCGGCCGGGGGCGTGCTGGGCGGGATGCTCGGGCTGGGCGGCGGGGCGCTCGGTTCGACGATCGGCGGGACCGACGGTACGGCCGTCGGCGTGACGGTCCGGCCGACGACGCCGGTCGCGGCGATGGCGACCGCGGAGAGCAGCACGATCGCGCCGACGATGGCGGAGACCGTGCGCGTGCTGGTGGAGCGGGACATCGGAAGCGTTCCTTTGGTTCCTTGCGAGCCCCTGCCTGGATCGGACGGGCTCTGGTCGCATAAAACCGCGGATCCGATGCCGCGACGACCGTCGTCGATGGTCGACCTGGAACGACATTCGTCGCCATCGCGCATGGCCGGACGACGGGGCGCCGGGGAACAGTTGCTAGACTTCGCAGCCGGGCGGGAGTAGCTCAGTTGGTAGAGCGGCAGCCTTCCAAGCTGCATGTCGCGAGTTCGAGCCTCGTCTCCCGCTCCACTCCGCCCTTGCGTCGTGGGACGTCATCGCTCGCGGACGAACTCGCTGAGCGGTCGCCGGCCGGTGCCGGGACCCTGCCGAGGCTGCCGCGCCTCGTCGGTCGGACGACCGATCGAGACGATCGTCCGGACGAACGCGGGTGGCGCGACCCTGAGCAGCTCCCCGACCTCCTCCTGCTCGGCATCCACTGCCCAGCCGATCCCGGCACCCAGGTCCATCGCCCCCGCGGCGATCAGGATCCGCTCGGCGACGCGGCCCTCGTCGTACGCCTCGGACTCCGGGTCGGCGCCCGGCATCACGATCGCGATGGCGAGCGGCGCCTGGCCGACGTGACGCGCGTAGCGCGCCAGCGCTCCGATCCGACGACGGACGTCCGCATCGCGGATCACGACGAACAGCCACGGCTGGGTGTTCTCGGAGCTGCCGGTCCAGCGGGCGACCTCGAGGATGGCGTCGACATCCGGTTCGGCGACCGGCTCGTCGGTGAAGCGACGGACCTGTCGGGTCCGGCGAAGGGCGCGCAGGACGATCTCGCGAGCGTCGGCCATGCGCCGAGTCTAGGCTGCGCCTGGGGCCGCGGCTGGGGGCCTGCGGTCAACCCAACCCGGACCCGATCGCGAGCGTGGCGACCCCGATGGCGACGGCCGACACGCCGGCCCACTGGAGGCGGCCGAGCCGCTCCCCGAGGACCAGCCACGCGATGATCGCCGCGAGAGTCGCGAATTGGGCTGCGAGCGCCGACGTCACGGCGATGCTCTGGCTGGCGCCCCAGGCGATGGCGACGGAGCCGCCGACCTCCCCGGCCCCGGCGAGGGCCACGAACGGCAATGCCGCCCGGCGGATCCGGAACCGACCCATCACCACGAGGGGCACGACGAGGAGTGCCACGCCGACCAGCCGCGGTGGCAGGATCGCCCAGCCGACCGCGAGGTCCGCGCCGATCCGCCCGGTCGCGTAGAGGCTCGCGCCGAAGGCCAGGCCGGCCATCCCCCCGAACAGCAGGGCGCGGGTCTTGGCGCTCGGGTCGGTGGCCTCGGGATCGCGCCCGAGCGAGGCGAAGATCACGCCCAGGCCGACGACGACGACGCCGATGGTCTGCACGGGCGCGAGACTCTCGCCGGCCAGGACCGACAGGACCGCGGCGATCGCGCCCTCGGAGGCGGCCAGCGCTCCGACGAGACCGATCTTGCCCGAGCGCACGGCGACGTACTGCGATCCGAGGCCGAGGACATTGCCCACGCCGGCGATGGCGAGATATGGCAGGTCGTCGCCGGTCGGGCGGGTGGCGCCGATCGTCAGCGCCGCGATCGGCAGCGAGATCAGCAGCCCGATCAGCATCACCCCCGCGAGCGTCGGCAGGGCGCCGATCATCCGCACCGCGCGAGCGGACGAGAGGATGGTCGTCGTGAAGCAGGCGGCGGCGATCAGGCCGCCGATGACCGCGATCACGCGCCGGCCGGGCTGCGAAGTGAAGGCATGGGCCCGGCAGCATACGGGCTCGGCTACCCGGTCGCGCGGTCTCGGCTATCGTCGCGCCGTGGCCAATCCACGCAAGACGCGGGTCATCGGCGACCGCTACCGACTCGGCGCGGTCATCGGCCGGGGCGGGATGGCGACCATCCATGCCGCCACGGACCTTCGGCTCGACCGGCCCGTGGCCGTCAAGCTGCTCCGCCCCGAGATCATTCGCGACGCCGATCTGGCCGGTCGATTCCGGCGTGAGGCGCTGGCCGCGACGGTCCTCCGCCACCCGAACATCGTGGCCTGTCTCGACACCGGCACCGACGGCGAACAGCCGTTCCTCGTCATGGACCTCATCGACGGGGAGGATCTGGCCGCTCGCCTGAAACGCGGCGGTCGACTGGCGCCGGCGCAGGCCGCACGCATCGCGCTCGACGTGGCCCGCGCGCTGGGTGTCGCCCACGTCCGCGGGATCGTCCACCGTGACGTGAAGCCCGGCAACATCCTGCTCGCGACCGATGGCCGAGCGATGGTCACCGACTTCGGCATCGCCCGCCTGGCCGCCGACGCCGAGGCCGCGAAACCTGGCACGACGCTCGGGTCGGTCCACTACTTCAGCCCGGAGCAGGCGCGTGGCGCCACGACCACGCCGGCCTCCGACGTCTACGGGCTCGGCCTGGTGCTCTACGAGATGCTCACCGGGACGCGCGCATTCGGCGGGGAGACCACCGACGCCGTCGCGCTGGCCAGGGTCGGGGCAGCCGCGCCGTCGCCCAAGGCCATCCGGCCCGAGGTGCCGGCCGAGCTCGATGCGGCCGTGCGCCAGGCCCTCGCCCCCGACGCCCAGGACCGCTACCAGAACGGCAACGCCATGGCGACCGCCCTCGAGGCTGCCGTGCAGGCGACCGACGACGCCAGCCCGACCACCGTCGTGGCGACCCCCGCCCCGCGCCGGCGACGCGGGGCGGCGACCGCCGAGCCCGTCGCGGTGCCCGAGCCGGCTCGGGTTGGCGACGAGCGCCCGGTCCCCAAGCGACCGCGGCGGTCGACCACGAGCTCGTCCCGATCGAGCGAGTCGGAGCGGCGTCGCTCGGCGCCATCGGGGGTCGTGGTGGCCCTGCTCGCCCTCCTCGGGATCGCGGGCGGCGCGATGTTCGTGGCCGCTTTGCCCGGCGTCGAGCGCCCGGTCCGGACCGAGCTGCCGAGTGAGGCCATCCTCGAGACACCGACGGCCGAGCCAACACCATCGCCGACACCGACACCGTCCCCGGAGCCGACGCCGACCGCCGCGCCGTCGGCGACGCCGTCTCCGACCGCCCTCCCGCCCGGCGAGGTCGCCGACCTGTGCGAGATCTTCTTCGACGTCCCGTGCGGGCTCGGCGCCGGTCGCTACGCGCCCTCGAGATTCCGGCCGGCCTTCGACATCGTGCTCGGCGACGGCTGGTCGAATGCCGCCCATCGCGCAGACGTCGTGGCGCTCACGCGCGGCGAGGGCACGGTGACGTTCGCCGGCGAGATCCGCGAGACGTACCCCGATGGCGAGACGGATGACGAGCCGCGGGCACGCGCTCGCGACCTGATGGGGGCGTTCCTGGAGACCGAGGGCGTCCGGGCGACCGACCCCGCCAACGTGCGGATCGACGGGCGTCGCGGCCTGTCGAGCGACCTCGTCCCGGCCGACGCTGAGCGCGTCGCCCTGTTCTCGACCGAGGGCAGCACGTTCCACCTCGAGGCCGGGCGAACGACGCGCATCGTCGTG
Source organism: uncultured Chloroflexia bacterium (assembly GCA_963720355.1). GTDB lineage: Bacteria > Chloroflexota > Limnocylindria > Limnocylindrales > CSP1-4 > SPCO01. Next base: position 193,726 of record CAVRFH010000004.1, on the reverse strand, counting down.
ATCGATCTCCCCGGCGGCACGACGTTCCTGATCGCCATCGAGCCGGCCGACGGCACGGAGCTGCGTGCGATCCTCGACACGGCCGATCCTGCGGCGGGCACGATCCGCTGGCGTTGACCGGCGTCAGCCGCCGAGGAACTCCACGCGAGAAGGTTGAACAGGCGTCCGGGTGCGACCCACCCATCGTCCTATCGACGGCGAGGTCGCGCGCGGTCACGCTCGGTCCGTGATCCGTTCGCATCGGTCGCGCGCGACATGGCGACGCGTCCTCGCGCGGCTGGCCGCCGATCCGCACGTCCAGCTGGCGGTGGCTGTCGTGCTCGCCGCGCTCGCGATCGAGTGGGCGACCCGGGCCGACACGTTCCTCTTGCTGTGGCCGGGGCTCGTCTACCTGGCCATCCAGACCACGCTCGGGCTGAGCCGGCGGATCCGGCGCTCCGCTGGCGCCGATGCCGGCCGCCTCCTCCTCGCTCTGGCCGCGGTCCTCTGGATGAGCGTGGGCACCGGCAATGCGGCCACGCTCCCCTTGGCGACGCTGATGCTCCCGATCATCGCCATGGCGGCCGCCCTCGGTACCCGGGAGGTGCTCGTCGTCGGCGGCGCGATCCTGGCCACGGCGCTCCTCCTGTACTTCGTCCCCGGTTTCGGATCGGAGGCCGTCCAAGCCGGGCTGGTCCAGCGCGGGATCGCGCTCGGCTTGACCGCCGTCGTCCTCGCGGTCGGTACTCGGCGCACCGTTGTCCTGCTCGAACGTGCCGTCGCTCGGGCTCGCACCGCCAGCGCGGAGCACGGTCGACGGGGTCGCCAGATGGCCGCCGTGGAGGAGGTCGGGCGACTGCTGGCCGCTCGCGGTCCGAGCGCCGACGCGCTCGACGAGGTCATGACCCTCCTGGTCGACCGCTTCGGCTACCGCTACGTGTCGATCTACACGCTCGACGGCGATCTCATGCGTCTCGGCGCCCAGCGCGGCTACGACGACGTCATCGAGACCTTCGACGGCTCGATCGGCATCGTCGGCCGGGTCATGCGGACCGGCAACGCCGAGCTCGTCACCGATGTCCTCGAGGATCCCGAGTACCGAGCGGCGAGTCCAGATGTCAGGTGCGAAGTCAGCGTGCCGCTGCGCGCTCCGGATTCGCTGATCGGTGTCCTCAACGTCGAGAGCGGCCAGGACGACCCGCCCCTCGACGAGAGCGACCTCGACGCGCTCGTGCTCGTCGGCGACCGCGTCGCGGCGGCCCTCGCGCTGGCCCGCGAACGCGAGGCGCTGCGCGATCGCGCCGCCCTGTTCGCCCGGCTGGCCGCGTTCGGGACGGGTGTCAATGCCAGCCTCGAACCGGCCACCGCCTACGCCGCCATCGTCCGCTCGGTGGCGGACGTCCTCGAGACCGACATCGTCGTGCTCGTCCTGCGCGACCCGGCGACCGGCGACGACCGGATCGCGGCGATGCACGGTGGCGACAGCGCGTATGTCGGGGCGCGCATCCCGCCGGGTGACGGCATGTCCGGCAAGGCGATCGCCGAACGCCGGATCGTCACGGCCTCGACGCTGTCACGAGAGGCCTACCCGAAGACCGTGCAGGGAGCGCGGGTCGAAGACGTCCTGACGGCGGCCGCCATGCCGCTCCTCAGCAACGACGATGTCGTGATGGGCGCCATCTCGCTCAGCCGTCGCGACCTCGATCGGCCGTACAACCGGCTCGAGCTCGAGGCGATGCCGCTCATCGCGGCGCAGGCCACGCTCGTCCTGACCAACGTCGCGCTACATGCCCAGGTCGCCGACGCCGCCATCCGCGATCCGCTCACCGGCCTATGGAACCGGCGCCACCTCGAGGTCTCGGTCGAGCGGCTGTTCGCCGCACGCGCCCGTCTCGACCCGGAGCTGCGACATCCGGTCGCCGCGATCATGTTCGACCTCGACCACTTCGGTTCGTTCAACAAGCAGCACGGGCACGCGACCGGCGATGCCGTGCTGCGCGCCTTCGGGTCGATCCTGAGCGGGCGCCTCCGGTCGAGCGACATCGTCGCCCGCTTCGGTGGCGAGGAATTCGTCGCCATCCTCGATGGCGCGACGGTCGAGGAGGCGCAGCGCGTCGCCGAGGAGATCCGCCGCGAGCTCGAGGACGCCCACGTCACCGGAATCGACGGCGACCAGCTGCGGCCGACGGTGTCGGCGGGCTGCGCGTCGCTCGGTCCGACGGTGTCCTCGCTCGACACGCTGCTCGAGGTCGCCGACGTCGGGCTGCAGATGGCCAAGCGCGGCGGACGCAACCAGGTGGTCGCCGCCTGACGTCGGGGGATCGTCCCGTCGGCTAGGCTTCGCGAGCGATGCCCCTCATCGCTACGCGATCACTGACCAAGCGCTACCCGGGCGGCGTCACGGCCCTCGAAGACCTGACGATCGAGCTCGACCCCGGGATCATCGGCCTCGTCGGTGCCAACGGTGCCGGCAAGAGCACGTTGCTGCGCATCCTGCTCGGCCTGCTGCCGCCCACCTCGGGCGACGCGACCGTGCTCGATCACGACGTGCGTCACCAGGGAACGACGTTGCGCCGCTTCGTCGGCTACATGCCCGAGTCCGACTGCCTGCCGCCCGACGTGACCGCCACCGATTTCGTCGGGCACATGGGCCGGCTATCGGGCCTGCCCCACGCCGCCGCGCGGGAGCGCGCCGCCGAGGTGCTGCGCCACGTCGGCCTGTACGAGGAGCGCTACCGGCCGATCGGTGGCTATTCGACCGGGATGAAGCAGCGGGTCAAGCTCGCCCAGGCGCTCGTCCACGACCCGCGCCTGCTGCTGCTCGACGAGCCGACCAACGGCCTCGATCCGGCCGGTCGGGACGAGATGCTCGCCCTCGTCCGCCGGACCGGCACGGAATTCGGGATCGCCGTCGTCGTCGCCAGTCACCTGCTCGGCGAGATCGAGCGCGTCTGCGACCACATCGTCGCGGTCGACGCCGGCCACCTCATCCGGTCCGCCCCGCTGACGACGTTCATCGAGCACACGGGCACCCTCGCGATCGATGTCGAGGAGGGAGCCCAGGCGCTGGCCGACGCGCTCGTCGCGGCCGGACTGCAGGCCGTCGCCGACGGTCGGACGGTCCTCGTCGAGCTCAACGACGATCGGCCGTGGGACCTGGTTCGCGACGCGGTCGCCGATCTCGGCCTGCCGCTGGTCCGGCTGGAGCAGCGCCGGCGCGGGCTCGAGGAGCTGTTCCAGTGACGGCCCCGGGCAACATCTACGACCTCGGCTATCGCGGCTACGACGGGCCGCGCTCCGGCCGCCTGGCGGTCGCCCTCGGGCTGTTGCGTCAGACCCTGCGAGAGGCGTACGGGATCGGGCGTGGCGGCCGGGCCAAGATCGCCCCGTTCCTCCTGCTGATCCTGAACGGGCTCCCGGCGCTGCTGGCGGTCGGCTTCACCGCCCTCCTGGGGCAGGCCGGCGCCGGTGCCGAGCTCGAAGGGGGCGTGCCGATCCGGCACGACAACTACCAGAGCCTCACGTCGACGCTGGTGATGCTGTTCTGCGCCGCGCAAGCGCCGGAGCTGTTCGGACGCGACCAGCGCTACGGCGTCCTGCCGCTGTACATGTCGCGCGTCCTCACCCGGATCGACTACGGGCTCGCGCGGACGGGCGGCCTCTTCCTGGCGATCCTGATCGTCTCGCTCGTCCCGCAGCTGCTCCTGACCATCGGTGCCGTCCTGGCCGCCCCGGACCCGGTCACCGGATTGACGAACGAGGCGGCGGAGGTGCCGCCGGTCCTCGCGGTGTCGATCCTGTCGTCCGCGGTGCTGGCCGGCGTGTCGGCCGTGATCGCGGCCTGGACGCCGCGCCGGGCCTACGCGACGGCGACGATCATCGGCCTGTTCATCATCCCGCCGATCATCGTCGGTCTCCTCTCGGACGTGGCCGTTGGGGAGGCGGCCCGGGTGATCCACCTCATCAGCCCGGGTGACGTCGTGGAGGGTCTCAACGCGGCGATCTTCGGGGTCGTCGCCGAGGCCAGTCCGGCCGTGATGCTGGCGGCGCTACCGGGCTGGGTGTACGTGGCGACGTCGATCGCCTTCGTCGTCGGCTCGCTCGCCCTCATCGTCCGCCGCTATCTCACGGTGACGGTATGACCGAGGGCACCGTCGTCCCGGCGATGCAGCTCGAGCACGTCTCGCGCTGGTACGGCAACGTCGTCGCCGTCAACGACGTGTCGTTCGCGCTCGGACCGGGGGTCACCGGCCTGCTCGGCCCGAACGGCGCCGGCAAGACGACGTTGCTCCACCTGCTGGCCGGTCTGCTCGCGCCGTCGGCCGGTGTCGTGCGGATCGCCGGGCGCCCGGCCTTCGGCGACCCGGAGGTCTATTCGGTCGTCGGCCTGGTGCCCGAACGCGAGGCCGTGCCGGGCTACCTGACCGGGCGCGCGTTCGTGCGGCTCAACGCCGAGCTGCAAGGCATCGCTGACGCCGCGGGTGCGACCGCCCGGGCGATCGCCACGGTCGAGCTCGACGACGCGGCCGACCGCCCGATCCGGACCTACTCGAAGGGCATGCGCCAGCGGATCAAGCTCGCCGCGGCCCTCGTCCACGAGCCGCGCATCCTCCTGCTCGACGAACCGTTCAACGGCATGGACCCGCGCCAGCGCCTGCACATGATGGAGCTGCTCCGGCGGATGGCCGCCGACGGTCGGGCGATCCTCTTCTCGTCGCACATCCTCGAAGAGGTCGAGCGACTGGCGGAGGCCGTGCTGGTCGTGTATGCCGGGCGGCTCGCGGCATCGGGCGACTTCCGCTCGATCCGGCGGCTGATGACCGATCGGCCGCACCGCTTCACGATCCGCTCGTCCGACGATCGTCGCCTCGGCTCGGCACTCCTCGCCGACCCCGCGGTCTTCGGCGTCGACCTGCTCGAGGGCCGGATGGCCGTCCAGGCCACCGACCTCGGGACGTTCGCCCGGATCGTGGCGCCGGTCGCGCGGGCCGCCGGCATCCGGCTCCATGAGCTGACCCCGACCGACGACACGCTCGAGAGCGTGTTCAGCTACCTGGTCCGCCGATGAGGGCGTTCCGGGCCCTGGTCGGGGTCACGCTGCGGGCACTCGTCGGCCGACGGCGGACGCTGACGATCGCGTTGCTGGCCTGGCTGCCGGTCCTGCTCGCGATCCTCATCCGGCTCGGTGGCGGCCGGCCGGACGCGCCGGAGATCCTCGACACGCTCGTGATCCGGACGGTGTTGCCGCTCGTCGCGCTGGTCGTCGGGACCGGGGCGCTCGGCTCGGAGATCGAGGACGGGACGCTCATCTTCCAGCTCCTCAAGCCGGTCCCGCGCTGGCTCGTGGCCGTGGCCAAGACGACCGTCGCCGCGTTCGTCACCGCCGTCCTCGTCGTGCCGCCGATGGTGATCACCGGACTCCTGCTCGGCGGACTCGGCGCGGACTCGGTATCGACGACCCTTGGCTTCGCGCTGGCCGCACTGGCCGGCGGCTCGGCCTATGCGATCGCCTTCACCGCGCTCGGCATCGTGACGTCGCGAGCGCTCGTGGTCGGGCTCGGCTACACGCTGATCTGGGAGGGCGTGCTGGCGGGACTGCTCGAGGGCACCCGCTTCCTGTCGATCCGCCAGGCGACGCTCGCAGTCGCGGCCGAGCTGACGCATCGCGACGTCGGCGTCGAACCGCTCGCGCTCACGACGTCGATCGTCATCCTCGTGGCGGTCATCCTCGGCGGGATCGGCGTGGCCGCCATCGCCCTACGGCGCTACCAGGTCCGCACGGCGGACTAGCGCCCCGGATCCGTGGTTGACGTTGTGGCGAAATGCCGACTAGCATCTTGGTGACAAGCGCCCTTGCGCGCAAGCCTCATGACGCCTTGCGGAGCTGCCGATCATGGATCTGGGCGCCCTTTCCTCCGGTCTTCTGACCGGCCTGCGTGAGGGGGTCGAAGCCGCCCTCATCATCGCCATCATCTGCGCCTACTTGGCCAAGACCGGCAACCGCGACAAATTCCCGAAGGTGTTCGCCGGCGCGGGCGCCGCCATCGCCCTGAGCGTCATCCTGGGCGTGCTCCTATTCGTCACGGTCGGCGGTCTCGATGAGCCCTACGAGCAGATCTTTGAGGCGGTCACCCTCTTCGCCGCCGCCGCGGTCGTGACCTGGATGCTGTTCTGGATGCGCCGCCAGGCGCGGAGCGTAAAGGGCGAGCTTCAGGCCGCAGTCGATCGGGCGCTTGACGATGGCTCGGTGACGGCGCTCGCCGTCCTGGCCTTCGTCGCCGTCATCCGCGAGGGCCTCGAGACGGCGCTGTTCCTGGTCGGTCAGGCGAACTCCGCTGAGCAGGGCGCGCCGTCGGTGCTCGTCGGAGCGGTCATCGGTCTGGTCGTCGCGGCCGTCCTGGGTGTCGGGTTCTACCAGGGCTCACGCCGGCTCAACCTCGCAACCTTCTTCCGTTGGACGGGCGTCGCCCTCATCTTCATCGCGGCAGGACTCCTGTCGGTCGGCGTCCACGAGCTCATCGAGATCGGCGTCATCCCGTTCGGGACGCAAACGCTGTTCGACCTGTCGGCCGTCCTGCCGCACAGCGCGGACGGCGGCAACGTGCTCGGCCAGTTCCTCCGCGCGCTGTTCGGCTACTCGGCGACGCCCGAGCTGACGACCTTCGTCGTGTGGCTGACGTACGTCATCGTGGTGCTGTACCTGTTCCTCCGGCCCACTCGGCCGAGCGAGGCGCAGGTCGCCGGCAGCACGGCGCCGGCGCGCTCGTGACTCAGAAGGGGAGCAGCGAGTCCATCTCGGGCACGATCGCGTCCTGCCCGAGCAGGTAGATGATGCCGAGCGTCAGGCTGAACACCGCCGCGACGAGCCCGACGACCACGTAGATCCGCTCGCGAGTCTGGCTGGCCACGAAGCCGACCGAGGTCAGCAGCACGATGCCGAAGTTCGAGATCAGCAGGCCGACGACGAAGGCGAGCAGCATCGGGATGCCCAGCCCGGCACTGGCCGCGCCGCCGACCGCGGCGATCAGCAGGACCTGGCTGCCGGTCTCGGCGCCGATCCCGTGGATCATGCCGACGCCGAACGCCGTCTTCGGGCCGTACGAGCTCATCTCGAGCGGCTCGACGTGCTCGTGCCCGTGGAGACGGGCCGAGAACCGCCGCCAGCCGTAGCGGATGCCGTCGAATACCAGCATCCAGCGGCTGCGCAGTCGGAACGACTCGCCGCCGCGCGCGTAGCGGTAGACCGAGTAGAGGACCCACACGCCCAGCGCGACCAGCGTGAAGCCGACCACGCGACCCATGATCGGATCGAGCCAGGCGGGCAGGATCGCGCCGAACGACAGGGCGGCGATGCCGAGGGCGATGACGACCACGCCGTGACCCAGCGCATACAGCGTGCCGAGCGCGATGGCCTCGCCCTGGCCGCGACCGAGCCGCGCGACGGGACTGGGTCCGCCGCGCAGGGCCGGCGCCAGCGTGGCGGCACCCGGCCCGGCGTCATGGGCGTACAGCTCCGGCGAACCACCGTGGCCGTGGTGGTGGCCGCTGACGGAGCGATGCTGCTCCTCGTGCGCCGCCTCGGCGACGCCGGCCGCGGCCGTGGTGCTCGTGATGTCGGTGATCGCGGCGATGTGGTCCCAGTCGATCCCGTGGCGGATGCCGAGGGTCAGACCGGTGAGCAGCACGCCGATCCCGGCGGGGGAGGTGACGGCGGTGACGAGATCGAGCACGGAGGTCCTTCCTGCTGGAGCCGGTAGCGTAGCGCGCCGACCCCAGTATCGCAACCTGTTGCATCTGCGGCAGATGACGCTACTCCTCCCTATACTTCGCGCCGTGCGCGCGTCAGGATCACCTCGAGCTCGGACATCGGATCTGGCCAGGCCGTGGGCGGCGATCCCGGATCAGCTCCGCGCGCGCGGCCTGCGCTGGACACCGCAGCGCCGGACGCTCGTCGAGGTCCTGTCCCGAAGTGACGGTCACGTGACGGGCGCCGAGCTCATCGAGCGCTGCCGGGCGATCGACCCGGACACGATCCCCTCGACCGTGTACCGCACCCTCGACGTCCTCGAGGATCTGGGCGTGATCCGCCACAGCCATGGCGCCGACGGGCGCGAGGAATTCCATGTCCTTCCCGCGGTGGAACACGCGCACCTCTACTGCCGGGTCTGCGGGGGCTCGTGGGAGCTGGCGTCGGACGATCCGGCCGTGCTCACCGCGATCGACGCGGTCCGCGACGGCCACGGGTTCGCCGTCGACGTTCCGCACCTGACGCTGACCGGGGTGTGTGCGGCGTGTCGCGCCGTCGCGATCGATGCCTGAGGTGACCGTCGACCTGGTCGAGCGGTTCTACGCCATCCTCGCGATGCTTGCGATCGGCTTCATCGCCGTCGTGACCATCGTGCGCATCCTCGCCATCGGCTCCGATCGGGCCCTCGATGCGTACGCCGCGATCGCCCGCACCGTCGAGCCGCGTGCCATCGCCGCGGCGTGGCTCGTGGCGCTCCTCGCGACGGTCGGCAGCCTGTACTTCTCCGAGATCGCCGGCTTCGTGCCGTGCACGTTGTGCTGGTACCAGCGCATCGCGATGTATCCGCTCGTCGTCATCCTCGGGGTCGCTCTCATCCGCCGCGACCGGCGCGTCGCGCTCGGGGCGTCCGCCCTCGCCGTGATCGGTGCGGCCATCGCGGCCTACCATGTCGCGCTCGAGTGGATCCCGAGCCTGGACAGCGGGGCGTGCGCCGCCGCCGCACCATGCACCTACGTCTGGTTCCGCGCCTACGGCGTGTTCAGCCTGGCGACCCTGGCGCTGACCGCGTTCCTGCTGATCTTCGCCTTCGTCCGGATCCGCGACCCGGACGTCACCGATAGATGGAGTGACCGATGAGTCTCGAGCCTGGGGATCGCCGCGCCCGACGCGCAGCACAGCGCGCCGAGGGGCGACGCCCGGGAGCGGGCGGCGGGCGGCCCGCGACGAAGCGATCGGCAGCGTCACGCTGGGCGCTGCCAGGGCTGATCGCGGCCGCCGTCGTCGTCGCAGCCGTGCTCGCGTTCGTCCTGCCCGGCAGCGGCCGTCCGTCGGGTGGCGGCAGCTCGACCGTGCCGCCGAGCGGGGGTGCGGTCGGGTCGCCGAGCGCCGGGGCGTCAGGCGGCCCGGTGGCGGTGCCGACCATCACCGGGCCCGCGCTCGCCGACTTCATGAACCCGACCGGCGACCCGGCAGTCGGTCGACCCGCCCCGCAGGTCCAGGGCTTCGACTTCGACGGCACGCCGGTCGCGATCACCGCCGACGGCCGCCCGAAGGTCGCGATCTTCCTCGCCCACTGGTGTCCGCACTGCCAGGCCGAGGTGCCGCTCATCCAGTCGTGGATCGAGGCCGGCGGCGTCCCCGACGGTGTCGACCTCGTGTCGGTGGCCACCGGCATCGATCCTGCCGCACCGAACTATCCGCCCGATGCCTGGCTGGAACGCGAAGGCTGGACGGTCCCGGTCATCGCCGATCCGACGAACAGCGTGGCCACGGCCTACGGGCTGACCCTCTTCCCGTACTGGGTGTTCATCGGCCCGGACGGGGCGGTGCGAGCGCGCGCGGCCGGCGAGATGCCGATCGCCGATCTCGAGGCCGCCATCCGCGGCCTGACGACACCCTGATCCGGCCGCTCAGTCGCCGCCGGTCGGCACGCCCAGGATGTTGAACCCGCCATCGACATGGATCACCTCGCCCGTCACCGCCCGTGACAGGTCCGAGGCGAGGTACACGGACGTCCGCCCGACATCCTCGATCGAGATGTTCGCGCGCAGCGGCGCGACCTCATCGAAGGCGCCATACATCTTCTTGAAGCCGGCGATCCCGCTCGCGGCGAGTGTCCGGATGGGCCCGGCGCTGATGGCGTTCACGCGGATCCCGTCGGGGCCGAGGTCGGCCGCGAGATAGCGCACCGATGCCTCGAGCGCGGCCTTGGCGACACCCATCACGTTGTAGTTCGCGACGACCTTCTCTGCCCCGTAGTAGGTCAGCGTCATGATCGACGAGCCGGATCGCAGGTACGGGCGGGCGCCACGCGCGAGCGCGACGAGGGAGTAGGCGGACACGTCCATCGCCAGCGCGAAGCCGTCGCGCGACGTCTCGACGAAATTGCCCGACAGGTCCTCGCGCTTCGCGAACGCGAGCGCATGGACGAGGATGTCGAGGTGGTCGTGTCGTGTCGCCCCAGCGGGCGAACACGCGCTCGATGTCGGCGTCCGACTGGACGTCGGCCGGCTCGACGAAAATCGATCCGATCGAGCTCGCGAGCGGGCGGACGCGCTTGTCGATGAGGCTGTCGATCGACGAGAAGCCGACCGTCGCGCCCTCGTCATGGAGGGCCTTGGCGATCCCCCACGCGATCGAGTGGTCGTTGGCCACGCCGAAGACCAGCGCGTTCTTGCCCTCGAGCAGACCCATCCGGCACCTCCGTTCCGATAGGCTTCCATGATGCCCCACCGCCCGGTCGAGCCGACCGACCTGCGCGCCGCGTTACGCGGTGTCCGTGCCCTCCTGCTCGACCTCGATGGCGTCATCGTCCTGGCCGGCGAGGCGATCCCCGGCGCCCCGCAGGCGGTGACGGCGCTCGAGCGACGGGGGATGCCGTATCGCATCGTGACCAACACGTCCGCCGTCAGCCGCGAGACCCTGTCGCGCTGGTCGGGCCGGCTGGGGGCGCCGATCCCCGCCATGCGATTCGAGTCGGCGCTCTCGGCCTCGGCGGCCTGGACGGCGCGGCACTTTGCCGGTCAGGCGCTGTACGTCCTCGCCTCGGAGGATGCCCGAACGGAGTTCGCCGGGCAGCGTCTCCTCACCCACGCGGAGGCGGGGTCACCGGGTGCCACGGCGGCGGCCGTCGTCATCGGCGACTCGCCGGAGGAGGCGACGTACGAGAACCTCAATCGGGCGTTCCGGCTCGTGCTCGGTGGTGCCGTGCTGGTCGGGATGCATCGCAACCCGTGGTGGCTGACGCCCGATGGCCCGACCCTCGACTCGGGGGCGTTCGTGACGGGCCTCGAATTCGCGACCGAGCGTCCGGCGACCATCATCGGCAAGCCATCCGGCGCGTTCTTCTCCCAGGCCGTGCGCGACCTGCGCCAGGAGGCGGGGCGCGACCTGGCGCGGTCCGACATCGCGATGGTCGGCGACGACGTCCGGACCGACGTGCGGGCTGCCCAACGGGCACGGCCTGCGCGGCATCCTCGTGTTGTCGGGGAAGCATGGCGAGCCGGACGTCGAGATCGCCGCTCGGGAACGGGGTGGGCGGCGGCCCGATGCGATCGCCCCGACCCTGGCCGAGGTCGTTGCCGCGCTAGACTGACCGGCACCTTCCCGAGGGCTCGGCGTGTCGACCCGCCGCCGGTCCGAACCTGCACCCCCGACACCCGACCACACGAGGATCCGACATGACGTCCGAGGCCAAGCCCCGCATCAAGGTGACCTACGCCACGCTGCGCGCCGACAACGAGGACCTCCACACGGGCTTCGAGGAGGCCGCGGCTGAGGCGCGCGGCAAGCTCGGCGCGTCGCATCAGAACTACGTCGACGGGGCGTGGCGGGATGGCGTGGGTACGTTCGAGGCGCGCTCGCCGATCGACACGGATCTCCGCCTCGGGACCTTCGCCAGCGGTACGCCTGCCGATATCGACGATGCGGTCGCCGCGGCCCGCCGCGCCCAGCCGGCCTGGGCGGCGACGCCGTGGCGCGAGCGCCTGGCCATCCTCCGGCGGGCCGCCGACCTGATCAGCGACCGCCTGTTCGACTACTCGGCCGTGATGAGCTACGAGGTCGGCAAGAACCGGATCGAATCGCTCGGCGAAGTCGAGGAATCGGCCGACCTCATCCGCTACTACGCCCAGACGATGGAGGACAACGGCGGCTACGACCACCCGATGGGCAACCTCGGGGATGCGGCGGTCCACACGCGCTCGATCCTGCGCCCCCACGGCGTCTTCGCGGTCGTCAGCCCGTTCAACTTCCCGATGGCGCTGGCCACCGGTCCGTCGAGCGCCGCGATGATGGCCGGCAACACCGTCGTGATCAAGCCGTCCTCGGCGTCGCCGCTGTCGGCGCTGAACATGCTCCAGACCTACATCGATGCGGGCGTCCCGAAGGGCGTCGTGAACCTCGTCATGGGCCCGGGTGAGACGGTCGGCCAGGCACTCCAGGACCACCCGGATATCGACGGCATCGTATTCACCGGCTCATACGCGGTCGGGATGCAGCTGTTCCACACGTTCAGCAAGACGTGGCCGCGACCGTGCATCGTCGAGATGGGCGGCAAGAACCCGGCCATCGTCACGCGCACGGCCGATCTCGACGAGGCGGCCGAGGGGATCATGCGTTCGGCGTTCGGGTTCGGCGGCCAGAAGTGCTCCGCGAATTCGCGGGTCTACGTCGATCGCTCGGTCCACGATGAGCTGGTGCGGCTGCTCGTCGAGAAGACCGAGACGATCAAGCTCGGCGACCCGATCCTCCGCGAGAACTGGCTGGGGCCGATCATCGACCAGCGAGCGGTCGACCGCCATCAGCAGGCCGTCAGCGAAGCGCGGCGCGACGGACAGGTGCTCATCGGTGGCGAGCGCCTCGCCGATGGCGACCTGGCGCGCGGCTTCTACGTCGAGCCGACCGTCGTCGGTGGCCTGCCGGCCGACCACCGGGTCTTCCGGGACGAATTCTTCGCGCCGCTGACCGCGGTCCACGCGGTGGACTCGCTCGATGAGGCGCTGACGCTCGCGAACGACACGATTTACGGCCTCACGGCCGGCGTCTACAGCGAGGATCAGGACGAGGTCCAGACGTTCCTCGACCGGATCCAGGCGGGCGTGCTGTACGTGAACCGGCGGGCCGGCGCGACGACCGGGGCATGGCCGGGCATCCAGGCGTTCGGCGGCTGGAAGGGCAGCGGCTCGACCGGCAAGGCCGGGCTCTCGATGTACTACGTCGCCCAGTTCATGCGCGAACAGAGCCACACCGTGGTCGATTAGCGGGCCGCATCTCGCACCGAGCGGACCCGGCTAGCGGACCTTTTCGCGCTCCTCGGGCTCGATCGGCGCGTCCAGGCGTTCGTCGCCCTGGGTCTTGTCGTCGCCGTGGGTCTCGTCTCCCCGGGTCTGATCGCCGCCCTGGCGCGGCTTCCAGTCGGGCCGCTGCTCCTTCCGCTCATGCTGCTTGGGCTCGTTGGCGCCCGAGCCGGACTGGTGGCCGTAGCGAGTGTCGCGGTCGTCGTCGTTCATGGCGCTAGGGTGCGTGAGTCGGCCCTGCTGTCGAGCCGTTGCCGCGTCTGACCGCCTCGCAGTGTCATGCCAAGCAGTCGGGACCGCGCGCGACTCTCTGGCAAAACGTGCGCCCGGAGACCGTTATGGCCGATCTGGTCACGATCGGTGGCAGGAATTGCGCATGGAGACCAGTTATGCCCGGAAACGCGGGGAATCGACGCTCGTGGGCCTCGCGAGCGGACATTACGGTCCCTGGGCGCAACTTCTGCCATTCGCGGCGTTGGCTGAGTCAGGCGGATGACTGGCCTGTTTCGCGGCGTTGGCTGAGCCGAGGCGACCCGGAACCGCCCGCGCTCGAGCGGTGTATCGAGGGAGACACACCCTACCGAGGTCGTCCGATGCGCCGCCGATCCCTCGCCGCCACCGTCCTTGCCCCGCTCCTGCTGCTGATCGCCGCTTTGGCCGCCCCGGCCACGCAGGCCGGCGGTGGCTGTCACGGGCCGGATGGCAGCGTGTACATGGAAGGCGACGCCACGGTCATCCGCATGGACATCTGCAGCTTCTCGCCGACCATCGCCCGCGTCCCGGTCGGGACGACCGTCCGCTTCCTCAATACCTCGACCGTCGAGCACGCCGTCGTCGGGCGGGCGAGCACGTGGGCGAGCGACATCCTGCCGGTCGGCAAGGACTACTCCGAGACGTTCGCGGCGGCTGGGTTGTACCCGTTCTCGTGCCCGCTCCATCCCGGCATGGTCGGCGCGATCGTCGTGGGTGGGGATGCACCCGCGGCCGCCCCCGCGGTCGCCGAGCCATCGGCCACCACTCCTGATATCGCCCAGGCCTCCGCCACCGTGGGATCCACGGGGACCAACGGGACGTCGATGGCCCTGGCCGCCGTGGTCGGCTTGGGTGCCGGCGTCGTCCTGGCCGGCCTCATCGGCGCCGTCCGAAACGCACGACGGGGGACCCCGGCAACGCCCACGAGCGACTGACCGGGGCCGGACCCAGCAGCCGTCGACCGGGCTCGGCCTCGGATATACTCCGGCGCGACTATCCAGTCTGCATATTCGCTATGCAGTCGACCGCCTTGCGTCGGACCCGAGGTGATCCTTGTCCACGGCCCCGCGCGGATCGTCGCTCGCCGGCGATCGCCCTGTCCCGCACATCGTCACGGACCTGCCTGGCCCGAAGGCGCGCGCCCATGTCGCCTTCGACGAGACATGGACATCGCCCAGCCTGCCGCGCGCCTATCCGATCGTCCCCGTCCGCGGCGCCGGCCTGACCGTCGAGGATATCGACGGCAACCTGTTCCTCGACTTCGCCGCCGGGATCGCGGTCAACTCGACCGGTCACTCCCATCCGCAGGTCGTCGCCGCGATCAAGGAACAGGCTGCGGAGCTCATCCATTTCTCGGCCGCGGACTTCTACCTGCCGATCTACCCCGAGCTCTGCCGACGCCTCGCGGAGACCGCACCGATCGACGGACCGGCTCGGGCCTACCTCGGCAACTCCGGCGCGGAGGCCGTCGAGGCGGCCATCAAGCTCGCCCGCTTCGCGACGAAGCGCCCGTACATCGTGGCCTTCCTCGGCGCGTTCCACGGCCGGACGTACGGCGCCGTCTCGCTGACCGCGTCGAAGGCCAAGTACCACGCCGGCTTCGGGCCGTTGCTCCCGGGCGTCTTCCATGCGCCCTTCGGCCGGGTCGAGGACCTGCGCTGGTTCGACGAGGTCCTCTTCGACAAGCTCGCGCCGGCGGACGAGGTGGCCGCGATCATCGTCGAGCCGATCCAGGGCGAGGGTGGCTACATCGTCCCGGAGGACGGCTTCCTCGAAGGGCTCCGCGAGCTGTGTGACCGTCACGGGATCCTGCTCATCGCCGACGAGATCCAGTCCGGCGCAGGCCGGACGGGGAAGATGTGGGCCATCGAGCACTGGGGCGTCAAGCCCGACATCCTGCTCACCGCCAAGGGCATCGCGAGCGGCATGCCGCTCGGCGCGATGATCGCCCGCAAGGAGCTCATGGAGGCGTGGGGTCCCGGGCACGCACGGCTCGACGTTCGGTGGCAACCCGGTGGCGTGCGCCGCCGGTCTCGTCACGATCGACCTGCTCGACGGCGGCCTGATCGCGAACGCCGGGGCGCGTGGCCAGCAGGCGTTCGCCGGGCTGCGTCCGCTGGTCGATCGATTCGACGGCCTCGTGCGCGACGTCCGTGGCAAGGGCCTGATGATCGGCGTCGAATTCGACACGCCCGAGCACGCCGAGGCGGTCCAGTGGGCAGCCTTCCAGCGGGGGCTGCTGGTGCTCGAATGCGGCCGCTCGAGCGTGCGCCTGTCGCCGGCGCTCGTCGTGACGACGACGAGATGGCGACCGCCCTGCGCATCTTCAGCGAGGCCGTGGCCGAGGTCGCACGGCGACTGACCAGGGCGCCCTCGCGGCGGCAACGGACACCCGGGGCCGTCAGCGGGGTGGAAGCCGCCGGATGACCTCGAAGGTCGCGTCGATGCGCGACGCCATCGCCGACCTGGTCCGGGACGGGGACAGCGTCGCCATCGAGGGCTTCACCCACCTCATCAGCTTCGCGGCCGGCCACGAGATCATCCGCCAGGGGCGGCGCGACCTGACCCTCAGCCGGCTCACGCCCGACGTCATCTACGACCAGATGATCGCGGCCGGCGTCGCGTCGAAGCTCGTGTTCAGCTGGCTCGGCAACCCGGGCGTCGGCGGTCTCGGGGCGATCCGCCGGCGGATCGAGGGCGAGATCCCGGACCAGCCGCTGGCGATCGAGGAGTACTCGCACTTCGGGATGGTCGGGCGCTATACCGCCGGCGCGATGAACCTGCCGTTCTTCCCGTTGCGCTCCTATTTCGAGACCGACCTGCCGGTCGCCAACCCGCTCATCCGGCCGATCGCCTCGCCCTACGGCGACGGGACGGTGTACGCCGTGCCGCCGCTCCGGCCGGACGTCGCGATCGTCCACGCCCAGCGCGCCTCGGCCGCCGGTGACACCCAGGTCTGGGGGCTGCTCGGCTGCCAGAAGGAAGCTGCCTTCGCGGCGGACCGGGTGATCGTCGTCGTCGAGGAGGTCGTCCCGGAGGACGTCATCCGTGCGGACCCCAATCGGACGATCATCCCGGGTCTCATCGTCGATGCCGTCGTGGTCGAGCCGTGGGGCGCGCATCCGTCCTACGTCCAGGGTGCGTACGACCGCGACAACCGCTTCTACCTCGACTGGGATCCGATCACCCGCGACGAGGCATCGGTCCAGGCCTGGCTCCGGGAATGGGTCCACGACCTCGGCGGGCGGGCCGACTACATCGAGAAGCTCGGCCCGGAGCGGCTGGCCGCGCTGCGCCCGACCGAGCCCGCCCCATCCGGCCCGGTCGACTACGGGACGTATCGGTGAGCGAGCGCCTGATGATCCTCGTGACCGGCCCGTATCGATCCGGGACCGACGGCGACCCGGAGCGGATCGCCGCGAACGTCGAGGCGATGACCCGGGTCTCGCTGCAGCTCTACCGCCAGGGGCATTTACCGGTCATGGGGGAGTGGTTCGCGCTGCCGCTCATCGAACAGGCGGTCGCCCAGGGGGACGCGGGCGACCCGGACGCGGAGATCTTGTGACCGACGCGACGTTCAGCAAGTCCGAGATGATGATCGTGGCCGCGGCCCGGGCGCTCGAGGGTCAGCACGTCTGCTTCGTCGGCGTCGGCCTCCCGAACATCGCGGTCAACCTGGCCCAACGGACGGTCGCTCCCGCTCTCGAGCTCGTCTACGAGGCCGGTGTCTTCGGCGCCCGCCCGCAGCGCCTCCCGCTGAGCATCGGCGACCCGACGATCGTCACCGGCTCGACCGCCGTCGTCAGCATGCTCGAGCTGTTCGGCTACTACCTGCAGCGCGGTCTGATCGACGTCGGCTTCCTCGGTGCCGCCCAGATCGACCGCTTCGGCAACATCAACACGACCGTGATCGGCCCATATGATCAGCCCAGGACTCGCCTGCCGGGCTCCGGTGGCGCCTGCGAGATCGCGATCAACGCGCGGAACGTGTTCGTGATCATGCGCCAGTCGACCCGCTCGTTCGTCGAGACGATCGATTTCCGCACCTCCCCGGGCAACCTCGGCGGTGCCGAGCAGGCCGAGCGCATCCGGCGCGAGGGCGGCTGGCTGGGACGGGGCCCCTCGGTGGTCGTGACCGACCTCGGCGTCTACGACTTCGACGACACGGGCGAGATGCGTCTTCGCTCGCTCCACGCGGGCGCCACGGTCGACGACGTGAAGGCCACGATCGGCTGGGAGATCGCCGTCGCCGACGACCTCGCGGCAACGCCGCCGCCGACCGCCGAGGAGCTGCGCCTCATCCGCGAGGAGCTCGATCCGGGCGGCGTCTACACGAAGTAGCGGGTCCTCGGTCGTCGGTCCTCGGCCTAGCCGCGCTCGAAGTTGACGAGGAACTCGAGGGCGCCCTCATCGGCGATCGAGATGATGAACCCGCCGACGTTCGGTGCCTGGATGTCGAAGTCGGCCAGGGCGAACGTCAGCGATCCCGCGACCTGGATCCGCCCATCGACGAGCTGCGCCTGTGCCGGGATCTCGACCGGCTTGGTGACGCCGTGGAGCGTCAGGTCGCCGCTGAGCGTCAGGTCGGTCGCGGTCCCGGCGAGTGCCGCGGCCGGCACGTCGACCGGCTGGGTCACGACGAAGGTGGCCGTCGGGAACTGGTCGGTCTGGAGGCCCTCGCTGCGGAGCCGGTTGTCGCGGCGGTCCTCGTCTGACGTGATCGTCGTCGTGTCGACTTCCAGCGTGCCCGCTGTCAGTCGCGCGCCGTCATCGGTTTCTTGGACCGTGATCGAGCCGGTCACGTCGGACGTCCGGCCGACGGCGTCCGACTCGGCCGACAGGTTGGCAAGCTGCTCGCGGACCCGATAGCCGGCGACGCTGCCGTCGGCCACCAGCCACTCGCCGTCGAGGCCGGTAACGGGGGCAGGCTCGTCGCTTCCGGTCGCCTGGGTCGCGGTCGGTTCGTCGGTCGAACTGGCGACGGGCGATACGGACGGCAAGGTGAGCGCACCGACCGTGTCGCCGCGCAGGACCTGGTCGTAGGCGATGTAGCCGCCGACGGCGATGGCGGCGATGACGACGAGCGCCAGGATGGTGCGGTTTCGGGTCACCAGGAGCCTCCGGGGAAGGCGGCGCGCGGTCTGGCGCCGTCAGCCGGAGATTGTCAGCAAAACCTGAGAACGCGCTGAGAGCCTGCTGAGGGTGTTTGACTCGACACGCGTCGAGGACCTACCAGGGCAGCGCTCCGAGCAGCCGGTCGAACCCGCTATCGCCGACCCAGCGCACCAGCTCGCCGCTCGCCACGTCGATCCGGGCGATGCGGCCGCTCGTCCGGGTCAGGGCGAACAGCGTGGCGCCATCCGGGGTGAGGGCAAGCCCATCGACCGCGGTCCCCTCGAGGTAGCGCTGTTCGACGTTCAGCTCGTCGGCACCGATCCGGACGATGCCACCCTCGCCGGCGGCGAAGACGCTCGCGCCGTCGGGCGCAGCCACGACCCGAAGCCCGCTCGGTCCAAGCTCGCCGTGACCGAACTTGGCCAGGCGGATGGCCGTCGACGCTGACGGCTCGAAGTCGACGCTGCGGCGAGCGGTCAGCTCGGTCGGGTGGATCTCGACCGCCAGGCCGAGCGTCGCGTTGACGGCAAGATCGCTCCTCCCGGGGCCAAGGCTGACGATGCCCCAGTCGGCAGCCGCGTCGGTGTCCTCGAAGCCGCGCGTCGGGAGGTCGATGCAGACCGCCCAGGCGTCGACGCTCGAAAGGGCGTGCACGAAGGGGTACTCGATGCCGCGGTATAGGGTCATGACCATGCCGTCGACCCGGCGCTCCTGGTCGATCGGCCAGCCGGCCATCTGCTCGTCGAGGTTCCGCTTGTCGACGATGATCGCGTCGCGCATGACGCCCGTGGTCGTCTCGACGGCGCGGACCTGGTAGCGGCCCTCCAGCGGACCCGGGACCTGTTGGGCGACGTACAGCAGCCGGCCGTCCGGGGACAGCGCATCGAAGTCGAAGGCGCCCTCGAGCTCGATGATGCGCGGCGCATAGCCGAGGCCGAGCCGGGCATCGACGACCGCGAAGCGGCTGACCGCCCGATCGGCGCCCGCGGCGCCGTGCCGGGCGTCGGCATCGACGAGCACGATGGTCGAGCGGTCCGACGAGACACCGATCGGGATCGGATCGTTGCCGACCGTCGGAAGGCGCCAGCGGCCGTCGATCTCCTGGGTCGAGCCGCCGAAGCCCGGCTGCACGACGAGGTTGTGGACGACGGTCGTCCGCTCGCCGGGCGTCGCCGTCAGGACGTGGCCCCATGTCTCGTCGGGAGCCCCGACGGGCAGCTGGACGAGGTCTTCGAGGGTGCTGTCGAGGATCACCCGGAGCTCATCGTCCGAGGCATCACTCACGATGAGCCAGGCGTCACCAGCCTGGGCCGCGGGCGTGGCGGTGGCGGCCACGGATGGCGGCGCCGAGGCGATAGGGGCGGCCGGTGAAGCGGACGGCGACGACGCCGTCGCGCAGCCGACCAGTGAGATGAGCGCGATGACGGGCAGCCCGCGGATCTGCGAACGAGTGGACGACATCTGCCTGTTCCTCCGGTCACGGGTCGTCGTTGGCCCGCATCGCTGGTACACCGCCCGGCCGCCAGGGGTTCCCAAGGCCGCCGCGTGTCCCGGCCGCTCCGCTATTCGATCGACTCGGCGACCTCGATGGTGGCGTCCCGACCAAGCGCGCTCTCGATCCGGTAGGTCGCCGTGCCGTCGTACCAGACCAGGGCGTCGGCCACCCAGCGCCGGCCGTCGTCGACGTACTCGCCATCGGGTCGCTGGTAGAAGAAGAAGTGCATCTCGCCCGAGATCCAGAAGCCGTCGTGACCGTCGACCTTCACCGTCTGCAACCTCGTTCCCGAGCTCAGCACCTTCTGGTAGAACTCCTCGTCGCTCTGGCCGGCGAACCGCATCAGCACGAGACCGACGCCCCGTTCCGTGGTCTCTGGCAAGGTCGCGGTCGGCTTCCAGACATAGGCGACCTGGTCGAACTTGCCCGGGTCGATCCAGACCGTGTCCGGTGGCCCCACGCGCAGGTCGGTCGGGAGGCGGACCGGGATGCCCGTGGCGGCCTCGACCTCCTCGAGCTCCACCTGGCGGCCGAGGCTCAGGCGCATCCCGGCGATCGGCGGCACGGTCGGCGTCGGCGTCGGGCGGCTGGACGGTGTCGGCTGGCCGCTCGGGGTGACGGTCGCGGACGGGATCGCCGACGCCGGCGGTTCGCCGAACATGATGCGCAGACCTGGCAGGCCCAGACCGACCGCTCCGGCGGCGATCGCCAGGGCGAGCAGGGCCGCGACGGCCAGCAGGAGCGACCGACGCAACGGACGAACGCCGAGGCCCCACCGTCGCGGAGCGGGTCGGTTGCCACGCTCCGTGAGCCGGACGCGAACGCGCAGCGCGACGTCCGGCCCGGCGGAGGCCCCGGACGCCGCCAGCGGCGCCGCGGACGGCCAATCGATGGTCTCGGACAGCGAGCGGAGCGCCGCCTCGAGGCCGGCGTCGTCGAACCGCTCCCGGATCCGGTCGGTCATCGCTCGAACCCTCCCACGGGCACGTCCAACGCCTCACGCAGGCGTCCGAGGGCGCGCGATGTGCGCGACTTGACGGTGCCACGCGGGATGCCCAGCGTCTCCGCGGTCTCCGCCTCGTTCAGGTCGAGCAGGAAGCGGGCACCCAGGACCTCGCGGTCGTCGTCGCGCAGCGTGCCGAGTGCGGCCAGCAGCTCGCGGCGCTGCTCCGCGGCCATCACGATCTGCTCCGGGCCGGGTGCCGCCCTGCCCGGTTCGGCGACTTCGGCGGCCCGCAGCGCCAGGCCGCGGCGCCGTCCAGCCGACCGACGCCGATTTCGGGCCTCGTTGGCGACGATGCGCAGCAGCCACGGACGGAGGGGCGACCCCTCGCGAAAGCGGGGGAGGGCATCGAACGCTTTGAGGAAGGCTTCCTGGACCGCATCGTCGGCATCGGTCTCCGGGCAGATGAGGTGCGCGGTCCGGATGGCGACGTCCTGATAGCGGCGCACGATGGCCTCGTACGCCGCGACGTCGCCGCCACGGGCGCGCGCGATCAGTTCGGCGTCTTCGATGTGGACGGCCCTCCACGACAACCGTACTCCGTACACCGCGAACCTCGACCCGGTTCCCCGAGACGGCGGCCGGGACCCGTTACGATCGGCGGCGTGACGGATCATCCTCGCCCGCGCGGCCGCGTCTTCCGCCGTTCGATGCTGGCCGATCCGCCGATCGCCGTGACATCGAGCGGCTCGACGATCGAGGATTCCACGGGGCGCACGTACATCGACGCCGCCGGCGGTGCCATCGTCGTCAACGTCGGCCACGGGCGGGCGTCGATCGCCGATGCCATGGCCGACCAGGTCCGCCGGCTGGCCTATGCCCATGGCTCGGCCTTCACCAGCGAGCCTCTCGAGTCCTACGCGACCGCCGTGGCCGAGGTGCTGCCTGTCGACGAGCCGGCCATCTATCCCGTGTCCGGCGGATCGGAGGCGATCGAGACGGCGTTGAAGCTCGCCAGGGTCTATCACCTCGCACGCGGTGAGCCCGACCGCGACGTGCTGATCTCGCGTTACGGCAGCTATCACGGCAACACGCTGGGGGCGCTCGATGCCGGAGGCCGGCCGGCCCTGCGCCGCCCATACGAGCCGTGGCTCGGTCGGTTCCGCCATGTCTCGTCGGCCTACCCGTACCGCGCCGATGAGCCCGCCGCGCACGCGCTCGGCGACGGTACGGCACTGGCCGCCGAGCTCGAGGCCGCGATCGAGGAGGCCGGGCCGGGTCGCGTGGCGGCCTTCCTCGCCGAGCCGATCGTGGGTGCCACGCTCGGGGCCGCCGTCCCGCCGGACGACTACTGGCCGGCGATCGCCGAGGTGTGCGCCCGGCACGGCGTGCTGCTCATCGCGGACGAGGTCATGACCGGCTTCGGGCGGACGGGTCGCTGGTTCGCCGTCGATCACTGGGGCGTCCGGCCGGACATCCTCGTGGCGGCCAAGGGCGCGACCAGCGGCTACTGGCCGTTCGGCTTCGCGGCGAGCAGTGGACAGGTCTACGAGACGGTCACGGCTCCAGGCAAGGGCTTCACCCATGGGTTCACGCATTCGCACTCGACCATGGGTGCGACGGTCGCCGGCGAGGTGCTGCGGATCCTCCAGGGGGAGCGATTGGTCGAGGCGAGCGCCGAGAAGGGCGTCCGGCTGATGACGCTCCTCGAGGGCGCGCTCGAGGAGCATCCGGCGGTCGGTGAGATCCGCGGGCGCGGGCTGATGATCGGCATCGAGTTCGTGGCGGACCGGTCGACCAAGCGGCCGTTCCCCCGCGCGGCCAAGGTCGCCGAATCGGTGCTGGCAGCCGCCAGGGAGCGCGGCGTGCTGGTCTACTGGGGCACGGGTAACGCCGATGGCGTCGACGGTGATTCGATCCTGCTGGGACCCCCGTTCGTCATCACCGACGACGAGATGCAACGGGTCGCGGAGGTTCTGGCCGAGGCCGTCGACGTGGCCACCTCGACGGTCAGCGGGGCGGCCTAGCCCGCAGTCCCTCTAGCGGCGGACCGGACCGCGGAAGACGCCGCCGAGCACGAGCGCGGCACCGAGCGCGACGAGGGCGAGCGGCACGATGAGGCCACCGACCTGCGGCTGGACCAGGTTCACCCCGCCGATGACCGCCAGCAGGCCGCCGAACCACGCCTGCCAGCCGATGCCGCCACCGGACGTGAGCCGGACGAGCGCGATGAACAGGAACGCGATGCCAAGTGACAGCGTGCCTAGCCCCTCGCGCGCCAGCCCGGCATTCGTGAGCGCGCCCGGGACCGCCAACGCCGTGATGATCGCGCCGGCGTAGAGCGAGCCCGTCCCGCGGGTGATCGCCCAGCGGATCAGGAAGGCGATGCCGACCGCCAGCATGAACAGCGAGCCGAGCGAGCGTGCCTCCGGGGACAGCTGCTGGATCACCAGCAGCCCGCCGAAGACGAGGAGGAAGATGCCGATCCAGGGCAGGCCCGGTCGTCGCTCGTGGTCCGCGCCCCAGCGACCCGGACCCCAGTCCCAGCCGTAGACGCGGACGTCCGGGTCGCCCGCAGGGCGGCCGCCGCCGCTGTCCGGGCCCAGGCGAGTCACGCGATCGGGCTGCTCGTCCATGCCGCTCATGTCCCGGGCGAGGGCGCCGGCTGCGCGATCGGCGTCGGCGTCGTCGTGTCGGGGTCGTCCTCGACGTGGTTGAAGCCCAGCCGATCGGCCAGCCGCCCAAGTGGACCCGGCGCCCACCAGTTCCAGCGACCCATCAGCCGCATCGTCGCCGGGACGAGCAGCACGCGCACGATCGTCGCGTCGATCAGCACGGCGATGGCCATGCCGACGCCGATGCTCTTGATGGTGATCGACTCCGCGAGCGCGAACGCCGAGAAGACGACGACCATGATCAGCGCCGCCCCGGTGATGACGCCGGCCGTCTTGGCCAGGCCCTCGGCCACGCTGGCGGTGTTGTCGCGCGTGCGCCGATACGCCTCCTGGATCCGCGATAGCAGGAGGACCTCGTAGTCCATCGACAGGCCGAACAGCACGCTGAACATGATGATCGGGTTGCCGGCGATGGTGAAGCCTGGTGTCGTGAACCCGAGGACGTCGGCGAAGTTGCCGTCCTGGAAGATGAACACGAGCGCGCCGAACGACGCCGTGATCGACAGCAGCGTCATCACCACGGCCTTGATCGGGATGACGATCGAGCCGAACAGCAGGAATAGGATCAACGCGCTGGCCCCGAGGGTCAGCCCGATCGCGTACGGGATCGTCGCCGACTGGCTGGCCATGAAGTCGTGGCCATCGGCGGCGAGCCCACCGACCTGCGTGCTGACGCCGGGGACGTCGACGTCGCGCACGCGTGGCACGACCGCGGTCCCGTCGGGCGACAAGGGCGAGAGCGGGCTCACGGCATCGAGGCGCACGGTCGAGCCGCGGATGTAGGCCTCCTCGAGTCGATCGAGACCGGCCGACAGCTCGGCCGGCAGCTGGTCGCGCGGCGCGGCGAACAGGGCGGCCAGACCCGCCGCATCGAGCTCGGCGCCCGTCGCGGGATCGCGCAGCCCGACGAACGGGCCCTCGACCCGGTCGATGTCGGGCACGGCGTCGATCGCCGCGCCCAGGTCGAGGATGCGACTGGATGTTGGCCTCGTCGGTCGGCGACCCGTCGACCGTGGCGAGGACGACGATCGGCGAGGTCTCGCCGGCCTGGAACTCGGTCGCGAGCGCGACCGACGCCTCGCGGCTCTCGATGCCCGGCGGCAGCACCGAGGCATCGGGGATGCCCTGGCTGAGGCGCAGGAACGGTGTCCCGAGGAGCAGCAGGAAGGCGAGCGTCGGGATCAGCACGGCGAACGGGCGGGCCATCACCCGATGGGCGATGCGCTCCCAGCGCGATTCGCGCGCGGTCTCGGCGGCCATGCGGACCGGGTCGGCCGAGCGGCGCGCCGCACCCGGTCGCGCAGGCCGGCGATGCTGCAGCGCGTTGACCCGCGGGCCGAGCATGCCGAGGACGGCCGGCAGGAACGTCAGTGCAAAGAAGACCGAGGCGGCCACGACGAGCGCGCCGCCGATGCCGAACGAGCGAAGCGCCGTCGGCTCGAAGAGGAGCAGCCCGGACAGCCCGACCGCGACCGCGAGACCCGAGAACGCGACCGCCTTGCCGCTGGTCGCGACGGTGATCTCGACCGCCGTGGCGACGTCGCGCCCGCGGCGCAGCTCCTCGCGGAAGCGGCTGACCATGAAGAGCGAGTAGTCGATGGCGAGCGCGAGCCCGAGCATCGTCGCGACGTTCTGGACGTAGATCGACAGCTCGGTCACCTGCGGCCGCCAGGTAGCACGCCGCCGAGGCGTCGTGGGGATGGCCAGGGCGGCGACGACGAGCGGCAGGCCGGCAGCGACCAGCGAGGCGAAGACGAGGATCAGGATGAGCGCGGCGAACGGGAACGACACCGTCTCGGCCTGGAGCAGCTCCTTCTCGGACTGGACGGCCTGATCCTCGGTCGCGGGCGCCACGCCGGTCAGCTGGAGCGTCAGGCCGGCCGGAGGATCGACCAGCGTGCGGAGCTCCTTCATCTGGTCCACCGCGGCCTCGTCGGTGATCGCCAGCGGACGACGACGTAGGCGGACGTGCCGTCCGTGCTGATGAACCGGTCGTCGCGCGTCTCCGCCCAACCGATGGCGTCGTCGACGCGCGGATCTGCCAGCAGCCGGTCGAGCGACCCGGCGATCGCCGCCTGTACTCGCGTCGGACCGGGCGTCCGTCGCCGGCCTCGCCCCGGAAGACCGCGACGATCGTGCCGCCGCCGGCGCCGAACTCGTCGGCGAGCCGGTCCGTGACGGCGGCCGAATTCGGAATCGGGATCGGTCCAGCCGCCGGCGCTCAGGGCGCCCGTGACGCCGCGATGCGAGCGACAGCCGACGCGATGGCGAAGACGATCGCGATGACGGCGATCGGGCGATCGGAAGCGGTAGACGAACGCTCCCCAGCGGGCTGAACATCGGGCTCTCTCCACGGGCGGTTCGGTCGACGCCGCACCATAGAGAATGCGTCATTCCCTTTGTCAAGGCACGGATGCCCGTTGCGGGACGCAGCGGTGCGCTACGGTGGAGAAACATCCGTTCCCTTTGGAGCGGAGCCACACGTGCCTCGCGTCACCGCCGCCCATGAGCAGCAGGTCCGCGACCGGATCGTCGACGCGCGGCGCGTCGCGCGTCTTCGGCGAGAAGGGCTATCACCGCGCCACGGTCGCCGATGTCGTCCGCGAGAGCGGCCTGTCGGTCGGCGCGATCTACACCTACTTCCGGAGCAAGGACGAGCTGTTCCTGCACACCTGCGACCTGATCTCGGGCCGCGGCCTCGAGACGCTCGCGGCCCGGCTCGCGCCGTCGACGACGACGCGCGGAGCGGCTCCGCACGGCGATCGCCTACTACGTCGAGACCATCGACGACGTTCGAGGGCGAGCCGGGCCAGGTGACGCCTCGTCCGGGCCTGGGCGGAGGCCGACGGGGAGCCCGGCGTCCGCGAGATGCTCGTCCGCCGCCGCGAGCGGCTGGTCGGGGCCGCCAGCTGCTCCTGCGCGAGGGCATCGCTCGCGGCGAGCTGCCCGACTGGCTCGACGTCGACGGGCTCGCGCGCGGGCTTCATGGCGCTGCTCGACGGGCTGCTGCTCCAGCGGATCGAGGCCGGGCGACGGCTACCGCCCCGACGACTCGATCCGTCGCGCGACCGCCGATCCTCGACGTCCTGCTCGCCGCCGCGCGTGCCGAGCGCCCGGGCGCCGGCCACGGCGTAGCATCGGCGGCCATGGCCGCACGTCCAGACCGTCCTCGGGCCCGATCGACCCGGCCGACCTCGGGTTCACGCTGCCACACGAGCACACCCAGATCGCGCTGTGGCACATCCCGGCCCGCTGGGACTACTGGCAGCTCACGCGTGACGAGCCGCTCATCGTCGAGGAGCTCGAGCGCGTTCCGGGCGGCGGGGGCGGAGCGTCGTCGACCTGACCCTCGCCCGGCGTGGGCCGCGACCCGGCGCTGGCTGGCCGGGCTGGCCACGGCCGAGCGGGCTCCACGTCGTGATGGGCTGCGGCTGGTACCGCGCACGCGTACTACCCGGCCGAGGCGCGGACATCGACCGGCGTTCCGTCGATGACCTCGCCGACGAGCTCGTCCGCGAGGTCGACCGACGGCGTGGGCGACAGCGGCGTCCGGCCCGGGATCATCGGCGAGATCGGGACCGACAAGCCGTGGCTGTCCGCCCTCGAGGAGCGCGTCCATCGTGCGGCGGCCCGCGCGGCGCGCCGGACGGGGCTCGCGATCACGACCCACGCCGTCCTGTCGCCCGTCGGGCGCGCCCAGCTACGGCATCTTCGAGGAGGAGGGTGCCGACCCGACGCGGGTCGTCATCGGCCATGCCGACTCGTACCCGCATCTCGAGCACCACCTGTCGATCGTCGAGCGCGGCGCCAGCGTCGAGTTCGACTTCCTCGGCATGTCGTTCACGCCGGCCGAGCGGCACGGCGAAGGGCGCATCGTCGAGCTCCTGTGCGAGCTGCTCGGCGCGCGGCCACGTCGAGCGCATCCTGCTTAGCCAGGACGTCTGCCACGACTCGCAGCTCGCCCGCTACGGCGGCAACGGCTACACCTACCTCGCCCGGACGTTCCTGCCGCGGCTGCGCGAGGCCGGGGTCAGCGACGCGGAGATCGAGACGATGACGGTCGCCAACCCGCGCCGGCTGCTGACGATCGCCTAGGGCACCCTCGAGCGTCGCGTCGACGCTGAGCGCGACATTGCCGTTCAGCGCCTGGCTGATCGGGCAGCCGTCCTTCGCCGCTTCGGCTTCGGCGATGAACGTCTCGCTCGACATGCCGGGCACCACACCGCGGACGGTCAGGTGGCTCGACACGAGCGCCAGCCGGCGTCGAGCTTCTCGAACGTCACGTCCGCCGATACTCGATAGGCGATCGGGCGGCGCTCCGGCGCGTCCGAGACGCCCCGAGAAGGCCATCGCGAAGCACGAGGCGTGGGCGGCTGCCACGAGCTCCTCGGGGCTCGTCTTGCCGCCGGGCGCTTCGGTCCGTGCAGCCCAGCTCACGGGCAGATCGGCGAAGGCTCCGCTGGAGACCGCGCTGACGGTCCCTGCTGCCGGTGGCAAGGTCGCCGGACCAGTCGACCTCGGCGCGTCGGGTGGTGGACATGTGGCCTCCTCTCGTCTTGTGTCGCGTGCTCGAATGGTCGCACGGATGGCGCGGACGGCCCGAGCGGTGTGGGGTCCCGTGCGGTCCCGTGGAGTCCGGGCCCGGTGGGTACGGTCGGGTGGGCCGGACCGTGACCATCCTCCTCCCCGCACTGGGACCGAGGACCGGTTCCGCGACGCCCCACCCGTGTCGAGCATCAACGCATGCCCTTCCAGATCCGTCGCCACGGTCTGATGGCCCTTGTCATCGCGCTTGTCATCGGACTCGTCCCGGCCGCGACCGCCTCGGCCGTCGACGAGAGCGACTCCGCGATGGTCGGCGCGGAGCAGCACGCCCTCGCCCTGACCAACAAGCAGCGCGCCGCCCGCGGCCTCGTCAAGCTGCGCCCGGATACGCGGCTGACCCGGCTCGCGCGCGAGCGTGCGCAGTACATGGCGTCGACCCATGAGTTCAGCCATACGCAATCGGGTGGCCGCGACGTCTTCGACATGATCGATGACGCCGGCATCGACTGGTACGCGGCGGGCGAGATCATCGCCTGGAACACGGCCGCTGACCTCGACGGGTCCGCGGCGTATGCGGTCAAAGGCTGGATGGGGTCGCCGAGCCACCGCGAGATCGTCGTCTCGCGCGCCTATAACTACGTGGGGTTCGGGCTGGCGATCGCCGATAACGGCACGCGCTACTGGGCCGGGGTGTACCTGCGCGGGCCGGACCGAACGGGCGGCTACACGCGAATTGGGTCCTTCTCGAAGGTCCACATCAACGCGCGCTGGTCGCGCGGCACCGTGCGCTGGTCCGGCGGCGATCTCCGTCTCCAGGTCCTGACCGCCGGCCACCGCTACTTCCAGGTGCAGCGTCGTCGCGTCGGCGGGTCGTGGTACGACTACGGCATCACCCGCGCGACGTCGGTCACGAGCCGCTGGCTGCGTGGCCAGGTCTACGAGTTCCGGGTCCGCGAACGCGACCGTCGCGGCAACTGGGGAGCCTGGGCGACCAAGACGATCCGGCCCTGACGCTCGGAGCGCGGCGGTCGCCGACCGCGCCGGCTGGCACGGGACTGCAAGCCCGGGATGGCATCGGGATGAGGGCCCGATGATGCCGAGGGGTATCCTTGACGCCCACCCGTGATAGGAGGCGAGCGATGCCTGAGTTGAATTTGAAGGAGCTGCGGAAGGACATCCGCTGGCCGGAACTGCGGCTGCCCGAGATGTCGCGCGATGACATCGCGAAGGCGCTGGGCGAGGCGCGCAAGGAGCTTCGCGAGGTCCGCAAGGACATCGAAGAGTTCCGCCACGACTTCGAGATGCCACGGGTCGACGTGAGCGCGGTCGAGATGCCGACCGTCGACATGAACAAGGTCGCTGACGGCGCGAAGCAGGCATCGAAGCACGTCGCCGAGAGCGCCAAGGACGGGGCGAAGCAGGTCGCCAAGGGCGCCCGTGACGCAGCGGAATTGGCCGGTCTGGTCAAGCCGGATCGCCTCCCGCGGGCGCCGTTCATCCTGGCCGGCCTGGTCACGCTCGGCCTCGTGGGCTGGGCGCTCATCAATTCCCCGAGCGTCAAGACCCGCCTGCGTGACGTCGCCCAGCGCGCACGCGAGCAGATGAACGAGCGGCGCTCTGCCTGGGACCTCGACGACGACACCCGGGCGTTCGACGCGGCCGAGACCGCCGGCGTCGCGCCCTCGGCGTACAGCGACTCGCTCGACTCCGCCGATAGTCCGTTCGCCGAGCCACCGACGCAGCTGCCCGAGGGCCTCGGCACCGACGGCGCCCCCCAGACGATCGACACGGATACGCCCGCCCGCGCCTGACTCGATCGACACGCCACGAACCGACACCGCCCCGCACGGGGCGGTGTCGTCGCGTCCAGGAGGTCTGCCCGACGCGGCCGCCGGGGGTGCCGTTGACGGTCCCGCCGACAATCCCGATAATCTGACTCGGAATTGACGACGGGTCGCGTTCCCCCTCGGGCCCGCTCTCGCCTTCCTGCATGACCCCCGGACCGAGGCACGAATGACCGCCACCCGCGACATCGTCACCGACAAGCGCGACCAGTTCGCGTTCCACGATGACATCGCCTACCTGCGCGAGACCAAGCGTGGGATCACGCGCGCCACGGTCGAGGAGATCAGCGGCTTCAAGGACGAGCCGGAGTGGATGCTCAAGTTCCGGCTGCGTGCCTACGACCACTTCGAGAAGCGGGCGATGCCGACGTGGACCGACGGTCTCGATCGGATCGACTTCGACAAGATCGTCTACTACCGCAAGCCGTCGGAGCGCGAAGAGAAGTCGTGGGACGACGTCCCCGAGCAGATCAAGGCGACGTTCGAGCGGCTCGGCATCCCCGAGGCGGAACGCAAGTTCCTTGCCGGCGTCGGCGCGCAGTACGACTCCGAGGTCGTCTACCACAGCGTCCGCGAGGAGCTCAGCAAGATCGGCGTGGTCTTCATGGGCACCGACCAGGCGCTCAAGGAATACCCCGAGATCTTCCGGAAGCATTTCGGCACGATCGTCCCGCCCGAGGACAACAAGTTCGCGGCGCTCAACAGCG
Source organism: uncultured Chloroflexia bacterium (assembly GCA_963720355.1). Lineage (GTDB taxonomy): Bacteria > Chloroflexota > Limnocylindria > Limnocylindrales > CSP1-4 > SPCO01. The sequence continues at coordinate 163,127 of CAVRFH010000004.1, read as the reverse complement.
CCGTATGGTCGGGTGGATCGTTCGTCTACGTACCCAAGGGCGTCGAGGTGCCGCTCCCGCTGCAGGCCTACTTCCGGATCAACGGCGAGAACACCGGGCAGTTCGAGCGGACGCTGATCGTCGTCGACGAGGGCGCCAAGGTCCACTACATCGAAGGCTGCACGGCCCCGATCTACGCGACCGATTCGCTCCACGCGGCGGTCGTCGAGGTCGTGGCGCTGCCCGGCTCGAAGGTCCGCTACACGACGATCCAGAACTGGTCGAACGACGTGTACAACCTCGTGACGAAGCGCGCGCACGCCTACGAGAACAGCACGGTCGAGTGGATCGACGCCAACACGGGCTCGCGCAAGACGGTCAAGTTCCCGGCCATCTACCTCCGCGGCGAGGGCGCCACGGCCGACATCATCAGCGTCGCGGTGGCCGGCAAGGGCCAGCACCAGGACACCGGTGCCAAGGCCATCCACCTCGCCCCCAACACGCGCTCGCGGATCGTCTCGAAGTCCGTCTCCAAGGACGGCGGCCGGGCGACGTACCGTGGCCAGCTCAAGGTCGCTCCTGGTGCGACGAACGTCGTGGCGAGCGTGCGCTGCGATGCGCTGATGCTCGACGACCAGAGCCGCAGCGACACGTACCCGTACATCGACATCCAGGAAGACGACACGACCATGACCCACGAGGCCACGGTCGGCAAGATCAGCGCGGACCAGGTCTTCTACCTGATGAGCCGTGGCCTGACCGAGAACGAGGCGCAGAACCTCATCGTCCAGGGCTTCCTCGAGGTCTTCACCAAGGAACTTCCGATGGAGTACGCCATCGAGTTCAACCGCCTCGTGAAGATGGAGATGGAAGGGTCCCTGGGTTGACGGCCCCGGCCGCCAGGCCCCGGCCCGCGCGGCGGGCCCTCGATGACCTAGCCCTGCCCGTCGAACGCGCCGACGTCGACGAGCTGCATCTGATCCAGGACCTGCCTGGCTGGTCGCTCGACGATCGCGTCGCGGGCTTCGAGGCCTATGCGTCGCTGCCCGGCGAGACCAACCTGCTGTATACGCCCTACATCGACTTGCGTGCGGCGCAGCTCGACGCGACGCGCCTGGTCTGGGATCCGGCCACGGAGCACGTCCCGACGGAGCTGCCCGAGGACGCCGAGGGCGTGCTGATCCTGTCCGAGGGCGGCGTGGCCGGTTCGGCGCTCTCCGATGCGGCCCGGGCTTCGGGTGTCGAGTTCACGACCGTCGCCGAATTACACGGGCGAGACCCGGCCGCCGCCCGCGAGGCGATCGAGCGGCGGGCCGCGGCTACCCGCCGACGACAAGTTCGCCCAGCTGACCCGGGCGCTATGGAGCCAGGCGGTCGTCCTGGACATCCCGGCCGGCGTCACCCTGGCCAAGCCGATCGTCGTGCGCTGGGCACTCGGCGGTGCGGATCGCGCGCTGATCACCCGAACGTTCATCCGGGTCGGCGACGGGGCGACGGCGTCGATCGTCGAGGAGCTGGTTCCGGTCGATGGCGTCGAGGACGCGACGGCCCAGGCGTTCTTCGCGGGCACGATGGAGGTGACCCTCGGGGCGAATGCCTCGCTCCAGGTCGCCAGCCTCCAGGAACTGCCCGGCAACGTCGTGGCCATCCAGCACCGCACCGCGGTGCTCGGCGAGGCGGCGACCTTGCAGTGGGCACTCGCCCAGCTCGGCGGCCGACTGATCCGCAGCCGCGTGGACAACCGGCTCGCCGGCGACCGCAGCTCGGTCGAGCAGGTCGAGATCGTGTTCGGTGCGGAGGAGCAGCTGTTCGACCTGACCTCGTACACGACCCATGTCGGGCGCGATACGACCGGCGACCTCCTGTCGAAGGCCGCGCTGCTCGAAAGCTCGCGGACCTACCTCAAGGGCCTCATCACGATCGATCGATCGGCCAACGGCACCGACAGCTTCCTCGGCGAGTTCGGCATGAACCTCTCGAAGAGCGCCCGGTCGGTCGCCATCCCCAGCCTCGAGATCGACCAGCCGGACTGTCGCCGCGTGGCCCATGCGAGCTCCGTCGGCCCGGTCGACGAGACGCAGCTCTTCTACCTGGAGTCGCGCGGCATCCCGCCCGACGAGGCGCGCAAGTACATCGTCCTCGGGTTCCTCGAGCCGGTCGTCGCCCGCGTCCCGCTGGCGTCGGCGCAGGACCGTCTCCGTGAGCTCCTCGAGGCGAAGTGGACGGCCGGGACCGACGGCGTGACGGGCGAGGCGGCCGCCTGATGCCTCCACAACCTCCGTTGCGCCAGCCCCGCGCGATCGGGGCTGCACGATGAGACGGATCGACCTGGTCGGCGTCGGCGACGTCGCAGACGGCGAGATGACGATGGTCTTCGTCGACGGGACCGACCAGGTGCTGGTCATCAACCAGGGTGACGAGTTCACCGCGGTGCAGGGCGTCTGCTCGCACGAGTACTTCGAGCTCGACAAGGGCTTCCTGACCAACGGCACGCTGACCTGCGCACTGCACCTGTCGCGCTTCGACCTAACCAGCGGCGAACCGCTCGATCCGCCAGCGGAGGCGCCACTCGCCGTCTACCCGGTCGTGGTCGAGGACGGGCGCGTGATGATCGAGGTCCCCGACGGACCGCTGGAGATCAGCGAGTCCTAGGCGCACCCAGGCCCGCAAGATGGACGACCTCGCCGCCGCCCGCGTCGTCGTCGATCTCGGCGGCAACGACCGCGGCAGCCAGCATCCGGTCGCTGGTGACGCTGACCGTCAGGCGACGGATGCCCGCGTCGGAAGCCATCTCGGCCGCCCGCCCGTGGACGGCCACCCAGCGGCGCTCCGTCGCATCGTCGACCCGCAGCTCGATGTCGCGGAAGTCGAGGCCCTCGTCCGCCGCGGGGAGGACCTTGAGCGTCGCCTCCTTGACCGCGAATCGCTCCGCCAGGCGCCGTGCGTCGATCCCGTTCTGACGGGTGCAGTCGGCGATCTCGGCGTCCGAGTAGATCCGCGAGAGATAGCGCGACCCCTGCTCGTCGAGGCTGCGCTTCACCGACGCGACCGCCAGCAGGTCGAGTCCGAAGCGAAGATTCACAGCGTTAAGCGAATGTTCATGTCTGGACCCCTGCGGAGTGATACGGTGCCCTCAAGGTAGGTCGCGTGGTTGCGCAGATGCACCACAACGGGGCACCAAAAGGACCAAAGAGGGTGGGAGATTGGTCACACCCCCGGTCCGACATCGTATGCTCCGCCGGCAATCATCCATATCGCGTCGGTCGATCTTCAAACCGTCGCAACATCTGGGGGAAACGGTTCGTGGTCGAGCGCGTTCGACAGATCATCCAAGAGCATGGCCGGCTGCCCGCCGACCTCAACACCCTTGACGACGATGCCGACCTGTATCAGGCCGGGATGACGTCGCACGCCAGCGTGAATCTGATGCTGGCCCTGGAAGCCGCCTTCGATATCGAGTTCCCTGACGCGATGCTGAAGCGAACGGTCTTCCAGAGCGTCAGCTCCATCAGCCAGGCGCTCGAGACGCTCGGGGTCCCGGCGTGACGCTCGTCGCGACCGAGCGAGACCAGGCCTTCCTGACGACGATCCGGCGGATCGCCGACGACGTCGCTGCGCCGAACGCGGCGGAGGTCGACCGCGACGCCCGGTTCCCGTCCGAGACGCTGGACGCACTCCGCGCGGAGGGCGCGTTGGGAGCTTTCGTCCCGACCGCGTACGGCGGTCACGGGCTCCGCTTCGAGACCGTCGCCAGCGCGGCGTTCGAGCTCGGCCGTCGCTGCGGGGCAAGCGGCATGGTCTTCGCGATGCACCAGATCCAGGCCGCGACGCTCGTCCGTCATGTTTCCGGGTCGCCGTGGTTCGAGGGCTACCTCGAGAGCCTCGTCCGCGACCAGCGCCTGCTCGCGTCGGTGACGTCGGAGATCGGGACCGGCGGCGACATCGGCCGGTCGATCGCGGCGGTGACGCCCACGGACGACGGTCGCGTCACGTTCGAGAAGGCCGCCCCGACCGTGTCGTACGGCCTCCAGGCGGACGACTTCCTCACGACCCTGCGACGCAGCCCCGATGCCGAGCCCGGCGACCAGGTCCTCGTCCTGAGCCAGCGCGACCAGACGACGCTCGAGCAGTCCGGCACCTGGGATCCGCTGGGCATGCGCGGCACATGCTCACCCGGCTTCGCGGTCCGCGCGGAGTTCCCGACTGAGCAGATCCTGTCGGTGCCGTTCTCGACGATCGCCCCCGAATCGATGGTCCCCGTGACGCACGTGCTGTGGTCGCACCTGTGGCTCGGCATCGCCACCGATGCCTTCGATCGCGCGCGCGCCTTCGTGAAGGCCTCGGCGAAGGGACGCCCGGAAGCGGCCCAGCCACTGGCCCAGCGGTTGTCCCACCTCATGACCGACCTCGCCCTGCTGCGCGCCGAAGTCGGCTCGGGGCTGCGCGACTTCGTCGACGCGTCCGCCGACGACGAGCGGGAGCGCCTCGTCACGATGGCGATGATCCTGCGCTTCAACAACCTGAAGCTCGCCGCCTCCGAGCAGACGCCGCGCATCTGCCAGGGGGCCCTCGGCGTGACCGGCATCGTCGGATTCAAGAACGACACGCCGTTCAGCGTCGGGCGCCACATCCGCGACTCGATGTCGGCCTCCCTGATGGTCGCCAACGAGCGGATCCACCAGACCAACGCCAGCTTGCTGCTCATCGCAAAGGACGTCTGACATGGGGGGGATCCAGGCTGCCACGCCCGACCAGGCGGCGCTGCTCGACGCGCTCGTCGAGGCCGGCCTGCTCATCGAGACCGGTGTGGCCGGCGTCTACGGGCGCAACGGCGTCTACGAGGACATCCGGACGCGATTCGACGCGCTCGTTACGCGGACTTCGGTCGACGAGCGCGCCGAGATGATGCGCTTCCCGCCGATCATGTCGCGCTACCAGCTCGAGAAGAGCGGCTACCTCAAGTCCTTCCCGCACCTCGCCGGCTCGGTCTTCGGGTTCGAGGGCAGCGAGGGCGAGGCGCTGGACCAGTTCGAGCGGGCGAGCCGCCACGAGGACTGGAGCGAGCACCAGCGCATGACCGAGGTCGCCCTCGTCCCGGCCGTGTGCTACCCGGTCTACGCCGCGGTGGCGGCGCGCGGGCCGGTGCGCGACGGCGGCCTGACCGTCGATCCGGGCGGGTCGTACGTGTTCCGCCACGAGCCGTCGGGCGACCCGGCCCGGCTCCAGATGTTCCACATGCGCGAGTTGGTCCGCATGGGCCAGCCCGACCAGGTCCTCGCCTGGCGCGACCGCTGGCTCCAGCGCGGTCTCGAGCTGCTGCGCTGCCTCGGCCTCGACGCCAGCACCGATCTGGCCTCGGATCCGTTCTTCGGTCGGACCGGACGCATGCTGGCCGCCAGCCAGCGCGACCAGGCGCTGAAGGTCGAGATCCTCGTGCAGATCGCCGGTCCGACACCGACCGCGATCGCCTCGTTCAACTACCACCAGGATCACTTCGCGACGATCCACGGCCTGGCCGGCGTGGACGGGGGCGAGGTCCACACGGCGTGCCTCGGCTTCGGCCACGAGCGGATCGTGCTGGCGCTGCTCAAGACGCACGGTCTCGATCCGGCTGCCTGGCCGGCGGCCGTCCGTGCGGAGCTGTGGGTCTGATGACGCTCGCTCGTGCCGGTCTCGTCAGCCTGTTCGGGCTCGACCCGGCGACCTATCAGCCGCACGCGGTCCACGGCGAGGGGCGGACGTACCCGGAGACCAACTGCTACACGGACATCCTCGTCGAGCTGCTGCACGCCCACGGCGATGAGCCGCTGGCCGCGCTCGGCTCCCTGGTCCGCCTCGACTTCGAGGGCGACCAGTGGACGTTCTTCAAGCCCGACCCGCGCGACCTCGAGACGCTGTTCGGCGTGGACATCCATGAGACGCAGCCGTACCGATCGCTGCCCGTCCAGATCGCGGAGCTGCTGGCCGAGGGTCGGACGATCACGGTCGAGCTCGACGCCTGGTTCCTGCCCGACACGTCGGCTACGAGCTACCGGGCCGAGCACGTCAAGACGTCGGTCATCCCCGAGGCGATCGATCCGGCCGGCGAGCGGCTGCGCTACTTCCACAACGCGTCGCTGTACGAGCTGTCGGGTGCCGACTTCCGCGGGATCTTCCGGCTCGATCCGATCGATGCCGCGGTCCTTCCGCCCTACACCGAGCTCGTGACCTTCGACGCCGAGGTGCGGCGCGATGGGCCGTCCCTTCGTGGCGCCTCGCTCGACGCGCTCCGCCATCACCTGACGAAGGCGCCCTCGAGCGACCCGTTCGCGCGCTTCGGTCAGCGCCTCGCCGCCGACCTGCCCATCCTGCTCGCAGGCGACGCCGCGACCTACCACGCGTACGCCTTCGCCACCGTCCGGATGGCCGGCGCAGGGTTCGAGCTGCTGGCGTCACACGTCGACTGGCTGCTCGGCGACGCCGGCCGTCCGGCGTCAGCGGCCCTGGGCCAGATCGTCGAGGGCACCAAGGTGCTGGGCTTCAAGCTCGCTCGACAGCGAGCATTCGATCCGGACCCGTCCGTGGCCGCGATGTCCCGGGCCTGGCAGGACGCCATGGCCGCCATCCGGCGCGCGGTCGGCTGAGGACATGACCGCGATGGCGGCCCCGATGCATGTCTCGGCCCCCGGCCTCGATCTGCGCGCGCTCGAGACGGGCTGGGAGCTCGCACCTGGCGAGCGTGACGCTCGATCCGAGCCCCCGCGGTCGGGCTGGATCCCGGCCAGCGCGCCGGGCACCGTCGCCGGCGCCTACCGCGACGCGGGGTCGCCGATCCCGACCGATCTGGACGAGCGCGACTGGTGGTTCCGCACGACCTTCGACGCCGCCCCGGCCGCGGCCGGCGAGGAGATGCGTCTCCGCCTCGACGGCATCGCGACGATCGCCGACGTGCTGCTCGACGGGCGCCCGCTGGCGACGAGCGCGTCGATGTTCCTCGGCCTGTCGATCGACGTCAGCCACCTGGTGGGCGGGTCGCACACGCTGGCGATCCACTGTCGGGCCCTGGCGCCCGATCTCGCCCTGTCGCGTCGGCCGCGTGCACGCTGGCGGACCGCGCTCGTCGAGGACGGCAACCTGCGCTGGATCCGGACATCGCTCATCGGACGTACGCCTGGCTACTGGCCGGGTCCGGCGGTCGTCGGGCCATGGCGTCCCATCAGCCTCGAGCGGCGCCGCGGGTTGGCCGTCGACGACCTCCGGGTGCGGAGCGGGCTCGACGGCGACGTCGGACGTGTCTCGGTCTCCGGGCGACTGCGCGACCTCGACGGTGCCGCGCCGGCCCGGGCCAGGGTCGAGCTCGACGGACCGACCGGGCGGCACGCCGCGGATCTCGATCTCGTCGACAGCGATGGCGGGCGCGCGGTCCGCGGCGACGTGCTCGTCCCGGATGCCGCGCGCTGGTGGCCGCACACGCACGGGCGGCCGGACCGGTACGCCGTGCGTGTCGTCATCGAGGCGGATGGCGGCGAGCTCGCGATCGATGCCGGGCACATCGGCTTCCGCTCCATCGTCGCCGGCCCGACCGCCGGACACGACATCGCTGACGACGGACTGGACCTCCACATCAACGGCACGCGCATCTTCGCGCGGGGCGCCGTCTGGACGCCGATCGATCCGGTCGGCTTCGGCGAGACCGGCGACGACGTGCGGCGATCGCTCGAGCATGTCCGGGCCGCCGGCATGAACATGCTCCGCGTTTCCGGCCTCGGGACGTACGAATCGCCAACGTTCCACGAGCTGTGCGACGAGCTCGGGATCCTCGTGTGGCAGGACCTGATGTTCGCGAACCTCGACTACCCGTTCGTCGATGACGCGTTCCGCGCCTCGGCCGAACGCGAGACGGAGCAGCTCGTCGATCGCCTCGCGGCCCGACCGAGCACGGCCGTCCTGTGTGGCAACAGTGAAGTCGAGCAGCAGGTCGCGATGCTCGGGCTCGATCCGAGCCTCGGCCGCGACGACTTCTACGCCGTGACGCTGCCCCGCATCGCCCGTGCCGCCGGGTCCGACGCGGTCGTCGTGCCCTCGTCCCCGACCGGCGGTGACCTGCCGTTCCGTCCGGACCGCGGCATCGCGAACTACTACGGTGTCGGCGGCTATCGCCGGCCGCTGTCCGACGCGCGTGCCGCCGGGGTGCGGTTCGCAGCCGAATGCCTGGCCTTCTCGAACGTTCCGGACCGGCCGCCCGTCGCGCTCGACGACCCGCGCTGGGACGCGGGCGTCCCCCGCGACAACGGCTCCGCCTGGGATTTCGAAGACGTCCGCGACCACTATCTCGGCGAGCTGTACGGTGTCGAGCCGGCCGCGCTCCGTCGCGACGATCCGGATCGCTATCTCGCGCTCTCGCAGTCGATCAGCGGCGAGGTCATGGCCGAGGTGTTCGGCGAGTGGCGCCGGCCCGCGTCGACCTGCAACGGCGGCCTCGTCCTGTGGTGGCGCGACGTCGTGCCGGGCGCCGGCTGGGGGATCGTCGACCGCGACGGCCGGCCGAAGGCCGCCTATCACCACCTTCGCCGGGCGCTCCGCCCCGTCGCCGTCTGGATGACCGACGAGGGCCTCGGCGGCATCGACGTGCACGTCGCCAATGACCGACCCGAATCATTGACGGCGCGGTTGTCGGTGACGCTCTATCACGACGGCGAGACGCGGGTCGGTGACGCGTCGATCGACCTCGACCTGATCCCTCACGCGTCGACGACCCACAACGTCGAGACGCTCCTCGGCCGCTTCGTCGACATCTCGTGGGCGTACCGGTTCGGTCCGCCGGCCCAGGACCTGGTGGTCGCGCGGCTCGACACGATCGACGGGGACCCGCTGCGCCCGCTGTCGCACGCGGTCCGCTTCCCGGTCGGGCGACCGACGACCATCGAGGAGGCCGATCAGCTCGGCCTGAGCGCGCACCGCGCCACGACCACGGACCGTGATGCCGTCTCGCTCGACATCGAGACCCGACGCTTCGCGCACGGCGTGCGTGTCGACGCCCCGGGCTTCGCCGCCGACGACGACGCCTTCTCCATCGAGCCCGGCGCGACCCGCCGGATCGAGCTTCACCCGAGCGTGCCCGGCAGCCCGTTCCGTGGCGCCCGGCTGACCGCCCTGAACCTGGCCGGCCACATCGGGATCTCACCGTCATGACCGAGCTCGACGTCGACCGCCCGGCCGTGCAACCGGTCTATCTCGGCACCGGCGCCGATGCCGCGTTCGCGATGTACCACCCGCCGGCCGGTGATCCGGCGACGACGGCCGTGGTGCTCTGTCCGCCCTGGGGCTGGGACGAGGTCAGCTCCTACCGGGCCCGCCGTGTGTGGGCCGAGGACCTGGCCGGTGCCGGCCACCCGACCCTCCGCCTCGACCTGCCGGGAACCGGCGACAGCGGCGGCTCGGCGGGCGACCCCGCGCGCCTCGAGGCGGCTGCCACCTCGATCGCGACCGCCGCCGCCTGGCTCCGTGCGACATCGGGCTGCGAGCGTGTGGCGGTCATCGGTCTCGGGCTCGGTGGCATCGCGGCCGCCATGGCCGTGAGTGCCGATGCCGCGATCGACGACCTGGTCCTGTGGGCCGTGCCGGCGCGCGGTCGCGGCGTCGTCCGCCAGATGCGCGCCTTCGCCGGACTGCAGGGCTCGCGCTACAGCCTGACCGGCGAACCGGAGCCGAGCCTGCTGCCTGCGGGCTGGCTCGAGGTGAACGGGTTCGTGATGTCGGCCGAGACGATCGACGCCCTGGAGCGCATCGCCCTCGTCGAGCTGCCGGCCCGCGGCCTGCAGCGTGCGCTCCTGCTCGAGCAGGACGGCATCCCGACGGACGGGGCGGTCGCGGCGCACCTCACGGGAGACGGCGTCGACGTCGTGGTGCGGCCGGGGCCCGGCTGGGGCGCGATGACCTTCCATCCGGAACGGCCGTCCGTGCCGTCCGACGTCCTCGCCACCGTGCGTGGCTGGCTGGCCGACGCCGTACCGGGCGTCGTCCCGATGCGCGCGGTGGCACCGGCGCCGCCGACGCCGGCGAGCGACCTCGAGCTCACCATCGACGGGATCGCGATCACCGAGACGCCGATCACCATCGAGGGCGACGCGGGCCGGATCTTCGGGATCATCGCTCGACCCTCCGCCGCACCGACGACATCGGTCGCCGGGGTCTTCCTCAACGCCGGCGCGGTGCGACGGATCGGTCCGAACCGGGTCTGGGTCGACACTGCCCGCCGCTGGGCGGCCCAGGGCGTGCCGACGCTGCGCCTCGACCTCGAGGGGATCGGCGACGCCGACGGCGACCACGAGCGCTACCGCGACGTCGCCGAGTTCTATGTCCGCGACGAGCTCGGCGATCAGATCGGCCAGGCGATCGATGCCCTCGTCATGCGCGGGCACGGCCCTCGGATGATCCTCGCCGGCCTGTGCGCCGGGGGCTTCTGGGCGCTCCGCGGAGCCGCCGCCGACGAGCGGGTGACCGCCGCGCTGCTGCTGAACCCGGGCGCCCTGGACTGGCAGCCCGACCTCGTCGAAGCACGGCAAGCCGCGCGCGTCCAGCGGCTCCGCCGCATCGAGTGGTGGCGTCGCGTGCTCGGTGGGGACGTGTCGGCCGATCGGATCGTGGAGACCGTCGCCGCGCTCGTGCGCAACCGCACCCGCGCGCTTGCGGCGCTGCCCGGTCGGTTGGCGTCGCGGCTCGCCGGTCGGACGAGCCCGGACGAGGATCATCCCGCCTCGGCCGCGTCGATCCTCGATCGGCTCAGTGCCGCGGGGACCACGGTCGTGATGGCGTTCTCCGACGACGAGCCCCTATATGACGAGCTCGAGCGGGACGGCTTCCTGGACCGCGCCCACCGCTGGGGGACTCTCCGCCTCGAGCGACTGCCGGCACGCGACCACACGCTTCGCCCGATCGTCGCCCAGCGCGCCGCGCATGCGTTGCTCGATCGCGAGCTGGAACGGGAGCTCGGCAGGGTGTCGGCCACGGTCTCGGTCCGGAGCGCGTGATGACCATGGCCGACCCGATCCAGCTCCCCGATGACGAGACCGTCCTGGACCGAGGCTTGTTCCGCATGGCCTTCCGGCGCCATCCCGCGTCGGTCGTCGTCGTGACCTACGTCGACGCGAGCGGTGCGCCGCGCGGGATGACCGCGACCGCGATGACCGCCCTGTCGGCCGACCCGCCGTCGCTCCTCGTGTGCATCGATCGGGCGACGCGGACCCACGAGGAGGTCATGCACACCCGGACCTTCGCGATCGACATCCTGGCGTCCCACCAGCGCCGGGTGAGCGTTCATTGCGCCCGTGCCGGCGCGGACAAGCGGCTGCTCGACAGCTGGCTCGCACGGGACGTCGAGCCTGGCGATCCGCCGCGGCTGAACGGCGCTGTCGCCCACCTGTCGTGCACGATCGATTCCGCGCTCGATGCCTTCACGCACACGATCGTGGTCGGTCGTGTGCAGTCCATCTGGCTCAACCCGTCCGACCCGGATCCGTTGCTGTACCACGACGGGCGCTACACCCGCATGGTCCCGGCGCCCGGCGTCGACGGCCCGCGCATCGCTCCGCTCGTTCTGCCCGAACCAGCCGACCCCGAGACCTGACCGGCCGATCCCTCAGCGCGGCAGGGACATCCCCAGCCCCGCCGCCTCGGCCCGTCGAACGATGGTGTCCGCGAACACGACGTCGGCGAGCCCGACACCGAGATGCGTGACGACCACCCGTCCTGCCGGCGGCCTCGTCGTACCCGCCAGGATGGCCTCACCGAGCGTGGCGGCCGGGTCCGGGTACCCGTCGAACTGTCCGGCATCGCGATTGGCGAGGAACTGTCCGCGGTCGTCGGTCAGGAAGAGGGCCGCCTCTCGGGCGACCGAAGCCGCGAGCATCGTGGCGTAGTCGACGGGCACCACCAGGGCATCCGGCGCCAGCCACGAGTCGTCCATCGTCTGCCGGCGGGCGGGATCCGTGAATGACGCGGCCGTGATCACCACGTCCGCGTCGACGGTCGCCGCGCGAGGGTCACCGTCGGCCGCGTGCACATCGTCGATCCCCGCGATCCCACGCGCGATGTCGGCCAGCTCGGCCGCTCGATCGGCGTGGCGGTCGACGATCGTCACCACCACGCCGGGCAGCGTATGCGCGAGGACCTCGAGATGGCTGCGACCCTGGACGCCCGCGCCGACGATGGTCGCGCGGGGTCGATGGTCGGCTCCGCCCGCGGTGGCGGCGGCGAGGGGTCCGAAGCGGGCGATGGCGACGCCGGACACCGCGGCCGTCCGCTGCGCGGTGATCGGGCCACCATCGAGGATCGCCCGTGGCTCACCCGTCGTCGGGTCGCTGAGGACGACGAGGGCATGGATCGCCGGGAGTCCGCGGGCACGGTTCTCGGGAAAGCCGGCCACCCACTTGATCCCGAGCAGGTCGCCCGTCGTGTCGGTGCCACCGGTCGCCGGCCGGAGCGTGGCGGGCATCGCATGGGCGAACGAGCCGCCGGGGCGCGGGTGGACGCCGATCTTCGGCGGCAGCTCGGCGTCCGCCACCAGCGCGGTCATCGTGCGCTGCGCGAGCTCCAGTCGCTCGGCGACTTGCGGCATCGCGGCGTTCACGTCGTCGGCGGCGAGGTAGAGGATGTGCGACCGCATGGCGCCGAGTCTAGGCGACGCGGCTCGGGCGGCACCGTCTGAACGCCTGCCCGGGTACCATGCGTCGGCCATGACCGATCCGAGCCCGCTTCGGGCGCGCCTCATCGCCGAAGGCCTCGAGCCTGGCGCCTGGTCGAACGGCCCGGGCGACCGGTACGGATCCCACGATCACGCCTACGACAAGGTCATCGTGGTAGCGGAGGGCTCGATCCGGTTCGGCCTGACGAGCGGCCCGGTCGACCTCGAGACGGGCGATCGGCTCGAGCTTCCCGCGGGCATCGCCCATGACGCCGTCGTCGGATCCCGCGGCGTGTCCTGCCTCGAGGCGCACCTGGTCTCGGGGTCCATCGCCGACGCCCGCCATCAGGCCGCCGGAACGTGGTGAACGTGCACGGGCGAAACCGGCGAACCCCCATCCGGCGTATCCGATGACGGGCGCCGACCCGGGGTCGAGCACCGACGCGACCCTTGTCCGGGCGGTCGCGGCGGGTTCGCACGATGCCCTGGCGGCGCTCTATGACCGCCACGCCGACGCGATCTTCGCCTCGGCGAGTCGACTGACGTCGGATCGAGGGATGGCTGAGGAAGTCGTGCAGGAGACCTTCCTTGCACTGTGGGATCGTGCTGAGACGTTCGACCCGTCGGTCGGCTCGCTTCCGGCATGGCTGCACACGATCGCGCGCAACCGGACGGTCGACCGGCTCCGGGCGGCGGGTCGTCGGCCGAACCTGATCCCGCTGTCGTCGGCGGCGTCTGGCGGGTCGGGAGGCGACGAAGCCGACGCCGACACCCTCGAACGGATCATGGCGGGCGGCGTGCTCGTCGCCGGTGCCGTGCCACCGCCGTCCCCGGAGCGGGAGCTGGCCTTGCGCGAGCTGCGCGCGGCGCTGCAATCGGCCGTGGCCGGGATGCCCGAGCCGGAGCGCGTCGTGATCGTGCTCGCCTACGGTGACGGTCTGTCGCAATCCGAGATCGCCGACCGGCTCGGGTGGCCGCTGGGCACCGTCAAGACCCGCACCCGCCGGGCGCTGCGTCACCTCCGGGAGGTGCTCGGCAGCGGCGTCGGCCCCGAATTCACCAGATACCTCGCGCCGGCCGAGCTGGCCGGCCCCGATCGCTGATACGGAGATCGATGGACCACGACGACGTTCTCGAGCAGATCGAGCTGGCGGCCGCCGAGCCGGACGGGCTCGAACGGCTGATGGCCGGCGACACGCCGCTGGCCGCTGCCGTCGTCGGGCACCTGGCCGGCTGCGATCCCTGCACCGAGGAGTTCCGCCGGCTGTCCCGTGCCGCACCGCTGCTGCGCGACCTGGTCAGGACGACACCCGCGCCGGACCTGCGCGAGCGCACGCTCGCCTACGTGCGGACCCACGGCCGTCCGCGCGATGCCGTCGTGCCTTCGCCCGCGGCTGGCGCGACTCGAAGCTTCGATCCCACGCCAGCGGCCGCCGGTCGCCGCGGGCGGCCGATCGCGCTGCGAGCAGCCCTCGCCGCGGTGGCCGTCGTGTCGATCGCGGTCGGGTCGGTGTCGTACCTCGCCGGCCGGGCCGAGCAGGAGCGCTACGCCAACGGCGTCGCCGGCCTCGAAGCCGTCAACCGGGCGACCCTGGAGGTCACGGCCGACGCCGCCGCGCGCCGCGTCGTGCTCACAGGGTCCGGTCCCGACACATCCGGCACCCTCCTGTTCTCGCCGACGACGACGAAGCTCGTCGTGGTCACCAACGGACTCGTCCAGCCGCCGGCCGGCAGCGAATACCGCTGCTGGGTGGAGGTCGACGGTCGCCGCCAGGACGTCGGCCGGATGTTCTTCGGGGATGAGCTCGCGTTCTGGGTCGGTACGACGCCGGAAGTCAGCCAGGTGCCGGACGGCACGGTGTTCGGGATCTCACTGACCGGTGTCGCGAGCCCCTCGCTCGACGCGGATCCGGTCATCCGCGGGGTGCTCTGAGGGGTCCGCCTCGGTCGCCGGCGTCAGGTCCGGATCGTCGGGCGGCGGCGCCTCGAGGTAGATGCGGTGCAGCGCCAGGAGCCGCTCGACAGTCTCGGGGCTGACGTGCTGGCCCTCGTCGGCCAGCATCCGCGACAGCCAGGCCGCCTCGAGTGGCCGCTCGCGCTCGTCGACGTCGACCTCGCGCCGACGGGCGTCCATCAGGACGAACCAGACCAGCCCGGCTCCCACGACGAGCCCGACGATGAGCAGCCACCAGTTGAACTCGGCGTTCACCGCCGCGAAGTATAGGGAGCGTCCTCCGAACCGGGCGTCGCTACACTCGCCGCATGTTCGACGTCCCCCCCGATGCCATCGCGTTCCAGCTCGGCCCGCTCAGCATCGGCTGGTACGGCCTGTGCTACGCGCTCGGCCTGGCCGCCGCCTACCTGGTCCTCGTCCGCCTGGCGCGTCTCGCCGGTGAGGACCCCGACGTCGTCGGCAACGGCATCATCGTGGTGGCCATCGCCGCACTGATCGGCGGTCGCCTGTACCACGTCATCGACCAGTGGCACATCTACGCGAACGATCCGATCAAGATCATCCTGCCGCCGTATTCGGGACTGGGCGTGTACGGAGGGATCATCACCGGCACATTGGCCGCGTGGTGGTACGCCCGGCGCCGCGGCGTGCGGTTCTCGCGCTGGGCCGACATCATCGCCCCCGCTCTGTTCGTGATGCAGGCGATCGGCCGCTGGGGCAACTACTTCAACCAGGAGCTCTACGGGCCGCCGACCAACCTGCCGTGGGGCATCCCCATCGAATGCGCCTACCGGCTCCAGG
This sequence comes from uncultured Chloroflexia bacterium, assembly GCA_963720355.1. GTDB lineage: Bacteria > Chloroflexota > Limnocylindria > Limnocylindrales > CSP1-4 > SPCO01. The sequence goes on along the minus strand of CAVRFH010000004.1, from coordinate 147,732 downwards.
ACGTCTACTCGTGCGCCGCGCTGCCCGAGGCGACGACACGCTTCCACCCGCTCTTCCTGTACGAGTCGCTGTCGGGGATCCTCGGGGCGATCGTCCTGGTCTGGCTCGGCTTCCGCTTCCGCGCGCGTCTGCGCCCGGGCGATCTCCTGCTGGTCTTCTTCATCTGGTACGGGGCGACCCGCTTCATCCTCGAGAACCTGCGCGAGGACAACTGGACCTTCTACGGCACCCCGGTCGCCCAGATCGTGTCGCTCGGGGCGATCGTGGTCGGCGTCATCGGTCTGCTCTACCGGCATCGCCGAGGGCATCCTTCCGACCCGCCACCGACCGACCCACAGGCGGCCACGTGGGGCGCCCTGGGCGCGACGTGGATGACGCGACCGATCGACGAACCCTGGGCGAACGTGCCACGTCCGGGTGACGACATCGATGACGATGACGACGAGTTCGACGACCTCGATGACGAGGCGGACGACGTCGTCGAGCCCACGGACGACATCGATCGGGAGGTCGACCCGCCGCGATGACCGGCCCGGTCCCGCCGCCGGCGGAGCCCGATACGGGACCACCAGCGGCAGCGGCCCGGCGGCCACGGCGTCCGCCGCGGTCGCGTCTCGACCCGGAGGCGCTGGCCTCGGCGCGCGGCCGAGCCGTCGAGGGCCTCGCCTGGCTGGGCCGCACACCGGAGGCGAAGGCGTCGTGGCTGTATCGGGCCGTCCGGCTGCTCGTTCGGTTCCTGTGCTTCGGCCTGTTCCGGTTCCGGATCGCGACGTCCGGACAGGAGCACGTGCCGGCCGGTGGCTATCTCCTGGTCGCCGCCGCCCATCGCGGCTGGATGGACCCGTTCGTCGTGATGCATGCCCTGCCCGTCGAGCCGCGCTGCTGGATCCTCGGGAGCGGGCCATCGACGTTCACGGCGCCCTGGCGTGAATGGCTCGCCAGGCGCATCGGGGGCATGCTGCCGGTCTGGCGTGGCGGCGTCGGCATCGAGAGCCACGTCGCCTCGGCCCGGGCGGTCCTGGCCAATGGCGCGGTCTTCGTCCAGATGCCCGAGGGCACCATCAGCGGACCGCCGGGCGAGCTCGGGCCGATGCGCACCGGCTGGGCCATCATCGCGCAGCGCACCGAGGCCCCGATCCTGCCGCTGGCGATGGCCGGCACCGAGGATCTGTACGTCGGTCGGCGGATGGCGTCGCGCATCCTGCCCGTCGCCACCGTGCGTGAGCTCGCCGGCCTGCCGGCTGATGCCACCTTGCCCGAGCGGGGCTCGCGAGCCGAGCTGGACCTGGCGCGCGTCATGACGGATGCGCTGGCGGCGCGTCTCGGACCGGTCGTCGAGGCGCTCCATCCGATGACGATCGATCCGCCGGACCATCCGCGTCGGCTGCGGCAGCGGCTGACCTGGCTACTCCTCCGGCCGGGACGGATCGACCGGGACTGACGCCCTTGTGCCCGTGACATACTCCGCCGCGATGCGATACGCCGAATCCGTGCTGGACCTCGTCGGCAACACGCCACTCGTCCGGATCAGCCGCATCACCCGCGACCTCGGCTCCGTCGATCGGCAGCCGCTGCTGCTGGCCAAGATGGAGATGCTGAACCCGGGCGGCTCGGTCAAAGACCGCATCGGCTTGCCCATGATCGAGGCGGCCGAGCGCGCCGGCCTGCTGAAGCCGGGCGGCACCATCATCGAGCCGACGAGCGGCAACACCGGGCACGGCCTGGCCATCGCCGCCGCCCTCAAGGGCTATCGCTGCATCTTCGTCATGGCCGACAAGCAGTCGGTCGAGAAGCAGGCCCTGCTGCGCGCCTATGGCGCCGAGGTGGTCCTGTGTCCGACGAACGTGCCGCCCGACTCGCCGGCGTCGTACTACAGCGTCGCGGCCCGCCTGGCGCGCGATATCCCGGGTGCCTTCAAGCCCGACCAGTACTGGAACGCGGAGAACCCGGCCGCCCACGAGCGGACCACCGGGCCCGAGCTGTGGGAGGGCACGGACGGGCGGATCACCCACTTCGTGGCGAGCGTCGGGACAGGCGGCACGATCTCGGGCGCGGCGCACGTGCTCAAGGAGCGGAACCCGGACATCCAGGTCATCGGCGCCGATCCGGAGGGCAGCGTCCTGTCGGGCGACACGGCTCGGCCGTATCTGACCGAGGGCGTCGGCGAGGACTTCTTTCCCGGCACCTATGACCCAGGCGCCGTCGACCGGTGGGTACGCGTCAGCGACCGTGACGCCTTCGCGATGGCGCGCCGGATCACCCGCGAGGAGGGCATCCTCTCGGGCGGCTCGTGCGGGACGGCGATGGTCGCCGCGCGCGAGGTCGTGCGCGAGCTGACCGCGACCGATGGCGGCCATGACGCGGTCGTCGTCGTCCTCCTGCCGGACAGCGGCCGGAGCTACCTCTCGAAGCTCTACAACGACGAATGGATGCGCAACAACGGCCTCCTCCCGACGACCGGCTCGTCGGCCCGGATCGACGTCCTGCTCAGCGATCGCCATCACGCCACGGATCGGCCGCTCGTCGTCGTGTCCCGGACCACGGAGCGGGTCGGCGAGGCCATCGCGACCCTGCAATCCTTCGGGATCAGCCAGATGCCCGTCTCGGAACGACCCGACGGGGATGCGGTCACTGGGCTCGTCGGCGTCGATCAGTGAGAAGGGCCTCCTCGATCGGGCGTTCCGCGACCCATCGGTCGTCGACCGCACGGTGGGGGAGGTGATGGATCCGCCGCTGCCGCTGGTCGAGGCCACGGCCAGCCTCGACGAAGCGTTTGCCATGCTCAGCGGGACGTCGACGGCCCTCGTGGTGATCCGTGGCGAGCGACCGGTCGGGATCGTGACCAAGCTGGATCTGCTCGAGTACCTGGCCCACCACCCGGCAGCCAGCAGCTAGGTCGTGTCGAGCGTGCCGTCGATCCGCACGCCTCGCTTCGAGCTCGTGTCGATGTCGCTCGAGTTCATGCAGGCCCTCGTCGCCGGTGACCTCGATGCCGCAGCCGCCAGCATCGGTGCGACCGTCCCGGCCGACATGCCGATCGACCTCGCCAGCTTCCTCGGGTACCGGATCCCCAGATCGTGGCCGACCCGGCCGTCCAGCCCTGGATCGGCCGGGCGATCGTCCTCGACGATGGCGATGGGCGTCGGGTCATCGGCTCCGCCGGCTTCCACGGGCCGCCGGATGACGAGGGACGCGTCGAGGTCGGCTATCGCGTCTCAGCCGAGCACCGCCGCCAGGGCGTGGCCACCGAGGTCGTTCGGGCGCTGTTCGACTGGGCGAACCGCGAACACGGGGTGACCCGGTTCCGTGCGTCGACCGCGCCCGAGAACATCGCCTCGCAGGGCGTCCTGGCCAAATTCGGGTTCCGCCGCGTCGGGGTCCAGATGGACGAGGACGATGGCGAGGAGCTCGTCTTCGATCGCGACGATTGGACCGCTACGACCTGACGGTCGAGGTGCCATCATCGCGCCATGGATGGGACCGACGACCGCGACGAGCTCGCCTTCGACACGCTGGCCGTCCACGCCGGGGCCGAGCCCGATGAGCTCACCGGCGCCGTCGCGCCGCCGATCTACCAGACATCGACGTATGCAGCAGGACGCCGTCGGCAAGCCACGCCGCGGGTACGAGTACGCCCGTTCGCAGAACCCGACCCGCGAGCGTCTAGAACGCGCCGTGGCCGCGCTCGAAGCGGGCACCCATGGGTTCGCCTTCGCATCGGGCTCGGCCGCAACCGCGGCCATCGCCGAGCTGGCTGATCCGGGCGACGAGATCATCGTGGGCGACGACGTGTACGGCGGCACGTATCGCTATCTCGAGCGCGTCCGCAAGCCGGGGGGCGGTGTCACCCCGACGTTCATCGACCTCACGGCCGGGATGGACGCGCTGTGGGAAGCCCTGTCGGAGCGGACGCGGCTTGTTTGGTTCGAGTCGCCGACCAATCCGCTGCTCAAGACGGTCGACATCGCCGAGGTCACGCGGACGGTCGACCGGCGCGCCGCGGAGGGCGGCCGCCGGCCGCTGATCGTCGTCGACAACACGTTCGCCTCGCCGGCCATCCAGCGACCACTCACCCTCGGCGCGGACATCGTCTTCCACTCGGCGACCAAGTACCTGGCCGGGCACTCCGACGTGATCCTCGGCGTCGCCGTCACATCGGACGACGAGATCGCCGAGCGGCTGCGCTTCCTGCAGAACGCGATGGGCGCCGTGCCCGGACCGCTCGACTGCTTCCTCGTCCTGCGCGGCCTGCGCACGCTCCACCTGCGCATCGAGCGGCACCAGGCGAATGCGCGCGCGATCGTCGACTTCCTGCGGGCACGCACGGACCTTGACGCCGTGCGCTACCCCGGCTTCGGGGGCATGGTCTCGTTCGAGCCGTCGGCCGATGGGATGCGCACCGCCGCCGAGCGGGCCGTGGCGATCGCGGAGGCGACCCGGCTGTTCACCCTCGCGGAGTCCCTCGGCGGGGTGGAGTCACTGATCGAGGTCCCCGCGGCCATGACCCACATGTCCGTCGCCGGATCGAAGCTCGAGGTCGACCCGGCGCTCATCCGGCTATCGGTCGGGATCGAGGCCGCCGACGACCTGATCGCGGACCTGCGTCGGGCCCTGGATCGAGCCTAGCCCGTCACGCTGGGGCCCTGACCTAGCCGCCGGCCATCGCCGGCAGGAGGACCAGCGTGTCCGCCTCACCGACGGGCGTATCGAGCGCCTGCAGGTGGCGCACGTCCGTGTCGTTCAGGAACGCATTGACGAACCGGTTGAGATCGCCGTCCTGTGTCAGCAGCTGCGACTCGAGGCCGGGGTGGGCGGCGACCAGTCCGGCGATGACCTCGCGGACCGTTCCGCCCGGGATGGTCACGAGCTTCTCCCCGCCGGTCGAGGTGCGCAGCGTTGGCGGGATGCGGACGGTGCTCACGATCCCACCTCCAGCCAGGCTTCGAACGCGGCCAGGCTCGGGCGGATCACCGGCGCAAGACCGGGTTGGCCGGGACGCGCGACCGCGGCCTCACCGCCGGCCAGGCCGAGCGATCGCGCATCCGGGGTCTTGAGCCCGTTGCCGGTCAGCAGGGCGACCACTTCATCGCCATCGCGGATGACGCCTCGTCGCTTGGCGGCGGCGACCGCAGCCAGCGTGACGCCACCCGCCGTCTCGGGGTAGAGCCCCTCGAGCCGGGCGACGTCACGGATCGACGCGGCGGTCACCTCGTCGTCGATCGCCTCGATCGACCCACCGCTGTCGCGCGCGAGCTCGACCGCGTAGCGGCCGTCGGCCGGATTGCCGATCGCGAGGGAGCGGACGATCGTATCCGGTTCGCGGACCGGTTCGATGACGTCCGTGCCGGCGGCGAATGCGGTGGCCACCGGCGCACAGCCGCTCGCCTGGGCGCCGACGAAGCGGATCGGCCGGCGCTCGATCAGCCCGAGGTCGGCGAGCTCGTCGAACCCGCGGGCCACGCGCGTGAACATCGCCCCTGACGCGACCGGGCCGACGACCACGTCGGGCGAGCGCCACCCGAGCGATTCGGCGATCTCGTAGGCCAAAGTCTTCGATCCCTCGGCGTAGAACGGCCGGAGGTTGATGTTGACGAACCCCCAGCCCGTCTCGTCGGCGATCTCGAGGCAGAGCCGGTTCACGTCGTCGTAGGTGCCATCGATCGGCACGACCGTCGCGCCGTACGCCAGCGCGTGATCCACCTTCGCTGGTTCGAGGTCGGCGGGGATGAACACGAAGGCCGGCAGCCCGACGGCGGCGGCCGCGGCTGCCGTGGCCCCGGCGAGGTTGCCGGTCGATGCGCAGGCGAGCGCGGTGATCCCCGACTCGACCGCCCGGGCAGCGGCCACGGCGACCGCCCGGTCCTTGAACGACAGCGACGGATTGCGCGTGTCGTCCTTGAGCCAGAGCCGGTCGACCCCGAGGACCGGGCCGAGGCGCTCGGCGCGCGTCAGCGGGGTCGATCCGACCGGAAGCGACCGTGCTGGCGCTCGATCGATCGGGAGCAGCTCGAGGTAGCGCCAGATGCCCGGCCCGCGACTCGCGATGGCCGCGCGCGTCAGCGTCTCGGCGACGATGGCGAGGTCGTACGTCACCTCCAGGGGCCCGAAACAGGCCGGGCAGACGTAGGCGATCTCGATCGGTCGGGCCAGGCCGCAGTTGCGACAGGTCAGGCCGGTGATCCGGTCACGCGAAGGCGGGACGTCGGCCGACGACGTCGGCGAGCTCGGCGTGGGGGGCGTCAGGGTCGGTGTGCTCACGAATGGTCTCCAGGTCGCGTTCAGGCGACGGACCGGTCGTGGTTGGCAGGACCCTGATCGATGCCTCGGGCTCCGGAGAGTCCCGTATCTCGCAGGAGGACCTGCCCGGACGTGGCACCTTGCCGACCTCGCGTCGGTAGGTTGTCGTGGCGTCAACGGGCCGGTCCCTCAGCCATCTCTTGATACGTGCTCTTCGGTTGTGCACCGATGCTACGGGCCAACCGGCCGTGCGGTCAACCGGCTGTCGCGGTGGCCCGACGCACCACGGGAGGCCGACACCCAGTCGCCACCGAACCGCAACGTGATACGATTCCCGTAGCGCGACTGTGGAAGCCGACTCCCGCTAGCGTCGATCCGGGCCCGATCGCCCGGGAAGCGAGCGGTACGCGCGGCCGGTCGATCAGGCAGCGATCGCCCGCGCCCAGGAGTCCGTACCGGCCATGGCTACCACGCAACCCGCGCGCCCCGACCACCCTCCGACAGCCGCCGTCCGTGGCCGCCCGCCGATCGGCCGTCGCGTGCTCGCGAACCTGCCGACCGCCGAGCTGGTCGAGGACGCGATCCGCACCGGCGAGGGCCTCATCGCCGCCGAGGGCCCGCTCGTCGTCCGGACCGGCAAGCACACCGGTCGCTCACCGCAGGACAAGTTCATCGTGGACGAGCGGACGAGCACGGCGAAGATCTGGTGGGGCGAGGTCAACCGGCCGATCGCCGAGGCCGACTACGACCGATTGCGTGGCCGCCTCGTGGCCTATTGCGCCGAGAAGGACCTCTACAGCCAGGACCTGTTGATCGGTGCCGACCCTGCCCATCAGCGGCGGCTGCGCGTCTACACGGAGTCCGCGTGGGCGAGCGTCTTCGCGCGAAACCTGTTCCGTCGGCCGGCCGCCGCGGAGCTCGTCGGGTTCGAGCCGAACTTCACGATCATCTGCGTCCCGTCATTCCAGGCGGACCCGGCCACGGAGGGCACCCGGACCGGGACGGCGATCCTCCTCCACCTCGAGCGGATGGAGATCATCATCGTCGGGACGGAGTACGCCGGCGAGATCAAGAAGTCCGCCTTCACCGTCATGAACTACCTCATGCCGGACGAGGACGTCCTGCCGATGCACTCGTCGGTCAACGTCGGTCCGGGCGGTGACAGCGCCGTGTTCTTCGGCCTGTCGGGGACGGGCAAGACCACGCTGTCCGCGGACCCCGAGCGCGGGCTCATCGGCGACGACGAGCACGGCTGGAGTGATCGCGGGCTGTTCAACTTCGAGGGCGGCTGCTACGCCAAGACGATCCGCCTCTCACCGATGTACGAGCCGGACATCTTCCAGACGACGCGCCGGTTCGGGACCGTCCTGGAGAACGTCGACCTCGATCCGATGACCCGCGAGCTCGACCTCGACTCGGAGCGCTTCACCGAGAACACCCGTGGCGCGTATCCGCTCCACTTCATCGGCAACGCCGACCCGACCGGGATGACCGTGCAGCCGACCACCGTCGTCCTTCTGACCGCCGATGCGTTCGGGGTGCTGCCGCCGATCGCGCGGCTGACGCACGCCCAGGCGGCGTACCACTTCATCAGCGGGTACACGGCCAAGCTCGCTGGCACCGAGGTCGGGGTGAAGGAGCCGAAGGCGACCTTCTCGGCCTGCTTCGGGGCGCCGTTCATGCCCCGCCACCCCGGCGAGTACGCCCGCATGCTGACCGACCGCCTGGCCGCCCAGGACGCCCAGGTCTGGCTCGTCAACACCGGGTGGACGGGTGGACCGTACGGCACCGGCGAGCGCATGAACATCGCCCACACCCGGTCGATGGTCCGTGCCGCCCTCGACGGCCGGCTGGGGTCGGTCGCCACGCGCGTCGATCCGAATTTCGGGATCGAGGTCCCGCTGGAGTGCCCGGACGTCCCGGCATCGTTCCTCGACCCCCGCGCGACGTGGGCCGACACGGCGGCGTACGACCGGCAGGCGCAGCGCCTGGCGGCCATGTTCGCTTCGAACTTCGAGGCCTACGCCGATGGCGTCAGCGATGACGTCCGGGCGGCCGGCCCGAGGCTCGATCCGTCGACGCCGAAGGTCAACGTGCGCTCGGATCCGGCCGCCGGCTGAGCCGGCCGCTCAGGCCGGCTCGACGATGCTCCGGTCGAGGGTGTCCTCGAGACGCCGGAGCGCGAAGACGACGAGCACGATCCCCACGACGAGCGGCCCCAGCATCAGGCCGAACGGGACGGCGATGACGATCAGCAGGATGCCGAGGAGCGAGAGGTACGGCGTCATCGGGACGACCTGACTTCGGCGACCTGCAGCAGGCCGGCGGCGAAGATCGCGACCAGGCCGACGGCCGTGACGACGATGTTGCCGGCCGTGAACAGGCCGAGCAGGGCGATGACCCCACCGAGGATGACGAGCGTGGCGACGGGGGCGGAGGTGGACATGCAAGTGGACTCCGAACGGACGGGTTGACCGCATCATCGTCCGGTCGTCGAGGGCAACCGGTAATCGACACCCGTCCATGCCTCCGACCAACGAACGACGAGGCCACGTCGGCCGCGCACCTAGAATGACCCGATCGGGCCCGCCCGCGAGCCGGGCCACATCCCAGGAGGCAGCAACGGTCGATGTCACGCAATCTCGTCACCGTCATCGGCGCCGGCAATGTCGGCGCCACGACCGCCCAGCGGATCGCCGAGGCCGGTCTCGCCGATGTCGCCCTCGTCGACATCGTCGAGGGGCTGCCGCAGGGCAAGGGGCTCGACCTCGCGGAGGCGGCGCCGGTGGTCGGCCATGACGCGCGCATCCACGGCACGAACGACTACGCCGACACGGCCGGTTCCGACGTCATCGTCGTGACGTCCGGTCTGGCCCGTCAGCCCGGGATGAGCCGCGACGACCTGCTCACGAAGAATGCGGGCATCGTGCGCTCCGTCGTCGAGCAGGCGGCCAAGGCGTCGCCCGACGCGATCCTCGTGGTCGTGACGAACCCGCTCGATGCGATGTGCCACGTCGCGCTCGAGGCATCGGGCTTCCCGCGTGAGCGGGTGATCGGCATGGCCGGGGTGCTCGACAGCGCCAGGTTCCGGACGTTCATCGCCCAGGAGCTCGGTGTGAGCGTCGAGGACACGCACGCGTTCGTGCTCGGCGGCCACGGCGACACGATGGTCCCGCTGTCGCGCTATTCGACGGTCGCCGGGGTGCCGATCACCGAGCTCCTGCCGGCCGACCGGGTGCGCGCCCTCGAGGAGCGCACGGCCAACGGCGGGGCCGAGATCGTCGCCTTGCTCAAGACGGGCTCCGCCTTCTACGCGCCGGCGGCGGGCGCGTTCGAGATGGTCGAGGCGATCCTCCTGGACCGCAAGCGCGTGCTGCCGTGCTCGGTCCTCCTGCAAGGCGAGTTCGGCGTCGAGGGGCTGTTCGTCGGCGTGCCGGTGGTCCTCGGCCGGGGCGGCATGGAGCGGGTCTTCGAGATCGAGCTCACGCCCGACGAGCAGGCTGCGTTCCGGCGCTCGGCGGACGCCGTCAAGGAGCTGATCGCCGTCCTTGGGCGCTGACTAGTACCGCTTCCCGGTGCCAGGACGCACCGCCCGGCCAACTACGCACAGCACGTGAGTTGACCCGCATACGTCGTGCGGCGTACGTTCCTCGCACTCACCAGCGGGCCTCGGGCAACCGGGCTCGACCCACATCCGGTCGCCGCCCTGCAGCTGGAGGAGCTGGGCGGGCCCCTGACGCTGACCGCGCGTGCGCGCGCGGTCCGGTGCACGCTGCCACTGTCCCCCCGCATGGAGGCATCGACCGTTGAAGATCAAGCGATTCGCTACCGCGTTGGCGGTGACGTCGCTCCTGTTATCCACGGCCGGCACGGTCGGCGCGACCGAGCCGCAGGCCGGTGGCCCGAAGACCGCGCCCCGGTCCGACAAGCTGCCCAACCCCCTGGCTGACCGCCAGGCGATCGACCGCCAGCGAGCGCACGAGAAGGTGCTCAGCGGCTCCGCGACCGCGCGCGGCGCGAACCAAGTCGTCAAGCTGGCCAAGGACCGCTACGTCGAGCTGGCCCGTGAGGGCGAGGACACGATCCTGACCGTCCTCGGCGAGTTCGGGACCGCCCAGGCGACCGACCATCCGGCGACCCACGGCAGCCACGGTGGCGACCCGGGTCCCCTCCACAACGAGATCCCGGCGCCGAACCGCCGCGTCGACAACACGACCATCTGGCGCGCCGACTTCTCGGAGGCGTCCTACGAGAAGCTGCTCTTCGACAAGAAGAAGGGCGCCATCTCGATGCGCAACTACTACATCGAGCAGTCGTCGGGTCGCTACGCGGTCAACGGCGACGTCTCGGCCTGGGTCCCGGTGCCGTACAACGCCGCCAGCTACGGCGCGAACTACTGCAACGACATCGTGTGCCAGGACACCTGGCGCTTCGTGAACGACTCGGTCGACTCCTTCGCGAACACGTTCGCGAACACGGCCGCGCTGAACGCGTATCTCGCGCGGTTCGACGTGTGGGACCGCTACGACGCGGACCATGACAGCAACTTCGATGAGCCGGACGGCTACATCGATCACTTCCAGTCGGTCCACGCCGGCGAAGGCGAGGAGACCGGCGGCGGTGCCCAGGGCGAGGATGCCATCTGGAGCCACCGCTGGTACGCCTACTTCGGCGGCAACGGTCCGGATGGGACCGGGCCGGCAGCCGCGCCGCAAGGCGGCGTCAAGATCGGCAGCAGCAACTATTGGATCGGCGACTACACGGTCGAGCCGGAGAACGGCGGGCTCGGGGTGTTCGCCCACGAATTCGGCCATGACCTCGGCCTGCCCGACCTGTACGACACCAGCGGCAACGTCGGTGGCGCCGAGAACTCGACGGGTTTCTGGACGCTGTACAGCTCCGGCTCGTATGGCAGCTCGGGCGTCGCCCGCGACGGGATCGGCAGCAAGCCCGTCCCGCTCGGGAACTACGAACGGCTCCAGCTCGGCTGGTTGAACTACCAGGTCGTCCGGCCGGATCAGCGCAAGTCGATCCGGATGGGCCCGTCGTGGTTCAACTCGAAGGCCGCCCAGGGCGTTGTCATCGTCCTGCCCGACCGTGAGGTCCCGCTGGACCTCGGCAACCCGTGCACGGGTTGCGGATCGCGGTACTTCTACAGCGATGCCGGCGACAGCCTCAACAACACCATGACCCGCACGACCGGCATCACCGCCGGAGAGCTGACCGCCCAGGTCCGCTACGACATCGAATTCGATTGGGACTACGCGTTCCTCGAAGCGTCGAGCAATGGTGGCACGACGTGGGCGCCGGTCCTGACGAACCGGTCGCAGACGAACAGCGACGGCCAGAGCACGTTCAACACGAGCCGCAAGGGCATCACCGGGACCACCGACCGGCAATGGGTGCCCCTGACCGCGACCCTGCCCGCCGGCACCAACGCGATCCGCTTCCGGTATCAGACCGATGAGGCCTTCGCGCTGTCCGGGTTCCAGGTCGATCAGATCGCCATCGGCGGGACGGTCGTCGGGACGGCGGAGACCGGTGAGACCGGCTGGGCCCTCGCGGGCTTCCGGACCACGACCGGTTCCGAGACGCAGCTGTTCTTCAATGCGTACATCCTCGAGAACCGGCAGTACCTGGGCTACGACAAGAGCCTCAAGACCGGTCCGTACAACTTCGGCTGGGCGAGCACCAAGCCGAACCTGGTCGAGCACTTCCCGTACCAGGACGGGCTGTTGATCAGCTACTGGAATACCCAGTACACCGACAACAACGTCGGTGACCATCCCGGCGGCGGACTCGTGCTGCCGATCGACGCTCATCCCCAGCTTTCGCACTGGCGCGGTGGGACGTTGATGCGGCCGCGCATCCAGTCCTGGGATTCGACCTTCGGGCTCCAATCCGTGCCGCGACTCCGTCTCCACAACGACGGGGTGGCGACGACCATCGCGGCCAAGGCGGCCGTGTCGGTCTTCAGCGACAACCGGAGCTACTGGCGCAACTGCGATTCGCACGGCTGCACCGGCGCCCATCCAGGGCACTACCAGCCGGGCTGGTCGAGCGTCGATCACCCGCACACCGGCACCGTCGTGCGGGTGCGCAGCGTCGATCGCTACGGCTTCATGCGGATCGACGTTCGCACGTAGCCCACGTACCCGGCCGCCCCGGCCGGGCTCCGATGGATCCGATGAGGCTCGCCGGTTTCGCCGGCGAGCCTCATCATGTCTGACCGACCCCGAAGGAGGCGCACGCCATGGGCAGGTCAATCGCCGCCATGCTGCTGAGCGTGATGATCGTGTCGTGCGTGCCGCAGACGGACCCCGCCGCGACGTCGCCGCCGGAGCCGCTCCCGACGATCCCGCCACCAGCCACCGATGCCCCGGGTCGACCATCGCCGAGCATCGAGGTCCCGCCCCCGATCAGCGTGCGGGCCGACGCGCCCGTCGTGGTCTAGCCGACGACGGACAGCCCCGCGGTCCTGCGCCGCTCGAGCGCGGTGGCCCGCTGCCGGGATCGCTCGATGGTGCGAGCGATGGCCGCGCGGTAGGTGGCATCGGTCTCCGGGAGTGGCGCTTCTCCCAGTTCACGGGCGAGGACGCCACTGAGCCGCCGATACTGGCGCACGACCTGGGATCGGCTGCCGGTGCGGCCATGGACCGCGATCAGCACTTCGTGCGCTTCCTCGCGAAGCGGATCCCGGGCGATCAGCCGTTCCGCGGCGAGGCGGGCCGCGTCGTCGTCACCGTCCGCCAGTCGCCGTTGGGCGACGTGGGCGAGCGCATCCTCGAAGCGATCGGCCAGGCGCTCGCGCTCCGCGGCGAAGCAGTCGTGCCCGAACCCCTCGGCAAGATCGCCGCCATACAGCGAGACGGCCAGCTCCGGGGCGCACAGGGGATCGTCGGTGCACGCCTCGAACCGCGCCACGTCGAGCGATCGCAGCGACTCGCCGCGCAGCCCGACCGTCTCCGAATCGGCCTCGAGGATGGCGTCGATATCGAGGCCGGCCGCCACGAGCGCCGAGCGCAACTGGTACAGCGCCTGGCGCAGCGGCCCGGTCGCGGCCACCAGCGATTCGGGCCAGAGGTCCGCGGCGACTGCCTCGCGCGTCCGCGGACGACGAGTCAAGGCCAGCAAGGCGAACAGTGCGTGGACATGCCGTCCGACGAGGCGGACATCGCGGCCGTCCGCCGTCCGGATCGCGACGCGACCGAGCAGGGTGACGTCGAGGCCCGACAGTGTGCGACTCCGAGAGGCCACGGCGTCCTCCAGATATGTCGCGACGTCCGGCCCATCCCCGAGGACCGGACGTCGGGACGTTTCCACCGGGGCCCCCGACCACCGATGTGTTCCCCCTCATCGCGACCGTTTGCGCCCCCAGCGCCGTCAGCCGGATGCCACTCATGGTGTGGCCCGCTGGGGGTCCGCCGACCACGCAGGCGACACGGCAGGTGTCGCCCGGATGACACCTGCGCCGCGGGTACACTGCGACGACCGTGCCGATCGCCGTCATCGCGTTCGACTTCGACCCACTCGTCCAGCTCGGCGATCTCACCATTCGCTGGCAGACGCTCGCCCTCGCGCTCGTCACCGTCGTCTGCCTGACGGCCCTCGGCGTCATGGCCCGCCGCCATGGCCTGCGCGCCGACGACCTGCTCTTCATCGCCATCGGGGCGGCGCCGGGTGCCGTGGTGGGCGGGCGGCTCGGCTACGTGCTGCTGGTGCCCGACGCGTTCCAGGCCGGGCCGATCGCGATCTTCGACCCGTCGGTCGGGGGCTTCGAGCTCGGAGGCGCCGTGCTCGGCGGTCTCGGCACGGCGTGGATCGTCGCGTCGCTGCTCGGCGCGCCGGCGGCACGCTGGGCGGACCTCGCGACCATCCCGCTCCTGGTCGCCATCTCGACGGGCAAGCTGGCGATGGTCCTCGGCGCGAGCGGGCAGGGACGGCCATTCGACGGGGAGTGGGCGACCGCCTATCTCGGGCCGGGTCCATGGATCGCGCTCGCGCCGGCCGTGCCGTCGCATCCCGCCCAGCTCTACGAGGCGATCGGCACCGCCGCGGTCGTCGTGCTCGTGTTCATCGCGGGCTTGCTCGGGCTGTTCCGCGCACGGGACGGATCGCGACTGCTCGCCGGTCTCGCCGGCTGGCTCGCCGTGCGCGCCCTGGTCGCGACCACGTGGCGCGATCCGGCCATCCTCGGGATGCTCCCGGCCGGGTGCCTGCTGGCCGTCGCGCTGACGGTGGTCGCCCTCGCCGCGCTCGCGATCCGCGTGCGCGGGAGTCGACGCCCGTCGATCTCTAGCGAGCCGGTGACACCGGCCTGGCCCGACGCGGAGCACCGCTCGAGGTTCTGACCCGAGGCACGGCGGCGGCGTGGCAAGTATCCGCCGACGGGGTATCGTGGCGTCCACGACGACGCACGATCGAGCCGAATCGAGGACCCTCCGATGACCCAGGTCGCCGAACCCGAGATCTCCGCCAGCGCCGAGCCTGGGCGCGTCAGTCACTGGATCGGCGGTCGTCTCGTCACCGGCACGTCCGGCCGGCAGGGCGACGTGTACGACCCGGCCACGGGGGCGCTGACCAAGCACGTCGACTTCGCGAGCGCCGACGAGCTCGGACAGGCCGTTGCCGCGGCCCGTGCCGCCTTCCCGGCCTGGCGGGCCACCTCGCTCAGCAAGCGCACCGATATCCTGTTCAAGATCCGCAACCTCGTCGACCAGCGGCGACATGAGCTGGCTGCCCACCTGACCGCGGAGCACGGCAAGGTCCCGTCCGACGCGCTCGGCGAGATCGCGCGCGGGTTGGAGAACCTCGAGTTCGCGTGTGGCATCCCGAACCTGATGAAGGGTGGCTTCACCGAACAGGCCAGTACGGGCGTCGACGTGTACCAGATCCGCCAGCCGCTCGGCGTCGTGGCCGGCATCACGCCGTTCAACTTCCCCGCGATGGTTCCGATGTGGATGTTCGCGACGGCGATCGCGACCGGCAACACGTTCATCCTCAAGCCGTCCGAGAAGGATCCGTCGGCCTCGAACTACCTGGCCGAGCTCCTCCACGAGGCCGGTGTCCCCGACGGCGTGTTCAACGTGGTCCATGGCGACAAGGTCGCGGTCGATGCGATCCTGGAGCACCCGGATATCGCCGCGGTGTCGTTCGTCGGCTCGACGCCGATCGCCCGCTACATCTACGAGACCGGAACGAAGAACGGCAAGCGCGTCCAGGCGCTCGGCGGGGCCAAGAACCACATGATCGTGCTGCCCGACGCCGATATCGACATGGCCGCCGACGCGGCCGTGTCCGCCGGCTACGGCTCGGCCGGGGAGCGCTGCATGGCGATCGCCACGGTCGTCGCCGTGGGCGACGTGGCCGACCCGCTCGTCAACGCCATCTCGTCACGACTCCCGAACGTGAAGGTGGGGCCGGGCTCGGATCCGACCGCCGAGATGGGCCCGCTCGTGACCCGCCAGCATCGCGACAAGGTCGCCGGCTATCTCGATTCGTCCGCCGAGCAGGGCGCGACGGTCGTCGCCGACGGGCGCCAGCATCCGCTGTACGGCGACAGCGAGGGGTTCTTCCTGGGCGTGTCCCTGATCGATCACGTGACGACCGAGATGGACGCGTATCGCGATGAGATCTTCGGGCCGGTGCTGACGGTCGTCCGGGTGAAGACCTACGACGAGGCGGTCCGGCTCATCAACGAGAACCCGTACGGCAACGGGACGGCGATCTTCACCCGTGACGGCGGCGCCGCGCGGCAGTTCCAGTTCGACGTGAATGCGGGCATGGTCGGCATCAACGTGCCGATCCCGGTGCCGGTCGCCTATTACAGCTTCGGCGGCTGGAAATCGAGCCTCTTCGGCGACCTGCACATGTACGGCCCCGAAGGCATCCAGTTCTACACGCGCGCCAAGATCGTCACGTCGCGCTGGCCGGACCCTGGGACGAGCAAGGTCGATCTCGGCTTCCCGCGGACGCGATAGCGATTTGACGGACGTCCGTCGGTCGACCGAGGGGTCGTTGCCCCTGTCCGTCTCCGTGCGCGCCGTCGGCAAAGGTCTGGCGTTGCTGATCGTCGTGTTCAGCGTTGCCAGCTTCGTCGGTCAGGTCGTATCCGAGTTGGTCATCACGGAGAACGACTACGTGGACGCCATCACCCACCTGGTGGACGTGAATGCCGAGGCCAGCGTTCCGACCTGGTACGCCGCGATCACCTTGATGGCCTGTAGCGTGCTGCTCGGCATCATCGCGGCCGATGCCCGCCTGCGTCGACGGCCCTATGCCGGGCGATGGGCACTGTTGTCGATCGGCTTCGTGCTGCTGTCCATCGAGGAGATCATCGGCATCCATTCGCAGGCGACGCGTGTCCTGCGGTCCATCGTCAGCATCACCGAAGGGCCGGGGTACGTGCTCGCCCTCGGGGCGATCGGTCTCGCCGGCCTCGTCGTGCTTGGCCTGGTGTTCGGCCGGTTCTTCATGCACCTGCCGTCGCGCTGGCGCGTACGGTTCGCGATCGGTGGCGTGATCTACCTGACGGGCGTGTTCGGGTCGGATGCCGTCGGCGACTACCTGCGAACGGCGTTCGGGCCGGCGAGCCTCCTGTACATCGTCGTCCTCACGGTCGAGGAGGCGCTCGAGATGATCGGCGTGCTGATCTTCATCGTGGCCCTGCTCGAGTACATCCGCGCGTTCGTCGGACCCGTCGCTCTCGACGTGCGCGATGCGGAGACGGCCATCGCCACGGACTAGGCGCTCGCATCGGCGGCCGTAGGAGCCCTTGACGGTGCGCTCTGGCACCATGACGTCCGTTAACACTTGCATCTGCGGGCACGGACTAGTACGGTCGGCCCGCCGTCGATAGGACTTCTGGCGTAGCCGTACGCCTCTTCAGGAAGCCTGTCGACGAAACGCCATGACCCAGAGGGGTTTGGGGAGGGCCGGGGGGCCGTGGGGGAACCGAGCGCGCGCCGTATCGCTGCATGGCTGGCCGTTCTTCAGGTCAGCCTCCTAACCGCGTCCATCATCGGACCGGCGGTCGGGCCGTTCGCCATTCCGATCGACCGAAGTTCGCAGGCGGCCGGAGATACGGCTCTCCAGCTGAACGGCACAAATGACCACGTCACGTTCGGGCCTGCTCCTGCGCTCGGCGCGAGCACCTTCACCGTCGAAGCTTGGTTCAAGTGGGCGGGCGGAGGGGCTACCACCAGCACGGGTGCGTTGACCACGGTGATCCCGCTGGTCACGAAGGGCCGTGGTGAGGCCGACGGTTCCAATGTCAACCTCAACTACTTCCTCGGGATCCAGGGCGGGAAGCTCGCCGCCGACTACGAGGAGGCGCTGGTCAGGCATCCCCGGTCGAACCACCAGCTGCTTGCCGCGACGACCGTCACGAACAACGTCTGGCACCACGCTGCTGCCACCTTCGACGGAACCGATGGACGGATCTATCTCGACGGCGTACTCGACGGGACACTCAACGTCGGAGCCGGGCGACTCCCGCGCTCGGACAGCATCCAGCACGCCGGCCTCGGCACGGCGATGACCTCGGCCGGCACGACGGCGGGCTTCTTCCATGGCGTCATCGACGAAGCCCGGGTCTGGAACGACGCACGGAGCCTCGCGCAGATCAACGCCCCGAAGATATCGAGATCGGCGACGACCCCGCGCTTCTCGGGCTGTGGCACCTGAATGAAGGTTCGGGAACCACCACGGCCGATAGCTCCAACTCGAGTCACACGGGAACGCTCGTGAATGCGCCGATTTGGCCCGAAGGGTTTACGCCCCCGGTCCTTCCGACGGCCAATGGGCTGGACCTCCGCCAAGTCGCGACGCCCGCCACGGTGACGAACGCCACGTATGTTGCGTTCGGTGATCCTGCCGAGTTGGATCTGGCTCAATTCACCATCGAGACGTGGTTCCGACGGACCGGCGCCGGCACGGCCGGAAGCACGGGCACGGGCGGGATCGCAAGCTTCCTGCCACTCGTAACGCACGGCGGCCCCCAGGCCGAGATGTCCAATGTCGACGCGAACTGGATGCTCGGCATCGACGATGCGACCGACGTGATCGCCGCCGATTTCGAGACCATGGCCGATGGAACCAATCAGCCAGTTCGCGGCACCTCCGTGATCGCGATGAACACCTGGTATCACGCGGCGGCCACCTATGACGGGTCGAACTGGCGCCTATACCTGAATGGGCAGCTCGAGACGACACTGGCCGCCTCGCCGCCGCGTTCTGATACGATCGCAGCACGCCGCGTTGGGCGTGTCACTCACCTCGTCGGGCGTGATCAACGCCGGCAACCTGGCTCGCTTCCATGGGACGCTCGATGAGGTTCGTGTCTGGAACTCGGCCCGCTCGCTCGCCCAGATCCGTGCGGAGATCAACAGCCAGTTGTCGGCGACGCCGGCTGGTCTGGTCGCTCGCTGGCCGATGACCGAAGCCAGCGGGATCGAGCGTTCCGGATACCGCCAGTCCTTCCGCATCCAACGGCACCATCGCTGGATCTCCGGTGGCCCGGGTCCCAGGGGCCCCATTCAACCTCGCCTTCCCGGAGCCGCCGAACGCGCCGGTGCTTGTCGCGCCGGCCAATGCGGCCACCGGCGTCGCGCGGCCGCCAACGCTCGATGTGATCGCTTCTGACCCGAACGGCGGGACCGTAAACGTCCAATTCTTCGGGCGCCCGCTGGCGAGTGGCAACTACGCAAGCCTCGGAGTGCCACAGGCAGTCGCATCCGGTGCCCACGCGACGCTGTCATGGACCGGCCTCGGGGGCGGGCAGACGTACCAGTGGTTCGTGACGGTCAACGACGGCACCACGACCACGACCGGCCCGACCTGGACATTCCACACCGCCGCGGAGACCAGCGGCACGGTCGTCGCCGCGATCGGCGATCTCGCGTCGTGCACCGAAACGGGTGACACCGAGACCGCCGCGATCATGGCCGGCATCGACGGGCCCATCATCACCACCGGAGACAACGTCTACCAGGCAGGCACATTGGCGGATTACAACACCTGCTACGAGCCGACGTGGGGTCCCTTCAAGGCTCGCACGCGCCCCGTCCCGGGCAATCACGACTGGGGGACCGGCTTCCGGACGCCCGAAAGCCTCACCGACTACTTCACGTACTTCGGGGCGAATGCGACCGACACCGGTGGTCAGAGTTACTACAGCTACGACCTGGACGCCAACTGGCACGTCGTCAACCTCGACTCCGAGTGTGCGG
This sequence comes from uncultured Chloroflexia bacterium, assembly GCA_963720355.1. Lineage (GTDB taxonomy): Bacteria > Chloroflexota > Limnocylindria > Limnocylindrales > CSP1-4 > SPCO01. The sequence continues at coordinate 128,266 of CAVRFH010000004.1, read as the reverse complement.
AGGTCCCGGGTGGCTGCGCTTCCGGCTCTCCGCAGCACAATTGGCTCGTCGCCGATCTGGCCGCGAACGCCTCCAAGAACGTAATCGCCGTCTGGCACAAGCCGCGCTTCAGCTCTGGCTCGACAAACCTCGTTGCTATGTCGGACATCGTCAGCAGCCTCTACGCGGCGGGCGTGGACATCGGCCTCGTCGGGCACGACCACATCTACGAGGTCTTCCAGCCGCTCGATCCGGCCGGCAACCACGATCCGGCCTTCGGTATCCGGCACATGACGGTCGGGACCGGCGGCGCCGAGCACCATGCCGCCGGAGCACAACTGCCGACGAGCATCGCCGTGAACGACGACACGTATGGCGTCACGCGGCTGGTGCTCCATCCGACGAGCTACGAGTGGAAGTTCTTCCCGGTATCCGGAGCGACCTTCACCGACTCCGGCACAGGCACAACCCATGGCGCTCCGACGCCCGGCGCGAACGGGCTGAACCTCGGTGCGAGCGGCGCCTATGTGACGTTCGGCGATCCCGCCAAGCTCGACCTGGCGACCTTCACGATCGAGACCTGGTTCAAGCGGACGGGCGCTGGCGTTTCCGGAACGACCGGAACCAGTGGAATCCCTTCGTTCATTCCGCTCGTGACCCACGGCGGCCCCGAGGCCGACGGCTCTGTGGTCGACGCCAACTGGCTGCTGGGCATCAATGACGCTGCGGACGTGCTGGCCGCCGACTTCGAAGACACGGCCACGGGACTGAATCACCCGATCTCGGGTTCGACGGTCCTCGCCAACGACGTCTGGTATCACGCGGCCGCCACCTATGACGGCACCACTTGGCGCCTGTATCTGAACGGCCAGCTCGAGGCGACCGAGGTCGAGGGCGCCTTCACGCCCCGATCGGACACGACGCAGGACGCCGGGCTCGGCGTGATGCTCATGTCCAACGGCAATCCTGGCAACACCGCACGATTCCAGGGGGTTATCGACGAGACCCGCGTCTGGAGCGGCGCCCGAAGCCTCGCCCAGATCCGTTCGACCATCAATGCCGAGCCGACGTCCGGGACGAATCTCCTGGCCCGATGGGGGATGAGCGAAGCATCCGGCGTCACGGTGGCCGACTCCATCGCCACAGCCGCGAACGGCACGATCACCGGCGCCGGCGCGACGCGTGTCACCGGAGCACCGTTCGATATCACGTTCGATACGACGCCGCCCGCTGCTCCGACCGGCCTGTCCGCGACGCCGGGCGACGGCACCGTCGGCCTGACATGGACCGCGAACGGCGAGCCCGACCTCGCGGGCTACAACGTCTACCGGAGCACCACCAGCCCGGTCACGCTGACCTCGCCGATCAACGGCGGGACGCTCGTGACGTCGGCGGCCTTCACGGACAACAGCGTCACCAACGACACGACGTACTTCTACGTCGTCACGGCCGTCGACGATTCCAACAACCAGTCCACGGCGTCAAACCAGGCGACCGCGACCCCGACAGGGCCGCCGCAGCAGCCGACGGGCCTCGACCTTGGTGCCAGCGGTGCATACGTCACCTTCGGCGATCCGGCGAAGCTCGACCTCGCGACGTTCACGATCGAAACCTGGTTCAAGCGGACGGGCGCCGGGGTTCCGAACACAACGGGTGCCGGTGGAATCACGCAATTCATCCCGCTCGTGACCCACGGCGGACCCGAGACAGAGGGCTCGGCCGTCGACGCCAACTGGCTGCTCGGCATCAACGACGCGACCGACGTGCTGGCAGCCGACTTCGAGGACACCGCAACCGGCCTGAACCACCCGATCTCGGGGACGACCCCGCTAACGAACGGCGTCTGGTATCACGCGGCGGCTACATACGACGGCACGACCTGGCGGCTATATCTGAACGGCCGTCTCGAAGCGACCGAGGCCGAGAACGCAACGCCGCGCTCGGACAGCACGCAGCGCTCCGGCCTGGGCGTGATGCTCAATTCGAGTAGTACGCCCGGCAACACCGCCCGGTTCCAGGGCGTGCTCGACGAGACCAGGGTTTGGAACGGCGCACGGAACCTGTCGCAGATCCAATCCGGGATCCACCAGCTCCCAGCGACCACGTCCGGCCTTGTCGCTCGATGGTCGATGGGCGAGGGGAGCGGCACCACCGTCGACGACGGCATCCAGCCCGACGCCGACGGAACGATCATCGGCGCGGGCACGAGCTGGCCGGCCGGAGCCCCGTTCGACATCCCGACGGTCGACGCCGGCCCGAACCAGAACGTCACGTTGCCATCGAACGCCCTGGTCGATGGCCTCGCGCTCGACGATGGCCAGCCGTCAGCTCTCACGACCACCTGGACGCAGATCTCCGGCCCTGACTCGGCGGCGATCGCCAACCCGAATGCGCCCTCGACGTCCATTACGTTCACCGGCAGCGGGCCGGGTGACTATGTCTTCCGCCTGACCGCCGCCGATGGGTTGAACACCGTCTTCGACGAACTGACGATCACGGTCATCGACCCGGGACCGGCTCCGAACTTCGGGATCGACTTCGATGGGACCAACGACTACGTCACCTTCGGGGACAACGCAACCCTGGGCCTGTCCCAGTTCACGCTCGAGACGTGGTTCCGCCGCGATGGTCCTGGCGTCTCGACCGGCACCGGTTCAGGCGGCATCACGGCCGCGATCCCGCTCGTCACCAAGGGTCGCAACGAGTCAGACGGCAGTGTCGTGGACATGAACTACTTCCTTGGGATCGATGCGTCGACCGGCTTCCTTGTCGCCGACTTCGAGGAAGGCGCGACCGGAACGACTCCAGGCCTTAACCACCCCGCCTCGGGCGCAACGCAGATCCAAACCGGTGTTTGGTATCACGCCGCCGCCACCTACGACGGCAACACCTGGAAGCTCTACCTGAACGGCGTCCTGGACGGCGCGCCGGTCATCGCGGGCCAGCCCGTCCGCGCGGACAGCACGCAGGACGCCGGACTCGGGACGGCCATGAACTCGACGGGCGTTTCCGTCGGTGCGTTCAACGGCATCATGGACGAGGTCCGCATCTGGAGCGTCGCGCGAAGCGAGGCTCAGATCCAGGCAGCGATGACCGGCCCACTTGCATCGTCGCCGGGAATGGTCGCCCGCTGGAGCATGGACGAGGGCAGCGGTGGGACGATCGCCAGCTCGGCAGGCACGACCGTCAACGGCACGCTCACGAACGGCCCTCTCTTCGTGGCCGGCACGCCATTCGTGTCGACCGCGAATAACGCGCCGAACGTTCCAACCAACACCGCTCCGACGAACGGCGCAACTGGCGTTTCCGTCAACCCGACATTGCAGGTCGGGGTCAGCGACCCGAACGGCGACCAGCTCACGACGTCGTTCTATGGCCGAACGGCGGGGTCGACCGCGGCCGAGGATTTCACGATCGTCGTCATTCCCGATACGCAGCATTACGTCGACAGCGACGTGGATTACCTGACGTTCAACCAGCAGACGCAGTGGATCGCCAACAACGCCGGTTCCTTGAACGTCGTCTTCGTGAGCCAGCTCGGCGACCTCGCCGAACACTTCGACACGATCGAGCTCGAGTATCAGCGCGCCGATGCGGCCATGGACATCCTCGACGACGCCGGCATCCCGAACAACCTCGCCCCAGGCAACCACGACATGAGCACGCCCGGCGCGGTCACCTCAGACTTGTGGGACGCGTACTTCCCGCCGAGTCGATACAACCTGCCGGTCAACCCGTGGTATGGCGGCTGGCTCGGCGAAGAGGCAGGCCAGATCCAGCGCCTCAACAAGGACAACTACGAACTGTTCACGGCCGCCGGCATCGACTTCCTGATCATCCATCTCGAGATCGACATGCCGACCTACGCCGTCCAATGGGCCGACGAGATCATCGACCGCTACCCCGATCGCCAGGTCATCCTGAGCACGCACGCGTTCGTGAACACCTCGAACGCTCGCCCGTCTTCGCGGGTCACTACTCGCTCAGACGGTCTCTCGGCCGCGCAGGTTTGGACGCAGCTCGTCGCGCCGAACTGCAACGTCTTCATGGTCGTCAACGGCCACTACCCCGGCGAGGGTCGCCTGACCTCCACGAACTCGTGCGGGCAGCCGGTCCACCAGGTGTTGACCGACTACCAGAGCCGCGTGAATGGCGGCGATGGTTGGTTGCGGTACTACAAGTTCCGGCCGAGCCTGAACACGATCGAGGCGTGGACCTACTCGCCAAAGCTGAGCGCGTTCGAGAATGACGCGACCAGCCGGTTCGACCTGGCGTACGACATGAGCGCCCTGGCCGGCTTCGAGCTGATCGGGGAGACAACGACCGCGTCCGGCTCGACGGCCTCCATGCCGTGGCCGGGCCGCGTGCCGAGCACCGGCTACGAGTGGTACGCCGTCACCAGCGACGGGATCGCCGATAGGACGAGCCCGACCTGGACCTTCACGACCGGAAGCACGCCGAGCAACAACCCGCCGGTCATCACCGCGGTCCCGAACCAGACCAACGCCGAGAGCGACGTCGTCGACCTCGCGATCTCGGCAACGGACCCGGAGACTGATCCGATCACATACGGCGCGAGCGGGCTGCCAGCCGGGCTCACGATGAACCCGACCACCGGTCATATCACCGGCACCATCGCGTTCACGGCCGCGGCGGGCAGCCCATACAGCGTCACGGTCACGGCGGATGATCCGTTCAACCCGCCGGTCCCGTCGACCTTCACGTGGACCGTGACCAACGTCAACCGCGAGCCGACGTTCGACCAGAACGTGGTCGACCGGACCGACGCCGAGGGCGTGCCGGTCAACCTCGATGCCGGCGCGACCGACCTCGACGGCGACCCGCTGACCTATGCCGCCACGAACCTGCCGCCGGGTCTCAGCATCAACACCACGACCGGCCTGATCACCGGCACCATCTCGTTCGCCGCCGCCGCGGGCAGCCCGTACAGCGTCAGCGTGACGGTGCGCGACGGTGTCGATGTCGACGCGACCGATCTCTGGACGTGGACCGTGACCGACGTCAACGGCAACCCGACGTTCGACCAGAACCTGGGCAACCGGACCGATCCCGAGAACGGGCCGCCGATCAGCCTCGACGCGGGTGGCACCGATCCCGACGGCGACCCGCTGACCTATGCCGCCACGAACCTGCCGCCGGGCCTGTCGATCAACACCACGACCGGCCTGATCACCGGCACGATCGCATTCACGGCCGCCGCCGGCAGCCCGTACAACGTGACCATCACGGTCAGTGACAACCCGCCGACCGTCGACGCGAGCGACACGTTCACGTGGACCGTGACCAACGTCAACCGCGAGCCGACGTTCGACCAGGACGTGCCCAGCCAGACCAACGCCGAGGGCAACGTCGTCAGCCTCGACGCCGGGGCGACCGACCCCGACGGTGACACGCTGACGTATGCCGCCACGGGTCTGCCGGCCGGGCTAAGCATCAACACCACGACCGGCCTGATCACCGGCACCATCGCCTTCACGGCCGCCGCCGGCAGCCCGTATACGGTCAACGTCACGGTGCGCGATGGCGCGACGGTCGACCAGACCGACACGTTCGGCTGGACCGTGACCAACGTCAACCGCGAGCCGACGTTCGACCAGAACGTGGTCGACCGGACCGACGCCGAGGGCGTGCCGGTCAACCTCGATGCCGGCGCGACCGACCTCGACGGCGACCCGCTGACCTATGCCGCCACGAACCTGCCGCCGGGTCTCAGCATCAACACCACGACCGGCCTGATCACCGGCACCATCTCGTTCGCCGCCGCCGCGGGCAGCCCGTACAGCGTCAGCGTGACGGTGCGCGACGGTGTCGATGTCGACGCGACCGATCTCTGGACGTGGACCGTGACCGACGTCAACGGCAACCCGACGTTCGACCAGAACCTGGGCAACCGGACCGATCCCGAGAACGGGCCGCCGATCAGCCTCGACGCGGGTGGCACCGATCCCGACGGCGACCCGCTGACCTATGCCGCCACGAACCTGCCGCCGGGCCTGTCGATCAACACCACGACCGGCCTGATCACCGGCACGATCGCATTCACGGCCGCCGCCGGCAGCCCGTACAACGTGACCATCACGGTCAGTGACGACCCGCCGACCGTCGACGCGAGCGACACGTTCACGTGGACCGTGACCAACGTCAACCGCGAGCCGACGTTCGACCAGGACGTGCCCAGCCAGACCAACGCCGAGGGCAACGTCGTCAGCCTCGACGCCGGGGCGACCGACCCCGACGGTGACACGCTGACGTATGCCGCCACGGGTCTGCCGGCCGGGCTAAGCATCAACACCACGACCGGCCTGATCACCGGCACCATCGCCTTCACGGCCGCCGCCGGCAGCCCGTATACGGTCAACGTCACGGTGCGCGATGGCGCGACGGTCGACCAGACCGACACGTTCGGCTGGACCGTGACCAACGTCAACCGCGAGCCGACGTTCGACCAGAACGTGGTCGACCGGACCGACGCCGAGGGCGTGCCGGTCAACCTCGATGCCGGCGCGACCGACCTCGACGGCGACCCGCTGACCTATGCCGCCACGAACCTGCCGCCGGGTCTCAGCATCAACACCACGACCGGCCTGATCACCGGCACCATCTCGTTCGCCGCCGCCGCGGGCAGCCCGTACAGCGTCAGCGTGACGGTGCGCGACGGTGTCGATGTCGACGCGACCGATCTCTGGACGTGGACCGTGACCGACGTCAACGGCAACCCGACGTTCGACCAGAACCTGGGCAACCGGACCGATCCCGAGAACGGGCCGCCGATCAGCCTCGACGCGGGTGGCACCGATCCCGACGGCGACCCGCTGACCTATGCCGCCACGAACCTGCCGCCGGGCCTGTCGATCAACACCACGACCGGCCTGATCACCGGCACGATCGCATTCACGGCCGCCGCCGGCAGCCCGTACAACGTGACCATCACGGTCAGTGACAACCCGCCGACCGTCGACGCGAGCGACACGTTCACGTGGACCGTGACCAACGTCAACCGCGAGCCGACGTTCGACCAGGACGTGCCCAGCCAGACCAACGCCGAGGGCAACGTCGTCAGCCTCGACGCCGGGGCGACCGACCCCGACGGTGACACGCTGACGTATGCCGCCACGGGTCTGCCGGCCGGGCTAAGCATCAACACCACGACCGGCCTGATCACCGGCACCATCGCCTTCACGGCCGCCGCCGGCAGCCCGTATACGGTCAACGTCACGGTGCGCGATGGCGCGACGGTCGACCAGACCGACACGTTCGGCTGGACCGTGACCAACGTCAACCGCGAGCCGACGTTCGACCAGAACGTGGTCGACCGGACCGACGCCGAGGGCGTGCCGGTCAACCTCGATGCCGGCGCGACCGACCTCGACGGCGACCCGCTGACCTATGCCGCCACGAACCTGCCGCCGGGTCTCAGCATCAACACCACGACCGGCCTGATCACCGGCACCATCTCGTTCGCCGCCGCCGCGGGCAGCCCGTACAGCGTCAGCGTGACGGTGCGCGACGGTGTCGATGTCGACGCGACCGATCTCTGGACGTGGACCGTGACCGACGTCACACCGAGCGCGTCGCCGGTGTTCAAGTCCGCCTCTTCCGCGAGCAACAATGCGATCGCCACCACGCTGGTCATACCGCGCCCGGCCACGTTTGCCACGGGCGACCTGCTGCTCTCATCGGTCACGATCCGGGGCAGCTCGACGATCTCGCCACCGGCGGGCTGGACGGTCATCCGCAACGACCTGAATGGGACGAACCTGCGACAGCAGACCTGGTACCGCTTCGCCACCGCCGGCGAGCCGGCCACGTACACGTTCACCTTCTCCGCCGGCCGCCTGGCAGTCGGCACGATCCACGCGTACGGTGGCGTGCACGCAACGACGCCGATCGACGCCTCGAGCGGCAGCATCAACGCCAGCAGCACCAGTCTCACCGCACTTGGACTGACTACGACGGTCGCTAACACCCGCCTCGTGGCCCTGTACAGCATGACGACCAACGCCACCGTGGCCCCGCCTGCCGGCATGACCGAGCGCAGCGAGCAGCCTGGGAGCGAGCCGACCTTGCCGAGGATGGCCGTCATCGAAGGCTCCGACCAGGCACTGGGCGCGGCCGGGGCGACCGGTAACCGCGTGGCGACGGCGTCCGCGGCCGCGACCAGCATCGGTCAGCTCATCGCCCTGCGGCCTGCCGCTGGTGGACCGCCGGCGAACAACGAGCCGACGTTCGACCAGAACCTGCTCGATCGGACCGATCCCGAGGGCACGGCCATCAACCTCGACGCCGGCGCCACGGACCTCGATGGCGATCCGCTGACCTACGCCGCGACCAACCTGCCGCCGGGCTTGTCGATCAACACCTCGACGGGGCTGATCACGGGCACCATCAACTCGAGCGCGGCTGCTGGCAGTCCGTACGCGGTGAGCATCACCGTGCGCGACGGGGCGACGGTCGATGCCACCGATGCGTTCACCTGGACGGTGACCGACGTCGTCGTTCCGAACAACGAGCCGACGTTCGACCAGAACCTGCTCGATCGGACCGATCCCGAGGGCACGGCGATCAGCCTCGACGCCGGCGCCACGGATCTCGACGGCGATCCGCTGACCTACGCCGCGACCAACCTGCCGCCGGGCCTGTCGATCAACACCTCGACGGGGTCTGATCACGGGCACCATCAGCTCGAGCGCGGCCGCTGGCAGCCCGTACGCGGTGAGCATCACCGTGCGCGACGGGGCGACGGTCGATGCCACCGATGCGTTCACCTGGACGGTGACCGACGTGGTCGTTCCGAACAACGAGCCGACGTTCGACCAGAACCTGCTCGATCGGACCGATCCCGAGGGCACGGCCATCAACCTCGACGCCGGCGCCACGGACCTCGATGGCGATCCGCTGACCTACGCCGCGACCAACCTGCCGCCGGGCTTGTCGATCAACACCTCGAGCGGTCTGATCACCGGCACCATCAGCTCGGTGGCCGCCGCCTCCAGCCCGTACGCCGTGTCGATCACCGTGCGCGACGGGGCCACGGTCGACGCCACCGACACGTTCACCTGGACGGTGACCGACGTGGTCGCCGGGGCGGCGCCCGCCCTGCGCGCGGTCAGCTCCGGCTCGAACAACGCGTCGACCACGAGCATCAGCCTGAACCGCCCGACGGGCACCGTCGCGGGCGACGTGATGCTCGCCTCGCTGAGCGTGCGCGGCACCTCGACCGTGACCGCCCCGGCCGGCTGGACGCTCATCCGGACCGATACCTTCACGGCCAGCCTGCGAATGCACACCTACTGGCGCAGCGCGACCGGCTCGGACCCGGCGTCGTGGACCTGGACGTTCTCGGCGGTCCGTTTGGCGGCCGGCGCCATCCACGCCTACAGCGGGGTCAACGCGACCACCCCGATCGATGCCAACGGTGGCCAGGCCGCCGGCGCATCGTCGGCCACCGCGACCGCCCCGTCGATCACGACGACCGTGGCCAACACCCGGCTCGTGACGTTCTTCGCCAACATGTCCAACTCGACCTGGACGGCCCCGGCCGGCTTCGCCGAGCGGGTCGATCTGGTCGGCACGTCGCCGTCCCAGTTCACCTCGCTGACATCGGCCGACGTGGCCCGCCCGACGGCCGGCGCGACCGGCGCGTCGTCCGCCACGGCCACGGCGTCGTCGGGCAACGTCGGCCAGGCCATCGCCCTGCGCCCGGCCGCCGGTGGCCCGCCGCCGGTCAACAACGAGCCGACGTTCGACCAGAACCTGGGCAGCCGGACCGATCCCGAGGGCACGGCGATCAGCCTCGACGCCGGCGCCACGGATCTCGACGGCGATCCGCTGACGTACGCCGCGACCAACCTGCCGCCGGGCTTGTCGATCAACACCTCGAGGGGTCTGATCACGGGCACCATCAACTCGAGTGGCGGCTGCTTGCAGTCCGTATGCCGTGAGCATCACCGTGCGCGACGGGGCGACGGTCGATGCGACGGATGCGTTCACCTGGACGGTGACCGACGTCGTCGCCCCGAACAACGAGCCGACCTTCGACCAGAACCTTGCAAACCGGACCGATCCCGAAGGCACGGTCATCAACCTCTATGCCGGCGCCACTGATCTCGATGGCGATCCGCTGACCTACGCCGCGACCAACCTGCCGCCGGGCTTGTCGATCAACACCTCGAGCGGTCTGATCACCGGCACCATCAGCTCGGTGGCCGCCGCCTCCAGCCCGTACGCCGTGTCAGCATCACCGTGCGCGACGGGGCCACGGTCGACGCCACCGACACGTTCACCTGGACGGTGACCGACGTGGTCTGCCGGGGCGGCGCCCGCCCTGCGCGCGGTCATGCTCCGGCTCGAACAACGCGTCGACCACGAGCATCAGCCTGAACCGCCCGACGGGCACCGTCGCGGGCGACGTGATGCTCGCCTCGCTCGAGCGTGCGCGGCACCTCGACCGTGACCGCCCCGGCCGGCTGGACGCTCATCCGGACCGATACCTTCACGGCCCAGCCTGCGTAATGCACACCTACTGGCGCAGCGCGACCGGCTCGGACCCGGCGTCGTGGACCTGGACGTTCTCGGCGGTCCGTTTGGCGGCCGGCGCCATCCACGCCTACAGCGGGGTCAACCCGACCACCCCGATCGATGCCAACGGTGGCCAGGCCGCCGGCGCATCGTCGGCCACCGCGACCGCCCCGTCGATCACGACGACCGTGGCCAACACCCGGCTCGTGACGTTCTTCGCCAACATGTCCAACTCGACCTGGACGGCCCCGGCCGGCTTCGCCGAGCGGGTCGATCTGGTCGGCACGTCGCCGTCCCAGTTCACCTCGCTCGACATCGGCCGACGTGGCCCGCCCGACGGCCGGCGCGACCGGCGCGTCGTCCGCCACGGCCACGGCGTCGTCGGGCAACGTCGGCCAGGCCATCGCCCTGCGCCCGGCCGCCGGTGGCCCGCCGCCGGTCAACAACGAGCCGACGTTCGACCAGAACCTGGGCAGCCGGACCGATCCCGAGGGCACGGCGATCAGCCTCGACGCCGGCGCCACGGATCTCGACGGCGATCCGCTGACGTACGCCGCGACCAACCTGCCGCCGGGCTTGTCGATCAACACCTCGAGCGGTCTGATCACCGGCACCATCAGCTCGGTGGCCGCTGCTTCCAGTCCGTATGCCGTCAGCATCACCGTGCGCGACGGGGCGACGGTCGATGCGACGGATGCGTTCACCTGGACGGTGACCGACGTCGTCGCCCCGAACAACGAGCCGACCTTCGACCAGAACCTTGCAAACCGGACCGACCCCGAAGGCACGGTCGTCAACCTCGACGCCGGCGCGACCGATCTCGATGGCGATCCGCTGACCTACGCCGCGACCAACCTGCCGCCGGGCTTGTCGATCAATACCTCGAGCGGTCTGATCACCGGCACCATCAGCTCGGTGGCCGCCGCCTCCAGTCCGTATGCCGTCAGCATCACCGTGCGTGACGGGGCCACGGTCGACGCCACCGACATCTTGACGTGGACCGTGACCGATGCCACGCCGGGCGCCTCGCCGGTGTTCAAGTCGGCGTCGTACGCCACCAACAACGCGATCGCCACGACCCTCGTCGTGCCACGCCCGGCGACGTTCGCCACGGGTGACCTGCTGCTCGCCTCGATCGCCATCCGGGGCAGTTCGACGATCAGCCCGCCGGCCGGCTGGACGGTCATCCGCAACGACCTCAACGGGACCAACCTGCGCCAGGTCACGTGGTGGAAGGTCGCCACCGCGTCCGAGCCCGCCACGTACACCTTCACGTTCTCGGCCGGACGGCTGTCGTCGGGCGCCATCCATGCCTACGGCGGGGTCCATCCGACCAACCCCATCGACGTCTCGTCGGGCAGCATCAACGCGAGCTCGACCAGCCTGACCGCGACCGGCGTCACGACGACCGTCGCCAACGACCGCCTGGTCGCCTTCTACAGCATGACCACCAACGCCACGGTCACACCGCCCGCCGGCATGACCGAGCGCGGCGAGCAGCCGGGCTCCGAGTCGACGCTGCCGCGGATGACCGTCATCGAGGGCTCCGACCAGGCTCTCGCTGCGGCGGGCGCCACCGGCAACCGGGTAGCCACGGCCTCGGCCGCCGCGACCAGCATCGGCCAGCTGTTCGCCCTGCGGCCGGCACCCTAGCCCTTCCCGCTCAACGAGCGTGGCCTCCCGGAGCGACCACGCACGGCATGTCCCACTGGCATGCCGCTGCAAGTCAGCGGGGGCCCGTGTGATGCGCCGCCGTAGCCCGGCGCGCCATCCTGCGGCACGCACGCTCAGGAGGCCCACCCCATGACCGATTACGAGCGCACGACGGTGCATCAGACGGAATCCACCGACCCGGCCGTCCGGCAGACGCCGGCCGGCACGGTCGTGACCGAGCCGCGCGCCACCGCCGTCCGGACCACCGAGCGCTATGCCGCGACGGGCCCCGGCAACGCGGCCGTGATCTCGCGCTTCGTCACGTTCCTGTTCGGCGTCCTGCAGGTCGCCTTGATCCTTCGGGTCATCCTGCTGTTGCTGGTCGCCAACCCGGGCAATGACGTCGTCCAGCTGATCCTCACCATCACCGACCCATTCGTCGAGCCGTTCCGCGGCATGTTCCAGCTCGACCGCGTCCGGGCCGACCAGGGCTCGGTGCTCGATATCGCGGCGATCGTCGCGTTGGTCGGCTGGACCCTCGTCGAACTGCTGGTGCTGGCGCTCGTCCGCGTCTTCGACCGACGCAGCGTCACTGAGGTCTGATCAGGACTCGCCGATAGCGGCCGCCAAGGCGGCGATATCGGTCGGGCTCGTCCCGCAGCAGCCACCGAGCCAGGCCGCGCCAAGCCCGGTCCACGAAGCGACCGCCGTTGCGTCGAACCGACCGCCCAGGTCGGCCGCGACCCAGCGGCGGTCGTGCGCATCCCACGTGTCGCCGTCGTTCGGGTAGGCGATCAAGGGCTTGGGGGTGCCGGCGGCCGCGGCCGTCAGGAGCGCCGGCACATGCCGCGGCGCCGTGCAGTTGACACCGACCGCGACGACCCGCGCGTCGATGCCAGCGCGACGGCGTCCGTCGATCGGCTCGCCGGCGGCCGTCGTCGCGCCGTCGCGGCACTGGTACGACAGCCAGGCCGTCGCGCCCGAGCTCGGCGAGCGAGATCGACCAGCACGCGCGCCTCGCGCATCGCGTCGGGATCGTCTCGATCGCGAGCAGGTCGGCGCCGGCCTCGAGCAGCGCCTCGATCCGCGGACGCGTGGACGTCGCGCAGCGTCGGCCTCGCCCGGGGTCGTAGTCGCCGCGGTACTCGGAGCCGTCGGCGAGCATCGCGCCGTACGGACCGACAGAACCCGCGACGATGAGCTCGTCGGGGCTCCGGCACGGTGACCTCGCGCGCGAACCGCTCGCGCGCCCGGCGCGCGACGCTCGACCGACCGACGGATCGCTGCGAGCGCGGCTGCCCGGTCCAGCCCGGCGGCCGCGAAGCCCGGGATCGTCGCCTGGTAGCTCGCCGTCGTCGCGACGCGGGCGCCGGCCCGGAAGTACGCGAGGTGGACGTCCTCGATGGCCACCGGGTCGTCCAGCAGCAGGCGCGCCGACCACAGCCGATCGGACAGGTCGTGGCCGCGCGCTCGAGCTCGGTCGCGAGCCCGCCGTCGAGGATCGTCGGCATCGGGCGCCCGACGGGCAGCGTCGTTACCCGGCCGGGGCGGCCGACCACGCCTGCAGTTCGACGAGATTGCCGTCCGGGTCGGTGGTGTAGACCCAGGTGACCTGGCGGCCGTCGGTCGTCCGGGTGGTGATGATGTCGCCGTGCCGGCCTCCACCGGCTGCCACGACCGCGTCGACGGCGGCCGGGACATCCGGCACCTGGAAGGCGAGATGGCCCCAGCCTGGACGGTCGACCCGCGTGCCGGGATGCGGCCTCGAGGGCGTCGTACGAGAAGATCTCGAGCGTCGGCCCGGTGTCGCCGTGTCCCGGCAGCCGCAGGTGGGCGCCCGGTCAGATGCGCGTCGTGCAGGCCGGTCGCCGCGTCCAGGTCGGCGCTGCGGATGTCGCGCTCGGGTGGCACGAACACGCACCCGAAGACATCGGTGTAGAAGGCGGCCAGCCGGCGCCAGTCGTGCGACGTGACGTTGACGTGTCCGAATCGGGCGCCATCGATCGTCATCTGGGCCTCCTAACCATGGATCCGCGGATGTCGGCTCACGACAGGCGGGCGTGATCCGCCGTCGCGCGCTTGATGAACTCGCCCGTGGCCCTTGCGGCCGGTGAACTCGCCGTTCCGGACGATGACCGAGCCGCGCTGACAGCACGACCTCGCTGGCCGCCCTGGACCGTCACGGCCCTCGTAGCACGAGTAGTCGACGTCCATGTGGTGGGTCGTCGCCGAGATCGTGCGCTTGCGGTTCGGGTCGTAGACGACGAGGTCCGCGTCGGCGCCGACGCCGACCGCGCCCTTCGCGGGTACATCCCGAACAGCTTGGCCGGCGCCGTCGAGATGATCTCGACCCAGCGCTCCTTCGTGATCCGGCCGCCGACGACGCCGCCGTCGTGGAGCAGGTCGACCCGGTCCTCGACGCCCGGCAGGCCGTTCGGGATCTTCCGGAAGTCGCCGCGGCCGAGCTCCTTCTGGCCGTGGAAGTCGAACGGGCAGTGGTCGGTCGAGACGACCTGCAGGTCGTCCTTCGACGAGGCCGGTCCACAGGTCGTCCCAGTGGTCCTTCGGGCGGAGCGGCGGCGAGCACACGAACTTCGCGCCCTCGAACCCGTTGCCCGAGGTCGTCGAGCGACAGGAACAGGTACTGCGGGCACGTCTCGGCGAACGCCTTCGAGCCGCGATCGCGTGCCGCCCGGACCTCGGCGAGCGCGTCGCTCGCCGACAGGTGGACGATGTAGACCGGCACGCCGGCCGCCTCGGCCAGGCGGATGACCCGGTTCGTCGCCTCGCCCTCGAAGACGGCCTTGCGGGCGAGGCCGTGGCCGATCGGGTCGGTCGTGCCGGCCTGCGACGGTCTGCGCGGCGACGACGTCGATGGCCATGCCGTTCTCGGCGTGCATCATGATCAGCCCGCCGTTCTTGGCGTCTGCTGCATCGCCCGGAAGATCGCCCCGTCGTCGCTGTAGAAGACGCCCGGGTAGGCGGTGAACAGCTTGAAGTCGGGCACGCCCTCGGCGACCAGCCCGTCCATCTCGGCGAGGGTGTCGTCGTTGACGTCGCTCATGATCATGTGGAAGCCGTAGTCGGCGACGGCGTTGCCCTCGGCCTTGGCGTGCCAGGCGTCGAGGCCCTCGCGCAGCGACGGCGCCGCGCGACTGGACGGCGAAGTCGACGATCGACGTCGTCCCGCCGAACGCCGCCGCGCGCGTCCCGGTCTCGAACGTGTCCTTGGCGAACGTCCCGCCGAACGGCAGCTCCATGTGGGTATGGACGTCGATCGCCGCCCGGGATGACGTACTTGCCGGTCGCGTCGATGGTCTCGTCCGCGGTCAGCCCCGCCGCCGCGAGGTCGGCGCCGATCTGCGGCGATCGTCTCGCCGTCGATGAGGACGTCGGCGGCCGTCGAGCCGTCGGCGGTGACGATGGTGCCGTTGGTGATGAGCGTGCGCATCGAGTCCGTCCCTCCTGGGCGATGACATCGACATGTCGGTCAGGAGCGGTGATGGTAGGCGATGGGCGCGCTCGCCGGGACGGTCGCCGGGATCGAGCCAGGCGAATGAATGGCAACGCCGTCTCGCGGCGTCGCCGAGGTGTCAGACCTGGATGCCGAGGACGGGCAGGATCTGACGGAGCCACATGGCCATCGTCAGCCCGCAGGCGGCGATGGCGATGGCCAGGGCGAGGCGCGCTTCGGTGCGCTGGACGAGGTTGCGACGGCGGGCGCCCTGCCCGTCATCCCAGTCGGGATCCCGTCGCCGTTCGGTTCTGGCGATCATCCGTACCTCCACTGCGGCGGCGCGAGGACGCGCTC
Source organism: uncultured Chloroflexia bacterium (assembly GCA_963720355.1). Lineage (GTDB taxonomy): Bacteria > Chloroflexota > Limnocylindria > Limnocylindrales > CSP1-4 > SPCO01. The sequence continues at coordinate 112,284 of CAVRFH010000004.1, read as the reverse complement.
GATCCCTCCACCGCGAGCGTCGATCGTGGGGCACGGCTGGTACCGCTGACCAGCCTGACATCCTGGCCAGTACCCGCCGCTCGGGTCCGTCAGCGAACGGCCGGGATCACGTCGCGGCCGTAGGCCTCGATCTGGGCCTCCTCGTCGCCGTTCATGAGGTACAGGTTGAACTGGTCGACCCCGGCGTCGGCCAGCTCCTCGAGCTTCGCGACCTGCTCGTCAGCCTCGCCGAGCACGCAGAACCGGTCGGTCACCTCGTCGCCGACGAAGGCGGCATTCGACGAGCCGACCTCGGCGTGATGGTGGTAGTCGTAGCCGGTCCGGTCGCTGATGTAGCCGGTCAGCGCGTCGGGCAGCTCCTCGCGCGGGTACTTGTTGACGAGGTCGACGACGTGGTTCGAGACGAGCGCAGGGAACCAGCGCGTACGCTCCCGGCCGAGGTCGCGCGGCCCGACGTGTGCCGGCGCCGCCGCCTGGACCTTGACCGACGCGGGATCCCGCCCGGCGGCCGCGGCGGCCTCACGCACCTGGCCGACGAACCAGCGGATGAGGTCCGGGTCGGCCAGCTGGAGGATGATCCCGTCCGCGACCCGGCCCGTCATCGCGATCGCCATTGGCCCGTAGCCGGCGACCCAGACCGGCAGTGTCCAGCCCTTGGTCCACGGAAAGGTCAGCTCGGTGCCCTCGTACGTCATCGTCCCGCCGCCGACGAGGGTGCGGATGACGGTTGATGGCCTCCTCCGTGTGCGCCATCGTGATCGGTGGCTTGCCCAGGACGCGACGCGCGGAGTCGCCGCGGCCGATGCCCAGGTCCATCCGCCCGCCGCTGATCTCGTCGAGCGCAGCGAGGGAGGACGCGGTCACCGACGGTTCGCGGGTGCCGGGGTTGGTGACGCACGTGCCCAGCCGCATCCGCTCCGTGACGCCGGCCATCAGCGTGAGCAGGGGATAGGGATCGCGCCACAGGACGTGGCTGTCGAAGAGCCAGCCGTGGGTGAAGCCGGCCGACTCGGCCCGCCGGGTCAGGTCGAGCGTGCGCTCGATCGTGTGTTCGGGCTTGAGGGTGAAACCGAACTCCATGTCTTTGGCAACCTCAACGGCGATCCGCCCCTCGCTCCCGAACAGCACGGCGACGCTCCGCGAGCCATCGCTGTGGGGGCTCGGCCGTCCTCCTCCTGACAGCCGAGCCGGCGCGGATGATAGCGCCTATGGGCGCGTCAAGTCGGCGTACGCGTCCGGGCGTCGGTCGCGGTAGAACTGCCACGTGTTCCTGACCTCGGCGATCTTGTCGAGATCGAGGTCGCGGACGACCAGCTCCTCGTCGTGGGCCGACGCGACATCCCCCACGAACTGGCCGCGCGGATCGACGAAGTAGCTCTGTCCGTAGAAGTCGTCATCGCCATAGTCGGACTCGATGCCGACCCGGTTGATCGTCCCGACGTAGTAGCCGTTGGCGACGGCATGGCTCGGCTGCTCGATGCGCCACAGGTACTCGGACAGACCGCGCGACGTGGCCGACGGGATGAACACGATCTCGGCCCCGTTGAGCCCGAGCGCGCGAGCCCCCTCCGGGAAGTGACGGTCGTAGCAGATGTACACGCCCACTCTGCCGACGGCGGTCTCGAACACCGGATAGCCCGTGTTGCCGGGCCGGAAGTAGAACTTCTCCCAGAACCCCTTGACGTGCGGGATGTGGGTCTTGCGGTACTTGCCCAGGTAGGTCCCGTCGGCGTCGATGACGGCCGCCGTGTTGTAGTAGATGCCCGAGGCCTGCTGGTCCTCCTCGTACATCGGGGCGACGACGACCATGCCGGTCTGCTTGGCCAGGTCCTGCATGCGCTTCGTCGTCGGTCCGTCGGGGATCAGCTCGGTGTAGCTGTAGTACTGGGCGTCCTGGACCTGGCAGAAGTACGGTCCGTAGAAGAGTTCCTGGAAGAGGATGACCTGGGCGCCTTGCTTGGCCGCCTCGTGAGCACGTTCCTCGTGCTTCTGGATCATCAATTCCTTGTCCCCCGTCCAACTGGCCTGGACGAGCGCCCCTCGGACGATTCGCGGCATGTCGATATCCCTCGTGGTCGCGACGTGGCGTGATTGGAGGGGGAGGGTACACCCTGTCCGGACCCTTGTAACGGAGCTGGCAGGCAAGGTCGCCCCGCCGACGGCCTCGAGCCGTCGGGTGGCGCTTCATGCTCGGTGTCATGACCGACGAGGAGGCCGCCGCCGCTCACCCGACCGTCATCGCCCCGGCGCCCGTCGCCGTGCGCCGCGGCCGGGGCGCCGCCGCGATCGAGTGGCTCGCGCTGGCCGGCTTCGGCGCGATCTTCGCCCTGGTCCGCGCGCGGCGGAGTGACGCGTTCGACCTGGCCGTCACGGTCAAGCTGCAGCGCCGGTCGCGCCCTGTCCTGGCTCGAGTCATGGAGGCCGCCTCATGGCCCGGGTTCCCGCCGCAGAGCCGCATCATCCCGGCCGTCCTCACCGCGTTGCTGCTCGCCCTCCGATTGCGGCTCGAGGCCATCGCGATGGTCGGAGCGTGGGGCACGGCGCTCCTTGCGTCGCTCGTCAAGGCCGTGATGGAGCGCCCGCGACCGGTGGCCGGTGTCGACGTTCGGATCATCACCGCGCCGCTTGGTGGCTCGAGCTTTCCCAGCGGCCACACGATCACGTACGTCGGCGTGTACGGCTTCGCGGCCTACCTGGTGCACACGCTCATGCGGCCGGCCGCCCTGCGGCGGGTCATGTCGGCCGGACTCGTGGGCCTGGTCGCCCTCGTCGGTCCCAGCCGCGTCCACCAGGGCCACCACTGGTTCACCGACGTCAGTGCATCGTACCTCCTGGGCATCAGCTACCTGCTCGGGCTGACGCGCATCTATCGCGAGCGCAAGTCGCGCGGCACGGTGGAGGCGGCATGACCCGCGCGCCCGGCACCGAGCCGCGCGGCGCGAAAGACCCGGGCGCCGTGCGCGGGCCGCTCCGGTATCGCGTGATCGCCAACCCGTCGGCGGGGCTCTCCGGACGGTTGCCGATCACGCCGGCGAACATCGACGAGCTGCGTGCCGTGCTGGCGCGCCACGGGCTCGGCGCTGACGTGGTCGAGCCGCACGACGAGGCGTCCGCTCGAGCGGCCATTCGTGAGGCGATCGAGGACGACGTCGACGTCATCGTCGCCGCCGGCGGTGACGGTACGGTCCACCTCGTGGCCGATGCGCTCGTCGGCACGGACCGCGTCATGGGGATCCTGCCCATGGGACGCGTGATGAACGTCGCGCGTGCCCTCGGCATCGGCCGCGACCTCGACACGGCCGCGGAGATCCTGGCCGGGGGCAACGTGCGGGTCATCGACGTCGGTGAGGCGATCGCTGCCGACCGGAGCACGGTGTATTTCCTCGAGACAGGGTCCGTCGGCCTCAACGCGGCGATCTTCCGTGAGGTGACGCGCGCCGACGAGGGTCATCCGGGCTCCGTCCTTCGCACGATCTGGGTCGCCCTCCGCTACCGCCCGGCCCGGATCGTGGTCAGGCTCGATGACCGGGTCGTGCGCCGGCGTGCCCTGATGGTCAGCGTCGCGGTCGGTCCATACATGGGACTCGCGATGACCGTCGCGCCCGACGCCCGGCTCGATGACGGCAAGTTCGACGTGCGGATCTTCCGCGGCTACTCCAAGTGGGAGCTGCTTGCCCACCTCGTCTCGATCGCGTTCGGGCGTCGCCGGTACACCCCGAAGGTCGTCACGTACCGGTCGGCGACGGTGCAGGTCACCAGCCGCCACCCGCAACCTGCTCGCGCCGACAACTACGATCTGGGCCACACGCCCGTAACGTACCGGACGCTCGCGAAGGCCCTGCGCGTCGTCGCTCCGGCCGACGAATCGCCACCGACCCCGGTGTAAGTGGCAACCGGCGCCGCCCCTTTCAGCCGGTCCCGCTGCCGGCCGCCGGCGGCTCGTCCGCCTCGACGTCGGGCCGGCGACGCATGTAGTACTCGGTGAACTCGCGGCATCGCCCGTCGCCGTCGAAGCGGCACACGAAGACGTTGGCGAATTCGCGATCGACGGACGACCGATCATCGGTCAGGTAGCGCGTCCGGCCGTGCGCCACGAACACGTCACCGTCGACCGCCAGCACGTCGTAGTCGGCCTCCCAGGAGCCGGGCGCATCCGGTTCATCGAGCCAGCCCTCGATGACCGCGTTGCGTCCGGCGACGGCCTCGCCGAACGGGTCGAATGCGTACCGCACGTCCTGGCTGAACAGGTCGCCGATCGCGACGGGATCGTTGAGTCGCCACGCATCCACGTAGCGCTGCAGCCAGGAGCGGAAGCCGGCGCGATCCATGGGCGACCTCCTGCCGTTACGGTTCGTCCCGAAACGGTAGCACCGCCCCGGAACCGATATCGCCTTGACCGCCGGATGTGCTGTAATCCGGGTCCGCGCCCCCGGGCGCCAGAGGAGGACCCATGGGCATCGGCACCGCTCCAGGGGCGATGACGACCGAGGAGATCGTCGCCCTCAATCGCGCACACACGTTCTTCTCGTGGTCGGTCCAGGGAGCGATCGACCCGATCGCCATCGACCGCGCCCAGGGCGTCTGGCTGTACACGCCGGACGGGAGCCGGATCCTCGACTTCAACAGCCAGCTGATGTCGGTGAACATCGGCCATGGCGACCGCCGCGTGATCAACGCGATCACCGAGCAGGCCACCAAGCTGCAGTTCGTCCAGCCCGCCTTCGCGACGGAGATCCGTGCTCGGCTCGGCCAGAAGCTCGCCGAGATCCTGCCCGGCGACATGGACAAGGTGTTCTTCACCTTGGGCGGTGCCGAGGCGATCGAGAACGCGATCAAGCTGGCGCGTCATTACTCCGGCCGGTACAAGGTCCTCGCCCGCTATCGCGCCTACCACGGGGCAACGTTGGGCGCGATGACCCTGACCGGCGACCCGCGGCGCTGGGCGAACGAGCCCGGCCTCGTCGGCGTCGTTCGCTATCCCGACACGCACCGCTGGGGCGAGCAGGAGCCACGCCCCGTGGCGGAGAGCCTGCAGGGCCTGGAGGACGTCATCCGCTACGAGGGTCCGCAGACGATCGCCGCCGTCTTCCTCGAGACGATCGTCGGCACGAACGGCATCCTCATCCCGCCCGACGGCTATCTCGAGGGCGTGCGCGAGATCTGCGACCGGCACGGGATCCTGATGGTCAGCGACGAGGTGATGGCCGGGTTCGGCCGCACCGGGCGCTGGTTCGCGGTCGATCACTGGGGCGTCGTGCCCGATCTGATGACGATGGCCAAGGGCCTGACCTCGTCGTACCTGCCGCTCGGCGGGGTGGCCATGCGCCACCACATCGCCGAGGCGTTCGACCAGAAGATGTTCTTCGGCGGGCTGACCTACTCGTCGCATCCGGTGTCGCTGGCGGCCGCGCTCGCGACGATCCGCGTGTACGAGGAAGACGGCCTGATGGAGAACGCGACCCGCTTGGGCGTGCGCATGCGCGAGCACCACGAGCGACTGGCCGCGAAGCACCCCTCGGTCGGGGCGATCCGCAATCTCGGGCTGTTCGGGATCCTCGACCTCGTCCGCAGCCGCGATCCGTGGACCCCGCTGACGCCCTTCAACGGCACGTCCGACGAGATGAAGGCCATCGGCAAGCACTTCCGCGAGCATGGCCTGTACACGCTGATCGCCAACAACTCGATCCATACCAACCCGCCGTTGTGCATCGATGAGGACGAGCTGGCGCACGGCTTCGAGATCATCGACGCGGCCCTCGATATCGCCGACCAGGCGGTCAGCGGCTAGAGGCGATGGCGACGACGGTCGCGAACCCGGGTCGCGTGTCGGTCCGCGGCAGCCTGGCCGCCTCGGGGCGGGCTCGACCGATCGTGACGCTCGTCCTGTTCACGCTGGTCGTCCTGCTCGCCTGGGAGGGCGCCAAGTTCCTCGGCGGCGTGCCGTGGCGGCCGATCGGCGCGGGCCCTGGCGCCCCGGTCGTCTGGAACCCGCCGTTCCGCTGGGACTTCGCGAACGACCTCAACCTGCCGCACGTCTGGAACATCGTCCACGCCCTCGGCCAGCCGTTCCAGCGCAACGCGGACCAGAGCCTCGCGCAGTACCTGTTCGGGGCCGCCCTCTACACGTGGCGCGAGGCGGGCATCGGGTTCCTCCTGGGTGCCCTGCTCGGACTCGTCCTGGCCACGCTCTTCGTGCACTCGCGGCTGATGGAGCGCGCCTTCGTGCCGTACGTCATCGCGAGCCAGACGATCCCGATCATCGCCCTGGCGCCGCTCATCGTCTTCGCCCTCGGCCAGGGCGTGCTCTCCGTCGTCATCATCGCGACGTACCTGACCTTCTTCCCCGTGACGATCGCGATGAACCGCGGGCTGCGCTCGTTCGACCCGCGCTCGCTCGAGCTCATGCGCTCCTACGCGGCATCGCGCCCGACGATCTACTGGAAGCTGCGGCTGCCGGCCTCGCTGCCGTACCTGTTCACCGCCCTGAAGATCGCGGCGAGCGCGAGCATCGTCGGGGCCATCATCGGGGAGGACACCGGCGGCATCCAGGCGGGGCTCGGCCGGGTGATCACCACGTTCAACCAGTACTACATCACGGGCCCGGAGAAGCTCTGGGCGGCGATCCTCGCGGCCGCGCTGCTCGGGATCGTCTTCTTCGGCTGTATCCGGCTGGTCGAGGTTCTCGTCCTGCGCGGCCGCACCGCACCGAGCACCACATGAGGGTCGCACGATGACCGACACGAGGCCGCCGGGCGATCAGCCCGTGGTTCGACTGACCGATGTCGCGCGGGTCTTCGCCCGCCGCGACGGATCCGTGATGACCGCGCTCGAGGGCATCGGGCTCGACATCCGGCGGGGCGAGTTCGTGTCCCTCATCGGACCGTCGGGTTGCGGCAAGTCGACGCTCCTGCGGATCATCGGCGACCTGATCAAGCCGTCCAGCGGGACGGTCGTCGTCAACGGCAAGTCCGCCGAACGCGCCCGTCGCGACCGCGACTACGGGATGGTGTTCCAGGCGCCCGTCCTGTTCGACTGGCGGACGGTCGAGGACAACGTCAAGCTGCCGCTCGAGATCCAGGGTGTCGATGCCAAGGCACGGCGGGAGAAGGCCGCCCAGATGCTCGAGCTCGTCGAGCTCGAGGACTTCGTCCACCACTACCCCTGGCAGCTCTCCGGTGGGATGCAGCAGCGCGTCGCGATCGCCCGGGCGCTCGCCTTCGAGCCCGCCATCCTGCTCATGGACGAGCCGTTCGGGGCCCTCGACGAGATGACCCGCGAACGGATGAACTCCGAGGTGCAGCGCATCTGGGACCGGACCGGGACGACGATCGTCTTCGTGACCCATTCGATCCCCGAGGCGGTGTTCATGTCGTCGCGCGTCGTGGTGATGAGCCCGCGGCCTGGCCGGATCGTCAAGGTCATCGACGTCGACATGGCGCGCCCGCGCGACGACGAGACCCGTGAGAGCGACCGCTACTTCGAGCTCGTGACCGTGGTCCGCGAGGCGCTCCGCGGCCAGGATGGGGCGGATGGCGACGACCCAGACGCGATCGCCTCTGCCCGGCGCCTGGCGTCGGAGGGCGTCGCCGGGTGACCGCTGACGTCGGGACGATCACGCGTCGCTCGGCCGGGCCTGACCCGGGCCGAGGAGCCGGTGTCCTCCGGGTCCTCGGCGAGTACGCCCCGGCCGTAGCCGTGTTCGTCGGTGGGATCGTGGCCTGGGAGGTCATCGTCGGCGCCCTCGGCCTGCGGGCGTTCATCCTGCCCAAGCCGTCGGCCATCGTGACCGCGCTGGCCGACAACTGGGCGGGCGGGCGCTTCGGCCTGCTGCCCTCGTGGCACGCGACGACGATCGAGGCGGTCGGCGGGCTGGCGATCGGCACCCTCGCGGCCGTGGTGACCGGGTTCCTCGCGGCCCGCTGGGCGATCGCCCGGAATACGCTCATCCCGCTCGGCGTGGCGGCCGGGGCGATCCCGATCATCGCGTTCGCCCCGCTCATGAACAACTGGTTCGGGGCGCTCAGCCCGCTGAGCAAGATGATGATGGCCGCCGTGCTCGTGTACTTCCCCGTCATGGTCAACGTGACACGCGGTCTCATCGCCGCGGAACCGGCTGCCCTCGAGCTGATGCGGTCCTACGCCGCGTCCGAGTGGACGGTGCTGCGCAAGGTCCGCGTCCCGACCGCGCTCCCGTTCTTCTTCACGGCGCTCAAGGTGGCGACGACGCTGAGCCTCATCGGGGCGATCGTCGGGGAGTACTTCGGCGGCTCGTCGCTCGTCCTGGGACGGATCATCGTCCAGGCATCGAGCGCGCTGCGGTTCGATGTGACGTGGGCCGCGGTCCTGCTCGCCGCGCTGACCGGTATCGTGTTCTACTTGGCCGTCGTCGTCCTAGAGCGGATCTTCATCCCATGGCACGCGTCCATCCGAGCGCAGGAGCCATAGGAGCGTGCCGCGCGTCGTCAACGACCCTGCGGGGCCGAAGGTATCTGGAGGAGGAGCTATGAAGCGATCCAGGATGGTCCTGGCCCTGGCCGCGACGGCCAGCATGCTGTTCGCCGCGTGTTCGAGCGGCGGCGCGGCGAGCAACCCGCCCGCGGCCAGCCAGCCGGCGGCGAGCGAGCCCGCGGCGAGCGAGCCGGCTGCGAGCGCGCCGGCCGAGCTGACGGAGGTCAGCCTTCAGCTGCAGTGGGCACCGCAGGCCCAGTTCGCGGGGTACTTCGCCGCCAAGGACCAGGGCTTCTTCGAGGCGGCCGGTCTCGACGTCACGATCCTCGACGGCGGTCCGACCGTCGTCCCGCAGCAGGTCGGCTCGGCGCCGGACGGGCCCGAGTTCACGATCTCGTGGGTGCCGAAGGTGCTCGAGGCGCGTGAGGCCGGCTCAGATCTCGTGAACATCGCCCAGATCTTCCAGCGCTCGGGCACGCTGTCCGTGTCGTGGAAGGACTCGAACATCACGACGCCCGCGGACTTCAAGGGCAAGAAGATCGGCGTCTGGGACTTCGGCAACGAGTTCGAGGTCACGGCCGGCGCCAAGAAAGCCGGCCTGGAGCAGGGCACCGACTACGAGAAGGTCATCCAGCCGTTCGACATGACGCTGCTGCTCAGCAAGCAGATCGACGTCGCCGAGGCGATGATCTACAACGAGTACGCCCAGGTCCTCGAGGCGACCAACCCCGAGACCGGCGAGCTCTACCAGCCCACCGACCTCAACGTCATCAACTGGAACGACGAAGGCGTCGCGATGCTGCAGGACGCGCTCTTCGCGCGCGCCGCGTGGCTCGCGGAGGCCGGCAACGAGGACACCGCCAAGGCGTTCCTGAAGGCGTCGTTCCAGGGCTGGGTGTACTGCCGCGAGAACCCGGACGACTGCATCCAGTCGACGGTCGATGCGGGGTCGCAGCTGCCGGCCGGCCACCAGGCGTGGATGATGAACGAGATCAACCCGCTGATCTGGCCGTCCCCCGGCGGCATCGGGATGATGGATGCCGCCCTCTGGCAGCAGACGGTCGACGTCTCGTTGGACGCCGGCGTCATCAAGGCGGCGCCGCCGGCGGACGCCTACCGCTCCGACCTCGCCGAGGCGGCCCTCGCGGAACTGGCCGATACCGACACGAAGGGCGCGTCCTTCGTGAAGGGCACCGTCGAGGTGACACCCGGCGGCAACTGAGCGATCCGATTGCAGCGAACGGGCCGGCCGCATGTCGCGCGCCGGCCCGTCCGATTCCCGGCGGGACGTCCGATTCGCGGCGCGCTACCATCGGCCCGTGACGACCGCCGACACGCTGCACGTCTCGACCCATCCCGCCGTCCTGCACAAGCTGGCCGTCCTGCGCGACGTCGACACCGAGCCGAAGAAGTTCCGTGAGGTCGTCCGCGAGCTGTCGTGGCTCCTCGGCTACGAGGCGCTGGCCGATGCCACGACGCGGCCCCTGCGTATCGAGACGCCGATGGAGGAGATGGACGCGAGCGAGCTCGGGGAGCGGATCGGCCTGATCCCGATCCTGCGGGCCGGCCTCGGCATGGTGGACGCCATGCTCGAGCTGATGCCGACGGCCCAGGTCTGGCACCTCGGCCTGTTCCGCGACGAGCGGACCCTGCGCCCCGTCGAGTACTACAACAAGCTGCCCGACTCGGCGACGGTCGATCTGTGCCTGATCCTCGACCCGATGCTGGCGACCGGCGGCAGCGCGACCGCCGCGATCGACGTGCTGAAGCGCTGGGGCGCCGTGAAGCCGGTCCGGATCAAGCTGGTGAACCTGATCGCCGCGCCGGAAGGCGTGGAGGCCGTGCACGCGGCCCACCCCGACGTCGAGATCCACTGCGCGGCGCTCGACCGGGAGCTCAACGAGAAGGGCTACATCATCCCGGGTCTCGGCGATGCCGGGGACCGCCAGTTCGGAACGGGCGGGCGCGACTGAGGACCGGTGCGGGCAGGCACCGGAGACCATCCGAAAGTCCTACGAACGTGGTGCGACCCGGCACCGATGTCCCGGAACCCGGTCCATCATCAGGACATGGACTTCGGGACGTACATCACCTCGATCGACTGGCCCATCGCGATCGCGCTCGCCGCCATCCTCGTCGGCGGAGGTCTCATCCTCCTGCGGTTCCTGCTGGCCACGACGTCCGAGGTCGGTCAGATGATGCCGGGTGCCCGCGGCGCGGCTGGCCGCGCCCTGCGCGATGGCCGTGGGCAGGCGCCACAAAGCTGGGTGTGCACGACCTGCCGGTCGGTCAACACGCCGCACGCCAGTCATTGCTATCGCGGCTGCGGGGAGCGGGAGGTCCTGGCCGAGCCCTTGCCGACCGATCGTTCGCTCGTCGCCGAAGGACACAACGGCCGCCGAGCGCGCTAAGTCCCGGCGATCGCTACGGTCGTCCGATCGTGATCTTCGCGCCGACCCTCGCGAAGGTCAGGTCGAGGTTGTAGACCAGGCGCTGCAGCTGTCCACCGCTCACGCCGACGCGCGCCTGGGCGCGCATGGTCCACGTCCCGGACCGCGGTCGACCAGAATCGTCGATGAGCAACTCGAGCGTGGTCTCGTCGACCTTCTCCTTCTGGAACAGGTACGGCAGCGTGTTCGGGTGCATCAGCAAGGCACCGCTGATGCCGACCTTGTGGAACGTCGCGTCGCCGACCTGTACCGACCCCAGGTACCTGACGTCGCTGGCATCGGCCACGGCCTTGAATGGCACGTACGAGTTCGCGACCTTGTAGCCCTTGATCGCCTGCCAGGCGGTGCTTCCGCGCTTGATCCACCCCTTCGTACCGACGGCCCGGACCTGAACCCGCGTCTTGCCGAGGCCCTGCGCCTCGCGGCTCCAGTCGTAGGTGAACGAGCTGGAGAAGTCGGCACCCGAGACGTCCATCGTGCCGCTGACCGGCAGGGTGTGCGTGGACGAGCGCGCCGTGCCCTTGAACGCGACCCGGTAGGTCAGCGTCCCGGTCGACAGCCGCTCCGTGAACGCAACGATCGCCTGGACGTGCGCCTTGGGCGTCGGCGACGGTCGCGGCGAGGTGACCGCCGAGCTCGCCGAAGCCCCGGGCCCGGCCGTCGAGTCCGAGGTCGCCTGCGGAGGCGGCAGGCAGCCGACGACGAGAGCAGCGACGACCGCCGTCGCCGCGGCAAGCAGCGATCGTCCGACGCGCGCCGAGCTCATGGCGCACTGACCCTAGCAGCCGGCCTCGCGGCGGGTCCTCGGGACGGACCACCCAAGGGCGGGCGGGACCATCGGCGGCCCGATCGGTCGACCCCGCTGCACCGGTGGCCCCCGCCTCGCGGTATCCTCGTCCGGTGACCCTTGCCGCGGAGCGCGCGATCCCTCGGAACGGTCGGGCCAAGGCCCGCGGCCGGTCGCTTGGCGACACGCCGGTGCTCGTCCGCCAGGTGCGCAACGGCATCGAGGAGAGCGTCCACCGCGGCGATATCGTCGAAGCCGATGTCGACGGACGCCTCATCCGCGCGCTCGGCGACCCCGAACGCGTCGTCACCCTCCGCTCGACGGTCAAGCCGTTCGGGGTCGTCGCCCTCATCGAGGCCGGCGGGATCGAGGCGTTCGACCTCGAGCCGGCCGAGATCGCGATCATGGCGAGCTCCCACTCCGGCGAGGACTTCCATGTCCGCACCCTGCAGGGCGTGTTCCGCCGCGCTGGCGTCAGCCAGGCCTTTCTTGCCTGCGGGAACGAGGGCATGCCGCTCGACAGCCTCACCGCGGCGCGGCTGGCCCGTGACGGCGAGAAGGCCGGGTCCATCCGCCACATGTGCTCGGGCCAGCACGCCGTCACGCTGCTGCTGTCGCGGATCAAGGGCTGGGACCTCGAGACGTACTGGCAGCCGGAGCACCCGGCCCAGGCGGCCTATCGGGGCGCCGTCGCCCGCGCGTACGGGACGGTGCCCGACCGCCTGCGCACGGCTATCGATGGGTGCGGTGTCGAGACGTACGCGTTCCGCCTGCGCGAGGTCGCCCAGGCCTACGCGCTCCTGGCCGATCCGTCGAGTGTCGCGAAGCGCGATGCGCGCAGCTCGCTGGCCGCGGCGCTGACGACCGTTCGCGACGCGATGCTGGCCAACCCGGAGATGGTGGCTGGTCGCCACGACCGGCTCGACACGTCGCTGATGAAGGCCGTCGAGGGCCGGCTCATCAGCAAGGCCGGCATGGAAGCGCTGCGGGCGATCGCGATCCTGCCAGGCCCGCGCAGTGGGACGCTCCTCGACGCCCCGTCCGGGCTGGCCGTGAAGATCGAGGATGGCGACGGCTACGATCGCGGCACGTGGTCGGCCTCGGTGGAGGCGCTTCGCCAGGTCGGCCTCATCGACGGACAGGCGCTCCGGATGCTGTCCCGCTATCACCGGCCGACCATCCTCGACCCGCATGGCCGCGTCGGGGCAGAATCGATCGCGGAGTTCGAGCTCGCACCCGTCGGCGAACTCATCAGCTGACGGCACCTTCGGCCGTCCGGCGGGTCGTCCGCCGCAACCGACGAGCTCGACCGAGCCCGACCTGGAGCGCCCCCGACCGATGGCCCCCGACGCCGATCCATATCGCACCCTCGGTCTCGATCGCGACGCGTCGCTGGCGGAGGTGAAGAAGGCCTACCGCCGACTGGCCAAGGCCAACCACCCGGACGCTGCCGGCGAAGGGGCGCTCTCGAGGTTCCTGGCCATCCAAGCCGCCTACGACCAGATCGCCGGCCCCGACGGAACCGGATGGGCGGTCGGCCGGACGCCCGGCGGGCGCTCGCGGCGACCGTGGGAGTCCGAGTCGGAGCGCGCTAGCGCGACGCACCGGGCATATGGCGGGCGGCCGCGCCCCGCACCGGGGGCTCGGCCCGGCGAGCGGCCAGCACGACCCCGGCCGCGGCCGCCGGGCGAGCGCACGGCGCGGCCGGGTCGCGCGGACGGCGGTGACCGGCCCCCGAAGAAGGCCACGCTGGGTTCGACGTCGTACGACGGGGTCGATCCCGACCAATTCGATCCTGACTGGGGTGGCGCCTCGTGGTACGGCACGACCTCGGGCACGTATTGGACCCTCAACCCCAAGGAATACGCGGACCCACGCAAGCACGGACCGGAATACCAGGCCCGCGCGCGACGAACGGGACCGGCGCCGAGCGTCGACGTCGCGCCGGAGCCCGCCGCCTCGATCGGTGGGGATGCACCGGCCGCCCCGCCGCCACCACCGACCCATACGACGTCATCGTGGTGGGAGGCGACCGCCGGGGAGCCACCGCCGGCCGCCCCGCCGCCGCCGGGCCCCGGGCACGCGGCTGCGCCCCGACCGCCATCCGCCGCCGTGGACGGCGGCAGGCCGCCGTCGACCGACGCCGTCCTCGCGTTGATCGCGTCCTGGCTCGACGACGACCGGCCCCCGATCGGCGCGCGGGTCGGTCGGGCGGTCATCGGCTGGGTGCCGATCGCCGTGGGGCTCGGCTGGCTGGCTGGTGAGGCATCGGGCTGCGGTCGCTTCGCGGCGACCTGCGATCCCGCCTTCGCCCCGGCCACGTGGATCGCGCAGGTCGTCCTGCTGGGGTTCCTCATCCTCCTTCCATGGGCCGCCCGGATCACGGCCGTGGCGACGATCGCGACGCTGGCGACGGTCTTCCCCGCCTCCGTCCTGCTGTTCGCCACCGGCGACCCGGAAGGCATGGCCGCCGGCCGGTCGATCCTCGCCGTCCTCATGGTCGTCGCCTGGCTCGCCGGCTTCGGCTTCGGCGTCGTTCGGGACGTCCGCCGCAGGACCCGGCCGGTATCCTGAGGGCGTGCCTCGCCGGAACGACCCCCGCGACCTGTCCGCCGCCGCCCAGGAGTACCTGCTCGCGCTGCGTGTGTCCGCTGGAGCGGAGGACGGGGCGCGGGTGACCGCCGCGCAGATCGCCCGGCATCTCGGCGTGACCACCCAGGCGGCCAGCGAGATGTTCCGCCGGCTCGGCGCCGACGGTCTCGTCGAGCACGACGACGGGCGTGAGCTTCGGCTGACCACGCCCGGACGAACGGCGGCCGACGCGATCTTCCGACGCCACGCCCTGATGGAGTGGCTCCTCACGAGCGTCGTCGGTCTTGGCTGGGCGGAGTCGGACGAGGAGGCGATGCGGCTCCAGGGGGCGATCTCGCCGCGAGTCGAGGCCCGCCTCGACGAGATGCTCGGCCACCCGGAGACCTGTCCGCACGGCAATCCGATCGATGCGGCGACCGCGCGCCGGCGACCCGCCGGGCTCCGGCTGTCCGAGATCGAGGCCGGCACCCAGGCCACCGTCTACCGGATCACCGAGGAGGCCGAGGAAGACGCCGGGCTGCTGTCCTATCTCGAGGCTCGCGCGCTCAAGCCGGGCGCGAGGATCACCATCCTCGCCCGCTCCGAATCGCTCGACTCGCTGACGCTCGATGGGCCGTTGGGCCGGGCGACGCTCGGGCTGCGACCCGCGGCGCTCGTGCGCGTCCTCCCGGGCGAGGCCGACCCGGCCCTCTTCCACCGGGTCCCGGTGGCGTGACGACGCGCGTCCGCATCGCCCCGAGCCCGACCGGGCCGCTCCACATCGGGACGGCGCGCACCGCGCTCTACAACTACCTCCACGCCAGGCACGTCGGCGGCACGTTCATCCTCCGCCTCGAGGACACCGACCAGCTGCGCAGCACCGTCGAGTTCGAGAAGGACATCCTCGATGGGCTCCACTGGCTCGGGCTCGATTGGGATGAAGGGCCGGAGGTCGCCGGCGAGCCGGCACGTGGCCCGCACGCGCCGTACCGCCAGATGGAGCGGCTGCCGATCTATGCCGCCGCCGCCCAGCGGCTGCTGGCGGACGACCTGGCCTACCCCTGCTACTGCACGCCCGAGGAGCTCGAGGCGGACCGTCGGGCGCACGAGGCGGCGAGGCAGCCGCCGCGCTACGTCGGTCGATGCGCGAACCTGACGCCCGAGGAGCGCCGGGCGCGCGAGGCCGAGGGCCGTCGAGGGGCCTTGCGCTTCCGTGTGGGCGAGGGGGTGGTCGCCTTCGAGGACGTCGTCCGCGGACGGGTCGAGATCGACGTCGCCAACCTCGGTGGCGACTTCGTCATCGTGCGTGCCGATGGGACGCCCCTCTACCACTTCACGGTCGTCGTCGACGACGCAGCCATGGACATCAGCGACGTGATCCGCGGCGAGGACCATCTGTCCAACACCCCGAAGCACATCCTGCTGTTCCAGGCGCTCGGTCACGGCCTGCCGCGGTTCGCCCATCTGCCGCTCATCCTGAATGCCGACCGGACCAAGATGAGCAAGCGCAAGAGCCAGACCGCGATCGACGACTACATCGCGCAGGGCTTCGTCAAGGAGGCGCTCGTCAACTACCTCGCCCTCCTCGGCTGGGCGACCGGGACCGAGGAGGAGATCCTGACGCTGGACGAGCTCGTCGTGCGCTTCGACCTGGCGGCCGTCCACAAGGGCGGGGCGGTGTTCGATCGGGAGCGGCTCGAGTGGCTCAACGGCCAGTGGATCCGACGCCTGTCCGCGGACGACCTCATCGACCGCCTCCGACCGTTCATCGAAGCCGATCGGGCCGCCGGCCGGATCGACCGCATCCCGCCCGACGACGAGCTGCACGCCCTGCTCCCGGTCATCCAGGAGCGGCTGCCGACGCTCGCGGCGGTCGGCGATCTCGCCGGGTTCCTGTGGGTCGACGATGTCGATGTCGACGCGGCGGTGCTGATCCCGAAGCGTTGGGACGCCGCCACGACGAGGGACGGGCTGGCGGCCGCCCGCGCGGCGATCGCGTCGGTCGGCGACGTGACCTTCGAGGCTGACGAGCTCGAGCCGCCGCTGCGGGCCCTCGCCGACGTGCGAGGCTGGAAGGCGGGTGACATGTTCATGGCGATCCGCGTCGCGGTCACCGGGCGGACGGCCACGCCGCCGCTGTTCGACACGCTCGTCGCCCTCGGTCGGGACCGGGTCCTCGCCCGACTCGATCGCGCGTGCGCGGTCCTCCAGGACGCGTGATGGAGGGGCGACCGTGACCCACGACGAGGTCCAGGCCTGGCTCGATCGGTACATCGGAGCGTGGGCCGCCGACGACGCGGCCGCGATCGGCGACCTGTTCACCGAGGATGCCCGCTACCGGTATCACCCGTCGGACGAGGGATTCGCCGGTCGCCATGCGATCGTCCGCGCCTGGACCGAGCCCAGCGGCGACGCCAGCACGCGCGACGAGCCGGGGACCTGGGATGCGCATTACGAGCCGTTCGCGGTCGACGGCGACCGGGCCGTGGCGGTCGGCTGGAGCCGCTACTACACGGACGCGTCGAAGACGACGGTGACGGACGTCTGGGACAACGCCTACCTGCTGGAGTTCGGGTCGGACGGCCGCTGTCGCTCGTTCACGGAGTTCTTCGTGGAGCGGCCCAAGGATCGCCGCTAGAGGCCGGCTGACGGGCTCAGAACTCCACGGGCAGACGCTCGAGGGCGCGATCCGTCGGCGTCGTGACGCGCACGATCGGCCCGCTCACCTCGTACGCGGGGATCCGCTGGAAGAGCTCCTCGAACACGATCCGGGCTTCGAGGCGGGCCAGCGGCGCACCCAGACAGTGGTGGATGCCGTCACCGAAGGCCGCGTGACGCAGGGGTGGACGCAGCAGATCGAGCGTGTCCGGGTCGTGCCAACGCCGCTCGTCACGGTTGGCCGATGCCCACAGGAGGAGCACCTGGGCGCCGGCCGGCATCACGGATCCGGCCACCTCGGCGTCGCGTGTCAGCGTCCGCACCAGCACCTGGATCGGGGCGTCGTAGCGGAGCAGCTCCTCGACCGCGACCGGGATCGTCCCTGGGTCGCGGACGACGATCGCTCGCTGGTCCGGGAACCGGGCCAGGTGGAGCAGCGAGTTCGAGATCAGGCCCGATGTCGTGGTGATCCCGGCGACGAACATCAGGAGCGAGCTGCCGAGGAGCTCGTCATCGTCGATCTGGCCGGCGGCCACGGCGTCGACGAGGAACGACATGAGGTCGTCGCCGGGCCGGCGGCGTCGCTCTCGAGCCACGTCCTGGATGTAGACGCGCAACCGATCGCGCGCCGCCAGCGCGACCGGCGGGAGCGCTCGCTCGCCCGACGTTCGCTGGAGCATGTCGTTGAACCAGTCGAGCAGCTGCGGGTGGTCGGTCTCGGGGAAGCCGAACCAGGTGAACATGGTGGTCGCCGGCAGCGGCCGGGCAAGGTCGTAGGCGAAGTCCGCCCGACCGGCATCGATGAAGTCGTCGATCAGCTCGTGGACCTTTGCCCGGACGGCGGGCTCGAAGCGCACGCGCAGCGCGGACGGGCTGAAGGCCAGGCGCAACGCCCCGCGCAAGCGGGTGTGAAGCGGTGGGTCGGCGGCCGGCAGGTCGCCCGCCGGCAGGAAGAGCTGATACGTGTCGTCGACATCGTTACCGGTGCCGCCGGCGCTGCTCGAGAACGTCTCCCAGTCCTTGGCGGCCGCGACGATGTCGTCGAACCGGGACAGCACCCAGACGTCGCGCTCGGGGTGGTGATAGCAGGGCGCCTCGTCCCGCAGCCGTCGGTAGGCCGGGTACGGGTCGTCGAGGGGGACGAGCGGGTCCCACGCCACCGGCGGGTCGGGTCGCGCGATCAGATCGGTTCCTCGCATCCGGCGTCCTCAGGGAGCGTTTGCGACGGTTCGCCCGCGACTGTACTCCGGCCGATGGGCTTGGACATGACACTCCGGCGATGGGGGCGTGGCTCGTTCACCGTCCACCAACGAGTCGTTAACACGCGCGACTACCATCACCGGTGGATGGCACGCACGATCCTGGTCGTCGAAGACGAACCGACGCTGCGCGAGACGATCGTCGACGCGCTCGAGTCGGAGGGATTCCGGGTCATCGCCGCCGCCGATGGGCGCGAGGCCCTGGCGAAGTTCCGGGGGGAGCGCCCGGACCTCGTGCTCCTCGACCTGATGCTCCCGGAGCTGTCCGGCATCGAGGTCACCCGCATCATCCGTGCCGAGTCGGGCGTGCCGATCGTGATGCTCACGGCCAAGGACTCCGAGCTCGACAAAGTGGTTGGCCTCGAGCTGGGCGCCGACGACTACGTCACGAAGCCGTTCTCGCTGCGCGAGCTGACCGCGCGGGTCCGGGCACTGTTTCGGCGGTCCGAGGCAGCGATCGCGACCGGCGCTCCACCGACGATCGTCGACCTTGGCCGGGTCCAGGCGGACCTCGGCGGGCACCGGCTGCTGCGCGATGGCGCGGTCCTGCCGATCAAGCCGAAGGCCTTCGAGCTGCTGGCGTTCCTCATCCGCAACCCGGGCCAGGTCTTCACGCGAGATCAGCTCCTCGAGAAGGTGTGGGGATACGACTACGCGGGCGAGACGCGCACGGTCGATGTCCATGTCCACTGGCTGCGCAGCCAGATCGAGGAGGATCCCGGTCAGCCGGTCTTCATCCACACCGTGCGCGGCGTGGGCTACGTGTTCCGGCGGCCCAGCTGACCGTCGACCGGCCGGCACAAGTTGACTCCCTGCTGATATCGCGTTCACACGATCCACGGAGGCTAGGACCATGCCGATCCGAACACGCCAGCCCGAAGCCACCGACACACTGACGACGCACCCCGTCGATGTGGTGCGCCTCGGCGGCGCGGCGGACGGCATGCTGGTCCAGGGCACCGGAGATCTCCTCCCTTCCGGGGCTCTCTTTCGTTCCGCACCGGTGCCGGCGCCCGCACGGGCGCTGGCGCTGGATGCGCTGCGCGTGATCCGCGCCTTGCGCGAGCCGTCGCGCCGCCCGGCACGCTGGGCCCAGCCCTCGTTCGGGGCGGAGGTCGAGCTGGTCCGCCGCCACCTGGCGCCGGTCCGCAGCCGGCGAACCCTCGCCGCGTCCTATGGCCGCGAGGCCTTCCACCTCGCGCTGACGCGGGCCGAACGGGACGACCCGGATCCCACGCGATTGGCCTATGCGCTCCGCTGGATGGAGCTGCGCGACGGCGCGACAGGGCCCTCATGGCCGACGCTCCTGGCCTGATCCCGCCGAGGCGCGATCCGCGCCCGCGTCGCCGCCGCCGGCGGCCTAGGTGGCCTTATGGAACATCCGCTCGATGGCTTCCGCCGCGTCCTCGGCCGCGTCGATCGCGTTCTCGAGCTCGCGGTAGAGGTCGCGCCATTTGATGACCTCGAGCGGCTCGGTGCCGTCACGGAACAGCCGGGCGATCGCCGCCCGTGACAGCGTGTCCGCCTCGTGCTCGAGGTCGTGGACGCGGGTCAGGTCGGCATCGAGGTCCTTGAGCCCATCGAGCTTGCGCAGCGCGGACAGCAGCGAATCGGACTGGTCCGCCAGGATGCGCGCGAGCTGGCGTGCCTCCTCGGTCGGCTGGTCGATGCCGTAGATCACGAGGGTCTCGGCCGTCGCCTGGATCCCGTCGACGACGTCATCCAGCCGCACGGTCAGCTCGTGGATGTCCTCGCGGTCGAACGGGGTGATGAACGCATCCTCGAGGCGCTGATTGATCTCCCGGTCGATCTCGTCGCCCCGCTTCTCGAGTCGCTGGATCTCGGCCACTCGCGTCTCGAGGTCGTCGAACGCGTCGACCATCTCGCGCAACCGCGTCGCAGCCGCCTGCAGGTTCTCACCATCCGCGATGAACAGGTCGAAGAACCGAACGTCCTTGGGAAGCAGCCGGAACGACATCGCAGGATCCTCCTCAGCCGAAGCCGATGGTGTGCAGGATGAACCAGGTCACGCACGCCACGAACGCTGCAGCCGGGATCGTGATCACCCAGGCGAGCAGGATCCGCCGGGCGACGCCCCAGCGCACGCCCTTGGGTCCGGACGCCGAGCCGACGCCCATGATCGCGCTCGAGATGACGTGGGTCGTGGAGACCGGCATCCCGAGATTGGCCGTAACGAACAGCACGGTGGCGGCCGTCGTCTCGGCGGCGAAGCCGTGGACCGGCTCGAGCTGAACGACGCGATGGCCCATGGTCCGCATGATCCGCCAGCCGCCGACGGCGGTCCCGAGCGACAACGCCGTCGCCGAGACCACGATCACCCAGAACGGCACGTCGACGGTAGGGATCGCGCCGCCGGCGAACAGCGCGAGCGTGATGATGCCCATCGTCTTCTGCGCGTCGTTCGACCCGTGACTGAAGGCCATGTAGCCCGCCGACAGGACCTGTAGCCGCCGGAATGCGCGCGCCATCGGTTTGCGCTTCGCTCGTCGGAAGATCCAGTACAGGGCGAGCATCAACAGGAAGGCGCCGACGAAGCCGATCAGCGGCGAGCTGATCATCGGCACAAGCACCTTGTTCAGCAGGCCGTCCATCTTCAACGCACCGAACCCGGCGGCGACCATGGTCGACCCGAGCAGCCCGCCGATCAGCGCGTGCGAGCTCGAGCTCGGGAGGCCGAGGTACCAGGTGAACAGGTTCCACGTGATCGCCCCGACCAGTGCAGCCGCGACGACGGCTTGCGTGGTCGTCGACTCCTCGACGAGACCGGCGCCGATCGTCTTGGCAACGGCCGTCCCGGCGAATGCGCCGATGAAGTTGAACGCCGTCGCCATGAGGATCGCGTGGCGCGGATGCAGGGCACGGGTCGCGACCGACGTCGCGATGGCGTTGGCGGTGTCGTGGAACCCGTTGATGTAGTCGAACGCGACGGCCAGGACCACCACGACCACGAGCGCGAACAGGGCGCCGTCGACCAAGCGAGCGATACCTCGATGAACGGGTTGGGCGTTAACACGATGGTAACCGTGGCACGATGACCCGCGCCCCCCATCCGGTGGCCCGTTCGGGCCGCCGCTATCCTTACCCGGCCATGCGACTGTCCCATCTTTTCTTCACCACGCTCCGCGACGATCCGGCCGATGCCGAGATGGCGTCGCACCGGCTGCTCTTGCGCGCCGGGTACCTGCGCCAGCTCGGCTCCGGGATCTACTCGCTGCTCCCGCTCGGCAAGCGGGTGAGCGAGCGCGTCAAGCAGGTCATCCGCGAGGAGCAGGACCGGATCGGCGCGCAGGAGATGGAGATGCCGGTGGTCCACCCGGCCGACATCTGGCGAGCGAGCGGTCGCTACGACGCGGTCGGCCCGGAGATGGGCCGGTTCAAGGACCGCGGCGGACGCGACATGGTGCTGGCGATGACCCACGAGGAAGTGGTCGCGATGCTGCTCGCCGACATCGTCAGGTCGTGGCGCCAGCTACCGATGCAGGTGTACCACTTCCAGACCAAGTGGCGCGACGAGCCTCGCTCGCGTGGTGGCCTGATCAGGGTCCGCGAGTTCATCATGAAGGACGCCTACAGCATCGACCGGGACGACGCCGGTCTCGACACCAGCTACTGGGCCCAGCACGGCGCCTACGTCCGCACGTTCGAACGGCTCGGCCTCACGACGATCGCGGTCAGCTCCGATGTCGGGATGATGGGCGGCAGCCTGGCCCACGAGTTCATGGTCCTCAACCCGGCCGGCGAGGACGTCCTCGTCCTGTGCGAGGCGTGCGACTACGCGGCGAACCGCCAGGTGGCGGTCGTGCCGAAGCCCGATCCCGCGGCGGAGGACCCGGCGCCGCTCGAGGAGATCGCGACGCCCGGCACGACGACGATCGCCACGCTCGCGGCGTTCCTCGGGGTGGGTGAGGAGCGGACGGCCAAGGCCGCGTTCTTCAAGACCGGTGACGGTCGGCTCGTGACTGCGATCGTGCGCGGCGACCACGAGGTCAACGAGACCAAGCTGGTCAACGCAGCCAAGGGGACCCGCGGCATCCGACCGGCGACCGTGGAGGAGATCAAGGCGGCCGGGATGGAGCCTGGTTACGGGTCGCCGATCGGTGCGCGGGAGACGTTCGTCGTGGTCGATGACCTCGCGGCGCGTTCGCCGAACCTCGTCGCGGGCGCCAATCGCGAGGGCGTCCACTACCGCAACGTCAACGTGGGCCGCGACTTCACGCCCGACGTCGTCACCGACATCACGAACGCGCAGGCGGGTGACCCCTGTCCGACATGCGGGCAGCCGCTCGTCCTGCGCAACGGGATCGAGGTCGGCAACATCTTCAAGCTCGGCACGAGGTACACCGATGCGTTCGGGGCGACCTATCTCGGCGAGGACGGTCAGGCGCACCCGATCGTCATGGGCTCATACGGCATCGGCGTCGGTCGGAACGTCGCGTGCATCGTCGAGGAGCATCACGACGACAAGGGCATCATCTGGCCGGCCGCGGTGGCGCCCTACGCCGCGCATCTCGTGTCGATCGGGGCCGCCAAGGAGCCGCGCGTGGAGGAGGTCGCCGAACGACTCCACGCGCTGGCCGCCGAGACCGGCGACCGGCACGAGATCCTGTGGGACGACCGCGACGAGTCGCCCGGCGTCAAGTTCACCGATGCCGAGCTGCTCGGGATGCCCTGGATCCTGACCGTCTCGCCGCGCTCGCTGGCGGCGGGCGGGATCGAGGTCACGGAACGCGCGACCGGCGCCCGGTCGACTCGACCGATCGACGAGGTCGAAACCCTGCTCGTGAACGGCTTCGCGGCCGCGACGGCCCCCGCCTAGGCGGCTAGCCCTGCGAGATCGAGCTCGGCGGCAGGGCTCCCGGTCCGGCCTCGACGCCGGGTGTCGCGACGGCCGCCTCATCGACCGTGGTCCCGTCGAGGGCCAGCACGAGGTCACCGGCATCGGCGGCCTGCTCGACCAGCTCGGCCGATGAGACGACGTCGCCCACGACGGCCTCTTCCTCGGGCTCGTCGCCGACGCGGCTGATCGCGAAGCTGACGGCCGGCGGGATCGAGGCGGAGATCGAGATCTCGGCGATCCGGTACGGCGATCCCTTCTGGCGGAGCGACCGATTCGTCATCTCCTGGAGCGCGGTCGCCCGCACGATCAGCTCCGCGAGCGTGCCCGGATCGATCTTCTCGATCACCGTCGTGACGCCGCGCCGGGCCATGCCCATGGCCTCGCGCGCGCCGCGCGCCACCGCCTCCGCCGTCGCCGGGTCGTTCGCCGTCCGGTTGGCGACCCCGGCGGCGTCCTGGGCACGCAAACGCGCCGCTTCGGCCGCCTGGGACGCCGCCTCCTGGGCCTTCTTGATGAAGCTCATCCGACCGCCCTCGTCACCGCAGGCCCTCCGCCCGCTAGGACGCGCAGCATAGCGGCCGCCCGGGCCCGCCCGGCTACGATCGTGGACGACATGCCGGTCCGACCTACGTTCCCGACCGACGATCTCTATGCCCGCCTCGGCGTACCGCGCGACGCGAGTCCCGAGGCCATCGACCTGGCCTGGCGGGCCCTGCTGCGCAAGCACCACCCCGACGTCGCCGGTCCCGATGGCCTCGAGCTCGCCAAGCGGATCAACGTGGCCCACGACTGGCTGAGCGACCCGGAGCTCCGACGACGCTACGACCGGGAACGGCCGAGCGGCCTGCGGGCCGGGCGGCCGCCACGCGCCGCGCCGGACTGGACCGCATCGGCCTCGCGACCGGCTGTCCGCCGACCGCCGACGACCGCGGAACGCATTGCGACGGTGGTCGAGCGCGTCGGACGGCTCACCGCGGACGAGCTCGACCGGCTCGCCCTGGCCGAGCCGGCGCCGATCGCGTTCCTGGCCACGCTCCGCCAGTTCGTCCACCCGGATCTCGAGCGGACGTTGGCGGCCGCGGAGGGCGAGGCCCTGGCGGCGCTGCCATCGGCGGCGCGACGGAGCGTGGCGATCCGCGATGCCGTCGTCGGCCAGCTCGCAGACATCATCCTCGGCGACGTGCTCGACGAGATCCTCGGGGATCCGGCGGGCGCCCGCGCGCGGGAGCGGCTCACGCGCGGCTGGGATTCGGCCATCGGTCAGCCACGCCACGGACCGGCGACCACGGCCGTCGCCCAGCTGCTCGATCGACTGTGCGAGCTGTCGGCAGCCGAGATCGCGAGATCTTGGTTCGACCGGCGCGCTCGATCGCCTGGGAGAGACACCCTGGCCGCCGGCCACGTCACCCGAAGAGGATGACGTGCTGCGTGTCTCGAGCGAGCTCGCCATGGCCGATGCCGTCGAGGCGGTCGAGAAGGCGATCGCCGCGGCAGACGCCGGCGGCCCGCGCACGGCGGCCGCGGCGCGACGGGCGTCCGCCCGGATCGCCCACCTGCTGGTCCTGCGCCACGCCTTCCGGGCGACCGCCTTCGAACGTCACGCCCGGCCATGGCTCGGTGGCCTGATCGAGCGCACCGTGGCGTGGGGCGCCCGTGCAGCGGGCCGCTGACCGGGCGCCGGGGACGGCTGGTATGCGATGCTCGCGCCCGTGGAACCCGGTGTCGCGATCGCGGCCGTCCTCGCCGTGCTCGCAGCGGTGGCGTTCGTGATCGCAGCGCGGCGCGGCCGTGCCCTCGGTGCCTCGCTGGACACCATCGAGCGGTTGGGGGTGGAGCGCGCCGAACGCGACCGCGCGACGTCCGAGCGATCCGCCGAGGACGCCGTGCTGCGCGAAGCCCTCGAGACCGGTGTGGTCCGCCTGGACGCCACGCTGCACGTCCGCGACGCCAACCCCCGAGCCCATGTCCTGCTGGGCCACCCGCCCGGGGCCCTGCTGGAGCGGTCCGTGATGGAGGCGTTCATGGATCCAGCGGTCGAGGCGCTCGCCCGGCGCGCGCTCGATGCGGGGTCGTCGGCCGGCGAGGTCCGATCCGCCGGTCCTGACGGCCCGGTCCTGACGGTGCGCGGCCGTCGGCTGGCCGGCGGCGGCCTGTGGCTGGTCCTCGAGGACGTCTCGGAGCTGCGCCGGCTCCAGCGCATCCGGACCGAGTTCATCGACAACCTGTCGCATGAGCTGCGCACGCCGCTCACCACGGTCAGTCTCCTGTCCGAGACGCTGCAGCGGGAAGCTGAGACGGTCGGCGACACGATCCCCGCGAAGATGCGCGAGCGGATCGCCAAGATCGAGGTGGAGACCGGCCACCTCGTCCAGATGGTCAACGAGCTGCTCGACCTCAGCCGCATCGAAGGGCGGCGGGACGCTGCAGCTCGTCGACGGCGTCGACATGGGTCCCCTCGCCGCCGACGCGGCGGAGCGCCTTCGGCTGTTCGCCGAGCGCCAGGGGGTCACGCTGCAGGTCGTACGGACGGCGGACCTGCCACGCGTACGTGGCGATGCCGCCAGGCTCGGCCAGGTGGTCGTCAACCTGGTCCACAACGCCGTGAAGTTCAGCCCGGACGGCGGTGAGATCACGATCCGCACGACGACCGATGGGCGCGAGGTGGTCACGTCGGTCGAGGATCACGGGATCGGCATCCCGCGCGCCGCCCGCGATCGTGTCTTCGAGCGCTTCTACAAGGTCGATCGCGCCCGGCTGCGGGCAGAGGTCGGCGGAGGGACCGGCCTCGGCCTGGCCATCGCCCGCCACGTCATCGACCAGCATGGTGGGCGCATCTGGGTCGATTCGACCGAGGGAACGGGATCGACCTTCTCGTTCTCCGTGCCGATCCCGGACGGCCGCGCCGACCGGCCTGGCGGAGGCTGAGTCGATGGACCGACTGCTCGTCGCCACGTTCAACATCCTGAACCTGGCCGATCGCTGGCCGGAACGCCTGCCGCTGATCCTGGCCGACATGGCGGCGCTCCAACCGGATCTCCTCGCGCTCCAGGAGGTCGTCTTCGTCATGCAGCAGGACCGCGTCATCGGCGCGGCGGGGGCGGGGCGCTACGACGCGGTGCGCGGGTGGGCGGGCCGCCCCGAGTACGGCAACAGCCTGCTGATCGGCGAGCCGTTGCACGGTCGCGATGTCGAGCGGCTCGACCTCGGCCTGCAGCGGGCGGCCCATCGCACCGTGATCGACCTGCCCGGCGGCAGCACGGTCCTCGCGGTCGCGACCCATCTGCACCACGTCGTCTCGGCCGAGATCGAGCGCGCCGAGCAGACGGCCGCGCTCCTGGCCTGGCTGGAGGGCGCCCGACCGACGGATGCCACGATCGTCATGGGCGACTTCAACGCCGATCCGTCCGAGCCCGCGTACGCGGCCATGGTGACCGCCGGGTTCCGGTCCGCATTCGTCGAGGCCAACGGGCACGAACCGGCCGTGACGTGGCCCTCGGGGCTCCAGGCCCCGGCCATGGACACCGATGGCGAGCCCGAATGCCTCGACTACGTCTGGGTGCGCGGTGCGATCCGGGTCCTCGATGCCCGCCTCGCGTTCGATCGGCCGGACCCCGACGACCCGACGCTCTATCCGAGCGATCATCTCGGCGTCGCCGCGCACGTCGAGGTGGGCTAGGCGTGCTGCGCTTGGCGCATCGAGGGGATTGGCGACAGGCGCCCGAGAACTCGATCGCCGCGATCGAGGCCGCCCTGGCGGTGCCCGGCTGCGATGGTGTCGAGTTCGATGTGCGCCTGTCGTCTGACGGGGTGCCGGTGCTCATGCACGACGAGACCCTCGAACGCGTGCGCGACCGGCCCGAGCGGGTGGACGCCGTCTCGGTTCGCGAGCTCGAGGCGATGGGCGTGCCGACGCTGGCCGATGCCCTGCTGCCGCGTCCCGCATCGGTTCATGGTCGACATCGATCTGAAAGGGCTGCACGATCGCACGGTGGTGGAGGTCCTCGCCGCCGGTCGCGGGCCGGGTCTCGTCAACGCGGTCGTCTCGTCCTTCGTGCCCGAGACGCTCGCGCGGTTGGCGGGCCTCGCTCCTGCCTGGCCGCGCTGGCTCAATGCCTGGGACCTGTCGCCGTCGACCATCCGGCAGGCGCTCGACCTCGAATGCCGGGCGATCTCCGTCGACTTCCACGCGATCGATCGTGGCTCGTTCGCGTCGACCAGGGCGGCCGGCCTCGAGGTGGCGGCTTGGACGGTCCGGCGACGGACGACGTTCGGCCGGCTCCAACGGCTGGACGTCGTCGCGGCCTGCGTCGAAGCGGCCGCCCTCGATGGCTGAGCACGGGTCGAAGGAGGCCTGATGGATCGCGCGGATCTCGTCGTCGTCGGTGCCGGGACGGTCGGCGGCTGGGCGTCGGTCTTCGCGGCGGGGGACGGTGTCGGTCGCGTCGTGGTCATCGAGCGAGGGCTGGCCGGGATGGGTGCGTCGTCGCGGGCCGCCGGCATCGTGCGCGCCCAGGGCGGCACGCCGGCCACGGTCGCGCTCGGTCGTTGGTCGATCGACTTCTACCGGGGCCAGGCCGAGCGCTACGGCACCGATTCCGGGTTCCGCGAGCTCGGCTACCTCGATCCTGGCGGTCACCGAGGAGGACGAACGGGCCGGGCGTGAACGGGTCGCGATGCAGCACGCGGCCGGCATGCCCGACGTCCGCTGGCTGTCGGCCGCCGATGCCGTTTCCGTGGCCGGCACGCTGGCGGCAGACGGGCATCGGGGCGGCAGCTATCGCGACGCCGACGGGTACATCGACCCGCCGCGGAACGTGCGGGCCTACTCGCTGGCGATGCAGGGGGCCGGCGTCGAGCTACGCGAACGGACGTCGTTCGGAGGCCTGCGGCTGACCCCCGACGGGTCACGCGTCATCGGGGTCGAGACGGACGAGGGGCCGATCGAGGCCGATCGCGTGCTGCTGACGGGAGGCCCCTCGCTGCGCGCCGTGGGGTCGCTGGCCGGCCTGCGCATCCCAGCGGGTGCCGCGCGCCATACGGTCGCCGTGCTCGAGCCCCACGACGCCTTCGCGGTGGATCGCATGGCGATGGTGTTCGACATCGCGGCGGGGCTCTACTGGCGGCTCGAGGAGGGTGGCCTGCTGTTCGGCTGGAGCGATCCCGACGAGGCACCCGGCGAGGCGCGCTCGATCGACTGGGCGGCGTACGAGCGGTATCGCGATCGCCTTGCGGCCTACGTGCCGATCACGCGCGGGCTCGGGCTGCGCAAGATCTGGGCCGCCACGATCGACTACACGCCGGACCACCTGCCGATCCTCGGGCCGGCTATCCGTCCCGACGGGACGGTGATCGAGGGCGTGACCGTGGCCTCGGCGGCCGGTCACGGGATGATGTGGGGTCCAGGGGTGGCCCGCGTCGCTGTCGATCTGGCCGTCCACGGCGCCAGCGACGTCATCGAAGCCGGCACCTACGGTCTCGACCGGTTCGACGAGCACGGCCGCAGCCGCCTCGCCTCGGACCCGATCGCGCTGCCCTACCCGGCGACCGCCGAGGATCGCTGACGGCTAGGCGCAGCAGCCGCTCCCGCAGCAGGCGCCCGCCTCGACGACGGGCAGCGCTGCGGCCGTTGGGCGCGGGAGGTCGACCGGTCGCACCGAGGCGATCGTCCATCCCTCGGGCTTGACCGCCTTCACGATGGCGCCGTGCAGGCCGTCGGCGACCGCATGGGTCGGGGTGACCGAGATGTCCGTCAGGCCGACCGCCTCGAGACCGGCGCGATATTCGGCGAACGACAGGGCGCCCGCGATGCAGCCGACGAACGAGCCTCGCTCGGCGCGATCGCCCGGGCTCAGGGTGTCGTCGGCGACGACATCGCTGATGCCCAGCCGTCCGCCGGGGCGCAGCACCCTGGCGACTTCGGCCAGGACCGCGGCCTTGTCGGCCGACAGGTTCACGACGCAGTTGCTGATCACGACGTCGACCGAGGCGTCACCGAGCGGGATCGACTCGATGCGGCCCTTGCGGAACTCGACGTTGGTGGCGCCCGCGTCGGCCGCATTGCGCCGCGCCAGCTCGAGCATCTCGTCGGTCATGTCCAGGCCGTACACGAAGCCGGTCGGGCCGACCCGTGTCGCCGACAGCAGCACGTCGATCCCGCCGCCGGAACCGAGGTCGAGCACGGTCTCGCCGGCCCGCAGCTCGGCCACGGCCGTCGGGTTGCCGCAGCCCAGGCTCGCGAGGACCGCCGCCTCCGGGAGCTGGTCGCGGTCGGCCGCGGCGTAGAGCGACTCGCCCCAGGCGGTGTCACCGGTCGGGCCGCAGCAGGCCCCCGCGACGTCGCCAGGGACCGGATCGCGGGCAAGCAGCGCGCGGGCCGTCGCGGCATAGCGCTCGCGGACGTCATCGGTGACCGCGTCGCGTGCCGGTGGGTTCTCGATCGTCGCCATGGCGGACCTCCGTTGTATCGATGTCGGTCGATATCGTGACCACCACATCGATACTTGTCAATATCGAAATCGGCCGATATATTCGACGGCATGCCACGCCGAACGCGCGCTTCGAGTCTCGACCCGGACGTCCGTCTGCTCGCCGCCCTCGCCGACCCGACGCGTCTCGCGATCGTGCGTCAGCTGGCGGCCGACACGGAGACGTGCGCCTGCGACTTCACGAGCTGCTGCGACGTCGGCCAGCCGACCGTGTCCCACCATCTCAAGGTGCTGCGCGAGGCCGGGGTCGTGCGATCGGAACGACGCGGGCAGTGGATCTTCTACCGGCTCGACCCGGCCGTCGCCGCCCGACTGGGGGCGATCGCCCGCGACCTGATCCCGGGTGGATTGATCCCGGCGGCAGCCCTGCGCCGCCCGTCCGCGGCCGGGCCGGTCGCGACCGCCTGATCTAGCGCGGCTTCAGGGCATCCGGCGGCAGGAGCCAGCGCAGCCCCGCGCGACCCGGCCGCAGTGGACGGTCGACCTCGAGGCGAGCGAACGCACCCTTGCGCATCGTGAGCTCTGCCCCGCATAGCGTCGACAGGAGCTCGCTGAAGTCCGGATCGTGGCCGACGAGCACGACCCGATGGGCATCGCCCAGGCCGTCGAGGATCTCATCCACGGTCTCCGGGTCGAGGGCTCCGGCCAGCCGCGGGTCCTCCGTCACGCTCGCCCCGATGAGATCGGCGACGATCTCGGCCGTCTCATTCGCGCGGAGCTTCGGCGAGGTGACGACGGCATCGGCCGTGAACCCGATCCTCGAGAGCTGCTCGCCGAGCCGCGTCGACTGGTCACGACCCTTGTCGCTGAGCGGGCGCTCCGCGTCGGGTCCGTCCCAGGCATCGGGATCGCCGGCGTCCGCGTGGCGGAGCAAGTGCAGGAGCATCAAGCGGGCTGGCGTTGCGTGATGGTCGCGAACTGCCGGACACGTTCGCCAAGCTGGATGAACACCCGGCGGAACACGGCCAGGCGCTCGTCGTCGGTCCCGGTCGCCTCTGCGGGGTCCTCGTAGCCCCAGTGCATCGACTCGTGCACGCCCGGGAAGACGGGGCACACCTGGCGGGCCTCATCGCACACGGTGACCACGTAGTCGAATGACTGGCCGAGATACTCGTTCACCGATTTCGATCGTACGCCCGTGGCATCGATGCCGGCTTCCCCGAGCACGCGCAGCGTCAACGGGTTGATGCCCTTGGGCAGCGTGCCCGCGCTGTGGACGTCGAACGCGTCGCCGCCGTGATGACGCAACAGCGCTTCGGCCATCACGCTCCGGGCCGAGTTGCCGGTACACACGAACAGGACGCGAAGCGGCCGATCGCCGGTCCCGCCCGGGCTCACGGGTTGAGGTCTTCGACGTCGCCGGTGACGAGATAGACGATGTCCTCGGCGATGTTCGTCGAGCGGTCGCCGATCCGCTCGACGTAGTGCGACGCGATCACGATCCGCGTTCCGCGCTCGACGTTGGCGGGGTCCTGGCGCATGAGTTCCACGACCTCGTCGAACGTGGCGTGGTACAGCCGGTCGATGTCGTCGTCGAGGGCGGCGACCTCGCGAGCCGCCACCGCGTCGGCATCGACCAGGGCGCGCAGGACCCCGTGGACGAGGACCGCCGCCCGCTCGGCCATCTCCGGCAGCTTGACGTATTCCTTGAGCGGTGGCTCTGGCGCAAGCTTGATGACCTGCTTCGCCAGAGACGACGCGTGATCGCCGATGCGCTCCAGCTCATAGGTGACGTGATCGAGCGTGAGCAGGTAGCGCAGGTCGCGCGCGACGGGGTTCTGCGTCGCGATCGCCACGCTGATCTGACGCGACACCTCGCGCTGCGCATCGTTGATCCGCGCATCCGCCTTGATGACATCGCGGGCCAGCTCGGCGTCGTGCTCCACCAGCGCCCGCGATGCCTGGCGGATGGCCTCTTCCACGAGTGCGCCCATGCGCAGGACGGCGTCCTTGATCTCGTGCTCCTGGAGGTCGAGGATCTCGCGCCGCGCGGGCGTCCCGGTCGGGGTGCCCTCGTGGTCCTCGGCGAGCAGCTGTTCGACCTGCTTGTCGATCGTCGGGGTGTCGGGTTGATCCATCCGATCGGTCATCGTTCCAGCCTATCCGAACCGTCCGGACACGTAGTCCTCGGTCAATTGGTTCCTGGGGTTCGTGAAGATCTCGACGGTCGGCGCCTGTTCGACGACGTACCCGGCACGATCGTCACCCATCGTCATGAACACGGTGGTGTCCGAGGCGCGAGCCGCCTGCTGCATGTTGTGGGTGACGATGACGATGGTGTACTCCCGCTTGAGCTCGGCCATCAGCTCCTCGATCTGCAGCGTCGAGCGCGGGTCCAGCGCCGAGCACGGCTCGTCCATGAGGATCACCTCGGGGTTCACGGCGATCGTGCGAGCGATGCACAGCCGCTGCTGCTGGCCGCCGGACAATGCCATGCCCGACTGCTTCAGCTTGTCCTTCACATCGTCCCAGAGAGCGGCTCGGCGGAGGCTGCGCTCGACGAGCTCGTTGAGGTCGCCTTTGTAGCCGTTGATCTTGGGACCGAAGGCGACGTTCTCCCAGACGGTCTTGGGGAACGGGTTCGGCTTCTGGAAGACCATCCCGACGCGGCGTCGGACCGCGACGGGGTCGACGTCCTTGCCGGAGAGGTCCTGGTTGTCGAGCAGGATCTTCCCTTCGGAGCGATACGAGGGGACGAGGTCGTTCATCCGGTTGATCGTGCGCAACAGGGTCGACTTGCCGCAGCCGGATGGCCCGATCAACGAGGTGATCGAATGCTTGGCGACCTTGATGTCGACGTTCCGGACCGCGCGGAACGAGCCGTAGTAGCACGACACGTCCTGGAGCTCGATGACGTAGTCCGGCTGCTGCTGGGCGGCGGACACCGGCTCGCGTGGGGCGGTGGCGATGCGGATCGATCGATCCGCACCGTCCGTGGAGGGGTCTCGGACGGGTGTCTCCGAGAGCTGGGCGTGCACGGGGTTCTCCTCTACCACTGGATGTGCCTCGACAGCCGGACCCGGACAACGAGCGCGAGGGCATTGAGCGCGAACATGAGGATCAGGATGACGATGATGGCGGCCGCGGCGATGCCCGCGAACTCCGCCTGCGGCCGACGTGCCCAGTCAAAGATCTGGATCGGCAGGACCGTGTAGCCGCCGGAGATCGGATTGGGCAGGAACGTCACGAAGGCGAAGGCGCCGATCAGGATGAGCGGGGCGGCCTCGCCGATGGCCCGGGCCATGGCCAGGATGATGCCGGTCATGATCCCCGGCGCTGCGGCCGGTAGCACGGACCCTCGGACCATCTGCCAGCGCGTCGCGCCGAGCGCGTAAGCGCCCTCGCGCTGTGCGCCGGGGACGGCCTTGATCGCTTCGATCGACGCGATGATCACGACCGGCAGGATCAGCAAGGTCAAGGTCAGCGCGGCGGCCAGGATCGTCGAACCGAGGTTCAGCAAGCGCACGAACAGGGCGAGTCCCAGGATGCCGTAGATGATCGACGGCACGCCGGCGAGGTTGCTGATGTTGGTCTGCAGGAGCCGGTTGATCCGGGAATCGGACGCGTACTCCGTGAGGTAGATCGCCGCCGCGACCCCGATCGGGAACGTGATGAGACCCACGATGATCCCGATCTCGAGCGATCCGATCAGGGCGGGCAGGACCCCCGCATTCGCCGGTCGACGCGATGGCACCCCGGTGACGAACTGCGGATCGAGCCAGGGCAAGCCGCGGACGAAGACGTCGAACAACAGCAGGACCAGGGCCAGGAGCAGGAGCCCGATCGCCAGCATGCAGGCCCCATAGAACAGGGTCCCGGTGATCCGACGCCGCATGAGGGCGGGCTCGAACCGGACGGCCGGCCCAGGGGCGGTCGCCGGACCGGCGCTGACCGTCATCAGTACACCGTCCGGAACTTGCGGACCACCCAGCTGCTCAACAGGTTGAGCACCAGAGTCATCACGAACAGGGTCGCGGCGACCGCGAAGAGCGACTTGAACTGGATCGAACCCTGCGCGGTCTCACCGATCGCGATCTGGGCGATGAACGCCGTCATCGTCTGGACGCTTTCGGTCGGGTCGAAGGTGAGCTGCGGCTTGTCGCCGACCGCGAGCGAGACCGCCATGGTCTCCCCGATGGCGCGACTGGCGGCCAGGATGACCGATGCCATGATCCCGGAGATCGCCGCCGGCAGCACGACCTTGCGCACCACCTCGAATTTCGTCGCCCCCATGGCGTACGCGCCTTCGCGCATGCCGCGTGGCACGGCGCGCATCGCGTCCTCGGAGATCGATGCGATCAATGGGGTGACCAGCAGACCCACGACGATCCCGCCGGAGAGGGCCGAGAAGCCCCCGATGTTGCCCTTGCCGATGAGTGGGATCAGCAGCTGCGGCGCCAGGAAGTTCACGGCGAAGAACCCGAACACGATGGTCGGGATGCCGGCCAGCGTCTCGAGCAGCGGTTTGATGATCGTCCGCACGCGGGGCGATGCGTAATCGGCCATGAAGACCGCCGCCAGCAGGCCGAGCGGTACCGCGATGACCATCGCGATCCCGGCCACGAGGATGGTCCCCGACACGAGCGGCAGGACGCCCCACGCGAACGGCCTGATGCCGGCCGACCACTTCGTCCCAGTGAAGAATTCGACCGGGCTGACCTCGAGGAAGAACTCGAATGTCTGGAATGCCAGCACCAGGACGATGCCGGCCGTCGTGATCACGCCCAGGACCGCGGCGAGGAGCAACAGCGCTTCGATGACCCGTTCCGACGTCGGACGACGCCGCGTCAGCGAGATCGTTCCAGCACTCATTCGATGTGACGCTCCTCGTCAGGAAAAGGCCCCGTAGCGTACGCCACGGGTGCGACGATCGGCAGGAAGGACACGGATGCCGGCCCTTCCGAGCGGGGCCGGCATCCGTGGGGAGGAGGGGTGTTCAGGTGATCAGCCGCCGACGGCGGCAGCCCATTCGTCCTTCTCCTTCTGGAGCAGGTCGTCAGGCATCGCGACGTAGCCCACTTCGGCCGACAGCGCGTTCGTGTTCTCCAGGTAGTAGTCGACGAACGCCTTCAGCTCGGGCCGCTCCTTCGCCTTGCCGGTATCCGGGTAGATGAACAGCGGGCGGCTGAGCGGGGCGTAGCTGTTGTCGTTGATCGTCGCCTCGGTCGGAGCGATGCAGCCGGAGCCGCCGTCGACCTCGACGGCCTTGAGCTTGTCGGTGTTCTCGACGAAGTAGGCGTATCCGAAGAAGGAGATCGCATTGACGTCCCCGGCCACGCCCGTCACGAGCACGTTGTCGTCCTCGGAGACCGTCGCGTTCTGGGTCGCAGCGTCGACCTCACCGTTGATGACCTCGGTGAAGTAGTCGAACGTGCCCGAGTCGGCGCCCGGCATGAACCGGTTCACCGGCTGCGCCGGGAAGGCGGCGTTGACGTCGCTCCACATCAGGTTCTCGGGCGAGTCGGGGCCGTAGATCTTGGCCAGCTCCTCGACGGTGAGGCACGAAGCGAAGGTGTTCTCGGGGTTCACGACGACCGTGAGGCCGTCGATCGCGATCTGCAGCTCGACGTAGTCGATGCTGTTCGCCGTGCAGGCGAGGCCTTCGCCCTCGTCATCCGCCTTGATCGGGCGGGAGGCGTCGTTGATATCCGTCTCGCCGGCGCAGAACTTCTTGAACCCGCCGCCGGTGCCGGACAGCGCGGTGGGGACCTGGACGCCCGGGTTGGCGATCTGGAAGTCCTCCGCGACGGCCGCGGTGATCGGGAAGACGGTGCTCGAGCCGTCGATGGTGACCGTGCCCGACAGGGCCGGTGCCTCGCCCTCGGCCGGTGCCGAGCTGGCCGGAGCGTCGCTGCCGGCCGCGGACGGGGCGGCCGACTGGCCGGTCCCGCTAGAGCAGGCGCCGAGCGCGAATGCCGCCACGAGGGCGAGCGCCGCGGTGCGCTTCGTGTTCAGGGTCGTCACGCGATGATTTCCTCCTTGGTCGCCGGCCCATCTGGTCGGCGTGATCGGACAAGTGCTCCCTGTTTGACGCATTGACCATCGACGGCCGGCATCAACGGACACTTTTCGCTTCGTTAAGAGACGGTTAATGGGACAGGGACCGGGGGCCCCCACGGCCCCGGCCCCTGTCGCGGCGAACGCGTTGTGTGTCGTCACGGTCCAGGGTCCGGTCGCGGTGTGATCGGGTCGCCATCGCAGGGTTAACGCTCAGCGCCGGCTGGGGTCCAGGCGGTAGCCGATCCCGCGGACCGTGACGAGGTGGACCGGTGCCTCGGGGGACGGCTCGATCTTGCTGCGCAACCAGCGGATGTGGACGTCCACGGTGCGGGCATCGCCGCCGTAGTGGGCGCCCCAGACCCGGTCGAGGATCTGAC
Source organism: uncultured Chloroflexia bacterium (assembly GCA_963720355.1). Classification (GTDB taxonomy): domain Bacteria; phylum Chloroflexota; class Limnocylindria; order Limnocylindrales; family CSP1-4; genus SPCO01. The sequence continues at coordinate 76,391 of CAVRFH010000004.1, read as the reverse complement.
GCCGGGAGTAGGCGCGGCCCGGATGCGCGGCGAGCATGGCCAGGAGCTGGAACTCCTTCGGTCGCAGGTGGATGAGCGCGCCGTCGCGGCGGACCTCGTGGGCCACCAGGTCGATGTGGGTCTCGTCCGAGACGACCAGGACCGTCTCGTGGCGCGGCCGCGTTCGCTCCTCGAGGATGGCGAGCCGGGCGCCGAGCTCCTTGGGGTCGATGGTGTCCGCGTGGACCTCGTCCGCGCCGTCCCGCAGGGCTTGCAGGCGTTCCGCGATGTCTTCCCGTGGGCTGACCACGACCACGCGCAGGCTGGGCCGCCGCCGCCGTTCGGTCAGGGCGGCCTCCAGCTCGCCGGGACCGGCCGGCGGGGTACCCAGGATGGCGATCCGGGGATGGGTAGACCGCAGGAGGCTGGCGAATTCGGCCGGGTCCGGGGTCGAGTGGATCGTGCGCGGACCTACCACCGTGGTCAGGTCCATGACCGGTCCGCCGTCGGCGAGGGCGATCCAGGCGGGTAGCGGGGAGGTGGTCATGGCCGCCACCATCCGGGGTCCGCGCTAACCACTCGTCGACGGGTCGTTAACGTCCTGTTCGCGAGGCGTCCGGGATGCGTCCGGTACGCACCGGCGCGTTGATCTTCGGGTGGTAGTGTTCCGTGCCGCTGGGACCCAGAATCCGCTCGGCAGGAGGAAACCATCGATGGCCCATCCCCGGAAGCGATCCGCCACGACCGCGAAGGCCAAACGGCCGGTCCGCACGACGCCCGATGCCACGGCCGCACCCGCGATCGACAAGAAGGATCGCCAGGAGGTCCGCAAGCTCGGACGTCAGCTCGACAACGCACGCTCGATCGAGGCGAAGCGCCTGCGCCAGTCCGCGAAGGCGCAGCAGCGCGTCGTGAAGCGCGAGCGGCAGGCGAGCGCCGCCACAGCCGACGTCAGGTCGCTCGAAGCCAGACTCGGTGAGCAGGCCCGCGCCCTGGCAACCGCCGCGTCGGCGGCAGCGACCGCCCCCGCGGCGACGCAGCGCGCATCGGCCAGTGCGACCGCGCCGAAGCCGAAGCCGAAGCCGAAGCCGGCAACGCGCCGCACGTCGACGACCGCCCGGCCGTCGGCCACGCGGAAGCGGACGTCCCGCACGGCGACGAGCGCCAAGACGACGACGACGGCGAAGACCGCGGCCGCCGCGCCGGCGGCGGCCGCCAAGCCCTCGACCACGCGCAAGCCGGCTACGGCTCGCAAGCGTGCGACGACACGATCGTCCGCGATCGCCCGCAAGCCCGCCGCGCGAACGGCCGCGACGCCGGCGAAGCCGGCTCCGACGACGGCCGCGGGAGCCACGCCGTCGCGATCGACGCGCGCTGCCCGGCCGACCGCCTGACACGGGCCCGGATCGGCGAACTGACGACCCCAGTGCCCGAGTCTGCCCGGCCCCCGGCCGGTCATGTCGGCGCGTCCGTCGACCTCGGCTCCAACTCGGTCCATCTGCTCGTGGCCGCGATCGACGGGCACGCGCTGCGACCGCTGGTCGACACGTCGGTCTTCCTGGGGCTCGGGGCAGCCGTCGACGAGCGGGGACTGCTCGGCGCCGAGGCGCGCGGCACCCTCGCCAAGTCGCTCGCAGCCTACGTTGCGATCGCCCGCGACCATGGCGCCGCCGCGGTCACCCTGGTGGGCACCGAGCCCACCAGGCGCGCGGGGGATGCGGCGCAGATCGTGGCCGATGTCGAGGCCGCGACCGGGGTGCCGCTGCACGTCGCGACGCACGAGGAGGAGGCCTACCTCACCCTCATCGGCGTGACATCCGGCTGGCCGGTGCGGCATGAGACCCTCGTCGTCGACATCGGCGGCGGCAGCTCGGAGTTCTGCGCCGTGGCGCCCGGGGGTCGCGCCCGAGCGAGCGGATTGCGGATCGGCTCGGGCCGGTGGTCGAAGCGATTCGCGACCAGCGATCCGGTGTCACCCAAGGCGGTCGCGGCGATGCAGTCGGCGGCCGACGAGATCCTGCGCGGAGCATTGCCGTCGGCGCCGAGCGAGCTCGTCGCCGTCGGTGGGACCGCCTCGAACCTGTTGAAGGTGACGCCCGGCGCGGCCGCCGACCAGCTGCTCACGCATGCCCGTGTCACGCAGGCGCTGACGGCCTTGACCGCGGAGCCTGCGGCGGCGGTGACGGCCAGGTTCCGTCTCAACCCGAAGCGGGCCCCGCTGCTCACGGCCGGCGCCGTGATCGTCGACGCGCTGATGCGTCGATATGCGGTCGACCAGGTGCGGGTGTCCGAGGCCGGTCTGCGTGAGGGCGCGATCCTCGTGGCCGACCATGCCGGTCGCGCCTGGCGCGATCACCTGGCCGAGCTCGCGCACGGCTGGCGCGTCGAGCGTCGCGACGGCGCTCGCCCGAGGGCGTAGCCCGGATCTAGAGCCCGGCGACGACCCGCCCGAGGGCCCGCCGGAACGACAGCCCGGCCACGCCACGCCACGGGACGCCGATCGACCGCCGGAGCCGCGCGACCTCGCGCTCCCGGTCGACCAGGTACCGCCCGATCGCGGCACTCTCCGGGGAGGCGAGCTGGCCGGCCCGATCGACGAGGAAGGTGCGCGTCATCGATGCCGCCAGATCCGCGTCGTTCAGCAGGCCGAGGTGATCCTGGAGGGCGGTCACCCGCGTGATGAGGCTCCGCGCGTCCGGACCGAGCGCCTCCTCGACGAACTCGAGCGAATAGCGCAGCCACTTGCCGGCGATGCGCAGCTCGTGGAGCGCCTCGACATCCGCCCAGCGCAGGATCGGTTCGTAGGTGCGGACCTGTTCGTATGCCGCCCAGATCCGCGACGGGGCCGTATCGCGCACCCGATGGGGTTGGGTCGCGCCGACCGGCGAGACGGCTGCGCCCTCGGACCGCACGAAGTCCACGTAGTCGTCGACGAATTGCTCATACGCCGGCGAGGCCAGTTCGCGCAGCAGCAAGACATGGGCATCGTCGCGTTGTTGGCGCCAGGCGCCGATGAGTGGTTCCAGCGCTCGGCGCTCGGTCGCCGGCTGGGTGCGGGCGTAGTCCTTGATGGTCTCGAGCTGCACGTCGATGTCGCGCACGGCGCCCAGGCGCCGTGCCGTATTCGCGGAGTCCGGAGCGGTAGGCCTTCGTCCGACCACGGCGGTAGGCCTCGCCGAACACCCGCCACGCGGCGCGTTGCCGACGCGTGGCGACCCGCATCTTGTGGATGTCCTCCGGGTCGATCCCGCCCCGCACCCCCGCCTCGCGGTCGAGCATCCGGGCGAGGTGGAACCGCATGATCTTGCGGCCGGCTTCGGCGATGTGGTCGTCGGCCAGGACACCCGGTGAGCTGCCGGTCGTCAGGCGCGGGCCGTCGCGACCGGCGGGAGCGGCGCCCGCCTCGCCGTCGTCTTGGGCGTCCCGGTCCACGCCACGGTCCTGGTCCTTTCGCTTCCTCGAGGTGCGCGTCGTGGCTGCTCTGTTCGGCTCCGCCAACCCGTCGAGGGCGGCCAGCGCCGAGTCGAGCTTGCTCCGCTGCGCTCGCTCGAGCCCGGTCTCCGATTCGATGGCCGCGCCGAGCGCGGCCAGGTCGGCCGCCTCGCCCTTGGTCAGCTCCGCCTCGAGCTCGACGAACCGATCGACGACGCGACCGCGGGCCACCACGTCGACTTCATCCAGGCTGAGCTCGACCCGCGTCGCCGCCGAGCGGAGCTGACGCTTGCGCCGCAACTGGCGGATCGTGACGCGCTCGACGAGCGGCGCATCGCCGGCATGCTCGAGCAGGAGCGCCCGGGCGTCTGACGCCGGCCAATCGGCAGGCGGTGCGACGCGGTCGGCCAGGCCCTCGAGCTCATCGCGGTGGATGGAACCGTCCATCCCTTCCGCATAGGCCAGGGACTTGACCGACACGATCGTCTCGCCGCCGCTCTGGCGGAGGCGGACCGCGAACCCGGCCCGTGCGAGGGCGCCGTCGGCGGTATCGACGTAGCGGTCCTCCATCTGCGTCGATCGGGCTCGACCGGCGTTGCCCGTGAACGGGCCGAGGCGGTCGGCGGCGAGGAGTCGTTCGGCGACGGCCATGTCGCCGACGCGGAATTTCAGCTCGACCTCGGTCACGCCCTGGGATCCAGCGATCCCGCTCCCGCGCGGGGCCGCCGCGGCACCGATGCGACATGCGCCGATTCGAGGGCCCGTTCCTTGAGGGTCTCGAACGTGTCGATCGTGCCGGGTCGTCCCTCGATGCTCTCAGTGCGCAGCCAGCGCGCGTCCGGCTGGAGCTGCCACGACCGCCGATCGTCGGCCAGCATCACGTCGATGATCTCGGCGATGCGGCCCTTCGCCTCGGAATCCTCGACCGGCACGACCGCCTCGACCCGCCGATCGAGGTTGCGATCCATCAGGTCGGCCGACCCGATGTACCACTCGGCGTCGCCACCGTTCTCGAAGCCCCAGATGCGCGAGTGCTCGAGGAACTCGCCGACGATCGAGCGGACCCGGATGCGCTCGGAGATCCCGGGGATGCCCGGCTGGAGGGAGCAAGCCGCACGCACGATGAGGTCGATGTCGACGCCGGCGTTCGACGCTCGATACAGGGCATCGATGACCGGCACGTCGACGATCGAGTTGAGCTTGAGCCGGATCCGCGCCGCGCGGCCGGCCGCGGCATGGGCCATCTCCCGCTCGACGAGCTCGATGAAGCCCGAGCGCAGGCTGTGCGGGGCGACCAGCAGACGGCGGAACGTGCGCTGCCGCGAGAGACCCGTCAGGACGTTGAACAGGTCGGTCACATCGGCGCCGATCTCCGGCCGGGCGGTCAGCAGCCCGAGGTCGACGTACAGCCGGGCGGTCTTGGGGTTGTAGTTGCCGGTGCCGATGTGGACGTAGCGACGCAGCCCCGAACCTTCGCGACGAACCACGAGGGCCACCTTGGAGTGCGTCTTGAGGCCCACCAGCCCGTAGACGACGTGGGCGCCGGCCCGCTCCAGCTTGCGCGCCCAGATGATGTTCGCCTCCTCGTCGAAGCGCGCCTTGATCTCGACGAGGACGACGACCTGCTTGCCCCGCTCGGCGGCCCGGATCAGCGACTGCACGATGGGCGAATTGCCCGACGTCCGGTACAGCGTCATCTTGATCGTGAGGACGTCCGGGTCGTCGGCAGCCTGGGCGATGAACCGTTCGACCGACGCGGCGAACGACTCGTAGGGGTGGTGGACGAGGATGTCGCCGGCGCGGACGGCTGCGAACACGTCGGCCGGCTCGTCCTCGTCGGGCGGCGTGAGACGCGGCGGCGTGACCGGCGTCCACGGCGTCGCCCGCAGCTCGCGGATCTCGAGATCGGCGATCCGGTACATCGCGGTCAGGTCGAGCATGCCCGTGATCTCGTAGCAGTCGTCCGCTTCGAGGCCGAGTCCACGCAGCAGCAGGGTGCGGGTCGCCGCTGGCATCGTCCGCTCGACCTCGAGACGAACGGCCTCGCCGAACCGGCGCCGGCGGAGCTCCTCCTCGATGGCCATCAGCAGGTCGTCGGCCTCGTCCTCCTCGACGGTGAAGTCCGCGTTGCGGGTGACCCGGAAGAGGTGCGAATCGACCACGTCCATGCCCGTGAACAGGTGCTGCAGGTTCGCCTCGATGACCTGGTCGATCGGGATGAACTTGTTCGGCTCGACCTCGAGCAGGCGGGGCAGGATCTGGGGCACCTTCACCCGGGCGAAGACGCGCTCCTGGGTATCCGGGTCGCGCAGGCCGACCGCGATCGACAGGCTCAGCGTCGAGATGTAGGGGAACGGGTGGCCGGGGTCGACGGCGAGCGGCGTCAGGACCGGGAAGATCTCGTCGAGGAACCGCTGTCGGAGGGCCTCGTGGTGCTCCGGCACGTCGGCGTAGTCGACGATGGCGATGCCCTCGGCCGCGAGGGTCTGGCGGAGCTCCAGGAAGATCGCGGAGTGGTCGGCGATGAGCTCCAGCACCCGCTCCCGGGCGGCGGCCAGCTGTTCGGCGGGCGACCGCCCGTCGGGCGCCCGGGTGACCGCTCCAGCCTCGACCTGCTGGCGCAGACCGGCGATGCGGACCTGGAAGAACTCGTCGAGGTTGCCGGCGAAGATCGCCGCGAACTTCACCCGCTCGAGGAGCGGGTTGCGGGCGTCATATGCCTCGTTGAGGACCCGCCCGTTGAACTCGAGCCATGACAGCTCGCGGTTCAGGTAGGGGAGCTGGGATGGCTCTCGCGTGGCGACCCGCCGGGGGCGTGCCGAGACCGCGGTCGGTGCTGGCGCTCCTGGATCGACGGCGGCCATCTCGAGCGGGCGGCTCCTGCGCTGCGGGCTGGCGGGCGAGGATAGCACGGCCCCATGAACCGCCCGGATGGGCCGAAAGGGTCACTCGTCCGGGACGTACCGCCGTTCACCCGCGGTCGGATCGAGCCACACGCGCATGCGGACGCCGCTGGTCGGGTCCTCGAAGCGCTCGTCTGTCGGCCGGAACCGCGGATCGAGAGCCGTCCCTGCGGGTTCGCCACCGCCAGGGCCCGGCCGCTCGGCGGTCCGCTCTGCCTCATCGGAGCGGTAGCGCACGCGCTCGATCGCCGCGGCAACGATCAACCCGAGCCCGAGGAGCAGGGGATACAGGCCGGCCCCGGTCTGGTCGCCGCCCAGCAGCGACAGCCCCACGATCGTCAACACCAGGCCGGCCCCGAGGACGAGCAGGCGGGTCAGGTCGGCGCCCATGTCAGTCGACGGCCTGGACGCCGCCGGTCGATGCGGACGGCGAGCTGCCGTCGGCCTCGACGATCACGGCCGTCCCGTAGGCGACGATCTCCGACATCGTGCCCGACAGCTCGGACGAGTCGTACCGCATCGAGATGATCGCGTTGGCCCCGACCAGCGTCCCGTTGCGGACGAGGCGATCAAGGGCTTGCCGGCGCGTGTCCTCCAGGAGGCTCGTGTACTCGTGGATCTCGCCGCCTCCGAGGGATCGCAGGCCGGCCATGATGTTGCCGCCCAGCCCACGGCTGCGGACCACCAGTCCGAAGACCATGCCCTTGCTCTCGACGATGCGGTGGCCGCTCAGGTACGGAGTCGTGACGACGATCATCGGTGCTCCTCGTGGGTGCCGGCGGCCGGTGCCGGCGAGGTGCTGTCGTGGGGCTCCTGCGCACGGCGTTCCGTGCAGGCCGGGCAAGGACATCGGTCGCGCAGCAGGCGGTATGGGTAGAAGCCGGTCCGGTGACCGTCGCCCCAGTGCGGCGAGACCGCATAGTTCCCGACGAGGTGGAGGTCGGTCAGTCGGATCTGCTCCGCCGTGAGCGCCGGCGCGCTGTCGAGCCAGCCCGGCATCCCCGCCTCGCCCCGGCAGTAGGCGCACGGACAGAGCCAGCGGAGCGGCTCCGCCTCGTAGGTCGTCTCGTGCCCATCCGCCCAGGCGATCGTGACGGTACCGGCGGCCCGGTCGGCATGGATCCGGGTCGGGGTCGTCGCGTCGTTGTTCGGTGCGATGGGCGCGGTCGGGCTGGGTCCGGTCACTCCCGGATTGTCGCACCACGACCCCGCGAGGGATAGGACCCGGCGCGTGGTCATGAGCGCCCAGGCGGGCGTGCCCGGCCGGCATCGGCGACACGGCCGGGCCTCGTCGACACGCAGATGCGCCGATTTCGTCGCATCTCCGGTCGAGACCCAGGGAATCCGTGCACGGCGCGCGCCGACAGCGTCACGCCTCGCCGCTGGCCATGCACGAGAACCAGCCGCCGTGACCCAGATGCGCCGATTTCGTCGCATCCGATGGGAGAGACCTGGCGGCCGCCCGGCGGGCCCAGCCCCGGACCATCGTCCCAGACGCGAACGGGTGGGTCGGGGTCTATGCTCGCCGGCGATGACCCTGCAGATCGACCGCGTGACCAAGCGGTACGGGCGGACCGTCGCGCTTGACGAGCTCTCGTTCACCGTGCCTGGTGGGCGCATCTTCGGTTTCCTCGGCGCGAACGGCGCCGGCAAGACGACGACGATGCGGATCTGCCTCGGGATCCTGCGCGCCGACAGCGGCCAGGTCCGCTGGCAGGGCACCGACGTCGGCGAGCTCCCGCGACGGACGTTCGGCTACCTGCCCGAGGAACGTGGCCTGTACCCGCGCCTGACGGTCATCGAACAGCTGACGTACTTCGCCACCCTGTACGGCGAGCCGACCGACCGTGCCCGCGCGAACGCGCATCTGTGGCTGGAACGGTTCCGCATCCCGGAGCTCGCCTCCCGACGGGCCGAGGAGCTGAGCAAGGGCAACCAGCAGAAGGTCCAGTTCATCGCGGCCATCCTGCACGGACCCGAGGTCCTGCTCATGGACGAGCCGTTCACCGGGCTCGACCCGGTCAACCTGTCGCTGCTCCGCGACGCGTTCGTCGAGCTGCGCGACGAGGGGCGCACGATCATCTTCTCGACCCACCAGATGGAGGCTGCCGAGGCGCTGTGCGAATTGGTCGCCATCGTCGATCATGGCCGGCTCGTCGGCGGCGGCACGCTCCGGGAGCTGAAGGGAGCGGCGCGCGTGCGGACGGTCCGCCTCGGCATCGAGGGCGAGACCGCACCCGGCTGGCTGGCGTCGATCGACGGCGTGCTGGCGGTCCGCCCAGCCGCCGGCTTCGCCGAGATCGAGCTGCGGCCCGGCACCGAACCCCGGGACGTGCTGGCGGCGGCGCTCGCCCGCGATGCGCAGGTGCTCCATTTCGAGGTGGCCGACCCGTCGCTCGAAGCCATCTTCATCGAGCTCGTCGGGCGTTCGCCGGATGCCGGCGACGTGACGCTCGACGGGGAGCATGCGGCCTGATGGCCCGCCACGATCCGCTCCTGCCGAATGCATTGATCATCGCCCGGCGCGAGTACGTCGACCGCGTCCGAAGCAAGCTGTACCGGATCTCCACGGTCATCCTGATGACGCTGGCGGTCGGCGTGGCGATCACGCCGATCGCGCTGCGCTATATGGACCGCTCCGTGGACCACATCGCTGTCGTCGCCGCGGACGACCGACTTGCCGCCGCGACGGTCAGCGCCGCGAACGGGATCATGAACATCGCCCCGCCCGGCGTCGATGAGACGACGTGGCGACCGCCGTTCGACATCGAGCGCCAGATCGATCGCGACGCCGCGATGCGCGAACTCGCGTCCGGTCGCCTGGACGCTGTCATCGAGGTCGTCCGGCTCGAGAACGGTCAGCTCGACGTCACGTACCGGACCAACGGTCCGGCCGACGGCGTCCGCAGTCAGCTCGCCGGGTTCGCCGCGTTGTCGGTCGCCATCCTCGACTGGACCAGCTCGCTGCCGCCGGGGTCCGAGCTCGGGACGTTCCAGGGCCCGCTCTTCGACACCGAGTCGCTGATCGCGCCGACCGAGGGCGGTCGCGCGGTGGACGCCGTCGTGGTCGCAAGTCGAGGCTTCCTCGGCACCGTGTTCATCATCCTGATGTTCATCACGATCCTGATCTACGGGATGTGGGTCGCGACCGGCGTGGCGACCGAGAAGAGCAGCCGCGTCATGGAGCTCATGATCAGCGCGGCGTCGGCTCGCCAGCTGCTGGTCGGCAAGGTCCTGGGCATCGGCGGGGCTGGCCTCACGCAGTACATCGCGATCGCCATCCCCGCGGTCCTCGTCCTTGCTTTCCAGGATCAGATCGCCCGGGTCCTGCTCGATATCGACGGATCCGGCCTGCCGACGGGCGGTCTGACGTTGGCGCTGCTCGGCGCGTACGGCCTGTTCTTCCTGCTCGGCTTCGCGCTGTTCGCCCTCATCTACGCGGCCGTCGGGTCATTCGTCAGCCGCCCCGACGACCTCCAGACGCTGTCGCTGCCCCTCAGCTTGCTGGCGATGGCCGGCTATCTCTCCGCGCTCGTCGTGCTGCTCGGTGGTGGCGGCTCGTTCGGCCGGCTCGCCTCGTTCGTCCCGCCGCTGAGCCCGTTCGCGATGCTATCGCGACTCATGGTCAGCAACGTCCAGCCGTGGGAGCTCGTGCTGTCGGTCGCCATCCTCGTCGCGACCATCGCGGTCGTGGCCGTGGCCACGGTCCGCGTCTACGCGACCGGCGTCCTGCTGTACGGCCAGCGACCGACCCTTCGCGCGTTCATCGCCGCGGCGCGCCGGGCGGGCTAACCACCGGCACGGAACATCACGTGTCGTCGTCGAGCGGCAGGCGGCTGAGCAGGGCCAGGACCGGCGCGGTGGCCGACGTCGGCTCCTCGGGCGCGTCGGCCAGATCGGCCGCGGGCACGGTCCCGGCGACGGCGGGGATGAACCGCCACAGCCGGCTGCGAACCCCGGGGAGATAGGGCCCGAGGCGCTGGCGCGCCATCATCCCGGCGAGGCCCTGCGCCACGATCGCATCGAACAGCGCCCGGCCCTCGGTGGCGATGGCCGGCACGGCGACGACCTCATCGCCGGGTCGCAGGATGCGGCGGAGCGCCTCGCGCCGTTTGATGAGCGGCCAGCCGAGCAGCGATCTCCCGTCGAGATGCAGCAGGTCGAATGCGAGGAACGCCACCGGGCGGCCGGTCTTGCCCTCGAGTCGCCGCCCGAGCGCGGCGTCGTCCGCCCGCCCGTCCGCGTCGACCGCCACGAGCTCGCCGTCGAGCATCGCCGACCGCGCCGCGAGGCGAACGGCCGTGCCGGCCAGTTCGGGGAGTGACTCGGTCCGGTCGGTCCCGTCGGCATCGACGATCCGGACGTTCCCGTCGCCCGGCCGCTCCGCCGGGCCGATCGAGACGATCGCGCGCAGGCCGCCCCACGACGGTTCGAACAGGTGCTGATCCGAATCGAACGCATCGGGCAGCGGCCGCGCCAGCATCGGCTCGAGAACGGGTAGATCCGGCAAGCGGTCGATGGTGCTGTCGAGGGGGAGCGCGAGCTGGTCGGTCATCGTGCGTGTCGATGGTAGACCCGGCTCGGCGGTCTGGAGCGTGGCGCCTCGACGAGGCCTCAGTCCGAGTCGCGTCGCCGAGCGAGCCGGCCGCCGAAAGCGAGCAGGGCGCCGCCGGCGGCAAGGACGACGGCGAGACCGGCCGGGAGCCAGGCGTCAGATGGAGTCGCCCGCTCGGACGTGACGACGGTGTCGGTCGGCGGCACCGTGGACAGGCCTCCGCCACCGGACCCGCGCACGACGACCGCGCTCCGCATCTGCGGATGGATCGAGCAGCGGTACGGGTAGCGTCCCGCCCGGAGGAATCGCACCGAGTCGGACTCGTAGTAACCGAGCATCGACGTCGACCAACCGTTCCCGACGGCATCGTGGGAAACGTCGTCGTCGTTCACCCAGGTCACCCGCTCGCCGACGTTGATCGTCACGACACCTGGCCGGTACTCATTGGCGTACATCGTGACCCACCTGTCGGCGGCCAGCGCCGGCACCGCGATCGCGCCGAGCAGCACGATCACGCCGAGGGTCGCGAGCAGGAGCTGGCGTGACGGTCGAATCACCGCGCTCAGGCTACATCCGAGGCGCAAGACCCTCCGTTGCCTGTGGGCACAACAGGCGTCAGTGACGACCGCGCGACCGCCGATCGGCGACGACGGCACCGGTGACGGCCATCAGCACGAGGAAGGCGAGCGTCGGGAGCGATGGAACGCGAGTCGCGGCTGACCCGTCCGCGATCGTGTCGGTCGGTGGGGCGGTCCCGCCCGCTCTGGACGACGACCCGCCCGGTCATCGCGGGGTGGATCCCGCACATGTAGTCGAACGTGCCCGCAACCTGGAACGTGATCGTGGCGGACTCACCAGGACCGAGGTCACCCGTGTTCCAGTCACCAGCCAGCGTCGCCGTGTGGGCGGTGCTGTCGTCATTGCGCCACGTCACGCTGTCGCCGACGCCGATCGTGACCGTAGCCGGCCCGAACGCGGAGCCCGCGATCTCGACCGTTCGATCGGCGGCCACGACCGGTGACGCCAGCATCGCGGTCGCGAGGACCACCACGGTCGCTGCTGCGAGCGATCGTCGTGCTCGACGCATCCGTACCTCCCTCACTCCCGACATGGTCCCTGATCCCGGCTACGCCCCGCGTCAGCCGCCGGTTTCGCACTGGGCGGCCCTCGGCGATAGCAGTATCCTCTCGGTCCCATGACCGCCACCAAGCGCCCCGACACCCTGGCCCGGCAGCGGGCGAACGAGCTCATCCGCGCCTGGGATGGGCGGTCGCGCGCGCTCGGCGACCCGCTCGGCAGCCTGCTCGGCCGGGTGAGCACGGTCGACCAGGTCGGGGTCGAGGAGCGCGTCGACGTGCTCAAGCGCCGGTCGATCAAGAAGGCGTCCAAGCTGTGGGCGCTCGACCTGGCGATCCGGATGATGGACCTGACCACCCTCGAGGGGAAGGACACGCCGGGCAAGGTCCGGGCGCTGTGCGTCAAGGGCATGCACCCGAAGCCAGGCGACCCGACGATCCCGTCCGTCGCGGCGATATGCATCTACCCGGCGCTCATCCCGGAGGCGAAGGAGACCCTGAAGGGGAGTGGCGTCAAGGTGGCCAGCGTCGCGACCGGGTTTCCCAGCGGTCAGACCTTCCGGGACATCAAGCTCGCCGAGACGCGAGCGGCCGTCGATGCCGGCGCCGACGAGATCGACATGGTCATCGACCGCGGCGCGTTCCTGGCCGGCGACTACGCCTCGGTCTTCGAGGAGATCGTCGAGGTCAAGGAGGCGGCCGGCGACGCCCATCTCAAGGTCATCCTGGAGACCGGCGAGCTCGAGACGTACGACAACGTCCGTCGCGCCTCGATCCTGGCGATGGCCGCCGGCGCCGACTTCATCAAGACCTCCACGGGCAAGGTGACGCCGGCCGCGACGATGCCGGTCACGCTCGTGATGCTCGAGGCGATCCGCGACTTCGAGCGGGCGACCGGCCGCCAGGTCGGCATGAAGCCCGCGGGGGGGATCAAGACGGCCAAGGAGGCCATCCAGTACCTGGTCATGCTGTACGAGACGCTCGGACCCCGCTGGATGAGCCCGGACTGGTTCCGCTTCGGGGCATCGTCGCTGCTCAACGACGTGCTGATGCAGATCGAGTTCCAGCGGACGGGCCGCTACCAGGACCCGGACCACTTCACGATCGATTGAGGCTCGCGGTGACCCCAACCGATGGCCGGGGTCACCAGATCGGTCAGCGGAGCGTCACGGGGCCGACGTGTCGAACGAGGCTGCCGGTGGGATCGGCGCGCCAACGGGCTGCCACGATCCGGGCCCACCATCCTGGAGCGCGGCATGTGGCTCGCCACCGTCGACCGTCATCACCCCATAGTGAAACCCGAGGTTCGGGTCATCCGGTGTCGCGATGATGAGAAGGCCCGCGAGCCGGGTGCCATCGGGCGACCACGCCGGTGGAGGGGCGCAACCCTCCACGAGCGGATCCAGTCGCCGTTCGTTCGCGCCGTCCGCATCGACGACCCAGGCTCGAGCCGTGCACGGCCGCTCCTGGAAGTACTCCGAGGGGTCCACGGTGCGGTGGAAGGCCAGCCTCCGCCCGTCGGGTGACCACGCGGGATTGAACGCCGTTTCGGCGACCATCCGCGCCTCCGATCCATCAGGGTTCACCACGACGATGTCCCCCTTGTCCGACACCAGCGCGAGCTGGGTCCCGTCGGGCGACCACCAGTCTGCGGTTGCCAGCCCGTCGGAATCGGGGCCGGGAAGGATCCGACGCGCCTGAAGGCCGCCCCTGAGCACGTCGCCCGGACTAGCGTCGACGACGTAGTAGCCGATGTCGCCGCTCGCATCCCGGCCTTGGAAGGCGAGCCGGCTCCCGTCCGGCGACCAGTCCGCGTAGAGGCCTTCCAGATCCGGTGCCAGCAATCTTGTCGCCGGCGACGACCCGTCGGTCGACACGATGAAGAGCTCGAAGCGACCGTCGCACATCGGGATGGTCGGGAAGATGAGGCTCTGCCCGTCGGGCGACCATGTCAGGCCGCCCCGTGGGCAGTACAACACGCTCGCGGGGGACGAGGCCAGCGTCGTGGTACTGCCGCCGCCCGCGTCCATGACGACGACGGAGTCTGTCCCACCCTCCAGGACCCGATACGCGATGCGAGTGCCATCAGGCGAGAACGCTGGGGAACTCTCGATCCCGGGACCACTGGTCAACTGGCGCACATCGGTGCCATCCGCTCGTGCGACGTAGATGTCGCCGCCCGTCTGACGCCGCACGTCACCGACGTACGAGCCGTAGGCGAAGTAGGCGGCGCCACCCTGCGGGATGACAGGCAGCGGAGCGAGCAGTCGCGAGCCCACGACCGCGATCGCGACAGCCGCTCCCAGCACGAGCACCGCGATGAGCAGGAGCCAGGCCGGCCGCAGTCGCGGCGGCGAGGTTGGTTTGAGGACCGTGTCAGCCATGGGAATCCACCTTTCGAGGCTGGCCCAGGCCGGTCGCTGCCGGGTGCGCTTCGTCCGCTCGAGTACCTGTCCCAGGTAGTGGGGAGCGGGCGGCGTGTACGGGTCATCGAGCCACGCAGAGAGCATCCGGTCGAGGTCGGTGCGTTCAGTCATGTCGAACGACCTCCCGACACGCTCGGGCGGACCCGCGCATCCGAATCGAGTGCAGCGCGGAGCGCCTGGGTGGCCCGATGGAGGCGCGACTTCGCGGTCCCCAGTGGGATCCCCATCGCCGAGGCGGCATCAGGCAGCGGCAAGCCAAGGTAGTAGTGCAGAACGATGACGGTGCGCTGATCCGGGTCGAGGTGACGGACGCCACGCTCGATCTGGTCCCGGTCGGCCGAAACGGACTGGGAATCAGGCACCGAGAGGGGATGGATCTCGGGAAGCTCGACCTCGATGCTCCTGCGCTTGGCGGACCGGAGCTCATCGCGGCAGGCATTGAGGAAGAGCCGGTGCAGCCAGGCGTCGAAGCGATCGGGATCGCGCAGGGTGGGCAGGTCCCGCCAGCACCGGACGAGCGTCTCCTGGACGGCGTCCTGCGCGCGGTACGGGTCCTTCAGGATAAGCCGAGCCGCGGCGTCCAGCCGACCGATCGTGGCGCCTGCCAGCACGGCGAAGGCGTCATGATCGCCCCTCCGCGCACGCTCCACGAGGTCTCGCTCCACGTCGCCCTCGTATTCGCACGGCCGGTCTGGTCGCGTCTAGAGTCTATTGGCGCGTCCATTGGTCAAATCGTTCCGGAATAGGCGTCGCCCGTGAACGTCGGCTCCCACCTTAACGTTTACGTGAAGGTTGTGGTACCGTTGAGGAATGCGCGCCCAGTCTCCCACCACGACCACCGGCGACCAGCCGCGCCTCCTCAGGATCCAGGAGGTGGCGGCCGACACCGGGCTGACCACTCGGGCGATCCGGTACTACGAGGAGGTCGGCCTCCTCGAGCCGGCCGCTCGCTCGGAGGGGGCGTACCGGCTGTACGACGAGTCGGACCTCGACCGCCTTCGCTACATCAAGGAGCTCCGCGACGACGCGGGCTTCTCCCTGGCCCAGATCGGCCAGTTGCTCGAGGACGAGGTCGCCCGCGAGCGGAATCGGGAGCGCTTTCGTGCCACCGAGGACCCGAGGGAGCGACGACAGATCCTCGAGGATGCCGGCCGTCGTGTCGATGGGCAGATCGCGACGCTCGAAGCCAAGGCCGAACGCCTGGCGCACATGATCGGCGCCGCACGCGAGCGACGAGTGCACCTCGACCGCGCACCTGGCCGAGCTCGATGGCGGGACCGACCCGCATCCCGAGCGTGGGTCGGGGCGATGATCGGGCTGCAGGGCCTCGCCCCCGGCAGGATCCGGCGGGCCAAGGCCGGCTCCGCGTTCGGACACCGCAACTATCGACTGTTCTTCGTCGGTCAGGCGGTGTCGCTCGTCGGTACGTGGATGCAGCAGGTCGCGCAGGGCTGGCTCGTCCTCACGCTCGGCGGTGGCGCACTGGGCCTGGGCGTGGTCGCGACGGCACAGTTCCTGCCCGTCATGATCTTCGGGCTGTTCGCGGGCGTCCTCGCCGACGTCCTGCCCAAGCGCCAGACGCTCATCGCCGTCCAGGTCGTGATGATGGCTCTGGCGGTCGTGCTCGCGATCCTGACGGCCGCCGGCGTCGTCGAGATCTGGATGATCGTCGTCCTGGCCGTCCTGCTCGGGATCGCGAACGCGGTGGACATGCCGGTCCGCCAGTCGTTCGCCATCGAGATGGTCGGGCCGCGCGACGTCGGCAACGCCGTGGCCATCAACTCGGCCATGTTCAACGGCGCCCGCGTCGTCGGCCCGGCGCTGGCCGGCTTGACGATCGGGGCCTTCGGGATGGCGCCTGCATTCGCGATCAATGCGGTGAGCTTCCTCGCGGTCATCATCGGACTGTGGGCGATGAGCGATCAGGACCTGCACCGTCCGCGGCTGGTACCGCGACCGAGGTCGGTCGGTGCCGTGCTCGACAACCTCCGCGAGGGTCTCGCCTTCGTGCGCCACACGCCGATCGTGCTGCTCGCGGTCGCGACCGTCGGGCTCGTGGCGACGTTCGGCATGAATTTCCAGGTCATCATCCCGCCGCTCGCCCAGGGCGTGCTCGGCAGCGACGCCTCCGGCTACGGCTTCCTCATGACCGCGTCCGGCCTTGGTGCGCTGTCGGCCGCCGTGGTGCTCGTCCTGTCGCGGCAAGCCGCGTCCGAGCCGCATCGTGCTTGGGGCGATCGTGCTCGCCGTCGCCACCCTGGGCCTCGCCCTGTCCACGTCATATCCGCTGTCGCTGCTGCTCATGGTCCCGATCGGTGCCGGCGGCATCATGATGGCCGCCACCGCCAACGCGACGATCCAGCTCGCCGTGCCGGACGGCCTGCGGGGGCGGGTGATGAGCGTCTACACGACGGTCTTCTCCGCGTCGATGCCGATCGGCGGCCTGCTCATGGGCGTGCTCGCGTCGTGGCTCGGCATCCTCGAGGCCATCGCGATCGGCGGCGTCCTGTCCCTGGCCACCGGCATCGGCGCGTTCGCCTGGTATCGACGGATCACCGCGACCGCGACGCCCGTCGTCGAGAGCGCGCTCGCGGAGGCCGCCGTGCCGTCGGCGGCGATCGATCAGTCGACGGCGCCGAGCACCACGGCGGCATTCAGCCCGCCGAAGCCGAACGAGGTCGTCAGCACTCGACGGTAGGTCCCCGAGCGACCCTCGCGCAGCAACCCCGGCAGCAGCGCGTCAAGCTCGGGCTCCGGCGCGACCAGGTTGACCGAGGCCGGCGCCCAGCCATCGCGGATCGCGAGCGCGCAGATCGCCGCCTCGATCGCGCCCGATGCGCCGAGCGGGTGCCCGTACAGCGCCTTGGTGCCGCTGACGGGGACCGTCGCCGCGCGCGAGCCGAGGGCCAGCGCAAGCGCGCGGGCCTCCGCGACATCGCCGATCGGCGTCGACGATGCGTGGGCGTTGACGTAGTCGATCTCGGCCGCCTCGGTGCCGGCGTCCTCGAGCGCGATCGTCGTCGCACGGGCGGCATCGCGGCCGTCCGCGCGCGGCTGGACCATGTGGTGGGCGTCGGAAGTCGCGCCGTAGCCGAGGATCTCGGCATACGGGGTGGCGCCCCGACGGCCGGCTGCCTCCGCTTCTTCGAGCACGAGCAGCGCGGCACCCTCGCCCATGACGAACCCATCCCGCTCGGCGTCGAACGGGCGAGCCGCGTGGCCGGCATCGTCGTTGTGACCGGCCGACAGCGCGCGGATGATGTCGAACGCGCCGAACGCCAGTGGCGACAGGGGGACCTCGGCACCGCCGGCGATCGCGGCATCGATGCGTCCCTCGCGGAGATCGCCGAGCGCCTCGCCCAGCGCGACGCCACCCGAAGCGCACGAGTTCGCGGTCGACAGGATCGGGCCGCGGACGTCGAGGGCGATGCCGAGGTTGGCCGGCGCCGCGCCGCCGAACACGGCGAGCGCCAGCGTCGGCGACACCTGCCGGATGCCACGCTCCATGAACCGCTCGTGCTGCTCCTCCGCGAACGCGATGCCGCCCAGCGCGGAACCGAGGTAGATCCCGATCCGCTCCGGTGACGGCGCTCCGTCTGCCCCGGGCACGAATCGAGCGTCATCGAGGGCGAGCCGCCCCGCGACCATGCCGAACTGGCTGAACCGGTCGAGCTGGCGAGCCGTCTTGGGCGGCATCCACGAGGCAGGATCGAAATCGTCGATCTGCGCGGCGACCTGGCTCCGGAAGGGGGATGGATCGAACCGGTCGATGCGCTTGACCGGCGAATGGGCGCGACGCATGCCGTCGCGGAACGCGGCCAGCCCGGTCCCGATCGGCGTGACGACGCCGATGCCGGTGATCCAGATGCGACGACGGGCGGTCATGTCGGTGGATTCGTCGCGGACGCCGTCCCGGACTGCCGGGCCGAGTCGGCGACGGTCTCGGCCAGGGCCTTGAACGTCGCCAGCGTCCGGCCGGCGATGGGTCGGGTGAACACGCGGTCGACGAACCAGGCGAAGCCGGGCAGCCGCGGTCTGAAGTCGTGCTCGATCGTGACCCGGCAATCGGCCCCATCGAGCCGTGGCTCGATCCGCCACGTGACGTCCATGCCGCGGGTCGCGCCGGCGATGTGCTGGAACCGGAGGCGCAGCGACTCGGGCTCGTTCCAGGTCCGTGACCGCCAGGCGACCGGCAGGCCGATCCCGAGGACGGGCACGAGCGATCGCCGCGCGACGAAGTCGACGACGGGACGACCACCCCCGTCGCGCTCGCGGACGCGCGACCGGACGTAGTGGGGCAGCAGGATGGACCAGCGCTCCACGTCGCGCGCCAGGCCGAATACGAGCGTGCCGGGCGCGTCGATATCGATGCCGATCTCGCTATGCATCGTCAGCCGCCAGGCGGTCGATGGCACGGCGCGCGAGCTCGCCGAGCCGCAGGCGGCCGACCTCCTCGGGCGCCACCCAGCGACACGTGTCGGTGGAGCCGTCGGGCTCGTCGCGGAGCGAGCCGCCCACGACGCGAACGGCGTAGACGATCCGGATGGCATGCATCCGCTCGTTGCCGTCGCCGTTGGTGAACAGCCGGTCGTCGACGTTGACCAGCCGATCGACCTCGCCGATGAAGCCGGTCTCCTCCTCGAGCTCGCGCAGCGCGGCGGCCGCCGGCGGTTCACCGAACTCGAGGCCGCCGCCGGGCAGCGTCCACATGTCGCCGATGCCGATGGCCGGATGGATATGGCAGAGCAGGATCCGACCCCCGTCGTCGCACACGACCGCGTACGCCGCCACCCGCACCCGGTCGTCGCTCACGGCGCGAGGAGCGCCGCGAGGAACCTCGGGTCGAGCCCGCGCGACGCCGGGACGAGGTCGCCCATCACGAGACCCATCGTCGCACGGACGTCGGGTCGGTCGGAGAGCCGTCGTGCGGCGTATTCGAACAAGCGCGGCCGGGCCAGGAACGACTGGACGAGCCAGGACACCGCGTCCTTCGCGGCGAACCGCCGCCGCATGGCGCGGTCATATGCCGCCGCGGCCCGAGCAGCGTCGGCGCGTCCGTGGACGGCCACGGCGATCGCCGCTGCGGCCAGCTCGGTCGACACGAGGGCGCGATGGATCCCCTCGCCCGTGAACGGATCGAGGAACCCGGCCGCGTCGCCGACCAGGAACCAGCCCGCGCCGGCGCGCCGCACGACGCGGCTGCCGAGCGGCGCGGCGCCGGCGATCCGGTCGCACGGGACCGCCTCGGCCCAGGCGGTCGGGTCGTCGCCCGTCCGCGGCACGGAGCGCAGGGCGCGACCGACGGTCGCCGCGGCCCCGTCGGCGGCGAGGGCATCGCGCCACGAGGAGCCCAGCACGATCCCGATGTTGAGCCGGCCGCCAGGCACCGGGGCCAGACCGACATAACCATCCGGTATCACGACCATGCGCGCGTCCCGCGTCGAGTCCGTTCCCGCGGGCCGGTCGTCGGTGACGTGCCAGGTCAGGCCGACACGCGCGGGGAGCCGCACAGCCCGAGCCACGCCCGCGGCCCGCGCCACGACCGACTGCGCGCCATCCGCCCCGACGACGATCCGGGCGCGCAGTGCGTCACCGCCGACGCCCACGCGCGCCCCGCCCGCCGCCGTCCAGCTCGACGCGCGTCACGCTGGCGCCGCGGCGGATGGTCGCCCCGGCGGCCACCGCCAGATCGAGGAGCGCGGGGTCCAGGCGGGCTCGGTCGAACCCGACGGCCGATGCACCGCCACGGTCCGCGCCGTAGGTCAGCCGTGACGACCGCCCCGCCGGCCGTCTCGAGGCGCATCGCCGGGATAGGCCGCGCGACGCTTCCCAGCACGTCCTGTCCCAAGCCGGCCGCCGCGAGCGCCGAGACCGCTGCCGGTGAGGCGAACACGCCGCCCGCGCGCCACCCCCAGGCCGGGCTGCGCTCGAGGACGACGACCTCGATCCCGCGCCGGGCGAGGGCGGCGGCGAGCGTCGCCCCCGCGAGGCCACCGCCCACGATCGCCACGTCCACGCGGTCACTCACGGCACGCTCGCTGGGCGGGCGGCGAGGGCGACGCGGTGGCCGGCCAGCCCATCGAACCGACGCTCGACGCGGAGGCCGGCCGCAGCGAGGAGCGCGGTGAGCTCCGCGACGGTGTACGCGCGACGGACGGACAGCGGTGCGTCGTGCCGGGTGAACCGGTTGCGCGTCAGCAGATGGCTCATCGCCCACGCCCCGAGCCACGCCAGCCGGCCTCGCCGCAGGTCGTTGACCACGACCCCGAGCCGTGCGACCCGGCCCATCTCGGTCAGCAGGGTGCGCGCCGCCGCGGGCTCGAGGTGGTGGACGACGAGCGACGAATGCACGACGTCGAAGGCGTCATCGGCGAACGGCAACGAGCGGCCATCGCCGACATGGAGGGTCAGCTCGCGGGTCGCCGTGATCCGCCGATCGGCGAGGGCCGCCGCGGCCAGCACCTCCGGCCGGCTGTCGATCCCCGTCACCGTCACGAGGCGTCCGGTCGTCCGGCCGCGTTCGATCAGATCCAGCGGGATGTCGGCGCCGCCGGTGCCGACGTCGAGCACGGAGATCGGCGCCGATCCCGGTGCCAGCGCATCGATCGCTGCGGCGCTGAGCCTGACGCCGCCGAGCCGCCGGTTGACCCGGGCGAGGTCGCGCAGGTTGCCGATCAACGCGTGCTGGTCGTCGAGCGGCCCATCGAGCCGTTCATCCACGTCCGACAGTCGATCCATCACGGCGCAGCCTACGATGCCCGACCCGGCGGGACCGGCCGCCCGTAGCCCCATCGGGTGGCTGGCACGGGACGGCCGTCCGCCTGTAGCCTCTGGCCATGTCCCGACGCACCCGCCTGCCCCTGATCGCTGCCGCCGTCATGCTGCTGTCCCTGGCCGCTGCCGGGACGGCCGCGGCCGGCATGCCCAGCTATCCCCATCAGAGCCTTGGGAATCGCGGCTCCGACGTGCGAGCGATCCAGGGCTTCCTGCGTGAGCACGGTGCGATCGATCTGCGCATCACCGGCATCTTCGACACCTCGACCGCCACGGCCGTGCGCGCCTTCCAGACGGCGACCGGACTGCCGGTGACGGGCCAGGTCGACGGCCCGACATGGGCACGCTTCCTCGTGCGGCTGGCATCGGGCTCGACGGGGGAGGCGGTCGCCGTCCTGCAGCGCCAGCTCAACGAGAAGCGCCGGACCACGCTCGCCGTCGACTCGACCTTCGGCGCGTCCACGCTGAGTGCCGTCCGGTCGTTCCAGCGCCACGCCGGACTGGCCGTGACGGGCGTCGTCGATGCGACGACCTGGCGCTACCTCATCACCCACTTCGAGCGCCCGTCGTTCGGTCGCTGGCTGTGCGACTACCAGGTCGGCAACGGCCTCGCTGACTGGGCCACCGGCGCGGCCATCGGCCAGATCGAGGCGGCGTCGGTGCCGGTCGTGCTCGCCGGCCACGGACGCGTGGCGATCGGCGACGTCGGTCACGAGCACGGCGGCGACATCGCGGGCCATGAAAGCCACGAACGGGGACTGGACGTCGACGTCCGGCCGATGCGGCGGGACGAGAACCAGTGTCGCTGGGGCGTGAACTACCGCTCATCGATCTACGACCGGGCCGCCACGCGCGAGCTGATCCGGGCCATCCGGGCGGCCGCAGCAGGCCACGTCAAGGTGGTCTACTTCAACGACCCGGTGCTCATCCGTGAGGGGCTCACGCGCTGGTACCGCGGCCACGACGACCACGTCCACGTCCGCTACTGCGAGCGACGACATCCCGTGCCGGCCTACGACTGCTGAGGGCCCGCCCGGCAGGCGGTGACATAATGCCGGCCATGGCGGAACGCAGCAGCACGAGCGTGGTGCCCGTCGCCGATCAACGTCCGAACAGCTGGGGTTTCGGCGACGGTCAGGCGATCCCGTGGGAATACGCCCCGGCGCCCGAGGCGCGTGACATCGTCACGCTCAAGGATCGCTACGGCTTGTTCATCAACGGGCGGTCGGTGGCGGCCACCGGCGGCGGCACGTTCGCGTCGATCGACCCGTCGACCGAGCAGCCCCTGGCCGAGGTCGCCAAGGCGACCGCCGCGGACGTGGACAAGGCCGTCCGCGCAGCCCGGCGTGCCCAGCGCCGGTCCTGGGGCCAACTGTCCGGCCGCGAGCGGGCCAAGTACCTCTTCCGGATCTCGCGCATCCTGCAGGAGCGGGCACGCGAGTTCGCGGTCCTCGAATCGATGGATTCGGGCAAGCCGATCAAGGAGAGCCGCGACGTCGACGTGCCGCTCGCCGCGAACCATTTCTGGTACTACGCCGGCTGGGCCGACAAGCTCGACTACGCGTTCCCCGGCCGGGTGGCGAAGCCCCTCGGGGTGGCCGCCCAGATCATCCCGTGGAACTTCCCGCTGCTGATGCTCGCCTGGAAGATCGCGCCGGCGCTGGCTGCCGGCAACACGGTCGTCCTCAAGCCGGCATCGACGACGCCGCTGTCCGCGATGTTGTTCGCGGACGTCGTCAACCAGGCCGACCTGCCACCCGGCACGGTCAACATCATCACCGGACCCGGCGAGATCGGGATGCACCTCGCCACCCACCCCGACGTGGACAAGGTGGCCTTCACCGGTTCGACCGAGATCGGCAAGAAGATCGGGCGCGGGGTCGCCGGTACGGACAAGGCGCTGACCCTCGAGCTCGGCGGCAAGGCCGCCAACATCGTGTTCGACGACGCGCCGCTCGACCAGGCCATCGAGGGCATCGTCAACGGCATCTACTTCAACCAGGGCGAGGTCTGCTGCGCCGGGTCGCGGCTGCTCGTCCAGGAATCGATCGCCGAGACACTGATCGACAAGCTCAAGGACCGTCTGTCGACGATCCGCGTCGGCGACCCGCTCGACAAGAACACCGATGTCGGCGCCATCAACTCGAAGGCGCAGCTCGAGAAGATCACCGAGCTCGTCGCGTCCGGTGTCGCCGAGGGCGCCGAGCTGTACCAGCCGGCGTGCGACCTGCCCGACCGCGGCTACTTCTTCCGGCCGACGCTCTTCACGAACGTCGCCCAGAGCCATCGGATCGCCCGGGAGGAGATCTTCGGGCCGGTCCTCTCGGTGCTGACGTTCCGCACCCCCGACGAGGCCGTCGAGAAGGCGAACAACACGCCCTACGGCCTGTCCGCGGGTGTCTGGACCGACAAGGGCTCGCGCATCCTCGAGATGGTGTCGCGCATGAAGGCCGGCGTCGTGTGGGCGAACACGTTCAACAAGTTCGACCCGACCTCGCCGTTCGGTGGCTACAAGGAATCCGGTTTCGGGCGGGAGGGCGGCATGCACGGCCTGCACGCCTACGTCCGCCTGGAGGACCGCTGATGGCCACGCGGAACCGGTCATCGCGTAACGGATCGTCACCGACCGTGGCGGCGGTCACCGGGGCCCGGTCGAGGATCGCCGTGCGCAAGACGTACAAGCTGTACATCGGCGGCACGTTCCCGCGCAGCGAGAGCGGACGCTCCTACCTGGTGACGGGGTCGGATGCGACACCGCTGGCCAACGCCGTCCGCGCGTCGCGCAAGGACCTGCGCGACGCCGTCCGCGCGGCGCGCAACGCGCATCCGGGCTGGGCCGCGAAGACGGCCATGAACCGCGGCCAGGTCCTGTACCGCGTGGCCGAGCTCATGGAGGGTCGGCGCGATCAGTTCGTCGCCGAGGTCGCCGCGGCGGAGGGCCTGCGCGATGCGCGCGCCACGGAGATCGTCGACCGGGCGATCGACCGCTGGGTCTGGTACGCCGGCTGGGCCGACAAGATCACCCAGGTGCTGGGCTCGGCGAACCCGGTCGCGGCGCCGTACTTCAACTTCACGATCCCCGAGCCGACCGGGGTGGTCGGCGTCGTCGCGCCCGAGACGTCGTCCCTGCTCGGTCTCGTCAGCCGCCTGGCGCCGCCGCTCGTATCGGGCAACGCGGTCGTCCTGCTCGCATCCGAGGGGCGGCCGCTGCCGGCGATCACCCTGACCGAGGTCCTGGCCACCTCCGACGTTCCCGGCGGGGTCGTCAACATCCTGACCGGCCGCCGGAAGGAGCTCATCCCGGTGCTCGCCGGGCACGTCGATGTCGACGCGCTCGACACCTGGGGCGTGCCGGACGACATGCGCCTCGAGACCGAGCAGCTCGCCGCCGACGACATCAAGCGCCTGTCGCGCCGCCCCTCGACCGTCAACGAGGCCCGCTTCGACTGGCTCGACGACCGGGCCTCCGAGCGCCCCGAGTGGATCGCCGTCTTCCTCGAGATGAAGACGGTCTGGCACCCGATCGGGGTCTGAGCCCGATGGCCGTCCGTCCGGACCCCGAGGTCGGCTACCGCCGTGCCGGCGACCACCTGCGCGGCGACCGCCTCGTCGAGCGCCGGGTATTCGTCCAGGCCAGCCCGCGCGTCGTCTGGGCATCGCTCCACGATCCGTCCGCCTCGGGCGCGCTGTTCCCCGAGCTGCGCCTCGGTCCGGCAGCGCCTTCGTGGCCGGCGGCCGCGACGACGAGGACGGCACGCGCCCGGCTCGGGCTGCTGCGCGAGATGGCGCGGGTCGAGAGCCTCGAGGCGCGACCCGAGTCGATCTTTCGCCTGCGAGTGACCGGGTCCGGCTTCGAGAGTGAGTGGTCGTGGCGGCTCGAGCCCATCGCCGGCGGGACCCGCGTGATCCATGGGGCGACCTTCGAGCCGATCGACCGCTGGACCGACATCCTGGTGCGCCTCGGGCGCCGCTCGCTGGAGGCCCGCGTCGAGGCCCACCTGCGGGCCCTGAAGGAACGCGCCGAACGGACCGAGCACACGTCGCCGGCCGCGTGACGGGAGGTCGGTGAGCGCCACGGACCGGGGCGACGCCCCGTTCTCGGGCCTGCGCGGCAACGCGAGGGCCTTGCTCGTCGGGCTGGGGCTCGTCGGCGCGCTGTTCGTGGTCGTGCCGGACATCGCGCCGACGGTCGGCGAGGTGCCGGTCCAGCTCGTCCATGGCCGGATCGTCGCGCTCCTGGGCGCCGCCGAGCCTGGCTCGCCCGATGTCCGGATCGAGGTGGTCCGCGGAATCCCGGGTGGGCCGGCGACCGGCGACGTCATCGACGGCGTCCTGCAGGGCCCAGGCGGGCTCGACGCGCGGCCCGACTACGACGTCGGCGACGAGGTGATCGTCAACATCTCGACCGATCCCGAGGCCGGGTTCGTCGCCGTGAACGACCGCTACCGCGTCCCGACGTTGGCCCTGCTCGTCGGGCTGTTCGCGGCGGCCGTGACCTTCGTCGGCGGATGGCGGGGCGTGCGCTCGCTGATCGCGCTCGCGCTGACCCTCGCCGTGATCGTCAAGCTGGTGGTGCCGCTCATCCTCGCCGGCTGGGATCCGGCCTGGGTGGCGATCGTGGCCGCGACGGGGGTCACGGTCGTGACGTTCGTGCTGACAGAAGGAGCGCGGCGTCAGACGTTGGCGGCCGTGCTCGGGACGGCCATCTCGCTCACGCTCGTGGCCGTGCTCGCCTCGATCTTCGACGCGTTGTCGCGGTTCACGCCGCTGCGCGGCTCGGAATCGGCCGGATTCCTCCTGTCGATGGGCGGCGCCGAGCTCGACCTCGGCGGGCTCGTGCTGGCGGCCGTCATCTTCGGGGCGCTCGGTGTGCTCGACGACGTCACCGTCACCCAGGCCGCGACGGTCGAGGAGCTCCACGATACCGATCGGCGCGCCGGCCGTTGGGAGATCGCGGTCCGGGCGATGAACGTCGGCCGGTCCCACATCGCGGCGACGATCAACACGCTCGTCCTTGCGTACGTCGGGGCGTCGCTGCCCCTGATCGTCCTGTTCGCGGCGGGCCGACAGGATCCGCTGCTCATCGTGTCGGGGGAGGTGGTGGCGGTGGAGGTCGTGCGGGCACTCGTCGGCAGCATCGGCATCGTGGCGGCCGTACCGCTCACG
Organism: uncultured Chloroflexia bacterium; assembly: GCA_963720355.1. Taxonomy (GTDB): domain Bacteria; phylum Chloroflexota; class Limnocylindria; order Limnocylindrales; family CSP1-4; genus SPCO01. The sequence continues at coordinate 50,080 of CAVRFH010000004.1, read as the reverse complement.
ACGATGATCGCGGTCGGGCTGATCGGACGACGCCTGCCGTTCATCGCCGAGGGCGACGACGCCCGTCGACCGGGCTGGGGCTGACAGAATTGGCGGAACGACGAGCCGGCGAGGCCGGGAGGAAGGAACGAGCATGACCGCCGTCATCCACACGGAGCGACTGACCAAGACCTACGGGGTCCATCGCGGCGTCGACCGAGGTCGACCTCGACGTCGAGGCCGGCGAGATCTTCGGTTTCCTCGGGCCGAACGGCGCCGGCAAGACCACGACCATGCGCGTGCTGCTCGACCTCATCCGCCCGACCTCCGGCCGCGCCGAGGTGTTCGGGATCGAGACGACGAAGGACCCGGTCGCGATCCATCGCCGCGTCGGATACCTGCCCGGTGAGTTCGACCTGTACGACCGGCTCACCGGTGCCGAGACCATCACGTACTTCGCCAATCTCCGCGGCGGCGTGGATCCGGGCTACGTCGCGGAGCTCATCGAGCGTCTCGACCTCGATCCGACCCGCCGCTACAAGGAATACTCGAAGGGCAACAAGCAGAAGGTCGGCCTGGTGGTGGCGCTCCAGCACAAGCCCGACCTGCTGATCCTCGACGAGCCCACCTCGGGCCTCGATCCGCTCATCCAGCAGGCGTTCTTCGAGGTCATGCGCGAGGCCAAGGCCGACGGCCGGACCGTGTTCCTGTCATCGCACGTGATCGACGAGGTCGACCGGACCTGCGATCGCGTCGCGATCATCCGCGAGGGCAGGCTCGTCCAGGTCGACCGTATCGAGACGATCCGGCGGCTTGCCTTCCATCACGTCGAGCTGACGTTCGACCGGCCGGTGCCGGCCGTGGTCTTTTCGACGATCGAGAAGGTGAGCGATGTCGAGACCGATGGACACGTCCTCAAGATGCGTGTCGCCGGACCGATCGGGGCGGTCATCGCGACCGCGGCCCAGCACGGCCTGATCGATGTCGTGAGCCGCGAGCCGAACCTCGAGGACGTCTTCCTCGCCCAGTACGGCGACCGTGGCGCGACCGCCGCCAGCCCGATGGGTTCCGATGGTCGCTAGCAGCCGCGTCCTCACCCCGTCCCGTCCCTGGTCGCGGGCGATGGGTCTCACCTCGGTCTATGCCAAGACCGTGCGCGACAGCCGTCGTGCGGCCCTGATCGTGGGCGCCATGGGCGGCCTCTTCATGCTGGCGACCGCGGCGCCGATCGCCGCCGAGTTCGACACGCCCGAGAAACGCCAGCTGCTGGTCGCGTCGATGACCGCGCTGCCGCCGGTCTTCCGCGGGCTTCTCGGAGAGCCGATCCACATCGACACGCTGGGCGGCTTCATCTCGTGGCGCGTCGGCAACATCCTGCCGGTGCTGCTCGGCTTGTGGTCGGTGCTGGCATTGTCCGGGACACTCGCCGGGGAGGCGGCGAAGGGCAGCCTCGACCTGCTCGTCTCGACGCCGCACTCGCGGCGCTCGATCGCCCTCCAGAAGATCGCCGGTCACGTCACCGCGCTCGTCGTGGCGATGGTGATCGCAGCCGTGCTGTTGTTCGTCGCGGGCCAGGTCTTCGCGGTCCTGCCGGGCGACGCGATCCCCCTCGAGGCGGCGTTCGGCCAGGTCGCGCTGTACGGGCTGTTGATGCTGGCGGCGGGCTCGATCGCGTTCGCGGCGGCACCGATCCTCGGCCGTTCGCGTGCAGTCGGCGTGGGTCTGCTCGCGCTCTTCGGGATGTACCTCGTGTCCTCCTACGCGACGCTCTCGCCCGCCCTCGAGACCCTCGGCCCGTTGTCCTGGTATGCGTGGACAGACGGCCACCGCCCGATCGCCGGTCTCACGGACTGGTGGTCCGTCGGCCTGCTCGCCGTCGTCGACGTCGTCCTCCTCGCGATCGGTGTCACGGCGTTCGTGCGGCGGGATCTCGGTGCCGTGGCGCCGTTGCGCTGGCTCCGCGTGCCGGGCTTGCCCCATGGCACCAGTGGGCCCTTCGCGCGGATCCTGTCCGACCTGGCCCCGGCCGCCTTCGGCTGGGGAGCCGGGATCGGGCTGTACGCCGCGCTCATCGCGTCGTCCGCTGCGTCGCTGACCGATGTCCTCAACCAGACGCCGGGCATCCTCGAGTACATCCGGATCATCTATCCCGACATCGACCTCAGCCAGCCGTCGGGCATCCTGCAGCTGGCGTTCTTCGCCTTTGCCTCGCTGATGGCCGGTCTGGCCGGCGCGACCTTCCTCGCTGGCTGGGCTTCCGACGAAGGCGAGCGACGCCTCGATCTCATCCTGTCGACGCCGGTGTCGCGCTTCCGCTGGGCCATCCGCAGCGGTCTCGGGGTCATGGCCGCCATCGCCCTGTTCGTCGTCGTGCTCGGCGGCTTCGTGGCGGTCGGGGTCGCGTCGCAGGGTGGCGATGTCGGGTCCCCGCTGCTCGGGTCCGCGATCCTCGGGCTCGCTGCGGCCGGGTTCGCCGGGGTCGGGTTCGCGGTCGGTGGTCTCGTGCGGTCGTCGCTCGCGGCGCCGGTCGCCGCGACGCTCGTGATCGCGACCTTCGTGATCAACACGCTCGGCGCGGCCCTCGACCTCCCCGACGCCATCCTCGACCTGTCCATCTACGCGCATCTCGGCCAGCCGATGGCCGGTACGTATGACGTCGTCGGGATCATCGTGGCCGCGGTCTTCGCGGTCGGTGGCGTGATCATCGGCGCGCTGGGCCTGCAGCGGAGGGACGTGGGCCGCTAACGTCGGGTCATGGACCCGTTCGTCATCGGCCTGGTCGCGGTCAGCGCGATCCTGCACGTCGCCTGGAACGTCCGTCTCAAGACGGCCGGCGACCCGTTGCGGACGGCGACGATCGGGATGATGGCGGCGACGGTCGGCATCGTCCCGGCCGGTCTGGCCGCGTGGCTGCTCGCCGGCCGTCCTGCCCTCCCCGTCGAGGGCATCGTGGTCGGCATCCTGTCCGGCGTCGTCGAGGCGGGCTATTTCGTGCTGCTCTCGGCCGCCTACAAGCGCGGTGACCTGTCGGTGGTGTACCCGATCGCGCGGGGCACGGCGCCGCTACTGGCCGTGGCGGTAGGTGTCGGGCTGCTCGGGGAGCGGCTCGGGCTGGCCGGGTCGGTCGGGGTCGTCCTCCTGGTGGCCGGATTCCTGGTGCTCCAGCGACCGTGGCGAGCGCTGCAGGGCCATCGGGGCTTCGATCCATCGATCGCGTTCGCGCTCGCGACCGGTGTCACGATCGCGACGTACACCGCGCTCGATCGGGTCGGTGCGCGCCTGATCGACCCGCTCACCTATGCCGCGATCCTGTGGCCCACCTCCGTGGTGATCCTCGTCGTGTGGATCCGCGTGGTCGGCGGCGGCGGACTGGGCACGATCGAACGGCCGGAGCTGCGCAGCGCCGCCGTCGGCGGCTGGCTGACCCTGGGGGCATACCTGCTCATCCTGTGGGCCCTCAGCGTGGCGCCGCTGTCGGGCGTGGCTCCGTTGCGCGAGTCGGCGACGGTCGTCGCGGCCGCCTGGGGATCGATGCGGCTGGGGGAGGCAGCCGACCGGAGCGAGACCGTGCGGCGCGTCGGGGCGTCAGCGCTGATCGTCGGCGGGGCTCTGCTGCTCGCGATCGGCGGCGGGTAGGGGAGGGACGCGAGTTAGGCGGCGGCCGGCGCGCCGCGCCCGAACAACCGTCGCCGTCCGAAGCGGCTGTTCACGAGGGCGACGCCCGCGATGACGAGGGCCGTACCCACGAGCAGGCGGGCATCGACCGGTTCGGCGAGGACGAGGTAGCCGAGCACGATCCCGACGACCGGCAGGAGGTAGGCGACGAGCGTGGTCCGCGTGGCGCCCCAGTGGGCGAACAGACGGAAGACGAACAGGTACGCGACACCGGAACCGAGGATGCCGAGCCACAGGATCGAGAACACCGCCTGGAGGTCCGGGCGGGCATCCCACGGCCGCTCGAGCAAGATCGCGAAGACACCGACGATGATCGCCGCGAACGTCACCTGGAACACGGCCGGGATCATCGGTGGGACGCCGCGGACGTTGCGTCGCGAGTACACGGCCCCGGCCGCGTAGCTGAGCGAGGCCCCGAGCAGGGCCAGCTCGCCGACCACCGACGACCCCGTCCCGGTCAGCCCGCGACTCGTGATGATGACGACACCGATGAACCCGACGACCAGGCCGACCAGCCCGTTGACCCGCATCGGCTCGTCGGGCAGGAACAGGGCCGACAGCACGATCGCGAACAGCGGCACCGGTGACGTGAGGATGGCCGCCAGCGACGACTCGACCGACTGCTCCGCCCAGGTGATGAGCAGGAACGGGATCGTGATGTTGATGATGCTCATCACGAGGAGATGGCCGTAGATCCGCCGTTCGCGCGGCAGCGATTGGTGGGCGATCCGGATGACCGACCAGAGCAGCGCCGCGCCGACGACGAGGCGCAGGAAAACCAGGGTGAAGGTCCCGAAGTCGTCGACCGCGAGCTTGATGAAGAGGTAGCTCGATCCCCAGAAGAACCCGAGCAGGAGGAAGATCACCCAGTCGAGCTGCGAGGAGCGATCGGTCATCGCGGCATCATAGTCTCCATTGGCCTACGGGGGTAGGCCAATCGGTCGGTGACGGGCGCGGGCTGCCACGTCGATCCACGGAACCCCGGCCCGCTTCGTTCCGTTGCCCGGCTCGGGCGCGGCCCGGCGGGACTGAGCGGCTTGGCCTACTCGTGTATTCCAACGCGGTACCATCGCCCGAATGGTTGCTCTGCGCCTGCTCGTCCTGTGCCTCGGCGCGGCGCTCGGGGTCCTGTACCCGTTCATCCCGGTGATCCTCGCCGAACGTGGCTTCAGCCCGGCGGAGATCGGGCTGGTGGCCTCGATCGGGGCCATCGGGTTCACCCTGGCCGTCCCGGCCTGGGGACATCTGGCCGACGTCCGGCTGGGGCGGTCGCGGACGATGCAGGTCTGCGCGATCGGCGGCGCAGCCGCTGCGGGCGCCTTGCTCGGCGCCTGGCCACCCATTGTGATCGCGGTTCTGTTCATGGCCTACTGGGTCTTCGAGTCGGCCTGGCAGCCGCTGTCCGACGCGCTCACCGTGAACCTCGTCGATCGACGAGGCTACGCCCGTGTCCGGCTGCTGACGAGCCTGGCCTTCGCGGTCGGGACGATCGGCGCGGGCTTCCTCTACGACTCGACGGGCTACCAGTCGGCGTTCGCCCTGACGATCGCCCTGGCCCTAGGCATGGTCGTCGCAGCTGGCTTCGTCCCCGATGTCGAGCGCGCCGATCTCGGCGCCACGTCATCGACCGGCGGGTCCGGGCACGGTGTGCGCTTCGGATCGGCCGGGCTCGCCTTCCGTGTCGCGCCGCGCCTCGCCGGCGTCCTGGCCGCGGTGATGCTCCTGCACGTCGCGATCATCAGCGGCTTCACGTTCCTGCCGCTCCGACTCAGCGATCTCGGGGGTCCGCCGTCCGACATCGCCCTGTCGGCCGGCGTGTCTGCCCTGTCGGAGATCCCCGCGATGCTCGTGGCGGCCGTGGTCGCCCGGCGGATCGGTCTTCGGGGCATGTTCGTCGGCAGCGCCCTGATCTACGCCGCCGCCACGACATCGTGGATGGTCCTCTCGAGCCCGCTCCTGATCATCGCCACCCGGGCGTTCACGGGCGTGGCGTTCGCCTGGGTCGTCATCGGCGTCGTCCTCACGATCGCTCGGCTCCTGCCGCCAGAGCTGCAGGGCACCGGCCAATCGCTGTACCAGACCGTCGGCTTCGGGATCGGCGCCATCCTCGCCAACATCGCCGGAGGGCTGCTGTATGACGCCATCGGACATGCCGCCGTGTTCGGGCTCGGGACGATCCTGTGCCTCAGCGCGGCCGCCCTGGGATGGTGGGTCTTCCCGCCCGAGCGGGTGACCTCGGATCGCGTCCGGCCCCTCGAGGTAGCCCGCTAGGAAGGATCGGTCTAGCCCAGCCAGACCGCGGTGTCGCCAGGCAGCCGGCCATCGTTGAGTGGCCCGCTCGCCAGCAGGATCGGCCGGCCCGGCGGCAGCTCGATCGGGGTGGTGCCGAGATTGACGATCGTCTCGAGCCCGCCGGGTCGGTCAAAGCGCAGGACGTCGTCGGGGGCGGTCAGCCAGGCCATGCCCGAGCCACGGAAACCGAGATGCTGGTGTCGCAGCCGCAGGGCCGTCCGGTACAGCTCGAGGAAGGAATCCCGATCGCCGGCCTGCACCTCCGCCGTGCGGGCCCGCCATGACTCGGGCTGAGGCAGCCATGGCGCGCTGCCCGCCGGCCCGAAACCGAACGGCGGCTCGGCGCTCGACCACGGCAGCGGCACCCGGCACCCGTCGCGGCCGCGGATGGTGTGTCCGGAGCGGCGCCACGTCGGATCCTGGAGCAGATCCTCGTCGAGGTCCTCGACCTCCTCGAGCCCCAGCTCCTCGCCCTGGTACAGGTAGACACAGCCAGGCAGGGACAGCGTCAGGAGCAGCGCCGCGCGCGCCCGCCGCCGCCCGACCTCGAGGTCGACGGGCTCCTGGACGCGGACGGCCGGCGGGCCCGTCACGGCCGTGGCACGGACCGTCGCCGATGGACGTCCGAAGCGCGTGACGTGTCGCGCCACGTCGTGGTTCGACAGGACCCAGGTCGCGGCCGCGCCGACCGGCGCCAGGGCGTGCAGGCTGTCGTCGATCGCGGTCCGGAGCGTGCGAGCGTTCCAGCCGGCCTGTAGGAACCGGAAGTCGAAGGCCGTGTGCAGCTCGTCCGGTCGCAGGTAGCGGGCCAGGCGCTCGGCGCTCGACACGAAGACCTCGGCGACGAACACCCGGTCGCCGTACTCGTCGGCGATGGCCCGCCAGTGGCGGTAGATGTCGTGGACGCCGTCCTGGTCCCAGTACGGCCCGGGCTTGACGGCGGAGCGCGGCGAGGCCCTGCGAAGATCGGGGAAGGTCGGGTCCTTGACGAGCCCGTGCGCGACGTCGATCCGGAAGCCGTCCACGCCACGATCGAACCAGAAGCGCAGGATCGATTCGAACTCGGCGACGACCTCCGACTCGGTCCAGTCGAGATCGGGCTGCTCGGGGGCGAACAGGTGGAGGTACCACTGGCCGGGCCGGCCGTTGGGCTCGATCACCCTGGTCCAGGCCGGTCCGCCGAACACGCTCGGCCAATCGGTCGGTGGGCGGCCGCCGCCGCGTCCGCGGCCGTCGCGGAAGACGTACAGCTCCCGCGCGCGGCTGCCCGGACCGCCGGCGAGCGCGGCCTGGAACCAGGGGTGCTTGTCGGATGTGTGGTTCGGGACGATATCGACCAGCACCCGGATCCCGAGGCGATGCGCGTCGTCGATGAAGGCTTCGCCGTCGGCGAGCGTGCCGAACAACGGATCGATGTCGCGGTAATCCGCGACGTCGTAGCCGCCGTCGACCATCGGCGACACGTACCACGGGTTGATCCACACGGCGTCGACGCCGAGATCGTGCAGGTAGGGCAACCGCTGGCGCATCCCGCGGATGTCCCCGATGCCGTCCCCGTCGGTGTCGGTGAAGCTGCGGACGTAGATCTGGTACACGACGGCGTCGCGCCACCACGGAGATGCGTCGGTCATGCCGGTAGCATGACGCGCACACGAAGGAGGGTGCATGCGCCTGTGGGGTGGCCGGTTCGGCGAGGGGAGCGATCCGCGCGTCGCCGATTTCACGCGCTCGATCGAGCTCGACCGGGAGCTGGCGGCCGACGACATCGCCGGCTCCATCGCCCACGTTCGCGGCCTCGGGCGTGCCGGCCTGCTGACCGCTGACGAGGTCGCCGAGCTCGTGGGCGGTCTGGAGGGCCTGGCCGCCGCGGTCGCCGACGGGTCGCTCTCACTGGGACCCCGATCTCGAGGACGTCCACCTGAACCTCGAAGCGGCCTTGGCCGACCGCATCGGCTCGGTGGCCGGCAAGCTCCACACGGGCCGTTCGCGCAACGACCAGGTCGCCACGGACCTGCGGCTGTGGTCGCGCCGGGCGATCGATCGGCTCGACGACGGGCTGCTCGCCTTCGAGCGCTCGCTCGTCGGGCTGGCCGAACGGGAGGGAACGGCGATCCTGCCGGGTTCGACCCATATCCAGCCCGCGCAACCGGTGCTGTTCGCCCACCACCTGCTCGCCTATGTCGAGATGGCCGAGCGCGATCGTGCGCGGCTGACCGATGCCCGACGCCGCACGAACGTCTCGCCGCTCGGTGCCGGGGCGCTGGCCGGGGCCGGCTATCCGCTCGATCGGGAGGCCACGGCTACCGAGCTCGGGTTCGACGGAGTCACGGCCAACTCGCTCGATGCCGTCAGCGATCGGGACTTCGTCGTCGAGATCGTCGGGGCGATCGCCCTCGGCATGGTCCATCTCAGCCGGCTGGCCGAGGAGATCACCTGGTGGTCGAACCCGCGGTTCGGGTTCGTACGGGTCAGCGATGCGTTCTCGACCGGCTCATCGATCATGCCGAACAAGAAGAACCCCGACCCGGCCGAGCTCGTCCGTGGCCGAGCCGCACGGGTGATCGGCGGGCACACCGGGTTGCTGGCGCTGCTCAAGGGTCTGCCGCTCGCGTACCAGCGCGACCTGCAGGAGGACAAGGCGCCGCTGTTCGACGCGGTCGCCGTGTTCGAGGGTTCGCTCGGCGTGCTTTCGGGTTTGCTCGATACGGTCGTCGTCGACCGGGAGCGCATGCGTGCGGCCGCCGACGAGGGCTACACGACCGCGACGGCCGTCGCCGACGCGCTGGTCCGACGCGGCATCCCGTTCCGGGTCGCCCACCACGTCGTCGGGTCGCTCGTCGCCCAGGCCGAGGAGGCCGGCGTGGGACTCGACGCGGTGCCCGATCCGATGATCGGGCTCGCGCTCGGGGCGAGCGGTCACCCCGGTGCCCAGGCCCTCGCCGCGGACGAGGTGATCGGCGAGATCCTGCGCGGGGCCGCGTCGGTGGACGGCGCCCTCGCGTCGTGCGACGTCATCGGTGGCACGGCGCCGACGCGCGTCGCGGACGCGCTGCACGCGGCGAGGCGCCGGCTCGGCAACGGCTGACGTCAGGTCGGGACAGCCGCCGATCGGCCCGGCGGCCGCCCCGGGATCAGTGGCCGATGCAGGTCCCGCCGTTGGCGTCGCTGTTCGTGCCGTCCGGGCAGATCGTGTTGCTGAACGTGGCAGTCGCGAGCCCCGTCGCGCGTCGCCAGTTCGCCCCTGTGAGGTCGGCATCGGTGAGATCGGCCCCGGCCAGGTTGGCGTAGCGCAGGTCGGATCCGACGAAGCTGGTCGACTGCAGCGCGGTCCCGGTGAAGTCGATCCGATGGAGGTCCGCCCCGTCGAAGTGCGCACCCGTGGCTCCGCCGCCGACCCAGCTCACGTTCGCCAGATTCGCGTCATCGAACGGTGCGAACCCAGCGGTGGCGCCGTCGAGCGTCGCCCATGACAGGTTGGCCCCGGTGAGCGACGCGTCCTCGAAGGAGGCGTTCGTGAAGTCCGTGCCGTGCAAGTCCGCGTCGTCGAGGATGGCGTCGCACAGCTTCACATCGATCGCGATCGCCCGGTAGAACCGCGCACCGTAGAGGTTCGTCCGTGGCTCATCCGGGTCGCAGCCGCCGAACACGCGCGACAGGTCGGACCTCGCGATGTTGATGCCGTGCAGGTCCATGCCGATGATCGTCGCATCGGCCAGGTCGCACCGATGCAGGTCCGCGCCGGCGGCCCATTCGATGCTCGAACAGTCGCGATACGTCGCCGCCGCGCCGACGGGCGCTGCCGCGGCTGCAAACCACAGCAGCCCGGCGCTGAGTGGCAGGAGCAAGGCCATCCTGGCTCGAGATCGAGCGGTGATCCGATGCGTCACACTGCTACCCCCATCCGAACAAGACTCTTCGGGAACGTACCAATGTTCGCCCGTGCGTCGACGATGCGTCAATGGCGCAGGGCGACCACGGACGGCGCTGCCTTGTACCATCCCGCCACGATGTTGCGCACGGACACCATCCGTCAGGCTCCCAAGGCGATGCTCCATGACCATCTCGACGGTGGGCTGCGGCCGACGACGATCGTCGACCTCGCCGCGGAGCACGGCTACGACGGGCTGCCGACAAGCGACCCCGACGAGCTCGCCGCGCACATCCGCCGCGGCGCCGATCGCAAATCGCTCGAGCTGTACCTCGAGACCTTCGCCCATACGGTCGGGGTCATGCAGGAGCGCGACGCCATCGTGCGGGTCGCGGCGGAGTGCGCCGAGGACCTGGCGGCCGACGGCGTCGTCTACGCCGAGGTGCGCTACGCGCCCGAGCTATCGACCGAGCGCGGGCTGACCCTCGACGAGGTCGTGGCCGCCAACCTCGAGGGCTTCTCGATCGGTGCCCGCAACGCCGAGGCCGCCGGGCACCCGATCGTCATGAAGATGCTCGTCACCGCGATGCGCCAGGCCGCCCGCTCGGTCGAGGTCGCCGAATGCGCCGTCCGCTGGCGGGATGCCGGAGTGGTCGGCTTCGACATCGCCGGTCCGGAAGCGGGCTACCGGCCGACCCGCCACCTCGACGCCTTCGAGTACGTCCGGCGCGAGAACTTCCACATCACGATCCACGCGGGCGAGTCGTTCGGCCTGCCGTCGATCTGGGAGGCGCTCCAGTGGTGCGGCGCCGAACGCCTCGGCCACGGCGTGCGGATCGTCGACGACATCACGGTCCGCGACGACGGCAGCGTCGAGCTGGGGCGGCTGGCGGCGTTCGTTCGCGACCGGCGCGTCCCGCTCGAGATGTGCCCGACGTCGAACGTCCACACGGCTGCCGCCGCGTCGATCGCCGAGCACCCGATCGACCTGCTCCGCCGGCTCCGCTTCCGCGTGACCCTGAACACCGACAACCGCCTGATGAGCGGCGTGACGCTGTCCAGCGAGTTCGAGGCGCTCGATCGCGCGTTCGGGATCGGCCTGGGCGAGATGGAGTGGCTGACGATCAACGCCCTGAAATCGGCCTTCGCCCCGTTCGACGAGCGGCTGCGCCTGATCAACGAGGTCGTGAAGCCCGGCTATGCCCGGCTCCGTGCCGAGGAGACGCGGGTCGTCGCGGGGTCGTCCGCGAGCTAGGGCGCACGAGCCGGGTCAGCTCGCCGGCACGCTCGCGGGGATCTCGTCGAGTGCTGCCGCGTAGGCCATCCACAGCAGGGCCACCGCCACGATGACGACCAGCGCGACGAGGATCCAGCCGCGGTAGCTGGAGCCCCGATACGGATCACCGGCACCATCGAAGGAGTTCGGCATGGCCGCAGCGTCGAGCCTCGTCCGTGGCGCGTCAAGGGGGATGGTTTCGTGGACGCACCACCAACGACCTAACCCGCGGGCAAGCCACGACGAACCGCGATCCGGCAAAGCCGTTCGGCTCCAGGAAGACCCGTCCGCCCATCGCGGTCATCAGCCGACGCGCGGCGAACAGGCCGATGCCGGAGCCGCGGGACCGGCCGCGGCCCTCGACCCGCACGAACGGCTCGAACACGCTCTCCCAGTCCTCGATCGGGACGCCCGGGCCGTCGTCGGTCACGTACACCTGGACCTCGTCGCCGAGGCGCCACACGCCGATGCTCACGCCCTGCTCGCTCGGTGCGTACTTCGACTCGTTCTCGAGCAGCTGCTCGAGCACCTGCCGGAAGCGCGTCTCGTCGCCGATCGCGACGATCGGACCGTCGGGCCGGTCCCAGCGGATCGGATGCGGACGGAGCAGGAGGCGCAGCGTCTCGACGGTCTCGTCGACCGCCTGGACGGCATCGAACGGGGCCCGCGACAGCCCGGTCAGCCCCTCGCCGCGGACCGACGCCAGGATCGAATCGACCAGCCGGTCGAGGCGGGCCAGCTGGTCGTTCGCCGCGTCGCGCCAGTCGCGGCTGTCGGTCTCCCGGTGGCGGCCTCGGCCAGCAGGTCGACGTACACCCGCACGACCGACAACGGCGTCCGGAGCTCGTGCGTCACGACGCTCAGCAGCTCGGCGCGGGCGGCATCGAGCGCCGTCAACTGGGCCAGCCGCGCCTCGACCTCGGCGCGTCAGCCGGCCCTTCTCGACGATCCCGGCAAGCAGCGCGCCGATCGTCTGGAGGAGGTCGATCTCGTGCGGGTCGAACCCGCGAACGGCCCGGGTCTGCACGTTGAGCACGCCGACGACCTCGCCGTGCCAGACGAGCGGCACCGACAGCATCCCGGCGAGGCCCTCGATGTCGAATCCGCGGACCCAGGCGAATCGCTCGTCGCGCGTGACGTCGTCGACGGCGATCGGCTCGCGCGTCGCGGCGACACGACCGGTGATGCCCTCGCCCCAGGCCAGGCTGACGCGGCCGACCTGCGATCGGTCGAGTCCGTTGGTCGCCGCGAGCGTCAGCCGCGTGTGCTCGTGGTCGGCGAGATAGAACGAGCACACCTCGACGTCCATCGCGGCCGTCGTCCCGTCGACGATCGATGCGCATCAGCTCGTCCCAGTCACGCGCCTGGGTCGCGAGCTGGGCGATCTCGTGGAGGAAGGCCAGCTCGCGGACGTTCCCGCCTCGGGTCGGTCGGTCGGTCATCACCGCTAGATCATCGCGCATGGTGCGCCGAGCGCGGGTCTACGAGGACTCGCTATGGCGTCATTCCGCCGGGGAATAGCCGCCGAGGGAGGGTATTCCCCCGGAGAATGACGCCATATGCGCTCGCGAAACGGGCCGGCTCCGCGTGATCAGGGCGCCGTCGGGATCAGACCGCGGCCGGCTCCGGGTCGGTCACCGACGTCGGCAGGGTCTCGAGCAGCGGGTCCGTCCACGACCAGGCCGCGCCATAGCGCGCCCCGACGGCGCCGTGTCGCGCGGCCTCGACGCGTAGCGGCAGCCCGAAGATCTCGATGAACCCGACCGCGCTGGCATGGTCGAACGCGTCGCCCTCGTCGTACGTGGCGAGGCTCTTGTCGTACAGCGACAACGGCGACTTCCGCCCGGTGACGACGGCCGAGCCGTGGTCGAGCCGCATCCGCACCTCGCCGGAGACGACGCGCTGGGTCGACGCCACGTAGCCGCGCAGGTCACGCGACAGGGCGCTGAACCACAGCCCGTCGTAGATCAGCCGAGCGAGCTCGTCGGCGACGAAACGGTTGAACCGGAGGGTGTCACGACTCAGCACCAGGCCCTCGAGGGCGTGGTGCGCGCCGTGCAGGATCGTGGCGGCCGGCGTCTCGTAGATCTCCCGGCTCTTGATCCCGACGAGGCGGTCCTCGACATGATCGATGCGGCCGACGCCATGCGCGCCGCCCAGCTCGTGCAACCGCTCGACCAGATCGACCGCGGCGAGCCGCTCCCCATCGAGGGCGACCGGGATGCCACCCTCGAAGTCGATCACGATCTCGATCGGGTCGGGAGCGTCCGACGGTGCGACGGTCCACTCGTAGGCGTCGGCCGGCGGCGTCACCCACGGGTCCTCGAGCACGCCCGTCTCGCACGAGCGGCCCCACAGGTTGACGTCGATCGAATACGGCGAGGCCTTCGTGATCGGGATCTCGATCCCGCGCTCGTTCGCGTAGTCGATCTCCTGGTCCCGCGTGAGACCCATCCCGACGCGCATCGGGGCCACGACCTCGAGTCCAGGGTCGAGCGCGTGAGTGGCGACATCGAAGCGGACCTGGTCGTTGCCCTTGCCGGTGCAGCCATGGGCGACGGCGTCGGCGCCCTCGCGGCGGGCCACCTCGACGAGGAGCTGTGCGATCAGCGGCCGGGCCAGCGCGGTGGCCAGCGGGTACGCGCCCTGGTACAGGGCATTCGCCTGGAGGTGCGGCCAGACGTAGTCCGTCACGAACCGCTCGCGTGCGTCGATCACGTACGCGCGCGACGCCCCAGCGGACATCGCCCGACGCTCGACGCCGGGGCGCAGCGACCCGCCACCGAGGTCGACGGTGAGGGTCACCACGTCCGCGTCGTACTGCTCCTTGAGCCAGGCGACGGCGACCGACGTGTCGAGGCCACCGGAGTAGGCGAGAACGACCTTCTTCACGAGACGGTGACCTCCGGGATGGAACGGGCGATCGCCTCGAACCGGGCGAGCCAGCGTTCGAGACGGACCTCATCGGCGAACAGGACGAGGAGCGTATTGTCGCCCGCCAGCGTGCCCTCCTGCTCTTGGAGCGTGGATTCGTCGATGGCCTGGGCGACGACGCTGGCGGTGCCCGGCGTGCCGGTCAGAACCAGGATCAGCCCGCTTCGGCCGACGGTCACCGGCACATCGGCGAGGATCCGGCGCAGTCGCTCGTCCGTCCGCGCGGGCACTGGCTGCGGCACGGCCGTCGGTCGGGCCGCGACGTCCTCGGGCGAGACGTAGACGTGACCGTCGCGGCGGGGCGCCTTGAGCAGGCCGAGCTCGGTGATGTCGCGGCTCACGGTCGCCTGCGTCACATCGAACCCCTGGGCCGTCAGCGCATCGACGAGCTCCCGCTGGCTGCCGACCGGCCGCGACGCGATGACCTGCTGGATGGCCCGCTGCCGGAGCCGCTTGAGCTCCTGGCCCTGGGTCGGGCCGCTCATCGCCGGCTCATGCGGCGCCGACACGCGCTTCACGCGACGCCGTGATCCGCGTGCCGAACGTCGGATCGTCGAGGGCGCGCTCGAGGGCGCGTTCCGCGCCCGAGTCCGCGATGATCGCCTCGGCCCCGTCCCAGCCCAGCGCCGAGAGCGCCGCCCGGATCTTCGGGACCATCCCGCCGGCGATGACGCCGGTCTCGATCAGGTGGTCGGCCTCGGCGACGGTGAGCGTGTCGAGCTTCCGCCCCTCGGCATCCCGCACGCCATCGACATCGGTCAGGAGCACGAGCTGGCGGGCACCGAGCCCGGCGGCGATGCCGGCGGCCGCATCGTCGGCGTTCACGTTGCAGACGATGCCGTCGGCGTCACGGGCGAGCGGGGCCACGACCGGGACCTGGCCCGAGACGAGGATCGCGTCGAGCAGGTCGCGTCGCAGGCCGGACACGCTCGCGACGAGCCCGAGGTGGGGAATCCGCTCGGCGAGGAGCAGACCGCCGTCGACCCCGGACAGCCCGACCGCATCGACGCCGAGATCGCGCAGCCCCGCGACGAGCTCGCTGTTGACGACCCCGCGCAGGACGGCCGCGGCGACCTCGAGCGACTGCGCGTCGGTCACGCGCAGACCGCCTTCGAACTTCGACGGGACGCCGAGCCGATCAAGCCACTCGGTGATGCGCTTGCCGCCGCCATGGACGAGCACGACGGGTCGTCGACGCGCGACCGCGGCCACGTCCGCCAGCACGTGTGCCTGCTCGGCGATCGTGGTGCCACCAAGCTTGACGACGAGGATCTCGCTCATGTCGTGTACTCGCTGTTTTCGATCACGTATTGCTCGGTGAGGTCGCAGCCGAAGGCCTCGCCGATGCCATCGCCGACGCCTAGATCGAGCTCGATGATCACCTCCGGGGCATCCATCGCCGGTCCGCGCGGCCGCTCGGTCGAACTCGAGGGGTCCGCCCCGCGCGCCATCGAACACGAGGTGGCCGGCGATCGAGATGCGCAGCGTGTCGGGGTCGAGATGGACCGCACTCGACGCGCGCGCCGCCGCCACATCCGGTGCGAGTCCGGCCGCCTCGAGGACGGCCGCCGACGCGGTGACCGCATTCCCCGCTGCGCCGGCGATGCGGCCCCAATTGGGGTCCTTGCCGTGCGCCGCGGCCTTGACCAGACTGCTCGACACGACCGCCCGGGCGACCGCGCGCGCATCGGCGTCGTCGGCCGCGCCGGTCACCTCGGTGGTGATCAGGATCGTGGCTCCTTCACCGTCGGCTGCCTGCTGGCGGGCGAGGTCGCGCGCCACGGCCTCGAGCGCCGCTTCGAAGGCGACGGCGGCGTGGCTTCCGGCGCTCAGCGGGGCCGTCCCAGCGGCTCCAGATGCCAGGACGAAGACGGTGTCGTTCGTGCTGGTGTCGCCGTCCACCGACAGCTGGTCCCATGTCCGCGCGGCCGCCGGCCGGAGCATCGCCCAGAGGACCTCGGGGGCGACCGCCGCATCGGTCAGGACGACCGACAGCATCGTGGCCATGTTCGGGTGGATCATGCCGACGCCCTTGCAGATGCCCGTGATCGTCACGGTGACCGGCTCGCCGTCGGGCGCGGGCAGGATGAGCGACGCGGTCGCGACCTTCGTCACCGAGTCGGTCGTGCGCAGCGCCTCTGCAGCTGCCGCGAGACCGCTGTCGTCCCCACGCAGCAGCGGCGTGACGGCGGCGACCCCCGTCTCGACACGGTCGAGCGGCAGGCGTGTCCCGATGATCCCGGTCGACAGGTGCAGCACGCGGCTCGGATCGATGCCGAGTGCAGCCGAGACGATCGTCCCGATCGCCTCCTGGTCGTTGTCACCGGCCTCACCGGTCGCCGCATTCGCGCAGCCGCTGGTCGAGATGATGGCCGAGGCGAAGCCGAAGCCACCCCGCGCGTCATCGGAGGTGGCCGCGAGGTTGCGTCGTGACAGGCGCACCGGCGCGGCCGCGAACGCGTTCGGGGTGAATACCGCGGCTGCCGCCGCCGAACCGCCGGTGGCCATGATCAGCGCGAGGTCGGGCCGGCCGGAAGCCTTGATGCCGGCCGTGGTCGCCCCCGCCACGAAGCCGCCGGGCAGCGCCGCGCGGCGCTCGACGGGGTGGCGCGACGGCGAGGCGACGGTCGAGATCGCCATCTACGGCGCCAGCGGGAGCTGATCGAGGCCCGACGTCTCGGGCAGCCCGTGCACGAGGTTGAACGCCTGGACGGCCTGACCGGCCGCGCCCTTCACGAGGTTGTCCTCGACACCGATCGCGATGATCCGGCCGATCCGCTCGTCGACGCGAACGTGGATCAGCACGGTGTTGCTGCCGGTCGTGTGCTTGGTCGCCGGAGGAGCCGCCACGACCCGGACGAACGGCTCCTCCCGGTACGCGGCGCCGTACAGATCGTCGAGCTCGTCCTGCGAGATCGGTCGCGTCGGACGGACGTGGCTGGTCGACAGGATCCCTCGCGTCATCGGGATCAGGTGGGGCAGGAAATCGATGGCGATCGTGCCCGGGTTGGCACCCGGGTCGAGTCCTTCGCGGGCGGCGACGGTCGCGAGCTCCTGCTCGATCTCGGCCACGTGGCGATGACCACCGAGACCGTAGGCCTTCACGCTCTCGTTCACCTCGGCGAACATCATCTCGGGCTTGGCGTCGCGGCCCGCGCCGGACACGCCGCTCTTGGCATCGACGACGAGGTCGCCGATCAGCCCGGCCCGGGCGAGCGGCGCCAGGGCGAGCAGCGTCGCGGTCGGGTAGCAGCCGGGCGAGCCGACGATGGCGGTCGGGGCACCGACCAGCGCCTGGAGCTCGGCGCGATGCAGCTCCGGAAGGCCGTAGACGGCCTGGTCGAGCAGGTCGGGTCGAGGATGCTCGAAGCCATACCAGCGCGGGTAGTCGCCGGGGTCGCGCAGCCGGAAGTCGGGTCCGAGATCGATCACCGCCGTGCCCGCCGCGACGAGGTCCGGGACGAGGCCGGCCGCCGCGCCGTGGGGCAGGGCGAGGAACGCGGCATCGACCGCGGGAAGCTCGGTGCCGACCGTGAGCTCCGTGCCGGCCAGGTGGGGGTGATGACCGCCGATCGGGTCGTCGTGCCGATCGCGACCGGCAAGGCCGACGATGTCGACGTTCGGATGGCGCGACAGCAGCCGGATGAGCTCGGCGCCGACGTATCCGGTCGCGCCGATGATGCCGACTCGGATGCGCCGTGGGCCGCGGTCCGACGGCACGCCACGCTCGGAACGCGGGCGGAACCCTGACGAGCGGTCCGTCGCGATCGCGGCGGGCGACTCGAGGCCTGCGCTCACGGGCGCACGTGGCCGCTCACGGGCGGCGGGCTGTCGTCGCGGGTCGGGGTCGGATGGACCGTCGTCATGGGCGCATGACTATACACCGCTCGTGCATAGTCATGCAACACACCGCCTAGCCGACGATGTCCGGCCGGCGGAATGGGCCGGTCGACAGGACCTCGCGCTCGATCTCGTAGGGCGTGGCGCCGGTGGATCGGATCCGGTAGGCGTGGTGGATCACGGTCGCGCCGGCCGCGATCATCGCGCTGACCGGGCAGTACTTTGTCGCGGAGAGCTCGATGGCGCGGCGGACGGCCGCCTGTGACAGGTCGTGACCCTCCACGTCGTGGACGACGAAGATCTCCGTGTAGATCTGGGGATAGGCGTCGCGCTGCGTGCCGGTGACCTCGACGCGGTAGGCGTCGATCTTCTGGCGCTTCTTGGCCAGGATCCCCACGACATCCATCGCCGAGCAGGCCCCAAGGGCGGAGAGCACCGTCTCGACCGGGCTGCCGCCGGTGTTCGATGTCCGGTCGTCGAAGTCGAGCGCGTGCCCCGACGACGGCTCGGCGTGGAACGCCATGCCGCCGCGGTGCTCCAAGCGGACGGACTTGTGCGTCGGCATGGGTCAGCCGGCCGTGCTCAGCGGGCCGCGCCGACTTCGGTCGTCGCCGCCTCCGACAGGAACTGCTCCCGATAGAGCCGCGCATACAGGCCGCCGACCTCGAGCAGCTGGGCATGCGTGCCGCGCTCGACGATCCGCCCCCGCTCGTACACGAGGATCCGGTCGGCGCGCAGGATCGTCGACAGGCGGTGGGCGATCGCGATCGTCGTCCGACCCTCCATGACCCGCTCGAACGCGGCCTGGATCAGGCGCTCGGAGACCGTGTCGAGCGCCGACGTCGCCTCGTCGAGGATGAGGATGCGCGGGTCCTTGAGCAGCACCCGGGCGATGGCGACGCGCTGCTTCTCGCCGCCGGACAGCTTGTAGCCGCGCTCGCCGACGATCGTGTCGTAGCCCTCGGGCAGCTCCATGATCCGCTCGTGCATGGCGGCCGCGCGTGCCGCCTCGTGCAGCTCGTCGTCGGTCGCCTCGGGCCTCGCGTACAGCAGGTTGTCGCGGATCGACGCGTGGAAGAGATACGTCTCCTGCGTCACGACGCCGATGATCCGGCCGAGCGCCGCCAGCTTGAGACGCCGGACATCGATGCCGTCGATCTCGACCGCGCCGCTGTCGACGTCGTACAGGCGCGGGATCAGATACGTCGTCGTTGTCTTGCCCGAGCCCGATGGACCGACAAGGGCCACGAGCTCCCCGGGCTGGGCCTCGAGATCGATGCTTTCGAGCGCGAAGGTCGGGATGAGCTCGATCGCCGGCATGTCGCCCTGGCCGCTGCCATCCGACCCGTCGACCAGCGTCTCGACGGCCGCGACGTCGACGGGCACCGCCGCGACGGCGACCTCGGCCTCCTCGTCGGCCATCCGGTCCTCGCGGGCGAGCGCCTCGGCCGCCCGGTCTGAGGGAACCGCCTCCGTCGGGTAGCGGAACGACACGTCGCGGAAGCGGACCTGACCTCGGACGGCGGCCGGGGCGAGGTCCATGGCGTCTGGGGCGTCGACGATCTCGGGGTCCATCTCGAGGTATTCGAAGATGCGGTCGAACAGGGCCAGCGCACCCTGGATCTCGACCTGGATGTTGAGCAGCTGGCCCATCGGGAAGAACAGCCGGCTTTGCAGCGTCGTGAAGGCGACGATGTCGCCGATCGTCGGGGCGGTCGGGTCGCCCTGGATGGCCAGCCAGCCCGCCAGCCAGTACACGAACGCCGGCGTGATGCTGAAGATCGTGCCGATGATCATGAAGAACCAGCGGCCGACCATGGCCTGGCGGATCTGGAGCCCGGCGAGCACGGCATTGAGCGACCGGAACCGCTTCACCGCGTTCTCCTGCTGACCGAACGTCTTCGACAGCAGCATCCCGCTGACGCTGAGGGTCTCCTCGGTCAGCGCCGACATCTCGGCCAGCGATTTCTGGGTTTCGGTGGACACCTCGCGGCGAACCTTGCCGACGCGGAACGTCAGGTACATGAAGAACGGCAGCAGGCCGAGCGACAGCACGGTCAGCCGCCAGTCGATGATGGCCATGGCGATCATCGTGCTGATGGCGATCGCCAGGTTCGAGGTGACCGAGCTGGCCGTATCGGTGACGACGGCCTGGACGCCACCGACGTCGTTCGCCAGGCGGCTCTGGATCTCGCCCGTCCGCGTCTCCGTGAAGAACCGCAGCGGCATCGACTGGAGGTGCGCGTAGAGCGCCGCTCGCAGGTCCTGCATGACGTGCTGGCCGATGACGTTGTTGAGGTAGGTCTGCCCGACGCCGATGAGGCCCGATACGATGGGCAGGGCGATCATCAGCCCGACGAACAGATTGAGCAGGCCGAAATCGCGCCTGGGGATCGCATCGTCGATCAGGAGCTTGAGCAGGATCGGGTTGATGAGGCCGATGAAGCTCGTCAGCAGGATCGCCACCAGGACGACCACGATCTGTGGCCGGTAGGGGCCGAAGAACGCGCAGGATGCGGCGCAGCGTGCGACCGCGACGCTCCTTGGGGACCGGCTCGAAGTCCGGGCTGGGTCCAGCGCCGAACATGCCCGCCTCCACCGGCGCCGCGCCGCGCCGCGCCCCGTCCCGCCGCGTCGCCTGGCGGACGCCGCCTCGCGAGAAGCCCATCAGGCCCTCGCGACGACGACGATCGTCGACCGGCGCGATGGTGAGCCCTGGGTCATGAGGTCGCCGAGCAGGCCTAGCGCGAAGGTCGGCCAGGAGCGTCCCCAGGCACGGGCCAGATGGCCGGCCGTGGTCAGGCGGACCTGCCCGAAGCCGGCCAGCCCGAGGGCGTCGGCGATGACGGTCGGGTCGTTACAGGCGCCGACCAGCGGGTGGGCATCGGCGGCGGTCGATTTGACGAGCGGCTGCAGCCGATCGCGGATCGGCGCGGGCAGGCCGAGGTAGGCGGCGACGAACGGATTGCGCCGATTGACGGTCGTCGCCACCAGCATGCCGCCCGGAGCCAGCCAGGACCGAAGGTTCGAGAGCGCCGCGACAGGCTCGTCGAAATGCTCGAGCGTGAAGCTCGCCAGGATCACATCGAATGACGCCCGGACGAAGGCCTCGGCGGATCCGCACAGGTCGGCCGTGACGAACTCGTCGAGGTGGGGGAGGGGCGTGACGGGCGGATGGATGTCGGCACCGACCAGCCGCCCGATCCGAGCGCGGAACGGACGCAGCTGCGAGACGCGACCACAGCCGGCGTCGAGCGCGGTGACCGGTCGACCGGCCTCGTCGGCACGCGCCTCCGCGGCGCCGATCGCCTGCTCGAGGGCGTCGCGCACGAGGGTCGCGACCGGCGGCCCCACGCCGAGGCGCTCGATGATCGCCTCGCGGCGCGTGGACGGCACCCGCCGACCTACCAGGCCGTCGCGGTCGCGACTTCGGTGATGCCTTCGCGCCTCGAGCCAGCGCTCGGCGTCGATCGCCGCCTTGCAGCCATCCCCGGCGGCCGTGACGGCCTGCCGGTAGCGGTGGTCGTGCACGTCGCCGGCGATGAACACGCCGTCGATCTTCGAGCCTCGTCTCGTCGTGGACCACGAGGTAGCCCTTCTCGTCGACATCGAGCCAGTCGCGGAAGGCCTCGGTATTGGGCTCGTAGCCGATGGCGATGAACAGCGCCCTCGATCGGCATCTCGGTCATGTCACCGCTCTGCGTGTCGCGCAGCCGCACGCCGTCGACCTTCGCGTCGCCCAGGACCTCGTCGACGGCCGTGTTCGGGTGGACGTCGATCTTGGGATGGGCGAGCGGCGCGGTCGACCATGATCTTGCTGCGCGCGGAACGTGTCGCGGCGGTGGAGGAGGTGGACCTTCGTCGCGAACCGGGTCAGGTAGGTCGCCTCCTCGAAGGCCGTGTCGCCGCCGCCGACGACCGCGATCTCGCGGTCCTTGAAGAAGAACCCGTCGCAGGTCGCGCAGGCCGACACGCCGCGGCCGCGCAGCCGGGTCTCGCTGTCGAGCCCGAGCCACAGCGCCGACGCGCCGGTCGCGATGATGACGGCCTGGGCGCGGTACTCGGTGCCGCGCGCCCAGATGCGGAACGGGCGCTCCGAGAAGTCGACGCGGTCGATGTCGACGTCGATCGAGGCGCGTCCCGAACCGCTCCGCCTGGGCGCGCATCGCGGCCATCAGGTCGGGACCCTGGATGCCGTCGGGGAAGCCCGGGTAGTTCTCGACGTCGCTCGTCAGCATCAGCTGGCCGCCCGGCGCCGACCCGGCGAGCACGACCGGCTCGAGGTTGGCTCGCGCGCGCGTAGATCGCGGCGGTCAGCCCGGCCGGTCCGGAGCCGATGATCACGACCTTGGCGTCGACCCGTCCCTCGCCGCTGGCCGATCGTCGATGGGCCGCCGGTCGCGGTGGACCGCTGTGGCGTCGGCGGCGGCGTCGACGATCGCGATCGAGAGCCCGCCGAACGGGTTGCGCGTGTCAGCCATACCGTCGATCTTCACCATTCGATAGCGATACCCCTGAGGGGTATCGGTCGGGAGACCAGCGCCCGCCGGGTATCGTGCCGGCGGCGACGATCGACGCGTCACGGCAGGGCGTGCAGGGCCGGGACGATCTCGCGCCCGGCCGTCTCGAGGTACGTCGGGCCGTGCACGTCCTTGAGCTCGAAGATCACGTGCTCGGCGCCGGCGTCGCGACAGCTCCCCGAAGCGGTCGACGACCTGCCTGTGCCGACTCCGTGCGTGCCGCGGTCGGCGGTCCGAGCTCGGACGTTCTGGAGCGTCGTTCGCTCGATCTCGGCGGGATCGCGGCCGACGGCGGCGCAGTGCGCGTCGAGGATCGCGTACTTGCGGGCGATCGCCCTCGGGCGAGCCGAACACGTTGCACGCGTCGGCGTACTGGGCGACGAGGCGCAGCGTCTTCCGCTCGCCGCCGCCGCCGACCATGATCGGGACGCGGGGCCGCGAGATCGACTGGGGCGAGTTGAGGAGTCGCGCCGCCTGGACGTGGCGACCTGGAACGCGGCCTCGCATGCCGCGCTCGCCGGTCGCACATCTCGTGGGCGATCCGGAGCGTCTCCTCGAGCATCTCGAAGCGCACGCCGAGCGGCGGGAACGGGAACCCGAGGGCCTGCGACTCCTCCTCGTTCCAGGCGGCCCCGATACCGAGCCAGGCGCGGCCGCCGGACAGCACGTCGAGCGTCGTCGTCGCCTTGACCCACAGGCCCGGCGTCGCGGTAGTGGATGCCGCCGACCATCAGCCCGAGGCGCGCCCGTTTCGGAGTGGGCCGCCATGAAGCCGAGGGTCGTCATGCCCTCGAGCATCGGCTCCTCGACACGGCCGACGCCGCGGATCTGGAAGAAGTGGTCCATGACCCAGATCGAGTCGAAGCCGACGTCGTCGGCGTCGCGCACGATCCGCGCGAGCGTCGGCCCGATGGCCTCGGCGCCGCCCGGCCACGTGAACGAGCAGATCTGGAGGCCGACCTTCATCGCGCGGAGACTAGGCACCGATTGAGCGGCACGGGTACGGAAGAGGTCCGTCCGCGGGCATGAGCAGCTCGCTGATGCGCCCCTCGCCGCGCCGGAACGTCGCGCCGCGGACCAGCGCCACGGGCCGACGGGCGGTCTTGCCGAGCGCCAGCTCGGCGGCCGAGGCGATCTCGTCGGCGACGGCACGGACCGTCGAGTTCATGACCCGACCGTCGGCGTCCGGCGTGCCGCGCAGGTCGTCGAGCGGCAGGAGGCCGGACACCCCGATCGCGACATCGACGATGCCGAACCGCCACGGCCGGCCGAAGCTGTCGGACACGATCACCGGCAGGTCGTGGCCGAGTCGCGCGCGGACGGCGGCCCGGATCCGATCGGCGGAGGCGTCCGGATCGCGCGGCAGGAGCGTCACGACGTCGCCGGAGTCGCGGCCCGACGTTCGACGCATCGATGCCGCCGTTCGCGCAGACGAACCCGTGCTGGCGTCTCGGTGATGACCACGCCGTTCGTCCATCCGCACGACCCGCTTCGCCTCGCGCAGGACGAGCTCGACCTGGCGGGGGTCGCGGTCGTAGCGCCGCGCGAACTCGACCGCCTCCGGTCGCGGCTCGATCGTCGTCAGGTCGACGACGGCGCCCTCGGCCTTCGAGACGACCTTCTGGGTCACGACGAGGACGTCGTCGTCGCGCAGCGGCAGCTGCTCGGTCGCAGCCGCCGACGCATCGGCGATCAGGGCCGGCAGGTCGTCACCCGGGACGATCTCGGCGAGGCCGTCGATGGCCACCGCCTCGAGGCCCGGTCAGCCACCGACCGACTCCGGTGCTCGGGCCTGGACGAGCAGCAGGTCGTCCGGCGTGTCGAGGTCGATCGTCAGCGGGCCGCCGAGCTCGACGAGACGATCGACCCGTCGACCGATGCCGCCGCCGGAGATGGGCATCGCTGGCTGTCGCCGCCGAACTGGAAGTCGATGACATCGGGCGGCTTGAGCAGCAGCAGGCTTGGTGCCGCGGCCGTGGCGGTCCGGCACGATGCACGAGGGGTCCGGCCGGTCGTCCGCCTCGCGACGATCGCGGCGAGCAGCTCGGCGCTGACCGCCGGGAGGTCGATCGGCAGGACCAGGATCGCCTCGGCGCCGGCCGCCTAGCGCCTCGGCCCGTGCCTCGCGCAGCCCGTCGTTGAGCCCGCGACTCCGCTGGCGGAGCGGCCGCGCGCCGGCCGCGAGCGCGAGGTCGCGGACCTCGTCGTCGGGCGTGATGACCAGGGTCTCGTCGACGCCCGGCGTCGCCACGGCGGCGCGGATGGTGCCGTCCGCCAGGCGCAGGACGAGGTCGCGCCGCTCCTCGGCATCGAGCACCGCGCCGAGGCGCGACTTGGCGCCTGATCCGATCGGGAGCTCCGACCGGGCGATCGATCGCGGCGACGGCGCTCGTCGGCGTCGCGGTCAGCCGCGGAGACCGCTGCTCGCCGGCCGACGACTCGAGCACCTCACCGGCCAGCCTGGCACGGGCCGCGTCGTCGGTCATGATCGTGTCGGTCACCAGGGCGCCGAGCCCGAGTGCCTCGACCGGCTCGCGGAGCGCGGCATCGACGTCGTCCATGACGAAGTGACTGGCCAGCGACCGATAGCGTCGCGCGACCCCGAGCGCGCTGGCCTCCTCGCCCAGCGACGTCAGCATCCGATCGGCCGGGCCTTTGAGCGCCTTGCCGCCGACGATCCCGCTCACGGCGACGAGCGGAACGCCGCGTTCCCGTGCCGCCGCGAGCGCCGCCGCATGCCGGGAACGGCCAGGATCGGACCGATCGACACGAGTCGGGTTGGACGGCGCGATGACGATCGATCCGGCCGCATCGATCGCCGCGACGACCTCGGGAGTGGCGCGGGCGTCGTCGATGCCCGCGAAATCGGACGCCGTCCACGGTCGGCTCCTGGTGCCGATGGACGAAGTACTCCTGGAACTCCAGCCAGCCATCGTCGGTATGCACCTCGGTCCTGACCGGCTCGTCGGCCATCGGCAGGATGCGCGGCTCGATCGCCCAGGCCGCCGCCAGCTCGAGCGCGACCTCGGTGGTCGACGCCCGGCGCGCAAATCGGTCGGTCCGCCACAGGTGGGTCGCGAGGTCGCGATCTCCCAGCCGGAACCAGGCCACCTCGCCCAGCACCTCCAGGCGGTCCATCACGGTCCAACGTCTCGCCACGGATGCCCCAGCCGCGGACCTCGTCGTCGAGGTCGGCCAGCGTGTAGGCGACGGTGTCGTGGTCGGGCCAGATCGCCAGTCCGTGCAGCTCGAGGTCGTCGCCGGTGTTGACGATGACCGTCAGGTCGGGCCCGACATGGGCCGCCAGGCCCTCCGCCATCTTGGCCCCGCCGACGCCACCGGCCAGCAGGACGACCTTCATCGGGCCAGGATCTCGGCGACCTCGGGCATACGCTCGATGGTCTCGCGGTCGTAGGGCGCCGGCATGCGGACGATGACGGTCTCGAACCCCATGTCCAGGTAGGGACGCAGGGCGTCGGCGATCTCCGCTGGCGAGCCGGCGAGGTAGCCGCCGAAGTCGTCGGCCTCGACGCCGTTGAACGACAGCAGCTCGCGCGTCCGTGCGTCGGCTGCCGACGCGACATCGCGCAGCACGATGTGGAAGCTGACAGTCTTCTCGATGGTCGCGATGTCACGCCCGATGTCGGCGCAATGGGCCTCCAGGGTCTGCAAGGCGTCGACCACCTGCTCGCGTGATCCCGACGTGTTCCAGCCATCGGCCCGCTCGGCGACGACGCGCAGCGTCTTCCGGCGGCCGCTGCCGCCGATGAGGATCGGGAGGTGCGGCTGGACCGGTCGCGGTTCGCACAGCGCGTCGTGCATCGCGTATCGCGGTCCCTCGTGGTCGACTCGCTCGCCGTCGAAGAGCCGGCGCATCAGCATCACCGCCTCGTCCAGCCAGCCGATCCGCTCTCCGGGACTCGCCCCGAAGTCGATGCCGAACGCGTCGTGCTCACGTTCGAACCACGCGGCCCCGATGCCGACCACGGCGCGTCCGTCGGAAACATGGTCGAGCGTGGTCGCGAGCTTCGCGGTGAGACCCGGGTTGCGGAACGTGTTCGCGCCGACCATCAGCCCGAGACGCACCCGGGTCGTGATCGGGCCGAGCGCGGCCAGCACGCTCCAGCCCTCGAGGATGGGCTGCTCCCACGGGCCGAAGATGGCGAGCAGGTGGTCCCACGTCCAGACCGAGTCCCAGCCGTTCGCTTCGGCGGCCTGGGCGGCGTCGCGGAAATCCGGCCAGCTCGTGTGCTGCGACCACAGCTGCAGGCCGAACTTGACGGGCAGCGTCGAGAGCGCGGAGGCGCCTGCTGTGTCGGTCATCGGCTCGATGGTACGCGGCTGAAGGGCGGCACGCCCCAGACCGTGTCGTCGAATGCATCTCGTGCCAACCGAGGGGCCATCTGCCGCATCTCACGGCTGACGGCCGACTTCGACCATCGAGGCGGCGACCCGGGAGGACGCAACATGCACAGGGCAACCACGATCGCCATCACGATCCTGATCGCGACAGGATGTACCGGAGCGGTCCGCCCGGATCCGAGCCCGCCGCCGGCTCCCAGCCAGACGTCCACGGTCGCGACCGTGCCTGACGTCCTCACCTACCGAGGCGACACCGCCCGGACCGGCCGGATGCCCGGCCCCGGCCCGATTGGCGACCCGACCGTCCTGTGGACGTTCGAGGCCGACGGGGCCATCGGCTCGTCGCCCACGATCATCGGCGGCAACGTCCTCATCGTGTCGGAGAATGGCGTCGTCCACGCCGTCGCCCTCGCTACCGGCGAGGAGCGCTGGCGATCGCCGCTTGGGGCGGATGCCGGCGCCGCCACGCCGCAGATCGTCGACGAAGTCGCGATCGTCGGCGATATGGACGGCGTGCTGCACGGCATCGACGCGACGACCGGCGACGCGCGCTGGACGGCCGAGCTGGACGGATCGATCAGTGGTGCCGTTGCCGCCACCGCGAAATCCGTGGTTGCGGCCACGAACGACGGCAACGCGTACGGGATCGACCCGGCGACCGGCGAGATCGCCTGGCGCACGACACTCCCGGGAGGCGTCTCACGCTCCGTTGCGGCCAACGCAGACATGGCCTTCGTCAGCGCCGCCGGTCACGTCGTCGCGTTGCGCGCCACCGACGGCACGATCGTGTGGGATGCGCGGGTCGCGGACAGCGGCGAGGGCGGCACGCCGACCGTCGCCGACGGACTTGTCTACGCCGCGACCGGCTTCGATCCGGACGACCCGGCGGCGACCGGAGTGTCGGTGATCGATGCGACGTCCGGCGAACTTCGCTGGCGACACGTCAGCGCGAGCCAGGAGGTTGTCTTCACGCCGGCTGTCGTGGACGGTCGCGCGTTCATGGTCAGCGGCGATGCCACGGTCGTCGCCGTGGAGTCCTCGACTGGCAAGTTGCTGTGGTCGCACACGACCGACGGGCCGAATGACGCCCTTCCGTCCGTCGCGCAGGAAACCGTCTACGTGGCGACGAACGGCGGGTCCGTCCAGGCGCTCGATGTCGCGACCGGGGAGATGCGCTGGCAGGCACCGATCGAAGGCGTCCCGTACGCGCCGGTGATCACAGGGGGGTTCGTGCTTGTAGGGACCAACCGGGGTGTCCTCTACGCGATCGGCAACCACACTCCATGAACCAGCGTTGCGCCAACCAGAGGGCCGTCACGCGCATCAAACGAACGAACAGATTTCGGATGCTCGAGGAAAAGGAGCGCATGATGTCGACCTTGGCTGCCCGACCGTCGATCCGACTGGCGGCCCTTGCCCTGGTGATCGCGGGCTGTGGATCGGCCTCCGCCCCAAGTGCGGTTCCCGCGACCGAACCGCCGGCATCGGGCTCCGTTGCCACGCCCGCGTCGGCTTCCCCCACGGCATCTGTCGCGCTGGAGCCGAGCCCGATCGACCCGGGCACCGTCGAGCCGGAGCCCGCGCTGGAGCGCCTGTGGAGTGCCAAGGTCCCGGCCGGAGCCGATGCGTTCGCCCACCCTGTCATCGATGCCTCCGGGCGGATCTGGGTCGGCGCCTTCCAGCGCAACGAGTTCTGGGCATTCGATCGCGAGGGCAAGCACCTCGAAACCTGGGATGCCGGCTCGGAAACGGCGTCCAGCGGACATTTTGGCGGCATGGCGTTCGGGCCAGATGACCGTATTTACGTGGCCGACTCCGCGGGCCGCCGCGTCCTCGTGTTCGACAAGGATCGCAGGCCGCTCAAGGAATTCGGCGGATTTCGGCACCGAACCCGACCAGTTCGTAACCCCCAACGCGATCGTCACCGACGCCGTCGGCAACGTCTATGTCCATGACGATGAGACCGGCACGGTGAAGAAATTCGACTCCGATGGCGAGTTCCTCCACGAGTATTCGCACGACACGTTCCCGCCGGTGTTCGCCGACGCGAACGAGCACGTGTACGTCGTCGTCGGTCCTGGGAAGGTCCTCAAGGAACTCGCCCCCGATGGGTCGGTCGTCCGCGCGATCGACCTCAGCGATCTCGTCGACTTCGCCATCAGCATCGTCGTCGATGACGAGAACAACATCTGGCTCGGCAGCAACAGCGAGACCGCCACTGGCGTGGCACCCGATCGTGTTCTGCAGCTGGGTCCGGACGGCTCGCTGAAACACGAGTGGGAAGGGGTGCCGACGGACGATTTCGCGATCGACCCAAAGGGTGACCGCCTCTATGCGGGTATGGCCGGGCAGGACTTCTTCGCCGCCTATGCGCTCCCCGTCGAGTAGGACGGGCGAGGGCGGAGCGGTCTCGATGGAGCTCGTGGGTCCGACGGCATGGGCGCTCGGGTGATCGCGACCGGCAGACCTTCGACCATCGCGCTCGACGCCGGACTCGTCGATCGCGCGGCACAGGGCGATGCCGAAGCGTTCGACGCCCTGATCCGTCCGCGCCTCGACCGCCTGTTCCGGATGGCCGTCGCGATCACCCGCAACGAGTCGGATGCGCGGGACGCCGTACAGGACGCTTGTGTGTCGGCATGGCGCGAGCTGCCCCGCTTGCGCGATCGCTCCCGGTTCGATCCCTGGATGGCGCAGATCCTCGTCAACGCCTGTCGGGCTTCGCTCCGACGAGCGCGTCGCGCTCAGGTGCGCGAGATCGATGTTGCCGACGAGGGGACGAGTGGCGATGACCCCGCGCTGCTGGTGACGGCGCAGAGTGACCAGATCGGCGAGGTCGAAGCCATTCGACGGGCATTCGCACGGCTGCGTCCCGAGGTCCGGGCGCTGCTTGTCATGCACTACATGGAAGAGCGACCGCTGGCCGAGATCGGCCGGATCGTCGGTGCCCCGGTAGGCACGGTCAAATGGCGCTTGTCGAACGCTCGCAAGGCGCTCGACCGCGCGTTGGAGGTGGAGCGGCGATGACCACCTACGACCGCGACGACCTGATCCGGAGGGCCATCGAGCCCGATGAGACCGTCAGGACCCCGGCCGACCTCGGCGACCTCATCTACCGGACCATTCGGGAGACCCCACAGCGCCGGTCGATGCCGCGCTTCCTGCAGCTCGGCTGGCTGCCTTCGCCGTCCCCGGCGCTCGCCCTGCTCGCGCTCCTGGCCTTGCTGATCGTCGGGCTCGCCGTCGCGGCGCTCGCGAGGCCGCCGAGCTCGCCAGCCCTGCTCACGATGTATCACGGCGGACCCGATCGGACCGGGGTCATGCCCGGCCCGGGGCCCGCCGGCGATCTCGTGCTGGACTGGGAGGCGCAACGACATGGAGCGATCGGCTTCACGGTGATGCCGCTCGTTGCCGATGGGCGGGTGTTCGTCGCCGATGACGGCGGATTCCTGGCGGCGCTCGACGAGACCACGGGAGTGGAGTTGTGGGAGTACGACGCTGGGAGCCCGATACGAGCGTCGCCGGTACTCGTGGGCGACCTCGTGATCATCGCGACCGAGGACGGGAGCGTGGCGGCGTTCGCGGCCTCCAATGGCCGCGAGCGTTGGAGGACGTCGCTGCCTGGTCCCGTGTCAGCGGCCCTCGCCGCCGTAGATACCGACGTCCTCGTCGCGAGCGAGCTCGGCACGCTCTATGTCCTCGATGCGCGTTCCGGGGACGAGCGCTGGTCGATCGAGGTCGGCGGACCGGCCACGCGCGGTCCATCGATCGCCGCTGGTGTGATCTACATCGGGACATCCGACGGCCTGATCCAGGCGGTCGATCGGTCTAGTCACCGAGTGATATGGACCGGGGACTTCGGCCCAGCCGGCATCAGCACACCCGCGCTCGCGGGCCGTCACGTGTTCTTCGGGCACGGACTGGACGGCGATCCAGGGATCGCGGAGATCGTCGCGCTGGATGCGCTGACGGGCGACCTCTTTTGGAGGAGAGCGCTGGCGGAGGGCGTCCAGTTCCACGTCGGAGCGATCGACGGCGAGCGCGTCTATGGGGTGTCCACCGACCTCAACGTCTACGCCCTCGATCGAGCGACGGGCGACATCGTCTGGACCTACCGAACGGGTAGTCCCAACGGCGCCCTTGCCGGCCTCGTCGAAGGGACATTGTTCGTGTCGAGCTCAGATGGCACCGTCAGCGCGATCGACACCGCAACGGGCGACCAGCGTTGGTCCTACCGCCTCGTCGGCGACTTGACGATCCCCGTCGTCGTCAACGGCCGGGTGATCGTCGGGACGTCGCTCGGCCAAGTCGTAGCGATCGGCGGCAGCGAGTCACCGTAGCCTCGAACACGCCTGGCCAGCCCGTCAGCTGAGCCGCTCGCCGGCCCGTACGTCGATGTCGAGACGGTTCTCGGGTGGCGCCAGGGGACAGGCCCACTTCGGGTCGAACGCGCAGGACGGCTGGGTCGCGAAGTTGAAGTCGAGGATGAGGTCGCCGGTCGTGTCGTCGGCGCCGAGGTCGGCCGATTTCGCGGCGTCGACGAGATAGCGGCCGGCGCCGTAGGTCTCGGTGCCGTTCGTCGCATCGCGGAACGGGATGAACAGCCCACCCGAATAGCCGGCCAGCCAAAAGACCGACAGCCGTCGCTCGCCGTCCGGGAATGGCAGGCGCACCGATCCGATCCGCCGGAAC
Organism: uncultured Chloroflexia bacterium; assembly: GCA_963720355.1. Classification (GTDB taxonomy): domain Bacteria; phylum Chloroflexota; class Limnocylindria; order Limnocylindrales; family CSP1-4; genus SPCO01. The sequence continues at coordinate 18,642 of CAVRFH010000004.1, read as the reverse complement.
GACAGGCTGTCCGAGCCGCTGTTCGGCAGCTCGAGCGCCAGCGCCCCCGGATCGGCCGCCGGCGCGGGCTCCACGGGGACGACGAAGCGTAGCCCCGGATCATGCTCGAAGTGGCTCGCCCCGAACGAGGTCCGCTCGGCGGGAGGCAGCGGCGATTGCGGGTGCTCCCGGAAGAGCCACTCGCGCGTCGCGCGCCAGTGCGCCAAGGCCACGGCCGGGTCGGCGGCCGCCATCCCACGGACCTCGACGTACAGCGCCGCGATCCGCCGCCGCCAGTCGGCGAGCGTCAAGCGGTCGGGGAGCGACCCGTCGCCCTGTGTCCAGTCCGCCGTCACGAGCCGCGACGCATCGACCCCAGGACGATCCAGCCGCCGAGCGCGATGAGCAGGATCGGCCAGAGGTCGCTCCAGCGCAGCCGCGGCATGTCGAGGCCGAGCGTCTGGTCGGCGAAGAACCACAGGCCGATCGCGACGAGGATGCCGCCGAAGACGATCGTGCCCCAGCGGCCGGGATCATCACCACGCGAACGCCACGTCCGCTCGGTCCATGTCGGCGGCGGTGCTGGCGGCGGGGCGACCGGTGGTGGCGGCGACGCCGGCGGAGGGGAAATCTCGCCGGACGTGGTCGGCGGCTCGTAGCGGGTCGTGCGGTTCGGATCGTCGGGGGAGGTCGGCGTGTCGCTCATCGGGGGCTCCGTTTCCGCCGCGGTTCGGCTGCCACGGCCTCACCATCGTAGCCCGGCATACTTGTCGTGAGCGTCGGCCGGGACGGCGCCCCGGACAGCGATCGAAGGAGGTGGGTGCGTGGCGGACACGGCGGAGATCGGCGTCTTCGGCGGCTCGGGGTTCTACTCGCTGCTCGAGGACGTGCGTGAGATCAAGGTCGACACCCCGTACGGCGCCCCATCCGACTCGCTGTTCCTCGCCGACGTCGCCGGCCGGCGGGTCGCCTTCCTGCCGCGTCACGGCCGGCGGCACACGATCCCGCCGCATCGCATCAACTACCGGGCCAACGTCTGGGCGATGAAGGCACTCGGTGTCAAGGCGGCCATCTCGCCGTGTGCAGCCGGCTCGCTGGCGCTCCACGTCAAGCCCGGCGATTTCGTTGTGTGCGACCAGTTCGTCGACCGGACGTCGGGCCGTGCCGACACGTTCTATGACGGTCCGATCGTCACCCACCTCTCATCGGCCGAGACGTACGACCCGGTCCTGCGCCGGCTGGCCATCGACACGATCCGCGATCACGGCATCGAGGTCCACGAGAAGGGCACCGTCGTGGTGATCCAGGGTCCGCGCTTCTCGACCAAGTCGGAGTCGAAATGGTTCAGCGACGCCGGCTGGGAGGTCATCAACATGACCCAGTACCCCGAAGCGTGGCTGTGCCGCGAGCTCGGCATCTCCGTCGTCAACATCAGCCTCATCACGGACTACGACGCCGGCGTCCACGAGGGCACCGAGGCGGTGAACGCGACCGATGTCCTCGAGGTGTTCCAGGCCAACGCCGAGCGGATCCAGAAGGTCGTCCTCGACCTGATCGGCCGCTTCCCGGCGGACCTCGACGGGCTCGGGGCAGGGGCCGCGCTCGAGCCGACCCGTGGCGATGGCCACGCGATCGCGTCGGAGGACGTGCGGCTGTTCCAGACGGAGCTGTGACGGTGGCGGGCGACGGCGATCGACTACCGCTCGGGGTCTGCCTTCGCTCCATGCGGGCCACGCCGGAGTGGTGGCTCGACAGCGCGCTGCGCCTCGACCAGGCCGGGTTCGCCGGGCTGTGGTGCTGGGACCACTTCATCGGCAAGGGCGACCCGACCGTCCCGGTCGTCGAATCGTGGACGATCCTGACACTGGCGGCGGCGCGGACCCGGCGGGTCACGGTCGGCACGTTCGTGATGAACGTCATGAACCGGCACCCGGCGCTCGTCGCCCGGATGGCGTCGACGCTCCAGATCGCCAGCGACGGCCGCCTGGTGCTCGGGATCGGCATCGGCGGAGCGCCCAAGGAGCACGCCGCCTACGGGATGGACTTCCCGCCGGCGCCCGAGCGCGTCACGCGCCTCGAGGAGGCGGTCGCCGTCATCCGCGCGCTGTGGACCGGCGGCCCGGTGACCCGGCCCTCGCCGTTCTACCCGTTGCGCGACGCCGTGGCGTTCCCGATCCCTGACCCGCCGCCGGCGATCATCGTCGGGGGCGAGACCCAAGCGGGTGCCGCGCTCGCGGCACGCATCGGCGATGGCTGGTCCGCGTTCGACGACAACTTCGAGGAGAACCTGCCCGTGTACCTCGAGGCGCTCGACGGGGCGGGCAGGAGGCGCGCCGATCAGACCGTCATCGTCGGCTTCCAGGGGACCTGGGACAAGGATGCGAGCTCCGTGATCGATTCGCCCTGGGTCCACGCCCCGCGGGACGAGTGGGAACGCTGGCGCGAGGTGGGCGCCGACGGCGCCATCGTGACCGCGCGCACGACGGCCGATGTCGATGCGCTCGTGGAGTCGGTCGCCCGCTGGTAGCGGGTGCGTCTCGACCGAGCGTCGCGGCCCACATGGGGTTTCGTGGCACCATCGTCCGGTGACCCCGACGATCGCCACGTCCTCAGCGCCGATCCCAGCCGAACCGACGCACCCGTGCGCCCGCTGCGGTGCGCCGGTCGGACCGGGGATCGGGTTGTGCGAGCAGTGCAATCCCCTGGGACTGCGCGACGTGGCGTCTGGCCAGGTGCACGGCTCGGTGTTCATCGCGCTCACGGTCGCGATCATCTTGCTCGCCGTGGTCGCCCGGCTGTCGGTCGCCGGGCTGGGCCCGTTCCCGGCATCGATCGACGGCGTCTCGGCGGCGGGTGACGCCCTCGCCGTCACGCTGACGGTGACCAACGAGGGCGGCGCCAGCGGACAGACGACCTGTCGGCTCAACCGGGCCGGCGATCGAGGTACGGGCACGGCCGCGTTCGTGACGAGCCCGACGCTTGCCGCGCGCGAGACCCGCACGTTCCAGGCCGTCATCACCGAGTTCGGGTCGGTGCCGACCGACCTGGAGGTCGCGTGCCGGACGCCATGAGCGGCGGTACGCCGGGCGCGAACGCCAACGCCGCGAGCGCTGGCGCGTCCAGCGGCGACACGTCGGGCGATCTGGCCTTCGCCGTGGCGGTCGCAGCCAGGGCCGGTGAGATCCTGATGGATCGCTACGAGCGCCTAGAGCGGATCGACTACAAGAGCGCCCGCGACGTGGTCACCGAGGCGGATCATCTCTCCGAGGAGCTCATCATCGCGGCGATCCGGGCGGTCTCTCCGGACGACGGGATCATCGCCGAGGAGAGCGGCGAGCACCACGCGATCGCCGGCGGGGCGCCGACGTCGGGTCGTGGTCGCGTGTGGATCATCGACCCGCTCGATGGGACCGTGAACTACGCGAATGGCATCCCGTTCTTCTGCGTCTCGATCGCGCTGGTCGTGGATGGCCAGCCCGAGGTCGGGGTCGTTCACGATCCGACGCGGGCCGAGACCTTCGCCGCGACCGCGGGCGGGGCGGCGCTGCTGATGTCGTCGCTGGGCACGCCGAATCACGGCGTGATGGCGTCCGACAAGGAACGGCTGTCCGATTTCGTCATCTCGATGGCGTTGAGCGGTCGATCCGTGGCGGCACGCAGCCGGGCCGTCCGCAAGGTCATCCGCATCTCCCGCTCGATGGGCTCCGCGGCGCTTGCCCTGGCCTACGTCGCCAACGGCCGGTTCGACGCCTTCATCCAGCAGGGCGGCCTGTCGGCCTGGGACGTGGCGGCCGCCGGGCTGATCGCCGAGCGGGGCGGCGCGACGGTCACGGCGATGGACGGCGGCCCGTGGTTCGACGTCGCCCATGCGCCCGCTTCCGTTGGTCTCCTCGCGGCGCCGGTCCCGCACCACGCCACGCTGCTCGAGCTGCTCAGGTGACGCGGCCCCGCAGCGTGCGATGGCGAGCGATCCTCGTGCTCGCGATGGCCCTGCTCGGGGCGGCGTGTCAGAGCCCGACTCCGTCATCGGATCCTGCGTCGCCGTCCGCCGCATCGGACCCGGAGGTCCGCTGCGGGCCGTACACGGCGTCCGAGTGCGACGCGTTCGTCACGCTCGCCCTCACGGCGCTCGCCCCGAGTCGTGGCGACCCGCCGGCCCTCATCGCTGTCGACCGGGCCTGCCCGCCCAACGCACGCTGCGTCTCCTCGAGCCTCGGTGGTGACACCGTCGCGGTCATCGTGCGCTGGGCCGACGGAGCCGTGGCGTGGACGCAGATGCCGCTACCGGCCGAGTGGCCGGCGGGCGCGCCCGGAGCTGCGACGCCTATGACCGAGCCGCCGCCCGAGCATCTGCGCGACCTTGTCGCTGCCGGCTGATCCCGGTCGGGATGGCCGACCGGGGCGCTAGCCCTCGTCCAGCCAGCGGTGCGGCCGGGTCCGGAGTCGGTCGAGACCCCACTCCTCGCAGAACGCTTCCCAGGCGTCGCGTGGTGCGCCGTCCCAGCGCAGCTCATCGGGGTCGGTCTGGCGGATCTGGACGCCATCGTCGGCGGTCCGCAGGCGGGCAAGATCGCGGTAGAGGAGGGCCTCGGCCATGTGGTCGCGGAGCGATGCGGCCAGCGTCATCGCGCGTCCGCCGCTGACGCCGGCTACCTCCCAGGTCGACGCCCGGACCGGGATGTCGTCCAGGTGGCCGTACGTGGCGAGTACCGCCGCCGCACCCTTGGCACCCCACCCCGGGATTCCCGGGTAGCCATCTGACGAGTCACCGACGACCGCGAGCCAGTCGGGGATCGACGTCGGTGGTACGCCCCACTTCGCCCGAACGCCCGCGTCGTCGTAGGTCAGGCCGCGCCGACGATCCCACAGCACCACGCGTTCGTCCTGCACGAGCTGGGCCATGTCCTTGTCGGGCGTGCAGATGAGGATCTTCTCGACCCGTGGGTCGTCGCCGAAGCGGACCGCCGCGGCCGCGATCGCGTCGTCGGCTTCGTATTCGACCATCGGCCAGAGGACGATGCCGAGTGCCTCGACGGCGGCCTCCGCGATCGGGAACTGCCCGAGCAGCTCGCCGGGCATCCCGGCGGATGACTTGTAGCCCGGATAGAGGTCGTTGCGGAACGACTCGATCACCCGGTCGGTCGCGCAACCGACGTGCGTCGCCCCTTCCTCGCGGAGCAGGTACAGGAGCTGGTCGCACAGGCCCGACACGCCCGACAGGACCACCCCATCACGACCCAGGACGGGTGGCCGCGGCGCGTAATGGGCCCGGAAGAGTTCGTAGGTCGCGTCGACGAGGTGGAGCTGCATGCGGCGACCGGTCAGCGCATCCGCGACGACCACAGGGTGACCCCGGCGTCGCGCATGGCCGCGATGGCCCGAGCGCCGTCGCCCGGTTGCAGGTCGACCGCGGCGATGGCGTCACCGAGCACGGCCGTGTCGTAGCCGAGGCGTGCCGCGTCGAGGGCCGTGGCCTGCACGCAGTAGTCGGTCGCCAGACCCACCACGACCACGCGCCGGATCCCCCGCGAGCGAAGCGCTCCGTCGAGCTCGGTCGGCTGCTCCTCGCCGGTCACCGGGTCCCGGGTCGTGAAGCCCGAGTAGCCGTCCTCGCCGTTGACGCCCTTGCGGACGCGGGGCGCGGCGTCAGGAACGGCAAGCTTCGGGTGGAGCTCCGCGCCCCACGTGTCACCCACGCAATGCACCGGCCAGATCCCGCCGTCCTTCTGGAAATGGGGCGTCGTCTCGGGGTGCCAATCCTGGGTGGCGACGACGAGCGCACCGGCCGACGTGGCCATCGAGATCTCCCCATTGATGACGGGGATGACGGCGTCGCCACCGGCGACGGACAGGCTACCGGCCGGGTCGGCGAAGTCGTTCTGGACGTCGACCACGATCAGCGCCGTGGTCGTGTCGTAGCGCTGCACGGGCGGAGCCTAGCAGGATGGTCGACGGGCGCTTCGAACCCGCCGCGACATCGGCTGCGGCGTGGTCCGTGCGCCCGTTCAAAGCCCTGGGAACCGGGTGCGCTATCCGATCAGGGCCGACTGCTCGTCCTTCTCCGGCTCGGGCGGCGGAGCCTCCGGCGGGGTCGGCGGCTCGACATCGAGCAGGTAGCCGATGCCCTGGAACGTCCTGATGCGGCCCGGTTCGCCAGGCTCCGCGCCGAGCTTGCGGCGGACGCGCGACACCCAGACGCGCAAGTACTGCAGGTCGTCGCGGTATTCGGGGCCCCAGACCTTGGTCAGGAGCTCCGTGTGGAGCACGACCTTGCCCGCGTTGGCGGCCAGGTGCTGGAGCAGCAGCCACTCGGTCCGCGACAGCTGGACCAGCTCGCCGTTGCGGGTGACCATGCGCCGCTCGAGGTCGATCTCGATGTCGTCGAACGCGAGGACGCCCGAGCCGGGCTTGCACCCGACGATCGGCGCAGCACCGCGCGGACGCGAGCCGCCAGCTCGTCCGGGTGGAACGGCTTGGCGATGTAGTCGTCGGCGCCGAGGTCGAGGCCCTTGGCCTTGTCGGCCGTCGAGCCCTTCGCGGTCAGCAGGATGACGGCGACGGGCCGGCGCTCGCGGAGCTGGCGCATGACCTCGATGCCGTCGAGGTCGGGCATGACGATGTCGAGGAGGACGATGTCCGGGCGGACCTCCTCGGCCTTCTGGAGCGCCTCCTCGCCGCCGCTCGCGGTGACGACGCGAAAGCCCTCCTCGCCGAGCGCGATCGAGACGAGCTTCGTGATCCGGGGCTCGTCATCGGCGACGAGGACGAGAGGTTGGGTACTCAAACGGCACCTCCTGGGTCGGTGTCATCGTGCCGGATTGCGCCGCGCGGCGCCACCGACGACCCGTCAGGACGGAGCCACGCTGGGCAACTCGACGTTGATGTTCACGTCGTTCGGCTGGCTGGTCGAGCCCGCACCGGGGCCCATCAGGAAGTACCACCCAAGGGCCAGCACGATGATGATCGCGATGATCCCGAGGATGACGCCGGTGCTGGAGCCGCCGTCCTTGACGACGATGGTGTCTCGATGGTCGGACATGGGGTTGGTCTCCTGTGACTGGGAGTCCCAGCATCGGCTGCGGCCCCTGCCGCCCATGGCGCCCTGACATTGCAAAACCGTTGCATCGGCATTACAGGGCGACCGTCGACTACCCTGCCGACATGGGATTCACGCAGGACGAGCTGGACCTCGTCGATCGCAACCGGCTCGTGCGCATCGAGACGTCGTCACCGGGCGGGCCCATCCACCGCACGACCATCTGGGCCGTCGTCGACGGTGACGCGGTCTTCGTCCGATCGTGGAAAGGGGCAGGGGCACGCTGGTACCGAGAGGCGCGCGCCAATCCGGCGATCGCCCTCCACGTGGGCAAGCGGCGGATGCCGGCCCGGGTCGATCTCCGCCGTCGATCCCGAGTCGATCACGCGGACGTCGGCCGGCCTCGAGCGCAAGTACGCCGGGGACCCGGCCACACGGTCGATGGTCGTGCCCGAGATCCTCGATACCACGCTCCGCATCGAGGGCACCTGAAGGCCCACCGCCGACGGGAGCCGTGTCCGACTCGCAATCTCCGCATCGCGGCCGACCGCAATACGATCGGGACACCCATGTACTTCGACGAGTTCAAGCACCAGCTGCCCGACATCGATCCGGCCGAGACCGAGGACTGGATCGTCGTCGCTCGACCAGGTCGTCGAGCAGGCCGGCGAGACGCGGGCGCGGTTCCTCGTCTACAAGCTGCTCAAGCGCGCCCGCCAGCTGCAGATCGGGCTGCCGCCGCTGACCCAGACCCGCTACATCAACACGATCAGCCCGGAGCAGGAGCCGGCACTTCCCGGGCGACGAGGCGATGGAGCTGCGCATCCGGCGGCATCGTCCGCTGGAACGCCGTGGCGATGGTCCTGCGCGCGAACAACCGCTTCCCGGGCATCGGCGGCCACCTCTCGACCTACGCCAGCTCGGCGAGCCTGTACGAGGTCGGCTTCAACCACTTCTTCCGGGGCAAGGACGGCGGGGCAGCGGGCGACCAGATCTTCTACCAGGGCCACGCCGCGCCCGGGCATCTACGCCCGGGCCTTCCTCGAGGGCCGCCTGACCGAGGACCAGCTCGACCACTTCCGGCGCGAGGTCGAGCCCGGGCAGGGCCTGAGCTCGTACCCGCACCCGCGGCTCATGCCCGACTTCTGGGAGTTCCCGACGGTCTCGATGGGCCTCGGCCCGATCAGCGCGATCTACCAGGCCCGGTTCAACCGCTACCTGCAGAACCGCGGCCTGCTCGACACCTCCGGCTCGCGCGTCTGGGCGTTCCTCGGCGACGGCGAGACCGACGAGCCCGAATCGCTCGGCGCGCTGCACGTCGCCGCGCGCGAGGGCCTCGACAACCTGACCTTCGTCGTCAACTGCAACCTGCAGCGGCTCGACGGCCCGGTCCGCGGCAACGGCAAGATCATCCAGGAGCTCGAGTCGGTCTTCCGCGGCGCCGGCTGGAACGTGATCAAGGTCATCTGGGCACGCGAGTGGGACGAGCTGCTGGCCCGCGACGTCGACGGCGTCCTCGTCCAGCAGATGAACGACACGCTCGACGGCGAGTTCCAGAAGTTCACGTCGCCGGCGGCGCCTACATCCGCGAGCACTTCTTCGGTCCCGACCCGCGGCTGCGCAAGCTCGTCGAGCACCTGACCGACGACGACCTCGCCAAGCTCCGCCGGGGCGGCCACGACTACCGCAAGTGTCTACGCGGCCTACAAGGCGGCCACGGAGTACAAGGGCGCGCCGACCGTGATCCTCGCCAAGACCGTCAAGGGCTGGACGCTCGGCCCCGGCGTCGAGGCCCGCAACATCACCCACCAGGCCAAGAAGCTCTCCGAGGCCGAGCTCGACGTCTTCCGCGACCGGCTCGAGCTGCCGATCCCCGACGCCAAGCTCAAGGACGCGCCCGTACTACCACCCGGGCCCGAAGTCGGAGGAGGTCGAGTACCTCCGCGAGCGGCGCAAGGCGCTCGGCGGCGCGCTCCCGCAAGCGCGTCGTCCGTGCCAAGCCGCTGCCGGCCCCGGCGCCGGCCGTCGACGCCGAGTTCGCCGGCGGCAGCCAGACGCCGGTCTCGACGACGATGGTCTTCAGCCGGATCCTGCGCAACCTCATCCGCGACAAGGAGCTCGGGCCGCGGATCGTGCCGATCATCCCGGACGAGGCGCGCACCTTCGGCATGGACCCGCTGTTCAAGGAGGTCGGCATCTACGCGGCGCTCGGCCAGCGCTACGAGCCGGTCGACTCGGACCTGGTGCTGTCGTACCGCGAGGCGACCGACGGCCAGGTCCTCGAGGAGGGCATCACCGAGGCCGGCTCGATGGCCAGCTTCCAGGCCGCCGGGACGTCGTACGCCACGCACGGCCTGGCGATGATCCCGTTCTACATCTTCTACTCGATGTTCGGCTTCCAGCGGACCGGCGACCAGATGTGGGCGTTCGGCGACGCCCGCGGCCGCGGGTTCCTGATGGGCGCCACGGCCGGCCGGACCACGCTCACCGGCGAGGGGCTCCAGCACGACGACGGCCACTCCACATCCGTCGCCTCGACCGATCCCAACATCCGCGCCTACGACCCGGCCTTCGCCTACGAGCTCGCGACGATCGTCCGCGACGGCATCGAGCGGATGTACGGCGCCAAGCCGGAGGACGTCTTCTACTACGTCACGATCCACAACGAGAACTACGCGCAGCCGGCCCGGCCAGACGGCGTGACCGACGAGGCGATCCTGCGCGGGCTCTACCGGTTCGCCGAGGCGCCCGACGTCGGCAAGGACGCGCATCCGGCGCGGCTGGTCGGCTCGGGGTCGATCCTCCAGCAGGTCGATCGCGGCTCGCGACCTGCTCGCCGAGCAAGTTCGGCGTCGCCGCCGAGGTCTACAGCGCGCCGTCGTTCCAGCTGCTCCGCCGGGACGCACTCGAGGTCGAGCGCTGGAACCGGCTCCATCCGGACGCCAAGACGCCTCGCATCCCGTACGTGGCGACGATCCTGCCACCGGACGGCGGTCCCATCGTCGCCGCGACCGACTGGATGAAGGCTGTTGCCCGACATGGTCGCCGCGCTGGCTGCCCGCCGCACTACGTGTCGCTCGGCACCGACGGGTTCGGCCGCAGCGACACGCGCGAGGACCTGCGGGCCCTGTTCGAGATCGACCCGCCGCACATCGCGGCTGCCACGCTGGTCGCGCTGGCCCGATGCGGCGCCCTGGCACCGACCAAGGCAGCGAAGGCCGTTCGCGATCTGGGCATCGATCCTGAAAAGGTTGATCCCGTCGCCCTCTGACCTCCGGCGGGGCGTCGACGGCCACGCGCCACAGGAAGCCGCTCGACCTCATCCGGCTGGCGGTGAGCCCTCAGTGATCGGCCCGGTCGTGGCGGCGTCGGTCGTCTTGCGGCGTCCCTCGCCGGCCCCCTCGGCGGCCCAGTCGTCGGGCTTCAGGGCGCGCAGGCTGAAGCCGATCTCGGTGCCCCCGGTCGCCGGTCGCGATGCCCAGATGCGGCCGCCCATGGCCTCGACCAGGCTGGCACAGACGAACAGCCCGATACCCGAACCGGCGACGGCCCGCGAGCTCTCCGGATCGCGATAGAACAGCTCGAAGATCCGCGCGAGGGAGGATGGCGGGATGCCCGGCCCGTCGTCGGTCACGCGGATCTCGACGGTGTCGTCCACCTTCTTGGCCGACAACATGACCCGGCTGCCGGACGGCGTGTACTTGGCGGCGTTGTTGAGCAGGTTGCGGACGATCTGCTCGACGTAGGTCGATTCGCCGGCGACGATCGGCAGGTCGAGGTCCAGGTCGGTCTCGACCGTGATGCTCGGCAGCTCGCGCGACTCGTGGGCGACGATACGCTCCAGCAGGCGACGCACCTCGAGGGGCTCGGCCTCGACGTCGAGGCGGCCTCGTTCGACGCGGCTGAGGACGAGGAGGTCCTCGACGAGTCGATGCAGACGCTCGGATTCCGACCGGACGTCTTCGAGCAGCGCCTGCCGGGCGGTCTCGTCGTCCGTCCGTCCCGGCCGGGCGAGGATCTGGGTGAGCCCGAGGATCGTCGTGATCGGGGTCCGCAGCTCGTGGCTGATGACGTCCACGAACGCGTCTCGGAACTCCCCGGCCTGCCGCTCATCGGCGAGGAGTCGGTCGCGGTCGGCCGACAGACGGCGCTGGTCGGTGATGTCCTGTCCCGTGCCGATCATCCGAATGGGTCGACCGTCCTCGTCACGGAACAGCCGCCCGGCCCCATGGGTCCAATGCACCGATCCATCGGGCCACACGACGCGGAAATCGAGCTCGAACGCCGCGGCGCCCTCGACGGCCGCGCCGATGGCGCTCTCGAAGGCGGCCCGGTCGTCCGGATGGATCATGTCCAGATAGGTCGCGAATTCCGGGGCGTGCGGGGCGGGGTCCATCCCGTGCTGCCGGAAGATCGCCTCGGACCACGTCAATTCGCCGCTCTCGACGTCCCAATCCCAGAACCCCGTGCCGGAGGCGGACAGCATCAGCTCGAGCCGGGCATCGCGGGCCTCGATCTGTTCGGCCAGCATCGACACCTCCGCCAGCGCATCGACGAGACCATCGCGCGCCGCCCGCCGAGACGCTACGAGGAGCACCGTCGCCGAGGCCGTCACCAGGTAGAGCACCTGGAGGAACTGGTCGGTCGGGGTCGCCCCGCCTGGACCGTTCAGGAAGACGATCGCGTTGATTACGACCGCCATGCTGACCGACGTGATGCCGCCGGCAAGGCCGCCGACCCATGCCGCCAGGACGGCCGCGGCCATCAGGATGATGTAGCCCGTGCTGCCCCCGACCGCCTCGTTAAGGGCGGCCTTCGTTACGATCGCCAGCCAGCCGATCAGCAGGCCGGCAAGGATCGACTGGCGCGTCCCAAGACGGACATCGCGGACGCGCCCGATCTTCCCCTTGGCTCGTCCCGATGCCTGCACCGCGATCCCGTGGACCTGCTCGGTCACGCTGCCTCCATCCGTCGCCGGTCGTCGGACCCGGCGCGAGCGCCAGTTCCGCGCGAAGTATATGGACCGTTCCCGGCGATGAGCCTGGCACGAGGTCCGGAAGAGGCGACCCTGACCGCTGATATCCGCCTGATACACGGCCCCCAGCGCGAGTTGACGCCGGCGGTGACGCGCGCCCGTAGGTTGCACGTCCAACCCCAAAGGAGGCCACGATGGATCGAACGAACGACCCGAGATACCCGCGCGACGCGACGGCGGACCCCATGGACCCCGATCGGCGCGACGTGATCGATGACAACGACGAGAGTGGCACCGAAGCCGTCGGCGCCGGCGCCGGCGCGCTCGGTGGGGCGGCCATCGGGGCCGTCGTCGGCGGGCCTCCGGGTGCCGTCGTCGGTGGCGCGATCGGTGCCGTGACGGGTGCCGTCGCAGGCGAGGCCGCGGAAGGCGACGACGAAGCCGGGTCCGGGACGGGCGCCCTCGGTGGCGCCGCTGCCGGAGCGGTCGTCGGCGGAGCGGTCGGCGGGCCTCCGGGCGCGGTCGTCGGTGGTGCTGTCGGTGCTGCCGGTGGCGCCGGTGTCGGCGACAAGACCGAAGAGGAGCTCGAGGAAGGCACGCGCCCGGATCTCGACCGAAACCGCTAGAAGTCGCTCCCCGTCGATCGACGGGGAGTGCGACACTGACCGCGAACCTCGGGCGCCGGGGTTCGCGGTCACGCATGTTTCGAAGGACGCACCGATGCCACAGCCACTCCGGATCGCCCACGTTGCGCCTCCGCTCGAACGAGTCCCGCCGCTCGGCTACGGCGGGACGGAGCGGATCGTCCACGGCCTCGTCGTCGAGCTCGACCGGCGCGGCCATGAGATCACGACGTTCGCCAGTGGCGACTCGGTGGTTCCGGGGCGGCATATCGAGACCGTCCCGCAGGCGCTGCGCCCGATCGGCTACACCGGCGACACGCTGCCGTACATGCAGTCCACGCTCCACAAGGTCCTGGCCCGGGCCGACGAGTTCGACGTGATCCACAGTCACATGGAGTGGCTGAACCTGCTTCTCGCTCGCGTCTCACCGATCCCGGTCGTCTCGACGTTCCATGGCAGGCTCGATCTGCCATGGGCCGACGACCTGCTCCGACCCGCCACGTGGCTTGGTGGCGATCAGCAAGAACCAGGCCTCGACGCATCCCGACGTGCCCTGGGCGGGCGTGGTCTACAACGGCCTTCGCCTCGTCGACGCGCCGTACGGCCGACGTCGCTCGGACGCGCTCTGCTTCGTCGGACGGGTCGCCCCGGAGAAGGGCATCGTGGAGGCGATCGAGGTCGCGTTGCAGGCGGGTCGCCCGCTGCGCATCGCGGCCAAGGTGGCGGCCGGCGGCCCGGAGCGCGAGTACCACGACGAGGTCTTCCAGCCGGCGCTCAAGGCCGCCGGGAGCACGGTCGAGTACCTCGGTGAGATGCAGCAGTCCGAGCGCGACCAGCTGTTCGCCGACAGCTACGCGTCGCTGATGCCGGGCTCATGGCCGGAGCCGTTCGGCCTCGTGGCGATCGAGGCGCTGGCCTGTGGGACGCCGGTCATCGCGCGCCGCACCGGGGCCCTCCCGGAAATCGTCCGCGACGGCATCGATGGGTTCTTCGGGGACGACGTCCGGGCGATGGCGTTCAAGGTCGATCGTGTCGACGACCTCGACCGCGAGGCCATCCGGAGGTCGGTGATCGACCGCTTCTCGACCGAGCGGATGACCGACGGGTATGGAGCCATTCGGCCTGTGGCCAGGGTCATCTTCGAGTTTGAACTCTGGAACGATCGGCCATGACCCCGGCGCGATGCTGGGCTCCCTGCGGGCTGATGCGAACCTGAGGCGGGGGCCGGGTGCATTTCCACCTGGGCTGCCGCTGCCGACGAGAGGTTGCGAAGGGCGAGGAGCACGTTCACGGGGTTCCTTCTGGGTTCGAAAAATCCGAGAGGCCGATGGCCTGATGAGTGTATTGCAAGAGGCAGGCCAAAGGACAGGGGGCTTGGTGACCGTTTCGGGACCTTTTTTGACCCGGGGCTGCGGCGGGAATGCCGCACACCCTGGGACTCAGGTGGGCAGGATTGAGGTCGATGACGCCTCGTGACGGAGACGCGACGGCGCGTTACACGGGGCGGTCGCGGAGGCGCCAGAGGGAGGGAACGATGGGCCAGGCCAGTATCCGGCGGGGTTTCTCCGAGGGGTGTCCTCGGCTGGGTGTTCCTCATCGGCCTGACGCTCGCTGCTCGGCTGGACCGCGGGCATCGTGGGCATCGTGGGCATCCCGTACTATGTGCTGCCGGTTGAAGACACGCCCCGACCAGGCGCTGGCCGAATGGTACGGCTCGGTGGGATCATCGGGCTGCTGCTCGGCATCACCGGCACGGGCCTGATGGTCATCATGCTGCTGTACAGCGTGCGGAAGTGGTTCACCTTCATGTCGTTCATGGGAGCAACCAGTTCTGGATGTGGTTTCCTCATGGTCTGCGGCCTGTCGGCCCGCTGTACATCCTGCTGCACGCCGAGATTGAAGCTCCCGACCTCGGCACGTTCATCCGGCATCGCGTTCTGGCTATCATCTTGTGGCGGTCTCGGGCTTCTTCGGCCGCTACCTGTTCGGCTACTTCCCGGCGTCGGCCGGCGGGCTAAGTCGATCTCGAGGGAGGCCCAGAAGCGGCTCAGCGAGCTGCGCGCCCAGCTCGTGCGCCGAGACCCGCGACGCCGCCCGGCGCAGCGTCGGCCGAGGCCGTCCGGCTCGCCCGCGATTTGACCTTCGAGCCGCGGTCGCTGGGGAGCTCATCGTGCTCGACGCCGACGTCAGGCGCAGGGCCGACCTCATCCGGATCATGCTGTACCGCTCGGCATGCCCGCCGGCCCGCAGCCGGGCCGAGACACGCTCGTCGAGCAGCTGCTGCTACGCCGGAGCATGGCCGGATTCGACGTGGCCCGCCGGCTGCTGCGCTACTGGAACCTGTTCCACCAGCCCGCTGGCGGTCGCGATGTACCTCATCATGACATCCACATCCTCAACGCGCATCGCTCTGTTCGGTGGAGCTGATCTGCGACCCTGCTCGGAGGAGCTCGCGGATGGAGAACCTGCCGACGCTCGTGTGCATGGCCTCATCGCCCTGCTGTTCGTGGTCCCGATGTGGGCCTACATCAACCTCACCGAGCGGCTCGCCCGGATCGAGCGGGACAAGGCGATCGAGGCCGGCCGGCACGAGCCGGTGACCATCCAGCCGTTCGTGGACCTGTCGGTGTGCATGGGATCGGGGGCCTGCGTGCCCGCCTGTCCCGAGCACGTGCTCGAAGGTCATCGAGGGGCAGGCGATCGCCGTGAACATGTCGGCCTGCATCGGGCACGGCGCCTGCGTCACGGCCTGTCCGGTCGGCGCCATCGAGCTCGTGTTCGGCTCGGAGAAGCGCGGGCATCGACATCCCCCGGCGCGGGCCGGACTTCCAGAACCAACGTCCCGGGCGTGTTCATCGCCGGCGAGCTCGGCGGGATGGGCCTCATCGCGAACGCGGCCGAGCAGGGTCCGCGCGATGACCAACGCCATCGGGCTCTCCCCGAGTCCCCGAGTCGCCGACGTGGTGATCGTCGGGGCGGGCCCGCCGGGATCGCGCGCGGCGCGCGGCTGGCCAAGCAGAAGGGCCTGAAGTACGTGATCCTCGACCAGGACGCGCTCGGCGGCGCGGTCCGCCACTACCCGCGCAAGAAGCTCGTCTTCACCCGCCCGATGACGTGCCCGGACTACGGCACGGTGAACCTGAAGCCGCTCCAGAAGGAGGAGCTGGTCGGCCTGTTCGAGACCGTCGTGAAGAAGCCGGGCTCGAGGTGTCGGCAACGAGCGGGTCGCGAGGCAGAGGCCTGCGGGCGGCGGCTTCCAGGTCGTCACGTCGAAGCGGACGATCGAGGCCCAGCGGGTGATCCTGGCGCTCGGGCGGCGCGGGACCCCGCGCAAGCTCGACGTCAAGGGCGAGGAGCAGGAGAAGGTCGCCTACTCGCTGCTCGAGCCCGAGCACTACCAGTACGACCACCTGCTGATCGTCGGCGGGGGCGACTCGGCGGTCGAGGCGGCGATGCAGCTGGCGAGCAGGCCGGCAACAGGGTCTGGCTGTCCTACCGCGGGGACAAGATCAACCGGCCGAAGGACAGACTCGAGCGGCTGCGGGACGCGGTCAAGGCCGGCCAGGTGGAGCTGCTGCTCGAGTCCCAGGTGAAGTCGACATCGGCGCAGGATCCGGGTGGTCCTCGAGCAGAAGGGCGAGAAGGTCGCATCCCGAACGACTACGTGTTCGTGATGGTCGGCGGGGTGCTGCCGACGAAGTTCCTGCAGGAGGTGGGGGTGCGAAATTTGGAAGCACTTCGGCAAGCGGGTCGAGTCGGTGGAGGGCGACGAGGTCTCCGCGCAGATCCCCGCGCAGCTCCCCTCCGCGGGCAGCCCGGGTCGCAGCGGCCGACCCTGTCGTTCATCCAGGCGCCGGTCGACTCGCAGTCCATCGACGAGGCGCCGCTGCTGCGCGCGCAGGGCAACGACGAGCCCACTGTCTCTCTCCTACATGTCCGCGCTCGATCCGGAGATCGCGGCGCTGCTCGCCTCTGCCTCCTCGTCCGAGGCCACCGTCGCGCGCCCCGAGGCGCCCCGCTCGGCCAGCGGTCTGGCGCGCCGGGCACCGCCGCGATGCCGAGCCAGCCCGCGGACACGCAGCTCGACGAGGTGGGGGCGCCCGCGCTGTCGGCGCAGTTCGGCGAGGGCCCCGAGACCAAGGAGGTCACCGAGATCGAGCTGCTCAGCGGGTGG
Source organism: uncultured Chloroflexia bacterium (assembly GCA_963720355.1). Taxonomy (GTDB): domain Bacteria; phylum Chloroflexota; class Limnocylindria; order Limnocylindrales; family CSP1-4; genus SPCO01. The sequence continues at coordinate 1,855 of CAVRFH010000004.1, read as the reverse complement.
GCATCCAGGAGGAGCAGCCGCCCGCCTCGCGCGAGTCGACCATCCTGCTGCCCGACGCGGCTCCGAGCCGCGCAGAGACCAGCCGCGCCGAGAGCGCCCGCTTGTAGACCACCCAGATGCTGCCCGAAGAGACCGCGCCGCGCCCCGAGCCGCTCGATGGCCCGCGGACCGGCGGAGTGAGCGGATACCGGGTGGTCTCTCGCCGACCTGCCCCGTCGGTCGCCGCCCGAGCCCGCGCCGTCCTCTCCGCTGTCGGCCCGCCTGTCGCGCCCTGGCGCCCGCACCGCGTGGACCGAGCCCGAGCCGTCGCGCGCGAGCCAGCCTGAGCCCATCATGTGGTCACCCCCGATTCGAGGCCCCAGACCGGGGCGCGCCCGAGGACCGGCGCGGTGCGCATGCCGGGCGGGCCGGGTCTGTCGCCCATGAGCGGCGGGGCAGGGGCCCTGCCCTGCAGGCCTCGCCCGGCACCACCAGCGTGATCCAGCCCTTCGTGGACGCTGCCCAGCAGCTCATCGCGGGCGGCAAGTACGAAGAGGCGCTCAAGATGTGCGCCGAGCTCGCCACCCTCATCGAGCGATCTCGCAGCGCTCGCTCCCTCTCCCGCGGCCTCGCGCGAGGCCAGGCGCGGGGTGGACCTGCTGCAGGGGGAGGCGCTGCGCCGGGCTCGGCAGTGGACCCAGGCGCCGCCCGCGCTCGAGCAGGCGCTCGACGCCGCCCGCCAGGCAGCCCGCCCGAGATCCCGCCCGGTCGTACGCTGCTGGGTCTCGCGCGCGCGCTGCACCACACCGGGCAGTACGCCCGGGTCAGGATTTGCTGGACGAGGCGCTCGGCATCTGCACCACCGCCTCTCCCCTCGATTGATTGGCGGCGCCGCGGCTGCTGGGCGACCTGGCGCTGCGCCGCGGAGACGTGGAGGCGGCCGAGACCCGCTTCGGAGACGCGCTGGAGGCGGCCGGACGCGCGCTCCGGCCCGACGCCGAGGCGCGCGCGTTCCGCGGGCTGGCGAACTGCATGGCCATCCGAGGCCACTACCCCGAGGCCATCGAGCAGCTGGGCGAGGCGTTGGCGCGCATCGGCGAGGGCGGCGAGCCGGTGGCGATCGCCGCCATGCTCATCCGCATCATCGAGCTCGAGAACGTGCTCGGTCGCTACGGCCAGGCCCTCGAGCACGGCGAGCGCCTGGTGGAGGTCACCCGCGCCAACCACCTCGCCCCGTACGCGGCCGAGGGGCTGGGCCTCGTGGGAGATGCTCATCGCCATCTTGGGCAGCGCGACGACGCCGCGGAGGCCGCCAGCCAGGCGGCGGCGCTCATCCGCAAGATTGGCCCGCGCGGGATTGAGGCCGGACCGCGCGTCGGACGCGTGCTCTGTGACCTGGGCAAGACCCGCGAGGCGCTCGCCGTGCTCGACGCGCTCGGCCCCGCGCCCGAGTCCCCGGTGGACGACCCGGTGGCCCAGCTGCTCGCCGTGCGCGCCCGCGCGCTCGCCAAGACCTACCTTTGACAGTTCGAGGAGCTCGCGAACGCCGCGCTGGGCCGCCCGGCCCCCCTGCTCGCCATGGGCGCGGGGCGCCCGGATCCCGCTCGATGCGGCGCTGGCCATGCACGAGGCGGGCTCGCACAGCGGGGCGCGCACCGCGGTCAAGCGCGGGCTCAAGGTCCTGCAGGGCTCGGGCAACAAGGGGCTCAAGCTCGAGCTGCTGGTGGCCATGTACCTCACCTCGCCCTATTACCGCGTGGTCGAAGCGGCAGCGCGCACCGCCCAGCGCGTGATTGACGACCTGCCCCCGCACGCGGTCGCGTCGTTCCTGGCGCGTGCCCCGTCATCTCCGAGGCCCTGGCCCTGCTGGCAACCC
>CAVRFH010000003.1:0-207231 GCA_963720355.1 uncultured Chloroflexia bacterium | reverse complement strand
ACGCGGTCCAGCCGTCGAGCGTCGCGATCGGCGCGACGTGGCCCGCCTCGCCCTCGGGGCGCAGGCCGATCGGCAGCTGGTAGATCTCGTTCAGGCCGCGCTCCGTCGCGACCTCGACGAGGGCGATCGCGAGCAGTGGCGCGACCGTGTGCACGTAGGTGGCCTCGACCACGCGCATCGCGGCGCCCTCGCTGCGGTGCGCGCGGAACCACGGCTGGCGCGCGACGAACGCGCTGAGCTCGGCCTCGGGGAGACGGGTGAGGTCAAGCATCGGGCCGCCGCAGCGTGAGCCAGTAGAACCCGCGCCCCCCGAGCGTGAGGAGGTAGCGGCTCGCGCGTGACGGTGGGAAAGGCGGCACCGCCGAGGAGCTCCTCGGGGACGGAGCCGTCGAACTCCGAGAGGTCGAGCGTCACCGCCTGAGCGCTGCGCGCCAGGTTGTGGACGCAGAGCACGACGTCCTCCTCGAATCGGCGCACGTGGGCGAAGACGCGCGGGTTGTCGGGCGTGAGCGGCTCGTACGTGCCGAGACCGAACACGGGATGTTCCTTGCGCAGCGCAATGAAGCGGTGCAGCCAGCGCAGCAGCGAGGTCGGCGTGCGCAGCTGGGCCTCGACGTTCACGGCCTGGTAGCCGGTGACGGGATCCATCAGCGGCGGCAGGTAGAGCTGCGCGAAATCGGCGCGCGAGAAGCCCGCGTTGCGGTCGCCCGTCCAGTGCATGGGCGTCCGTACGCCGTCGCGGTCGCCGAGATGGACGTTGTCGCCCATGCCGATCTCGTCGCCGTAGTAGAGGACGGGACTGCCCGGGAGCGAGAACAGGATCGCGTGCACGAGCTCGACCTCGTCGCGGCCGTTGTCCAGCAACGGCCCGAGCCGGCGGCGGATGCCGACGTTGATGCGCATGCGCGGATCCTTGGCGTACTCCGCATACATGTAGTCGCGCTCCTCGTCGGACACCATCTCGAGCGTGAGCTCGTCGTGGTTGCGCAGGAAGAGGCCCCACTGGCAGTTGTCGGGAATCGCCGGCGTCTGCGCGAGGATCTCGTAGATCGGCCGCGCCTCCTCGCGCCGCAGCGCCATGAACATGCGCGGCATCACCGGGAAATGAAACGCCATGTGGCACTCGTCGCCTTCGCCGAAATACTCGACGACGTCGGCCGGCCACTGGTTCGCCTCGGCCAGCAGCAGCGTGTCCGGATGGGACTCCTCGATGTGCGCGCGCACGCGCCGCAGGAAGGCGTGCGTCTCGGGCAGGTTCTCGCAGTTCGTGCCGTCGCGCTCGTAGAGGTACGGGACGGCGTCGAGGCGGAATCCGTCGAGCCCGAGGTCGAGCCAGAAGCGCAGCGCCGAGAGCATCGCCTCCCCCACCTCGGGATTGTCGTAGTTGAGGTCGGGCTGGTGATGGAAGAAGCGGTGCCAGTAGTACGCGCCCGCGACCGGGTCCCACGTCCAGTTCGACACCTCGGTGTCGGTGAAGATGATGCGCGCATCCTGGTACAGCTGATCCGTGTCCGACCACACGTACCAGTCGCGCTTCGGCGAGTCCGGGCTCGAGCGCGACTCCTGGAACCACGGGTGGTCGCTCGAGGTGTGGTTCATGACGAAGTCGGCGATCACGCGCATGCCGAGCTGGTGCGCCTGGTCGACGAACCGCGTGAAGTCCTCGAGCACGCCGTAGTCGGGATGCACGCTGAGGAAGTCGGCGACGTCGTAGCCGCCGTCCTTGAGCGGCGAGGGATACATCGGCAGCAGCCAGATGCAGTCGATCCCGAGCCATTTGAGGTACTCGAGCTTCTCGGTCAGCCCGCGCAGGTCGCCCGAGCCGTCGCCGTTTCCGTCGAAGAAGCCGCGCAGGTGGATCTCGTAGAAGACGGCCCGCTTGAACCACAGCGGGTCGGCCTGAAACCAGTGGCCCGGCTGGGCGGGCGGCTCTGCTCCGGTGTCCTCCACTCTCATTTCACGGAGCCGGCGAGCAGCCCCTGCACGAAGTAGCGCTGGAAGGCGAGGAAGACGGCCAGCGGGATCGCGAGCGAGAAGAACGCGGCGGGGGCGATCAGTTCGATGTTCGAGCCGAACTGGCGCAGGTTCGAGAAGATCGCAACGGTCAGCGGCTGCGTGTTGCGCGCCATTGTCAGTGCCACGAGCAGGTCGTTCCAGGTCCAGAGGAACTGGAAGATCGCGAGCGAGGCGATCGCGGGCAAGCCGAGTGGCAGGATCAGGCGGAAGAAGATCCTGAACTCGGAGGCGCCGTCGATACGCGCCGATTCGAGGATGTCCTTGGGTATCCCGAGGAAGAAGTTGCGCAACAGGAAGATCGCGAACGGCAGGCCGAACGCCGTGTGGAAGAGCACGAGTCCGATCACCGTGTCGAACAGGTGCAAGTGGTTGTAGAGCGAGAAGATCGGGATCAGCGCCATCTGGATGGGCACGACGAGCATGGCGATCACGATGATGAACAACCAGTCGCGGCCCGGGAATTCGAGCCACGCGAACGCGTAGCCCGCGAGCGCGGCGATCATGATCGGCAGGATCGTGCCGCCGATGGCGATCTGCATCGTGACCCACAGCGACGACGGGATGCTGGTGTCGTTGATGAGCGTGGAGTAGTTGTCCCACGTCGCGATGTGCGGATGCGAGATGACCTTCCACCAGCCCTCGCTGGCGAAGTCGTTCGCCGACATCAGCGAGGTGAGCGCGAGCCCGATCGTCGGCACGAGCCACAGGGCCGCGACGATGATGAGCAGGATGTTCACCGGCGCCTTCGCGACGATGCGCAGGATCCGGGCAGCGACGCTTTCGCGCTGTTCGGGGACGTCGGGGTCTGCGTCGGAGACGGCAGTAGCCATTAGACCTCCCTCCGGAAGCGGCGGACGTTGAGTGCGAGCACGGGGATCACGAGCAGGAACAGGAACACGGCGATCGCGGAGCCGAGACCGAAGTCGTTGACGCCGCCGAACGAGGTGCGCCACATCGAGAGCGCGATCACGTTCGCGTCGGCCTGCACCGAGGCCGGCGCGACCGCCAGCACGATGTCGAAGACCTTGAGGACGTTGATCAGCATCGTGATGAAGACGACGCTCAGGACCGGCGCGAGCAGCGGGACCGTGACGCGCCGGAAGACCTGCCACTCGGTCGAGCCGTCCGTGCGGGCGGCCTCGAGCACATCGCGTGGGATCGCAGCGAGTCCGGCGGCGATCACCACCATGGCGAAGCCCGCCCAGACCCAGATGTAGGCGATCATGATCGACGGCGTGATCAGCTTCGAGCCGAGCCATGAGACCCCGCCGTACGGCTGCCTGAACGTGTCCGAGCCGATCGCCGTGCGGTAGGTGCCGGCATCGACCCCCGTGAAGGCGAAGTCCCCCGCCTCGTCCGTCTTGGTGGTCGAGATGCTCTTCCCGGACGAGTCGCGCAGCTCCACGGTCACGCCGCCGAGGCCGACCTCGCCCTTCTCGAGCTTGCCGGGGGTGCCGCCGCCGGGCTTGAAGTCGCGCCACACGACGCCGCGGATCTCGCCCGAGGCGCCCTTCACGCAGCACGGCCTGCTTCGATCCCGCCGGCACCTGGTCGGGCGGGATGCCGGTCAGCGGCAGCAGCGCGACGGATCCCGGCCGCACCGGCGTCTTGAGCACGATGCCCGTGGACGGGGTGCCGGTCAGGTTGTCGCCCGACGGCAGGGCGTCGGAGAGCGGGCCGGGCGGCACGAAGTGGTCGTGCACCGCGGCGACGACGGCGTTGACGGCGCCCCGGCTGGGCTCCTGCTGATCCATGATGCGCCAGATCACGCCGGCCGCGAAGAGCGAGATCGCCATGGGCATGAACACGGCGATCTTGAATGCGACGGACCAGCGGATGCGCTCCGTGAGCACGGCGAAGACGAGGCCGACCGCGGTCACGAGCGCCGGGACGACGGCCACCCAGATCGCGTTGTTCTTGATCGCCGTCCGCGTCGTGTCGGTCGAGAAGAGCGTCTGGTAGTTGTCGAGCCAGATGAAGTTGTCGCCCGAGCGGTCGTAGAGGCTGCGCCACATCGTGTAGACGACGGGGTAGAGGATCCAGAGGATCAGCAGGATCAGCGCAGGCGCGAGGAAGACGGCCGTGACCAGGTACGCCCTCAAGCGCCGCCCCGGCTCGTCGCCATCCGGCGGAGCCCCCGCGAACGGGGGCTCCGCACCGATGCTCGGACTACTCACGTGGGTGCTACTTGTAGGCCGCCGCGGCTGCCGTCTCGAGCTTCGAGGCGGTGCCGTTGACGTCCGTCGGCTTCCCGAGGAAGTTCTGCAGGATCTGCCACTCGCCCTGGCCCGGCGTGCCGCCGAAGGCCGCCGGCGCGAGATCCGACATGTCGAAGCGGAACGTCTTGGCCTGTGCCAGCGCCGTCGCCGTCGCGCGCGTCAGCGCATCCGGGTACGCGCTCGCCTTGCACGCCCTTGTTGGGCGAGGAGAAGCCGCCCTTCTTGGCCCAGATCGTCGCCGCCTCGGGGCTCGCCAGGTACGTCACGAGCGCGCGGGCCGCGGGCGTGTCCTTGAACATCACGACGGTGTCGCCGCCGCCGACGACGGACGGCGCGCCGCTCCCGATCGACGGGAACGCGAACTCGTTGTAGTCCGTGACCGCCTTGGCCTTGGTGGTGGACGCGCCGGGCACGAAGTCGCCCTCCATCACCATGGCTGCCTTCGGCGGAATGCTGAACACGTTGTTGACCGAGGTCGGGAAGTCGGTCTGCAGCGCGCCGCTCGTGCCGCCGAAGATGTTGCCGGTGTCGCTGAAGATCTGCGCCATCGACTTGAGCGCGGTCTTGACCGACGGATCCGTCCACTTGATCGTGTGCGCGGACAGCTTGTCGTACTTGGCCGGCCCGGCCTGACGCAGGTAGATGTTCTCGAACAGGTCGGTCAGCGTCCAGCCGTCGGCGCCCGCGATCGAGTACGCCTTCGTGCCGGAGGCGCGCAGCGTCTTGGCCGCCGTGAGCAGCTCGGGCCAGGTCTTGGGCGGCTTGACGCCCGCGTTCTTGAACGCGCTGCGTCGAGTACCACACGGTCGACTTGTTGGCGCCCTTGAAGACCATGCCGTAGAGCTTCCCCGAGTACGTGCCGAGCGTGACCCAGGACGCCGCGTAGTTCTTCGACATCGTCGGCTTGACGAAGTCGAGCGGCTTGATCGCCTTGCGGGCGGAGAACTGCTTGACGAGGCCGGGCTGCCCGACCGCCGCGAGATCGGGCGGATTGCCGCCGGCGATCGCGGTGGAGAGGATCGTGGGCGTGTTGTCGCCGCCCGAGGTGTACTTCACCGAGACGTCCGGGAACTTCTTCTTGAAGCCGTCGAGGACGAGCTGGAAGTTCTTCTGCTCCGGCCCGGTCCAGATGCCGACGAACGCGAGATTGCCGCTCACGGCCGACTTCGAGTGGGATGCGCCGCTCGCCGTCGTGGCGAGGGCGGTGAGTGCGACGAGCGCGGCGCCGAGAGCGAGCACGGAGGTGCGCAACTTGCTCATAGGGGCTCCTTTCAGGAGGGTTTGTCGTAGATCCCGAGAGCGGTCTCGGGATCGAAGAAGTGGAGCGTGCGCGTGTCGACGGCGACTTCGATCTCGTCGCCGCCCTTCACGCGCGAGCGCGGGCTGAACCGGCCCACGAGGACTGCGCCGCCTTCCGGCGGCGCCGATCGCGCTGCCAGGAGCGCGATCCTCGCCGATGTCCGCCTGGAGCTCGTGCACGTCCTCGGTGATGGCGTGCGACGCGTCGACGGAGAAATGCACCATGACCTCGGAGCCCAGCGCCTCCGTGAGCTCGACCTTCCCCTTGAGCCGCCGGTCGGGCGATGCGTCGGTCGCGAGCGTCGCGTCCTCGAGATCCTCGGGACGGATGCCCAGGATGATGTCGCGCCCGATGTAGTCGCCGAGCGCGGGATGCGACGCGACCGCCTCGGCGTCGAGCGCGAGCGTCTGCGAGCCCACGCGCACGTCGTAGCCGCTCGCCGTTCTGCTCGAGCTTGGCCTCGAGCATGTTCATCGCCGGGGCTGCCGATGAAGCCGGCGACGAACAGGTTGAGCGGCCGGTCGTAGAGCTCCTGCGGGCTGTCGACCTGCTGCAGCTCGCCCTTGCGCATGACCGCGACGCGGTCGCCCATCGTGAGCGCCTCGACCTGGTCGTGCGTCACGTAGATCGTCGTCACGCCGAGGTCGTGCTGGAGCTTGGCGATCTCGGCGCGCGTCTGGACGCGCAGCTTCGCGTCGAGGTTCGAGAGCGGCTCGTCCATCAGGAAGGCCTGCGGGTGGCGCACGATCGCGCGGCCCATGGCGACGCGCTGGCGCTGGCCGCCCGAGAGCGCGCGCGGCTTGCGGTCGAGCAGCGCCTCGAGGTCGAGGATGCGCGCCGCGTCCTTGCACGCGCGTGTCGATCTCGGCCTTCGGCACCTTCTTGACGCGCAGGCCGAAGGCGATGTTCTCGTAGACGGTGAGGTGCGGATAGAGCGCGTAGCTCTGGAACACCATGGCGATGTCGCGGTCGCGCGAGGGCACGTGGTTGACGACGCGGTCGCCGATCACGACGCGGCCCTCGCTGATGTCCTCGAGACCCGCGAGCATGCGCAGCGCGGTCGTCTTCCCGCAGCCCGACGGGCCGACGAGCACCATGAACTCGCCGTCCTTGATGTCGAGGCTCATGCCGTCGACGGCGCGCGTGCCATCCGGGTAGACCTTCGAAACGCCGTCGAACGTCACACCGGCCATCGCACCCCTCGTTTCGGGCCCGGACCAGCCCGGGCTGCAGAATTTCTTCTCCCCGGCTCGCCACGCTCCGAAACAAGGGTTTGGGCATCGCGCGTGCGGCGTACTCTGCGGGGGTGGCGGCAACACTACTCCAGAACCACCCCACCCGCGGATTGCCGGGGGTGCCCGCGTGACGCTGCCCGCGCCGTAAGCCCCCGCGCATCCGCATCGAGCGCATCTGGCCGCAGCTCGACGGCGGCCTCTACCCCGTCAAGCGGGCGGTCGGCGAGCACCGTCGACGTGTGGGCGACGATCGTGCGCGACGGCCACGAGGTGCTCGGCGCGGCGCGTGCGCTACCGCCCGCCCGGCGCGCGCCGCTGGCGCGAGGCTCCGATGCGCCGCGATCCCGGAGGATCCCGATCGCTGGCACGGCTCGTTCACGCCGGACGCGCTCGGGCGCTGGCAGTTCGGCGTCGTCGCGTGGGTCGATCGCGTCGCCTCGTGGAAGCACGAGCTCGAGCGCAAGGTCGCCGCGCGGGCAGAGCGATCTCGCGAGCGAGCTCTCCGAGGGCGCCGCGCTGCTCGGCGTCGCGTCGCTGACCGTCGAGGAGGGGCTCGCCGCGAAGACCGGCGACCGCTCGGAGCAGACCGTCAGCGACGGTGCCCTCGAGATCACGGCCGACGCCGAGCGCGCGACGTTCGGCTCCTGGTACGAGCTCTTCCCGCGCTCGTGGGGCGGATTCGCCGGCGTCGAGAAGCGGCTGCCCGAGTTCGCGAAGCTCGGCTTCGACGTGCTCTACCTGCCGCCCGTGCACCCGATCGGGCGCACGCATCGCAAGGGCCGCAACAACGCTCCCACGGCGCGCCGCTCCGACCCGGGCAGCCCGTGGGCGATCGGCAGCGAGGCCGGCGGGCACACCGCGCTGCATCCCGACCTCGGGAGCGAGGCCGAGTTCGCCAGCCTGACCGCGCGCGCGTCCGAGCTCGGCATCGCGATCGCGCTCGACTTCGCGCATCCAGTGCTCGCCCGACCACCCCTGGCTGCGCGAGCACCCCGACTGGTTCCACCGCCGGCCGGACGGGACGCTCAAGTACGCCGAGAACCCGCCCAAGCGCTACCAGGACATCTACAACGTCAACTTCGACACCGAGGACTGGCGCGCGCTCTGGGATGCGCTGCGCGACGTCGTGCTGCACTGGGTCGCCCGCGGCGTCACCGTCTTCCGCGTCGACAACCCGCACACGAAGCCGATCGCGTTCTGGGAGTGGCTGATCGCGGACGTGCAGAAGCGGCACCCCGAGACGGTGTTCCTGGCCGAGGCGTTCACGCGCCCGGCGCTCATGGCGATGCTCGCGAAGGTCGGCTTCAGCCAGTCCTACACCTACTTCACGTGGCGCAACACGAAGGCCGAGCTCGATCGAGTACATGACCCAGCTCACGCGCTCCGAGCTGCCGCAGTTCTTCCGCCCGAACTTCTTCGCCAACACGCCCGACATCCTGCACGCCTACCTCGTCCAGGGCGGGCGCCCGGCGTTCGAGGCGCGGCTCGTGCTGGCGGCGACGCTCTCGCCCTCCTACGGCGTCTACTCGGGCTTCGAGCGCTGCGAGAACGTGCCGCTCACCGAGGCCAGCGAGGAGTACCTCGACTCCGAGAAGTACGAGGTCAAGAAGCGCACGCTCGACGGGCCGCTGCTCCCGCTGATCGGCCGCCTCAACGCCGTGCGCCGCGCCAACCCGGCGCTCCAGCGGATCGACAACCTGACGTTCCTCGAGACCGAGAACGAGCACCTCATCGCGTACATCAAGCGCACGGGCGACAACGCCGTGATCGCGTGCGTCAACCTCGACCCGGTCGCGGCGCGCGAGGGCGTCGTCACGATTCCGCCCGAGCTCGGGCTGCCGGCCGCCTTCGACGTCTCCGACCTGCTCGGCGACGGCGCCTTCACCTGGCGCGCCGGGCGCAACTACGTGCGCCTCGAGCCGGGCCTGCAGCAGGCCCACCTGCTGCACGTCGAGCTGTGACCGGCGACGCCGTCGCTGACGCGAGCTCGTCGGCGCGCAGCGCTGGTTCGGCGCCAAGTCGCGCAGCCTCGCGGACGGGCGCGTGGTCGACTCCGCAGGCGCTCGCGCCCGGCTGCGTGCTCGCGCTCTTCGAGGCCGGCTTCGCCGAGGGCGGCGAGCGAGCTGTACCAGCTGCCCTATGCGCCTGCGGGAGAGCGGAGCGCTCGAGCTCTCGCTGGCCGATCCGGTGCTGGCCCACGCGCTGCTCGCAGCGCTGCGGCGCGGGCAGCCGCTCGCGACCCCGGCCGGATCGCGTGGAGTTCGCAGCTCACCGGCCCGCTTCCCGACGCGACCGCGCTCGTCCCCGTGCGGCTCGGTCGGCGGCGAGCAGTCGAACAGCTCGGTGGTGTTCGGCGAGCAGGTGATCCTCAAGGCCTACCGGCGCCTCGAGGACGGCGAGAGCACGGAGCTCGAGCTGCTGCGCTTCCTCGACGTCGCACGGCTTCGAGCACACGCCGCGCCTGCTCGGCTGGTACCGCTACGCCGGCGCCCCGATCACGGCGACGCTCGGCGTCCTGCAGGCGTTCGTGCCGGACGCGCGCGACGGCTGGGAGCTCGCGCTCGCGTCGTTCGCCGAGCCCGCGCCCTTCCTCTCGCGCCTGCGGCGGCTGGGCGAGATCACCGCGCGCATGCACAGCGTGCTCGCCGGGCGACGCCGGCGACCCGGCATTCCGCCCGGAGCCGCTCGCTGCGGGGGCGCGCGAGCGAGCGCCGAGGCCGAGGCGCAGCGACGTGCTGGAGGGTCTCGAGCCGGGAGGCCCCGCCGAGGCCGTGCGCGCGCGCACGCGACGACGTGCTCGAGCGGCTGCGCTCGCTGCTTCGCGCCGGCACCGGCGGCCGGGCCATCCGCCAGCACGGCGACTACCACCTCGGCCAGGTGCTGTGGGCCGGCGGCGACTGGCTCGTGCTCGACTTCGAGGGCGAGCCCGCACGCCCGCTCGCCGAGCGCCGCCGCAAGAGCTCGCCGCTGCGCGACGTCGCCGGCATGCTGCGCTCGTTCGCCTACGCGGCCGAGACGGTGCCGCAGCCAGGGCGCGGGCTCCCGGAGACTGGGAGCGCGACGCCCGCGCGCCTTCCTCGCCGGCTACGACGAGGAGATCGACCAGTCCCTGCTGCCCGGAGCCGGGCGTCGCGCGCGCTGCCCAGCTCGCCGCGTGCGAGCTGGAGAAGGCGCTCTACGAGCTGCGCTACGAGCTGGACAACCGGCCCGGCTGGGTGCACGTCCCCGCCACCGGCATCCTGCGCCTGCTCGACGAGCCCTAGCGGCTAGGCGTCCTCCTCGGGCGTCGAGCAGCGCCTTCTCGTCGGGGCGGTGGCGCAGAACCTCGTCGATGTACGACTCGACCGCCGCAGGCATGCCGACGTCGCGCTGCGCCGCTTCCGAGAGGAACCAGCGGTGCTCGAGGATCTCGTGGAACAGCTCCGCGGCCTCGCGCTTGCCGCGCAGGTCGGCCGGCACCGACGCGATCGAGGGCTCGAAGCACTCGGTCAGCCAGCGGTATGCGACGACCGACTCGGGCGCCGCGGAGCGGCCGCCCGTCGCGCGGAACGTGGCGAGGTCGTTGAGCAGGCGGCGGGCCTGGTTCTCCTGCACGTCGAGGCCGGTGAGCGTGTGCAGCCGGCGGCGGTGGTGCCCGGGCTCGACGACCTGCGGGTTGAGCCGCAGCGTCTGGCCGCCGGCATCGCCCACGAGCTGCACCTCGTCGACGTCGAAGCCGAGGCCGTTGAGGCGGCGCAGGCGCTCGTCGATGCGGTACGTCTCGTCGGGCCCGAACACGTCCTCGCGCGTCAGCTCCGACCACAGCGCCTCGTAGCGGCGCGGCACCTCGGCGGCCGTCTCGAGCGGATCGAGGCCCGAGGGCAGGCCGACCTCGGCCGCCTCGAGGTCGAGCAGCTCGCCGGCCACGTTCTCCTCGGCGATCTGGAGATCGTGGGCGCGCTGCCCGGTGCTCAGCTGCGGATGCAGATCGCCCGTCTCGGCATCGACGAGATAGGCCGAGAGCGTGCCGGCATCGCGCCGGAAGAGCGTGTTGGAGAGCGAGCAGTCGCCCCAGAAGAAGCCCGCGAGATGGATGCGCACGAGCAGCTCGGCGAGCGCGTCGAGCAGGCTGTTGCGGAGGTCGGCGCACGCCCGGCCCGCTGAAGAGCAGGCGATACGGCAGCGAGAAGTCGAGGTGGCGGGTGATCAGCACGGCCTCCGGCTCCTGCCGGTCCTCGCCCGGGGTGCGCGTGACGACGCCGACGGCCTCGACGACGGGCACGACCTCGTCGGCCAGCGCGCGCAGCAGCCGGTACTCGTGCCGCGCGACGCGCGGCGGCAGCGCCTTGAGCGCGTAGAGCCGGTCGCCGTAGCTGACGAAGCGCACGACGTGGCGGTGGATCCCGCGCGTCACCTCGACGATGCGCTCGCTCTCCCATTCGACGAGCGGCTCGCGCCACGGCAGGTCGAGGAAGTCGGGGTTCCCCGGGCGCACGAGCATCTGGAAGCGCGGCGCCTCGCTCACGCTACGCTTCGTTTCACGGCCTGGGAGTCCAGCTGTCGACGATGACCTGGACGCTAGCCGTGGTGGCTGTGCGTGTCGAGCGAGGGTGCTCGGCGGGTGCGACGCGCGGCCCTCGCTCCCGCCGCCGACCGACGTATCTCGGAGACTCGACACGGCCCCGCCAGCCGATCCCATGAACGCTCTCACCCTGCCCGATCGCCTCCAGCCGCTCGACCGCCTCGCCCGCAACCTCGCTCTGGACGTGGGACGAGGAGATCGCGGGCGTGCTCGCCGAGGTCGATCCCGACGGCCTCGCCGCGCGCATCGGGCAACCCGGTCGCGATGCTCGCGGCCGCGGCCCCCGCGCGCCTCGAGCAGCTCGCGGCCGACGACGGCTTCCGCGCCCGCCTGACGCGCTGCCGAACGTCGGCTCGACGCGCACCTGGGGAGCGCGGGCTGGTACCAGACGCTGTCCGGCGCGCCGGGTGCGATCGCCTACTTCTCGCCCGAGTTCGGGCTCAGCGAGGCGCTGCCGCAGTACTCGGGCGGGCTCGGGATCCTGGCCGGCGACCACCTCAAGGCAGCCAGCGACCTCGGCGTCCCGATCGTCGGCGTCGGCCTCTTCTACCGCAGCGGCTACTTCCGCCAGCTGCTCACGCCGCGCGGCGCGCAGAAGGAGCAGTTCGTCGATCTCGACCCGGCGCTGCTGCCGCTCACACCGGTGCTCACCGCCGGCGGCACGCCCGTTGCAGATCGCCGATCGCGCTGCCGGGCGCCACGCTGCACGCGCGCATCTGGCGCGCGGACGTCGGTCGCGTTCCGCTGCTGCTGCTCGACGCCGACGTGCCGGACAACGCGCCCGCCGAGCGCGCCGTCACCGATCGCCTCTACGGCGGCGACAGCGAGCACCGCCTGCGCCAGGAGATCCTGCTCGGAATCGGCGGCGTCAAGGCGCTCGCGGCCTGCGGCTACGAGCCGGACGTGTTCCACATGAACGAGGGGCACGCCGGCTTCCTCGGCATCGAGCGCGTGCGCGAGCTCGTCGAGGGCGGCGCCGATCCCGAGCACGCGCTGCAGGTCGTGCGCGCGCGCACCGTCTTCACGACGCACACGCCGGTGCCCGCCGGCATCGACCGCTTCTCGCACGACCTGATGGCGCGCTACTTCGGCCCCGGCGGCGTCCCCACCGGGCTGCCGCTGGAGCGCCTGCTGGCGCTCGGATCCGAAGCCGGCGGCGACGCGCGCGTCTTCAACATGGCCGCGCTCGGCATCCGCATGGCGGCGCGCGTGAACGGCGTCAGCCGTCTGCACGGCGAGCGTGGCGCGCGCGATGTTCGCGCCGCTCTGGCCCGGACTCGCCGTCGAGGACGTGCCGATCACGCACGTCACCAACGGCGTCCACGCCGAGACCTGGGTCGGCCCCGAGTTCGCCGCGCTCTACCGCGCGCGGCTCGGTGCCGGCTACGGCGCGCGCCAGACGGGCTGGGAGCAGCTCGCGGAGGTCTCGGACGGCGAGCTCTTCGAGGCACGCGCCGACGCCCGGCTGCGGCTCGTCGACGAGGTGCGCCGGCGGCTGGTCGCGCAGGCGGCAGAGCGCGGCGACGACCCGGGCGATCGCGCCTGGCTCGCCGACGTGCTCGATCCGCAGGCGCTCACGCTCGGCTTCGCGCGGCGCGTTCCGACCTACAAGCGGCTCACGCTGCTGCTGCGCGAGCGCGAGCGGCTTCGCGCGCATGCTCACGAGCGGCGAGCGCCCCGTGCAGCTGCTCGTGGCCGGCAAGGCGCATCCGCACGACGGCGACGGCAAGCGGCTGATCGAGGAGTTCGGCGCGTTCGCCGCCGGCCACGACGTGCGCCATCGCGTGATCATGCTGGCCGACTACGACATGGCGCTCGCGCGCGTGCTCGTGTCCGGCGTCGACGTCTGGCTGAACACACCGCTGCGCCCGCTCGAGGCCTGCGGGACGAGCGGCATGAAGGCCGCGCTCAACGGCGTGCTCAACCTCTCGATCCTCGACGGCTGGTGGGACGAGTGCTACGCCCCGGCGCTTCGGCTGGGCGATCCCCTCGGCCGAGGACGAGGACATCGATCCCGGCGAGCGGGACGCCCGCGAGGCGGCGTCGATCCTCGACCTGATCGAGCACGAGCTCGCGCCGCGCTTCTACGAGCGCGCCGACGGTCTCCCCCGCGCCTGGCTCGGCATGATCCGGGACACGGTCAGCTCGCTCGCGCCGCACCTGCTCGCGACGCGCATGGTGCGCGACTACGCCGAGCAGATCTACCTCCCGACGGCGGCAGGCGCGGCCGTTCGGGTCGCGAGCTGACCGAGCTCGCCGCAGCCGCCGCGCGCGCGGGGAACCGCCGGCGCTGGATCGCGCTCGGCGTCGTCTGCCTGGCGATGTTCATGAACACGATCGACGGATCGGTCGTGAACGTCGCACTGCCGGCGATCCAGACCGATCTCGGCATCGCCCAGTCCGACCTGACGTGGGTCATCAACGCCTACCTGATCTCGTTCGGCAGCTTCCTGCTGCTCGCGGGCCGGCTCGGCGACCTCGTCGGCCGCAAGCGCGTGTTCCTGAGCGGCGTGGCGCTCTTCACCCTGGCCTCGCTGCTGTGCGGGCTCGCGCAGGACGAGAAGGCGCTGATCGCCGCGCGCTTCGTCCAGGGCCTCGGCGGTGCCGTCTCCGCGTCCGTGATCATCGCGATGATCGTCTCCGAGTTCCCGGAGCCGGCCGCGCGCGCCAAGGCCATGAGCGCGTACATCTTCGTGGCCGTGGGCGGGGGCTCGGTCGGCCTGCTCGTCGGCGGCCTGATCACGCAGGCCATCGACTGGCACTGGATCTTCTTCATCAACATCCCGATCGGCGCGGTCACGCTGCTGGCCGGCCACGCGCTGCTCGAGGAGAGCGAGCCGCTCGGGCTCGACAAGGGCGTCGACGTGGATCGGCTCGATCGCCGTCACGGCTGCGCTGATGCTCGGCATCTACGCGATCGTGACCACTCCCGACCACGGCTGGGCCTCGCCGCACACGCTGGTCTACGGCGGCGCCGCGATCGTCCTGATGATCTTCTTCTTCGTGCTTCAGGCGCGGATCGCGAACCCGATCATGCCGCTGCGCATCCTGCGCGTGCAGGGCCTCGCCAGCACGAGCATCGTGCGCGGCCTGCTGGCAACCGGGCTCTTCTCGACGTTCTTCCTCGGCGCGCTCTACCTCGAGCGCGTGCGCGGCTACAGCGCGCTGCGCACGGGCGTCGCGTTCCTGCCGCTCTCGCTCGCGGTCGGCGTGCTCTCGGCCGGCATCACCGCCCGCCTGATGGGTCGCTTCGGCGCACGCCGCGTGATGCTCCCGGGCCTCGTGCTCACCGCCTTCGGGCTGCTGCTGATGTCGCGCCTCGACGAGCACACGGCCTACTTCCCCACCATGTTCGCCGCGCTCCTGGTTCTCGGACTCGGCGCCGGCCTCGCGTTCATCCCGCTGCTCGCGATCGCGATGGCGCATGTCCCGAGCGCCGACGCCGGGTCTCGCCTCCGGCATCGTCAACGTCTCGCTGCAGATGTCCGGCGCGATCGGCCTGGCCGTGCTGGGCACGATCTCGACCGACCACGCGCGCTCGCTCGTGGCCGACGGGCACCCGGTCCCGAGCGCGCTCACGAGCGGCTACCAGCTGGCGTTCCTCGTCGGCGCGTCGTGCGTCGCCCTCGGAGCGGTGCTGGCATACGTGATGCTGCGGACGCCGGCGCCCGCCGGAGCCGGCGTGACGGCGAGCGCCGAAGCCTCGTAGCGCCCGTTTACCGATGGATTCGGGCGGGCAGACCGTTCCGTCCGCGCACATGCCGACAAGGAGACGCTCGATGGCCGTCCCACCGCTCCCCGGACTCTGGAACTGGCCGAATCCGCTTCCGGACTCGGAATTCGCCGAGGGCGAGATCGAGCTGCCCGACTACGCGGGCTACAAGGTCGTCGCGAACGACGGCGAGATCGGCCACATCGACTCGTTCGCGATCGCACCGGACGAGGCCCATCTCGTCGTCGACACCGGCGGCTGGCTGTTCGGGCGCATGTCCGTGATCCCCGCCGCCGCGGTGCGCGTCGTCAACCACGACTCCAAGACCGTCCAGATCGACCTCACCAAGCAGCAGATCAAGGACGCACCCGAGTTCGACCACTCGACCGGCTACGGCCCCTACCGCGACCCGGCGACCGAGTACTACGGCCCGATGATGTAGCCCCTACCGGGTCGTCGCGAACTGGCGCAGGCCCTCGTAGACCGCAGCGCACACGGCGTTCGCGAGGTTGAGGCTGCGGGCCGCCGGGTCGTCGATCATCGGCAGCGTCACGCTGCGCGCCGCACCGGCCCAGCGCTTGATCGCCTCCGGCGGGCCGGTCGTCTCGCAGCCGAAGAGCAGGTAGTCGCCCGGCTCGAATGCCACCTCCCAGTGCGGCCGCGGCGAGCTCGTCGTGTAGAGCCAGATGCGCGCGCCGCTCGCGCTCAGGCCCTCTCGCTCGACGAACGCATCCCAGCTCTCGTGCTCGACGCAGTCGACGAGGTGCCAGTAGTCGAGACCCGCGCGGCGGCGGGCGCGCTCGCCCATGTCGAAGCCGATCGGGTGAACGACGTGCAGGCGGCATCCGGTGGCGGCCGCCGTGCGCCCGATCGCGCCCGTGTTGTTCGGGATCTCCGGGTGCAGCAGCACGATGTTCAGGCGCGGCTCCGCCAGGTTCGGCATGCGGCCCATGACGGTCACGCGCGAAGTATCGTCGCCAGGCGATGGCGCAGGACACGGAGAACCCCACGCTCGTCTTCCCCGCTCCCGGCGCCGTGGAGCTCGAGGGGCGACCACGGCCGAGCCCGGGCCCGGGCGAGGTGCTGCTGCGCACGCGCCGCACGCTGATCAGCCCCGGCACCGAGCTGACGATCCTGTCCGGCGAGTTCCCGCCGGGTTCGGCGTGGGACCGGTACGGGCAGTTCCCGTTCGTGGCGGGCTACAGCGCCGCGGCGGAGGTCAGCGCGCTGGGCGAGGGCGTCGAGAGCGTGCAGGTCGGCGACATCGTGGCCGCGGGCACGCCCCACGCCCGCTGGGCCACCGCCTCCGAGCACGCGGTCTACCCGCTGCGCGGCGCCGACGTCCCGCTCGAGCTCATGCCGTTCGCGACGCTCGCCGCCACCGTGATGAACGGCGTCCGCCGCGGCGAGGTCGGCTGGGGCGAGTCGGTCGTCGTCTTCGGCCTCGGCCTGCTCGGCCAGCTGGCCGTGCGCTACTGCCGCCTGTGCGGCGCGCGGCCCGTGATCGGTGTCGACCCGGTCGACGCCCGCCTCGGCCTGCTGCCGCCCGACGTGATCGGCGTCCATCCCGAGCGGCTCTCCGTGCGCGACATCGTGGCCTCGGCGACGCGCCGGCGC
Organism: uncultured Chloroflexia bacterium; assembly: GCA_963720355.1. Classification (GTDB taxonomy): domain Bacteria; phylum Chloroflexota; class Limnocylindria; order Limnocylindrales; family CSP1-4; genus SPCO01. The sequence continues at coordinate 190,571 of CAVRFH010000003.1, read as the reverse complement.
ATGGCGGACGTCGTCTTCGAGGCCACCGGCGACGCGCGCCTGGTCCCGGGGCAGTTCGACGTCCTGCGGCACCGGCAGGGCCGCTTCGTCGTCCTCTCGAGCCCGCGCGGCGAGCCGCCGCCGTTCGACTTCCACGACCTCGTGAACGCGCCGAGCCACACGATCATCGGCGCGCACGTCAGCTCGCACCCGCCGGTCGAGACGCCCCAGACGCCGTGGACGATGGCGCGCAACGCCGAGCTGTTCTTCGACCTCGTGAGCGACGGGGAGCTCGAGCTCGCGCCGCTGATCAGCCACCGGCTGAGCTTCGAGGAGGCTCCCGAGACCTACCTGTCACTGCTCCGGGATCGCTCGCAGTCGCTGGCCGTCGTGCTGGACTGGGACACGGCCTAGCACCGGCCGCCGAGCGCCTCGGGCAGGCGTCGAGCCGCCAGCGATCACGAGCACGCCGGAATGACGTGGCGCGGCCATGCCCGGCGCAACTCCACGCCCGAGACTCCCCCGGGAATAGGATCCGGGCATGCCCGCCGACGGCGGCCTGCCGACAGGAATGATCACATGGCCGGAGATGCCCCGCAGATCGTCAACCTCGCCACCGACGGGCTCATCCCGTACGAGCTGGACGGCCCTGACGACCTCATCGAGTGGCGGCCCATCTCCTACGACGAGGCGACCGAGACCGGCACCTACTTCTTCCGGATGCACCCTGGCGCCGAGACCACGCCCCACACGCACCGCGGCTGGGAGGAGTTCTACGTCATCGAGGGCGAGGCGATCGAGAGCGGCGGCCGCACGATCTCTGCCGGCGACTTCGTCAGCTTCGCCCCGGGCACGCATCACAACACGCGCACCGAGACGGGCTGCCTGCTGATCGTGACGGAGCGGCAGCCGCATCCCGACGTGACCTGACATGGTCTCCGACAGCCACTCGCTGCCCGACCTGCCCTACGCGGCCTGGTGCGAGACGCGCGACACGCTGCACCTGTGGGCGCAGATCGCGGGCAAGGTGCGGCTCGCGTCGACGCCGCCGCAGAACCACTGGTGGAACGTGCCGCTCTACGTCGACGCCCGCGGGCTTGACGACGCGCCGCCTGCGTGCGCCGGGACGGGACTTCGACATCGCGTTCGATTTCGTCGACCACCGGCTCGTCGTGCGCACCAGCCGCGGCGAGGTCGAGTCGTTCGCGCTCGTCGACGGCCTCTCGGTCGCGTCGTTCCACGAGCGCTTCTTCGCGCTGCTGGGCGGACTCGGCATCGACGTGGCGATCAAGGCGGTCCCGTTCGGGGTGCCCGTCACGACGCCGTTCGCCGAGGACACCGCCCACCACTCCTACGACGCCGAGTTCGTCGAGCGCTACTGGGCGGCGCTCTCCTGGATCGACTGGGTGTTCCAGGAGTTCGCGGGGTGGTACTGCGGCAAGACGAGTCCCGTCCACCTCTTCTGGCACAGCTTCGACCTGGCGCTGACGCGCTTCTCCGGGCGCCGCGCGCCCGCGAATCCCGATGCCGACAGCGTGACGCAGGAGGCGTACTCGCACGAGGCGATCAGCTTCGGGTTCTGGCCGGGCGATCAGACCACGCGACAGGCCGCGTTCTACTCCTACACCGCACCCGAGCCCGAGGGGCTCACCGGGCACCCGCTCGCCGGGGGAGCCGAGTGGACGGCCGCGGGATCGGGCTCGCTCGCCCTGCTGCCCTACGAGGCGGTGCGCGCCGCCGCGGATCCGCGGGCGACGCTGCTCGCGTTCCTGCAGAGCGCCTACGAGGCCGGCACCACAGCGGCCGGCTGGCCCGCCGGCGAGCTCCGCTCGTCGTGGTGCCCGCCGGGCGTCGGCTCGCGCTGACCGCGCGATTCTCGACTTTTCACACGCAATTAACGCAAACCGCCACTAGCGTCTGAAAGAGGGCGCAAACCCCAGCGGATGGGAGCGGAAGCGTGAAGACGACGAGACTTGCGACGATCCTGATCGGCGCGGCGTGCGCAGCGACGGCGGTGACGGCGCTCGCGAGCACGACGTCCGCCGGCACGACCCGGCAGGACGGCCAGGCCGCCCGCGGCGGCACCTATCGCGTCGACTGGGAGTCGTCGTTCGACTTCACGTCCGGCTTCGACCCCACGGGCGAGTACTCCGTCCAGGCGTTCGGGCTCTACTCCAACCTGCTCGTGCGCACGCTCGTGGGCTACAACCACGTCGCCGGCCCCGCCGGCAACCTCCTCGTCCCCGACCTCGCGACGAGCACCGGGGCGATCGGCAACGGCGGGCGCACGTACACGTTCCAGCTCAAGAACGGGATCCGCTTCGGGCCGCCCCTGAACCGCGAGATCACGTCGAAGGACGTCGCGTTCGCGTTCGAGCGCATCGCGACGAAGTCCGTGGGTGCGCAGTACGGCTCCTACTACGACGTGATCAAAGGCATGGCGGCCTACGCGCAGGGCGAGGCCAAGACGATCTCCGGCATCAAGACGCCCAATCCGCGGACGGTCGTCTTCGACCTCACGGCTCCGACGGGCGACTTCCGCTACCGCCTCGCGATGCCGGCGGCGGGCCCGATGCCGCGCGAGGTCGCAGGCTGCTTCACGAAGGCCGCGGCGTACGGCCGCTACCTGATCTCCTCCGGGCCGTACATGCTCGCGGGCTCCGACAAGCTGAACGCCGCGAGTTGCGCGACGATCAAGGCATCCGGTCCCATCTCCGGCTTCGACGGCGAACGCAAGCTCGACCTCGTGCGGAATCCCGCCTACTCGGCGAAGACGGACAGCCCCAAGGCGCGCGAGAACTTCCCCGACCAGTTCCTCTTCACCGTCAACTCGAACACCGACGACATCTACGCGCGCGTCGCGCGCGGGGACGTCGAGGACGAGGTCGCCCAGGAGCCGCCGGCCGTCCTGCGCCGCTACACCGGCTCGCCGCAGCTGCACACGAATGCGAGCGACTTCACCGGCTACCTCACGATGAATCTGACACAGCCGCCGTTCGACGACGTGCACGTGCGCCGCGCGGTCAGCTTCGTCGTCGATCGCAATGCGCTGCGCAAGGCGCGCGGCGGCGTCTCCGCCGGCTCGATCGCCACGCACATCGCGCCCAACGGCATCCTGCTCGACAAGCTCAAGGGCTACGCGCCGTACGGCGCGTACGGCCGCGGCGACGTCGGCAAGGCACGGGCCGAGATGAAGCGCTCGCGCTACGACGCGAATCACGACGGCATCTGCGACGCGAAGAGCTGCAGGAGCATCTTCACCATCGTGGGCGACAATCCGGTCGAGCAGTCGATGCTCCCCACGCTCGGGCAGAACCTGAAGGCGATCGGGATCGCGCTCAACACCCGCGTCGCCAAGGACGCGAACACGCCCCTCGCGACACCGAGCCTGAACGTCGCCTTCTCGACCCACCCCGGCTGGGGCAAGGACTACGCCGATGCGCTGACGTTCTTCAGCCCGCTCTTCGACGGCCGCACGATCTACCCGCAGGGCAACTCGAACTACTCGCTCGTCGGGCTCACGCCGCCCACGGCGAAGAAGGCGGGCGTCAAGGGCGACGTCGTGCGCGTGCCGAGCGTCGATGCCGACCTCGACCGCTGCGGCGCCCTCGTCGGCGATCCCCGCGTCAGTTGCTATGCGGCGCTGGACCGGAAGCTCACGACGAAGATCGTCCCGTGGGTGCCCTACCTCTGGGCCTCGACGCACAACGTCACCAGCAAGAACGTGACGAAATGGGGCTTCGACCAGTTCGGCGCGAGCATCGCGTACGCGCACGTCGCCGTGAAGTGACCGCGGCTACCAGCGTGCGTGCACGGACGGGCGGATCAACTCGTCGTAGACCGCCCCCACCGCCGCGAGGTCGTCGGGCGAGAGCGGCGAGAGCGCCGCTGCGGCGGCGTTCGCGCGAGCCTGCTCGGGGTTGCGGGCACCCGGGATCACGACCGAGACACCCGGCTGGTCCAGCACCCAGCGCAGCGCCCACTGCGCCATCGTGGCGCCCGGCGGAACGAGCGGGGCGAGGCGGCGAACGGCCTCGAGCCCGGTCTCGAAGTCGACGCCCGCGAACGTCTCGCCGACATCGAACGCCTCGCCGTGCCGGTTGTAGCTGCGGTGGTCGTCGGCGCTGAAAGTGGTCTCGCTGGTGTAGCGGCCCGAGAGCAGCCCGCTCGCCAGCGGCACGCGCGCGATGATCCCCACGCCCGCCTCGCGCGCGGCCGGCAGAACACGCTCGAGCGGCTTCAGACGGAACGCGTTGAGGACGATCTGCACGGTCGCGACGCCGGGGCGGGCGATCGCCGTGAGCGCCTGGGCGGAGGTCTCGACCGAGACGCCGTAGGCCGCGACGCGCCCCTCCTCGACGAATTCGTCGAGCACGTCGAAGAGCGCGTCATCCTCGATCACCGCCGCCGGCGGGGAATGCAGCTGCACGAGATCGAGCGTCTCGACGCCGAGATTCGCACGTGACCGGTCGTTCCACTCGCGGAAGCGGGCGGGCGTGTACTCGGCATGCTCCTGCGCTACGCGCCGGCCCATCTTCGTGGCCACGAACGGCCGCTCTCCCGTGTGCGTCGCGAGCACGCGGCCGATCAGCCGCTCGCTGCGGCCGTCGCCGTACACGTCGGCCGTGTCGATGAACGTGACGCCCTCCGCGAGCGCAGCCTCGATCGCGGCGATGCCCGTCGCCTCCGGCACGTCGCCCCAGTCGGCGCCGAGCTGCCACCCGCCGAAGCCGACGCACGAGACCGACCGGCCGAGACGCGGGATGCGGCGCTGCTCCACGGCGGTCAGCCTAGCCGCGGCCGCGATCGAGCCAGGGCGATCGGCCCAGCGTCCTCCGCCGATGATTCCCGCGGCGCAGAACGGTCACTACCCGTGCAGATCCACAACGCTCACGAAGGGACACGAACATGCCCGCCATCACGCCCAACCTCTGGTTCGACACGCAGAGCAAGGAGGCCGCCGAGTTCTACATCTCGGTGTTCCCGAACTCCGAGATCAAGCACATCCTGTACTACGGCGAGGAGGGCATGCGTCCTGCCGGCAGTGTGCTGACCGTGGACTTCGTGCTCGACGGCCAGGACTTCACCGCCATCGACGGCGGCCCCGAGTTCACGTTCAACGAGGCGATCTCGCTGTCGATCGACTGTGCCGACCAGGCCGAGGTCGACTACTACTGGACGAAGCTGACCGACGGCGGCGAGGAAGGCCCGTGCGGGTGGCTGAAGGATCGCTATGGACTGTCGTGGCAGGTCGTTCCGCGCGCGCTGATCGAGCTCCTGAAGGACGCGGACGAGGGGCGCGCGCAGCGCGCGATGGCCGCGATGCTGCAGATGCGGAAGATCGACGTCGCGGCGCTCTACGCCGCTGCCGATCAGACCTAGCTCCGCGCCAGGCGGCGGTCCAGGGAGCGCGGGCCGCTGCCCACCAGGGCGAGCGTGACGAGCACGGCGATCAGGGCGGGCGCAAGGCCGAGGTGAACGGGACCTCCGTCGATGCGACCCGCCGTGGCCACGGCGACGAGCAGATTCGCCGCCAGCGCGAGCGCGACCGGCCGCACCAGCAGGCCGGCCACCAGGGCAATCCCGCCGACGATCTCGAGCGCGCCCACGGCAAGGGTCGCGACGTCGGGAAACGGCACGCCGTAGCGCGCGAAGGCGGACGCCTCGGCTGCGTGATGCAGGAACTTGCCGGGCCCGAAGCCCAGAAAGACCAATCCGGCCGCGACGCGCGCGACGCCGGCCGCCGGATGCTCGGTGCCGGGATCCCGCGCCCAGGCGACGAGCCTCGCGATGCGCACTCGCGCGCCCTCGACGAGCGGCAGCGTGTGTGGACGGACCTGGCTCATCCCCCGCGGTCCCGGGAAACGCCGTGGTGTTACAGGGCGCCCTCGCGGACGCGCTCGGTCAGATCGCTCGAGCGCGCCGGCGCAGCAATCCGCGCGCGAAGCTCCACAGGCCCGGCCGGCGGTGTGCGCGCGCCCGGGAATCGCCGCCGCCCGTGGCGGCGCGCAGCGTGCTGACGATCGTCTCCTCGCTGGCGCCGTCGCGCAGCATCGACTCGACCATGCAGCGCAGGCCGAAGTCCTCGGAGTCGCGCTGGGCGAGACGCGTGCGGACCGCCGAGAGCAATCCGTGCTCGCTGAACGGCTTGAGCACGAGACCGCTCGTTCCCGCAGCCTCGGCGCGCTCCAGCAGCTCCGAGTCGTCGTAGCCGGTGAGCACGAGGATCGGCGCGTCGGACTCCTCGCGGATCAGGCTCGCGGCCTCGACCCCGTCCATGCGGGGGAGCTTCAGGTCGAGCAGGATCAGGTCGGGCTCGTACTGGCGCACGTGCTCGACGGCCTGCACGCCGTCGCGCGCGTCCGGGCAGACGTCGTAGCCGGCGGACTCGAGGATCGCGCGCACGTCGGCACTCACGATCGCGTTGTCGTCGACCGTGAGAATCTTCTTCGGTGGGGCAAGCGTGGGCATCCGGGGCGGCTCCTCAGTAGAACGCTACGTTGCGTATCGTAACATCCCGGCCTCCGCACCCGCCCGGGCGTCCTCAGCCGTTGTGGTCGCGCGGTCCCAGCAGATCCCAGCGGTTGCCGGCGATGTCGGTGAAGACGACCACGCGGCCATACTCCTCCGTGCGTGGCTCCCCGGCGAACTCGACCCCGTCGGCGACCATGCGCTCGTACGTCGCGTCGAAGTCGTCGACGCGCAGGAAGAGCCCGACGCGCCCGGCGAACTGGTCGCCGACGGCACCTGCCTGGCGGTCGCCGTCGGCTTGCGCCAGCAGGAGGCCCGTCTGGGCGCCCGGCGGCCGCACCACGACCCAGCGCTTCGGCCGCCCGTCGTTGGTCAGGGAGGGCGAGTCCTCGACGAGCTCGAAGCCCAGCGTCTTCACGAAGAACTCGATCGCCGGGTCGTACTCGTCGACGACGATCGCCATCAGCTCGAGTTGCATGGCGCCAGCATGACAGCCGGCGCTCGCGCGGCCAGGGCCCTGCGAGGCCTACGCATGCAGTCTCACGCGCCGATCGCGGGGTCGATCAGCACCTTCACCCGCCGGTTGCCCGGTGCGACCAGCGACCGGAACGTCGCCTCGGCGGCCTCGAAGCCGATCACGTCGTCGATCAGCGCATCGCTCGGGATCCTGCCGGACGCCAGCAGCTCGATCGCGGCATCGAAGTCCGCGCGGCGATAGATGATCGCGCCGCGGACGTCGACCTCCTTGAAGACGAGCGCCATGGGATCGATCGGGAGCGGCTCGGGCGCGATGCCGACGACGACCAGGCGACCGAGCGGGGCGACGAGCTCGAGCGCCAGCGCGGCGGCCGAGACCGTGCCGGCGCACTCCATCACGATCGCGGGCGGGCCTCCGGCGAACGCCCCGGCGACATCATCGAGGGCGACCGCGCGCAGCCCGAGCCTCCCGGCGCTCTGCGCCCGCCCGGGATTGCGGGATACGAGCGACACGTCGGCACCGGCCTCGCGGGCGACCAGCGCCGTCAGCAGGCCGATCGGCCCCGCTCCGACGACCGCGAGCCGCTCCCCCGCCCGCGGCTGCGCGCGAGCGAGCGCATGCACGGCGACCGCCGTCGGCTCGACCAGCGTGCCGGCGCGGTCGTCGACGGAGTCCGGGAGCGCGAACAGCATCCGCGCGTCGACGATCACGCGCTCGGCGTACGCGCCCGGGCGGCCGGTGCCGAGGCCCACGCCGTTGGCGACTGCGGTGCCGCACACCTGCTCGCTGCCCGCGCGACAGGCGTCGCACTCCCCGCATTGAGCGAACGGCAGCACGCTCACGCGGTCGCCGGCGCTCCAGCCCGTCACGCCCTCCCCCACGGCGGAAATCGAGCCGGACATCTCATGGCCGGGCACCGTCCCCGCCGGGAACAGTGCCGGGATGTCGCGGAAGTGCAGATCCGAGCCGCAGATCCCGCAATACGCGACGTCGAGGACGACCTGCCCGGGGCCGGGCTCGGGGAATGGCCGCTCGACGATCACGAGCGATCGATCCTCTGCGATCTCGATCGTGCGCACGGTGCGGGCGAGTCTACGCCGGGCGCCCCGCGCGGCGTCTACCGCGCCGGTTGCGGGCAATCCGCATTCGCGCACCGCGCGTGTCCCGATGCCGGCACTTCCGCGCGCGGACAAACTCCAATTCGGAATGGCCGTCGATCTCTACTGGATACCGCTCGGCGCGGGCGGCCACTGCGTCCGCTTCAACGGCCGGGTCTACGAGGCGGTCGCAGCCGTGCGCCGGCGCCGGTCGCGCCGCGACCTCTACCACGCCGCCCTCGTCGTCGAGTCCGGCGGCGATCGCTTCACCATCGAGATCGCGCCCTCGCCGGACGCCGACGAGGCGAGTCGTGGCGTGGTCGCCACGGGTGCCGTCGGCAGCTGCCATATCGGACGGTGGCGCCTCTTCCGCTACGAGGTGCGCTGCTGGCGGGGCGGCACCGTGCCGGACCTTGCCGCGGCGGTCGGCGGGCCGGGCCGGCTCACCGACGATCCACAGCTCGCCCGGCGACTGCTCGGCCTCGTCGCGAGCGTGCCGACGCCGGTCTGGGGGCGCGACGAGTTGAACGCGGGCGAGATGTGGAACTCGAACTCCGTGATCGCGTGGCTGCTCGCCCGTGCAGGGTTCCGGGCGGACGGCCTGCATCCACCGGACTCCGGTCGCGCCCCCGGCTGGGACGCAGGGCTCACGGTGGCGCACCGCGGTGATGCGTGACGCAGAGAGCGCCCGGTTCAGGTCTGCCGGTCGTCCTGCTGCTCGTCCTGCTGCTCGTGCGAGAGCCATTCCGTCGCGCGCTCCCAGTCGGCACGTTTCCGCCGGCCGTCGAGCCAGCGCACCATGCAGTAGCCGCCGAGAGCTCCGATCGTCCCGCCGATGATCACGATGAACGCGAGGACGCGCAAGATCACCGCGCCGTCTCCCTGATCCGTTCAGCCGCCATTTCGACCCGATCCTATCGCCGACCGGGCGAAAAACCTCGCAGAACTCCACTCGGACCACCGACAAGGCTCGGGAGCGCTCGCGTTCGACCGTTAGCTCGTGCGGAGCTGCGGCCCGAGCGGGCGGTGCCCGCCGCCCTTGCCGGACGTGGAGGACGGCGCAATTCCAAAGGTCCTGCGGCGAATGACGGCGGCAGTGAAGAGATGCGTGAGTGTGGATTTTCCGAGGCCGCGATGCGCAGCCAGCGGCGATTGGGGTCGGGTGTGGTTCAACATGACCTCACCATCGCAAGCGCGCGGCCGCGGGCAGGCTCGGCCTCCATGTGTCTCGGGGTGCGGCTAGCCTCACGCCCCGGCTAGCGCTTGCAGGGCCCGACTCGCTGCGCCCCGCCGGCGGCAGTCAGCTTGACGGTGAACGGCTTCCAGGTCTCGCCCGACGCCGTCCGTGCGAGCGTGCCGCCGTCCTCGAAGCCGCTGACGGTCACGCCGACGGTGCCGCCGGCGGTCTTCCAGACGCCTGCGGCATAGCCGGAGCCCCCCGGATCGGCCGGGAGAGCACAGGCATCCGGCTCGGCCTGGACCGCCAGCCAGGGCTCGCGCCGGCGCAGCGCCTTCACCATCTCCCCGAGATCGTCCCCGCCGGACGCCCCGGCGAGTGCGATCTCCGCGTAGATGCGCGCCTCGGGTGGATTCAAGGCCATCCGGCCACACGCTGCGACGCCTGCCAGTGCTGCGTCCCGCACCTGGGGCTCGATCTTGCCAGACGCCGCCGCGAGGTCACCCGCCTGCTTCAGAGCGTCGGTGTCACCCTTCTTCAAGCGGGCGTCGATCGAGCGGAAATCCTTCTGGAGCGCGGCCAGCCGCTCGCCCCACGCACGACCCGCAGAGTCCGCCGGCAGCGCGTGCAGGCGCCGCAGGAGCTCGTCGATCTCCGCAGGCAGCGGCATCTGCAGCATGAGCCCCTCCTCGCGGAACATCGCCTTCACGCCTTCGTTCGCGAGCTCGTACGGGTCCGTGTCCTTGTCCGCCCCGCGGAGCAGCTTCGCCATGCGCGCCCGCTGGCGCTGCTCCCGGCCGCGGATCGCGGCGATCTCCGCCGGCGCGACCTCGGCCAGGCGCTCGGCGCACCAGGCATCGATCGCACGAGCCGCCGCCGACGTATCCGGAGAGGCCGGGGCCGGTGGCGACGCATCGCCGCTCGATCCGCAGGCTGCGAGCGAGAGGCCGAGGACGATCAGAAGGAGTGCTCGTCGCATCTGACACACGGTAGTGCGAGCGTCCCCCGCCCGGACCACCCGAACCAGTGCGCCGCCACGTCCGAATGCCCGGCGTTCAGGCAACGGCGGAGGGGTCTGGAAAATGATGCGGCGATCGATGGTCTTGGCGCTGGCAGGGGCGTTCACGGCGCTCTGGTGCGCCGGCGCGCAGGCGGCGACCGCACCGGCGAACCCGCCGTTCCTCACGAGCGCGCCGTTCGTGCGTCCTGCGACCTTCCACTGGACGCCGGCGAGCGACCCGGCCAACGCCTCGCAGGGCGTGTACCGCTCCTCGGGCGTCTGCGCACGGCCGCAGGCCCTCGGCGGGCCCATCGTCACCGGACTCCCTCCGGGCCAGACCGACTTCTCCGCGGGGCCGGTCGACGGGATCTACTGCTACCACATCAGGACGACCGATCTCCTGGGCGGGACGGCGGAGGGCCCCGGCCTGACGGTGGCCGTCGACACGACGGCCCCGACCGCGTCCGTCGCGATCGCGGGTCAGGTCTCGGGAGGAACCGTCGGCGGCACCGTCGGCATCGTCGGAACGAGCAGCGACGCCGTCTCGGGAGTCGCCTCGAGCACCCTGCACGTCGGTGCGGTCGGGGCGTGCTCCGCAGGCCCCGTGCTGGGCGCGACCTGGGACACGACCGGCTACGCCAACGGCGTGTACGAGGTCTGCAACGTCGTGGCGGACGCGGCGGGGCACAGCGCGACCGCCAGGACGACCGTGACCGTGTCCAACGCCGCCCAGGCCGCGGGCGTCACGCCGGTGCCGGTCGCGGGCGCCGCGCCGATCGCCTCCCCGGCGGCCGGGAGCCCGTCCGCCGGCACGCCGATCCTGCCGGCCCCGACGGGGCTGACCCTCGCCATCCCCCGGTCGAAGCCGGGCGCGTCGTCGATCCCGTTGACGCTGCGCTGGACGAACCCGGTGATTCCGGGCCTCGCTCACGTGTCCGTCGTGCTGAACCTGAGGCACGCGCCGCGCACCCCGTCGGACGGCCGCCTCGTCTACCGCGGCCTGCGCCCGTCGGCGGTCTTCTCGCTCGGGCAGGGCAAGAGGGCTATCTCGCGCTCTTCGCCTTCGACCGCAGCGGCGCCCGCTCGAGCGCCGCCAGGCGGATCGTCTCGCTGGCACCGCTCGCTGCCGCTCCGCCCGGTCACGGGCAGCGTCGTCACGGGCGCGCCGCGCCTGACCTGGAAGCCGAGCGCCCGATCCGCGTACTACAACGTCCAGGTGTTCCGGAAGGGCACGCGCGTGCTCGTCCGCTGGCCGTCGCGGGCATCGCTCTCGCTCGCCGCCGCCAAGCTCCCGCCCGGCACCTACGTCTGGTACGTGTGGCCCGCGATCCGGCATGCGGGGAAGGCACCCACGTTCGGGAGCTTGATCGGGCGCGCGACGTTCGTGCTCGAGTGACCGATGAGTTCCCGGCGTCCCGGCCGTCTCCACTGAGAGACTCTGGGAAGCTACGACGGGAGGGACGATGGCCGGAACCACGACGCGGCGCGTCATCTGGATGATGTCGATCTCGCTCGACGGCTTCATGGAGGGGCCGAACCGCGAGCTCGACTGGCACCTCGTCGACGACGAGCTGCACCGCCACTTCAACGAGCAGCTCGCCGCGATGGGCGCCTTCCTGGGCGGGCGCGTCACGCACGAGCTCATGGCCGCCTACTGGCCGACGGCCGACGCCGACCCCGCGACCGGCGAGGTGGAGGCCGAGTTCGCCCGCATCTGGCGCGAGAAGCCCAAGATCGTCTACTCGAGGACGCTCGAGCGCGCCGACTGGAACACCACCGTCGTCCGCGAGGTCGTCCCCGAGGAGGTGCAGGCGCTCAAGGCGGAGCCCGGTGGCGATCTCGTGGTCGGCGGCGCCGATCTCGGCGGGACGTTCATGCGACTCGGCCTGATCGACGAGTACCGCCTCTACGTCCATCCGGTTGCGATCGGGCAGGGCAAGCCGATGTTCCCGCCGTCGGACGCCAGGACGCCGCTCCGGCTCGCCGAGACGAGGACGTTCGGCAACGGGGTCGTGCTGCTCCGGTACGAGCGCTAGTCCGGAGAGACGAGCTTCCCGCCCCACTCCTCGGGCGCGACGTCGGCGAGCGTCTCGGAGAACGTCCACCGGTGGCCGGCGAAGTCCTCGGCCGCGTACTGCCGCTCGCCGTACTCCCAGTCCCGCGGCTCCTCGAGGATGCGAGCGCCATGCGCCCGCGCGCGCTCGCAGTGCGCGTGCGCATCCTCGACGCGCACGAGCACCGAGTGCGTGACCTCGCCAGGGCGCGGCGGCCGGCGGTCGTGGCGGACGTCGGCGACGATGACCGCGCCGTCGCCCACCTGCAGCTGCGAGCGATGGTCCTCGCCGATCTGCACGCGCTCCGTGAAGCCGAACGCCGCGCTCAGCCAGGCGACGGCCGCGCGCACGTCCGGATAGATGAGGACCGGGACGACCGTGCTGCGCGGGATCGATCGGTTCGGCTTCACGCTCCCGAGCGTATACCGCGTCGGCGACAGGCGTACGCTTCGCGGGACGTTCGGCGAGCAGCGAGATCAGGAGAGAGCGATGGAGCCCGGTATGCGGCCCTACCGAACCGAGTTGTCGCCGGTGAGCTTCCTGCGACGGAGCGCGTACGTCTTCCCCGACAAGGTCGCCGTCGTCCATGGCACGCGCCACACCACCTACCGCGAGTTCAACGAGCGGGCGAACCGGCTGGCCTCGGCGCTGTCCGCCGCCGGCATCGAGCGCGGCGATCGCGTCGCGTTCCTGGCCCCGAACATCCCGGCGATGCTCGAGGCCCACTTCGGCGTCCCCGCGGCCGGCGCGGTGCTCGTCTCGATCAACACGCGGCTCGGTCGCGACGAGATCGCGCACATCCTCGAGCACTCCGGCGCACGGATGGTCTTCGCCGACCACGAGCTCGCGCACCTCGTCGAGGACACGGGGCTCCCGACCGTCCGGATCGACGACACGGGCGCGCCCGGCGACCCGTACGAGGACTTCCTCGCGGGCGGCTCGCCCGAGCACTTCGAGCTGCCCGTCCTCGACGAGGAGGACACGATCTCGATCAACTACACCTCGGGGACGACCGGGCAGCCGAAGGGCGTCATGTACACCTACCGCGGCGCCTACCTCAACGCCATGGTCGAGGCCCTGCACTCGAACCTGCGGCCCGAGTCGGTGCAGCTCTGGATCGTCCCGATGTTCCACTGCAACGGCTGGTGCTTCACCTGGGCCGTGACCGCGATGGGCGCGCGCCACGTCTGCCTGCGCAAGGTCGATCACGGCGCGATGTGGGAGTTGTTCGAGCGCGAGGGGATCACGCACTACAACGCGGCGCCGACCGTGCACCTCGGCGTGGTCTCGCACCCCGCCGCGCACCGCCTCGAGCGGGGGCTCATCGCGACGACCGGCGGCGCCCCGCCCTCGCCCACCCTGCTGGCGAGGATGGAGGAGCTGAACCTCCGCCTCGTGCACGTCTACGGCCTGACCGAGACGTATGCGCCGTACACGCTGTGCGAGCTGCAGGAGTCCTGGTCGGAGCTGCCGGCGGACGAGCGCGCGCGCCTGGCGGGCCGCCAGGGCGTCCACAACATCGTCTCCGACCCGATCCGCGTCGTCGATCCCGAGATGAACGACGTTCCCGCCGACGGCGCGACGATGGGCGAGGTCGTGATGCGCGGCAACAACGTCATGAAGGGCTACTTCGCCGACCCCGAGGCGACGGCCACCGCGTTCACCGGCGGGTGGTTCCACTCCGGCGACATCGGCGTCGTGCACCCGGACGGCTACATCGAGCTGCGCGACCGCCAGAAGGACATCATCATCTCGGGTGGCGAGAACATCTCGACGATCGAGGTCGAGCACACCATCACGCGTCACCCGGCGGTCCACGAGTGCGCGGTCGTCGCGATCCCCGATGACACCTGGGGCGAGCGCCCGAAGGCGTTCGTCACCCTCGCACCGGGCCACGAGGCGAGCGAGCGGGAGATCATCGACTTCTGCCGCGAGCACCTCGCCCACTTCAAGGCGCCGGCCGCGGTGGAGTTCGGCGAGCTCCCCAAGACCTCGACCGGCAAGGTGCAGAAGTACGTCCTGCGCGAGAAGGAGTGGGCGGGCCGCGAGAAGCGCGTGAACTGAAGGCGATCAGCTGAATCCGCGCGCGAATCTCCGCGAGAGCCTTCGCGACCTCCCCCGCTCGCTCACGCCCTCGACGTGGATCGGCGCGCTCGCCGCGGCGGTGATCTCGTTCAGCGCGCCGGTCGTGATCCTCCAGCAGGCGAGCGATGCCGCCGGCATCGGCGTCCAGGGATTCGGATCGTGGCTGGCGGCCGTCGCGATCGGCGCGGGCGTCTCCACCATCGCGCTCTCGCTCTTCTACCGCATGCCGATCATGTGCGCCTGGTCGACGCCGGGCGCGGCGCTGCTCGTGACGTCGATCGCCGACTACCCGTACTCCGACGTAATCGGCGCGTACGTCGCCGCGGCCCTCGCCACGCTCCTCGTGGGCGCGACCGGCGTCTTCCGCCGGCTCATGGCGCTCGTGCCGGAGCCGGTCGTGATGGGAGTCCTCGCAGGCGTGCTCTTCCGCTTCGGGGTCGGCCTCGTCGCCGCGGTTCCCGACGCGCCCGAGATCGTGGTGCCGATGATCGCGGTCTATCTCCTCGCGAGCCGCCTGGGCTACCGGGCGCCCGCGATCGTCGCCATCGCGATCGGCGTGCTCATCGCCGCCGTACTCGGCCGCATCGAGCCGGAGGCACTGCACGCCGGGCTCAGCGATCCGGTGTTCACGCGCCCGTCGTTCGCGCTCGACGCGATCGTGGGCATCGGCCTGCCGCTGTTCGTGCTGACGATGGCCGCGCAGAACGCGACCGGCTTCGGCGTCCTGCGCGCGAGCGGCTACTCCGACCCGCCGATCGACGGCGTGATCGCGACGACGGGCGTCGCGTCGCTGCTGACCGCGCCGTTCGGCGCGAATCTGATCAATCTCTCGGTGCTGACCGCGAGTTACGTCACGCTGCCCGCGGCGCACCCCGACCCGCGCCGGCGCTACGCCGCCGGGGTCGCCGCCGGCGTGATCTTCGTGATCGTGGGGCTCGCGGCGACCGCGATCGCGACGCTCTTCGCGGGCCTGCCGTCCGAGCTCATCGCCGCGATGGGCGGACTCGGGATGCTCGGCATCCTCGTGTCCGCGACGAGCGGCGCCGTCGCGGCGGAGCGCTATCGCGAGGCCGGCGTCATCGCGCTGCTCGTGACTGCATCGGACGTCACGATCGCGGGAATCGGCTCGCCGTTCTGGGGGCTCGTCGCGGGCGCCGTGATCGCCCGGCTCGCGCCGAACTCAGCGCGCCCCGGGGAACGGACAGCCCCACTCGCCGTCAAGCCACCGCCCGGCGAGTAGGCTTTCGCGACGGTGAGCAAGGTGGCTGGAGGACGGTTCGACGCTGCGACCGATCCCCTGCGGCCGTTCGTGCCGCGGATGGCCGTCGACTGGCTGCGCGACACGCCGTCGGAGCGCGCCCAGCGCTTCGAGGGGACGCTCGTCTTCGCCGACATCTCCGGCTTCACCGATCTGACCGAGGCGCTCGCGAAGCGCGGCCGCGAGGGCGCCGAGGAGATCGCGGGCGTGGTCGACGCCGCGTTCGGCGAGCTCATCCGCCGGGCCTACGCGCATCACGCCGACCTGCTCAAGTTCGGCGGCGACGCCATCCTGCTGCTCTTCCGCGGCGACGACCACCCGCAGCGCGCGGCCGCGGCGGCGGTCGGGATGCGGGAGGCGCTGGCCGGGCATGCGGCGGCGCTCGACCTCGGCCGGGCCGGTGCGCCTGCAGATGTCGATCGGCGTCCACAGCGGGGCGTTCCACTTCTTCCTCGTCGGCGGGATCCACCGCGAGCTGATCGTCGCCGGCGCGGACGCGACCGCCTGCGTCCAGACCGAGGCGATCGCACGCGCGGGCGAGATCGCGCTGAGCGCCGCGACCGCGCGCCTGTTCGATCCGCGCTTGCTCGGCGAGAGCCGCGACGGCGCCGTGCTGCTCGCGCATGGCCCCGACGTGCCCGAGGTCGTGCCGCCGTTCTTCGATCACTCGGGCGTCGATCTCTCCGCAGCTGCTGCCGCGGCGCTACACGCGCGAGCTGCGCGGCGAGGCGGCCGATCCCGAGCACCGGCACGTCGCGATCGCGTTCGTCGAGCTGCGCGGAACGGACGAGCTGCTCGAGCGCGAAGGCCCGCGAGGCGCTCGCGGCCGCGCTCGACGAGAGCATCACGGCGATTCAGGAGAGCTGCCTCCGCTACGACGTCACGTTCGCGCAGACGGACGTGAGCAAGGCGGCGGTGAAGGCGATCCTCCTCGCGGGCGCGCCGCGCACCGCAGGCGGCGAGGAAGAGGAGCTGATGCTGCGCGCGACGCGCGCGATCGTCGAGCGGGCGCTGCCGCTGCCCGTTCGCGTCGGCGTCAACACCGGGCGCGTGTTCGCCGGCATCGTCGGCACCCTGACGCGCCGGACGTACACGTTCTACGGCGATGCGATCAACACCGCTGCGCGCATCATGGTGCGCGCCGCCGACGGGCAGCTGCTGGCGCGCGAGGACGTCCTCGAGCGCGCGCGCACGACCTATGCCGCGACGCCGATCGAGCCGTTCGCGGCCAAGGGCAAAGCCGAGCTCATCCGGGCATCGGAGGTCGGGCGTGGCCGTCGGCGAGCGCGAGCAGGCCGCGATCGGCCCGTTCGTCGGCCGCGAGACCGAGCTCGACACGCTGCTCGCCGCCCTGACTCGGGCCGGCGAGGGGCCCGGGCGGGCTCGCGATCGTGACCGGCGCCGCAGGACTCGGCAAGACCCGGCTGCTGGGTGAGCTGTGCGCTCAGGCGGCGGGTGTCAGGACGCTCCGCATCCAGTGCGTGCAGACGGGCGCGAGCCATCCCTACTCGGCCGCCGGGGCGCTCATGCTGCGCGCGCTGCGAGCTCGACCGCCACGCGCCGGCGCCGCCGTCGAGCGCCGGCTTCGCGCCACGGTGCACGAGCGCCCGCCCTAGCTCGAGCCGTGGCTCCCCCTGCTCGGCCTCGTCGTGGGGCTCGGCCTCCCGCCGACGCCCGAGACGTCCGCCCTCGAGGAGAGCTTCGTCTCCGAGCGCATCGCGGTGGCCGTCGAGGCGCTGCTCGACCATGCTCGTCCCCGACGCGGCGCTGATCGTCGTCGACGACGCGCAGTTCATGGACGAGGCATCGGTCGGCGCTGCTCGGCGCGCATCGCCGCCGGCGTCGCGGCGCGGCGCTGGCTGCTCGTCGTCGCGCACCGCGCCGACGATGCGACGGCGATTCGCCGCGCCCGATGGCGTCGCTGCCGTGACCGTGCCGCTGGCGCCGCTCGAGCCAGCCGCCGCGCAGCTCGCTCGTCGTGCAGCTGACCGATGACGCCCCGCTCCCGGTGCACGTCGCCGCGGCGATCGCTGCATCGCTCGGACGGCAGCCCGCTGTTCGTCACCGAGATGGTCCGCGCGATGCGCGAAGGAGCCGACCACGACACCCTGCCCGAGTCGGTCGAGGGCTTGATGGCGCTTCAGATCGACGAGCTCGCGAGCGCCGATCGCGGCGTGCTCCGGCAGGCCTCGGTGATGGGCGTCCGCTTCACGCGCGCCGGCCTGATGGTCGGCGCTGGAACTCGACGACGCCGCTGCGTCGACGCCGTCCTCGAGCGCCTCGCGGGATTCCTCGTGGCCGGTGACGACGGAGTCCTCGCATTTCCGCCATGGTCTGCTGCGCGACGCCGCCTACCACGGCCTGCCGTTCCGCCGCCGACGCACTCTGCACCGCCGCGTGGGCGAGTCGCTCGAGCTCGGCAGCGGGCACCGACGTCGCAGGCGTCGCCGCGGATCTCACGCACCACTTCTTCGAGGCGGGCCTGTGGGAGAAGTCGCTCCGCTATGGCCTGATCGCCGGCTCGTGTCGGCACGCTCGGTCTATGCGAACGTCGATGCGGCGACCGTACTCGACCGCGCGGTCGCGGCCGGAACGAGGTGGCGGGGCGCGCGACCCGAGGCCGTGATGCTCGCCGCCGAGGCGCTCGGCGACGTGCGACTGTCGCTCGGCGAGTTCGACCGCGCGCGCGCGGCCTTCGCGATCGCGCGCTCGCGTGTGCGCGGCGACGTCGTCGAACGCGCTCGGTTGCTGCGCAAGGAGGCCGTCGTCGCCTACCGGCTCGGCGCGTACGCGCGCGCGCACGCGCATCCTCAAGGTCGCGCTCGCGATGCTCGAGGGCGCGAGCAGCGTTCCGGCGACCGCGCAGAGGGCCAGCATCGAGGCCTGGCTCGGGATCATCACGCTCTGGCGCGGCCATCCGCGGAGTCGGTGGACATCCTCAAGCGCGCGATCGCCGATGCGCGAGTCCGTCGACGCCAAGGAGCCGCTCGCGCATGCGCTCGCCGGCCTCGACCTCGCCTACAACGCCCTCGGGGACTCGAGGCTCGCGAACAACAGCGTGCCGAGCGCTCGAGCTCTACCGGGAGCTCGGCGACCTGGTGCGCCAGGGCGGCGTCCTCAACAACCTCGGGTGCATCGCGTACTTCGCGGGCCGCTGGAACGAGGCGCTCGAGCTGCTATCGCCAGGCGGTCGCGGCCTGGGATCAGGCGGGCGACACGCTCAGCGTGTCGATGGCGAGCTTCAACATCGGCGAGATCCTCTCGGCCCAGGGCAGGCTCGACGAGGCCGAACCGCTGCTGCGCGAGGCCGTGCGCGCCAGCCGCGCGGCCGGTGCGGTGGGCGACATCGCCGATTCGGTGATGGAGACCGCCTGCTCGACGTCCGCCGCGGCAACCTCGAGCGCGCGCTCGCGCAACTCGAGGAGGCGCGCGCGCTGCACGAGAAGACCGGGAACCGGTCGGCGTCGCTGCTGATCGACGCTCGCGTCGCCGAGGCGCTCGAGCTCGGCGGCGACCACGATCGCGCCGCGGAGCTGGCCGCGCGCACGCTCGCGCGCGCAACGGACGACGAGGCCAGCGCGCTCGTGCTCCCGGTGCTCAACCGCGTGCTCGGGCAGGCGCATCTCGTGGCGGGGCGGCTCGACGCCGCGCGCGACGCGCTCGAGCTCGCGATCGCCGACGCGAGCCGCGTGCAACACCGCTACGAGGAAGCGCTCGCGCTCGCCGCGCTGAGCCGGCTCGGCGACGCGCTCGAGCGAGGCCGCGGCGCGCCGAGACGCGCTCTTCGAGCAGCTCGGGATCGTCGCCTTGCCCGCCGGCTGGGAGCAGCCGGGCGTAGGCTCAATGGGGAGGCCCGATTGAGCACCTCCCTCCCGGACGGCTCAGCCGCCCCACATCCTTGCGGGTCGTAGCCGGCCCTGCCGTCGTCGTCAGGCCCGCAGAGTTCGGCGACGAACGGCACCCGGAACGTGATGACGCGTTTCCGGCCGAGTCCCGCGACGCGGCTCGTGATGTACGGCCCGAGCACGAAGCCGCGGCCCGGGAACCAGGCGACGCGCGGAATGCTCGGCAGCAATCCCCACCAGCGGCCGGGCAGGGAGCCGCCGGAGACGAACGTCGCGTCCGGGAAGAGATTCGCGAGCGACGAGATCGCGGTGATGAAGCGCAGGTTGGTGCCGAGGCAGACGTTGGTCTGGAACCACTGCCGGCTGCCGAGCGACGCCCTCGGGATCACGATGCGGAACGTCGCGTCCGTCGAGAGCGGCCGGATGTCGAACTCGGCCCCCTGCGTGTCGGGACGAAACCCGGGGCAGACCCCCGCCGGCGGGGTCGGGGTGTTCAGCGAGAACAGCGAGACCTGCGTGCCGGCCGGCGGCGAGCCCGCGTTGACCGAGTACTGCACGCCGCCCTGCGTGGCGCTGGCGCTGCAGGCGGCGCCCGGTGCACGTCGTCGTGGCGAGCGGGGTGCCGCCGCACGGCAGGACGTCGATCGAGATCGCGGCCGGCGGCGTGACGGTGGCCGTGCCGCCGGTGACGGCGAGGGCCATGGTGCTCACGACCTCGGTCGTCGCCGCGAACACGTCGGTGCCGTTCCGCGTCGCGCGGTAGTC
Organism: uncultured Chloroflexia bacterium; assembly: GCA_963720355.1. GTDB lineage: Bacteria > Chloroflexota > Limnocylindria > Limnocylindrales > CSP1-4 > SPCO01. The sequence continues at coordinate 170,362 of CAVRFH010000003.1, read as the reverse complement.
CAGCGTGGCGCTCCCGTTCCCGGCGATCGTGCCCGTCCACGTCAGGCTGCCCGGAGCGGTGGTGACCGTCCCGGCCGGCGAGCCCAGCGGCGCGGCCGAGAAGTTCGCCCCGAGCGTCTCGGTCACGGTGAAGGTCGTCGGCACCGCGACGAGCGCGTCGAGGTCGGTGATGAGCTTCGTCTTGTTGATCGGGCCCGAAGCCGACTGGTAGTAGCCCGGGCTCGACGCCCAGCTCTGGAGGTTCGCGGTATTCGCCGATCCCACGCCGAGCGGGATGATGCGGACGCCGCTTCCCTTCGCGGCATTCGCAGCGGCAGTGGCGTTCGAGATCTCCGAGGCGCCGGCCTGGCCGTCGGTGATCAGGACGAGCGACCTGGTGAACCCGGCGCCGCCGCCCGCGAGCAGCGTGGCGGCTGCGTTGATGCCGGCGCCGTGCGGGCTGCCCGTCGAGGACGCCGGCAGGGTGTTCACGGCGGTGACGAGGGCGCTGTAGGAGGACCCGAGAACGGCTCGCGTCGTGGCCGTGGTGCCCTGGTAGGAGACGATGCCCGCGCGGTTGCCGGCGATCGCGCTGTCGGTCGCCCCGTCGGCGGCGTCGAGCGCGCTCAACGCATCCAGCGCGGCGGCCTTCTCGGCGGCGACCTGGGCTGCCGTGCTGCTCGACAGGTCGATCACGAGGACGACGTTCGTCGCGGCGCCGGTGCTGCCCGCCGTCGCGTTGACCGTGACGCGCGCGTCGACGGAGCCTCCGCACGCGATCGCACTCGGCGATCCACTCACCAATGCCTGGGAGCCTGTCGCGGACGGACTGACCGCCGCAGGCGCGACGCCAGTCGATGCCGCCACGAAGACGGCCGCAGTAAGCGCTACGAATGCGCCGAGTTGAAAACGTCTCACCTTGCAGCCTCCGCCTCAGTGGCCCCAGATCCGGCATCTGGGTAGCGGCCGATGATACGGCAGCGCCCGGCGGCAGATCAAATCGGCGATCGGCGTACTGAGCCCCGCAGGGGCTTCTTGTCCCTACGCTGGCCGTCCGAGGAGTCCGGACGACAGGGAGGCGCAATGGCGAAGGTCGCGATCGTCGGCTGCGGAGCGATGGGCTCCGTCTACGCCGCATTGATGGTCGACGCCGGTCACGACGTCCATGCCGTCACGCTGTGGGCCGATCACGCCGAGGCGATGCGCTCGCACGGCCTCCGCTGCGAGGGCGCGAGCGGCGACCGCACGGTTCCGGTCCATGCCTCGACGACGACCGACGGCATCGGCGTCTGCGACCTCGTGATCATCGCGACCAAGGCGTTCGACGTCGAGGCGGCGGCCCGCTCGTGCGCATCGCTGCTGGGAGAGGGCACGGTCGTCCAGACGATTCAGAACGGCCTCGGGTCGCCCGAGATCGCGGCTCCGATCCTCGGGCCGGATCGCGTCGCGGTCGGCGTGGTCGGCGGGTTCGGCGCCTCGATGCGCGGACCCGGCCACACCCATCACAACGGCATGGAGATGATCCGCTTCGGCCCCTACGCGGGACTGCCCGCCGGGCAATTGCGCGCGGCGGCGGCGATCTGGGAGTCGGCCGGCTTCAAGGTCGCGTTGTTCGACGACATCCGGCAGATGGTCTGGGAGAAGCTGATCATGAACGTCGCATTCTCCGGATCCTCGTGTGCGACGGGCCTCACGATCGGTGAGATCCTGGCCGATCCGGACGCCTGGAGCGTCGCGCGCGGATGCGCCGAGGAGGCCGTCGCCGTGGCGGGCGCAGCGGGCGTGACGCTGGACGTGGGCGATCCGATCGAGCACGTCCGCAGGCTCGGCGGCAAGATCGGTGGCGCCAAGCCGTCGATGCTGCTGGACTTCGAGGCCGGCCGGCGCTGCGAGATCGACGCCATCAACGGATCGATCCCCCGGCTCGGGCGGCCGCTGGGCGTGCCCACGCCCGTCAACGACACCGTCGTCGGGCTCGTGCGGTCGCGCGAGCGCGCGCTGCTCGCCTAGCCGGGCCCACGCCGGATTTCGCGGAGCCCAACGCCTAAGGTTGCGGGATGACGCCGACCTTCGGGATTTTCGACCACATCGAGGACATCCCCGGCACGTCCACGCAGCGGATACTGCAGGATCGCCTCGCGCTCGTGAAGGACGCCGATGCGGCCGGGTTCACGAGCTTCCATCTGGCGGAGCACCACGGTTCGGGGCTCTGCCTGGCGCCGACGCAGGAGATCTTCATCGCCGCTGCGTCGCAGATCACGAAGTCGATCCGCTTCGGGCCCGATGGTGAAGCTCCTGCCGCTCCACCACCCGCTCCGGATCCTCGAGGACATGTGCGTCACCGATCAGCTGACCGGCGGCCGCCTCGACTTCGGCGTCGGCCGCGGGGTCGCACCGATCGAGCACGCCTGGTTCGGCAGCCGGTGGACGGAGTCGAAGGAGCGCTTCGAGGACACGCTGGGCATCATCTGCAACGCCTTCGCCACGGGCGAGATCTCGAGCGAGGGCAGCGTCTACTACGACTTCCCGGCCGTCCCGCTCGCCACGAAACCCCTGCAGAGCCCGATTCCCTTCTGGTACCCGGGCAATCCGATCGTCGCCGGGCGCCACGGCATGAGCCTGATGTGCGCCGGCCCCGTCCCACAGGGCACCTATGACGCCTACGTGGAGAGCTGGGAGCAGCACAAGGGGGGCACGCTCCGGCTCGACGGCCCCGACAGCCGCCCGCACGTCGGTTCCGCGATGATCGTCGCGATCGCCCCGACCGAGAAGGAGGCGCTCGCGATCTCGCGCCGCGGCGTCGACGGGCTCATGCGGCGGACGAAGCACGTCCACACCTACGACCGCCTCGTGCTCTCGGAAGCCGAGTGCGAGCAGGCGATCAAGCCGCTGCACCACATCCTCGCCTCGATCGAGGAGGCGATCGCGGCCGGCGCCGGGGTGCCCGATCAGATCACCGAGCGATTCGCCGGTGTCCTCGAATCCGGCTACGTCGATCACATCGCGCTCCAGGTGCCGACCGGTGACATGACGTACGACGAGGCGCGACGCACGGTGGATCTGTTCGGCGCCGAGGTCATGCCGGCGCTCGAGAAGCAGTTCGCAGGCTGACCCCCGGTCGTCAGGCCGCTACGCGACGCGCGAGGCGCACGAGAGCGACCGGGGTTCGGCCTGCGCCCACGCCGGCGAGCACCACGAGAGCCGACGGCACCGCGCACAGGCCGGCGCCGATCGCGAGCGCGAAGTTCGAACTCCCGGAGCCGGAGTGCGGTCCGCTGTCGAGAGCGACGAACCACTGGTCGAACACCAGGAACGACGCGATCCATCCGAGCGCGAGGCCGAACACGATCACCTCGTACCAGCGTCCGCGCACGCGCCACAGGAGGCCGCCCGCGAAGCCCGCTGCGAAGGCGGCGGCCACGAGGGGGAGCACGATCTCGTCGATCGCCTCCCGGCCGCTCATCGTCTCGTCGGCGCCAGGAATGTGGCGCGTGGCCGCGGCCACCGCGAGCAGCGTCAGGAGCACGCAGCCCCATGCGACCAGGACGACGTCGTCGCCGCGCGTCCGCGGTGGGTCGAAGAACGCACCGCGGCACGCACTCACCGGCGACATCCGATCGCCGAGCGGTCCAGCGAACTCCTCGATCGCTGCGCGTGGACTCTCCGCTGCCGCCGGCACCGTGACCGTCACGCGGCTGTGGCGGGCGCCCACGCTGCGCACCGAGAACTGCAGCGTCTCCGGCCGGCCGGAATGCGCGGCGGCGCTCCAGCGCACGCCGAAGCTCCCTGCAGCGGTGGATCCGGCGACCATCTCCCCCGATCTCTCGGCGCGGCGGAGGAGCCAGTCGAAGACCTCCGGCGCGGGTGCGGAGACCGAGAACTGGAAGGCCTCTGCCGCAGCCACGTCCGACAGGGTAATCCCGGCGGACACTCACGTTCGCTCGCGCCACGGGGACGGGACCGGCCCGGCGTGCAGGTCGGGGAGCAGGGCGTACGATCGGGACCGTGTCCGTAGAGTCGACGGCCGACGGGAAGAACGCCTGATGCTCGTCGTCGAGCGAGTGGCCGCTCTCCATCGCGTCGAGCTGTTCGCGCGGCATACCGGGACGCACGCTCGCCGCGGTCGCCGCCACCGCCGAGGAGGTCGCGGTCGAGCCCGGCTCGACGTTCATCGAGTACGGCGCCGTCGAGGACTGCCTCTATGTCGTCGTCAGCGGACGCGTCCGTGTCCACCGAGGCGACCGGACGCTCGTCGAGCAGGGCCCCGGCTCCGTGGTCGGCGAGCTCGCGGTGCTGGTGCCCGAGCCGCGCTCGGCATCGGTGACGGCGCTTGAGGCGACGCTCCTGCTGCGCGTGCGCAAGGTGGTTCTGGACGAGCTCCTGTCCGACCGTCCCGAGCTGGCGAGCGCGGTCATCGGCGTGCTCGTCGCGCGTCTCAGGTCGGGCGCCGAGCACGCCGGATCCGGCGCTTCACCGCAGAGATGAGCGCCGCGCCCCCGCGCAGGGTGATCGCGCTGCTGGCGGGCCAGGCGTTCGCGTTCGGTCTCAGCGAATCGCTGCTCCTGATCGTCGCCAACGCGATCTTCCTCGACGCCTACGGCTCGAAGTGGCTCCCGCTCACCTACGTCGGGATCGCCGTGGTCGGCACGCTGGCCGCGGCCGGCGTCGCGCGCACGGTGCGCCGCTGGCCCCTGCCGCGGGTCGCGCTCGTCGCCGAGGGCGCGGTCGCGCTCCTGTTCGTCGCGGCGTGGGCGGTGCTCACGTCCTCGGGCGGAGCGTGGGTGTCCGCGCCGCTGCTCGTGCTGTTTCCGGTGCTGCTCCAGATCGGCTTCATCTTCGTCGGCGGCCAGGCCGGCCGGTTGCTCGACGTCCAGCAGATCAAGAGCGGCTTTCCCCGCATCGTCTCGGGCTTCGCGATCGGCTTCCTCGCGGGCGGCCTCGCCGGCAGGCCGCTGCTGGCGCTCCTGGGCAGCCCCGATCACCTGCTGCTCGTCGCAGCCGGAGCGCAGGCCGGCTTCCTCGCCCTGCTCGCCGTCACGGGGTCGCTCTTCGCCGATCGGCTGGCCCACGCCGAGACCGCCTCCCGTCGGCCTGCCGCGACCGCCGCTGCGCAGGCTGCTCTCGACCCACTTCGTCCTGCTCATCATCGGCTACCAGGTCCTCTCGGCGGCCGGCACGTACCTGATCGAGTTCATCCTCTTCGACCGGGCGGCCGCGCGCTACGAGGACGCCGAGAGCCTGACCCGCTTCCTCTCGACCTACACGGCGCTCCTGAACATCGTCGACATCCTGTTCCTCGCGCTGTTCGCGGGAATGCTTGCTGCGGCGCTTCGGCCTCCGCCTCGGGATCGCCGCGAACCCGGCGCTCGTGACGTTGCTCGGCGTGGCGATGCTCGTCGCGGCGATCGCCTCGGGCGCCGAGTCGCTCGCGCTGTTCGCCCTCGTCGCGGCAGCGCGCATCGTCGACATCTCGCTCACCGACGGCACGACGCGGACGTCGATCAACACGGCGTACCAGCTGCTGCCTGTCGAGGAGCGCCTGGCCGTCCAGGCGACGGTCGAAGGCGTCGGCGTGCCCGTCGCCATCGGCGCGACCGGGGTGCTGCTCTTCGCGCTGCGCGCGCTGGACGTGCCCGTCTCCGTCATCGTGGCCGTCACCGTCGCGGTCTGTGTCATCTGGACGCTGAACGCCGTCCTGCTCTACAGCGAGTACGCGCGAGCGCTCGCGGGCGCGCTGAAGCGGCGGATCCTGCCCGGCGTGAACCCCGACCTGGGAGACTCCGAGACCGCGGCGGCGCTGCACCGGATGCTCGCGAGCGACGACAGCCGCGACGTGCGGCTCGGACTCGACCTCCTCGTCGCGACGTCGTCGCCGGCTGCCCAGACCGAGCTCTCCCGGCTGGCGCGCGATCCGCGTCCGGATGTGCGGATGCCCGCGCTCGCGCGCCTCGCGAGCGACGGCAATGCGCGCGCTGCCACGAGCCCCTCGAGTCGGACATCGCCGGGCTGTCGGCCTCGCGGACGCCGCCGACCGGCAGATCGCCGCCCAGTGCCTGGCAGCGCCGACCGGAGTCGACCGCGCTCCGCTCACCAGCGCTGCTCCGCGATCCCGAACCGGCCGTGCGCGCCGAGGCGCTGGCCGCCGTGGGCGCCGGCGACACCGGACGGTCGAGATCGTCATCGCGGCGCTCGAGGATCCCGCGACTTGCGGAGCGGCCGTCGCGGCGATCGGCCGGCTCGGAGATGCCGTCCTGCCGCACGTGGCAACCGCGCTCGCGACGGCGACGGTGCCCGTTCCCGCCGCGACGGTGCGCCTCGCGCGCGGCGTGCGGAACGCCTCGCCGGAGGCCGCGGCCGACGTGCCTCGGCCCGCACGTCGAGCATCCGCGACCGCGAGCTCGGCCTCGCGGTCCGCTCGGCGCTCGCAGCCACGGGCGTGGACGCCGCGCCGCTGGCGGCGGAGCTCGAGCCGACGCCTGCGGACCGACGCCGAGCACGCCGCGCGCTGCCTCGCCGCTCTCGCCGCCGTCGCGCCCGCGCCCCTGCTCGAGCGCGCGCTGCGCGACGAGCTGGAGCTGCTGCGGGAGCGCGTGCTCGCGCTCCTCGCGGTGCGCCACGGCGCCGAGGCGATCCACCTCGTGGCGCTCGGGCTCGCGAGCGACGCCGAGGGCCGCCGCAGCCTCGCGATCGAGATGCTCGACGTGACGCTCGGGCGCGCCGAGGCGGCGCTCGCCTCGCCGGTCGTGCGGACGGACCTGCCCGACGCCGACCGCCTGCACCAGCTCGCGGGCTCGCTCCGGATGCTGCGGGCGATCGCTCCGCGACGCTCGCCGACCTCATCGACGACCCGGAAGGGCACTGGCGATCGCCCTGGCTGGCAGGCGTGCGCGGTCTACGAGGCGCGCGGCGCCGGATCCTTCGCCCCAGCTCGCCGGGCCGCAGATGCCTCGGACCCGGTGCTGCGCGAGACCCTGGAATGGGCGGCGCGCAGAGCCGCGGAGTAAAGGCTTTCGCGCCGCCTGCCCGATACCTGAGCCATGCGACGGCGCGCTTCCTCGCGGAGCTGGATCTCCGACCTGACCCGCTCGTGGTCGACGCGATCCGCGCGATGGCCGCATGGTGGTGGCGCTCGCGCTGATCCTGACGCTCGCGGTCTGGATGCTGCGCGCTGCTCGCGCCGAGCGGCGCGGACGCCCCGGGCGTGCTGCTGATCGTGCCGGTGGCGATCTGCGCGATGCGCTTCGGGATCAAGGGCGGCATCGGGGCAGCGAGCGTGGGCATGGCGCTCGCCGTCGTCACGAACCTGGGCATGGACGCGACCCAGTTCACGTGGCTCGGCTACGGCACGCGGGCATCGGCGCTGTTCCTCGTCGGCGCGCTCGTCGGGTCGTTCGTCGACCGCGGCCGCGAGCTCGAGAGCGAGCTCGCCCCGCACCGCAACCTCTCGCTCGATCTGATCGCGACCGCCGACTTCGAGGGCCGCTTCACGTCGGTCAACGGCGCCTGGGGCACGACGCTCGGCTACTCGCCGCGAGGAACTGCTCGGGCGCCCCCTGGTCGACCTCGTCCATCCCGACGATCGGGAGGCGACCGTCGCCGAGCAGCGCAAGCTCGCCGTGCTCGGCGAGGACACGCTCAACTTCCACAACCGCTGCCGCCACCGCGACGGCTCGTACCGCTGGCTCGAGTGGATGATCCGGCCCGATGCGCGCACGGCGTCGTTCTACGCGATCGCCCGGGACGTCACGACCCGGAAGGTCGCCGAGGAGTCCCTCGGCCAGCTCCTGGAGCAGCTCGCGATCATCCAGCGCGCGATCGCGGAGCGCTCGCGCCTCGACGAGATCCTCGACACGATCGTGAATGCCGCAGCGAAGGTGCTGGCCACCGAGATCGTCGGTCTGCGCCTGATCGACGAGAACGACCCGTCCTACCTCGTGCTGGCCGCGAGCACCGGCGTCGACGAGCGCTCCGCGCGGATCTTGCGACGCGGTCCCGTGACCGAGGGCCTCGGCGGTCGCGCGATCGTCGAGGAGCGCCTGCTGATCTCGAACGCATACGGCAGCGGCGAGAGCGACATCCCGATGCTCGCCGCCAACGGTCTGCAGGCGGCCATGGCCGCCCCGGTCTACGGCCATGGCGAGATCGTCGGCAGCCTCGTGGTCGCGACGCACAGCGACCACCAGTTCAGCCAGGCGGAAGCCGACACGCTCGGATTCTTCGCCGAGTACGCCGGGGTGGCGCTCTCCACGGCGCGGGCGGCCGACGCGGTGCGCCAGGCCCTGACCGATCCGCTCACGGGCCTGCCCAACCGCGCGCTCTTCATCGACCGCCTGGATCATGCGCTCGCGCGAGCGGAGCGGGCCGACGGCGAGGTGTCGGTGCTCTTCCTCGACGTCGACGAGTTCAAGCTCGTCAACGACAGCCTCGGGCATCTCGCCGGCGACCGGCTGCTCGTCGAGGCGGCCAAGCGCATCCGGAAGTGCCTGCGCCACTCCGAGACGGCCGCCCGGCTCGGCGGCGACGAGTTCGCGATCCTCGTCGCGCACGAGAAGGACCCGCCGGTGCCGGAGATCCTCGGCGCGCGCATCATCGAGGCGCTGTCCGCGCCGCTCGACGTCGACGGGCACGAATTGCGCATCCGCGCGAGCATCGGCATCGCCACGGGACGCACCGATCCGGAAAGCCTGCTGCGTGATGCCGACACCGCGATGTACCGGGCGAAGGCGACGAAGCGCGGCGGCGTCTGCGTCTTCGAGCCGGGCATGCAGGCCGACAGCGTCCGCGAGCTCGAGCTCCGCCACGAGCTCCTGCGCGCCGTCGCGTGCAAGGAGATCACCGCGGTCTATCAGCCGATCGTCGCGCTGAGCGACGGCCGCATCGGGGCCCTCGAGGTGCTCGCGCGCTGGAACCATCCCACGCGCGGCCCGATTCCGCCCGATGTGTTCATCCCGCTCGCCCAGAGCGCGGGGGTCATCCAGGAGATCGGCTCGTCCATCCTGCGCGACGCGTGCACGCAGCTCGCCGGCTGGCGCGCCGGGCACCCGGGGTGCGAGGAGTTGCAGGTGGCCGTCAACGTCTCGCCCGAGCAGCTCGGCCACGCGTTCGTGCGGGACATCGAGGAGGCGGGCCCGACCGTCGCCTCGATCGAGGCCAGGGCGTCGCGGGTCGCGGATCGCTCGACGAGGTCGGCCTCGATCGAGGCCAGGGCGTCACGGGTCGCGGATCGCTCGACGAGGTCGACGACGACCGGCGCCCAGCGTTCATCGTCGAGACCGGCTTCGGAAGCCACCCCGCGGAGTCGCTCCTCGTCGGTGCCCGCCAGGACCAGGCGTGCACCATCGGCGGCGAACAGCCGCGCGGCTACGCGCCCGAGCGCACCCGTGGCGCCGGTGATCAGGACGACGCGGCCGGTCACTGTCGCTCGAGCGTCCCGAGCATGGCCTCCGCGCGACCGAAGAACGTCTCGGCATCGGCGGCCGGCGCCTCGAGCATGACGACGAGGGCACGACCGTCGACCTCTATCACCAGGAACCTGAGGTGGGCTTCGGGGGTCGAGGTGGTCAGGCCGAAGCCCGCTTCGACGAAGGCCTCGAGCGGGTCGAGGTCGACCGTCCCGGCGGCGATGTCCGACCCGGGATCGTCGGTCCGATCGGCGCTCGGCTGCGCGGTCGCATCGATCACGGACGCCTGGTACGGCCCGACATCGATCGCCTCCGGCTCGCCGTCGAACGACAGCGTGCCGGTGCTTCGGATGATGGCGACGACGTCGGCCACCACGCTCCCGTTCGGCGTCCCCAGGAAGGTCACGAGGTGGGTCGGCGTCCCCACGCTGTTCTCGCCCATCCCGAACACGAGGTAGCGCGCGGCGGCGTCGTTGATGGTGCTCCAGCCGTCGTCGATGTCCAGCTCGACCAGGGGTCCCAGCCAGCCGGGCAGGGCAAAGCGACCGGGTTCCAACGCGAGCTCGGAACAGCAGGGCTGGACCGGTAGCTGCGGAGCCGTCTCGGCCGAATCGGTCGGCGAGGGCGGGCCACTCGGCTCGGCGCTCGGTACGGTCGAGGGTGCGGTCGTCGGCGAGGGAGCGGGCACCGATTGCTGGCCGCCCGGGCCACAGGCCCCGAGGCCGATGGCCAGCATGGTGATCAGGCACCGCGAGATCCGGCGAGACGCGTGCACGCCGTCGATGGTACGCGGCGACGCGAGGGCGGCGAGCGACGCTAGTGCGGCTGCTCCTGGTGGTCGTGGCGGACGGCCGACGACTGGCCGATGCCGGCGAGCGACCGGATCAACCGGACCGCGGGGTTCGCGTGCGCCACCGGTGCGCCGATCGCCGCCGGGTCCATGACCCCGACCGGCGCGGCGGCGGTGTCCGGACTACCGGCATCGGTGCCAGCGGCGGCCTCCGTCGACTCGGCGGCCTCGTCCGCGCGGGTGATGGCCTCGACGGCCTGGGCCCGTGCGCCACCCCGGATGACCTCGAGGTCGGGCATGGCCGGCACCAAGCCGACCTGACGAGCGATGTACGCGGGTTCCAGCGAGTTCGCGATGTCGTCGAAGTAGTCGTCCAAGGTCAGCTGGTACGTGCGCACGGCCTCGGAGACCGCGCCGATCTCGGCATCGATGAGGCGGTCGTGGCGGTCGAGCACGCCGTCGAGGTCGTGCCGCCGGTCGTCGGTCCGGCGCGACGCTTCGGCGCGGATCCGGGCGATCTCGTCGTCGCACCAGGCGCCGATCCCAGCGACGTCCGCGTCCGCCATACGGCGCAACTCGCCGGTCTCGAGGGCTGCGCGGGCGCGTGTCCGGTCCACGTGGTCGTCAGCGTCCTGGCGGAACGCCTCGGTGAGCTCTTTTCGGTGTCGATCGGCGACACCCTGCATCGCTCGCGCCAGCTCCATGCGGAACGAGTGGCCTTCCCGCCCGAACCACGGAACGACATCCGGAGCGTCGGGCGCGGTGGCGGCGATCGCATCCGGCGGTGACGACATGTCCAGCTTTGCGTCCTGGTCCATTCGACCCACCCCCTGGGGGGACGAACGTACCGGTGCTCGCACGAATTGCAACGTTCCCGGCCAACAAGTGGTGCCGCGGGGAACCGCCCGCTCGCCCGTCGACAGCCCGTCCGACGGCCCCGGATCGCCCCGTCCTGCCCCGCACCGCACCAAACCGGCCGGTACCCGGCGGTCCGGGCTGGGACCTTCTCGCCGCAGACCGCGCCCGTCGTCGCTCCTACGGTGGCGTCCATCGACCCGCCGTCGCGCCCGAGCGCGGCATCACGAGGATCGCCGCCCGCAATGACCCGTCCCGCCTCGCGTCTCAGCCCGCTCCTCGTCGCGATCGCGTTCGCGGCGTCGTCGCTCGTGATCCTCGCCCACCCAGCTCCGGCCATGGCCTGGGACGCGGGCTCGTTCAGCTCCGGGTCCGAGAAGACCCTCGTCAGCCTGACGAATAGGAGCCGGACCTCGGCCGGTCTGCGTGCCCTCAAGGTCGACAGCACGCTGTCGTCGATCGCACGGTGGCGCAGCAAGGACATGATCGAGCGGAACTACTTCAGCCACGACATCCCGGGCTTCGGCTCGGTCTTCAAGCGTCTTGACCAGAAGGGCTTCTGCTACCGGAGCGCCGGCGAGAACATCGGTTGGAACACGAACGGCGATTCGACGGCGACGGCTGCGATCCATCGCGCGTTCATGGACTCGTCCGGGCACCGCAACAACATCCTCGGTCGCTCGTGGGACGTGATCGGGATCGGCGCGTACAAGGGCGCCAGCGGCAAGAAGATGTGGACGGTCCTGTTCGCGGACAAGTGCGGCACGGTGTCCAACCCGAAGCCGAAGCCGACCCCCAAGGCGACACCGAAGCCCAAGCCGCGTGCCCAGGCCACCTCCCGCCCGACCCCGCGCCCGACGCCGCGTCCCGCTCCGAAGCCGAAGCCGACCCCCACACCTCCACCGACCTTCTCGGCGGTCGACCTGCATCCCGCTGCCGAAACCGATGGCGGGCCCACACCGGGTCGCCGGCCGGTCCCGCCGAGCCCGGGCGCCTCGAGCGACGCCCCACCGCCGGCCCGCTCCGAGCACGGGCGTCGGATCGAGGCGGCGACGTCCCCCGGCGGCATCATCGAGGCGATCGTGGGGACGATCGCGGGACGCTTCTTCGGGAGCTGAGTCGCAGCGGTACTAGCGCCGGGCGGACTATCGAGCGACTCCCGGCGAGGTGACCCCACCGCTACGGTGCCATCCGTACCGAACCGCACACGACCGAGGCTCGCATGACCGCCCTCCTTACCCGTCTCCTCGATGCGCCGGATAGCCGGAGCCGCGACGGGATCATCCTCGAGGCCCGGGACCTGACCAAGGCGTACCGCCTCGGTGCGACCACGGTCCATGCCCTGCGCGGCGTCTCATTGAGCGTCGGGGCCGGCGAGTTCGTCGCCCTGATGGGCCCGTCCGGGAGCGGCAAGAGCACGCTCCTGCAGATCCTCGGTGGACTCGACCGGCCGACCAGCGGCGATGTCGTCCTCGACGGCGAGATCATCAGCGAGTTGAACGACGACCGAGCGACGCGCCTGCGCCGCGACCGGACCGGGTTCGTCTTCCAGTCGTTCAACCTGATCCCGCTCCTGAACGTCGCCGAGAACGTCGGGCTGCCGTTCACGATCGCCGGACTCGACCCGACGCGTGGCGAGCCGGCAGAACGGGTCCGCGACGCCATCGCGCTGGTGGACCTGACCGGCAAGGACTCGCACCGGCCCGACCAGCTGTCCGCCGGCGAGCAGCAGCGGGTCGCCGTGGCGCGGGCGCTCGTGACGAGTCCCGCCCTCCTCCTCGCCGATGAGCCGACCGGCAACCTCGACTACACGACGGGGACCGAGATCCTCGAGCGCTCTGTGGCGGTCGTGCCAGGAGCGGCACCAGACGATCGTGCTGGTCACCCACGACGCCAAGGCGGCGGCCTACGCCGATCGCGTGCTGGTGATCCGCGACGGCGCCGTCCTCGACACGATCGAGCTCGGTCGCCGATCGAACCATGACGCGACGCCGCTGATCGGTCGCCTGGCACGCCTCGGCCTCTGAGCCCGATGCGCGGCCTGCATATCCTGGCCTGGCGCGGTCTGCGCGCCCGGCCGCTGCGCACGACGCTGACGACCATCGGCGTGGCGCTGGGCGTGGCCCTGCTGTACGCGGGGTTGGCGACCGACGCCAACATCGGCGGCTCGGTCGATCGAGCCGTGAGCGCGGTGCTCGGTCGGGCCGAGCTGCGGGTCACGGCATTCGGCGACGGCCACCTGTCCGTGGGCACGCTGGCCACGATCCGGGACACGCCCGGCATCGACACCGCCGCTCCGGCGGTCGAGCGACGGATCCATCTCGGGGTCGGGACGTCCGGGGCCGGAGCCCTGGCCGCACCCGTGACTCTCGTCGGCATCGATCCCGCCGCCGAATCGGCCGTCCACGATCTCGTCGTCGCCAGCGGGTCCCTCCCCGACGGGGACGCGACCGCGGTCGTCAGTGCCACGCTGGCCCGGCAGGATGGCCTGGCGGTCGGCGCCCCCATCACCCTCCAGGGAGACCACGGTCCGCTCCACCTGCGCGTGGCCGGCGTGCTCGCCGATGACGGGCCGTGGGGTGCCATCGCGGGACGGGCCGTCGTCACCGATCGCGCGACCGTCCGCTCGGTCTTCGCCGACGGCGGATCCACGCGGATCGACCTCGACCTCGCTGACGGCGTCGACCCGGCCGTCGTCGTCGAGGCGCTCGAGACGAGGCTGGTTCGCGAGCCGTACGTCGTCGCCTCGCCGATCGACCTGGCCGCGGAGATGGAGGCCTCGACCGGCGACTTCGCGGCCACGACCGCGCTCATCGCCGCCATCGCCCTGTTCGCGGGGGCGTTCCTCATCTGCAACGCGCTGTCGATGACCGTGTCCGAGCGCATCCACGAGCTCGGCCTGCTGCGAGCCGCCGGGTCGACCCGACGACAGCTGATGTCGTATGTCATCGCCCAGGCCTTGGCGATCGGCACGGTCGGGGCCGGTCTCGGCGTCGTGCTCGGTGGCGTGCTGGCGGGGGCCGTGGCCGGCTGGCTCCGCGCGGTCGGATCCGTCCCTATCGAGGCGCCCGTCATGCCCGTGGCCGGGGCGCTCGCCGCGATGGCGATCGGAGTCGCCGTCACCATCGCCGCGGCCGTCGAGCCCGCGCGACGCGCGGGTCGTCTCACGCCGGTCGAGGCGCTCAACGCGCGGCGCCTCCCGCCGACCAGCGAGCGCGCGCTGCTGCGCTGGCTCGTCACGATCTTCGCGGTCGTCGGCGCCCTCGGGCTGATCGTCTGGCCGCGGACGGCCGGCGAGGCCGCCATCCTGCGCGCCCTCGCCGTGTATGCCGTCCTGTTGCTCGTGGCGTCAGCGGTCCCGTTCGGGCTGCCGGCATTGGCGCGGGCGGCCGGCGCGCCGTTCATCGTCCTGTCGCGCGTCGAGGAGCGCCTCGCGCGCGCATCCGTGCTGCGCGACCGGGCTCGCTCGGCGCTGACGGTCGGTGCCCTGACGATCGCCCTGGCGATGGTCGTCGCGCTCGGCGGTGTCGGCCAGCACGCTCGGGCGGCGGCCAGCGCCTGGATCGCCGATGTCGTTCCCGGCGATCTCGTCCTGACCTCGATCGCGCCGCGTGCCGACGTCGCCACGGTCGATGTGGCGCTCGGCACCCTCGCCGGTGTCGTCTCGGTCAGCCCGCTCGCCACGTTCGACCTGGCGCTCGGGGGACGACGCATCGACGGTGCGGCCATGGTCGGGGCGGACCTCGCCGCCGACGGACGACTGTCCTTCCTTGCCGGCGATCGCGCCACCGCGCTGGACGCCCTCGATCGGGGCGGCGCGGTCATCGTCCCGGCCGGGGTCGCCGGGCGCGACGGACTCGGGCTGGGTTCGTCGATGGTCGTGGCCGGTGCGGACGGCACGCAGGTCGTCCTGCGCGTCGTCGGTGTCGTCGAGCGGACCCTGCCGGGCCGGGCCGGCGACTCGATCCTGATCGGCTGGCCCGACGCCCGCCGCCTGGGTGTGACCGGCGCGGACGCGTTCGCCGTTCGGTTCGCGTCGGGGGCCTCGGCCGTCGACCAGGCGGCGCTCGCGGCGGCGGCCCGGACCCGCGCCCTGGACCCGGTGCCCCTCGAACGGATCCAGGGCTCGATCAGCGAGGTCCTCGACCGGGTCTTCGCGCTGTTCGACGTCCTCTCCCTGGTGGCGGTCGTCATCGCCGCCCTCGGCATCGTCAACACGCTGGCGATGAGCGTCGCCGAGCGGGTGCGCGAGATCGGCGTGCTGCGCGCCGCAGGCATGACCCGCAGCCAGGTCTGGCGGTCGGTCGTCGTTGAGGCCGGCATCACCGGTCTCGTCGGCGCGTTCTGCGGCGTGGTGGCCGGCGTCCTCATAGGCGCGCTCATGGTGGCGCTGTCCGGGGGGCGGTGGGACCTGGCCGCAGCGGTCCCGTGGCTGGCGGTCGTGCTCTCGACCGTCCTTGGGGTGACGCTCGCGATGCTCGCCGCGGCCTATCCGGCTCGGCTCGCGAGCCGGGTTTCGATCGTGCGCGCCGTGAGGTACGAGTAGGCGTCGCACGCTCGAATCGCGATTCGCGGATGCTAGACTCCACACCCTCGGTCGCGCCCCAGCACGACCCCGTCACCGGAGCCTCGATGACGCTCGCGATCCCCCGCCTCGACCGGAGCACGGCCGAGGACCGCGGTCTCACCCTCGCCGACTTCCTCGTCCCGATCCGGGTCGGCGAGCGGACGCCGACCCGACTGCGCCACATCGCGCTCATCGCGGTCGGGGCGCTGCTGGTCGCGGCATCGGCCCAGGTCGTCATCCCGACCACGCCCGTGCCGTTCACCGGCCAGACCTTCGGCGTCCTTGCGGTGGGCGCCGCGCTCGGCTTCCGGCGCGCGGTCATGGCGTTGCTCGTCTACCTCGCGATCGGCGTGGCCGGCGTGCCGGTCTTCGCCGAAGGCGGGGCCGGGGTCGGCAAGATCGTCGGCGCGACCGGTGGCTACCTCATCGGGTTCCTCGTTGCCGGCTCGATCGTCGGCCGCCTGGCCGAGCTTGGCTGGGACCGCCGGATCGGCGGCTCGCTCGCGACGATGGCCATCGGGACGGCCGTGATCTACGCGATCGGCGTGCCCTGGCTCAAGGTGACCCTCGGGCTGCCATGGGAGACCGCGGTGGCCGAGGGGATGACCAAGTTCCTCATCTGGGATGTCGCCAAGCTGGCCGTGGCCGCGGGCATCTTCCCGGTGGCCTGGTGGCTCATCGGGCGTCGACCCGAGGATCGCTGACCGCGCTCTTCAGGGACCGGTACGAGTCGCGCAGCAGCCGGGCGACCTCCGGCCAGTACGCGCGGCCGGCGCCCGCCGGCCCATCCGGATCCGCCTCTGCGCCGCGATCGCGGACCTCGGCCGCCTGACCGCGGAGCCGGCCGGCTTCCTCGACGGCCTCGGGCGGCAGGCGGTAGATCGACGCATACAGCCCGGTGAGCGCCTCGCCGGCGGCCGTTCCCGCCGCGAGGCCGATCTCTCGCCGCACCACCCACCAGCGCAGCTCGCTGCGGGCGACCGCGGTCGCATCGATGTCATCGGGCATGCCGAGCAACCGGTAGGCCCGTCCGATATCGGGTGCGAACCGGTCGTAGTCGCCGTTCGCCCGCGAGAAGCCGGCGGCGGCCCGCGTGAGCAGGATGCTCGCGGCCAGGGCGGCCGGCCATGACACGCGTGCCTGCTCGCGCAGGGCGAGGACCAGCCAGCCGAAGAGGCGGGCCGGCTGGCGCCGGTAGTAGGCCTTCCACATGCGCGTCTCGAGCCTGGCCAGCGTGTCAGGGTCGAATCCAGAGCCCCAGCGTCCCAAGGCGATGCCTCCCTCGATGTCGGTCTATGGTGCGCCCGTGGATACGCGCGACGGCGACCCCGGGATGTTCGGCCCCAACTCCGAGGCGTGGCGGATGGATCGCGAGGCGATGCTGCTCCTCGGTGCCGGCCCGCGGGCGCTGCTCCTGCAACTCGCCCACCCATCGGTCGCCGCCGGCGTCGCCGAGCACTCCGACTTCCGGGCCGATCCATGGCGCCGGCTGGATGGGACGCTGCGCAGCTACCTGCGCATCATCTATGGCTCGACACCGAGCGCGCGCGGCGAGATCCGCCGCCTGAACGCGCTCCACCGCGGGATCGCGGGACGTGGCTACTCGGCACGGGACCCCGCCCTGGCGCTGTGGGTCCACGCGACCCTGGTCGATTCGACGATCGCCGTGAACGACGCCTGGGCCGGGCCCGTCTCGCGCGACGAGGCGGCACGGTTCTACGAGGAGACGAAGCCGATCGCGAGGGCGTTCGGCGTGACCGATCGGGTGCTGCCGGCCGACCTCGATGCGTTCGAGGCATACCTCGACGACCAGCTGGCCCCGGACGGCCCGGTCCAGGTCGGCCCGACCGCCCGCGACCTCGCCCAGGCGGTCCTCCATCCTCCGCTGCCCGGACCGCTGGGTCGTTCCGGGATCCGATCCGCGGCTGTACGACTGGACGCTGTGGCCGTCGATCGGCCTGCTGCCGGATGGGGTCCGGAAGGCGTACGGCTTCCGCTGGGGACCCATCGAACGGGCGGTGACCGCGTGGCTCGTGACCGGCTGGCGGACGTGGAACCCGGTCCTGCCGTCGGGGTTCCGGCAGATGCCCCAGGCGCTGGCGGCCGATCGTCGCGTCGCCGGCGGACCGTAGCCGGGTCGCCGTCAGTAGAAGGCCGGGAACCTCGTCCGGAACATCGGGGCGAGGTCGGCCGGCGTGGCGTCGTCGAGTGCCTTGAGGAGGGTCGGCGTCGTCGAGATCCGGTAGCGGTAGTCCATCAGGTACGTGCGCAGCGTCGACCAGAACAGCGTCGACCCCATCCGCGAGCGGACCTGGTTGATGAGGTTGCCGCCCTGGATATAGACGATCTCGTAGTAGCACCCGCTCGTGTAGCTGTAGATCGAGCGATCGAGCCGGCCGGTCGAGCAGCGGCTGGCCCGGCGCGTGCCGGTGATGTCGCGGGCGACGAAGTCGGCCATGGCCTCATCGGCGAACGGCTGTCGCGCCTGGTCGTTGCCGACCAGCCCGTAAAACCACTGGTGCGCGGTCTCGTGGGCCACGAGGTAGCGCAGGTTCGCGCTGCCAACGCCATACGGGATCCAGGTCATCCCCGGCGACTCCATGCCGTAGCCGCCGGCCGACTGGACGACCTTGTAGATGGGGTAGGGGTACGGACCGAGCCGCGAGCGGAGGGCGCGGAAGGCGTCGGCGGCCGCGTCGATGATCAGCGCGCGGTTGGCCGACGACCGGTAGTAGTAGCGCACCTTGGTGGACCCGACGGTGACCGTCGCGGTCCGGAAGTCGGGCGCCGCGGTGATCGTCACGTCGCGCACATTGCGCGCGACGAAGCGCTGGGTTCGGCCGTCGGCCGACTGTGACACCCGGTCGGCGGTCGACGCGATGACCAGCCGCCGATCGGCGCGGACCGTAACGGTCACCTCGGGGCTGACCGGCGTCACGAACGGGTCGCCATGGTTCGGACGCGTGAACGGGGTGGCGCGGCTGACCCACGGGATCCAGCGGTAGGCATCGACGATGCCGTTGACCCGGGTGAACATCCAGTCCGAGCCACCGAGCGAGCTGCGCAGCCGGGCCACGTAATGCACGCGGACCTGGACGGTGTCGCCGGCCGCCAGGACCCCACCGAGCGGCACGATGACCGTCTGGTCGCTGACCCGGCGCGCGACGTTCGTGCCGTTGACCTGCACGGCGCGCAACGACATCCGGCCGAGCCGGGCGGCGATCGTGTTGAGCTCGATGCGGTCGATCGGACCGCCCGATGTGTTCGTGATCGTGGCGACGGTGTTCGCCATGAACGAGCGGCTCGCGTAATCGAGGGTCAGGCTCACGGCATACGTCGCCGACAGGTTCACGCTCGTCCGGTTGACGGCCCCTGCGGCGAGGGCGCTGATCGCGGGTCGCGGCGGAGTCGTCCCGGTGGTCGTGTCTTGCCCGGTCGCGACGCCGGTCGAGTCATCGTCGCCGACCGTCGACGTGCGCGCATCCGGCGCTCCGTCGCAGGCCAACGCCGGGGCGGCGATCTCCAGGACCAGCAGCAGGGCGAGCCCGAGCGGGGCGGCGATACGTGCGATCGGGCGCCGGGACATCCCCGAATCCTACCTGCGTGGGTCGAATCGGGACTCCCGGACCTTCGTTCCGGCTCGCGCCTACACTCGCGGGCATGGCCAGCGGCTGCGTCGACCCCAGGTTCCTCGAGGCGATCGGGACGCGCCTGCCCGGCCTTCGCCTGCTCGCCGACGAGGCCGACCGCGAGACCTACCGACGCGACGAGACGGCCTACCTCCCGACCGGCCTGCCCGGCGCGGTCGCCCTGCCGACCGAGACCGCCGAGGTCGCCGAGCTCGTCCGTATCTGCGGCGAGTTCGACGTGCCGATCGTCCCGCGCGGTGCCGGCTCCGGGTTGAGTGGCGGCGCGTCGGGGATCGAGGGTGCGCTCACGATCGCGTTCACGGCCATGGATCGCATCATCGAGGTCGATCCGGCCAACCTGTGCGTCGTCACCCAGCCGGGCGTCATCAACGCGGACCTCAAGGCGGTGGTCGCCGAGCACGGCCTGTTCTATGCACCGGACCCAGCCAGCTTCGAGATGTGCTCGATCGGTGGCAACCTCGGGACCAACGCTGGTGGGTTGTGCTGCGTCAAGTACGGCCAGACCCGCGAATCCGTGCTCAGCCTGGAGGTCGTGATGGCCGACGGCTCGGTCGTCCGGACCGGCGGCAAGAACATCAAGGACGTCGCCGGGTACTCGCTGACGCACCTCATCGTCGGCTCGCAGGGGACCCTCGCCCTGATCACCGAGGCGACCCTGCGACTGCGCCCGGCGCCACCGCCGCGGGCGACCCTCCTGGCGTTCTTCCCGACCCTCGAATCGTCCGGTGCTGCCGTTGCCGCGATCGCCGCAGCCGGTCTGTCGCCGGTCACGCTCGAGTTGATGGACCGGTTCACGATCGGTGCGGTCGACGACGTCCACGCCCTCGGGCTCGATCGGGAAGCCGCGGCGATGCTGATGATCGAGTCCGACCTGCCGGCGGCAGCGGCCGACGACGAGCTGGCCCGCGCCGAGACCGTGTGCGTGACCGCGGGGGCGACGGGCGCGATCCGCTCGCAGACCCCGGCCGAGGCCGACATGCTGCGCCAGGCCCGCCGTGCCGCCCACTGGGCGCTCGAGAAGATCGGCGACGTGAAGATGGAGGACGTCGGCGTGCCTCGGTCGCGCGTCCCGGACATGCTCCGCGCGATCGAGGCGATCGCCAGGAAGCACGACGTCCGGATCGGGACGTTCGGGCACGCCGGGGACGGCAACCTGCACCCGGATCTCGTCCTCGAACGAGGCGACCCGCGTGGCGAGGCGATCACGAAGGCGGTCCAGGCCGACCTGTACCAGGCGGCCCTCGATCTCGGCGGCACCGTGACCGGGGAGCACGGGATCGGGTCCGCGCGTCGCGAGTGGCTGGAACCGCAACGGGGTGCTGGCGCCGTCCGGGTCATGCGCGCCATCAAGACGGCGCTCGACCCGCAGGGCCTGTTCAACCCGGGTCGGGTCCTCTAGGCCGGTTCTCAGGGGGACGTCTCTCGGCTGGAGTCATCCGCCGGGCGCCGGGCTGCGCATGACGGAGCGAGCCCAGACGGAGAAGTCGCGACGACGTCGGGCGATCGATGGACCGGGCACCGTGGAGGAGCCCGTCCGCACTCCCCATCAGAGGAGGGATCGCATCCCACCATGACTCGACGGAAACTCGCCGCGTTCGGGACGGCGATGGTCGCATTGACCATCGGCGCTGCCCCGATCCTCACCAGCGCGGCCGATCACCTCGACGCCCCCGCCCTCGGCGGGGCCACGGCCAACGGTCAGATCGCCCCGCACTCCGAGCACGGCGACCGAGACATCAACGATGTCTATGTCTTCCGCGCTCCCGATAACTCGCGCCGCACCGTCCTGGCGATGACCGTCAACCCGGCCATCAACCTGTTCGGCGGCAACTTCGGCCGCAACGTCCGGTACGTCTTCAACGTCGACAAGAACGGCGACGAAAAGGCGGATCTCGCCTATGTCGCGCGGTTCGGTCGCGTCGATGACGACGACGACAAGTACCCGGAGCAGGACTACACGATCAAGCGCTACACGGGCAGCCATGCCCGCTCGCTGACCCGCGGCAGCACGGTCGCTCGTGGCGAGACCAACGACGGCAACGCCAAGGCTCGCAACAACCTGCGTGCCTGGGCCGGCGTCCGTTCCGATCCGTTCTTCTTCGACCTGACCGGCTTCATCGGCACGACGACGCTGCTGACGACCGGGACCGCGGTCGGTGGAGACGCGCTCGGCAACAACCCGACCGACTTCTTCGCGAACCTCAACACCAACGCGATCGTGCTGTCCATCCCCAGCTCACAGCTGCCCGACACCATCGGCGTCTGGGCAACCACGCAGTACTGGAAGAACGGCAAGTGGCGCGCAGGGGACCAGATGGGTCGCCCGGCGATCAACACCGTCTTCAACCCGGCCGCTGACAAGGACCTCTTCAACCGGACCCCGCCCAGCCGCCAGAAGACGGCCTACGACGGCAAGTTCCGCAAGAACGTCATCAACGGTCTCAAGTTCTTCTCGAGCCTCGACAGCGAAGGCGCGTACTCGAACGCTCAGGCGGGGGCTTTGGCCGACGTCCTGATCCCCGACGTGCTCGTCTACAGCCGCTCGAGCAAGCTGCCTGCGCCGCTCAACGGGCGGGCGCTGGCCGACGACGTCATCGACGTCGAGCTCAACGTCACCACGGGCGGCGATCCGCTCGGCCTGTTCGCGAATCGCGACGCCACCGGCGCCGTGCCCAGCGACGGTGTCGGTCCGCACACCGACTACCTGGCGCGCTTCCCGTACCTCGGCAAGCCGCACTAGGTCGACGCACGGAGGGCGGTCTTCGGGCCGCCCTCCGACGTTCACCAGATGGGACGCGATCACGTGACATCCCTCACCAACACCGTTCCCCGCCGTGGCCCCCGAGCGATCGGGATCCTGGCCGCCGCGGGCCTCGTCGTCATCGGCTCCTATTTCGTGTCGGGCGGCCGCCCGGCTGGACCGACCGCGAACCCGGCTGCGGAGGCGGCCCCGGGCATCGCCGCGCCGGCAGCGCCGCCGGCGGACGCCGGGCCCATCGACGGGGGCGGGGCTCCCGTTGGGTCGATCGCCCAGATCGATCATTCGATCGAAGCCTGGTCGGCGAATCTCGCCACGAACCCCCGCGATTTCCTGGCCGCGACGAACCTCGCGGCCCTGTACCAGGGTCGCGCCCGGTTGAGCTACGACCTCGGAGACTACGAACGAGCGCTCGACGCCGCCCGCACCGCCTTGTCGATCGAGGCACGGCACGCCCCCGCCAGGACCCTCGAGGCGGCCATCCGCTTCTCGCTGCACGACTTCACGGGCGCGTTCACGACAGCCGACGCGCTGCTGCGCGACGACCCGTCGCAGATCTCCGCGGTCGCGGTGCGCTTCGATGCCGCGCTCGAGCTCGGACGGATCGACGCGGCACGTGCTGACCTCGACATCCTGACCGCGGCCGGGGGACCGGCGGTCCTGATCCGCGAGGCGCGCCTGGCCTCGGTGACCGGCGACGCTGCCATGGCACTCGAACGTGCCCGATCAGCCTACGACGCGGCCCGCGATGCCGATATCGACGATGTCGGGTTCTATGCCTACGCCGCCGGCGAGTACGCGCGGCTTGCCGGCGACGCCGGCGCGGCCCGGGCCGGATACGCGGAAGCCCTCGAGCTTCGCGACGACGACCTCGCGGCGCTCGTCGGGCTGGCCAGGATCGACGCGTTCGACGGACACACCGACGCCGCCATCGATGGCCTGCGACGCGCCACGGCGATCGCGCCGCAGCCGGAATTGCTGGCCCTGATGGGCGACCTGCTGGCGACCCGCTCGCCCGCCGACAGCGAGGCCGCCGACGCATTCGAGACCGTGCGGTTCATCGAGCGCCTCGGCGACGTCCAGGCATCGACGTTCGACCGGCAGCTCCTCCGCTTCGAGCTCGATCACGGCGGTGCCAGCGAGGACCTGCTCGTGCGGGCTCGCGCGTCGGTGGACGAACGCCCGGACTGGTCGGGACACGACACGGTGGCGTGGGCGCTGTATCGACTGGGACGCTTGGACGAGGCGGCCAGCGCCATCGGCGCGGCCCGCTCGCTCGGTGCCGATGATGCCCGGTTGCGGTATCACGACGGGGCGATCCGGCTGGGGCTGGGTGACCGGGCCGGGGGCGAGGCGATGCTGCGATCCGCCTTGGAGCTCGGTCCTGCCCTCGATCCCGTGGAGCGGTCCGAGGCGACGCGCCTCCTGGACTGATCGGGCGGATTGACACCGCCCACGGCCCGCCCGATGATGCGAGCCGCATGGTTGCACATCTGTTCTGCACATCTGTGTACTCGCCCCGGCGGCCCCGCCCGTGACGACGGACCACGACATGCTCGTCCAGGCCAGCCGTCTCTACTACGAGCTGGGCGAGACCCAGAACGCGGTCGCCGATCGGCTCGGCGTCACGCGGCCGCAGATCAGCCGCCTGCTCAAGCGGGCCCGGGCGGAAGGCATCGTCGAGATCCGCATCGTCGACCGCGACACGGCGGAGTCGCCGGCCGCGGATGAGCTCCAGCGACGGTTCGGGCTGGCCGAGGTCCACCTCGCGCCGACCCTCGCCGGCCCCGAGGACCTGACCCGCCGGATCGTGGGCCGGCTCGCCGCCCAGGTCCTGCGCGACAACATCCGCGACGGCTCGATCGTCGGGATCGGCCATGGCGCGTCGGTGGCGGCGATCGCCGACGCGCTCGTCGAGGACGCCACCCCGGTCAGCGCCACGGTCGTGCCACTGGCCGGCGGCTACTGGTCGACCGGGCCCGATCGGGATCCGTTCCGCCGGATCGCCGACGCGTTCCGCGCTCAGCCGCACGGCCTGATGGCGCCGGGCCTGCTCGACGATGCCGCCACGAAGCGAGCGCTCGAGGCGCATGCCGGGGTGCGCACGATGTTCGACCTGTGGAAGCGCCTCGATATCGCCCTGTTCGGGATCGGCGGACGGTCGTGGGGCACGGCGACGCTCGGCGAGGACGTGGCAGGCGAGCTGGACGAGGCCCGTGCCGTGGGCGAGATCCTCATCGCCCCGTTCGACGTCAAGGGGCGGTTCGTCTGCCCGGCCCTGCGCGATCGCGTGCTGGCGTTCGACGCGCGCTCGCTGAAGGACGTGCCGGTCGCGGTCGGCGTCGGGTCCGGCGAACGCAAGGTCGAGCCGATCCTCGGCGCGCTTCGATCGGGCGCGGTATCGACGCTCGTCACGGATGTGGCCACGGCCGAGACCATCGTCGAGGTCAGCGCGCGATGACGACACCGACGAGCGCGATCCTCGGGATCGACCTCGGCACGACCGAGGTCAAGGCCGGACTCGTCGGTCTCGATGGGCGGCTCCTGGCGATGGCTCGGGCCGGCTATGCCCTCGACATCGGCGGTGGCCCCGGCCGGGTGGAACAGGACCCGGGCGCCTGGTGGTCGGCGGTCGTCGTCGCCGTGCGCGCGCTGCGCCCGCCGGACCCCGTCGACGTCATCGGCATCGGCGTCGATGGCCATGGCCCGACGCTCGCCGCCGTCGATGATGGTGGCGAGGCGACCCGACCGGCCATCACGTTCCTCGACACCCGGGCGACCGCGGAGGCGGACGCGCTGGCGGCCGTCACCGGCCTGCGCGGCTGGGCGCTCGGCCCGCTGCCCGCGGCCCTCTGGGTGGAGCGCAACGAACCGGATGTGGCCGCTCGGACCCGCTGGTATCTGACCACCTGGGAGTGGCTGGCCTTCCGGCTGACCGGCGTCGCGGCCGCGCCGCTCGTGCCCGGCCAGGGGGTCCCGGATCCCGCGGCCGTCTCGGCTGCGACCGGGCTGCCCGCCGAACGGCGGCCGGAGCCCGCGGGCATCGGGGCGGTCGTCGGGCGCGTGACGCCGGATGCGGCCGACGCGCTCGGGCTGCGGCCCGGCATCCCGGTCGCGGGCGGCACGAACGACGCCTTTGCGAGCTACCTGGGGGCGGGTCTCACCGAGCCCGGCGACGCCTACGACCCGGGCGGCTCGGCGGGTGGCTTCGGCGTGTACTGGCACGAGCCGGTGAGCGTGGCCGGGGCGTTCGTGACGCCGGCCCCGCTCGAGGGGCTGTACAGCGTCGGGGCCGCGATGGCCGCGACCGGCCGGGCGCTGGACTGGTTCCGTGACGGCGTGGTCGGCTCGGGCATCAGCACGGAACGTCTGCTCGAGGAGGCCGGCACGAGCCCGCCCGGTGCCGACGGCGTCGTCTTCCTGCCGTACCTGGCCGGCGAGCGGTCGCCGATCTGGGACCCGGACGCGACCGGCGCGCTCGTCGGCCTGCGGCTGGTCCACGGGCGCGGTCACATCGCCCGCGCGATCCTCGAGGCGAGCGCGCTGGCCATCCGGCACGTGGCCGAACCGATGCTCGCCGCCGGCGTCAGCGTGACCGCCATGCGCGTGTGCGGCGGTCCCGCGCGCAGCGAGACGTGGAACCAGATCAAGGCCGATGTCACCGGGTTCACCGTGCTCGTCCCGGCGGTCCTCGAGACGGCCGTCCTCGGCTCGACGATCCTCGGGGCCGTCGGGATCGGTGCCAGCTCGGACATCCCCTCGGCCATCCACGCCATGACCCGCATCGAGCGCCGGCTGGAGCCGCGCCCGGAGCTCCGCGCGACCTACGACCGGGCGTATCGCGTCTACAGCGGCCTGTATCCGGCGTTGCGACCACTGCTGGCGTCGAACCCGTGACAGCTCGTCCCGGGGGCCTCCAGGTCGAGGGCGTCGACCTGGCGTTCCCGATGCGCGGCGGCGGGCGGCTGCCCGTGCTCGACGGGCTCGACCTGGACGTCCCGGGTGGTGGGATCACGGCCCTCATCGGCCCCAACGGCTCGGGTAAGTCGACGCTCCTGCGGGTGATCGCCGGGCTCCTTCGAGCCGACCGCGGATCCGTCACCCTCGACGGCGACCCGATCACCGCGCCCGACCCGAGGATCGGGCTCGTCTTCCAGGAGCCGCGGCTCCTGCCGTGGCGGTCCGCCGCCGACAACATCATGTACCCACTCGAGCTCGCCGGCTGGTCGCCGGAGCGGCGGGCCGAGCGGCTTGCTGCCCTCATCGACCTCGTCGCCCTCGATCCGAGCGTGACTGCCAATCGGCCGGGCGAGCTGTCGGGCGGTCAGCGTCAACGGGCGGCTCTCGCCCGAGCCCTCGCGCTCGAGCCCGGTGTGCTGCTGCTCGACGAGCCGTTCAGCGCGCTCGACGCGCTGAGCCGTGAGCGCTTCGATCTCGAGCTGCTCCGGCTCTGGGAACGGGCCGCCCCGACGATCGTGCTGGTCACCCACAGCATCGCCGAGGCCATCCTCATCGCCGATCGGGTGGTCGTCCTCTCGGCTCGCCCGGGCAGGGTCGTCGCCGACCTGCCCGTGGAGCTGCCCCGACCGAGGTCGATCGACGACATGGATGCGGCCATCGTCACCCGGACTGCGCGCGAGATCCGGCGGCACCTGGGCGAGGCGGCTGCCGCATGACGGTCGGCTCGGTCCTGCCGATCGCCGGGGCGCTGCTCGCGTTCGTCGCGATCTGGCAGGCAGTCGTGATCGTGAGCGGCTTCCCGCCGTTCATCCTGCCGCCCCCGGCGGCCGTCGCTTCGCGCTGGGTCGATGCTTGGGTGGCGGGCACGATCCAGCCACATCTGCTCGCCACGCTCGGGGAGGTCGTCCTCGGCTTCGCGGTCGGCGCGTGGTCGGGGCTGCTCGTCGGCTACGGCCTCGCACGCAGCGGGCTGATCGAGCGCCTGCTGTCGCCGTACGTGGTGGCGCTCCAGGCCGTGCCGATCCTGGCCCTCGCCCCGCTGATCGCGTTGTGGTTCGGGCCGGGGCTGGCCGGCAAGGTCGTGATCTGCTCGCTGATCGTGTTCTTCCCGGTGGCCGTCGCGACGATGGTCGGCATCCGGTCCGTCGACGCCCGCCTGCTCGAGCTCGGTCGCTCCATGCGGGCGACCCGCCGTCAGGTCCTGACCACGCTCGAGATCCCCGCGGCGCTGCCGAGCATCCTCGGTGGGATGCGCGTAGGCGTGACGTTGGCCGTCGTCGGAGCGATCGTCGGCGAGTGGGCCGGCGCGGAACGGGGTCTCGGCGTACTCATCAACCTCGCCCGTGGCTCGATGTTCGACACCCCGTTGATGTTCGCCACGCTCCTTACGCTCGCCCTGCTGGGGATCGTGCTCTACCTGCTTGTCGTCCTCGTCGAGCGTCGTCTCGTCGGCGCCCGCTAACCTGCCTTGTCCGTGGAGGTGTCCGTGTCCCCGTCCCGATCCCTCATCTCAGCCGCCGCGCTGGTCGTGCTGAGCCTGCTCGCGTCGGCCTGTGGGCCGGCCCCAAGCAGCAGCGCCCCGTCCGTGCCGACCGCCTCGGGCCCCGCGCCAAGCGTCGAGATCAGCCAGGAGCCGAGCCAGGTCGCGACGGCGCTGAACGTCGGGCTCGGCTTCATCCCCAGCGTCCAATTCGCGCCGTTCTACCTGGCGGAGCAGGCCGGCTACTACGACGAGGGCGGTCTCGATGTCACGTTCCGCCACGGGACCGACTACGACGTCATCGCGCTGGTGGGGCAGGGCGAGCTCGACCTCGGTCTGGCCGACGGGACGAGCGTCATCCCGGCGGCAAGCAACGCCATCCCGATCCGCTACGTGGCGACCGTCTACGGTCGCTTTCCCTCGGTCGTGTTCGCGAAGTCCGCGTCCGGCATCCGGGCGCCGGCCGATCTCGATGGTCGCAAAGTCGGCATCCCCGGCCGGTTCGGTTCCTCCTGGATCATGCTCCAGGCGCTGCTCGCCTCGGCCGACCTGACGCCCGCGGACGTCGAGATCGTCGAGTATCCCGACTTCGGACAGGGCGCCGCCGTCACGCAGGGTGCGGTCGAGGCGGCGACCGGCTTCGTCAACAACGAACCGGTCCAGCTGCGGTTGGCCGGCGAGGACGTCACGGTGCTGCGGGTCGACGAGATCACCCCGCTGCCGGGCAACGGGCTGATCGCGGGGACGGACACGCTGGAGACCAAGGGCGATGCCATCCGGTCGTTCATCGCCGCCACGCTGCGGGCGATGGAGGAGATCGCCGCGTCGCCCGAGATCGGCCTCGATGCGGCCATCGAGCAGGTCCCCGATCTCGCGGCCACGCGAGGGACGCAGGCCGCGATCCTCGACGCCACCATCGACGTCTGGCGGGGGCCGGCCCAGGAGGCCGGCGGTCTCGGCGCGATCGAGCCCGCGGATTGGGGCGCGTCGATCGACTTCATGACCCAGCTCGGGCTGGTCCCGAACCCGGTCACGGTCGACGAGCTCATCGACTCCGGCTTCCTGCCGGGCTCCGGCTGACACCGTGCTCGGTGGCGTCCGACCGAGCGGGTCGCGTCGGTCGTGGTGGCTTCGCGAGGCCCTCGCCGCCGAGGCGGCGGCTGCCCCGGACCTGGCCGCCTCCACGCCGCCGCTGCGGGGCACGACGACGGCCGACGTGGTCGTCGTCGGCGGTGGCTACACCGGGATGTGGGCCGCGCTGCGGATCACCGAGCTCGAGCCGGGTGCCCGAGTCGTGCTCCTCGAAGCCGACATCTGCGGTGGCGGCCCATCCGGGCGTAACGGCGGGTTCGTCACGAACTGGTGGGACGAGTTTCCGGCGCTCATCGAGCGCTACGGCGCGGACGGCGCGCGGGCGATGGGCGAGGTCATGGAATCGGCCGTCGACGAGGTCGGTGCGTTCTGCGCCGCCAACGGGGTCGACGCCTGGTACGCGAAAGCGGGCTCGCTCTCGGTGAGTGCGGCCCCGGCGCAGGACGGCGCGTGGGACGAGAGCGTGGCGACCCTCCGCGGCCACGGGCTGGGCGATCGGCTCGTGCCGTGGTCCGCGGCCGAGGTCGCGTCGCGCGTCCGCTCCCCGGTGTTTCGCGATGGCGCATTCATGCCCGGCGCGGCCACGGTCCAGCCCGCCAGCCTCGCCCGCGGCCTACGACGCGTGCTGCTCGAGCGGGGCGTGGTGATCGCCGAGGGGACCGAGGTCGTCGAGATCGACGGGTTGCGGCCCGGTCCACTGGGTGCGATGGGGGCCGGTGCCCGTCGCGCTCCGGCCCGACGCGGCGATGACGGCGGGTTCCGCCCGGTCCGGGTCCGGACGCGGTCATCGGTCGGCGACGGCGAGGTCCTGGCCGGCGCCGCGGTCATCGCGCTGAACGCGTGGGCCGCCGGCTGGCCGTCGTTCGGCCGCCGGCTCGTCACCTGGTCCTCGTACATCGTCCTGACCGAACCCATCCCCGACCGCCTGGCGGACATCGGCTGGACCGGTGGCGAGGGCGTCGCCGACGCGCGCTTCACGTTGCATTACCTGCGGACCACGCCCGACGGCCGGATCGCGCTCGGCGGTGGCGGTGGCCGGGCCGGATTCGGCGGGCGCATCGGGACCGTCTTCACGGACGACCTCGGCGACGCCCGCCGCGCGGCGGCCGGTCTGCGCCGGATCTTCCCGTCGATCGCCGATGCGCGGATCGAGGATGCGTGGGGCGGCCCCATCGACATCAGTGCCGACCATCTGCCCTGGTTCGGGTCGGTCGGTGGCCGGCCGATCCACTACGGCCACGGCTACAGCGGCAATGGCGTGGGACCGTCGGTCGTCGGCGGGCGGATCCTCGCGGCGCGTGCGCTGGAGCGGATCGACGACCCCGCCCTGGCGCTGCCGCTGGCCGCCGGCCGCCCGCCGCGGGCGTTCCCACCCGAGCCAGCCCGGTTCGTCGGCGCGCGCGTGATCCGGGAAGCGGCGGCACGCCGCGAGACGATGGAGGAGCGCGGCGAGGACCCGGGTCGCCTGCTGCGCGAGGTCAGCCGGCTGCCGCGCCGGCTCGGCTATCACCTCGGGCCCGATTGAGCTGGGCACCGGTGCCCGGTCGCGCGGCCCGGGCGGCCGTTCCGGCAAGGATCCGCCCGAACGGCTACAATCCAGGGCGTCCCCGTCAGCACACGGACACCGTCCGTCGCCGTGTAGAGGTCCCCGTTGAACAGTCGCCCGCCGATCAAGCCCCTCGTCGCCGATATCCCCTTCAAGCACGTCATCGACGAGTACAAGCACCAGGCGCAGACGATCACCTGCACCTGCGGCTGGCACGGCAGCTCCGCCACGATCGACCGCGGCGGCTCCGAGTGGACCGCCCATCTCTTCGAGGTCCGCGGCAAGAAGCGCTGACCGGCGCTCCGCCCCGACCTGACCCAGACCCGACCCGGATCGACCGATCCGGGTCGTTCCATGTCCGCTAGCCTTCCGCACGTGGATCTGCCGGCGACGCTCCCGTTCACCCTTCGCGCGCGGCTGCTGACCCCACTGGCCGACGGGGGTACACGACACGAGCGCGACGGGCTGATCGAGGTCGATGCCGCCGGGCGGATCGGGTTCGTCGGCGCGGCCAGCGAGCGCCGCGATCTTGCCGCGTCGGCCGTCGATCTCCGGCCCTGGGTGGTGCTGCCGGGCATGGTCGACCTGCACGCCCACCTGCCGCAGCTCGCCGAACGCCGGTCTGGGCGCCGGGATGGACCTGCTGGCGTGGCTCGAGCGCTACATCTTCCCGCTCGAACGGTCCTTCGATGTCGCGACGGCCGAACGCGTGGCCCCCGCCGCGTGGCGCGCCTTCGCGGCGGCCGGCACGACGACCGCCCTCGTGTACGGCGCGGTCTACGAGGCCAGCCTCGACGCCACGTTCCGGGCGGCCGAGGCGCACGGCATCCGAGCCATCGTCGGCAAGGTGATGATGGATCGGATCACCTACGACCCGACGATCGAGCCGTCGACGATCCTCGATCGCAGCCTGGCCGAGAGCGCCCGGCTCATCGAGCGCTGGCACGGGCGCCGATGGCGGTCGGCTGCGGTACGCGGTCACCCCGCGCTTCGCCGATCTCGTGCACGGCCGACCTGCTGCGCGAATCGGCGGCGCTCGCCGCGTCGACCGGGACGTACTGGCAGACACACGTGTCGGAGGACCGACGGCGAGATCGCCGAGGTGCGGCGCCTCTTCCCGGACGCGCTCGACTACGTCGACGTCTACGACCGAGCCGGCGGCCTCGGACCACGGACCGTGCTGGCGCATGCCGTGCATCTGTCGGACCGCGAGCTTGATCGCCTCGTCGAGACGGGCACGCGCGTCGCGCATTGCCCGGTCTCGAACCTGTTCCTCGCCTCGGGTGTCATGCCGCTCGGCCGGTACCTCGATGCTGGTCTGTCGGTCGGGCTGGGCTCGGACGTGGCGGGTGGGCCGGACCTGTCGATCTTCAGCGTCATGCGGGTGGGCTTCTACGCGCAGAACGCCCGGCGCGTGGCGGGGCTCGATCCTGGTCGGGGCGCGGGCCGGGTCGTGGCACCGCTCGACTGGCTGCGGCTGGGCACGCTGTCCGGGGCCGAGGCGCTCGGCCTGGGCGAGATCGTCGGCTCGCTCGAGACCGGCAAGGAGGCCGACGTGATCGCGATCGACCCGGCCTACGCCGCGCCCATCCCGGGCATCGTCGATGACGACCCGGAGGACCTGGCCAGCCGGCTCATCTTCCGGTGCCCACCCCGACATGGTCCGCGCGGCGTGGGTCCGCGGCCGCCGCCTGGAGGGGCCGGGAGCGTCCCATTCCGCGGGGGAATGAGGCGGGACATCGCCGCGGCGTGCGCCCGACTCGCCAGCGGGTTCCCCCGCGCCCATTCGTGCCAAATGTCCATCAGGTGCACCTTGGTCCACGCCGAGGCCAGGATCGAGGCCCGAAAGAGGTCACCCGATGCACGATCATCGAGGGATGTTGACCCGTGACCGATAGCGTCGACCTGCTCATCACGGGCGGGACCATCGTCGATGGCACCGGCGCGCCCGGCCGGCCGGGCACCGTCGTCGTGGAGGGCGACCGGATGCGCGTGCTCGACGCCGGCGCCGAGCCACCTGCCCTCGCGAAGGACACGATCGACGCCACCGACAAGGTGGTCGCCCCCGGCTTCATCGACCTGCACAGTCACGGCGGCCTCGTCATCCTCG
This sequence comes from uncultured Chloroflexia bacterium, assembly GCA_963720355.1. GTDB lineage: Bacteria > Chloroflexota > Limnocylindria > Limnocylindrales > CSP1-4 > SPCO01. The sequence goes on along the minus strand of CAVRFH010000003.1, from coordinate 138,174 downwards.
CCGAGCCCGCGCCACGAGCCCAAGGTCCGCCAGGGCGTCACGACCGAGATCGTCGGCGTCGACGGCAATGGCTTCGCGCCCTTCGACCGCAAGGAGGATCTCGACGCGTTCGTCCGACTCGATTCCGGATTGGACGGTCGACCCGACATCGCCTACGACTGGCGCTCCGTGGCCGACTACCTCGGGGCCTTCGATGGCACGGTCAGCGTCAACATCGGGACCCTCGTCGGCAACAGCGTCCTCCGGATCGAGGCGCTGGGCTGGGATGACGTTCCGGCCGACGACCGTGCCATCGACCGGATGCGCTCGATCCTGCGCGACGCGATGGCCGAGGGTGCCGTCGGGCTGTCATCCGGGCTCGACTACCCGCCCGGCAGCTTCGCGACGACCGAGGAGCTGGCCGCGCTGACGCGGACCGCCGGAGAGCTCGGCGGCCTCTATCACACCCACGTCCGCTATCCGCTCGGGGACCGGTTCCTGGACCCGTTCAAGGAGGCGATCGACATCGGCCGGCGGGCCGAGGCGCCCAGTCACATCACCCACTTCTATCACCGCCAGACCCACCCGGGCGGCCCGGACCAGCTCCTCGGTCTGGTCGATGACGCCCGGGCGGAGGGGCTCGACGTCACGTTCGACACGTATCCCTACGAGTGGTCCAGCACGCGGCTGCTGATCCAGCTGCCGCACTGGGTCCAGGCCGGCGGACCCGATGCCTTGAAGCAGCGCATCTCGGAGCGCAGCACGCGCGATCGGCTGCGACTCGAGATGGGCCCGGCGTACACGAGCGCCGCCGGCTGGGCCGACGTGCGGCTCGGGAGCTTCCGCCGAACGGAGCTCTTGCGCTGGGAGTCGCACACCGTCGCCGACGTGATGCGCGAGACCGGCACGGACGCGGTCGACACCATCTGCGACCTGCTGCTGCTGGAGGATCTCGGGGTGAACCAGGTCACGAGCGGGCCGTGGTCCGAGAGCCTGCCGGCATTCGTCCAACACCCGGTCGGCATGGTGGGCACGGACTCCACGTTCATCGGCGCCAAGCCCAGCCCGCGGACCTACGGCTCCTACCCGCGCATCCTCGGCCAGTTCGTGCGCGACGAGCACCTGCTCAGCCTCGAGGAAGCCATCCGCAAGATGACCGGGGCAGCGGCCGACCGACTCGGCTTCCGACAGCGAGGCACGATCCGCGACGGCAACGTCGCCGACCTCGTGGTGTTCGACCCGGCCACGGTCCGGAGCAACGCCACGTATGACGACCCGCGCCGGTTCCCGACCGGTATCGATCAGGTGGTGGTCAACGGCACCGTCGTCGTTCGCGATGGGGAGCACACCGGGGCGACGCCGGGTCGAGGCATCCGCCTCGGGGTGGACTGACCGTCCGGTCCGTCGGGCCGAACGCTACAGGCTGGCGACGGCGGCGCCCGCTCCGTTGTCGAGGGCGTCGACACCGGCGATCTCGTCGCCGACCCCACGCCCGTGCCTCCGGAGCTCGACGCGCATCCGGTCCGTCGCGATGCGCATCGCGCCGCTCGCGCCCGTGTCGCCGGTCGTGTTCGCCCAGCCGATGGCCAGTCGCATCGCGATGGCACTCGACTCGAGCCACAGCTCGCAGGCACGGCGGATCCGCTCGACGTAGTTGATGGCGGCGATCTCGTCGGTCTCCGGCAGGAGCACCGCGTACCTGCCGCGCTCCAGGCGCGCGACGTAGTCGGCCCGACGGGCCAGCCGCATGATGCTGTCCCCGAGCGCGGTCTCGATCCGGTCGCTCGGCTCGGCCCCGAGGCGATCGACGAGCCTGGCCAGCCCGTCGAGCTCGAAGACGATGACGGTGGCCGGGCGGCCGTAGCGCCGCACTCGGGCGTCCTCGTGGGTCATCGCCTCGTCAAAGGCCGTCCCGTCGAGCAGCCCGGTCAGGGCGTCCCGCCCGAGCGGCGCGGCGATCGTCGGACCCGTCGGGCTCGCGCTCACGGGCTCGGCGGCATGAATCTCCGTGACGGCCATGGCGTCCTCCGTCGCAGGCGACTCGGCTTCCCAGGCGGTCTCGGGCGCGGATCCGGCCGCGCTCTGGCCCTCCGCGGTGTCGATCGCTTCCGGCTCTTGCATCTCGTTCTCAATGACGTCCATGTCCCCTTCATCCTCTGCATCGCCATCCATCGGCGCCTCGTGGATCGGTCCCTCGTCCTCGGTCGTTCGCTGTTCGAGGGAGGTCGGCGCCGGGATCTCGAAGGGCTCGACGACGGGCTCGACCGGGTCGATCCGTCGACGCACGACGCTGCCCAGGCCGGTCGATGGCGGCCAGCCGTCGCCGGCCTCGGGCCAGTCGTCAGCTGGCGCACGCCAGGGCTCGTTCGCGACGGGTCGTCGGTCGTCGTCATGCGACGGCCGAAAGGACGACGACATCAGGCCATCGGCCTCCGCCAGCCGACGGCTCCGATCCGCCCGTGACCGCGAGGACACGAACAGCAGGATCAGGATGTTGGCCAGCGCGGTCACGACGATGATCACGAGCACCGCGCTCGGTGAAAGGTTCACGGTCGATATTCCCCCCGGTAGTCCGCTCGCCATCGGCGATCGACCACTGCCGCGATGATAGAGGCGGCAAGCCGCGCTGGGACCATCGGATGCCGGGTTGCGACACGTTGTCGGTGCGCCATCGCAACAAGCGCGCCGCCCGGGAGAGCGGCCTCGCTCCGATGCTATCGTCTCGTGACATGACGACCCGGACGTCCGTCCCCGACGCGCTCGTCGTCCCGCCCGCCACGACGGTCCCCGGCCCGGCACGGCCCGCCGCACCGCTCCGTCGCGAGGGCCCGGCGAAGCTCACCGGCACGGCGCTCTACACCGACGACATCGTGGTGCCCGGGGCGTGGTACGGCGCGACCATCCGATCGGGCGATGCGCACGCGACGTTCGACGCCCTCGATCTCGACCCCGCGTTCGATTGGTCGAAGGTCGTCGTGGTCACCGCTGCCGACATCCCCGGCGACAACATCGTCACCTCGATCAAGGCCGACCAGCCCATCCTGGTCCCGATCGGCGGGGAGATCCAGCACCACGCGGAGCCGCTGGCGCTCATCGCCGCCCCCGACCGGGCCACCCTGCGCGAGGCGCGGCGTCGGGTCACGCCGCGGACGACGAAGCTCCCCGCCGTCTTCGATCCCGACACCTCGGACCACATCTTCGCCACCTACACGATCGAGCGCGGTGACCCCGATGCGGCATTCGCGGCCGCGGACCTCATCCTCGAAGGCGAGTACCGCGTCGGCCACCAGGAGCAGCTCTACATCGAGAACAACGCGATGATCGCCGTCCCCACCGACGGTGGCGGGGTCACCGTGACGGGCTCGCTCCAATGCCCGTACTACCTTCACGCGGCGCTCAAGCGCGGCCTGGGTCTCGACGACCAGGCAGCGCGCGTCATCCAGGCGGAGACCGGCGGCGGCTTCGGCGGCAAGGAGGAGTTCCCGTCGGTCATCGGGCTGCATGCCGCGCTCCTCGCCCTTAAGGCGCAGAAGCCGGTCCGCATGATCTACGACCGTCACGAGGACATCGCCGCGACCACCAAGCGGCACCCGGCCATCGTTCGCCACCGGACCGGGGTGACCCACGATGGGACATTGATCGCGCAGGACATCGAGGTCGTCATGGACGGCGGCGCGTACTGCACCTTGACGCCGGTCGTCCTGTCACGCGGCGCGATCCATTCCGGTGGTCCGTACCGATGCCCCAACGTGCGCATCCGGGCCAAGGCGACCCGCACGAACACGCCTCCCAACGGGGCGTTCCGCGGCTTCGGCGCGCCGCAGACCGAGTTCGCGGCCGAGACCCACCTCAACCGGATCGCGGACCGGCTCGACCTGTCGCCGCTCGACATCCGCCGTCGCAACGTCTACCGGGTCGGCGACACGACCCCGACCGGGCAGGTGCTCCGCGACAGCGTCGCCGGGGAGGAGGTCCTCGAACGGGCCGCGGAGGCCGCGGAGTTCACCCACATGCGGGCCCGGACGGGCCAGGCGCGACGTGGACGCGCCGGTTCGGGCTCGATCCCCGCCTCGGCGCTGCGCACCGAACGGGCGCGGACGGCCTCGGGGATCGGCCTCGCCCTCGCCTGGCACGGGGCCGGCTTCACCGGCTCCGGCGAGGTCAAGCTCGCCTCGGTCGCCTCGCTCGAGCTCACTGCCGAGGGACAGGTCCGCATCCTGACCGCCTCGACCGAGATGGGCCAGGGCACGAAGACGATCTTCCCCCAGCTCGTCGGCGAGGCGCTGGGCATCCCGGAGAAAGACGTCGAGATCGCCCCGCAGGACACGGCCTACGTGCCCGATTCTGGCCCGACCGTGGCGTCGCGGACCGCGATGGTCGTCGGCGGGCTGCTGATCACGGCGGCGCGCCGGTTGCGCGAGCAGGTCGAGTCCGCCACGGGCGGCTCGTTCGCCGATACGGCCACGGCCTACGCCCACGACCACGGCGCGACGCGCGTCGACCAGCAGTTCGAGCCGTACCCCGGCGGCTCGCCGTTCGACGACGCGACGTACACCGGTGATGCGTATCCGGCCTTCGGCTGGGCGGCCTGCGTCGCCCACGTCGAGGTCGATCTCGACACGGGCGAGGTCCACGTGCGCGACGTCGTCGCGGCAGACGACATCGGGCGCGTCATCCATCCCGTTCTCGCCGAGGGCCAGGTCGAGGGCGGCACGCTGCAGGCCGTCGGCTACGCCACGATCGAGGAGATCAAGCTGCGCGACGGCCGCTACTTGAACGACCGCCTCGCGACGTACATCATCCCGACCGCACTCGACGCTCCGCGCATCTCGACGATCCTCGTCGAAGCGCCGTTCGGGGCAGTCCCGCACGGTGCCAAGGGGGTCGGCGAGCTGCCGATGGACGTCGGGGCACCGGCGGTCGTCGCAGCGATCGCCGATGCGACCGGGATCTGGGTGACGGACCTGCCGGCCAGCCCCGAGCGGATCCTGGCCGGCCTCGCCGATCGGCCGGCGGCGGCGGGCCGACGTCCGGCCGAATCCGAGCCCGCGCGCGAGCTCGCCTCGTGACTGCCTACCAGCTCACGGTCAACGGCACGCCCACCGAGGTCGACGTCCCGGGCATGCGCCGGCTGCTCGACGTCCTCCGTGAGGACCTCGCTCTGACCGGGACCAAGGAGGGCTGCGGGGAAGGGGAGTGCGGGGCGTGCACGGTCCTCGTCGACGGTGCCCCGGTCGACGCGTGCCTGGTCCCCGTGTGCCAGGTCGCCGATGCCGCGGTGCGGACGGTCGAGGGCCTCGCCCCGGCGGCGCCGTCCGGCTCGCCACCAGGACTCGATGCGCTGCAGCGTGCCTTCCTCGTGACGGGTGGTGCCCAATGCGGGATCTGCACGCCCGGCATGCTGATGGCCGCGCGGGCGTATCTCGACGGCGGAGGTCGCCCGGACGCGGACGCCATCCGCGAGGCGATCGCCGGCAACCTGTGCCGCTGTACCGGCTACACCAAGATCGTCGATGCCATCGCCCTGGTGGCGAGCAGAGGGGGGACACCGTGACGCCATCGAAGGATCGCATCGCGTCGCCGACGAACGGCCACCGGCCGGCGATGGGGGAGCCGGAGGCGGACGATCAGCCCGTCGAGTCCGGGGACCTGCCACGCCCCTCGGCGTCGCCCGTGCCGTCAGTCTCACCGATCCAGCTCGCGGCCGGCTTCGGCATCATCGCGGCCCTGATCCTGATCGTGCTCGGCCGTCGCCGCGGCCGGCGCGACTGATCGCGGACCACCTGCGAACCGATCCGCGTGCCTGCCGAGCCGCCCGTCACCAGCCCGCGCGACCTCGCGTCGGCCTATGCCGCCCTGGCGGCCGGGACCGCCGAGACGCCGGTCCGCCCGATCGCCGGTGGGACCGACCTGATGGTCGCCATCACCGGCGAGCTCGGGCCACCGCCGGTCAGCGTCGTCGACATCTGGGCGATCGATGGACTGCGTGGCATCGCCATCGACGGCGGCGCCCTGTCGCTCGGTGCGCTCACGACATACACGGACATCCGCCGATCGGCGTTGTGCCGCGAGCACGTCCCGGCGCTGGTCGACGCGGCCGCAACGATCGGCGCCGCCCAGATCCAGAACCGCGGCACACTCGGCGGCAACGTCGCCAACGCGTCACCGGCGGGGGACACCCTGCCCGTGCTGTTGGCGGCCGATGCCGTCATCGTCCTGGGCTCGGCACGGGGTGAGCGCGAGGTCCCGGCCGACGCGTTCTGGACCGCCTACCGGCAGACCGCCCTCGCCCACGACGAGCTGGTCCTCCGGATACGGATCCCGCTCGCCGCGGACCGAGAGATCCGGTTCCGCAAGGTGGGCACGCGCCGGGCCCAGTCGATCAGCAAGGTCGTGATGGCGATGGCCTGGCGCTCGCCCGGGTCGGGGCCGCTGCCGAGAGGGCCGGGTGCCCCGCCGCCGGTCGTCGACCCATCCGCGGCGTGGCGCGACGTCCGCGTCGCCCTCGGGTCCGTCGCGGCGACCCCGATCCGTGCCGCGGCCGCCGAGGCTGCGCTCGAGGGCCGTCCGCCGACGCCGGAAACGGCCGACAAGGCGGCGGAGGCGTTGGCCGCCGAGCTGACACCGATCGACGACGTCCGCTCGACCGCGGAGTACCGGCGTCTGGTCGCCGCGCGCCTCCTCCACCGGATCGTGCGCGACGCCGGCGGCTGGTGAGCCGGTCCAGCATGCCGACCGTCGCGCTTGACCGGGCCAGGCTCGAGACGTTGTTCGAGGGCGCGCCACGGTTCCTCGACCGGCTGACGGCCGCCGGCTCGTACCCGGACGCCGGCGCGCTGTTCGCCGCGGCCCGGGCGATCGCGCATGCCATGCCCGAGCCAGAGCAGATCGAGCTGATCGACGCCCACCCGCGTCTCGGGGCACCGCCCGCGACGGTGTCGGCGATGAGCCACACCGAACAGGGCTACGACCGGGATGCCGGTGCGCCGCGTCGACGTGGCCGCGCAGCTCGCGCGACTCAACGATGCGTACGAGGCGCGGTATGGCTTCCGGTACTGCGTGTTCGTGGCGGGCCGGCCACGGGAGGCGCTGCTCCCCGAGATGGCCGCCGCGCTCGACGCCGACCGTGACAGCGAGCTCCACCGGGCGCTCGACGCGGTCGTCGACATCGCCATCGACCGTCATGCGAAGCTGTCGGTCACGACCGCGGAGACCCGTCGATGATCGAGCTCGGGGCGAATCGCTATGGCAAGGCCGCCATCCGGATCGTCCGGGTCGGGCGGGACACGACGCCGCACCGGCTTCGCGATATCACGGTCGCGGTGGCCCTCGAGGGGGACTTCACCCGCGCCCACACCGATGGTGACAACTCGCTGGTCGTCGCCACCGACACGATGAAGAACACGGCGTATGCCTTTGCGGCGGAGCACCTCGACGGCTCGATCGAGGCGTATGCGGCCGCACTGGGCGGTCACTTCCTGGTCAACGACCAGGTCGACCGTGCCATCGTCAACGTCCGGGAGCACGGCTGGCGGCCGCTCGATGTCGGTGGCGCGCCGGCGGCCGATGCCTTCGTGCGGACCGGGGAGGGGACCCGGGTCGCGACCGTGGCGGTCGGCCGCGACGGGACCGTCGTCGAGGCGGGCATCGAGGATCTCATCGTCATGAAGACCACGCGCTCGGGCTTCGAGGGCTTCCCGCGCGACCGGTTCACCACCCTGGCAGAGACGGCGGACCGGATCATGGCCACGAAGCTCACCGCGATCTGGACCTACGGCGCCCCCGACCTCGACTTCGACGCGGCCTGGACCGCCGTCCACGCCACGCTCCTCGAGGTCTTCGCCGATCACGACAGCCCGAGCGTCCAGACGTCGACCTGGATCATGGCCAAGGCCATGCTGGAACGGCACGACGAGCTCGACGAGGTGCGGATGGTGCTGCCCAATCTGCACCACTGGACGGTCGATCTCGGGCAGTTCGGGATCGATAACGACAAGCTCGTGTACATCTCGACGACCGAGCCGCACGGGCTGATCGAGGCGACGGTCCGTCGCTCGGGCCTGTCGTGATGACGCCCGGCGTCGTGGTCACGGGTCCGCCGGTCGACGGCGACCGGGTCCTGACCGATGACGCCCTCCTGTTCGTGGCCGAGCTCCAGCGCCGGTTCGGCCAGGCGCGCCGGGACCTGCTCCACCGTCGCGACGAACGGCAGGCCGAGCTCGACGCCGGCGAGCGGCTCGACGTCCCGGCGGGCACGCGCGAGATCCGCGAATCGGCCTGGACGGTCGCACCGGCCCCGGCCGACTTCGACGACCGGCGGGTCGAGATCACCGGCCCGGCCGAGCCGAAGATGATGATCAACGCCCTGAACTCGGGCGCCAAGGTGTTCATGGCCGACCTCGAGGACGCGCTGTCACCGACGTGGGCCAACGTGGTCGGCGGCCAGGCCGCGCTGATGGACGCCGTCCGCGGCACCCTCCGCTTCGAATCACCCGAGGGCAAGTCCTACCAGCTGGCCGAACGCACCGCCCAGCTCGTGGTCCGGCCCCGCGGCTGGCACCTCGTCGAGTCGCACCTGATGGTCGACGGCGCGCCGGTGTCGGCGTCGCTGTTCGATGCCGGGCTGTACCTCTTCCACAACGCCGCCGAGCGGCTGGCTCGCGGATCGGGGCCCTACCTGTACCTGCCCAAGCTCGAGTCGCACCACGAGGCGCGCCTGTGGAACGACGTCTTCGTATGGGCCCAGGCCGCGCTCGGCGTCCCGCGCGGGTCGGTCCGGGCGACGGTCCTGATCGAGACGATCACGGCCGCGTTCGAGATGGACGAGATCCTGTACGAGCTGCGCGAGCACGCCGCCGGGCTCAACGCGGGTCGCTGGGACTACCTGTTCAGCGTGATCAAGCGCTTCCGCGCCGACCGGGCGCTGTCGTCGCCCGATCGGTCGCAGCTGTCGATGACCGTGCCGTTCATGCGCGCCTACACGAAGCTGCTGGTGCAGACCTGCCACCGTCGTGGGGCCCATGCGATCGGCGGGATGGCGGCGTTCATCCCGAACCGCCGCGACCCCGAGGTCACCGAGACGCGCGCTGGCCCGGGTGCGCGAGGACAAGGAGCGCGAGATCGCGCGACGGCTTCGATGGCACGTGGGTCGCCCATCCCGACCTCGTTCCGATCGCGACCGAGATCTTCGACGGGGTCCTGGGCGACCGTCCGAACCAGAAGGATCGGCCGCCGTCGGATGAGGTGGCGAGTCGCGGCGGACCTAGCGGACTTCACGGTCGACGGCGGGGCCGTCACCGACGCGGGCATCCGGGCGAACGTGCGGGTCGCGCTCGCCTACCTGGATTCGTGGCTGCGCGGGACGGGGGCCGCGGCCATCGACAACCTCATGGAGGATGCCGCGACGGCCGAGATCGCACGCTCGCAGCTGTGGCTGTGGCGGACGCGCGGCATGCTGTCGGTGGAGCGCTACGCGGCCTTCCGCGACGAGGAGCTGGTGCGCCTCGGTGGCGTCGGCGAAGGCCGGCTCAAGGATGCCTGGGAGATCCTCGATCACCTCGTCCTCGACGACGAGTTCGCGGAGTTCCTGACCCTGCGCGCCTACGCGATGCTCGACTAGCGGGCTACCCCCGCCGAACCGGCGGCGCCCGGCCGGAACATCACGCAGCACCGGTCCGGCGCCTGGTCGAGCTCCGCGTGCAGCCGCCGCTCGCCCAGGCCATCGAGCACGCCTTCGGCGAGGGCCAGGTTCATGCCACAGACGAGCGACCGGTGCTCCTCGACGAGGGCGTCGAACGGACAATTGCCCAGGACGATCGAATCGTGCTCGCCCATGCGCGGTTCGTAGCCGCGCTCTCGGAGGGCATCGAGCAGGGCGATCGTGCGGCGGCCTCGGTCGGGTCGTTTGCCCGCACGCTCGCGGGCTGCCCGGCCGATGGCCTGTCCGGCCTGATGGGCGGCGGCTCGGGCGGCCGGTGGCGGTACCTGGCGTGCTGAGCGTTCGACCGCCTCCGCCAGCAGGTGCGCGGCCTGTTCGTAGCCACGCTGGGGGAGCGACACGGCGATCGTCCCGGGTGCCCGTCGATAGAGCTTGGCAGGCCGGCCCGCTCCCGGCCCGGACCGCCCGGTCAGGCGCCGAAACTCGGTGACGAGGAGGCCGTCGCGGACCATCCGATCGAGATGGAACGCCGCCAGCGCGCGGCTGATCCCGACAGCGGCGGCGGCCTCGTCGCGCCCGACCGGATGGCTGCGCCCGGCAAGCCATTCGTAGAGGGCGCGACGGACGGGCTCGTCCAGGACGGCCACCGCCTCGACGGCGGCCTGATCGATCGACATGCGACCACTGTAAAACAAATCGATGATTGCGCAATCTTGACACCGCGCCAGCGCGGTTGTATCACTAACGCATGCTCATGATAGAGCGCATCGTGACCGAGGTCCGGCGCCTGCCCTCGCTCGTCAAGGTCGGTCTCGTGGCCCTCGGCCTGTCGGCGTTCGCCGACCTGATCGGCCATGTCGAGGCCGGTGCGGTCATCGAGGCCATCGGCAACGTGCACGCGTTCAACCCAGCGGAGACGACCGCGCACGTCGCTGTCCTCGTGAGCATGGTCCTCGTCCTCGCGGGCGTCGTCGTCGACGGCGTTCGTCGTGCCCGTGCCCGCCGACGGTCGGCGGTGCCGGATCAGAAGGGAGTGGCGTGATGCCGTTCGGAGACTTCGTCAACCAGATCCCCGCACCGGTCTTCCTGGCCATCCACCTCGTGGCGTTCCTGATCGGCGCGTATTTCGCGTGGCGCTCGTTCGGCGCCGGATCGACCGTTCTCGGCGCGGCGTTCAGCCTCTTTGCCCTTGCCGAGATCAGCTACATGACCTACCACCTCGATTGGACCGTGTTCCTCTTCGCGCACACGATCAGCGAAGTCCTCGATCTCGCCGCGTTCATCCTCGTCTTCTACGCGGTCGGCCAGCGCACGCTGACAGGGTCGCCTGCACCGTCGCTGTGACGGCCGCGGGTCGTCGTCGCCGGAGGTCGCGCGACCTGGTCGCTCGCTCGCTGGGCGTCATCGCGGTCGGGCTCGTCGTGGTCGCGCTCGCCGGTTGCTCCGGCGGGGCGACCACCCAGGCGACACCCGTCGCCACGACGACGGTCGACCTGCCGAAGTCCTATCGCTTCGCCCCGAGTGCGATCGCCGTCGACGTGGGCGCCACGGTCACCTGGACGAACAACGACAACTTCACGCACAACGTGTCGTTCCCGAACGAGGCCGCGCTGACCATGCGACCCGGCGAGCAGGCGACGCGCCCATTCCCGGCGGCGGGGACGTTCCCGTACCAATGCTCGCTCCATCCGCAGGACATGCAGGGCACGGTGACCGTCGCGGGCGCCTGACGACCCGGACCTCGCGTGGATCGACTGGCCGGGCGTTCAGCCCGCGACCGGGCCGCGTTCCAGGAACTGCCCGAAGCCGCGCCGGCCCACGAATGCCCCGTTGCGGATGACGTCCTCCCCGCGCACGACGACGTCGCGCACGACGCCGGTGACCTCGGCCCCCTCGTACGGGGTGTAGTCGCTGGTGTGGTGAAGGTCCGCAGCCCGGATCGTCCGAGCGCGCGCCGGGATCGAAGACCACGAGGTCGGCGTCGCGACCGACTTCGAGGGCCCCCTTGCGCGGCATCCCGAACCGGATCGCCGGCGCCGTCGACAGCAGCTCGACCATCCGCTCGGGCGAGATGCGGCCGCGCCCCACGCCTTCGCTGTAGAGCAGCGTCAGGAGGGTCTCGATGCCCGGCGCCCCATTGCTGATGCGATCGAAGGAGACGCCGGCACCCGCCTCGGCCTTCTCAACCGCCATGCGGTCCGGCACGTGGTCGGTCGCGACGAGGTCGAGCGTACCGTCGGCCAAGCCGGCCCACAGGGCGTCGCGATCGGCGGCCGACCGGAGCGGCGGTGAGATGACGTAGCACGCGCAGCGGATCGGATCGGGTTCGTCGTACACCTCTTCGGTCAGGACCAGGTAGTGCGGGCACGTTTCCGCCGTGACGCGAACGCCGGCGGCCTTGGCGCGACGCACCTCGTCGAGCGCTGCGGCCGACGAGAGGTGGACGACGTGGAGGGGGGCGCCGGTCGCCCGGGCGAACGCGAGCGCCCGTGCCGTGGCGACCGCCTCGACGTACGCCGGACGGACGCGAGCATGGAACCGCGGCGCCGTCTCGCCACGTTCGAGTGCCCCGGCGATGCCGGCATCAAGGAGGATCGGGTCCTCGCAGTGGACCTGGAGCATCCCGCCGCGCTCGCTCATGACCCGCATCGCGTCGAACAACGCCGGTCGCCGAGCCGGAAGTCGAACACCATGAACGCCTTCGACGTGGCGACCCCGGCATCGATCGTGGCGGGCAGCTCGGCGAGCGGGTCGTCGGCATGGCCGCAGATCGCCAGGTAGAGCCCGTGGTCGATCGCGCTGTCGCCCTCGGTCGCCGCGCGCCACTCGGCGAGGCCGGTCCGCAGCGACCGCTCGGCTGCCGGGGACGATCCCGTTCCGGGGTTGTTGAACGAGAGGAACGTCGGTCGTGCCGCCGAAGGCCGCCGCGACCGAATCCTGGAAGAACCGGTCGGGTTCGGCGTCCGTGGCGACGCGCGTGTGGGTGTGCACGTCCACGATGCCGGGGAGCACCAGCATTCCGGTCGCATCGACGACCCGATCGGCCGTGGCCGTCAGCCCCTCGAGCGAGGGTTCGATGGCTGTGATACGGCCGCCGTCGACCGCCAGGTCTGCCTGCCGGGAGCCAGCCGCGGTGACGACCGTGCCGCCGCGAACGAGGAGGTCGGTCAACGGCCTCGGCTGCGACGTCGCCAGGCGCCGGTCGCAAGCAAGATCACCACGATGATCGCGACGATGACGGCGGTTTGAGAGCCGTCGATGGCTAGGCCTCCTCGCTGATCCGGATCGGCTGCGCGCCATCCCACAGGGCAGCGCCGGCCGACCTCGCGCAGTCGGTCCTGCCAGCCCTCGTCCGGGTCGATCGTGGCGAAGTGGTTGGCCGCCAGCTGGCCGACCTTCGAGGACGTCGTGCACGCCGCCGTACGGGAAGAAGATCTCGCACTCGCTGATGCCGCCGGGATACATCGCCAGCATGCCCGGGGCCGGGTGCGAGGTGTGGTTCTCGTAGTCGATGCCGGGCCGGAAGTCGCCGAACGGGATCCAGGTCGATTCGCCGGTCCAGCGACAGTGGATCAGCTTCGACTCGATCGGCAGCATCCGCCGGATCGCCTCGATCGTCTGGGGCGCGGCCGGCTCCCAGCGGGCGCTAAAGTGCAGGTCACCGACCTCGATCTGCAGCGTACCCATGTGCGGAGGATAGCGTGGCAGCCGACCCTGAACACCCTCGGCCCGACCATCTCACGCACGTCCTCGACACGGAGCGTGGGGTGCCGGCCGCCGCCGTCCACGTCGCGCTCTACCGGACTCGATGTCGACGACGGAAAGCCCGTCCGCATGACCCAGGCGCTGACCGACGCCGACGGTCGCGTCCGCGACCTCCTCGAGCGGCCGCTGCACGGCCGGCGACTACCGCCTCGAATTCGATGTCGCCCACGAGGACGGCTCGTTCTTCACGAAGATCGCCGTCGACCTGCGCGATCACCGACGCGATCGGAGCTACCACGTGCCGCTGCTGCTGGCGCCGTTCTCGATGACGACCTACCGCGGGCAGGCGACCCGGGTCGCGCGCGGCTAGCGCAGGACGGCGAACGCGTCGATGTCGAAGCGCGGCCGTGCCCGAGGTCCCCGACACGACCAGCTTCACGGTGTGCACGCCCGGCACCGACCATGCCCGGTTGAACAGCGACGACCCGCGATCGCGTGGTCGAGCGGTAAAGGTCGATGGTCGCGACGTACACGCCGTCGACGTACACCTTGGCCTTGCCGCTGGTCGGGCCCTGCCGGCCGACGATCGCGATCGACCGGGCGTCGCGCTTGAACTCGACCCACGCGCCGGCCTGGGTCGAGGTGCGCAGGTTGCCGTGGCTGGCCGAGCTCGACGTGCCGGCCGACCAGCGGCCGGAGTAGCGCGCCAGAGCTCGTGCCTTCCTGGAAGAGCGTCGCGGTGACCGTCGGGCCGACCTCGGCCTGGACACCGACGTTGCCGACGCCGTCGCGAGCGCGGACACCGCGAATTGGGTCGGCGTGCCGAAGGTCAACGGCGTCCGCAGCGAGCGGGTCGTCACCGTGCCGGCGAGGACCGTCCAGGCGCCGCTACCGATCTTCCGCCGGACGACGTAGCCCGGCACGCTCGAATGGTCGTCCGTCGCCGGTGGCCACGCGATCGTGGTGCTCACCGTCGAGCCGACGATCGTGCCCGTATCGATGCGATGGCCCGAGATGGCGGCCGCCGTCGGTCCCAGCGTATCGACGACCCGCAACGCGTTCACCAACCGCCCGGTGACCGTCTTGCCGGAGGTCGCCGCTGAGGGTCTTGCCGCGACCGAGGATGAGCGCCTTCAGGGCGGTCGGCGACATCGGGCTGCTGGCGACGCTCGCCGCCAGGGCGGCGACGCCTGACACGTGGGGCGCGGCCATCGACGTGCCGGCCGACCAACGCGTAGCATCGGACCTGGGTAATCGCGACAGGATGTTCGTGCCCGGGGCCGCGATGTCGACCGTCGTCGCGCCGTAGTTCGAGAACGGCGCGAGCCGGCCCCGCTGGTCGATGGCGGCCACGCTGAGGACGTTCGGCGACGTCCGAATGGGCCGGGAAGAAGTCCTTGCCGGGACCGGACTGGTCGATGTTCGCGCCGACGTTGCCGGCGGCCGCGACGAACAGCGCGCCGGAGTCGCTCGATCGCCATGTCGAGCACCGTGCTGTCGCCTTCGCCGCCCCACGAGGCGTTGATGATCGGGACATCGAAGGTCGCGGCGTAGTCGATGGCGGCGATGGCCTGCGAGTCGAGGCCGCAGGCGTTGTTGTCTTCTTCGATGAACTTGAGGGCCATGATCTGGACGCCCGGCGCGACGCCGACGACGCCAGTGCCGTTCGAACGACGCCGCGATGGTCCCTGCGACGTGGGTGCCGTGGCCGTCGTGTCCGGCGTCATGGAGCGTCGCGTCGTCGTGGCAGAAGTCCCAGCCGTGGACGTCGTCGACGTAGCTCGTTGTCGTCGTCGTCGATGCCGTTGGTCCTTGCGCGATCTCCCCCGGGTTGGACCAGGCCCGCCCGGCCAGATCGGGATGGCTGAAGTCGATGCCGTCATCGATGACGGCCACCACGATCTCGGGCACGCCGAGCGTGATGCGCAGGGCCTCGAGCCCATCGATGTCGATGTCGGCCAGGCCGGTCTGTGACTGGGTGCCGTTCAGGGTCTGACCACTGTTGTGGATGCCCCATTGGCTGCCGAAACCGGGCTCGGACGTGATGGCGTCGGCGATCTCCCGACGGTGGTTCCGGGCGACCGCGGCGACGCGCGGATCGGCATCGAGCTGGCGGCGAACGGTGGCCGGGGAACGGCCGCGCCCGACCACGACCTCGGTCGTGCCGTCACCACTGCGGGACAGCACGGTCAGCCCGAGCTGGCGGGAGACGGCGCGCCGCTCGGCCGGCGTGGTGTCCGCGCGATACCGAACGAGGACCTCGTCGGCCGGAACCGGCGGCGGCATCGGGTCGGCGGCGCTCGCTCCCGCCGGGGCGACGACGGCGCCCAGGAGCAGGGCGATGGCGAAGAGGAGCGAGTGACGGGTCGCGCGCATCGGCGCCCATCGTACGCCGCCGGGCCGCAAGAGCGTGACAGCCTAGATGTCACGGGTGGGTCCTAGTGTCGCGGTATGGAAGCACACGTCATCCCACTGCACCAGACCGTTCGGCTCGAGGGCGATCGCATCGTCATCGATGGCCTGTCCCTGATCGGACCCGACCCTCGCCGCGTTCCTGGGGGAGCGACCGGCGGGGGATCGGGGTCCGATCGCCGAGCGCGCGCTGCGCATCGGGCTGATCGCCCTGCAGGACGTCGGGGTGACCGTCAACGTCGACGCGGTCCGCGCGGAATTCGAGCGGCTGATGCGCCAGGCCGAACAGGTCAACGAGCGGGCGTCGGTCGCCCTCGAACAGACCCTGCGCGCGAACTTCGCCGACGGTGACGGGCGGCTGCCCCGGACGCTCGAAAAGTTCCTCGGGGACCGCGGCGCCCTTCGCTCGATGGTCGACGAGCTGTTCGACGAAACGAAGCGCGACAGCGCGATCGGCCGGATCGGGTCGATGCTCGAGCGCTATTTCGATGGCGATGCCTCGAAGCTGGCCCACCTCCTCGACCCGACGCGCCTCCATTCGCCCATGCACCAGTTCCGCCAGGAGATCGCGGCCGGGTTCAAGGGCCTCGAGGAGCGGCTGGTGGCGATCGAGGCGGCCGCCGCCGCCCGAGGTGCCGAGCGCGCCCGGTCCGCGGCGAAGGGCGCCGACTTCGAGGACCTCGCTCGAGGGCATGCTCGGTGACATCGCGCGTGGCGCCGGCGACCTGCTCGATCGGACGGGTCTCGAGGCCGGGGCGCTGCTCAAGTCGAAGAAGGGCGATTTCGTCCTGACGGTCGACGCGGCGATGGCGCGCGGCTGCGACCTGCGGGTCGTGGTCGAGACCAAGGACCGCCCGATGTCGATGCGCGCCATGCGCGAGGAGCTGCGCGAGGCGCGCGAGAACCGAGGCGCCGCCGTCGCCGTCGCCGTGTTCACCCCGGTCCACGCGCCGAGCGGGATCGCCCCGTTCAGCCTCGTCGGCGGGGACGTCTACTGCGTCATCGACCCGTCGGCACCCGAGCCGGCGACGCTGGAAGCGGCGATCCGTCTCGCGCGGCTGCTGGCCCTCGCGTCGCTGGCCGAGCGCGAGGTCGACGTCGATGCGGCGGCCATCGGGTCCGCCCTCACCGCCATCCGCGAGCAGCTCGAAGTCGTGCGTCAGCTCAAGTCGCAGCTGACCTCCATCTCGAATGCGACCAAGGCGGTGTGGAGCGGGCTCGACGCGATGCGCGCCGGCATCCTGACCCGGGTGACCGAGGCCGAATCGGAGATCCGCACCGCGATCCACTGATCGGCGGCACGTCCCGGCGGGGGTTAGGACGCGTTGCCTAGCGTGGACCCGGACCACCGGGTGCTGCGCATGGGTTGGCAGGTGGGTGATGATGTACGCGAGTCAGCGCACGTCGAGTGGTCGGCTCCTCCGAAGTGCCCCTCGCGGAGACCCCCATGCGCCGGATCGCAGCCATCGTTCTCGCCGCCGCGATGTCACTCCCATTCGGCGCGTCCGTGGCCGCGTCCGATCCGCTGCCGACCGTCCAGCCCACGTCGCCGTCGGAGCCCACGTCGACGCCCGACGCCGACCCCCGACGCCAGCCCGGCCCCGGAGCCCACACCGACGGCCGATCCGAGCCAGCCGGCCGACCCCAGCGCGGAGCCATCACCGACTACTGCACCGATGACCGGGCCGGTCGCGACCACCCCACCGGCTGCCACGGACGACGCGCCGGTCGCCGTGGACGCCGCGGGACGGCCGATCGCCACCGGGCGCTACATCGTCGTCCTCGCCGACCGGGCCGACACGAACAACGTCCTCGACGCGCCATCGCCAGCGCGAGGGCATCAAGGCGGAACGCGCCTTCCGCCACGCCTTCCGCGGCTTCACGGCCAAGCTCGATGCCGGGCAGCGGATCGCGCTGATGGCCGACCCGAACGTCGCTCGCGGTCGTGCCCGACGAGGTCGATCCAGCTCGCCGCCCAGACCATCGCCGACCGGCGTCTCGCGCGTCGGCGGCCGCGTCGAGCACGTCGCCGACGATCGACGGCGTCGACGAGCGGGTCGACGCCGACGTCGCGATCGTCGACACCGGCATCGCGCAGCACCCCGACCTGAACGTCGCCGGCGGCTACAACTGCTCGACCGCCGACCGCGACCGCGTGGCGCGACGAGAACGGCCACGGCACGCACGTGGCCGGCACGGTCGGCGCGCTCGACAACGGCTATCGGCGTCGTCGGCGTCGCGCCCGGGCGCGCGCGCTGTGGGCGGTCAAGATCCTGAACGACGAGCGGCTACGGGCCTGCTCTCGTGGTACGTCTGCGGCCTCGACTGGATCCTCGCCCAGCGCGACCCGAACGACGCAGCCGGCCGCTGTTCGAGGCCGTCAACATGAGCGTCACCAAGACCGGCGCCGACGACGCACGACTGCGGCTTCACGAACAACGACGTCGCTCCACCAGGCGATCTGCCGCGTGTCGCCGGCGGGATCACGGTCGTCGCCGCGGCCGCCAACGACAGCCGCAGCGCCGCGCGCAACGTCCCGGCGAGCTACAACGAGGTCATCACCGTCTCCGCCCTGGCCGACACCGACGGGCGGCCCGGCGGCGCTCGGCGGCAACCGCTGCTACTCGTGGGGCAGCTACGACAGCGACGACACGTTCGCCAACTTCAGCAACTACGGCGTCCGACGTCGACATCATCGCCCCGGGCAAGTGCATCTGGTCGACGATGCCCGGTCCGACGCTACGCCTACTCGTCCGGGCACGTCGATGGCCGCGCCGCCGTCACCGGCGCCGTCGCCCTGTACAAGGCCAGCCGCCCGAACGCGACGCCGGCCGAGGTCCGCGAGGCGCTGCGCTACCTCGGCAACCTCAGACTGGAAGACCTCGACCGACCCGGACCCGTACCACGAGCCGCTGCTCGACGTGTCGCGCATCGGGTCCCTCGGCACCTTCTCGCTGTCGGCGCGGCCGCACCGACCATCCCGTCGTCGGGCGGCACGGCGCTTCGTGCCCGATCACCGTCACCCGCAGCGTCGACCTTCTTCGAGCGCGTGCGCTTCACGGTCGACAACGTGCCCGTCGGGCTGGACGCGCCGTCATGGCGACGACCGAGCCTGTTCGGCTGGACCGCGAACGCGGCGCATCGCGTCCGGATCACGGTCCCAGCGAATGCCTCGCCGGGCACGCTATCACCTGCAGCGTCACCGGTGCCAACTAGGGCCGATCGGACAGCACGAGCGTGCCGGTCGACGGTCGCGTCAGACGCTGCCGACCGCCCGCACGCCGATCGCGACGCTCTATGCCGGGTCGACCCTCGGGCGGCTGTCCAACGGGTCCAAACGCTCAGCCTCAAGACGTCGTGGCCGCCGGCGACCGACCTGACGAGCGCGATCGTCCGCTACGAGATCGAGCGGAGCGGCGATGGCGGCGCCTGGGGCGGGACCCGGGCCGCGTCGGGCTCGGCGCGGGCCGCGACCTTCACCTCGTCGTCCTTCGGCGCGACGTACCGCTTCCGGGTCCGGGCGCAGGATACGCGCCGGCGATTGGAGCCCGTGGGCCGTCCCGAGCGCGATCATCGACCCCGACCTCTGATCAACGATCGACTCGAGCCTCGTCACGTTCAGCGGAGCCTGGTCGCGGTCACGCGAGCACCTAGCGCGACGAACGGCGGCATCACCAGCTCCACACGGGCTGCGGTCCGTCGCCCGCTACCGGTTCACCGGCCGGACCGTCGCGATCGTCGCCCCGACCAGCTCCACCCGTGGTCGGGCCACCGTCTACATCGATGGCGTGTACAAGGCGACGGTCGACTTGCGCACGTCCGCGCGCGTCGATCGGCGGGTCGTGTTCACGTCGGCAACTGGAGCACGCCGGGCACGCACACGATCGAGCTCCGTGTCGGCGGGCACATCGGGCCGCCCGACCGTCTCGCTCGACGCGTTCGTCGTCCTCCAGTAACCGCCGGCGCCCGCGCACGCCGTATCCACCGCGAGGTCCCCGCACGCTCACGTCCCCGTGCGTTGACGGAGTTGCTTGCCCGCGTGCGCTATGGTGACCGTCCGATGCGCCGGTCCGGGAACCGGTGCCGCACCAGTGAGGTCGAGACGCCGTGGCGCGAGCGATGTGGAAGGGGGCCATCCAGTTCGGCCTGGTCACCATCCCGATCAAGCTCTATCTCGCGACCGAGTCCAAGGGCATCAGCTTCAACATGCTCCACAAAGAGGACCTGTCGCGGATCCAGATGAAGGTCTGGTGCCCGGTCGAGGACGAGCCGATCTCCCGCAGCGAGACCGTCAAGGGCTACGAGTATTCCCCTGGCGAGTACGTCGTCATCACCGACGAGGACCTCGAGAAGGTCCCGCTCAAGACGGTCCGCTCGATCGAGATCGAGCAGTTCACGAAGGCCGAACGCGACGACAACGCCGTGCGCTTCGTCAAGACGGCGTACTACGTCGAGCCCGACAAGATCGGTCGCAAGGCGTTCTACCTCCTCAAGTCCGTGCTCGAGGACGAGGGCCTCACCGCCATCTGCAAGGTCGTCATCAAGGACCGCGAGGCGCTCGCAGCGCTCGACCCGTTCGACGAGACGATGCTCCTGACCACGCTCCATTGGCCGGACGAGATCCGATCCACCAAGGAGCTCGAGCTGCCCGAAGAGGAGTTCGACTTCAAGCCGGCCGAGCTGACGATGGCCAAGCAGCTGGTGTCGGCGATGACCGGCGAGTTCGACCCGAGCCAGTACAAGGACGAGTACCGCGAGGCGCTCGAGAAGATCATCGAGGCCAAGGTCGAGGGCAAGGAGACGGTCGAGATCGAGGAGCCCGAGGAGACCGGCAAGCTGATCGACCTGATGGCCGCTCTCGAGGCATCGGTGTCCGCGGCCAAGGCGTCCCGCGAGGCTGGCGCCGAGAAGCCGGTTTCGGTCGCCGAGGCGCGCGAGGCGAAGGCCAAGAAGGCGGCCCCCAAGCCGGCGGCGTCCCGCTCCCGGGCCAAGGCAGCGGACGACGACGCCAAGGCCAAGCCGGCCCGGAAGCGCAAGACGGCGTAGCCCGACCGCGGATCGGGGCCTACCGGCGAGTCCGCCAAATACTCGCCACCGGACTGTTAGGCACAGGTTCGGGTCGCCTTCGGCCATATCGTGGCGACGATGCGCTTGGTTCACGCACGCACCCCGCGGCGAGGGACGATCGACTCGTTGTTCGTGCCTACGACTCCCCGAGCGAGTATCTGGCGTCGTCAGATGCGGCCTTCTGGCTCCGTCCGGGGCAGAAATTGCACCCGGGGAACGTAATGGCATCAGCACGAAGGGTCCCGCGGCAAGATGTGCACGGGGAGACGAATCAGCGACCGAAACGGGTCGAATCGGGCACGCGTCCTGCCATAACGGTCTCCCCCCGCAATTCTTGCCAGATCTCGACTCGCCGGGTCCGGCTCGATGCCAGGCGCCGGAGCCGCCGCCAGATCCGGGCCGCGCCGCGAACGGCCGGCGGCCTGATCGCTGGATCGCGCGACGTGCGAGCCGGCGACGCCCCGTGACGGCCGTCTTGTAGGCTCGGGCCGCGGTCGCCTGTGGTGATCGCGCTTGGACGACTAGGAGCGCGCCATCGGCCAGGAACGCCCGGATCGGGATCCGCCGATCGAGGATCGACTCGCTCGGCTCGAGGAGCGGCTCGCCCAGCTTGAAGCGCGAGCGGCTCGACTCGAGCCTCCTGCCTCGGCGCCTGCCGCGGGGCAACCGGCCAGCGCGACGCCGCTCCCGGCGGAACCGCCCGTCGGTGGCGCACCGTCGCCGACGCCCACGCCAGCGCCCACCCCATCACCAGGCGGCTGGCGGCTCCCGGGCGGCCAGGTGTGGGCGCCCGGCCCGTCCACCACGCCGAGCGAAACGTCAGCGACGACGCCGCCGGGGACGGGGCCTCCGGCAGCGCCACCGATCGCGGGCTGGCCGCCGCCACCCGCCCCACAACGCCCGCCGCTGTTCCGAGCCGCGGGGGTCGGCGGGAGCGGGCCCCGCGTCCCGTCCATCGTCTCCTTCCGTCGCATCGAAGAGCAGTTGACCGGTCGCGCGCTTGCCTGGGTCGGCGGGATTGCCCTCGTCCTCGGGGCGATCTTCTTCCTGAGCCTGGCGTTCAGCCGCGGCTGGATCGGTCCCGAGCTGCGCGTCATCGCCGGCGTGGTGTTCGGGGTCGGCTGCCTGGCGCTCGGTGCGTGGCTCCTCGATCGCGGCGATCGGCTGGTCGGTCACGTCGTGACGCCGGCCGGACTCGCCATCGTGTCGATCAGCATGGTCGCGGCGACCGGCCTCTACGGAATGCTACCGGTGGCGGGCGGGCTCGCCGTGGTCCTTGCGAGCGCCGTCGCGGCCGCGGTCATCGCCCTGCGCTGGGAGTCGCAGGTGGTCGCGGCCTTCGGGTTGATCGCCGTCCTCGTCGCTCCGCCGCTCATGAACGCCCCGCCCGACTCGACCACGTTCCTGGTGATCGGGGCGGCCCTCATCGGGACGACGGCCATCGGGTCGTGGCGGACTTGGTCGTGGCTGCCGCCCCTCGCGTTCGCGCTGTCCGCACCGCAAGTCGCGTGGTGGATCCTGGGCCGGCCCGACACCTCGATCGTGCTGGCCGGGTTGGCCGGGTATTGGCTGATCAACGTCGTGGCCGCGGGCGGTGAGGCTTTCCGCCGCCATCGCCCGGACGTGAGTCCATCGTCGGCAACGCTGCTGCTGGCCGATGCCGCGTTCCTAGTCTGGGGCGGGTTCCAGGTCCTGTCCGGCGGGCTCGAAGGCGAGCGCGGGCTATTCCTGCTCGTCGTCGGGGCGGCGCACCTCGCCATCGGACTGGCCTTCGTCGCGCGCGACGGCGAGCGCGGGCTCTTCGGTCTGCTCGTCCTCGGGACCGGCGTCGCGGCGATCACGATGGCGGCCCCGGTCCAGCTCGGCGCATCCGCGGTTCCGGTCGCGTGGACGGCCGAAGCCGTCGTGCTGGCGGCGATCGCGTTCCGACGGCGGCACGGCTACAGCGCCGGGGCGGCGGCCGTCCTCTTCATCCTGGCCGGGCTCGCCGTGATCCGGTCCGCCCTCCTCGTACTGGATGACGACGGCCGGGTGCTCGATCCCGGCGTGCTCGGGGCTCTCGCATTCTTCGCGGCCGGGTCGACGCTCGCCGTCTGGATCGTGCCCGACCGGGATCTCCGGTCGGCCCTCGGCGCGCTCGTGCTCGCGGTCGCCGCCGTGACATTCGGCATCCTCGCGACGCCATCGATGCTCGTGATCGCGCTGGTCGGTCTGGCCGTGCTGGGTCTCGCCCTCGATCGATGGCTCGACGACGCGCCGGTCTCGACCGAGCGTTGGGAGGCGGCGCCGTGGCTCGCAAGGCTGCGACTGGCATCGGCGGCACGCACGACGGCGGTGCTGACGACGTCGCTGTCGGCGACGGCGTGGTCGATCGCGGGTCTAGGGACGGCGTTGCTCGTGACCGCGGTCTACGGCTCGCGCCACGACCTGTCCGGCACGCCGTTCCTCGACGAGGCCGGGCTGGCCCTTGGCGCCTACCTCATCGGCGTCGTCGTCGCGGGATGGCTCGCGGATGCGCGCCTCCGCTCACCCCTCGCAGCCGTCAGCCTGCTCGTGGTCGCGTGGGCCTGCGTCCAGGTGCTCGATGGGGCCGTGCTCGGCGGCGCGCTGGCCGCGCTCGTCGTGATCGGAGCGGTGCTCGCTCGGTCCCTGCCTCTCCTGTCGGCTAGACCGGCCCGCGCGCCGTGGTCGCTCGGTGTTGCGTTCGACCGGACGTGGACATCCGAGTCGCTCCTGCCGCTCGGCGCAGTCATGGTGGCCACGCTCGGCTACCTGATCGCCCTGCTGGAGATGCCAGGTCCAGACCTGGAGCGCGGGTTCACGCCATGGCGGTTGTCAAGCGACGATGGCGCAAGCGCCGCGCTCGCTCTGATCGCGGGAGTCCTCGTAGCGGGCCACATCACCGGCGGGACGGGGCGGCGCACGGCCGAGCAGGCGTCGATCGCCATGACGGCTCTCGTCGTCGCCATCTACGCGGCCGGCTGGGAGGCGGCGATCGGGTGGGTCGGGCTAGCCCTCATCGCGCTCGGTCGCGCTCGGTCGGAGCGTCAGGGCCGCGAGGTGCTCGAGGGGACCGCCGCGATCCTGGTCGCCAGCGCCGCTGCCCTCGTGCTCGGTGCGGTCGCTCCGCTCGATGACGTGCTCCTCGGCGAGTCCACCGGGAACCTAGCGAATGCCATGACCTCGTGGCTCGCGATCGGAGCGGTGATCGGAGGCGCACTGGCGCTCACCCGAGCGACAAACCCCCCGTGGCTCCCGTTGGTCGCCCGGATCGCAGCGGGCGTCGCCGCGGTGTACCTGGCATCGGCGATCGTGGTCGATGTGATCGCGCTCGGCTTTGCCACTCGGGTCGGGCGCACCGAGCTGCGCACCCAGTCGCAGGTCGGTTTGAGCATCACCTGGTCGCTGCTCGGTGTCGGAGCGTTCGTGGTCGGGATCCGGCGGGCGTCGGAGTCGTTGCGGCTTCTCGGGCTGGCGCTCCTGGCGCTGGCAACGGCCAAGGTCTTCCTGTTCGATCTCGCTGCCCTCGACGTGGCGTATCGCGCGATGTCGCTCCTGGTCCTCGGCGTCGTGCTCCTGAGCGGCGCTTGGTGGTGGCAGCGTCAGCGACGGCGCCCGGACCCAGCGGCGCCGGATGGCGACGACTCGGCGGGTGCAGCGCCGCTGCACGGTCCGGAGTCGCCCTAGCCGGCAGAACCTGGTCCGACCGCCTTTGGCACACTGACGGCCATGCCGCTCGAGGAATACCTTCGCAAACGCGACTTCAAGCAGACGCCGGAGCCGCCGCCCGATCCGGGCACGGCCGCGAGCGGCCGGAGCGGGCGGTTCGTCGTCCAGCGCCATCGAGCCAGCCGGCTCCACTACGACTTCCGCCTCGAGATCGACGGTGTCCTCGTGTCGTGGGCCGTGCCCAAGGGGCCGACGCTCAATTCGAAGATCCGGCGCATGGCCGTCCACGTCGAGGACCACCCCATCGAATACTTCGACTTCGAGGGCGTCATCCCGGCCAAGCAGTACGGCGCCGGCGACGTCATCGTGTGGGATTGGGGCACCTGGACGCCCGAGGCGCCGACGCTCGACGGTCGAACGAGCGTGGCGGCCGGTGAGCTGAAGTTCCGTCTCGACGGGCAGAAGCTGAAGGGCCGCTTCACGATCGTCCGCACGAGCCGTCGTCCCGGGTCGGCCCCGACGTCCGCGTTCGAGGACGACCAGGGCGAGCAGTGGCTGCTCATCCACAAGAGCGACGACCAGGCGAAGCCCGGCTGGGATGCCGAGGACTTCCCGCAGAGCGTGAAGACCGGGCGGACCAACGACGAGGTCAAGGAGAACCGGGACGCCATCTGGATCAGCCAGGCGCCGGCGGCGACCGCGGAGATCGACCTGGCCGGCGCCAAGCCCGCCCCGCTGCCCCAGAAGATCGAGCCCATGCTCGCGACGCTCGCCACCAAGGCGTTCGACGACGAGGACTGGCTGTTCGAGATCAAGTGGGACGGCTTCCGCGTGCAGTCGGTCGTCGATGGCGGCAAGGTCAGGATCCTGACCCGGAACCTCAACGATGCCGCCACGTACTTCCCGCGCCTGTTCGGATCGCCTGGGCGGTGGATCGAGGCGGACCAGGCGATCCTCGATGGCGAGGTCGTCGCGCTCGACGACGATGGCAGGCCCGATTTCAGCCTGCTCCAGACCAAGCTCGGCGACAAGGAATCGACCAACCTCGTCTACCAGGCGTTCGATCTGCTCTATCTCGATGGCCGGTCGCTGCTCGACGTCCCGCTCGAGGATCGCAAGCGCCTGCTGCGGAGCGTGCTCAAGGACCACCCGCGGATCCGTTATGCCTCACACGTCGTCCGCGACGGGATGGCGTTCTTCGAGGCGGCAGCGGGGATCGGCGTCGAAGGCATGGTCGCCAAGCTGCGGCGGTCGCGCTACGAGCCCGGCAAGCGAACGGGGGCCTGGCTCAAGATCAAGATCCGCCCCGAGCAGGAGCTGGTGGTCGGTGGCTGGACCCCGGGGAGCGGCAACGCGCGCGACCTTGGCGCCATGGCGGTCGGCGTCTACGAGGACGGCAAGCTGCGCTTCGCCGGCAAGGTCGGCAGCGGCTTCACCGGGGCGATCCGGGCGGACCTGCTGAAACGGTTGAAGCCGCTCGTCCAGGAGGACGCCCCGTTCGACCCGCCGCCGCCCAAGGACTACCGTGGCCGGTGGGGCGGCGACCTCAAGGACATCACGTGGGTGCGCCCCGAGATCGTGATCCGCGCCGAGATCGGCGGCTGGACCCGTGACGGCCAGGTCCGCCAGACGGCGTACAAGGGGATCGAGGCCGACCGCGATCCGTCGACCGTCGTGCGCGAGACGGCGGTCGCGACGACCACCGCGGTCCGTGCGGCCGAAGCCGCCGAACCGCCGCCGGAGGAACCGACGATGCCCGCCAAATCAAGGAAGCCCGCCAAGCCTGCCAAGCCCTCGAAGGCTGCGTCACCCACCTTCGACGGCGCGACGGCCGACGAGCTCGCCGAGCTCGATGCGCTCGGCAAGGAGGGCGTGTGGCATGTCGGTGGTCGCGAGCTGAAGCTCACGAACCTGGACAAGCCGCTGTTCGAGGCCGACCCGCCGGTCACCAAGCGCGAGCTCGTCCGCTACTTCGCGACGATCGCCCCGACGATGCTGCCGCACCTCGTCGACCGGCCGCTCAACCTGCAACGCTTCCCCAACGGCGCCGGCGCCCCGGGCTTCTGGCAGAAGGACATCCCCGAGACCGCCCCGAAGTGGCTCACCCGCTGGCACGAGACCGGCGTCGACGGCCGCACGGACCGGGACGCCAACGACCACCTGCTCGCGACCGATGCCGCGAGCCTGGCCTGGCTCGGCAACCAGGCGAGCTTCGAGGTCCACGCCTGGACCGGGAAGCTGCCCGAGCCGTGGCAGCCGACGTTCGCCTACATCGACATCGACCCCGGCGAGAAGACGACCTGGGACGAGACGCTGACGCTTGCACGGCTGTACCGGACGGCCCTCGAGCACCTCGGCGTGCGCGGTTACCCGAAGACGACGGGCAAGCGTGGCATCCAGATCTGGATCCCGATCGTCCACGGCAAGTACGACTTCTCGGACACGAGCACCTGGGTCGAGCGCGTGTCGAAGGCCGTCGGCTCGACGGTCCCAGACCTGATCTCCTGGGAATGGGCGAAGGCCGCCCGCAAGGGCCGGGCCCGCCTCGACTACACGCAAAACGCGTCGATCAAGACCCTGGTGGCCCCGTACTCCGTGCGCCCGGCCGCGGGTGCGCCGGTCTCGACGCCGATCACCTGGGACGAGCTCGACGACCCGAAGCTGCGGCCGGACCGCTGGACGATCCGCACGCTCCCGGAGCGAATCGCCAAGGTCGGCGACGTTTTCGCGGCCGCGCAGACCGACGCCCAGGAGCTGCCGCCGGTGTGAGGGCCTGATCAGGCGACGGCCACCTCCTGGACCCATTTCACCCAATCGAGACCGCGGCGATCCGGAACGACGAGACGGCATGGGGCACCGTTCTCGATGGGCAACGGTCCGCCCGCCACGCTGGTCGCCAACACAGCCGAGCGCGCCTCGGCCGCGGTCAGGATCGTCGACCACCCGGTCACGGAGCGGACGCGGATGCTGGCGCGGTCGGGGATCTGCAGCACGGACGCGAGCGGAACGCCGCGCCACGTCGTCTCAAGGGCCCAGCCGGACGTGCAGTCGAGCACCGCGGTCACATCGATCTCGCCGAGTGCGTGAAGGTCCTGGATCCCGATCGATCGACTCGATCCGTCGTGGCCCACCACCGTCAAGCGCCAGGCGCCAGGCTCGATGGTCGGCGGTCCCTCGCCGTAGAACGTGGTCGACGGCGGGACGCCGCCCGACGGCAGCCAGCGCGAGCCGGTGAAGCGCCGGTTGCCGCCGCGCCAGCGATCGCGCCAGCGCGGCCAGCCCGAACGCGGCGATGCCCGTCAACGCGAGCCCACCTGTCGAAAGGAGGGTCCGTCGAGAGATCCCGTTGCGCGGTGAGCTCGACACGACCTTCCAACGACGCGGCAGCAGGTGGATCAACACGATCGGCACGAGCGCCAGGCCGAGCCAGGCATGGAGGGTAAGCACGGTCAGCGACCCGATCGACAGCAGCCGACCGGAGGCCACCCACACGAAGCCACCGATGAGCGCGCCGATGACCAGGACGCTCACCAGCGAAGCCAGCGCGAGCCGGCCCCAGCGACGGGTTACGACGGCCCTCGGCACGGATCGCCGCAGCTTCCAGAGCGTGGCCGCGAGCAGCGACCCACCGAGCAGCCCGTGGAGTGCGAAGACCCAGCCGGCTTCGGGGCCGCCGGCCTTGAGCGACAGCAGGCCCGTACCGGCCATGGCGACCACCAGCGCGGCGAGGGTCCGATCGAGCGTCGCATGGCTCATGACCACGCCAGTCTGCGCCGCCGACTGCGTCAGGTCGATGACTCGTGGCACGATTCACGTCATGCCGACCGACATCACCCTGCGCAGTCCCACCGTCGACGAGCTTCGCGAGTTCTGGCAGCCCGCGTCGGACGCCTACGGCGAGCTCGTGTCGGATGACGAGATCGAGCGCGAACGCCCGCTCATCGAGTACGACCGGTTCATCGGCGGCCGCGACGGCCAGCGCTGGGTCGCCACGGCCGGGGCCTACAGCTTCCGGCTGACCGTCCCGGGCGGCGAGGTCGGCGCCGGTGGGATCACGGGTGTCTCGGTACGACCGGACTACCGGCGCCAGGGGATCCTCCGCCAGATGATGGACTGGCTGCTCGACGACGGCCGGCGTCGCGGCGAAGCCGTCTCGATCCTGACCGCGTCGGAGGCCGCGATCTACCAGCGGTTCGGGTTCGGCCAGGCGTCGATGACGTCGTCGTTCTCGATGGAGCGCGCCGGCATGGAGTTTCGCGAGCCGGTCGACCTCGGACCGAATGGCATCATCCGGATGGTCGACGCCGAGGAGGCCACGGAGCTCTTCGCCCGGGTCTACGAGCAGGTCCGGCGATCGATCCCCGGCGCCGTCGATCGCATCGAGCCGAAATGGCGGCTGTGGCTGGTCGGCGATGCCGAGTGGATGCAGCGTGGGCAGGGGATCAAGTACCGCGCCGTGGCCGAGATGGATGGCGAGCCGCGCGGCTACGCCATCTACCGGATCGACCACGGCTGGGGACCGACCGGTCCGGCATCGACCATGAACGTACTCGAGGTGACGGGCGTCGACCCCGATACGGAGCGGGCGCTCTGGCAGTGGCTCGCGTCGATGGACCTCGTGCGCACCATCGCCGGCCGCCGCGGGCCTGTGCCACATCCGCTCCAGCACTGGCTCATCGAGCCCCGCCGACTGTCGCTCACCGTGAGCGACGGCCTGTGGCTGCGGATCCTGGACCTGCCCGAAGCGCTGTCGGCGCGCGGCTACGTCGGCTCGGGCTCACTGGTCCTCGACGTCGCGGACGAGATGTTCGAGTCGAACGCAGGCCGCTGGCAGCTGACGGTCGCGGAGGGGAAGGGGAGCGTGTCTCGGACGACGGCCGCGCCCGACATCGAGCTCGACATCGGCGCGCTGGCCGCGGTGTACCTGGGCGGCTTCCGGTTCGTCGATCTGGGCGTGGCAGGACGCGTGCGAGGGTGTGAGCCCGGGGCGCTGGAGCGTGCCGACGCCCTGTTCACGCCGCCTCGAGCGCCCTGGAATTCGACCCCGTTCTAGGGATCAACGGTCTCCGGCGATCCGTGGCACGCGCCTAGTCCGCCGTGCCCGGACCTCGCCGATACACCCGCAGCTCGATGACGCTCGGGACGTGCCACTCGAGCGAGTAGAGGACGCGCCGACCGGCGCTGTCGATATCGACCTGCTCGAGATGCTGCAGCAGCGTGCCTTCCGGTACGGCCAGGACGGCAGCGAGATGGCGGTCCGCGGCCGCCGGCTTCACGGCCGCCTCGCCATGACGGACGGGATGGCCGCGCGCCGCAAGCAGCGCATAGATCGAGCCGCCCAGGGCCTGGCGGTCACGGACCCCATCGACCACGTCGGCCGGCATGCGATCCACCGAATAGACCGCCGGCCGGTCGTCGGCCGTTCGGACCCGCGTCAGCTCGACGACCAGGCTGCCCGCGTCGACCAGCAGATGCTCAGCGACATCCTCGTCCGCCGGGACGGTCCGGATGCCGAGGATGCGTCGACCCGCGCGCACCCCGGTCGACTCGAGATAGGCCGTGTACGAGAAGTTCGTGTCAAGCGAGTTGCGTAGCATCGGGCGTGCCGTGACGAACGTGCCCGAGCCCTGCCGGCGCATGAGGTAGCCCTCCTCGACCAGGCCGCGCACGGCTTCGCGGATCGTCGCCCGGCTGACGGCGAATTGATCGGCCAAGGCGTCCTCGTTGGGCAGCTTCGATCCTTGCTCGTAGCCGCCGGTGATGACGGCCCGCCGCAGGCCATCGCGGACGACGTCGGCCAGCAGCGGCCGGGCGACGGCGCGTGCCATCACGAGGGCCCGTCGGCGGGTTGCGGCGTGGGCGCCATCGCCACCCCGGCCACGGCCGCGTCGCCCGCGCGAACCGCGGTCGCCCCCGCCCGCCGCTGGCCGCGCCGGTAGACGACCCCCGCGCGTCAGCATCGCCAGGATCGTCACGGTGAGCAGGACCGTGGCGATCGCGTTGACCTCGGGGCTGACACCGCGCCGGATCGAGGCGAACAGGTAGATCGGCACGGTCTGGTCCTGGCCGGACGTGAAGAAGGCGATGATGAAGTCGTCGAAGCTGAACGTGAAGGCGAGCAGCGCGCCCGCCACGATCGCCGGGAGCAGCATCGGGAGGGTCACCTGCCGGAACGTCCGCCACGGCGTCGCGAACAGGTCCTCCGACGCCTCGAGGAGGGTCCGGTCCATGCCACGCATCCGGGTCCGGACCAGCACATTGACGATCGCCATGGTGAACAGCGTGTGGGCCGCCACGACGCTGGCCGTGCCGAGGCCCAGCTCCGGCCCGCCACCCGCGGTGAAGTAGGCGATCCACGGGTTCACCCAGTCTAGCGCCGTGACGATGAAGATCAGCGTGGCGATGCCGATGACGATCCCCGGCACGATGATCGCGACGTAGGTCAGCAGCTCGAACAGCCAGCGCTTGCGCGGGCCGAGCCGGTCCATCGCCAGCGCCGAGGCGGTCCCGAGGATCGTCGCCAGCACCGCGGTCGTCGTCGCGATCGTCAGGCTATTGCCGAGGGCGTCCATCAGGAACCGGTCCGACCACGCTTCGCTGTACCACTTGGTCGAGAAGCCGATCAGGTCGGTCACATGGCGGCCCGCGTTGAACGAGTACACGACCACGATGAGGATCGGCAGGAACAGGAACGCGAAGACGAGAGCCGTGTAGAGCCGCGTCAGTCGCTCGCCCCATCGCTCGAGCCTCATATCAGGCTCGACTCACGTACCGGCTCGGACGAGACGGCGGGACAGGGCGAGATAGCCGGCGACCAGCACGATCATGCCGGCCACGAAGACGGTGGCCAGCGCCGACCCGAACGGCCAGTTGCGCGACTGCAGGAACAGGTCGGCCAGCGCGTTCCCGAGGAAGTACGTCTTGCCGCCGCCGAGCAGGATCGGGATGAGGTACTCGCCCATCACCGGGATGAACACCAGCACGATGCCCGACAGGATCCCGGGCGCGGCCAGCGGCAGGACGATCTGGCGCAGGGTCGCGATGGGCCCGGCGCCGAGGTCGCGCGAGGCCTCCATGAACGACCGGTCGAGCCGCTCGAGGCTGACGTAGATCGGCAGGACCATCAGCGGCAGGTAGTTGTAGACGATGCCCAGCGACACGGCGAAGGGCGTATTGAGCAGCTGGATGTCGTCGAACCCGAGCCAGCCCAGCACGCGCGGCATGCCGTTCCCGCCGAGCAGCGTCATCCAGGCGTATGTCCGGATGAGGAAGCTCGTCCAGAACGGGACCACGACCAGCGCGACCAGGACGAGCTTCCACGTGCCGCGCACCTTGAGGGCCAGCGTGTAGGCGACCGGGAAGGCCACCAGGGCGCAGATGACGGTGTTGAGCGCCGCGAGGCCGAGCGTATTGACGAGCGGCGTGAAGCGCGTCGGCAGCGCGGCGTACTGCTCGAGGGTGAACCCGGGGGCGTAGCCCCCGTTCGGCGACCGCTCGCCGACCGACATCACGGCCAGGACGACGAGCGGCGCGATGAGGAAGAGCAGGTACCACAGCGCGGTGGGCAGGGCGAGCAGGGCGGCGGTACCGCGCATGGCGGGCCGCCCCCTGACGCTCCTGCTCACGGTCGCCATCGTCGGCTGTAGGCCTAGGCGGACGCCTTGATCCGGGCCCAGGCCTCGGCCCGCTCGGCGCTGTTGTACGTGGCGTTGACCGCGTACTCGAGCTTGGCCAGCGAGTCGGCCGGCGGGTAGATCACCGGGTTGTTCTTGATCTCGTCGGCGACGAGCTCGGTGGCCTTGTCGTTGGCGTGCGGGAAGAGGCAGAACGCCGTCTCCCGCGCCGCCTGCTCGGGCTGCAGGATGTAGTTGAGGAACGCGTAGGCGGCGTCGCGGTGCGGGGCATCGGCGGCGACCGTGTAGCTGTCGATCCACAGCTCGCCGCCATCGGTCGCGACGAGGTACTTGGCATCGGCGTTGTCGCGACCGACCTGGACGCCGTCACCGGTCCACGCGACCGACAACCAGGTGTCGAGCGCCCGGAGCGGCGGCTGCACGTCCGACGAGATCGCGAAGAGCTTTGGCTTGAGCGACGTGAGCATCTGCTCGACCGCGGCCATCTCGGTCGGGTCGATGGTGTTGAGCGAATAGCCCATGGCGACCGCGGCCGACCCGAACGAGCTGATCTGGTGGTCGACGATGAGCGTCTTGCCCTCGTAGGTCGTGCCCGCGACCTCGAAGAACTGCTTCCAGGTGGTGACATCCGGTGTCACCTTCGAGCTGCGGAACGCGATGCCGGTCGTGCCCCAGTTCTTCGGGATCGATACGGCGTTGCCCTTGTCGAAGGCCTGGTCCATGAACAGCGAGTTCCAGTCCTCCTTCACGAAGTCGGGCAGCTTCGCGTAGTCGAGCGGTTCGACAAGGCTGTCCGCGACCCAGCCCTCGATGGCGTAGTTCGACGGAACGACGACATCGATGCCGGAATTGCCGGCCCGGATCTTGGCCTCCATCTCCTCGGTCGAGCCATAGACCTGGACGTTGATGGCGACGCCGGTCGACGCCGTGAACTCGTCCAGCACGGCCTGGTCGTGATAGTTCGGCCAGGTGGCCAGGGTGAGGGTGTCGCCCAGGGCCGCCGAGGCCGACGGGCTTGGCTCGCCGCTGGCACCCGGCGCGCTGGGGGCGGCCACGCTGGGCGGCGCCGAGGCGGCCGGCGGCGCGCAGCCGGCCAGGGCGAGGGCACCCATGCCCATGCCCGAGCCGACGAGGAACCCGCGCCGCGACAACCGTCGCTCGATCGCGAGGGCCGTGATCTCGGCCGGGTCGCGCTGGTGGCTGATCGTTGATCGCTTCGACATCTCTCCTCCTCCGGTGATGATGGCTGGTGATCGCTCGGGTCGGGGTGGCTCAGGCACCGTCGGCGACCACCTCCCTTCCAGCGGCCGCCGCCGTCATGGCAAGGGCACACTCGACCTGTTCCCGGATGCTGTCGCCGGCGGGGAGCCGGCGCTCGAAGATGGCGCCACCGATCGTGAACGCCCAGGCGCCGGCGCGGGCGAGGGCATCGATGCGTTCCGCCGAGTCGACGCTCCCCGCCGCGACGACCGGCCCCGACGAGGCGTCGACAACGGCGCGGACGAGCGCCGGGACATCCCCCTGCCAGCGATAGGCCAGCAGGTCGAGGCCATGGACGCCGGCGCGGGCGGTCAGCGCACGGGCGCTGTCGGCGATCTCGTCGATCGAGCCCTCGAGGACGCTGGGATGGCCGATAACGCGCCCGGGGAAGGGGCAGTACCGCGGACGACCGGCCGCGCCCGGCGGCCCGATCATGTCGAGGATGGCCAGGGCCTCATCCGCGTGGGTGCCGCCCATCAGCCAGTCCACCCCGATCTCCAGCGCGGCATGCACCGAGCGGAGCTCGTCTTCCATCCGTTCCGAGACGACCTCGAGGAAGACCTCACGCCCGTCGTCACGCATCGCCCGGGCCAGCTCGCGAAGCTGGGCCGGCGGCAGCCCGATGTCCTTGAACCCGACGTAGCGCAGGTCGGTGTCGCGCAGGGTCCCGTATACGTCGAGCGCGTCTGGCACCGTCTGGTCGTCGCGGGTCAGCATGAAGATGAATTCGATCACGACACCTCCTCGAGTCGGTCACGGGGCAGGATCTCGGCCACGCCGTCCAGGACGTAGTCGGGCGCGTATGGCGCGTCAGCCAAGGCCGCTCGCGACGTCGCGCCGCTGAGGACCAGGGCCGACGCCATGCCGGCTTCGTGGGCCATCCGGATGTCGGTGCTGAGCCGGTCGCCGATCAGGACCGTGTCCGATGGCGGCAACGCGATCCGATCCATCAAGGCCTCGGCCATATGGCGCGACGGCTTCCCGACGATGGCCTCGGCCGTGGCGCCCGTCGACGCCTCGATGGCGGCGAGCATCGCCGCGCAGTCCGGCAGGTCGCCGTCCGGCGTCGGGCAGAACGGGTCCGGGTTCGTCGCCACGATCCTGGCGCCCGCGCGGACCGCGCGGAAGGCGGCTACGAGCTTGGCGTAGTCGAACGTTCGGTCCCACGACACCACCACGACGTCGGCGTCCTCGGGCCGTGCCGGGTCCGCGATGGCGAACCCGGCGTCGTGCAGCAGCCCGACGACCAGCGGCTCGGCGATCGGCAGGATCGTCGTCCCCGTGGCGTGCGCCTCGAGGTAGCGAAGGAGCGCATCGGTCGACGTGACGACCTCGCGCGGCTCCGCCGGGATGCCGAGGCTCGTGAGCTTCGCCGCGTACGTCGCCGGCGCATCGAGCGGCTTGTTCGTGAGGAACGCCACCCGGGCCCCATGGTCGCGGATCGCGGCCAGCGTGACGGCGGCGCCCGGGAGCAGACCGTCGCCGAG
This sequence comes from uncultured Chloroflexia bacterium, assembly GCA_963720355.1. Classification (GTDB taxonomy): domain Bacteria; phylum Chloroflexota; class Limnocylindria; order Limnocylindrales; family CSP1-4; genus SPCO01. Next base: position 103,303 of record CAVRFH010000003.1, on the reverse strand, counting down.
GTAGAGCGTGCCGTCGAGATCGAAGACGTACCCGCCGAACATCCGATCGGGACGCCGCGCGGTCATCGGGCGCCCGCCAGGATCCCGGACCGATCGAGCAGGACGTCGAGCGTCGCCGCGTCCCAGTCGCCGGCGAGGAGGCGCAGGTCCGCGACCGTGAACCGATCGCGCATGAGCGGCAGGGCGCCGAGAGCCCAGCGCACGACGGCGGCCGTCGGCGCCGGGTCGAGGCCGGCGATCGTGGCTGCCGCACCGGCGTCGGTCAGGGCCGTACGAAGTCGGTCGGGCGTCGCGACCAGCGAGCGGAGCTCGGTGCGGTGGCGATCCCAGTCGGCGATGAACGACGCGACGTCCGCACGCTTCGCCGTCCAGCGCTCGAGCTTGCGCGCGACATCCCGCCAGCATTCGTCGGCCATGCGGCCGCTCGGATCGATCGGGTCGAACGCCGCACGGACGCGTCGCTCGACTCCGGCCGGATCGGCCGCGATGACGCCGTCGCTCGAGGCCGGCCGGGTCGAATCGATCGAGCGTGTCGTGCCACACGGTCGCCGCCAGGATGGCGGCCACCCCGACCTGCGCGCCGTGGAACGCGCTCTCGCGCCCCGCGGCCGCGGCCTCCATGTCGAGCAAGTGGCTCAGGAGGTGCTCGGTGCCGGACAGTGGCGCCGTGCGACCGGCGACGCCCATGGCGATGCCCGTCAGGGTCATCCGGCCGGCCAGCTCGGCGAGCAGCTCCGGATCGTCGTCAACGGTGCGCATCCGTGGAGCGGCCCGGAGGAGGTCGTCGGCGCCGTCGCGGAAGAGGGCGATGACGCCCGGATCGAACGCGTCGTCCATGCCAGTGGCGTGGGCCAGGTACCAGTCCGCCGGGGCCGTGAACATCGAGCACAGCTCGCCGAATCCCGGCCAGGTGCATCGCGTGCGGCGTCGCGGCGAGGACGTCGACGTCGGCGATGACGATGTCCGGCCAGCGCGAGGGAACCGTCCGCTTGACCCCGTCGCGGAGCAAGACCGCCATGTCGTCGGAGAACGCGTTGACCGAGGCGGCCGTCTGGACCACCACGAACGGGATGTCGCCCGCCCGGCGCGAGGCATCCTTGGCGAGATCGGTGATCGTCCCCGAGCCGACAGCCACGATGCAGCCCGCCCCCGGCAGGTGCGTATCGAGCTCGGCACTGGCCGTCTCGTGGGCATGCAACTCGGCGTCAAGCGTGCCGAGAACGGCGCGACGCGTCGGGAACCGCTCGCTCAGGACGGCCATGACAGTGGCCTTGAGGTCGGCATCGCGACGACGCATCGGCGTGTGGTCCAACACCACCAGCACGTCGCCCGGGCGGCGGACCTCCGCGACGTCGTCGGGAAGTCGGTCGAGGACGTCGCGTCCGATCCGGATACGACGGATGCCGATCGGGCGCTGCCGTTCGCCGCCCAGGCGACTGCGCAGATCGTCGAGGTCGGTCGGATCGGGGAGCACGACCCGCTCCGTCATGCCGCGTCTCGCGAGAACCCGGGCTCGACCGCGTCGAACAGCTCGCGGTACCGGCCGTACGCCTCGGCGTACGCCTCGGTCGTGGCCGGGTCGGGCTCGTATGCGACCGGCCCGAGCGTCGTCAGTCGATCCACGGCGTCATCGAGGCCGTCGAAGGTGCCGGCGCCGACCCCGGCCAGCATCGCGGCACCGAGCGCGGTCGACTCGTCGGTCGTCAGCACGCGAACGGTCCGGCCGGTCACGTCGGCCTTCATCTGGAGCCAGAGCGCGCTGCGGGCCCCGCCCCCGACGACGCGGATCTCGTCGGCACCCAGGCCCATCGCGTCGAGCCGATCGATGATGTCGCGCACCGCGAACGTGCAGCCCTCGAGCACGGAACGGTAGAGATGGGCACGGCCGTGGTTGAGCGACAGGCCGGCGAAGACGCCACGGGCCCGATCATTCCAGCGCGGCGTGGTCGCCCCGGACAGGGTCGGCAGGAACGTGACGCCATCGGCTCCCGGGGCGGTGCCGGCCGCGGCCTCGGCGTCGAGCTCGGCAACCGTGATCCCGCCGCCGAACAGGTCCTGGAACCAGCGCACGCTGCCACCCGACACGAAGCCAGGGTTCTCGACGAGCCAGACCCGGGGATCGGCATGGCCGTGCGTCTCGACGAGACCGGTCTCGTCGATGACCGGCTCGGTCGCGGCGACCGCGACCGGTTCCGCGGTGCCCGTGATGTCGATGACGATGCCCGGCCGGATGCCGCCCGCCCCGAGACTCGCCCCGTGCTCGTCGCCGGTCCCGACCACGACGCGGGTCCCCGTCGTCAGGCCGATCGCCGCCGCAGCGCCCGGACGGACGGCGCCGACCACGGTCGCGGCGGCCTCGATGGACCCGAGGCGGTCCGCGTCGAGCGCGGTCGCCTCCAGCATCCGCGCAGACCACGTCCGCTCCGTCACGTCATAGAGCAGCGTCGAGGACGCGTTGGCGTGGTCGAGCACGCGCTCCCCGGTCAGCCAGGCGACGAGCGCGCTGCCGGGAAGGAGGAGGCCAGCAGCGCGCTCGAAGACCTCGGGATACGCATCGCGGAGCCAGAGGATCTTGGTGCCACGTGCGAGGCGTCGAGGTTGAGCCCCGTGATCTGGCGGATCTCGGCGGGCGCGACGCCGTCGATCGCGTCGGCCTGGGCGGTCGCCCGGCGGTCCAGCCAGATGATGGCCGGATGCATCGCCTCGGCGTCCGCGTCGACCGCCACGAGGCCGTCGACCTGCGCCGCGAGCCCGAGGGTCGCGACATCCGCGGGGGCGACGTTCGCCTTCTTGAGCAGATCCCCGACGACGCTGGCCAATCCGCTCCGCCAATCGCGCACGTCCTGCTGGGCCCAGCCAGGGTGGGGGTAGTCGACGTCGTAGGCCGCGGCCGATTGGGCGGCGATCGCGCCGGACGGATCGAGCAGGATGCCCTTCAGGCTCTGCGATCCGATATCACAGCCGATGGCGTACACGATCCGGACGCCCCTCCGCGCGGCCTGCCCTCGGGAGGCAGGTCATCAGTCGTCTGATGACTTCAGGATACGGCGCGTGGGGCCGATGTCAACGATGCGTCGGCCGGTCAGCCGAGGTTGAGCACCCCGAAGAGTGGCTCGCCGGTCGACTGCGAGAACCCGCCCTGCAGCAGCCGCAGCGACACGTCGTCGCGTCCCGGCCAATTCGGGTCGTAGAGGCGGATCGTCGTCGGCCCGGACGGACCGGACGTCTCGTAGCCGTAGGCGAGCACCTGGTGGTCCTTCGTGAGATGGAACGGGTTCCAGCCGTGATGCCGGACGAGCCCGACCATCGGCATCCGGCCGGCATCGATGGCCGCGCGGATCCGCGGCCACTCGGCCTCGAGCGTGCGTCGCCGCAACCGGTCGCGTGATGTGCCGGCCGCGAGCCAGAAGCGGAGCGGGCCCCGCATCCAGTCGAGCGACATGACCTGCCGGCGGACGATCGCCTTGAACAGCGGCGAGCCGTTGTCGGGTGGCGCGGGGTCGGCCGGGATGGGCAGGCCGGACTCGAACCGTTCGCGGACGTACCAGCTCATGCCGCCACACAGGCCGGCCTCGGCATCCCCGACGCCGACCCAGCGTGGATCGATGGCGCCCAGTCGGATGGTCGGGCCGGCCGGCCATCGGTTCGCGAAGCGCAACCCGTTGACGGACGGCCGGAAGCCCGGAACGGCGTTGGAGGCGATCATGTCGGGCGCATCGTACGCCGCGACGCGAGACGACTCGCCTAGGCGCCCGGATCGCCCGGCACGGCGGCCGGCGCCGCGACGCGTACCCGGACGATGGTCGGGTCGACGTCCTGCGCGGCCAGCGAGCCGATCTCCGGCGTGACGATATCGATCAGCAACAGGTAGTCGCCAGGGGCGCTCGGGGCGAACATCAGCAGCGCGGTCTTCTTGACGGCCCGTGGCTCGAAACCCGGCGGCAGGAGGGCCGGAGTGACGGCGGCGGCCGCGGCGGCGTCCGCCTCGACGGAGTCGGCGTCGCCGGACAGCGAGACCCACGTCGCGACGACCCGTGCGTATGTCGCCGGCATGGCATCGGTCGGGTTCCGGCCGTTGTCGACGGTCTTCTCGCCTGGGACCGCCTTCTGTCCCCAGGCCCCCGTCCCGAGGTTCGTGACCCACAACGGGAGGGCGTGGGCGTCACCGGGGCCGAGCTCGACAGAAGCCGGTGCGACGATCGCTGCGTCGTGCTCACCCGTGAGCCGCACGATCAGTGACGAGAGCAGTCCCTGGCTGGCCGGGTCGAACGCCACGCCGTCCTGATCGTGCAGGGCCACGGTCAGGCGATAGCGGCCACGAGCCGCCGGCGAGGTCACGCGGATCGACAGGTGTTTCTTGTCGATGGTCAGCCTGCTCGGTGCCACGACTTCGCCGAGCTGCTCGGGGACGACCAGCCCGAAGTCGGGTGTCGCGTCGGGATCGACGTTGCCGCCGGCCGGATCGAGCGCGTCCCACCGGATGCTCGCCTTCAGGCCATCGGGCAGGTCTCCGTTCGCGCCGATCGTGTACGGGATGCGGTACCAGATCGTGGCACCGGCGGTCGTGGCCCGAAGCGCGGGCGTCTGCAGCGTGAGCCCCGTCCCCACGAGGCTCGGCACGAGCGACGCCGGATCGACCTGGACGACGGGACCGGCCGCCCGACCGCGCGCCCCGCGCAGGACGTCGGCGGATGCGAGGCCGCGCTTGAGGACGATCGAGCGCGTGAACCCGGAGTCGGCGCGGTCGGGATCCATCGCGGCGACGTAGCCCGGACTGCGGACGCTGTCGAAGGCGAGCACGTTGCCGTTCGCCGACGGCGCCCGACGCCAGGCCGCCTCGAGGCCGCCGCGACCGGCCAGCACCGAGCGCAGCATGTGGTTCGGGCTGTCGTGGGCCTCGGCGACGACCGCCGACGCGCCGGCGGCGATGAAGCCCGCCGCGAAGTTGTCGACGCGCTGCCGGGCGTCCGCGAGCGAACCCTCAGCCAGCCCGGGTTCGGTGTTGCCCGACGCGTAGCACAGGTGGTTGAGCAGCACGACCGCGTTCTTGGCAAGCCTGATGTCCTTGGCGATCGCCGCCTCGCCGAAGTACTGGTGCTTGGTATCGCCGGCGCCGGGTGCGGGGTTGAGGCCGAACCCGTTCTGCGATACCGGGTAGAGCTGTTGCGGTAACGGCTCGGCCAGCCGTTGCCGTGACCCATGTAGATCACGACGCTCGCGCCCTTGAGCGCGTCCTTGACGACCGGCCACGTCGCGTCGGGCGAATAGATCTCGGTGACGTCCGCGGTGTAGCGGCGGGCGAGGGCAGCGGCGCTGCGTGCCTCGGCTCGGTAGCGATCGGTGGCGGCGCCGGCAGGCCCGACGATCAGCACGACCTTGGCCACGCGCGCCACGGCCGGTGCCGCAGCCACGGCGGGCGCGGCGATACCGGCGCTGAGCAGCGCGACAAGGACTCCGACGATCACCCGTCTTACGACGGCCTGTTGCACGACAGGCTGCCCCCTATGACCGGCGGTTCGCTCCGCGACTCGCCAGACGTGAAGCCTAGTCGAGGCGTCGGATCCGCACCATACCCAAACGACGGTAGCTGCCGATCATCTGTGCCTGCATCCCGGCTTTTCGGCGGCAAGGCGGTGCGGCTGCACAACGGAAGGCGATCCGAGAGTCCGGCGTACCATCGAACCATGCCCAACCTCCTCGCGGGCGAGACGAGTCCGTACCTGCTCCAACATGCGCACAACCCGGTCGACTGGATGCCCTGGAGTGGCGATGCGCTGGCGCGCGCCAAGATCCTCGACCGCCCGATCTTCCTGTCGATCGGCTACGCCGCGTGTCACTGGTGCCACGTCATGGAGCGCGAATCGTTCGAGGACGAGGCCACCGCGCGCCTGCTGAACGAGCGCTTCGTGTCGATCAAGGTGGACCGCGAGGAGCGGCCCGACCTCGACTCGATCTACATGGGCGCGGTCCAGGCGATGACCGGCAGCGGCGGTTGGCCGATGTCGGTGTTCCTCACGCCGGAGGGCCAGCCGTTCTACGGCGGGACCTACTTCCCCGACGAGCCGCGCCACGGGATGCCCTCGTTCCGGCAGGTGCTCGAGGGCGTATCGGAGGCCTGGCGGACGCAACGGAACGAGGTGACCGCCGCGGGCCAGCGACTCGTCGCCTCGCTGGTGGAGCAGGCACGCTCCGCATCGGCCGGCGGCGAGGTCGTCATCGATCGCGCCTTCTTCGAGGGCGTCAATTCGGCACTCGACGGTACCTTCGACACCCGCAACGGGTCGTGGGGCGGGGCACCGAAGTTCCCGCAGCCGATGACCCTCGAATACCTCCTCCGGCGGATGGCCGCCGGTGATCGCCGCCCGGGCGCGATGGTCCGGTTCACCCTCGACAAGATGGCCGACGGCGGCATCCGTGATCAGCTCGGCGGCGGCTTCCATCGGTATGCCACCGATGCGCGATGGCTCGTGCCGCACTTCGAGCAGATGCTCTACGACAACGCCCAGCTCGCGCGCGTCTACGTCCACGCCGCGTCCCATTTCAGGGGCGGGGTAGGGGCGCGCTACCGCGAGGTCGCGGTCGGCGTCCTCGACTACATGCTTCGCGAGCTGCGCCGGGACGACGGCGCGTTCGCCGCGAGCCATGATGCCGACACCGACGGCGTCGAGGGACAGACCTTCACGTGGCAGGCGTCGGAGATCCGCGAGGTCCTCGGGGCGGGCGAGGCGACCGAACGGTTCGAGGCTGCCTACGGCGTCACCGAGAACGGCAACTGGGAAGGCACGACGATCCTGTCGCGAGTCTGGCCGGCCACGAACGAGCCGCTGGCCTTCGACGACGCCGCCCTCGAGGCTTCGCTGGCCGAGTCGCGGACGCGCCTCCTGGAACGACGAGCGTCTCGGGCCCAGCCGGCCCGTGACGACAAGGCATTGGCGGCGTGGAACGGGCTGGCGATCGCCGCCTTCGCCGAGGCTGGCCGGCTCCTGGCCGACGGGCGATACACGGCCGCGGCCGTCCAGGCGGCGGAGACCGTCGTCGGGGGGCTCGTGTCCGAGGCGGCCGCAGGCACGGACGGACCGGTCCGGGTCACCGTGCAGCGCTCCTGGAAGGACGGTCGAGCCGTCGGCGCGGGCATCCTCGAGGACTACAGCCACCTCGCCGAAGGGCTGCTCGCCCTGTACGAGACGACCTTCGATGAGCGCTGGTTCTCGCTGGCCCGCGGCCTCGTCGACGCGATCCTGGATCGGTTCATCGACCCAGCCGGCGGGTTCTTCGACACGGCCGCCGATCACGAGCGCCTCATCACCCGCCCGAAGGACCCGCAGGACAACGCGGTCCCTTCCGGCGGCGCCATGGCAACGACGGTGATGCTGCGGCTGGCCGCGTTCACCGGGGAAGGCCGCTACCGCGACGCCGCGGAACGGGCGATCGGCACGGTCGCGCCCTACATGGCCCGCTACCCGACAGGGTTCGCGCAGTGGCTCGTCGCCGCGTCGTTCGCGGCGGGCGATGCGGTCGAGGTCGCGGTCATCGGTGACATCAGCGAGGCGGCCACGACCGAGCTCGTCCAACCCGTGTGGTCCGAGTGGCGACCCTTTCAGGTGCTGGCGGTGGCGCCGCCCGGCGTGGCCGCCGATTCCGCGGTTCCGCTGCTCCACGACCGCCCGCTGATCGATGGCCGCCCGACGGCCTACGTCTGTCGCGACTTCGTCTGCTCGCTGCCCGTGTCGACCGCTGAGCGGTTGATCGACCAGCTGACCGCCGCGCCCGTCACCTGACGCGGGCGGCGACCGCGCCGCAGTCAAGGCATCCCCGGCCTGGAGCCCCGATCCGGATCCGCCCGCGCTGGCTCCCTTCCGCTGCACGATGCGCCGATTTCGTCGCGTCGCGAGCGCGAGGTTGGACCCGGCGTGGGGACGGATCGATCCGGACGCGCCCGTACGATGGGTTCGATGTCGATCCCGAGGCCCGCCGCGACCGTCGTCCTGCTTCGCGAAGGGGCATCCGGGCTGGAGGCGCTGTTGACGCACCGGCCGGCATCGATGGCCTTCGCCCCCGACGTTCATGTCTTTCCGGGCGGGCGCGTCGATGCCGCCGACGCCGATCCGGGTCTGCAGGCGCGCTCCGTGCTCAGGCCGGAGGCCGCCGCCCGAGCGCTCGGGGGTGACCTCCCGCCGACCCAGGCTCTCGCTACGTTCATTGCGGCGATCCGCGAGGCCTTCGAGGAGGTCGGCCTGTTGCTCGCCGATCGAGGCCCCGAGGCAGCGACCGGTGGCGATGAGGCCGCGGTCGAGGAGCTCGCCGGAGCGCGCCGACGCCTGCTGTCCGATCCAGCCGCGTTCCCGCTTGTCGCCGAGGAGCTGGAGCTCCGGCTGCGAACGGACCGACTCGTGCCACTGTCGCGCTGGGTCACACCGCCGGTGCTCGAGCGGCGCTTCGACGCCCAATTCTTCGCGGCGATGGCGCCCGATGGTGTCGATGTCACGCTGGTCGGGGAGGAAGTCACCGCGCATGCCTGGTTCCGGCCGGACGAGGCGCTCGAGCAGATGGGCCGCGGCGAGCTCGGGATGTGGCTGCCGACCTCGACGACGCTGGTCCAGCTCCTGCACGTCTCGTCATTCGACGAGATCGGCCGGCGGATGGCCCCTGGGCCGCTGGGCGTTGTCGTGGTCGACCGGTTCACTGAGGACATCGCACGGATCGAGATGCCGGCCGGTGGCGGTGTCGCCGGCCAGCCCATCAACGCCTACCTCGTGGGACGAGAGCGATGCGTGCTGATCGACCCCGGCGATCCGGTCGGCCCTGGGCTGGATCGGGCGGTGGCGGAGGCCGAGCGACACGGTGGACGGATCGTGGCGATCGCCTTGACCCACCCCGACCCGGACCATGCCGCCGGCGCCGAGGCGCTGCGCGAACAGCTCGGCGTGGAGGTGCTGGCGGGCACGGGGGCCGGGCGGCACCTGCCGTATCCGATCGGTTCGGTGGTCGATGGCGCGGTCGTCTCCGATGGTGACGTTCCGCTGCGGGTCGTCGCGACACCCGGGCCGCGGCCGGATCACCTGGCATTCGTCGTCGGGGAGGGGCGGTTCGCCGTTACGGGTGATCTCGATGGGATCCGTGGCGCGCGATCGATCCTCGGACCCGTCGACGACGCCGCGTGGCGCGCATCGGTGGAGCGCCTCCGAGCGATCGCGCCCGACGCCACGTGGCTCGGTGGACACCCGTCGATAGACTTGCGCCCGTGAACGAGCCCGTCGTGCCGCAGCCCATCCCGGAAGCACGTCCACCGCACCTCCCGGACGTCGTGACACGCCGCCCATTGGTCGTGGCCTTCGGTCTGGTGGCCGCCTTCGATCTGTGGATCCAGATCCAGAACTGGTTCGGCCGGATGCCGATCAGCGAGCCGCTCACGCTCGCGTCGCTCCTGGTCTCGGTGATCCCGTCGGTCGTCATCCCGTTGCTGGGCGTCGCTCTCTTCGTCCGCCACCCGGATGCCCGACGCACCATGCCCCTCCTGGTCGTCGGGTTGGGCCTGCTGGCGCTTGGCGAGCTGCTCAGCGCGCTGGACGAGCCGATCAGCCGCTTCCTGGTCTCGCTCTCGCCGCCGGACGACAGCCTGACCTCCCCGGCGAACGTGGCCTACTCGGTATTCACCAGGCTCCTCTCCGTGGTCGCCGTGCTGTATCTCGGCGCGGGTCTCTCGGCGGCGCGCCGGCGCGAGGGCGGTCCCGCTGAGCGTCCACTGCTGATCTGGCTGGTCGCCCTGTCGATCGTCGGTGCCGTCGTCTCCCTTGCCGGCATCGCGCTCGGCGGCTTCGAGCTGACACCGTCGCTCCTGGTCCAGGTCGGGCTCGGTCTCGTCCTGAGTCTCCTGCTCTCGGTCACGTGGGCCTATCTGACGGCCGTCACGATCGGCGGATGGCTGGCTGGGGACGAGCCGCGGCGTGCGTGGCAGTTGGTCGCGATCGGGGTGTCGGTGCTCTTCGTGATCCGACTCCTCGGCAGTGCGATCTACTCGCTGCCGACGGGCCTTCTCGAGTTCCTGGCAGGCCTGAGCTACTTGTCGTTCGTGGCCTGGCTCATGCTGCTCGTGGCGTTCTGGCTCGGCCTTCCAACACTTCCCGCCGAGGAGGTGGTGGAGGTGGACGTGGACGCCGTTACGGCCGATCCACCGGCAGCGACGACGCCAGGTTCCGCAGCAGGTTGAGGCCTTCGTCGACCTGCTCCGTCGTCGCGTAGGGTCCCGGCATCAGGAAGCACGGCCGACCAGCGAGGGCCACGCCCGGGAGCTGACCCCACGGCGTGTCCAGCGGGCGCCCGGCCGCGATCTCGGCGGCACGCTTGTAGATGAAGACCACGGCCCCTGGCCGCCACAGGGCGATCTTTTGCCAGAGCGGGCCGACGCCCTCACGGAGCTCCGTCTCGGACGCCTCGTCCCGCGCCGTCGGGCGTTTCAACAGGTCGGTGATGCCATGACCCGCGACGACGAGCGCATCGTCGGCGGCGGCGAGGTCCGTCGCGGACGGGATGATCCCGGCCTGCATCAGACGGCGCCAGAACCGCTGGCCGAGCCGGCCCTGGTGGTAGTGACCGGCCTCGACGCTCACGGGCGACGGGTTGAGCCCGACGAACAGCAGCCCGTCGCGACGTGGTGGCAGGTCGGCCAGGGTCGCGATGTCGTCGCCATCGATCGACATCGTCGTTCGGTGCGGACCGGGACCGGGACGCCGGGTGAGGGCCTCGAGCTCGTCGGGGGTCACGCCTCGGGCGGCGTGCGATCCACGGGGGTCTTCGCGGTCGTCGCCGACTCGGCCGCGGGCGTTTCAGCCACCGGGGTCGCGGGATCTGATGCCGGCGTCGCCGTCGGCTCGCCGCTGGCCCGCGACTGGATCTCCTCCTGGGCCTTGGCGGCCTCATGGCGGGCTTCGCGCACGCCTCGCCCGAGCGCGCTGCCGAGCTTGGGGAGGGTCTTGGGGCCGCGCCACAGCACGACCAGGACGAGGATCACGATGAGCACGAGGCCGAGGTCCTGCATCCGCGGATGGTAGCGCGGGCGTCAGCGGGTATCGTGCCCCGCATGCTCCTGGTGTTCGGGCCACGCTCGACGGACTACGACTTCGGACCCGAGCACCCGCTCACGCCGCGGCGCTTCGGCCCGGGCATCGACCTGCTCCGCGCCGTCGGAGCCGAACCCGGGCTCGCGCCGGAGCCGGCCCCCGACAGCGACCTCCTCCTGAGCCACACGCGTGCGTACATCGAGGCTGTCAAGCGGTTCTCGGTCGATCCGTACGGGTTCGCGGAGGCGGGCATCGGCCACTCGGACAATCCGCCGTTCGTGGGCATGCACGAGGCGGCTGCCGCCGTCGCCGGTGGCTCGCTGCGCGCGGTCGAGGCCATCCTCCGCGGCGACACCGACCACGCCCACCACCCGGGCGGTGGACTCCACCACGCGATGCCCGATCGGGCGTCTGGGTTCTGCATCTACGACGACCCGGCCCTCGCGATCGCCCGTGCTCGCCGGGACGGCCTGCGGGTGATGTACATCGACCTCGACGTCCATCACGGCGACGGCGTGCAGGCGATCCACTGGGCCGATCCAGGCGTCCTGACCTTCTCGATCCACGAGACCGGCCGAGCGCTCTTCCCCGGCAACCTCGAGGGCGAGGCGTGGATGGTCGGGGAGGGTGAGGCGGCAGGGACGGCCATCAACATCCCGCTCCTGCCTGGGACCGGGGCGGGGCCGTGGCTGGCCGCGCTCGAGACCGTCCTTCCGTCGCTCGCCGCGGCCTTCGGTCCGGACCTCATCGTGTCGCAGCATGGCGCCGACTCGCACGCGTGGGATCCGCTGGCGCACCTGAACGTGACGACCACCGCGCATGGCGCCGCCGCCCGGCTCGTCGACCGACTGGCCCACCGGCACGCGCGCGGTCGCTGGCTGGCGACCGGTGGCGGCGGCTACGACGCGTATCGCGTGGTGCCGAGGACGTGGGCACTCACGTGGCTTGCCGGTGCCCATCGCGAGGTGCCGGCCTCGACGCCCGAGGCGTGGCGCACACGGTGGGCGTCCGACGGGGCCCGCTATGGACAGGCGCCGCTGCCCGAGACGTTCGACGATCCCCCGGACGTCGGTGCAGGCGACGGCTGGACGTCGACCGCCGACGAGATGTCCGCCCCTGACACGGCCGGGCTCGTCGCCCGGGCGACGGTCCCCGAGCTGATCCGACAGGCCGTGACCCGGGGCTGGTGGGACCCGCTCGCCCCCGTATCCGGGTCGATGCCGGGCGCATCGGACGCCGGAGTGGGAGCCCCGACGATCCTGTCGGCGGTGGACGCTCCGACGTGGGCGCGGCTGTCGCTCCGACCGGGCGTCGTTGCGCCGGCCGATCCGGCAAGCGCGCACGACCTCGTTGTGGCTGGTCTGCTGGCAGATCACCCGGCGCGGGTGTCGGCCGCGGTGGTCGGCGCGAGCGTGGTCGGGCTGGCCGTGTCGGGCCCGGCCGACTCCGACGATGGAACGATGGCGTTGCTGGCACTCGGCGTCGCGCCGGCGCATCGCCAGCAGGGACTCGCCGGTCGACTCCTTGCAGCGCACCTTGGGCCGCACACGACTGCCAGCGTGACGCTCGCCGAACGCGACGTCGTCGAGCCCCTTGACCGCGGCCTACGCGCATCGATCGCGCGGCGGCTGCTCGAGGGCGCCGGCTTCACGGTCGAACCCGGCCCGGACGCCATCCGCGCGATCGATCCGCTGGCCGTCGCCGCCCGACGGGATTAGGCCCACCGCTCATGTAGGACGCGGCGCGAGCGGTGGCATGTCGGCGGTCCACAGCCAAGATGGCGCGCGCGAGGCGACGGCCAAGGGTTCGCGACCGGCCGGCACGTGCCCCACGACGAACCGTTCGGGACCGGCCCACTCGGCAAAGAACGTGACGATCACGCGGCTTCCGGGATCGCGCTCTCGCAGCTCGTTGGCGATATCGGCCAGCTCGCGAGGACCCCGTCCTGGACCGACGACGACATTGAGCGCCACGATCGAGCCGTCGTCGGATGCCCAGCGCGCGACGACCGTGTAACCGGCACTCGGGCTGGCGGTGCTCGACGGCGAACCGCAGGCGAGGAGGACGAGGGCCACGACCACGAGCCCAGCACGGAAGGTGGTGGTCATGGCCATCGTGCGGACCCGAGTCAGCAGAACTTCGAGAGGCGGAACTCGATGCCGCGGAAGTCCCGCGCGGTACCGGAACCGATCTTGGTGTCTGAGCCGAAGATGGGCTCCAGCCAGACCTCGAACCCGTACTCGAAGAACACGTTATAGGCACGGATCGACCAGCAGGCGCCGCTCGGGACGGTCGTGCTCGTGCGATAGGTCACGCTCTCCGTGCGCTGGACGTTGAAGCCGAGTCCCGACGACACGACATGCGCGCTGACGTTGATCGTGGAGGAGAAGCTGTTCGAGACGGTCCGAGCCACGTCGATCGCGATTGTCGATGGTCCGTTGCCCTGGACCATCGTGACGAACGGCCGGAGCGTGCGGAGGTGGCGCCGGTTCTTGACGTAGATGCAGTCCCAGAGACACGGGGCGAGGCTCGCCGTCCTCGACGGAGCCTGAATCGGCTGGATGAGGCCGAGCCGCTCGAGCTCCGCCCGACTCACGAACGTCACGACTTCCGACCGTGGATCGGTCGGCGCCGCGAGCGCGAGCGGAGCCAGCGGGCCGAGGGTCATCAGGGTGCCCAGGAGAAGCGGGATCCGGATCGAACGACGCATGCCAGGTACCTCATGCGGCGGGCGATCGCTCGGCGTCCCCACGACGGTAGAGAACGGTGCTCGACGAAGACGCAACTGCGGATGCACGGCCGCTTATCTCTACCGCCCGAGCGCTACGCCTCGCGGTGGCCCATCGAGGATCGTCGCGTGGTCGCCGCGGACCTCCGCCCAAACCAACGTTGCGGCCCGCCACGGTGCATCCGCCGTGGACAGTGCACGAAAGGCATCCGCGCACCTTCCCGGATAGGCCGCCCGGAGGGTTTCGTCGAATCGAGACGCTACGTCCCGATTCCCCCGTGTCGAGCGGACGATCAACAATCGATCGATCCGCGGTGGCACAGGCAGCTGATCCCAGAATCGGGCCGACGGCAACGCGAGCGCCTTCGCGTTGGCCCACCGCAGGAGCTGTTCGAGCCTGCGGAATTCGGACTGGACCTCCGTGCTGATCGCCACCGACGGCGGTCGATCGACGAGTACGGCATCGATGAACCCGCGAGCCGGGCGCGTGACGGGGACTTCGACCATGCGATCCCAGCGTGGATGCACGATGCGCAGGAGGGCCTCGACGATCCGGGCTTGGATCGGATCCCGCAACCGTGGGCCGACCCCCGGGAAGATGCGGACGCTGACGTCGGCCCCGAGGGCGCTCGCGACCGCGGTCAGCGCCGAAATGCTCGGTTCGCGGAGCCCGCGCTCCACCATCGAGAGGTACCCGTGATCGACGCCCGCCGCGCCGGCCAGGTCGCGCTGCGTGGCACCCGCGTCTTCACGCAACTGCCGGATATCCGCACCGAGTCGGACGCGAAGGTCCCGGGCACGTCGACCGTTGCTCGTCTGTGAGGACCTTCGCGGTCTGACGACCCTTGGTGTCGACATGCGCGTATTCGAGCAGATGCTCCTCGACCGGGACTTATCGGAGTGCGATGTCGTCGACCCGTCTATGTTGATGGGAGGTCACCGTTCTGCGCGGTGCGTGCGCGAATTCGATCGGCCGATGTGCCGTTCCGGCGGCGGTCGGCCAGCGGAATACCGCCATGCGCGCGTTGTGCTGACCGTCGGTCAACAATTGACGCGACGGCAACCCGGATCGATGACCGGCGGTCGCCAGGTTGTCCATTTCGGGCCTGATCGTTGGCTGTCCGTCACCACAACAGCAAGGGCGACCGTCGCGTTGACCATCGGTCAGCAACGGCGGGAACACGTATCGGAATCGTTGACCGTCGGTCAGCAAGGAAGCAGCAGGCCGGAGACCGACAAACAGAACAAGTGGTCTACATGACGCCCTCCGCCTATACTGAGAGGTCCGTGGCCAGCACCATCGCGCCCGACCCGACGGCCGATCCCCCGGCCGACCCGCTCGCTCCGTTCTCACCCGCGGTCCGAGCCTGGTTCGAAGCGAGCTTCGAGGCCCCGACGGACGCCCAGGTCCACGGCTGGACCGCGATCGCCCGCGGCGACCACACGCTGATCCACGCCCCGACGGGGAGTGGCAAGACGCTGGCCGCCTTCCTGTACGCCCTCGATCGGCTGGCTCGCGACCCGAGCCCGCCGCCGACCCGGGCGGAGCCGGGTCACGTCCGCGTCCTGTACGTCTCGCCGCTGAAGGCCCTGACCTACGACGTCGAACGGAACCTCCGGGCACCGCTCACCGGGATCGGCCTCGCCGCGCAGCGCCTGGGCGGCGAACCGCCGCAGATCTCGGTCGCGAGCCGCACGGGCGACACCCCCAGCGAGGATCGTCGGGAGATCGCCCGACGCCCGCCGGACATCCTCATCACCACACCCGAGAGCCTCTACCTGATGCTGACGAGCCAGGCGCGCGACATCCTGCGCAACGTGGAGCACGTCATCATCGACGAGGTCCACGCGATCGCCGGGACCAAGCGGGGCGCCCACCTGGCCATCACCCTCGAGCGACTCGAGCACCTGCGCGCGCCCGACGCCCAGGCTCCCCAGCGGATCGGTCTGTCCGCCACGCAACGGCCGCTCGACACGATCGCCCGCTTCCTGGGCGGCATCGGCCCCGACCGCGAGGTGGCCATCGTCGATGCCGGCACGCGCAAGCCGCTCGAGCTCGAAGTGGTCGTCCCGGTCGACGACATGGCCGCGATCGGCGAGCTGTTGCCGCAGGATCAGCAGCCCGGCGGCCCGGCGATCAGCCCCGACCTGCGGACCAGCATCTGGCCGTCGATCCACCCCCGGATCCTCGAGCTCATCCGCAGCCATCGCAGCACGATCGTCTTCACCAACAGCCGTCGATTGAGCGAGCGGCTGGCGCAGCGCCTCAACGAGCTGGCCGGCGAGGACCTCGTCCGCGCGCATCACGGCAGCATCGCCCGCGAGCAGCGCCTCGAGATCGAGGAGGAGCTGAAAGCCGGGCGGCTGCCGGCCCTGGTCGCGACGAGCAGCCTCGAGCTCGGGATCGACATGGGCGCGGTCGACCTGGTCATCCAGGTCGAGAGCCCGACATCGGTGGCCCGCGGGCTGCAGCGCGTCGGGCGTGCCGGTCACCAGGTCGGTGCCCCGAGCAAGGGCGTCATCTTCCCGAAGTACCGCGGAGACCTGCTCGAGGTCGCGGTCGTCACGCGCCGGATGCACGAGGGCGAGATCGAGGCCACCCGGATCCCGCGCAACCCGCTCGATGTGCTTGCCCAGCAGGTCGTCGCGATGACCGTGATGGAGCGTTGGACCGGGGACGACCTGTTCCGCACGGTCACGAAGGCGGCGCCGTACGAGACGCTCACGCGGGACGTGTTCGACGGCGTGCTGGGCATGCTCGCGGGCGCCTATCCCTCCGACGAGTTCGCCGAGCTCAAGCCGCGCCTCGTCTGGGACCGCGTCACCGACACCATCGAGGGTCGGCGCGATGCCCGCGTGGTAGCCGTGACCAGTGGAGGCACCATCCCGGACCGCGGGCTGTTCGGCGTGTTCATGGCGGGCGAGGCGGGCACGCCCGGCCGACGTGTCGGCGAGCTCGACGAGGAGATGGTCTATGAGCTCCGCGCCGGCATGCACGGCGACGTCATCGTCCTCGGGGCGAGCTCGTGGCGCGTCGACGAGATCGGCCATGACCGGGTGACCGTCACGCCGGCACCGGGTGTTCCGGGCAAGCTCCCGTTCTGGAAGGGCGATGCCGTCGGCCGGCCGATCGAGCTCGGACGAGCGCTCGGCGCCTTCGTCGGCGAGATCGAACGTGACCTCGACCGCGGTGCCAAGGGTCGTGCCGCCGCCACGCGGCGCCTGCGTGAGCACCACGATCTCGACGAACGTGCCGCCGAGAACCTGCTGAGCTATCTCGAGGACGAGCGCGCCTCGACCGGCACCCTGCCGACCGACAAGCGGATCGTCGTCGAGCGCTTCCGCGATGAGCTGGGCGACTGGCGGCTGACATTGTTGACGCCGTTCGGTGGCCGCGTCCATGCGCCGTGGTCGCTGGCGATCCAGGCGCGGCTGCAGGATCGACTGGCGATGGAGGTCCAGACGATCTGGTCGGATGACGGCATCGCCATCCGTCTCCCCGAGGGGGAGGGGAGCGTCGACCGGATCGAGGAGCTGCTCTTCCCGGCAGCTGAGGACCTCGAGGATCTCGTCGTCGGTCAGGTCGCCAACTCGGCGCTGTTCGCCAGCCGGTTCCGGGAGAACGCGGCGCGGGCGTTGCTCCTCCCGCGTCGCCGGCCCGGCACCCGCACCCCGCTCTGGCAGCAGCGTCAGCGTGCGGCCGACCTGCTGGCCGTGGCCAGTCGCTACGGCAGCTTCCCGATCCTCGTCGAAACCTACCGCGAATGCCTGTCGGACGTGTTCGACCTCGACGCGCTGCGCGACATCCTGCGCGGCGTCGCGAGCCGCGAGATCGCCGTGCACGGCGTGGAGACGCCGCGGGCCAGCCCATTCGCGAGCAGCCTGCTGTTCGACTATGTCGCCGCGTACATGTACGAGGGCGACACGCCCCTGGCGGAGCGGCGCGCCGGGGCCTTGACGCTCGACCGCGAGCTCCTGCGCGAATTGCTCGGCCAGGAGGAGCTGCGTGAGCTGCTCGACCCCGAGGCGCTGGCCGACCTCGAGCTGTCCCTCCAGGCCCTCGCCGACGACCGCCAGGCGACGACCGTCGACCAGGTGCACGATCTCCTTCGTCGGCTCGGCGACCTTTCGACCGACGAGGTGGCGGCCCGCGTCGTCGGTGCTGTCGACGCCGCCACGGCCTGGCTGGGCGAGCTGGCCGGCACGCGCCGGGCCGTCCGGATCCGGATCGCCGGCGACGAACGGTGGATCGCCATCGAGGACGTGGCGCGCTACCGGGATGGCGTCGGCGTCACGCCGCCGGTCGGCGTGCCCGATGCCTTCCTCGCCCCGGCGGCCGCCGCCCTCGACGGGCTGCTGGCTCGGTTCGCGAGGACGCATGGTCCGTTCCTGACGCCGGACCCGGTCGTCCGCTGGGCCCTGCCGGCCGGGATCGTCGCGGACGCACTCGAGCGGCTTCTCGCCGCCGGAACGATCCTGCGCGGCGAGTTCCGGCCAGGCGGCGCCGAGCGCGAGTGGTGCGACCCCGACGTGCTCCGGCTGCTCCGGCGGCGCTCGCTCGCCCGCCTCCGCCGCGAGGTCGAGCCGGTCGATCGGGCCGCCCTCGGACGCTTCCTGCCGGCCTGGCACGGGATCGCCCCCGTGACGGGGCCCGGTGCCGCCCCACCGGCGATCCGCGGTGCCGGCGCTCTCGAGCGCCTCGCCGAGGTCGTCGATCAGCTGGCCGGGGTGCCGATCCCAGCGTCGGTCCTGGAACGTGACGTCCTGCCCGCGCGCGTGCCGGGCTACTCGCCACGCCTGCTCGATGAGCTCGGCACGATGGGCGAGGTCGCCTGGGTCGGGCGTGGCAGCCTCGGGCGCGACGACGGTCGCATCGCCCTCTACCGTCCCGGCAGGGAGACGCTGCGTCCGCCGGCATCGACCGATGCGAACGACGACCCGAGCGCCCGCCCGTCGGGTGCGCGCCACGACCGCATCCGCCAGCATCTCGCCGAGCGGGGCGCCAGCTTCTATCGGGCGATCCATGCCGCGGCCGGCGGTGGCTCCGATCGCGAGATGCTCGACGCCCTGTGGGATCTCGTGTGGGCCGGCGAGGCGACGAACGACACGTTCGCCCCGCTGCGCGCGTTGCGCTGGAAGCGTCCGGCGAACGGGGCCGGGGCCCGGCGCGGACGGCCCGGCCGACTCACGGCGCTCGGCCCACCGGAGGCGGCGGGTCGCTGGTCGCTGGTCGAACCGGTCACCGACGTCACTTCGACCGAGCGTCTCCATGCCCAGGCCCTCGCCTTGCTCGAGCGGCATGGCGTGCTGACGCGCGAGGCGGTCGTCGGCGAAGGGGTCGAGGGCGGGTTCGCTGGCGTGTATCCGGTGCTCCGCGCGCTCGAGGATGCCGGCCGCATCCGGCGCGGCTATTTCGTGGATGGCCTCGGTGCTGCCCAGTTCGCGCTTGCGGGCGCGCTCGACCGGCTCCGTTCGGTGCGCGACGGCGACGAGGGGTCGGGGACGCCCACCGTCCATGTCCTGGCCGCCGCCGATCCGGGGAACCCATACGGAGCCGCCCTGCCGTGGCCGCGCCGCGGCGACGACGACCGTCGACCGTTCCAGCGCGCGGCGGGCGCCTACGTCGTGCTCGTGGATGGCATCGCGGCGCTGTACGTCGAACGTGGCGGGGCCACGCTCCAGACGCTGCCCGCCGCCGACGATCCGGCCATCGCAGCGGCGGCGTTGCGCGGCTTGACGGCCCTCGTCGGCGGGGAGCGGCTGCGCGAGCTCGTGATCCGCAAGATCGACGGGCTGCCCGTCGCCGACTCGCCCTGGCGCCCGGCGCTTCTCGAGGCCGGCTTCGTGGCCGGCTACCGCGGCCTGTTGTTGCGGGGGCCGCGGTGATTCGCCCGCGTCCGACGATGCCCATCGATGCCTGAGGGCGACACGCTCTTCCGGACGGCGGCGGGGCTCCGGCCGTACCTCGTCGGGCGCGACATCCGTGCCGCCCATGCCCAGGGGCCCGGACCCGTGCCACAGATCCAGCGGGTCATCGGCAAGCGCGTGGATTCGGTCGAGGCCCAGGGCAAGAACCTGCTGATCCGGTTCGACGGTGGTCTGGAGTTGCGCACCCACCTGCGGATGCACGGCTCGTGGCATCGCTACCGGCCGGGCGAACGCTGGCGACGGCCACCGGGCCGGGCGCGGCTCGTCCTCGAGGTGGAGGGCGCGGTCGCGGTCTGCTTCGACGCGCCGGTCGTGGAGCTGTTCGAGGCGCGCGCCGAGGGGCTCCATCCGTCCCTGTCGCGTCTCGGACCCGACCTGCTCAACCCCGACTTCGACACGACCGAGGCGCATCGACGACTCCGTGCGCCCGAGCGGCGATCGATGACGATCAGCGCCGCCCTGCTCGATCAGCGCGCACTGGCGGGCATCGGCAACATCTGGCGGAACGAGACCCTCTTCGCCGAGGGGGTCGACCCGTTCAGGACCGTCGCCGAGATCGACGACCCGACGCTCGATCGGCTGATCGAGACGGCACGGCGTCTGCTTACGGCGAGCGTCAAGGGAGCCGCGGGCCGCGTCCCGATGCGGGTCTATCGGAAGGCCGGCCGGCCCTGTCCCCGATGCGGCACGGCGATCCGCACGGCACCGCTGGCCGGCGAGATCCCGCGGACCACGTTCTGGTGTCCCCGCTGCCAGGGAGGCGAGTCATGAGTGAGATCGACGCCCGCTGCGAACCGGCACCCGACGGTTGGCGCTGCGCCGTGACGGTCCGCGACGATCGAGGATCCAGCGCGCACGACGTCACGGTCGGCGCCGACGACGCGGCCCGGCTTGCCGCCGCGTCCGATGTGACAGACGTCGAGCGCCTGCTTTACGAGACGTTCGATTTCCTGCTCGAGCGCGAGCCCCGGGAATCGATCCTGCGCACGTTCGACCTGTCGGTCGTCGGCGGCTACTTCCCGGAGTACGAGCACGAGATCCGGGGCCGCCTCGCGCCGTAGAGGGTCCTTACGACGACGGCGCGGGACCATAGGTGATCGTGCCGTTCACCGTTTCGACCGTGCAGCCGTCCTTGGCGGACACGAACGTCGATGCCGGGAGCGGCAGCTCGCTGGTCAGCTCGATCCCGAGCACCCGATACCGGATCGGAACATGGAACAGGAGACCCGCGGTCCCCGTCGCGCCGGCCTCGGCGCATTCGCCGGCCCGACCGAGCAGGAGGATCGAGAGCTCCTCGCCCGGGGCCAAGGTGATCGGCCACGCAGCGGAAGCCGAGCCGGGGGCCGCCGACACCACGTGGACACGCCCGTCATCGGTCGGCTGCGGAACCCACCCGAGCCCGACGATCGCCGCGACGTACGGGTTACCCGATGTCGGTTGCACGACGTCGAGGCCAAGGAGCGTCATCGGGAGGACGCCGGGGTTCCGGATCACACCACCCAGGGTGAAGGTCTCGCCCGGGGACACGTCGAAGGTCACGGACTCCCGAAGCCCATCGAGCGACCGCGACGTGACGTGCCCGTTCTCACTCGACGTCCACGGGATGTCCGTCGGGCGCTCCGCCGGCAGGGTGCGGCCGATAGCCACCCAGGCGGATCCGTAGATCAGCAGGACGGCCGCCCCCACCCCAAGGCGTCGTCGCCAGCCACCCTGCAGGGCGTGAACGAGGAGCGCGATGAAGGAGATCGACAGGGCGACGACGGGTACCACCGGCTGAATGCGCTGGGCGATCCCGACGGTGGCTCGGGCGGGATCGAAGGCAACGGACGGATCCGGGGCCCGCAGCACATCGACCAGCGTCAGGATCGCCAGAACCGCGAACCCACAAAGAGCTCCGTAGAGTGGTACGCCGCCGGCGAGGGACCATCGCGCGGTTACGGCGTTCGACGGCATTTCGAGCATGCTCGGGACATCCGGGTCGACGACCGGGGTGGCTGACTCCCCACCGGGTGATGGCGGCGCCAGGGCGTGGCGCCGACGGGGGAGTGCCGCGATCGCGAGGGCGACGATCGCGAGCGCGAGCACAGCCGGCATCCACTGGATCAGGACATCCCCCGGGTGCGGCTCCAGTCCGAGCTCCGTGATCCCCGTGGCCAGGTCGCCGATCCCGCGCACGAAGCCGCCGAGGGCCGCGTCCCGTTCAGCCGAGGTCGAGGCCGACAGCTCGTCGTCCAGCGCGGACGGCTGGGTGACCGGCTGCCAGTACAGGTTCTGACGAGCCCGGTCGATGGTCTCGCCCGTCAGGGTGATGCAGCACAGGATCGTGTCATCGGGTGTGATCCCTGCGACGGCGACGACGTCGCGACGATCGTCACCGTCCCGGTCGTACCGCTCCTGCCAATCGTCCGGCGCCGTGAGCGTGTCCCGGTCGGGCATCGTCCTTACGATGAGCGTGCCCTCGACCCGCGTATCGCGGTAGATCCGGCCCAGCCGTTGCTCGGCTTCCGCCAGAGCGGTCGACGTGAAGAACCCGTCCGGCGCCTCGATGAAGGGCCGACCTGCTGGCAGCGGGAAATCCGATGGGGCGCCGACAGCGTCGCCTTCGCGGATCGTGATGCGTCCGACTTGGCTGAGCAGTGCGATCACCAGCAGCCCCAGAGCGGCGGCAGCGATCAGGCCGGCTGCGCCCCGCCAGGCCTCGATCGACCGCGTGCGCCAGCGTGGCCTCAAGGGCGGCATCTCGGCCGGGACTGCCGCGACCCGGGAGCGCAGTGATGCCGGTGCCCCGATGGGCGCCCGTTCGACAAGGAAGGCGCGCAACGCACGATCGAATCGGTCGTCGGTCATCGGTCGATCTCCTCGGCACGCTCGACCGCGGCGCGCAGGCGACGCAGGGCGTGATGCAGACGGGATTTCACGGTGCCGTCGGCGATCCCAAGACGTGATGCGATCTCCGGGACAGTCCAGTCGCCGTAGTAGCGGAGGGCCACGACGATCGCGTGATCCGGGTCGAGCGTGGCGAATGCCCGGTCGAGGAGGTCGCGCGTGACGACGCTGCCGACCGCTTCCGTGCCAACCGTCGTCAGAACGCCGCCCTCGGCGACGGCCGGGATGCGGACGACGACCGGCCGCCGCTTTCGGGCGCGGAGTCGGTCGCGGCAGCCGTTCACCAGGATCCGTCCGAACCACGCCTCGAACCGGTCGCGATCGCGCAGGTCCGCGAACGATCGCCACGCCACGACGGCCGCGTCGTGAACGGCGTCCTCGGCTTCGAACGGGTCACCCAGGATGACCGCGGCCAGTCGGTAGTGAGCGTCGAGTCCACGGTCGAGCAGCGCAGCGAACGCGAGCGCGCGGTCGTCCACCGTCCCTGGCACCGTCCGACTGGCGAGCAATGGTCTCACTCGATGTGCGGGTTCCCTCGCTTCGACCTGACGTTCCGGAGGGGCCAAACGTTCACGGTCCGGAGTGGGTCGGCGCTCGCGTGTTCACGGGCTCGCACGCCGCGCGCCAACAGGTACCCGAACAGCGCCCAGCCGAGGCCGGCCAGGAGATGGGCCAGGAACCCGTAGATGCGATACCCGCCGATCGGATCCGCAATTTCTTGGGGGACCAGCGCCACGGCGAAGGCCACGCCGAGCAGGACGCCGAGCGACAGGAGCACGGCCCGCGAACGGGCGGGCAGCGTGGGGCTGCCGCGGCTTCCCATCGCCAACAGGATCGACCCAAGGGCGACCACCGGGATGAAGAGCGGAGCCCCGAGCGACTGCGTGAGGAGATCGAGGGCTGCCGACGTGAGGAGCCCGATGAGCAGGATCGCATAGCCCGCCACAGCGACCCTGCTCGCCCCGCCATCGCGGAACGGCCGGAGTGTCGCGAGCCCGGCGGCGATGAGCAGGTGCGGGACGACGCCCAGCAGCATCCCCCAGAAATGCATGTCGCGACCGAGGAACGGCCGGTCCTCGTTGAACGACGTCGGGCCGTGGACCGACGTGAACACGAGCCACAGGACGGCCATCGACAGCCCGCCGGCGACGATCAGGAGGCCCGGTCTCGAAGACACGGCCACACGGTAGGCGTTGGCGGCTCGGCGCGTATCATCGCGCCCGATGTGCGAGCACTACATCGCGCGGGCGGCTGAACCGTTCCGCATCGATGCCCTGTGGCCATTCACGGCGTGTCTCGAACGGACCGGCCTGGCGGGGTTCGGCTGGGGAGCCGCCTGGCTCGGCGCCGACGGCCGCCTGCACAGCCATCGCGACACCAGCTCGTTCGCCGACGACGGCGCGGGAGTCGCCCATGTCGGGTCGCAGGAGACCACGTCCCTGCTCGTCCACCTCCGCCGGCCGTCGCGCCTGTCGACCCTGCAGCTGCCCGACGCGCAGCCCTTCGACGATCCCGCCGGTCGCTTCAGCCTGAGCCACAACGGCGACCTCCGCGACTGGCGCCCGGCCAGGGCCGACTACCAGCGACAGGGCCGGATCCACGGTCGTGCGGACACCGAGGTCGGTGCCCGCTGGCTCGAGGACGCGTGGCGCGACGGTGCGCCGGCGGGCGAGCAGCTGCACGCGTTGCACGACCGGTTCGGCGGCCAGGCGAACCTCGCCGTGATCGAGGCGGACGGCACCCCGACCCACTACGCCGGCAACACCGAGAACCCGGTGTTCTCGTTCCGGCTCGGCTCGATCGGCATCGTGTCGACCGGGATCTATTCGCTGGATCGATCGCTCTTCCGCTTCGTCGCGCCGGGTGCGACCGACCGGCACCTGGTCCGACCGGGCCGGAGCGTGCGCCTCGACCCGAACGGGAGCGCGACGGCACCGGCGTAGCATCGAGCCCGGCCCGTCCGTCACCGGGCCAAGGAGGGACGTCATGACCGCGTCGCCATCCGGGGCGCCGGTGTCCGATCAGCCGACCCGCGACCTGCCCGTCGGGTCGCTCGTCCGCATCTCCATGTTCTGGCTGGGCCTGACCTCGATCGATGCGGTCGTCAATGCCGCCGTCCAGTCGCGCATCAAGTTCGACGGGCTGGCGGCACCCGGTACCGAGGGCACGTCGCTCGCGATCGTCGCGGTGCTGACGTTCATCTTCTCGGTCGCGGTGCAGCCGACGGTCGGCTCGATCAGCGACTACGCGGTCAGTCGCTGGGGACGACGCAAGCCGTTCATCGTCTTCGGAGCGCTGTTCGACGCGGTGTTTCTGATCGGGATCGCCACGGCCAACTCGCTGATGGCGATCGCCGCGTTCGCCGTGCTCCTGTCACTGAGCACCAATACGGCGCGCGGGCCGTTCCAGGGCTACGTCCCCGATCTCGTGCCGGATCGCCAGGTCGGGCTGGCGAGCTCGATGGTCGGCCTGATGCAGGTCCTCGGCAACGTGCTCGGTTTCGCGCTGGCGTCGATCGCCAATACGCAGGGCAACGTCGGGCTGGCGATCTTCGCGATCGCCGCCGTCGAGGTCGTGACGATGATCAGCGTCGTCGTCAAGGTGCCCAACGGACCGGCGCCGAAGTCGCGCGAAGGTCGGTCATGGCTGTCCATCGCGGCCGAGACGTGGGGGACCGACATCCTCCAGGAGAAGAGCTACATCTGGCTGCTCGCCTCGCGCCTGTTCATCCTGATGGGCGGGGCGACGATCCTCAATTTCGTGTACCTCTATCTCGCCGATTCCCACGGGCTGACCCAGGAGCAAGCCGGCGGCGCGTCGCTCCAGATGCTCGCCGCGGCGACCGTCGCGAGCCTGCTGGCGATCGTGCCCGCTGCGCGGCTCTCGGACCGGATCGGCCGCAAGCCGGTCATCTACGCCTGCTCGGTCCTCGGCGTGATCAGCCTGGCGATCATCGCGACGGCCCCGAGCGTGCTCGTCGCGACCGTCGGGGCAGCCCTCTTCGGCGCCTCCCAGGGGACGTTCCTGGCGGTCGACTGGGCGCTGATGACCGACATCATCCCCAAGGCCTCGTCGGGCCGCTACATGGGCCTCTCGAACGTGGTGACGGCGTCGTCGACGACGATCGCGGTCATGATCGGCGGGCCGCTCATCGACGCGGTCAACCGGTCGGCCGGGATCGGGGCCGGCCCTCGCTGGGAGATCGCCCTCGGGATCGTGTACTTCGTGCTCGGTTCGCTCGCCCTACGGCCGGTCACCGAGCCCGACCGGCGTCGCGGGCGCCCGGAACCGATGGTCGTCTGACTGGACGACGCCCGCCCGTGCCTCGAGCCGGCGATAGAGCCACGGGACGAACGCCCATAGGTAGACGAGGTAGTCGAGCCGGACCGGCCGCGCCCCGAAGCCGAACAACGTCTGGAACTGCACGATCGTCAGCGGCAGCAGGACGACGCTCAGCGCGACGCACGCCGCCAGCCAGGCCAGCCCCCAGCGTCTGGTCGCGCCCGTCAGGATCGGCCAGACGATGACCGGCACCCACTTCATCCATGTCGCCAGCGCCCACAGCGCACCCCCGAGCCGCGGACCGGTGAACTGCGCCGCCCAGAGCATCAGCGTGAGCAGGAGGTTGATGTTGCCCGTGTCGAGATTGGCGCCGACCGGGAACGCCAGCAGCACGATGATCGCCGCGGTCAGCAGCGGCTGACGGCGGTACGCCCAATCGACCGTCCAGAGCAGCAGCAGGATCGTGCCGACGCGCCAGACGACCCACGCCACGTCCCACGGCAACAGCGCCCAGGGCGCGAACAGCGGCAGCATCCACGGGGCGTACACGTACGGCAGGAAGGGGCCCGTGGGGTGGTAGGGATCGCCGCCGTTGACCCAGATCCGGACGCCCGCCCAGTAGGCCCGGGCATCGGCCCCGGCCGCCTCGCCGCGACCGATCATGCCGGCCGCGAGGAGCGAGAAGACCAGGCCGATCAGCAGGATCGCCAAAACGCGGCGATGGTCGCGCAGACGCGAGATCTCGCGCCGGATGGCCCGCCGGTAGACCCCCGCGCGACGACGCGTCGGCGCCCCGAACAGGTCGCGCAGGTCGACGACGATGCGTCCCCGGCCACGCGCCGAGCCGGCGATGGGATGGAGCTCTGGCGGTGGTCGGTCGTCGGCCATGGCGCCGGCATTCTCGCACGGCCCGGGCCGGACTCCGGGTATCCTGTCGCGGATATCGACGCCCTGGAGTGCAGCCAACGCCCGTGACCGACGGACACGTCATCATCATCGGCGGCGCCGAGGACAAGGTCCGAGACCGGGTCATCCTCAGCCGCTTCGCCACCCTTGCCGGCGGTCGCGATGCGACCGTCGCGGTCATCTCTACCGCCTCCTCGCTGGGCGAGCTGGCCGGTGAGCGCTACAAGCAGGTGCTCGGCGAGCTCGGCGTGAAGAAGGTCCGCGCGATCCACGCGGTCACGCGCGCTCAGGCCAACGACGACGGGATCGCCCTCGCGCTGCGCGACACGACCGGCATCTTCATGACCGGTGGCAATCAGCTCCGGCTGTCGTCGACGGTCGGCGGCACGCGCCTGGCCGACGCGGTCCTCGAACAGTTCCGCAAGGGGGCCGTCGTGGCCGGCACGAGCGCCGGGGCGTCGGCGATGTCGAGTCACATGATCGCGTTCGGTGCCTCGGGCGCGACCCCCAAGCACCGCATGGCCCAGATCGCAGCCGGCCTGGGCGTGCTGCCCGGGGTCATCATCGACCAGCACTTCCAGCAGCGGAACCGGCTCGGCCGCCTGCTCAGCCTCATCGCCCAGAACCCGAGCCTGCTGGGGCTGGGCGTGGACGAGGACACCGCCGGCGTGGTCGGGCCGGACCACGTGATGGAGGTCATCGGGCGCGGCTCGATCACGGTCGTCGACGGCGCACGCTCGGAGACCGATGCCTGGGAGGTCAAGGGCCACCGGCCGCTCATGATCAGCGGCGTCGTACTCCACTCGCTGCCGGCCGGCTACCGCTTCGACCTGCGACGACGCGAGCGGATCATTGCCCCGACCCTTCACGCGCTGCCCGGCGGCGAGGCCGCTTCGAGCTAGGTCGCGGACGGCCACGCGCCCGCGAGCCTCCGGTCTGCCGTGGCGAACCCACCGGCCGTACACTGACGGCCCATCCCGAGAGCGCAGGAGGGCGAGCGTGACCGAGACGGCCGAACCGACCGCGACGAAGCCCACGCGCCCGCGCTCCAAGCGGCCGGCGACGACGCCCGACGCCACGGCCGTCCCGACGACGCCTCTGCCGACGCTGCGCATCCTCGAGACGCGCGTCCTGCGCGGCCCGAACTACTGGGCCCGCGAGCCGGTCATCCGCATGCTCGTCGACCTCGGCATGCTCGAGGAGTTCCCCTCGAACCGCCTGCCCGGGTTCAGCGATGCGCTCGTCGCGCTGCTGCCGACCCTTGAGGATCATGCCTGCTCGCTGGGCCGGCGCGGCGGCTTCGTCACGAGGCTGCAGGAGGGGACGTGGGTCGGCCACATCGCCGAGCACATCGCCCTCGAGTTCCAGAACCTGGCCGGCACCGACGTCCGCCACGGCAAGACGCGCTCGGCCGGGGTCCACGGCCAGTACAACTGCATCTACGAGTACCGCGAGGAGGCGGTCGGTCTCGAGGCGGGCAAGATGGCGGTCGCCCTCGTCAACCACCTCGTGGCGCCCGACGACCCGGACGTCTTCTTCGACTTCGCGCCGCAGCTCGAGGGGCTCATCCGCCTGGCCGAGCGGCAGGCGTTCGGGCCGTCGACGCAGGCCTTGATCGACGAGGCGGTCAGCCGCGACATCCCGTTCATCCGGCTCGACCGGCACTCGCTCGTGCAGTTCGGCCACGGCGTCTATCAGCAGCGCATCCGGGCCACGATGACCTCGAAGACCTCGGCCATCGGGGTCGACGTCGCCTCGGACAAGAGCCTCACCAACCGGCTGCTCGACAGCGCCGGCCTGCCCGTCCCGCGGGCCGACGTCGTCACCACGGAGGACCAGGCCGTGGCCGTCGCCAAGCGGCTCGGCTTCCCGTGCGTGGTCAAGCCGCTCGACGGCAACCACGGCCGGGGCGTCCACCTCGACCTGCGCTCCGACGATGCCGTTCGGGCCGCCTTCCACGGGGCGCTCGCCCAGAGTCGGTCGGGTGACGTCGTGGTCGAGACGTATGTCGCCGGCAACGACTACCGCTGCCTGGTCATCGGCGGCAAGGTCGCCGCGATCGCCGAACGCGTGCCGGCCAGCGTGACCGGCGACGGCGAGCGCACGGTCCGCCAGCTGGTCGACAGCGCCAACGCCGATCCGCGGCGCGGTATCGGCCACGAGAAGGTGCTGACCCGGATCAAGATCGACGAGGCGGCCGAGGAGCTGGTCCGGGCGCAGGGCTTCGAGCTCGACGCCGTGCCGCCCGCGGGGACCTGGATCAAGCTCGCCCTGACCGGCAACATGTCGACAGGCGGGACATCGATCGATCGCACCATCGAGGCCCACCCGGACAACGTCGAGATCGCCGAGACCGCCGCCCAGATCGTCGGGCTCGATGTCGCCGGCATCGACTTCATCTGCCCGGACATCACGACGCCCGTCCGCGAGACCGGTGGCGCGATCGTCGAGGTCAACGCGGCCCCCGGCTTCCGGATGCACACCCACCCGACCGAGGGCGAGCCGCAGTACGTTGCCCGGCCCGTCATCGATTCGCTGTTCCCGGCCGGGGTGAATGCCCGCATCCCGATCATCTCGGTGACCGGCACGAACGGCAAGACGACGACGGTCCGGATGATCGCCCACATCCTCAAGCTGATGGGCCGGCGGGTCGGCATGACCTCGACCGACGGCATCGTGATCGACGGCCGGCTCATCAAGAAGGGTGACATGTCCGGGCCGAAGTCGGCCCAGATGGTCCTCCAGAACCCGACGGTCGATACGGCCGTCTTCGAGGTCGCCCGCGGCGGCATCCTGCGCGAGGGCCTCGGCTACGACCGCAACGACGTGGCGGTGGTGACCAACGTGACCGGCGACCACCTCGGTCTGGGTGGCATCGACTCGATCGGGCAGCTCGCCAACGTCAAGGGCGTCGTCGTCGAGGCCGTCCCCCGGTCGGGGAGCGCGGTCCTCAACGCCGACGATTCGCACGTTTACCGGATGGGGCGCCATTGCGCGGGCCGCGTCGTGCTGTTCAGCATGGCGACCGAGAAAGGCGAAGACGGGTTCGATCGGGTCGATGGCCATACGTCGCGGGGCAACGCAGCGTTCTGTCTCGAGCCCAGCGCCGAGGGTGAGCTGATCGTGCTGCGCCTGGGCGCGCGCAGGATGCCCGTCCTGTACACGCACCTCATCCCGGCCACGTTCGGCGGGCGGGCCCGGATGAACGTCGCCAATGCGCTGGCGGCCGCGGCCGCGGCCTGGGCATCCGGGGCGCACCTGCACGATATCCGCCAGGGCCTGCGCACCTTCTCGACGTCGTTCTTCCAGGCGCCCGGTCGCCTGAACCTGCTTGACGTCGGGGGCGTGCGGGTCGTCATCGACTATTGCCACAACGTCGACGGCATGCGCCAGCTGGCCGATTTCGTCGAGCGCATGATGGTCGAGCCCCAGACCAAGGCCGGCAAGATCGGCGCGAGCCGGGCCGCCGCACGGAAGGGTCGGGCCATCGGCGTGCTGGGGATCCCGGGCGACCGACGCGACGACGATCAGCGCGACTACGGCGCCATCGCGGCCCGCGCCTTCGACGAGGTCATCATCCGCGAGGACAAGAACCTACGCGGACGCAAGCCCGGTGAGACGGCGGCCAACGTCCTGGAGGGTGTCCGATCGGCGAAGGCCGGCGGTCAAGCCCGAGCGGCGAAGGCCGAGAAGGTGCTCGACGAGATGACGGCGGTGCGCACGGCCCTGCGCCGCGCCGTGCCGGGCGATCTCGTCGTCTGCTGCGTCGACGACGCGATCGGCGTCTACCGGGAGGCGATGTCGGTCGCCGGGACGGCCCGCGGCATGACCGCCTTCGCCGACCCGGGCGAGCTCGAGGCGCCGGAGGGGTGACCCGGACCGGCGCGCCGCGCTACGTCCCGGAGGACTCGCTGCAGAGCCCGCGCTTCACCGGGCCGTCGACGTTCGCCCGGCTGCCGTTCGTGCGCACCCTCGACGACGTCGACCTTGTCATCGTCGGCGTGCCGTTCGATACCGGCGTCACCTATCGCGCCGGCGGACGCTTCGGGCCGAACGCGGTCCGTGCGGCGAGCGTCATGCTCCGGCCCTACAACACGAACCTCGACGTCGCGCCGTTCGACATCCTGTCGTGCGTCGACTACGGCGATGTGTCGATCGTGCCGGGCTACATCGAGCGCAGCTACGAGGCGATCGAGCGCACCGTCGCGCCGATCGTCGACGCGGGCGTGATCCCGCTGCTCATCGGCGGCGACCACGCGTGCACGCTGCCGCATCTTCGGGCCACACGGTCGCGCGGGCCGGTCGCCGTCATCGACTTCGATTCGCACACCGACGCCTGGGACAGCTACTTCGGGGAGAAGTACAACCACGGGACGTGGATGCGCCGCGCCATCGAGGAGGGGCTCGTCGACGTGACCCACTCGATCGAGGTCGGGCTGCGTGGCTCGATCTACGACAAGACCGACTGGACCGACCTGCGCGACGAGCTGGGCCTCGAATACCTCACCACCGAGGAGGTCCTCGATATCGGGCCGGAGGCGACCGCTGAGCGGATCCGAGCGCGGGTCGGTGAGGCGACCGCGTTCATCAGCTTCGACATCGACGTCGTCGATCCGGCCTTCGCACCCGGCACCGGCACGCCCGAGCCCGGCGGGCTGTCGGCCCATGACGCGCTGGCCATCGTCCGCCGCCTGACGGGCATCGAGTTCGTCGGGTTCGACGTCGTCGAGGTGATCCCGGCGTACGACCCGGCCGGACAGACGGCGTTCCTTGCCGCGAACCTTGCCTACGAGATGCTGTCGCTGGTTGCCGTGAGGCGTTCAGAGCGGTAGGTCAGCGCTACCAGGTGGACACGGCTGGGATACTTGGTTCGAGGGGCCCGCTCTTGCACGGCTCGCCGCCGGGCCGGGGAGATCGCATCATCTCGACCACCGCGCGGTTGATCCGCGACCATCCGTTGAGCGCGTACGTCGTCCTGGCGTACGTCCTGTCGATCGGCCTGGGGTTGCTGCTCAACGTGTCGCTGGTCTTCGGGCTGATCGCCCTGTTCGGTCCCGCGACCGCAGCCTTCCTGGTCGCTCGCACCTGGCGCGGACGCGCAGGTGTCGCCGAGTTGTGGGCAATCGCGACGCGCTGGCGGGTCCACCCGGCATGGTATGCGGCCGCCCTCGGGATCCCAGTCGCGGGCATGGCCCTCGGCCACGTCGCATACGTCCTAACGGGCAACTCCCCACTCGCCCTACCCGGCAACGTCCAGCCGATCATGCTCCTGCTGTTCTTCCTGGTCATCGGGGAGGAGGTGGGCTGGCGCGGGTTCTTGTTGCGCGGCCTGCTCCGAAGCCGATCGCCCATGGTGGCCACAGCGGTCGTGGCGGTCGTTTGGGCGTTATGGCATAGCCCGCTCTACTTCATTCCCGGCATGCCGTCATACGGCCAGCCCTTCCTGGCCTTTGTGCTGTGGGTGGTCCCATTCGCGTTCCTGCTGACGTGGCTGTGGCTCGGGACGCGGAGCGCCTGGTTGGCGACGTTGATGCACGGCTCGGGAAACCTGGCCGCGTCGCTTGTGTTCCCGCAGTCCGATCCTGGAACGCTGTTCGTTTTCAGCGCGTTCGGAATGGCGATCATCGCCGCCGTCCTGGTCGCTTCGGCGTGGCCGCGATGGATCACCGTTCGTCCGTCAGAGACCTCGACTCCGGCGGTTGCCGTCGGCGTCACCAACGTGGGCTGATACCTGCGATCGGATATGACTGACATCCGAGATGTGGTCGATCGACATCCGTTCCCGGTTTTCGCGGCGATCACGCTCGGCTTCGCGGTTCTCACCTTCGGATCCGGCGTCGATCCTGCGCTGGCACCGTTCATCCTGGTCCTGCTCCCAACCGTCGCGGCACTGATCACCGCCGCTGCGGCGGGGGGCGGCGAGCTCGGTCGTCTGGGACGGCGCATGACCCAGTGGCGGATGGATTCGCGGCTCTACGTCGCCGCCCTCGGTCTGCCGATCGCTGCCAACCTCCTCATCGTCGCCCTCGCCGTCGCCTCAGGCACGCCAACATCTGCTGCGTTCTCCGGGCTGAATGCGACCGCGTTGGTCGTCCCGCTCGTCGTGTTGCTCCCGGCGCTGTTCGAGGAGTTCGGTTGGCGAGGGTTCGGCATCCCAGCGCTTGGGCCACGTCCTTTGCTCGTCTCGGCGCTCCTCGTGGGCGTGCCGTTCACGGCCATCCATCTGCCGTTCCACCTTCCGGGCTACCTGTACGACGGCCTGCCGATGTGGCCGACGGTGCTGTCGACCATGTCGTTGTCGCTGATGCTTGCCTGGGCGTTCTCGGTCGGAAGAGGAAGCGCCCTGCTCGCTGCCTTGATGCACACCGCGGCGAACGGGGCGGTGCCGCTGACGTGGGGTATCGATGTGGTCCGCGTCTGGGAACTTCGTGGTCTGGCCTACGCGGTCATCGCTCTCGCATTGGTCGGTCTCGCCTGGCGCACGTTCATGGCGCCTGCGCGGGATGTGCCGTCCGAGCCGCATCTCGTACTTCGGGGCACGTCCGCCGGGTGAGGCCTACGAGCTGCTGTCGCTCGTTGCCGTGAGGCGTTCAGAGC
The DNA here is from genome assembly GCA_963720355.1 of uncultured Chloroflexia bacterium. Lineage (GTDB taxonomy): Bacteria > Chloroflexota > Limnocylindria > Limnocylindrales > CSP1-4 > SPCO01. Next base: position 69,919 of record CAVRFH010000003.1, on the reverse strand, counting down.
GGTAGGCGATGTCGCCACCGACGATCGTCATCTCCACGTCGAGCTCGGCGATCCGCTCGGCGGGCGTAGCGAACAGGTCGCCGTCGAGGACCACCATGTCGGCCAGCATGCCGACGGTCAACGTTCCGAGGCGGTCGTCGGCGAAGTAGGACGCGGCCGCGTCGGCGGTCAGCGCTCGGACCGCCTCGTCGATCGTGAGCGCCTGCTTCTCGCCGATCGTGGCACCCGATACCGTGCCACGCAGCACGGCTGACGAGATCGTGTCGAGCGGGCGGTACGAGGCGACCGGTGCGTCGCTCGACAGCGCGAAGCGGACGCCCGAGTCGATCAGCTCGCGGTATGGCTGCAGGCGGTGGACGCGCTCCGCGTCCAGCACGGCCAACCAGGCATCGCCGGCGTCCCACAGGTAGCGCGGTTGGCCGATCGCCATGACGCCGAGCCGGGCCATCCGCTCGAGCTGATCGGGGCGCGGGCCGCCGCAGTGCTCGATGCGGTGGCGGTGGTCGTCGCGCGGCGTCGCCCGTAGCGCGGCCTCGAAGGCGTCGAGCACCCGCTCGATGGCCCGGTCGCCTTGGGCGTGGACGCCGATCTGCCAGCCGCCGGCGTGGGCCCGGCCGATCGCCTCGCCGAACGCCTCCTCCGAGGACCAGTACAGCGAGCCGGTGAACTCGCCGTTCGGGCCGTAGGGCGTGGTGAACGCGGCCGTGCCGCCGGTCAGGGCGCCATCGGCGTAGAACTTCATCGGGCCGATGGCGAGGCGGTCGTCGCCGAACGGCCCGGCCAGCCCGAGCGTCTCGAGCCCGTCGAGCTGGGATGAGATGGGCATGGCCGTCACGCGCACGCCGAGGAGCCCGCGGGCCCGCGCCTCGCGATAGCCGGTCATCTCGCGACGGGTGACCTGGGCATCGACGATCGAGGTGATGCCGGCGGCAAGGTACGCCCGGGACCCGCGGTCGATGTCGCCGACGACCTCCTCGAGCGGGGCGTCGTCATGGAAGCCCGGGCCGTGGTGTCCGATGTCGACGGCGACGGGCACGACGAGGCTCTGGGCGGCGTCGAGGACATAGCCGGTCGGGCGACCGGTCTCGTCACGGACGATGTGACCGCCCTCGGGGTCGGGCGCGTGGTCGGCGACCCGGCGAGCCTCGAGGGCCTGGCTGTTGGCCAGGGCGTGGTGCCCGCTCATGTGCTGGACGAGCACGGGATGCACGAGCGTCGCGGCGTCGATGTCCCAGCGCGTCGGCAGCCGACCGTCGGGGTACGACTCCGGGTTCATGCCGACCGCGCGGATCCACTGGCCGTCCGGGGTGCGCTCCGCGGCCTCCGCGATGCGCTCGACGAGATCCGCGATCGAGGCCACACCCGGGTAGCGGACGTCCACGGATGCGAGCTCGGCGCCCGTGAACGCCAGGTGGTTATGCGGGTCGATGAAGCCCGGCAGCACGGTCCGCCCCTCGAGGTCGAGCAACAGCGCGCCGGCCGGTGCTGCCGCTCGCACGGTCGCGTCACTACCGATCGCGAGGATCCGGCCGCCGTCCATCGCGACACCGCCGACGAACGGCGGTTCGTCGGGCCTCGCCGTGAACACGCGACCGTTGACCAGCACGAGTCCGCGCATCCGGCCCATCTTCGCACGATGTCCACCGGCCGACCCATTGTCCTGCGCTTGCGTCGCGGACTACGATGCATCGGTCCTGGTGGAGGAGCTCGCCTAAGGGGTGGCCGCACAGCGGCCGAGAGGAGGATTCGAGCATGCATCGCTCGATGACCATCATCGCGTTCCTCGCGATCCTTGCGATCGCCGCCGGTTGCACCGGCGGAGGCGGCACAGGGGGCTCGGCGGCACCGCCCAGCGTGGCCGCATCGCCCAGCGCGGCCGAACCGTCCGACGGTGCCTCGCCGAGCGACGCGGGATCGGCCGCCTGCAACCCGCCCCGCCAGGAGGGCGTGACCCTCACGTTCGTCTCGTTCGGTGGCGTGTACCAGGAAGCCCAGCGCAAGGCGTGGCTCGAGCCGTACACGGAGCTGACCGGCGTGCAGTTCACCGAGGATGAGAACTCCTCGAATGCGACGATCAAGACGCAGGTCGAGGCGGGCCAGGTGACGTGGGACGTTGTCGACGTCGGTAACGACTTCGGCGTCGAAGCGCACAAGGACCTGCTCGAGCCGCTCGACTTCTCGCTCATCCCGCGTGACGAGCTGAACGAGGACCTTGGCATCACCGATTGGCGGATCCCCGACATCACGTACGGGGTCGTGCTCGCGTATAACACCGAGGTCCTTGGCGCCGGCAACGTGCCGGCCGGGTGGGCCGACTACTTCGACACCGCCAAGTTCCCCGGCAAGCGCGGCTTCTGGGATTACTCGGAAGGCGGCATGTTCGAGTTCGCCCTGATGGCCGACGGCGTCGCCCCGGGCGACCTCTATCCGCTCGATTTGCCGCGGGCGACGGCGAAGCTCAACACGATCAAGGATGACCTGGTGCCCTGGGCGTCGGGGGCCGAGTCGCAGGAGCTGATCGGCTCCGGCGAGGTGGCGATGACGATGATCTGGAACGGCCGTGGCTGGAGCGCCAAGAACATCGATCAGAAGCCGGTCGAGATCCAATGGAACCAGCAGATCGTCACCGCCGACTACCTGGTGATCCCGAAGGGCTCGCCGAACAAGGATGCGGCCATGCAGTTCATCGCCTACACCGCGTGCGCCGAGCACAACGCCGGGCCATCGGAATTCATCCCGTATGGGCCGACGAACAAGAACTCGACGGCCAACGCGGCGATGGTCAACGACCTGTCCGTGACGAACGCCGACGAGAACTCGGCGTACTTCGACGACACCTACCTCGCCGACAACTTCGACGAGATCGACGCCGCGTGGCAGGCCTGGAAGGGGTCGTGACCGGATAGTCCGGACGCGCCCCACGATGTCCGCAGCCGGCGAGGCCCGACGCCGCCCGTGGGCGGGCCTTGCCGCTGCCGGCCGCGACCGCTGGTCGTGGCTGGTCCTGCCGGCCGTCGTCTTCCTGGCGGCCTTCTTTCTCATCCCGCTGCTCGCGATGGGGCTCCGCAGCGTGACCGACCCCGTCGGCGCGGGCCTGTCGAACTACGAACGATTCTTCGCCGAAGAGGCGTACCTGCGGATCCTCACCAATACGTTCTGGATCGCGGCCCTGTCGACGGTCGCGTGCCTCGTGGTCGGCTACCCGTTCGCCTACCTCATGACCGTCGTGCCCGGCAGGCTGGCGGGGCTGCTGCTCATCGCCGTCCTGCTTCCGTTCTGGTCGAGCCTGCTCGTCCGGACGTTCGCATGGCAGGTGCTCCTGCGCGATACCGGCGTCATCAATCGCTTCCTGCTCGACCTCGGCCTCATATCCGAGCCGCTCACGCTCATCCGCACGGCGGCCGGCGTGATCATCGGCATGTCGCACATCCTGCTGCCGTTCATGGTGCTGCCGATGTACGCGGTCATGCGCCGGATCGACCCGGAGTACGGCCGCGCAGCCGCCAATCTCGGTGCGTCGCCCGTCGCCGCCTTCGTGCGGGTGTTCGTGCCCCTCAGCCTGCCCGGTGTCCTGGCCGGCTGCCTCCTCGTGTTCGTCCTCGCGCTCGGCTTCTACATCACGCCGGCCCTGCTCGGTGGTCTGCGCGACCAGATGATCAGTCAGTTGATCGTGCAGCAGATCCAGCAGCGGCTTGACTGGGGGTTCGGCACCGCGATGAGCGTCCTGCTCGTTGCGATCACCCTCGCCATCCTGTTCTTCGCGTCGCGGGCGATCCGGTTGCGCGACGTCTTCGGCAGCGCGGTCGAGGACTGACGTGAGCGAATCCTGGCGCCAGCCGCGCCGCCTGTTGATGGCCGGTCTCGGCGCCCTGACCGTGTTCTACCTGCTCGCGCCCACGCTCGTGATCGTCCCGATGAGCTTCACCGAGGCGCGCATCCTGAGCTTCCCGCCAGAGGGCTTCACGTTCCAGTGGTACGAGCGGATGGTGACCGACCGGCAATGGTCGACCGGGCTCGTCAACAGCCTCCAGGTCGCCGTCCTCACAGCGATCCTGGCCACCCTGCTCGGCACGCTCGCGGCGCTCGGCGTGACGCGGGGCCGATTCGTGGGGCGAACCGCGATCAATGCGCTCACGTTGTCGCCCTTGATCGTGCCGGTCGTCGTGATCGCGATCGGGATGTTCGGGTTGTTCGTCCAGTGGCGGATCGCCGGTTCGCTGCTCGGGCTGGTCCTCGCGCACACGGCCCTCGCGCTGCCGTTCGTCGTTGTCAACGTCGCCACGTCCCTGCGGACCATGGACCGCAACCTCGAGCTGGCGGCCGCCAACCTCGGTGCCGACCCGCGTCGGAGCTTCCTGCACATCACGCTGCCGATCATCCTGCCCGGTGTCCTCGCCGGCGCCATCTTCTCGTTCATCACGTCATGGGACGAGGTCGTCGTCGCGATCTTCATGACGTCGGCGCGCTTCCGGACGCTGCCGGTCGAGATGTGGGAACAGGTCCGTCAGGCGGTCGATCCGACGGTCGCCGCGGTGTCGACGACGCTCCTCGTGGTGACGACGGCGCTGCTCCTGCTCCTGCTCGTCGTTCGGCGCCAGGCACCCGCGCAATGACCGCCACCTCGAACGGACGCCCGGCGCTGGTCGTACGCGGCCTGCGCAAGACGTTCGGCAGCGCCGTCGCCGTCGACGGCATCGATCTCGAGGTCCGTCCGGGCGAGTTCCTGACGCTGCTCGGGCCATCGGGATCGGGCAAGACGACGACGCTCCGGATGATCGCCGGCTTCATGGCGCCGAGCGGGGGCTCGATCGAGATCGACGGCACGGACATGACCCGGGTGCCGCCGTACCGTCGCGACGTCGGCATGGTCTTCCAGAACTACGCCCTGTTCCCGCACATGACCGCCGCCGACAACGTGGCCTTCCCCCTCCGCATGCGGCGCCGGCCACGCGCCGAGATCCAGCGTCGCGTGGCCGACGCCCTGAGCCTCGTCAAGCTGGGCGACCTGGGCGACCGCTACCCGCGCCAGCTGTCGGGCGGCCAGCAGCAGCGCATCGCGCTGGCCCGCGCCGTGGTCTTCGAGCCGCGCCTGCTCCTGATGGATGAACCACTCGGCGCCCTCGACCGGAAGCTCCGGGAGGCGCTCCAGCTCGAGATCATCCATGTCAGCCGCCAGCTCGGCGCTACCGTGATCTACGTCACGCATGACCAGGAGGAAGCCCTGGTCATGAGCGATCGCATCGCGATCTTCAGCGCCGGCAAGATCGAGCAGCTGGGCAGCGGCGAGGACCTGTACGACCGACCGGCGTCGTTGTTCGTGGCCGACTTCATCGGGGAGTCGAACATCCTGCGCGGACGCTACGAGGCGGATGGGGCGTCGGGCGGCTGGCTCACGCGCGGGACGTCGCGCTGGCGCGTCGGTTCGGCGGCGGCCGAGCGCGCAGGTCTCGATGCCGGATCGGCCGCGGCACTCGTCGTTCGCCCGGAGCGGATGCGGATCCTCGATGGCGCGGTTCCCGAGCCGGCGACGAATGGCGCCAACGTCGTCGACGCCACGGTCGGTGACGTGCTCAACCTGGGACCCGACACCAAGTACCAGCTCGCCATCGCCGATGGGCCGCGGGTGGCGGTCCGGGAGCCCCGCGAGGCGACCGGGCGCGAGCTCCAGCGCGGCGACACGGTCCGGTTGAGCTGGTCGGTCGACGACGGCCTGCTCGTCGCCGACCCGGGATCCTAGCCCGCGTCCTGGTGATCCGGCGCCCGATCGGCCGTCCCTGGATCATGCGCATGCGCTGGCGAGGGCTGCTGTTCGCCCATTGGCCCGTTGAGGTGGACGTGCTCCGACCGCTGGTGCCCGCCGGCCTCGAGCTCGATACGTTCCAGGGTCGCGCCTATCTCGGCATCGTGCCGTTCGGGATGGAGGACGTCGCGCCCCGCGGGATCCCGGCCATCCCCGGTTTGAGCGACTTTCCCGAAGTCAACGTCCGCACCTATGTGCGCCACGGGGACCTCGACGGGATCTGGTTCCTCAGTCTCGACGCCGCCAGCCGGCTCACGGTCGAGGGCGCACGAATCGCGTTCCACCTGCCGTACTTCCTGGCGTCGATGACGATGGATCGTCTCGGCGCCGACGTGGTGTACCGCTCCGTGCGAGTCGATCGCCGCGGACCGCCCGCGATCCTCGACGCCCGGTACCGCCCCACGGGACCGGTCGTTCCCGCCGCGGCGGGAACGCTGGAGTCGTGGCTGACGGCGAGGTCCCGATTGTTCGCCGCCGATGGGCAGGGACGGCTCAGCCGCACCGAGATCCGGCACGCGACGTGGCCGTTGCAGGCCGCGGAAGGGGAGTTGGAGGCCGAGTCGCTGGCGGCCGCCCATGGGATCAGGCTGCCCGACAGCTCCCCGCACCTGCTCTTCGCGGAACGGCTCGATGTCCGGGCGTGGTTGCCGCGGCCGGTCGCCGAGGCGGGACGGATGCCCTAGGCGCCACCGACCTGGCGCATGTTCGCCTGCACGGTCCGGACGATGACCCAGATCTCGATCGCCGCGATCACGATGAGCGCGATGCCGATCACCATCTCCACGAGCCAAGCCCTCCGAGCTGGCGTGCCGGATCGTCCGGCTGGCGCCGCGACGGCATCATGCGCCGCCACGGCGGGCCGCCGCAAGGCGCCGGCGTGACCGGCTAGCCGTACGGCTCCGGCAGACGCATCCCGAAATGCGCGGCAAGGATGGCCATGTCGCGCCGATCGACGTCCCGGGGCTCGTAGCCCAGGTGGAACCGGACCAGGAGCTCGGGGCTGAGGCAGCGCACCGCCCGCCCGCCGATATGGCCGACGCTGTCGGTCGACCCAGGCGGGTAGACGAAGACCTCCCCATCGAGGCCCTGCTGCCGGCCGGTCCCGGCGCGATCCCAGCGGACCGGGTGGAGGTCGACGGCCCGGCGCTCGTCGCCGACGACGATCCGCGCCGGCCGTTCGTCGGCACGGACTTCGAGTCCGACGGCAGAGAGGGCGGCGATCGCGCGACCGATGTGATCCGCATCGACGGCCAGGTCGAGATCGCCGTGGCGGCGGGTAACGCGACCGACGAGCGCGTCGATCGCCCAGCCGCCGGCGACCGCGACCGGCACACCCGATCCCTCCAGGGTTTCGAGGACGAGCAGGACATCGGGCTCGTCCATCGCCATCAGGCGCGCCGCGGGCGCTCCTGCAGCCGTGGCACGATCGTGGTCAGCTCGGAGGCGATGTCGACCGGACGTCCCCCGAGTGACGCCAGCAGCTCGAACACCTCCTCGCGCTCCTCGTGGCACATCAGGACGATGATCCTGGGGGCATCGGCGCCTCGCCCCTGACCGTGGGCCGCGCTGGCCGCACCGGAGGCACCGTTGAGCTCGGCGCGCAGCGCTGCCGTCTCCGAGTGATAGACCGGGACATCGCCGACCGACCCGCCACCGGCCTTGACGCCGGCCAGTAGCTCGCCGATCACCGACGCCGGCGTACGGCCGCGCAGGTACTTGAGCGTCTCCTTGATCGCGACCCGCTGCGCCCGCTGCGCCGCGATGCGGCCGATCCCGCGCAAGGTGTCGTCGGGACGATCCCCGGCAGTGCCGATGATCGCGGTGATCGGCGCGGTCCGGCCCGCCGCCCCTGCCGCGATGCCCTCGGCGACGTCCATGACGGCCGTGATGCCGGCCTCGTTGTGGGCGAAGTCGACGATCACGATGCGGGCCCCGAGCCGAAACATGTTGAGGCGGCCGGGCGAGCGCTCCGCCGACGGCGCAAAATCGAGCAGCCCGTCGCGGACCTGCGCCAGCGTGGCGCCCATCCCGCGCGCTCCGCCCGCGGCCGCCAGGGCATTCGCGACGTTGTGGCGTGCCAGCCCGCCGATCGTGATCGGCACGAGAGCGATCTCCACGATCCGGGACGCCCGGTCGCCCTCGACCTCGGTCAGCCAGCCGTCGCGCACGAGGTAGGCGCGGCCGCCCCTGGCGATGTGCCGCCCGACGACAGCCGGCGGTGATCCCGGCGCGATGCTGAACAGCGCCACGTGCGCCTTGACCCGTCGTCCGACCGATGCCACGAGCGGGTCGTCGCCGTTGAGCACGACCCAGCCGGACGGCTTCGTCACCCGGCAGATGGTCGACTTCACCTCGGCGAGCTCCGGCAGGGTATGGATGCCCTGGAGGTCGAGGTGGTCCGACGAGACGTTGGTGAGCACGGATGCGTCGTTCGAATTCGTAGCCCATCCCACGCAGGACGATGCCGCCGCGGGCCGTCTCGAGGACGGCGACGTCGATATCGGAGCGACGCAGGATCTGTTGGGCGCCAGCGGGCCCGGTCCAGTCGCCGGGCTCGACCATGCGCTCGTCGACGAGCACGCCGTCCGACGTCGTCGTGCCGACCTTGCGGCCCGCCCGATCAGGATGTGGGTGATGAGTCGCGAGACTGTCGACTTGCCGTTGGTCCCCGAGATCGAGATCGCCGGGATACGCCGATCCGCGTCGCGTAACCAGGACGGCGGTGTGGTCCGGGCCGATGCGATCCGGTCGATCCAGCGACCGACCCCCCGTTCCTGGGCCCCGGTCAGCCGCGCGGTGCGCGACGGCGAGACGTCGCGCTCCGCCAGGGCCACGGCGGCTTCGGTCAGGATCCGTGCCCGCTCCTCGCCGGACCACGGGTAGGTCACGATCCAGTGCCCGGGATCAGACGAGCGGTGGACGGCCAGCCCGCCGCGTCCCTCGCCGTGGTCGGCCCGGAGCCGACGGACCCAGGCGACGACGGCCGCGACCGGGTCGGGCCAGTCCCGCGCGGGCACCGCGGCACCCAGCTGGACCAGGGCGTGCTTGTCGGGATCGCGCTGGCCGTACCAGGTCCGTCTCCGGCCGACCGCCAGCTCCAGCTTGACCACCGGCTCGAGCCGGTAGACGTTGGGGCCATCCAGCATCCGGATCTCGACCACGCGCACGGTCCCGGCAGGATAGCAACCCGCATGCTCGGTAGACTGGCCGGCGATGACGACGCCGGCCGCCGGATCGACCGCGAACCTCGAGCTCGAAGCGCTGCGGGCGTCCATCGCGGGCGACCTGCCGGCCCTTCTCGAGGACCTCGAGCGCCTCGTCGACATCGACTGCGGGTCATACACGCCCGAGGGCGTCGATCAGGTCGGGCGCTGGACGGCCGGCTTCCTGCGCGATCTCGGCGCGGACGTCGAGGTGCGACCCGACCCGGAGGGACGCTTCGGGGCCACGGTCGTCGGGACATTCCGCGGCATGTCCGGCGGACCTCGTGTCCTGCTGATCGGGCACATGGACACGGTCTTCGAGCCGGGCACCGCTGCCGAGCGCCCGTTCCGCATCGATGGCGGCGTCGCCTATGGCCCGGGGGTGACCGACATGAAGTCGGGGCTGCTCGCCGGCCTGTACGCGATCAAGGCCATCGTGGCCGAACTCGACGGCGTGCCGTTCGAGCGCCTGACATTCATCGCCAACCCGGACGAGGAGATCGGCTCGCCGAGCTCACGCGGGCACATCCGCGCCGCGGCCGCGGACGTCGATGCGTGCCTGGTGCTCGAATGTGCCCGCGCCAACGGCGACATCGTGTCGGCCCGCAAGGGCATCCTCGATACGCGGCTCACCGTCCATGGCCGTGCCGCCCACGCCGGCGTGGAGCCCGAGAAGGGTCGCAGCGCCATCCTCGAGGCGGCCCGGATCGTGCGCGACCTGCACGGCCTCAACGGCCGCTGGCCCGGCGTCACGGTCAACGCCGGCAAGATCGCCGGCGGCACGCGCCCCAATGTCGTCGCCGAGCGCTGCGACCTCGAGGTCGACGTCCGGTCGACCACGGCCGAGGGCCTGGCCGAGGTCGAGGCCGCGATCCGCGAGCTCGTCGCGACGACCGAGGTCCCCGACACGACGGTCGATGCCAACGTCCTCGTCTCGTGGCTGCCGATGGAGAAGCTCGCGCGGTCCGGCCGGCTGGTCGAGCATGCCCAGGCGATCGCCAGTCGTCTCGGCTTCGAGGTCGCCGACGCGGCCACCGGAGGCGCGTCCGATGCCAACACGACATCGGGCATGGGCGTGCCGACGCTCGACGGCCTCGGGCCGATCGGCGGCAACGACCATTCGCCGGCGGAGTACCTCGACGTCGAGTCGATCGTGCCCAGGACGACGATGCTGGCCGGACTCCTGCTGGCCGTCGCGCGCGACCCGGATGTCCTTGCCTGGCGCACCGACGACCCCCGCTTCGCGGCGCCGACACCAGGGTGAGCTCGACACGACGGCGGATCTCATCGGGCGGGCCGTGGGAGGCCTCCGCGGGCTACAGCCGGGCGATCGTCGTCGGCGACAGCTGCTGGGTCGCCGGCACGACCGATGCCGGACCGGACGGTGCGTCGCTCCACCCGGGCGACGCCGGCGCGCAGGCCCGTGCGGTGCTGGCGATCATCGAACAGGCTCTCGCGGACGGCGGCTTCACGCTGGCCGACGTCGTCCGGACGCGGACGTTCGTCGTCGACATCGGCCTGGCCGGGGCGGTCCTGGCGGTCCACGGCGAGACCTTCGCCACGATCCGGCCGGCGTCGACGCTGGTCGCGGTCGCCGGGCTCATGCATCCGAGCCTGCTCGTCGAGATCGAGGCCGAGGCGCGCCGCTCTCCCTAGCCAGCCGGCCGCGTCCGTCAGCTCGGTCAGCCCGGAAGCGGCGCCAGCCCCGTCGCACGCGCGACGATCGTGATGCCGACCGCCGCGATGAGCCCGAACAGGAGGTTCCGTCGCCAGGCCGTGACGGCGAGGCAGGCCAGGACCGCCAGCCACTCGATCCCGACGTGGAAGACCGGCCGGTCCGCTGCATCGGCAAACACCATGACGTTCACGGCCGCGAGCGCGGCCAGCACCGCCGGGCCGACGAGCTGCAGGTAATCGAGCGCCCGCCTGGGCAGACGCTCGAGGCCCGGCGTCAGGAGTCCGAGCGCGCGCGTCGGATACGTGACGAGGAACATGAGGAACGCCAGGAGCACCAGCTCCGTGCTCATCGGGGTGCCGCTCGGTCGGCGTCATCGCGCTCGGTCTCGGGCGGTTGCCGGACATGGGAGCCCGGCATGAGGAACCGGTCCGCGGAGGCGGGCGACCCGAGCGGTGCCGTCTCGCGGGCGAGTCGCTCCGGGATCGCCAGCCCGACCGCCGGCCCGACGAGACCGCCCGCGATGATGCCGATCGCCGGGCTCGTCACCAGGGCGATCACGACACCGACCGCGGCGCCGACCATGGCCGCCACGAGTTCGCGCCGGCCCGTCACCAGGCCGACCGCCAGGCCGATCATGGCCGACGGGAAGATGATGTCGATGCCGAACCGCGACGGGTCGGGGATCTGGCCGCCGAGCAGCACGCCGGCCAGCGTCGCGAGGGTCCACGGGATGAACGTCGACACGATCGCGCCGATCCAGTAGCCCCACTCGTCGGTCCGCCCGAGTCGCTTGAAATGCGCGATCGACAGGGCGAACGCCTCGTCGGTCAGCAGATGGGCGGCGATCGCGCGTCGCACGAAGGGCACGTTCCGGAACGATGGTCCGAGCGCTGCCGAGTAGAGCAGATGCCGGGCGTTGAGGAGACCGGTCAGCAGGATGATGCCGGGCCACGCCAGGCCGCTCGCGACGTAGCCGACCGCCGCGAACTGGGCGGCGCCGCCGAAGACGATCACGCTCATCGCCAGGGCCTCGATCGGGGAGAAGCCGGCGGTGCGGGCGGACAGCCCGTAGACGAACCCGAACCCGAGGGCGGCCGCCGCGATGCCCGCCGCGTCGACGAGGAGCCGGCGGCGGCTCTTCGCGAGGTCTTCGGGGACGTCTCCGGGGCCCGCGGCGTCGTCGCCTGGGGCCGGCTCGGGAGGGCTGTCGCTCAGCGCAGGAACGTCTTTCCGCAGGTCCCGTCACACACGACGTAGACGGCGTGCCGCTCAGAGGCGTAGCCGGCCGCGTGGAGTAGGCCAGCGCATCCGCGCGTCGGACACTTCCACACCCACCAGCGCTCGTTGGTATCGAGCGGGGTCGATTCGGATCCGAGCGTCGCGGCCAGCCCCTCGCGCTCGGACACGAGCCGGGCGACCGTGGCGGCCCGGTCGGCCTCGGTCTCGCTCGTGTACGGGTAGTTCTGACCGACGTTCGAGGTCACGGGCTCCCTCCTGGCTCGCGCTCGGAGACGTGATGCCGGTGACGGCGTCGTGTGAGCGCTCGCCTGTCACCGGCGACCCGGAGTATCGCACAGGATCCGTGCTCACCAGACAGCCGGTAGTCCTTCGCTGCGTGGGTCAGTCGTCGCGGCGACGGACCCGCCGGCGACCCCCGGGCCGCCGTCGACGAGCTCGATCGCATGCTCGTGCCCCAGGCCGTGATCGAACGCCTCGGTCGGCACCAGGTCATGACCGAGCGCGGCCAGGGACTCCGCCACACCGGGCTCGTGGCGAGGCTCGAGGCGTACGTCGGTCGGCGGCTCGAGGTGCGCCGGCGGCTCGACGAACCAGCGCGGAGCCGCGACGGCCGTGCGGATGTCCTGCCCGCCGTCGACGACCGCGCTGACGAACTGGGCGTGGATCTGCGGCTGCGCGTCGCCGCCCATCGAGCCGACGACGATCCACGGGCCGGTCTGGCCCGCCCGGAAGAGCATCCCCGGGAGGAGCGTGTGGAGCGTCCGCTTCCGCGGCGCCAGGACGTTGGCATGGGCCGGGTCCAGGCTGAACCAGCTGCCGCGGTTCTGGTAGGCGATGCCCGTCCCGGCGTCGACGACGCCCGACCCGAAGCCCGCGTAGTTCGACTCGATGAGGCTGACGGCGTTGCCCTCGCCGTCGACCGTGGCGAGGTAGATCGTGCCGCCGCCGCGTCGGTTGGTCGATCGCGGTGGCTGCGTCGCCCTCGCCGGGTCGATCCGGCCCGCGAGCTCGGAGAGATAGCCCGCGTCGAGCAACGCCTCGACCGGCACGTCGCGGGCGTCGGGATCCGTCAGGTGCGCATCGCGGTCGGCCATCGCCAGCTTCGCCGCCTCGAGGCCGAGGTGGATCCAGCGGACGTCGGTCACGCCGCTCGCCGTGAATGCCGCCGCCGGAGGTGCCTCGAAACTGGCCAGGATGCCCAGCAGCTCGAGCGCCACGATGCCCGAGCTGTTCGGTGGATGGGTCGTGACCCGCACGCCGCGGTAGTCGAGCGAGATCGGCTCGGTCCAGGTCGAGGCGTGCTCGCGCAGGTCGCCCACGCGGATCGGCGAGCCGAGCGCCGCGAGGGCCGTCGCCTGGCGATCGCCCAGGTCGCCGTCATAGAACGCATCGAACCCGTCGCGTGCCAGGGTCTCAAGGGTGGTGGCGAGGGCCGGCTGGCGGATGCGCTCAGCGGGGCGCCACGGGCGGCCATCGGGTCGGTACGTCGCGAGGAACCCGCGGCCGGCATCGCCGAGCTGCAGGACGACCGGCAGGATCGATTCGACCGCATCGCTGAACACGTCCGACGCCGGGAAGCCGTCTCGGGCGAGCTCGATGGCCGGAGCGAGGACGGCCGCCGGGGTCAGCCGGCCGTGGCGCCGGTGGGCATCGGCCCATGACCGCACCGCGCCCGGGACGGTGATCGAGTGCGGGCCGTGAAAGGGCACCAGGCGCTCACCGGTCGCGCGCAGCGCCTCGATGTCGACCGCTGCGGCCGACCGACCCGACCCGTTGAGTGCCGTCTGCCGCCCCTCGGCGGCGTCCCAGATGAGCCAGAACGCGTCACCGCCGAGCCCGCAGCTGTGCGGCGTGACCACGGCGAGGACCGCATTCGTGGCGATCGCCGCGTCGACGGCCGAGCCGCCCCGTCGGAGGACCTCCAGCCCGGCCGTCGTGGCGAGGTGATGGGGCGCCACGACCGCCCCCTGCGAACCTCGCGCCATCGGAACCGGCACCCACGGCCGGCCGTGGCTCATGCCGAAGGGTCCGAGGCCGTCGGGACGACGCCCAGCTCGTCCTCATCGCGGCGCAGCTGGGCGAGTGGCACGAGGGCGACCACCAGGAGCACCACCGTCGCGATCAGCATGCCGTCGATCCCGCGCAGGTCGGCGGCGATGCCCCCGATCAGCGCACCGACGATCTGGCCGACCGCCAGGAACACGGAATAGAGGCCCATGATCGCCCCACGGTCGTGCGGGAACCGTTCTGAGATATCGGCAAGCAGGCCGAGCGCGGCCGGCGTCGCGCCGGCGAGTACGAAGAGCCCGAACGCGGCGACGGCCGCCGCCCCGAGGGGAACGACGATCGGCAGCTCCGCGGCGTGGTTGACCACGATGCCCGCGCCGACGAGGGCGGCGCCACCGAGGATCCCGTACAGGATGATGGTCGTCCGCCGCAGGTTCTTGAACCGGTTCCCCCAATACAGCAGCCCGAGCCCGAAGATGATCCCGATGGCCACCGCCGCCGCCGAGATCTGGATCGCCGTGAAGCCGCGCATCAGGGACTGGTCGGGGAACCGCGGGTCGGCCCGGGCGAACTGGAAGATCGACTGGCTGAACCACAGCCCGATCGAGGCGTTGACCGCGATCCACGTCGGGGCGAGCAGCCAGACGTGGGCGCTGCGGGTGAGGTCGATGTACCGCCGCAGACCGACGTGCGGCGCCCGGATGGCCGTCGCCTCGCCGGCCGGGTCGCGCACCGTACGGAAGATCAGGAACGAGACCCCGTACACGACGGCGTTGAGGAAGAACGCCGTGGGGCCGAGGAGCGCGAAGGTGACCGGCGCCAGGGCGAAGCCGGCGCCGATGCCGAGCAGCGTGGCGCCCTCGAAGCGGGCCGACAGCTTGCCGCGCAGGTCCGCGTTCGCCGCGGTCACGATCGCGATGAAGCCGAGAATCGACGGGATGCTCGCGGCCGTCGACGCGCCTTCGAGCCAGCGTGTGCCGCCCAGCACGACCAGGTTCGTGGTCAGGCCGGTGAGCACGACCGCGATCGCCCCGAACGCCGGGCCGAACAGCATCACCCGGTGATGACCGATCCGGTCCGACAGGATGCCGAACGCGGGGGACAGCACGAGCTCGGCGATGTAGAACGTCGCGTGGAGGATGGCGAGGGTCGTCGCCGACACGTGCTCGCCGCCATGCTCGGGCAACCGCGCGAGGTACACGGCCAGCATGGCCCCGGTGAGCCCGGTGCTGAAGCGCAGCGTGAAGGTGCCGGCCAGCACGGCCCACATCGATCGATCCATGCGCGGACAGCGTACCGGGAACGCGATGGACGCGGGCCCTATGATGCCCGGACGGCCGGCCCCATCGGTCGCTGGGAGGAGGCCCACTCGTGGCTCGCGTCGCGATCTTCACCGACTCGGCGTCGGACCTGGATCCAGCGGAGGCCGCGGCGAGCGGCATCCACATCGTCCCGTTGCTGGTGAATTTCGGATCCGAGTCGTTCCGCGCCGGGGTCGAGCTGAGCGGACCGGCGTTCTGGGATCGCATGACCGCCCCCGACGCGCCGTTCCCGACGACCGCAGCCTCGTCGCCGGGTGAGTTCAAGGACGCCTACGAGGCAGCCTTCGCCGACGGCGCCGAGGCGATCGTCTCGGTCCATGTCTCGAACACGCTGTCGGGCACGATCAAGAGCGCCCAGATCGCTCGCGACATGCTGCCCGATCGCGAGATCCACGTCGTCGATTCGCTGAGCGCATCGATGGCGATCGGCATCCTCGCCCGGATGGGCGTCGAGCTGGCCGAGGCGGACACGCCAGCCGAGGAGATCGCGGCGGAGCTCGAGGAACGCGCCCAGGACCTGCGCATCTACTTCGCGCTCGAGACGCTCGAGTACCTCAAGAAGGGTGGACGGATCTCGGGGACGCAGGCCGCGATCGGCACGCTCCTGTCGTTCAAGCCCGTGATCATGGTCAAGCACGGCGAGGTCACGAACATCGACCGGGTGCGCACGCGATCGAAGGTGCGCGACCGGCTGATCGAGCTCGTCGTCGAGCGCCCGATCGAGCGACTGTCGATCCTGCACACGCAGACGCCCGACATCGAGGCGTTCCGCGACGAGCTGCTGACCCACGTCCCGTCGCTGGACCCGAGCGCGGTGACGATCGAGCTCGTCGGCCCGTCGGTCGGGCCCCATGTCGGTCCCGGCTGCGTGGGTGCGGCGATCCTGTACCGCCCGAGCTAGACCTCGGCGGTCGCGACGAGCCGCCCATGGTTGCGGTCAGGTTGCGACAACCTTGTCGACCGGTACCATCGGGGAGGCGCGAGTCCCTGTCCTGCGGCTATACTCCCGCTCGCACATGAGTCGCGCGTCGATGGCACGGCCAGCTCGCCCAGGTCCGGTCGATGCGCCCCGTGGGGTCGTCCGGGAGACGACCCACACCGACGAGGCAGCCCCATCGGGGCGCCCGACACTGAGGTCCTACCTTCGATGACCACCGAGCACGTCGCTGCGCGTATCAACGCCTGGGAGGTCGCCCAGCGACAGTTCGATCTCGCGGCCGAGCGCCTCGATCTCGACCCTGGTATGCGGCTCGTCCTGCGCGAGCCGCGGCGCGAGTTCACCTGCCACTTCCCGGTCCACATGGACGACGGTACTGTCCAGGTGTTCACCGGGTACCGCGTCCAGCACAACCTGGGTCGCGGTCCGGCCAAGGGCGGCATCCGCTACCACCAGGACGTGACCCTCGACGAGATCAAGGCCCTGGCCATGTGGATGACCTGGAAGTGCGCGGTCGTGGGCATCCCGTACGGCGGCGGCAAGGGCGGCGTCATCGTCGACCCGAAGCAGCTCAGCCAGAAGGAGCTCGAGGGGCTGACCCGCCGGTTCTTCACCGAGATCGAGGTCCTGGTCGGACCCGAGAAGGACATCCCCGCACCGGACGTCAACACCAACGCCCAGATCATGGCCTGGATGATGGACACGTACTCGATGCATGCCGGTCACACCGTCCCCGGCGTCGTCACCGGCAAGCCGATCAGCCTGGGCGGCTCCGAAGGACGCAACGAGGCGACCGCCCGTGGCTGTGTCTACACGATCATCGAGGCGGCACGTCACACCGGCCGCGACCTCAAGCAGCAGCGCGTCGCCGTCCAGGGCTTCGGCAACGCCGGCTCGATCGCGGCACGGCTCATGGCGGAGCAGGGTTCGACGATCATCGCGGTGTCCGATTCGATCGGCGGGATCCACGACCCGGCCGGGCTCGACATCGCCAAGGTCGTCCAGTGGAAGCAGGAGCACGGCACCGTGCAGGGCTTCCCGGGGGCGTCCGACATCTCGAACGCCGACCTCCTCGAGATCGACTGCGACATCCTCATCCCGGCCGCCCTCGAGAACCAGATCACCAGTGCGAACGCCGGTCGCATCAAGGCGACCCTCATCGCGGAGGCGGCCAACGGCCCGACCACGCCGGAGGCCGACGAGGAGCTGTATCGGCGCGGCGTCTTCATGATCCCCGACATCCTGTGCAACGCCGGTGGCGTGACCGTCAGCTACTTCGAATGGGTCCAGGACCTCAATCGCGACCATTGGTCGGAGGCCGTCGTCAACGAGAAGCTCCACGGGATCATGACCAAGGCCTTCGCCGAGACGCTCGAGCTCAGCCAGCGCGAGTCGTGCGACATGCGGACCGCGGCATACCTGCTGGCGGTCGAGCGCGTGGCCAATGCCATGGAGATGCGCGGCCTCTACCCGTAACGGTGATGGCGCGCATGATCGAGCGCGACGAGTCGCTCCTGGTCGTCATCGATGCGCAGCCGGGGTTCCTTCGCGGGCACGACGAGGACGTGACGGCCGTCGTGGCCCGCATCGCCTGGGTGGTCGGTGTCGCCGCCGCGCTCGACGTCCCGATCGTCGTGACCGAGGAGGACGCGGCGCGCAACGGGGCGACCGAGCCCGAGATCGTGGCGCGCTTGCCGCCGACGACCCCCGTGCTCCCGAAACCGGTCTTCGGTCTCGCCGGCGATCCGGCGATCCTCGCGGCGGTCGAGGCGACCGGGCGCCGCTCGGCGGTGCTCGTCGGCATGGAGACCGACGTGTGCGTCGCGCAGTCCGCGCTGGGGCTGCTGGATCGAGGGATGCGTGTCGCGATCGTGACCGACGCGACCTATTCGCCCGGGAGGATGCACGAGCACGGCCTCCGGCGCATCGCCGACGCCGGAGGCGTCGTCATCCACGCGAAGGGCCTCTACTACGAGTGGGTCCGGACGCTGGACGCGGCCCGCGCGTTCGAGCGCGCGAACCCGGCTCTCGCGGAACCGCCCGGCTTCAGCCTCTGATCAGCCCCGCGCGTTTTGGGCGCCCCTCAGATGCTGCGCGGCGTGTACGCGACCTCAGGACCGTCCGGATCGGCCGGCTCGTCCTCGGCGTCGGGGTCGTCCGATGGCCGCGCTTCGTGCGCGCCAGGCAGGACGTAGCGATCGGCGCCCTCATCCACGCGCGGCTCGTCGGCGGGCTCCGGCATCGTCCCTCCCTGGCCGCTCAGGCCGCCGCCGGCCGAGGTCTCGGCACGACGCTCGTGCTCGGGGATGTCTTCGTCGGTCCGTCGTTCGTTCGTCATGGTCGACCTCCTGGCCCGATCATCGACAAGCGGCGCGTGCGGCCGGCGTACGGTCGGCGGGCGTGCCTTGCAGACGCCTGTCAACGTCGACCGCAGCGCGACTGAGCGACCGGGACACGGTGCTACCATCGCGGCCATGCAAGGACTCGATCACGAAGAGAAGTTCCTGTTCAAGGAGGAGATCCTCCACCTCTCGAATGCCGTCGCGGAGCCCGGTGGCCTCGACAACGTCGAGGACCTGCTGACCGACGTCATCACGAGCCCGCGCTTCGACTCGGAGGTGTTCACCCTCGAGCGCAGCCTGCAGGTGATGCTGGGCCCGCGGGCCGGGACAACGCTGGTCGGCCTGCTCACCGTCGCGCCGGAGGTCTTCGACGAGGTCGCCGAGGTGCGCATCCCGTCCGAGGTCCATGAGCGGCTGGTCGCCTGGCGAGCCCGGTTCGGGCTGGCGATCGACAACGCCCTCAACTTCCTCAACAACCCCGACGGCATCCAGGGCCACAACTTCGCGACGCAGGTGGCCCATGTCGAGGAGCGCCGCGTCCTGCAGGGGCGGCTGACGCTCGTCCGCTACAACAACGAGCCGCAGTTCTTCGTGGCCGACGCGAGCGTGTTCCTCGGGCTCGTGACCGACATCCTCGAACGCCTCGGTCCGTACCTCGAGCCCGATGCCGTGGATGCCGAGACCGTCGCCCGGCTGCGTGACGGGGTCAACCTGGTCGAGCGCAAGACCGGCGCGCACAGCTGACGAGACGCCCCCGCGCGGTTGCACGCGACCACGATGAGGCACATCTATCTCGCCGCCACCGGGCAGAACCGTGGCAAGACCACGGTCAGCCTCGGCGTCCTCGACGGGTTCCAGCGGCGCGGCCTGTCGACGGGGTTCATCAAGCCGGTCGGCCAGCGGACGGTCATCGAGGACGGTGTCCCGGCCGACGAGGACGCGGTCCTCATGAAGGCGGTCTTCGGCCTGCCCGAGCCGCTCCGTCAGATGAGCCCGGTCCATATCCCGCGCGGGTTCACCCAGTCCTATATCGACGGCAAGGTCGTCGAGGACCTGCCAGCGCGCATCCGTGCGGCGCACGCCGAGTTCTGCGCGACGCGCGACATGCTGCTCATCGAGGGCACGGGGCATGCCGGGGTCGGGGCCGTGATCGACCTCTCCAACGCGGTCGTGGCCGCGATGCTCGATGCTCCGGCGGTGATCGTGTCGGAAGGTGGCGTCGGCCGGCCGATCGACGAGATCGTCCTCAACAAGGCGCTCTTCGAGCGATCCGGCGTGCGCGTCGCCGGGGCGATCGTGAACAAGGTCGACCTGGCGGCCAAGCCAGACCTCGCGCGGACCCTCGAACGCGGCCTTGCCCGGCACGATATCCCGCTCCTCGGCGTGCTGCCGTACCGACCGATCCTCTCGAACCCGACGCTGGCGATGGTCCTCGAGGGCGTCCACGGCGAGACCATCCACCCGGGACCCGATCTCGACCAGGTCATCGGCGGCGTGGCCATCGGCGCGATGGAGCCACTGCACATGCTGCAGCGCATCGGCGAGCGCTCGCTGGTCATCGTGCCGGGCGACCGGGATGACGTCATCGCGGCGATCGTCCACGCCCACCGCATCGGCGCACCGGCCGGCGGCGACGCGCTCGGCCTCGTGCTGACCGGCGGCTATCGACCGCGCAAGGCCGTGCTCGATGCCATCCGCGACGCCGACATGTTCGCGACACTCGTCCCGGAGGACACGTACGCGGTCGCCTCGGAGGTGCACGACCTCCTCGTCAAGACGCACGCCGCCGATCGGGAGAAGATCGAGGAGATCAAGGCGCTCGTGTGGGAGCACCTGTTCATCGATCGCGTCCTCGACGTGGCAGCCGAGGTCGAGCTGGCCGTCTAGGGCCCGGCTCGGTCGGTGGCGCGGGCCGGGGCCGCGACCCGCGCCTCCGCCGTCAGTGTCAATGACCTCACAGCGGCGTTGCCTGTCACCCTCCGTACACCTGCGGCTTGGCTTCGGTTCCCGCGGCCTCGTCGAGGATCTCGTTGTCGATCAGCCGCGTCGCGCCGATGCGGACCGCCATTGAGGCCAGGGCCGGAACGTCGACGCGATCCAGCTCGGCGAGCGTCGTCCCATCGGCGACCGACGCATAGTCGAGCGCGGCACGTGGTTCCGCCTCGACCACCTCGCGCATCGCCGCCCGCAGCTGGTCGCCGGACTGCTCACCGCCCTCCCAGCGGTCGCGTGCCGCGAGCAACGCCCGGTGCAGGACGGTCGCCGCCGTCCGCTCATCGGTCGACAAGTGCAGGTTGCGCGAGGACAGCGCGAGCCCGTCGGGTTCGCGGATGGTCGGACAGGCGACCACCTCGGTGCGCATCCCGAGGTCGCGCGCCATCTGGCGGATGACCATGACCTGCTGCGCGTCCTTCTGCCCGAAATATGCCCGGTCCGCATCGACCAGCCCGAACAGGATCGCGACGACCGTCGCCACGCCGTCGAAGTGGCCCGGGCGGGCGGCGCCCTCGAGCGGTCGGGCGACGGCCCCGACCGAGACGGTCGTGTCGAAGCCCGGCGGGTAGATCTCGTCGACGCCGGGGGCGAAGACGAGGTCGACCAGCTCCGACTCGCAGATCGCGAGGTCGCTCGCCTCGTCGCGCGGGTAGCGCGTGTAGTCCGCCGACTCGTTGAACTGGCGCGGGTTCACGAAGATCGTGACGACCGTCGTCGCGTTCTCCTGCCGCGCGCGGCGGATCAGCGCGCGATGACCGTCGTGGAGCCAGCCCATGGTCGTCACGAGCCCGACGGGCTGAGGTGCCGCGTCGAGTGCCTCGCGCAACTCGGCACGGGTGCGAAGAACGTTCAAGCTGGCACGCTCAGCGTCGTATTCGCCGATGTCCTAGAGGTCGCGATCGAGCGGGATCCCGGCGAGCGAGGCGTTCGATGCCCGATCGGGCGCGCCCCGCCCGAGCGCCTCGTCGAGGATGGCGTCGTCCATGCGGACCGTCTCGGCATCGCCAGGGAACGTCCCGGCGGTGACGTCGGCGGCATACGCGCGCGCGGCCTCGCCGATCGTCTCCCGCAGATGCGTGTATGGCCGGGCGTGCCGCGGGACGAACTCGCCGAGCCCGAGCAGGTCGGTCACGACCTGGACCTGGCCGCTGCACAACGGCCCCGCACCGATCCCGATGGTCGGGATGCGCAGGCGGTCGGTGATCGCCCCGGCCAGCTGCGCCGGCACCAGCTCGAGGACGATCGAGAACGCACCGGCCTCCTGGACGGCGAGCGCATCGGCGAGCAGGGCCCGGGCCTGCGTCCGATCCTTGCCCTGTACCTTCACCTTGCCGCCCATCCCGTGCTGCGCCTGCGGCGTCCAGCCGATGTGGCCCATGACCGGGATGCCCGCCTTGACCATCGACTCGATGATGCGGGCCGAGCGCACGCCGCCCTCGACCTTGACGGCCTGGGCGCCGGCCTCCTGCAGGAAGCGGCCAGCGTTCTCGAGCGCCTCGTCCGTCGATGCGTAGGTCAGGAACGGCATGTCGCCGATGACCAGCGCCCGGCGGGTGCCACGCACGACGGCCTTGGTGTGATGGAGCATCTCGGTCATCGTCACGCGGACCGTCGATTCATAGCCGAGCAGCACCTGCCCGAGCGAATCGCCGACCAGGATGAGCGGGATCCCGGCGTCGTCGAGGATGCGCGCCGTGGGGTAGTCGTACGCCGTGAGCATGGCCAGGCGTTCTGCGTCGGCATAGCGCTTGGCGATGTCGCTGACGGTCAGCCGGCGGGGGGTCTCGGACGTGCCACTCATCAGTCGCCAGTCTGCAGCGCGGCGTCACGGTCGTCCAGCGCACGGGCGACCCGGTCCAGCAGCCGGTCTGCGACCTCCCGCTTGGACAACAGCGGCAGCTCCTCCCGTGTGCCGTCCGCAGCGATCATCGTCACCCGGTTGGTGTCAGTGCCGAAGCCGGACCCGGGTTCGGCGACGTCGTTCGCGACGATCAGGTCGATCCCCTTGCGGCGCAGCTTGTCGGCCGCGCGCTCGAGCGAGCCGGTCTCCGCCGCGAACCCGACGAGGAACGGACGCGGCGACATCGGCTTGTACGTCGTCTCTCCCTCGCTGTCGGTGCCCCGGGCGATCCGCGCGATCTGGGCAAGGACGTCGGGCGTCGGCTCGAGCTGGAGGTCCAGGCCGGCGCCACGTTCCAGCTTGCCGGTCGCGACCGAGGTCGGCCGGAAGTCGCTGACCGCCGCGGCCATCACCAGGGCGTCGAACCCGGCCCCGCCATCGGTGGTGTGGGTGAGCCGGTGGAGCGCGGTGCGGAGGTCGGCCGTGGACTCGACACGGACCGCATTCGCATCGGCGGGGAGCGGGACCTCGACGTTCGCGGCGACGATCGTGACGCGCGCGCCGCGAGCCAGCGCGGCATCGGCGACGGCGACGCCCATCCGGCCGGTGGAGCGGTTGCCGATGTAGCGCACAGGGTCGATGGCCTCGCGCGTGCCGCCCGCGCTGACGACCACGTGACGGCCGCTCAAGTCGGCGTCCCGTGCCGGCCCGACCTCGGGTGGACGAGCGGCCGGATCCGCGACCCGGACGGGCCGCGACCCGATCGCCTCGACGACGGCATCGACGATCGTCGCCGTCTCGGCGAGCCGGCCCACCCCCGTCTGGCCCGAGGCGAGCTCGCCGGACTCGGGTTCGACGATGTCGTAGCCGAACGTGTCCCGCAGGCGGGCGACGTTGTCGCGGGTCGCCGGGTGGGTCCACATGTCGCCGTCCATCGCCGGGGCTACCACGACCGGGGCGCTCGTGGCCAGCGTCGTCGCCGTGACGACGTCGCCGGCCAGCCCGTTGGCCATCGCCCCGAGCCAGTGCGCCGTCGCGGGTGCGACCACGATCGCATCAGCCGTGTCGGCGACCACGATGTGGCCGATGCGGCCATCGGGCAGCAGCGACAGGACGTCGGTCTCGACGGCATGTCGGGACAGCGCGGCGAATGTCAGCGGCCCGACGAACGCGGTCGCAGACGGCGTGAGCATGGTGACGACGTCGGCGCCCTCCGCCGTGAGCTGTCGAAGGAGCTCGACGGCCTTGTAGGCCGAGATCGACCCGGTCACCCCCAGCCCGATGAGCCGGCCCTCGAGACGACCCGTCACGGCAACCCCAGCTCCAGCCGCTCCCCGCCGGCGACCTCGGCGTGGAGGATGGCCAGGCCCTTGAGCGTCAGGTCGGGATCGATCGCGTCGATGCCGTCGAGGTCGCGCGCCCACGGCGCGGCCGACAGCCCGCCGGTCAGGATCGCCCGGACATCCGTCGGGGAGACGCCGGCCTGGTCGGCCAGCTCGCGACGGATCCGCGAGAGGAGCCCCCCGACGAGTGCCTGGTAGCCGAAGACGGTGCCCGACTGCATCGCGCTCACGGTGTCACGTCCGATCGCCCGGTCCGGGGCGCGCAGCTCGATCCGTGGCAGCTTGGCGGTCCGTGCCGCCAGCGCGTCGAGACCCAGCTCGAGCCCGGGCGCGATGGCGCCGCCGACGTAGGCGCCATCGGCCGCGACGCAGTCGAACGTCGTCGCCGTCCCGAAGTCGACGACGACCGCCGGCGTGCCATACAGCCGGCCCGCGGCCAGCGCGTTGACCAGCCGGTCGGCGCCGACCTCGCCGGGTCGCTCGGTGCGCACGGCGAGCGGCACGATGCCCGCGCTGGCCACGGTGAGTGGCCGCTCGCGTCGCGTCGCGATCGATTCGACGTGGGCCGTCAGGGCCGGCACGACCGACGCACAGGCGATCGCGTCCACATCGCCGAACGAGGCGTCGTCGAGGTGTAGCAGCCCATCGAGCAGCATGTCGAACTCGTCGGCGGTCGACTCGGGCTGGGTCGCCGCACGCCGCGTGGCCACGAGCGCCCCGTTGCGGAGCAGCCCGACCGTCACGTTCGTGTTGCCGATGTCGATAGCCAGCAGCATGGCCGCGATGATACGCGGCGTCCGGCCGCGAACCACCGTTCCGCGGGGTTGCCCGTGCGGTACCATCGGGGGCAGTCCTCCGAGGCCAGCCCCCAGCCCCCGACCTGCAGGAGACCGACTCGTGTCGACGCCGCCGGCCGCGAAGTTCTTCGTGAACCAGGGCCTCGTGGCCAGCGCGACGGACATGCTCCACCTGCTCCGGCCCCTCCTCAAGCAGACCGTCACCTACCGCTACATCCGCGGTCGCGAGGTCGTCTCGCATGGGACAGGCTGGGTCGAGCGCATCGTGACCGACGCCCCGGACACCTCGACCTACTTCACCCCACTGGCGATCACGCTCAACATCGATTCATTCGAGCACCTCGAGTTCGAGACCCGCCCCGACCAGATGCTCGTCTACACGCTCGTCCAGGGTGACGAGCGCGTCATCGTCGAATTCGCCCCGATCGGCGCCACGAGCGAGGACGACTCGCCGTTCGCACCGCGTCAGCTCGAGTTCGACACCTCGGATTACGTCCAGATGGAGCTGCTCGGCCTCGAAGCCCACGAGGACGAGTAGCGCGTCCGGGCCGGCGCGGAGGGCGCCGGCATCCCCCAGCGAGGGCATCAACCTGGCGCGGACCGAGCCCGCAGTTGGTGCGGCGCGCCCGAGGGCAAGGAGGGACGGAACCCTGTGGCAGTGACGACCGACCCCGCACCGGAGAGCGGCATCGCGGGTTACTTCAAGTTCGCCGAACGCGGGACGGACTTTGCGACCGAGGTCAAGGCCGGCGTGACCACGTTCCTGGTCATGGCCTACATCCTGTTCGTCAACCCGTTCATCCTGGCGAACATGGTCGGGCTACCCGGCTCGCCGGAGGCCCAGGCGTACATCCCGGCGGCGGCGGCGGCGACCGCCCTCATTGCCGGGCTGCTGACGATCGCGATGGGTCTCGTCGCGAACGTACCCCTGGCCATGGCCGCTGGCCTCGGCATCAACGGCCTGGTGGCCTTCAGCCTGGTGCTGACCCAGGGTCTGACCCCCGCCGGGGCCATGGGCGTGATTGTCCTCGAAGGCCTGCTCGTCACGGTGCTCGTGCTGGTCGGCCTGCGGGAGGCGATCATGCGGGCCGTCCCGATGGCGCTGAAGCGGGCGATCGGGGTCGGCATCGGCCTGTTCATCCTGTTCATCGGGTTCATCGACGCCGGGATCATCGTCAAGACGGGCGGGTCATCGGCTGACAATCCCGTACCGGTCACGTTCGTCTATCCGACCGAACCCGCCCACTTCCTGTTCTGGCTGGGCCTCCTGATCACCGTCGGCCTGTGGGCGCGAAAAGTCCCGGCAGCGTTGCTCATCAGCATCCTCGTCACGACGGTCATCGCGCTTCTCGTCGGCGTCCAGAGGATGCCCACGTCGTTCGTGGCGACCCCGGACTTCTCCACGATCGGCGACTTCGACCTCGGCAACGTGTTTGCCGTGCTCGGCCTCCTGGCTGCGCTCCTGACGATCTTCAGCTTCATGCTGACCGACTTCTTCGACACCATGGGCACGGCGACCGCGATCAGCGAACAGGCTGGTCTGGTCGAAGAGGACGGTCAGCCCAAGAACGTCGGGCGGATCCTGCTCGTCGACTCCGTCGGCGCGGCGGTCGGCGGTGCCGCCGGGATCAGCTCGAACACGAGCTACATCGAAAGCGCCGCCGGGGTCGCCGAAGGCGGCCGCACGGGCTTCACCTCGGTGGTCACCGGCCTGCTCTTCCTCGCCGCCATCCTGCTGACGCCGCTGGCCGTGCTCGTGCCGTACGTGGCAACCGGGCCGGTCCTGGTGTTCGTCGGCTTCCTCATGATCAGCCTGGTCAAGGACATCGACTTCACCGACATCGAGGAAGGCTTCCCGGCGCTGCTGGGGCTGATCCTCATGCCGTTGACGTTCAGCATCACCGTCGGCATCGGGGCCGCGTTCGTCGCGTATGTCGTCGTGAAGGTCGTGCGCGGCAAGATCGGTGACGTGCATCCGCTCATGTGGGTGGTCGCGATCGCGTTCGTCATCTTCTTCATGCAGAACTGGCTCAACAACACCGTCATCTGACGGCGCCGGCCAGAGCGCCGCATCGGAAGGCCCTCGGCAGCGCCGGGGGCCTTCCTCCGACCGGCGCGACCAGTCCGACGAGCATCGTCCTGTACCATCGGCCGCGATGTTCGAACGGACCGCGCTGCCCCATGGGCCGCGCGTCATCAGCTCCCGGGTCCCGGGCGCACGTTCCGTCTCCATCGCCGCGTACGTCCTGGCGGGTTCGCGCCTGGAACGCGACGCGGAGGCGGGCGTGGCCCACTTCATGGAGCACATCACCTTCAAGGGGACCGCCGCCTATCCGTCGACTCGATCGATCAGCGAGGCGATCGAAGGCGTCGGCGGCTCGTTCAATGCGGCCACCGACCGCGAGTCGACGGTGTATTGGGTGCGCGTGCCGCGGCGCGAGGCGACGCGGGCGATGGACGTGCTCGGGGAGCTGATCGTCCGCCCCGTCCTGAGCGCCACCGAGATCGAGGGCGAGCGGAGCGTGATCATCGAAGAGATCCGCGGCTACCAGGACGACCCGACCGAGTACGCCCAGATCCTGTTCCAGACCGCGATGTTCGGCGACGGCCCGCTCGGCCGCGAGATCTGTGGTGACGAGGCCGGTATCCGGGCCTTGCCCGAAGCGACCATCCGCGATTTCTGGCGGACGACGTACCGGCCGGCGAACACGGTCGTGGCGGTCGCCGGCGACCTCGGACACGACGAGGCCGTGGAGCTCGCGGCGGCCGCGTTCGGGACCGGCAACGGCGTCGTCCCCGGCTACGCACCCGCACCGGCCCTGCCGGCCGGCGAACGCGTGCTGTTCGGCAAGCGGGCATCGACCCAGGCCCAGCTCGTCGTCGGCGTCCCGGCGCTGCGGCGCGACCACCCGGACGCGTGGTCGCTGGCCCTCCTCAACGCGGTCCTCGGCGACGGGATGAGCAGCCGGCTGTTCCTGTCCGTCAGGGAGGAACGCGGTCTGGCGTATGACATCTCATCGGGGCTGGTGGACTACGCCGACGCCGGTGCGCTCGAAGTGTCGGCCGGTGTCGACCCGCTCAGCGTCCGTGCGGCGCTGGCAGCCATCCTCGGGGAGCTGACCCGGCTGCGCGACGAACCCGTCCCCGCGGACGAGCTCGGCAAGGCCAAGCGCTATCTGTCCGGGGGGCTCGAGCTGCGCATGGACGAGACCCGCCACGTCGCCTCGTGGATCGGCGGGCAGGAGGCCCTCCACGACCGCGTCCTGACGGTCGACGAGGCGCTCGCCGCGATCGATTCCGTGACGGCCGCCGATGTCCAGCGCGTGGCCCGGGCGCTCATCACGGACGACGGCCTGCGGCTGACGGCGGTGGCGCCCGCTCGCTACCTGCGCGGGCTGGACCGCCACCTCCGGTTGCCCGCATGACGGACGACCCGGCCGCGTCGACGGACCGCCCGGCAGATCTGGTCCTCGCGCGGCTGCACCTTCGGCTCGGCTCGTTGTCGCTGGCACGCGCCGAGCTCGAGACCCTGGCCGGCCGCGATGCGCTTGACGCCGCGGGGGTCATCGATCTTGCCGAGGCGCGCTGGCGGACCGGCGATCTGACCGGCGCCGGCGAGGCGGCCGACCTGCTGCTGGACGACGAGGAGGGCCCGCTCCTCGCCCTGATCGTTGCGGCCGAGGCGGCCGCGGCGCGCGGACGGCCGACCGAGGCGCGCCGGCTCGCGGCGAAGGCCATGGCGGTCGCCGACGGCTCGATCGACGCGATCTTCGCGGGGATGCCGCGCAGCCCCGCCTGGCCGCCGGATCCGGCGGCGCCACCGCCCGCGCCGACCACGATGTTCGACGCGCCCCAGGCGGCCGCGCGGGCCGCCCGAGCTGACCGCGGCGCACCGCCGCGCCGAACGGCCCGGGAGCCCGACCCGGAACCACCGGCCGAGGAGCCGGCCGAGCGGACACCGGCGGCCGGGTTGTGGGATGAGGGCCTGGCTGCCGAAGCGGAAGCCGAGGCCGAGGCCCAGGCCAAGGTCGATGCCGCCTTGCCGACCGGCGAGGAGGCGCTCGAGGCGGGCCGGGCCGCGCTCGAGGCGGGCGACCTCGCCGGCGCCGCGACCCAGCTCGCGCTCGTCCTGCGCCTCGCGCCGGCCCTCGCGCCGGCCGTCCTGGACGCGATCGGGGACGATCACCGACCCGGTCTGGCACTCCTCCGCGGGGATGCGTATCGTCTCGTGGGCCGCGAACTCGAGGCCCGGCGCGCCTACGCCGACGCCACCGGACCCGACCAGCCACCCGCAGAAGGAGCCCCCGCGTGACCGAACGCACCCTCGTCCTCGTCAAGCCCGACGGCGTCCAGCGCCAGCTGACCGGGCGGATCGTCGCGCGGTACGAGGAACGTGGCCTCAAGGTCGTCGGCCTCAAGCTGGTTCACGTCGACCGGGACCTCGCCGAACGGCACTATGCGGCCCACCGCGAGAAGCCGTTCTTCACGGGGCTGGTCGACTTCATCACGTCGGCGCCGCTCGTTGCGCTCGCGCTCGACGGGCCGAACGCGATCGCGGTCGTGCGGGCGATCAACGGGGCGACCCGGCCGCACGAGGCAGCGCCGGGCACGATCCGCGGTGATTTCGCGCTCGAGACGGCGCAGAACATCGTTCATGCCTCGGACGGGCCCGAGTCCGCCGCGACGGAGCTCGCCCTCTGGTTCGAGGACGGCGAGCTGTTCGACTACGAGCGCGATATCGATCGCTGGGTCCTCGCGCCGGAAGACTGATCGCCGTAGGACTGATCGCCCCGGTGCCGGGCGTCAGGACGCGGTCGGCACGGGCTCGAACGAGGTCGGTGGCGGCGACGGATCGTCCGACGCGGGCGGCACGGACGGCGCGTCGGACTCGGCCGGCACCGCGGGACCGCCCGGTTCGCCCGGGGCAAAGGACTCGACGCTCGCCCCGACGCTGGGCGGCAGACCGGCAGCTGCCTGGGGCGTGCCGAACGCGCCCGCCGACACGACGACGGCGAGGATGGCCAGGAGCGCCGCCCCACCGGCGGCCGCCACGAGCCGGTTGTCCGACCACGTCCGGACCGAGCCAGGCGCGCAGGTCGGTCAGGTCGAGCGGCCCGACGACCGGCCGCCACGGCATCCGGGGCCGCAGGCCCGGCCGTTCGACGCCGATCCAGGCGAGCCGGCCGTAGTAGAGGAGGGGACCGAGGGTCCCCAGGACGGCCACGAGGGCGAACGGGCCATCGAGGACGAGCTCGATGAGCTGACCGCGTGCCTCGGCCGCGGCGAGACCGGGCAGACCGATGCTGGCCAGCACGACGAGCGCCAGCACCCCGGCCAGGATCGGCGCCCGGACGGCCCAGCCTCGCAGATCCGCGACGCGGCCCGTCCCGAACGTGGCCCGTGTCGCGGCGGCCCACGCCGCGAAGGCGCTGCGGGCCACGACGAAAGCCAGGATCCACGTACGGGCCGGTGCCCAGGAGGCGGGGTCGAGCGCGGCGATCGCGAGCAACACGACACCGGCGTCGCCGACGATCGCGTAGCCGACGATGTGCTCGATGTCGTCCTGGATCCAGGCCGCCAGGGACGCGAGCAGGATCGAGGCGATGGCCACGGCCAGGACCACGAACCGGACAGAGGTGAGGTCGAGCGCCAGCGGCGCGACCGAGGCGTCCGCCCAGGCGAGTGCGACGATCGCCAGGGACGCGGGGCCGAGGGCGGTGACCAGCGGCAGCGACGTCTCGGGCACGGCGTCCGTGAGCCGGGCCGCCCAGGCATGGAACGGGATCGCCCCGAACCGGATCGCCACGGCCAGGGCGAACGCGAGATACGCCAGGCCGAACACGATGGGCTGCGCGGCAAGCTGGCTCAGGTCGCGTCCGATCCAGGCCGTCGCCGCGATCGCCATCGTGCCCGCGATGGCGGTGGCGCGCAGGACCCGCGTCCCGACCGTCGCGCCCGAACGACCGCCGAGCGGCGCGAGGGCGACGAGCGAGCCGAACGCGCCACCGGCCGTCGCCGCGATGACCGCGACGCGCGGATCCGGGATGGACAGCGCGAGGGCCGAGCTCGCGAGGACGCCGAGCGCCACGGTCGGCGCGTCGCGCTGGTTGCCGGTGGCCTCGCCGACGATGGTCAGCAGCAGCCCCACGATCGCACCGAGCACGAGGAAGAGGCGCAGGTAGTCGGTCGTGGCGAAGCCGCTCTCGTCGATGACGATGGACTGGCCCGGCCGGATCGCGAGGGCCGCCACGACCGCCGCCAGCAGCGCCACGACCCCGACGCTGGTCGCGAGGCGGTCACGGCCCCGGAGCGCCAGGGTGGCGATCGCCCCGACGCCGGTGATGAGCAGGAACGGCAGGAGGCTCATCGTCGCGTCAGCGGCTGTCGAGGGGATGCGCGTCGGGCTCGCGCCGGCGGCGCGCCGGTCCCTCGAGGCTGAACGCGTAGCCGGCGGTCCCGTCCGCGCGGGCGCGCCCGGCGAGCGTGGCGAGCGCGCCGGCCATGACCGCGAGCGTCGCGCTCGTGATGAGGTGCTCGAGGGCGTCGGGCGTGCCCCCGAGGGCCGCCCGGACCAGCAGCGCCGCATCGATGAGCAACAGCGAGCCGAGACCCACCCGGAGGACGTCGCGACCGGTCAGCACCGCGGGGACCGCGAGGGCCGCCACCGCGAACCCGGCCGCGCTGGCCATCGCGGAGCCCAAGGCTGGGGCGCCCAGACCGTGGGCCGCGAAGCCGACGACGGCGGCCGACGCGGCCACGAGGACGTCCGCAGGCCAGCCGATCCGTGACCCCGCCGTGGCCGCAGGCGGGAGACCCGAACGCGGCCGGTCGCGCGCCACCACCCACAGGAGGTACGCCGCCAGGATCGCCCCGACGATCCGTGTCGCGAGGCCGAGCGGGTCGGGGATCGGGTCGGCCAGGACCGGCGTGCCGATGAGGGCGACCGCGAAGCCGAGGATCGTCACCCGCGCGTCGCGCGCGCCGACGGCCGCGACCGTGCCGGCCACGACGGCGATCGCGATCCCGGCGAGGATCGGGTTCACCGCCGTGCCACGGACGGCGTCATGGCGTGGCGGCGGTCAGATCCGGGTAGGCCGGCGTCGGCAGGATGCCGAAGGTGTCGAGCGGCCAGTAGCGCAGCCACGCCCGCCCGATCACCCGCTCGATGGGCACCGGGCCGAACGTGCGCGAATCGGCGCTGTTGGCACGGTGATCGCCCATCAGGAAGAGCTCGCCCTCCGGCACGGTGAACGACTCGTCGTTGAGCTGGGTCGTGGGTTGTGGCTCGCCGCCGATCTCCTCGGCGTACAGGTACGGCTCGTCGAGCGGCTGGTCGTTGATGTAGACGAGGCCCTCGACGAACTCGACGCGATCACCGGGCTCGCCGATGACCCGCTTGATGAACGGCGTGTTCGCCTCGCCCCAGTCCTCGGGTGGCTCGAACACCACGATGTCGCCCCGGTTGTAGGGGTCGAATCGCGGGGTCAGCTTGTCGACGAGCACGTACTGGTCTTCCTCCAGCGTCCGCTGCATGGACTTCTGCTGGACCTTGTACGGCTGGGCGACGAAGTTCTGGATGACGAAGAAGATCAGGAGCGTCAAGACGAGCGTCTCGACGATCTCGAAGAGACACCCGAGCGCTGGTCGTTGACTCACAAGTCCGGCAGTATAGGGGCCACTGCCCCCTGCCGCCGACGCGCCGCCGATGCTGCATATCCGGCGCCATCGCGTGAGTTTGACCCGCGCAAGAGCGCCTTGTTACACTCGCCGACGGCCTGAAAGGTTCCGCCCATCGGTGCATGCCGAACGGGGCCCACGGCAGCTCCCCGGATCGTCCGAAACGGCGCTCCTGCACGCGCCACGGACCCAGAGCCGACCACACCCATGGAGGACCCGACGACCCTGATGGATGCGAGTGCGCTCCAGCTGATCATCCTGCCTGCCGGCATCATCGCCGTGCTCTTCGCCATCTACCTGGCTCGCGACGTGCTGTCGCGCGACACGGGGACGGTGGAGATGCAGGCGGTCGCCGGCACGATCTTCGAAGGCGCGGTCGCCTTCATCCGTCGTCAGTACACGACGATCGGCATCCTCGCCGTCGTCGGCGTGGTCGTCATCACCGCGGTGATCACCGTGTTCGAGACCCAGGACGTGGCCGACACGGACATCTTCGGCTTCGATCTCGGCTGGCGGACCGGCGTCGCCTTCTTCGTCGGCGCGGTGTGCTCGATGGCGTCCGGGATCATCGGCATGTACATCAGCGTGAAGGCGAACGTGCGGACGGCTGCCGCCGCGCGTCGGAGCCTCGTCGAGGCGGTCCAGGTCGCCATGCGCGGTGGCGCGGTGTCGGGCTTCCTCGTCGTGGCCCTGTCACTCCTCGGCGTGTACGGGATCTTCGTCGCCTTCGATGGCTTCGCCCGGCCCGATCAGGCCCCCTTCCTGATCGTCGGCTTCGGCTTCGGCGCCTCGTTCGTCGCGCTGTTCGCCCAGCTGGGCGGCGGCATCTATACGAAGGCCGCCGACGTCGGCTCCGACCTCGTCGGCAAGGTCGAGAAGGGAATCCCCGAGGACGATCCGCGGAACGCGGGCGTCATCGCTGACCTCGTCGGTGACAACGTCGGCGATTGCGCCGGTCGCGGTGCCGACCTGTTCGAGTCGACCGCTGCCGAGAACATCGGCGCGATGATCCTCGGCGTCGGCGTCTTCTTCATCGCACGGGACCTGGGCTGGCCCAACCCGCAGGCGTGGATCTTCTTCCCGCTCGTCGTCCGTGCCTTCGGGCTCCTGTCGACCATCGTCGCGATGTTCTTCATCCGCGGCAAGGAAACCGAGAACCCGATGAATATCCTCAATCGCGGCTACTGGGTCACGACGATCCTGTCCGCCATCGCGTTGGCGTTCACGACCAACATCATGATGCAGACGACCGAGCCCGCACCGTCCGGCCTGCCGGTCTGGATCTACTTCTTCGCGGCGGGCGTCGTCGGCCTCGCGACCAGCGTCGCCTTCGTGTACATCACGCAGTACTACACGGCCGGCACGTTCCGGCCCGTGCGCGAGATCGCCGAGGCGTCGCGCACCGGCCCGGCCACGAACATCATCTCGGGCACCGCCGTCGGCTTCGAGACCACCTTCGTGACGGCCATCACCATCGGCATCGCGCTGTTCGCCAGCCACTGGCTCGGCTCACAGGCCGGCTTCACCAACGCCGCGGGACACGACGTCGGCGGCATCTTCGGCACCGCGGTCGCGACGATGGGCATGCTCATGACCACGGCCTACATCCTGGCGATGGACACGTTCGGCCCGATCACCGACAACGCCGGCGGCATCGCCGAGTTCAGCCGCGCCGAGGCAGGGGCGCGCGAGATCACCGACCGGCTCGACGCCGTCGGGAACACGACCAAGGCCCTGACCAAGGGATACGCGATCGCATCCGCGTCGCTGGCCGCATTCCTGCTGTTCAGCGCCTACATCGACAAGGTCAACCTGATCCACGCGCGCCGCGGCGAGCCGCTCCTCGAGGCGGTCAACCTGGCCAACGTCAGCGTGTTCATCGCCGCCCTCATCGGCGCGATGCTCGTCTACTTCTTCTCGTCGCTGGCCATCCGCGCCGTCGGCAAGACGGCGCAGTCGATCATCGTCGAGGTCCGGCGCCAGTTCCGCGAGATGCCGGGGATCATGGATTACAGCCAGCGACCGGACTACGCCCGCGTCGTCGACATCACGACCAAGGCTGCCCTGCGCGAGATGATCGCCCCGGGTGTCGTCGCGGTCGCCACGCCGATCGTCGTCGGGCTCCTGCTCGGTGCGGAGGCCGTGGCCGGCATGCTGATGGTCGGGACGATCGCCGGGCGTCATGCTCGCCACCGTCCTCAACAACGGCGGCGGCGCGTGGGATAACGCCAAGAAGTACATCGAGTCCGGCAACCTGAAGGACGCCGGACGGGACCGTCCTCGGCAAGGGCTCGGACGCCCACGCCGCGGCCGTCGTCGGCGACACGGTCGGCGACCCGTTCAAGGACACCGCCGGCCCGTCGCTCCACGTCCTCGTGAAGCTGCTCGCCACGATCACCCTCGTGCTGGCCCCGTTGTTCATCCGGTAGACCGGAACGCGAACCGAGGATCGGGGCGCCTAGCCGATGGATACGGTCCTTCAGGCCCTGATCATGGGGATCGTGCAGGGCCTGACCGAGTTCCTGCCCGTGTCCTCCTCGGGGCACCTCATCCTCGTCCCGTACCTCGCGGGCTGGGATGACGCGTTCCTGAACTCGCTGGCGTTCAGCGTCATGCTCCATCTCGGCACGCTCGTTGCGCTCCTCGCCTACTTTCGCGCCGACTGGCTGCGCCTGATCCCGGCGGGCATCGCAGCCGTGCGCGAACGCTCGTTCGCCGGGGAGGACGACCGGCGCCTCGCCTGGCTGCTGGTGGCGGCCACGATCCCCGCGGCGGTCGCCGGGCTGATCCTCGGCGATCTCATCGAGACATCGTTCCGCGAGGTCGGGCTCGTCGCCATCACGCTCGTCATCGGCGGGTTGATCCTGCTGTTCGCCGACCGGTTCGGGGCGAGCTCGCGCTCGAGTCTCCGACGTGA
Source organism: uncultured Chloroflexia bacterium (assembly GCA_963720355.1). GTDB lineage: Bacteria > Chloroflexota > Limnocylindria > Limnocylindrales > CSP1-4 > SPCO01. The sequence goes on along the minus strand of CAVRFH010000003.1, from coordinate 34,822 downwards.
CCTTCCCCATCGCCGTCGGCATCGGCGTCGCCCAGGCGCTGGCCCTGGTCCCGGGCATCAGTCGATCGGGGATCTCGATCTCGGCCGCCCGGATGGTCGGCATGGACCGCGAATCGGCGGCGCGCTTCGCGTTCCTGATGGCCACGCCGATCACGACCGGGCGCCGTGCTGTTCGAGGCGCGCAGGCTGCTGGCCGGCGAGGTCGGCCGTCGGCGCATCGGTGGTGCCCCTGGTGGTGGGCATGGTGGCCGCCTTGCTGTCCGGGCCTCGTGGCCATCCACTTCATGCTCGGCTTCCTTCGTCGGCGCTCGCTCGACGTGTTCGTGTGGTACCGCTTCGGCCTCGCGGCCGTCGTGCTGCTCGCGTGGCTGAACCGCTGAGGCGCGTGCCGTGGAGGTCATGAAGCAGCTCCGCCAGCGGGCGATCCGGGACCTCGTCGACCAGCGGCCGATCCGGACCCAGCAGGAGCTCGCGGCGGCCCTCCGCGAGCGCGGCTTCCGCACCACGCAGGCGACGATCAGCCGGGACGTCGCCGATCTCGGGCTGATCAAGGTGTCCGCGAGGGCACGACCGCCTACGCGCTCCCGCCGCGGCTCATCGAGGCCGAGACGTCCGGGGAGGACCGCCTGCGCAAGCTGCTGGCGGACCTGCCGCTCGAGGTCCATGAGGCCGGCCTCCTGCTCGTCCTGCGCACGCTGCCAGGCTCCGCGCACGCCATCGCCGCGGCCCTGGACCGGGCTCGCTGGCCCGAGGTCGCCGGGTCCATCGCCGGGGATGACACGCTCTTCGTGGCGATGCCCGACCGCGGGTCGCTGCAGCGCGTGAAGCGCCGCCTGTACCGACTCGCCGAGGGCTCGTGACCACCTCAAACGGCGGCCAGGGGCCTTTTGACACCCACTCACGACCCGACTACCATTCGCGTCCGGCTGGGACCTTCAGGCGCGCGGGCGACCGCGAGCGACCTGAAGTCCTTTTTGTTATCAGCTGACCGACCAGCGGTCGTGCCCATGAGCGCGACCTCGCCATGCGGGGAACCGACCGTGAACAACAAGCCCACCTACCTGTCCAAGGACGGCCTCCAGAAGCTCCGCGCGGAGCTCGAGGAGATGACGACCGTCAAGCGGCCCGAGATCGCCAATCGGATCCACGACGCCAAGGAACACGGCGACCTGTCCGAGAACGCCGAGTACGAGGACGCCAAGAACGAGCAGGCGTTCGTCGAGGGCCGGATCCAGACGCTCGAGGCGCTCATCAAGAACGCCACCCTCATCGACGAGAACCACTCGACCGACCACGTCCAGATCGGTTCGACGGTCAGCGTCGTGAGCGACGACGGCAAGGAGACCTTCACGATCGTCGGCTCGGCTGAGGCGAAGCCCGGCGAGGGCCGCATCTCGAACGAGAGCCCGGTCGGCCGGTCGCTGCTCGGTCGCAAGAAGGGCGAGAAGATCGTCGTGAAGGTGCCGGCCGGCGACTTCACCTACAAGATCACCAGCATCACCTAAGGCGAGGCCTTCGAGGCGCGCATGGATTGGGCCGACGAACTCGCCCTGCGGGTCCGTGACGGCGGCCCACAGGTCGTCAACGACTCCAAGACGCCGTCGGGGACCGTCCACGTCGGGAGCCTGCGCGGCCCGGTCATCCTCGACGCGATCACCCGGGCGCTGCGCGTCAACGGGATCGAGACGACGCTCCTCTATGGGGTCGACGACCTCGACCCGATGGACGCCCAGGCCCTGCTGACCCCCGACGCGGTCGACCACGAGATGGGCCGCCCGCTGGCCCACGTCCCGGACCAGGCCGGCGACGGCCACGCCTCGTACGCCCGGCACCACGCCCAGACCTTCATCGACACGTTCGCCGGACTCGGCATCCACCCCGATCGCTACTACTGGATGAGCGAGCACTACGCGGCCGGGGACCTCGACCCATTCATCCGAACCGCGCTCGACAGGGCCGAGCTCGTGCGTGACATCTATCGCCGCGTGGCCAATGTCCGCCACCCGGACGCCTGGCACCCGATCGGCGTGATCTGTCCGAACTGCGGCAAGGTCGGGACGACGATCGTCACCCAGTGGGACGGGGACCGCGTCTTCTACGAATGCCGGCCGGATCACGTGGCCTGGGCACGCGGCTGCGGCCAGAGCGGCTGGATCTCCCCGTTCGGCGGTGCGGCCAAGCTGCCATGGAACCTCGAGTGGGCGGCGCAGTGGTCACTGTTCGGCGTGACGATCGAGCCCAACGGCAAGGACCTGGCTACGGCCGGCGGCTCGCGCGACCGGTCGGACGCGATCGCCCGGGACGTGTTCGAGCGCGAACCGCCGCTCAACTTCCCCTACGAGTTCCTCAACATCGGCGGCCGGAAGATGTCGACCTCCAAGGGCCGCGGCGCGGCCGCCCACACGATCGCCGAGGTCATCCCGCCCGAGCAGCTGCGCTTCCTGTTCCTGCGGCATCGGCCCAATCACGCCATCGACTTCGATCCCGACGGCACCGATCAGATCCCGCGTCTCTTCGACGAATTCGACAAGTTCGCGGCAGCGTCCGCGGGCCAGCCGGTACGCGGTGACATGCCACCGGGGTACGAGGCCACGTTCCGCTACTCGCTGCTCGACCCCGACGCCGTTGTCACCGCCGAAGCGGCCGCGTTCCGACCGCCGTTCGGCCACCTGGCGATGCTCATCCAGGTGCCGGGGGTCGATGTCGTCGAGCGCGTCGAGGCCGAGAAGGGCGGCCCGCTCACCGATCGCGAGCGCGCGTTGCTCGATCAGCGCGCCGGCGCGGCCCGGGCCTGGCTCGATGTCTACGCCCCCGAGTCGGCGCGACTGACGATCCATCGCGAGGCGGTGCCGACCTCGGTGGTCGAGCTCGATGACGCGCAGCGTCGATTCCTGGCACGCCTCGCCGAACGGGCCTCCCGCGAGGAGCCGGCGGGCGGCGATGCCTGGCAGACCCTGATCTTCACCGTGGCGACCGACGAGGGCGTCGCCGGGCGCGCGGCGTTCGAAGCGTTGTATCGGGCGTTCCTGGACCGTCCGAACGGTCCGCGCGCCGGCTGGCTCCTCGCCAGCCTGGACCGGGCGTTCGTCATCGATCGCGCGCGCGAAGCGGCCGGCAGCGGAGCGGCCGTATGAGCGTCGGTCTGCAGCGCCTGCGCGAGGAGGCGGACGCGATCCGTCGCGGTGCCATCGACAAGGGCGAGGACCCGGCGGTCGTGGACCGGGCCATCGAGCTCGATGCCCGTCGCCGGCAGCTGCTCGGCGACAGTGACGCACGCAAAGCGGAGCGCAACGCCGCCTCGAAGCAGATCGGCGAAGCGATCAAGGGCGGCGCATCGGCGGACGGGCCGGATGTCGCCGGCCTCAAGGCCGCGTCCGTCGCGGCCGGGGAGCGCATCGCCGCTCTCGATGCCGAGCTGGCCGAGGTCGAAGCCGCCGTCGAGGATGCGCTGCTGCGCATCCCCAATCCCGCCGACCCCGACGTTCCGGTCGGCGGCGAGGACGCCAATGTCACGGTCCGGACCTGGGGCGAGATCTTCGCCCATGACGAGCCGGTCGAGGGCGAGGTCGGGGCCGACGCGCCGGCCGGTGGCGCGACCTGGACGCGGAAGCCGCACTGGGAGATCGGCGAGGCGCTCGACATCATCGACAACGCCCGCGGCGCGAAGATCGCGGGCTCGGGGTTCCCGGTGTACAAGGGCGCGGGATCAGCGCTCCAGCGTGGCCTCATCTCGTGGTTCCTCGATGTCCACACGCGTGAGAACGGATTCACCGAGGTGTGGCCGCCGGCGGTGGTCAACACGGCCAGCGCCACCGGCACGGGCCAGATCCCGGACAAGGAAGACCAGATGTACGTCGTGACCCGCGACGAGCTGTACCTGGTCCCGACCGCTGAGGTGCCCGTCACAAACCTGCACCGCGACGAGATCGTCGAGGCAGCCGACCTGCCTATCCGCTACGCGGCCTACACGCCGTGCTTCCGACGGGAAGCCGGCGCGGCCGGCAAGGACACCCGCGGCATCCTGCGGGTCCACCAGTTCGACAAGGTCGAGATGGTCCTGTTCGAGCGGCCCGAGGACTCGCCGGCCGCGCTCGAGTGGATGACCGAGCGCGCCGAGATCCTGCTGCAGCGCCTCGGACTCGCGTACCGCGTCCTGTTGATGAGTACCCGCGAGATGGGCTTCGTCCAGGCCAAGAAGTACGACCTCGAGGTGTGGTCACCCGGCGTCGAGCGATGGCTCGAGGTCAGCTCGTGCTCGAACTTCCGCGATTACCAGGCGCGCCGGATGGCCATCCGCTACCGTCCCGAGCCGGGTGCCAAGCCGGAGCTCCTGCACACGCTCAACGGCTCCGGTCTCGCCCTTGCCCGGGTCGTCGCTGCGCTGATCGAGACCTACCAACGCCCGGACGGCTCGGTGACCGTGCCCGAGGTGCTGCGGCCGTACCTCGGCCGGGATGTCATCGGTCCCGGTGGTTCCGCGGCCTGACTCCCGAGGTGCCGGTATCCTCTTCGGCGGAGAGGTGGCCGAGCGGTTGATGGCGGCGCTCTTGAAAAGCGCTGAGTCGAAAGACTTCGTGGGTTCGAATCCCACCCTCTCCGCCACGCCATGACGCCACCGCCCGGCCTATGCGGCAGCTGCCGGCATACGCGGGTCGTCGAAACGAGACGCGGTTCCACGTTCCGCCTGTGCGAGCGCTCAGTGACCGACCCGCGGTTCCCGCGCTATCCGGCGCTTCCCGTCCTAAATTGCATCGGCTACGAACCAGTGGCGCCGAGCCACGAGCCGAGTCGCTGAGCCGCGGTCAGCCCGACTCGTGGCAGAAATTGCATGGGCAGAGCGTTATGGCACATCGCCGTGGGCCATAGCCCGGAACCGGCCTCCGAACTCGACACAACGGGCCCCCGGGCGCAACTTCTGCCATGAACGCGCCGAGCAGACGCCATAACGGTCCCCGGGCGCAACTTCTGCCGCGCCCGGTCCGAGGGGTCGCCGTGACCCGCCCGCCCGCTTGACGCTCCACGCCACCCGACCCATACTCCGCCGACATCACGAAGAACGGGCTGTGAACGGGACGAGTACCCGTCGTGAGTCGGCAGAGAGACCCGGTGGCTGGTGTAAACCGGGACGACAGCGGCGGCGAATGGACCCGGGAGCCTCCGGACCGAACGGCACGCACGAGCGGCGAACGCTCCTGCACCGCCCAGTAGGCTCCGGCGCAGAGCGCCAGCGATACAGGGCAGCGCCGATCGCCAGGGACGAGCCCGCCGAGAGCGGACCACGACCCGAGCCGTCGGCCACACGAGTGCGGCATCGCCGAATGAGGGTGGCACCGCGGAAGGCACGACCTTTCGTCCCGGGGACGATCGGTCGTTTCTTGATTCTCGAGGCCCAGCGATGACCAGCCCCGATCCCATCAGCCTGAGCCAGGCCAAACGGCTCACCGCCAACGCCGACACGATCCGGCTGCGCGCCACGCGCCCGGCCGATCTCGAGACGCCGATCGGTGCCTTCCTGCGCCTCGATGACGGCAACCCGGCCTACCTCCTCGAGTCGGTCGAGGGTGGCGAGCGGCTCGGCCGCTATTCGTTCCTGGGGGTCGGACCGCGTCGCCTCCTCGAAGTCCGCGACGGGCAGGCCAGGATCCAGACCCGCCCGGTGACCGTCCCGACCTACTCGCCCGACCTGCCGATGTCCTCGAGCGAGGCGCCCGATCCGCTCGATGCCATCCGCCAGTTCGTCCGGCGCCGGCGGGTCGAGCCGAGCGAGGGGATGCCGCGCTTCACCGGCGGTGCGGTCGGCGCCATCTCGTACGATGCCGCGTCGGCGTTCGAGACGACCGTCCCGCTGCCGGACCGCGACCCGGTCGGCGTCCCGACGGCCGCGTTCATCGAGACCGACCTCGTCCTCGTCTTCGACCACCTGACCCACACCCTCTCGGCGATCGCCTCGCTCCACACCGAGGCGCCCGACTTCGAGGGTCGCTACCGGATCGCCGAGTCGGCCATCTTCGAGGCGCTCGAGCGGACGTCACGCCCCAGCGCCGCCGAGCTCGCCGGGCCGTTGGCCCGGACGAACGGCGCCCCGGCCCTGGCGGGCCCGATCGACACGAGCCTCGGTCGCGAGGAGTACATCCATGCCGTCGAGGTCGCCAAGGACGCGATCGCGGCCGGCGAGGCGATCCAGGTCGTGCTGGCCCGCCGCCAGTCGTTCGACCTCCCGCTCGACCCGACCACCGGCTCGGACGCTCGACGGGATCGGCCTCTACCGCAGCCTCCGTCGCATCAACCCCAGTCCCTACCTGTTCTTCGTCCGGACGCCGCAGTTCGAGGTCGTCGGGGCCTCGCCGGAGCTGCTCCTCCAGGCCGAGGGCGACAAGCTGACGACGCACCCGATCGCCGGCACTCGGCCGCGCGGCGCGAACGCCCGCGAGGACGAGCTCCTCGCCGAGCAGCTCCAGAAGGATCCGAAGGAGCGGGCCGAGCACGTCATGCTCGTCGACCTCGGGCGCAACGACCTGGGTCGCGTCTCGCGCCCCGGCACCGTGACGGTCAGCAAGTACATGGAGGTCGAGCGCTACAGCCACGTGCTCCATCTCGTGTCCCACGTCGAGGGCCGGCTGAAGCCCGAGCTGGACGCGCTCGAGGCGCTCAAGTCGGTGTTCCCGGCGGGCACGTTGAGCGGCGCGCCGAAGGTCCGCGCGATGCAGCTGATCGCGGCCGCAGAAGGCGAGCGGCGCGGGCTGTACGGCGGCGCGGTCGGGTACCTCGGCTACGACGGCAACCTCGACACGGCTATCACGATCCGCAGCGCGGTCCTCAAGGACGGCCAGGCCCATGTCCACACGGGCGCGGGCATCGTCGCCGGCTCCGTGCCGGAGTCCGAGTTCGAGGAGACCGAGCACAAGGCGGCCGCCCTGCGACGCGCGATCGAGCAGGCCGCCGGAGTCCCCGAGACCCCACGCGAGACGGTCGAGGCGGGGACATGATCCTAGTGGTCGACAACTACGACAGCTTCACGTTCAACCTCGTCCAGGCGCTGCAGGCGGCCGGCGCCGAGGTCACGGTGGTCCGCAACGATGCGATCGACAAGGCAGGCCTCGAAGCCATGGCCGACGACCCCGCAGCGGACCTGCGTGGGATCGTCATCTCGCCCGGTCCCGGCGACCCCGACGACGCCGGCGTGTCGGTCGCCTCGGTCGAGGTCGCGGCCGCCCGCGAGATCCCGCTCCTCGGTGTGTGCCTCGGCATGCAGTCGATGGCGGCGGCGTACGGCGCGTCGATCGTCCGTGCCCCGACGCTCGTCCACGGCGAGGCGACCGAGGTCACCCACGATGGTGCCGGGCTCCTCGAGGGGATGCCGCCGGCCTTCATGGCGGCGCGCTACCACTCGCTCGCGGTCGACCCGGCGACCCTCCCGCCGGAACTTCGCGTGACGGCCATGAGCGAGGTCGACCGAGTGATCATGGGCATCCGTCATGTCGCCCTGCCGCTCGAGGGCGTCCAGTTCCATCCGGAGAGCGTGCTCACCCCGCAGGGACCGCACCTGCTCGCGAACTTCCTGCGTCAGGCCGGCGAAGGCGAGGCCTCGCGGCTCGACGATGCGACCGGCTCGTTCGCGACGGCGGGCCTGGCGATGGCGCACGAGGCCGACGGAGACGCTCGATGAGCGACGCGGTCCGGGCAGCCCTGGCATCGATCGTCGAGGGCGGCACCCTGTCGCTCGACGAGGCACGCCTGGCGATGGGCGCGGTCATGGACGGCGAGGCGACCCCGGCCCAGCTGGCCGCGCTGCTCATGGGTCTGCGGATGCGCGGCGAGACCGTCGACGAGCTGGCCGGGTTCGCAACGGCCATGCGCGAACGGGTCGTCCGCGTCGAGGCCCCGAATGGGGCGATCGACGTCGTCGGGACGGGCGGCGACGGCAGCGGCACGTTCAACATCTCGACTGCTGCGGCCCTCGTCGTGGCGGCCGCCGGGATCCCCGTCGCGAAGCACGGCAACCGGGCGATGACCTCGCGGTCCGGATCGGCCGACGTGCTCGATGCCCTGGGGGTCAGGATCGACCATGACGCGACCTCGGCCGGGGAGGCGCTGCGGACCAACACCTTCGCGTTCCTGTTCGCTCCGAACTTCCACCCGGCCATGAAGCATGCCGGACCGACCAGGCGGGAGATCGGGGTCCGGACGGCATTCAACCTGCTTGGTCCGCTTACGAACCCGGCCGGCACGAGCCGGCAGCTCCTGGGGGTCGGCGACGCCGACGCGGCCGAACGCATCGCCGAGGTCGCCCAGCGGCTCGGGACCGAGCGGACCTTCGTCATCCACGGTGCGGGCATCGACGAGCTGCCACTCGACGACAGCGGGGTCCTCCTGCACGTCGGTCCGAAGGGCATCGAGCGGCACGAGATCCGTGCCTCCGCGCTCGGCATGCGCACGACCGCCACGACCAAGCTGGCGGGCGGGACGCCCGAGGAGAACGCGAGGACGATCGAGGCGCTCATGCGCGGCGAGTCCGGCGCGAAGCGCGACGTCGTCCTGCTCAATGCCGGGGCCGCGTTCCTGGTGGCCGGCGAGGTCGAGCAGCTCGAGGCCGGGATCGAGCGCGCCGCGCTGACGATCGACGCGGGCCTCGTGACCGACCTGCTCGAGCGTCTTCGCGCCGAGCGGCGGGCGCACGTGCCGATCGAGGTCGCCACGTGAGCGCGGTCGCCGCCCGTCCGAGCGTCGTCGACGAGATCGCCGAGCAGCGTCGCCTCGATCTCGACGACGAGCTGGCGCGGTTCGCCACGGGGCCACGGTCGGCGGCCCCGACGCCCCGGCCGATCGCAGAACGACTGGCTGCGCCAGGCCTGCACGTGATCGCCGAGCTCAAACGGGCCTCACCGTCGGCCGGTCGGATCGCCGCCATGGGCGACGATCTCGTCGCGCGGGCGATCGCCTACGAGGCCGGTGGTGCCGCCGCGATCTCGGTGCTGTGCGAGCCGCGCTGGTTCCACGGCTCGATCGACGACCTGGAGCGCGTCCGCGCGGCCGTCGGCGTGCCGGTGCTGGCCAAGGAGTTCGTCGTCGACGAGCGGCAGCTCGCGGTCCTGCGCAACGTCGGCGCCGACGCCGTTCTGCTCCTGGCGGTGCTGCATCCGCCGAAGCGGCTCGCCGCGCTCGTCCGGCAGGCGCGGGATCTCGGCCTGGAGCCACTCGTCGAAATCCATGCCGAGGACGAGCTCGACGGTGCCCTGGCCACCGATGCCCGCCTGATCGGCATCAACAACCGCGACCTGCGCACCCTCGAGGTCGACGTCGAGCGGGCGGATCGGCTGCGCTCGCTGGTACCTGATGATCGGATCGTCATCGCCGAATTGGGCGTGCGCGACCCGGCGACGGTCGCCCGCTGGCGGGCACGCGGCTTCGATGCCGCGCTGGTCGGAGAGGCGCTGATGCGATCGAACGACCCGACCGCGGCGGTGCGCTCGTACGTTGCCGCCGGTCGTCCGCCGGACGATCCCGCCAACGTCGCGCGGCGACCGTACGTGAAGGTCTGTGGGATCACGACGCGAGAGGGCATCGCGGCGGCCGTCCGCAGCGGCGCGGATGCGGTGGGTTTCAACGTGGTCGAGGGAACGCCCCGTGCCCTGGCGCTCGACGTGGCGATGGATCTCGCCGCGTTCGCGCGGACCATCGCCGATCCGGGCGATCGACCGGACGTCGTCCTCGTCACCGCGGACCGCGCGCCCGCGGACCTCGCGGCGTACGTCGACGCGGTCGGACCCGATGTCGTGCAGCACCATCGTCCCACCGCCATCGGTCCTGCCGGGCCGCGACCCGCCCGAGCCTGGCACGTGCTGCACATCTCGCGCGAGCCCGGCGACGATCGGGATCATGTCGCAGCCGCGCGATCCCTCCTGGAGACCGGGGCGGAACGAGTCATGGTCGACACCGCCGGTGGGCCGCACGCTGGCGGAACGGGCGTGCGGTCGGACGTCGCCACGGTCACCGCGATCGCCCGAGAGGTGCCGGTCATGCTGGCCGGCGGGCTGACCGCGGCCAACGTCGCCGACGCGCTGCGCACGATCCCGGCCACGGCCGTGGACGTGGCGTCCGGCGTGGAGCATCCGCGCGTGGAGGGCGAGCGCCCGACCAAGGACCCGTTCCGGGTCGCGCTCTTCATCAAGCGCGCGAAGGCCGCCCGCGACGATCACCCGAACGTGCCCTTCGGGCCGACGCCGGTCCACCCGAGCCTGCTCGACGCCGATGCGGCCGGACGGTGGGGGATGGAACGCGATTTCGGTGGCCGCTACGTGCCCGAGACGCTCATGGCGGCCCTCGCCCAGCTGGAGACCGCCTACGACGCCCTGCGCTTCGACCCCGTGTTCTGGTCCGAGCTGCGCGTGCTCCTCGAACGCTTCGCCGGCCGCCCGACGCCGCTCTACCGCGCGGATCGGCTGGCGACGGCGGTCGAGCACGAGGCGACGCGGCTGGCTGGTCGAGTGGGTGGCCCAGGCCGGCGGTCGATCCAGCTGTACCTCAAGCGCGAGGACCTCGCCCACACCGGCGCCCACAAGATCAACAACGCCCTGGGCCAGGCGCTGCTCACGCGTCGCCTCGGCAAGTCGCGTGTCATCGCCGAGACCGGCGCCGGCCAGCACGGCGTGGCGACCGCGACGGCGTGCGCCCTGCTCGAGCTGCCGTGCGTCGTCTACATGGGGGCCGAGGACATCGAACGCCAGGGCCCGAACGTCCTTCGGATGCACGCCCTCGGTGCCGAGGTGCGCAGCGTGACTTCGGGCACGGCGACCCTCAAGGACGCGGTCAACGAGGCGATGCGCGACTGGGTCACAAACGTCCAGTCGACGCACTACGTCCTGGGCTCGGCGATGGGTCCGCACCCGTACCCGACGATCGTGCGCGACCTCCAGCGGCGGATCGGCGACGAGGCGGCCGCCCAGCTGATCGACATCGAGGGTCGGTTGCCGGATCTCGCCCTGGCCTGCGTCGGTGGCGGCTCGAACGCCATCGGGCTGCTGGCCCGATTCATCGGCGAGCCGTCCGTGCGTCTCGCCGTGGCCGAGGCAGCCGGCGACGGCATGGACACCGGACGGCACGCCGCGGCGATCCTCGGCGGCACGCCGGGCATCCTCCATGGTTCGCGCTCGCTGATGCTCCAGGACCGGGACGGCCAGGTCATCGAGGCGCACAGCGCGTCGGCTGGGCTCGACTATCCCGGGCATCGGCCCGCAGCTCGCGGCGCTCGCCGAGGCCGGCCGGATCGAGGTCGCGGCGGCGACCGACCGCGAGGCCGTCGCCGCGATGAAGGCGACGACGAAGACCGAGGGCATCCTGCCCGCCCTCGAGACGGCCCACGCGATCGCGGCGCTGCCGAAGATCCTCGCCGGCGTCGACGGGCTGCCCGGTGGCTGGACGGACGAGGTCCTCGTCCTGCTCGGCTTCTCCGGTCGAGGAGACAAGGATCTCGCGGCCCTCACCCGGTTCGACGACGTCCAGCCGTGGGAGGCGGTCCGGTGACCGGGTCGCGAGGTGCGGGCCCTCTGCCTCGCCCTGCCCGAGACCACCGAGAAGGAGACCTGGGGCGACGCGGAGACGCCGGGCCATCCCACGTTCCGCGTTCGCGACAAGATCTTCGTGATCATGGCCGTCGACGAGCGCGGCGGCAGCATCAAGACGTCGACCGGTGAACAATCCGAGCTCATGAGCGCCTTCCCCGAGGCGGCCCGCTACGCCTCGCATGTCGGGCGGTTCGGCTGGGTCGACGTCGACTTCGGCGGGATCCCCGATGACGTCCTGCGCGAGGTCATCGAGGACGCCTGGGCACGGACCGCCCCGAAGAAGCTGGCCGAGTCGTGGCGGGCGACGCGGTGAGTGCGGCCCTCGCCAGCTCGATGTCGGCGGCCGACGCTGCGCCGACCGATCTCGGGACGGACGGTACGACCGGGGCCCGCCGGATCGCCGCCGCGTTCGCGCGAGCGCGCGAGGACGGGCGAGCGGCCCTGATCCCGTACGTGGTGGCCGGCTACCCCGATGCCGAGACGAGCGTGGAGATCGCCCTCGCCACCGCCGACGCCGGCGCCGACCTGCTCGAGATCGGCCTGCCCTACAGCGACCCGCTGGCCGACGGGGCCACGCTGCAGCGCGCCTCGCAGGTCGCGCTGCGCGCCGGGGCGACCCTGCAGGGCTCGCTGCGGCTCATCGAGCGGATCGCGGCGGCCCGACCGGACCTGCCGATGGTGCCCATGGGGTACGCCAACCAGGTGATCGGCGGTGGCGATGGACGTCCGGTCGCCACGCGCCTGGCGACGGCCGGCGCGGCGGGCGTCATCGTCGCCGACCTGACCCCGGACGAGGGCGCGCCGTTCGAGGCCGTCGGGCGCGACGTCGGGCTGGCGGTCATCTACCTCGTCGCCCCGACGACCGGGCCGGACCGCCGAGCCCGCATCGCGGCCCGGTCCGGGGGTTTCCTGTACTGCGTCTCGCTCGTCGGCGTCACGGGGGCCCGCTCGGCCCTGCCGGGGATCGGCCGGCTGGTGCGCGACGTCCGGGCCGTCTCCCCGGTGCCCGTCGCCGTCGGCTTCGGGGTCAGCACGCCGGCGCACGTGAGGACCATCGCGAAAGCCGGCGCCGACGGGGTGGTCGTGGCCTCGGCCCTGGTCGACGCGCTCGGCCCCGACGGCCGGGACGTGGATGCCCTGACCGGGCTCGTGCGGCGGTTGCGCGCGGCGACGACTTCGACCACCGGTTCGTGACGGGCATGGGCGAGGACGGCGCCGGCGAGCTGTACGTCATGGCTCGGCGCAGCTTCGGCTCGATCGGCCAGACCGGCTTCGTCTTCCGGATCGTGCCCGTATCCTGAGGCGATGGGCGCGGGCACGATCGAGATCGGCGAGGAGACCGGCACCAAGAAGACGTTCGTCTGGGCGATCGACTGGCCGGGCTGGTCGCGCGGCGCCAAGACTCCCGAGCTGGCCCAGGAGGCGCTCCTCGCGTACGCGCCGCGGTACGCCATCGTCGTCAAGGCGGCTGGCTTGGAGCTGCCATCGATCGACGACGACGCCCTTGAGGTCGTCGAGTCGGTCGGCGGCGGTGGCGGCACCGATTTCGGCGTCCCGTCGTCCATCACCGACCTCGATCGCAAACGCGTCACGACCCCGCAGGCCGCGCGCCTCGCCGACTTGGTCGAGGCCGCCTGGACGGTGTTCGACCGCGTCGCCGCCGGCGCTCCAGCGTCGCTCCGGAAAGGGCCCCGTGGCGGCGGTCGCGATCGCGACAAGATGATCGGGCACGTCATCGAGGCCGACTATGCCTACGCCCGCGAGATCGGCGTGAAACTGCCGCCGGGAAGCCTCGAGGATCGCGCCGCGGTCGACGCGGAACGAGCCGCCGTGCTGGAGGTGCTCCGCCAGGCGACCGACGGCGGGCCGCTGGCCGGCCGCACGTGGACGCAGCGGTATGCCGCTCGACGCATCGCCTGGCATGCCCTCGATCACGCGTGGGAGATGGAGGACCGCGCCGAGGTCGGAGTGACGCCCGGACGCCGTCAGCGGTAGTCGGTCGCGACGGCGGCCACCCCGATGATCTCGGCCGGCGTCCGCCCGGCGGCACGAAGCTCGCGGACGCCGGTGTCACCGGCGGCCTTTGACAGCTTGCTGCCGTCGGGTCGCCGGATCAGTCGGTGGTGGGCGAAGGCCGGCGGCGTCGCTCGACCGAGGATCCGCGCGAGACGGATCTGGCTGGCCGTTGCGTGCAGGAGGTCCATGCCCCGGACGACGAGATCGACCGCCTGGCGCGCGTCGTCGACGACGACGCAGAAGGCGTAGGTCCAGTTGCCGTCACGGTCGCGGATCGGCAGGTCGCCCGTCGGCGCGACATCGTCCTGGCAGGGTCCGACCAACCGGTCCATCCACGACTCGTGGCCGCCGCCGAGCGCCACGCGCAGGACCGGACCGGCCAGGTCGCGCTCGCGGCAGCCGCCCGGGCAGCCGATCCCCGACCACTCGCGGCCGTGCTGCTCCGACCACGTGCTGAATGTCGACCGGGCGCAGTCGCAGCCGTACACGAGCCCATCGGCGCGGAGCCGACGCTCCGCCGCCTCGTAGGCCGCCGCCGCATCCGGGTCGGTCTGGCGGACCGGTCCGCGGTCGGGGCGGAACCCGAGCCAGGCGAGGTCCTCCAGCAGCGCCGCATCGAACTCGGGCCGGCAGCGCTGCCGGTCGTGGTCCTCGATCCGCAACAGCACATCGGCCCTGGCAGACGCGGCCGCCCCCCAGGTCCAGATCGCGTTGGCGACGTGGCCGAGATGCAGGAAGCCGGTGGGTGCCGGTGCGAAGCGGGTCGTCGTCGCCGGACCGATCGGCGGTCCATCCGCGGACCACGGCAGCGGTCCCGCACCCACCTCAGGACCCGTCGGGAACGTCGCTTCCGCGCGGTCCGGCACGTCCCGCCCGACCGACCGTGCGATCCCGGGCCTCGAGCGCCCGCGTCGCCGCGAAGACCCGCCGATACAGGGCCAGGAGATCGGCCTGGGGCATCGGGCCTTCGTTCGCCATCGATACGCGCAGCAGGATCTCGCGTTCGCGATCGACGTCGCGGACACCGGCACCGGCAGCGTCCTTCGCCCGGCCGGCATCACGAGCGAGACGGGCGCGCTCGTTCAGCAGCGCCACGATCCGCTTGTCGAGGGCATCGATCCGGCGCCGAAGCCGCCGAAGCTCAGGCGTCTCCGAACCGGCGCCCCGCGCGCTTCGTTCAGCCATCGGCGCCACCGAACCGCCGGGCGATCGATTCGAGCGCGAGGTGGTAGCCACGCGCGCCCTGGCCGACGATCGACTCGAGCGCGACGTCGTGCAGGTAGTTCACGTGCCGGAACGGCTCGCGCTTGGACGGGTCCGACAGATGCACCTCGATGAACGGACGCTGGACCGCCAGCAGCGCGTCGCGCAGCGAGATGCTGGTATGGGTCAGGCCGCCGGCGTTGACGATCGAGACATCGAAGTCGCGCCGGTGCAGTCGATCGATGAGCGCGCCCTCGTGGTTCGACTGGTAGAAGTCGACCTGCAGCCCGAGCTGCTCGGCCCGCTCGGCGATGCCCGCGTGGATCTCGTCGAGCGTCTCGTACCCGTAGATCTCGGGCTCGCGCGTGCCGACCAGGTTGAGGTTCGGTCCCTGCAGGACGAGGACGGCCGTCATCGGGCGGTGCCGGCCGCCAGCAGCGACCCCGCGGCGTCGACGACGACCGCGTCGGGGACGTCGCTGCGGACCTCGACGCCGTCCGCGGTGGGGAGCACCCAGCGCAACCGGTCGCCGGCATGCTTCTTGTCGGTCGCGAGATGGCGCAGCACGTCGTCGAGAGCGTAGGGCAGGGGATCGCGCGCCAGGCCGAGGCGGTCGATCAGCCGAACGATGCGCACCGCCCGGTCCGGCGGCGTGACGCCGACGATCTCGCCGATCCGCGCGGCCGCGCGCAGCCCGTAGGCGACGGCCTCGCCGTGGAGCAGCTCCGAGAAGCCGGCGGCGGCTTCGATCGCATGCCCCAGCGAATGGCCGAGGTTGAGGGTGATGCGGCCCCCGCTGGCCCCTCGTTCGCGCTCGTCGGCCACGACGACCTCGACCTTGGCCCACGCGCACCGCTCGACGACCTCGGCCAGCTCGCCGGCGGAGTCCGACAACGCGTCCCCACGAGCGATGTCCTCGCCCCGTTGCTCCAGCAGCTCGAACAGTCGCTCGTCCCCGAGTGCCGCCATCTTGATCGCCTCGCCGAGCGCGGCCCGACGCTGCCGCTCCGGCAGGGTCGCCAGGAGCGCCACGTCGATCACGATGTCGGTCGGTTGGTGGAAGGCCCCGACGAGGTTCTTGCCTTCCGGCAGGTCGACCGCCGTCTTGCCACCGATCGACGAATCGATCTGGGCGACGAGCGTGGTCGGCACGTGGATGACCGGGATGCCGCGCAGGTACGTCGCGGCCAGGTAGCCGGCGGCGTCGCCGAGCGCCCCGCCACCGATCGCCACGATGGGCTCGTCGCGGCGGACGTGGCGGCGAGCCAGGTCGCTCGCGGCCGCCTCGATCACCGCGAGCCGCTTGGCGGCCTCGCCCTCGGGCAGCATCACGGTCTCGACCGGCCGACCACTGGCCTCGAGCCGGGCGCCGAGCGCCGAGCCCACGGCGGCCCACGCACCGGGCTCAGACACGAGGATCGCGCGCCGGGCCTCGAGCCTGCCCAGCGCGCTGTCGATCGCCGTGGCGGCGATCCCGTCGCCGAACACGATCCGGCCGATCGGCGTGATGGCACGCATCAACGTCGTGCCCGCGGTGGCCCGGTCGGCCGCATCGAGATGGCGCTCGACCGCGTCGACCACGCGCGCGACCTCGGCGACGCCGGCGACGTGGACGGCCGCGGCCGCATAGAAGCGTTCGCGTCGGGTGGCCAGGTCACGGATCGCTCCGATCGGGTCGCGGCCCGTGATCAACGGTCGAACGTGGGGGGAGCGGCGCAGGCGCTGGGCGAGGACCTCCGGACGGCTGTCGAGCCAGACGCCCACCCGCCCGCGGTACAGGGCCCATCGATTGCGCGGATCGACGATGGCGCCGCCACCGGTGGCGACCACGCGCCGCACGCTCGGATCGAGATCGGGTGGCCCGAGATCCGTCGACGACCTGGCGCTCCAGGGTCCGGAAGGCGGCCTCGCCGTCCTCGGCGAAGATCGTCGGGATCGGCCGGCCGTCGACGCGCTCGATGCGCTCATCGAGATCGATGAACGACGCGCCGTGCCGGTTGGCCAATCGCTTGCCGACGACGCTCTTGCCGCTGCCGGGCAGCCCGACCAGGATGATGTCCATCGCCGCGGCCTAGTCGTCGCCGCCGGAGCCGGCTTCGTCCGAGCCGGTCAGTCCGTGACGGGCCTCGACCGGGCCGTCGCTCGGCAGGACGTCGCGCCGGACGCCGCCCGCAACGGGTGCGTCGGGCGGGCTGGCGATCCGCGCGCGATAGGCCGCGAGATCGGCGATGACGTCGCCGACCGTATCGCCCCCGAATTTCTCGATCGCGAAGCGGGCCAGCGTCAGCATGACCATCGCCTCGGCCACGATCCCGGCCGCCGGCACGACGCTGATGTCGCTGCGCTCGTAGTGGGCCTTCTCGACCGGCTCGCCGGTGATGAGGTCGGCCGAGGGCAGCGGCCGCGCGAGCGTGGAGATCGGCTTCACCGCACCGCGGACGACGAGTGGCTCGCCGTTCGTGACGCCGCCCGTGAGGCCGCCGGCGTTGTTCGAGCGGTGGATCCAGCAGCCCGCCGTCGCCCCGGCCAGCGATCACGTCGTGGACGGCCGAGCCGAAGCGACGGGTCTGCTCGAAGCCGAGGCCGAACTCGACGCCCTTGACGATGTTGATGCTCATGACCGCCCCGGCCAGCGCGGCGTCGAGTCGGCGGTCCCAGTGGACGTACGAGCCGAGCCCGATGGGCAGCCCGTGGACGACGACCTCGAAGACGCCACCGACCGTGTCGCCGTTCGAGCGCGCCTCGTCGATGCGGGCGATCATCGCCTCCTCGGCGGCCGGGTCGGGGCAGCGCAGCGGCGACGCGTCGGCCTCGTCGCGCGATCGGGTGGCGTTCGCCGGGTCGACGGCGACCCCGCCGACCTCGGCCGTGAAGGACCACACCTCGATCCCGAGCTGGCGCAGGAAGGCGCGCGCGACCGCTCCAGCCGCGACGCGTGCCGCCGTCTCGCGCGCGGACGCCCGCTCGAGGACGTTGCGTACGTCGTTGAAGCCGTACTTCAGCGCCCCGGCGAGGTCCGCGTGGCCGGGCCGTACCCGCGTGACCGGCGTCGCCCGCTTGTCGCCGCCGTCGGCCAGCGCGACCAGCTCGCCCGCCTCCTCCTCGGACAGCGGCGCGACCTGCATGACCTTGGTCCAGTTCTCCCAGTCGCGATTGCGCACGAGGAGCATGACCGGCGAACCGAGCGTGACCCCGTGGCGGACGCCACCGAGGATCTCGGCGCGGTCCTGCTCGATGGACTGGCGAGCGCCGCGACCGTAGCCCTTCTGGCGCCGCGCGAGATCGATCGCGATGGTGTCCTCGTCGAGGGCGAGCCCGGCGGGCACCCCCTCGATCGTCACGCCGAGCGCCGGTCCGTGCGACTCCCCGGCGGTGAGGAAGCGGAACGCGGTCACTCGGCGGTGGCCACCGCCGGTTCGCCGGTCGGCTCGCCCTCAGCGGAGCGGAGACCGCCGGCGCGCGCCTCGGCCAGCTTCGTCTGCATGAGCTCGAGTGGCGCCGGTCTGCCGGTCCAGAGGGTGAAGGCCGCGGCGCCCTGGTGGAGCAGCATCAGTTCGCCGTCCAGCGTGGTCGCGCCGACCGCCGCGGCGTCGCGCAGCAGCGTCGTGCGCGCATAGATCAGGTCGAGCACGAGGAGCTCCTCGCCGAGCACCTCGGCTGGGACCGGGCTCACGTCGGAGGTCAGGCCGATCGACGTCGCGTTGACGAGGATCTTGGTCTTGGCGATCTCCGATTCGATGATCGACTCGTGCCAGGGCATCGCCCGCAGCTCCATATGGGCCGCCGTCCGGCCGAAGTGCTTGACCAGCCCCTCCGCGCGATGCAGATGCCGGTTGAAGACGATCACCCGCTGGAAGCCTTCGCGGATGAGCCCGAAGACCACGGCGCGCGCGCCGCCACCGGCGCCCAGCACGACCGCCTGGCGCGGCATCTTCTGGCGCCCGACGAGCCGGTCGAGGGCGACCTTGAACCCGGCGACGTCGGTGTTGTGACCGATCAGCCGCTTGCCCTCGCGCGTCAGGGTGTTGACCGCGCCGGTCGAGGCCGCTTCCTCGGTCAGCCGGTCGACCATCGGCACGACCCGTTCCTTGTGCGGGATCGTCACGTTCGCGCCCAGGAAGTCATCCGTCCGCAGCTCCGCGACCGCGTCGGCGAGATCGATGGGCGCCCGGTCCCACAGCTCGTAGCGCGCGTCGATGCCGAGCTCGTCGAAGGCGGCCTGCTGCATCGCACCCGACAGCGAGTGCGCCACGGGATGTCCGATGAGAACGACGCGCTTCGTCATGCTCGCACCCCTTCGAGATCGGCGAAGAAGCCTGGATAGGAGATGGCGGCCGAGCCGGGTCGGTCGATCGTGGTGCTGTCGCTCGCGACGAGACCGGCGACGGCGAACGTCATTGCCAGGCGGTGGTCGTCGAGGCTGTCCGTCGGGGCCCCGCGCAGGTCCGCGTCCCCGTCGATGACGAGGTCGTCGCCGTCGACCTCGACCCGGACGCCGAGCGCCGTCAGGCCGGCGGCCACGCCCGCGATGCGATCCGATTCCTTGTGGCGGAGCTCGCCGGCGCCACGGATGGTCGTCGTCCCGCGCGCCCGCGCGGCAGCCAGGCACAGGATGGGGATCTCGTCGATGGCGGCAGCGACGTCGGCCGGTCCGATGTCGACGGCGCGCAGGTCCGATGAGCGCACGACGAGGTCGGCGACGGGCTCACCGATGTCGCGATCCGCGGATGGGCGAGCGCCCGCCGGTCGCTCGTCGATGTCCGCGTCCATCGAGCGCAGGATGTCGATCACCGCCCGGCGCGTCGGGTTGACACCGACACCGCGCATCGACAGCTCGGCATCGGGGTGGATCGCGCCGGCGACGAGCCAGAAGGCGGCCGCCGAGACGTCGGCCGGGACGTGCTGATCGATCGCCTGCATCGCCGTCCCTCCTTCCACCGTCAACGCGACCGCATCGTCGGTCGTCACCCGCTCGACCGTCACGCCGCGTGCTCGGAGCATCCGCTCCGTATGGTCGCGCGTCGCGACCCGCTCTCGAACGGTCGTCCGACCCTCGGCTCGCAACCCCGCCAGCAGGATGGCCGACTTCACCTGCGCCGACGGGACGGATGTCGTGTAGTCCACGCTCTGCAGCGGGGTGTGTCCGACCACGGTGAGGGGAGGGAGGGTGTCGTGCTGTCGACCGTGGAGCACCGCGCCCATCCGACGCAGCGGCTCGATGATACGAGCGACCGGACGGCGACGCAATGACGCATCACCGTCAAGGACGACGGTCAGCGGCAGCCCGGCGAGCACACCGGCCATGAGTCGCAGCGTCGTCCCGGAGTTGCCGCAATCGATCGTGTCGACGGGCTGGTCCAGGCCGTCCGCGCCCGGCGAGGCGATGCGGTAGCGGACGTTCCGCCCATCGTCGTCCGGCTGGCTTTCGACCTCGACGCCGAGCGCCCGGAGGACCGTCGCCGTGGACCGCACATCCGCCCCGTCACCGGCGCCCGTGACGTCGCTGCCGCCCCGGGCCAGGGCGGCGAGGATCAGGGCGCGGTGGCTGATCGACTTGTCGCCGGGCAGCCGCACCTCGCCGCGCAAGCGCGCGGCCGAGCGGACCGTGGCGACGTCGGACGCGATCAATGCTTCGACAGCCCGCCTTCGGCGCCGACGGCGGCCGCCGCGCCGGCGAGGAACGGATCGCCGTGCAGGCCGCGGACGTGCGAGTGGACCGGGACGATGGCCTCCATCAGGGAGCGGAACTGGTCGAGCGTGAGCTGCTGCTCGGCATCGGACAGCGCCTGATCGGGCGTCGGATGGACCTCGACCATCACGCCGTCGGCACCGACGGCGACCCCGCCGATCGCCAGCGGCTTGACCAGCCAGCGCTTGCCGGTGGCGTGACTCGGATCGACGATGACCGGCAGGTGGGTCAGGTGGTGGAGCAGCGGCACGGCGGACAGGTCCATCGTGTTGCGCGTGTACGTCTCGAAGGTCCGGATGCCGCGCTCGCACAGGATCACGTTCGGGTTGCCGGAGCTGACGATGTACTCGGCCGCCATCAGCCATTCCTCGATCGTGGCGCCGTAGCCGCGCTTCAGCATGACCGGCCGGGCCACGCGGCCGACGTCACGCAGGAGCGAGTAGTTCTGCATGTTGCGGGTGCCGATCTGGAGGATGTCGGCGTACTCGGCGACGATGTCGACCTGCGACGGCTCCATGACCTCGGTGATCACCGGCAGCCCGGTCCGCTCGCGGGCTTCGGCGAGATAGCGCAGGGCTTCGACGCCCAACCCCTGGAACGCATACGGGCTGGTCCGAGGCTTGAACGCACCGCCGCGCAGGATCGTCGCCCCGGCCGCCTTCACGGCGTCGGCCGTCTCGAACAGCTGGTCTCGGCTCTCGACCGAGCAGGGGCCGGCCATGACCGTGAGCGAGCCGTCGCCGATCGCCGCGTCGAGCACGCGGATGACCGTGTCCTCGGCCCGGAACTCGCGCGACGTCAGCTTGAATGGCCGGTTGATCGGCTTGACGCTGGCCACGCCGGACATCGCCGCGAACTGTTCGAGGAGCTGCGGCTTTCGTCCGCCGATCTCGCCCACGACGGCGATGACGACGTGGTCCGCATCCTCGTGGTCGAACGGCGTCAACCCCTCGGCCAGGATCCGGCTCTTGACTCCCAGGACCTCGGCTTCGCTGGCGCCGGAGGTCATCACGACGAACATCGGGTTGCGGTCTCCTCGCTGATCGAGGTCGGCCAAACAAAAAAGCAGAGGTCTGGCCTCTGCTTCGTTCGCCCGGCACGACTCGTGCCCTCGGTCTTAGTGACCGAAGACGTTCATGCCGGGCATCGAAAGTAGAAGGTCGGGCGCATCAGTCAACGGAGTGTGCCGAGCGGCGGGGTCGCTGTCAACGCGACGCCGGCGTCGGCGGCCGAGCTGGGCGGCTCACTCGAAGCGGTCGAGCAGCGCCTCGGCCTGGAACAGGTTGATGCCGCTGTCGATGAGGTCGAGGACGGACTGGAGCTTCGCCTCTTCCTCGACCTGCTCCTCGATGAACCACTGCAGGAACTGCTGGCTCCGGTGGTCGCCGACCGACTGGGCTCGTGTGGCCATCGCATCGAACTGGGCGGCGACCTCCCGTTCCGACTGGAGCGCTCGGGCCGCGGCCTCGTGGGCCGACTTGTAGCGCGTCGTCATCGCCTTGAGCGCGGGCAGGTCGAACTCGATCTCGTTGTCGATCAGGAAGTCCATGATCTTGGTCGCGTGCTGGGCTTCCTCGATCGCCTGGTTGCGGAAGAACTTGCCCCAGCCGCGCAGGCTCTGGCGGTCGAAGTAGACCGAGATGCCCATGTACAGCGAGTGCGCCGCGAACTCGTTGCCGATCTGTGCGATGAGCAGCTTGCGCATGTCGCCGTCGAGCATCGATGCCTCCTGGTCGCCGGTTCGATGGCCGGCCGCGGCGGGCGGGTCTGAGCCCGAGGGGGAGATGATAGGATGTCGCCCGCCGCAGCGACGGAGAGGTCGCATAGAGGCCTAGTGCAGCGGTTTGCTAAACCGCCATGTGGGGTAACCTGCATCGAGGGTTCGAATCCCTCCCTCTCCGCCACGACCTCTCAGGTCCGTCGGCACGTGCGCCCGTAGCTCAGTGGATAGAGCGTTAGGTTGCGGACCTAAAGGTCGTGAGTTCGAGTCTCGCCGGGCGCGCCAGGATCCACGACGAAGAAACGACCCCGGGACGCGTGTCCCGGGGTCGTCAGTTGTGGGCGCTCAACCCACGATCCAGGAGGCCCCGCCTCGTGGTGTTCGGCGCTCGTATCGCCGGAGGCCCATCCTGCCGATAGGACCTTTGGGTGTCCACCGACCCGGACCTCCGTCGACCGCCACGAACCGCCCATTCGGTGCCCGAACGCACCACGAAGGCCCAACGAGTCGGGGAATCCGCGCAGGAGCAGTGCTCCTTCGTTGTCATCCGCCGATCACGGCCACGCCATCCTGCTAGGCTCGGATCAGATGTCGGGCCGACCGGTCGCGACGTCGTTGAAGGGGGAAGCCATGGCCCGATCGAACGTCGGGACCTACCTGGCAGTCGCCGGCATCGTCGCGCTGCTGGCCGGCCTCTCGACGCCCGCCACGGCCTCGGCAGCGACCCTTTCCTTCGTCCCGATCGGCGACGCGCAGGTCAACTCCGGCAACGTCAACGGCAATTACGGCACGCTCGCGACGATCCGGACGAGGGAGGGCGCGGGGTCGACGTCTGACCCCACGTATCGCAGCTTCCTCATGTTCGACGTCACCGGCGTCTCGGGTCAGACGGTGACCTCGGCGACGCTGCGGCTGTTCGTCACCGACGCGAGCCCGAACGGTCAGGGCGTCCACCGGGTGGCCAGCACCACGTGGGGCGAGGGCTCGGTGACGTACGCCAACGCGCCGGCGATCGATGCCGTCGCCCTGGCGACGGCGCCCGTCCCGACGGCAGGGGCCTATCGGGACATCGCGCTGCCGACGTCCGCCATCTCCGGGAACGGCCGGGTCTCCTTCGCGCTGAAGAGCGTCGGGAATAACTCCGCGATCTTCTCGTCGGGCGAGAGCAGCAACCCGCCCCGCCTGGTGATCGTCACGGGCGGAACGCCGACATCGACTCCCACCTCCACGCCGACGTCGACGCCCGCCGGCGTCCCGGTCGGTGCCTTCTCCGCCAACCCGACGAGCGGCGTCGCACCGTTGACGGTCGCGTTCACGGACCAATCGACGAACGGGCCGACGTCGTGGTCATGGAACTTCGGCGATCCCGCCTCCGGGAGCCAGAACACCTCGAGCGCTCGCAACCCGAGCCATACCTTCGCCTCGGCAGGCTCCTACACCGTCCGGTTGACGCCGGCCAATGGCTCCGGGACCGGCAGCGCGGCGACTCGCACGATCTCCGTGACGGTGCCTGGCGGGAGCGGCGATCCCGTCCTGGTCGGCGCGGGCGACATCGCCGACTGCTCGCGCACGCAGGACGAAGCGACGGCCACGCTGCTCGACGGGATTCCCGGGACGGTCTTCACGGCCGGCGACAACGTCTATGACGACGGCACGGCGTCGGAGTTCACGAACTGTTATGGGCCGAACTGGGGCCGGCACAAGAGCCGGACGCGCCCGGGCGTCGGGAACCACGAGTACCAGACGTCCGGCGCCAGCGGCTACTACGGCTACTTCGGCGCAGCAGCCGGCAGTCCGAGCAAGGGCTACTACAGCTTCGATATCGGCGCCTGGCACGCGGTCATGCTCAACAGCAACTGCTCCAGGATCGGCGGCTGCGGCGCGACGTCCGCGCAGGCGACCTGGCTGCGGGCGGACCTCGCGGCCCACCCGACCAGCTGCACCGTCGCCATCTGGCACCACCCGCGCTTCACGTCGAGTCGCTCGTCGCCGGATGGCCTGACGACGGCCCTGTGGCAGGCGCTGTACGACGCCGGCGCCGACCTCATCATCGGTGGGCACTACCACAACTACGAGCGCTTCTCGCCGCAGACGCCGGCCGGCGCCACCGACAACACGTTCGGCATCCGCGAGATCGTCGTCGGCACGGGCGGCGCGGGTCTCGTCGGGTTCGGCGGCGGCACGATGGCCCACAGCGTCAGCCGCAACAGCAGCGCGTTCGGCGTCCTGAAGTTGACCCTGCATCCATCGAGCTACGACTTCCGCTTCGTGCCGATCGCCGGCCAGAGCTTCGCGGACAGTGGCACGGCGTCATGCCACGGTGCGCCGTCCGGGGCGGCGATCGCCGAGAGCCGAGCCGCCGCCGACGAGGAGCTCCGCGCATGGTCGCGCGAGATCGCCCGGCAGGCGCGCCGCGGCCGACCCGTCGATGTCGTCGCGGCCGACCTCCGCGACGCGGCATCGGGCGCGATCCTCGATCCGGGCTCGAGCCGCTAGGTCGCCCGACCGACTAGGCGGTCGCGCCAAGGCTGGGCTGGATCCTCGCCCGCGGATGCGCCCGCAAGCCTCGATCGGCGACGGCGACCAGGGCCGCGAACCCCACGGCCGCCAGGCCGATCAGGATCGCTGCCTCGAACCCGGCCGTCGCGACGACCGGGGCGGCCCCGATGCTGCCGACCACGAGCGCCGATGCCAGAGCCGCCGAGAAGAACGAGAAGGCGCTGCCGCGGTCCGCATCCGCGCTGCGTCGTGACAGCTCGACGAGGACCGGTGTCATCACGAGACCGCCGCCCGCGCCACCGAGCAGGCCCGCGACGACGAGGAGGCTCGTCGTTGGTGGCATCGTCAGGAGCACGATCGCGGCCCCGGTCGCCGCGAGCCCGGCGAGGATCAGCAGGATCGGCCGGACTCGGTCGGCCAGCCAGCCGGACGGCACGCGGAAGGCCAGCACCGCGACCCCGTCGGCCGCGAAGAACAACCCGATATCGGCACCGACCGCTTCGGCCCGTTGGGGCAGGTAGGCGATCACCACGCCCCAATGGGCGATGAACAGCAGGATGATCGTGATGAGCGGGATCCAGCTTCGTCGCAGGGCCAGGCCGAACCGCCGGGCCGCCGCGTGTCGTGGCGCGTCCGCAAGGCTCTCGCCGGCGCGGGTATCCCGGAAGCGGAAGGGAGTCGCGAACGCGACGACCAGCCCGACGAGCACGACGACCGTCATCGCCAGCGCCACGCCGCGCAACGACGAGATGGCCAGGATCGCGAGCGACACGGGCGGCGCCGCGACGAGCGTCAGGTTGTGGGCGCTCCCGACGAAGGCGAGACCGATGCCCCGCCGATGCGGTGGGACCAGGTGGGGCACGAGCGACATCGCGGCCGGCAGCGCGCCGGCGATCCCGACACCCTGGAAGAACCGGGCGACGACGAACGGCAGCGCCGGGCCGCCCGGCTCGACGCCGGGGATCAGGAGGATGCCGCAGCCGATCAGGTAGGCGATGCCCCCCAGCGCCAGCACGCGCAACCCGCCGGCCCGGTCGACGATCACGCCCGCCACGAAGGCCGCCGGCACCTGCACGAGGGCCGCCACGCCCACGATCAGACCGATCTCGGGGTCGGGCACGCCGGCCCGCGTCAGCGCGACGGGCAGCGAGGCGGTGAAGCCGTGGAAACCGGCCTGGACGGCGAACAGGATGAAGGCGAGCCGGACCACGACGCCATCATCGACGACCGTCCGCCTGCCCGTCCGGGCGACGGCGACACGTGCGGTCCTCGCCGGTCCGGGCCGCCGCCCACCGCGTACCATCGGAGCGATGGACCGTGTCGCATTCCTGGGCCTGGGGACGATGGGTGCCGCGATGGCGGCGAACATCGCCCGGGCCGGCTTCCCCCTTACCGCGTGGAATTGGACCGCAGGTCGGGCACCGGAGCTGGCCGACCTCGGCGTCGAGATGGCGCCGTCACCCGCGGCCGCCGTCGCCGACACGCCGATCGTCGTGGTCTGCGTCTCGGACACGCCGGACGTCGAGGAGGTCCTGTTCGGCGACGAGGGCGTGGTCCAGGGCGCCCGCGCCGAGACACTCATCATCGACTGCTCGACGATCGCCCCGTCGGGGAGCTGGGACTTCGCGGCGCGGCTGCGGGAGCGCGGGCTGCGCATGGTCGATGCGCCGGTGTCGGGCGGTAGCGAAGGTGCCAAGAACGCGACGCTGACGATCTTCGTCGGCGGTGACGAGCGTGACGTCGAGCGGGCGAGACCGGTCCTCAACGCGCTCGGCCGGACGATCACCCACGTCGGGCCGATCGGTGCCGGCCAGGCGGTCAAAGCGGTCAACCAGGTCATCCTGGCCGGCACGTACCTCGGGGTCGCCGAGGGGATCGTCCTCGCCATCAAGGCCGGGCTCGACGTCGAGCAGGTTGCCTCAGCCCTCGGCGGCGGCGCCGCCCAGAGCTGGGTGCTGGCCAACCGGAGCGGCCGGATGATCGACAACGAGTACCCGCTTGGGTTCAAGACGTCGCTCCATCGCAAGGACCTCGCGATCGCGCTGGAACTGGCTGGTCAGCTTGGGGCCGTCTTGCCGGTCAGCGCCCTGGCGGCCCAGCTCGAGAACGGGCTCATCGCCGGCGGCCACGGCGACGACGACATGTCCGCCTTGGCCCGGGCCATCCGGGGCCTGTCGGGACTCGACGACTAGCGTCGTCGGCAGAGGAGGCGGTTCGATGCGCTCGGCGGTCGCGATGCTGCTGGCGGTGATCCTGCTGACCGCGTGCTCGGCCACGTCGAACCCACTGGCGTGGACGACGCCGGTCCCCGGCCAGCCCTCGACATCGACCCCACCCAGTGCCACGGCCGCGCCGACGCCGGCGAAGGCGCAGCTCAAGCTGATGGACTTCAACATCGAGTACGGCGGCGTCCAGATCGACTTCGCCAAGATCGTGGAGGCCGCCCGCCTCGCCGATCCGGATGTCATCGCGCTCGAGGAGGCCGAGGGCAACACGCGTCGCCTCGCGGAGGAGCTCGGCTGGCCGCATGCCAATGTCCGCAACCAGCTGATCTCGAAGTTCCCGATCGTCGACCCGCCCGGCGCCGACGGCCGCTACGCCTTCATCGAGCTCGCCCCGGGGGCCGTCGTCGCCGTCTCGAACGTCCACCTGCCGTCCGATCCGTACGGCCCGTACGACGTCCGCGACGGCAAGAGCCCGGAGGAGGTCATCGCGCTCGAGCAGGCGACCCGTCTGCCGGCCATCCAGGAACGCCTGGATGTCCTGCCCGCCCTGGTGGAGGCGGGCATCCCGACCTTCCTGACCGGTGACTTCAACGCCCCGTCGCATCTCGACTGGACCGAGGCGGCGATCGGCACGCGACCCCATATCAAGTACGCCCTGGCGTGGCCGGTGAGCACGGCCATCGAGGCCGCCGGGTTCCGCGACACCTACCGCGAGCTGCACCCGGACCCGGTGACGCACCCCGGCTTGACGTGGTGGGCGGGCCGCCCGCTGGTCGACGACTACCCGGACCACGCCGATCCGCAGGACCGCATCGACATCATCTATGCGGCAGGCGCCGCGACCTCGACCGACGTCAAGATCATCGGCGAGGTGGGCGGTCCGCAGGTCGACATCAGCGTCGAACCGTGGGGCACCGACCACCGCGCGGTCATGACCACCTTCGACGTATCGCCCGGTGTCGCCGCCCCGTACATCGCCGTCGACGAGCGACTGGTCACGGTGGGTGACGCGGTCATCGTCCGCTACCACGGAGCCGGTGAGGAGCTCTCGCTGGCCCCGGCGACGGGCTCGGCGACGCCGGAACCGATCCAGGTGACGCCGCTCGACGCCGTCGGCCCGGTCTGGAAGTTGGAGACCACGGGCCTTGAGCCCGGCGACTACGAGGTCCGGCTGTCAGCAGGGGGCGAGATCATCTCGCGAAGCCCCTTGTCGATCGCGGCGGTGGGCGCGACACCGGTCCTGACACTCGACAAAGCGAGCTACGCGTCGGGCGAGGCGATCACGGCCTCCTGGCGCGACGCGCCCGGCTCGCGCTGGGACTGGATCGGCATCTACCCACGCGACGGCGACCCGCTGGTCGACGACTACCTGTTCTACGAATACACCGGCCAGACGGTCGCCGGCTCGGTCACGATCGACGACGGCGGGGAAGGGGACTGGCCGCTCCCGGCCGGCGAGTACGACGCGCACTACCTCCTCGACGACGGCTACACGTCGCTCGCCGTGGCGTCGTTCAGCGTGGCGCCGTAGTCGTCGCGCTCCGACCGGATCGTCCGGTCAGTCCAGACCGACCAGCAGCATCGGGTCGCCCAGCTTCCCGTCATAGCGCGGCCGGAACCGCTCCGTGTTGTACATGACCGGGACATCGACCTTGCGGGGCCCGCGCGTCGGGTCGGGCAGCGCCGTGTGGGCGTACTTGCCGTCCTGGATCGCCACCATCCGGCCGGTCACGCCGCTCTGGATGAGGTCCATCGCGACGTTGGCGAATGTCGTCGCCACCATCGAATTGATCGAATCCGGCTCGCCCGATCGGAGGTCGTAGGTCAGCTCGGAGGCGAGCGTCTCGATGCCGGTCCGTGCCCGCAGCTCGTACGCGAGCGCCTCGCCGACGTTGGCCTTGTGGCGATGCCCGAAGGCATCGGCCTCACCGACGTCGCTGACCTTGGCCCCGCGCCAGATGGCGCCCTCGGCGGTGATCACGAACGCGTAGTGGCTCGGGTTGGCGGCATGGTCGGCGGCCAGCAGCGATGCCAGGGCGTCGAGGTCGTAGGGCGCCTCCGGGATGACGCAGCGGGCGGACGTGACATAGGCCGTGTATAGCGCCGAGAAGCCGGCGTCGCGTCCGAAGATGCGGAACACGCCGATCCGCTCGTGCGAGCCGAGCGTCGTGCGCTGCCGGTTGATGGCCTCCTTGGCCCGGGTGATCGCCGTCGAGAAGCCGATGCAGTACTCGGTCCCCTGGACGTCGTTGTCCATCGTCTTGGGGATGGCCACCAGCGCGATCCCCGCGTCGGCCAGCACCTGCGAGTAGGACAGCGTGTCGTCGCCGCCGATCGTGACGAGCACGTCGATATCGAGCGCGGCGAGGTGATCGAGGACGAGCGGCGTCAGGTCGAACAGGTCGTCGTCGACGGCAAATGCCGCCCGGTCGGCCTCGGCCAGCCACGGTGGCAGCGCCTTGGCGCGCATCTTGCGCGGGTTCGTGCGAGAGGTGTGGAGGATCGTCCCACCGGTTCGCTCGATGGTCCGCGTGTTGATGCGATCGAGGCGCCGGAGGTAGCCGGTGCCACCGCCGTCGGCGATCGACGGCTGGACGTGGGTCAGGCCTTCCCAGCCCCGGCGGAGCCCGAGGACGTCGTAGCCGGCCTCGGTCGCCCGATAGACCACGCTCTTGATGACCGCGTTGAGACCGGGCACGTCGCCGCCGCCGGTCAGGACGGCGATCCGCTTGGGGGTCGACATCAGCACGTGAATCGTAGCGCCTAGCGGGTGTCTGCCGCCGGTTGCGGTTGGGTGGCAGTGGCTGAGCCCCGATGGGCGTCTGCTAGCATCGGGCCATGAACTACGAGCTGTTCATGGGCGAGGCGCTGGCCGAAGCGCAGCTGGCCGTCGAGCGCGGCGAGCGACCCATCGCAGCCGTTGCCGTCGTGGACGAGGCGATGGTCGTCCGCGCCCACGATCGGGTCGAGCAGGCGGACGATCCGACGGCCCACGCGGTGGTCGTGGCGCTGCGCGAGACCGCCCGTCGATTGGGGCGAAGCCGGCTTGCCGACGCGACGATCTTCACGACCGAGGAGCCCTGCGCGATGTGCGTCGGGGCCCTGCTCGAGAGCGACGTCGAAGCCCTCGTGTTCGCGGTCCCGAACAGCCGTGACGGCGCAGCCGGCACGGTCATCCAGCTGGCGCAACACGCGTCGTTGCCGCGGCGGGTCAAGGTCGTCAGCGGCATCCGCCGCGACGAGGTCGAGGCCCTGTTCGCCGCGAGCCCGATGGCCTGACGGACCGCCGTCGGGGGGCCGTGACACGGGCCTTTGGTATCCTCTCCCGCGGAGAGGTGTCCGAGTGGTTGATGGTGCCGCTCTCGAAAAGCGGTGTGCGAAAGCACCGCGGGTTCGAATCCCGCCCTCTCCGCCATACACTCGATCACCTGGACCGGTCGGTCACCCCGGCCGGTCCTGATGTGTTCGGGGAGAGGTCGCCTAGTGGACTATGGCGCCGCACTGGAAATGCGGTTCGGGGCAACCCGTCGCGGGTTCGAATCCCGCCCTCTCCGCCATTCCGCGTCGCTCGCGGACGGCCGATGCCGGGGTTGGCGCCTCGGTGACCCCGCATGAATGACGTCGAGATCGTTCCGCTCGAGCTGGCCGAATTCGAGTTCCCGGACCCGGAGCTCGCGGACCTGCGTGGCGTCGTCATGGGCTATGCGCTCCGCCACGCGAACGGCGTCCTCCTGTTCGATACGGGGTTCGGCTTCGGCAACGCCGAGCTCGATGAGCTCTACCACCCGGTCGGGAAGCCGATCGTGGAGGTCCTTCGCGCTGCCCGCATCAAGCCCAGCGAGATCACCGCGCTCGCCAACTGCCACCTGCACGCCGATCACGCCGGCCAGAACGGCGCCTTCGATGGCATCCCGATCCATGTCCAGTCGGCCGAGTGGGCGCTCGCTCACACCGTCGACCACACCATCCTCGAGTGGATCGACACGCCCGGCGCCACGTACGAGTTCGTGGACGGTGATCGCGAGATCGCGCCGTCGATCCGAGTCGTGGCCACCCCGGGCCACACGCGCGGCCATCAGTCGCTCCTCGTCGACACCGTCGACGGGCCCGTGGTGCTCGCCGGTCAGGCCTGCTACACCGTCGGTGAATGGATCGCCGACCCGGAGGCCCTCGAAGGCCGCACGAGCTCGCCGGATCCCGACGCCTACGGGCGATCGATCAGGCGCCTCAAGTCGATGCGACCGGTCCGGGTGTACTTCGCGCACGATCGGGCGATCTGGACCCCCTGAACGGTGAAAGGCGCAGAACATCCTTGAGGGGGCTCGCGCTGAATGGGTTGCGGGGTCCGACCCTCATCCTGTTGGCATCCGCATGGCTCATGGTCGGATGTGCCCGGGACGTCAGCATGCCAGCTGCCGAGTCGATCCCGGACGAGGCGGCGGCCGTCCGACGAGCCAAGGAACTGACCGTCCTCGAGGCGCCGATCACGGTCATCGACGTCGGGCATGGTCGAGCGGGCGAACTCGTCTCGGCGCCGATGGGCCTCGTGCCGAACGCGGAGGAGGCGGCCAGGGAGCAGGCCAAGCGGCAGCGGCCGGCGTGGGCCGTGACGCTCGTCGGCCTCTATCCATCCGATTGCGGCGCGGAGGTCTGTCCCCTCGTGCCCGCCCAGCACCAGATCGCGATCGATCGCGAGACGGGAGCGATGCTGCTGCAGATCATCGGCATAGAGATCAGACCGTGAACGACCGTCGCACGGTCGCCCCTGCTATCCTTCCGGGGCCGTGCTAGGCGGGGAACTAGCGGTGCCCTGTAGCCTGCAATCCGCTCCAGCAGGGCCGAATCCCCTCTCGAGGTCTCCGTTCTCGGTCGCCGCCTGTCGGTGCGACGTTGAGGACCGGGTCCCGCGCAGCGGCGAACCGCGAATTGTGTCAGGTCCGGAAGGAAGCAGCACTAAGCGATCATCGTCGGGTGCCGCGGAACGGCCTGGTCCGAGCCGCCCGACGTGGTGGGCCCGGGCGACGGTCGATCGACGGAGGGTGCACGGCATCTACCATCCGTTCGCCGTCGACCGGAGGAGGGCGTGACCTCGACCGCACCGCACCAGGCGCTGTACCGACGCTGGCGTGCTCAGACCTTCAGCCAGATCGTCGGCCAGGAAGCGGTCGTCGAGACGCTCCGCAACGCGGTCCGCACCGACCGCGTCTCGCACGCCGTCCTGTTCGTCGGCCCGCGCGGAACCGGCAAGACGTCCCTGGCGCGGATCCTCGCCAAGGCCGTCAACTGCACCGACCTCCGGGACGGCGACCCATGCGATGCCTGCGATGCCTGCGTCGCCGTGCGCGAGGGCACGACGCTCGACGTGCTCGAGATCGACGCGGCCTCGAATCGCGGGATCAACGAGGTCCGCGACCTGCGCGATCGCCTCGCCTATCCGCCCGGGCACCTGCGACGGAAGGTGTACATCCTCGACGAAGCGCACCAGATCACCCGCGACGCCTGGAACGCGCTCCTCAAGTCCCTCGAGGAGCCGCCCGAGTTCGTCATGTTCATGTTCGCGTCGACCGAGCCGTCCGGCTTCCCGCCGGCCATCCTCTCTCGGCTGCAGCGGTATGACGTCCGCCGGCTGACCGTCGCGGAGATCGAAGGCAAGCTCACGCGCATCCTCGAAGCCGACGGGCGGGCCATCGAGCCGACGGCTCTCAGCCTGATCGCCCGGTTGGCCGCTGGCGGCATGCGCGACGCCGAGTCGATCCTCGACCAGCTGCTGTCGATGACGACCGACACCGTGACCGAATCGGCCGTCCGCGACCTGCTCGGCCTGGCCGACGCGGCCGCCGTCGACGGCTTCGTCGATGCCCTACGGACCGGCGATGCGGCCGCCGGCGTCGCCATCCTCGACCAGCTCGAGGAGCGCGGCCGCGATCCACGCGCCCTGCTCGACCAGGTCGTCGACGTGGTCCGAGCCCGGCTCGTCGATCCGACGACGACCGACCCCGCTGGCCTGACCGCCGTCGCCCGACGTCTCGTTGCGATCGACCCGGACCGCGCCGGTCTCGGCGGTCTGCGGCTCCAGCTCGAGCTCGCGCTGTTCGACGGCATCGTTGGTGCGCCGGCCGTGGCCCGGTCGAGCCCGGTCGCGGCACCGCCGACACCGGCCGCGGAACCACCGGCCGCCGAATTGCCGGCCGCCGAATTGCCGGCCAGCGAGCCCGCGCCGGCGGCGGCCCGGCCGGCTCCGGACCGCCCCCCGGTCACGGCCCAAGCCATGCCCGCCCGGGTGGCCAGGGCCGTCGGCGATACTCCGGCGGATCCGCCGCCGGACGCCCCGCCAGGCCGCAGCCGATCGAAGGCCGACGGGGGGACAGAGCCATCGGATACCCCGGCCGAACCGGCCGCGCCGGTCGTGGATCCGCCGGCCGAGCCGGCCGCGCCGACGACCCCGGAGCGGGTCGCGGTCGCCATCCCGATCGTCGTCGGCAGCGACCTCGACCGGCTCACGACGGGCTGGCTTGAGATCGTCAAGTCGGTCAGCCCGGCCACCCGGGCGGTCCTGAGCGAATGCCGGCCGATCACCGTCGAGGGCAACGTCGTGACGCTCGGATTCCCGGAGGCGAAGAGCTTCCTCAAGGATCACGCCGAGCGACGTCGCCTCGATGTCGAGACCGCGGTCGGTGAGCTCCTCGGTCGCCCCGTCAGCGTCCGGACCGTGGCCACCAACATCGAGGTCGCCCCGCTCATCGCCAGCGACGATCTCGTCGCGGAGGCCAAGCGCATCTTCGGCGACGACCTGGTCGACGTCGCCGAGATCGACTGACCGAACGGCCGACCACACGAGGCGCGCGCATCGGTCAGACTGGCCTGGACGATAAGGAGGAGCACACGGATGGGCATGGGAAACCTGCAGCGCATGGCGCAGCAGATGCAACAGGAGATGCTCCGCATCCAGGGCGAGCTGGAGTCGGCGACGGTCGACGGCTCGGCCGGCGGGGGCGTCGTGAGCGCTACCGTGACCGGCAAGCAGGAGCTCGTCAGCATCACGATCGATCCTTCCGCCGTCGACCCGGCCGATGTCGAGATGCTCCAGGACCTCGTCGTCGCGGCCGTGAACGACGCCCTCCGCGCCTCGCGCGAGCTGGCCGAGCAGAAGATGGCCGCGGTCACCGGCGGCCTGCGCATCCCGGGGATGTGATCCGGGCGTGGCCACCCCGCTCATCGAGCCGGTCGCACGCCTCATCGAATTGTTCGCCCGGCTGCCCGGCATCGGTCCGAAGACGGCCCAGCGCCTGACCTATCACCTGCTGCGCGCCCCCGACGTCGAGGCGCGCACCCTGGCGGCGGCACTCGTCGACGTCCGCGACAAGGTCGTCTTCTGCGAGCTGTGCTTCAACATCGCGGAAGACGTCCAGTGCGCGCTCTGCCGCGACCCCGGGCGGGATCTGCGGCGCCTCTGCGTGGTCGAGGAGCCACTCGACGTCCTCGCCCTCGAACGGACCGGAGAGTTCAAGGGCCGCTACCACGTCCTGCACGGCGCGATCTCACCGATCGACGGCATCGGCCCGGAGCGACTCAAGATCCGCGAGCTCCTCGCGCGGGCCGACGAGGCCGCCCGCGACGGTGAGCCGTTCGAGGAGGTCATCCTCGCCACCAACCCGACGCTCGAGGGCGAGGCGACCGCGATGTACCTCGCCGAGCGCCTCGAGTCGGTCGTCGGCTCGGTCACGAGGATCGCGCGCGGGCTGCCGGTCGGTGGGGACCTCGAGTATGCCGACGAGGTCACGCTGATCCGCGCGCTCCAGGGTCGGCGGGCGGTCTGAGCGTGAGCCACCTGGTCAACGAGATCGGGCTGCGGCTGGCCAAGGCCGCGGTCGCGGTGCTGCTCGGGCTGCTGGTCTACCTGGTCCTGACC
>CAVRFH010000002.1:27500-98485 GCA_963720355.1 uncultured Chloroflexia bacterium | reverse complement strand
GGCGACATCCCAGGGCAGGACGGCCCACGGCGCGAAGAGCGGGAGCATCCACGGGGCGTAGACGTAGGGCAGGAACGGGCCGATCGGGTGGTACGGATCGCCGCCGTTGAGCCAGATCCGGACGCCGGCCCAGTAGGCCCGGGCATCGGCGCCGCCGGCCTCGCCACGGGCGATCAGGCCGGCCAGGACGACCGCGAAGGTCATGCTCAGCAGCAGGATCGCCGCGATCCGGCGTGGATCGCGCAGCCGCGAGACCTCGCGCCTGAGCGCCCGGCGGAAGACGCCGGCGCGCCGGCGGGTGCCGCGGTCGACGACATCGGACAGGTCCACGACGATCCGCCCGCGGCCACGAGCCGTGCCCGGGACGGGGCGGAGACCGGGAGGCGGCACGGGTTCGGTCATCCCGGGGCATTCTCGCACGCCGGTCCGCCCGAGCCCCGCCCAGCCATGGACCGGGCCGATCGGAGCCGGGGGCGCCTCGCGTCCGGTATCCTCTCGCGAAGCACTCCCTTGGAGTCAAGATCGCCTGTGGCCGATGGAACCGTCATCATCATCGGCGGCGCGGAGGACAAGGTCCGCGACCGCGTCATCCTGAGCCGCTTCGTCGCCCTGGCCGGTGGCCCGGACGCGACGATCGCCGTCATCAGCACCGCATCCTCGCTCGGACTCGAGGCGGGGGAGCGGTACCGGGCCGTCTTCGGGGAGCTCGGGTGTCAAGCGCGTCCGACCGCTCCACGCGGTGACCCGACCGCAGGCCAACGACGAGACGGCGGTGCATGGCCGTCCGCGACGCGACCGGCGTCTTCCTGACCGGCGGCAACCAGCTCCGGCTGTCGTCGACGATCGGCGGGACGCTCCTCGCCGACGCGGTCCTCGACCGTTTCCAGACACGGCGCGGTGGTGGCCGGCACATCGGCCGGCGCATCGGCGATGTCGAGCCACATGATCGCGTTCGGGGCCTCGGGGGCGACGCCCAAGCACCGCATGGCGCAGATCGCGGCCGGGCTCGGCGTGCTCCCGGGCGTCATCATCGACCAGCACTTCCAGCAGCGGAACCGCCTCGGGCGGCTGCTCAGCCTGATCGCCCAGAACCCGAGCCTGCTCGGTCTCGGCGTCGACGAGGACACCGCCGGCGTGGTCGGCCCCGACCACATCATGGAGGTCATCGGCCGCGGCTCGATCACGGTCGTCGACGGCTCCAAGCTCCGAGACCGATGCCTGGGAGATCCACGGCCACCGGCCGCTGATGATCAGCGGCGTCGTCCTGCACTCCCTGCCGGCCGGCTATCGCTTCGATCTTCGCCGTCGCGAGCGCGTCGCGACGCCGACCCTGCACGCACTGCCCGGCGGCGAGGCCGCTTCCAGCTAGAGCCCGGGCCGGCGTGCGTCGCCACCATCCCTGGCGGAGGAGGAACCCCGTGGCCGACACCGTGGCCCGCTCGACGACCCCGCTCCACGCGAGGGTCGCGCCGCGCGCTCGACACGCCCACGCGGCGGTCCCGCGCCGACGCTGCGCATCCTCGAGACGCGCGTCCTGCGCGGCCCGAACTACTGGGCGCGCGAGCCCGTCATCCGGCTGCTGGTCGACCTCGGCGTCCTCGAGAGCTACCCGTCCAACATGCTGCCGAACTTCACCGACGCGCTGGTCGCGCTGCTGCCGACGCTCGAGGA
Organism: uncultured Chloroflexia bacterium; assembly: GCA_963720355.1. Lineage (GTDB taxonomy): Bacteria > Chloroflexota > Limnocylindria > Limnocylindrales > CSP1-4 > SPCO01. Next base: position 96,814 of record CAVRFH010000002.1, on the reverse strand, counting down.
CCACGCCTGTTCGCTCGGCCGGCGCGGCGGCTTCATCACCCGGCTGCGCGACGGGACGTGGATCGGGCCACATCGCCGAGCACGTCGCGCTCGAGTTCCAGAACCTGGCCGGGACCGACGTCCGCCACGGCAAGACGCGTGCGCCGGGCCCGGTCGGCCAGTACAACTGCATCTACGAGTACCGCGAGGAGGCCGTCGGGCTCGAGGCCGGCCGGATGGCCGTCGCCCTGGTCAACCACCTCGTCGCGCCCGACGACCCCGACGTACTTCTTCGACTTCGCGCCCGAGATGGAGCGCCTCATCCGGCTCGCCGAGCGGCAGGCGTTCGGTCCGTCGACGCAGGCGCTCATCGACGAGGCGGTCAGCCGCGACATCCCGTTCATCCGGCTCGACCGCCACTCGCTGGTCCAGTTCGGGCACGGCGTCCACCAGCAGCGGATCCGGGCGACGATGACCTCGCTGACCTCGGCCATCGGCGTCGACGTGGCGTCCGACAAGAGCCTGACCAACCGGCTGCTCGATTCGGCCGGCCTGCCGGTCCCGCGCGCCGACGTCGTCGACAACGGAGGAGGCGGCGGTCGCCGCGGCCAAGCGGCTCGGCTTCCCGTGCGTGGTCAAGCCGCTCGACGGCAACCACGGCCGGGGCGTCCACCTCGACCTGCGCTCCGAGGAGGCGGTCCGCGCCGCCTTCCACGGCGCGCTCGCCCAGAGCCGCGCGGGCGACGTCGTGGTCGAGTCGTACGTCGCCGGCAACGACTATCGCTGCCTGGTCATCGGCGGCAAGGTCGCGGCCATCGCCGAGCGCGTCCCGGCCATCGGTCACCGGCGACGGCGAGCACACCGTCCGCCAGCTGGTCGACATCGCCAACAGCGACCCGCGGCGCGGGCATCGGCCACGAGAAGGTCCTGACCCGGATCAAGGTCGACGAGGCGGCCGAGGCGCTGGTCCGCGACCAGGGCTTCGCGATGGACGACGTCCTGCCCGCCGGGACCTGGGTCAAGCTCGCGCTGACCGGCAACATGTCGACCGGCGGGACGTCGATCGACCGGACGATCGAGGCGCACCCCGACAACGTCGAGATCGCCGAGACCGCGGCGCGGATCGTCGGGCTCGACGTCGCCGGCATCGACTTCATCTGCCCCGACATCGCGACGCCCGTGCGCGAGACCGGCGGCGCGATCGTCGAGGTCAACGCCGCGCCCGGCTTCCGGATGCACACCCACCCGACCGAGGGCGAGCCGCAGTACGTCGCCCGGCCGGTCATCGATTCGCTCTTCCCGGCGGGGTCCGCCGGCGCGCATCCCGATCATCGCGGTGACCGGCACGAACGGCAAGACGACGACGGTCCGGATGATCGCCCACATCCTCAAGCTGATGGGCCGGCGGGTCGGGATGACCTCGACCGACGGCATCGTCATCGACGGCCGGCTGATCAAGAAGGGCGACATGTCGGGCCCGAAGTCGGCCCTGATGGTCCTCCAGAACCCGACCGTCGACACCGCGGTGTTCGAGGTCGCGCGCGGCGGGATCCTGCGCGAGGGCCTCGGCTACGACCGCAACGACGTGGCCGTCGTGACCAACGTCACCGGCGACCACCTCGGCCTGGGCGGCATCGATTCGATCGGCCAGCTGGCCAACGTCAAGGGCGTGGTCGTCGAGGCCGTGCCACGCTCCGGGTACCGCCGTCCTCAACGCCGACGACAACCACGTCTACCGGATGGGCCGCCACTGCGCCGGACGGGTCGTGCTGTTCAGCATGGCCACGGCCAAGGGCGAGGACGGCTTCGACCGGGTCGACGGCCACACCAGCCGGGGCGGGGCGGCATTCCGCCTCGAGTCGTCCGCCGAGGGCGAGCTGATCGTCCTGCGCCTCGGGTCGCGCACGATGCCCGTCCTCTACACGCACCTCATCCCCGCGACGTTCGGCGGCCGGGCGCGGATGAACGTGGCGAACGCGCTGGCCGCGGCGGCCGCGGCGTGGGCCGCCGGCGCGCACCTGCACGACATCCGCCAGGGCCTGCGGACCTTCTCGACCTCGTTCTTCCAGGCGCCCGGCCGGCTCAACCTGCTCGATGTCGGTGGGGTCCGGGTCGTCATCGACTACTGCCACAACGTCGACGGGATGCGCCAGCTGGCGATTTCGTCGACCGGATGATGGTCGAGGCGCCGACCAAGCCGGACGGATCGGCTCGGGGCGGCCGGCCGCGCGGATCCGGTCGGGCGCGCGATCGGCGTCCTCGGCATCCCGGGCGACCGGCGCGACGAGGACCAGCGCGAGTACGGCGCGATCGCGGCGGGCGCGTTCGACGAGATCATCGTGCGCGAGGACAAGAACCTGCGCGGCCGGGCGCCGGGCGAGACCGCGACCAACGTGATCGAGGGCGTGCGTGAGGCCAAGACCGCCGGGAAGCTCGCGACGACGCGGGCCGAGAAGGTGCTCGAGGAGATGACCGCGGTCCGCACGGCGCTCCGCCGAGCGATCCCGGGCGATCTCGTCGTGTGCTGCGTGGACGACGCGATCGGCGTCTACCGCGAGGCGATGGCCGCCGCGGGCGCATCACGCGCGGCGGGATGGCGTTCGCGGATCCGGGCGAGCTGAGGCGCCCGAGGGGTAGGGTCAGGCTCGCCCCATGTTCGCCTGCACCGTGCGGATGATGAAGACGATCTCCAGGGCGGCGATCACGATCAGCGCGATGCCGACGAACATCTCCACGGGTAGCCCTCCGCTGGGGCCGGCCAGGACCTCCGACCGATCCCGCGCGCATCATGCGCCCTGCCGGCGAGCGACCGCAAATTCGCTGACAGTGAACGTCGGCGCGCCGAAGCCTTTCTGGAGGTTCTGGTTGCCGCCCCTGCTGTCGGCGCATTCATCGGCGCTGAAGCCCTTGGACCCAGGTCGCCCTCGAAGGCAGGCATAGATGGAACGGATTCACCTGCAGCGAAGAACTGGGGTCCCCGCGCTCGGATTGATCTTGCGGCGAACCCGGCTCAGTCGCGGCGCGGGCGGTCCTGGAGCCTCGGTACGAGCCGGGTCAGTTCGTCGGCCACGTCGACCGGCCGCGCCCCCAGCTCGGACAGCAGCGCGAAGACCTCGTCGCGCTCCTCATGGCACATGAGCACGATCACGCGCGGTCGCTGCGCCCCCGAGCCGTTGATCTCCGCCCGCAAGGCAGCCGTTTCCGACTCGTAGATCGGGACATCGGCCACGACCCCGCCGCCGGCCTTCACGCCGTCGAGCAGCTCGCCGATCACGGATGACGCGGTCCGGCCGCGGAGGTATTTGCTCGTTTCCTTGATCGCGACCCGTTGCGCCCGTCCTGCGGCGATGCGCCCGATCCCGCGCAGCGTGTCGTCGGGGCGGTCGCCGGCGGTGCCGATGATCGCGGTGATCGATGCCGCCCGGCCGGCCCCGCCCGCTGCGATCCCCTCGGCGACATCGAGGACTGCCGAGATCCCAGCCTCGTTGTGGGCGAAATCCACGATCACCAGCTGCGAGCCGAGACGGAACAGGTTGAGCCGCCCGGGCGAACGGTCGGTCGAAGGACGGAAGTCCAGGAGACCGTCGCGGACCTGCGCGATCGATGCGCCCAGGCCGCGTGCGCCACCGGCCGCCGCGAGCGCGTTCGCGACGTTGTGCCGGGCGAGGCCACCGATCGCGATCGGGATCCGCGCCGCTTCGGCGATCTTCGTGGCGGATGTCCCCGATGCCTCGATGAGCCAGCCGTCCCGCAGCAGGTAGGCGCGACCGCCGTTCGCGACGTGGCGACGAACCCGGGGAGGGCCCTGGCCATTGCGGTCCATCGAGAAGAAGGCCACGTTGGCGCGGACCCGGCGTGCCACGGCCGCGACGAGGGGGTCATCGCCGTTGAGCACGACCCAGCCGTCCGGTTTCGTGATCCGGCACACGGTCGACTTGACTTCGGCGAGCTCCGGCAGGGTATGGATGCCTTGCAGGTCGAGGTGATCAGACGAGACGTTGGTGAGGATGGACGCGTCGTTCAATTCGTAGCCCATCCCGCGCAGCACGATCCCGCCGCGAGCGGTCTCGAGGACGCCGACCTCGATATCCGATCTGGCAAGGACCTGCTGCGCGCCGGCGGGCCCGGTCCAGTCGCCGGCCTCAACCAGCCGCTCGTCGATGAGGACCCCGTCCGAGGTCGTCGTGCCGACATGCTTCCCGGCCCTGACCAGGATGTGGGTGATCAGCCGCGTCACCGTGGACTTGCCGTTGGTCCCCGAGATGGACACGATCGGCACGCGCCGTTCCGAGTCGCGGATCCAGGTCGGTGGTTCGGTGCGGGCCGCCGCGATCCGCTCGCTCCAGCGGGCCCACAGCCGCTCCTGGGCACCGGTCAGCTGCGCGGTCCGAGACGGCGAGACGTCGCGGTCGGCGAGGGCCATGGCCGCCTCGGTCAGGACGCGGGCGCGTTCCTCCCCGGTCCACGGGAACGTGATGATCCAGTGACCCGGGTCCGAAGATCGATGCACCGCCAGGCCCGCCCGCCCCTCGCCGTGGTCCACGCGGAGCCGGCGAACCCAGGCCACGATCGCGGCGATGGGATCGGGCCACTCTCGGGCCGGCACGGTGGCGCCGAGCCAGACGAGGGCGTGGCGGCCGGGATCGCGCTGTCCGTACCACGTCCGGCGACGACCGACCGCGACCTCCACCTTGACCACCGGCTCGAGCCGGTAGACATTCGGTCCCTCGAGCAGGCGGATCTCGACCAGTCGCACGGTCCGGGCAGGATAGCAATCCGGGCGCCGCGTAGACTGGCCGCGATGACGAGCGGGACGACGGCCACCGACCTCGAGATCGACGCGCTCCGCGGTTCGATCGCGGCGGACCTCCCGGCCTACCTCGCCGACCTGGAGAAGCTCGTCAACATCGACTGTGGCACCTACACGCCCGATGGCGTGAACGAGGTGGGCCGCTGGACCGCCGGCTTCCTGTCCGATCTGGGGGCAGAGATCGACATCCGGCCCGATCCGGGCGGCCGTTTCGGGAACACGGTCGTGGCGACGTTCCACGGCATGGCCGATGGCCCGCGGGTCCTGCTGATCGGCCACATGGACACCGTGTTCGACCCAGGGACTGCCGCGGAGCGCCCATTCCGGATCGACGACGGCAACGCCCACGGACCGGGCGTGACCGACATGAAGTCCGGCCTGCTCGCCGGTCTCTACGCGCTGAAGTCGATCCTTGGTGAGCTCGGCGGCCTGCCCTTCGAGCGCCTGACCTTCATCGCCAACCCGGATGAGGAGATCGGCTCCCCGTCGTCGGTCGACCACATCCGGGAGGCGGCCGCGGACGTCGACGTCTGCCTGGTCCTCGAGTGTGCCCGCGCCAACGGCGACATCGTGTCGGCCCGCAAGGGCATCCTCGATACGCGCTTGACCGTGCACGGTCGCGCGGCCCACGCGGGCGTGGAGCCGGAGAAGGGGCGCAACGCGATCCTCGAGGCCGCGCGGATCGTCCGCGAGCTGCACGAGCTCAACGGACGCTGGCCGGGCGTGACCGTGAACGTCGGCAAGATCGCCGGTGGCACGCGACCCAATGTCGTCCCCGAGCGCTGCGAACTCGAAGTCGATGTTCGCGCCACGAGCGCCGATGGCCTCGCGGAGGTGAAGCAAGCGATCATGGATGTCGTCGCCGCGACCGAGATCGAGGGCACCTCCGTCGAGCCGCACGTGATGGTCGCCTGGCAGCCCATGGAGAAGCTCGCTCGAAGCGGTCGCCTCGTCGAGCACGCCCAGGTCGTGGCGAGTCGACTGGGCTTCGAGGTGCACGACACCGCGACCGGTGGCGCGTCGGATGCGAACACGACCTCCGGCATGGGCGTCCCGACCCTCGACGGGCTTGGACCGATCGGTGGCAACGACCATTCGCCGGCCGAGTACCTCGAAGTTGACTCGATCGTGCCCCGGATCGCGCTGTTGGCTGGTCTCCTGCTGGCGATCGCCCGCGATCCCGAGGTCCTCGCCTGGCGCGCCGACGACCCGCGTTTCGTCGCCGCGGAGTGAGCGGCGAGCGGCGACGGGTCTCGTCGGGCGGGCCGTGGGAGCGGGTCGCCGGGTATAGCCGGGCCATCGTCGTCGGCGATGCGTGCTGGGTGGCCGGAACGACGGACGCCGGCCCGGACGGCACGTCCCAGCACCCCGGAGACGTCGCCGCTCAGGCGCGGGCCGTCCTCGAGATCATCGAACGCGCACTGGCCGAGGGCGGCTTCGCGCTGGGGGACGTCGTGCGGACACGGATGTTCGTCACCGACATGGCCGATTCAGCCGCGCTGCTGGCGATCCACGGCGAGGTCTTCGCGGAGATCCGACCGGCGGCCACGCTGGTTGCGGTCGCCGCGCTCATGCACCCGAGCCTGCTCGTCGAGATCGAGGCCGAGGCGCGCCGCGGCTGAACGACGCGGCTCAGATCGGGATCGCGGCCAGACCGGTCGCCCGCGCGATCGCCACGATGGCCACCGCGGCGATCAGCCCCAGGAGCAGGTTCTTGCGCCAGGCCGTGATCGCCAGGCAGGCCAGCACCGCGACCCACTCGATGCCGACGTGGAACGCCGGCGGGCCGTCGCCCTCGACGACGACCATGACGTTGACGGCGGCCAGAGCGGTCAAGACCGCCGGTCCGACCAGCTGGAGGTAGTCGAGGGCCACGCGTGGCAGCCGGTCGATGCCCGGCCACAGCAGGCCGAGCGCCCTTGTCGGGTAGGTCGCCCCGAACATGAGCAAGGCGAGCAACACCAGGTCCGTGCTCATGGCGAGCCATCCCGGTCCTTGGACCCGTCGTCGACCGGTGGCACGGATCGACCGTCGGGCCTGGGTACCACCCGGGCTCCAGGCATCGAGTAGCGCTCCGCGGACGCCGGGGTCCCGATCGGCGCGATCTCGCGCGCGGTGGTCGCTGGCAACAGCAGCCCGACCGCGGGCCCCACCAGGCCACCCGCGACGATCCCGATCGACGGGCTGGTCAGCAACGCCGCGACCACCGCGACACCGGCCCCGACGGTCGCTGCCACGATCTCGCGACGACCGGTGATGAGCCCGACCGCCAGTCCGATCATCGCCGCGGGGAAGATGATGTCGATGCCGAACCGGTTCGGGTCCGGGATCTCGCCACCCAGCACCGAGCCCGCGAAGGTGGCGATGTTCCAGGGGATGAAGGTCGCGACGATGGCGGCGACCCAATAGCCGCGTTCATCGGTCCGACCGATGCGCTGGTTGTGGGCGATGGTCAACGCGAAGGCCTCATCCGTGAGCAGATGCGCCATCACGGCGCGTCGCCAGAACGGGATGTGTCGGAACCATGGCGCGAGCGCAGCGGAGTACAGCAGGTGGCGCGCGTTGAGAAGGAAGGTCAGGAGCACGATGGCCGGCCAGGCGAGGCCGGTCGCCACGTAGCCCACCGCCGCAAACTGCGCCGCACCACCAAAGACGATCACGCTCATCGCGATGACCTCGATCGGCGAGAAGCCGGCCTCGCGAGCGGCCAGGCCATAGACGAACCCGAACCCGACCGCCGCGACGGCGATCCCGAGCGCATCCATGAGGAGCCGACGCCGACTCTCGGCGAGCACGGTCGGATCGACGAGTGCTTCGGGGGCTTGGAGGGCCGCGCGGTCGGGCAGGGGATCGGTCACGGTCGCCTAGCGTAAGAAACTCTGGACGAGCGTCGGGGGGCGCCGGTTCGCCGCTAGCGCAGGAAGGTCTTTGCGCAGGTGCCGTCGCAGACGACGAAGACCGCGTGCTTCTCCGCGGAATAGCCGGCGGCGTGCAGCAGACCCGCGCAGCCCGGCGTCGGGCACTTCCAGACCCACCATCTCTCGCGCACATCGGGCGGTGTCGATTCGGCTGCGAGCGTGTCGGCCAGGCCCTCACGCTCCGCGACGAGACGCGCGACCGCCGCGGCCCGATCGGCCTCGGTCTCGCTGGTGTACGGATAGTTCTGCCCGACGTTCGAAGTCACGGGGCTCCTCTGGTGCGGCGCGCCAACTGTTGGCGTGAACAAGGACGGCGCTCGTCATCTGGCGCTACCGGCGTTAGAGGAACGGCGCTCGCCAGATCGCGGTCAAAGGTACGGCGCTCGCCGAGGGGCGGTCCTGGGGAAGGCCGGAGCGAGGAGTGGAGCGGCGCACTGAGGTGCGTGAGCGAACCCCGAAGCTTCCAACGCAGCCCTGGGCCGTCCCCTTGGCGAGCGCAACCGGTGGCGGCGGTGTGTGAGCGCTGCTGCCACCGGTCGGCGGAGTATCGCATATAGGCAAGGGCCTACCAAACCGCCGGCAACCCCTCGCTGCGCGGGTCTGTCGCGGCCGCGAGCGTGCCACCCGGTTCCGCCGGCCCGCCGGCGACGAGCTCGATCGCATGCTCGTGGCCAAGGTTCGAGTCGAAGGCAGCGGTCGGCACCAGGTCGTGGCCGAGGGCGCGCAGCGTGTCGTCGATGCCGTCCGCATGCCGCGGCTCCAGGTAGACGGCCGTCGGTGGCGCGAAGTGATCGGCGGGCTCGATGTAGAAACGCGGCGCGGCGATCGCGGTCCGGATGTCGAGCCCGCCGTCCACGACGGCGCTGACGAACTGGGCGTGGATCTGGGGCTGGGCATCACCGCCCATCGAGCCGATGACGATCCACGGCCCGGCTCGATCGCTCCGGAACAGCATCCCGGGGAGCAGCGTGCTCAGCGTTCGCTTCCAGGGTTCGAGGATGTTCGGGTGCCCCTCGTCCAGACTGAAGTAGCTGCCCCGGTTCTGGTAGTGGATCCCGGTCTCCGGATCGACGACGCCGGAGCCGAAACCCAGGTAGTTCGACTCGATGAGGCTCACCGCGTTGCCGGCGCTGTCCACCGTGGCCAGGTACACCGTGCCGCCGCCGACCGGGTTGGACGCAGCCTGGGGTGCGCTGGCCCGCGTCAGGTCGATCCTCACCGCCAGATCCGCGAGCCGGTCCCGGTCCAGGAGCAACTCGACCGGCACCTCGTGCGCCGTCGGGTCGGTCAGGTGGGCGTCGCGATCGGCCATGGCGATCTTGGCGGCCTCCAGATGCAGGTGGATCCAGCGTGCGTCCGCGACACCTTCCGGCCCGAAGGCCGCCGGGCCCGGCGGCTCGAATCGCTCCAGCAGGCCGAGCAGCTCGAGCGCGACGAGACCGGAGCTGTTCGGCGCGTGGGTCGTCACGCGGACACCGCGGTAGTCGATCGAGATCGGTTCGCCCCATGTCGACGTGTGCTCGCGCAGGTCCTCGACCCGGATCGGCGATCCCGCGGCGGCGAGGCCCCGCGCCTGGCGCTCTCCGAGGTCGCCGTCGTAAAAGGCATCGAAGCCCTCGCGCGCCAGCGTCTCGAGCGTGTCCGCCAGCGCCGCCAGTCGCACGCGCTCGCCGGGCAGCCAGGGGCGTCCTTGCGGGCGGTACACCGCAGCAAATCCGGCCCCGGAACCGGGCTCGTCCGCGAGCAGCCGCGCTGTCCCTTCGACGCTATCGATGAACTCGCCCCAGGCCGGGAAGCCATCCCGAGCGAGCTCGATGGCCGGGGCCAGCAGCTCGGCGGGAGTCAGGCACCCGTATCTCTCGTGGGCGTCAGCCCAGGATCGGACCGCCCCCGGGACCGTGATCGTGAGCGGCCCCCGGCGGGGCATCGTCGTCACACCGCGCTCGCGCAGCGTCGCGGCATCGATCGCGCGGGCGCTCCGGCCCGATCCATTGAGCGCGACCTGGCGTGATTCCGCCCCGTCCCAGATCAACCAGAACGCATCCCCGCCGATGCCGCAATGGTTCGGCACGACCACCCCGAGCACGGCGTTCGTCGCGATCGCCGCGTCAACGGCCGATCCGCCGATGCGCAGGATATGGAGGCCGGCGGCCGTCGCCAGGTGATGTGGGGCCACGACCGCTCCGCGCGCCCCACGGGCCAGTGGCACCGGACTCCACGGGTGCCCGTCGATCAACCGATCATCCCGCTCACTGGGTCCTCGGCCCGTCGCAGGCGGGCCAACGGCAGCAAGGCCACGAGGAGGAGCACCCCGGTCGCGACCAGCATCCCGTCGATGCCGGCAGCCTCGGCCGCAAAGCCGCCGATCAGGGCGCCGATGATCTGCCCGATCGCGAGGAACACCGAATAGAGGCCCATGATCGCGCCGCGGTCGTCGGGAAAGCGCTCGGAGATGTCGGCCAGGAGCCCCAACGCCGCGGGTGTCGCCCCCGCCATCACGAACAGCCCGAAGGCGGCCAGGGCCGCGGCCGCCACCAGGACGGCGAGCGGCAAGCCCTGGCCGTGGTTCACGACCATCGCCGCCCCGACGAGCCCGCCTCCGCCGAGGATCCCATACAGGATGATCGAGGTGCGCCGGGTGTTCTTGAAGCGATTACCCCAGTACAGCAAGCCGAGCCCGAAGATGATCCCGATCACCAGGACCGCGGCGGAGATCTGGACCGCCCCGAAGCCGCGCATCAGCGACTGGTCCGGAAAATCCGGGTTCGCCTGGGCGAACTGGAAGATCGACTGGCTGAACCACAGCCCGATCGACGCATTGACCGCGATCCAGGTCGGTGCCAGGAGCCAGACATGGCTGCTGCGGAGCAGCTCGAGGTACCGGCCAAACCCAACGTGCTCCGACCGCGCGGCGCTTGCGTCGCCGGCCGGGTCCTTGACGGTCAGGAAGATGAGGAACGAGACGGCGTAGAGCACGGCGTTGAGGAAGAACGCCGTCGGGCCGAACAGGGCGAACACGACCGGGGCCGCCCCGAAGCCAGCACCCAGGCCGAGCAGCGTCGCGCCCTCGAACCGGGCGGCGGCCTTGCCCCGGAGCAGCTCGTCACCGGCGGTGACCATGGCGATGTAGCCCAGGATCGACGGGATGCTCGCCGCGGTCGACGCCCCCTCGAGGACACGCGTCAACCCCAGGACGACCAGGCTGCCGGTGATCGGCGCGAGGACGAGGGCCAGCGGGTCCGGCAACCCCAGGTCGGCGGTGAAGCCGGTCATGATCACGGCCACGGCGCCGAAGATCGGTCCGTAGAGCATCACCCGGTGATGGCCCTGGCGGTCGGACAGGATCCCGAAGATCGGCGACAGCACGAGTTCGGCGAGATAGAACAGGGCGCCGAACACGCCCAGCACGATCGCGCCGACGGCCGGGCCGCCATGTTCTGGGAGGGTCGCGAGGTAGACGCCGAGCATCGCCCCGGTGAGCCCGGTGCTGAAGCGCAGCGAGAAAGTGCCGGCCAGCACGGCCCACAGCGGTCGATCCATGTGCTGCACAGCCTACCGGTTGCGGCCTCGACCGGGCCCGTATCATGCCGGAAACGCCACACGCTCCGGTTCGGTCCCCTGAGGAGGAGCCACCCTTGAGTCGCGTCGCGATCTTCACCGATTCGGCGTCGGATCTTGACCCGGCCGAGGCCGAGGCGTCGGGCATCCACGTCATCCCGTTGCTGGTCAGCTTCGGTGACACGACGTTCAAGGCCGGAGTCGATCTGAGCGGCCCCGCCTTCTGGGACCGGATGGTGGCGCCGGATGCGCCGTTCCCCACGACCGCGGCGTCGTCGCCCGGCGACTTCAAGGCGGCGTATGAGGCCGCGTTCGCCGCCGGTGCCGAGGCGATCGTCTCGATCCATGTCGCCGGCACGCTGTCGGGCACCATCAAGAGCGCCCAGATCGCACGCGACATGCTGCCGGACCGGGAGATCCATATCGTCGATTCCCAGGGCGCATCGATGGCGCAGGGCATCCTCGCCCAGATGGGCGTCGAGATGGCTGCGGCCGACCGCCCGGCCGCCGAGATCGCCGAGATGCTCGAGGCGCGGGCACCGGACATGCTCATGTATGTCGCGCTCGAGACGCTCGAATACCTGAAGAAGGGTGGCCGGATCAGCGGCGCCCAGGCGGCCATCGGCACGCTGCTGTCGGTCAAGCCGATCATCAAGGTCAAGCACGGCGTGGTCACCACCGCCGACCGGGTCCGCACGCGCTCAAAGGTCCGCGAGCGCCTGATCGAGCTCATCACGGAAGCGCCGATCGAACGGCTGGTCATCCTCCACACGACCTCCGCGGACGTCGAGGCGTTCCGCGAGGAGATGCTGCGACGCCTGCCGCATCTGAAACCTGAAGACGTTCCCGTGGCGCTTGTCGGGGCGTCGGTCGGGCCGCACCTGGGGCCGGGCTGTGTCGGCGCCGCGATCCTGTACAAGCCGGGTGGCGCCCCCGCGTGAAGGTTGCGGTGAGGTTGCGACAACCTTGCCGACCGGTACCATCGGGGAGGCGCGTCCAGCCGACCTCCGGCTATACTCGGCGCCGCATGAGTCGCGCGTCGAAGTCCGGCGAAATCGCCCAAGAACCTTCGACACGCCCCGTGGGGTCGTCCGGGAGACGGCCCACACACGACGAGGCGACCCGGGACGGGCGCCCGACACGGAGGTTCTCCCTTCCATGACCACCGAGCACGTCGCTGCGCAAATCAACGCGTGGGAAGTCGCACAGCGACAGTTCGATCTCGCCGCAGAGCGTCTCGACCTGGACGCCGGGATGCGGCTCGTCCTTCGCGAGCCGCGGCGCGAATTCACCTGCCACTTCCCGGTTCACATGGACGACGGGTCGGTGCAGGTCTTCACCGGCTATCGCGTCCAGCACAACCTGGGCCGTGGTCCGGCCAAGGGCGGGATCCGCTACCACCAGGATGTCTCGCTCGACGAGGTCAAGGCCCTGGCGATGTGGATGACCTGGAAGTGCGCGGTCGTCGGGATCCCATACGGCGGCGGCAAGGGCGGCGTCATCGTCGATCCCAAGAAGCTCAGCCAGAAGGAGCTCGAGGGCCTGACCCGCCGGTTCTTCACCGAGATCGAGGTCCTGGTCGGCCCCGAGAAGGACATCCCGGCCCCGGACGTCAACACCAACGCCCAGATCATGGCCTGGATGATGGATACCTATTCCATGCATGCGGGCTACACGGTCCCGGGCGTCGTGACCGGCAAGCCGATCAGCCTGGGTGGCTCAGAGGGCCGCAACGAGGCGACGGCCCGCGGCACGGTCTTCTGCGTCATCGAAGCCGTCGCGCACCTCGGGATGGACCTGACCAAGTCGAAGGTGGCGATCCAGGGCTTCGGCAACGCGGGCGCGATCGCGGCCAGGCTCATCGCCCAGGAGGGTGCGACGGTCGTCGCCGTGTCGGATTCGACCGGTGGCATCCACGCCGCGGGCGGCCTCGACGTCGCGAAGGTGGTCGGCTGGAAGCAGGAGCACGGCACGGTCCAGGGCTTCCCGGGCGCGGACGACGTCTCCAACGCCGATGTCCTCGAGGTCGACTGCGACATCCTCATCCCCGCAGCCCTGGAGAACCAGATCACGTCGCGGAACGCCCGCAACATCAAGGCGAAGATCATCGCCGAGGCAGCCAACGGCCCGACCACGCCGGAAGCGGACGAGATCCTCTACGACGCCGGCAAGTTCATGATCCCGGACATCCTGTGCAACGCCGGGGGCGTCACGGTCAGCTACTTCGAATGGGTGCAGGACCTCAACCGCGACCACTGGAGCGAGGCGGTCGTGAACGCCAAGCTAAAGGACATCATGGTCAAGGCGTTCGGGGAGACGCTTGCGATGATGCAGCGCGAGGAGGTCAACATGCGGACCGCCGCGTACCTGCTCGCCGTGAAGCGCGTCGCGGACGCCATGGAGATGCGCGGCCTGTACCCCTAGGGCGTCGGGCCTGGTTGCGCCGCCCCATAGACCCGCCAGCCGTCGGTGCGCACGGCGCGCATTCATTCCAGCCAACGCGATCGTGGTTGCCGTTGGTCCGGTGCATGACACGCACCGGACCGGACCCGGTCCGCGAGATGCGGTCGATCTGGTGCGTGGCACGGCCATGAACGTCAGGTTGGTCCCGGTCGATGGCCGGAATGGTCGCCGGGGCGCACGGGGCCGCGCCTGTTACGGGTCAGGCCAGCGAAGGACGCGTGGGAGATCACGCAATGGGACGTGCGGACGCGTCTCCCGTGCACCGGGTGCTCGTATCAGCGACCGAACGACGTCACGTTCGTTGATCGTGCATCCGATGCCCGCGTTCGCGGTGGAACACCATGATCCGTGGTCCTCGGACGCGTTCCTTCGTCGATAGGCGCGCGGGGTGCATGAAGGATCGATGCCACGACAACGCGCCAGGGCACGCCCCGGCCCGGTGCTACCATCGCGGCCATGCTCGACCACGAAGAGAAATTCCTGTTCAAAGAGGAGATCCTCCACCTGTCGAACGCGGTGGCGGAGCCCGGCATCCTCGACAACGTCGAGGATCTGCTGACCGACGTCATCACGAGCCCGCGGTTCGATTCGGAGGTCTTCACGCTCGAGCGCAGCCTGCAGGTCATGCTCGGGCCGCGCGCGGGGACGACGCTGGTCGGGCTGCTGACGGTCGCACCGGAGGTCTTCGACGAGGTCGCCGAGGTGCGCATCCCGTCCGAGGTCCACGAGCGGCTGGTCGCGTGGCGGGCGCGCTTCGGCCTCGCGATCGACAACGCGCTGAACTTCCTCAACAACCCTGACGGGATCCAGGGTCACAACTTCGCGACCCAGGTCGCGCATGTCGAAGAGCGTCGCGTCCTCCAGGGGCGCCTGACGCTGGTCCGCTACAACAACGAGCCGCAGTTCTTCGTGGCCGACGCGAGCGTCTTTTTCGGGCTCGTCGTCGACATCCTCGAGCGGCTCGGCCCGTACCTCGAGCCTGACGCGGTCGATGCCGAGACGGTCGCTCGACTGCGCGACGCGCTCGGCCTGGTCGAGCGCAAGACGGGCACGCACAGCTGAGAATTTCGGGCTGATGGCGCACGGGGCCGCCTGAAATGCGCCACGTCTACCTCGCGGCGACCGGGCAGAACCGTGGCAAGACCACGCTCAGCCTCGGGGTCATGGACGGGTTCGGGCGCCGTGGCCTCTCGACCGGGTTCATCAAGCCGGTCGGGCAGCGAACGGTCATCGAGGATGGCGTCCCCGCGGACGAGGACGCCGTCCTCATGAAGAGCGTCTTCGACCTCGCCGAGCCCTTGCAGCAGATGAGCCCGGTCCACATCCCGCGTGGGTTCACGCAGAGCTACATCGACGGCAGGGTCGTCGAGGACCTCCCCAGCCGGATCGCGGCCGCCCACTCCCAGTTCGCCGCCGACCGCGACATGCTGCTCATCGAGGGGACCGGGCACGCAGGCGTCGGCGCCGTCATCGGGCTGTCGAACGCCCAGGTGGCCGCGATGCTCGGTTCGCCGGCGGTGATCGTGTCCGAGGGCGGCGTCGGCCGCCCGATCGATGAGATCGTGCTGAACAAGGCCCTGTTCGAGCGCGCGGGCGTCCACGTCGCGGGGGCCATCGTCAACAAGGTCGACCTCCTCGCCAAGCCCGATCTCGCGAGGACCCTGGAGCGCGGACTGGCGCGCCACGGCATCACGCTGCTCGGCGTCCTCCCGTATCGCCCGATCCTGTCGAATCCGACGCTGTCGATGGTCCTCGAGGGCGTCCACGGCGAGACGATCCACCCGGGACCGGACCTGGATCAGGTGATCGGCGGCGTTGCGATCGGCGCCATGGAGCCGCAGCACATGCTCCAGCGCATCGGGCCCGGAGCGCTCGTCATCGTGCCCGGCGACCGCGAGGACGTGATCGCCGCGATCGTCCACGCGCGGCGGGTCGGGGCGGAAGCCGGAGGCGACGCCCTGGGACTCGTGCTGACCGGGGGCTACCGGCCGCGCAAACCGGTGCTCGAGGCGATCCGCGCGGCGGACCTCTTCGCGACCATCGTGCCCGAGGACACCTACGCCGTGGCGTCCGAGGTCCACGACCTCCTCGTCAAGACGCACGCAGCCGACCGGGGCAAGATCGAGGAGATCAAGGCGCTCGTGTGGGAATACCTGTTCATCGACCGGATCCTCGACGTCGCCACTGAAGCGGAGGTTCGCCCCTCTCCGGCGACGGCCTAGCCGACGCGGGGGCGGCGGGGCAGGGGGCGCCGGAGCGAACCGGCCTTGCTCCGACTTCGGGTGTCAGCCTGAGACACCATATCGCCACAGCCGTGCGCGACCGACTAGCCCACGTCAGCCTCAGACACCATCACGCCACAGATCAGCATGACCGATTGCCCAGATCGCAGAAATCGTCATATGAGGCGATCGACCACGAGCGACCTGTTCTGAATTTGTCACTGACATTGACACGGTTCGATCGGCCCTGCGGCCGTGCGGTGGGCGGGCCGGCGCCGGTCGGGGCCGCGGCCGGCGCCCGCCCGTCCATCACCTACAACCGTCAGGCAAACGAGGTTCCCGTCGTCGGGTCCAGGATCTCGTTGTCGATGAGGCGAGTCGAGCCGAAGCGAACGGCCAGCGAGGCCAGCGCCGGCCGGTCGACGCTCGTGAGCTCCTGCAGCGTCATCGCATCGGCGATGGAGACGTACTCGACGTCCACCAACGGCTCTGCTGTCAGCGTCTCGAACATCTGGTCGCGGAGCCGCTCGGCGTCCCGCTCGCCTGTTCGCCACGCATCGCGCGCCGCCACGAGCGCCCGCCTCAGGACCGGCGCCGCGGCGCGCTCATCCGGGGTCAGGTGCACGTTCCGCGACGAGAGCGCCAAGCCGTCCGGCTCGCGGATCGTGGGACACGTCACGACCTCCGTCCCGATCGCGAGGTCGCGCGCCATCTGGCGGATCACCATCACCTGCTGCGCGTCCTTCTGGCCGAAATACGCGCGTTCTGCCCCGACCAGGTCGAACAGGATCGCCACGACGGTCGCCACACCGTCGAAATGTCCCGGCCTCGCCGCGCCCTCCAACGGCAGAGCGACCGCCCCGACCGAAACCGTGGTCGCGAAACCCGGCGGGTAGATCTCCTCCACCTCGGGCGCGAAGACCAGGTCGACCCCTTCCGCCTCGCACATCGCCAAATCGTGGGCCTCGTTGCGGGGGTAGCGCGTGAAGTCGGACGCGACGTTGAACTGGCGGGGATTGACGAAGATCGAGACCACGACCGTCGCGTTCTCGGCGCGCGAAGCCCGCATCAGCGCGCGATGGCCCTCGTGCAGCCAGCCCATCGTCGGCACGAGCCCGACCGGCCGTGGCGCATCGGCGAGGGCCGCCCGCAGTTCGGCGCGTGTGCGCACGACCGTCGTCTTGGCAACCTCAGTCATCGGTCGTATTCGGGGATCAGTCAGAGATCGCGGTCGAGCGGGATGCCTCCGACCGGGATGCTGCCGCCGGCTCGATCGGACTCCCCTCGGCCCAACGCCTCGTCGAGCACCGCCTCGTCCATGAGGACGGTCTCGGCCTCACCCGGGAACGTGCCCGCCTCGACGTCCGCGGCGTAACCCCGCGCGGCCTCCGCGATCGTCGTCCGCAGCTGCGCGTACGGCCGCGCGTGGCGCGGCAGGAAGTCACCCAGCCCGAGGAGATCCGTGATGACCTGGACCTGACCGCTGCAGCCCGGCCCCGCCCCGATGCCGATCGTCGGGATCCGCAACCGTTCGGTGATGGCCGTCGCCAGCTGCGCAGGCATGAGCTCAAGCACGATCGAGAAGGCCCCCGCCTCCTGGACCGCGAGCGCATCGGCCAGCAGGCTCCGGGCCTGCGATCGGTCCTTGCCCTGGACCTTGACCTTGCCGCCCATCCCGAGCTGCGCCTGTGGCGTCCAGCCGATGTGGCCCATGACCGGGATGCCCGCCTTGACCATCGCCTCGATGACCCGGGCCGAGCGGACGCCGCCTTCGATCTTGACGGCCTGCGCCCCCGCCTCCTGCAGGAAGCGGCCAGCGTTCTCGAGCGCCTCGTCGACCGTGGAATAGGTCAGGAACGGCATGTCGCCGATGACCATCGCGCGCTGCGAGCCCCGCACGACCGCCTTGGTGTGGTGGAGCATCTCGGTCATCGTCACGCGCACCGTGGACTCGTAGCCGAGCAGCACCTGCCCAAGCGAATCGCCGACGAGCAGCAGCGGGACCCCGGCCTCGTCGAGGATCTGGGCAGTCGGGTAGTCGTAGGCCGTCAGCATCGGCAATCGCTGGCCGTCGGCGTAGCGCTTGGCGATGTCGGCGACGGTCAGGCGGCGTGGCGTGTCGGTCGAAGCGCTCATGGCTTCGAAGTCTGCGCGTCGGCGTCGCGGGCGTCCAGCGCGAGCGCGATCCGGTCCAGCAGGCGGTCGGCCACCTCGCGCTTGCTCAGCAGCGGCAGGTCGTCGCGCTCACCGTCCAGGGCCAGGATGCTCACCCGATTCGTGTCCGTCCCGAAGCCGGAACCGGCCTCCGCGACGTCGTTGGCCACGAGCAGGTCGACCCCCTTGCGCTTGAGCTTCTCGGCCGCCCTATCAATCGAACCGGTCTCCGCCGCGAAGCCGACCAGGTAGGGCCGCGGCTCCACGGCCTGTGCGGTCGCCTCGCCATTGGTGTCGGTGCCGCGCACGATCCGAGCGAGCTGGGCCAGGACGTCGGGCGTCGGCTCGAGCTGGAGCGTGAGCCCGGCGGCAATGCGCTCGAGCTTCGTTTCGGCGGTGCTCACCGGCCGGAAATCGGCCACGGCGGCAGCCATGACGAGCGCATCGAAGCCGGCGGCGCCGTCGGGTCGATGGGTGAGGCGCAGCAGGGCCGCCCGCAGCTCCGCGGTCGATTCGACGTGGACGACCTCGGCGTCGTCCGGCAGCGCCACCTCGAGGTTGGCTGCCACCACCGTGACCTGCGCGCCGCGCTCCAGGGCCGCCGCGGCGATGGCCGCACCCATCCGACCGGTCGATCGATTGCCGATGAAGCGCACCGGATCGATGGCCTCGCGCGTGCCGCCGGCGCTCACGACGATGTGACGACCCGCCAGGTCCGTATCGCGAGGGCCGTCGACGACGGGTGGGCGCCGACTCGCGTCGGGAGCACGGACCGGAGTGCTGCCGACGGCCGCGACCACCGCATCCACGATCTCCGCCAGATCGGCGAGCCTCCCGACGCCAGACTGCCCCGATGCCAGCTCACCGGCCGCGGGCTCCACGATCACGTATCCGAACGCATCCCGCAGTCGCGCGACATTCGCCTTCGTCGCCGGGTGGGTCCACATGTCGCCGTCCATCGCCGGCGCGACGACCACCGGCGCCCCGGATGCCAGGACCGTCGCCGTCACGACGTCCCCGGCCAGACCGTTGGCCATGGCTCCGAGGAAGTGCGCCGTCGCCGGAGCCACCACGATCGCATCGGCGCTGTCCGCGACCACGATGTGCCCGATCCGGCCGTCCGGCAGCAACTCGAGGATGTCGGTCTCGACCGGATGCCTCGATAGCGCGGCGAACGTGAGTGGGCCCACGAACCGGGTCGCCGCCGGGCTGAGCATCACCGCGACCTCCGCGCCCTCGGCCCGGAACAGCCGGAGCAGCTCGACCGCCTTGTACGCGGCGATCGAGCCCGTGACTCCGAGGGCGATGAGCCGGCCGCTGAGGCGCCTCTCCGTCACGGCAACCCGAGCTCCAGCCGCTCCCCGCCGGCGACCTCGGCGTGCAGGATGGCGAGGCCCTTCAACGTGAGATCGGGATCGATGGCGTCGATGCCTTCGAGGTCGGCGGCCCACGGCGCCGCGGACAGCCCGCCGGTCAGGATGGCCTTGACCTCGCGCGGTTCGACGCCGGCGGCATCCGCGAGCTCCCCCCGGACGCGGCGCAGCAACCCGGTCGTCAGCGCCTGGTAGCCGAAGATCGTGCCCGATTGCATCGCGCTGATCGTGTCTCGCCCGATCGCCCGGTCGGGGGCGCGCAGTTCGATGCGCGGGAGCTTGGCCGTGCGCGCGGCGAGGGCCTCGAGCCCGAGCTCCAGGCCCGGGGCGATGGCTCCACCGACATACGCGCCGTCCGTGGCCACGCAGTCGAGCGTGGTCGCCGTCCCGAAATCGACCACGACGGCCGGCGTGCCGTACAGCCGCGCTGCGGCCAGGGCATTGACGAGACGATCGGCGCCGACCTCGCCCGGCCGGTCGACGCGAACGGCGAGCGGCACGATCCCGGCCGCGGCCACGGTCAGCGGCCGCTCGCGCCGGGCGGCGATCGCCTCGACGTGCGCCGTCAGGGCCGGGACCACGGACGCGCAGGCGATCGCATCGACGTCGCCGAACGACGCGTCGTCGAGGCGCAGCAGCCCGTCGAGCATGAGGTCGAGCTCGTCGGCCGTGGCCCGCGCTTCGGTGGCGGCACGGCGGGTCGCGATGAGCCTTCCGCCGCGCAGGAGGCCGATCGAGACGTTCGTGTTCCCGATGTCGATGGCGAGCAACATGGCCGCGATGATACGCGGCGGCCGATTCGGGGTCGCCGCGGCCCTCACCGTGCGGTACCATCGCCGACGACCGTCGTCCCCCAACGACCACGTCCCAGCGCCCCCGAGGAGACCCCACGTGTCGACCCCGCCGGCCAAGTTCTTCGTGAACCAGGGCGTCGTGTCAAGCGCGGCCGACATGCTCCACTTGTTGCGCCCCCTGCTCAAGCAGACCGTCAGCTACCGGTACCTGCGCGGCCGCGAGGTCGTCTCCCACGGAACGGGCTGGGTCGAGCGCATCGTGACCGACGCGCCGGACACCTCGACGTACTTCACGCCGCTGGCGATCACCCTGAACATCGATTCCTTCGAGCATCTCGAGTTCGAGACGCGCCCCGACCAGCTGCTCGTCTATGTGCTCGTCCAGGGCGACGAGCGGGTCATCGTCGAGTTCGCGCCGATCGGCGCAAGTGGCGAGGATGTCTCGCCGTTCGCCCCGCGTCAGCTCGAGTTCGACACGTCCGATTTCGTCCAGATGGAGCTGCTCGGCCTCGACGCCCACGAGGACGAATAGCCGATCCGGGACGCCGGCGCGGTGGGACGCCGGCGGAGAGCGAACCATGGCGCGGTCCGAGCCCGCCCAACGAGGCTCGGCGCGCGGTCGAGGGCAAGGAGGGAAAGAACCAGGTGGACGATGTCCAGAACCGGCCCGTCCCGGAGGGAGGCGGCGGCGCGCTCGCCGAGTACTTCAAGTTCGCCGAACGTGGGACGAACCTAGCCACCGAGATCAAGGCCGGGGTGACCACGTTCCTGGTCATGGCCTACATCCTGTTCCTGAACCCGGCCATCCTCTCGAACATGTTCGGCGCTCCGGGCTCGCCCGAGGCGTTGGCGTTCATCCCTGCCGCCGCGGCCGCCACGGCGCTCGTCGCGGGCGTCGTGACGATCGGGATGGGCCTCATCGCGAACACGCCGCTCGCCCTGGCGGCCGGCCTTGGCATCAACGGTGCCGTGGCCTTCGGGCTCGTCCTGACCCAGGGCCTGACTCCGGCCGGGGCCATGGGCGTCATCGTCCTCGAGGGCCTCATCGTCACCGTCCTCGTGCTGGTCGGCCTGCGCGAGGCGATCATGCGAGCCGTCCCGATGGCCCTCAAGCGCGCGATCGGCGTCGGGATCGGCCTGTTCATCCTGTTCATCGGCTTCATCGACGCCGGGATCATCGTCAAGACCGGCGGCTCGTCGGCCGAGAACCCGGTGCCGGTCACCTTCGTGTACCCCACCGAACCCGTGCACTTCCTGTTCTGGCTCGGCCTGCTGATCACCGTCGTCCTGTGGGCGCGGAAGGTGCCGGCGGCCCTGCTGATCAGCATCCTCGTGACGACGGCCATCGCCCTTGCGGTCGGCATCCAGCCACTGCCGACCTCGTTCGTGGCCACGCCCGACTTCTCGACGCTCGGGGACTTCGACCTGACGAATGTCTTCGTGGTCCTTGGCGGTCTGGCCGCCGCACTGACGATCTTCAGCTTCATGCTGACCGACTTCTTCGACACGATGGGCACGGCCACCGCGATCAGCGAGCAGGCCGGTCTCGTCGACGAGGGGGGCCAACCGGAAAACGTCGGTCGGATCCTGCTGGTCGACTCCGTCGCGGCTGTCGCCGGTGGCGCGGCCGGCATCAGCTCGAACACGAGCTACATCGAGAGTGCCGCTGGCGTCGCTGAAGGGGGCCGGACCGGCTTCACGTCGGTCGTCACCGGCGTGCTCTTCCTGGCCGCGATCCTGCTGACGCCGCTGGCCGTGCTCGTGCCGTACGTCGCGACCGGGCCGGTCCTGGTCTTCGTCGGGTTCCTCATGATCGGCTTGATCAAAGACATCGACTTCAGTGATATCGAGGAAGGCTTCCCGGCACTGCTCGGGCTCATCCTCATGCCCCTGACCTTCAGCATCACGGTCGGCATCGGGGCGGCATTCGTGGCGTATGTCGTCGTGAAGCTCGCGAAGGGCAAGATCGGTGAAATTCATCCGCTGATGTGGGCGGTCGCGGTCGCCTTCGTCATCTACTTCATGCAGAACTGGCTCAACGCCACCGTCATCTGACAGGCGCGCACGTTTTGGGCGCCCCGGCCGGCCGGCCGGGGCGCCCTTCGCGTTCCTGTACCATCGGCCGCGATGTTCGAACGGACCGCGCTGCCCTCGGGGCCGCGCGTGATCAGCTCCCGGGTGCCCGGGGCGCGTTCGGTCTCCATCGCGGCATACGTCCTGGCCGGCTCGCGCCTGGAATCCGCGGCCGAGACCGGCGTCGCCCACTTCATGGAGCACATCACGTTCAAGGGCACGCGGGCCTACCCATCGACGCGCTCGATCAGCGAGGCGATCGAAGGTGTCGGTGGCTCGTTCAACGCCTCGACCGACCGGGAATCGACCGTCTACTGGGTTCGCGTCCCGCGTCGCGAGGCGCCGCGGGCGGTCGATGTCCTCGGGGAGCTCATCGTCCGACCCCTGCTCGACGCGGAGGAGATCGAGGGCGAGCGCTCGGTGATCATCGAGGAGATCCGCTCGTACCAGGACGACCCAGCCGAGTACGCGCAGATCCTGTTCCAGACCGCGCTGTTCGGCGATGGCCCGCTGGGTCGGGAGATCTGCGGGGACGAGACTGGCATCCGGGCGCTCCCCCACACGACCATCCGCGACTTCTGGCGAACGACGTACCGCCCGGCCAACACCGTGATCGCGGTGGCCGGCGATATCGCGCATGCGGAGGCCGTCGAGCTCGCCGCCGCGGCGTTCGGCACGGGCAACGGGAAGATCCCGGACTACGACCCCGCCCCGCTGTTGCCCGCCGGCGAGCGCTCCCGACTCGGCAAGCGCCAGACCTCGCAGGCGCAGCTCGTCATCGGGCTCCCGGCGTTGCGTCGCGACCATGCCGACAGCTGGATCCTGGCGCTCCTGAACGCGATCCTCGGCGACGGCATGAGCAGCCGCCTGTTCCTGTCGGTGCGCGAGGAACGCGGGCTCGCCTACGACATCGGGTCGGGCATCGTCGATTACGCGGATGCCGGGTCCATCGAGATCTCCGCGGGCGTCGACCCGGCCGGGCTGCGCGATGCGCTCGCGGCCATCCTCGACGAGCTCGTCCGGCTCCGTGACGAGCTCGTCCCGCCCGAGGAGCTGGACAAGGCCCGGCGCTACCTGTCAGGTGGTCTCGAGCTGCGCATGGACGAGACCCGCCATGTCGCGTCGTGGATCGGTGGCCAGGAGGCGCTCCACGATCGGGTGCTGACCCTCGAGGAGGCGCTCGCCGAGTTCGAGGCGGTCACGGCGGAGGACATCGCGAGGGTCGCGGGCGAACTGATCCGCGACGACGGCCTGCGACTTGCCGCGGTGGCGCCGGCGCGTTACCTGCGTGGGCTCGAGAAGCACCTGCGGCTACCGTCCTGATGAGCGTGGCAGAGGACGGCGGCGTCGCGACCCGCGGTTCGGACCTCGCCCTGGCACGGCTGCACCTGCGACTGGGGTCGCTGGCCCTGGCACGCGCCGAGCTCGAGACCCTGGCCGGTCGGGACGCGCTCGACCGGGACGGACTCGTCGACCTCGCCGAGGCTCGCTGGCGCACGGGCGACATCGCCGGCGCCGGAGAAGCCGCCGTGGCCGCCCTGGACGACGAGGACGGTCCACTCCTCGCGCTCGTGGTCGCCGCGGAGGCGGCCGCCGCGCGCGGCCGCCCGACGGAGGCCCGGCGCCTCGCGGATCGGGCGATGGAGGTCGCGGACGGCTCGATCGACGTGTTGTTCGCGGGCATGCCGCGCGCTGGCGTCTGGCCGCCCGATGCCGCGGCGCCGCCGCCGTCGCCGACGACCATGTTCGACCCTCCGCGCCGCGTCTCATCGGTCGTGCACCGTCATCCGCGGCCGCACGACGAGGGAGCGGCCGTAGAGGTGCCTGCGCCCGGCGCGGTGGGCGAGACTCCCGCCGGCCCGAGCGCCGACGCGGACGCCGCGACCATCGGCCTGTGGGAGGCCACGGTCGCGACGCATGACCCCGATCCCGTCCCCGATCTGACCGCCGATGTAGAAGCGCGCGATGAGATCGACGCCCTCAACGACCAGCCGACGGGCGAAACGGAGCTGGATCTCGGGCGTGCGGCGCTCGAAGCGGGCGACGCGGACGAGGCGGCCGTCCGGCTCGGGCTCGTGCTCCGGGTCGCGCCCGCCCTCGCGCCCGCGGTCCTCGACCTGGTCGAGGGCCGGACGGAGCGAGGGATGGCCCTCGTCCGGGGAGATGCGTACCGACTTGTCGGGCGCGAGATCGAGGCCCGTCGCGCCTTCGCCGAGGCGGCCAGCGGGGGGTGGTGGCCACCGTCCGCCCCAGATCACGAGCCCGATACGCGCCGAGATGAGCCCAGCCACCCTGCGGGACCGTCTGCCGAGGCGGGAACGGCACTGCAGGCCGACGAGCACTGGGCTCCGGCAGCCGAGCCGCCCGAGGACGTTCCGTACGACCCATCCACTGACCCACCCACCCAAGGAGACCCTGCGTGACCGAACGAACCCTTGTCCTCGTCAAGCCCGACGGCGTGCAGCGCCAGCTGACCGGCCGGATCCTGGCCCGGTACGAGGAGCGTGGCCTCAAGGTCGTCGGCCTCAAGCTCGTCCAGGTCGAGCGCGACCTCGCGGAACGCCACTACGCGGCGCATCGCGAGAAGCCGTTCTTCGCCGGCCTGGTCGAGTTCATCACGTCCGCGCCGCTCGTCGCCCTCGCCCTCGAGGGACCGAACGCGATCGCGGTGGTCCGTGCGATCAACGGCGCGACGCGCCCGCACGAGGCGGCGCCCGGGACGATCCGCGGGGATTTCGCGCTCGAGACCGCGCAGAACATCGTCCACGCGTCCGACGGCCCCGAAGCGGCCGAGACCGAGCTCGCGCTGTGGTTCGCGCCCGGGGAGCTGTTCGACTACGAGCGAGACATCGATCGCTGGGTCCTGGCGCCGGAGGAGTAGGCCTCGGTCAGGGCGAGGGAGCTCCGCTGGGCTCGTCGTCCGAGGGCGGGGCCGATGGCGCTTCGCTGGGCTCACCGTCGGCGGGTGGCGCCGACGGCGCATCCGACTCGATCGGCTGCTGGGGTTCTTCGGGGGCGAACGACTCGCGGCTCACGTCGAGCGTGGGCGGCAGGCCTGCAGCCGCGCTTGACGCGCCGAACGCCCCGAACGACACGGCCAGCGCCAGGATGGCCAGGAGCGCCGCACCTCCCGTGGCGGTCACGCCCAGGTTGTCCGACCAGGTCCGGCCCAGCCAGCTTCGGATGTCGGTGAGATCCACCGGGGACACGATCGGACGGGGGCCCATGCCGCGGGCGGGACCGCCCTCGGGCCGCCCGACACCGACCGCGAACAGCCGCCCGTAATACAGGAGCGGCGACAGGGCGCCAAGCATCACGAGCGCGCCAAGCGGTCCCTCGATCGCAAGCCCGATGATCGCCCCACGGGCATCGAACGCCGCCAGTCCCGGCACGCCGACGCTGGCCACGACGACCATCGCCAGGATCACGCCGAGCACGGGCGACCGGATCGCCCACCCGCGCAGGTCCTCGACCCTGCCCGTGAAGAACACCGAACGAGTTGCGGCGGCCCACGCGGCGAAGGCGCTCCGGGCGACGACGAACGCCAGGATCCAGGTGCGTGCGGGCGCCCAGGCCGCCGGATCGAGCGCGGCGATCGCGAGCAGTACGACGCCGGCGTCGCCGATGATCGCGTAGCCGACGATGTGCTCGATGTCGTCCTGGATCAGCGCCGCCACGGATGCGAGCACGATCGAGGCGATCGCGATGGCGAGCACGACGAACCGAACGGCATCGAGATCCACGAGCAGCGGTGCGATGGACGCATCGGCCCACGCCAGGGCCACGACCGCGAAGGCGGCCGGCGCCCATGCCGTCACGAGCGGGAGCGAGGATTCCGGCACGTTGTCGGTCAGTGGCGCGGCCCAGGTATGGAGCGGGATGGCTCCGAACCGGATCGCGACCGCGATGGCGAACGCGAGGTAGGCAAGACCGAAGACCACCGGCTGGGCGGCGAGATCGGTCAGGTCGCGTCCGATCCACGCGGTGGCCGCCACGGCCATCGTGCCGGCGACGACCGTCGCCCGCAGGACGCGGGTCCCGACGGTCGCGCCCACGCGGCCGCCGATCGGAGCGAGCGTCACGAGTGCGCCGAAGCCCCCGCCGGCCGTCGCCGCGAGGACGGCGAGCCGGGCGTCGGGCAATGACAGGGCCAGGGCCGATGTCGCGAGCACCCCGAGCGTCACGGCCGCCGCGTCCCGCCGGCTGCCGACCGCCTGGCCCACGACGGCGAGTAACAGTCCGACTGTCAGCCCCGAGGACGAGGAACAGACGGAGATACTCGGTGGTCGCGATCCCGGCTCCACCGATGGCGACGCTCTGACCCGGACTGATCGCGAGGGCCGTCACCCCGGCCCCGATGAGGCCGGTGACGGCGATGGCGGTCGCGACCCGTTCGTTGCCCCGCAGCAGCAACGCCAGCACCGCCCCGACGGTCGTGACCAGCACGAAGGGGAGGAGGCTCATCTGGCGTCTGCGGTCAGAGCTGTTCGCGCGGGTGCGCGTCCGGTTCGCGACGGACGCGAACGCGTGCCGGATCCGCGTACGCGTAGCCGCCGGAGCCATCGGCCCGGGCGCTGGCCGCCAGGGCCGCGAGCGCGCCGCCCAGCACGATCAGCATCGCCGCGGTCACCAGCTGCTCGACCTCGCCCGGCGTGCCGCCGAGCCCCGTCCGGACCAGCAGCGCAGCGTCGATGAGCAGCAGCAGGCCCGTGCCCACACGGATGATGTCGCTGCCGGTCACGACCGGTGCCACGGCCAGCGCCGCGACGGCGAACCCGGCGGCGCTCGCGAGCGGCGGTCCATCGGCGGGGGCGCCCAGCCCGTGCGCGGCGTATCCCGCGACCATCGCCCCGGCCGCGAGCAGGATCTCGGACGGCCAGCCGATCCGCGAGCCACCGGTCGGGCTGGTGACGACCCCGCGGTCCCCACGATGGCGGGCCACGACCCACAAGAGGTAGATGGCAAGGATGGCGCCGACGAGACGCGCGGCGAGCCCGAGGGGTGAGGCCAGGGGATCGGCAACGAGCGGAGTGGCGACCAGCGTCACCGCCAGGGCCAGGAGCACCGTCCGCGGATCCCGCGACGACACCACCACGACCGCCCCACCGACGACCGCGAGGGCGACGATCGCGATGATCGGCGTCACCGCGTCATCTCCTCCGCGTCGTCCCGCACCGCGTCGTCACACGGCTCAGGAATTGGCCGGCGACAGATCCGCGTAGGTCGGCGCGGGCAGGATGCCGAAGGTGTCCAGCGGCCAGTAGCGCAGCCATGCGCGCCCGATGACCTGGTCGACCTCGACCGGTCCGAACGTTCGTGAGTCGGCCGAATTGGAGCGGTGGTCACCCATGAGGAAGACCTCGTTCTCCGCGATCGTCCATTTGGCCTGCTCGAGCGGAGCGGTCGTGGGCTGCGACGGCCCGCCGTCCTCGTCAGCGTAGATGTACGGCTCCTCGAGCGCGACATCGTCGATGTAGACCAGCCCATCGTCGCGGATCTCGACCGTGTCGCCCGCCTCGCCGATCACGCGCTTGATGAAGGGCGTGCCGTTGTCGCCCCAGTCCTCGGGTGGGGTGAACACCACGATGTCGCCGCGCTTGTACGTGTTGAACCTGGGCGTGAGCTTGTCCACCAGCACGTACTGCTCAGGCTCCAGGGTCCGCTCCATCGACTGTTGCTGGACCTTGTACGGCTGTGCGACGAAATTCTGGATCACGACGAAGATGATGAGAGTCAGCACGAGGGTCTCGACGATCTCGAAGAGACACCCGAGTGCGGGTCGTTTGGTCACAGGTCCGGCAGTATAGGGGCCGCCGCCTGCGGCCGCCGGGATGGGTCCGGAAGGCCATCGACCAGGATGCATAACCTCGCGACGGGCGAGTTTGACCCGCTGAAGAACGCCTTGTTACACTCGCCGCCGGCCTGCAAGGTCCCAGCCCACGGTGCATACCGTCGGGGCCTGCCGGCAGCATCCCGGACACCCGCCCGCGACGGCGCACGCGCACGCGCCACGGGACGGACGCCGGACCTGACCGACCTGGAGGACCCGACAGACCCTGATGGATGCGACCACGCTCCAATTGATCATCCTGCCGGCGGGCATCATCGCCGTGCTGTTTGCCATCTACCTGGCCCGCGACGTCCTGTCGCGCGACACCGGCACCCCGGAGATGGAGGCCGTGGCCGGCACGATCTTCGAGGGCGCCGTGGCGTTCATCCGTCGCCAGTACACGACGATCGGCATCCTCGCCGTGGTCGGGGCGGTCGTGATCGGCGCGGTCATCACCGTCTTCGAAGACCCGGACGTGGCCGATACCGCCATCTTCGGCCTTGACCTCGGCTGGCGCACCGCTCTCGCATTCATCGTCGGAGCCGCGTGCTCGATGGCCTCGGGCATCATCGGCATGTACATCAGCGTCAAGGCCAACGTCCGGACGGCGGCGGCCGCGCGGCGGAGCCTGGTCGAGGCGGTCCAGGTCGCGATGCGCGGCGGAGCCGTCTCCGGCTTCCTCGTCGTCTCGCTGTCGCTGCTGGGCGTGTACGGGATCTTCACCCTCTTCGGCGGCCTCGAGGGTGGCCAGGCCACCCACGACGCGCCGTTCCTCATCGTCGGCTTCGGCTTTGGTGCCTCGTTCGTGGCCCTCTTCGCCCAGCTCGGCGGCGGCATCTACACGAAGGCCGCCGACGTCGGCTCCGACCTCGTCGGCAAGGTCGAGAAGGGCATCCCCGAGGATGACCCCCGAAACGCGGCTGTCGTCGCGGACCTCGTCGGCGACAACGTCGGCGACTGCGCCGGCCGCGGCGCGGACCTGTTCGAATCGACCGCCGCCGAGAACATCGGCGCGATGATCCTGGGCGTCGGCGTCTTCACGATCGCCACGGCGGCGGGCTGGCCGAATCCGGCGGCCTGGATCTTCTTCCCGCTCGTCGTCCGCGCGTTCGGGCTCCTCTCGACGATCGTCGCGATCTTCTTCATCCGCGGTCGCGAAGACGAGAACCCGATGAACATCCTGAACCGCGGCTACTGGGTCACGACGATCCTGTCGGTCGTGGCGCTCCTGGTCACGACGAACGTGATGCTCCAGACGAACGGCAACGCCCCGTCAGGCATCCCCGTCTGGCTGTACTTCTTCGGAGCCGGCGTGGTGGGCCTTGCGACCAGCGTCGCCTTCGTCTACATCACCCAGTACTACACGGCGGGCTCGTTCCGCCCCGTCCGCGAGATCGCGGAGGCGTCCAAGACCGGTCCCGCGACGAACATCATCTCGGGTACGGCGGTCGGCTTCGAGACGACCTTCGTGACGGCCATCACCATCGGCATCGCGCTCTTCGCCAGCCACTGGCTGGGGACGCAGGCCGGCATCGTGAACGACGCCGGTCGCGATGTCGGCGGCATCTTCGGGACCGCTGTGGCCACCATGGCGATGCTCATGACGACGGCCTACATCCTGGCGATGGACACGTTCGGACCGATCACCGACAACGCCGGTGGCATCGCCGAGTTCAGCCGCGCCGAGGCCGGGGCACGCGAGATCACCGATCGCCTGGACGCGGTCGGCAACACGACCAAGGCGCTGACGAAGGGCTACGCGATCGCGTCGGCCTCGCTGGCCGCCTTCCTGCTGTTCTCCGCCTACATCGACAAGGTCAACCTGATCCAGACGAACCGCGGTGGCGAGCTGCTCACGTCGGTCGACATGGCCAAGGTCGAGGTGTTCATCGCCGCCTTGATCGGCGCGATGCTCGTGTACTTCTTCAGCTCGCTCGCGATCCGCGCCGTCGGGACGACGGCCCAGGCGATCATCGTCGAGGTTCGTCGCCAGTTCCGGGAGATGCCCGGGATCATGGACTACACCCAGCGCCCGGACTACGCGCGCGTCGTCGACATCACGACCAAGGCCGCCCTGCGCGAGATGATCGCCCCGGGCGTCGTTGCCGTGGCCACCCCGATCATCGTGGGGCTGCTGCTTGGCGCGGAGGCCGTCGCAGGCATGCTGATGGTCGGCACGATCGCAGGCGTCATGCTCGCCACCGTCCTCAACAACGGCGGCGGGGCGTGGGACAACGCCAAGAAGTACATCGAGTCCGGGCATCTCAAGGACGACCAGGGCAACGTGCTCGGCAAGGGATCTGACGCCCATGCCGCGGCCGTCGTGGGTGACACGGTCGGCGACCCGTTCAAGGACACCGCCGGTCCGTCGCTCCACGTGCTTGTGAAGCTGCTCGCGACGATCACGCTCGTTCTCGCACCGCTGTTCATCCGGTAGGAGCGGCTGTCGCGCCTGACGGCCGATACGTGCGTTGCCCGCTCCGCTCCACGCTCACGCACCTTGACGTGCGCTCGCTCCGGTGCTCCCGGGCGCCTTCGCCTCGACCGCCATCCGCGACGAATGCAATCGGGGCCTGATCGATGGAAACGATCCTTCAGGCATTGGTGATGGGGATCGTGCAGGGACTCACCGAGTTCCTGCCGGTCTCTTCGTCCGGACACCTCGTGCTGGTCCCATTCCTGTTCGGGTGGGACGACGAATTCCTGAACTCGCTCGCGTTCAGCGTGATGCTGCACCTGGGCACGCTGGTGGCCCTGCTCGCCTACTTCCGGGATGACTGGGCACGCCTGATCCCGGCCGGCTTGGCCGCCGTGCGGGACCGGTCCTTCCGGGGTGACGCGGATCGCCGGCTCGCCTGGCTGCTGGTCGCCTCCACCATCCCGGCCGCACTCGCCGGGCTCCTGTTCAACGACCTCATCGAGGATCAGTTCCGCGAGGTCGGCCTGGTTGCCGTCATGCTCGTGGTCGGTGGCGTGATCCTGTTCGTCGCCGATCGGGTCGGGCGTCGGTCGCGTGCCATCGCCGACGTCACCTTCCCGGTCGCGATCGGGATCGGCGTCGCCCAGGCGCTGGCGCTGGTGCCGGGTATCAGCCGGTCGGGCATCTCGATCTCGGCGGGTCGCCTGGCCGGCCTGGACCGCGAGGCTGCCGCGAGGTTCGCATTCCTCATGGCGACCCCGATCACGGCCGGGGCCATCATCTTCGAGGCCCGAAGGCTCTTGACCGGCGAAGCTGGTGTCGCCGTTTCGGTCGAACCCCTCCTCGTCGGGATGCTCGCGGCGCTCGTGTCGGGCCTCGCGGCGATCCACTTCATGCTGCGCTACCTGCGGACGCGATCGCTCGATATCTTCGTCTGGTACCGGTTCGGGCTGGCGGTGGTCGTCCTCGTCGTCTGGCTGGCGCGATAGCGCGGCGGCCCGGACATGGAGGTCATGAAGCAGCTCCGCCAGCGGGCGATCCGCGATCTGGTCGACCTTCGACCGATCCGCACCCAGCAGGAGCTGGCCACCGCGTTGCGTGAGCGGGGTTTCCGCACGACCCAGGCCACGATCAGCCGCGACGTCGCCGAGCTCGGCCTCGTCAAGGTCACGCGCGAGGGGACCGCGGCGTACGCGCTGCCGCCCCGGCTCATCGAGGCCGAGACCTCCGGAGAGGACCGCCTCCGCAAGCTGCTGTCCGACCTGCCGCTCGAGATCCACGAAGCCGGCCTGCTGCTGGTCCTGCGCACGCTCCCGGGTTCGGCCCATGCGATCGCCGCCGCGCTGGACCGGGCACGCTGGCCGGAGGTCGCGGGCTCCGTGGCGGGCGACGACACGCTCTTCGTCGCCCTGCCGGACCGCGGTTCGCTACAGCGCGTCAAGCGACGCCTGCTCCGCATGGCCAAGGAGACCTGACCGGTGTCGGCGGGCGTCCACGCGGCTTTGACACCTCCTCCCGGCCCGTCTACCATTCGCGTCCGGTCGGAACTTCAGGCGCGCGGCATCGGCCCGCGACCCGCCTGGAGTTCTTTCCTTTATCACCAGACCGACGAGGGCCGCCAGCCCGTTCCGGCCCACCTGCTACGCGGGGTCTACCCACGATGAACAACAAGCCCACCTATCTTTCGAAGGATGGCCTCCAGAAGCTCCGTGCGGAGCTCGAGGACATGATCACCGTCAAGCGTCCCGAGGTCGCGGATCGGATCCACGACGCCAAGGAGCACGGCGACCTGTCCGAGAATGCCGAGTACGAGGATGCCAAGAACGAGCAGGCGTTCGTCGAAGGCCGGATCCAGACGCTCGAGGCGCTGATCAAGAACGCCACGATCATCGACGAGAACCACTCCACCGACCACGTCCAGATCGGCTCGACGGTCAGCGTCGAGAGCGGCGATGGCAAGGAGACGTTCACGATCGTCGGCTCGACCGAGGCGAAGCCCGGCGAAGGGCGCATCTCCAACGAGAGCCCGGTCGGCCGCGCGCTCCTCGGCAAGAAGAAGGGCGAGAAGGTCGTCGTGAAGGTGCCCGCCGGCGACTTCACCTACAAGATCACGAGCATCAGCTAACACGTTCGGGAGACGCGGTGGATTGGGCTGACGAACTCGCGCAGCGGGTCCGGGATGCCGGTCCGCAGGTCGTCAACGACTCCAAGACGCCGTCCGGCACCGTCCACGTCGGCAGCCTGCGCGGACCGGTCATCCTCGACACGATCGCGCGGGCCCTTCGCGCGAACGGGATCGAGACCACGTTGCTCTATGGCGTCGACGACCTCGATCCCATGGATGCCCAGGCCTTGCTGACACCGGACGCGGTCGAGACCGAGATGGGCCGGCCGCTTGCCCACGTCCCGGACCAGGAGGACGACGGCCACGCCTCCTACGCCCGACACCACGCCCAGACGTTCATCGACACGTTCGCGGGACTCGGCATCCACCCGGACCGCTACTACTGGATGAGCGACATCTACGCGACCGGAGAGCTGGACCCGTTCATCCGCACGGCGCTGGACAAGGCGGCTCTGGTGCGTGAGATCTACCGCCGCGTCGCGAACGTCCAGCACCCCGACACGTGGCACCCGATCGGCGTCATCTGCCCGACCTGCGGCAAGGTCGGCACGACGATCGTGACGGACTGGAATGGCGAACAGGTCCATTTCGAATGCCGCAAGAACCTCGTCACGTGGGCGCAGGGCTGCGGCACGAGCGGGTGGGTCTCACCCTTTGGTGGGGCCGCGAAGCTGCCCTGGAATCTCGAGTGGGCCGCCCAATGGTCGCTCCTCGGCGTCACCATCGAGCCGTGCGGCAAGGACCTCTCGACGGCCGGTGGCTCACGTGATCGGTCGGACGCGATCGCGCGCGAGGTGTTCGAGCGCGAGCCGCCGCTCAACGTCCCGTATGAGTTCCTCAACATCGGCGGCAAGAAGATGTCGACGTCAAAAGGGCGCGGCGCGGCCGCGCATTCGATCGCCGAGGTCGTCCCACCGGAGCAGCTCCGCTTCCTCTTCATGCGTCACCGCCCGAACCACGCCATCGACTTCGACCCCGAGGGCACCGACCAGATCCCGCGCCTGTTCGACGAGTTCGACAAGTTCGCGGCGGCCGCGGCGGGGCGCGAGGTGAAAGGCGAGCTGCCGCCGGGCTACGAGGCGACCTTTCGGTACTCCCTGCTCGACCCGGACGCGGACGTCGCCGCCGAGGCGGCCGCCTTCCGGCCCGCGTTCGGCCACCTGGCCATGCTCATCCAGATCCCAGGCGTCGACATCGTCGCGCGCATCGAAGCGGAGAAGGGAAGCGCGCTGACCGACCGCGAGCGGGCGCTCCTCGACCAGCGCGCCGGGGCCGCGCGCGCCTGGCTGGAAACGTACGCGCCTGAATCGGCGAAGCTGGCCGTCCAGCACGAGGCCGTCCCGCCTGCAGCCGCCGATCTGGACCGGGACCAGCGCGCGTTCCTCGCCCAGCTCGCCGAGGCGGCCGATCGGGATTCGCCCGCGAGCGGCGACGCCTGGCAGGCCTTGATCTTCGCCGTCGCGACCGAGCGTGACGTTCCGGGCCGCCGCGCCTTCGAGGCCATCTACCGTGCGTTCCTCGGCCGAACCAATGGCCCGCGCGCGGGGTGGCTCCTCGCCAGCCTCGACCCGGTGTTCGTGCGGGAACGCGCGCGCGAGGCCTCGGGCTGGACGGACGCCGGCGGACCACCCGGTCTGCTCCCGGTGGGCGGCTAGCCATGAGCGTCGGCCTGCAGCGACTCCGCGACGAACCGGACGTCATCCGACAGGGTGCCGTCGACAAAGGAGAGGACCCGGTCCTGATCGATCGCGCCCTCGAGCTCGACGGGGAACGGCGCCGCTTGCTCGGCGAGAGCGAGGGGCTCAAGGCAGAACGAAACGCCGCCTCCAAGCAAATCGGCGAGGCCATCAAGGGCGGAGCGAAGCCCGATGGCCCGGAGGTCGCGGAGCTCAAGGCTGCGTCCGTCGCGGCCGGCGAGCAAATCACCGCCCTCGACGCCAGCCTGGCCGAGATCGAGGCGGATCTCGACGACCAGCTGCTGCGCATCCCGAACCCAGCCGACCCGGACGTCCCCGTGGGCGGCGAGGACGCCAACGTCACCGTCCGGACCTGGGGGGAGCTGCTCGCCCACGACGAACCGGCCGAGGGCGAGGTCGGGGCGGACGCGCCCGCCGGCGGCGCGACGTGGACCCGAAGGCCCCACTGGGAGCTCGGCGAGGCGCTCGACATCATCGACAACGCGCGCGGTGCGAAGATCGCGGGATCCGGCTTCCCGGTCTACAAGGGAGCCGGTTCGGCGCTCCAGCGCGGGCTGATCTCGTGGTTCCTCGACGTGCACACCCGCGAGAACGGGTTCACCGAGGTGTGGCCGCCTGCCGTCGTCAACACGGCCAGCGCCACGGGCACCGGCCAGATCCCGGACAAGGAAGACCAGATGTACGTCGTCACACGGGACGAGCTGTACCTGGTCCCGACCGCCGAGGTACCCGTCACGAACCTGCACCGCGACGAGATCCTGGACGCGTCCGAGCTGCCGATCCGATACGCCGCTTATTCTCCGTGCTTCCGCCGCGAGGCCGGTGCCGCCGGCAAGGACACCCGCGGGATCCTGCGCGTCCACCAGTTCGACAAGGTCGAGATGGTGCTGTTCGAGAAGCCCGACGACTCGCCAGCGGCGCTCGAGTGGATGACGGAGCGCGCCGAGATCCTGCTGCAGCGCCTCGGGCTCGCCTATCGTGTGCTGCTGATGAGCACCCGGGAGATGGGCTTCGTCCAGGCCAAGAAGTACGACCTGGAGGTCTGGGCACCCGGCGTCGAGCGTTGGCTGGAAGTCAGCTCGTGCTCGAACTTCCGCGACTACCAGGCGCGGCGCATGGCGATCCGCTACCGACCGGAGGCCGGCGCAAAGCCCGAGCTCGTGCACACGCTCAACGGCTCGGGTCTCGCGCTCGCCCGCATCGTGGCCGCGATCCTCGAGACATACCAGCGGCCCGATGGTTCGATCACGGTCCCCGACGTGCTGCGGCCGTACCTCGGTCGCGACGTCATCGAGCCGGCCGCGGTGAAGGGCTCACCCGCGGCCCGCTGATATCCTGACCGTGGAGAGGTGGCCGAGCGGTTGATGGCGGCGCTCTTGAAAAGCGCTGAGTCGAAAGACTTCGTGGGTTCGAATCCCACCCTCT
Source organism: uncultured Chloroflexia bacterium (assembly GCA_963720355.1). Classification (GTDB taxonomy): domain Bacteria; phylum Chloroflexota; class Limnocylindria; order Limnocylindrales; family CSP1-4; genus SPCO01. Next base: position 60,974 of record CAVRFH010000002.1, on the reverse strand, counting down.
CCGCCACCCGGTCCTAACGTGCGCGGGCGTCGCCGAGGGCGGTGCGCCGACCGCAGGTCCCGCGCCCCACCCATGACCATCGGACGGTGTCCTCCGTACCGCACCGGACGGTACCGTCGGGACATGACCAACCGATCGGGGATGCCCGCGCCCTCGGGCTTGTTCGGAGCCGCGCCGCGGATCCCCAAGCCCGTCCTGCTCGTCCTCGTGTACGCCATCTTCCTCGTGATCGTCGGGGTCACGGCGACGGCACAGACCGTGATGGTCTCCGCCAGCTACTCGCAGACAGCCCTGCAGTCCGTCGTCTCGACGGACGCGGCGCTCATCCGCAGCTTCGTCAACGGCAATCTCGAGCCCCAGGACCTCGACCCGGCAGGGATGACGAGGGAGCGACGCGCGGAGCTCGAGGCCCGCATCCGCCTGCTCGTCGACCGCACCGAGATCCTCCACATCGAGGTCCGGCGCCCGGACGGGACGATCGTGGCCGCAGACCGGCCCGGGCACGCCGGCACCGTTGCCGGCATGACGCCCGACTTCCGGGCCGCGGTCGAGAAGGGATCCGTCGCAGCGAGCTTCGACCTCGCGACCAGGAGCGAGGTCGCCGGCGGCATACCCGAAACGACCGACATCCTCCGCCAGTATTTCCCTGTCCAGGCCGACGGACGCGTCCACGGCGTCGTCGGCGTGTGGCGCGACGCGGTGCCCATCCTCGCGACGCTCGGCGAGCTTCGGTCCGGGATCGTCATGACCACGCTCTCCGCGGCGCTGGTCGCAGCCGTGGTCCTGTGGATGGTGTTCCGCTCGGCCCAGCACCGGATCACGCGCCAGACCGCGGCCCTCGTCGAGGCGACGCGGCGGGATCCGCTCACCGGGCTGCTCAACCACGGCGCGCTCGTCGGCGAGCTCGCGCTCGCGATCGAGCAGGCTCGCACGGAGGATGCTGCGATCGGCATCGCGCTCGTCGACCTCGACGGCTTCCGGCTGCTCAACGAGACCTATGGCCATGCGGCAGGGGACCGAGCCCTCATGGCGGTTCGTACGCTGTTCGACGAGGAGCTCCCCCGCACCGTCGTGCGAGGACGCTACGGCCCCGATGAGTTCCTTCTGATCGCGGGCCGCCACGACGTCGCCGAGCTACTGCCTGCGCTCGAGGCGCTGCGGACGCGGCTTGCGGACCTCGTGCTCCAGTTCGATGCCTCGGAGCGTCTGCCGTTGTCGATCAGTGCCGGGATCTGCACCTATCCGGACCACGGCGGCTCGGTCACCGAACTGCTGGCGACTGCGGCGCTCACGCTCCAGGACGCGAAGGCGAGCGGCGGCGACAAGGTCCGGATGGCCGGCATGGAATCCACGGAGGGCGAGACCCGCACGTTCGACGTGTTCCAGGGCCTGATCCTGGCGGTCGACACGAAGGACCGCTACACCAAACGGCACTCCGAGGACGTCGCGCGGTATGCCGTGTTCCTGGGTCACCGACTTGGCCTCGAGGAGGAAGCCATCCAGACGCTCCGCGTCGCCGGCCTCCTCCACGACGTCGGCAAGATCGGCATCCCGGACCACATCCTCCGGAAGCCCGGGCGGCTGACCGAAGAGGAAAGCGTGATCGTGCAGCAGCACGTCGTGCTGGGCGACATGATCGTCCGCGACCTGCCGAACGTGGAACTGATCCGCGCCGGCGTCCGCCACCACCACGAGCGCTGGGACGGAAACGGGTACATCGACCGCCTCGCGGGCGAAGAGATCCCGCTCGTCGCACGCATCCTGGCCGTCGGCGACACCTTCTCGGCGATGACGACGACGCGGCCATACCGCAAGGCGCTCGACATCGCGGAGGCGCTGAGGCGCCTCGAGGACTCGGCCGGGACGCAGCTCGACGAGACCCTGGTCCGCCATTTCGTCGCGGCCATCGAGACCGACGTGAACGCTCCGCTGCCGGGCAGCGACGCGGGGCGGACCTGGACGCCATACGTCCAGGTCGCCTGACATGAGGGGCCACCGCGGCACGCTGCGAACGGCGGCGCGGCGGACCGGCCGACGTGGCCTCGTCGGCCTCCTCGCGGCGCTCGTGGCCGCGATGGCCATGCCGTCTGGGGTCTTCGCGGCGCACGACTGGTCCGTGTCGGCGTCGCCCTCGTCGGTGGTCCACAACGTCTCGACCGACGTCTCACTCAGCGTTCGCAACATCTCGACCAACGACGGCGGCGGCGACTCGATCGGCTGCGTGATCGTCACCGTGCCCAGCGCCTACACGCTGGACGCCGTGACGATCGTCTCCGTCTCGCGCGGCTTCATCTGGTCGCACTCGACCTCGAGCAACAATGGCGATGCGATCATCACCTTCAAGGCGCAGGACGACAGCAACCGCCTGCGCGGTGCCGAGGAATACGATCAGCTGCTCGCCACCATCACCGTGACCGGGACCGTCCTTGGCACCTCGAACTGGAGCGCGACCGAGTACGAGAAGCCGGACTGTAACCAGGAGCAGCTGAGCGCGTCCCTGCCCATGACCATCAAGGCCGGCGCGAACGTCGGTCCCAGCGGTACCGCGGACGCGTACACGGTGGTGGCGGGCTCCACCCGGACCGTGGCCGCGCCGGGTGTGCTGGCGAACGACAGCGACGGCGACGGTGACGTCATCTCGGCGGTGCTCGCGACCGACGTGTCGTCGGGGACCCTGTCCCTGGCCAGCGACGGCGGGTTCGCCTACACACCGGACGCCGGCTTCGTCGGCACGGACTCGTTCACCTACCAGGTCAGCGACGGGACCGTACTCAGCTCAGCCGTGACCGCCACCATCGACGTGACCAACACCGCTCCGGCCACCGCGGCCGATGCATACGCAGCACAGAAGAACGTGCTGCTCACGGTGCCCGCAGGATCGGGCGTGCTGGCGAACGATAACGACGCCGACGGCCACGCACTCTCGGCCGCGGTCGTGTCCGCCCCGGCATCCGGCACCCTGGCACTCGCCGCGGACGGCAGCTTCACCTACGACCCGGCCCTGAGCGTGACTGGTGACGTGACGTTCACCTACGAGACCTTCGATGGCTATGACACGAGCGCACCGGAGACGGTCACCATCTCGCTGACGAACGACGCACCGGTCGCGGAAGATGATGGCTACGCGACCCACATGAACGACCCGATCGTCGAGGGTGCTCCGGGCGTGCTCGCGAACGACACCGATGCCAACGCCGACGGGCTCACCGCGGAACTCGTCTCGACGACCACGTCCGGGCTCCTGCTGCTCGCGCCCGACGGATCCTTCACCTACATGCCGAATATCTTCTGGGTGGGCACCGATACGTTCACGTACCGGGTCTCGGACGGCAGCGCCTGGTCGGCAGCGGCCACGGTCACGATCGCGGTATCCAACGGCACGCCGACGGCGGTCGACGACGCCGCCACGACCGTGCACGACACGTCGGTGGGTGGGAACGTCCTCGACAACGACCTCGACCCCGACGACGACCCGCTGTCCGCCAGCCTCGTGACCGACGTCGCGTCGGGGACGCTCACGCTCGCCGGCGACGGATCGTGGAGCTATACGCCGGATGCCGGCTTCGTCGGGACCGATTCGTTCACGTACGACGTGACCGATGGCGAGGCGGTGTCGAACGCTGCGACCGTGACGATCGACGTAACGAACGCGACGCCCCTCGCTGGCGACGACGCCGCCGCCGTCCATCACGGCGAGACGCTCACCGTTGCGGCTCCCGGGGTCCTCGGCGACGACACCGACGCCGACGGTGACGCGCTCGTCGTGGACCTTGTCGCCGACGTTGCCGACGGCACGCTGACCCTCGACGCCGACGGCGGCTACGTATACGTGCCGGACCCGGGCTTCGTCGGCACGGATGCCTTCACGTACACGGCCACCGACGGTATCGCGACCTCTGCGACGGCGACGGTGACGATCGACGTCACGGACGCCGCGCCGACCGCCGGCGACGACGCCTGGTCGGTCTCGCATGACCATACCCTCGTCGTCGCGCCACCCGGCGTCCTCGCTGACGATGGGGACGCAGACGCAGACGCGCTGACGGCCTCGCTGGTCGCTGGCCCATCGAACGGCAGCCTGTCCGGCGGCGCGATCGGCGAGGACGGGGGCTTCACGTACACGGCTGATCCGTCGTTCGTCGGGACCGACACGTTCACCTACCAGGTCTCGGACGGTGCGCTGACGGCGACGGCTACGGTCACCATCGACGTGACGAACGCAGGACCGGTCGCGAACGACGATGCGCTGGCCGCGCATCACCGCGGCACCGCGACGGGGACGGCGCCGGGTGTGCTGGCCAACGACACCGATGCCGACGGCGACCCCCTGGATGCGGTCGTGGTCGACGATGTCGACCATGGCACCCTGGTCCTCGCGGCCGCCGGCTCGTGGGGATATACGCCGCACGCGGGCTTCGTGGGCACCGACAGCTTCACGTACACCGTGACGGACGGACTCGCGACGTCGGCGCCGGCGACCGTGACCATCACCGTGGGCGACACCGCACCGAGCGCCGTCGACGACAGCTGGACGGTCGTGCACGACCGGACGCTCACGATCCCGGCGCCCGGGGTCATCGCGAACGACGACGATGCGGATGGCGATCCCCTGGGCGTCTCGCTGGCGACCGCCCCCGCGCACGGTACGGTCATCCTCGGCTCGGCCGGTGGGTTCACCTACGTGCCGGACGCCGGATACGTCGGAGCGGACGGCTTCACCTACACGCTGACGGACGGGGCGATGACCGACAGCGCGGTCGTGGCCATCGACGTCGTGAACCTGAGCCCGGTCGCGGTGCCGGACGCCTACGAGGTCACGAGTGGTGCTGCGACGACGGTCGGTGCCGCGCAGGGCGTCCTCGCCAACGACAGCGACCCGGACGGCGACACTGTCACCGCCACCTGGGCCTCCGGCCCGGCCAACGGCACGCTCACCCTGCTGCCAGACGGCAGCTTCACCTACACGTCAGATCCGGGCTTCGTCGGCACCGACTCGTTCACGTACCGACCGACCGACGGCGTCGCCTTCGCAGGCGCGGTGACCGTCACGGTCGTCGTCAAGGAGGTCCCCACGCCGGGGCCGACCCCGGGGCCCACGCCCACGCCCACACCGACGCCGACGCCGACGTCGGCGCCTGCGCCGACCCCGACCGCGTCGCCGCCGCCCGATGACAGCGCGCAACCCGGGCCCGATCCGACTTCCGCCCCGACCCCGTCGCCAGATCAGGAGGAGCCGACTCCGGAGCCGAGCCCCTCCCCGGCCGCGGTGCCGAGCCCCGTGCCGAGCGCATCACCGCAACCGCCGGTCGTGCCACCGCCCGATCCACCGCTGGAGGGCGGTGGGGACGGTCCGTGGTCGATCGGGTCCGGTGAGGAGGGCGCCGGTGGGACGGACCTGCCGATCGCGAATCTCGCGGCGAGTCTGCTCGGGCTGTTCGGTCAGGCGTTCGACTGGCTCGTGCCGGGCGCGCTGGTCGGGATGCCCGGCCTGCTGCTGCTTGGAGCCGTGTTTGCCCAGACGTTCGGGGCGTTCGCGTGGCTGCCTCTGGTCCGCCGGAAGATCGGCGGTTTCGGCTTCGGGGAGCGCCAGGGCAGCGGTGTGCCACACTCGAGCTGACTCGAACGCCACGCACGTCAGCGCTGACACCGTCGCTCTCGCGCGCGTAGGTGACCGCCGCGCTCGGACGCCAGCGGCTTGACGGGTCCGATCTCCGATCATGCCTGTTCGTCACGACGTGGAGGTGCCGGTTTGACGGGTCCGCCCGAGGCCGCTGCGGGCAGGACCGGCCCGCAGCCCGGCCTGTGCGGCGTGTGTCGCCACTCGCGGCTGATCCGGACCGCCCGAGGCTCGATCTTCCGGCTGTGCGAGCGCTCGGCCTCCGATCCTCAATTCCCGCGCTACCCCAACCTCCCGGTCGTGCAGTGCGTCGGCTTCGAGCCGGCGCTCGGGCCCTGACCGCCAGGATGACGTGCCGTGGGACCATCGTCGCTTGACGCCCGCCGGTGAGCCTGCCATCCTCCGCCGACATCACGAAGAACGGGCTGTGAACGGGACGAGTACACGTCGAGCGTCGGCAGAGAGACCCGGTGGCTGGTGGAAACCGGGGCGACGACGGCAGGGAATGGACCCGGGAGCCTCCGGACCGAACGCGACGGCCGCACGCGCGGCACCAGCCAGTAGGCTCCGGCGCAGAGCGCCAGCGATACAGGGCAGCGCCGATCGCCAGGTCCCACGACCGGGCCGTCGGTCACGCAGAGTGCGGCATCGCCGAATGAGGGTGGCACCGCGGAAGGCACGACCTTTCGTCCCGGGACGATAAGGTCGTTTCTGATTCCCGAGGCCACCCGATGAGCACCGCCGATCCGATCAGCCTGACGCAGGCCAAGCGATACGCCGCCAACGCCGACACGATCCTGCTGCGCGCGACGCGCCCGGCGGACCTCGAGACGCCCATCGGCGCGTTCCTCCGACTCGATGACGGCGGTCCGGCCTATCTCCTCGAGTCGGTCGAGGGCGGCGAGCGGCTCGGCCGCTATTCGTTCCTGGGCGTCGGTCCGCGCCGACTGCTCGAGGTGCGCGACGGCGAGGCCCGCATCCAGACCCGACCCGTCACGGTCCCGACCTACACGCCGGACCTGCCGTTCCACACGGTCGATGGTGGCGACCCGCTGGCCGCGATCCGCGCCTTCGTCCCACGCCGCCGCGTCCAGCCGACCGAGGGGATGCCGCAATTCACGGGCGGCGCGGTGGGCGCCCTTGCGTACGACGCGAGCTCCATGTTCGAGCCGTCCGTGCCGCTGCCCGAGTACGACCCGGTCGGCGTGCCGACCGCCGCGTTCATCGAGACGGACCTCGTGCTCGTCTTCGACCACCTCACCCACACGCTCTCGGCCATCGCCTCACTCCACACCGAGCCCGCCGACCTCGAGGGCCGCTACAAGATCGCCGAGGCCGCCATCTTCGAGGCGCTCGAGCGCACGTCACGGCCGAGCGCGGCCGAACTGCGCGGCCCGGCCGCGCGTCCCGCGTCCGGCACCACGATCGCGGGACCGATCGACACGAGCCTCGGCCGCGAGGAGTACATGCACGCCGTCGAGGTCGCGAAGGACGCGATCGCCTCGGGCGAGGCCATCCAGGTCGTGCTGGCGCGCCGGCAGTCGTTCGACCTGCCGCTCGATCCTGCGACGGGCGCCGCCCTCGACGGGATCGGGCTGTACCGGTCACTGCGGCGCGTCAACCCCAGCCCGTACCTGTTCTTCGTGCGCACCCCCACCTTCGAGGTCGTGGGTGCCTCCCCGGAGCTGCTCCTGCAGGCAGAGGGCGACAAACTCACGACCCACCCCATCGCCGGCACCCGGCCGCGCGGCGCCGACGAGCGCGAGGACGCGCTGCTCGCGGAGCAACTCCAGCGCGACCCCAAGGAACGCGCCGAGCACGTGATGCTCGTCGACCTCGGCCGCAACGATCTCGGGCGCGTGTCGCGGGCGGGCACCGTGACCGTCAGCAAGTACATGGAGGTCGAGCGCTACAGCCACGTCCTCCATCTCGTCTCGCACGTCGAGGGGCGGCTGAAGCCGGAGCTCGATGCGCTCGACGCGCTCAAGGCGGTGTTCCCCGCGGGCACGCTGTCTGGCGCGCCCAAGGTCCGCGCCATGCAGCTGATCGCCGCCGCTGAGGGCGAGCGGCGCGGGCTGTACGGTGGGGCCGTGGGCTACCTCGGCTACGACGGCAACCTCGACACGGCGATCACGATCCGGAGCGCGGTCCTCAAGGACGGCCAGGCACACGTGCACACGGGCGCGGGCATCGTGGCAGGCTCCGTGCCGGAATCGGAATTCGAGGAGACCGAGCACAAGGCGGCGGCGCTGCGCCGGGCGATCGAGATGGCCGCCGGCGTCCCGGAGACACCGCGCCCTGGCTCGACCGCAGTGGCGGACGCCGATGCCGACACGGAGGCTGCGCCGGCATCGTCGGGCGTCCCGTCATGATCCTCGTGGTCGACAACTACGACAGCTTCACGTTCAACCTGGTGCAGGCACTCCAGGCCGCCGGCGCGGATGTCCGTGTGCTGCGCAACGACGCCATCGATCGGGCCGGCGTGGAGGCCCTTGCCGACGACCCCGAGGCGCACCTGCGCGGGATCGTCATCTCACCGGGACCCGGCGACCCGGACGCCGCCGGCGTCTCGGTCGATACGATCAAGGTCGCCGCCGAGCGGAAGCTCCCGCTCCTCGGCGTGTGCCTCGGCATGCAGTCGATGGCCGCGGCCTACGGCGCCACCATCGTGCGGGCGCCGACCCTCGTCCACGGCGAGGCATCCGAGGTGACCCACGACGGGACGGGCCTGCTCGAGGGGATGCCGCCCTCGTTCATGGCCGCCCGATATCACTCGCTGGCGATCGATCCGGCGACGCTGCCCCCGGAGCTGCGAGTGACGGCGATGAGTGAGGTCGATCGGGTGATCATGGGAATCCGCCACGTCGCCCTGCCGATGGAGGGCGTCCAGTTCCACCCCGAGAGCGTGCTGACCCCGCAGGGTCCGCACCTGCTCGCGAACTTCCTGCGCCAGGCCGGGGAAGGCGAGGCGTCACTCCTGGACGACGCGACCGGATCGTTCGCGACCGCGGGCCTCGCGGAGACGGGGCCGTGAGCGAGCACGTCCGAACCGCCCTCACGACGATCGTCGAAGGCGGCACTTTGACCCTGGACGAGGCGCGCCTGGCGATGGGCGCCGTGATGGACGGCGATGCGACGCCAGCCCAGCTGGCAGCGCTGCTGATGGGGCTGCGGATGCGCGGCGAGACCGTCGACGAGCTGGCCGGCTTCGCGACTGCCATGCGCGACCGGGTCGTGCGCGTCGAGGCGCCCGAGGGGACCGTGGACGTCGTCGGCACCGGTGGCGATGGAAGCGGCACGTTCAACATCTCGTCGGCCTCCGCGCTGGTGCTCGCCGCCGCCGGCGTTCCGGTGGCCAAGCACGGGAACCGGGCGATCACCTCGAAGGCGGGCTCGGCGGACGTGCTCGATGCGCTCGGGATCCGGATCGATCACGACGCGACGTCCGCGGCCGCCGCCCTCGGCGAGCTCGGCTTCGCGTTCCTGTTCGCCCCGAACTTCCACCCGGCGATGCGCCATGCGGGCCCGACCCGCAAGGAGATCGGGGTGCGGACGGCGTTCAACCTTCTCGGACCACTCGACGAACCCCGCCGGCACGCGCCGGCAGCTGCTCGGCGTCGGCGATGCCGGGGCCGCGGGCCGGTTCGCGGAGGTGGTCCATCGACTGGGTACGGAGCGGACGCTCGTGGTCCATGGAGCGGGGGTCGACGAGCTGCCGCTCGACGGCACGGGCGTCGTCTACGACGTGACGACGGACGGCGTCGAGCAGCGCTTCGTCGACGCCGAGGCGCTCGGCCTGCGAGCCGGCCGCGACCTCGAAGCTCGCCGGTGGCGATGCAGCCACGAACGCGCGCTACGTGGAAGCCGTGCTTCGCGGCGAGCCGGGGGCGCGGCGGGACGTCGTGCTGCTCAACGCCGGAGCCGCGTTCATCGCCGCGGGCTCGGTCGAGACGCTCGAGGACGGCCTCGAGCGGGCGGCGCTGACCATCGATGCCGGGCTGACCGCCGAGCTTCTCGGTCGGCTCCGGGCGGAGCGCACGGCGGCCGAAGCGGCGACGAAGGCCACCACCGCCCCATCCGAGGCCGGGGCGCCGGCATGACCGTGACCGAAGCTCGGGCTCGAGCGGGAACGTCGCCGAGCCAGAACGTCGTCGAGCAGATCGCCGCCCGGAGACGCGAGGACGTCGCGGCCGAATTCGCCGCCCACCCGACCAGGCCGGATCAGCAGGTCCCCGAAAGGCCCGAGCCGCGATCCTTCATCGAGCCATTCACGCGGCCCGGCCTGCACCTGATCGCCGAGGTCAAGCGCTCCTCGCCCTCGGCCGGGCAGATCGCGGCCGAGCGGCTGGACATCGTCGCGCAGGCGCGGGCGTATGCCGCCGGTGGGGCGGCGGCGATCTCCGTGCTGTGCGAGCCCCACTGGTTCGGTGGCTCGGTCGACGACGTTCGACGTGTCCGAGATGCCGTCAGCATCCCGGTGCTGGCGAAGGAATTCGTCGTCGATCCGAGGCAGTTCGGATCGCTTCGTGCCGCCGGTGCCGACGCGGTGCTCATCCTGGTCGTCCTGCATCCGAACAAGCGCCGTCTTCGCGAGCTCGTCTCGCTTGCGACGGACCTGGGCCTGGAGCCGCTGGTCGAGGCCCACGACCGGCGGGAGCTCGAGCTCGCGCTCGAGTCCGGCGCTCGCGCGATCGGCGTCAACAATCGCGACCTGCGGACCCTCGACGTCGACGTCGAGCGTGCCGACCGTCTGCGGTCGCTCGTGCCCGACGACCGCGTCGTCATCGCCGAGTCTGGCGTCCGCGATCCATCCACCGTTGCGCGATGGAGAGCGCTCGGTTTCGACGGCGCCCTGGTGGGCGAGGCCCTGATGCGAGCGGCCGATCCGGCGGCAACGGTGCGCTCGTTCGTCGCCGCAGGGCGGCAGCCGGAAGATCCGGCAAACGTCGCCCGGCGACCCTTCGTGAAGATCTGCGGTGTGACCGACGCGGATGGCGTCGCTGCGGCGGTCGCGGCCGGGGCGGACGCCATCGGCCTGAACGTGGTCGCTGGCACGCCCCGCGAGCTCGGGTCGACCGAAGCCGGCGAGCTCGCAACGATGGTTCGCTCGATCGCGCCACCGGCCCGACGGCCGGGCGTCGTGCTCATCACCGCGGATGCATCGACGGAGCTGATCCGCGAGACATCGCTTGCCGTGGACCCCGACGCGATCCAGGCGAGCGGCCACGAAACGATCGCCGCGGTCAGCGCCCTGCCACGGCCGTGCTGGAAGGTGCTGCACCTGCCGGTGAGCGATGGCGGGCAGCCCACCCGGGTGGCCGGCGGCACGGTCGAGGCGGCCGGAGCCTACCTCGCCGCCGGCGCGGAGCGCATCCTCCTCGACACGGCAGGTGGCCTGCATCCGGGTGGCACGGGCCGGCGCGTCGCGGTGTCGCTGGCCGCGGCCGTGGCGCGGGAGGTGCCGGTGATCCTGGCCGGCGGCCTGACCGCAGCCAATGTCGCGGGGGCCCTGCGCGAGATCCCGGCGGTCGGCGTGGACGTGGCCAGTGGCGTCGAGGCGCCTCGAAACCCCGGGGAGCGGCCGCGCAAGGACCCCGTCAAGGTCGCGCTGTTCGTCAAACGCGCAAAGGCGTCGCGTGACGACCGTCCCAACGTGCCGTTCGGGCCGACGCCCGTCCATGCCGGCCTGCTCGCCGCCGATGGAGCGGGGCGCTGGGGCATGGAGCGCGACTTCGGCGGCCGGTACGTTCCCGAGACGCTGATGGCGGCGCTGGCCCAGCTCGAGACCGCGTACGACGCCCTCCGCCACGATCCCGTGTTCTGGTCCGACCTCCGCGAGCTGCTGGAACGGTTCGCGGGCAGGCCTACCGCGTTGTATCGTGCCGACCGGCTGGCCGAGGCCGTCCGCGGCGAAGCCATGCGCCTCGCCGGCGCCGTGGCCCGCTCGACGGAGCCCATCCCCGCGCTGCGCCTCTACCTGAAGCGCGAAGACCTCGCCCACACCGGGGCCCACAAGATCAACAACGCCCTTGGCCAGGCGCTGCTGACCCGCCGCCTCGGCAAGACCCGAGTGATCGCCGAGACCGGTGCCGGCCAGCATGGGGTGGCGACGGCGACCGCCTGCGCGCTGCTCGACCTGCCCTGCGTGGTGTACATGGGCGCCGAGGACATCGAGCGGCAGGGGCCCAACGTCCTGCGCATGAACGCGCTCGGCGCGGAGGTTCGCAGCGTCACATCCGGCACGGCCACGCTCAAGGATGCGGTCAACGAAGCCATGCGCGACTGGGTCACGAACGTCGAGACGACCCACTACGTCCTGGGCTCGGCGATGGGGCCGCACCCGTACCCCACGATCGTCGGCGACCTGCAGCGCCGCATCGGCGACGAGGCCGCCGCGCAGCTCCAGGACGTGGAGGGCCGCCTGCCGGACCTCGCCATCGCCTGCGTGGGTGGTGGCTCGAACGCGATCGGGCTGCTGGCGCGGTTCATCGGAGAGCCAGGCGTGCGCCTGGCCGTTGCAGAGGCGGCGGGCGACGGCATGGAGACCGGCCGCCATGCCGCGGCGATCCTGGGTGGCACGCCCGGCATCCTCCACGGATCGCGCTCCTTGATGCTCCAGGACCGCGACGGCCAGGTCGTCGAGGCCCATTCGGCCTCGGCGGGTCTCGATTACCCCGGGATCGGCCCGCAGCTCGCTGCGCTGGCGGAGGCTGGGCGGATCGAGGTCGCGGCGGCGACCGATCGCGAGGCCGTCGCCGCCATGAAGGCGACGACTCGCACCGAAGGCATCCTGCCGGCGCTCGAGACCGCGCACGCGATCGCGGCCTTGCCCAAGGTGCTCGCCGGCGTCGATGGCCTCGGGGGCCGATTCGGCGAGGAAGTCGTCGCCCTGCTCGGGTTCTCCGGGCGCGGCGACAAGGACCTCGCGGCGCTCGTCCGCTTCGACGACGTGGAGCCGTGGGACAGCGTGCGGTGACCGGAGACGAGGTCCGCGCACTGTGCCTCGGCCTGCCCGAGACGACCGAGAAGGAGACCTGGGGCGACGAGTCGACCCCGGGTCACCCCACGTTCCGAATCCGCGACAAGATCTTCGTGATCATGGCCGACGACGGCTCGGGCGGAAGCATCCGCACGTCGATGGGCGAGCAGTCCGACCTGATGAGCTCGTTTCCGGAAGCGGCACGAAGCGCGGCGTACGTCGGACGGTTCGGATGGGTGGACGTCGACTTCGGCGGGATCCCGGACGAGGTCCTACGCGAGATCATCGAAGCCGCCTGGGCGCGGACCGCGCCGAAGAAGCTGGCAGCGGCCTGGCGGGAGTCGCGGTGAGCACCCTCGTCGCCGCGCGGCCGAGTGCCGCCGGGACGAACGACACGCCCGGTGCCCGCCGGATCGCGGCCGCCTTCGCCCGCGCTCGCGGCAAGGGGCGGGCCGCGTTGATGCCGTACGTGGTCGCGGGCTATCCCGACGCCGACACGAGCCTCGAGATCGCGCTGGCCGTGGCCGACGCCGGTGCCGACCTGCTCGAAGTCGGCCTGCCGTACTCGGACCCGCTCGCGGACGGGGCCACACTCCAGCGTGCCTCGCAGGCCGCGATCCAGGCCGGCGCAACGCTGGAGGGGTCGCTCCGCCTGATCGAGCGGATCGGCGCCGCCCGGCCGGACCTGCCGCTGGTGCCCATGGCCTACGCGAACCAGGTCCTCGGCGGTGGGGACGGCGAGGCCGTGGCGCGGCGCCTCGCGGCCGCTGGTGCTGCCGGCATCATCGTCGCCGACCTGACACCCGACGAGGGCGGCGCGTTCGAAGCCGTCGCGCGCGCGGTCGGCCTGGCCGTGGTGTACCTCGTCGCGCCCACGACCCCGGCGGATCGTCGTGCCGAGATCGCGGCGCGCAGCGGCGGGTTCCTGTACTGCGTGTCGCTGGTCGGGGTGACGGGCGCCAGAACGTCGCTGCCGAAGACGGTCGGGCGACTGGTCAAGGACGTTACGGCGGCGTCACCGGTCCCCGTCGGGGTCGGGTTCGGCGTCAGCAAGCCGGCCCACGTGCGGGCCATCGCGAGGGCCGGCGCCGACGGGGTCATCGTCGCCTCGGCGCTCGTGGACGCGCTGGGGCCGGACGGTCGTGACGTGGAAAGCCTCCGTCGACTCGTGGAAGAGCTGCGGGCTGCGACCGCTCGCTGACCTGACGACCAGGACGGCTCGTCTATCCTCGGAGCATGGCGAAGCTCGATATCGGTGAAGAGGTCGCCCCGAAGAAGGCGTTCGTCTGGGCGATCGATTGGCCCGGCTGGTGCCGCTGGGGCAGGGACCGGGACCTCGCGATCGAGGAATTCATCGCGGCGCGCGGCCGGTACGCGAAGGTCGCCCGGCAGGCCGGCCTCGAACTCCCGCAAGTGGAGGCCGAAGACCTCCGCGTTGCCGAATCAGGCGGTGGTGGAGGCGGCACGGACTTCGGCGTCCCGTCGACGATCACGAAGCTTGACCGACGGCGCGTCACGAAAGCAGAAGCCGAGCGCCTGGCGAGCATCGTCGAGGCGGCCTGGGTCATCTTCGACCGGGTCGCCGAGCGCTCGCCGGCAGAGCTGCGCAAGGGGCCGCGGGGCGGTGGCCGAGACCGCGACAAGATGATCGGGCACGTCATCGAGGCCGACCACGCGTACGCCCGCGAGATCGGCGTCCGGATGCCGGAGCCGTCCTTCGCCGACCGCGAGGCCGTCGAGGCCGAACGCGCCGCGGTGCTCGACGCCCTCCGCCAACCGTCCGACGGCTCTCCTCTCGCCGACCGGAGATGGACCACACGCTACGCGGCCCGCCGGATCGCCTGGCACGCGCTCGACCACGCCTGGGAGATGGAGGATCGCGCGGAGGCCGGACGGTGATCAGGTACCGGGCAGGTGGACGAGGCGCGTCGATCCGGTCAGTGCGGTCACGGCCGAGACGAAGACGGACTGCAGGTCCTCGGACCGTGGCTGACAGTAGAAATGATCGCCATCGGTGTTCTCGGCCGCGATGCACCCGTTGTCGATGGAGGTGTTCGCCATGTCCGCGAGCACCCTGGTCACCGACTTGTTCTTGTAGAAACCGGTCGAGTCCGGGCACAGGTCCGCGCTCGTGACCCCGAAGCCGACCGTGAAGATCTCGATCCCGGCGGTCTTTGCCGCGGTCGACTCGGTGTTGGCCGCCAGGCACGTGAAGTCGGCGGCGGTTCCGGCGCTGTTGTAGTTGGGCGTGCCGTCCGTCTCGAACAGGATCGCCTTCGCGACACCGGCGCGACCGTTGGCCAGGAGATACTGGCGGGCCATCTTGATAGGCGTGGACAGGTTCGTACCGGTACTGGACGAGCTCATGCAATTGATCGCCTTGACGATCAGGCTGCTGGGATTCGCGGCGCCGGCGGCGTTCAGGTACGACTCGTTGACGGGGGCGCCCGTTCCGGTCAGCCCGACCGGGATCCACTTCGGGCAGGTCGACCGGATAGGTCGACCCGTACTCGGGCGCGCTTCCGCCGACGCCCTTGGCCGGGGTATTGACGCCGCTGCACGTCGACGTGGTCTTGCTGGGGCCGAGTAGCCCCATGCCGACGTGCTGGATCGCCGGGTCGAGATACGTGAGCAAGGACTTGGCGGCGTCCTTCGCGTTCGTCATGTCGGCGGCGCTCATGCTGCTCGTCCGGTCGATGATGACGACCAGATCGAGCGGCACGGTCGGCGCTGCACCGCAGGGGCCACGGCAGGCGGCGGAGGTGACGATCTGGGTGGTGCCGCTCGTCACGCCGACGGCTGGGCCGAAACGGAACGGGACCGTCGCCGTCGAGGTGAGGACGATGGTGTTGCAGGTGTCGCCTTCCGCCGGGACGCACGGCGCGACGCACACGCCGGCGCTACAGACCCACGCGCCGAAGACGTTACTCCCGGGATTGCACACCGATGGAACGTCATTGGCGTCGAACACGCCGTTACCGTCGCGGTCACCGACGAGGCATCGATAGCTCACGGTCACATTCGCGGCCGGCAGCCCCGCGTAGTTCTTCTGAGCGAACTCCAAAGCGACCGTACGCGCGTTGGGACCACTTGCCGGCAGCTGCGATGCGCCCGCCAGCGCGCCGGCGTCAAGGGCACTCCAGAGTTCCTGGTTCGCGCGCCGCAGCACCCCGACGTCGAGGACGATCGCGGCGAATCCCATCAGGACGCACAGCATCAAGGCGAAGATGACGATCATCTGGCCGCGCTGCCCGTCGGTCCGTCTCCGCATCTGCCTCATGGTGGTCCCTTCTCCCGAGATGGCCCGTGCGGGTCTACTCGAGACGCATCTGAGCAGTCGAAGACAACTGGAACGTGTTGCCCACGGCAAGCGGCCAGATGAATCGGTACAGGTAGTTCACGGTGACGATCACCGAATCTCCGGCCTGCCACGACGCGAGCGTGCAGGTCGACGGGATCGAACCGACCGGTCGGGCGCAACTGCTCGAGACCGTGAGGTCGGTCTGATTCAAGCCGGTTGCCATGCCCCGCACCCTGGCCTCGATGGCCGCCGCATTGGGGTTGACGGTGCCGAGGCGGGCGCCCTCGCGGGCGGCGTTGGTGACGGTGATGGAAGAGTTCAGGCCCATGCCCATGTCCACGATCCCCGCGATCAGCAACAGGAATAGCGGGAGGACGAGAGCGAACTCGACGAGAGCCTGACCGCGCCCGCGATCTGGGACGCGTTGAGACCGGTGCGATCGTTCGATCGACACGGTTCGGCCACCTTCCCCGGTGATCCCCGATGTTGGCATCGGACCGACCTGCGATCCGATGCCGGGGACGTGGCGATACCTTGTCCCGCGCCCCTCGCCTTCGCAATGGGATATTGGTACGGAACGTTTGGCCGATGCGTTCGTGGACGGTGTCCCGACGCCCCACAACGGCCACGTTCCGGAGGCGTCTTTCGCCGGCGGTCGGCGCCAGATCAGCCGACCGGCGGCTCCCAGCCGGAGGCCGCGGCCGCCGTCGCCAGGACGTCCTGGCGCGTCAGCCCGGCCGCCCGCAGCTCGCGCACGCCGGTATCGCCGGACGACTTCGAGAGCTTCCGGCCGTCGGGCCGTCGGATCAGCGGGTGGTGCAGGAACGTGGGCGGCTGCTCCCGACCGAGCAGGCGTCCGAGCCGGATCTGGGTCGGCGTGGCGTGGATCAGGTCGCGGCCACGAATGACGTGGTCGACATCCTGGCGGAGGTCGTCGACCACGACGCTGAAGGGATAGGTCCAATTGCCGTCGCGATCGAGGATCGGCGGGTCACCGGCCGGCGCCACGTCACCAGCGCAGGGCCCCACCGCCGTGTCCATCCACGTCTCGCGGCTGGCGCCGATCGCGGCCCGCAACATCGGCCCATCGAGCCCGCGCTCGCGGCAGCGACCCGGACAGCCGGGTCCAGTCCATGGGCTGGTGTTGGCCTCCGCCCAGTCCGTGAAGGTCGAGCGCGTGCAGTCGCAGCCGTACAGCAGGCCATCCGCACGAAGGCGCGCCAGCGCCGCCTCGTAGGCCGGCGCGACGTCGGGGTCCGCCTGCCGTGTCGGGCCCCGATCGGCCGCGAATCCCAGCCATGCCAGGTCCTCGATCAACGCCGCGTCGTACTCGGGCCGCGACCGCACCCGATCGTGATCGTCGATCCGCAGCACGACCCGAGCGCCCACCGCCTCGGCGACGCCCCAGACCCAGATCGCGTTGGCGACGTGGCCAAGGTGGAGGTAGCCCGTCGGCGCGGGCGCGAACCGGGTCCACCCGCCACGCGGTACGCCCGAAAGGTCAGGTCGGCTCGTCGCCCCGGTCCTCACGCGCCCGAGCGCGCTCCCGCTCCCGCTCCCGGTCACGCGACTCGAGCCCCCGCGTGGCCGCGAAGAGCCGCCGATACATGGCGAGCAGGTCCGCCTGCGGCATCGGGCCGTCGTTCGAGATCGAGACGCGGAGGAGCACCTCGCGCTCCCGGTCCGCATCGCGGATCGCCGTCCGTCCAGCCGCGGCCTTCGCCCGCCCGGCCTCGCGCGCGAGCTCGGCCCGCTCGTTCAGCATGGCCACGAGCTTGCGATCGAGCGCATCGATGCGCCGACGGAGCCGGCGCAGCTCGGCGGTCTCGGTGGGCCGCCGTCGGTCGTCAGGCACGGGCGTCACCGAGCCGGCGCGCGATCGACTCCAGCGCCAGGTGGTAGCCGTGGGCGCCCTGGCCGACGATCGACTCGAGCGCGATGTCGTGCAGGTAGTTGACGTGCCGGAACGGCTCCCGGCGAGAAGGATCGGAGAGGTGGACCTCGACGAACGGTCGCTCGATCGCAAGCAACGCGTCGCGCAGCGCCACGCTCGTGTGGGTGAGGCCTCCTGCGTTGACGATCGCGGCGTCGAAATCGCGGGCATGCAGCCGGTCGATCAGCGCGCCCTCGTGGTTCGACTGGAAGAAATCGATCGCCAGGCCGAGCTCCGCGGCTCGCGCGGCGATCCCCGCGTGGATCTCCTCGAGCGACTCGTGGCCGTAGATCTCCGGCTCGCGCGTGCCGACGAGGTTGAGGTTCGGCCCCTGGAGGACGAGGACGCGGGTCATGGTGCGCTCCCGGCGGCCAGCATGGACCCGGCTGCGGCGGCGACCACCTCGTCCGGGACGTCCGTGCGCACCTCCACGCCCTGAGCCGTCGGCAGGACCCAGCGCATCCGTCCGCCGCTGTGCTTCTTGTCCGTCCCGAGATGCTCGAGCACCTGCTCCAGGGAGTAGGGGAGGGGTTCGCGGGCGAGACCCAGGCGAGTCCAGCAGGCCCGTGATGCGGGCGGCCCGCTCCGGCGGCGTGTCCCCGGTCGCGAGGCCGATCCGGCACGCGGCTCGAAGGCCGTAGGCCACGGCCTCACCATGGAGCAGGTCGGCGTACCCCGCCGCCGCCTCGACGGCATGCCCAAGCGAGTGACCGAGGTTGAGCGTGATCCGTCCGCCGCGTGGGCCACGCTCTCGCTCATCGGCCACGACCACCTCGACCTTCGCCCAGGCGCAGCGTTCGATGAGCTCCGCCACGTGGCCGTGTTCGACGGCATCGCGCTCCCCAGCGGCGATCGCCTCGCCATGGCGCTCGAGCAGCTCGAACAGCCGCTCATCGCCAAGCGCGGCCATCTTCACCGCCTCGCCGAGTGCCGCCCGCCGCTGCCGCTCCGGCACGGTCGCGAGGACGCCGACATCGATGACGATCGCGGTGGGCTGGTGGAACGCGCCGACGAGGTTCTTGCCCTCCGGCAGGTCGACCGCGGTCTTGCCGCCGATGGAGGAGTCGATCTGGGCGACGAGCGTCGTCGGGACATGCACGATCGGGACGCCACGCAGGTACGTCGCCGCTAGGAAGCCTGCGGCGTCGCCCAGCGCCCCGCCACCGACGGCGACGACGGGCTCGTCGCGCTCTGCCCGAAGCTTCGCCAACTCGCGTGCCGCGGTCTCGATGACCGACAGGCGCTTGGCCGCCTCCCCCCCGGGAAGCATCACCGTCGCGACGGTCCAGCCGGCGCGGGCGAGGCCCGCGGCGAGACGCTCACCCGTGGCCGCCCACGCCCCAGGTTCCGACACGAGGATCGCGCGTCGCGCCTCCAGCCGGTGAAGTGTCTCCTCGACGGCCATCGCCGCGATGCCATCACCCAGCACGATCCGGCCGATCGGCGTGGCCGTGCGTAGCAGCGTGGTCGGATGGTCGCCGGTCGTCGTGCTCCGTTCCGCGAGGTCCCGTTCCACCCGCGCCACCACTTCCTGGACCTCCGCCACGCCCGCGACGTGTACGTCGGCCGCGGCGTAGAAGCGTTCGCGTCGCGCAGCGAGATCGCGGAGCGTGCCGATCGGGTCGCGGCCCGTGACCAGCGGCCGGACATGCGGGGAGCGCCGGAGCCGCTGGGCGAGGACCTCCGGCCGGCTGTCCAGCCAGACGCTCAACCGCCCGCGGTACAGCGCCCAGCGGTTGCGCGGATCGACGACCGCGCCACCCCCCGTCGCGACGATGCGCCGGAGCTCCGGGTCGGGGTCCGGAGGCCCCAGGTCCGCGACGGCGCGGCGTTCGAGGATGCGGAATGCCGCTTCCCCATCCTCTTCGAAGATCCGCGGGATCGGGCGCCCGTCCTCGTGTTCGATCCGCTCGTCGAGGTCGATGAAGACGGCACCGTGCCGGTGGGCGAGGCGCTTGCCCACGACGCTCTTGCCGCTCCCGGGCAGCCCGACGAGCACGACGTCCATCGCCCGGACCTAGTCGTCGCCGCCCGAGCCGGCTTCGTCCGACCCGGTCAGTCCATGCGCCGGTACTCCGGTGTCAGGCCCGGCCACCCCGCCGGTCCGCCTGCCACCGGCGACGGGTGCTTCCGGTGTCCGCTCGATCCGCGCCCGGTACGTGGCCAGATTCGCGACGACGTCGTCGATCGTGTCGCCACCCATCTTCTCCATCACGAAGGCGGCGAGGGTCAACATGACCATCGCCTCGGCGACCACTCCGGCAGCCGGCACGACGCTGATATCGCTTCGCTCGTAGTGCGCCTTGTCGACCGCCTCGCCGGTGATGAGGTCGGCCGATGGAAGCGGTCGGGCGAGGGTCGAGATCGGCTTGACCGCGCCACGGACGACGAGCGGCTCCCCGTTGGTCACGCCGCCGGTCAGCCCACCGGCATTGTTCGAGCGATGGACCCAGCGCCCGCCGTCATCGCGTCCGGCGATCACGTCGTGCACTGCCGAGCCGAACCGCCGGGTCTGCTCGAACCCGAGCCCGAACTCGACGCCCTTGACGATGTTGATGCTCATCACCGCCGCGGCCAGCGCCGCATCGAGCCGGCGGTCCCAATGGACGTATGAGCCAAGACCGATGGGCAGGCCGTGGGCGACGACCTCGAACACGCCGCCGATCGTGTCGCCGTTCGAGCGTGCCTCATCGATCCGGGCGATCATCGCTGCCTCGGCGGCCGGGTCGGGGCAGCGCAACGGCGAGGCGTCGGCCTCCTCGCGCGCGCGGGTGCAGTTGGCCGGGTCGACGGCCACGCCGCCCACCTCGGCGGTGAACGACCAGACCTCGATGCCGAGCTCGTGCAGGAAGGCGCGGGCTACGGCCCCCGCCGCGACGCGGGCCGCGGTCTCGCGCGCCGAGGCGCGCTCGAGCACGTTGCGGACGTCGTTGAAGCCGTACTTCAGCGCACCGGCCAGGTCGGCATGGCCGGGACGGACGCGCGTGACTGGCGTTGCCCGCTTGTCGCCGCCCTCAGCCTTGTCACGCAGGGCCTCGGCTGCCTCGTCGTCCAGGGCCCCGACCTGCATGACCGTCGTCCAGTTCTCCCAGTCACGGTTGCGGACGAGGAGCAGGACCGGCGAGCCGAGCGTGCGGCCGTGCCGGACCCCGCCGAGGATCTCGGCCCGGTCCTGCTCGATCGCCTGACGAGCGCCGCGGCCGTAGCCCTTCTGGCGCCGTGACAGGTCGATGGCGATGGCATCCTCGCTGAGCTCGAGCCCTGCGGGGACGCCCTCGACCGTGACCCCGAGCGCCGGCCCGTGCGACTCCCCAGCGGTGAGGAAGCGGAAGGCGGTCACTCCGCCGCGGCCGCCGCCGGTTCGCCCGCGTGGGTTCGCCCTCGGCCGAGCGCAGACCGCCTGCTCGAGCCTCGGCGAGCTTTGCCTGCATGAGGTCGAGGGGCGCCGGTTGCCCGGTCCAGAGCGTGAACGCCGCCGCCCCCTGGTGGAGCAGCATCAGCTCCCCGTCGGCCACGGTCGCGCCGGCCGCATCGGCATCGCGCAGCAAACGCGTGCGGTTGTAGATGAGATCCAGCACGAGCAGCTCGGCATGGAGGGCGTCGGCCGGGATCGGGCTGATGTCACTGGTCAGCCCGATCGATGTCGCGTTGACCAGGACCTTCGTCTTCGCGAGCTCGGCCTCGATGATGGATTCGTGCCACGGCATCGCGCGGAGCTCCATGTGCGCCGCGGTCCGTCCGAAATGCTTCACGAGACCCTCGGCTCGGTGCAGGTGACGGTTGAACACGACGATCCGCTGGAAGCCTTCGCGGATGAGGCCGTACACCACGGCGCGGCCACCGCCGCCAGCCCCCAGGATCACGGCCTGGCGGGGCATCTTCTGGCGACCGACGAGCTTGTCCAGCGCGACCTTGAAGCCGGCCACGTCCGTGTTGTGGCCGATGAGTCGCTTGCCCTCGCGGGTGAGCGTGTTGACGGCGCCGGTGAAGGACGCCTCCTCCGTGAGGCGATCGACCATCGGCACGACTCGCTCCTTGTGCGGGATCGTGACGTTGGCGCCGAGGAAGTCGTCGCCCCGCAGCTCCCCGATGGCGTCGGCAAGCCCGATCGGGGGGCGATCCCAAAGCTCGTACTTCGCGTCGATACCGAGCTCGTCGAAGGCGGCCTGCTGCATGGCACCCGAGAGTGAATGGGCAACCGGATGGCCGATGAGGACGACACGTTTCGTCATGCTCGCACCCCTTCGAGGTCGCTGAAGAAGCCCGGATAGGAAACGGCGGCCGAGTCCGGTCGCTCGATGGTCATCGGTCCGGTCGCGACGAGTCCAGCCACCGCGAACGTCATCGCCAGGCGGTGATCGTCGAGGCTGTCGGTCGTCGCACCGCGCAACGACGCACCGCCCTGGATGCGCAGGTCGTCGCCGTCCACCTCGACGTTCGCGCCCATCGCGCGAAGGCCGGCGACCATACCGGCGATCCGGTCCGACTCCTTGTGCCGCAGCTCGCCCGCGCCGCGGATGGTGGTCGTGCCGCGGGCCTGGGTCGCGGCGAGGCACAGCACGGGGACCTCGTCGATGGCCGCCGCGACATCCTCCGGAGACAGGTCGATGGCGCGCAGGTCGGACGACCGCACGATGAGATCGGCCATCGGCTCGCCGACGTCCGGATCGGCGCTGGTGAATCGGGCTCGACGCCCGCCGTTTTCCCGACCGGGTGCTCCTCGATCTCGGCGCCCATGGCCCGCAGCAGGTCGATGACCGCGCGTCGTGTCGGGTTGACGCCGACGTCCCGGAGCGTCAACTCGGCGTCGGGATGGATGGACCCGGCGACCAGCCAGAAGGCGGCCGCGGACACATCGCCCGGCACTCGCTGGTCGATCGCCTGCACCGCCATCCCTCCTTCAACCGTCCAGGCCACGCCACCATCCCCATCGGCCCGGTCGACGGGCACCCCCCGGGCCCGCAGCATGCGCTCGGTGTGATCGCGCGTCGCCACCCGTTCCCGGACCGTCGTCCGACCCTCGGCTCGCAGCGCCGCCAACAGGATGGCCGACTTCACCTGGGCCGACGGCACGGGTGTCGTCACGTCCACCGCCCGGAGCGGGGTATGCCCGACTACGGTGAGGGGAGGGAGGGAATCGTCGTCTCGAGCGTGGAGCTCCGCGCCCATCCGGCGCAGTGGCTCGATGATACGAGCGACCGGACGGCGGCGCAACGAATCGTCCCCGTCCAGGACGCCGGTCAGCGGCAGGCCGGCGAGCATGCCGGCGATGAGTCGCAGACTCGTGCCGGAGTTGCCACAGTCCAGCGTGCGGGCGGGTTGCGTGAGGCCGTCCGCGCCGGGCGAGTGGACCCGGTAGCCAACGTTCCGGCCACGGCCGGGTGCGCCACCGCGCTCCGCTGCGCCCTCGGCATCGCCGTCCGGCTCCACGCGTGCTCCGAGCGCCCGCATGATCGCGGCCGTCGATCGCACGTCGGCGCCGTCGCCCGCCCCAAGGATCCGGCTCTCCCCGGCAGCCAGCGTCGCGAACAGGAGCGCCCGGTGGCTGATCGACTTGTCGCCGGGCAGCCGCAGCTCGCCGCGCAATCGGGCGGCGGGTCGGACCGTGGCGAGATCCGTGTGGATCACCGCGGGCCCGATCGATCGCTGGCCCCGACGGCCGTGGCCGCGCCAGCCTGGACCGGCGCACCGTGGAGACCGCGGACCTGCGCGTGGATGGGCACGAGGTCCGTCATCAGGTCCCGGAACTGGTCCAGAGTGAGCTGCTGCTCGGCGTCGGACAGGGCGTCGTCCGGTGTGGGGTGGACCTCGACCATGACGCCGTCCGCTCCGACCGCGACGCCACCGAGCGCGAGCGGCTTGACGAGCCAGCGCTTGCCGGTGGCGTGGCTCGGATCGACGATGACCGGAAGGTGGGTCAGGTGGTGGAGCAGCGGGACGGCCGCAAGGTCCATCGTGTTGCGCGTGTACGTCTCGAACGTCCGGATCCCGCGCTCGCACAGGATGACGTTCGGGTTCCCGGAACTGACGATGTACTCGGCGGCCATCAGGAACTCCTCGATGGTCGCGCCGTAGCCACGCTTGAGCATGACCGGTCGCGCGACCCGGCCCATCTCGCGGAGCAGCGAGTAGTTCTGCATGTTCCGGGTCCCGATCTGGAGGATGTCCGCGTACTCGGCGACGATGTCGACCTGGGACGGCTCCATCACCTCGGTGATGATCGGCAGCCCGGTGCGCTCGCGTGCCTCGGCGAGATAGCGCAGGCCCTCGACGCCCAGGCCCTGGAAGGAGTACGGGCTCGTGCGTGGCTTGAACGCCCCGCCGCGCAGGATCGTGGCCCCGGCGGCCTTGACCGCATCGGCGGTCTCGAACAGCATGTCGCGGCTCTCGACCGAACAGGGGCCCGCCATCATCGTCAGTGAGCCATCGCCGATGACCGCGTCCAGGACCCGGACCACCGTGTCCTCGGGCCGGAACTCCCGGGACGTCAGCTTGAACGGCTGGCTGATCGGGGTGACCCGCTCGACGCCAGCCAGCGCCGACAGCCGCTCGACCAGCACCGGCTTGCGTCCGCCGATCTCCCCGACCACGGCGATCACCACGCGCTCGTCCCCGACGTGATCGAAGGGCGTCAGGCCCTCGGCCAGGATCCTGCTCTTGACTCCGAGGACCTCGGCCTCACTGGCGCCGACGGTCATCACGACGAACATCGCGGTGCGGTCTCCTCGTCGGTCGGCCAAACAAAAAAGCAGAGGTGTGACCTCTGCTTCGTTTGCCCGGCACGACCTGTGCCCCCGGTCCTATCGACCGGGAACGTTCATGCCGGGCATCGAAAATAGAAGTAGCGGTCCATGCGTGTGCGGAGTGTGCCGAGCGCCGCGCTCGATGTCAACGCGCGTCGGGCTCCGCCAGGGCGCGCGACATGATGGCCGCGACCACGTCGGTCTTGGCGTCCGCGTAGTGCTGGACGTATTTCCAGTCCCGCGCCGCCAGGTCGTGCTTCGTTCGTTCGTACAGCAGGCGGTCCTCGTCGTGGCTGCGGAGCCAATCACGAAACGCCAGCATGCGCTCGATCTCCGTGGTCCCGACGGTGAAGACGTGGATGTTCGACGCCGGATCCGATCCCTTGAACAGCCGATGCTCGAACCATTCCGGCTCGCGGATGCGGAGCACGTAGCCCGCGGCCTCCATCGGCGGCACGTAGGCGTCCTCGTCCGTCGAGTCCGGGACCGCCAGCACGATGTCGATGATCGGCTTGGCCGAGAGCCCGGGGACCGACGTCGATCCGACGTGCTCGAGGAGCCTGACCTGATCGCCCAGCGCGTCCCGAATGCGTGTCGCCTCCTCTTCGAAGGCAGTCGCCCAAGCCGGGTCGTAGTCGTCGAGGAGGACCGGACCCGCCAGGACCACGAGCTCCCCGATCGTCACGTCGCGCAGGGCCTCCTCGCTGGCCGCCTGGGACATCGGTGGTCGCTCGTGAGTCATGCGCGCTGCGGCCTACTCGAACCGGTCGAGCAGCGCCTCGGCCTGGAGCTTGCCCCAGCCGCGGAGGCTGGCTTGGTCGAAATAGACCGAGACGGCCATGTACAGGTGGTGGGCGCTGAGCTCACTGCCGATCTGGGCGATGACAGCTTGCGCAGGTCGCCACTGATCACAATGGTCCCTCCGAATCTGGCAAGTGCACGTGGCCGGATCGGTGGGTCCGGCCGCTCGTCGGCCTCATGATAGGATGGCGCCCGCCGTATCGACGGAGAGGTCGCATAGAGGTCTAGTGCAGCGGTTTGCTAAACCGCCATGTGGGGCAACCTGCATCGAGGGTTCGAATCCCTCCCTCTCCGCCAGACCTCTCCGGTCCCGGCATCATGCGCCCGTAGCTCAGTGGATAGAGCGTTAGGTTGCGGACCTAAAGGTCGTGAGTTCGAGTCTCGCCGGGCGCGCCAACAATGCTTGATCACCGCGGTGGCTGGCCGTCCTTGAACTGCGCCCAGGTCTGCGTGGCGAGGTCGCGGACGGCGTCGTCGTCGATCTGCTCGGGCCTGGTGATGTTGATGCAGCTCCGGCCGATCTTCGTGCCCGGAAACCGGTGGTGCAACGTCTCCACGAGATAGCCGCCCGAGCCGGTCGCCATCGAGAAGAGCGAGATGTAGCTCTTGCGGCTGGCCAGCCCGACCGAGAACCACTCGCCGACAGGGCCCTTGCTGTTCGAGTAGGTGTACGTCCCGTAGCCGATGAGCGGACCGCCGTAGTCCCACATCCGGACGTCCGCGGCAGGTAACGCCTCCAGCAGCAGGTCGTGCAGACGCTGCATGTGCGACCGTCGCGGCTCCGGCAACGAATTCGATGTGCGCCTGCGCCTTGTCCTTGTCATCCGTCGTCATCCAACCCTCCCGTGTCGCGATGGTAGCGCGGCTCTGATGCGGCGAGCCGCGTCAGGAGGCGACGACCGGTGATCGTTTGCGAGGGTTCGAGCGGAGTGCCGCGTCGGACACGGTGATCGCCGCCGCCCCGGCGACGCCCACGAGGCTGAGGAGCATCGTCACCTCGAAGCCGAAGACCGCCACGACCGGAGCACCGCCGATGCTGCCGATGACCAGGGCCACCGCCAGCGCCGCCGAGAACAACGAGAAGGCGCTCCCGCGGTCCGCGTCGGCGCTGCGTCGTGACAGCTCCACGAGCATCGGCGTCATCACGAGTCCGCCCCCGGCGCCACTGAGGAGTCCCGCAGCGACGAGCAGGGGCGTCGTCGGGGGGAGTGCCACCAGCAGGACCGCCAGCGCCGTCGCCGCGAGGCCGGCAAGCATCAGCAATGCGGGTCGCATCCGGTCGGCGAGCCAGCCCGACGGGACGCGGCTGAGCAGGATGGCTACGCCGTCGGCAGCGAAGAAGAGGCCGATGTCGGCGCCCGCGGCCTCCGCGCGCTGGGGGAGGTAGGCGATGATCACCCCCCAGTGCACGATGAACAGGATGACGATCGCGATGATCGGAGCCCAGGTCCGTCGGAAGGCGAAGCCAAGCCGCCGGCGAGCCTCGCGCAACGGACGCTCATCGTGGCCGCCCGCTCCCGTGCCGGAGCGGAACCGGAAGGTTCGGATCCAGACCAGGGTCAGGCCGATCAGGACCGAGACCGTCATCACCAGCGCGACCCCATGCAGTGACGTCACCGACAGCACGACCAGGGACAGCGGTGGGATCGCCACGAGGGTCAGGTTGTGGGCACTGCCCATGAACGCCAGGGCGAAGCCGCGCCGCGCGGGTTCGGTCAGATGCGGGACGAGCGACAGCGCCGCCGGCAGCGTCCCGGCGATCCCGATGCCCTGGAAGATCCGGGCGACGACGAACGGCCCGGCCGGCCCGCCCGGCTCGACGCCGGGGAGCAGGAGGATCCCGCAACCGACGAGGTAGGCGAGCCCCCCGATCGTGAGCATTCGGAGCCCACCCAATCGATCGACGATGACGCCCGCCAGGAACGCAGCCGGCACCTGGACGAGCGCCGCCACGCCGACGATGAGTCCGATCTCGGGATCCGGCACGCCGGCTCGAGCAAGCGCCACCGGTAGCGACGCGGTGAAGCCGTGAAACCCGGCCTGGACGGCGAACAACGCGAGCGCGAGTCGGAGCACGCCCCAATCATCCCGGTGTTGCCGCCATCGCGCGCCACCATCGCGCATGGCGCCGTCGATGTCGCAGCCCGTACCATCGCGAGATGCAGCGCGTGGCATTCCTCGGTCTCGGGACGATGGGCGCAGCGATGGCCGCGAACCTGGCTCGTGCCGGCTTTCCGGTCGCCGCGTGGAACCGGACCCCCGACCGCGCCCCGGAACTGCAGGAGCTCGGCGTCACCACGGCGTCGAGCCCCGCGGATGCGGCCTCGAACGCCGAGATCGTCGTCATCTGCGTGTCCGATACGCCCGATGTCGAGGCCGTGCTGTTCGGGCCGGAAGGCGTCGTCGAAGGCGCCGAGCCCGGCACCCTGATCGTCGACTGCTCGACCATCGCCCCGTCTGGCAGCTGGGACTTCGCCGCTCGACTCCGGGAGCGCGACCTGCGCATGGTCGACGCGCCGGTGTCGGGCGGTTCGGAGGGGGCGCGCAACGCGACCCTCACGATCTTCGTCGGCGGCGCCGAGCGCGACGTCGAGCACGCCCGACCCGTGCTCAACGCGCTCGGCCGGACGATCACCCACGTCGGACCCATCGGCGCGGGGCAGGCGGTCAAGGCCGTCAACCAGGTCATCCTCGCGGGCACCTACCTCGGCGTCGCGGAGGGCATCGTCCTCGCCATCAAGGCCGGTCTCGACGTCGAACAGGTCGTCGAGGCGCTCGGCGGGGGAGCGGCCCAGAGCTGGGTCCTCGCCAATCGCGCCGGCCGGATGATCGACAACGAGTACCCGCTGGGCTTCAAGGTCGCGTTGCACCGCAAGGACCTCGCGATCGCGCTGGAACTCGCCGCCCAGCTGGGTGCCGCGCTACCGGTCAGCGCCCTGGCCGCCCAGCTCGAGTCGGGGCTCATCGCCCGGGGACATGCCGATGACGACATGTCGGCCCTCGCGCGCGCGATCCGCGGTCTGTCCGGCCTCGACGACTGACCGGACGGGCCGCCCAACGACTCAGTCCAGGCCCACCAGCAGCATCGGGTCGCCGAGCTTGCCCTCGTAGCGCGGCCGGAAGCGCTTCGCGTTATACATGACCGGGACATCGACCTTGCGCGGGCCGAGGGCCGGATTTGGAAGGTCCGTGTGCGCGTATTTCCCATCCTGGATCGCGACCATGCGGCCGGTGACACCGTCCATGATCAGGTCCATGGCCACGTTCGCGAAGGTCGTCGCGACCATCGAATCGATGGAGTCCGGCTCGCCCGACCGCAGGTCGTAGGTCAGCTCGGAGGCGAGCGTCTCGATCCCGGTCCGGACGTGCAGCTCGTAGGCCAGCGCCTCGCCGACATTGGCCTTGTGGCGGTGCCCGAAGGCGTCGGCCTCGCCGACATCGGACACTTGGGCACCCTTCCAGATCGCACCTTCGGCCGTGATGACGAAGGTGTAGTGCGACGGGTTCGCGGCATGGTCGGCCGCGAGGAGGGCCGCCAGGGCCTCGAGGTCGTAGGGCGCCTCCGGGATCACGCATCGCGCCGACGTGACGTACGCCGTGTAGAGCGCCGAGAAGCCGGCATCGCGCCCGAAGATCCGGAAGACGCCGATCCGTTCGTGTGAGCCGAGCGTGGTCCGCTGCCGGTTGATCGCTTCCTTCGCGCGCGTGATCGCGGTCGAGAAGCCGATGCAGTACTCGGTTCCCTGGACGTCGTTGTCCATCGTCTTGGGGATGGCAACCAGTGAGACGCCCGCATCAGCGAGGACCTGCGAGTACGACAGGGTATCGTCCCCGCCGATCGTCACCAGGACATCCACGTCGAGGGCGGCAAGGTGGTCCAGGACGAGCGGCGTGAGGTCGTGGAGGTCGTCGCCCACCGCAAACTTCGCCCGATCGGCCTCCGGCAGCCAGGGCGGCAGGGCTCCAGCACGCATCTTGCGGGGGTTCGTTCGCGAGGTATGAAGGATGGTCCCGCCGGTCCGGTCGATCGTCCGGGTGTTGATCCGGTCGAGCGGACGCAGGTAGCCGCCGCCCTCGGGCAGCTCGGGCTGGACGTGGGTCAGGCCTTCCCAGCCGCGCCGGATGCCGAGCACCTCGTGGCCGGCCTCGGTCGCTCGATACACGACGCTCTTGATGACCGCGTTGAGGCCGGGAACGTCGCCACCGCCCGTCAGGATGGCGATCCGCTTCGTCGTCGACATGCGCACGCCATGCTATCGCGTCGACTCGGCCACGACCGTTGCGGTTGGGTGGCGCCAACGGAGCGCGCGCGACCGTCTGCTAGCATCGTCCCATGAACTACGAGCTCTTCATGGGCGAGGCACTGGCGGAGGCGGAGCTCGCCATCGAGCGCGGTGAGCGGCCGATCGCCGCCGTCGCCGTCGTCGATGAGGCCATGGTGGCCAGGGCCCACGACCGAGTCGAATCGACGAACGACCCGACCGCCCACGCGGTCGTCGTCGCCCTGCGCGAAGCCGCCCGCCGCCTGGGCCGTGGCCGCCTTGCGGACGCCACGATCTTCACGACCCATGAGCCGTGCGCGATGTGTGTCGGGGCCCTCCTGGCCAGTGACGTCGAGGCGCTCGTCTTCGCATTCGAGGACACCAGAGAGGGCGCAGCGGGCACGGTCCTGCAGCTGGCGCAGCACCCGGGTCTGCCGCGACGAATCAAGGTCGTGAGCGGGATCCGGCGCGACGAAGCCGAAGCGCTGCTCGCCGGAGCGCCGACCGCCTGACCGGGGGTCGCCTGCTGGTCACTTCCAGTGACCCCTATCCCGATGAGCACGCGGGCGTGGCGATCAGATCCAGCGGTTTTGCGGGTCACCCCAGCGTGTTCATCGCGACCGTGTCACTGAGCGAGGCATGCGCGGTCCGAGGCGCCTGTCACCGGACAAGGACTCGCGCTTTGGTATCCTCTCCCGCGGAGAGGTGTCCGAGTGGTTGATGGTGCCGCTCTCGAAAAGCGGTGTGCGAAAGCACCGCGGGTTCGAATCCCGCCCTCTCCGCCACAACCGCCCGCCGGTCGCGATGGCGGCCGATGCGTGCGTTGTCGCCTCCGGTCCTCGCTCACGCACCTTGGGTGCGCTCGCTCCGGTGCTCGGACGGCGCCTTCGCCTCGACGCCCATGGCGGCGGGCTGACGTCATGGGCCGGACGGTCCGCCGGGGAACGCGGTGCGCGCCGGGTGGCATCCCGTTACCCTGCCCCCTCGGGAGAGGTCGCCTAGTGGACTATGGCGCCGCACTGGAAATGCGGTTTGGGGCAACCCATCGCGGGTTCGAATCCCGCCCTCTCCGCCACACCCGGCCGCCGGCTGACATTCCGCGCACGAGTAGGTCACGCTCATGACCCAGACCCTCCTGCCGAGCATCACGCCGTTGCTCCTGTCGGAGTTCCGGTTTCCGGATCCGGCGCTGGCCGACCGGGTCGGCGTCGTCGTCGGCTATGTCGTCCGCCACGAGCGCGGGATCCTGCTGTTCGATACCGGGTTCGGGTTCGGGAACGCGGAGCTGGAGGCTACGTACCATCCGGTCGCCCGACCGATCGGCGAGGTCCTGGCGAGCGTTGGCATCGAGATGGGCGAGATCACCGAAATCGTGAATTGCCACCTTCACGCGGATCACGCCGGACAGAACGCCGCGTTTCCAGGGACGCCGATCTTCGTCCAGCCCGTCGAATGGGAGCTGGCGCACACGCCGGATCACACCATCCTCGAGTGGGTCGACTTTGCCGGAGCTCGATATCGACAGATCGCGGGGGACCACCAGGTCGCACCCGGCGTCCGTGTCGTCGCGACCCCGGGCCACACGCCAGGTCACCAATCCCTGGTCGTCGACGGACCCGACGGCTCCATCGTCCTCGCCGGCCAGGCCTGCTACACCGTCGGCGAATGGACGGGTGATCCGGATGCCCTCGAAGGGCGGAGCGGCGCCCCCGACAAGGCCGCGTACGATCGCTCGATCGAGCGCCTGCGCGCGCTGGATCCGGCCCAGGTCCTCTTCGGCCACGACCGCGAGCGATGGACGGCATGACGGATCGGTCCGGGGTATCCTTCCCGGGCCGTGCTAGGCGGGGAACTAGCGGTGCCCTGTAGCCTGCAATCCGCTCCAGCAGGGCCGAATCCCCTCTCGAGGTCTCCGTTCTCGGACGCCGCCCGACGGTGCGACGTTGAGGACCGGGTCCCGCGCAGCGGCGAACCGCGAACCGTGTCAGGTCCGGAAGGAAGCAGCACTAAGCGATCCTCGTCGGGTGCCGCGGAACGGCCTGGTCCGAGCCGCCCGTCATGGTGGGCCCGAGCGACGGTCGATCGACGGAGGGTGCACGGCAATTGATCCCGCTTGCCCCCGACCGGAGGAGGTCGTGACGCCGACCGTTCCGCACCAGGCGCTGTACCGACGCTGGCGTGCCCAGACCTTCAGCCAGATCGTCGGCCAGGAAGCGGTCGTCGAAACGCTTCGCAACGCCGTCCGGACCGAACGCGTCGCCCACGCGCTCCTGTTCGTCGGTCCGCGCGGGACCGGCAAGACCTCGCTGGCCCGGATCATGGCCAAGGCCGTGAACTGCACGAACCTCCAGGACGGCGACCCGTGCGATGCCTGTGAAGCGTGCGTGGCCATCCGCGAAGGGACCACCCTCGACGTCCTCGAGATCGACGCCGCGTCCAACCGCGGGATCAACGAGGTCCGCGAGCTGCGTGACCGGCTCGCCTATCCGCCCGGCCACCTGCGCCGCAAGGTCTACATCCTCGACGAGGCCCACCAGATCACGCGTGATGCCTGGAACGCGCTCCTGAAGTCGCTCGAAGAGCCGCCCGACTTCGTGATCTTCATGTTCGCCTCGACCGAGCCGTCGGGCTTCCCGCCGGCGATCCTGTCGCGGCTCCAGCGCTTCGACGTCAGGCGCCTGACCGTCCCGGAGATCGAGGGCAAGCTCGCGCGGATCCTCGAAGCCGACGGCCGGTCGATCGAGCCCGAAGCCCTCACGCTCATCGCGCGCCTGGCCGCCGGTGGCATGCGCGATGCCGAGTCGATCCTCGACCAGCTGCTGTCGATGACCACCGATGTCGTGACCGAGTCCGCCGTCCGCGATCTGCTCGGTCTCGCCGACGCCGCGGCGGTCGAGGGCTTCGTCGAGGCGCTGCTGACCGGCGACGCCGCCGCGGGCATCGAGATCCTCGACCGACTCGAAGAGCGCGGTCGCGACCCGCGGGCGTTGCTGGACCAGGTGGTCGAAGCCGTCCGCACGCGGCTCGTCGCCGAGGCCGGCTCGGGCGGCACGGAACGTGGTGCCGCCCTGACCTCCGTGGCCCGCCGGCTCATCGCCATCGATCCCGACCGTGCCGGCATCGGCGGCCTGCGCCTCCAGCTCGAACTTGCCCTGTTCGCCGGCCCGTCGACCAGCGCGGCATCGACGCCCAGGGTTGTGGCGACACCCGCCGAACCTGCCACCCCGGCAGTCGAACGCGCCCGGCCCCCGGCGAAGCCATCGGTCGAGCCCGCGGGACCGACGGTCGAGCCCGCCACCCGGGCGGACGCCCCGACCCCGACAGCGGCGCGCACCCCTGACCGGCCGGCCGAGCCACCGGCGGCATCGGCGGCCGCGCCCGAGGACGGACCAACCCCGCTGACCGACGAAGCGGAAGCGGCCACGCCCGAGCCCCCGAAGACCGCCGAAATGGATCCGGTGATTCCCGGTCGCACCCGGACCAGCCGCCACGGAACCAGAGACCGCCTCGATCGCCCGGACAGCGGCCACCTCGACAGAGGCCCCGATGCCGGCGGCCACCCCGGAGACAACCGCGGCCGCGCCACCACCCGCGACCAACGGCGCCGATCTATCGCTCGATCAGATCGTTGCTGCCTGGCCGGACATCGTCACGGCCCTGAGCCGTCAGCCGGCCATCAAGCCAGCTCATCCTCATCTGCCGGCCCGTGGCCCTCGACGGCGTCATCGTGACCCTCGGCTTCCCCGAGGAGCAGGCGTTCCTGCGCGAGATCGCCGAGCGCAAGAAGGCCGGCATCGAGGCCGGCATCCGCGAGGTCATCGGCACCGACGTCGGGGTG
>CAVRFH010000002.1:0-22500 GCA_963720355.1 uncultured Chloroflexia bacterium | reverse complement strand
TCCCTAAATCCAAGCTAAGTGGTAAAGGATGTGGATTCGCATAGACAACCAGGATGTTGGCTTAGAAGCAGCCACCATTGAAAGAGTGCGTAACAGCTCACTGGTCAAGTGGATCTGCGCCGAAAATTCAGCGGGGCTCAAGCTTGGTACCGAAGCTGCGGATCAGGTGACCGGTTCGCCGGTCATCTGGTGGTAGGGGAGCGTTCCGTTCAGCAGTGAAGGTCGACCGTGAGGACGGCTGGAGCGGACGGAAGTGCGAATGTCGGCATGAGTAGCGCAATGTGAGTGAGAATCTCACACGCCGTAAGCCTAAGGTTTCCTGAGGAAGGCTTGTCCGCTCAGGGTTAGTCGGGCCTAAGCCGAGGACGAACGTCGTAGGCGATGGACATCCGGTTGATATTCCGGAACCACTAACGATCGTTTGCACCGCAAGGTGTCGCCTGGGGGTAGGTGAAGGGGGATAGCCGGCGCAAGCCGGAGGATCCCGGATCTGATCCCAGGTGAGAGCGATGGCATGACACGGTGTGGTAGCTCGAGCGCGTTTTGGCTATACGCGTCTAAACCGGTAGGGGGATCGGACAGGTAAATCCGTCCGGTCATTCAACCCCGAGCAGTGAATGAAAGGGGCTTCTGCCTCGATTCGAGTGAGCCATGCTGGCGAGAAAAGTGTCTAGCGAGATCAATAGTGTCCGTACCGCAATCCGACACAGGTAGGCGGGTAGAGCATACCAAGGCGATCGGGAGAACCCTCGTTAAGGAACTCGGCAACATGGCCCCGTAACTTCGGGAGAAGGGGCGCTTCGCGGCTGCTTGCTTGCAAGTGGTCGATCGAAGCCGCAGTGAAATGGCCCAGGCGACTGTTTAGCAAAAACACAGGTCTCTGCGAAAGCGAAAGCTGACGTATAGGGGCTGACGCCTGCCCAGTGCCGGAAGGTTAAGAGGAGAGGTGCAAGCTTTGAATCGAAGCCCCGGTAAACGGCGGCCGTAACTATAACGGTCCTAAGGTAGCGAAATTCCTTGTCGGGTAAGTTCCGACCCGCACGAATGGCGTAACGATCTGGGCGCTGTCTCAACGAGGGATCCGGCGAAATTGAAGTACCTGTGAAGATGCAGGTTACCCGCGGCAGGGCAAAAAGACCCCGTGGAGCTTTACTACACCCTGACATTGGATTGGGATCTTGCTTGTGTAGGATAGGTGGGAGGCTGAGAAACTGGGGCGCTAGCCTCGGTGGAGCCGACCTTGAAATACCACCCTTGTTGGATTTCGGTTCTAACCGCGACCCGTGATCCGGGCGCAGGACAGTGTCAGGCGGGTAGTTTGACTGGGGCGGTCGCCTCCTAAAGTGTAACGGAGGCGCCCAAAGGTTCCCTCAGGCTGAATGGAAACCAGCCGAAGAGTGCAAAGGCATAAGGGAGCTTGACTGCGAGACCTACAAGTCGAGCAGAGACGAAAGTCGGGCTTAGTGATCTGGTACCTCCGAGTGGAAGGGGTATCACTCAACGGATAAAAGCTACCCCGGGGATAACAGGCTGATGGTGCCCAAGAGTTCACATCGACGGCACCGTTTGGCACCTCGATGTCGGCTCGTCGCATCCTGGGGCGGAAGTACGTCCCAAGGGTTTGGCTGTTCGCCAATTAAAGCGGCACGCGAGCTGGGTTCAGAACGTCGTGAGACAGTTCGGTCTCTATCCGCCGTGGGCGTAGGGAACTTGAGAGGAGTTGCTCCTAGTACGAGAGGACCGGAGTGAACGAACCGCTGGTGTGCCAGTTGTCCCGCCAGGGGCACCGCTGGGTAGCTATGTTCGGTCGGGATAAGCGCTGAAAGCATCTAAGTGCGAAGCTCGCCTCGAGATGAGGTTCCCCACCGGGTCAACCGGGTAAGACCGCAGGGAGACCACCTGTTTGATAGGCCGCATGTGGAAGTCCGGTGACGGATGAAGCTGAGCGGTACTAACGGTCGAGGGCTTGACCTCTTCAGCAACTGACCAGGGGTCAGTGGCTGGGATCGTGATCGATCCTTGACGACTCACCACGAGATCGAAGATCTCTTCCGGCGCCCGCCGGGTCCCATGCGGATCCGCGTCGTGCCGCTGCCGACCACGTCCAGACGCAAAGAATCCCGGTGACTCTAGCGGAGAGGCCATACCCGTTCCCATCCCGAACACGGAAGTCAAGCTCTCCAGCGCCGAAGATACTGAGAGGGCAGCCTTTCGGGAAAATAGGTCGTCGCCGGGATTTTTTGCGTTTCCGGCGGGAACCACGTTCCGGTCGGACCTGGCCGCGATCGCCAGCGGGTATCCTGTGGCCGCGATGACCGACATCCGTCTGCCCGAGCCCGTCGCCTCGCCGGTCACACCGCGCCGATCGCCGCCGTCTGCCCGTATCTCATGGCCGCCGACGGAGGCTGGCGCGCGTCCACGCCCGCGCGCGAGCACCGCTGCACGGCCGTCACGCCAGCCGGCGATCCTCGCCGCCGAGAAGCAGCGCCGGCTGTGTCTCGCCGCCGAGCACACGCCTGCAGCACGTACCGTCGCGGCGACCGACCCGGCCGGTGCCGACGAGCGCTGACGCGCGACCGCTGGTCGCGTCCGACGCGGCCCGTCGACGCGGACCGCGCCGCTCGTGCTCGACCACGGCCGCCTGGCCATCGGCATGCCCGCCGTCTGCGCCTCGAACGCGGCGCCGGGCAGGGCGGCCTCGTGGCGCTGATGGCCGTCGCCTTCGCGGCGATCGTCGTCGCCCGCCTGTCGTGGCGGGCCGGACCTGGTCCGCGCCGGTGCAGCGGTCGGCGTCGGTGCGCCCGCCATCGACCGTCGCAGCGGCCGTCGCGCCCCGCGCCGACGCGTCGGCCCCGTCGGCGACGGACGCGCCCGCGCGGACGCTCGTGCCGACCGAGGTCGAGCCGACGCCCGACGCCGCGCCCACGGCCGACGCCCGATCGGCGACCCCGGAGCGCCGACCGACGCTCCGACGACCTACAAGGTCGCAGCGGCGACACGCTCAGCGGGATCGCGCGGCGAATTCGGCACGACGTGGCGGTCCTCGCGAGCTCAACGGCATCGACGACCGCGCCCGCTGCGGGTCGGGCAGGTCCTCGAGCTGCCCTGAGCTCCGCGCGCTCAGCGCTGGCAGCCGCGGCAGTACGACGTCACGAAGCCGCCGGCCTTGACCTCGGTGATCCGGGTCCCGCAGCGCGGGCACGCCTGGCCGCCCTTCATGTGGACCGCGAGGAAGTCGCGGACCTGCGTCTCGAACGTCGGCGGGACGCGCTCGCGCAGGACGTCGATCGCGTCCGCCACCGTGGCTCGTGGCCGCCTCGTAGAGCGCGTCGATCTCCTCCTCCGCCAGCGTCGAGCGCTTGCGGAACGGCAGCAGCCGCGCCGCGTGGAGGATCTCGTCGCTGTAGGCGTTGCCGATGCCCGGCCACGAACGACTGGTTCCGCAGCAGGTTCTTGAGCTCGCCCGGGTGGCGCCGGATCCGCTCGCGCCACACCTCGAGCGTCAGCCCCGGGTCGTCGACGTCCGGGACCGATCTCGCCCTCGCCCGAGGCCGGGCACGCGTCCGATCCACGCCCTGCCGGCAGCAGGTAGACCTTGCCCATCTGCGTCGGGTCGCGGTAGCGGACCTCGGGGTGCGCGTCCGGCGGCCGGCATCCAGGCGGCGCCACGCGTCCAGGCCGCCGGCTTGAAGCCGGCCACGGGCGGCCATCGGCCCGAAGCCCAGCACGACCGCGGTCTTGCTCGGGAGCTTCATGCCCGGGCCGGCGAGCTGGAACCGCCCGGTCAGCATCGGGTTGACGACCACGTCGTCGCGGTCGAGGTCGATCATCAGGAACTTGCCCCGGCGCCGGATGGCCGTCGACGGTCTGCCCGACCAGGGCCTCCAGCTCGGCTGGCGTGCCGCGGACGGCCAGGGGTCCGGGCGCGCTCGACGGACTCGATCGGCCGCCCGCGGAGGGCCGCGTCGAAGGCCTCGGCGACGACGTCAGATCGGGTAGTTCGGGCACGGCCGCGCGATTGTAGCCGCGTGAAACCCTGTGCTAGACTCTCCCGGCCCCGAAGAGGCACGACAGCTGAAGAGCGGAATCAGGCCACAGCAGAGCGCGAAGGAGCGGACCGCGGAGTTAGATCACCACGGACCCACCCCACCCTTCCCGGTCACGGCCTGAGCATGCGCTCAGGCCGTTCGTGATTCTCGGGTGCAAATCCACCACCAGGAGTGACCACTACATTGACCGAAGAGCAGCAGGGCGGGACCGCGCCTGACACCGACGCGAACGCGTCGGTGAACCCCCAGGCGTCCGACCAGCCCGTCGGCGGCGTCGCCGTCGCCGACGAGCCCGCCGAGACGGCACCCCGACGACCGAGGCCACCGCCGAGACCGCGACGCCCCGAGACGACCGTCGTGACGGCTCAGGCAGCGACCGCCGAGGCGCGCAGTGCCGAGGCCCCGGTCGAGGCGACGTGCCGCCGACACTCCTGCCGACCACCGACTCGCCGCTGACACGGCCGAGGCGACCGCAGGTCGCCGCCCCCGCCGACGCCGAGGCTGCGACCGGTCGCACCGCGACGCGCCGATGGCGGACGCCGCCGCTGCACGCCGCGACGCCGTCGCGGCGCGCCGGCCGACCGCCACGGACGCGCCGCCCGACGAGGCCGCGCGCCGGACGCTCCCGCCGCGACCGCTCGCCGACGGCCCGGACGAGGCCGCGCGGACGCCGCCGAGCGGCCGACGCCCTGCCGACGCCGCCGACGCGCCCGACCGCCGATGGCCGCGCGCCGATCCTCGACCCTCGACGCCGCCGACACCGCCGACGCACCCGCGGCCGACGACGAGCCCGAGCCGGTCGCCCCGCCGCGCGACCTCGGCCCCGAGCCGACGACGATGGAAGAGCTGCTCGCCGAGCAGGACTCGGACATCAAGAGCTTCAAGCACGGCGACGTGGTCGAAGGCAACGTCGTTCGCATCGACAAGGACGAGATCCTCGTCGACATCGGCGCCAAGAGCGAAGGCGTCGTCAGCAACCGCGAGCTGTTCGGTCGCCATGGCGGCGAGGGCCAGGCGCCGCTCAACATCGGCGACACCGTCCTCGTCTACGTGCTCCAGCCGGAGTCGCCCGAGGGCCACGCGGTCCTCTCGCTGCGCCGCGCCGGCCTCGAGCGCAAGTGGCGCGCGATGCAGGAGCAGTTCGAGGCGGGCGTCATCATCGAAGCGCCGGTCATCGACCACAACAAGGGCGGCCTCATCGTCGATTGCGGCATCCGCGGCTTCGTGCCGATCAGCCAGATCGTCGACTTCCCGCGCCGACCGCAGAACGACCAGCCGCGCGACGCGGCCCAGGAGATCGCGGAGAAGCTGCATGCCGTTCGTCGGCCGCAAGCTTCGCCTCAAGATCCTCGAGGTCAACCGCAAGGCCAACCGCCTGATCCTGTCCGAGAAGGTCGCGCTGTACGAGGAGCGCCGCGAGAAGCGGGACGAGCTGTTCAGCAGCCTCCAGGTCGGCCAGAAGGTCACCGGCACCGTCCGCTCGATCGCGCCGTTCGGCGTGTTCATCGATCTCGGCGGGATCGACGGCCTCGTCCACAAGAGCGAGCTCTCGTGGAACAAGGTCAACAACCCCGAGTCCGGCTACAAGGTCGGCGACGAGGTCGAGGCCGAGGTCATCGACATCAACCACGAGCGCGGCCGGATCAGCCTGTCGATCCGTCGCCTCCAGCCCGACCCGTGGCACTCGACGGTCGCCGACTTCAACGTCGGCGACGTCATCGACGGCACGGTCACGAAGCTCGTCAACTTCGGCGCCTTCGTCCGCGTCCGCGACGGCCTCGAGGGCCTGATCCACATCAGCGAGCTGTCCCATCAGCGCGTCGCCCACCCGGGTGACGTCGTCCACGAGGGCCAGTCGCTCAAGCTCAAGATCATCTCGCTCGACTCCGAGCGCCATCGCCTCGGGCTCAGCCTCAAGCAGGCCGAGGAGCCGCCGGCCCGCCCGGCGCGTCGAGCCCGGTCAGCCCGGCCCGTCCGCCGCGCGCCCGGCGGTCCGCGACCCGAGCGCCGACCGCGCCAGGAGCGCAGCTACTCGATGAGCGACGCGGTCCAGGAGCCCGAAGGCGGGATCGACAACACGCTCGCCTCGGCGTTCGCCCAGGTTCGCCAGCAGCTCGCTGCCGCCGAGGGTGACGATTCCCCGCCGCCGGCGCCGGACGCGAGGCCGAGGCCGAGCGCCGTCCGCCGACGAGGCCCCGACGCCGAGGCCGAAGCCGCCGCCGCCGAGCGCCGAGGCCGAAGCCGAGACCGGAGGCTGCCACGGCCGATGGGAGCCGCCGCCGAGGCCGAGGCCGTGGCCGAAGCCCCGGAGGCACCGGCCGCCGAGGTCGAAGCCCCGGCCGCCGAGGCCGAAGCCGCCGAGGCTGACGCAGCGACGACCGCAGCGACGAGGACGCCGAGGCCGAAGCCGAGACCGCCGAGGCCGAGGCCCCAGTCGCCGAGGAAGGCCGACCGCCGAGGCCGAGGCGCGCCGACGCCGAAGATGCCCCGGCCGCCGAGGTCGAGGCCCCGCGCCGATGACGCCGCCGAGGCCGAGCCCGCGACGAGGCCGAGACCGCCGAAGCGCCGAGCCGCCGAAGCTGCCGAGGCCGACGCGACCACCGCCGAGGAAGCACCCGTCGCGAAGCGCCGGCGCCGAGGCCGAAGAGGCCCCGACGGCCCCGGTCGAGGCACCCGCCGACGAGGCCGCAGCCGAAGGCGACCGAGCCCCAGACCGACGCGACGGCCGAGGCATCGCCCGAAGTGCAGGCCGAGGTCGCCGACGCGGACAGCCGCCCGGACGACGGGGACGCAAGACCAAGAAGTCCTGACCCCGCACCGCGCACTCGATCGACGACCCGCCGGCCCCGGCGGGTCGTTTCGATTCCTTAGCCGAATCCGGTCAGGCATTACTCGACCCGGGCATCCGTCCGTGGTCCGATAGCGATTCCATACATGACGCACCCGGACCGATGGCCACTACCGTGCCGGCGAGGACGTCGTGCTAGCATGGCTGAAGGCGCCACCCCGAGGTGGCGCGAAGCAAAGGGAACAGGCGTTCGACTCGATGGATCGCTTCGACAAGTTCACGGATCGCGCGCGCAAGGTCCTGACCCTGGCTCAGGACGAGGCGCAGCGGTTCAACCACAACTACATCGGCACGGAGCATCTGCTCCTCGGCCTCGTCCGCGAGGGCGAGGGTGTCGCCGCGCGCGTCCTCGAGAACATGAACGTCGAGCTCGCCAAGGTCCGGACGGCCGTCGAGTTCATCATCGGCCGTGGCGACCGCCCGGTCGTCGGTGAGGTCGGGCTCACCCCGCGCGCGAAGCGCGTCATCGAGCTCGCCATCGACGAGGCTCGCCGGCTCGGCCACAACTACATCGGCACGGAGCACCTGCTCCTCGGCCTGGTCCGCGAGGGCGAGGGGATCGCCGCCGGCGTCCTCGAGTCGCTGGGCGTCAACCTCGACAAGGTCCGCCACGAGGTCATCCGGGTCCTGTCGCAGAGCTCCTCCGCCGGCCCCAGTGCCCAGGAGACGAAGCGCGCGAGCAAGACCCCGACCGTCGACCAGCTCGGCATCAACCTGACCGAGGCGGCGCGCGCCGGCAAGCTCGATCCCGTCATCGGCCGCGAGAAGGAGATCGAGCGGGTCATCCAGATCCTCGGGCGCAAGACGAAGAACAACCCCGCCCTCATCGGCGAGCCGGGCGTCGGCAAGACGGCCATCGCCGAGGGCCTGGCCCACCGGATCGTGGCCGGCGACGTGCCCGACATCCTGCTCAACAAGCGCGTCCTGACGCTCGACATCGGCTCGCTCGTGGCCGGCACCAAGTACCGCGGCGAGTTCGAGGAGCGCCTCAAGAAGATCATCGAGGAGCTGCGCAACACCAACGACGCGGTCCTGTTCATCGATGAGCTGCACACGCTCGTCGGCGCCGGCGCCGCCGAGGGCGCGATCGATGCCGCCAACATCCTCAAGCCGCCGCTGTCCCGCGGCGAGCTCCAGTGCATCGGGGCCACGACCCTCGACGAGTACCGCAAGTACATCGAGCGCGACGCCGCGCTCGAGCGCCGCTTCCAGCCCGTCATGGTCGAGGAGCCGACGCTCGAGCAGACCATCGACATCCTGATGGGCATCCGCGAGCGCTACGAGCAGCACCACAAGGTCACGATCACGGACGAGGCGGTCAAGGCCGCCGCTGACCTGTCGATCCGCTACATCACGGACCGCCACCTCCCGGACAAGGCGATCGACCTCATCGACGAGGCCGCCTCGCGCGTCCGCCTGCGCCACGCGTCCGCGCCGCCCGCCCTGCGCGAGGCCCAGAAGGACCTCGACCGGGTCACCAAGGAGAAGGACGCGGCGATCAACAACCAGGAATACGAAGAGGCGGCGACGCTGCGCGAGACCGAGGCCACCGCCAAGGAGAAGGTCGACGAGCTGCGCGCCGAGTGGCAGGCCCAGGTGTCCGGCGACCAGCCGACCGTCGGCGAGGAGGAGATCGCCCAGGTCGTCGCGATGTGGACCGGCATCCCGGTCACGCGCATCGCCCAGGAGGAGTCCGAGCGGCTGCTCCACATGGAGGACGCGCTCCACAACCGGGTCATCGGCCAGCAGGAGGCCATCGAGATCGTCTCGAAGGCCGTCCGCCGCGCCCGTGCCGGCCTGAAGGACCCGAAGCGCCCGATCGGCTCGTTCATCTTCCTCGGCCCGACCGGCGTCGGGAAGACGGAGCTCGCCAAGGCCCTCGCCGAGTTCATGTTCGGCAGCGAGGACGCGCTCATCAAGATCGACATGAGCGAGTTCATGGAGCGCCACAACGTGCAGCCGGCTCGTCGGCGCGCCCCCCGGCTACGTCGGCTTCGACGAGGGCGGCCAGCTGACCGAGGCGGTCCGCCGCAAGAGCTACGCGGTCGTGCTGCTCGACGAGGTCGAGAAGGCCCACCCGGAGGTGTTCAACATCCTCCTTCAGATCCTCGAGGACGGGCACCTGTCCGACGCCAAGGGTCGCCGGGTCGACTTCCGCAACTGCATCATCATCATGACCTCGAACCTGGGCGCGAAGCAGCTCCAGACCAACTCCAGCCTGGGCTTCCGGGTCCAGGGCACCACCGACGAGTCGCGTGCCGAGAGCTCGTACGAGCTCATGAAGGAGAAGGTCGCGACCGAGCTGAAGAACGCGTTCCGGCCCGAGTTCCTCAACCGGATCGACTCGACCGTCGTGTTCCGCTCGCTGACCGTCGAGGAGATCGCCCAGATCGTCGACCTGATGCTCGAGCGGGTCCGCGACCAGCTGAAGGCCCAGCAGATGTCGCTCGAGGTCACGGAAGCGGCCAAGGAGCACGTCATCAAGCTCGGCTACGACGTGGCCTACGGCGCCCGGCCGCTGCGCCGGGTCATCCAGAACATGATCGAGGACGTGCTTGCCGAGCACCTCCTGCTCGGGCGATACGAGCCCGGCACGACCATCGTGGTCGACAAGGATCCCGAGGCCGGCCTCGACATCCACGCCGAAGAGGCGCGCACGCCGGTCGAGGCGCACTAGCCGTCCGTGGCGCGGCCGACGAGCCGCTTCGTCTGCCAGGGTTGCGGCGAAGCCTTCCTGCGCTGGGAAGGCCAATGTCGCGCCTGCGGAGCCTGGAACAGCCTGGTCGAGACGGTCGTCCGCGACACGCCCGCGTGCGAGCTCGCGGCCTGCGCGTCGCTCCTGACGGTGCGAGCGGCGCCGGTCGCCCTGACCGATATCGGCGAGTCCGACGTCCCGCGCCTCGCCACCGGCATCGCCGA
This sequence comes from uncultured Chloroflexia bacterium, assembly GCA_963720355.1. Lineage (GTDB taxonomy): Bacteria > Chloroflexota > Limnocylindria > Limnocylindrales > CSP1-4 > SPCO01. The sequence goes on along the minus strand of CAVRFH010000002.1, from coordinate 12,684 downwards.
GCTCGATCGGGTCCTTGGCGGCGGCGTGGTGCCTGGATCCCTCGTCCTCGTCGGCGGCGAGCCGGGGATCGGCAAGTCCACGCTCCTGCTCCAGGCCGCGGCAGGCCTCGGCCGTCCGGTCCTCTACGCAACGGGAGAGGAGTCGGCCGCGCAGGTGCGGATCCGCGCCGGGCGGCTGGGCCTGCTCGGCGCACCGGCCGGGACCGCGATCGAGGTCCTCGCCGAACACGACATCGGGCGGATCGTGGATGTCGGGCGCTCGATGCGGCCCGCGCTGGTCGTCGTCGACTCGATCCAGACCGCCACGGTCGACGAGCTCGATGGGGCTGCCGGCAGCGTCGGCCAGGTCCGCGAAGCCACGTTGCGGCTGATGGAGTTCGCCAAGGGCGAGTCGATCGCGGTCGTGCTGGTCGGCCACGTCACGAAGGACGGCTCGATCGCCGGGCCCAAGACGATGGAGCACCTGGTCGATGCCGTCGTGTCGCTCGAGGGCGAGCGATACGCGGCGCTCCGGCTCGTGCGCGCCTCGAAGAACCGGTTCGGATCCACCGACGAGGTCGGGGTCTTCGAGATGGCCGGCGAGGGCCTCGTCGAGGTCTCCGACCCGGCCCGCGCCTTCCTCGCCGATCACGCCGAGCCCGCAGCCGGCAGCGTCATCGCGCCGACGATGGAAGGCAGTCGGCCGCTGCTCGTCGAGGTCCAGGCCCTCGTGTCGCCGGCCGGGCTACGGGACGCCGGCGCGGAAGGGGAGTGGCATCGATCGCGAACCGCCTGGGGCTCCTCGTCGCGGTGCTCGCGCGCCGCGCTGGTGTCGCGCTCGGATCGCACGACGTGTACGCGAACCTCGCCGGCGGACTGAGCGTCGGCGAGCCCGGCCCTCGACCTGCCGTTGGCCCTCGCCCTCGCCTCCTCGCTGCGCGACCGGCCGTTGCCGGCGAAGAGCGTCGCGATCGGGGAGGTCGGGCTTGCTCGGGGAGCTGCGCTCGGTGGCCGGCCTCGAGCGACGCCTGCGCGAAGCGGCCCGACTCGGCTTCGAGATGCGCGATCGTGCCTCGGCCGACTCGTGGTGCGGCCCGATCGAGTCCCAGGGCTGCGGATCATCGAGGTCTCGACCCTGCGCGACGCGGTCGAGGCCGCGCTGGCGGGGGAGCCGGGCGTCATGGCGACGCTGTCCCGGCCATGCTAGGCTGACGACCCGTTCCCGTCCCCCGGCCGGTGGACGCCGGGACCATCCACCGAGGAAGACGTGATCCGCTACATCCGTGTGCTGGGCGCCGCGCTCGGGGGCTTGACCGGGCTGGTGCTCGCCGAGGCGGGCCAAGGCCTGTTCGAGGACGCCACGTATGCCGGCTTCCTGCTCGCGGCCTGGGTCATCGCCTGGGTCATCGTCGGCTTCGCGATCCTCCCGTACCTGACGATCGTGCCCGCCATCTGGCTGATCGCGCGCGTAGAGGACCTGTCCACCGCCGAGTTCATCACCGCGGTCATCGGCTTGCTGCTGGGCCTGCTGATGGGGCTCCTGCTCGGTTTCCCGCTGTCGGCCTTCCCGCCACCGTTCGGATCGCTGCTGCCGCTCGGGGTGTCGCTCTTCCTCGGGCTCGGGATGCTGGGGCTGACCGTGGCCAAGCGCAAGGACCTCGTCGGGGCGGCCGAAACGGTCGGTATCCTCCGCCACTCGGAGGACACGTCGATCCCCGCCGCGACCAGTGGCGAGCCACGGATCGTGGTCGACACTTCGGCGATCATCGACGGTCGCATCGCCGAGATCGTCGAGTCCGGGTTCATCTACGGCACGCTGGTGATCCCCCGGTTCGTGCTTGACGAGCTACAGCACATCGCGGACTCCTCCGACTCCCTGCGCCGGAATCGCGGCCGTCGTGGACTCGAGATCCTGGCCCGCATGCAGAAGCAGCCGGGGACGCCCGTCGAGATCGTCGAAGACGCGGTGCCGTCCGAGACCGAGGTGGATGCCAAGCTCGTGGCGCTCGCCCGGACGCGGAGTCGGGTGATCCTCACGAACGACTTCAACCTCAATCGGGTTGCCGAGCTCCAGGGCGTTCGGGTCATGAACATCAACTCCCTGGCCAACGCCGTGAAGCCTGCGGTCCTCCCCGGCGAGGAGCTGCGGGTCCGGGTGATCCAGGAGGGCAAGGAAGCCGGGCAGGGCGTCGGGTTCCTCGACGACGGGACGATGATCGTCGTCGAGGGCGGGGCCCGTCATATCGACAAGGATCTCGACGTCGCGGTCACCCGCGTCCTTCAGACCGTGGCCGGTCGCATGATCTTCGCCCAACCGCGGCTCGATTGAGGTCCCCGACAGCGCGCGCCGACGCGATCGTGGTCGCGGCCGGCGGCTCGGCGCGGATGGGCGGCACCGACAAGCTCCTCGCCAGGATCGGCGGGCGGCCGCTGCTCGCCCACGCCGTCGCGGCGCTGCTGGCGGCACCGGATGTCGCGTCCATCGTCGTCGTGACGTCGGCGGATCGACGGAAGGAGCTCGAGGCCGGTCCGTGGCTGCCGGACGGCGGTGCGATCACGTTCGTCGATGGCGGGGAGCGGCGGCAGGATTCGGTCCGAGCGGGGTTCGACGCGCTCGAGCGCACGGCGCCCGACAGCGACGGTGAGCGGGTGGTCCTGGTCCACGACGGGGCTCGGCCCGTGCTGTCGACGGCGCTGATCACGGCGGTCGTCGAGGCGACGGCGGCGCACGGTGCGGCGATCCCGGTCGTGCCCGTATCCGAGACGCTCAAGCGCATCGAGGGCGAGCGGATCGCCGCGACCGTGGACCGCTCCGGGCTCGCGGCGGCACAGACCCCGCAGGGCGTCCGCCGGGGCATCCTGCGCACGGCGCTCGCCTCGGACGAAGCCAGCCAGGGGACCTGGACCGATGAGGCTGCGCTCCTGGAGGCTTGTAGAATCCCCGTCCATGTCATTCCCGGCGACCCCGCCAACCTCAAGGTGACCGTGCCCGCCGACCTCGCCCGCGCGGCCAGCCTGATCGCCGGCCCGGACCCTTCGCGCCGGACCGGGATCGGGCACGACGCGCATCCGTTCGGTCCCAGCGAGCCGCTGCGACTGGGCGGCGTCGAGATCCCGGGCGCTCCGCGACTGCACGGTCATTCGGACGGCGACGTCGTCCTGCATGCCCTCGCCGATGCGTTGCTGGGTGCCGCCGGGCTCGGCGACCTTGGCCGCATGTTTCCCGCCGATGCCTCGACGCCCGCCGGGATCGACAGCCGCTCGTTGCTGGCCGACGTCGTCTCGCGACTCGCGGACGGTGGCTGGCGGGCGGCCGGTGTCGACCTGACGATCGTGGCGGCACGGCCACGGCTCGGCGGACATCTCGATGCGATCCGTGCCTCGATCGCCGGAGACCTGGGTCTCGCGCTCGATGCGGTCAACATCAAGGCCTCCACCGGCAACTTCGACGGTTCCGAGGGAGCCGGACGGTCGATCTCGACCCTCGCGCTCGCGACCATCGAGGCCGGGAGATGAGTCAGATCCGGCTGCTGGACACGCTGACCGGCGAGAAACGGCCGGTCGTGCCGCTGCACGATGACCGCATCGGCGTGTACTCGTGCGGCCCGACGGTATACGGCCCCGCGCACATCGGCAATTTCCGCTCATTCCTCTTCGCCGACCTCCTCGTTCGTCACCTCCGGTGGCGTGGCCACACCGTCCGTTGGGTCATGAACATCACCGACGTCGACGACAAGATCATCCGTGGCGCGGCCGCTGCCGGGATCGGGATCGAGGAGCTCGCGAACCGGTACCTCGATGGCTTCCTGGCCGATGCCGACGCGCTCCGGATGACCCGACCGGACGTCCTGCCGCGGGCCACCGAGCACATCGACGAGATGGTGGCGCTCATCGGGACGCTGCTCGAGCGCGAGCATGCCTACCGGACCGACGACGGCTCGATCTTCTTCCGGATCGCCTCGTGGCCCACCTACGGCCGGCTGGCGCGGCTGGACCCCGAGCAACTCCGCGTCGGCGAACGAGTGGAGGCGGACGAATACGCCAAGGACGATGTCCGCGACTTCGCGTTGTGGAAGGGCCCCAAGCCTGGCGAGCCGTCGTGGACGACCGCCATCGGCGAAGGCCGACCCGGCTGGCACATCGAATGCTCCGCGATGAGCATGGCCCACCTGGGGACCTCGTTCGACATCCACACGGGCGGCATCGACCTGATCTTTCCGCATCACGAGGACGAGATCGCGCAGAGCGAGGCTGCGACCGGCCAACCGTTCGTCAATACGTGGCTGCACTGCGCACATCTGCAGTCGAGCGGCACGAAGATGGCCAAGTCGACGGGGAACATCGCCCGGCCGGGCGAGTTGTTCGAAGCGGGTGTGTCCCCGCGGGCGCTGCGCTACGCGCTCCTCGCCGTGCACTATCGAGCCGCCCTCAATCACTCGGACGAGTCGCTGGCCGCGGCGGCCGCCGCCGTTTCACGCCTCGACGCACTCGTCGCGGCGCTGGCCGCCTACCGCCAGGATCGCGAGGACGACGAAACGCTGACCGCGCTGCTGGGCGACGCTCGGGAGGCCTTCGGTGCCGCCCTCGATGACGATCTCAACGTGTCCGAGGCGCTGGCCGCGACCTTCGACCTGCTGCGCGACCTGAACCGGCGCATCGAGGCGCGCTCCATCTCGACCGACGACGCGGCCCGGGCGCTCGAGCTGATGCGCGACCTGGATCTGGTGTTGGGCGTGCTGCCGGACGCCGACGAGGCGCTTTCCACGGAGCTGCGCTCGATGCTCGACGAACGGGCCGCGGCTCGGGCCGCGCGGGACTGGGCCGCGTCGGATCGCCTGCGGGACGAGTTGCTCGCGCAGGGCATCGCGGTCGAGGACACGCGGGACGGTCAACGCTGGCGCCGCCTCGTGGAGGTGGGTCGTGGCTGATCGACCGAGAGACGACCGTCGTCGCGGAAGCGGGTGGCGACCGGACGGCCCGCGCCAGGGCGGGCCGGGGCCACGCCGAGACGGGCCTCGGAGCGGGCCACGCCGGGACGGGCCGCCGCGCGACGACGGGCCGCCGCGGGACGGGCCGCCGCGCGACGACGGGCCGCCGCGGGACGGGCCAGCTTTCGACGGGCCACGGGGCCGCCCACCGTTCGATGGCCCTCGACGATGGCCCGCGGCCGGACGGTCCGCGAGGCGCTCCACCAAGTAGGTTCGAGCGCCGCCCCAGCGGCCCGCGCGGTCCCCAGGATCATCGGGGACCCGGAGGCCCGCGGCCCGATCGGGGCGGTCCAGGCGGGCAGGAAGCCTGGCGGCCATCAAGCCCGCGACCGGATCGGGGTGGTCCGCGGCCGGGACCCGGCGATCGATCTGGACCAGGGTCGCGGCCGCGGCCGTGGGAGCGGGGGCCGGATGAACGGAGCGACGGTCCGCGCGACGAACCGTGGCGGCCGAGCGACCAGCGGCCGGCCCGGGATCGGGGCGTTGGCGATCGATCGGGACCGCGCCCGGGCGACCGGCCGGGCTATGGACCGCGCGGGGGAGGCCCACCCGGCCGGCGGCCCTTCACCGGACCGCCCGGCGGTGGCGGTCGCCCTGCCGATCGGCCGTACCGCCCGCGTCCCGCGAGCGGACCGTACCAGCGGACCTCGTTCGAGCCCCGCTACGGCGGCCCGCCGCGGCCGTCGGCCCTGCCATCGCCGGAGGCGCTCGGCCCCGAGGAAGAGCTCGTCGCTGGTCGACGCCCCGTCGAGGAAGCGTTCGTCGCCCGCCGTCCCGCCATCCGCCTGCTGGTCGTCCCGCAGCGGCGTGCCGCTCTCGAGAAGCTCGTGCTCCATGCCACGAACCTGCGGATCCCGATCGTCGAAGTCGAAGGCGGCTCGCTCACGGCTCTCGCCGGCTTTGACGGACACCAGGGGGTCGCGCTCGTCGTCGAACCGCGCCAGTTCGCGACCCTGGACGACGTCCTCGCGCGGGCCGCCGAGCGCGACGAGCCACCGTTCATCCTGGTGCTCGATTCCCTCGAGGACCCGCACAACGTCGGCACGCTCCTGCGCAGCGCCGAGGCCGCCGGCGTGCACGGCGTGCTCTTCCCGACCCATCGCCAGGCGCCCCTCAGCCCGTCCGCGGTCAAGGCGTCGGCCGGCGCCATCGAACATCTCCTGTTATGCCCGGTCGACGACCTGCCCGGGGCCCTGAGCGATCTCCACACGCGCGGCGTGCGGATCGCCGGCGCCGAGGGGGACGCCCCGATGACCGCGCGTCAGAGCGATCTCCGTGGCCCGCTCGCGATCGTCGTCGGCAGCGAGGGCCAGGGTCTGGGGCCCGCCGTTCGCCGCCGCGCGGACCTGTTCATGCGCATCCCGATGAAGGGCGCTGTCGGCTCGCTCAACGCGGCCGTGGCGGGATCGATCCTGCTCTTCGAAGCGCTGGCGCAACGCGATCCGAACGCGACGCCACGCGTCACGCCGGCACTCGGGAGCGGCGGCGGGGAAGGACCGACGACGAAGGCCCGCGTCAGCAAGGTCGCCAAGGGCAGTCCCCCGGCGCCGGCGGAGGCCGCCGACACGCCCGCCGAAGCATCCGCCGACACCCCCACCGAAACGTCCGCCGAGGCCGACGAAGCCACACCAGCCGCGAAGAAGCCGAAGCCGAGAGCGCGCAAGGGCCTCTCCACCGAGCCCGACGATGCCCCCGCGCCGCGGGCTGACGATAACGACGCGGCCGCGACCGGCGAAGGGAAGCCGAAACCAAAGCCACGCGCCCGCACGGCCCCCGCCACCCCGCCTCCGGAGGTCGCGTCAGAGGCGCCCGACGGCGCGGCGGCGAAGGCCACCGTCAAGCCCAAGCGGGTCCGCCGCGCTCGGTCGGTGACCAACGAGCCCGCCAATTCACGTCCCGCGGCCGGAACGGAATCGCCGGAGGAGGACCTGCTCCCGACCGATGGACCGAAGAAGCGCACCTCGCGGACTGGATAGCCAGCGTCGACGCTCACCAGGTGTTCATTTCGGGGCCATACGGGTCGATATGCCTGGGAGGTTCGCCCGCTAGGCCCCCATGCGACCTGCAATGCTCATGCCCTGTGCATGCGCGCGTGGAGGGCCCGCCGCCGCGGCCCGCCGAGATCGTTAGCGCGATCTATGTCATCGAGATGAACACGGTGCGTGCGGGCGAGGCGTCAACCTGGGCTCGACGATTGGCGCTGGCGCAGACCCAGGCGGCGCGACGGCCACACCCCCCACGCTTGACCCGATCCGGCGGGCGGCCCTATCATTCCCCGGCGCCGAAGGGTCTTCTGCGGTAAGGCCCTGCCCGTCGCGCCGACGTAGCTCAATTGGTAGAGCAGCTGTTTTGTAAACAGCAGGTTTCGGGTTCGAGTCCCGCCGTCGGCTCCAGTGACATCCATACGGCAGCCGGATCCACCACGCGACCGCAGGCGCATCCGGAGCCGAGCCTTCAGTGGGTAGGTTGAGCAGGTGGTGAGCTCAGCTGGCTGTAGACCAGCCGCCTTCGGCTATGGGGGTTCGATTCCCTCCCTGCCCACCACTTCATAGCGAACCCTCGCGATCGGATCCGGGCCCACATAGCTCAGCTGGCAGAGCACTTCCTTGGTAAGGAAGAGGTCATCGGTTCGAGTCCGATTGTGGGCTCCATCGCCCGTCATCGAAATCCCAGCGGCGAAGCCGCGCCTGTCAAGGAGTGAACTGGTCACGTGGCCAAGAAGAAGTTCGAGCGCAACAAGCCCCACGTCAACGTCGGCACGATCGGCCACATCGACCACGGCAAGACGAGCCTCACCGCGGCGATCAGCAAGTACCTCGCGCTGAAGGGCTCGGCCGAGTACCGCGCCTTCGATTCGATCGACAACGCGCCCGAAGAGCGCGAGCGCGGGATCACCATCGCCATCGCCCACGTCGAGTACGAGACCGAGGCCCGCCACTACGCCCACGTCGACTGCCCGGGCCACGCCGACTACATCAAGAACATGATCACCGGCGCCGCCCAGATGGACGGCGCCATCCTGGTCGTGGCCGCGACCGACGGGCCGATGCCCCAGACCCGCGAGCACATCCTGCTGGCCCGCCAGGTGGAGGTGCCCTACATCGTGGTCTTCCTCAACAAGGTCGACATGGTCGACGACGAGGAGCTGCTCGACCTCGTCGAGCTCGAGGTCCGCGAGCTGCTCAGCAAGTACGAGTTCCCGGGCGACGACATCCCGGTCATCCGCGGGTCGGCGTTGAAGGCGCTCGAGGCCGGCGACGACCCGACGGCCGAGGCCTACAAGCCGATCCAGGAGCTGATGGACGCGGTCGACTCGTACATCCCGACCCCCGAGCGCGCGGTCGACAAGCCGTTCCTCATGCCGGTCGAGGACGTGTTCGGGATCAAGGGCCGCGGCACGGTCGCCACCGGGCGCATCGAGCGCGGCATCGTCAAGGTCGGCGACGAGGTCGAGCTGGTCGGGGTCAAGCCCACCCGCAAGATCGTGGTCACCGGCGTCGAGATGTTCAAGAAGCTGCTCGACGAGGGCCGCGCCGGGGACAACGTGGGCTGCCTCATCCGGGGCATCGAGCGCGAGGAGATCGAGCGCGGCCAGGTGCTGGCCAAGAGTGGCTCGATCAAGCCGCACACCAAGTTCAGCGCCCAGGTCTACGTCCTGACCAAGGAGGAGGGCGGCCGCCATACCCCCTTCTACAACGGCTACCGCCCGCAGTTCTACCTGCGCACGACCGACGTGACCGGCGCCATCGGGCTGCCCGACGGGGCCGAGATGATCATGCCCGGCGACAACGTCGAGATGACCGTCGAGCTGATCACCCCGATCGCCCTCGAGGTCGGCCAGCGCTTCGCCATCCGCGAGGGTGGCCGGACCGTCGGCGCCGGCGCCATCGTCAGCATCCAGGAGTAGGGACGACATGGCGAGGGTAGAAGCGCGTCCCACGATCCAGCTCGCGTGTACCGAGTGCAAGGAGCGGACATACACGACGCGCAAGAACAAGAAGAACGATCCCAACCGGATCGAACTGCAGAAATACTGCCCGCGCTGCCGGCGGCATACACTTCACCGCGAGGCGAAGTAGGGACGACCGGCCTCGCCGCAGGGGTGTAGCTCAATTGGCAGAGCACTGGTCTCCAAAACCAGCGGTTGTAGGTTCGAGTCCTATCGCCCCTGCCAAATCCTCAGGCTGATGGCGCGCAGGAGCGTCGCCTCAGCCCTTCGGAGCGGAAAATGCAATTGCGTCATCACCTAGCTACGAGAAGAACGAGAACGTGAAGCGACTCCGCCGATATTTCGATGAGGTCTGGTCCGAGCTGAGGAAAGTCAGCTGGCCGACGCGCGAGCAGGTCCGCAACCTGACCGTGCTGGTCTTTGCGATCAGCTTCGTGGTCGGGCTGTACATCACCGTCCTCGATCAGGTCTTCCAGGGGCTCCTGCGAGTCCTGACCCCGAGCGCATGATGACCGACCTGACCGGAACCGAGATCAAGGCGCCCGAGAAGCGCTGGTACGTCATCCATACCTATTCGGGATACGAGAACAAGGTCAAGGCCAATCTCGAGCACCGCATCGAGTCGATGGGCATGGAGGACAAGATCTTCCAGGTCCTCGTTCCGATGGAGGATGAGATCGAGATCCGCCAGGGCCAGCGCCACACGGTCCAGAAGAAGGTCTACCCGGGCTACGTGCTCGTGGAGATGATCCTGGACCCCGACAGCTGGTTCGTGGTCCGCAACACGCCGGGCGTCACCAGTTTCGTCGGTGGCGCGAACATCCCAGGCGTCCGCAGCGAGCCGATCCCGCTCGACGAGACGGAGGTCAAGCAGATCCTGCGGCACATGGGCGTCGAGACGCCCAAGTACCGTGTCGCATTCACCAAGGGCCAGAGCGTCCGGGTCACCGACGGGCCGTTCGCCGAGTTCATCGGTACGGTCGAGGAGATCAACCCCGAGCGCAACAAGGTCAAGGTCCTGGTGAGCATCTTCGGCCGCGAGACCCCGGTCGAGCTCGACTTCCTGCAGGTCGAGAAGCTCTAAGGCTCTCGCAGCCGCTCAGAAAGGCACCGAACCACCCGTGGCAAAGAAGATCCGCATCGTCCTGACCCTGCAGCTCCCGGCCGGCAAGGCGACTCCCGCCCCGCCCGTTGGGACCGCGCTGGGTCCGCACGGCATCAACATCGTCGAATTCACGAAGTCCTACAACGAGAAGACCGCCGACAAGACGGGCCAGATCATCCCGGCCCAGATCACGATCTTCGAGGATCGCTCGTTCTCGTTCATCCTCAAGACCCCGCCCGCGGCCGACCTGCTGCGCAAGGCGGCCGGTGTCGAGAAGGGCTCGCAGACCCCGAAGCGCGAAGGCGTCGGTCGCGTGACGCGGGACCAGCTTCGCGAGATCGCCACCATCAAGATGTCCGACCTCAACGCCAACGACCTCGAGGCCGCGGCCAGGCAGATCGAAGGTACCGCCCGCTCCATGGGCATCGAGGTCGTCGGCTAGCCCTCGCCCTCACAACGTCGCGGCTGCACCCCGGGCCGCGGACACGGGATCGACGGGGAAGGTCGGTCCAGCCGACCGATAAGGAGAACGACACATGCCCAAGCACGGCAAGAAATACCAGGAAGTCTCCAAGCTCGTGGACCGCGAGCAGGTCTACACCCCCGAAGAGGCCGCCGAGCTCGCGAGGCAGACGACGACCGTCTCGTTCGATGCGACGATCGAGGCGCATCTCCGGTTGGGTGTCGATCCGCGCCACGCCGACCAGATGGTGCGCGGGACCGTCGTCCTGCCGCACGGCACGGGCAAGGTGGTCCGCGTCGCCGTATTCGCCCAGGGTGAGAAGGCGCAGGAGGCGCTCCGGGCCGGCGCCGACGAGGTCGGTGGCGACGACCTGGTCAAGAAGATCGAGGCCGGCTGGCTCGAGTTCGACGTCGCCCTCGCGACGCCCGACTCGATGGGCATGGTCGGCAAGCTCGGCAAGATCCTCGGCCGCCGTGGGCTGATGCCCAACCCCAAGGCTGGGACCATCACGTTCGATCTGGACCGTGCCGTCCGCGAGGTCAAGGGCGGCCGAGTCGAGTTCAAGGTCGACAAGTCGGCGATCATCCACGTCGCCTTCGGCAAGAGCAGCTTCGAAGCGACGGCGCTGGTCGAGAACCTCGCCGCCCTCGTCGACGCGATCAACCGCGCCAAGCCGACCGGAGTGAAGGGCCAGTACCTGCGCTCGCTGTCGATCGCGAGCACGATGGGGCCTGGCATCAAGGTCGACGTGCCGGCCACGCTCGCGGCCGCAGTCGCCTAGACTGCCCCTTCGCCGGCGGGTCGCCGGCACTGACGCGATGACGGCCGAGAGGCGCGTCATCTGACAAGACAGACGGACCGCCGCAGACAGCCTGCGCCCTACCGCCGCCGCCGACCGCGAGGTCGATGACGGACCGGGCTTGATCCGTCGAACGGACCGGACACTCCGCCCGAGAGGGCAGGGACGCCGGGGACGACGACGAGCACGCCGAGGCAGTCGGTGCCTCCACCTTCGCGGGTGGGCGCGCCCCTGCGAGCCGGGGTCATGCCTCCTTCGGGAGGCAGCCATGGGATCCGTCGCAGGGGAGTCCGGTCCAAGGCCGGTCAGCCCACCGCCGCACGCCGGTCCGCGTGCCGTAGTCGGAGGCACTATGCCGACAGAGGCCAAACGGGCGACCGTGGCCGAGCTGCGCGAGGAACTCGCGAACGCCCGGACGATGATCGTGTCCGAGTACCGCGGCCTCAGCGTGAAGGAGATCGCCGAGATCCGGCGCGCTCTGACCAAGAGCGACGTCCGCTATCGCGTGATCAAGAACCGACTGCTGCGCATCGCCGCCGAGGACTCGGTCGGCGAGGCGCTCAGCCCCCTCCTCACCGGTCCGACCGCGATCGCCTTCGGGGCCGACGAGGCCGGTACGGCGAGAGCCGTCCTGGACGCGACCCGTCCGTACAACAAGATCGTGCGGATCAAGGGCGCTGTCCTGGGCGACAAGGCGATCGACGCCGACGCCGTCACCCGCCTGGCGGCCCTGCCGTCACGCGACGTCCTCCTGGCCAAGCTGGCCGGCGGGATGCAGGCGCCAGTGGCGACCCTGGCGGGTCTGTTCTCCGCGCCGCTGCGCAACCTGGGCTATGCCCTGGCGCAGGTCGCCGAGCAGAAGCAGAACCAGGCGCCCGAGGCGTGACGACCACCTTCACCTTCCACGACATTCGATAAGGAGACATCCATGGCTGTACTCACCCAGGACGACCTGCTTGAGGCGATCGACAAGATGACCGTTCTCGAGCTGTCCGAGTTCATCAAGCGTTTCGAGGATCGCTACGGCGTGACCGCCGCAGCCCCTGCCGCTGTCGCGGCCGCCCCGTCCGGCGGTGGTGACGGCGCCGCCGCGCCCGCCGCGCCCGAAGAGCAGTCCGAGTTCAGTGCCGTCCTTACCGAGGTCGGTCCCAACAAGATCCCGGTGATCAAGGTCGTTCGCGAGCTGACCGGCCTGGGCCTCAAGGAGGCCAAGGACCTCGTCGACGCATCGCCCAAGCCCGTCAAGGAAGGCGTGGCGAAGGACGAAGCCGACAAGATCAAGGCCGCCCTCGAGGAAGTCGGGGCAAAGGTCGAGATCAAGTAGCTCGGCCGCCTCTTCGGCCGGGGCTGGGGCGGCGCATCCGTGCGTTGCCCCGCTCCGCCGGGTAGACCGTCAATCGA
>CAVRFH010000001.1:0-672811 GCA_963720355.1 uncultured Chloroflexia bacterium | reverse complement strand
AGAAGTTCGTCCGCTCCAACCAGGGGACGTGCATCAACCACCGCCCGATCGTCAACGTCGGTGACCGGGTCGCCGATGGCCAGGCCATCGCCGACTCGAGCTCGACCGACATGGGCGAGCTGGCCCTTGGCCGGAACGTCCTCGTGGCGTTCATGAGCTGGGAGGGTGGCAACTACGAGGACGCCATCGTCATCAGCGACCGGCTCGTCCGCGACGACCTGTTCACCAGCATCCACATCGAGAAGCACGAAATCGAGTCGCGCGACACGAAGCTCGGGCCCGAAGAGATCACCCGCGATATCCCGAACGTCGGCGAGGAGTCCCTCAAGGACCTCGACGAGGAGGGCATCGTCTACATCGGCGCCGAGGTCCGCCCCGGCGACATCCTCGTCGGCAAGATCACGCCCAAGGGCGAGACCGAGCTGACCGCCGAGGAGCGCCTCCTGCGGGCGATCTTCGGTGAGAAGGCCCGCGAGGTGAAGGACAGCTCGCTGCGCCTGCCGCATGGCGAGCGCGGCAAGGTCGTCGAGGTCCGCGAGTTCCGTCGCGAGCTCAACGACGACCTCCAGCCGGGCGTCAACCGGCTGGTCCGCGTGTCCGTCGCCCAGAAGCGCAAGATCTCGGTCGGCGACAAGATGGCCGGCCGCCACGGCAACAAGGGCGTGATCGCCAAGATCCTGCCCGCCGAGGACATGCCGTTCCTGCCGGACGGCACGCCGTCGACATCATCCTCAACCCGCTCGGCGTGCCGAGCCGGATGAACATCGGCCAGATCCTCGAGACGCACCTCGGCTGGGCCCTCCACAAGAAGGCCTCAAGGCGGCGACCGCCGTGTTCGACGGAGCGACCGAGGCGCAGATCCAGGACGAGCTGCGCGACGCCGGTCTGCCCGAGACGGGCAAGATCGAGCTGCGTGACGGCCGCACCGGCGAGACGTTCGACCGGCACATCACGGTCGGCTACATCTACATGCTCAAGCTCCACCACCTCGTCGAGGACAAGATCCACGCGCGCTCGACCGGCCCGTACAGCCTCATCACCCAGCAGCCGCTCGGTGGCAAGGCCCAGTTCGGCGGCCAGCGCTTCGGCGAGATGGAGGTCTGGGCACTGGAGGCCTACGGCGCCGCCAACATCCTCCAGGAGCTGCTCACCGTGAAGTCGGACGACGTCCTCGGACGCGTCCAGACCTACGAAGCCATCGTCAAGGGCGAGGAGATCCAGCCGCCGCGGGTCCCCGAATCGTTCAAGGTCCTGATCAAGGAGCTGCGCAGCCTCGGGCTGAACGCCGAGATCCTCGACCAGAACGAAGAGGAGATCCCGCTCGCGGAGGACGACGCGTCCGGTTACCTGCTCCCCGACCTCGGCGGGATCAACCTCGCCGGGTTCGAGGACTGATCGTCATCACCCACACGTCCCTGCACCAGCCTCACCGCAGCGAATCGGGTCCTCGCTCGGTCCTGAGGCCTCGCCCGTCGCCCGCAGATCACGTCGCCGAGCCAGACGGTGACGTGGAGGAGAACCATGCTCGAAGTCAATAACTTCAGCGCGATCCGCATCTCGCTCGCCAGCCCGGACCAGATCCGGGAGTGGTCCAAGGGTGAGGTGACGAAGCCCGAGACCATCAACTACCGGACGCTCAAGCCGGAGAAGGACGGTCTCTTCGACGAGCGCATCTTCGGTCCGACGAAGGACTGGGAGTGCTATTGCGGCAAGTACAAGCGCATCCGCTACAAGGGCATCATCTGCGACAAGTGTGGCGTCGAGGTCACCCGCAGCAAGGTCCGCCGCGAGCGCATGGGCCACATCCAGCTGGCCAGCCCCGTCAGCCATATCTGGTACTTCAAGGGCACGCCGAGCCGGCTGGGCATCCTGCTCGACATCAGCCCGCGCAACCTCGAGCGGATCCTGTACTTCGCGCTGTACATCGTCACCCACGTCGACGAGGACGCCCGCAAGCGCGCCCTCGCGGCGATCGAGGAAGAGGCCGAGGGTCGCGGCGGCAAGGCCGGCGAGCGCCTGGCCGAACTCGAGGACGAGCTGCGTTCCAAGGTCAACAAGCAGAAGGACGAGCTCAACGAGGAGCTCGCCCGGACCAAGGCGGACCTGGAGGGCCAGCGCGCCGCCCGGACCGAGGAGATCGCCGCCGCGGCACAGGCGACGGAAGCCCTCCTCGCGGAGCTCAAGACCGGTGCCGCCGAGGACTCCATCGCCTTCGCCCCGACGGGCGAGGTGATCGTGGCCTCCGGCGACAAGGGCGGCAGGGAGGCGACGGCGCGCCTGCGCAAGGTCGTCGCCGCGTACAGCGAGCAGGTCAACGCCGACCTCCAGCAGCGCGAGGCCGACGAGGCCCGCGCGGTCGAGCAGAAGATCGCTGACCTCTCGAGCGGCGTCGATGACACGCTCCAGAACGAGCGCGCGGGTCTGCAGGAGCAGGCCCAGGGGCTCAAGGACGAGCTGCGCGCGCGGCGCGACCAGCTCGAGGGCATCAAGCCGATGCAGACGCTCGGTGAGAACGAGTACCGCATGCTCGAGGAGAGCTACGGTGCGTCGGCCAAGCACGGTCGCGTCTTCGGCGCCGGCATGGGTGCCGAGGCCGTGCGCGAGATCATCAGCCGGATGGATCTCGAGGAGCTGGCTCGCTCGCTCCACGTCGAGGTCCGCACGAGCTCGGGACAGCGTCGCAAGAAGGCCATCAAGCGGCTCCGCCTCATCGAGGCGTTCCGCCGCAGCGGGACGCGCCCCGACTGGATGATCCTGTCGGTCCTGCCGGTCATCCCGCCCGATCTGCGCCCGATGGTCCAGCTCGACGGGGGCCGCTTCGCGACAAGCGACCTCAACGACCTGTACCGCCGCGTCATCAACCGGAACAACCGCCTCAAGCGGCTCCTCGAGCTCGGCGCGCCGGAGATCATCATCCGGAACGAGAAGCGGATGCTCCAGGAGGCGTGCGACGCCCTGATCGACAACGGCCGTCGCGGCCGGGCGATCGCGGGCACCGGCAACCACCGCCTCAAGAGCCTGTCGGACATGCTCAAGGGCAAGCAGGGCCGCTTCCGCCAGAACCTCCTTGGCAAGCGCGTCGACTACTCGGGCCGCTCGGTCATCGTGGTCGGCCCCGAGCTCAAGCTGCACCAGTGCGGGCTGCCCAAGAAGATGGCGCTCGAGCTGTTCAAGCCGTTCGTCATGCGCCAGCTCGTCGAGAAGGGCTTCGCCCACAACATCAAGAGCGCCAAGCGCATCGTCGAGCGCGTGCGGCCGGAGGTCTGGGACGTCCTCGAGGACGTCATCAAGGACCACCCGGTCCTGCTGAACCGCGCCCCGACCCTGCACCGCCTCGGCATCCAGGCGTTCATGCCGGTCCTCGTCGAGGGCTCGGCGATCCAGATCCATCCATTGGTCTGCACCGCGTTCAACGCCGACTTCGACGGCGACCAGATGGCGGTCCACGTGCCGCTTTCGACGGCCGCCCAGGAAGAGGCGCGGACGATGATGCTGTCGACCGCCAACCTGCTGTCGCCGGCCGACGGCAGCCCGGTCGTGGCGCCGACCCAGGACATGGTCCTGGGCTGCTACTACCTGACCATGGACGCGGCCCCGACCAGGTCCAAGAAGCCGGTCCGCACCTTCGCGACGGAGGACGAGGCGATCCTCGCCTACCAGCTCCGCGAGAAGACCAACGCCGCCCTCCACGAGATCATCGACGTCGAGGTCCAGAGCTGGGACGCCGAGACCGAGGCGCTCCACACGGAGCGCCGTCGGACGACGATCGGTCGGGTGATCTTCAACCAGATCCTGCCGAACCAGCTGCGCTTCCACGACACCGTCATGAAGCGGAGCGACCTCAAGGAGCTGGTCGACCGCTGCTACCGCGACCTCGGTCCGGAGGAGACGGCCCACCTCGTCGACGGCATCAAGAGCGTCGGGTTCGAGTTCGCGACCCGTGGCGGGATGACGATCGGCCTGTTCGACATCGAGATCCCGAAGGACAAGGCGGCTCGCCTCGTGGCGGCCGACGATCGTGTCCTGGAGATCGACCGCCAGTTCCAGCGTGGTCTCATCACCGACGATGAGCGCTACGAGCAGGTCGTCGACGTCTGGAAGGAAACGACCGACGAGATGTCGAACGAGATGATGAAGCAGCTCGATCCGGCGGGTCCGGTCACGATGATGACCGCCTCCGGAGCCCGAGGGAACAAGGGCAACATCGGCCAGCTCGGCGCGATGCGAGGTCTCATGGCCGACCCCTCGGGCCGGATCATCGACGTCCCCGTGCGGAGCAACTTCCGCGAGGGGATGACCGTCCTCGAGTACTTCATCTCGACCCACGGGGCGCGCAAGGGCCTCGCCGACACCGCGCTGCGGACGGCCGACTCCGGGTACCTGACCCGGCGCCTGGTCGACGTGGCCCAGGACGTCATCACCCGCGAGGACGACTGCGGGACGGAGGAGGGGAGCTGGATCATCCGCTCCGAGTCGAGTGATGAGAAGGGCGCCTTCCAGCGCCGGCTCACCGGTCGGCTGGCCGCCGCGGCCCTCGTCGACCCGTCCGTCAAGACCAAGAAGGGCGAGGAGGGGCCGATCCTCGTCGAGCGCAACGAGATGATCACCGAGGAGGCCGCGGCTCGCATCGACGAGGCCGGCATCGACGAGGTGCTCGTTCGCTCGCCACTGACGTGCGAGGCACGCTACGGCGTCTGCCGGGCGTGCTACGGCCGCAACCTGGCCACGGGCGACATGGTCGGCAGCGGTGAGGCCGTCGGCATCATCGCCGCCCAGTCGATCGGCGAGCCCGGCACCCAGCTGACGATGCGCACGTTCCACACCGGCGGCGTCGCCGGACTCGATATCACGGCCGGTCTGCCACGCGTCGAGGAGCTGTTCGAAGCCCGCATCCCCAAGGGCAAGGCCGAGATCAGCCACATCGACGGCGTCGTCGAGATCATCCGTGGCGACGGCATGACGAAGGTCAAGGTCGTCTCGACCGAGGTCTACGACACGTCGCTCGCGGTGCCCAAGGGAGCCGAGCTCCTGGCCGCTCCGGGTGACAACGTCGCCCTGGGCCAGGTGGTGGCTCGATCCGGCAAGGAGGGCTCGACCGTCGAGGTCACGGCCCCGGCGGCCGGGTTCCTCGTCAAGTCATCGGACGGGCTCGCGGTCCGCGCCGAGGACGTCGTCGAGCGCGAATACCTCATCCCCCACAACGCCAAGCTGCTCGTCGAGAACGGCACGCTGATCCGTGCCGGCGACGCCATCACGGACGGGCCGATCAACCCGCAGGAGTACCTCGACACCCGGGGCAAGGACGCCGTCCAGCGCTACCTGGTGAAGGAGGTCCAGAAGGTCTACAAGAGCCAGGGCGTCACGATCAACGACAAGCACATCGAGATCATCGTCCGGCAGATGCTCCGCAAGGTGCGCATCGACCAGCCGGGCGACGTCGACATGCTGCCGACGGAGCTCGTGGACCGGCTCGAGTTCGAGGAGCACAACAACCACGTCCTCGCGGAGGGCGGCGAGCCTGCCACCGCGCAGACGGTGCTCCTGGGCGTGACCAAGGCGTCGCTCAATACCTCGTCCTTCCTTGCCGCGGCGTCCTTCCAGGAGACGACCCGGGTGCTGACCGAGGCCGCCATCAACGGCGCCAAGGACCACCTGATCGGCCTCAAGGAGAACGTCATCATCGGCAAGCTCATCCCGGCCGGGTCCGGGGCGCCGGCCAACGTCGCCGCTCGCAAGGCGCGCGAGCGCCAGGCAGCGCTGGAGGCACTCGCCGGCGAGGCGCTCGAAGGTCTCGGCGATGCCGAGTACAACCCGTTCCTCGAGGACGGTCGTGGCGCCGCCGAACGGGACGAGGAGACCGCCGGGCTGGCCCTGGCGGCCACGATCGCCGGCGGCGATGCCGACGGCGAGGAGGATGGCGACGGCAGCAACCCGTTCCTCACCGGAGAGGCCGCAGCGGCACCCACCGAGGACGAGGCCAACCCGTTCGTGTCCGAGGAGAAGTCCGGGGCCGCGACCGAGGCCGAGAAGGAGAAGGAGGACGCTCCCGCCTGACGGGGGAGTCGTTCACTGCCAGATCCGTGGCCCCGGGGCGACCCCGGGGTCACGTCATGTCCGGGTCGTCGCGGGCATCCCGGCGGCGCGGCCCGCGACGGCCCGTGGCCCAGCGGCCTGCGACGGCTGCGGCCCGTCCCTCCAGTGCGGCCGCGCAGCCGGCCCGCGCCGCCCCCGCGGCGCAGCGCTGGGCCTGCCACGCCCATTCGTGCCAAATGACCACCATGTGCACCGTGGTCACGGCCCGCGGCGGCCCGGATACGTCACGGGCCGCATGGCTATGCAGGATCGTGCACGGCGCATCGAAGGACGCGTTGTCGCGTCGCATGGCGATGCACGTACGAGGCGTCCGGCCGCCGGAAACGTTGACGAGTGGTCACCCCAAGCACAATTGGCAGAAACGGACCCGGCGGACGTGGAGGTGGCGAGAGACCGAGGCGAACGCCAGGAAGGTCCGGGAAGGTCCGGGCGGACGCCGGAAACGACCCGGGTGGACCCACCGGATCCGAGCCGCCGTACCGGGACCGCAGAAGCGTCACGGATCGCCGCCGGCCGACCGGTTCCCCGCTCGTTTGACACTGATTCCGGGCCGCCGATATACTCCGCGTTCGTGGCCTCGGGAGGGGTCCGCCTTCGGCGCGTGCGCCGAGGCCCATTCCGCCACCATCACTAGACATCACCGGTCCCGGCCGGACCGCCCATCCGGGCGCGACCGGCGACGCTGGGCCGGCCTCCGCGGTCGGTTGCCGATCGCCCCGTATCGACAAAGAAGGAGCAGCGTCTTCGTGCCGACGATCAGCCAGCTCGTGCGTCACGGTCGCCAGACCAAGGTCAAGAAGGTCAAAGCGCCGGCCATGCGCAAGAACTGGAACAGCCTGCGACGCCGTCAGGTGTCGATCCCGGGCGCCCCGCAGAAGCGCGGCGTCTGTCTCCAGGTGCGCACGATGACGCCGAAGAAGCCGAACTCGGCCCTGCGCAAGATCGCCCGTGTCCGCCTGTCCAACCAGATGGAGGTCACGGCCTACATCCCGGGCATCGGACACAACCTGCAGGAGCACTCGGTCGTCCTCGTGCGCGGCGGGCGCGTGAAGGACCTTCCGTCGGTCAAGTACCACATCATCCGCGGCACCCTCGACGCTGCCGGCGTGCGCGACCGCAAGCAGGGTCGCAGCAAGTACGGCGCGAAGGCCAAGTAGCATGCCGCGACGCACGAGCATCCCGCGCAAGACCAAGTACGAGGTCGTGCCGGCCAACCGCATCACCCACCGGTTCTCGGCCAAGCTCATGAAGGGCGGCAAGCAGAACCTCGCCGAGCGGATCCTCCGCCAGGCCCTCGCCCGCGCCGAGGCGCAGGCCGGCCGGCCCGGTCTCGAGATCCTCGAGGCGGCGATGCGCAACGCCACGCCGATCATCGAGGTCAAGCCACGCCGCGTCGGCGGGGCGACGTACCAGGTCCCGGTCGAGATCCGCGGCGACCGCCGCCTGTCGCTCGGCGTCCGCTGGCTCGTCCAGGCGGCCCGCAAGCGCAGTGGCAAGAGCATGAGCGAGAAGCTCGCGTCGGAGTTCGTCGATGCGATGAACGGCCTCGGCGCGGCCGTCAAGCGACGCGAAGACACGCACAAGATGGCTGAGGCGAACCGCGCCTTCAGCCATTTCAAGTGGTAGACACGGGAGCGTAGGGAAGACCGTGGCACGACAGGTTCCGCTCGCGAAGACGCGGAACATCGGAATCATCGCGCATATCGACGCCGGCAAGACGACCGTGACCGAGCGGATCCTCTTCTACACGAAGAAGATCTACAAGATCGGCGAGGTCCACGAGGGCGCCGCGACGATGGACTGGATGCCCCAGGAGCAAGAGCGGGGGATCACCATCACCGCGGCGGCGACGACGGCGTTCTGGGGCGACCATCGCATCAACATCATCGATACGCCCGGGCACGTGGACTTCACGGTCGAGGTCGAGCGCAGCCTGCGCGTGCTCGATGGCGCGGTCGTCGTGTTCGATGGTGTGGCCGGTGTCGAGCCCCAGTCCGAGACGGTCTGGCGGCAGGCCGATCGCTACGGCGTGCCCCGCATCTGCTTCATCAACAAGCTCGACCGGACCGGCGCCGACTTCTGGCGCGGCGTCGACTCGATCAAGGACCGGCTCGGCGCGAACGCGGTGCCGATCCAGATCCCGATCGGCCGCGAGGACCAGTTCCAGGGCGTCATCGACCTCGTCGAGATGAAGGCCATCTACTACCGCGACGATCTGGGCAACAAGATCGACGTCGTCGACATCCCGGACGAGCTGCGGGCCGAGGCGGACCAGCACCGCCACACGATGATCGAGGCCGTCGCCGAGATGGACGACGAGCTCACGCACAAGTACCTCGAGGGCGAGGAGCTCACGACGGCCGAGATCAAGCGTGGCCTGCGGCTCGGCACGCTGACCACGAAGATCATCCCGGTCCTGACCGGGTCGGCGCTTCGCAACAAGGGCATCCAGCGGGTGCTCGACGGGGTCGTCGACTACCTGCCGTCGCCGCTCGACGTCCCGCCGATGATCGGCATCGATCCCAAGACCAGCGGCGAGGTCCTGCGCACGCCCGACGACACCGAGCCGTTCAGCGCGCTGGCCTTCAAGATCGCCGCCGACCCGTTCGTCGGCAAGCTGGCGTTCTTCCGGGTCTACTCGGGGACGCTCAAGTCGGGCTCCTATGTCCTCAACTCGACGAAGGACAAGAAGGAGCGCATCGGGCGCATCCTGCAGATGCACGCCAACCACCGCGAGGAGATCGACGCCGTCTACGCCGGTGATATCGCCGCCGCGGTCGGGCTCAAGGACACGTACACCGGCGACACCCTTGCCGATGAGGCGCACCCGGTCATCCTCGAGTCGATCACGTTCCCGGAGCCCGTGATCGAGGTCAAGATCGAGCCCAAGACCAAGGCCGACCAGGACAAGCTGGCGATCGCCCTCCAGCGGCTGTCCGAAGAGGACCCGACCTTTCGGGTCCATACCGACCCGGAGTCGTCGGAGACCCTCATCGCCGGCATGGGCGAGCTGCACCTTGACGTGCTCGTCGACCGGATGATCCGCGAATTCAAGGTCGCGGCCAACATCGGCAAGCCGCAGGTGTCGTACCGCGAGACCATCCGCCGCGAGGCGCAGGGCAACGGCCGCTTCGTCCGCCAGACCGGCGGCAAGGGCCAGTATGGCCATGCCATCATCAAGCTCGAGCCGGCCGAGAAAGGCGCGGGCTACGAGTTCATCGACAAGATCGTCGGTGGCACGATCCCGCGCGAGTTCATCAAGTCGGTGGACGCGGGCATCCGCGAGAAGCTCGAAACGGGCATCTACGCCGGCTACCCCGTCGTGGACGTCAAGGTCACGCTGTTCGACGGCTCGTACCACGAGGTCGACTCGTCGGAGATGGCGTTCAAGATCGCGGGTTCGATGGCGGTCCAGGACGCGTTCGCCAAGGCCGATCCGGCGATCCTCGAGCCGATCATGCGCGTCGAGGTGACGATGCCCGAGGAGTTCATGGGCGACGTCATCGGCGATCTCAACAGCCGCCGCGGACATATCGAGTCGATCGAGGACCGGGGCGGCTCCATCGGGCACAAGACCCAGGTGGTCCGAGTGTTCGTCCCGCTGGCGCAGATGTTCGGCTACGTCACGGACCTGCGCAGCATGTCCCAGGGCCGCGCCACGTCATCGATGGAGTTCAGTCACTACGCCGAAGTGCCAGCCAGCCTGGCCTCCGAACTCGTCCAGAAGTCCAAGGTCTAGGGAGCGAAGCACGATGGCCAAGAAGAAGTTCGAGCGCAACAAGCCGCATGTCAACGTGGGCACGATCGGCCACATCGACCATGGCAAGACCTCGCTGACCGCCGCGATCACCAAGTACCTGGCGCTCAAGGGCGACGCCGAGTACCGCGCGTTCAATTCGATCGACAACGCGCCCGAAGAGCGCGAGCGCGGGATCACCATCGCCATCGCCCACGTCGAGTACGAGACCGACGCGCGCCACTACGCCCACGTCGACTGCCCGGGCCACGCCGACTACATCAAGAACATGATCACCGGAGCCGCCCAGATGGACGGCGCCATCCTGGTCGTCGCCGCGACCGACGGGCCGATGCCCCAGACGCGCGAGCATATCCTGCTGGCCCGCCAGGTCGAAGTGCCGTACATCGTGGTCTTCCTCAACAAGGTCGACATGGTCGACGACGAGGAGCTGCTCGATCTCGTCGAGCTCGAGGTCCGCGAGCTGTTGTCGAAGTACGAGTTCCCGGGCGACGACATCCCGGTCATCCGCGGCAGCGCGTTGAAGGCGCTCGAGGCGCCCGACGATCCGGCCAACGATGCATACAAGCCCATCCAGGAGCTGATGGACGCCGTCGACTCGTACATCCCGACCCCCGAGCGGGCGGTCGACAAGCCGTTCCTCATGCCCGTCGAGGACGTCTTCGGCATCAAGGGCCGGGGCACGGTCGCGACCGGCCGCATCGAGCGCGGCATCGTCAAGGTCGGCGACGAGGTCGAGCTCGTCGGCGTCAAGCCGACGCGCAAGATCGTGGTCACCGGCGTCGAGATGTTCAAGAAGCTGCTCGACGAGGGCCAGGCCGGTGACAACGTCGGCTGCCTCATCCGGGGCATCGAGCGCGAGGAGATCGAGCGCGGCCAGGTGCTGGCCAAGTCGGGCTCCATCAAGCCGCACACCAAGTTCACGGCGCAGGTCTACGTGCTGACCAAGGAGGAGGGTGGCCGACATACCCCCTTCTACAACGGCTATCGCCCGCAGTTCTACCTGCGCACGACGGATGTGACCGGTGCCATCGGGCTGCCCGAGGGGGCCGAGATGATCATGCCCGGCGACAACGTCGAGATGAGCGTCGACCTGATCACCCCGATCGCCCTCGAGGTCGGCCAGCGATTCGCCATCCGCGAGGGTGGCCGGACCGTCGGTGCCGGCGCCATCGTCAGCATCGTCGAGTAGGGACACCATGGCGAAGCAGCGCATCCGGATCCGCCTCAAGGCCTACGACCACCGACTGCTCGATCAGTCGGCGGCGCAGATCGTCGAGACCGCCCAGCGCACCGGCGCTGACGTGCTCGGCCCGGTGCCGCTGCCTACGCGCATCGAGAAGTTCACGGTGCTGCGTTCGCCGTTCATCGACAAGGACTCGCGCGAGCAGTTCGAGATCCGCACCCATAAGCGGCTCGTCGACATCATCGATCCGAGCTCCAAGACCGTCGACGCCCTGATGCGGCTTTCGCTCGCGGCCGGCGTCGACATCGAAATCAAGATGTGACGGACGAGTGATGAGTATCGGTTTGATCGGCCGAAAGGTCGGCATGACGCAGGTGTTCCAGGACGATGGGACGATGGTGGCCGTCAGCGTGCTGGCCATCGAGCCCAACACCGTCACGCGCCTGCGCACGGCCGAGCGTGACGGCTACACGGCCGTCCAGCTCGGCACCGAGCCCTCGCGCCGCCTGACGAAGCCCGAGGCCGGCCAGCTCAAGACCCTGCCCAAGCCGGCGCAGGGCCTGTCGACGCTGCGCGAGTTCCGCGTGGACAGCGTCGATGCCTACGAGGTCGGTCAGACCGTGTCCATCGACGACCTGTTCACGGCCGGCGACGACGTCGACGTGTCGGGCGTGTCGAAGGGCAAGGGCTTCGCGGGCCATATCAAGCGCCACAACTTCCACCGCGGGCCGAAGACCCACGGTTCGGACCATCACCGCGAGCCCGGCTCGATCGGCCCCGGCACGACCCCGGGTCGTGTCTACCGCGGCATGAAGATGGCCGGCCACATGGGCGACGAGAAGGTGACGGTCAAGAAGGTGCGCGTCGTGCGCACCGATCCCGAGCGCAACCTGCTCCTCGTCGCCGGGAGCCTCCCGGGCGCGCGCGGTTCGCTGATCCTCGTGAAGAAGGTCTGACGATGCCATCGACCCCCCTCTACGATCGGACCGGCAAGACCGTCGGCAACGTCGAGCTCAGTGACGTGCTCTTCGCGGCCCCGGTCAACACCGCCGTGCTCCACCAGGTCGTGACCGCGCAGCTGGCGGGCCGCCGGACGGGCACAGCCGACACCCGGACCCGCGGCGAGGTCCGCGGTGGCGGTCGCAAGCCGTACCGCCAGAAGGGCACCGGCCGCGCCCGGCAGGGCAGCCTGAGCTCGCCGCAGTACCGCGGTGGCGGTGTCGTGTTCGGTCCCCACCCGCGCTCGTACGAGCAGCGTCTGCCGCGCAAGATGAAGCGCCTCGCGCTGCGCGGC
Source organism: uncultured Chloroflexia bacterium (assembly GCA_963720355.1). GTDB lineage: Bacteria > Chloroflexota > Limnocylindria > Limnocylindrales > CSP1-4 > SPCO01. Next base: position 660,481 of record CAVRFH010000001.1, on the reverse strand, counting down.
GCGCTGACCGCCAAGCTTGGCGACGAGCAGGTCAAGGTCATCGACGCGTTCAAGCTCGATGCGATCAAGACCCGCGAGCTCGCCTCGGTGCTGCGCGCGCTCGAGGCCAACGGTCGCGTCCTGGTCGTCGCGCCGTCGCGCGACCAGAACCTCGAGATGTCGGCGCGCAATCTGCCGACGGTCGAGGTCATCCTGGCCGACTCGCTCAACGTCGTCGATCTCATCAACGCCGACCTCGTCCTGATCGAGCAGCCAGCGCTGGCTCGCATGGAGAGCGTCTACGGCGGAGCTACGACGGGGGTGGACGCGTGAGCGCCCTGACCGCGCCCGAGATCATCCTGCGCCCGGTCGTCAGCGAGAAGTCGATCGACGAGTCCGGCCGCGGCAAGTACACGTTCGCCGTCCACGCGGATGCCAACAAGATCCAGATCAAGGCGGCGGTCGAGGAGCTCTACAAGAAGGAGGGCGTGACCGTCGTGGCGGTCAACGTCCTGACGACCAAGGCCAAGGAGAAGCGGCGCGGCACGCGACGCGGTCGCATCGTGGGTCACACCACGCCGTGGCGCAAGGCCATCGTCACCCTGGCTCCCGGCCAGAAGATCGAATTCTTCGAGGGGGTCTGACGATGCCGCTGCGCAGTTACAAGCCGACCTCGCCGGGCCTCCGCCAGATGACCCGCTCGACCTTCGAGGAGGTCACCACCAAGGAGCCCCACAAGCCGCTGCTCGAGCCGCAGATCCGCGGCTCCGGGCGCAATAACCAGGGCCGCCTGTCCGTCCGCCATCGCGGCGGCGGCGAGAAGCAGCACTACCGGCGCATCGATTTCAAGCGCGACAAGCTCGGCGTGCCCGCCCGGCTCGCGACGATCGAGTACGACCCCAACCGCTCGGCGCGCATCGGGCTGCTCCACTACCGCGACGGCGAGAAGCGCTACATGCTGCTGCCCCACGGCCTCAAGGTCGGTGACATCGTCGTCGCCGGCTCGGATGCCGAGGCCCGCCTCGGCAACGCCTTGCCGCTCGCCAACATCCCGCTCGGCACGACGATCCACAACATCGAGCTGACGCCCGGCAAGGGCGGCCAGATCGTCCGCTCAGCCGGGACGTCGGCGCAGCTCCTCGCCAAGGAAGGCGGCTACGCCACCGTGCGCATGCCATCGGGCGAGATGCGCCGCATCCCGATGACCTGCATGGCCACCGTCGGCCAGGTCAGCAACCTCGATCACGAGAACCAGAATCTCGGCAAGGCCGGCCGCGCCCGGCACATGGGCCAGCGCCCGGAGGTCCGCGGGGTCGTGATGAACCCGCGCGACCATCCGCACGGCGGTGGCGAGGGCAAGTCCCCGACCGGGATGCCGCCCAAGACGCCGTGGGGCAAGCCCGCCATGGGCTACCGCACCCGGCGCTCGAAGATGACCGGACGGCTCATCGTCCGATCGCGGCATCGCAAGTAGGCGGGGAGGTAGGAGTCAATGTCCCGTTCCATCAAGAAGGGCCCGTTCGTCGAGGCCCGCCTCCTCGGCCGGATCGATGAGATGAACAAGCGCAACGAGAAGAAGGTCGTCAAGACCTGGTCGCGAGCGTCGGTGATCTTCCCGACGTTCATCGGCCACACCATCGCGGTCTACAACGGTCGCAAGCACGTCCCGGTCTATGTGACCGAGAACATGGTCGGCCACCGGCTCGGTGAGTTCAGCCCCACCCGCAGCTACCGCGGGCACGGCAAGCACACCGAGCGGTCGACGTCGCTGAAGTAGGCCTGATGATGCGTGTGTCCGCCACGGCCAAGTACCAGCGCGCTTCGACGCGCAAGACGCGCCTCGTGACCGCCGCCATCAAGGGCAAGCGGGTCGAGGAGGCGACGGCGTTGCTGCGGTTCATGCCGCAGAAGGCCGCCGCCGACGTCGCGCGCGTGCTCAAGAGCGCGACGGCCAATGCCGAGAACAACCACAACCTGTCCGCGGAGGACCTCGTCATCGTCGACGCCATCGCCAACGAGGGTCCGACGATCAAGCGCTTCCAGCCGCGGGCACAGGGTCGGGCGTTCCCCATCCACAAGCCCATGACCCACATCACCATCGTCGTCGCGGACCAGGAGGCCTGACATGGGACACAAGGTCCATCCGTACGGCTTCCGCCTGGGTGTCTCGCGCACCTGGACCGCGAAGTGGTACGCGGACAAGGAATACACCGCCTCCCTCAAGGAGGACATCTCGATCCGGACGCTCATCGAGCGACGGCTCTCCAACGCCAGCGTGAGCGGCGTCGAGATCGAGCGTGGCATCAACCACGTGACGGTCACGATCCACACTGCCAAGCCCGGCATCGTCATCGGCAAGGGCGGCGCCAACGTCGAGGTCCTGCGCCAGCAGATCGGCGGGCTGAGCAACCGCAAGGTCAAGCTCGAGATCAAGGAGATCCGCCAGCCGGAGCTCGACGCGCATCTCGTCGCGATGAACATCGCCGGCCAGCTGACCCGCCGCATCGCCTTCAAGAAGGCGATGAAGCAGGCCATCCAGCGGTCGATGAAGGCGGGCGCCAAGGGCGTCAAGATCGCCGTCGCCGGACGCCTCGGCGGATCGGAGATGGGCCGTCGCGAGTGGGACAAGGAAGGCCGCATCCCGCTCGGCACGCTGCGCGCCGATATCAGCTACGGCCAGATCCATGCGCATACGACCTATGGCCGCATCGGCGTCAAGGTCTGGATCTACCGCGGGGACATCGCTCCCGAGCCGGTCCACCATCCCGAGCTCGCGCGCGCCCAGGCGGCGGCGGGACAGGGAGCCTGACGATGTTGATGCCGCGACGCGTCAAGCATCGCAAGGTCATGCGTGGCCGCATGTCCGGCCTGGCCAAGGGCGGCCACACGGTCGCCTTCGGAGAGTACGGCCTGGCCACCCAGGAGCCGGCCTGGATCACCAGCCGGCAGATCGAGGCCGCCCGCCGCGCCATGACCCGCTCGGTCAAGCGCGGTGGCAAGATCTGGATCCGGATCTTCCCCGACAAGCCCGCCACGAAGAAGCCGGCAGAGACGCGCATGGGCTCCGGCAAGGGCGCCCCCGACCATTGGGTCGCGGTCGTCAAACCCGGCCGGATCCTGTTCGAGATGGCCGGCGTCGATCACGCCTCCGCGGTCGAGGCCATGCGCCTGGCCAGCCACAAGCTGCCCGTCGCGACCCGCGTGGTCGTGCGCGAAGGCGCGAAGGAGGCGTGACGGTGGACCTCAAGAAGGCACGTTCGCTGTCCGACACCGAGCTCGACGACGCGCTGCGCGAGGCGAAGCAGGACCTGTGGGGAGCGCGCTTCGCGCTGTCCACCCGACAACTCAAGGATTACAGCACGATCCCGCAGACGCGGAGGACGATCGCGCGGATCCTGACCGTCCAGCGCGAGCGCAAGCTCGGCCGGACGGCCTGATGGAGATCACGCGATGACAGGAGCGACCACGAACGTGCAGGGCAAGCGGAAGACGAAGGTCGGCCGCGTCGTCAGCGACCGCATGGACAAGACGATCGTCGTGTCCGTCGAGCGGCTGGCACGCCACCGGTTGTACAAGCGGGTCATCCGCCTGACGACCAAGTTCAAGGCCCACGACGAGACGAACGATGCCCGCATCGGCGACACCGTCCTCATCGAGGAGTCGCGGCCGATGTCGGCCACCAAGCGCTGGCGCCTCGTCAGCGTGGTCCAGCGCGCCGGCGATCACGGCCTGCCCGGTGAGAGCGTCGTGGCCGAGGAGGCCGCGGTGACCGAGGCGATCCACGCCGCCGCCCATCCGGGCCGGACGCGGGCCTCCGAGACAGCGGCTGACGCCGACGATGCCACGCCGTCCGAGACGGCGGTCGCGGCCGCCGACGACAAGGCTGACGCGCCCGAGGATTCCGCCTCATGATCCAGCCCCAGACCCGCCTCAAGGTCGCGGACAACACCGGTGCCCGGAGCATCCAGTGCATCCGGGTGATGGGTCGTTCGCTCAAGACCACGGCCGGCGTGGGTGACGTGATCATCGCCAGCGTCAAGCAGGCGATCCCCAACGCGGCGGTCAAGAAGGGCGATGTCGTCCGGGCCGTCATCGTCCGGACGAACAAGGAGTACGGCCGCGCCGACGGGAGCTACATCCGCTTCGACGAGAACGCCGCCGTGCTCATCAACAACCAGGGCAACCCGCGCGGCACGCGCATCTTCGGCCCGGTCGCGCGCGAGCTGCGCGACCGGAACTACATGAAGATCGTGTCGCTCGCCCCGGAGGTGCTGTGATGGCCGTCCGGACCGAAGCGCCCAAGGCGCCCAAGGTGCCCGAGATCCGCAAGGGCGACACCGTGGTCGTGCTGTCCGGCCGCGACGCCGGCAAGCGCGGGACCGTCGAGCGTGTCATCCGCCGGGCGGCGTCGCCGCGCGGCGGGCGGAGCACGTTCCGACGCGGCTCGGGCGCCGGCGGCGTCAGCGTGGTCGTCGAGGGCGTCAACATCGCCAAGCGCCACACCAAGCCGCGCCAGACGACCGGCTCGACCGATCGCATGCCCAAGATCCAGCAGGGCGGCATCCTCGAGATCGCCCAGCCCATGCCGATCGGCAAGGTCATGGTCGTGTGCGGGAGCTGCAGCAAGCCGACCCGCATCGGGCATCGCACGCTGGACAACGGCCGTCGCGTCCGCGTCTGCCGCCAGTGCGGCGAGCAGCTGGAGGTGCGCTCGTGAGCAGCCGCCTGCGGGAGCGCTACGCGGCCGAGGTCGTCCCGGCGCTCCAGAAGCAATTCGATTACGGCAACGCCAACCAGGTGCCGCGCCTGTCCAAGATCGTCGTGAACATCGGTCTCGGCGAGGCGCTCACCAATGCCAAGGCCCTCGACGCCGCGATGGGCGACCTCGCGACGATCACCGGCCAGCGGCCGATCGTGACCAAGGCAAAGCGCTCGATCGCCCAGTTCCGTCTGCGGACGGGCAACTCGATCGGTGCCAAGGTGACGCTCCGCGGCGAGCGGATGTGGGACTTCCTGGACCGGCTGACGACGCTCGCCCTGCCGCGCATCCGCGACTTCCGGGGCGTCCCGGGCAAGTCGTTCGATGGCCGGGGCAACTACTCACTGGGGATGCGCGAGCAGCTCGCGTTCCCCGAGATCGACTACGACAAGGTGGATCGTCTCCGCGGGCTGGAGATCAGCATCGTGACGACGGCGAAGACCGACGAGGAATCGAAGAAGCTCCTCGAGCTCCTCGGCATGCCCTTCGCTTCGTAGGCGCGGGGAGGGAGAACCATGGCCAAGAAATCGATGATCGCCAAGGCAAAGCGCACCCCAAAGCACAAGGTGCAGGCCTATCACCGCTGCTTCGTGTGCGGCCGGCCGCGCGCCTTCATGCGGCGGTTCGCGCTGTGTCGCATCTGCTTCCGGGAGCGAGCGCTCCTGGGCGAGTTGCCCGGCGTCACGAAGTCGAGCTGGTAGGGAACCGATGAATATCTCCGATCCGATCGCGGACATGCTCACGCGCGTGCGCAACGCGTCGCGGGCGCGCCACACCGAAGTGGTGGTGCCTGCGTCGCGGACGAAGCGCGAGATCGCCCGCATCCTCAAGGACGAGGGCTTCATCGCCGACGTCGCCGAGGACCAGGACGGGCCCACGGCGGTCCTGCGCCTGACCCTCAAGTACGTCGACGGCAAGGTGCCCGTCGTGTCCGGCCTCAAGCGCATCAGCAAGCCCGGACTGCGCGTCTACGCGCGCAAGACCGACATCCCACGGGTGCTCGGCGGGCTGGGCATCGTCATCGTCAGCACGAGCCAGGGGATCATGACCGGCCAGCAGGCGCGTCAGGCGCAGCTCGGCGGCGAAGTCCTGGCGTACGTCTGGTAGGCGGGACGATGTCGCGTATCGGACGACTTCCCATCGCGGTCCCGTCGGGCGTCGACGTGACCATCGACGGGCGCCAGCTCACGGTGACGGGCCCCAAGGGGACCCTCAGCCGCGCGCTGCATCCCGACATGTCGGTCAGCCAGGAGGAGGGCTCCATCGTCGTCCGCCGGCCGACCGAGCAAAAGACGCACAAGCAGCTCCACGGCCTGACCCGGACCCTCGTGAACAACATGGTCATCGGCGTGACCGACGGCTATCGCAAGGGCCTCGAGATCACCGGCGTGGGCTATCGCGCCGCGCTGAACGGCCGGAAGCTGACCCTCAACCTGGGGTACAGCCATCCGGTCGAGATCGAGCCGCCCGAGGGCATCAGCTTCGAGCTCGAGAACCCGACCCGTCTCGCGGTGCTCGGCATCGACAAGGAGCTGGTCGGCCAGATCGCCGCACAGGTTCGGTCGACCCGCAAGCCCGAGCCGTACAAGGGCAAGGGCGTCCGCTACGCGGGCGAGCAGGTCCGCCGCAAGGCCGGCAAGGCCGGCAAGATCGGCGCCAAGAAGTAACCCCGAACGAGACGAAGGATTGACACGATGACCCAGACCGCAAGCCGCGGCGCCGCCCGACGCAAGCGCCACGACCGGATCCGCCTGACCATGGCGGGCTCGGCCGGGCGACCGCGGCTGGCCGTGTTCCGCAGCCTTAACCACATCTATGCACAGGTCATCGACGACGCGTCCGGCAAGACGCTCGTCGCCGCCTCCACGCTCGAGAAGGAGCTGCGTGGCTCCACCTCGCTCAAGGCTGACGAGGCCGCCGTCGTCGGACGGCTGATCGCCGAGCGGGCCAAGTCCGCCGGGATCGAGCGTGTCGTCTTCGATCGAGCCGGGTTCCGGTACCACGGGCGGATCAAGTCGCTCGCCGATGCCGCCCGCGAGGCCGGTCTCGAGTTCTGATCGGAAGGAGCAACGTGGCACGCATCGACCCGAACAAGCTCGCGCTCGAGGAGCGCGTGGTCCAGATCAACCGAGTCGCCAAGGTCGTCAAGGGCGGCCGGCGGTTCAGCTTCAGCGCGGTCGTCGTCGTCGGTGACGGTGCCGGCCACGTCGGCGCGGGTCTGGGCAAGGCCGGCGAAGTCCCCGAGGCGATCCGCAAGGGCGTCGAGGACGCCAAGAAGCACATCATCAAGATCCCGATGGTCGGTACGACGATCCCCCACGAGGTGAACGTCGAGTTCTCCGCCAGCAAGGTCATGCTCAAGCCGGCCTCGCAGGGCACCGGCGTCATCGCCGGCGGTTCGGTGCGCGCCGTCCTCGAGGCGGCCGGCGTCCGCGACATCCTGTCGAAGATCTACGGCTCGACCAACCCCGTCAACGTGACGCGCGCCACGATGGAGGCCTTGCGTGGCCTGCACTCGGCCGAGGAGCTGTCTGCCCGTCGTGGCGTCCGGCTGACCAGCCATATCTCGGGGCAGCCCGCTCCGTCGATGGAGTCCGCCGATGGCCGGTAAGCCCGGGGCGTCCGACCGAGCGCAGGAGATCGCCGCTGAGGCGAGCTCAGGCCAAGGCGCTGACGAGCACGCGACCGAGCGCACCGGCAAGGTGCGTGAGCGAGCGCGCGGAGGAGGCAACGCCGGCATGAGCCGCATCAGCGAGCGAGATACAAGCGGAGGTCGGGGGACCCGGGCTGCGCTGAAGGTCACCCAGACCAAGTCGACATCAGCCACATCGCGCGCAACCGGGCCACCGTCCGGGCGCTCGGCCTGCACGGGATCGGGTCGTCGAACGTCGTGCCCGACAACGACGCCACCCGCGGCATGGTCCGCCAGGTGCGCTTCCTCGTGTCGGTCGAGGAGATCGGCGACTCGGCGCGCGAGCGCAGCGGGTCCCAGGGCACGACCCGCGACGCGGACCCCGAGGAGACGGCATGAAGCTCCATGACCTGCGCCCCGCCGAGGGATCGCGCAAGGAACGCACGCGAGTCGGCCGCGGCATCGCCGCCGGCAAGGGCAAGACCGCCGGCCGCGGCACGAAGGGCCAGAAGGCTCGAGCCGGTGGCTCGATCCCGCCCTGGTTCGAGGGCGGCCAGACGCCGCTCCACGTCCGCATCCCGAAGCTGCGTGGCTTCAAGAACCGATTCAAGCTCGAGTACGAGGTCGTCAACGTCGGGGCCATCGCCGCGGCAGTCGAGCGCGGGGCGCTCGAGCCCGAGCTTCCGCCGACTGCGAAGGGCACGTCCAAGGCGGACGCCCAGATCACCGTCAACCAGGACATCCTGCGCGCGGTCGGGCTGGTCCGAAGCCTGAGCAAGCCCCTCAAGATCCTGGGCGCGGGCGAGCTGTCGGCGCCGCTGTTCGTCGTGGCCGACGCGTTCACCGGCTCGGCGCGGGCGAAGATCGAGGCCGCCGGCGGGACCGTGTCGGTCCTCGAGGTGCCGACGAAGTCGGTCAAGGCGATCGGTCTCGAGCCGGCCGCCGAGACCCCCGCCACCGAGACCCCCGCCGCCGCGGAGGCGGCCACGGAGGTCGCGAAGCCTCGCTCCCGATCGACGAAGAAAGCCAAGGCCGAGGTGGCGGCACCCGCCGAGGTTGAGGACGAGACGGCCGCGGACGTCGCTGCCGAGCCGGTGACGGCCGACGCTGATGCGACCGCCGATGCCGATCGACCGACCCGACCGGAGCGACCGACGCCGATGACGCGTCGACCGCGACGGACGACGCCGAACCTGACGATCGCTAGGTCCTCGTGTTCGAATCGCTGCTGAACGCCTTCCGAGCGCCGGACATCCGGCGCCGGATCCTGTTCGTCCTGGGGCTGCTGATCGCCTTCCGGTTCCTGGCCGCCGTGCCGGTGCCGGGCGTCGATCGGGCGCAGCTCGCCGCCTTCCTGGAGGCGAACCCGCTGTTCGGGCTGCTGAACCTGTTCTCCGGCGGTGGCCTGTCGAACTTCTCGGTCGTGGCCCTCGGCATGAACCCGTACATCAACGCGTCGATCATCATGCAGTTGATGCAGGGCGTCGTGCCCTCGCTCCAGGCCCTCAGCCGCGAGGGTGAATACGGGCGCAACCGGATCAACCAGTACACGCGCTACCTGTCCGTCCCGATGGCGATGCTGCAGTCGTACGGCTTCCTCGCCCTCCTCAACAGCAACACGTCCTGACCGGGCGGTTCGATCTCGGCAGCTTCGACACCCTGACCCAGATCGCGACGCTGACCGCGGGCGCGGTCGCTCTGATGTGGGTCGGCGAGCTCATCACCGAGCGGGGCATCGGCAACGGCATCAGCTTCATCATCTTCGCGGGCATCGTCAGCCAGGCACCGGGCGCGATCGGCGCGTTCACGGTCAACCCGAACTCGCCGCGCTCATCGCGTTCGGTCTCGTGGCGATCGCCGCGGTCGCGGTGATCATCTACATCCAGGAAGGCCAGCGGCGGATCCCCGTCCAGTACGCCAGCCGGGTGCGCGGGCGCCGGATGTACCAGGGCGGCCAGACGTTCCTGCCGCTGCGTGTCAACCAGGCCGGCGTGATCCCGATCATCTTCGCCGTCAGCATCCTGCTGTTCCCGGTGCAGCTCGCCTCGTACTTCACGGCCTCGGAGATCGGCGTCGTCGAAGACATCGCCGAGCGGGTCATCTTCCTGTTCAACCCGAACTCCGGCTGTACATCGGGCTGTACTTCCTGCTGACGGTCGGCTTCACGTACTTCTACACGGCGTTCACGTTCAAACCGGACGAGACGGCCGAGCAGCTGCGCAAGAACGGCGGGTTCATCCCGGGCATCCGGCCGGGCCGTCCGACCCAGGACTACCTCGCCAAGGTCGTCTCCGCGGATCACCTTCGCCGGGGCGATGTTCCTGGGCATCGTGGCCGTGTCGCCGACCATCGTCGGGGTCATCTTCCCGGACCTCGGCGCGATCGGGCTCGGCGGCACGGCCTGCTCATCGTGGTCTCGGTCGTCGTCGAGACGATGAAGCAGATCGAGGCGCAGTTGATGATGCGCAACTACGAAGGCTTCATCCGATGAGGCGCGCGGCGACGCTGGCGGCCCCTCCGGGCGTTGCTCACTGCGCGCGCTCGCTCACGCACCTCGCCGACGAGGTGGCGCAAGGGCGACGATGACCGTCGTGGTGCTCCTTGGTGCGCCGGGAGCGGGCAAGGGCACGCAGGCGGTGCTCCTCGCGGAGCAGCTCGGACATCCCGCACGTCGCGACGGGCGACCTCTTCCGGGCGGCCGTCCGTGACGGATCGCCGATCGGCCTCGAGGCGCGACGGTACATGGAGCGCGGGCAGCTCGTGCCCGGACGACATCACGATCCGCATGCTGCTCGATCGCCTCAACCGGCCCGACGCGGTCGGCGGCGCGATCCTCGACGGCTTCCCGCGCAACAGCGCCCAGGCGGAGGCGCTCGACGCGGCGCTCGCCGACGACGGCGCTCGCGTCGACCTGGCCGTGGACGTCGAGGTGCCGAAGGAGGAGCTCGTCCGGCGGATGTCCGGTCGCTGGGTCTGCCTCGAGTCGGGTCACGTCTACAACGAGCTCGACCGAACCCGCCGCAGGTCGCCGGGCGCTGCGACATCGACGGCTCGGATCTCGTCCAGCGCGAGGACGATCGCGCCGACACGATCAGGCGCGGCTCGACCCAGCAGTTGGCCAGCCGCTGCAGGAGGTCGTCGACCACTACGCGAAGACCGGCGTCCTGCGCCGTTCGACGGCCTGCAACCGATCGACGCGGTCGCCGCGGATCTCGCTGCACGTCGTCCGGACCGCGACACAGGCGGTAGGGGACTGACGATGGTCACCCGCAAGTCACGCGCCGAGATCGCCAGCATGCGTCGGGCCGGGCGGGTCGTCGCCGAGGTCCTGGCCCTCGTCGAGCGCGAGCTCAAGCCCGGCGTCACGACCGGCCATCTCGACCGCCTCGCCGAGGCCCACATCCGCGCCGCCGGCGCGATCCCGTCGTTCATGGGCTACCCCGGCGTCAACCCGCGACGGCCGTTCCCGGCCAGCTTGTGCATCTCGCTCGACGACGAGATCGTCCACGGCATCCCCGGCGACCGGACGATCCGCGAGGGCCAGATCGTGTCGATCGACGCCGGCGCCATCGTCGACGGCTGGCACGGCGACGCGGCCCGGACCTTCTTCGTCGGTGACGCCGCCAGCGCCGAGTCCAGCAGCTGATCGATACGACCCGTGAGGCGATGATGGCCGGCATCGCCGCTGCCGTGCCCGGGCAACCACATCGAGCGACATCGCGGCGGCCGTCGAGGACGTGGCCGGACCGCACGGCTTCGGCATCGTGCGCCAGTTCGTCGGCCACGGCATCGGCACCGAGATGCACGAGGAGCCGCAGGTCCCCAACTTCCGCACGGGCGACGCGGGTCGCAAGCTCGAGCCCGGCCTGTGCCTGGCCATCGAGCCGATGTTCACGCTGGGCGAGCCACGAGGTCGACATCCTGGACGACGGCTGGACCGTCGTCGACCGTGGATGGCTCGCTGGCCGCCCATTTCGAGCACACCATCGCCGTGACCGACGATGGGCCCGAAGATCCTGACCGACGCGTCGATGGAGCCATCGCCGTCATGACCGTCGGTCCGGAGTTTGCCCGCTGCTTTGATACGCTACGCGTTCGTGTGTCGGCCCCGTCCGGGCCGGCACTCCGCGTGAGAAAGGGAAGCAACACGACCTGTGGCCAAGAAGGACGCGATCGAAGTCGAGGGAACGGTCATCGAGCCGCTCCCCAACACGATGTTCGCCGTCGAGCTCGAGAACGGCCATCGGGTGCTCGCCCACATCAGCGGCAAGCTCCGGATGAACTTCATCCGGATCCTGCCCGGTGACCGGGTCCGCGTCGAGTTGTCGCCGTACGACCTCACCCGCGGCCGCATCACCTACCGGCTCAAGTAAGCACGTCCCACACGCACACGATCGAGGATCCGTTGAAAGTCAGAGCTTCCGTCAAGGCGCGCTGCGACAACTGCAAGGTCATCCGGCGCCACGGCACCGTGATGGTCATCTGCACCAACCCCAAGCACAAGCAGCGGCAGGGCTAGCCGATGGCACGCATCGCCGGCGTCGACATCCCGCGCGAGAAGCGGGTCGAGATCGCCCTGACCTACATCTTCGGGATCGGCCTGCCCACCAGCCAGAAGATCCTGGCCCAGACCAACATCAACCCGGACACGCGGGTCCGCGACCTGACCGAGGACCAGGTCAACCGGCTGCGCGAGCTGATCGACCGCCGCTACAAGGTCGAGGGTGACCTGCGCCGCGAGGTCGCGCTGAACATCAAGCGCCTCATCGAGATCGGCTCGTACCGGGGCCTGCGCCATCGGCGCAACCTGCCGGTCCGCGGCCAGCGAACCAAGACCAACGCCCGCCAGCGACGCGGACCGAAGAAGACGGTCGGCGTCCGGCGCAAGAAGTGACGAGGGACTCGACCGACGGCATGGCGGACGCAAGCAGCGCCGGTCAAGCAGCGTCGCGCGGGAGAACGCAAGAACGTCCCGCAGGGGCACGCCCACATCCAGGCCACGTTCAACAACACGATCATCACGATCACCGACCTCAACCGGTGCGGTCATCAGCTGGGGCTCGGCGGGCGTGGCCGGCTTCAAGGGCTCGCGCAAGAGCACGCCTACGCCGCCGCGCTGACGCGCCGACGGCGCCGCCAAGCGGGCGATGGAGCACGGCATGCGCCAGGTCGAGGTCTACGTGAAGGGCCCGGGCGCCGGCCGCGAGCAGGCGATCCGGTCGCTCCAGGCCGCCGGCCTCGAGGTCACGCCATCACCGACGTCACCCCCATCCCGCACAACGGCTGCCGCCCGCCCAAGCGGCGCCGCGTCTGAGTCCGAGCGATCCATGGCTCGATACACCGGATCCGTCTGCCGCATCTGCCGGCGCGAGGGCGCCAAGCTCTTCCTGAAGGGCACGCGCTGCTATACCAAGAAGTGCGCCTTCGAGCGCCGGCCCACGCCCCCGGGCCAGCACGGCGTCCGCCGCCGCAAGGTCGGCGAGTACGGCCTGCAGCTGCGCGAGAAGCAGAAGGTCCGCCGCACCTACGGCGTGCTCGAGCGCCAGTTCCGCAACTACTTCATCGAGGCCGAGACCCGCCCCGGCGTGACCGGCGAGAACCTGCTGCGCTCGCTCGAGCTGCGGCTGGACAACGTCGTCTACCGCGCTGGGCTTCGCGCCCGTCGCGCGCAGCCGCCCGCCAGCTCGTCGTCGCACGGCCACTTCGCGGTCAACGGCCGTCCCCACGAACATCCCCTCGTACCAGCTCAAGCCGGGCGACCAGTTCGAGGTCCGCGAGATCGCGCCGCGACGCGAGCCGTTCAAGGTCGTCAAGGAGACGCTCCGCAACCATCAGGCGCCCGAGTGGCTTGCGCTCGACGCCCCGAACCTGTCCGGCTCCATCGTCACGCCGCCCAGCCGCGACCAGATGCCGCTCGATCTCAACGAGCAGCTCGTGGTCGAGTACTACTCGAGGTAACAGCCCCATCATGATCGAACTCGAGAACCCGCAGATCGAGCCCGTCGAGGAAGTCGGCACGTACGCCAAGTACGAGGCCGGCCCCCTCCAGGCCGGCTACGGCGTCACCCTCGGCAATGCCCTGCGGCGCGTGCTGCTCTCGTCGCTCGAGGGCGCGGCGGTCACGAGCATCCAGATCCGCGACGTCTACCAGGAGTTCTCGACGATCCCCGGCGTCAAGGAAGACGTCACCCAGATCGTCCTGAACGTCAAGAAGCTGCGTCTCAAGAGCTTCGCGGCCCATCCCGTCCAGCTCCGGCTCATCAAGAGCGGCGCCGGCGCGGTGACGGCCGCCGACATCGCCGAATCGGCCGACGTCGAGATCGTCAATCCGGAGCTCGTCATGATGACGATCGACACCGACGACGTGACGATCGAGATGGACCTCACGGTCGAGCGCGGCGTCGGCTATCTCGGCGCCGAACGCGCCGAGGCGCTGCCGATCGGCGTGATCGCGGTCGACGCGATCTTCACGCCCGGTCCGCAAGGTCAACTACTGGGTCGAGAGCATGCGCGTCGGTCAGATGACCAACTTCGACAAGCTCACGATCGAGATCGAGACCGACGGGACGATCACGCCCGAGGAAGCGCTCAGCCGCTCGGCCGAGATCCTCGTCCACCAGTTCCGCCCGTTCGTAACGGTCGGCATGGCGGCCGTCGCCGGCTGTCGCGGCGACCGGCGTCGCCGCCCTGCCCCCGAACATGCTCGACATGCCCATCGAGGAGCTCGACCTCCCGATGCGTGCCTACAACTCGCTCAAGCGCAACAACATCGTCAAGGTCGGGCAGCTGCTGCAGCTCAAGGACGACGACCTCCTGCGCATGCGCAACTTCGGCAAGAAGTCGCTCGACGAAATGAAGGAGCGCCTGCGCATGCGCGGCTTCATCGTCCCCGACAGCGAGACCGATGGCCTCGATGAGCTCGACGGCGAAGAGCCGTTCGAGGACGAGCCCGAGGCCTGACCCGTGGCCCATCGGATCGGCGGACGCAAGCTCAGCCGCAAGCAAGGTCCGCGGATGAGCCTGTTCAAGAACCTGACCGTGTCCGTCCTTCGATACGAGCGCGTCAAGACGACCGAGGCCAAGGCCAAGGAGATCAGCGGGCGCGTCGAGAAGGTCATCACGCTCGCCAAGCGAGGCGACCTCGCGGCACGCCGAGCGGTCGTCGCCCAGTTTCCCAACGAGCCTCTCGTCGTGACCAAGCTGTTCGACGAGATCGCGCCCAAGTACGCCGACCGGTCGTCCGGCTTCACCCGGATCGTCCGCATCGGGCAGCGCCGCGGCGATGCCGCCGAAATCGTGCAAATCGAACTTGTCTAACTGAAGATCGAACTGCGAATCGGCGGTTGGCCGAGCTCAGCGGAAGGCGGAGACGAGCACCTGAGCGAGCGCACCCCAAGGTGCGTGAGCGAGGGCGCGGAGGCTCCAACGCACGAATGAGCTGGCCGAGCGCCGACCGAGCTGGTGGCCGAGAGGCTGCCCCAGGACGCTATCGCGCCCTGGTGGAATATGACGGAACGGACTTCGCCGGGTTCCAGGGCAATCCTGGGAAACGGACGGTCCAGGGGGTCCTGCAAGACGCGCTGGCGCGCCTCGGTGACGGGGTGGTCCGGCGGGTCGACGGGGCCGGCCGCACGGACGCCGGCGTCCACGCCACGGGACAGGTCATCGCCTTCTCGTACGACGGACGCCTCGGCACCTCCGAGCTGGCCACGGCGCTCGAGGCGATCCTGCCACGGGATGTCGCGGTCCGCGATCTGCGTCCGGCACCGGCCGGGTTCAACCCTCGCTACGCGGCGCGGTATCGAGACTACCGCTACACCGTCTGGAACGGGCCGCCAAGTCCGCTCCGCGAGCGAACGGCGCTCGGGGTGCGGGACCCGCTCGACACCGCCGCGATGGCACGAGCCGCGTCGGCCTTCATCGGCCGGCACGACTTCCGGGCCTTCGGGGCGGGGGATCGGACCCCGGTCCGGACCGTCATGGCGGTCCGGGTCCGACGATCCGGCCGCGATGTGACGATCGACGTCCGGGCCGACTCGTTCCTGCGGGGTCAGGTCCGACGCATGGTCGGCCTCCTCCTGGAGGTCGGTCTCGGCAAGACGGATATCGAACGGGTCCGGACGGCACTCGCCGAACCGGGCTCGGCGGCCAAGGGGCCCGCGGCTCCAGCGAAGGGGCTGTGCCTCCGGCACGTCGCCATCGGGCGGCGGGTCGCAAACGAAGCGAACGGAGAGAACGAGGAACGATGAACGCGAAGACCATCGCGATCCGGGCAAGCGAGATCGAACGGCGCTGGTTCGTCGTGGATGCGACCGACCAGACGCTGGGTCGCCTTGCCTCGCGCATCGCGCGCGTTCTCGAAGGCAAGCACAAGCCGACCTACCAGCCCAATCTCGACTCGGGCGACCACGTGATCGTGCTGAACGCGCGGCGCATCGCCGTGACCAGCGACAAGCTCGAGAGCAAGGTCTACGCCCGCCACAGCGGCTATCCCCAGGGCTTCAAGGAGGAGACCCTCGGTCACCTCCTCGAGCGCCGGCCGGAGGAGGTCATCCGCCGCGCCGTGAAGGGCATGCTGCCGCACAACCGCCTCGGCACCCAGCAGCTGCGCAAGCTGAAGATCTACGCCGACGCCGACCATCCCCACCAGGCTCAGCAGCCTGAACCGCTCGCCTGACGAGGAGCGCATCCGACATGTCCATCCCCGCCTTCTACTCCGGCACCGGTCGTCGCAAGACGGCCATCGCCCGCGTTCGGCTCCTGCCGGGTGAGGGCGAGATCGTCGTCAACGGTCGATCGCTCGATGAGCACTTCGGCAATGCCGTCAACGAGGCCGAGGTCCGCATGCCGTTCCGCGTCACCGGGACCGAGGGTCGCTTCAACGCGATGATCAAGGTCGAGGGTGGCGGCGTGCACGGCCAGGCCGGCGCCATCCGCCACGGCATCGCCCGGGCGCTGCTCGAGGTCGATGAGGACGCGAATCGCCTGCCGCTTCGTCAGGCCGGCCTCCTTACGCGCGATCCGCGCATGCGCGAGCGCAAGAAGTATGGCCTCAAGCGTGCCCGCAAGGCGCCCCAGTACACGAAGCGCTAACGGCCCCACCTCGCGGTCACGATGCGGCCCGCTACAGTGACGGGCGTGCATGTGACCAACACCACCGCGACCGCGTCGCTCGTCGGGCGGGATCTGATCAGCGCGGCGGATCTGTCTGCCGGCGAGGTCGAGCGGGTCTTCGAGACCGCGGTCGATCTCAAGGCCGAGTTCCGGGCGAGCCGTCGACATGCTCGGGCGCTGCTCGCCGGCCGGACGCTGGCCATGCTCTTCCAGAAGCCGAGCCTCCGCACGCGGGTCACGTTCGAGGCCGGCATGACCCAGCTCGGGGGTGCGGCGATCTACCTGCCCGAGGACACCGTGATGGGTGCCCGTGAGGCCGTCCGCGACGTCGCTCGCAACCTCGAGCGGTTCGTCGACGCGATCGTGGCCCGGACCGGTCCGCACGAGGTCGTCCTCGAGCTCGCCGCCCAGGCGTCCGTACCGGTCGTCAACGGGCTCACCCTGCGCGAGCACCCGTGCCAGGCGCTCGCCGACATCTTCACGATCCGCGAACGCTTCGGCCGGCTCGACGGGGTGGTCCTGACGTTCGTCGGTGATGGCAACAACGTGTACCACTCGCTGGCGCTCGTCGGCGCCGCGTTCGGCATGGAGGTCCGCCTCGCCCATCCGACGGGCTATGGCCCCGATGCGCGGATCGTCGAGAACGCCCGCGCGCGCGCCGCGGACAGCGGCGGCCGCCTCGTCTTCGGGCAGGACCCGCACGAGCTGGTCCGCGGTGCCGACGTCGTCTACACCGACGCCTGGACGTCGATGGGACAGGAGGTCGAGACGGAGTCCCGCCGCGACGCGTTCGCCGCCTACCGGGTCGACGACGACCTCATGGCCGCCGCCGGCCCCGACGCGGTGGCCATGCACTGTCTGCCGGCACATCGCGGCGAGGAGATCACCTCGTCCGTGATGGACGGGCCGCGCAGCCTCATCTTCGACCAGTCGGAGAACCGCCTGCACGTCCAGAAGGCGTTGCTGGTCGAGGTGATCGGGGCGACCGCGTGAGCGACGCGCTGTACGAACGCTACAAGGACGCGCTTCGGCGCGGTCACGTCGCGTCCCAGCGCGGGCGACTCGACGAAGCGCTCGACGCGTACGGCGAAGCGGCGCGGATCGCTCCGGACCG
The DNA here is from genome assembly GCA_963720355.1 of uncultured Chloroflexia bacterium. Lineage (GTDB taxonomy): Bacteria > Chloroflexota > Limnocylindria > Limnocylindrales > CSP1-4 > SPCO01. The sequence goes on along the minus strand of CAVRFH010000001.1, from coordinate 642,883 downwards.
GGCGTCGCCCATGGTCGGCATCGGGCAGGTCCTCACGCGGCTCGACAAGCCCACCGAGGCGGCGTCGGCCTTCGACCTTGCCCTGGAGCGCTCCCCCGACGACGAGACCGCACTGCGCGGCCGTGCCGAGCTGCTCGTCACACATGCCGACCGGGTCGCGGCCGCGGCGATGCTCGACCGACTCGCCGCCGCGCTCGATGACGCCGGCCGACGGGCCGACGCCCTCGACGAGGCATCGCGGGCCCTCGACCTCGCCGAGTCGCGCAGCCGGCGCGCGACGTTGCAGACGATGGTCGACCGCTTCGCCTTCGAACCCGCCTCGGGCGAGGCGGCCCGCCTCGCGCTCGCCCGCGCGAACGACCTCCTGGCCGGCCCGATCGGCCCCGAGGCCGAGCCGCCTGCGGCACCGGCCCCAGCCGAGCCGCCGGAACCGCCCTTCGACGCCCCCGCGGCGATGTTGGCGGTCGAGGAGGCCGCGGCCGCCGGCGATGCCGAGACCGTTCGGAGGGCCGCCATGGCGGCGGCTCGTGGTCATCGCGCCGCCGGGCAGCTGCACGCCGCGATCGACGCGTGCTACCAGGCCCTCGCGACGAATCCGGCCGACCCAGGCGTGCATCTGGCACTCGCGGAGCTGTACCTCGACCGCGGCTGGCGGTCGGCCGCCGCCGACAAGCTCGTCCTGCTGGCGCGTCTCGTGGCCCCGGACGACGCCCCCTCCCGGGAGCGGCTGTGCGACCTCGCCGCCCGTCTTCCCGACGACCCCCGGCTCGAGGCGATCTGCGCCTGACCGTCGACCCGATGGTCGGGTGGGACGGGGGCGCGATGCTACACTCGGCGGACGATGCCGGAGCTCCTCGGTTCGATCCTCGAACAGGTCAGCCTGACCTCGCTCGTCGACATCGCGATCACCTCCCTGCTCATCTATTGGCTCTTCAGCCTGATCCGGGGCACCCGCGCGGTGCGCCTCGTGATCGGCGTCAGTGTCCTCATCCTCGTCTACTTCCTGGCCGTCGCCCTGGGGCTCGAGCTGTTGACCCGGATCCTGCAGGGCGGCGCGGTCGTCGGCCTGTTCGCGCTGGTCGTCATCTTCCAGCCGGAGATCCGCCGCGCTCTCGAACGGATCGGGCGGGTCGGGTCGTTCGGCTGGATCCTGGCCGGTGCCGATTCGCGCGCCGTCGACCACGTCGCCAACGAGGTGGCCAGCGCCGCGGCCGAGCTGTCGGCTGAGGGCCACGGCGCCCTGATCGTGCTCGAGCGCGAGACCGGGCTCGAGGACACGGCCGAGACCGGCGTGATGATCCACGGCGACGTGTCGGCCGACCTGATCCGCACGATCTTCGCGCCCCGGACGGCGCTTCACGATGGCGCCGTGATCATCCGCGGCGAGACCGTGCTGGCCGCCGGCGCGCTGCTGCCGCTCGCCGAGACGACGGTCCAGGCCGAGCGCTTCGGGACCCGCCATCGAGCCGCCCTGGGCATCGCCGAGCAGACCGACGCGGTCGTCATCGTCGTGTCCGAGGAGAACGGGCAGATCAGCCTGGTCGAGCGCTCGCGCATCGTGCGCAACCTCAACGAGGCCCAGCTCGCCCGGACGATCCGCGTGCTGCTCGATCCGACCCACGGGCGTCGCCGGCGCCCGCTCGGGGGCTGGCGCTCCTCGCCGGAACCCGCGTCCACGTCGGCCGTACGGGCTCCGCGGTGACCCGAGCCCTCGGGGTCCTCATCCACAACTGGCCCCTGAAACTCGCGGCGATCGGTCTCGCCACGCTGCTCTACGGCGGGCTCGTCCTGTCGCAGAGCTCGGCCTCGCTGACCGTCGTGGTCCCGGTCCATCCGCGCGACCAGCCGGTCGACACGTTCCTCCTCGAGACGATCCGGCCCGTGACCGAGATCCGCTACTTCTCGCCGTCCGGCGTGCGTCCGATCTCGTCCGACTTCGAGGCGTTCGTCGACCTCAGCGACGTCGACCCCGGTGCGGGTCCGCGCAGCGTGCCGATCCAGCTGCAGTCGATCGATCCACGCGTTCGGGTCTTCAGCTTCGAGCCCCAGGTCGTCACGGTCGAGCTGGATCGGGTCGACCGCAAGACGGTCCCGGTCCAGGTCGAGCGCGGCGACACGCCGGCCACCGTCGAGGTCGGCGCCATCACGGTCGAGCCGGCCGAGGTCGAGGTGATCGGCCCGACCTCGGTGCTGAGCCGGGTCGTGGCCGCCCGTGCCAGCGTGATCATCCAGCCCTCCGGCATCAACGTCGACCAGGACGTCGAGCTCGTCGCGATCGACAACGTCGGGGACGCCGTGTCCCAGGTCCGCCTCGAGCCATCGACGGCGCGGGTGACGATCCCGGTCTTCTCGGCGCGCCAGTCGAAGGTGCTCCCGGTCAATCCGCAGATCGTCGGCCGGCCGGCGGCCGGCTTCGAGCTCGCGTCGGCCACCGTCGACCCGACGTTCGTCACGGTCGAGGGCGACATCGACGAGCTCGAGGCGCTCACCACGATCGACACCGAGCCGATCCCGGTGACGGGCTTCTCGTCGTCCCGCACGCTCGAGGTGGGACTCGCCCTCCCGACCGGCGTCGTCGCCCTCAGTGCCCAGCAGGTCACCGTGGAGATCGGCGTCCGCCTCGTGACGGCGACGCGCAGCTTCGAGGTCGGCGTGCGCACGGTCGGCGTCCGGGCCGATCTCGACTACGACATCGCGGTCGACCGCGTGCTCATCACCGTCGGCGGCAGCCCACCGGACCTCGATCGATTGATCGGGGCCACGCTCGCCGTCGATTTGGACGTCAGCTCGCTGGGACCCGGCACGACCGATGTCGCGGTCACGGCGTCGCTACCGGCTGGTGTCACCCTCGTGACGGCCAGCCCGCCCCGCATCCAGGTCACCGTCACCGCGCGAGCGACGCCGGCACCGCCCGGCTGAGGTCATGGGACGCCTGTTCGGCACCGACGGCATCCGCGGCGTCGCCAACGTCGACCTGCGCCCGACCATCGCGTTCGCGCTCGGGCGTGCCACGGCCAAGCGCCTCGCGGAGCCCGGCGCCGCGATCGTCGTCGGCCAGGACACGCGCCGCTCGGGCGACATGTTCGTGGCCGCCCTCGTCGCCGGTGCGACGAGCCTCGGGGTGGACGTGCACGTCGTCGGCGTGGTGCCGACGCCGGCCCTCGCCTTCCTTGCCCGCAGCGGCCCGTACCGCGCCGGGATCATGGTCTCGGCGTCGCACAACCCGGCCGACGACAACGGCCTCAAGGTCCTCGACGCCGACGGGCTGAAGCTCGACGACGCCATCGAGGACGAGCTCGAGGCCCTCATCTGGCGGGAAGGCGAGCTCGGCGGCGTCGGCAACGCCACGCTCGGCCGGCGGATCGAGGCCGTCGACAGCGTCGAGCGCTACCTCCAGCACCGCCGCGAGCTGGCCGCGGCGATCGACGCCAGCCGGCTGACGATCGTCCTCGACGGGGCGAACGGATCCGGTGGGGCGGCCGCCCAGGCCATCCTCGGTGCGACCGGGGCGACGATCGAGGCGATCCACGTCGACCCGGACGGGATCAACATCAACGTCGACTCGGGTGCGACGTCGCCGGCCTCGCTCGCCCGCGCGGTGACCGAACGGGGAGCGGACGTCGGGTTCGCGCTCGATGGCGACGCCGATCGACTCATCGCGGTCGATGGCGATGGGCAGATCGTGGATGGCGACCAGGTCCTCGGCATCCTGGCGCTCGATCGGTTGACACGGGATGCGCTGCCCGGCGGCCTGGTCGTGTCGATCCTGTCCAACGGCGGGTTGCAGGCCGCGGTCGAGGAGGCCGGCGGCGAGGTCGTGCGCACGCCCGTGGGGGACAAGTACATCCTCGATGGGATGCAGGTCGCGGGGGCCATGCTGGGCGGCGAGAAGTCCGGTCACGTGATCGTGCTCGAGCACACGACCTCCGGCGACGGGATCGTCACCGCGCTCGAGGTCCTCCGCGTGATGACCAAACGCAACGCGCCGTTGGCCACACTCGCCGCGGCGATCCCGTTGCTGCCACAGCAACAGCGGGCGGTGCGGGCGCGTCACAAGGATCAGTGGGAGGGCGACCCGACCCTCCGCCGGGCCATCGCCGATGCGACGGCGCGGCTGGGCGGTGCGGGACGCATCCTCGTCAGGCCGTCCGGCACGGAGCCCGCGCTGCGGGTGATGGTCGAAGGGCCGGATGAGGCCCTCGTCCGTGAGCTCGCCGACGCGCTCGCGACCGTCGCAGGGGAGCGTCTAAACTAGCGCCGCCGCCCGAGGATTCGACCTCCGCGAAGCGGACTGAACGGAGAGAAGCTGATGTGCGGCATCGTGGGCTATACGGGGCCCCGGGAAGCGGGTCCCATCCTCATCGAGGGATTGGCGCGCCTCGAATACCGCGGCTATGACTCGGCCGGGATCGCGCTCGTCGACGACGGCGGCGACCTGTTCGTCGAGAAGAAGGCCGGCAAGCTGGCCAATCTGCGCGCGGCGATCGCCGATCGCACGCCGCACGCGGCGATCGGTCTGGCCCACACGCGATGGGCGACCCATGGGCGTCCCAACGATCTCAACGCCCACCCCCACCAGGACTGCACGGGTGACATCACGGTCATCCACAACGGCATCATCGAGAACTTCCGCGAGCTGCGCGACGGGCTCGAGGCCCGCGGCCACCTGCTGACGTCCGAGACCGACACCGAAGCCCTGGCCCACCTCGTCGAGGAGAGCTACCAGGGTGACCTCGCCGATGCCGTGCGGGCCACCCTGCGCCAGGTCGAGGGTGCCTACGCGATCGCGGTGATGCACCGCGGCGAAGTCGATCGGCTCGTCGGTGCGCGCAAGGACGTGCCCCTCGTCGTCGGCCTGGCGGACGGGGAGTCGTTCCTCGCCAGCGACGTCGCCGCCATCCTCGCCCACACCGACCAGGTCCAGTTCCTCGAGGACGGCGATGTCGCCGACCTCCATCCGTCCGGCGTGACCATCACCGATGTCGCCGGTGCGCCCCAGGTGCGCTCGGTCACGACCATCGACTGGTCCCCGGAAGCGGCCGAGAAGGGCGGCTACGAGCACTTCATGCTCAAGGAGATCCACGAGCAGCCCGAATCCCTGCGCCAGGCGATCGCCGGCCGGGTGACGCGTGAGGACCACATCTGGCTCGAAGAGCTCGAGGGCTTCGAAGAGACGATCCGCCAGGTCGACCGGGTCGAGCTCATCGCCTGCGGCACGGCGTACTACGCCGCGCTCGTGGGGGCGGCCGCGATCCAGGACTGGATCGGCATCCCGGCCCGGGCCACGGTCGGCTCGGAGTTCCGCTACAGCCCGCCGCCCATCGACGGCAAGACCCTCGTCATCGCCGTGACCCAGTCGGGCGAGACGGCCGACACGATCGCCCCGACCCGGCTCGCCCGCGAGCGCGGCGCGCCGGTCATCGCCGTCACCAACACGGTCGGGAGCGCGATCACCCGTGAGGCGCATCGCGTCCTGTTCCTGCAGGCCGGGCCGGAGATCGCGGTCGCGGCGTCGAAGACGTTCGTCGCCCAGGTCACGACCCTCGTCATCCTGGCCGCGGCGATCGCCAAGACGCGCGGCGCGCTCGGGCTCGAACAGGAGCAGGAGCTCGGCGCCGCGCTCCATGCGCTGCCCGCTGCGGCGGCCCGCGCCCTCGAGAACTCGGTCGACGTGCCGGCCCTCGCCCGCCGCTACGTGAACTCGCGCGGCTTCATGTTCGTCGGCCGTGGCTACACGTATCCGACGGCCCTCGAGGGAGCCCTCAAGCTCAAGGAGGTCAGCTACGTGCACGCCGAGGGCTACGCCGCCGGCGAGATGAAGCACGGGCCGATCTCGCTCCTCGATGCCGAATGCCCGCTCGTCGCGATCGCGACCCGGTCGTCGGTCTACGACAAGCTCATGTCGAACGTGATGGAGGGCCGCGCCCGGGATGCTCGCGTCATCGCCGTCGCGACCGAGGGTGACCCCCAGATCGAGCGCTTCGCCGACGACATCTGCTGGGTGCCCGACACGCACGAGGCGCTGAGCCCGATCCTGGCCATCATCCCGTTGCAGCTGTTCGCCTACCACGTCGCCATCGCCCGCGGCACGGACGTCGACCAGCCACGCAACCTGGCGAAGTCGGTCACGGTCGAGTAACGCGCGATGGGTGAGGCGGTGAGCGACGGCGAGCGAACGGCCGCCGCTGACCGTCCGCCCGATGCGATCACCGAGCTCGGCATCGACATCATCCGCGTCGAGCGCATCGGCGCGTCCCTGGCACGGTTCGGCGACCGCTTCCTGAACCGCGTGCTGACCCCGGCCGAGCGCCGCTACGTGCGCGGCCGACCGGAGACCATGGCCGGCCGCTGGGCGGCCAAGGAGGCCGTGTCGAAGGTCCTCGGGCTCGGCGTCCGCGGCATCGGCTGGCGCGACATCGAGATCGAGCGGCTGCCGACCGGCCAGCCGGCCGTCCGCCTCCACGGGCGAGCAGCGGCCCGGGCCGAGCAACTCGGGATGGGCCGGATCGCCGTGTCGATCACCCACGAATCCGACTACGCCGTCGCGATGGCCTTCGGGATCCGCACGGCCGGCGGCCGCTACCTCTTCCCGCCCGATATCGAGGACCGGCTCGATGACCGCGAGCGGCGGATCCTGGCCCGGATCGAGCGGTTGCGCGACCAGGCCGAGGCGAACGGCGCCGCGTCGCTCGCCACGGACGCGCCGGCGCCCGACTCCTCACCTGACCGGCGACCCGGTGCCTGAACGACGCGGCCTCGGCTTCGGACGGCGGACCGAGGAGGCGGCGTCCGGTGCGGCGAGCAACCCCGATGAGCAGCCGTGGCCCGAGGGCGCGTCACGGCTCGATGAGGACGCGGCCGTCCTGCTGCTCCCGTTTCGGCCGAAGCGCGGTCACAAGGGCTCGTTCGGGAAGCTGCTCGTGATCGCCGGCTCGCTCGACTACGCGGGGGCCGCGCTGCTCGTCTGCCAGGCGGCCGGCCGGAGCGGGGTCGGTCTCGTGTCGCTGGCGATCCCCGAGACGCTCCAGCCGCTGTTCGCAGCGAAGGTCATCGAGGCGACGACGATGGCCCTGCCGGAGGACGACGTCGAGGAGATCGACCCGGAACCGGCCCTTGCCCGCATTTTGGATCACGAGCACGACGCGCTCGTGGTCGGGCCCGGCCTGCGCCCCGGTCTCGCGACGTCCGAGCTCGTACGACAGCTCCTCGAGAGCGGTGGCGAGGACCGCCCGCCGCTGGTCCTCGATGCCGAGGCACTCCGGGCCCTGGCGGCGATCGACGGCTGGTGGGCGGGGGAGCGCCGGGCGGCCGTGCTCACGCCACATGTCGGAGAGTTCGCCCGACTACGGACCGGGAGCGGCGTGGCGCCCGATGCCGACGGCGACCTCGTCGATGACGATGCTGCTCGCGTGGCCGCCGCGCGGGACGCCGCCGCGACCTGGGGCCAGGTGGTCGTTCTGAAAGGGGCACGGACCGTCGTCGCCGATCCCGGCGGCGAGGTCGCCGTCGCGCCGTTCGAGAACCCGGCCCTCGCCACCGGCGGGACGGGCGACGTGCTGAGCGGGGCCATCGGTGGTCTGCTGGCCCAGGGCGTCGGCCCGTTCGCGGCCGCGCGTCTGGGCGTCTACCTGCACGGAGCGGCGGGCGAGATCGGGCGGGAGCGGTTCGGCGACGCGGGTCTCCTCGCCTCGGACCTGCCGGACGGGCTCGCCGTGGCTCGCCGGCGGCTGGCGGCGATCGCCGAGCGCCAGACCAGCGGCAAGCGGCTCGGGTTCCGCGTCCGGGAGCCGACTCCGGGGCAAGGATCCGACAGCCCGCCTACCGACGAGCCGTCCGAACCGTCCGACGCCGCGAGTCGCGCACCCGCGTGACCCGCGCGCTCGCGTGGTCCCGGTGACGACCCCGGCTCGCGACCCGATCGAGGCTCGGCTGGCCCGGGCCGGCCTGCCGCCACTCCCGCGCCTCGCCTGGCTGGAGCTCGATCTCGACGCGCTCGTCGCCAACCTCGGCAGCCTGCGAGCGCTCGGCGGCGGCGTGCCGGTCCATCCCGTCGTCAAGGCCGACGCCTACGGCCACGGCGCCCTGCCCATCACCCGCGCGCTCGAGGCCGCCGGCGCCGACGGCTTCTGCGTGGCGACCCTCGACGAGGCCATCGCCCTGCGGGCTGGCCGGATCCGTGCCCCGATCCGGGTGCTCTACCCGATCCCGATCGTCCACGCCGCCGAGGCGGCCCGCCGGCGGATCGACGTCGCGGCCGGCGACCCGGTCCTGGTCGGCGCGCTCATCGACCGGGCTGTGGCGGACGGCGTGGGCCGGGCGGGTCGGCGGCGCCTCGGCATCGAGCTCGAGGTCGAGACGGGGCTCGGTCGGGGCGGCGTGCTGCCCGACGCATTGCTGGCCACGGCACGCGCGATCGAGTCGTCGCCCGCCACGCGGCTCGTCGGACTGTGGACCCATCTCCAGGCGAGCGAGGACGCGACGACGACGGCCCACCAGATGGCGCGCTTCGCCACGGCCGCGGCAGACCTCCGGGCGGCGGGCATCCGGCTGCCGGCGCGCCATGTCGCGGCCAGCGGCGGACTGCTGACCGACGTGGCCGCGCTGGACGGCGCGCGGCCTGGCCTGTCGGTGTACGGCATCGTTCCCGACGAGCTCGAGGGCATCGCGCGCGCTCGCGGCGGGGTGCGCCTGCGGCCGGTGATGTCGCTCCATGCCCGGCCCGTCCGCGTGGCCGAGCTGCCGCCCGGCCACGGCATCGGGTATGGCCCGAGCTTCACGACCCAGCGACCCAGCCGCATCGTGACCCTGCCGCTCGGGTACGGCGACGGCGTCGCCCGCGCGTTGGCGAATCGGGCCGAGGCGCTGGTCCGCGGCGTGCGCGTGCCGCTGGTCGGCAACGTGTCGATGGACGGCGTGATGGCCGACGTGACGGACGTGCCGGGCGGCCCCGTGGGGTACGACGACGAGTTCGTGCTGCTCGGCGTCCAGGGCACGGAACGCATCACCGCGGAGGACCTGGCGCGGCTGCGCACCACGAACACCTGGGAGGTCGTGACCCAGATGTCCGGGCGTCTGCCCCGGGTGTACCATGCCGCAGCCGAAGTGAAGGGTCTGCGGACACTGGTCGGGTGGAGAGGGTAAGTGGCACGGATCGAGCTGTGGAACGGCGATATCTGCGACCTGGAGGTCGATGCCATCGTCAACCCTGCGAACCTGTCCCTGTGGATGTCCACCGGCGTCTCCGGCGCGATCAAGCGGGCGGGTGGTGATGCCATCGAATTCGCCGCCGTTCGCCAGGCGCCGGTGCCTCTCGGCGCGTCCGTGGTCACCGAGAGCGGCCACCTCGCGGCCAAGGCGGTGATCCACGCCGTGTCGCTCGATCGCGACCGGCGGACGAGCGGGCCGGTCATCGAGGCTGCGGTCCGCAGCGCCATGGCCCGCGCCCGCGAGATCGGCGCTGAGAGCATCGCCTTTCCGGCACTCGGCACCGGCGTCGGCGGCTTCCCGCTCGAGGAATCCGCACGGATCACCGTCGGGACCGTCCGCGACGAGCTGGCCCGCTCGCCCGGCATCGAGCACGTGACCTTCGCCTTGCGCGGCGCCGTCGCGTACGACGCCTTCCATGCGGCCATGGCCGACCCGAGCCTCGTCGACGGGCCGGCGGGCGTGACGTGACCTTCCCGATCGAGCCGTCCGAGGAGCAGCGCAACGAGCTCGTCGAGCAGGTCGCCCGCGAGATCCAGATGCGCGGCCTGACGTCGTCCGCGGTCCATTTCCTGGAGGCGAGCCGGCCCTATCGTGCGCTCGGTGCCAACGCGATGCTGTTCTTTGACCCGGTCCTGCGCGGCGTGTTCGGCGGCGACCTCGCGCCGGCCACCGAGATCCTCGCCGACGACGCCGGGATCGAGCTGCTCATCGCGCGCCTCGAGGAACTCGACGACGAGCTCGTCTGGGACGGCTGACCTCAAGCACCGGGGCCGGACGTCGGCCGCGCGGACCGACTCCGAGTAGCATCAGACGGTGACGTCACAACCGCACGCGTTCCTGACGATCGACCACGGCTCCGCCACGGTGTCCGTGGCCCTGATCGGCCGTGCCGGCGGGGCGTGGCGGCTCATCGGCAGCATCGCCATCCCGGCGGGTGCCGACCTCGACCCGGCGACCGATCTGCTGGTCGCCCGGACCATCGCCGCCGACCCGGTCGTCGCCGATGCGCTCGGGCTCGTCGGGCTGCCGCGCGAGGCGATGCCCCGCCTCGAGGTCCGCAGCAAGCGGCCGCGGCGACTGGCGGTCGTGGCCGGTTCGGAGCGCACGCTGGCCGGGCTGGTGGCGACGGCCGGCCGGAGTGGCTGGCGGGTGACGGCCGCGAGCGCCGAGACGACCGATCCACTGGCCATGACGCGGCTGCTGCTCGACCACCGCATCGAGGCGATCGTCGTCGGCGCAGGCGACCCGCCGCGCGCCGACGAGCGTGGGGCGATCCAGGAGCTCGCCGCCCTCGTGGCCGCCATCGCCCGGCGTCGACCCGAGCTGCCCATCGTCCTGTCGGGCTCGATGTCGGAAGGCCTGGCCGCCCTCGGCGATGTCGAGGCGCGGCCCGGCGAGGTCATGCTGGCGCCGGCCGCCGTTCGTCCCGCCAGCCCGGCCGAGGCGGATGCCGAGGACCCGCTCGGCGACCTCCTGCTCGAGCTCGCGTTGCCGCCCGAGGACCCGCGCCGGGCGCTCGGCGCCGGGATCCGGACGCTGGCCGAGGTCCTTGACCGGCGCGTCGAGGCGATCGTCCTCGGCCATGACGCCGGTGTCCGCGCCGTGGGCATCCCGGGCGCCGGCGGGCGACCATCGACCAGCCGGCTGGCCATCGTGCCGTCGGCCGCGGTCGCTCCCGACGAACCGGACGACGCCGTCGTCGACGGCATCCTGACCTGGTCGACCGTGCCCGCCGACCGGCACCGCGTCCGCGACCGCATGCGCGAGCTGCGGATCAGCCCATGGTCCGACGCGGCGGGCGACGGCGCCGCCCTGCGCATGGCCGCCGCCCGGGCGGCGCTCGTGCGCCTCCATGCCAGCACCACCCGGTTCGACGACGGCCCGCTGCCCGATCTCATCGTGGTCGCGAGCGGTGTCTGGACGGCCGTGCCGGCGCCCGCCGTGGCCCTCGCCCACATCGACGTGATGCGTCGGCCCGGGGCCAGCCAGTACGCGCTCGACCACGCCCGGCTGCTCGGCCCGCTCGGGGCGATCCCCGACGCCGGCGAGCGGCGTGTCCTGCTGTCGGACCTCGTCGACGACCTCCTCGCGCCGCTCGGCAGCGTCGTGACGCCAGCCGGCCTGCGGTCCGGCAAGTCGGCCGGGACGGTCGTCGTGCACGCCGATGGGGCCACCAGCGAGCTCGAGCTCGTGCCGGGCGGTCTCGAGCTCGTCGACCTGCCGCCCGGCATGACCGCGGTCGCCGAGTTCAAGTTCCGCGATCGCGTCCGCCTCGGTGGGCGCGGCCGCCACTTCGCGATCGACGTCGCGGGCGGCCTGGGCGGCCTGGTCGTGGACCTGCGCGACGTCCCGCTGCGCCTCCCGGATCGGGCCGATCGGCGACGCGACCTGCTCGCCGCGTGGCAGTCGTCGCTGTGGGCGGGGGCGGACGCGTGACCGGCGCCGAGGGCAACGGCCATGTGCCCCACGACACGACGGCGACGTCGCCGCCGGTCGCGAGCGCGCTCCGTCCCGACCTCGGGCTCGTCCGGATGCGCCGCCTGCTCGACCCGGGACCGCTCGACATCACGTTCCCACTTGCGCCCGGCGACCGTGCCCTCGTGGCGGTCGGCGAGTCGGTCGTGCCCGGCGAGCCGATCGTCGAGCGCGTGCGCGACCCGCGCATGAGCGACCTGGTCGTCGCGACATCCGCCGAACCCGTGCCGGGCGGTCACATCGTCGACGGGGAGCTGCTGTTCGAGTGGCGCGGCCGGTGGCGTGTCGCCGGCGGCGAGGTGACCGAACCGCTCGACAGCCCGATCGCCGGCATCGTCCGCGAGGTCCGGGCCGGCAGCGCGATCGTGATCCGGGCCACCGGCCGTGGGCTGCGCGCGATCGTCGCGCTCGGTGGCCCGACCCGGGGCAAGCTCCACGTCGCGTCGTGGGTCGAAGGCGAGCTGCGCAGCGGGGCCGTCGACGTGGGCCTCGCGGGCAGGGTCCTCGTCGTCGGGTCGCGCATCGACGCCGAGACGCTGACGCGCGCCCGGGCGATGGGCGTGCGCGGGATCATCGCCGCCGGGCTCGCGAGCAAGGAGCGCCGCGACTACCTCGCCTCCGAGGATCGCCAGCGTGCGGCCCTCCATCGCCTGTCGCCGTTCGCGGTGCTCGTGCTGGAGGGCGCCGTGCGCCGGCCCGTCGCCGGCCCACTCATCGACATGCTCGACGCCCTCGAAGGCCGGGACGTGGCGATCGTCGCCGACCCGCCGATGCTGATCTTCGATGACCCGGACGTCGAGCTGCCGGCGCCGCGGCCCGACCACATCCGCATCCGGGGCGGCCAGCTGTCGGGTCGGGAGGGCACGTGGGCAGGGCTGGCCGGTCAGCGCCGCTTCGCCGGCGGGGTCCACCTCGAAGCCGGCACCGTCCGCCTCGACGATGGGTCGACGGTCGCCGTCCCGCTCGGCGACCTCGAACGATTTGGGTGATCGCGGTGTCCCTGGAGACCGCCGACCGACGGGTCGTCGTATGCCCGGACCCCGACGCCACCAGCGTCCTCGGCCGGGCCATGGGGGAGCGGGCGCGAGCGGGCGACCTCGTCTGCCTGTGGGGCGATCTCGGGGCGGGCAAGACCCACCTCGCCAAGGCGTTCGGGGCCGGCCTCGGCGTCGTCGACACGATCACCTCGCCGAGCTTCATCCTCATGGCCGAGTACGACGGCCGGCTGCCGCTCTTCCACATCGATCCGTACCGCCTCGTGAGCGCCGAGGACGCGTTGGCGGGCGGCCTGATCGACGAGCGCCAGGCCCTCGGCGTCACGCTCGTCGAATGGCCGGATCGGCTCGGCGACGCCCTGCCGGTCGACCGCCTCGACGTGCGCATCGAGGGAACGGGCGACGCCCCGCGCACGATCACGCTCGAGTCGACGAGCCCGCGCCACCGGCACTACCTCGAGGCGATCCGATGACGGGTGCCGACGAGCGGACCGTGGTCCTCGCGCTCGACACCGCGACCACCCGGATCGTCGTCGCGACGGGCTCGCGCGACGGCGCCGTCGATGGGCTCGCCACGTGGGCGGCGGGCTACCGTCACGGCGAGACGCTGCTGCCATCGATCGAGCGGCTCCTCGACGAACGGTCGATCCCACGAACGCGGCTCGGTGGGGTCGTCGTCGGGACCGGGCCCGGTGCCTTCACCGGCCTGCGCGTCGGGATCGCGACCGCGAAGGGCATCGCCCACGGCCTCGGCATCCCGCTCATCGGCGTGTCGACCGCGCGAGGCGCTCCTCGCGGCATCGGGCGTGGATCGCGCCGTGCTGCTGTTGCCGGCCGGGCCGTCCGACCGGCTGGTGGTCCGTGACGGCGCCCGGCCCGAACCACTGCCCGCGGGGATCGAGCCCGCGATCGCCGACGACGAGACGCTCATCGCGGTCGACCTCGACGGCCGCGCCCCCGATGATGCGTCGCGACGGGGAGAGGCGGCCCGCGAGGGACTCGGGAACGAGCTCATCCGCCTTGGGACCGAGCGGTTGCGCGCCGGCGCGTCGAGCGAGCTCGAGACGCTCGTCCCGGACTACGTCACGCTCCCGCGCGGCGTGCGGGCGAACACCGGATCCGTGGCATGGTCGCCCGACCTCCGGTAAGGATCGAGATCGGCCCGATGCGGGTCGACGACCTGCCGGCCGTGCAGGCCATCGAGCAGGCGAGCTTCACCGCGCCGTGGCCGCCGCACGCCTATCGCAGCGAGCTCGAGTCGAACCGCCTGGCCCACTACCTCGTCGCTCGTGCCGGCGACGATGTCACCGCCTACGGCGGCATGTGGCTGATGGTCGACGAGGCCCACATCACGACGTTCGCGGTCCACCCGGCCTGGCGCCGGCGACGCATCGGCGAACGGCTGCTCCTCGCCTTCCTCGACCTCGCCGCCGACCGCCGCGCCCACGAGGCGACGCTCGAGGTCCGCCTCTCGAACCTCGCCGCGCGCAAGCTGTACGAGAAGTACGGCTTCCGCCCCGTCGGCCTGCGGCCGCGCTACTACAGCGACGACGGCGAGGACGCGCTGATCATGACGACGATCCCGCTCGACGAGCCCGACATGCGGGCGCGGATCGAGCGCCTGCGCGCCGAGCTCGACGCGTACCCGGCGCCGAGCGGTCCCGACGACCTGGCGGAGCGTGGCGATGTCGTCGTCGATGGCGCCCCGACCGAGGACGACGGCGGGTGAGCGGGCCGCTCGTGCTGTCCATCGAGTCGTCCTGCGATGAGACCGGGATCGCCCTCGTCGATGGCGAACGCCGGATCCTGGCCAATGTCGTCGCGTCCCAGGTGGCCCTCCATGCCGCGACCGGTGGGATCGTGCCGGAGGTCGCCGCGCGCGCCCACCTGCGCTGGATCGTCCCGACCCTCGACGAGGCGTGGGCCACCGCCGGCGTCGAATGGCGCGATATCGATGCCATCGCCGTGACCTACGGCCCGGGACTCGCCGGCTCGCTCCTCGTCGGCATCAACTTCGCCAAGTCGCTCGCCTGGGTCCACGACAAGCCGCTGGTCGGCGTGAACCACCTCGAGGGTCATGTCTACGCGGGCTGGCTCCTGGACCCCGGGGAGGACGAGGCGTCGAGGGTCGAGCCGAACTTCCCGCTCGTCGCGCTCGTCGTGTCCGGTGGCCACACGTTCCTCGCCGAGATGCGCGATCACCTCACGTACCGGCTGCTCGGGACGACCGTCGACGATGCGGCCGGCGAGGCATTCGACAAGGTCGGGCGCCTGCTCGGTCTTGGCTATCCGGGCGGTCCGGCCATCCAGCACGCCGCCGAGGCGGCCACGCGCCGCGACATCCGGTATCCCGCGGGCCTGGATGGGCGACTCGTACGACTTCAGCTTCTCGGGCCTCAAGACCGCCGCCCGCCGGATCGTCACCGACGCGCGATCGGCGGAGGGGCTGACCGATGACGAGGTCCCGTTGTCTGACGCCGCGACCGCGGAGCTGGCATGGGGCTTCCAGGAGTCGGTGGTCG
Organism: uncultured Chloroflexia bacterium; assembly: GCA_963720355.1. Taxonomy (GTDB): domain Bacteria; phylum Chloroflexota; class Limnocylindria; order Limnocylindrales; family CSP1-4; genus SPCO01. Next base: position 627,684 of record CAVRFH010000001.1, on the reverse strand, counting down.
ATGTCCTTGCCACGAAGACCGCCCGAGCCGCCGCAGCCATCGGCGCACGCTCGATCGTGCTCGGTGGCGGCGTGGCCGCCAACGCCTGCCTGCGCGAGCGGCTGGCCGAGGAGGCCCAGCGACTGGGCGTCCCGCTCATCGTGCCGCGCCCCGGCCTGTGCACCGACAACGGGGCGATGATCGGGGCCGCCGGTGCACGGCGGTTCCTCGCGGGTGAGCGAGCCGGCCTGGACCTCGATGCCCGGCCGTCGCTGCCGCTGGCCCGCCGATGACCGGCCGGCCGGGGTGAGCCCGGCGATGACGATCGATGCGGCCCAGGTCCGGGCCACGCTCCGCGCCGCGGGCCTGCGCGCCCGGCACGGGCTGTCGCAGAACTTCCTGGCCGACCCGGACGTGTTGTCGGCCATCCTCGCCGAGGCCGCGCCCGGGCCGGGGGATCGCGTGCTCGAGATCGGTCCAGGACTGGGGCTGCTGACGGGCGGCCTGCTCGAGGCGGGCGCCGACGTCACCGCCGTCGAGCTAGACCGTGGGCTTGCCGCGTTCCTGCGGGAGCGCTTCGAGGGCCCGCTCGATGCCGGGCACCTGGCGCTCATCGAGGGCGATGCGCTGGACCAGGAGCTCGTCCTGCTCGTTGCCCCGCCCTACGACGTGGTCGCCAACCTGCCGTACCACATCACCTCGCCGATCCTGCACGCGCTGCTCGGCCAGCCGCCACGGCCGCGCCGCCTCGTCCTGATGGTCCAGCGGGAAGTCGCCGAACGGATCGCGGCGCCGCCCGGCAAGATGAGCTACCTGTCGGTGTTCGTGCAGTACCACGCACGGGTCCGCATCGCGTTCCGTGTGCCGCCCGGGGCCTTCGAGCCGCAGCCGGCCGTCGACTCGGCGGTCATCGTCGTCGAGCCGTACGATGCCGACGACCGACTCGGCCCGGACGACGAGGACCAGCTGTGGCGCCTCGTGCAGGCGGCCTTCCGTGAGCGACGCAAGATGATCCACAACGTGCTCGCGAGGCAGCTCCCGGTCGATGCCGGACGGGTGACGGCGGCGCTGGCCGAGGTCGGCATCGCGCCCGATCGTCGGCCGCAGACCCTGGCCGTGGGCGAGTGGCTGGCCCTGCGCGAGGCGATCGGCCCGATCGGTGCCGACTGGCGCGGACGATCGGCCGGGGACCGTGCCGCGGGTCCGATCGGTGACCGCGCCGACGGCCGCGACCGGTGGCGATCGCGCCCATCTGACGCCCATGGTCCGGCTCGCGCCGGCCAAGCTCAACCTGACGTTGGCCGTGGTCGGGCGCCGGGCGGACGGGTTCCACGACCTGCACTCGGTGTTCGTGCCGCTGGCCCTGCATGACGTCCTGACGCTGGCGCCGTCCGGTCCCGGCGGTGGCCGGCGCGACACGCTCCATGTCAGCGGCCTCGATGCCGGCCCGACCGAGGACAACCTCGTCCTGCGCGCGATCGGCGCGGCCCGCGACCTGGTCGGCCAGGGGCCAGGCCGCCCGCCGACACCACCGCTCGCCGCCCGGCTGGAGAAGCGCATCCCGGTGGCGGCCGGGCTCGGTGGCGGGTCGTCGGATGCGGCCGCCGCGCTGGACGGCGCCCTGGCGACCTGGGGCGCCGACGAGATCGACGCCGACGCCCGGGTCTCCGCGGCGCTCCGTGTCGGGTCGGACCTGCCGTTCTTCCTGGCTGGCCGGCCGGCCCTGGTGGAGGGCCGCGGCGAACGGCTGACACCGCTCACCGGCCTGCACGGCCACCCGGGCATCCTGCTCGTGACGCCGCGGGTGAGCGTCCGCACCGCCGACGTGTTCCAGGTCTTCGATGGCGCTCGCACGGCCGGCGACCCCAGCGATACGGATGACCTCGGAGCACCTCGCCCAGGAGATCGGGAACGGCCTCTCGGCGACCGACTTCCAGGCACGGGCCGGGGTGCTGGCCGCGGCCAACGACCTCCTGCCGGCGACGCTGCTCGTCGTGCCCGCCCTGGTGGCCTTCCGGCGCGCGCTCACCCGGGTGCTCGGCCATCCCATCGGGCTGTCCGGCTCCGGCCCGACCCTGTGGACCCTCTATCCTTCGCTCGGCGATGCCGAGGCCGCGGCGCTGACCGCGGGGGCGGCGGTCGAGGACGGGACGATCCCGGCGCTCGGCGACGGCCCGCCGTCGGTCATCGCGACGACCATCCGGACCGGACACGAGGAAGAGGCGACATGAGCCGTCAGGCGATCTCGACCACCAGCGCACCGGCCGCGGTCGGCCCGTACAGCCAGGCCATCGTCGCCGGCGACCTCGTGTTCTGCGCGGGCCAGATCCCGCTCGATCCAGCCACGGGTGACGCCCAGCTGGGCACGCTCGAGGAGCAGACCGAGCGCGTGCTGCGCAATGTCGGAGCGGTGCTCGATGCGGCCGGGGTCGGTTTCGCGGACGTGGTCAAGACGACGGTCTTCCTGCTGTCCATGGACGATTTCGCCGCGATGAACGGCGTGTACGCGACGTTCTTCCCGGATCCGCCACCCGCCCGTTCGACGGTGGCCGTGGCCGGCCTGCCGAAGGGCGCCCGGGTCGAGATCGAGGCGATCGCACGCCGTCCGTAGCGTCGTGACCGGGCCTCACCTTGGCTTGACGCTCTCACGGGCCGCCCATACCATCCGGCGGACCGACCCATGACACCAACGACCCGCCCGTCGGGCATCCGTCGCAGCGAGGGCGTCGACCGCCCCGCGCACGCCCGGCGCCCTGCATGAACCCCCCAAGTCCCGAGCCCACGGGCACGTCCACGAGCAGCTCGGCCCGCACCACCGCCGTCGTCCTGGCGGCCGGCCTCGGCACGCGCATGAAGTCCGCGTTGCCGAAGGTTCTCCACCCGCTGTGCGGTCGCCCGATGCTGGCCTACGTCCTCGATGCCTGGGCCGACGCGCGCGGCGAGGACGCCCATGCAGGTGACGCCAAGTCGATCGTCGTCTACTCACCGGCCACTGAGGCGATCCGCGACGTCCTCGCCGACCGCGCCGAGTTCGCCCTCCAGGACGAGCCGCGCGGGACGGGCGATGCCGTGCGGGCCGCGCTACCGGCCGTGCCCGATGACGCGACCGAGATCCTGGTCCTGTCGGGTGACGTCCCGCTGATCACCGCCGAGGATCTGCGGGCCATCCTCGATGCGCGTCGCGAGGACGACGCCGCGATCGCCCTGGCGACGTTCTTCGCGGCCGATCCCGCCCGGCTCGGACGCGTCAGCCGCGGCGAGTTCGGGACGGTCGAGGCGATCGTCGAGGCCAAGGACGCGACCGAGGACGAGCTGGCCAACAACGAGGTCAACGCCGGCCTGTACGCCTTCGATGCCGACTGGCTGCGCCGGCGGATCGGCTCGCTGGTGCCCTCGGCGCGGACCGGCGAGCTGTATCTGACCGAGCTCGTCCAGCTCGCGCGCGAGGACGGCCGGCTGGTCATCGCCGTCACGTTCGAGGACGACGGCCGGTTCGACGGCATCAACGACCGCGCCCAGCTCGCCGAGGCCGAGTGGATCCTGCGCGTGCAGCGCAACCAGCAGCACATGCGCGACGGGGTGACGATGCGCGACCCGTCGACGGTCTATCTCGATTGGGACGTGTCGCTCGGGACCGACGTCACGATCGAGCCCAACGTCATCCTGCGCGGCGCGACGTCGATCGGGGAGGGGAGCGTCATCGGCGCCGGCTGCCAGATCGTCGACAGCACGATCGGCAGGAACACCCGCGTGTGGGCCTCGATCGTCGAGTCTTCCACGGTCGAGGATGGCGCCTCCGTCGGGCCGTTCAGCCACGTCCGCCCCGGCAGCGTGGTCGGCGAGGGCGCCGAGGTCGGCAACTACGCCGAGCTCAAGAACACGCGTCTGGGCAAGGGCTCCAAGCAGCACCACATGAGCTATCTCGGCGACGCCGAGATCGGCCAGAAGGTCAACATCGGGGCCGGCACCATCACCGCCAACTACGACGGCACGCGCAAGACGCGCACGACGATCGGCGACGGCGCGTTCATCGGCGTCGACACGATGATCGTGGCACCGCGCGAGATCGGTGAAGGGGCCCGGACCGGCGCCGGCGCGGTGGTGACCAGGGACGTGCCAGCGGGCAAGCTCGCGGTCGGCGTGCCGGCCCGAATCCGCGAGCCGCGCCCGCGACCGGCCGCCGACGACGACCCCGGCGCGCCAGCGGAACCCGCCGCCGGTGACGGCCCCTCGTGAACGGCCCGATCCTCGAAATCGCGCTGATCGTCGTCCTCGTCCTGCTCAACGGGATCTTCGCGGCCACCGAGATCGCGCTCGTGACGCTGCGTCGTAGCCGGATCCAGCAGCTCATCGAGGAAGGCCAACGCGGCGCCCTCCGCGTCCAGCGCCTGAAGGCGAACCCGGGCCGCTTCCTGGCCGTCATCCAGGTCGGCATCAACTTCCTCGGCTTCCTCGCCTCGGCGTTCGCCGCGGTGAGCCTGGTCGACGGCGCCGCGGACGTGTTCCGCCAGTTCGGTCCGCTCGCGAACGCCGCCGAGGGGATCGCCCTCGTCGTCGTCACGATCCTGCTGACGCTGTTCACGATCGTGTTCGGCGAGCTGGTCCCCAAGCAGATCGGGCTCGCCCACGCCGAGCGCGTGGCCCTCGCGACCAGCCGGCTGATGGAGGTCCTCGGCACGCTGTTCGGCCCGCTCGTCAGCGCCCTGACCACGGTCACCCGCTGGGTCAGCCGCCTGTTCCGAGCTGACGTGCCGGCCGATGAGCGCATCAGCTCCGAAGAGTTGCGCCTGATCATCGAGCAGGGCGGCGAGCAGGGCATCCTCGAGGCCGAAGAGGAGCAGATGATCCATGCGGTCATCGAGCTCGGCGACCAGCGCGTCCACGAGGTCATGCTCCCGCGGATCGCGATGGTCACCCTGACGGTCGACGCGACGATCGGCGATGCCATCGACACGATCGTGGCCGAGGGCCACAGCCGCATCCCCGTCTATGAGAGCTCGATCGACGAGATCATCGGCATCGTCTACGCCAAGGACCTGCTGCCGTACCTCAAGACCAACGCCCCCGATCCGCCGCCGTTGCGCTCCTTGCTGCGCACCCCCGTGTTCGTCCCGGAGTCGATGACCGTCGACGACCTGCTCCACGAGCTCCAGCGGCGCAAGGTCCACCTCGCGATCGTCCTCGACGAGTACGGCGGGACGGCCGGCCTCGTGACGATCGAGGACCTGCTCGAGGAGATCGTCGGCGAGATCCAGGACGAGTACGACGTCGAGGAGCCGATGATCGTGCGGCTCTCCGCCGACGAGGCCAGAGTCGACGGGCGGGCCTCGGTCGACGACCTCGGGGAGCTGTTCGAAACGCAGATGTCGCTCGAAGACGAGGACGAGTACGACACGGTCGGCGGGCTCATCTATCACCGCATCGGCGGCGTGCCCAGCCCCGGCGACCAGGTGACGGTCGACGGGCTGATGCTCACGGTCGAAATCGACCGACGGCCGGCGGGTCTCGAAGGTCCTGGTCGCGCGGATCCGCGACGATGGCGAGCTCGAGGACGACGAAGCCGACCGGTAGGTCGCCGGCGTCGGCCGGTCAGGCCGAGATGACCCCGACGATGATCTCCTCGAGCCGTACGCGGGCGGCCGGCTGGACGACGCCGGCGGCATCCAGCTCGGCGAGGGCCTGGTCGCGATACCGCCGCGCCGCATCGCGCGTGTAGTCGCGGGCGCCGACACGCTCGAGGATGCGCACGATCTCGGCCAGCTCGTCCGCGTTCGGCGTTTCGAGGCGGTACAGCTCGAGCAAGCGGGCACGATCCTCGGGTCCGGCGTGTTCCACCGCGTAGATGACCGGCAGCGTCTTCTTCTTATGGGCGACGTCCGAGGCTTCCTTGCCGGTCGTCTGCTCGGCACCCCAGATCCCGAGGAGATCGTCGTTGAGCTGGAAGGCGATGCCGAGCGCCCAGCCGAAGGCGCGGTAGCGACCGATCACGGCCTCGTCGTCGGTCGCGAGCAGGGCGCCGGCCTCGATCGAGGCGGCGATGAGCGCGGCGGTCTTGCGACCGATCATGTCGAAGTAGACGTCGACCGACATCACCTCGTCGGACTCGCTCGTGGCGATGTCGATGTACTGGCCTTCGCACAGCGCCAGGCACGTCTCGTCGTACAGCCGCATGAGGCGCAGGACCTTGGCGTCGGAGAACCCGAGCTCGGTCAGGCGATGCAGGGCGATGCGCGACAGGCTGAACAGCGTGTCCCCGGCGTTGATGGCCTGCGGGACGCCCTTGACCGTCCACAGGGTCGGGCGGTGGCGTCGCTCGGTGTCGCCGTCCTCGATGTCGTCGTGGACGAGGCTGAAGTTGTGGCCGAGCTCGACGGCGGCTGCGCCCGGCAACGCCTTGCGGTGGTCGCCGGCGATCGAGGCGTAGGCGAGCAGGCCCAGCAGCGGCCGGAGGCGCTTGCCGCCGTTCGCGCCCTTGCCGTCCAGCGCGAGGTGGTAGCGGACCATCTCGTACAACCCATGGGTCGATGGGTCGCGGTCCTGGACGAGGCGGACGATCTCACCTTCCGTGTCGGCGATGAGCTCCGCGAGGTCGAGATCGGGCGATGCGGTCGTCATCGGAGCCAGTGTACAACGAAACATGTCCGCTGTGGGTAGCCTGTTGCGGACGCACGAATCTCGATGCACGGGGCACGGAGAAGCGCCGGTGCGGGGGACGCGACCGCACCAGCGCCTGATTCGGATACGTCGTGGATGTCGAGTCGGATGAATGGCCATTGGTACTAGATCCCGGCGGTCCATCCGGCACGTGCTACCGTCCGGGAACGATGCCCGTCCCCCGTCGCTACACCACGGACGCGATCGTCCTGTCGCGGTTCGATCTGGGCGAGGCGGATCGCGTCCTGACGCTGATCACGCCGGGCGGCGGCAAGCTCAAGGCGATCGCCAAGGGGGTCCGCCGGCCGACCTCGCGGCTGGGTGGCAGCCTCGAGCCGTTCGCCGAGCTGACGGTGGCGCTGGCCCGCGGTCGGACGTTCGACGTGGTGACCCAGGTCAGCGTCGGTCATGCCTGGCTGAAGCTGCGCGACGACCTGGAGAGCGCGGCCACGGCCTGGTACCTGGCCGAGCTGGCCGATCGGTCGCTCGAGGAGCGTCATGCCGCCGAGCCGCTCTACGCGCTCCTGCGACGGGCCTACGAGCTGCTGGATGCGGGGATGGCGCCGGGGCGGGTCGCGCGCTGGTTCGAGATCCATCTGCTCGATGAGCTCGGCGTCCGGCCCGAGGTCGACCGTTGCGTGGAGTGCGACCGTGTCCTGGAGTCCGATGAGCGGTTCCGCTGGGTCCCGCCGCTCGGTGGCGTGCTGTGCGATCGCTGTCCTGGCCCGCCCCATGACCGGACCGGTCTGAGCTTGGACGCGCTCAAGCTGCTCAAGGCCTACCAGCGCCTCGATGTCGAGGCGCTCGCCGGTCTCCGCCTGGCCGCCGATGTCGAGCGCGAGGCCGAGACGGCCCTGCGCGACTTCGTTCGCCACGTGCTCGAACGGGAGGCACGCTCGCTCGCGTTCCTCGACGAGGTGCGCGCCACGCCCTGAGCGTCGCCCAGGACCATGGACCCAGGACCCGCGGGGCGCGCACGCACCAGCTGTCGGCTGCGGTCCGGTGCGGTGCGCTGAGCACCTGAAGGGTGCGGGGCGGTCTCGATATGGTGCAGATTTGACGTCCGATAGTGCTTTCGTACTGGACCGCAAGGTCCCGCGCTGCCATGATGCGCGCGTCATTTCATCCGAGGTTCCGGGGAATCCCGGGATGACTCATCACCGGGCAAATGACCCGGGACACTCAGGAGGTCCTCATGCGGGGGTTCTCAACCGGACGTCGGGGGACGCCATCGGTGCGGTCGGTGACCGCGGTGATGGCGACGGCCATGCTCCTGACGGCGGTGTTCGCGCCGGCCACGATGGCCGCAGCGCCGACACCCACCTATGGTTCAGCCACAGTCGACGGCGCCACGGGCGACTGGTCGCTCGGAGCCGATCTCTTCGCGGACATGGCCGATGCCGGTGTGGCTGGTCGTGATGTCCGTGCCAAGCTCTACCTGCGCTACGACTGCGACGAGGAAGTCCTCTTCGCGCTCGTCCTGTCGCAGAACGGTGAGCGCGTCCGCCAGGACCGCACCGACGAGGCCTACGTCCGCATCGACGGGGCCGGCAAGCTCATCGATCCCAGCGGCGATTTCGCATGGGTCAATGGCGATGGCACCCTGGCCGACGGCTGGGAAGGTGCCGGCGAACTTGCTCCAGGCAGCTATACGCTTCGCGCCCACGTCCTCGTGGCCGACGACAGCGCCGACGGCTACACGCCGATGGATGTCATCGGGCGCGACGTCGATCTCGTGATCGAGTGCGGCGATGTCGGCCCGACCCAGGGCACCAACAATCCTCCGACCGACCCGCCGGGCGGTCAGACGCAGCCTCCGGGTGGCGGTGGTGGTGTCGGCCCGACGACCGGGACCAACACCGGCGGACGCACCCTTCCTCCGACCGACACGATCGACGGGACGGTGACGAGCCAGCCGGGCATCGCGGGCCTCATGGCCGTGCTGATCGGCCTCGGCGCCCTGTCGGTGGGCCTGATCACCCTGAGCCGCGGACGGCGCAAGCCGGTCGTGGTCGAGGAGACGATCAAGATCCGGTGACCTTCTAAGCGGTGGCGCGGCGACTGAGCAGCACCACCAAGATCGCGGCGGGGGTCCTCGCGACCTCCGCCGCGCTCATCGCCGGCGCCGTCAGATCTGGCGGCGCCGTTTCCATGCTCGTCGAACGGCGACGCAACCGCGTCCTGCAGCCCCGGCCGTACCGGGCCTCGGCACGGGCCGTCGAGCTGCATCGGACCCTGACGGTCGTCGATCTCCATGCCGATTCGCTCCTGTGGGGGCGCGACCTGCTCCGGCGGGCGTCGTACGGCCATGCCGACATGCCTCGCCTCATCGAGGGCGGCGTCGCGATCACGGCGCTGGCCGCCTCGACCCAGGTCCCGCGACGCGTGAACCTCGACCGCAACGACGATCGGTCGGACGACGTCACGCTGCTCGCCCTCGACCAGCGCTGGCCACGCGCGACGTGGGGCAGCCGGCTGGCCCGTGCCCTGCACCTGGCGTTCCGCCTGCGGGCGATGGCCGCCGACTCGGCCGGTCGGCTGACGCTCCTCGAGTCACGCGGCGACCTCGATGCCTATCTCGCGCGTCGGGCGGCCGATCCCGCGGTCACCGCCGCGTTCCTGGCCATCGAAGGGGCCCAGGCGCTCGACGACGACCTCGCCAACCTCGACATCCTCGCGGCGGCCGGCTACCGGATGCTGTCGCCAAGCCACTTCTTCGATACGGCGTATCGGCGGCTCGGCGCACGGCGTGGTCAAGGGCGGGCTGACCGAGGCCGGCCGCGAGCTCCTGTCGCGCATGGAGTCGCTGGGCATGGTCATGGACGTCGCCCACACCTCATCCGCGACGATCGACGACGTCCTGTCGCTCGCCGTCCGACCGGTCGTCGCCTCGCACACCGGGGTTCGTTCGGCAGCACCGAGCGTGCGCAACCTGCCCGACGACCAGGTCCGCGGGATCGCGGTGACCGGCGGTCTCGTCGGGATCGGCTTCTGGCCGGTGGCCAGCGGTGGCGAGGACGTCGGGGCGATCGCCCGCTCGATCGTGACCGCCATCGGCCTCGCTGGCGTGGAGCACGTCGGTCTCGGCTCGGACTTCGATGGCGGCGTGCCGACGCCGTTCGATGCGACCGGGATGCCGCTACTGACCGAGGCGTTGCTCGCGGAGGGCCTGGCCGATCCCGACATCGCGGCCGTGATGGGCGGCAATGCGGTCCGCGTGCTGGCCGCCGCACTCCCGACGGGAGCGTCGCCCGGGGTCTGCTAGCATCGGGCACCTAGCCATCCCGCGCGGCCCTGCCACGGTCGCGTATCAGCGGAGACCCCCCAGTGACCAGCCCTGCCGACGAGCCGTCCGACGTCGCCCCGGCCGTCGCCGAGCTCGACACCATCGTGTCGCTCTCGAAGCGGCGCGGCTTCATCTACCCATCGTCCGAGATCTACGGCGGGATCAACGCCGTGTGGGACTACGGCCCGCTCGGCGTCGAGCTCAAGAACAACGTCAAACGGGCGTGGTGGCGGTCGATGGTCCAGCAGCGCGACGACATCGTCGGGCTCGATGCGGGGATCCTGATGCATCCCCAGGTCTGGGTGACGTCGGGGCACGTCGGCAGCTTCAGCGACCCGCTGGTCGAGTGCCAGACGGACCACCGCCGGTTCCGACTCGACGAGCTGCCCGGTGCGGAGGGCCTGTCGGTTTCGGAGCTGCAGGACCCGGGGATCGTCGAGAAGCTCGGCCTGCGCTGCCCGGTCGACGGCGGGCCGCTGTCCGCCCCGCGCCGGTTCAACCTCATGTTCAAGACGTTCATGGGGCCGGTCGAGGACGACGCGGCCGTGATCTATCTGCGCCCCGAGACCGCGCAGGGTTCGTACGTCAACTTCAAGAACGTCCTGCAGTCGTCGCGCAAGAAGCTGCCGTTCGGCATCGCCCAGATCGGCAAGTCGTTCCGCAACGAGATCTCGCCCGGCAACTTCGTGTTCCGCATGCGCGAGTTCGAGCAGATGGAGATGCAGTACTTCGTGCGGCCCGAGGGGGAGGCGGCCGACGCCTTCGAGACGTGGCTGCCGGCCCGACGGGCGTGGTACGAGCGCTTCGGCGTCGCTCCGTCGCGGCTGCGGCTGCGCGAGCACGCCCCCGACGAGCTGGCCCACTACGCCAAGAAGGCGGTCGACGTCGAGTACCGCTTCCCGTTCGGCTGGAAGGAGCTCGAGGGCGTCCACAACCGGGGCGACTTCGACCTGTCGCGCCACTCCGAGGCGAGCGGCGAGACGCTGGAGTACTTCGACCAGGCCACCGGCGAGCACGTGATCCCGTGGATCGTGGAGACGGCGGCCGGTGCCGACCGTGCCGCATTCACGTTCCTCATCGATGCCTACCGCGAAGAGGAGGTCCGCGGCGAGAAGCGGGTGTCGCTGGCGCTCCATCCCGATCTGGCGCCGTACAAGGTCGCCGTCCTGCCGCTGCTCAAGAAGCGACCGGAGATCGTCGAGCTGTGCCACCGCATCAAGACGGATCTGCAACGGCACATGATGGCGGTCTACGACGACACAGCGGCGATCGGCAAGCTGTACCGCCGCCAGGACGAGATCGGGACGCCGTGGTGCGTCACGGTCGACGTGGACTCCCTGGAGGACGGCGCGGTCACCGTGCGCGATCGCGACTCGATGGCGCAGGAGCGCGTGCCGGTCGAGGGCGTGACCCGCTTGATCATCGATCGCCTCGAGGCCGCCCGGGCGGGATGAATGCGGCCGACGCGCTGACGGGGGCGGTCGACGCCTGGCTCGACACGCTCGACGACGGGCAACGGGCGCAGGCGCGCTTCCCGTTCGACACGGACGAACGCGCCGTGTGGGCGTACACGCCGGGCGAACGGAAGGGCCTGGCGATCGCAGCGATGCACCCGGATCAGCGGGCGGCGGCGATGGCCACGATCCGGGCGGCCATGAGCGAGCGCGGGGCAGCGGAGGCCGCCGCGGTCATCGCCCTCGAGGAGGTCCTCGGCGTCCTCGAACAGTCGCGCGGCCGTGCCGGCTGGATCCGCCGCGACCCCGAGCTGTACTGGTTCGCCCTGTTCGGCGAGCCCGGGCCGGCGGGCCCGTGGTCATGGCGGGTCGGCGGCCATCACGTCGCGCTCCACGTGACGGTCGACGAGGGACGGGTCGTCGGGAGCACGCCGTCGTTCCTCGGATCGAACCCGGCCGTCGTACCCGACGGTCCGCGAGCCGGCGACCGCGTCCTGCGTGGCGAGGAGGACATGGCGCGGGCACTCCTGACGACCCTGTCGCCCGAGGAGAGCGCGATCGCGGTCGTCGACCCGGTGGCCCCGCCCGATCTCCACAGCGGCAATGGCGCTCGGGCAGACCTGCGCAAGATCCCGGGCGGGATCCGCCATGACGACCTGGCGGCAGCCGGGCAGGCAGGCCTGGAACGGCTCATCCGCCACTATCTCGAGCGGGCGCCGGACGACGTGGCGAGCGCGGCCTGGGCGCGCATCGTCGACGCCGGCCTGGCGCCGATCACCTTCGCGTGGGCCGGTCCCGGAGAGCCGGGTCTCGGGCATTACTACGCCGTGCGCGGACCCGAGTTCCTGATCGAGTACGACAATACGCAGAACGAGGCCAACCACATCCACGCGGTCTGGCGCGACCTCGTGACCGACTGGGGCGGCGATGCCCTGACGGCCCATTACCGGGCCGCCCACCAGGGCGCCGCGGAGAGCTAGCCCCGGCTTACGGCCGTCGCAGCGCCCGCACGGCGCCCACGGCCAAGGCCGCGGCACCGAGCACCGCGCCGGCCAGCAGGCCCCGATGGGTGTCGACCCAGAGCAGCGGGCTCGCGTCGGACGCCAGGTCGTCGAACGCGCCGTGGGCCCCGACATCGGCGGCGACCGAATCCTCGAGATTGTCCGGCGAGCCCGGTCGGCCCGGGTCCTCGGACATCTGGCCCTCCCATGCCCGTGTCGCGAGGTAGTGGTCCATCAGGCCCGGGGCGAGACGCTGGCCCATGATCCCAAGGACGGTCTGCCAGCCCAGCAGCAGCTCACGGCGGCGATGCTCGGCGGCCCACAGGATGGCCTGGGCGGCCAGCTCCGGTTGGTACACCGGGGGCAGCGGTTGCATCGCCCGCGGCATCCGGCTGCGCACCCAGCTGAACTGCGGAGTGTTGATCGCCGCGAGATGGACCATCGTGACCCGGACGCCGCTGTGGTCATGGATGAGCTCGCAGCGCAGCGAGTCGGTGAAGCCGCGGGCCGCGGACTTGGCGCCGCAGTACGCCGACTGGAGGGGCACGCTGCGATAGGCCAGCCCCGACCCGACCTGGATGATCACGCCCCGGTCGCGTGGCCGCATCCGGCGGAGCGCGGCCTGGGTGCCGTAGACCGTCCCGAGATACGTGACCTCGGTCACCCGGCGCATCTCGTCGCCGGTCAGCTTCTCGACCGGGCCGATCACGCTGGCCATGGCCCCGTTCACCCACACGTCGATCGGGCCGAGCTCGGCCTCGACTCGGTCGGCTCCGGCGTCGATGGCCTCCGCATCGGCGACGTCGAGCGGGAGGATGAGCGCCCGACGCCCCAGGGCCCGGACCTCCTCGGCGGCCGCGTTCAAACGGGCCTCGTCGCGGGCGACCAGCGCCACGTCGTAGCCATGACGGGCGAACGCGCGTGCCGTTGCCCGACCCACGCCGGCGCTAGCTCCAGTGATGACGACCACAGTCACGGCGCGGCGCCCTCACCCGACGCGGGCCCGACCGGTCGATCGTCGCCCGTCGCGATCCGCAGGGCGGTCGCGATCCGCCCGGGCGCCCGCTCCAGCACCCATGAGAGCAGCCGGGCATGGACGGCATCGTGGCCGCCCGTCGCATCGGGTGGCGGGACCTCGACGACCCATAGCTGACCGTCCTGGCTCTCGACCGAGTGATGGGCGGAGCCATCCGCCGCGCGCTCGAAGCGGAGGGTCAACGTGGCGTCGCCGACGCGGAGGTCGTGCAGCGTGACGCTCGGCAGCCAGGCCGGCAGGCGCGGCCGGACCAGGCCGAGGACGCGCGCCGGCGCGAACGGATACAGGCCGAGCGCCACCTGGAGGAACTGGATGGTGGCGCTGGCCGACCACGCCTGCGGGCTCTTCGAGTCGGGGTAGGGGAGCGGCGTCGGCAGGATCCGGCGATCGTGGCCGGTGAGGGCCTCGGGAAGGCGCAGGTCGCGGCAATGGGCGATGGCGGAGAACATGCCCTCCATGAGCTGGTCGAGGTGATCGTCGAGGCCGTATCGCTTGAAGCCGAGCGCGATCGTCGAGTTCTCGACGGGCCAGACCGCGCCGAGGTGGTAGGCGAACGGGTTGTACGACGGGTGGTCGCTCGACAGGGTCCGGATCCCCCAGCCCGAGAACAGGTCGTCCGCCATGAGGCGGTCGGCAACGACCGGGGCCAGCTCGCGCGGCACGATCCCGACGCCGAGGGCATGACCGACGTTCGACGTGATGGTCCCGACCGGTTGCTCAGACGGATCGAGCGCCAGCGCGTAGAACCCCTCGTCCGGCATCCAGAAGGCCGCCTGCCACGCCTCGCGCAGCTCGGTCGCCCGGCGGAGCAGGGCGTCGGCCCGCTCGACCGGCTCGTCCAGGGCGACGAGGATCTCGGCCATCCGCAACAGCGCCATGTAGTGGAAGGCCTGCTCCTCGACGGTCGAGATCGGGTTCTCCACGATCCGTCCGTCCGGGTAGCGGATCGCCTCGTCCGAGTCCTTCCAGCCCTGGTTCTTGAGGCCATCGGGCGACGTCTGCCCGTATTCGAGGAAGCCGTCCCGGTCGGGATCGCCGAAGTCCTCGGCCCAGTCGATCGCGCGCATGGCCGCGTCGCGGTGCGTGCGCAGCAGCTCGTCATCGCCGGTCCAGTGCCACAGCTCGGAGAGTCCGAGCAGGAACATGGATCCGGTCGTCTGCGTTCCGTAATAGGCGCGGTGGGGCCGCACCCCGAGCATCGACAGGGGACCGCGGCGCATCTCGTGGACCATGCGGCCCGGCTGCTCCTCGGTCCACGGATCGACGCGGCGGCCCTGCGTTCGCATCGCCACCGCCAGGGCTCCCCGGAGCGGTCCGACCCCGAGCATCGACGACTGCCAGCCGGCCGTCAGCGCATCGCGGCCGAAGAAGCCCGTGAACGACGGGACGCCGGCATTGACGACCCAGGCGGACCCGTCCGACGAGGGTTCCAGCTCCCAGGCGCGGAGCGCCAGCAGATCGTCCGCCGCGCGTTCCACGGCCGGCCCGACGAGCGACTCGGACGTGGTCACCGTCGGACGGCCGGCACGCCACGCGGCCGCGACCGGTCGTCGCGCAGCGGCCTCGGCCGGCGAGCGCACCTCGCCCTCCACAAGGGACGCGTACGTCAGCGCGACCGTCCAGGCCGCCTGGGGTTCGACCTCGAGGTCGAAGACGAGCCGCCGGGCGTACGGCGCGCCATCGACCGGCTCGACGGCCGTCGGTGGTGGATCGATCGCGATGGCCACGCCGCGGGCGTCCTCGCGTCCCTCGTGGCGGTGCGTGCCCAGCAGACGGAGCCGGGCGGCGCCCGCATCCCAGTCGACGTCGAGCTCCGGATCGGGTGTGCCGGCCGGCGCCCGGAGCGTGTCGACGACGTCCGCCTCGAGATCGACGGTCAAGCGCGCGGTCCTGGCGACCATCGACTCGTTGCGGACCGCGATGGTCTCGGCCATGCCGCAGCCGACGAGCCGATCGAGGTGGATCGCCCAGGCGTCCTGGGGCAGGTGCGGCCCGTTCGGGTCACCGCCGGGCTGGGGGGCGTGGAGCGTCGCCGTCCAGCGGTCGGCCATCGACACGCATGAACCCACGGGACGGGGCGTCGCACCGTCGAGGCGGACCACGTGGCGGGAGAGGATCCGCGTGTCGAGGTCGTACAACCCCGTGTCCGAGCCCTCGATCGTGCCGTCGCTGCCGCACACCAGGACCGTGTAACCGCTGTGGGCGACCGATCGCGCCGGGCGGATCGGGTCGAGATCGGCCCCGGTCGGTCCGGGCGGGGGAACGCCATCGGATGCGCGCCGGGCGCGCGCCGGCCTGGCCTTGATGACCATGCCCGGACGGTGCGCTGCTCAGGCCTTCGTCAGAGCGACGACCGACGCCGGACGGCTGACAGTCGTGTTGCAGCCGCTAGTCGTCGTCGGCGGCGGCCGCGTCCGCAGCGCCCGACATGCCACGCGGCTCCTTGCCCTTCGGCCAGTACAGCTCCTTCTTGACCGCGGTCTCGGGCAGCCCGAGACCGAGCAGCGTCTGTTCGGCCGCGATGATCATGTCCGGGTTGCCGCACAGGTAGGCGATCGTGTCGTCGGCGCGCAGCCCGAGCTTCTCGAACACGGGCGCCACGACCGCCTCGGCCCGCCCGGTGAGGCCGTCCCAGCCGGCGTTCGCGGGATCGTCGGGCCGGGAGACGGTCGGGTGGAACGTGACCGGGTAGCCGCCGGTCGTCTCCCAATCCACGAGGATCTGGCGGTAGCCGAGGTCGCGCACGTACGACACGCCGTTGATGAACACCGCCCGTCGCGGGGCGCCGTCCGCGAGGGTCTGGCGCATCATCGAGACGAAGGGCGCGTTGCCCGTACCCGACGAGATGAACACGTGGGTGCGGTCATCGCCCGGCTCGAGCAGGAACTTGCCCTTCGGGCCGATCATCCGCATCCGGTGACCCACCGGCAGGTCCCACAGCACCGGCGTGAACGTCCCGCCCTGGACGAGGCGCAGGTAGAACTCGTAGCCGCTCGAGCCGGCTTCGAGCGGTGGTGACGCGACCGAGTACGGCCGCTGCACGATCCGCCCGTCGACGAACACCCCGATCGTCATGTACTGGCCGGGCTCGAAGGGTGTCGGGTCGCCGTCGAACTTGACCCAGAAATAGGCCAGGCTGTCGTGCTGGTCGACCCGGTCGATGAGCGTCGCGTTGTAGCGCTCGTCGTCGTTCGCGACGATCCCCGCCGGCACCGCTGCAGCGGCGGCGTCGGGGGCGGGCTCGGCGGCGTCGAGGTTGGCCAGATCGGTCATCGGCGGGCGCATCTCCTGCGGTCGGTCCGCACGATGGTACCCGGCTGCCGCGCGCGGACGCGGGCGACCCGCGAGTCCGCCTGGCGTCACCCGCCCACAACCGAGTGTGCCTCGACCGCGACGGTACAATCGCGGGGCCCTGATGCCGTCCCTGCGGGCCGCGCGCCCGCCGTTCCCCCGGAGGCCCAGCCCACATGACCACGACCACGTCGCCGCAGGCGACCGCCGAGCGTCCGCACCAGGCGGCCAAGCGCTACATCTACGCCTGGGGTGACGGCGGCGCCGAGGGCAACGCCCAGATGCGCGACCTGCTCGGTGGCAAGGGTGCGGGGCTTGCCGAGATGACGATCGCCGGGCTGCCGACACCGCCCGGGTTCACGATCACGACCGAGGCCTGCAACGACTACTTCGATGCGGGTGAGCGGCTGCCCGACGGCCTGTGGGACGACGTCCTCGAGGCGGTCAAGGAGGTCGAGCGGCGGACCGGCAAGGGCTTCGGCGACCCGGCCAACCCACTGCTCGTCAGCGTCCGCTCGGGCGCCAAGTTCTCGATGCCCGGGATGATGGACACGGTCCTCAACCTCGGCCTGAATGAACAGACCCTGCAGGGCCTCGTCGCCCTGACCGGCAACGAGCGGTTCGGGTGGGACGCGTACCGGCGCTTCATCCAGATGTTCGGGCGGATCGTGATGGAGGTCAGCGGCGAGCGCTTCGACCACGCCCTCGAGGCGGCCAAGACGACGCACGGCGCGCAGCAGGACACCGACCTCGATGCCGCCGCCCTGCGCGACCTGGTCGCCGAGTTCAAGTCGATCGTCAAGGCCGACACCGGCCGCGACTTCCCCGACGATCCCAACGAGCAGCTCGATCTCTCCATCAAGGCCGTGTTCGCGTCATGGTTCGGCAAGCGCGCCAAGGACTACCGCAAGAACCAGGCCATTCCCGACGACCTTGGTACCGCGGTCAACGTCGTGACGATGGTGTTCGGCAACATGGGCGAGGACTCGGGCACCGGGGTCGCGTTCACCCGCGACCCGAACACCGGCGAGAAGGTCCTCTTCGGCGAGTACCTCACCAACGCCCAGGGCGAGGACGTCGTCGCCGGCATCCGGACCGCCCCGAAGATCGCCCAGATGCAGACCGACATGCCCGAGGTCTACGCGCAGTTCCAGCGCATCGGCCAGCAGCTCGAGTCGCACTACCGCGACGTCCAGGACCTCGAGTTCACGATCGAGCGCGGTCGCCTGTACATGCTCCAGACACGGTCCGCGAAGCGGACGGCGGCCGCGGCGGTGCGCATCGCGGCCGACATGGTCGACGAGGGCACGATCACCAAGGAAGAGGCGATCGCCCGGATCGAGCCCGGCCACGTCGACCAGCTGCTGCGCGACCAGTTCGACCCGGCCGGGCTGCAGGCCGCGACGCGAATCGCCAAGGGCCTCAACGCCTCACCGGGTGCGGCCGTCGGCCGCGCCGTGTTCAGCGCCGACACGGCCGTCGAGTGGGTCGAGCGCGGCGAGCAGGTCGTCCTCGTGCGTATCGAGACGTCGCCCGACGACTTCCACGGCATGGCCGTCGCGCAGGGCATCCTGACGGCCCGCGGTGGCGCCACGAGCCACGCCGCCGTCGTCGCCCGCCAGATCGGCAAGCCGTGCGTGGCCGGCTGCGCGGAGCTGGTCATCGACTACGGCGCAAAGACGGCGCGCAGCTCCGACAGCGGGGTCACGTTCAAGGAAGGCGACGCGATCAGCCTCGACGGCGCCACCGGGCAGGTCTACCTCGGCGCGCATCCCCACGGTCAGCGCCCGCTTCGAGGATCAGCCCGAGCTCCAGAAGGTCCTCGGCTGGGCCGACGAGATCCGGCGGATGGGCGTCTGGACCAACGCCGACAAGCCCGAGGAGGCCGCCCAGGCGCGGAGCTACGGGGCCGAGGGCATCGGCCTGTGCCGGACCGAGCACATGTTCCGCGAGGGCGAGCGGCTCGAGATCGTGCGCGACGCCATCCTCGTCGCGAACCAGGCGACCCGGGCCAAGGCGAAGCAGGCGGCCGGCGAGGCGCTCGACAGCGACGACCGGGCGGCGATCGACCGCTTCGACGGCGCGATGGCCAAGCTCGAGGTCCTCCAGCAGGGCGACTTCGAGGGGATCTTCAAGGCGATGGACGGCCTGCCGGTCGTGATCCGCCTCCTCGACCCGCCGCTCCATGAGTTCCTGCCCAACCTCGAGGAACAGCTGGTCAAGGTCACCAGGGCCGAGTCCACCGGCGGTGCGAGCGACGAGGACAAGGTCCTGCTCGCGACGATCAAGTCGATGCACGAGCAGAACCCGATGCTCGGGCTGCGCGGCGTCCGGCTCGGCCTGATGTTCCCCGACTTCGTGAAGGTCCAGACCCGGGCCATCCTGAACGCCCAGATCGCGGTCAAGCGCGCGGGTGGCAACCCGATCGCCAAGATCATGATCCCGCTCGTCGGACACCCCAACGAGCTCAAGCGGACCAAGGAACTGCTCGAAGCCGAGGTCGAGGCGGTCGAGGCCGCCGCCGGCGGCATCGATGTCGACTACAAGTTCGGCACCATGATCGAGGTCCCGCGCGGGGCGCTCGTCGCCGACGAGATCGCCAAGGACGCCGCCTTCTTCAGCTTCGGCACGAACGACCTGACCCAGATGACGTTCGGCTACAGCCGTGACGACGCCGAGGGCAACTTCCTCCTCAAGTACGTCGAGGAAGGCATCCTGCCGGTCAACCCGTTCCAGACCCTGGACGACGCGATCGCCGGGCTCATGAAGATCGCCGTCGACAAGGGTCGCGCCACTCGGCCCGATCTCGAGGTGGGCATCTGCGGCGAGCACGGCGGCGACCCGGCCTCGATCTTCAAGTGCGAGGCGCTCGGCCTCGACTACGTGTCGTGCTCACCGTTCCGCGTCCCGGTCGCCCGGCTGGCGGCCGCCCAGGCCAGCCTCACGAGCGCGGCCGAACGCGACAAGTGACCCGTAGCGCCCGAAAATTCGGTTGCGTGGATTCACCGGGGAATCGCGCATTTTGATGGGTTGTCAGGCGACGTCCGGTGTAGTCTAGGGACCTGTAGGGGGCCAAAGGGAGTGCAGATCGAGATCAGTCACTGGATCGACCTACTGCGCGCCGGCGTCGGCATGGTTCCGCCTGCCCTTATCGCGATGATCCTTCTTGGTGGGCCGACCGCTGGATGGCTGCTGTATCGGTTCGTCGTCCAGCCCCGTTCGACGCACCGTCGCAGTCTCGACCCGTCCGCGATGTGGATCTGCGCGAGCTGCCGGTCGGTCAATGCCCTGCGCCTCGTGCGCTGCTATCGCTGCGACTCGTCGCGCATCCCCGGTGAGGTCGAGCTGATCGACACGCATCCGGCCGGGCCGGTCCAGCTGCGCCCCGTCGGGCGTGGCCTGGATCTCGGTGGACCGGGTCGTGCCACGACCCGACCGCGTCCGGTCGCCCAGATCGAGCGAGCCGACGTGATCTGGGCCGAGGACACCGCCGGCTGGGGCACGGAGGCCGACGACATCGAGGTCGCGCTCCCCGAGGTGGCCGCCCTGACCGAGCTGGTCGAGGCACCGGGCGGTCGACGGGTCATGCGCCCCACCGGGCCGATCGCCGTCGGACCCGGCCGGCCCGTCACGCGTCCGGCCATCGTCCCGCCACGGCGCGTCGTCGCCGCAGGCCCGACACAGGATCCTGACGGCACGCCGGCCGCGTGACCCTCGGCGCCACCGACCGGACCCGCCATCGGGTCCTCATCGTCGGGGGCGGATTCGGCGGGCTGTACGCGGCCCGTAGCCTCAAGAGCGACCCCGAGGTCGCGGTCACCCTTCTCGATCGCCGCAACTTCCACCTGTTCCAGCCGATGCTGTACCAGGTCGCCACCGGTGCCCTCTCGCCGGGTGAGATCGCCCAGCCGCTGCGCTCGATCCTGTCGCGCCAGCGCAATGCCACGGTCATCCTCGGCGAAGCCGTCGGGATCGATATCGATCGGCGCGAGGTCCAGGTGTCCGACGGCGGGCCGATCCGGTACGACACGCTCATCGTCGCGACCGGCGCCCACCACACGTACTTCGGGCACGAGGAGTGGGCGCGCCACGCCCCGGGGCTGAAGACACTCGAGGACGCGACCGAGATCCGGCGGCGCATCCTCATCGCGTTCGAGGCCGCGGAACGGGAAGCTGACCCGGACCGGCGGCGCGAGTGGATGACCTTCGTGCTGGTCGGTGCCGGCCCGACCGGGGTCGAGCTGGCCGGCTCCCTTGGGGAGATCGCGCGTGACACGCTGAAGCGCGACTTCCGGGCGATCGACCCGAGCGACGCCACGATCATCCTCATCGAGGCGATGGACCGGGTCCTGCCGCCCTATCCGCCCGATCGCTCGGCATCGGCCCAGAAGCAGCTCGAGCGGCTTGGCGTGACCGTCCGCCTCAAGACGCGCATGACCGATATCGACGCCCAGTCGGTGCGCGTCGTGCCGACCGACGAACCCGATGCGCCCGAGGAGGTCATCCCGACCCGCACCGTGCTGTGGGGCGCCGGCGTCATCGCCTCGTCGTTCGCGCGCAAGGTCGCCGAGGCCGCCGGCGCCGAGACGGACCGCAATGGCCGCCTCAAGGTGGGGCCGGACCTGACGCTGCCCGGCCATCCCGAGATCTTCGTGGTCGGCGATGCCGCGGTGCAGCCGTGGAAGGACGGCCAGCCGGCGCCCGGCGTCGCGCAAGGTGGCATCCAGGGCGGCTCGTACGCGGCCGGGGTCATCCGTCGCCGACTGCTGGGCCGCCCGTGGGAGCCGTTCCGCTACAGGAACAAGGGTGATGTGGCGGTCATCGGGCGGCTGTCGGGCGTGACCAACATCCCGTGGCTTGGCCCGTTCGGGCGCCAGGGCGGATTCACCGCCTGGCTGCTGTGGCTTGGCATCCACATCGCGTACCTGATCGGGTTCGCCAACCGGATCGTCGTGATCGTCCGCTGGGCGTGGTCCTTCATCACCCACGGCCGCGGGACACGGCTGATCACGGGCGCCCAGCTGCTGCCGCCGATCGAGGACCCCGAGCCGCCGGTGATGGCGCCACCCGAGGACGAGGAAGCGGACGCGGCCACCGCCGCGCCCGAGGTCAGAAGGCGATGACCTGGCGCACGAAGCGGCCTTCGCGCATCGCGTCGAAGGCGCCCTCCACGTCGTCGAGCCCGATGCGCCGATCGATCAGCCGCTCGACCGGCAGGCGGCCGTCGAGGATCCACCCGGCGTAGCGCGGGAAGTCGACGCTCGGGTCGGCGAACCCGTAGTTCGATCCCAGGATCCGCCGCGAGCCATCGACGAAGGGGTAGACCTCGAACGACGCCCGATCGCCGATCGGCGTCATGCCGACCAGCACCGCCGCCCCGCCCACGGGCAGCATCTCGACGGCCAGCTCCGCGGTCGACGCCCGGCCGATCGCTTCGAAGACGTAGTCCGGGCCTCCGTCGGTGAGGTCGCGGACGGCGTCGAGCGTCGCGCTGGGTTCATCGCCGGCAAGGACCGTGTCGGTCGCGCCGACCGCCCTCGCGGCGTCCAGCTTCGCTGCCATCCGGTCGATCGCCACGATCCGCGACGCCCCGGCGACCACGGCACCCATCACGCACGACAGCCCGACGCCGCCGAGCCCGATCACCGCGACCGATGCGCCGGCCGGGACCTGGGCGGTCTTCAGCACCGCACCGACGCCGGTCGTGACGCAGCAGCCGACCAGCGCGGCCGCCGCCGGGTCGACCCCGTCCGGGATCGGGATCGCGGCCACCGCCGGCACGACCGACGCCTCGGCCATCGTCGCGATGGCGCAGTAGGAACGGATGGAGTCGGTCGTGCCGATCGCCGGCTCGTTCCGGGCCGCACTGGGTGGTGGCTCTCCGTTGGACGCTATGGCGTCATTCCCTGGGGGAATGGCGTCGGCGGTTTCATTCTCCAGTGGAATGACGCCGTATGCCGGCGGGGGAGGCGGCCGACTGCTGCGGAACGCCACCTCCCCATCCAGCAGCGTGTGCCGGTACGACGGGGAGTCGGGGCAGGCCCAGACCTGGCCGCGGCGGCACGAGCGGCAGATCCCACACGGGATGAGCCACGACAGCGCAACGAGCTGGCCGACACGTGGCGTCGTCACGCCCGGCCCGACGGCTTCGACCACGCCCGCGCCCTCGTGGCCCATCACGATCGGCGTCGGCCGGTCCCACTCGCCGTCGCGCACGTGCAGGTCCGAGTGGCACACGCCCGAGGCCAGCATCCGGACGCGCACCTCGCCGGCCCTCGGCTCGATCAGCTCGAGCTCGCGCACGACGGCCGGTCGGCCGACCTCCTCGAGCACGGCGGCGCGCACGAGCATCGTCACGCGTCGACCGGGCGGCGGCGCTCGGTCGCGGGGTCGCGAGCCGGCACATACGGGACGTAATCGGGCCACCACATCGCGGCCGCGACCTCGGCCCCGGGGTCGTCGACGGTCCCGGCCGCGCGCGCGACCGCGACCGCGATCCGCCACGACACGTCACGCAGCGCCGCGACCGGCGGGTACAGCGCCCCCGACGCGAGCCGCGCATCGTCGACGCAGGCGGCAAGCTCGCGTGCGGCCGCGAGGAACATCGCATCGGTGATGGTCGGGGTCTCCGAGACGATCGCCCCGAGCCCGACGCCCGGGAACACGAACACATTGTTCGCCTGGCCGATCTCGACCTGCCGTCCGTCGGGGAGGACGACCGGGTCGAACGGGGAGCCCGTCGCGACGAGGGCGCGGCCGTCGGTCCAGGCCAGCACATCGGCCGGAGTGGCCTCCACGACCGACGTCGGGTTCGAGAGCGGCAGCACGACCGGGCGCTCGTCCGGCCCGAGCGCGTCGGCCATCGCGCGCACGACTTCTTCGCTGAACGTGCCGGCCACGGCCGTGGTGCCGACGAGGACCGTCGGCCGAACGCGCTGGATGGTCTCGACGAGATCCGGTGTCGGACCGTCGACGGCCGGCTCGGCGAGGGCCGCCTTCAGCGGGTCGAGATCCGGTCGACCGGCGTGGATCAGACCCTGCGAATCGACGAGCACGACCCGTTCGACGCCGGCCAGTCGCAGCAGCCGGGCGATGCCGATCCCGGCCGCCCCGGCGCCCGCCAGCACGACCCGGGCCGTACCAAGCGCCCGTTCCGTGGCCCGGTGCGCGGCCAGGATGCCCGCCACGACGACCGCGGCCGTGCCCTGGATGTCGTCGTTGAACGACGGGACGCGGCCCTGGTAGCGGTCCAGCAGGCGCAGCGCGTTGTACTGCTTGAAGTCCTCGAACTGGATCACGCAGCCGGGCCACACCTCCTCGACGCCGGAAACGAACGCCTCGACGAGCGCGTCGTACTCGGCGCCCCGCAACCGCGGCGCCCGATAGCCGAGGTACAGCGGATCGGCGAGCAGCGCCGGATTGTCGGTGCCGACGTCGAGCGACACGGGCAGCGTCAGCGACGGGTGGATGCCGCAGGCCGCCGTGTACAGCGCGAGCTTGCCGATCGGGATGGCCATGCCGCCGGCGCCCTGGTCGCCGAGGCCGAGGATCCGCTCGTTGTCGGTCACGACGATCAGCCGGACGTCGTCGAACGGTCCCTGGCGGAGGAGCTGCGGGATCCGGTCGATGTCCGAAGGCGTGATCCACGTTCCGCGCGTCCGCCGCACGATGTGGCTGAACTCCTGGCACGCTCGCCCGACGGTCGGCGTGTACACGATCGGCATGAACTCCTCGAAGTGCTCGGACAGCACGCGGTAGAACAGGGTCGCGTTGCGGTCCTGCAGCGCCGCGAGCCCGATGTACTGCTCGAGCGGGTCGGTCTTGACCCGGATGTGCTCGACCTCGAGCTCCATCTGCGCCTCGATCGACAGTGCGCGGGCCGGCAGGAGCCCGCCGAGGGCGAAGGCCTCGCGCTCATCGGCCGGAAAGGCCAGGTCCTTCGTGAGGAGACGTGCCCCGAGGAGGGCCGGGCCCTTCAGCCCGATCCGTGCCGGACGACCGGCGACGATGTCGTCGAACGGGGAGGGCAGGGGACGCACCGCGCCAGTATCGTTGGCGGATGGACCCGATGCCCCCCGGTTTCCGCTGGCCCGATGGCATCCGCGCGGCCGCGATGTTCACGTTCGACGTCGATGCCGAGGCGGTCATGCTGACCGACCACCCCGAAGTGGTCGACTACCTCGATGTCATCGGACACCAGCGCTACGGGCCGCTCGTGGCGGTGCCGCGGCTGCTCCGGATGCTCGATCGACGCAAGCTCCGGACCACGTTCTTCGTGCCGGGCTGGGTCGCCGAGGCGTGGCCCGCCGTCGCGCGCTCGATCCGCGACGCCGGGCACGAGATCGGCCATCACGGGTACATGCACGAGAGCGTGCGGGGCACGGACGAGGCGACCGAGGAGGGATACCTCCTGCGCGGGCTCGAGGCGCTCGACTCGGTGCTCGGCCTCCGGCCGATCGGCTACCGGCCGCCGTCGTGCGACATGAACTTCCGGACCCCGTCGCTGGTGGCGCGCCACGGATTCACGTACGAGTCCGGGATGATGGATTCCGACCATCCGTATCGCTGGGCGTCGGGTCTCGTCGAGCTGCCGATGCATTGGAGCCTCGACGATTGGAACCGGTACAACTACGTGCCCGGCTATGCGTCCTCGCCGATCCTGCGTCCGTCCGAGGTGTGCGACGCGTGGGGCGAGGAGCTCGACGCGATCGTCGAAGTCGGTGGCCTGTTCGACCTGACCATGCATCCCTTCATCAGCGGCCGCCCGGCGCGGGCCGCGGCGCTCGAGCGCCTGATCGAACGGGCACAGGCGATGGACGGGGTGTGGGTCGCGGCCGGTGACGAGATCGCCGCCTGGGTGGCCGGCCTGGACCTGCCCGGGGTCACCCACGAGCCGCCGGTCGCCTAGCGGGCGCGGGGCGGCTAGGAGGCGGGCAGGACGCGCATCACGCCGACCATGCCGTATGCCTCGTGGCCGGGCAGGTGGCAGATGAACAGGTAGTCACCGGGCGTGGCGAAGACGACGGTCGTCGTCTTGCTCGCGCCTGCCGGCAGAGTGACCTCGGTCGGGCGCAGGCCGTGCTCGGGTTCGGTGCCGGTCCGGTGGCGCTCGTGGAACGCCTCGTCGCCGACGAGCCACTCGTGGTCGATCGGGTCGCCGTTGACCAGGTTGACCGTGATCGGGACGCCGGCCGTGGCGACCACCTCGGTCGGCGTGAACGCCGAGAAGTGGATGCCGATCTCGGCCGCCTTGACGCCACCGTCACCGAGACCCGGAGCCCGCACCCAGGCGGCGGCGACGCCGACGATCCCCAACGAGAGGGCGATCCCACCGACCAGGGCAAGTCGCCCCGGTCGGTGGCGCTCGACGGCCATCAGGCGGCTCGGAGACCCGAGTCGATCTGGCGACGAGCGATCAGGACGAAGATGGAGCCGACACTCACGGTCACGAACGCGACCGCGGCGAACCAGCGCAGCGCGGCCATGACGGTCGGATCGCTGGCACCGGGCATGTCGAGCCCGGCCGCGATGCGCGACGGGGCATTGGCGCCGGAGGCGTCGATGGCGAGGTCGAAGCCGAGCTGTGGCGCGTCGGCATCGATGGCGATCTTGGACAGCCAGGCGGTCTTCGGGATCCACTCCATGCCGCGGTCCGACCGGAGGTCCGTCAGCAGCAGGTCGTTGGCCTTCTGGGAGTGCTCGAGCGTCATGCCGTTGAACCCATCGGGGGCCGGCAGGAGCGCGGGCGCTCGGTCGGTCATGAGGTAGACGTCGGCCTGGACGGTCTCCGCGTCGCTCTTGCCGAGCGCCAGGATGCGCAACGGCACCCACGGGTTGTCGGTCGGGATGGTGATGTGGACCGGGGTGCCGTCACCGACGTTCTGGCCACGGGCTGCGGCGGACTCGCCGTCGAACGCGGCGGCCAGGAAGATCTGGCTGCGCTGGGCGTAGAAGTCGAGCACCTCGGGGGCGTCCGGTGGTAGGCGGAAGCCGTGGTCGGTCGCCCACGTGCCGACTTCCTGGGCGCCGCCGCGCAGGACGGTGATGTCGAGCGCGTCGATGGTGACCTCCATCAGGACCTCGGCACTCGCCTGCGGGGCGCCGGCACGATCCAGAGAGAACAGCGCGCCCTCGGGCACGGGGTCCGTCTCGCGGATGAGGCGCTGGAGCGTCCAGTCGCCGCCCTTCTCGACGCTCGTCGGGATGCCGGGGAGTG
Source organism: uncultured Chloroflexia bacterium (assembly GCA_963720355.1). Classification (GTDB taxonomy): domain Bacteria; phylum Chloroflexota; class Limnocylindria; order Limnocylindrales; family CSP1-4; genus SPCO01. The sequence goes on along the minus strand of CAVRFH010000001.1, from coordinate 600,767 downwards.
GCGTCAGGCTGCCGAAGGCACCCCCGCCGCCGGCGAACTCGAACGAGGTCACGTAGTGCTCGACGCCGTCGTGGTAGCCCGCGAACGTCGTCGTCCGCAGGAGGTTGACCGCCCCGTTGGGTCCGATGAGCCCGCCGCAGGCTAGAGCGGGGGCCGCGCTGATGGCGACCAGGAGGAGGCCGGCGACGAGGGCGATGGTCCGCCTGCCGGCTCGGGTGATCGATCGCATGGAACGATCCTCCTGTCGAACGTCCGGTCCTCGGGCATCTGAGAGCCGGTCCGTTTCGGGTGAGACTCCGGACCGGCCCTGGATGTTCCGTGGTCGTGCGTCAGCGGCGTTCCGCCGCGGCTGCCTTGCGGAAGCCGTCGGTCGCGTCCCAGACCGCGATCACCACGACCATGACGCCGATGACGATGCCCGTGACGTCGAGCCAGGTACCGCCCGTCTCCTTGCCGACCGCCGCAACGAGCGCCGGGTTGAGCAGCAGGTCGTTCTGCAGCAGCCACACGGCCGGGACCGCGAAGGCCGCGCCAAGCGCCGTATTCGCGATGGCCATCGGCCAGCTCCATCGGCCGCGCAGGTAGAGCACGACGATGAACCCGATCTCGAGCACCGCGATCACGAGGAAGAACGGCAGCCAGAACGACCACAGGGACGGATCGAACAGCGGGAATGCCTCGCCGTCGAGCACGATCGGTGTCTGGAGCTGGACCCACAGGATGCCCGCGATGATCGCCACGCTGGAGATGACCGAGCTGACGGCGTCGACGATGTTGATGCGGCCGTCGTCGGGCAGCTCCGGCAGGTCGTCGACGCTCCAGGCCTTGACCTTGACCGAGTCCTGGCGCGTCGTCCGCTCGATGATCGCGAACACGAGCGTCACCCAGAACACCGTCTGGACGGCGACGTTGATCGCCGTCCCGATGGCGGCGGTGATCGCCTGACCGATGGTGTTCTCCGAGAGCAGGTTGGACGCAAGGACCACCGCCGACACCACCGGGACGAGGATCGGCAGCAGTACCGTGAGCAATCGCCGCCACTCCGGATACCAGGTCGGGCCGATGAGATGTTGCGGCTCACCCGAGTACCGGGCGGCGAGGACGCTCGGGTCGCCGAGCTCGACGAGGGCAGCGCGTTCGACCGTCTCGTCCGGTTCCCCGGTCCGTGCCTCGATCGCGTCCGCGACGAGCGCCCGGATCTCCGGTTCCAGCTCAGCGCGCTGCGAGCTCGGGACCGCGCGGAGCACGGCCCAGACATAACGGTCGGTGAGGGCGGTCATCGTTGATCTCCTTGAGCAAGGGTGCGGATCGAAGCGTCAAGCCGCTTCCAATCGTCGAGGAGCTCCGTGGCGAGACGTTCGCCGTCGGGGCTGGTCCGGTAGAACTTGCGGGGCCGCGCTTCCTCGGTGTTCCACTCGCTGGTCAGCACGCCCTGCGACTCCAGGCGTCGGAGGAGCGGGTAGAGCGTGTTGGCGTCGACGGCGAAACCGAGATCGCGCAGCTGGTCGAGCAGCGCGTAGCCGTAGCCCGGTCGGCGAAGCAGGAGGAGGCACGCCAGCACGACCGTGCCGCGTCGGAGCTCCTGCTTGCCGCCGGAGACGAGGTCCGTGAAGTCCATGTGGCGCACGATACTGTGTTGCGCACACTAATGTCAAGCACACATTGACGTGGCGGGCAACGCGGCGGACGACGAGGCGGTCCCGGTGCTCGTAGCCCCATCGCGGGGTTGGCATGTCACGGGCTGACCCGGCAGACTGACGTCCATGCGTTCCCTGTCCGCCGCGCTCGCTGGTCTCCTGTTGCTCGCTGTCGCCGTGCCGGTGGCCGCGGCCGACTTCCCGTCGAAGGACTCTCGCTATCACACGTATGCCGAGATGGTCGCCGAGCTCGACCGGGCCGTCGCCGACCACCCGGCGATCGTCGACAAGCTCGAGATCGGCCGGAGCCATCAGAACCGGGCGATCTGGGCCGCGAAGATCTCGGACAACGTCGGCACCGACGAGAACGAGCCCGAGGTCCTGTTCGACGCCCTGCACCATGCCCGCGAGCACCTGACGGTCGAGCAGGCCCTGGCCGTGCTGCGCTGGCTGTCGGACGGCTACCCGTCGAACTCGACCGTGAAGCGGCTCGTCGACACGCGCGAGATCTACATCGTCTTCATGGTCAACCCCGACGGCGGCGAGTACGACCTGACCGGCGCGCCATATCGGGGCTGGCGCAAGAACCGCCAGCCGAACTCGGGTAGCACGAACGTCGGCACCGACCTCAACCGCAACTACGACTACCACTGGGGCTGCTGCGGCGGGTCATCGGGCTCGACCGGGTCGAGCACGTACCGCGGTCGGTCGGCGTTCTCCGCCCCGGAGACCCGGGCCATCCGCGACTTCATCAACAGCCGGGTGGTGGGTGGCAAGCAGCAGATCACGGCCGCGATCACGTTCCACACGGCCGGCGAACAGGTGCTCTGGCCGTACGGCTACACCCGCTCGACGGTGCCGTCCGACATGACCGTCGACGACTACGCTGCGCTGCGCGAGATCGGCCGCCGGCTCGGATCGAAGAACCGCTACACGCCGATGCAATCGAGCTCGCTATACATCACGGACGGCGATGAGATCGACTGGGCCTACGGCCGCCACCGCATCTTCATGTACACGTTCGAGATGTACCCGCGCGGCGTCACGTCGATCAGCCGGTTCTACCCGGCGGACGAGCTCATCACGCGCGAGACCGAACGGAACAAGTCGGCCGTGCTGTACCTGATCGACGTCGCCGGCTGCCTCTACGCGCCGACCGGCAAGACGCTGACCCACTGCGGGCCGCTCAACGACGACTTCGAGGTGAGCCGCGGCTGGGCGGTGGATCCGCTGGGGACCGACACGGCGACGGGCGGCGTCTGGCAGCGGCTGAACCCGGCCGCCACGAACTACCAGTCGACGTCGGCCACGTCGGGCTCGATCGCGCTGGTGACCGGCGCGGCGGCCGGCTCGACGTCGAGCGCCAACGACCTCGATGGCGGGGCCACGTCCGTCCGCTCCCCGGAGATCGCGCTACCGAGCTCGGTCGGGCGACTGACCTTCCGCTACTACCTGGCGCATGCCTCGAATTCGAGCGCCGCGGACACCTTCCAGGCGTTCGTCGAGGAGAGCGGCGGGGCGCGGACACTCGTGCGCGCCGAGGTCGGTGCGGCGAATACGGACCGGGCCGCGTGGACCTCCGCGTCGATCTCGTTGACGCCGTGGGCCGGGGAGACGATCCGCATCGTGTTCGTGGCGACCGACGGTGGCCCCGAGTCGCTGGTCGAGGCCGCAGTCGATGACGTGAGGATCACGCGGCCCTAGGCATGATCGTGAGCCGGCCGCCCGGGCGCGGCGTCGCGGCCGCCAGGGCTTCGCCGACCGCCATATGGCGTCATTCTCCCCAGGAATAGACTCCCGAGCGGTCTATTCCCCCACGGAATGACGCCATAGCGCCCGCGGACCGGGCACACCCACCCCAGATCGGGGACTGGGCGCGGCGGATTCAGCGCAGCGGCAGCGAAACCCGGAACGTGGTCCCGGCAGTCCCCGTGGCCTCGACCTCGAGCGTCCCGCCGTGGGCGGCCACGAGGTGGCGCGCGATCGCCAGGCCGAGACCCGATCCGCTCGACCCTGCGCCCTTCACGAACCGGTCGAAGACGTAGGGAAGCAGAACGCCGGGTCGATGCCCGGGCCGTTGTCCGCGACGCGGATCAGCAACCGATCGCCCGACACTTCGCCGCGGACCACGACCGTGCCCCCGGCCGGTGTGTGCCGGACAGCGTTGGCCACGAGGTTGGCTACGACCTCGCGGATGCGGACCGGGTCGACGTCGACGATCGGCAGATCAGCCGGGACGTCGGCCGTGACGATCACCCCACTGGTCACGCCCGTGAACGCCCTGACGACCTCCTCGATGAGCACGTCCGGGTCGGTCGGCTCGGGATGGAGCTGGAGCGTGCCGGCCTCTGACAGGGCCACCGTGCGCAGGTCGTCGATGAGCCGCTCCATCACCCGCGCCTCCTCGAGGATCGCCGAGAGGTGGGCCTCGTCGGCCGGGTGGACGCCATCGATCATCGCCTCGAGGTTACCGGCGATGACGGTGAGCGGCGTGCGCAGCTCGTGGCTCACGTCGTTGAGCAGGCTGCGCCGCTGGTCCTCGTCGCGTTCGAGCCGCTCGACCATCGTGTCGAACTGCCGTGCGAGGCCGACGACGGCCGGCATCCGGGACTCCGTTCGGCCCACGCGGGCCGTGTAGTCGCCCGCCTCCACGCGCTCCGCCGCGTCGACGATCGCGTCGAGCGACCGTGCACTGCCGCGGAACCGGGACGCCGCGAACCCCAGCACGAGGATCGCGGCCAGGATCACGAGGAGCCCGGGCCACGGGCCGACAGCCCCGACCGTCGAGCTGATCGCCCCGAGGATCGTCGTGACCACCGACGCGAGGACGAACAGGAACACGATCGCGACGAGGCAGCCGAAAGCCGCGCATGAACGGGCCCGGGCCTCGGTGCCGCCACGGCGGACCGCCGCCCCAGCGACGGACCGCGCCATGCGACTGGCCGCGCGCGCTGCCGCCACATCTCGCGGCGGTAGGCGCGCCAGTCCATGGGGCTCGTCGGGCCGGGGCGGGCCGCTCCCCGGGGAGCCGCCACGGTCCGTCATCGATCGTCCGCCAGTCGATAGCCGACGCCGTACACCGTCAGCACGTAGCGAGGCTGCCGCGGATCCGGCTCCAGCTTGCGACGCAGGTTCTTGACGTGCGAGTCGATCGCCCGCTCGTAGCTCTCGAACGCGATGCCGTGCAGCGCATCGAGCAGCTGGCTGCGCGTGAAGATGCGGCCGGGCTGCCGAGCGAGGGTCGCGAGGAGCGTGAACTCGGTCGGGCGTGAGGTCGACGGTCGTGCCGGCCACCTCGGTCCGCATCCGCGGCACGTCGAGGGTCAGCTCGCCGACCCGGATCACATCGCCCGCCGCCGACCGGGCGATCGGCACGCCGCAGCACGGCCTTGACCCGCGCCACGAGCTCGCGCGGGCGAGAACGGCTTCGTGAGGTAGTCGTCGGCCCCGAGCTCGAGGCCGAGCAGCTTGTCGAGCTCGTCGTCCCGGGCGGTGAGCATCACGATCGGCAGCGTCGCGGTCTCGGCGCCCTGGCGGAGCTGCCGCGTGACTTCGAGCCCATCGAGCCCCGGGAGGCCGAGGTCGAGCACGACCAGATCGGGGTGCCGCGAACGGGCCGACGCGAGCGCCGCCGGACCGTCGGCCGCGACGACCACCTCGAAGCCCGGCATGTTCGAGATAGTCGCGTGCCAGCTCGACGATCCGTGGCTCGTCATCGACGACGAGGATGGTGCGGTTCACGCGCTGCATCGTAGCGACACGGATGCGCCCTCCCGGGATGACCAGGAGGGCGCGGGGTCCGCTGGCAGCCGGTCAGGCCGACGTGTCCCGTGGCGGGTTGGAGCCGGTGGCGCCGGTCGCCGATCCCGCCGAGTCGCCGTGGGCCTGGCGATGCCAGTCCTCGAACGTGTCGTGGAAGCGGCTTCGACCACCGTGCTCGCCCCAGCCACCCGGTCCGCCACCCCAGCCTCGGCCGCCACCGCCGCCGCGCCAGATCGCGGCCCGGATGAGGCCGAAGAAGATGAAGAGGAAGAACAGGCCGACGAGGATGCCGAAGATCCCAGGTCCGCCGTGGCCCCAACCGGGGCCGTAGCCGTAGCCGTACGGGTAGGCACCGGGCACGACCGGCGTGACGACGCTGCCGTCTGGGGCGTTGGCCGCGGCCACGTTGACCGCCGTCGTGACGCCGACCTGGTAGGCGACATTGGCGACGACCCCGCCGCCGACGACGAGCGCCGCCACGACGAGGAAACCGATGAAGAGATTGCGCATGGCTCCGTGAGCTCCTTGCTTGGTTGCGGGTCACCGATCGGGTGACCTCGATGCCTCGCATGCTCACGCCGGAATGTGGATCCACGATGGAGTGACGACGGATGGCGCGTGCGATATTGCGCACATGACGGAACCAACGGACGATCCTGGTGTGCTCGGCGGCAAGAACCTGCCGATGTGCCCGTTGTGCGGCAGCTCGACGTTCCGCCAGGAGGAAGGCAAGTTCGACAGCGCCTGGGGCCTGACCGCCCACCGCGTGCTGATGCTCATCTGCGAGCGCTGCCAGTACGTCCTCACGTTCTACGAGGGCAACACGATCTTCGACTTCGACTGACTTGGCCGATCACGTGCCGAGGTCGCTGGTCGCCGCGATCGACCAGGGCACGACCAGCAGTCGATGCATCCTGTTCGACCACGCGGGGGCGGCCGTCGCGAGCCATCAGCTCGAGCATCGGCAGATCACGCCGCAACCGGGCTGGGTCGAGCACGACGCCGACGAGATCATCGAGCGCGTCCGGACGTGCGTTCGGGTCGCCCTGCGCGAGGCCGGTGCGGATGCGCGGGCGCTGGCCGCGGTCGGGATCAGTAACCAGCGCGAGACGACCGTGGTCTGGGACCGACGGACGGGCCGGCCGGTGCATCACGCGATCGTCTGGCAGGACACGCGGACGGCCGATGCGGTGGCACGACGCGGCGCTGCCGCGGGACCGGCGGGGCTGGCGGGGCGGCGACCGGCGGCGACCGCTTCCGGGCGACCACCGGGCTGCCGATCTCGACCTACTCGAGCGCGCTGAAGCTGCGCTGGGTGCTCGATCACGTCGACCGGGATCCCGCGGATCTGGCGTTCGGGACGATCGACAGCTGGGTGCTGTGGCAGCTGACGGGCGGTGTCGATGGCGGCGTCCATGCGACCGACGTCACCAATGCCAGCCGGACGATGCTGATGGATCTCGAGACGCTCGACTGGGACGGGTCGATCCTCGAGGAGCTCGGGATCCCACGCTCGGTGCTGCCGGAGATCCGCGGCTCGTCCGAGGTGTACGGCGACGGCGTAGGGGACCTCGATGGCGTGCCGATCGCCGGGATCCTCGGGGACCAGCACGCGGCGCTGTTCGGGCAGGCGTGCTTCGAGGCGGGGCAAGCGAAATGCACGTACGGGACGGGCGCGTTCATGCTGATGCACACGGGCGAGGCGCCGGTCCACAGCACGCACGGGCTCATCACCACGGTCGCGGCGCGGCTCGGCGGTCCCGGCACGCCGGCGACGTACGCACTCGAGGGGTCGGTGGCGGTCGCGGGCTCGCTCGTCCAGTGGCTGCGCGACGACCTCGCGATCATCGATTCGGCCGAGGAGGTCGAGCCGCTCGCCCGTTCCGTGCCCGATTCGGGCGACGTGGTGTTCGTGCCGGCGTTCTCCGGGCTGTTCGCGCCGCACTGGCGACCCGACGCCCGGGGCGTGATCGCCGGGCTGACCCGGTTCTCGACCAAGGCCCACATCGCGCGTGCGGCGCTCGAGGCCACGGCCTACCAGGTGGCCGATCTCGGGGCGGCGATGGCGGCGGACCTCGGGGCGCCACTCCCCGGGGAGCTGCGGGTGGACGGCGGGATGACCCGGAACGAGCTCCTGATGCAGATGCAGGCGGACATCCTGGGGAGCGTCGTCGTCGCCCCGGCGATCACGGAGGTCAGTGCCCTCGGCGCGGCCTATGCCGCGGGGCTGGCTGTCGGGTTCTGGCGGGACCTCGACGAACTCCGGTCGATGGATTCGGCGCCGCGTCGATGGGAGCCTCGGATGTCCGAGCGTGACCGCGCCGCCGGCCTGGCTCGCTGGCACAAGGGCGTGGAACGATCCCTGGGCTGGGTCGACGGCGGTCCGAGCCGTTGACTCGATGCACCGTTCGGCACGCACGCTGTTATGCCCCTGCAAGGTCCGCGTAACCCCGACACGACCAGCCACGTAACAAGGGCGACACCCCTGCCGGGGTACGGTGGCAGCCGATCGACCGACTCCCGAACGCCCTGTTCCAGACCGAGACTCGGTGGGAGACGACTCGAATTGCAGCGCGCCAGCGGGCGCACTAGCGGCCCTGGGGGGACCGCCGAAATGGGGGACGCCCGCCGGCGCGCTACCCTATCTCTGGCCCGGACGCCAGGAAACGAGGATCCGCATGCGTTCCGTCTCCCGCCGCCTGGCCGTCCTGACGGCCCTCGTCGTCGGCCTGTCCCTGGCCATCACCCCGGCCGTCTCGGCACACGACGACGACCGGACCCTGCCCGCCCGCATCGACCTGCCGGATGGCTGGCAACCCGAAGGGATCGAATTGTGGGGCCCGTGGCTGTACGCCGGCTCCCTCGCGAACGGTGCCATCTGGCGGGGTAACGCCGTGACCGGCACGTCCAAGGTCCTCGTTCGGGGCGTGGCCGGCCGCGTGGCGGTCGGGCTGCACCTCGACCGCTGGGGTCGGCTATGGGTCGCCGGTGGGCCTACCGGCACGATCCGTGCCTACAACGCTCGGACCGGCAAGCTGCTCAAGACCTACACGTTCACCGGCACGGGCTTCCTCAACGACCTCGACATCACGCGCAACGCTGTCTACGCCACGGACTCGATGAATGCCCACCTGGCGGTCGTGCCGCTGGGCCGGCACGGCAAGCTCTTGTCGCAGCGCCACGCGCGGCTCCTGCCGCTGACCGGCGACTTCGTGCAGCAGACCGGGTTCAACGCCAACGGCATCGCCTCAAAGGACGGCTGGCTGATCGTCGTCCAGTCGAACACGGGCTTCCTGTTCCGGGTCAACCCGCGGACGGGCGTCGCTCGCAGGCTCGACACCGGCGGCTACCTGGTCACGAGCGGCGACGGGATCGACTTCCGCGGACGGACGCTGTACGTCGTGCGCAACCAGCTGAACATGGTGGCGGTGCTCCGGCTGTCCGAGAGCCTGCTTCGTGCGCGGCTGGTCGGCGAGATCATTCCGGCAGCCGGCACGGTCGACGTCCCGACCACCGCGACCACCACGCTCGGTGCGCTGTGGGTCGTGAACGCGCGGTTCGGCACCACGCCAGGCCCGGCCGTCGACTACTGGATCACGCGCCTGCCGCTGCGACCGTAGCGCGACATCGCGGGTGTAAGGTCAGCGAAAGCATCCCGACCGCATGACTCGGTGTGGCCGCTCAAGGGCGCTGTCGCGAGGAACCGCCGGACGCGCCGGAAGGAGTCGCCCCTGTGGTCGCCTCGTCGTTCGTTCGGTTGGCTGGTCTGGCGGCGATCGCTGCCGCCACCTTGATGCTCGTCCATCAGATCTCGCAGCTCGTCTTCGCCTTCACGATGACGCGCGAGATGGCCGTCGCGACCCACAGCGTGCGGAACGGACTCGCGCTGATCGCGATGTACGTCCTGCTCATCGCCCTCACCGGGCTGTACGCCAGGCAGGCCACGGCCGCGGGCAGGCTCGGGCTGTTCGGCTACCTGCTCGCCGCCCTTGGAACGATGCTCTTTGCCGGCGATTGGTGGTACGAGGCGTTCGTCGGTCCGCAGATCGCGGCCCAGGCACCTGAGCTGCTCACGACCGCGCCGAGCGGCTCGATCCTCATCGGCGCGATCGCGACATTCGTGTCCTTCGCCCTCGGCTGGGTGGTCTTCGGCGTCGCCACCTACCGGGCGAACGTCTTCCCCCGACGCGCGGCGATCCTGACCGTGGTCGGCGGGATCGCGGGGATCCTCGCCCTGTCCCCGCCGTTCCAGGTCCCGCTCGCACTCGCGGTCGGCTGGCTGGGCTATTCGCTCCTTCGGCCTGCCACGCAAGACAGCGCCCGGCCGATCCCCACGGCGCCAATCGTCGTTCCGGGAACCGTTACGGAGGCGGCCAGCAAGGGCTGACCGACATGGGCCGGCTGCCCTGATCAGCCATTGGCCGCTCCATCCGCAGTAGGCGCTTCGAGGCTGTGTCCCCGTCTCGCCAGGCGCGCGATCCCGACCACGGCGATGAGCACCACGATCCCACCGATCGATTGGACCGTGGAAAGGCGCTCTCCGAGCAGGCCGTAACTGCCGACCAGACCGAACACCGGGATGAGATAGAACGACGCGGCCGCCACCGATGCCGGCATCTGCTTGAGTGCGCCGAGGTACAGCCAGTAGGCAAGGCCGTAATACGAGGATCCCGGATACGGCCGCGCTCGCGATGGCGATCGTCGAGGGATCCACTGGCCACACCGCACCGCCGAGCCGCCCAGGCGATCGCCGCGACCACCACCGCGAAGGCCAATGCCCAGCCCTGTTGGGCGGCGACGACCGACGCCGTCTCCTGGGCGTTCGTGAGCCAACGCCGCGTCGCCGTCGTGTAGATGGCGCAGCACAGCACGCCGGCGAGAGTCAGGGCGATCCCGACCAGGCTGCCGGATGTTGCCGGGTCGTACACGACGAGGAAGACTCCGGCCGCGGCCACCAGCGACAGCGCGATCATCGCGCGGCCCATGCGTTCCCGGAGGAACCACGCCGCGAGGATGAGGATCAGCAATGGCTCCAGCGCCCAGATCAGGACGGCCAGGCTCGCGCTGATCGACACGAGGCCGAGGAGGCCGAGGGCATACGAGAGCCCGGGGTTCAAGACGCCCAACCGCTCGAGCGCGGCTGGCGCGCTCGGGTCGCGGAACGGCAAGCGGTTGACGGTGAGCAGGACGGCCAGGACGACCAGGCTGCAGGCCAGTTGAAAGGGGAGGAGGGCGAGGGGCGGGATCTCCTCGACCGCGCGCTTGCTGATGACCGTGCCCATACCCCACGCCGCGGACGCGGCGATCAGTGCGAGATAGGCACGATCCGAGGTAGACGTTCGGAACATGTGAGCACTCCGAGTGACAAGTGACGTGACGTTGCTGTCGCCGCCCGTCTCCTGCACTCGCCGTCGCACGTCGCATAGCTCGGCACGCGTCGTCGTGCGCGCGGTGTCATGTGCGCCGTCCGTCGAGGCCGTCGAGGATCAGGTCGAGGCCGAACGCGAACTCGAACTCGTCGTCGCACGCCCCGAGCACGCCGTCGTGGCTGACCGACGTCGCCAGCTCGGTGATGCGCGGGAACCGGTCGGCCATCATGCCGGCGAGGATGGCGTCGTCCTGCGGGCCGGGGCCGGACGAGGCCGCGTCCTCGAACAGGTCCTGGTTGAAGCCGAGGATGCGGCTGCCCAGGACATGGATGGCGTGGTGGGCCACGTCGACCGAGAAGCCGCCACCGCGGAGCTTGGCGAGGACCGACTCGATGTAGGCGAGCATCGTCGCGCTGACGGCGGTCCGCTCCTCGATCACGCGCGGAGCCCACGGGTGGCGGAGCATGACCTGGCGGGCGGCCATGATCTGCTGGCGCAAGGCGGCCTTCCAGTCGCTGCCCGGGGCGGGTGGCTCGATCTCGCCGATGATCGTTTCCGCGATGCCGTCGAGGATGTCGTCCTTGTTGCGGACGTGGCGGTAGAGGGCCATCGCGTCAACCCCGAGCTCCTGGCCGAGCTTGCGCATGCTGAGGCCATCGATGCCGTCGCGGTCGGCGAGGTCGACCGCGGCCCGAAGCACGCGCTCCTTGGTCAGGGGCGCTCGACGGTCCGTGCCGGGTTCCGTCTTGCTGGCCATTGCGATTCGCTCACCTCTTGACGCCGGTCTCTGCAGTCGCTAGTCTACGCCGTAGTCTACACCGTAGACATCAGTCGACTGCCGGAGGGTCTCATGTCAGCACAAGCCACGTCCGCGTCTCGAATGCCGCCCCGTTCGGTCATCAAGGCCATCTGGAGCGTGCACCGCGCAGCGTACTCGCTGACCGGCGGGAGGTTCGGTCTGCGCACCCCGACGACCGACCGGTGGGGGATGCTCCGACTCCGGACCGTCGGCCGTCGGAGCGGGAAGGAGCGGATCGCGATCCTCGGCTATCTCGAGGACGACGCCAACCTGATCACACCGGCCATGAACGGCTGGGCCGACTCGGAGCCGGCGTGGCTGCTCAATCTCCAGGCCAACCCAAGCGCGACGGTCGAGCTGCCCGGCGGACGACGAGACGTGACGGCCCGCATCGCGACGGCCGAGGAGCGGCCGCGCCTGTGGTCGATGCTCAGCGGCCTGGGGACGGCGGCCTACACCGATGCCAACGCCGCCCGCAGGTCGCGGGAGACGGCGATCGTCATCCTCGAGCCGCGCGTCAGTTGATCGCCGCTCGCTGGAATCAGGCGGTGGCGGGCGTCGCTACGACGGCCCGGTCGTACGATGGTCCTCGTGCGCTCAAGCCGTCGACGGCCGCCAATTGGCATGCTTCGGGTCCGAGCCCTTCTGCTCGCGGCGTCTGTGGTTGCGACGTGCAGCCTGCCCCAGTCTGGGTCGAGTGGTCCGAACATGGTGTCGATCGGGTTCGGCACGGGCGGATCTGGATGCACCGTGGAGAAACAGGGCGAGACCTTTCCGACCGGAATACCGATCAATGCCCTCGTGACCTTTTCGCCGGCCCTGCCGACCGGCAGCACCGTCAGCATCAAGCTCGAACGGAACGGCACAGAGCTCGTTGGTCAGCGAGAGACGATCACGGCGACGGAACCTGCCCCCTGCATCCTTGGAACGTACCCAGCGCTAGAGGTCGGTCATTACCGCGTGGAATATGAGATCGCCGGGGACATGATGGCGCCGATCAGCGGCGAGTTCGATGTCGTCCCCGCCCCTTCGCCCTCGGCGCTCGCCACCAGCGGCGCCACCTCGAGTCCGTCGGAAGTCGTCGCGCTCGGGGCAGCGGTTGCGATCACGGGCCCAAACCGGGCGAAGCTCGGCACGGCTGCCGTCCTCGAGGCCAGGGAGCCAGGGCCTGGCGAGATCGAGGGATTCGTCGCTGCAGCCGAACACCGGCTCATCGTCGTCAAGGTGCGCTACACCGCCTCCGCCTCGTGGGAGATCAACATGTTCGACTGGGCGCTGCGTGACGAGGGAGGTCGACAGTATGAGCCGACCGGCTTTGGCCCAGCACCCATCCTCGTGACGCAAACGCTCGCACCGGGCGAGGTCTTCGAGGGATGGATCGGGTTCGAAGTCCCAAGTTCCAGCCATGTCTGGATCGACATGCGGGCCTTCGACCTGACGACGATCCTTTTCAGCGTAGAGCTCGAGGCATCGTCCTAAGCGGACCGCTGGCTGAGCGTCCTGGATGGTTGGTCGTCGGACCTAACCCGAAACGTCCCAGCGGACCACGATCCGACCCTGGACGCCGGGGAGGGGTAGCGCAGCCGCTTCCGCCTCGACGGCGGTGCGTTCCGACGGTGTGAGCGACCGCCACGCCTGGATCGACAGCTTCGCGTTCGCACGGCGCCACGTTCCGACGACCTCGCCACCGACCAGCACGGCCCCCGGCCAGACGCGCGACGTCCACAGCTCGGCCCGGCGGGCGGCGTCGGGCACGAGCAGCTCGCGGTCGCGCCCCCAGAGCAGGAAGAACGTGTCGCCGCTCGGGAGCAGCCGCGCCGGTGCCGCCGGCCTGGCCTTCGCCCGCATCGTCCCCTCGTCGCTCGACAGCATCCAGCCATCGCCGATCGGCGTCCCGACCGGCGTGAGTTCGGCCCCGAGATCCTCGAACGCTGCCCGCCCGCCGGCCGTGCCGATCCCCGCCCACTGCGCGAACGCCTCGGGCGTGGTCGGGCCGAAGACATGCAGGTATCGACGCGCCAGCTCGAGCCGGGCGTCGTGCGGGTCGACGTCGGGTCGCGGAACGGTCCAGATCTCCGGCGCCCGCGCGCCTTCCCAACGGATCAGGATCGTGCCCGTCGGCCCGGCGTAGCGCATCCCATTGCCGATGCCGAGCGCGCCGCCGACGTCGCGGTCACGCATCCGCCGGCCGGCGAGGAACGTCGCCATGCGCGCGGCGATGTCGTCGGCCCGGCGACGGCTCGACCCGGATTCGTCGAGCCGCCCCAGCGTGAAGACCGCGACGTCCTGCTTCGGGACGACGTACGTGTTGAACCGCGGTCCCCAGATCTGCACGAGCGACGGGTCCTCCCAGGTGGACGGCTCGGTCCCCTCGACACGGGCGTGGATCGAGAGCAGCGCCGCACGGGGCATGCTGTCCGTCAGGCCGGCCCAGCCCGCCATACGCAGCGAGTCGGCGCCTGCCGGCAGCCGCTCGGCGAGCGCGCTGACGCGCCGGCGAAACGCGAGGATCTGTGCGCGGGTGAGGCTGAGTCGTGGCGTCGAACGTTCGCTCATGGCGTGTCCTCGTCGGCGACCGCGTCCTCGAGCACATGTCGAGCGTAGCCGCGCACTCGACGGTTGTCAGGTCGGTTCGCATCTGTGCTAGCGTCGCGGTGTACCGTCATCGCTGTCACCAGGAGTCGGATCGATGCCTGCGGATCCCGAGCCGTATACCTCCGGCAAGCCGTTCGCGATCGCCGAACTGCGGAAGAAGGCCGCGGCCAACAGGCCGCTCAGCAAGCGCGACACGGCGCTTGTCAAGGCCATCCGCGAAGCTTCCGCGGCCGCCGCATCCGAAGTCGTCCCGTTCTACCTCGCTCCGGACGACAAGGTGCCCACCGTCAAGCTTGCGGCAAAGCGTCTGGTGACCCGGCTCGACCTGCCGGTGAAGGTCGGAACCCATCGAGCCTATCCGGGAGTCCTCCTGCTCACCCGGGGCACGTTACGCGGGACGTCCAAGTAGCCGTTCCTTCTTCGGGCGGACGCTACCGCTCCCATCTTTGAACCACTCTGGCCGCAAACCCGCCAATACGGCGACCGCCCGCGTTTCGCGGGTGGCCGAATGGACAAGGCGAGGGATCGGTGACGAGATCCGAGTTGGTCCGGCTGGCACGGCAGGGTGATCGTGACGCGTACGACATCCTCCTGACGCAGGTCGTCGACCACCTGTACCGGATCGCGCGACTGGTCCTGCGGGATTACGACAGCGCGGAGGACGCCGTACAGGAGGCGCTCGTCCGGTGCTGGCGGGATCTGCCGAGTCTGCGGGATCCGGACAAGTTCGACGCATGGCTGAACCGGATCCTCATGCGTGCCATCACCGACGAGGCCCGCAAGCGGCGTGGCTTCGTCATGAACGTGGTCCCATTGAGGGTCGAGCCTGCCGAGGCTGACAGCAGCGGCGCGCTCGCCGACCGTGACGAGATCGCCCGCGTGTTCGACCGACTGTCGATCGAGCACCGGACGATCGTCGTCCTCCGTCATTACCTGGGCATGTCCACCGACGAAGCCGCTCGAACGATCGGCATCCCGGCGGGCACCGCCAAATCCCGTCTCTACCACGCGACCGAGGCGCTGCGCGCCGCCCTCGAGGCGGATGCCCGGAGCGCCACGGCAGGAAGGGCTCTCGCATGAGCACGTACGTCGACCCGCAGCGGTCCATCGCCGAGTGGCTCGAGGCCGAGGCACCCGATCGGGCGCCGGCGCGGTTGATCGTGGCGTCGCGGGAGCAGATCAGGACTACACGACAGCGCCCTGCCTGGTGGCCGGCGCGGAGGACTACCGACATGAATGCATCCGCCAAGCTGGCGATAGCGGCCGCCGCCGTGGTGGTCGTCGCGATCGTCGGCTACAACCTGCTCCCGGGTCGAAGCACCGGGGTGGGCGGGTTGCCCGCCTCGCCGTCGCCGTCGATCTCGGCATCGCCGTCGGCGTCAGCGTCGCCGTCGACGTCGGCGCTGCCCAGCGACGCCGTCAAGGAGGGCAGCCTCCAGCCAGGCACGTACACCTACTACGGGATCGACGACCTGCCCGTGAACGTCCAGTTCACCGTGCCCGCCGGCTGGTCATGGGTCAGCGAATACGCGATCCTGTCGAAGGGCGACTCGGAGCACGAGATCGCGGTCGCCTTCTGGTCGGGCAAGGAGGAGCAGGTCTACACCGACCCGTGCCAGTGGGAAGGAGCCCTGCCCGATCCGCCGACAGGGCCGACGGCTCGCGAGCTGATCGAAGCGCTGGCCGCCCAGCCGACGCGGAACGGATCGACACCGACCGAACGCAAGGTGGCGGGTCCGGATGGTCCGGATCAATGGCCGGGCTGGGTGGTCGAGCTGACGGTCCCAGAGGACATCACCTTCGGCAGCTGCAGTCGGGGCGAGTTCCGTAGCTGGGTGGGTCCCGAGGACAGTGCTCGGTACCACCAGGGTCCGGGTCAGCGAGACACGGTCTGGGCCATCGATGTCGAACCGGATATGCGACTCATCCTCTTTGCGACGTCCTTGCCAGGGGCGCCCGACGAGACGATGACCGAGATCGAGGGGATCCTCGACTCGATCGTGGTCAACCCCTCGGGGTAGGGCCGGCGGTCGCAAGCCTCAGAATCGGCCCCGTCGGCGTCAGGCTGGCGGGGCCGCTAGGCCTGGTCCCTCCGGAGCAGGATCCCGAGGTACGCCTTCCACGGGCCGACCGCCGCGTCCCGGCTGCCGGCCAGCGCCGAGTAGATCTGGGCGACGTGGTCGAGGTCGTGGACGGCCCACGTCGCGAGGAGCTGGCGCATCGTCACCTTGCCGAGCTCGGGATGGCGACCGGCCTTGTCGAGGTCGTCCTCGCCGACGAGCTCGCGCAGCCGGACCAGGTTGTCGCGCCGGAGCTGCTCGAAGCGGTCGATCAGCGTCGACAGCGACACGCCGCGGTCACGATCCTGCGTGCGCGAACCGGTCGAACGGCTCGAACGGCTTCTTGGCGCCGTGCTCGAGGATCCGCTCGACGCGCGGGATCCAGTCGTCGAGCTCGGCCGAGATGAGGTGACCGACGACGTCGCGCGGCGTCCAACCGTCGGCCGTGTCGGGCGTGTCGAGCCAGCTGTCAGGCAGGCCGTCGAGCAGGCCGCGGACGACGCGCGGCGTGCGCTCGACGAGGGCGGTCGTGTCGGCGAGGAATGTGTCGGGCATTGCGTCGAGCGTAGGACACTCCCGAACCAATCTCGACAACCCGATGCAAATTCCGCTCGGCAACTGGGCCAAGCAACGACGCTGGGCAAATCACGTGGCGGATGCGCCATGGGTTTTCAGGAATGATCACCTGATCCAGAGTCAGGTGACCATTTTTCGCGATGCTTCGCCTGTCCTGAGCACGAAACTCGCCGATTTCTGCCCCGAATCCTACCGAGTCTTTTGACCCATCGCAAACGTGGTCAGGTTGCCACGAGCGGGTCACCTGACTTGCTGGCTCCGCTCCATCGGGTCCACACCGATCTGTTGATGAGGACGAATGCGAGTCAGGATAGCGTCGCCGTGCCGTCACACTCTCGTCACTTCTCCCGACCATCCTGCCTTCGTACCGATCAATCGGAGGAGGTTCGGATGCTGGATCACGGATATGGCTCTCGGCCGTTGGCAAAGCTCATCAGCGGACTCGGCATGGTCGCGATCCTCGTGGCTGCATGCAGCCAGGGGAGTGGCGCGACGACGGCGCCACCTTCGGTCCCGACCGTAGCCGCGAGCGCATCGGCTGCAACGACGCAGGTGATGGGCAAGGGCATGTTCCACGACGTCGATGGCACGGCGACTGGCGAGGCACAGCTCGTCGTCAAGCCCGACGGTGGATACGTGGTCGTCCTCGAGAGCTTCAAGACTGGCTCGATCGCCCATACCAACGTCGTCCTGGTATCGAACAACGATGTCACCGCGACGGGCGACATCGACAAGTCCAAGTTGCTCGATCTCGGTCCCCTCAAGGCGACCGAAGGGATGCAGGACTTCCCGATCCCGGCCGACATGGCTGCGACGGTGATGGACGGCTACCACGCGGTTGTCATCTGGGACACCGAGATGGCCCACGCGATTGCCGCCGCGCCACTGAAGTAGCCGAGACGACGACTGCCCCGGCGCTCCGCCTCATGCAGGGTCTCGCGACCACGGCGACGACAGCGCCCGAAACGGTGGCATCCACGCGGCGACATCGAGGCGTCATCAGGATGGCCGATGATGGGTCGATGCATCTACGACCCAGAAGTGCCGCCCTGATCATCCTCGCGATCTCCGCCTTGCTTGTCGCGGCCTGTGCCGGTTCGACGGGCGCCCCATCCGTCGCCACAGAAACGCTTGGCAGATCGGCGGCGTCGTCGGTCGCTGCCGTGCCATCTGGATCTGCGACGGAGCACTCGGCCGCTCCGGGCTCCCCGTCCCGCCTCGGCGCCTACTGTCATCCTCGACCAGGCGTGGGCCGCCGCGCCGCTCGTCGATGCCGTGACCGGTGAGCCGTTCCGGATCGCGGACCACGCCGGAAAGGTCATCCTCGTCGAGACAGTGGCGATCTGGTGCAGCAACTGTCTCGCGCAGCAGGTTGACGTGCAGTCGGCCCTGGCGAGGCTCCCAGCCGACCACGTGGTGTACGTCGTCCTCGACGTGGATCCGAATGAGGACGCCGCGAGTCTCGCCGCCTATCGCGAACGGCATGGCTTCCAGGGGCGCTACGCCATCGCCGGCAAGGACGTCGCGCGTGCCCTGGCGGCCGAATTCGGGGACCAGTTCCTCAACCCGCCGTCCACCCCGATGCTCGTTGTCGGGACGGATGGCACCGTGACGCGAACGGACTTCGGCCACAAGAGCCCTGATACGATCGTGGCCCTGGCCGAGGCCCACGGGGCCTGACCTGGACGGCCTTTGGCTGGCATTCACGCTGGGTCTGGCGAGCGCGACGAGCCCGTGCCTGCTGCCGTTGTATCCGAGCTTCCTGGCATATCTGTCGGCGAACACGGCGGCTCTGTCCGGGCGCCGCGGGACCGGGCTCCTCGGTCTGATCATCCTGGTCGGCGTCCTTACGACGATGCTTGCGGTGGCTGTCATCCTGGTCGTCGTGGCCGTGCCGATCGGGGCGGTCCTCGGGTACCTGATCCCGCTCACCGACGCACTCCTCATCGTGCTTGGCGTGCTGCTCCTGGCGGGTCGGAACCCGTTCGAGCGGCTGCCGGGCATGCGCGTACCGTTCGTCTCGAATCCGTTCGGACGGGCCTACGTGTATGGGCTCGTGCTCGGTCCGCTGGCCCTGCCGTGTGCGGGGGCATTCGCGCTCTCCCTGATCGCGTTCTCGGTGGGGCTCTCCGACGCGCTCCAGAAGGTCGTCGTGTTCCTCGCCTACGGTCTTGGTTTCGGGCTGCCTCTCGTCGTCCTGTCGCTGTTGGCCGGGGCACGACAGCGACAGATCGTCGGTTACGTCACCAGCCACCACCGTGCGATCGACGTCATCGCCGGGACGTTGCTGATCGCCGTCGGGGTCGGTGACTTCCTCCTCAACCTCGAGAGCTTGCGCTTGAGGTTCGGCTTCTAGCGGCAAATTTCCTACGGTGGATCGAGTTCCTCCCGCCAGGATGTCCAGGCGATCGGCGTCGTCCTCCATGTTCCGGCCGAAGGCCAACCACATGATCCCGACGAAGGCGAACATGATGATGACCACGACCGGGGCGAGGTTGACCAGGAAGTCGCCGAAGTCGAGCCTGGCAGCGGAGCCGATGAGGATGTTGGGCGGATCCCCGATGAGGGTCGCGGTGCCGCCGATGTTCGAGGCGAAGATCTGACTGATCAGGTACGGGAACGGGTTGACCTTCAGGGTCCGCGCGATCGACAGCGTGACCGGCGTCGGGAGGACGACCGTGGTCACGTTGTCGAGAACCGCCGCACCTAGGAGCGCAAGGATGATCAGCAGTCGGAACGGCTGGCCGCGCGAGAAGTGGATGCGACCCGCAGCACTCGAAGAAGCCGGTCTTCTAGGCGCCGCCAGACCATCATCCCCGCGAGCAGGAAGATCACGTTGAAGTCGATCGCCGCGAACGCCTCCTCCTGGTCGTGACGCCGCCCCAACGCGACGAGCGTCCGATCAACCCGTTCGGACGCGATCAGCCCGTAGGCGACGAGGAAGACCGCACCGGCGAGGATGACGTCCACGGTCAGGCCGTCTCGAACGCGCACGGGCGCGGCGTCAGGTGGGCTGGACGGTCATCAGCGCTGGACGGTGATCAGGCTGTCGGGTCGGCACGTAGGAGACCGGAGAGGGGTCCGGTCCCGCCTCATCACCCGGGCCGTCGCTGGCCGCAACCACCGGCGACGTGTGCCCGAGGCTCACGCTCGTCAACTGTCGTATACGCATGACCGCCACAGGATTTACGCGCCTCTGCCGGCTTCAACGCGGCTAGCGCGTCTGGGTCGCGAACCGCAGGATCACATAGCCGCCCACGCCGGCGACGACCGAGGCCGCGAGGATCCCGATCTTCGCGAGGGCGAGCACGGGACCGCCGCCGAGGGCCAGATCGCTGATGAACAGGCTCATCGTGAACCCGATCCCGCCAAGCCACGCCGCACCGTAGACGTGTTTCATGGTCACGCCCGGTGGCAACGACGCGAAACCCGCGCGCACGACCAGCAGGGTCGCGGTCGTGATGCCAACTTGCTTGCCGACGATGAGTCCGACGGCGACACCGAGAACGACTGGATCCCCGAGAATGGCGCCACTGTCACCGCCCAGCGCGACTCCTGCGTTCGCCAGAGCGAAGATCGGGACGATGACGAAGGCGACCCATGGCTGCAGGGCATGTTCGAACCGGAGCATCGGTGCCTGGGCTCGCTCGGTGATCGTCTCGAGGTCCCACAGGGCATCGTGATGCTCCGCTATCGTCGTCGGTTCGTCGCTGTCCTCGCGGCGAACGAGGTGGTCCACGATCCGTCGGGCACGAGCCGCGAAGTCGGCGCTGTCGAGCCTGGTTCGAGCCGGGATCGTCATCGCCAGGAGAACGCCGGCGACCGTGGCGTGCACACCGGACTGAAGGATCGCGAACCAGAGCGCGAGTCCGAGGACGCCGTACACCGCCGGTCGGCGGACTCCGAGGACGTTGGCGGCGACCAACAGCGCCAGGCAACCTCCTGCCGCCGCGAGCGCGGCGACGGATACGTCCGAGGTGTAGAACAGCCCGATGATGACCACCGCCAGCAGGTCGTCAACGATGGCCAGTGCCGCCATGAAGACGCGGAGGCCGATCGGGATGCGGGCACCGACCAGGGCGAGGACTCCGAGGGCGAAGGCGATGTCCGTCGCCATCGGGACCGCCCAACCGCGCGCGCCCTCGCCCGAGCCGACGATGAGGAGGAAGACCAAGGCGGGCACGAGCGCCCCGCCGAGCGCTGCCGCGATCGGGAGCGCGGCGCGCCGGACCGACGCGAGTTCCCCGACCAGGACCTCGCGCTTGATCTCGAGACCGACGACGAAGAAGAAGATGGCCATCAACCCGTCGTTGATCCAATGCAGGAGGTTCTTCGAGATAACCCAGTCGCCGACGCCGATTGTCAGACGCGTGTCCCACAGCGAGACGTAAGACGAGGCGATCGGCGAATTCGCCCAGATAAGGGCGATGACCGCAGCGGCCATCAACAGGATCCCGCTGGCGGCGTTGCTGCTGGTGAACTCGCGGAATGGCGCGAGGAGTCGGTCGATGGGCGGGGTGGTCTCAGTCACCGAGCGATGATGACGCGTCCCGTCAGGACGGGATTACCCGACCGTGCCGCCACTCCACGATTGCTGCAGCTGGGTCTCCAACGGCCGCATTCCCAGGACGAGGGGCCTGTGAAATGAAGATGCGCCCCGGGTCATCTGGGATTCGGTAGGGTCGAGCTCTCGCTCGTTCTCGTGATCGGGCTCGAGCTGCTTTAACCGGTCTGGGCCTGACCTCCAGGCTTCCAGCCGTCTTCATTGCGGTTCACGACGCCCGGAGGCTCGCCCGGAGCGCGTTGACGTAGTCCAGGCGACGCGGTCGGGCGTCCAGTCGGCCGAGTAGGTGTGCCACTCGCGCACGTCGATCGCGACCTCCTCGGCCGAGAAGTCGTCGATGATCGACGGGTCGCCGAACGGGTGGACGCCCATCCCGATCCTGGCCCGGTCGGGCAGGACGTCGCGCCCGAAGATCTCGGCGATCAGGATCTCCGACGAGCGCTCCGGCTCGTCCTCGAAGCCGATCATCCACAGCGCGACCATCATCCGCGGGTCGTCGAGCGCGCGGAACCGCGTCTCGATCAGGCCGTACCGGGTCGTGAAGAGCGCCCGGTTCTCCTGAGCGGTGCGGACAACCACGTCTGGGTGGAAGTGGAGCTGGCCGATCGTCGAGCCGACCGGCCCGGCGAACACGCCGGTCTGGAGCGACGACACGCGCAGGTCGCCGTCGAGCTCGGGCGCCCACGGCGGGTCGTCGACCTCGATCAGCAGCCGCAGGACGCCGTCGCGGATCTCGTAGCGCGTCGCGGTCCGGTCGGGCGTGCTCCACTGCGGCAGGTAATGGGGGAGCCAGCGCGTCTCGTCGAGCGTCGGCCGGTCGAAGTCGTCCTCCCACACGATCTCGCAACCGCGTGCGATCGAGCGTCTCCGGGACTTGCATCTGTCTACGGTAGTTACAGAAGCCCGGCGCAGACGGCTCGAAGTGCCCCTTCGGCTATCGTAGGCAAACGCTGGGCGAGGAGGCTCAAGGACCGAAGTGCGAATGGCAGATCTCAAGCCTGGCTGGACGGTGGTCGGGAACGACGGACGTCGCGTGGGCGAGGTCCGGGAAGTCGGTCAGAACTACGTTCTCACCTCCATCGGGTCGAGCGACATCTACGTTCCCGCATCGGCCATCGCCAATGTCGAGCACGAAGTCGTGCATCTCTCGGTCCCGCAGCGCAATGTGTCGGAGATGGGCTGGGAACAGCCGCCGCGAGGCGACGATGCCCCATCGACCCCAGAGGCGGACCTGCACCGGCACGTCTGACTGGGCGACGTCGCGGGGACGCCGGCGGCGACGCTTACGGCGCGGTGTCGACCGCATCCTCCGGTTGGAGCTGCAGCGTCGCGAGGACGTCCTCGAAATAGGCCTGGTCGTATCCCGCGACGACCGCTGGAACGTCGCCTGAGGTGTACAGCTTCACCACGTAGCCCCGCTCCCCGGTCGCGACAGCGGCGGCGGAACCACAATCCCGTCCCTGGACGCCATCGATCGTGGCGGGCTGGCTCGGCGTTTCACAGAAATCGGCCGAGCCGAGCCCAGCTACCGCGTCGGCCACCCACTGCTCGGCGCTCTTGCCGGCCAGCGGCTGCGAGGCAACCATGATCCAGAGGCTGCCGTCCAGGACCGGGTCGTACATGACGTCGCCCGCTGTCGTTGAGTAGTCGGGAATGCCCGTTGTCCACGGCGACGTGGCGGGTCGGGGCACCCAGCCTGCTGGGAACGAGATCGAGAAGCCGTGACGCTCGGACGTGAAGGTCTCCGACAACGCAGCCGGTGATACGACCGAGGCGCTCGATGAGGGGCTGCTCGGTGAGGGGCTCAACGAGATGGAAGGGGACGGGGTTGGGCTGGCGGTCGGTTGACCGCCGACGTTGGACGAGCCCGACGGCCTGAGCACGCTCAGGCCCAGGGCCCCGATGGCGATCACGACCACGGCCGCGATCGCCATCTTGGCGACGTTGTTCATGTGCGGGAACCTCCACGGCACGCGGATGAGCACGCGCCGCTGTTGGGTGTCGTCGATGGTCTGGAGGGCCGACCGCAACACCCAGTCGGGTGCCCGCGGCGGGCTCTCGGACTGGTAGAAGTCGGTCAGCCGGCGTTCGAGCCTGTCATTGGCGTTCATGCCGTTCGGCCCTCCCGCACGGCGTCGACCGAGGCGCGTTCGTCGGCCGTGATGGCCGCGCGGAGCGCCTCGATCGCGTAGTGGAGCCGGGACTTGGCGGTCCCGACGGGAATCTCGAGTGCCTCGGCCGCTTGGCTCGGAGTCAGGCCGACGTAGAACGTCAGGACGAGCATCGTCTGCTGCGGAACGGTGAGCCGCCGCATGCCGCGCTCGAGCTGGTCCCGGTCGGCCAGTGCCGACGTGGGATCTGGCTCGGACGGTTCATTCGGAAGCATCGTGATCTCGGCGCGCCACCGCTGACGGCGACGGCCGATGTCCACGCTCGCTCGGACGATCAGCCGGTACAGCCAGGCATCGAACCGCTCGACGTCGCGAAGCGTCGGCAGATCGCGCCATGCCCGCACCAGCGCTTCCTGGGTCGCATCCTCCGCGAGTTCGGTATCGCGAAGGGCCAGGCGAGCGATCGCGTACAACCGATCGACGGCGCCGGCAGCCAGCACGCCGAAGGCCTCACGGTCTCCACGTCGCGCCCTGTCCACGAGCTCCGCCTGCACGCTTCTCCCTCCCGGGGGCTGACCGATCTGGTCGCCTACACGCTACGGCGGGGCGCTACCCGGGCGGGTTCATTCTTGGCGCGTTGTGCCTCGCGTCAGACGGCGGAGACCAGACTCGCGCGACCCGGCGCGATGAGCTGACCTTCAGATAGCGAGCGCGCCTCGCCGAAGGCGATCCAGTCGGCGGCCAGAGCGCCCATGATCGGCGACATCTGGATGCCCGAACCGCCACCGCCCGCGGCGACGATCACCGATGGGTCGCCAGGCGCAGGGCCGACGATCGGGAGCCCGTCCGGACTGACCGGGTAGAGCCCGGCCCATGCCCGCTCCACCTCGCCAAGCGGCAGATCCGGCATCCGCCGCTCGAGCGCGGCGCGCGTGTCCGCAAGGTAGTCCTCGTCGGCCGACTGGTCGTACGCGTCGGGGTCGACGCCCTCGCCGACGATCTCCTCGCTGTGGAGGCCCGCGAGCACGTGCCCGGCGTCGTCGTACGTGGCGACGTACAGGCCGCGCGTTCCGCTGTGGGGGATGTAGTCCATGACCATCGGCAGCACGCGGTCCAGCGGTCGGTCGAGTCGCCAGATGCCGATCTGGTTGCGGAGCGGGATGACCGGCACGTCGACGCCGAGCAGCCGTCCGACCTGCGCCGCCCAGGGACCGGCGGCATCGACCACGACGTCGGCGTGGACCTCGCCGTCCGTGGTCTCCAGCCGCCAGCCGGCGGCCGTCGCTGACGCCGCAGCCAGCACTCGGACGCCCGTCCGGATCCGCGCGCCACCCGCCTCGGCGAGCCCGGCAAGAAGCCGGCAGTACGCCGGGCCATCGATCCGCCCGTCGCGTGGCCCGAAGAGCCCGCCGGCCACGCCCTGACCGCTCAGCCAGGGCACGAGTCGCCGGACCCCGTGTGCGTCGAGCAGCTCTGCGTCGTCGATGCCGAGCTCGCGCTGCTGCCGGGCACTGGCCTCGAAGGTCTGGAGCGTCTCGTCGTCAGGCGCCAGCCGCAGGTAGCCGATCTCCTTGATCTCGAGGCGGTGATCGCGCTGCAGGCGCCGGAACGTGTGCATGCTCCGGGCACGCAGCTCGATATCGACGGGGTCGACGTACTGGCTCTCGATGAAGCCCGCCGAGCGGCTCGACGAACCCGACGCGAGCTCCCCAGCCTCAAGCACGGTCACGTCCGTGATCCCGCGCTCGACGAGGTGCCACGCGGTCGACAGCCCGACGGCCCCGCCGCCGATGATCACCACGCGAACGGTCACCGGGCCACCATATCGACTTCGCGGGACAAGTTCGCCGCTATTCGACGCCATTACCCTTGAACGCGGCCGAGTGGCTGCGTCACCGAGGGTGACCGTGGACCAGCGGGACTACGTCGAACGCGCGGGCCGAGGCGATCACGACGCCTTCGGCGCACTCGTTGGCGCGTCCATCGCGCGGCTGGAGGCTGTCGCCCGCCTCATCCTCCGGGATCCGGAGCTCGCGCGAGATGCGGTCCAGGAGGCATTCATCCGAGCCTGGCGGGACCTCCCGGGATTGCGTGACCCCGAGCGGTTCGACGCCTGGCTCCATCGACTAACGGTCAACGCCTGCCTCGACGCCGTGCGCCGTCGCAAGCGCCGGCTGATCGAAGTGGAGCTGTCGCCGACCATGCCATTCGCCGGGTCGGCCGGCGACGAGGCCAGCCATATCGCCGACCGTGACCAGCTCGAGCGTGGCTTCCGCCGCCTCGGCGCTGATCAGCGGGCGGTGCTGGTCCTGCACTACTACCTCGGCATGTCCGCGTCGGCGGTTGCCGAGACCCTCGATATCCCGATGGGCACGGCGCAATCGCGCCTACATCGAGCCCTGACCGAGCTCCGCGCCGCGATCGCGGCCGACGAGCGTCGCCCAGCGGAATCCGGGACGGTGGTCGCATGAACCGCTTCGACCATCTCGAGCGCGACCTCGCGGCCTGGTTCCTCGAAGTCTCGTCCCCGCGCGACCCCGATCTCACCGACGACATCCTCCGGCTGACCGCGGGCATGCGCCAGCGGGCTCGCTGGAGCTTCCCCGAAAGGTGGCTTCCCATGAGCGTCATCACGCTGGCTCGCCGGTCGATCCGGCCTGTCCCCTGGCGGACGATCGGCTTGATCGCCCTGCTCGCGCTAATTCTCGCCGCCGGCCTGGCTCTGTACGCCGGTAGTCAGCCACGCCCTGCGCCGATGCTCGGTCTCGCGGCCAACGGCCTCGTCGCCTACGAGGCCGATGGCGACATCTTCACGGTCGATCCCGTCAGCGGCGCGCGGACGGGCGTGATCGTCGGTGCCGAGCAAGACCGCGGTCCGCATTTCTCCCTCGACGGCACGCGCCTCGTGTTCCTGCGCGCTGGCCAGAGCGGCGACATCCCGGTGGTCGCCGACGCCGACGGCCGGAACGTGCTAGTCACGAACACGACCGGCCTCACCAGTGCCGATCCTGAGTCGATCATGTGGTCGCCCGACGGACGGTCGGTGGTG
The DNA here is from genome assembly GCA_963720355.1 of uncultured Chloroflexia bacterium. Classification (GTDB taxonomy): domain Bacteria; phylum Chloroflexota; class Limnocylindria; order Limnocylindrales; family CSP1-4; genus SPCO01. The sequence continues at coordinate 574,245 of CAVRFH010000001.1, read as the reverse complement.
ATCCTCGCCGGTGCGGAAGGTGCCGTGAAGATCCATGTGATCGATGCCATCGATGGCGGGGTGCGAACGCTGCCGATGGACTTCCTCGACGGCGAGATCTACTGGCGGCCACCGGACGGTCGCGCGTTCATGTTCGTGAGCGGATCGGAGGCCGCGAACCAACTGTCGCTCTACTCGCTCGATACCGGCACGGTCGAGACGATAGCGGCGCCTGCCAGGCCGGGTGGGATCGTGCGGCCATCGGGATGGACGGCCGACGGCCACAAGTTCGCGTTCTACGAGAGCGACGATCGCAGCTCGGGTACCCATGTCGTGGACGTCGTCAGTGGGGACTCGGCGATCCTCAACGTCGGCTACGGCGAGCTCTCGAACGACGGGACCCGCCTGGTGGGACTCAACGGGGACGCCACCCATACGTGGCTCTGCGTGGTGCCCGCGGGAGGAGGGTCGTGCATGCCCATCACCGAGCCGTTCGCTGGTCCGTGGGGTTGGAACTATTGGTGGTCACCCGATGACCAGTCCATCCTCACGAAGCGGTCTGACGGCGCGACGCTTGTCCTCGATCCGGACGGGGGGCCGACCCAGGAGCAGCCGGCTTGGATCGCCGATGGCGGCGAGTCCTGGCAGCGCCGGGCACCCTGATCTCGCGTGGGCAGTCCACCCTTACCGGGGTGGACCGCCCACGCCGAGCGCCAGCTGGATCGCCGTCTGCGTGGGCGTTGACATCCCGGCGGCTCGCGCCACTTCGAACGCCTCGGAACCCATCGACTCCGGAAGGACCGCGAGCAGCCGCTCATAATGCGGGCGCTCGTCGGGTGGCCAGGCCATGTGCTGCGTTTCCATGAGCGTCTCGGCCGCGCCGACCAGGGTCGCGGCGCGCTCGAACTCGCCGCGCTCCATGGCGATCGACGCCAGCCCGCTGAACGCGAACGGCGTGATGAATCGGTCGCCGATGGCCTCGCTGGTCTCGAGCGCCTCGCGCGTGAGCGACTCGGCGGCATCGAGGTTGCCCAGCTGGCGCTCGACCATGGCGAGGTTGGCGGCTTCCGATGCGGTCAGGAACTGGTTGCCCTCCGTTCGCACGAGCGCGAGCCGCTGCGTCATCCAGTCGCGAGCCTCCGGCAGGTCGCCGGCGATCTGGGCACCGACCCCGAGCAGGTGGAGCGCGTTCGAGCGGCCGGCCTCGTCATCGGCGGCCGTGCTGACGTCGAGCGCCTCCCGGGCGAGTCGACGGCCCTCGGCGACATCGCGAGCGGAGCGCCACCCTCGATAGCCCGCCGAGCGCCTGCGAGATCATCGGCGCGTCGTCGAGTCGCCCGAGCGATCTCGAGCCCTCGACCGAACAGCTCGGCTGCCTGGTCGTCCTGGCCCATCCAGAACGGCATGAAGCCGGCGTTGATCGTGGCCGTCCCGCGGAGCCGGTCGTCGCCGCCGGGGGAGGCGAGCGCGCGCTCGAACCAGATCGCGCCTTCCTCGAACCGCTGCTTCGTGATCCAGAACCGGTACAGCGCGTTGGCGAGGCGGAGGGCTTCGTCGGTGCGCCCGTAGTCGATGAACCACTGCAACGCCCCGACGAGCTCGTCGTGCTCGGTCTCGAGCCGGTCGAGCGCCGCCTTCGGCATCGGCCCCGCGCGACGCCGCGCTGGCGTCCTCGGCGACCGCCAGGAGGGCCTCGGCCTCCGGTGCTTCCATGGCTCGGATGCTACCGCTCGCGCGCTCGGCGTTCGAGCGTCTTCCGGCCGACAAACGGACGTTCAGCGAGCCCAGGAGTCGACATTTGTCGCGGGGAGATCGAGCTTCGCCGGCGTCCAATGGGCCGTGGCGGGCCATCGACCCGCCGTCATCGGAGTCATCGACATGCCCAAGCTTCTCCTCGCGGCCTCGCTGATGGCCGCGCTCGTCCTCGCCGCGTGTGGATCGGCCACGCCACCGCCCAGCCAGGGCGCGGTGCTCGCCGCCGCCGGCCTCACCCGCGCCGTCCGCCCCGGTCGATCCCGCCACGCCGGAGCCGGTCCCCGCGACGCCAGAGCCGTCGGTCGTCACGCCCGAGCCGACCGTCCGCCCGACCCCCGAGCCGACGCCACGCCCGACGGCCGTGTCATTCACCCACGCCGAGCGCTATCTCATCGACGGCATCATGCGCGGCATCAGCGACTGCTCGCCCGTGCGCTGCCGGCGACCTGCCGGGTGTCGCGATCGCCGGCATCGACTGCGAGCTCATCGATTCGCCCGCCGCGCGGATGGGCTTCTACCTCTTCCGGAGCGACGCCGACATGCTCGAGGCCTACATGGCCCGGATGGATGCGGAGGGCATCGTGCTCGACAGCGGCGCCTGCGTGCCGGGCGAGGGCGAAGGCGCCTACATCCCGTATCCCGAGGGCGAGACCGCGTTCGATCGCCACGCCTGCTTCGTCAACAGCGAGGGCTACGGCAATTACCGCGCCACGCTGTCCGGGGCGCACGTCTACATGGGCCTGCTCGGCCGAGGCAAGGACATGCGCAGCCTGCAGGACTGGGCGTGGCTCGGCAGCGTCGACACGCCCGGCAACCCGACGCTCTGGCAGCAGTCGTTCGTGTATCCGCGGTAGACAACCGGCATATCGTTGCGACGTCGACCCGTGCCGGACCGCAGTCCGGGCACCTGACACGGAGGCGGGATGGCCATGAGCAGCATCACGCGACGCAGGCAGAATTCGTCACGGTCGCTGCGATGGTCTCCCTCACCCTCTCGACGTGCGGCGGAGCGACGCCATCCACGACAAACCCGCCCGCGTCGGTCGAACCGACTGGCTCGTCATCAGCGCCGCCCTCGATATCGGCCTCGCCGGAATCTCCGGCCCCGGCCCGCATCGAGCTGCCGGTCGAGCCGGGCAGCACTGTCGAAGGGCTGGTCGCCGTCGATGGCCACGACATCTACGCGCGCTGCACCGGGGAGGGCGCGCCGACCGTCGTGTACTTCACCGGTTGGGCCGACGATCTCGGTAAACGCGGCGTCGCCATCGCGCATGGCATCGAGAGCGCCCTTGGCGAGACCATCCGGACCTGTTCCTACGAACGGCGCAACACCGGTCGAAGCGAGGCCGTCGGCGGCACGCAGAGCCCGGAGGATGTGAAGTCGCATCCACCGTTCGGTGGATAGGCCGGCCCACCGAATGGGCCGCCAGAACTGGCCGGGCCGCCGATGCCTCGGCAGTGGTGCCGAACCCATCATCGAGGCATGAGCCTCATCGAAGTCGACCACATCACCAAGCGCTACGGCGACCGCACGGTCGTCGACGGCGTGACGTTCTCCGTCGAGGAAGGCGAGATCTTCGGCATCCTCGGACCGAACGGCGCCGGCAAGACCACCACCGTCGAGTCCGTCGGCGGACTGCGCACCCCCGACTCGGGCACGATCCGGGTGCTGGGCCTCGATCCGCGGCGTGACCGCGACGAGCTCCGCCAGCACGTCGGTGTCCAGCTCCAGGAGAGCGAGCTGCCCGAGCGAATCCGGCCCCGCGAGGCGCTCGACCTGTTCGCCTCCTTCTACGCCAAGCCGGCCGACTGGCGGACGCTCGTCGGCGACCTCGGCCTGGGGGAGGTGCTCGACACGCCGTTCGGCAAGCTGTCCGGCGGCCAGAAGCAGCGCCTGTCGATCGCCCTGGCCCTCGTCGGCAACCCGCGGATCGCCATCCTCGACGAGCTGACGACGGGTCTCGACCCGCAGGCGCGACGCGACACTTGGGATCTCATCGAGGGGGTTCGCGATCGCGGCGTCACGATCCTGCTCGTCACCCACTTCATGGAAGAGGCCGAGCGCCTGGCCGACCGGCTGGCGCTGATCGATGGCGGGAAGGTGGTCGCCCTCGACACCCCGGCCGGCATCGTCCGCCTCGTCGACGCCGAGCAGCGCCTCCGCTTCCGCCCGTCGGCCCCGTTCGACGAGACCGTGCTCACGACCCTCCCCGAGGTCCGCGACGTGAGTCACAGCGGCGCCACCGTCGTCGTGACCGGCACGGGCAACCTCGTCCACGCCGTCACCAGCGTCCTGGCCCGTCAGCAGATCGTCGCGAACGAGCTGCGCATCGAACAGGCCGATCTCGAGGACGCGTTCGTCGCGCTGACCGGCCGCAAGCTCGCCAGCTGATCAGGAGCCAACTGACATGTCGAACTTGACCAAATTCATCGCCGTCGAGGCGAAGCTGATGATCCGCGAGCCGGGCATCCTGTTCATCGGGCTGTTCCTGCCGGCGATCGTGATCCTCGTCATCGGCGCCATCTTCGCGCCGCACGAGCCGGATCCGCTGCTCGGCGGGCGGCGCTTCATCGACCTCCTCGCCCCATCGATGTTGGTCATCACCCTGGCGACGCTCGGCATCCAGACGATGCCGGCCCGGCTGATCAAGGACCGCGAGAGCGGCGTGCTGCGCCGCTTGTCCACGACGCCGGCAAAGCCGATGACCATCGTGGTCGCCCAGTTGCTCGTCAACATGGCGGTCGCGATCGGGGCGACCGTCGTCCTCATCGTCGCCGGCTCCCTGGCGTACCAGATCCCCGTGCCCCAGAACCTGATCGGCTTCGGCGTCGCGTTCCTGCTCGGGATGTCCGCGTTGTTCGCCATGGGGCTGCTCATCGCGGCCATCGCGCCGAGCGGCGGGGTGGCGACGGCGCTGACGCTGCTGCTGTTCGCGACCGTGATGCTCCTGGGCGGTGTCTACCTGCCGCGCTGGCTCCTGCCCGATATCCTCGTCCGGATCGGCGATGTCACGCCGCCCGGGGTGCAGGCGATGCTCGAGGCCTGGGTGGGCGCGACGCCACAGCTCCTCCCGCTGGTGATAATGGCCGCGATCACGCTCGCGGCCGGGACCGCGGCGGCGAGGCTGTTCCGCTGGGAGTGAGCGCCACGGTGACACCGACACCCGGTCCGGGGGGTGCGGACACGGCCTGGGAGCGCTGGAACGAGGCCTCGATGACGTGGGCCCCGTACCTGTCGCTCGCCGCTTCGACGGTGATCGCGCTCCTCCGGCCGGACCGCCAACCGGGCGAGCGGCTCATCACGCTCGCCGTGGTGGCGATCACCGTCGCGTGGGTCTACCTGCTGTTCACGCGGCTGCCCGAGCCGCGGCGCGCGCAACGCGGACGGATGCTCATCTACTTCGTCGGCCTGCTCGCGCTGGCCACGCTCCTGATGGCGCGCAACCCGATGTTCTTCATCTTCGCCATCAGCGCGTTCTTCCACGCCGGCCTGCTCCGGCCGCTGCCGCTGATCGTGGCCGGCGTCGCCGCGACGTCGATCCTGATCAACACCACGATCACCGGGTTCCCCTGGCGGACCGTCGACCAGTGGGTCCTGTACGGCGTCGTCATCGTGATCCAGATCATCGCCATCGGGGGCGGCTCCGTGCTCGGCGAGAAGCTGTCGGAACTGACCGAGGAACGCCGCCAGAACGTGGCCCGACTCGAGGCGGCGATGGCCGAGAACCTCGGGCTGCAGCGCCAGTTGGTCGCGCAGGCCCGCGAGGCCGGCATGCTCGACGAGCGGGCCCGCATGGCGCGCGAGATCCACGACACCATCGCCCACGGCTTGACCGGGATCGTCACCCAGCTCGAGGCGGCCGAGCACGCCGAGGACCGGCCGGAGTCGCGCCAGCGACACGTCGCCAACGCCATCCGGCTGGCCCGCGACAGCCTGTCCGAGGCGCGCCGCTCGGTCGAGGCGTCGCGGCCGGAGATCCTCGACGGCGCGACCCTCGAGGAGGCGCTGTCCGACGTCGCCACTCGCTGGTCGACGCTGAGCGGCGTGCCCGGTCGACGTCACGACCACCGGCGAGCCGATGCCGCTCCACCCCGAGATCGAGGTAGCGCTGCTGCGGACCGCGCAGGAGGCCCTGGCGAACGTCGCCAAGCACGCCACGGCGTCGAAGGCCGGCTTGACGTTGTCCTACATGGGCGACGAGGTGACCCTCGACGTGCGCGACGACGGCGTCGGCTTCGAGGTACCGGCCGACGCGAAGCCGGCGCGGAGTGCGGGGTTCGGGCTCACCGCGATGCGCCAGCGCGTCGGTCGCGTCGCGGGCACCCTTGCGATCGAGTCCGAGCCGGGCGGCGGCACGGCCATCTCGGCACGGGTGCCGGCCATCGGCGCCCCGGCGGACGGGTCGGAGTCGTGAGCCCGATCCGGCTCCTGATCGTCGACGATCACCCGGTCGTGCGTGACGGGCTGCGCGGGATGTTCGAGGGCGACCCGGAGTTCGAGGTGCTCGGCGAGGCCGCCGATGGCGCGGAGGCGGTCGAGCGGGCCGAGTCCCTGCGACCGGACGTGGTCCTGATGGACCTGCGGATGCCACGCGTCGACGGCGCGACGGCCACCCGCCAGCTGGCCGAGCGCGGCAACCCGGCCCGCGTCCTGGTCCTCACGACGTACGAGACCGATTCCGACGTGGTACCGGCCATCGAGGCCGGGGCGATCGGCTACCTGCTCAAGGACTCCCCGCGCGCGGAGCTCTATCGGGCGGTCCGCGCGGCCCACATGGGCGAGTCGGTCCTGGCCCCGTCGGTCGCGAGGCGTCTCGTCAAGCAGCTGCGGACGCCCGCGCAGGATTCGTTGAGCGAGCGCGAGCTCGAGGTCCTGGCGCTGATCGCCCAAGGGGAGACGAACCGCGGGACGGCGGCGCGCCTGTTCATCTCCGAGGCGACGGTCAAGACCCACCTGCTGCACATCTACGCGAAGCTCGACGTGAACGATCGAGCGGCCGCCGTCGCGACCGCCTATGAGCGAGGTCTGCTTGGCCCGGGGCGCGGCTAGGCGACGCTGCTGCGCCGGGCGCTAGTCCCGGCCAGAGCACGCATCACGATCAGGAGAGCGATCCCGATGGCCCCCGCGCCCGCGATCCAGGGCACCAGCGGGGTGCTGGCTTCCTTGATCGCGATGCCGGCGTACGCCCAGACGATGACCAGCCCGTACGCGGAGTCGTGGAACTGCCGGATGAACCACACGGCGATCAGGAACACGGCCAGCAGCACGATCGCGGCGATCCACTCGCCGGGGATGGCCAGCCCGTCCAGCCCGATGAAACCAAGCGATGCCAGCGTCTGTGCCACGTTGGCGACCGTCGCGACGGTGATCCACCCGAGGTAGATGGAGAACGGGACGCGGATGGCCCAGAACGTCACTCGACGTCAGCTCAAACCGAGCGGTCCATAGCCGCCGATGGATGGCGACGAGCGTCGCGAGCAGTCCGACCATCACCACGACGGTGAGCACGAACACCTCGTAGTGGAAGAGCGGGATCCAGGCGGCGTTGAGGACGTTACTGATGGCAGGCAGCCACCCAAGACGACGGACGACCGGATCGTCGGCGTGCGTGGCCTGGTAGACCGTGTAGACGCCGAGACCGAGGTAGATGAGGCCCCAGATCGCGAAGACGTAGCCGGCCGGGATGACGAACACATGGAATCGATCGCTGATCTCCGCCGTCGTCTGCCCGTTCAGCGGAAGGGCATTCGCGGCGCCGTTGGCGGCCAGCGTCAGCAGGAAGGTGGCGACAGTCGCAAGCGCTCGCACGTCGCGCATCATCGCTTGATGCCGCTGATGCGCTCAGCGCATGCCTCACAGTGGCGTGACGGATGCGGTACGACACGACTTGTTCGAGTGATACCAGATGATGTGAGGTGCGACCACATGCTACGCTGTCGTACATGCCACGACTCGCCGTCCATGCCGAGGCTCGACTTCGGGCCAAGAGCCAGCTGACCCTCCCGGAGCCGATCGTCGAGACCGCCGGCGTGACCGAAGGGGATCGGTTCCTGGTCGAGATCAGTCTCGGATGACCCGGACACGATCCGCCTCCACCGCATCCGCTCCAGCTATGCCGGGGCTTTGCGCGACGTGTACGGCGATCCGGCTGCATACCTCGAGGGCGAGCGCGCGACGTGGGAGTCGCGTGGCTGACCGCTCGAGAGCGCGTCGGCTCGGCGACGCGATCCCGGCGGGAGCATCGCTCCTCATCGACAGCTCGGTCGTCCTGGCCTACCTGGCCGGCGGCGAGAGCGGCAGTCCCAAGGCCGTCGAACTCTTCGATGCCTTCGTCGCGACCGGCCGCAATCCCGCGTCGCTGTCGATGGTCACGGTCGCCGAGATCCTCGTTCGTCCGTTCCGGCGCGGTCCGGCCGCGGTCGCCACGGCCGAAGCATTCCTCCGGCACTTCGCCGGCATGCGACTCGTGCCGGTGACCTACGAGGTCGCGCGCGAGGGGGCGCGGCTGCGCGCGTCGACCGACCTACCGATGCCCGACGCCCTCATTGTCGCGAGCGCGCTTGTTGGCGGTACGGACGTGGTGGTCACCGCCGATCGGTCGTGGCGTCCGCGGCTGCGCGACGTCGTCCCGGAGATCACCGTGGTCCAGCTCGTGGCCTGAAGCTTCAGTCAGGCCACGAGCCGCTTGTATCGGATCCGGTGCGGCTGGTCCGCGGCCGTGCCCAGCTCCTTGCGGCGGAACGCCTCGTAGTCGCTGACGTTGCCCTCGAAGAAGCGGACCTGGCTGTCGCCCTCGAAGGCGAGGATGTGGGTCGCGATCCGGTCGAGGAACCAGCGATCGTGGCTGATCACGACAACGCAGCCCGGGAACGACTCGAGCCCGGACTCGAGCGCGCGCAGCGTATCGACATCGAGGTCGTTGGTCGGCTCGTCGAGGAGCAGCACGTTGCCGCCGGTCTGCAGCAGCTTGGCCAGGTGGACGCGGTTCCGTTCGCCGCCCGACAGCTGCCCGACCATCTTCTGCTGGTCGGTGCCGCGGAAGTTGAAGCTGCTCACGTACGCCCGGGCCGGGACCTCGCGCGGGCCGACCTTGATCGCCTCGACGCCGTCGGTGATCTCCTGGAACACGGTCTTGTCGGCAGCCAGATCGTCCCGGCTCTGGTCGACATAGGCCATCTCCACCGTGTCGCCGATCGTGATCGACCCCGCGTCGGGCGCCTCCTGGCCGACGAGCATCCGGAACAGCGTCGTCTTGCCGGCGCCGTTCGGCCCGATGATCCCGACGATCCCCGAGCGCGGCAGCGAGAACGTCAGGTCCTCGATGAGCAGCCGGTCACCGAAGCCCTTGCGCAGCCCGTTCACCTCGATGACCTGGTCGCCGAGGCGCGGTCCGGCGCGGGATGGCGATCTCGAGCTCGCGCTCGGTGCGCTTCGCGTCGTTCGATTCGGCCAGGAGCTGCTCGTAGGCCGATAGCCGGGCCTTGCCCTTCGACTGGCGAGCCCGCGCCGACGACCGTACCCACTCGAGCTCGCGCGCGAGCGTCCGTTGTCGCGCATCGGCCGTCTTCTGCTCCTTCGACATGCGCTCGAGCTTCTGCTCGAGCCAGCTCGAGTAGTTGCCCGAGAACGGCACGCCGCGTCCGCGGTCGAGCTCCAGGATCCATTTCGCGACGTTGTCGAGGAAGTAGCGGTCGTGGGTGACGGCCACGACGGTGCCGTCGTACTCGTCGAGGAAGCGCTCGAGCCAGTCGACCGACTCGGCGTCGAGGTGGTTCGTCGGCTCGTCGAGCAGCAGCAGGTCGGGATGTTGGAGGAGCAGCCGGGCGAGCGCGACCCGCCGCCGCTCGCCGCCGCTGAGCGTCGCCACGTCCTGGTCATCGGGTGGACAGCGCAGGGCGTCCATCGCGATATCGACGTTGCGTTCGAGGTTCCAGGCGTCTGCCGCGTTGATCTTGTCCTCGAGCGCGGCCTGCTCGGCGCCGACGGCCTCGTAGTCGGCGTCGGGGTCGGACCACTTGGCCATCACGGCGTTGTACTGGTCGATGAGGTCCTGGACCGGGCGGACGCCGTCGAGGACGTTGCCCTTCACGTCCTTCGACGGATCGAGCTGGGGCTCCTGGTCGAGATAGCCCACGGTGAAACCGGGCGTCAGGCGCGCCTCGCCGGTGAACCCGTCGTCGAGGCCGGCCATGATCCTGAGCAGGCTCGACTTGCCCGCGCCGTTCGGCCCGATGACGCCGATCTTGGCGCCCGGGTAGAAGCTGAGCGAGATGTCCTCGAGCACGGTCCGGTCCGGCGGGTAGTGCCTGGCGAGCCGATACGTGGAGTAGATGAATTCGGCGGGCATGCGGGTAAGGGTAGGGTTGCCGGCGATTCAGTGGCGTCTTCCGGTCAGAAGCACTCGCGCGCGGGCTTGGACAACGGCGACATCACCGGGTGGTCGACCATCGTCGGCTCGACACAGGTCGGCTCGGATTCGGCGCGCTCGCTCCCATGTTCGCGGAGCGAGACGTAGGCGAAGGCGGCCAGTCCCAGCCCGATCACGCCGGCGATCGCGGCCGCCACGTGCATGCCGTCGACGAACGCCGTGCGTGCGACCACCAGGAGCGTGTCTGCCGTCGCGGCCGGTAACGTCTCGGCCACGCCGACCGCGCCCCCGAGGGTGTCCCTGGCGGCGGTCGCGGCCTCCGGCGGGACGCCCGTGAGGAGGCTCGACGCGACACCGCCTCGATACAGGGCGGCGCCGACGCTGCCGAGGATCGCGATCCCGAGTGCACCGCCGAGCTCGGCACCGGTCTCACTGATCCCCGACGCGGCCCCGGCCCGCTCGGGGGGCGCTGAGCCGACGATGAGCTCGGTCGTCAGCCCGAACACCGGGGACAAGCCAAGCGAGATCACGACCGAGGCCACGACGATGGGCAGCAGCCCGTTCGTCGTCCCGACCTGGGTTAGCAGGAGGAGACCCAGCGAGCCGACGGCCAGCCCGCCGCTGATGAGGTAGCCCGGCTTGACGCGCTGGACGATCCGGGGGGCCGCTTGCGAGCCGACGATGAAACCGATCGCGGAGGGCAGCGATAGCAGGCCCGCCTGGAACGGCGTCAGGTCGGCGACGAGCTGCAGGTACTGGGCGATGAACAGGAAGTAGCCGACGGCCATGAAGATCGCCAGGAAGTTGACGACGAGCGCCGCGTTGAACGTTGGCACGCGGAACAGCGCCAGGTCGATCATCGGGTCGGGGAGCTGCCGCTGACGGCGCACCCACAGCACGCCGACAGCGAGCCCCACCACGATCGCGCCGATCGCGAGCGGCCCGGGTCCCTCCTGGGCGATCTGCTTGAGCCCATAGATCACCGCCAGGACGGCGCCGACCGCCATGATCGCGCTCGCGGGGTCGAGGCGGCCTGCCTCCGGGTCGCGGTACTCGGGCAGGAGACGGGGTCCGAGGATCAGGAGCGCGACCATCACCGGGATCGCGATGAGGAAGACCGAGCCCCACCAGAAATACTCGAGGGCGATCCCGCCGAGCACCGGGCCGATCGCGCTACCCGCCGAGAAGGCCCCGATCCAGACACCGATCGCGACCGTCCGCTGCTGCGGGTCCTGGAACATGTGGAAGATCAGCGACAGCGTCGAGGGGGCGAGGGTCGCGCCGGCGATGCCGAGGGCCGCCCGGCTGACGATGAGCATCTCCGGCGACGACGAGAAGGCGCACAGCAGGGACGTGATCCCGAACGCCGCCGCGCCGATGAGCAGGAGTCGTCGGCGGCCGATCCGATCACCGAGGCTGCCCATCGTGATCAGGGCACCTGCCACGAAGAACCCGTAGATGTCGATGATCCACAGCAGCTCGGCGCTCGACGGCTGCAGCTCGGCGCTCATCTTGGGCACCGCGAGATGGAGGACCGTCAGGTCCATCACGTACATGCAGTGCAGCGAGTGCGAGCACGACCAGGCCGAGCCATTCGCGTCGAGTGGCCTTGGCTGGGATCGTCGGATCCCCGGTCGTCCCGCCTTCAGGAGCCGGCGAGACCACGTCCTCCTCCGCCGGTCCGCCCACCGCTTCGCTGCGATCCGTCATCGCCCGTTCCTCCGCGCATCATCGAGGTCTACACCTTAGCCCGGCGGCGCCATCGGCGGCGCGGTCGAAGCGGCCGTGCCGTCGCGACCCCTCGACAACCGTTTACCGCCGCGCTATACGTGGCGGATGACGACGTTGCGTCAGCCCGCCCGGACCGCCGTGGCCGTAGGTGGCGCCGTGGCCCTGGTCGCCCTTGGCATCGTCAGCGGATTGCTGATCACTGGTCAGTTCGCGGACCGGACACTGACCGGAGTGGTCACCATCGTCGAAAGCCCGACGGTGAGGTTCGAGCGCGACGTTCGTGGTGGCCTCGCCGACGGCTCGGGTTTCCCCTTGTCCGGCAGCCTCGAACGATGCCTCGCGATCGCGAAGACGTTCGGTGTCGCGCCAGGGTCCGCTGTCCAGGTCTATGACCAGGCGGGAATCGTGCTCGGGAACGGGCGCCTCGGGCAGGGCGAGGCCGTTGACGATGGCGCGATGAACGGGGCACTCTGCCGGCTCCCCTTTGTCGTGGATCGGATCGGCGACAGCCAGGCGCTGACCGTCGAGATCGGTGCCCACCAGCGGGTGACGTATCCGTCGAGGGAGCTCGATGCGCGGGCGTGGCACGTGGAGCTGCGCCTCGGCTCGTAAGGCGCCTGCTGCTCACGGTCAAAGTCCCGTGACGACCGCCAGAGAGATCTCGAACGGCTAGGTCGAGGCGTCGTCGCTGCCGTCGCCCTCGGTGTCGGCACCTTCCCCGGCCTCGACGGGCACTTCGACCCGGCTCAGGTGGCTGGCCTCGACGATCGTCGGGTTGCCGTCGCGGTCCTTCCAGCGGGTCTGGACCTGGACCTCCTCGGTCTCACCGACGAGCCGGAGGACGACGACCATGCTCGAGCCGCCCTGCGACACCGACTCGATGGTCGCCTCCTTCGAGGGCAGCGGGAACAGGCTGATCACCTCACCGAGGTTGCGGCGCAGCTCCTGGCTGACGTCCTCGATCGCCCGGTCGACATCGCCGGCGACGATCGCGTCACACATCGCCCTGGCACGCGCGCGAACGGTCTGCTCATCCATGGCGACAGGATAGGGCAGTGGGTGGGGCCGCTGAGCCGCGACTCAACCGAACAGCGTCTCGCCGACGAAGCCGTTGGTCGAGGCTCCGGGCGGGATCGCGAACACGGCCGATCCGATGTGACGGATGTACTCGTTGAGGAGGTCGGTGCTGAGTGCGCGCTGCACCGTGATGAACTGGCTCGGTGAGCGCTGGTAGGCCAGGAAGAACAGGCCGGCGTCGAGCCGCCCGTACGACGTGTTCCCGTCGACATAGTTGTACCCGCGACGCAGGAGCCGGATCCCGCCGTTCGTCGTCGAGTGGGCGAGCCGGACGTGGGCGGCGGTATCGATGACCGGCGCGCCATCGGCGCTCGCCTCGAAATCGGGCGGAGTGAACTCGTCGCCGCCGCTGAGTGGTGCACCCGGGCCCTTCGTCCGCCCGATGATCGCGTGCTGCTCGGCGAGCCGGACCCGGTCCCACGACTCGATGAGCATCTCGATCTTGCGGACGACGAGATAGCTCCCGCCCGCGAGCCACGCCGGCTTGCCGTTCGGGACCCACACGTGCTCGTCGAGCGCGACGTGATCCTCGGCCAGGATGTTGGCCGTGCCGTCCTTGAAGCCCATGAGGTTGCGCGGCGTCGACCTGGGCGGTCGTGGTCTTCGAGGTTCGACCGAAGCCCATCTGCGACCAGCGGATCGCCGCTCGGCCGAAGGCGATGCGCGACAGGTTGCGGACCGCGTGGACGGCGACCTGCGGGTCGTCGGCGCAGACCTGCAGGCAGAGATCGCCGTGGCTCCATTGCGTCTTGAGGGCGTCGCCGACGAACGGTGGAAGGCGCTCCAGCTCGGGTGGTCGGTTCGCCGCCAGTCCATACCGGTCGACGCCGTCCTTCTCGAACAGCCCGGGCCCGAACCCGATCGTCACGGTCAGCCCGCTGGGCGGCAGGTCGAGGGCTTCCCCCGTGTCGTCGGGCGGCGTCTCCGGATCGCCACCGATGGCGCCGGTCGCGCTCGTCTCGAGGCCCTGGGTCATCCGCGACGCCGCGTACGACCAGTCGCGGAGGAGGCCGATCAGGCCGTCCCGGTCGGTCCCGTCCATCATGTCGAAGGCGGCGAAATGGAGATGGTCCTGGACCGGTGTCGTGATGCCGGCCTGGTGGGGTCCGAAGAACGGATAGACCTTCGAGCTGCCGCTCGGCCGACAGCCCCGGTCTGCCCGTCGCCCGGGCGGGCACCGATCAGGGGACCCGCGAGGCCACCGACGACCAGCCCGGCCGTGCCGGTCACAGCGGCCCCGAGCAGGGAGCGACGCGACAGCCCCGGAGCGCCCGGCCGGCTCGCGGTCCAGCCGGTGCGGGACGCTCGACGGTGTCGGACTTGGTCACGACAGGATCGTACTCGTCAACTGCGAGAGGGGCTCCGCCAGCGCATTGATGAGATTGGTCAGGTTCCGCTTGTGCTCGTCGGTCAGTTCCCCGTACGTGACGAAGCCCTGCTCGAGATTGCCGTACTTGGCGAGCGCCGTCTCGAGGGCGGTGTACCCGCCGTCGATCCGCTCGACGAGGGCCGCGCCGTCGGCGCTCTTCCCGCGGCGAAGTCGCGGACCAGCGTGAACGCCAGCTTCGAGCCTTCGACATTGGCCGCGAAGTCCCACAGGTCGGTGCCCGACCACCAGTCCTCCTCGCCGGTGATCTTGCCGGCTCGCCACCTCGTCGAGGAGCGCCATCGCCCCGTTGCTCAGCCAGTCGACGCCCTGGTCGTTCGAGATAGGTCGTGAAGTCGTCGGAGTGGACGAAGTCGTACAGCTCGGTGACGTCGGCCACCAGCCTGCTGGCCGAGACTCGGCGCGCTGCGCCGGCGTCGACGGCTCCCAGTCCTGCCAGGCGTCGGTCTCGCCGTCGGAGTTGAGGGCGCCCTTGGCCGGCTCCCAGAGGTCCTTCTCGATCCGGTGGAAGCCGGTCCAGTCGAGGCCCTCCGCCTTGGCGTCGATCTCGCGGTAGTCGATCCGCGGGTCGAGGTCGCCGAGCGCCTCGGCCACGGGCTCGATCCGCTCGTAGTAGGTCCGGATGTCCGGGAACTGGTCCTTGGCGGCCGCGTCGTCGCCGGCGACATACAGCGTCGACGAAGCCCTGGGTCGCCGGCACGAGCTGGGCGACCTGCTCCTTGACGAAGGCCGCGTAGAGATCGACGGCCTCCTGCTTGACCTCGGCATCCGGACCGGAGATCGCGACGCGCTCGCCGGTCACCGTGAACGGGCTGCGCCCGACGCCGAGCCCCGATCATGCCCGGCTTGCACAGGGTCAGGTAGCTCCCCGGCTGGACCGTGGCGGTCAGCGTCCGGGACGCGCCCGGAGCGATGTTCTCGACCTCGCCGATGATCCGCAGGCCGTCCTCGGCCATGAGGTAGAACTCGGTCACCTTGGAGCCGTTGTTCGCGACGTCGAAGGCGACGGTCCCGCTGGTCGTCTGTGTTCGCCGCCGACCTTGCAGGCATCGTCGGTCGACGTCACCGCGATCGCGCCGCCGGTGAGGCGGCATTCGGGACGCACGCCGCGGCGACCGCCACGGCCCGATGGCGATCAGGGCGAGGCGGCGCGGCGCGGTGCACGACTGCGGTCATGACTCTCCTCGGCTGATCGACTGGGGTGGCGGCTCGGCGAGCGCGGGACGTGGCGGCGCGCCGGCGCGGTTGCGACGGAGGAACGACGGTTCCGACGACGACCAGGTACGTCGCCCAGGCGATGACCTCGAGCCACGACATCTCCGGCGAGTCAGCCCGATCGTGCCCTTGAGCAGGGCGGCCAGCGGCGCTGTCGGGCGGGATGACCTCGCCGATCTGGAACGCCCAGCCGAACGGGAAGCCCGCCAGACCGACGGCGACGGCCCCGGTCGCCGGATCGATCGGGGCCGCCGCCGATGTACGGCCCGGGCAGGACCCCGGCCTCCTGGAGGTCGTGGATGCCGTAGGCCAGCACGCCGGCCGGCGACGACGATGAGGGCAAGGCTCGTCGCCGTGAAGAAGACGCGCATGTTGATCCGGACCATGCCGCGATAGATGAGGTAACCCGAGGACGACGGCCACCAGCAGACCCACGACGGCCCCGAGCAGCGCGTCCGGGCCGCCGCCGAACGAGCGGACCATCGACCACAGGAAGAGCGCCGTCTCGACGCCCTCGCGGGCGACCGAGATGAACCCGATCGCCACGACGCCCCACAGGCCGCCCGTCGCCAGCGCACGGGCCATGCCCGGCTCGAGCTCGCCGCGGAGGCCACGAGCGGCCCGCTGCATCCAGAAGACCATGGCCGTGACCATGGCCACGGCGAGGATCGACAGGGTGCCGCCGAGGATCTCCTGGGCCTCGAAGCTCAGCGTGTAGGCGCCGAAGGTCAGGACGAACCCGAACGCCGAGGGACAGGGCGATCGCCAGGCCGACGCCGAGCCACAGGCGCGGCAGGACGTCCCGCCGCTCGGAGCGAACGAGGAAGGCGACGAGGATCCCGATGACCAGCGCGGCCTCGAGGCCTTCGCGCAGGCCGATGACGAACGTGGCGAACACGGGGCTGACCTCTGTAGGTGGCTTGCGTGCGAGGGACAAGGTACCTTGCCCTCGCGACGGAGGTCAACCTGTCGGGGTAACGCCCTCGGTGCCCCGGGCGCCGGTCTCAGCCTCGGGCGGCTCGGAACACCTCCAGGCCGCGCTCGACCATCTCGTCGCTCGCGGTGAGCGAGATGCGGAACCAGCCCGGCGTCTCGACGATCGTGCCGGGCAGCACGAGCGCACCGAGCTCCGCGAGGCGCTTCGTGAATGCCAGGTCGTCGGGGTCGGGCGAGCGGACCATCGAGTAGAACGTGCCCTCCGGGTTCGTGACCTCGTAGCCCATGGCCTCGAGCGCCGGCACCATCCGGTCGCGTCGGGCCTGCAGCGCCTCGATGTCGATCGACAGCCCTTCGAGATCGCCGATCGCGTGCTGGAGCAGCGCGTTGGGGAAGCCCCAGCCGGACGCCAGCTGCTGCACGAAGATCCGGTAGTTGACCGACTCGCGGTCGGGGAAGTCCGGGTGCAGCGCCGCGTAGCCGATCCGCTGGCCCGGCGCAAGCAGCGTCTTGCCGTACGTGTAGATCGTGACCGACGCGTCGTAGTCGAGCGCGGGGCTGTGGAAGTCGATGCCGTCGAACACGATCCGGTTGTACGACTCGTCGGACAGCAGCACGATCGGCCGGCCGTTGCGCTCCGACGCTTCGCGTAGCACCTGGCCGAGGGCGGCCAGCTCGGGCCCGCGGTAGATCCGGCCGGTCGGGTTGTGCGGGCTGTTGACGATCACCGCCCGCGTGCGCGGAGTGATGGCCGCCGCGACGGCATCCGGATCAAGGTCGAACGCCGGGGCCGGCAAGCGGACGCGCACGGCGGTGGCTCCGGACGAGGCGATCATCAGCTCATAGAAGAACCATGGCGGCGACAGGAAGATGACCTCGTCGCCCTCGTCGCACAGGGCCCGGATCGTGACGGCGAGGGCACCGAAGGCACCGGCCGTCAAGGCGATGTCCTCGGCCCGGAACGGGATGCCGGTCCGTTCGCGCAGCGACGCGACCACGACCTCGCGCGGCTCGGCTTCGCTGAACTTGTACGCGAACCAGTCCTTGTCCTTCGGCTCGGCCGCATGCTGCAGGGCCCCGACGAGCCCCGGCAGCGGCAGCTCCTGCGGGTTGCCGAACGTGAAGTCGGCGATGCCGGGGTCGAGGTGATGGCGTTCCCAATCGCCACCCGTGAACCAGCCGAACACGTGGGCGACGCTGGCCACCATGCGGTCCATGCGCGCCTCGGCGATCGTCATGAGCGTTCCCCTCCGTTGGCCTCATCCGTACGGACGTATTCCAGGAG
Organism: uncultured Chloroflexia bacterium; assembly: GCA_963720355.1. GTDB lineage: Bacteria > Chloroflexota > Limnocylindria > Limnocylindrales > CSP1-4 > SPCO01. Next base: position 556,511 of record CAVRFH010000001.1, on the reverse strand, counting down.
CACGCTCCCATTCGGGAACGTGTGGGTGCCGGTCAGTCGCAAAGAGAGCGGCTCCTCGAGCTTTGCGAACAGGGCCTTGCCCTGGCCGAGCGCCATCGGCGCGATGAGGAACCGGTAGTCGTCGATCAGCCCGGCCTTGGCCAGGTCTGCCAGGAACTCGGCGCCCGTGCCGATGCCGATGGCCGGTCCGTCGCCCGCCTTCATCGCGCGGACCGCCTCGACCGCGTCGCCGGCGATCAGGTCGGCGTTGTCGCGGAGCGGCGGTGTCCCACGCGACACGACGTGCTTCGGCGTCTGTTGCCAGAACGTCGCGAACTCGCGCTCGACCTCAGGGACGCTCGCATCGTCGGCATCGACGTCGTCCCAGTAGGTCATCACGTCGTACATCCCGCGGCTCATGACCATGTCGCCGGCGGCGGCCATCAGCTCGTTGGCATAGCGATGACCCGTCTCGTCAGGCTCGAAGCCCGCGAGGCCGCCCTCGGGGTCGGCATACATGCCATCGGCACTCAGGATGATGAAGTAGCTCACGCGTCTCATGCGCCAAGTATCCCGTACGGGCGTCGATCGACGCCGCCCTCGGGCCGTGGGACCTTCGTTCGGGCATTTCGGACCCCCGCCCCATTGAGCGGGCGGGTCTCGTGGGCATGCTTGGCAGGTGACCCCCCGTTGCCTCCGCGCGCCGCACTGGATGGCCCGATGAAGGGCGTCGTGTTCAACCTGCTGGAACGCGCCACGACCGAGGCGCATGGGGAAGACGCCTGGGACGACATCCTGGCGGCGGCCGGCCTGGAGGGGGCGTACACGTCGCTGGGGAGCTACCCGGATGCGCACCTGTCGCGCCTCGTCGCTGCCGTGTCCGATGCGCTCGAGCGGCCGCCCGATGACGTCGTCCGCTGGCTCGGCCGTTCCGCCATGCCGTATCTCGCCGAGGCCAACCCAAGGTTCTTCGCTCCCCACACCCACACGCGCGACTTCCTGCTGACCCTCAACGACATCATCCACCCCGAGGTCCGCAAGCTCTATCCGGGCGCCGACGTCCCGGACTTCGAGATGGAGGTCCTCGAGGACGGCGGCATGCGCATCACCTACGGCTCACGCCGCAAGATGTGCGCCTTCGCCGAGGGGCTGATCCAGGGAGCCGCCGCGCACTACGGCCAGGACGTCTCGATCCGCCAGCCCCGCTGCATGAACCGTGGCGACGAGACGTGCGACCTTGAGCTCGCGTTCGTCTAGCGGTCGGCCGCGGAAGGACCGCGCCGGCCGAGCACCGATCGCGATGACCGAAGTCCAGCGGCTCGAGCGTCGGCTCGAGCGCGAGCGCACCGCGCGACGCGAGGCGGAGGTCATCGCCGAGCGCACGACCCGGATGCTCTATAACGAGGTCGCCTCGCGCACGCGTGAGCTGGAAAGCCTGGTCGCCATGGGGCGCGATCTGGCGGTCGCCCTCGACAGCCACGGCTTCGCCGACGTGATCGCGCGACACGCGGCGCAGGCCGTCGGCTTCGACGAGTGTGGCATCTACGTCTGGGAACGGGACGAGGACTGCGTCACCACGGCGGGCTACTACCCGGCCCACCAGCGCGTGCTGCTCGAGGACCGCTATCTCCTCGCCGAGTACCCCGAGACGCGCAAGGTCCTCGAGGACCGCCGGCAGTCCGTCGTCGACCCGACCGATCCGAGCGCCGATGGCGCGGAGGTCCGCTTCCTGCGGGCGCTCGGCGGCAGCCTCATGTTCCAGATCCCGATGGTCGTCAACGGCCGCTCGATCGGGACCGTCGAGCTCATGGCCAAATCCGGTCAGTCCCTCGATGCGTGGCAGCTCGCCCTGGCCCAGACCATGGCCAACGAGGCCGGCGTGATGCTCGAGAACTCACGCCTCTACGCGCAGATCCGTCACCAGGCATTCCACGACGGCCTGACCGGCCTGGCGAACCGCGCGCTCCTCATCGATCGCCTCGAGCATGCGCTCCAGCGCGGTCGTGGCACGACCGCGCCGCTCGTCGCGCTCGTGTTCATCGACCTCGACGACTTCAAGGTCGTCAATGACAGCTTCGGCCACGACGTCGGCGACGAGGTGCTCAAGGCCGCAGCCACGCGGCTGCAGCGGTTCGTCCGGGGCGGCGATACGGTCGCGCGGTTGAGCGGCGACGAGTTCAGCATCCTCATGGAGGATCTCGACACGCCGAACGCCGCGAGTGCGGCGGCCGGACGGGTGGTGGCCGCCTTCGATGCACCGATCCATGCGGCCGGTCGCGATGTCCACGTGTCGGTCAGCGCCGGTGTCGATGTCGGGCGGGGGATGACCCACACGGCCGAGAGCCTGATCCGGAACGCCGACTTCGCGATGTACAGCGCCAAGCGCGCCGGCAAGGCCCAGTTCCGTGTCTACGAGGACGGCGAGCGACAGAGCGCCGACCAGGAGGCGCGCCTCCGGTTCGACCTCCGCCATGCGGTCGAGCGGGACGAGCTCCGGCTGCACTACCAGCCGATCGTCGATCTGCAGTCGGGCGAGATCCGGTCGGTCGAGGGACTCCTGCGCTGGCAGCACCCGCTGCGCGACCTGCTGTACCCCGCGGCCTTCATCCCTCTCGCCGAGGAGACCGGCGCGATCGTCGAGCTCGGGGCGTGGGTGCTCGAACGGGCCTGCGCCGACCTCCGGACATGGCAGCGGACGCATCCCGAGCTGGCCGTCTCGGTCAACCTGTCCGGTCGCCAGCTGCAGGATCCGAACCTCGTCGACCACGTGCGCGACGTCCTGCGCGCGTCCGGCGTGCCGCCGGCCTCACTCATCGTCGAGGTGACGGAGAGCGTCCTCGTCAGCGACCCGAGCGCCGAGGCCCAGCTGCGCAAGCTCAAGGCGCTCGGCATCCGGCTGGCGCTCGACGACTTCGGGACCGGCTACGCCTCGATCAGCTATCTGCGCCGGTTCCCGGTCGACGTCCTCAAGATCGATCGCGAGTTCTCGACCGACGTGCTGACCGACGAAGGCTTCGCGCTGCTGAGCGGCATCGTCCAGCTCGGCCGGTCGCTCGGCCTCGAGACCGTCGCCGAGGGCATCGAGCAGCCGGACCAGCACGTCCGCATCGCCGCCACGATGTGCGACCAGGGCCAGGGCTTCCTGTTCGCCCGCCCGGCGCCATTCGAGGTGATGACGCGGCACCTCGCCAAGCGTCCGCGCGCCTTGTCGAAGGGGTAGCGCTCGACGTAGCCAAGAACGTCGCCGAGTGAAGTCGCTGGTGAGCGGCGAGTCCCATACTCATCGGGTGCCCCGTCCCGACCCTGCGCGTCTCCTCGACGATCTGAACGACGCCCAGCGAGAGGCCGTCCTCGTCACGTCAGGACCGGTCGCGATCCTGGCCGCGGCGGGCACCGGCAAGACCCGGGTCATCAGTCGCCGGACGGCCTACGCGATCGCGACCGATGTCGTCGAACCTGACCAGGCCCTCGTCGTCACGTTCACCGACAAGGCGGCCGGCGAGATGGTCGAGCGGCTGCGCGGTCTCGGGCTGCCGGGCGTCACGGCTCGCACGTTCCACGCGCACGCCCTGAGCCAGCTCCGCCATTTCTGGCCGCTGTACCACGACGACGCGCCGTTGCCCGATCTGCTCGACTCGAAGCTGCCGTTGATCGTGCCGATCGCCCGCACGCTGCCCGGTCACTACCGCTTCACGCCGGCCAAGGACCTCGCCGACGAGATCGAGTGGGCCAAGAGCCGGCGGCTGACCTCGACCACCTACGAGCGTGCGGTGGCCGGCAGCTTGACGGAGCCGTCACGCGAGCCGCCGATCCCGGTCGACCTGTTCGTCCGCGTGTTCGCCGGGTACGAACGGGCCAAGACGCGGGCCGGTCGGATCGATTTCGACGACCTGCTGATCGAGACCATCGACCTGCTCGAACGGGACGCCGAGGCGGCCGCGACGGTCCGCGCCCGCAAGCGCTGGTTCAGCGTCGATGAGTACCAGGACACGAACCCGCTCCAGCAGCGGCTACTCGAGCTATGGGTCGGCGAGCGACGCGACGTGTGCGTCGTCGGCGACGAGGACCAGACGATCTACACGTTCACCGGGGCGACCAGCACGTTCCTGACGGGTTTCGCCGAGCGCTATCCCGACGCGAGGGTCGTGACCCTCGCCGAGAACTACCGCTCGTCGCCCGAGGTGATCGAGGTGGCCAACCGGCTCCTGGCGTCGACCGGGCGGCCGAAGCGCCTCGTCGCGACGCGCCCGTCTGGTCCGGAGCCGACGATCCTGCGGCACGGCACGGAGGCGGCCGAGCTGACCGCGCTGGCCGCCTGGGTCCGCGATCGACTGGGGGAGGGGATCGCCCCGTCCGAGGTCGCGGTGCTGGTCCGGATGAACGCCCAGCTCGCGCCGATCGAGGCGGCCTTCACGCGGGCCGGCATCGCCTACCAGGTCCGCGGCATCCGCTTCTTCGACCGGACGGACGTGCGCGGGGCGATCGACCTCGTGCGTCGGGCGAACCTCGATGTGACCGGCACGGCGCTGACCGCGGCGGTCCGGACGCTGTGGGCCAAGCGACTCGGCTACGACGACGACGCGGTCGCCGGTCACGCCGGTGAGGAGGCCCGCGAACGGACCGCGGCGCTCGACACGCTCCTCGACATCCTGAACACGCTGTCCCGGTCGCATTCGGGCGTCGACGCCGCCGGCTTCCTCAGCGAGCTCGACCGGCGTCGTGCCGCGGAGCGGTCCGGCTCGGCGGACGGCGTCAACCTGCTGACATACCACCGCGCGAAGGGGCTCGAGTGGGACGCGGTCGCGCTGCCCGCGCTCGAGGACGGCATCCTGCCGATCCGCCAGGCCCTCGAGGACGACGACCTGCTCGCCGAAGAGCTGCGGCTCCTCTATGTCGGGATCACGCGGGCCCGCCGCCACCTGGCGATCTCATGGGCGGCCGAGCGCGAGACCCGCGGCCGCACGACCCGTCGACAGCCGAGCCGGTTCCTCGCCGACCTCCGCAAGCGGCCGCTCCACGGCGAGCAGTCGATCACCCAGCACCCCGACCGCTTCGCGGCGGACCAGGGTGCGCGGCGAGCGGCGTCGGCGGCCGTCGCGGCCTCGGGCTACGGCGTCTCCAACGACGATCCGCTGTACGCCGCCCTGCGCGAGTGGCGGACCATCCGTGCGCGCGAGGACGGCGTGCCGGCGTACATCATCTTCCACGATCAGACCCTGGCGGCGATCGCCGAGATGAAGCCGCCATCGGCCGCGGCGCTGCGCCGGGTAAAGGGCGTCGGTCCGGCCAAGATCGATGCGTACGGCGACGAGGTCCTGGAGCTGGTCAGCCGGCTGCGCTGACCGAGGAGGCATCGATGACCGAGCACGACCACGGTCATGACGGCGACCACGAACATCATCACCACGAGCATCGTCCGCCGTCCTACGAGGAGGCGATCGAGGGCTACCGCGCCGACAAGGACGAGTTCTTCCGCTCGAACCCGAACAGCCCGGTCCCCGAGGGCGAGCGATCGAGCTTCACGGGATTGCCGTACTACCCGCTCGATCCGGAGTTGCGGTTCGAGGACCTGACGCTCGAGCCGTACACGGGCGCGGAGCCGTCCGATTTCCAGATCCCGACGTCGGACGGCAAGGTGCGGCCGGCCCATCGGGCGGGCGTGCTCCGCTTCGAGCGCGAGGGTGCGCCGCGGCAGCTGACCGCGTACACGTTCGACGGCGGCGACGGGCGCTCGCTGTTCGTGCCGTTCCTGGACCAGACGAGCGGCACGGAGACGTACGGTGCCGGGCGCTACCTCGACCTCGAGCCGGAGGACGACGGCACGTACGCGCTCGACTTCAACCTCGCGTATCACCCGTCATGCGTGTACGACATGAAGTTCTCGTGCCCGCTGACGCCCGGCGAGAACCGGCTGCCGATGCGCATCGAGGCGGGGGAGCGGCTGGCTCCGAGCTGATTCGCGGCCGGCGTCCGGGGGGCTGGGCGCGGGCGGGCCGCAGCGGCTTGCCGGCGGTCAGCGGGCCTTGGCGGTCGGTGGCGGCTGGTTCTGCAGGAAGCTCGGCAGGTCGAGGTTCTCGTCGTCCGTCGCGGGGGCCGGACGTCGCGATCGTGGTGTGGCCTCGGCCGAGGTCTTCGCCTTGGCCCGCAACGGCCGCCGGAACGATGGCACGGTCGTCGACACGGGATGGTTCGGAACGGTGGCGCGGTTGGCAGCGGCCGGTGGCTCCGACTCGATCGCGTCGGCGGGCTCGGTCGGGGTCGCGGCCGCCGCGAGCGGCGCCGCCCGTTCCGGCACGGGCGCCGGTCCGGGCATGGCGACCGGCCGTCGCTCGACGGGCTGGACGTCGACCCGGCCCTCGTCGACGGGTCGCAGCGCGACCGGCCGCTGTGCCCGCGGCTGGACGGTCCGGTGCTCGTCGAGTCCGGTGGCGATGAGCGTGATCAGGACGCCGCCGTCGGTGCCGTCGCGCAGGCTCGCGCCGAAGATGACGTTGGCCCGCGGGTCGGCCATCTGGCGGATCTCCTGGGCGGCGAGACGGACCTCGCTGAGACGCAGATCGGGCGGTCCCGACACCTGGAACAGGATGCCCCGGGCGCCGGTGATGCTGGTCTCGAGGAGCGGGCTCGAGATCGCCTGACGGGCCGCCTCGACGGCCCGGTGCTCGCCGGTGCCGCGCCCGAGGCCGATCAGGGCAGGGCCGGCGTCCTGGACGACCGCCCGGACGTCGGCGAAGTCGAGATTGATGAGACCCGGCGCGGTGAGCAGCTCGACGATGCCTTCGACCGCCTTGAGGAGGACGTCGTCGACGACCTGGAACGCCTCCAGGGCCGACGCGTCGTCGGGGATGACCTCACTCACGTGGTCGTTCGGGACGGTGATGAGGGCGTCGACCTCCGCGAGCAACCGCGCAGCAGCTTCCTCGGCGATCTCGCGACGATGGGATCCCTCGAAATCGAACGGCTTGGTGGCCACCCCGATGGTGAGTGCACCCTGCTCCTTGGCCTTGGCCGCGACCATCGGTGCGGCGCCGGAACCGGTCCCGCCTCCCAGTCCGGCAGTGACGAACACGAGGTCAGCCCCGGCCACCGCCTTGGCGATCTGCTCGGCGTCGTCCTCGGCGGCGCGTCGACCGATGTTCGGGTCGCCGCCGGTGCCCAGACCGTGGGTGACGGCATCGCCGATCCGGATCTTCGTCGGCGCTGCCGACTCGCGGAGTGCCTGGGCGTCCGTGTTGACCGCCACGAAATGGACGCCCGGGATGCCGATGTCGACCATCCGATCGACCGCGTTGCCGCCGCCGCCACCGACGCCGACGACGAGGATGGCGCGCCGCTCCGGCCGGCGGTCCCGACGGATCCAGCCCGGCACCGACACGAGGATGCGCAACACCAGGAGTCCCGCCAGGAGCAGGACGATGGCCTGGACGAAGGTCTGGGCAGCCGGGTCCACGAGTCGAGTCTAGGTTCGGGGCGCCCCGACCCAGCCGAGCCAATCGTCCCGTCGTCCGTGGTCCCTTCGTCGGCGGGGCCGGGCGTACGCTTGCGACCACACCATGCAGATCGCCCCATCGCTCCACCGGCTCGGTTCGAGCCTCGTCAACAGCTACGTCGTCGCGGATGGCGACGGCGTCACGATCATCGACGCCGGGCTGCCCGGCTACTGGAACGACCTGCCCGCCGAGCTCGCTGCGATGGGTTGCTCCCTCGACGACGTGCGTGGCGTCGTCCTCACCCACGGCGACACCGACCACGTCGGGTTCGCGGAGCGACTCCGGCGCGAGCGTGGGGTGCCGATCTTCGTTCACGGCGCGGACGCCGCCCGGGCGCGGATGGAGGTCAAGAAGCCGTCCACTGGGTGGGGACCCGTCAAGCTCGGGCCGCTGCTCGGCTTCCTCTGGTACAGCGGGCGCAAGGGTGGGCTACGGATACCGCCGCTCACCCAGATGGTGCCGATCGACGACGGAGCGACGCTCGACCTGCCCGGATCCCCCCGCGTCGTCCACATCCCGGGCCACACACCGGGGAGCGTCGCCATCCACGTCCCGTCGGTCGACGCGCTCTTCGTCGGCGACGCGCTGACGACCCGCAGCGTCCTGACGGGCGAGGTGGGACCGCGACTCGCGCCGTTCACGCTGGATCGCGACGCGGCGCTCGCCTCGCTCGGGCGACTCGATGACATCGACGCCCGCTGGATGCTGCCCGGTCACGGCGAGGCGTGGGAAGGGGGCGTGGCCGAGGCCCTGCGCCAGGCGCGGCAGGCCGTCGCGCCGTAGGTCGCGGCGAGCTCAGAGCAATGCGGCGGCGATCTCGTCGAGCGTCTCGACGACGAACGCGCCACCGGAGCCGCGGAGTGCGGCCTCGTCGACGGCGGAGCCGGCCGTCACCCCGATCGGGATCATCGCCGCAGCGACGGCCGCGACCATGTCCCAGGTCGAATCGCCGACGTACCACGCGGTCGCGGGCTCGATATCGAGCTCCTCGGCGGCCCGCAGCAGGAGGTCCGGCTCGGGCTTGGCGTGTTCGACGTGACTGGCATCGACGATGGCCGGCTCCGTCCGGAGGCCGAGGGCCGCGACCGAGGTCTTGACCTGGTCCTTGCGGCTCGACGTCGCGATCGACCAGCGCAGGCCCGTCGATTCGATCGCGTCGACCAGCTCACGCACGCCGGGCAACGGGCGAGGGGAGTGGTTCAGGCGCTCATAGATCTCGCCGGAGCGCTTGTCGATGGCCTCCGCGCGGGCGTCATCGATGGGCTGGCCGGCGAGGGCCGCCACCTCGTCGCGCGAGCCGCTTGCCGTCGACGCCGATCAGCGGCCCGAGCTGGTCCTTCGTCGCGGGCAGGCCGACTTCTTCGAAGGTCTCGAGCCACGCGTCGATGCGGGTCTGGACGGTGTCGACGAGCGTGCCATCGAGGTCGAAGATGACGGCGGCCGGGCGGGGCAGGTCGCGGATGTCGCGTGGCATCGCCGAATTGTACCGGCCGAGCGGGTTGCGGGGCTCGACAGGACCGCCGGGCATCGGCTCCGGAGCCATCGCCCCGACCTCGCTCTACAGGAGCACCAGGCAATCAGCCCCTGGATCCGCGCCCCGGCCGAGGGCCGCGAGGCACGCGCGAGTTCCGATCGGGAACGCGTGCCGCAGCGCCGGCGTGCCGTGGATGACCGCGCGGTTGTGACGCGAATCGGCCACGAGGAGGATGGCGCGGCCGGCAGCGAGGTCGCGCTGCTTGCCGCGGAGCCGACGTTCGACGGCCTGGATGTCGTCGAGTCGGGTCTCGGCTTCGATGATGGCAGTGACGCTGGTCGCCGGGTCGGATGGATCCTCGATGTGGGCGACCCCGTCCGCGCTGCGGAGGTCGCCCGGGATCGGCATCGGGACCTCGGTGCGCCAGCCGATCGATGGATGGAGCCGCGCCGCGAACCGTCCGAGCAGCGCGAGGTGGGCCTTGTCGCGCACCGCTGGCCCGACGGGGTGGACCCCAAGGCTGAGCTCCGCACCGAGGGTCGACGCGATCCGGGAGAGCAGCTCGAGGTCGATGTGAGGTGCGATGCCAGCTTCGATCCGCCGAACCTGGGTGTGGGAGATCCCGACCAGCGCCGCCACGTGTCGCGTGCTCAGCCCCGCTCCGATCCGGATGGTCCGCAGTTCCTGTCCGACTCTCCGGAGGAGGAGGCCGGCGCGTCGCGTTCCTCGAGCTGCCGCGGAGTCCCATGTCGGCATGCGCCGAGTCTGCGTTGGACGCCTTCGCCATGACTCACCCGCATTTGGAACATGACGATGTTCCGACCAGCGTCTGGGCGGTCGGTCAACCCTGGCTGTGGGCCCGAATCCGCGACTTCAGGCCCCGATCGGAACACCTTGGATGTTCCAAACGCGAAGGGAGCGGCTCTCGGAGCTCGCTCAGCCGCCAATCGGAACATCGGGATGTTCCAAGGGCCGAGCGGACGGCCTTGAGGGCCAGAAGAGGGCCGTGGGAGAGCAGAGCCGTTGCATTGCGAGCTCGACGGCGGCGCCGACCGGTCCGCGCGAAAGATGGTGCGTACCGTCACCGAAGACCACTCCGGACCACACCGCACCGCCCCTCGGCAAGGCAGGATAGAGGCCCCCAGAGCCAACACCAGAAGGCCGACACCCCCAGACGGCCTTCACGGCGGCGGCGGAGCCTTGGCCCCGTCGCCGCCGAACCTTGTCCGCGATGGCGCGCTCAGCCACGCCGGATCGACCACAGCCCGACGACGAGCAGGATCAGACCGGCTACGCCGATCGCGGCCGCGGTCGAGACACGATCCGCCAGGGGACCGGCCACGAGCGACGGGATGAGCGACGCGGCCGACACGATCGACGCGAGCACGCCGAAGACCCGCCCGCGAACGTCGGCCGGGGTGGACTCCACGAGGTTCGTCTGGGCCGTGACCGAGGTCACACCATAGGCCGCGCCGGCGACGATCGCGGCCGCGACGACGAGCGGCAACGCCCCGAACGCCACGCCGAGGTCACGCACCAGCCCATCGAGCCAGCCGGCCCCCGCGAGAGCGGTCGTCACGGCCCCGAGCACGAGGAGGCCGCCCTCGGCGAGTCGTCGCCGCGGAAGTGACTCCCCGAACCGGCGCAGACCCAGCACGCCGATCACGACCCCGATGCCGAGCGGCACGACGACGACCGCCAGCTGCTCCGGCTCGAGGCCCACGGAGATCGCCAGCGACGGCCCGAGCACGCCGAGCACGCTGGCGACCGAGGTCGCCGTGGCCAGGAGCACGATCGGCCGGCTGATGGCGCCTTCGGTGCGCACGACGCGGAAGCCGTCGCGCAGCTGGTCGAGCGGCTCGCGGAATGATCGGCGGCGCTCGCCCGACTTGGGCGGAATGGGCGGGGCGCTCGGCAGGCCGATGCAGGCGATGCTGGCCGCGACGTAGAACGCGGTCACGACGCCGAGCACGAAGGATGGTCCGGCGATCGTCACGAGCAGTGGACCGAGGAATGCGAACCCGACCGCGAACGACCCCTGGAGGGTCAGGTTGAAGATGCTCATCGCCGTCTCGAGCTGCGGCTTGGGGACGACGCGCGGGATCATCGACCCCTCGGCCGGCGTGAGGGCCACGCTCATGAGGCTGATGCCGAGGTTCAGCGCCAGGATCATCGGGATGTTCGCCCCGGTCAACGCGAGGGCCGCCGTCAGGCCGGTCCGCACGAGGTTCGGGATGACAAGCGCCCAGCGCAGGTCGAGGCGATCGACGATGACCCCGGCGAACGGCGACAGCACGATCTGCGGCAGCACGAACGACACGAGCAGCGCGCTGACCGCGCTGTTCGACCGCGTCGAGGAGAACACCAGGACCGTCAGCGCGTAGAGCGCCATGTTGCCGCCGACCTGGTTGGCGGCCTGGATGAACCACAGCCGGGCGAAGACGGGATCGCGCAGGATGCTCCGGGCACCGGCAGCGTCGAGCGTCACGCCGGCTCGAACCCCCACTGGTCGATGTCGATGACCGGCTCGTAGCCGATCGCCTGGTAGATCTTGTTCGACGTCGGGTTCCCGACGTCGGTGAACAGGAACACGAACCGGCGGCCCTGGTCGAGCTGGGCCTGGCTGGCGGCCGCGGTCACGGCGCTGCCGAACCCACGGCGACGCTCGTCGGGTGGCGTGTAGACCGGTCCGATGCGGATCCCGTTCGGTGTCGGTCCGGTCACGCCGGCGACCGACACCGGGCGGCCGTCGTGCTCCCACAGGTAGAACGTCCGGCTGCCGGAGCGCAGGGCACCGTCGACGACGGCCAGGGTCTCTTCCGGGTCGGTCCGATCGAGCGCCTCGTCGAGGAAGGCCTGGACCCACTCCACGAGGAGATCGCGGTCGTCGGCGGTGGCGACGCGCGTCCCGCCCGGCACGTCGGCCGGCGGCGTCACGCGTTCCACGCGGTAGATGCGCTCGGCCATCGTGCGCTCGGTGCGGACGCCGTGGCGCTGCGCCCAGCGCTCGGCGAACGTGCGGGCGATATCGACCGGGGCGGTGATGCCGGGGATGTGGACGCGGCGACGCTCCAGGTCCGCGGCGACGGCCGACAAGGCCGAGGGATGGTCGACGCACGACAGGACGAGGTTGAACGGCGGGGTCATGATCGCTGCCGCGACCACGTCGTCGTCACGCCAGACCGCGGCGAAGTACGGCGGCGCGGTCATCGGCCGGTCCGGGTCGGCGACGAGGTTCGCTGCGATCCCGAACAGGAGGTTGTGCTCGGCCTCGCGGTCGGCGAGGAATGGTCCGGCCGCATCGAGGAATGCCTGGGCGTCCTCGAGCCGCTCGACGGCAAGGTCCGGTTCCGGCTGTCGGTCGGCGGCGCGCGGCGAGGTCGGCTCGGACACGCCGCCGAGTCTACGCGGCGACCGGCTCCGAATCCGCGGCCACGCTCCGGCTGGCTTGTTCCTGGCGCCACGCCGGCAGGTAGAGGGGCGCGGCCATCGCGCAGATGACCCCGCCGACGACCATCGCGCTCGTCACGCCCGAGCGATCGGCGAGTGCCGACAGGGTGATCCCGCCGAGCGAGCCGGCCGGCTGCGAGACCATCGAGTTCATCGACAGGACCGTTGTCCGGCGGGCTCCTTCGACCTGGCGGTGGAGGAGGGTCGTGTGCATCGGGTTCGATGCGCCGTGGGCGATGTAGCAACCGAGGTACGCGGCGACCACCCCGATCGGGCCGGCGATCAGGCCCATCGCGACGATCGTGAGCCCCTGGACGATCCGAAGCAGCGCGGCGGCGCGGGCCACGCCGATCCTCCGGCTGACCGTCACGACCGCAGCCGCCCCGGCGGCCGATGCGAACCATGCCGCCGAACCGACCGGACCCATGATCGCGGCGGCGGCGTCCGTGCCACCGACGAGCCCGGACAGGCGGATCGGGAAGAGGCTCTCGAAGGTCACCATCGAGAAACCCCAGAACGCCTCGACCAGCACGAGCGCCAGCAGCACCCGAGACGAGCGCAGCAGCCGCAGGCCGTCGCCGATGATCGCTGGGACGGCGCGGACCGAGGCGGCCATGGCACGCCGGTCACGCGCCCGCGGGACCTCGTGCATCAACGCCGCGACGGCGACCAGATGGACGCCGTGAAGGCCGAGGGCAACCAAGATCGGCAGCGTCAGGGGATCGAGGCCGGGGATCGGCCGGAGCGCGACCAGCGCGCCCGATCCGAGCGCACCGAGCGCGATCGCGATGCTCAGGGCCGCACTGCCGCGACCGAGGCCGTGCTCGATCTCCGCGTTCGCGTCGGCCGCCAGGGTCGCGTCGACGTACCACGCCTCGAGTGGCCCGCAATCCAGCGCCCGGTAGATGCCCTGCAGGATCATCGCGGCCAGGAACAGCGGCACGGAATCGGCGATCGTGAACAGCCCGAGGGAGAGCAACGCGACCACCGAGGCCAGCAGCAGCACCGGCCGACGCCCGAGCGAATCGGACAGACCGCCGGTCGGCAGCTCGAGCGCCATGACGACGAGGCCCTGCGCCGCGAACACGAGACCGATCTCGGTCAGGGACAGGCCGCGCGACAGCGGGACGAGCACGAAGATCGGGATCAGCAGCCCGACCGGCAACCAGCGCAGACCGGTCAGGAGCCAGTAGCGTCGCCGCACGCTCCGTGCGTCGAGGACCGTCATCGCGGGCCCCCCTCATCGGCCCGGTTGGGTTCCAAGTTCGGGAAGGCATGCCAGAAGAACGACACCGGACGGGTCCCCGGCTCCTTGGCAGCCTCCCGGTATCGATCGAGCAATGCCACGACGTCGGCCCGTAGCGACTCCAGCTGGGCCGGTGTCAGGCGCAGCAACGCATCCCCGGATTCGGCGGCGACGCGCCAATCGAGCGATTGCTCCGGGCTCGCGTCGAGCCACGTCTCGTACTGCTCGACGAACGAGCGCAGGTAATGCCGGCGCAGCCAATCGCTGGCCGCCTCCGCCTCGGGATCGCCGGCGACGTCACGTTCGGTCCAGCCGTGCGCCGCGGTGCTGGCCCGCCACCATCGCTCCCGTCCACGCCCCTCGTCCGTCTCCTCGACCAGCCCGACCGAGGCGAGCTTCCGGAGGTGGTAGCTCGTCGCCCCGCTGTTGGTGTCAAGCGAGTGGGCAAGGGCGGTGGCCGTCGCCGGCCCGCCGATGCGCAACGCGGTCAGGAGCCGCGACCGCAGGGGATGCGCCAGGACGCGCAGCGCGCGGGCATCGAGATGGAGCGTCGTGAAGGGTCGATCCGGGCGGTCGGCGGTCGGGGCATCCATGCCGCCACCCTATCATGCACACAAGTTATGCACAAGTATTGTGCAACCTGCGGTTCAGCCGCGAACTCGCCGCGCTCCGAACGGCCGCTCCTCGCTGGTTAGCCGGCGAGACCGTCGATGTCGCCGCGAATGCTCAGGAGGTCATCGTCGGTACGGCTGTGCTCGACCAACTCGGGATCCATCCGGAAGGCATCTCGCAACAGGTTCCGCGCAAGGTCGGGGGACGTCCGGAGTGCGTAGTAGCAGGCCAGGTCGTAGACACCGACGGCGCGCGCCTTCTCCGGGATGGCGGCAGCCGTGACGACGCGCAGCGCCTCGTCCTCGAGGGCGGTGACCCGTGCTTGGTCGAGCGGCACGCCTGCCTCGAGCAGCCAGCGGACATGGGTCAGGGTGTGAAGCACACCGTTGCCGAACGTCCCGGTGATCAGGCGATCCGATGCGCGAAGCACCTCGGGATCCGACTGCCGGATCTCGCGGATCAGTCGCTCGGCGACCGCGTCGGCCTCCTCGACGATGGCGGCCCAGCCCCAATCGATCCGGGCCGCTCGCAACTCGGCATTGACGGCATCCTCCTCCGGGTCCTCCATCGGACGCGGCAGCTCGCGCCCCTCGCGCGCCGCCGCGTATCGGTCCGCCTGGCGCGCCTTCCACGCCGTCAAGTGCGCCTGGAAGTCCTTCGGGTTCCAGTCACCCTCTCGGATCGGACGCTCGCGGATCGACTCGTCGAGGCCGCCGAACAGATCGCGCTCGGCGCTGCGGGCCGTGTCGATGGTCTCGGCCAAGGCATCGGTGAGGGTCTCATCGGCCATGCGTCGAGTATGGGACAGGATCCTCAGGGACTCGGGCACGAATGCCGGGAGTATCGTGTCGGTCGTGATCCTGCGGATCGTGTTCGGGACGTTCCCGTCCGACATCGACGCCACGACCCTCGTCGATCTGCGTGGTCGCCTCGCTCGCGCCGCGCGTGACGTGGCCGGTCTCGACAGCCTGATCGTCGGCACCCGCCGATCGGCGAACGACGATGCGGGAGCACCGATCGAAGCCGCCATCGTCACGGTCTGGCGCGATGTGACGCAGATGGCGAGGGCGACCGACGTCGACGAGCAGGACCGCTTTCTCGGGCTGCGCTTGCGGCTGCCGATCGAGGTCCAAGAGGCCGTGTACTACGAGATCGCCGGCCGGACGTTCGCGGCGCTCCCATCGGAGTCCGCCGCGTACCTGCGGATCATGACGGTCCGGGCACGACCGAACGAGGAGGCACGGCTCGTCGAGACGCTGCGCGCCCAGCAGCCGCGGTTCGTGGAGCTCGGCCTCGTGGCATCACATCTCGGTCGGCGAGTGGTCGGCAACGAATGCGAGGCGGTGACGGTCGGGGTCTGGCCCGACCGCGCGACGATCCGCCGCGCCACCGGCGGCCGCCCGGAACGGCCGTTGTTCGCGCAGGACCTGGCGGACTGGACGGATCGACTCCATCTCGAGACCTATGACGGGATCGAGATCGCGCCCCGTCTGCCGGCCTCGAGCGGGCCGCCGATCTACGTGATCGATGAGGATCTGCGGATCGTCGACATCACCGCCGCCGCGGCCGCGACGATCGGTTGGGCGACGGAGGATCTGGTCGGCAAATCCGTGCTCGACATCTCATTGGCCGACGAAGAGACGCGCGCGGCCCCATGGGAGACGCTTCTGCAGGAGGGCGAGGTCAGCGGCGAGGGGCCCTGGCTCGTGCCCGAAGCGGGCGCGGTCTTCATCCGGTTCATCGCCCGGCGAGACGTGCCGATCGCGGGTCGCCACGCCGTGCTCGTCCACCGCTGGCACGAGCCGGTCCCGACGCCGGAGGACCTCGACGCCGCCCTGGCCGAGGCCTTCTCGCTCCAGGAACCTGCCTAGGGCCCGCACCGCCGGCCAGTGCCGTTTGCGCTTGGCGCCATAGCCGACACCCCGACGCGCATCGCCCCGAGGCCGGGGCGCCCCGATCCCCGAGGCCGGGCTCCCTCCAACAGCGCGATGCGCCGAAATCGTCGCATCTGCGGTCGAGATCGGCCGCGCCACGCATGCCAACCCAGCCGTCGGTCGACTTGTCCACACGCCCACGCACGGGTCGTCGCGAATCTCGGGTTCGAATGCGACGAAATCGTCGCATCGTGTTGGGACGGCTCCGCCCGGTGGCCAAGCGGCATTGACCCGGCTGGCGGCTCCGACCGGACAGACCGAAGCCCCCCGCGTTGCCGCGAGGGGCTTCGGTGCGCGACCGAGGCTGACCGTCGGTCAGCGGCTCTGGTTGATCGGTCGCTGATTCCGCTCGAGCGGGGTGGTGCCGTCGGGCTGGGCCGGGTCGGTCTGGCCGCCGCGGGCCTTGTCGCCCGGGTTCTTGGCATCCCAGTCGTGGGTGCCCATCTTGCCGGTCTGGCCCTGGCCCTCCCGTCTGACCCTGGCCCTGGCCCGTCTGACCCTGACCCTGCCCGTAGTTCGAGCCTTGGCCCTGGCCGTAGTCCGTGCCGCGACCGCTCGACCGCTCTGGCCTTGGCCCTTCTGGGCTTCGTTCTCGTGCCGGTTCATCTGGGTCTGATCCTTGTCCGTGCCCACAAGCGCACCTCCGTGCAGCGTTTCGGGGGTCACCAACCAGTCTGTGGGATGGGCGGTACGAATCGGATCACCGGGGAGAGGCGCGGACGTTTCGGTGTTGTGTCAGCCTGCGCCACGGCCGCCCAGCGGCCCGTCGGAACAGCCCTGGCACGGATTCGCGGCATACTCCCCGCACCACCATGGACCGTCGCACCGCTCGGCGTGGGCACGCCGTCACCATCCTGATCGCACTCGTCGTCTTCGTGACGGCGTGTACGCCGGCGACCGATGGAGCTGACGCGACCCCGGTCGCGACCCTCGCCGCAGGCATGCCGTCCTCGACGCCCGAGGCAGGGACGCCGGCGCCTGGTTCGTCCCTTGCCGCTGGTCCCGACGCGACCCCATTCGGCAGCCCCGACGTGGCATCACCGCCACCGCCGACACCGGCTCCGCCCGCCGCCGAGGTCCCCGCCCGCGAACGGTTCACGATGAACCTCGCGCACCGGGCCGATTTCGTCGCCCAGTACACGTTCGAGTGGTGTGTCGGGGCCAGCCTCCAGATGGCCGTGAACATGGCCACCGATCAGAAGCGGACGACCAAGGCCGATCAGCAGCGCCTCTGGGAGATGGCGCGCGACAGCTCGTTCAGCCCGTTCGGCGGCGCGAACCCGATCGGCTGGACCGCAACGCTCAACGAGCTCGGCATCGGGCCGTACCAGCTCGTCAGCCTGCCGACGTTCGACGAGGCCATCGCCACCGCCGCGGCCGCCCTCCGCTCGACCAAGCGCCCGGTCGGCCTCGTGATGTGGCGGGGCCGCCACGCCTGGGTGATGAGCGGGTTCGAGGCCACGGCCGACCCGCATCGCTTCGACGATTTCGCGGTCACCCGGGTCCGCGTGCACGACCCGCTGTACCCGCACGGTAGCTCGGTCTGGGGCCGCAGCCCCAAGCCGAACAGCCTCATCGCCCTCGACACGCTCGCCAAGCAGTACGTCATCCGTGACCGCGGACGGGTCAACCTCGGCGTCCCGCCGGGCTACCTGCTGGTGCTGCCGGTCGAGGCAGCATGACGGCCCGCGACGAGGCCACGGTCCGGCGCGAGACCACGTCCGTCGAGGTGCCGGGCGCCCGCCTGCACGTCGTCGACGAAGGCGCGATATCCGATCCGCCCGTACTGCTCGTGCATGCCGGGATCGCGGACATGCGGAGCTGGGACGACCTGGCACCCCTCCTGATCGACGCGGGATACCGGGTCGTGCGCTTCGACATGCGCGGTGCCGGGCGGACCACCAGCGATGCCGACATCCCGTTCTCCAGGGTCGATGACCTCCTCGCCGTCCTCGACGACCGCGGTATCGGCCGAGCGGTCCTCGTCGGGAACTCCATCGGCGGGTCGACGTCGATCGACGTGGCGATCGCGGCACCTGACCGGGTCGTGGCCGTCGTCGGCGTGGCCGCCGGGATCGGCGGGTTCGATGGCGAGCTGACCCCGCTCGAAGAGACCCTGTTCGCCGAGATGGACGCCCTCGAATCCACCGAGCCGCCCGATCCCGCGGCGATCGCCGACATCGATGCCCGCCTCTGGGTCGACGGCCCGGGCCAGCCGCCGGATCGTGTGTCGGCCGACCTCCGTGAGCTCGTTCTTGCCATGGACATGGCGAGCTATGGGCCAGGTCATGACATCGGCGAGCGCATCCCCCTCGACCCGCCGGCGGTCGAGCGGCTCGACGAGCTGCGCTGTCCGGTCCTCGCCGTGGCCGGCGAGCTGGACGTGTCGGAGGTCGTTGCGGCCGCCCGCTTCCTCGAGAAGAACGCGCCACAGGCCCAGGCCGTCGTCTGGCCGGACGTCGCGCACATGATCGGGATGGAGCGTCCGGCGGCGTTGGCCGCGTTGATCGTCGACTTCCTGCGCCCGTTGCCCAGGTGGACCTGACGTCGGTCGTGGCGGGACAGGACGATCGGGGACGCCGCTCGGCCGGATCCGCGAGCAGGGCCGTCGTCGCCGTGCTGATCGCGGCACTCGTCGTCGCGTGCGGTGGCACGCCGATGGACGTGGCTCGCTCGGGCGGGGCATCGGCCGGTGCCGGCTCGCCGTCCGTGCCGCCCCGCCCGACGATCGTGCCGATCCCCGGTCACGAGGTGTACGGCTTCGTGCCGTACTGGGAGATGGACGACTCGATCGCGGAGCACATCGGCGCGACCGACCTGACGACCCTCGCCCTCTTCTCGGTGACCCACCGACGCAACGGGTCCCTCGACGACCAGAACGGCCTGCGCCGGATCCGCGGGCAGGTCGGTCGGGCGATGATCGCCGCGGCGCGCGAGCACGGGACGCGGGTCGAGATCACGTACACCAGCTTCGGTGAGTCGAAGAACCGGGCGTTCTACGACGAGCCCGATGCCCAGGAGCGCTGGATCGACGAGCTGATCGCGCTCGTCGAGGAGCTCGATGTCGATGGCATCAACGTCGACGTCGAGGCCCTGCCGATCGACCTCGTGGCCGACTACGGCGGGTTCGTCGCGCGGCTTCGCGACGCGCTTCGCCTTCGTCGCCCGGAGGGCCAGGTCTCCGTCGCGACCCAGGCCAACGAGGTCGGGGCGGCGATGGCGGCGGCGGCGGGTGCGGCCGGTGCGGATCGCATCTTCCTGATGGGCTACGACTACCGCTGGGCCGGGTCGCAGCCGGGCGCATCGGCGCCGATCGACCGGATGGACGGCGAGACGAAGGACCTGGTCTGGTCGCTGGATCTGTACGGCGCGCTGGGCGTGCCGATCGACCGGACGATCCTCGGGCTGCCGCTGTACGGCGTCACGTGGCCGGTCATCGCGCCCGGCTTCCTGGCGCCGTCGAGCGGACGTGGCGACGCCTGGGTCCCGCGCCGCAACCTGGGCGTGTTCGACGATCCGGCCTTCGCTCCGACCTTCGAGCCCACGGAGAGCGTCGAGTTCTACTCCGTCCCGACAGACTTCGTGACACCAGCGGCCTCACCGGCGACCGCCGGCCAACCCACGCCGAGCCTCGAGGCGGTCGCGTGGGACGCCGTGTACTACGACTCCCCACGGAGCCTCGCACCGAAGCTCCGCCTGGCGGACGAACGGGGTCTGGCCGGGGCCGGGTTCTGGGCCATCGGCTACGAGCGAGGCCTGCCGGACTACACCGAGCTGATCGCGACGTTCCGTGCCGGGGAGCTGCCGCGCGAGTGACCGTCGCCCGGAGGAGGAAGGGATGACATCGATCGAGGAGCACCTGCGGACGGCCGTCCGCCTCGCGACCGAGAACGTGGCCGGCGGCCAGTTTCCGTTCGCCGCGCTGGTCGTGGCCGACGGCGGCGCGGGCGAGGTGATCGCCACCGGCGTCAACACCTGTCGCCGCGACGCCGATCCCTCGGCGCACGGGGAGGTCGAGGCGATCCGGGCCGCGTGCCGCCGCCGCGGGACGCTGGACCTGAGCGGAGCCATCGTCGTGTCGAGCTGTCACCCGTGCCCGATGTGCCAGGCCGTGGCCGGTCTGGCCCGCATCGAACGGATCGCCTTCGCGGCCACGCGCGACCACGCCGCCGCGGGCGGCTTCGGCTTCCCGCCATCCATGACCGCCGAGCTCGATCGGGCCGACGGCACGTTCGTCGCCCTGGAGCAGGTCGATGTCGACGATGCGGCGGCGCCGTTCGACGCCTGGGTCGCCAGCGGCCACGGCTGGGATACGAAGATCCGGCCCGTGCACGAGATGCGGCTCGCCGTGACCGCCCCCGACCACGAGTCGGCGCTCGCGTTCTATCGCGATGCCCTCGGGCTCCCGCAGATCGCCGATTGGTCGTCGGCCGATGGCCGTGTCGTCGTCCTCGACGGCGGGCGGGCGACCCTCGAGCTCATCGACGAGGCCCAAGCCGGCTACATCGACGCGGTCGAGGTCGGCAGCCGGGTGGCCGGGCCGATCCGTGTCGCGCTCGGGGTCGATGACTCGGCCGCCCTCGCTGAGCGGCTTCGGCGATCCGGGGCCGTCGTCCGGGGCAGTGGCGCGGTGGAGACGCCGTGGGGCGATCGCAATGTCCGCCTCGATGCGCCCGCGGGCCTGCAGCTGACCCTGTTCAGCGATAGCACGGCGACCAGTGCGAGCGGTCCGGACTGATCACCCGGGCCGGGTGCGAGAATGGCCGCATGGCCCACACCGTCGAACCGGTCGCGGATGTTGTCGCCCGGCCCGACGGTCTCGACGGGTTTGCCGGGTTCGGACTCGACGAGCGCCTGCTCGCGAGGCTCGCCGATCTCGGGTACGAAGAGCCGACCCCGATCCAGCGAGAGGCCATCCCGGTTTTGATGACCGGGCGCGACCTGCTCGCACAGGCGCCCACCGGGACGGGCAAGACCGCGGCATTCGCCCTCCCCGCCCTCGAGCGTCTCGCCGGCGGTCGAACGTCGCCGGGCCGCCCTCGCGCCCTGGTCGTGGTCCCGACGCGGGAGCTGGCGATGCAGGTGGCGGAGGCGTTCGGGGCGTACGGTCGCGGTCTTGGGACGCGAGTCATCCCGATCTACGGCGGCCAGCCCTTCAACCAGCAACTTCGCGGGCTTCGCGCCGGGGTCGATGTCGTCGTGGCGACGCCGGGTCGCGCGGTCGACCACCTGAAGCGCGGCAGCCTCGATTTTTCGGACGTCGAGGTCGTGGTCCTCGATGAAGCCGACGAGATGCTCGACATGGGCTTTGCCGAGGATCTCGACGCGATCCTCGAGGCGACGCCGGCCGAGCGCCAGACCGCCCTCTTCTCGGCCACGATCTCACCGACCATCACCCGCGTCGCCAAGCGGCACCTGCGCGACCCGGAGCGGGTCCAGGTCCACGCCGAGTCGACGGCCGGCGACGGCATCGCGCTGGTCCGCCAGACGGCGTACGTCGTCCGTCGCCCGGACAAGCTGGCGGCCCTGTGCCGGATCCTCGACGTCGAGGACCCCACCTCGGCATTGGTCTTCGCTCGGACCCGGGGCGAGGTCGACGACCTGGCGGCGGCACTGAGCAGTCGTGGGCACGATGCCGGCGCGCTGCACGGCGGTCTCGTCCAGGAGGCGCGAGATCGGATCATGGGCCGGTTCCGCGACGGGTCCCTCGATGTCCTCGTGGCCACCGACGTGGCCGCCCGCGGCCTCGACATCGAGCATGTCAGCCACGTCGTGAACTACGACGTGCCGTCGGACCCCGATGCGTATGTCCATCGCATCGGTCGGACGGGCCGCGCGGGCCGGGAAGGCGTCGCGATCACGCTCGTCGAGCCACGCGAGCACCGACTGCTGCGCAACATCGAGCAGGCGACGCGGGTAAAGCTCGACATCGGGCGGCTGCCGACGGTCGCGGACCTGCGCGAGCGCCGGCTCGAGCTGCTGCGGGCGAACCTGCGCGAGGCGCTCATCGAAGGCGGCCACGATCGCCTGCGCGGTGTCGTCGAGCCGCTGAGCGAGGAGTTCGACGTCATCGACATCGCGCTCGCGGCGGTCTCGCTCGTCGAGGGTGCCGAGGTCCGCGAGGACGACGAGGTCGAGCTGGCGCCGGCCGTCCTCGGGCAGGGTGGTCCGCCGCCGGCGGGGCGGAAGGGCGTCGGCCCGGGCCGCGGTCCGTCGGGCCCGCGACGGCCGAGTCAGGGTGGGCAGCCCGGTCCGGCCCGCGCGCCGCGTGGCCCTGAATTGGACGGCTGGGCCCAGCTGTGGATCGGCGGCGGCCGGCGCGCCGGCATCCGACCGGGTGACCTCGTCGGGGCGATCACCAACGAGGCGGGCGTGACCGGCACGGCGATCGGGGCCATCCAGCTGTTCGACGACTTCGCGCTGGTCGACGTGCAGCGCGACCTGGTCGACCGTGTCGCGGTGGCCCTGCGCGGCGCGACGGTCAAGGGCCGCAAGCTCCCCGTGCGCGAGGAACGCGGCCAGGCTGCTCCGATTCGACCGCCCCGCGCGAAGCCGCGCCGAACCTAGGCGAGCGGCGCGACCTCCCAAGCCGGCGCTTGCCAACTCCCTACGGAATCTCTTCGAACTCGATGATCCGTGCGTCGATCGGATGATCCAGGTGCAAGATCACCGACCGCGTGATCCCGGCCAACAGGCAGCCCCCTGCACGCTCGGTGCGGACGGCGACCTTGATGATCGGGCCGAATGAGACGATCGCGATGTCGACGCGCTCGTCACACATCCCGCCGAGCCACGAAACCTCGAGCGACGACGGCCGTCCGGGCACGGCCGCGACGCCGTCCTCGACGGCGCCACCCACGCCCAAGTCCACGGCGTTGACCAAGGCCGTCCGGTCCACGATCGAGATCGGCAATGCCTTGATCTCGCCGAGGGCCGGGAACTCGTCCTCGAACTTCCCGTCAGCGTCCCGCACGGAGGCAAGTGAGAACCACGCCTCGACGATGCAGTGGTCGCCGGGGAGGTGGCAATCCGCGGTAATCGCCACGGGGTCGAGGTCCGGACTCGAGAAGGCGTGGTCGATGCGGAGCAAGCCCATGCGCATCCATTCGAAGGAGCTCGGCCGCCACGTCCAGCCTGGCCCCTGGCCGACCTCGCCGTGCGCGTCGTGCAGCCCGTCGACAAGCGCCGCGAAGGCTGGCTCGGTCGGCGCCACGTTGAAGTCGCCTAGGATTGCCACAGTCTCGCCTCGGGCGATGGCCGCGTCGATCCGACCGCGGATGTCCTCGAGCGACGCATCGCGTTGCGCCGATTCGAGGACGATCGGAAGCGGACCAAGCATCACCATCCGGCCGGCGAGGGGATGTGCCGTGATCACGGTGACCGGTCGCCCGCCGACGTCCAGCACCGCTTCGATGAGCGCCGGTCCCTGATGGGCCTCGACGCGGACGATCGGCCACCGCGACAGGATGCCCATACCGAGGACGCCCGAGTGTGGGTACAGGGCGCGTTCGGGATACCGCTCGGCTAGCGTCGTCGACTCCGTGATGGCTTGGGCGTGGGCCGGCCCCAACTCCTGAAGCGCCACGACATCGACGTCGAGCTCGGCGATCCCCTCGACGGCGCCATCGCCTTCTCGAGCACCCACCTCCAGGTTCCAGCTCGCCGCCTGGAAGACATCGTCCGTCGCGTCCCGGCCTGGTGGCAAGGAGAACCATTCCCCGCCAAAACGGACGATCGCCACGAGACCGAGGACCACGAGGCTCGATCTCAGCGCGGTGCCTCGGCGGGCGACCGCGATCGGCACGAGGACCAGGGCGGCCAGCGCGAGATGCACCGACAGGATGTTCGCGAGCCCAAGAAGTCCCGACCGCGGTGCGAAGACCGGCACACCTACCAGGAGCGCCACGACGGCGGCCGGGTAGAGGGCGAGGATGCGCGTCACGTCGACAAGGACGCTGGCGGATGCCTCGGAGTGTCGCCGACCTCAGACGAGTGGAACGACCTCGCGATCGAAGCGCTCCATCAGACCGACCAACTCGGCCGGATCGGTCGTCTTGAACCACAGGGCGACGTGCTCGACACCGAGGGCCGCGAACGCGCGCACCTCGGTGGCCATCTCCTCGGGCGTCCCGCGGATCGAGTAATGCCGTCCGGTGGCCGGCCCGAACTCGACCCACGCACGGACCGTCAGCCAGGGCATCGGCCGGCCCGCAGCCTCGGCCGCGGCGCGGATTATCGGCACCCGCTCGGCGTACTTGGCCGAGCTGGTCGCGCTCGAGTGGTAGCCGTCGCCGCGCTGCCCGGCGCGCACGAGTGCCGCCTTCGCC
Organism: uncultured Chloroflexia bacterium; assembly: GCA_963720355.1. Classification (GTDB taxonomy): domain Bacteria; phylum Chloroflexota; class Limnocylindria; order Limnocylindrales; family CSP1-4; genus SPCO01. Next base: position 531,999 of record CAVRFH010000001.1, on the reverse strand, counting down.
CGTCCGCCGATGACGATCGGCAGATCCGCGCCCTGGTCGGGGAGGGGCGCGAACGCGAAGTCGTCGACCCGATGGAAGCGCCCGTGGAACGGCTCGGGCGAGCCCGACCAGAGATGCCGCCACAGGTCGATGGTCTCGTCGAGGTAGGCGCCCCGGACGCGGAAGCGATCCGCAGCGCCGAGGTTCTCGAATTCCGGTTCGTTCCAGCCGACGCCGACCCCGGCGATGAGCCGCCCGCCGGTCAGCGTGTCGAGCGTGGCCAGCTCCTTGGCCAGCAGCACGGCGTTGCGCTGGGGGACGACGATGACGCTCGTCCCGAGGCGGACCGTGGCATACCGTGCCCCGATCCACGCCAGGCTCAGGATGGCGTCGTAGATCCGCCCGTAGTCCGGGGCGTCCTTGGTCGGGACGAGGACGTGATCGGTGGTCCAGACCGTCGACCAGCCGAGCCGTTCGGCCGCCTCGGCGCCCGCGTCCATGCCCTCGCGCGAGGCACCGTCGGGGAAGTTCGGGAGACACAGGCCGTAGTCCATCGGGGACATCCTAGGTGCTGGAGGGGCGGGCCAGGACCTTGCCGCTGCGCACTGACATGCCGCTGCGCCTTGGCGGTCGCGACGTACACGTCCGGCGTAAGCGCCGGCCTGTTGCAATAGGCACGTACGACATCCCATCCACGACCGGAGGCCAAATTGGACGCTGTGACCCTGCTCAAGGACGAGCACGACAAGATGCGCAAGCTGCTTGAGGAGCTCGAGACGACCACCGAGCGGGGCGTCAAGACGCGGCAGGAGCTCTACTCGAAGATCAAGGGCGATCTGACGATCCACGAGATCATCGAGGAGGAGATCTTCTACCCGGCCCTCAAGGAGCACCCGAAGGCCAAGGACATCGTGCTCGAGGGCTACGAGGAGCACCACGTCGTCGACCTCGTCATGGCCGAGCTCGAGGACCTGCCCGTCGACGACGAGGCATGGGGCGCCAAGGCCAAGGTCATGAAGGAGAACGTCGAGCACCACATGGAGGAAGAGGAGGGCGAGATGTTCAAGCAGGCTCGCTCCATCTTCGACAAGGCCGAGCTCGAGGAGCTCGGGCAGCGGATGGAAATGCGACGGACCCAGGCCCAGCAGGAGCTGAACGTCCCGGCCGGCCGGTCCTGATCGCGACCGGCGGGGACCCGCCGGACATGGTGGAGCCCGGCCCGATTGGTTGGGCCGGGCTCGGGTCGACGATCAGGCGGGGAGGCCCGATGAAACGATCGTCGCCGAACGAAACCTATGGCGCGGGGCTTGCCGGAGACATCCATGGTCCGGCTCGAAACATCTCACGCGCATTACGACGTAGCCCGCGCCGAGTGGCCCGCTACTCCAGGTCGCGTAGCAACTCCGCGAGCATGAGGGCGTTCGTCGCGCCGTAGTTCGCGTAGCAGTTGTTGAACAGGACGTGCGTTTGGGCGGCCTGCCCGGCCGCCTCGCGGACGCGCGGCACCCACTCCTCGAGCTCCTCCTCGTCGTAGAGGTAGCGGAAGCGCTCGACGGTCTTGATGTTCTGCGCCTCCCAGGTCTCCGCACGACGACCGTGGAAGCGGACGACGGCCAGCTCGGGCGACGTCGCCGCGACGATCGGCGGCACGCTCGACTTGAACCCCTGCGGCCCATCGACCATCACGAGCGGGATCTGACGGTCGCCCAGGAAGCGCAACGTCCGCTCGATGTTCTTGTCGTTGAACCAGCTCGCGTTGCGGAACTCGACGGCCGGCGTCATGCCGACCTTGCGCAGCCGATCGACGGCGTCCTCGATGGTGTCGCGGTTCTCCGATGACGTGAAGAACCAGCGCGGGTACTGGAGCAGGATCGAGCCGAGCTGGCCGGCCTCGGATAGCGGCTCGAGACCGTCGGCGAACCACGCCCAGACGTCGTCCTTGAGGTCGTCGGGCAGGTCCTTGGCATAGATCCGGTTCTTCTCCGCGACCTCGCCCGGCAGGGCCTCGCGCAGGTCCTTGGGCAGCCGCTTCGTCTCGGTCGGCTGGCCGGTCATCAGGGCGTGGGCCTTGATATCGAACATGAAGTCCGGTGGGGTGCGCTGGACCCACAGCTCCGATGTTCGCCGCACCGGCAGCGAGTAGTACGTGGCGTCGACCTCGACGAGCGGGAAGCGTGACGCGTAGTACTGCAGTCGCTCCTCGGCGCTGTCGGCACCGGTCGGGTAGAAGACGCCCGCGGCCGTCATCGTCGGGTCCGTCCAGGACGCCGTCCCGATGCGGATGGGACCGCCACCAGCGGTCTCGACCGGCTCGGCGGCGATGTCGTCTCGGCCGTCGAACGCCGTCGCGGCCGCGTCCGGCCCGGGATCGTGCGGGTTCGTCGGCATGGCCTCAGGGTACCCATCGCGTAGGATCGGTGGATGGGCGACTTGCCATCTCGGACGATCGACCTGCATCTCGAGATCGACGATGACGACGAAATCGCCGAGCTCGAGCGAGCCCTCCTCAAAGCGAAGGCGACCGAGCTCGGCGAGGCGCGTCGGCGGAACGTTCGACTGAGCGCGGGCTATGGCGACACGACGACCCGCGAGGTCCTCGACGACGAAGGTCGGCGGGCCCAGCTCCGACACGACGCCCTATCGAAGCTCATCGAGGCGCTGCGCGGTTCCTCGCCGCCCACGGATCGCGGCTGACCTATCGGCGGGTCTGGCAGGAACGTGGCCATTCGTGCATCGGGTGCACCGATGGCCGCGCGGCGGCCGGTTTGGACGCGACACATCGAACGTTCCGCGGCCGTCGTGCGTCTGGATAGGCACGATGCGAGTCGCGACTGCGTCATCGAGCCTCGATCGGAGGGCCGCGCGCCTGGGAAGTCGAGTCGACGCTGGGGACAACGGTGCGGCTTGGTTCGACGCGCTCGGGCGCGCACAGTTGGACCGCGCATATCGCCTGGCCGGGCTGATCCTTGGCACTGCGTCCGAAGCCGAGGACGCGACCCAGGAGGCGCTGCTCCGAGCCTGGCGGCAGCGTCGATCCCTTCGTGATCCGAACCGGGCGCAGGCCTGGTTCGATCGGATATTGGTCAACGCCTGCCGGGATCGGCTTCGCCGGCGCCGACCGGTCGTTCGTTGGAGCGATGTGGAGGCCGGAGCGGTCAACCCGGCCGTGGATCCGTTCGCCGCCCTGCACGCGCAGGACGCCGTCCTTCGCGGGATCAGCACGCTAACGGCTAACCACCGCGTCGTCGTCATCCTTCGGTACTGGGCTGACCTCCCGATCGCGGCAATCGCCGACCGCCTCGGCGTGCCCGTCGGGACCGTGAAATCGAGACTCCATTACGCGCTTGAAGCGCTCAGTACGGTGGTGGACGGTCGATGAGCGACCGACATGACGATGCTGACCTCGACGCGCGAGTCGAATCTCGAATCCGTCGCGCGCTCGCCGATGTCGACCTGCCCCCGGCTCCGCAGGCACTCCACGATCGTGCCGTCCGTCTTGCCACGCGCTCGTCGACCGACCGACCACGACCGCGACTCGCGTGGTTGTCGGTTGCGTTGATCGCGGCGATCGGTGTCACGGCGGTCGGCATTTTCGCCACCGGTGCGCCGCGAGACCCGGCTCCAGACGCATCGCCAACCGCCACAACGAGCTCGGCGGCGACGGGAACCGAAACGCCACCGCCGAGCGCATCCGAACCCGCAGAGCCACTGTCGCCCATTCCCGAAACGACGCTTGAGCCGGTGCCAACAGTCGCTCCGGCACCCGATGACTTTCTTGCCCTCGCGGGGTATGACGGTGTGCCTGGTCTGCTGACATGCGGATCGGGGTTCTACTTCCGTTTCGATGCGTTAGACAACCCAACCGGAGCTGAGGACCTTGTCGGCCCGGAATACGACGCCCTTCGGGAATTCCTGCGGGGCAACGTCAGCAACGGTGACCCCCAACTAGGGCCGGATCCGACGGCGCGAGAGGTGGCGCGATACGAGTCTCGGGTGGCCTTCCTACTCGACCGAGCCGACCCAGGCCCATGGGGCGAGAATGGCGGGCCGTATCTGCACGTCCATTTCAATCGGGTTGCCGACGGGTGGGAATGGGGGGGCAGTGGCGACTGCCAGCCGCACGCGGTCTATCCACCCGGGTACAAGGTCGCCACATGGAGGCTTGACCCGACGGATGCAGGTCCGACGGCTAGGACTCGCGCTCTGCATATTCTCGTGAACGAGCAGAGTTGCACGGGTGGTCGGAGCGCGACGGGGCGCATCGGACCCGCCTACGTGACCATCGACCCGTTCGAGGTCAACATCCAGGTCTTCGTCGAAGACCTTCCCGGCGGCCACGATTGCCAAGGCAACCCTGAAACGCCGGCTCGGATGCGGCTACCCGTACCGCTTGGCGATCGGTCGCTCCGTGACCTCAATGCATGGTTCGGAGAAGGCATTGGTGGCTGACGCCGCCGAGGCGACGCCCAACCGTTAGGCCGTCGGCCGCTGGAACCCGTCCTTGTACTGCTCCCAGGTCTCGCGCGCCAGATCGCGCACGGCGTCGTCGTCGATCGATGCCGGGTCCGTGATGTTCAGGCAGCTCCGGCCGATCTTCGTGCCCGGGAAGCGGTCGTGGACGGCCTCGACCAGGTACCCGCCGCGGCGCTGGCCCATCGAGAACAGGGAGATGTAGTTCTTCCGGTTGGCGAGTCCGACCGAGAACCAGCGACCTGTCGGTCGACCCTTGCTGTCGGTGTAGTCGTACGAGCCGTAACCGATCAGTGTCCCGCCGTACTCCCACATCGAGACATCCGCCTCGGGGATCGCGGACCGGATGACGTCGTGCAGATGCTGCATCTGCGATCGGCGCGGCTCGGGCAGCGACTGGATGTGCGCCTGGGCGGCCTCGTCCCCGCGTTCCATGTCGCAGAGCCTATCCGACCCGCCCGCACCGGCGCTGACTTCCGTACCAGTCACGACCGGCACATGGGAGCGCTTGACGGATGCGCCGATCCATCAGAAGGTCAGGACAACCCAGGCACGCCCGCCGGCGAGGCAGACACCGCGTCGCCGGCGCTCGAAGGTTCGTCCATTGCCCGACCCGTCACGCCCCCGGTCCGCCCACCCCGTCGCATCGACGGTCTCGCTGCGCGCCGTGCTGCTCGCGGCGGTCCTGTGCGCGACGCTCGTCGGGACGGTCGCCGCCGCCGACCCGCCGCCCCCGCTCACCGTGACCATGTCGCAGACGTCGACGAGCTACACGGCCTCGAACAACTTCGCGCGGGTCGCGGTGACCGTCAACGCACCCGACGCGACCGCTCCGTGGTCGTACGTCATCGCGGTGCGCGGGACGACGGTCGCGTCGGGCACGTCGTCGGCCGGGAGCGCCGTGGTGACCGTCACCAACAACTGCTCGATCACGACCCAGAGCGTGTCGGTGCAGGTGACCGACGGTGTCGGTCGGACGGGCGGCGCAGCCGCCACGCTCGATCGTGCCCTCTGTCCGCCGCCACCGAACTACCCCCACGCCCGCGACCGGATCCTCGCGGGGCCGACCCTGACCGAGACCTCCTTCGTCGACCGGCTGCGCGCGGTCGGTTCACCGGCGCTGGCCGAGGGTCGGTCGATCTATCGCACGCTCGTGAACGGCGGCGTCAACCCGGCGTTCGCGCTGGGGACGTTCCACGCCGAGAGCCACTCGGGCACCCGTGGCTACGCCGTCATCACGAAGAACTGGGGCAACATCCTCTTCTACGAGTGGGAGATCCCATTCGGGGCAACCCCGTACGCCCCGGGCAACGGCTACACCTATGCGAAGTACCCGACATGGCTCGCCAGCGTCCGCGCCTACGTCGACCTCCTCCAGCGCTACGACCGCACCGGCTACACCACGGTGAGCTCGGCATCGGCGCGCTGGCTCGGGACGGTCGAGGGCAGCACGCGCCACCTCAACTACCTGAACAACATCACCGCCGTGATGCGCAACCTGCCGGACGATGCCGTGCCGTCGATGACCGCCCTGACCGTCCCGGTGACGAGTCGCGCAGACGTCCGACTGAGCTGGTCGGCGCGTGACAACCTGGCCGTGACCGGCTACCAGGTCCGCACCCGTCGCGGCACGGCCGCCTGGGGCGCCATCGAGTCGACGACCGCGAGATCGGCCACGGTGACCCTGACGGGTGGCAGCTGGACGATCGCCGTGCGCGCCTCGGATGCGGCCGGCAACTGGTCGACCTGGCGCTACGGCCGCGTCTCGGTCGATGCGGGCATCCCGACGATGACCGCGCTGACGGCCGGCCGCCTCGTCCGCTCGACGGACGGCCGCTTCACGGCGACCTGGGCCGCGACCGACAACATCGGCATCGCCCGATACCAGTGGCGGACGCGGTCACGACCCGGCGACACGCCCTCGGCGCTCACGACGACGACGCTGCGGAGCGGCTCGATCAAGCTCGGCGTCGGCTCGTGGGAGCTCGATGCGCGCGCACGGGATGCGGTGGGCAACTGGAGCGACTGGCGGACGACGAGGGTGGTCGTGCCACGCGACGACCGGGCGTTCAGCTTCTCGGCCGGGACGACCCGACGCACGAGCACGACGGCCTATCGCGGGACGCTGACCACGACCAACGTCACCGGGTCGGAACTGAACCTCACCACGACGGACGGCGACGGCTTCTACCTCGTCGGGCGGGTCGGGCCAGCCTACGGCCGCCTGCAGGTGACGCTCGATGGCGTGTCCAGGGTCATCGACACGGGCTTCTACCAGGGCCGACGGGCGACGAGCATCCACGACCGCGTGCTGCTGTTCTCCGGCCCGCTGACGCCCGGCGCGCACACCGTCACGATCACGAACCTGGGCACGAGCGGTCGTTCGACGATCGCCATCGACGGGCTCGACTTCTCGCGCTGAACCCCACGCGGGGGCGCCGGATACCCCATGGGAGTATTGACAAACGGTTGACATCCGGGCCGTCTGAGGCGCATAATTCGCTCTACCGGGCTTGTCAAGACTTGACAGGCCCACAAGTGCGTCCGGGACCATGCGGGTGGTGAACGGGCAGAAGTGAACGGGTACCGCCTGGTCCGCGGTGCAAGCAAGGAGCGGAGTTTGTCGGTCGGCGCCACTGCCGAAGTCAAGAGCAAGTTGTCGGTCGTCGAGGTCGTCGGCGAGAGCGTCACGCTGAAGAAGGCGGGCACCACCTACAAGGGCCTGTGCCCGTTCCACGGTGAGAAGACGCCCTCGTTCGTCGTGACGCCGGCGCGCGAGTCGTGGCACTGCTTCGGCTGCGGCAAGGGCGGCGACATCTTCAGCTTCGTGATGGAGCGCGACGGCTCGACGTTCCTCGAAGCCCTGCGCATGCTGGCCGATAAGGCCGGCGTCGAGATCGACGAGCGGACCAAGCGAGAGGACATCCGCCGACGCCGGCTGCGCGACGTCCTCGACGCAGCCATCGCCTTCTACCACGCGGTCCTGACCGGCTCCAAGGCCGGCGAGGGCGCCCTGGCGTACCTCAAGGCGCGTGGCTTCAGCGACGCCACGATCGAGACCTACCAGCTCGGCTGGGCGCCCAGCGGCTGGGACGTGATGGTCCGTCAGCTGCAAGCCCGGCGCGGCATCCGGCCCGAGGACCTCGTCGAGGTCGGGCTGGCCAGCCCGAGCCAGCGTGGCCGGGGTGTCATCGACAAGTTCCGTGCCCGCGTGATGTTCCCCATCCGCGACCAGAACGGCAACGCGGTCGGCTTCGGCGGGCGTCTGCTCGAAGGGGAGGGGCCCAAATACCTCAACTCCCCGGCGACGCCGCTCTTCGACAAGAGCCGCACGCTGTACCTGATCGACCGAGCCAAGGGCCCCATCCGACGTTCGGGCAACCAGGCCGTGATCGTCGAGGGCTACACGGATGCCTTGATGGCGCACCAGGCCGGGTTCGAGAACGTCGTGGCCAGCCTCGGCACGGCGCTCACGCCGAACCAGATCGGGCTCCTGACCCGCTATGCGAACCGCATCGCCCTCGCCTATGACGTCGACCCCGCCGGCGAGAGGGCCGGTACGCTCGGGGTGACCGCCCTGGCCGGTCTCATCGGCCAGCTCCAGGGCGATGACTCGGGGGTCAAGCTCGAGGACGTCCGTGTCGTGCGCCTGCCCGACGGCAAGGACCCCGACGAGGTCGTGCGCGAAGCGCCGGCCGACTGGGAGGCGAGCGTGGCCAAGGCGAAGCCGCTCGTCGAATACCTGATCGGTCATCACGCGGCGCGGCACGACATCAAGACGTCGACGGGCCGGATGGGCTTCATCGACGCGGTGATGCCGGCGATCCGTGACATCGCCGACCCGCTGCGCCGCGACGAGGCGCTGCAGGAGGTCCGACGGGTGTCGGGGGTCGAGGAGCGCGTCTTGCGGCAGGTCCTCGACCGGCGGATCGCGGCAGCCGGCGGCGTCGGCCCACGCCGTGGCCAGGAAGGGCAGTCGCGCATCACGGCGGACGCGGTCCTGGCATCGCCGGACGCGCTGCCGATCGGTGACATCCTGCGCGCCGTCTCGCCGGTCGAGGCGGAGCTGCTTCGATTGCTCCTGGTGCTTCCCGAGGAACAGCTCCGGGTGGTAGACGAGCTCGGGCCCGACCAGCTGCCGAGCACGCTGGCCCGCGAGCTGTATCGGGCGATCGTGCTCGCCCGGGCGCCCGACGATCATGGTGTCCACCCGGAGTTCGATCGTGCGGCCCTGCTGCTCGGGGTCGATGAGGAGACCCGTTCGTTGGCCCACGCGCTGCTCGCCCAGCAGCGACCGCTCCCCGAGGGGCGCGAGGTGGCCCGCCTGCTACTCGACCTCGAGGATGACCGGATCCGCGAGCGCAGCGAGTTCAACGAATTGGCGCTGGCCGAGGCAGAACGGGCGAGCGACACCGAAGCGATCGAGCGTCTGTTGCTCGAGCGCCGTCATATCAACGAGACACGGAAGTCGATCGATCGACGTCGAGAAGACACACGACTACTCGCGCGGCCCGTCGTGGCCGCCCATACCTGAACCGCGAACCAAGGAGGAACCCATGCCCACCGATCCGCTCGACAAGCAACTCGTCGAGGCCGTGCTGTCACGACCGCGACGCGCCAAGGCCGACCTCGAGGAAGCCAAGCTGGCCGGACTGCGCCCGGCACGTGGCCGGGCCGCCACCGCCGTGGCCGACCCGGACGACGACGATGACGATGACGACGAGGATCTCGATCTCGGCCCCGCCGCCGCCGAGGAAGACGGCGAGGTGAGCGTCGAAGTCGTGGCCGAGGATGGCACGGCCGACCCGGCCGCACGTCTGCCCGCCGAGGGTCCGACCAAGCTCGACCCCAAGGAGGTCGAAGAACCGACCGCCGAGGACCTCGAGGCGATCAGTGCCGACATGATCGGCATCGACGACCCGGTCCGGATGTACCTGAAGGAGATCGGCAAGGTCGCGCTGCTGACCGCCGAGGAGGAGGTCGTCCTGGCCAAGGCCATCGAGCTCGGTGAGCAGATGGTCGAAGAGCCGTGGAAGGGCATGGCCTCGCTCCACGAGTGGACCCTGCACGACACCGAGCGCAAGACCCGCACCGCCAAGCCGCAGCACCGCCTGCCGTTCGGCGAGGAGGCGCATGCCTTCGTGCGGTCGGCGATCACGGCCCGCGCGGCCCGATCGCTGCTCATCCCGTCGCCGGACTTCCACCTGATCAAGGCCGGTCGCGACGCACAGTCCGACGGCACCAAGGAGCTGCTCAAGGAAGGCAAGAAGCTCGTCGCGACGTATAACGCGACGCCCAAGGCGGACACCTTCATCCCGCTGCTCGACTGGGCCTTCTTCGCCGTCCACAACGGCGATCTCGACTCGCGCGACAACGTCGGCTTGCGAGCGATCTGGGATTGGACCCGCGAGGGCGTGGCATGGCCGGCGCTCGAGCGGTACATCGTGTCGGGCAACGAAGCCGAGCTGCTCAAGCGGATGGGCTTCGACCCCGAGGTGCCACTCAACACGAAGCTGCGTGACCGCAAGGGCGTCATCGTCGAGATCGGGCGCGACGCGCGCGAGCAGCTGACGAGCGCCAACCTGCGGCTGGTGGTGTCGATCGCGAAGAAGTACATCGGTCGGGGCATGTCGTTCCTGGACCTGATCCAGGAAGGCAACATCGGCCTCATCCGGGCGGTCGAGAAGTTCGACTACGAGAAGGGCTTCAAGTTCTCCACGTATGCGACCTGGTGGATCCGCCAGGCCATCACGCGGGCCATCGCCGACCAGGCGCGGACGATCCGCATCCCGGTCCACATGGTCGAGACGATCAATCGCCTCATCCGCGTCTCGCGCGGGCTCCTGCAGGAGCTCGGCCGCGAACCGACGGTCGAGGAGATCGCCGAAGCCATGTCCAAGGGCCAGGAGGTCCAGGTCACGCCCGAGAAGGTCCGCGAGATCATCAAGGTCTCGCAGGAGCCGGTCTCGCTCGAGACGCCGATCGGCGAGGAGGAGGATTCCCACCTCGGCGATTTCATCGAGGATCGCGGCGCGCTGGCGCCGGCCGAGGCGGCGTCGCACCAGCTCCTCAAGGAGCAGGTGGAAGCCGTCCTGGACTCGCTGACCGGTCGCGAGCGACGCGTGCTCCAGCTCCGCTTCGGTCTCGAGGACGGCCGCGCCCGGACCCTCGAGGAAGTGGGCAAGGAGTTCAACGTCACCCGCGAACGGATCCGCCAGATCGAGGCCAAGGCGCTGCGCAAGCTGCGCCACCCGTCGCGCTCGCGGAAGCTCAAGGACTATCTCGAGTAGCCCGCCCGGCCTGGGCAGTCGGAGCGGCTTTTCTTCGCCGGTGCGTGCGTCGGATGCACGTTGCGACGGCGATGACGGCCTCCGGCGGCCGATTCGTGCGCCAGATGCACGCTCCGACCGGGGCCACGGCCCGCGGCGGCTAGTACGTGCGCCTGGTGCACGTGGCGCTGCCGGAGGCGCCGCATCTCTGCATGACGCGCACATACGACCCGTGAGAGCCGGCGGAGGGAGGCCTTGTCGGTGACGTTGTGCGTTTGATGCACAAAGGAGCGGGGGCCCCGCCCTCCGACCCGGCAGACCGAGGAGCCGGCAAGGCCAGGCATCCGATCAGATCAGGATCACGGAGCCCGTCCCGGGGTCCCGCCCGTCGGCGAGCGCCCGCAACGCGCTCGAGCCTGGCACCGGGAACCGCGCGAGGAGCGCGTCGCGGTGGGCTCGGACGAAGTCCCGATTGTGTCGAGAGTCGAGCAGTAACAGGCTGACGCCGTCCACGGCTCCATCACGCGCCTTCAGTTCGAGCCGGCGCTCAAGGGCCTGGCGATCAGCAGGTCGCGTCTCCGCCTCGTACGCGTGACGCCAACCACGGCCGGTGAGCACGATGTCCCAGGCGCGAAGGTCACCCGGGATCGGCATGGGGACCTCGGTCCGGAAGCCGATCGAAGGTGCAACGACGTTCCTGAAGCGCCCGATCAGGGCAGCGTGCCCGGCGTCTCGGAAGGGTCGACCCGTCGGAAACACACGGACAGATAGCTCGAGCCCGACAGCCGCGAGGAGGACCGCCGCCCGCTCGATGCTCACGCCCGTCGTCAGGCCTCGCTCGAGGCGGCTGTACTGCGATGCGGAGAGGCCGATCGTCGCGCCGACGTCCGCCTCGCTCAGATCCCGGTCGATCCGCCCGCGCCGCAACTCCTCCAAGACGGAGGCCGCAAGCCCGTGCCCGCGGATCCGCGCAAGGTCGACCGGGCGTTGTCGGGCCGTCATCGGCGCATGGTGGCGTCGGGGCCGTGCCTGCGGCTCATCCGACCCTCAACCGGTCGTAGGCTCAGGGTGCACAATCGGACCGTGACGGATTCCGTGGCCACGGGCGACGCCGCGCCGAGCGAGGCGCTCGCCCGGGCGCGCGCGGCGATCGAGCGACACGCCTGGAGGGAAGCGTTCGATGCGTTCGCCGCGGCCGAAGCCGGTGGCGTCGCTGACGCGGGACTGACCGGCCACGATCTCGAGGCGTACGCGCTCAGCGCCTACTTCTCGGCGCAGCCGGACGTCGTCATGGACGCCCGGGAGCGGGCGATCAAGGCACACATCGCGGCGGGCGACAAGGATCGCGGAGCCACGGTCGCGCTGATGCTCGCGCGCGACCTCGGGTACCAGGGCAAGGCGTCCATCGCGGCCGCCTGGGTCAAGCGTGCCGAGCGCGTCCTCGAGGGCACGGCCGACACCGTCGGCCACGGCCACCTGGCCCTCGCCCGCGCCCTCGAAGCCACCGGCGACGGCGAGATCGACCGGGCGATGGAGCTCGCCGAGGAGGGCGCGCGCATCGGGACCCGGACGGGCGACGCGGACCTCGAGGCGATCGGTCTGGCGGACCTCGGCTCCCTGAAGATCGCCACCGGTGCCACGCGCGAGGGCCTGGCGCTGATGGAGGAGGCCACGATCGCCGCCGTGAACGGCGACTTGTCTCCGTTCATCACCGGTGTCACGTACTGCCGCATGATCGCGGCCTGTCGGGACCTGACCGACTACCGCCGTGCGAGCGAGTGGACCGAGGCCACCGAGCGCTGGTGCGAGCGTCAGTCGGTGTCGGGGTTCCCCGGCGTGTGCCGCATCCATCGGGCCGAGGTCGTGGCGCTGAGCGGGGCGTGGGAGCGCGCTGAGGACGAGCTGCGCCAGGCCACCCATGAGCTGGAGGCCTATCGCGCGACGCCGCCGATGGCCGACGGCTACTACGCCCTGGCCCTGATCCGCTTCCGACGAGGCGACCTCGACGGCGCCGAGACGGCGCTGCGCGACGCCCACGAGCGGGGTCGCGATCCGCAGCCGTTGCTTGCCCAGGTCCGCCTGGCGCAGGGGAAGACCACGGCCGCGATGACCGCGATCGACGCGGCGGTCGACGAAGCCTGGGATCACTGGGCCAAGGTCAGGCTCCTGCCCGCGCAGATCGAGATCGCGATCGCTGCCGGCGATGCCGCGAAGGCGCGCAAGGCGGCTGACGAGCTGGCACGGCTCATCGGCGACTACGACGCACCGGCCACGCAAGCCACGCTCCATGACGCTCGCGGTCGGGTCGCGCTCGCCGAGGGCGAGCCGCTCGAGGCTGTGCGCGAATTCCGCCGGGCCATCGACCGCTGGCGCGAGGTGGCTGCGCCCTACGAGATCGCCCAGGCGCAGGTGCGCCTCGCGGCGGCGCTGCGGACCATCGACGAGGATGCCGCCGACCTCGAGCTCCAGACCGCTCGGGCACAGTTCGAAAAGCTCGGGGCGGCCCTGGACGTCGCGGCCACGGACAAAGCGGCCCATGCGGCGGCGGAGCGACGGACCGTGCCCGTGCAGGTCCATCGAACGTTCATGTTCACCGACATCGTCGGCTCGACGTCGCTCGTGGAAACGCTCGGCAACGAGGCGTGGGAGGGCCTGCTGCGACGTCATGACGACCTGCTCCGTCCGCGGTTCGCTCGGGCCGGCGGGATCGTCGTCGGCTCGACGGGGGACGGGTTCTTCGTGGCATTCGAGTCGGCCCGCGCGGCGGTCGACTGTGCCATCGACGTCCAGCGCACGCTCGTCGCGCAGCGCCAGGGCGGCGGACCGGCCCTCTCGCTCCGCATCGGCCTGCACACGGCCGACGCCAGCCGGCGAGGCGACGACTACAGCGGGATGGGCGTCCACGTGGCGGCCCGAGTCGGGGCGGCCGCCTCGAGCGGGGAGATCCTGGCCACGGCCGACGTGCTGGCCGAGGCCGGTGACATGCCCGATGCCGAACGACGGACGATCGAGCTGCGCGGCGTGAGCACGCCGATCGAGGTGGTGTCGATCAGCTGGACCTGAGCGCCCACCGTTCCGGGGTCAGGCCGATCGCCGGCGCCCCATCGACGAGGGGGAGCCGCGGCATCCGCCGGAGCCAGCCGGCCGGTCATCCAGTCGCGGTACCAGGGCGACCACGTACGCGCGCCTGGTCGGCCGCCGGCACCGTCGTGGTACTCCGCGAACGTGCGGCCGAACGGCGGCTCGTCGGTGGCACGCCGCGACGTGAACGCGCCGGCGTCGTGCAGCGACGGCAGGGCCTCCTCAGGGACACCGAGGGCGCGATAGACGGCCTCGACCTGGTGGAGCCACTCGTGGACGTAGCCCTGCGCCGGATCGGGGTCGGTCGCGAGCGTCCGCCAATGATCGGTCGAGATCGACGAGAAGCCGGCTCCGAACGTCGCATCGGACGGACCGATCGTGCAGCCCCAGCCGCACTGCGGCACATCGGGGTCGCCCGGCCACAGCGCGATCACGGAGTCGTAGCCGGCACCGCTGGCGGCCACCTCGGCGAGCTCGTTGCGGACCTCGCGCGGTCCGACCCACCAGCGGCCGCCACCGGTCGACGACATCGAGCCGACCGGTCGGCGGACCTCGATGATGTCGAAGGGGTCGAGCGTCGCCAGCCCGTCGCTCCAGTCGTGGACGACGCCGGGTAGTCGCTCGAGGACGTCGTGGACGGCCTGTCGCTCATCGCGGGCCATCACCCGGCGTGCCCGCCGGCGCGTCAGACCCGACCCGAACCGGGCATCGAGCACGGGGTAGAGCAGGACGAGCGTCCGCCAGCGCTGGGTCGCGCCCGGAGGAGGGGTCACGTCCGCAGGGTATCTCCTGCTAGCATCGGCCGATGGACACGCAGGCGTTCTACACGACGGTCAGCACGATCAGCTTCACCCTCCTGGGCCTCTGGTGGGTCGTCGTCCAGGGCCGGGAGACGTGGCGCGTGCACACGGTCCGGCGGCGGATGTCCTATGTGATCTCGCTCCACTTCCTGCTGCCTGGCGTCATGTCCGTGCTGTCGCTCGTGGCGCCCGACGTGGCCGTCCTGTGGCGCATCACGTTCGTCGCGGCCGGCATCCTCGGCCTGATCGGCGCCGGCTACGTCGCCCGCGCGCTCGCCGAGGAGTACGACGCCCCGCCGTTCGTGCGGCTCATCGAATGGGTCGCGGCCCCGGTCTACCTGGTGATCGCGCTCGTCGCGGTCGCACCGGAGATGATCGGCTCGCTCGGGATCCCGTTGTCGCCCCTCCAGGTCGAGGGGATCATGCTCTCGCTCATCCTGTTCTTCGGCGTCCAGGCTGCGTGGATCCTGACCGTCGAGCCGCCGCGCCAGCCGACCGCGTGACGGCGGCGAGCGACGGCCCGCGGCCGCTCGTCGGCACCGACTGGCTCGCCGCGCACCTCGACGACCCGGACCTGCGGATCGTCCATGTCGCGCCGAACCGGCGCGTCTTCAACCGCCGCCACATCCCGGGCGCGCGCTACAGCGACCTGCACCGCGAGGTCGCCCTGCGCGGCACCGCACCCGAGACCGGCGACGCCGAGCGGGAGTGGCTCATCCCGAGCCCCGAGCAGACGGCCGCCGTCCTGGCGCGCTGGGGCGTGGGGGAGGGCGACCGGGTCGTGTTCTACGACGACGTCGGTCTCAACCGCCAGGCGATCCGCGGCTACTGGGTGCTGCGCCTGTATCGCTACCCCAGGGAGCGACTCCACGTGCTCGACGGCGGCATCAAGGCGTGGACGCGGGCCGGGTTGCCGACGACGCAGGAGGTGGCCGCGGACGAAGGCCGACATCGAGCGACGGCCGGTGCGGCTCGGGGCCCGTGACGACTCGATCCTCGCGACATACGACGAGGTGCTCGGCTGGAGCCGCGAGTCGAGCGCCGGCGAGGACGCACCGACGCGCATCATCGACGTCCGCACCGCGGCCGAGTGGGTCGGGTCCGACCTGCGAGCCGTTCGCGGCGGGCACATCCCGGGCGCCCGCCATCGCTGCTTCGTCGACCTGCTGACCGACGAGGGCACGTTCCGGCCGGTCGACGAGATGCTGTCGCTGATCCGCGCGAGCGGCGCCGACCCGGCCGAGGTGCGAGCGACCTATTGCCAGGGCGGCGTCCGCGCCGCGCTCGTCTGGTTCGTGCTGCACGAGCTGGCCGGCTTCGAGCAGGTCCGCAGCTACGCCGGATCGTGGGAGGAGTGGGGCAACCGCCCGGACAGCCCGATCGAGCGGCCGTGACCGCGGGCGGCTGACCCGGCCGCGACTCTGCGGTATCCTTCCGACCGGCCACGGCGCGTGGCCACGCGGGCGCGAGGCCCGCCATGTTCCGGCGTAGCTCAGTGGTAGAGCGGGCGGCTGTTAACCGCCATGTCGTAGGTTCGAATCCTACCGCCGGAGCCACTCCCTTCTCGAGACGATCGACGGGGTGACGGCATGCGCGAGATGGATGGGATCCGCATCAGCGGGCCGGCGGATGGCGATCTCGTCGATGGCCCGACCTCGCGGTGGCGCGAGCTGATCTCGGCCGTCGACACCGGCGGTCGCTGGCGGCTCGGCGAGGTCGTCGCGGATCCCGACGAGAGCATTGCGACCCACCTCCACCCAGGTGAGCCGGAGGCGATCCTGATCATGGAGGGTCATGTGGAGCTCCATGGGAGCCAGGGCGTGACCGGGCTCGCGCCGGGCGATGTCGTGTTCATCCCGCCGGACACCGAGCACGGCCTGCGAACGCCGCATGGCGGCCGGTGGCTCGCCATCTGGCCCATCGGCGAGCGCGTGCCGGGGAAGCGCTACACGGGCTGATGAGCGTCGACGCGGCGAACGCCGGGGCTTCAGCCCATGGCGTTGGGATCCATCGGGGTCATCAGCTGGAAGTAGTTGTCGTCCGGGTCGGCGAAGGTCGCGATCAACGAATCCAGGCTCCTCCTCGAAGCCGTAAGGCTCGCGGATGACGATGGCCCCGGCCGCCTTGAACCGCTCGAACTCGGCCTGCACGTCGTTGGTCACGATGTTCCAGATGATCCGACCGGGATGGGCGTTCTTGCCGGAGACCTCGGAGTGCGGCCCGACCGTGATACTTCCCGATCCGATCATCCAGCCGGTGTAGCCTCCCGCGTCCCAACCGGGCTCGCCGAAGAGCTTGCGGTAGTAGTCAGTGAGTCGCGTGGGGTCCTCGGACCCGATCAGGATCCCGCCGAAGTCCATGGTCTGCCTCCTGGCCGCCGATCGAGGCGCCCGTCTACGTCCCCGCACGGTAGCCGATGCATGTCCAGAGCGGGCGCACGTATCATCGGGCCCCATGTCGACGGACCCGGCGGTCGACGCCTACCTGGCCGCATTGCCGCCCGACCATCGTGCGTTGCTGCAACGACTACGGGAGCAGATCGCCCGGGTCGTGCCCGAGGCGGTCGAGACGATCAGCTACGGCATGCCGGCATTCAAGGTCGGCGGCCGCTTCCTGTTGTCATACGCCGGCTGGAAGAAGCACTGCAGCCTCTATCCGCTGACGGACGCCTTCCTGGCCGCGCATGACGACGAGCTCGCGGGCTTCGATCGGACGAAGGGCAGCATCCACTTCACGCCCGACCAGCCCTTGCCCGGGCCGTTGATCGACGAGCTCGTGCGGGCGCGGCGCGCCGACCTGGAAGGCGGCGGGCGCTAGGCCCTGGCGTCACGGGCCCGACGGCCGCCGCGCGATCATCCCGCGCACGCGGTCGAGCGCCTGCCCGACCTCGGGGAACAGCGTGTCGATGCGCAGCGCTTCCCGACACAGGAAGACCACGATGGCCGAGGTGACCGCGGCGACCGCGACCGTCCACCAGCCGAACGGGAGCACGGCCTGGACGACGATCAGGTCGATCGTGGCGATGAGGATGATCGCGAACACGCGGACGGCCTCGCGATCGATGAGCGGGATGCCGACTTTCGGACCCATGGCCAGGTGCAGGAGCAGGACCTGCACGATCAGGGTGCCTGCCGCCGCGACCGCGGCACCGAGCGCGCCCGCCAGCGGGACCAGGATGAGGGTCGCGACCACGCCGAACATGGCGGCCGCGAGGTTGAGCAGCGCGACGGTCCGGGTGTGTCGATGGGCCGTCAGGGTGGCGCCGCTGAACTCGAACGTGGCGTTGATGAGGTAGCCCACCGCCAGGATGCTGAGGTAGATGCCCAATTCCGCGTAGCGCTCCCCGAACAGGAGACCGGCGATGGGTCGCCCGAGGGCGAAGCTGACGGCGAAGATCGGGAAGGTCGCCACGGCGACCCAGATCGCGGTCCGCCAGAAGAGATCGCCCGAGCCGGCCAGGTCGTGCCGCGCGGCCAGCCGCGAGGCGACCGGCACGTACAGGACGTAAAACGAGTTGGCGACGATCATCGTCAGCGCGGCGGCGGGGCGGATCACCTGGAAGGCGGCGACCTCCTCGAGCCCGCGAGATGCCGTCAGCACCACGAGCGGGAGCGTGTTGATGAGCAGCCACACCCCGTCGTTGGTGAGCAGCGGCAGCGAGAACTTGACGATCTCGCGGGCCGGTGCGTGGGGCGGCGTCGTCCGCAGGGTCCGCAGGACGCCACGCTCGCCGAGCATGCGCACGAAGAGGGCGCCGTACACGACGAGGCCGAACAAGGTCGCCAGGAGGTAGCCGACGGCGAGCTGCGTGGCGTCGCCCTGCGACAGGACCAGGAGCCCGGCGACGAGCAGCTTCAGGAGCGGCCCGACGATGTAGCGCCGGATGAAGATCTGACGCGAGCCGCCGAGGACGGCGTACAGCGCGATCAGCATGTCGTCGAGCGCATCGATCGGGGCGAGGAGGACGAGGATCAGGAGCACGCCCGTGGCGGTCGGGTCGAGGAGCCCGTTGGCCGTGAGCAGGCCCTGGGCCACGGCGATGCCGAGGAACAGCGTGAGACCGAGTCCGACCACGATGCCGATGTTCACGAGGATCGACCCGACGAGGCGGGGATGGTCCCTCGCTTCCTCGTAGCGGGCAAAGTACTGCGTCGCGCCGCGATGGAGCCCCAGCGTGATGAACACTTGCCCGACGCCCGCGATGCCGATGGCCAGGGCGAACGCGCCGAACTCGGTCTGCGTCAGATGGCGCGCGATGAGCGCCTGGCTGACGAGGTTGATGCCGATCGAGACGAATCGACCGACGAGCAGGAGCGTGGAGCCGCGAACGTGCGCGGCACCCTCGGTCACGTGGCGGGATCCAGGTGGCACGCCTCGTTCCAGGTCTCGATGACCCGGTTCCCCCGTTCCCAGCCGAGGATCCCGATCGTCGCCGTGCCGAGGGCGAAGGACCCGCCCTGGGTCGCAGACAGGCCGAGCCAGCGGGCCGCCAGGACGCGCAGGACATGGCCGTGGGCGAAGAGCAGGCCATCGCCATCGACCGCCGGATCGAGGCAGCGCGCGATGACGCGGTCCACCCTTGCCGCGACCTCGTCGGGCGTCTCGCCTCCGCGCCACGGGCCAGTCCAGATCGTCCAGCCCGGGATGTCGTCCTGGATCTCGGGCGTGGTCCGTCCCTCGAACGCGCCGTAGTCCCACTCGCGCAGGTCGTCGACCGGTTGCGCGTCGGGGAAGCCGGCCAGTCGCGCCGTGTCCGACGCGCGTGACAGGGGGCTCGTCAGGACGAGCGCGAAGCGATGCCCGACGAGCCGACGACCAAGGGCGCCGGCCTGCTCTCGGCCAGGCTCTGTCAGCGGCACATCGGTCCGGCCGGTGTGCTTGCCGGTGCGCGACCACTCCGTCTCGCCGTGACGCACGATGTAGAGCTGGCGCTCGACCGGTGCGTCGCTCATAGGTCGGTCGCCGGGCGCACGGCGTCCGCCGGTGTCGCGGCGAAGAACTCGCGTGGGCGCCAGCCGAAGAGCGGCGCCATGAGCAGGGTCGGCCACGTCGAGATCCGCGCGTTGTACCGATAGACCTGGTCGTTGTAGAGCTCGCGACGGTCGGCGATCATGCTCTCGAGCCGCTCGATCTCGTTCTGCAGGTCGAGCACGTTCGTGTCCGAGCGGACCTGCGGGTAGGCCTCGACGACGGCGAACAGGCTGCGCACGGCCCGGGTCGTCGCCTCGGCATGCACGGCCTGGTCGGGGATCGGTTCGGTCGGCGAGTACGCAGCGCGCGCTCGGGCGACGTCGACCAACGTCTCCTGCTCGAACGCCAGCAGGCCGCGGACCGCGGCCACGAGGGCCGGCAGCTGGTCGTGCCGCTGCTTGAGGACGACATCGATGTTGGCCCATGCCTTGTCGATCCGCTGGCGCAGGGACATCACGGCGTTGAAGCTCGCGATCGCGAGGTACGCGACGATCGCGATCACGAGACCGACGGCGAACGCGGCCGCGAACGCCTGGGGTGTCATCGCGAGCTCGGCCGCCCGGCCGCGGCGACGTCAGCCACCGAGCATGTCGGTGGCGAGCGCCGCGAGGACCACGGCCGAGCCGATGGCCACGATCGCGCCCAGGAGACCGAGCAGGAAACGGTCCTCACGCCGGCCGACGGCGGCCGCGGGCGTGCCGTGGGCGATCAGCAGCGGCAGGTCGGGCGCGCTCGCCAGGACGAGCGCATCGGGCGCGATCGTGAACCGCCGCTCGGCGGTCGCCGCCTCGGATGCCGTGGCAAGCGGCAGGACCGACGCCGTCGGGTCGAGGTCGGGCGTCCGGACCGGGCGCCCGATGCCAAAGCCCGGGATCGCCGCATTGCCCCAGGCCGCCTCGGGCGTGTCCTCGAGGAGGCCGGCCGCGCGCGCCTCGGCGATGTCGCCGCTGACCTCCGGGTCGTCCGCAGCGATCCCGGATCCGACGGCGACATCGGCTTCGGTCGGATCGGCGAGGTCGGAGAACGGCAGCGCCCGGCCGATGACGGTGATCGCGTCGCCGGGAACCAGGAGCGCCTCTCGATAGCGTCGTCGGCTGACCCCGCCCCCGAACGTTGCGCGGCTCGCGGTCAGCATACCCAGCCCGCCGCTCGCGGTCGCGGGACGGATCGACAGGAGGGCCGCGATGGCGGCCTCCCGATCGAGCCCGGCCGCGGCGACGGCCGAACCGGTCCGCAGCGCGAGGCCGGCGGGCTCGTCACCCATGAGATCGGTCGATCCATCGAGGATCGTCGGGGCGTCCCAGCGGGCGCCATTCGGGAATACGCGGATGTCGCCCGACGCATCCCGCACCCGGAAACCGACGGCTCGCTGCTCGTGGAATTCCGCGCCCAGGCCTGGTCCATCGCCGTCCGCGTCGACCGACGCGTCGTAGTAGATGCAGGTGGCGCTCTGCAAGGGCGACACGAGCGTGAGTTCCGCCGCCTCGATGACGCCGCTCACCTGCACCTCGCCGGCGGCCAGGGTCGCGATCCTCGACGTTGCCGTGTCGCCGATCCGTGTCGCGTCGCGATGTCCGCCGATGCCTCGCACGAGCAGGAGCAGGCCGCCGACCAGGCCGGCAACGGCCGCGAACGCTACGTAGGGGAGGGCACCGTCCATCGCCTCAATCGTACGGGCGTTGCCTCGGTGCGCGCACCGCGTGCCCGGTCGCCGGCGAGGATGACCGACCGGCAACGCCCGTGTGCTAGCCTCGGCCGACGGTCGGCGGGCTCCGGCCCACGGAGGACTCGATGCGCCTCAGCGAATGGCCGGAACGCGCGCCGCACCAGGAATTCCATGGCTCCCAAGGTCATGGCCACGATCACCCCGATCCTGACCGCGCTCGGCGCGCCGGAGGATCCATCGAGCTGGGTGGCGTGGGGCGACGACCCGCTGATGCGCTACATGATCCTGACACCGACCCGGGCGGGCCTGCTCATGGTCCACGTCCGGGTCAACGTGCCCCAGGAGGGACCGCGGTCGTCGGGCAAGCTCGTCCGCTGGAATCGCGTCCAGACCGGTGAGCTGGCGGTCGAACTTGTCGGCGGCCATCGGCTGGTCAGCTTCCAGGTCGAGAACGTGATCCTGCGTGGCACCGACGAGGAGGGCGATGCGGTGTCGGCCTTTGCCCTCGAGGTGTATGCCGCGATCGACCATACGTCGTGACGGCCGCACGACCCGGGCCAAGCGTCAGCTGCATCCGATCCGGCAGACCATCCGCTACTGGATCTCGCGCATCGTGGTCGCCGTCCTGACGCGGGCGTGGCTGCGCGTCCAGTTCGACGGCCGCGAGCGACTCCCGCCCGGCGCGGCCATCTACGCCTTCAACCACCTGTCCTGGGCCGACCCCTTCGTCCTCATGGCGACCCTGCCGTTCCGCCCGCGCCTGTCGTTCTTCGGGCCGAAGGAGGAGGACATGGAGACCGGCGGGCGCAACCGGTTGATGCTCTGGACGGGCAGCGCGATCCCGTACAAGCCCGGCAAGAACGATCTCCTCGAGGCGACGCGGCGGGTCGGCTTGGTGATCGCCACGGGCGGGGTCGTGGCGATCGCGGGGGAGGGGCGCATCGGCGCCATCGAGGGCCGCCTGCTGCCGCTCAACGACGGCCCCGCATATTTCGCGCTGCGATCGAGAGTGCCGCTCGTCCCGTCGCGATCAGCGGTACGAGCTGGCTCCGCTTCGGCGGCCGCATCCGTGTCCAGGTCGGCGAGCCTATCGCGGCGGAAGGGCGGCCGGATCGCGTGGCCGTCGCCGGCGCCACGGCTGCCCTGACGGAACGGCTGACGGGCCTGCTCGACGGTGCCCCCGAGCCCGACCGTCGTGGTCGGGTGGCCGGATGGGTGACCGAACGCTTCAACGAATGGCCGGAGGGATCGCGCGACGCCGCCCTCGTCGCCCAGATCGAGGAGCGCGTGCCGGAGGTCGCCTCGGCCGTGTGACCGGCGGCGGTACTCGTCTGGCATACTCGGCCGACCAGCAGGAGGTAGTGGACGAGCGTGGCAGGGACCGGTCTGTCGGCCAACCCCGAGGAATACCGCACGCGGCTTGCAGAGCAGTCCGACCAGCAGATCGACGCCTGGGCCGCGGAGCTGATGCGCGACGTGGCCAAGCGCCGCGGTGTCATCCGCGTGTTGAGCGACCTGCGCAAGGCGGCCAGCTTGAGCGAGCACGATATCGAACATGCGTTCGCAGCCGGCGACGGGCCGCGGCGGTCGGTCGGGCGCGACGCCCAGGGGCGCCAGATGATCCCGGCCGTCGCCCTGTATGCGCTCGTGCCCGGGATCCGCGCGAGGGTCAAGGACGGGCGCGCGCGGCTCATCGAGTATTTGGTCGAGAACTTCCACGAGCTCGTCTACGTCTGAGCGACCGCCGGCCCGACTCGACGCGCTGGTCCGGCTGGTCCATCCCTTCCCGTCGATCCTCGACGGCCTCGTCGTCGCAGGCGTCGCCCTGGTCGCCGGCGGTGTGCCCGAGCGCGCGGTCCTCCTCGGCGTCTCGATGACCTCGATGCAGTTCGTCGATCGGAGCCCTGAACGACGTCGTCGACGCCCCGGCCGACAGCGGACGGGTCCCGCCCAAGCCCATCCCGGCCGGACTGGTCACGCCGAGGACCGCGCTCGTGATCGTCGCCGCGGGCGTGGGCGTGGGCATCGGGCTGGCGGCGGCCGTCGGGCCGGGTGTCGTGCTCCTCGCGCTTACCGTCCTGGCCATCGGGCCACGTACGACCTGGTAGCGAAGGGAACGCCGTGGTCGTGGCTGCCGTTCGCTCTTGGCATCCCGCTGCTGCCCGTCTACGGCTGGTACGGCGCGACCGGCGCGCTGCCGCCAGCGTTCGCGGCCCTGCTCCCGATGGCCGTCGCTAGCCGGCGCGGCCCTGGCGATCGCCAACGCCCGCACCGATCTCGACCGGGATCGCGCCTCCGGGACCCGGTCCGTAGCGTCCGGGCTGGGCGATGACCGGGCGTGGCTGCTGCATGCCGTCCTGTGGGTCGTCACGGCGGTCATCGCGATCGGCTGGCTGTTCGTCGCGGGGGCGCCGGCACTCCGCACGCTGCTGGTCGGGCTGGCCGTCCTGGCCGTGGGGGTCGCCGTCGCCCGGACGCACGGAGGTGTCGGTCGTGCGCGCCGCTGGGCGTGGGAGTCCGAGGCCGTGGCCGGGGCGGCCGCCGCGATCGCCTGGCTGTGGGCGACCCTCGGCTGACACAGCGAAGCCGGCGTTCGTGCGCCGGCTTCACGGGTCGCGAGGCGAGTGGCTCAGTCCATGCCGTCGCCGGAACGGACGAGGGCGATCGCGTTCTCGAGGCGAAGCTTCGAGATCGTCAGGTACTTGGCGAGATTGGCGCGGTCGACCTCCTGGATGGAGCTGACCGCATCGGGAGACCGGAGGACGGCGACGAGCTCGTCGAGGGCCTCCGCCAAGGACGCTTTCGCGTTGACGAGGGAGTCGTCGCTCAATGGGCGGCGCGGTCGGGAAACCGGCTCGACCGCGGGAAGGGCGTCCGGCTCGGCCGATGCCTCGAGCGGCTCGTCGACGACCTCGAGGATCGGCTCCTCCGGCAGGGTCGCCGGTTCGGTGCGCGCGCGACGACCCTCGATCTTGTCGCGCAGCTTGATGAGGGTCAGCTCGCCACGTGCGACCTGGTCGGCCAGCCGACGGCGGCGCTTCGGGTCCTGGACCTTCATCAGCTCATACGCGTGTGACAACGTGTCTTTGCGCAAGGACACCAGCGCCCGGACCTCGTCCGGGGCATCGGCGAGGCGCAGTCGGTTCTCGACGTAGCCCTTGTCCTTGCCGAGCTTGTCGGCGAGCTTGCGGATGCTGTAGCCGTGCTCGGTCACCATCCGGTCGAACATCGATGCCTCGTCGAGGGGCGAGATGTCCTCTCGCTGGAGGTTCTCGATGATCGAGATCTCCAGAGCGGTGTCGTCGTCGATCTCCTCGATGAGCGCCGGGATCGTGTCGAGACCCGCTTGCTTCGATGCTCGCCAGCGACGTTCGCCAGCGATGAGCTCGTAGGTATTCGGGCCGATCGGCCGGACGAGGATGGGCTGCAGGACGCCGTGCTCCCGGATGGAGGCGGCCAGCTCGTCCAGGGTCTCCTGGTTGAAGACCAACCGTGGCTGCTGTGGGTTGGGCTCGATGTGGTCGACCGGCACGATCCGAACGCCCACGCTCCGCGTCGGGCTGTCGGGCGACAGGAGACTGACGATGGCGGGGGAGAGCTCGCGCTCTTCGGACAGGCGACGGGCGGCCGCCGCGCGGAAATCAGGCCGTGCCAAGATCCACCACCTCTCGCGCGAGTTCCCGATACGTCCGCGCGGCTTCGCTGCTGCCGGCGTACGTCGTGATCGGCCGCCCGACGAGCGGGGCCTCGCCGAGCTTGACGGTGTTGCGCACGATGCTGCTGAAGACATGGTGGTCGCCCACGACGCGCAGCTCGTCGAGCATGTCGCGCGCGAGGTTCGTCCGGCCGTCGTAGAACGTCGGGAGCAGACCGAGGATCCGAAGGTTCCGGTTCAGCTTGAGACGGATCGCGTTGATGACCTTGACGAGGTTCGTCAGGCCCTTCATCGCGTAGTACTGGGTCTGGACCGGGATGATGACGCCGTTGGCGGCGACCAGGCCGTTGACGGTGAGCAGACCGAGGTTCGGCGGGCAATCGATGAGGACGTAGTCGTAGCCCTTGATCTGCCCGTCGAGCGCCTCCTTCAGGATCTGCTCGCGACCGAGGGCCGTGAACAGCTCACCCTCGGTCGACGCCAGATCGATATGCGCCGGGGCGACGTCGATGCCCGGGCTCTCGGTCGCGAGGATGACGTCGCCCAGCTTCGAACGGCCGTCGGCGAGGACATCGGCCATCGACCGTTCGACGGTGTTGAGGTTGACGCCGAGGCCGGCAGTGAGGTTGGCCTGGGGATCCATATCGATGCAGAGGATGCGGTAGCCCTCCTCCGCAAGTGCCCCGGCGAGGTTGATCGCTGTCGTCGTCTTGCCGACGCCGCCCTTCTGATTCGCGATCGCGATGACGTTTCTCACTGGGGCATCACCTCGGATCGTCGGGCCCGATGACATGACGGGGATGGGCGGGACGCCCGTCATGCTACTCCAGCCCGCGCGTCAACGGGGACGTGGTTATCCACACGAGACGGGAGTTGTTCACCATTTCGGTGGATAACTGGGACCGTATGATGACGGCTGTCCGTGCGCAAAGACGTGCCGATCCTCGGAGGTTCTACACCCTTGTCGACGAATGAGCAGCGACTGGCGCGCCTCGATGCGATGCGCGAGGAAGCGCGGCTCGGCGGAGGTCAGGAGCGCATCGATCAACAGCATGCCCGCGGAAAACTGACCGCCCGCGAACGACTGGACCTGCTGCTCGACGCGGATTCGTTCGTCGAGCTGGATGCGTTCGTCACGAATCGCAACCCCGAGGTGGAGACGGCGTTCCTCGGCGACGGCGTCGTGACCGGTCACGGCATGATCGACGGTCGGCTCGTCTTCGTCTTCAGCCAGGACTTCACGGTCTTCGGTGGATCGCTGTCCGAAGCCTACGCCGAGAAGATCTGCAAGGTCATGGATCTGGCGATGAAGGTCGGGGCGCCGATCATCGGCCTCAACGACTCGGGCGGCGCGCGCATCCAGGAAGGCGTGGTGTCGCTCGGCGGCTATGCCGACATCTTCCTGCGCAACACGCTGGCGTCGGGAGTCGTGCCCCAGATCTCGCTGGTCCTCGGACCGTGCGCCGGGGGAGCGGTGTACTCGCCGGCCATCACCGACTTCACGATCATGGTCGAGGGAACGAGCTACATGTTCGTGACCGGCCCGAACGTCGTGAAGGCCGTGACCCACGAGGAGGTCGATGCCGAGACGCTCGGAGGCGCGACGACCCACACCACTCGCAGCGGCGTCGCCCACGTTGCCGCACGGGATGAGGCCGAGGCCCTCGCGCACGCGCGGCGCCTATTGGGCTACCTCCCGCAGAACAACCTCGGCGACGCGCCACAAGGCTCGACGTCCGACCCCGTCGATCGACGCGACGAGGCACTTGACGCGATCGTCCCCGACGACCCCTCGAAGCCCTACGACATGCACGGCGTCATCGAGCGGGTCGTCGATGACGGCGGGTTCTTCGAGATCCAGTCCGGCTGGGCGCCGAACATCATCACGGGGTTTGCCCGCCTCGGCGGTCGCAGCATCGGGATCGTCGCCCAGCAGCCCGCGGTCCTCGCGGGTGCACTCGATATCGATGCGTCCACGAAGGCTGCCCGGTTCGTCCGGACGTGCGACTGCTTCAACGTCCCGTTGCTCACGTTGGTCGACGTGCCCGGTTTCCTGCCGGGTGTCGGACAGGAGCACGGTGGGATCATCCGGCACGGCGCGAAGTTGCTGTACGCCTATTGCGAGGCAACGGTCCCGAAGATGACGGTCATCACGCGCAAGGCGTATGGCGGTGCGTACGACGTCATGTCGAGCAAGCACGTCCGAGGCGACATCAACCTCGCGTGGCCCACCGCCGAGATCGCCGTCATGGGCGCGGAGGGTGCCGTCAACATCCTGTATCGCGACGAACTTGCGGCCGCCGCCGACCCGGTCGCAGAACGCGCGCGACTCGTGGCCGACTACGAAGCCCAGTTCGCCAACCCGTACGTCGCGGCGGCGCGGGGCTATGTCGATGACGTGATCCGCCCATCCGAGACCAGGCCGCGCCTCATCCGGGCGCTCGAGATGCTCGCCGACAAGCGGGACCAGAATCCGCCGAAGAAGCACGGCAACATCCCGCTGTGATGAGCGTCGCTCGGGGGAGCGCGCTGTCCGTGCGCAAAGACGGTCGCCCAAAACCGTTCGACCGGATCCTCATCGCGAACCGCGGCGAGATCGCGCTTCGCATCATCCGGACCTGTCGCGACCTGGGCGTCGAAGTCGTCGCGGTCCACTCCGATGCCGATGTCGATGCGGCCCACGTCGCTGCGGCCGACATGTCGGTCCGTCTCGGGCCGGCGGCGCCGGGGGAGAGCTATCTGCGCGGCGACGCGATCGTCGAAGCGGCGCTAGCCAGTGGCGCCCAGGCCATCCACCCGGGCTACGGATTCCTCTCGGAGCGTGCGGCGTTCGCGCGGGCCGTCGTCGACGCCGGCCTCGCATTCATCGGTCCCCGCCCGGATGCCATCGACGCGCTCGGCGACAAGCTCGCCGCCCGTCGGACCGCGGCAGGTGCCGACGTGCCGGTCGTCCCCGGGACGTTCGACCCGCTGGCCACCGATCACCCGGATGCCGTCGCGGGGATCATCGCCGAGGCCGAGCGGATCGGGTTCCCGCTCTTCGTCAAGGCGGCCGCCGGTGGCGGCGGGCGCGGCATGCGCCGCGTGACGGATTCGCAGGAGCTCCCTGCGGCGCTGGCGGCGGGGGCGGCCGAAGCCATGGCCTCCTTCGGCGACGGTGCCGTGTATCTCGAGCGCGAGATCCGCCCCGCGCGTCACATCGAGGTCCAGCTGCTCGGCGACGCCGCGGGTGCGGTGGTGGCCCTCGGCGAGCGTGACTGCTCCATCCAGCGGCGCCACCAGAAGCTCGTCGAGGAAACGCCCGCGCCGGGCCTGACGCCCGCGGAGCGAGCCGAGGTCCAGGCCCTCGCCGTCCGCGCGGCGAGCGCCGCCGGCCTGCACAGCGCGGCGACGGCGGAGTTCCTCTTCGACACGGACCGGCGGTTCTGGTTCCTCGAGGTCAACGCCAGGCTGCAGGTCGAGCACGGCGTCACCGAGCTCGTCAGCGATCTCGACCTCGTCGCCGAGCAGCTGTGGATCGCCACCGGCCGACCCTTGTCCGTCGCGGTCCATGCCGCTGCCGCGGCTGCCCTCGACCCGAGGCGCCACGCCATCGAGGTCCGACTATCCGCAGAGGATCCGGCTCGCGACTTCGCCCCGGTGCCCGGCCGGGTGGGGGACTGGGTGATGCCATCGGGTCCGGGCATCCGTGTCGACACCGCCGTCCGGCCGGGCGACCGCATCCCGCCCGACTACGACCCGATGATCGCCAAGGTGATGGCCGTCGGCGCCGATCGGCTGGAGTCCCTCGGACGTCTCCGAGCGAGCGCTGGACGAGATCGTGGTGACCGGCATCCAGACGACGCTCCCGTTCGATCGGGCGTTGCTCGGCGACCCGCGGTTCGGCGACCCGTCCGGCGCCGAGCTCTCGACCGATTGGGTCCCGGAGCACTGGGACGGACCGGCCGACCGGGCGCGGGCGCGCGATGTCGCCGTGATCGCGGCCGCGCACGAGTCGAGCACCGCGGGAGCCGGCATCGGGACGTCTTTGCGCAAAGACGATCCGCCGTCCACGGCATGGGCCCGAGCGGGGCGGGCGGCGATGGTCGACCGGTGGCCCCGGTGAGGAAGCGGGCCGTGCGGGTCTCGGCGACGCCCGCCTCGGCATCGCTCGACGACGAGCCGACGACGGTCGAGCCGGGCCAGGAGACGCCGTCCGGCGGGCATCGGATCCCTAGCCCCGCGACCTCCCCGGTCGACCGGGATGGACGGCGGACCGTGGAGGTCGTCGTCGATGGCTGGCGGTTCGAGTTCCACGTCGAGGACGCCGCTCGCGCCGCGCTCCGGGAGCGGGCGTCGCGCGGGTCGGAGGCGGCCGCCGGGGCTGGTGGGCCACTCGAGATCCGTGCCATCATCCCGGGACGGGTGGCGTCGGTCGCGGTCACGCCGGGCGACCGTGTCGAGTCCGGGCAGGCGCTGCTCGCCGTGGAGGCGATGAAGATGCAGAACGAGCTTCGAACCCCGCGCGCCGGCACGGTCAGCCGGGTCGCGGTCGCACCCGGGGCGACGGTCGAGGTCGGGGACGTCCTGGTCGTCGTCTCGTGACCCCATGACGGAGCCGAGGCCCCGGCCGGAACGACCCGACCGTCCCACCGGGGAAGGGGAGGACCCGGGCCGGGCGCGCTGGCGGGCGACGCTCCGGGCCAAGGCGCTGGCGGCGGCCGCCGAGCGGCGCCCCGAGTTCCTGACGTCCTCGGGTGTCGAGGTCCGCGACCTGTACACAGCGGCGGACATCGCCGGGCTGGACGAGGACCGCGACCTCGGACGCCCCGGCGAGTTCCCATTCACCCGGGGCGTCCAGCCCACGATGTACCGGAGCCGGTTCTGGACGATGCGCCAGTACGCCGGTTTCGCCACCGCAGAGGAGACGAACCGGCGCTTCCGCTATCTCCTCGACCATGGGCAGACCGGCCTGTCCGTCGCCTTCGATCTGCCGACCCAGATGGGCTACGACTCCGATGCCCCGGCCGCGGAAGGTGAGGTCGGACGGGTCGGGGTGCCGATCAGCAGCCTGGCCGACATGGCCGTCCTGCTCGGGGGCCTGCCGCTGGGCGACGTCAGCACGTCGATGACGATCAACGCCACGGCGCCGATCCTCCTAGCCCTGTACGTCGCCGCGGCGGAGCAACAGGGCGTCGAGCGCTCGGCCATCAGCGGCACGACCCAGAACGACATCCTCAAGGAGTACATCGCGCGCGGGACCTACATCTTTCCGCCGCGACCGTCGATGCGCCTCGTCACGGACGTCTTCGAGTTCTGTGCCCAAGAGCTGCCGAAGTGGAACACCATCTCGATCTCGGGCTACCACATGCGCGAGGCCGGGGCCACGGCGGCCCAGGAGCTGGCATTCACCCTGGCCGACGGCATCGCCTACGTCGAAGCGGCTGTCGACCGGGGGCTCGATATCGACGCGTTCGCCGGGCGACTGTCGTTCTTCTTCGCGGCCTGGTCAGAGCTGTTCGAGGAGGTCGCCAAGTTCCGCGTGGCGCGCCGGATGTGGGCGACGATCATGCGCGAGCGCTTCGAGGCGACGAACCCGCGCTCGATGATGTGCCGCTTCCACGTCCAGACCGCCGGCTCGTCGTTGACCGCCCAGTCGATCGACAACAACGTGGTGCGGACCACGATCCAGGCGCTGTCGGCGGTCCTCGGCGGCGCGCAGAGCCTCCACACGAACTCGCGCGACGAGGCCCTGGCGCTGCCCACCGAGGAAGCCGCCAGGCTGGCCCTCCGGACACAGCAGATCCTCGCCTACGAGGCCGGGGTCAGCGAGACGCCGGACCCGCTCGCCGGCTCGTACTACGTCGAGAGCCTGAGTAACGAGCTCGAGGCCGCGGCGTGGGCCTACCTGGACGAGATCGAAGCCCTCGGTGGCACGCTGGCGGCGATCGAGCGTGGCTTCCAGCAGCGCGAGATCCAGGAGGCCGCGTACCGGGTCCAGCGCGCGATCGATAGCGGGGACCAGGTCGTCGTCGGCGTCAACCGGTTCACCGACGACGAGATCTCCACGCCACCGACCCAGCGCATCGACCCCGAAGGCGAGCGCCGGCAGATCGAGCGCGTGCGCACGGTCCGCGCCGAGCGGTCGGAGTCTGCGTGGACGGCCGCCATGGGCGGGCTCGAGCGCATCGCCCGCGAGGACGGCAACCTCATGCCGGCCATCCTCGTGGCGGTCCGTGCCTATGCCACGGTCGGGGAGATCAGCGACCGCCTGCGCGTGACGTGGGGCGAGCACCGCGAGCTCATCACGGTCTGAGGTCATGGAGGAGTCGAACTGATGAGTCAGGTGCGTCAGGTCCCGACGGCGATCCGCCGGCTCGGCAAGGTCCACCATGTCGCCCTCATCGTGGCCTCGATCGAGGACGCTCTCGGCCTGTGGCGCGACATGCTCGGTCTCGAGCTCGAGACGGTGATGGACATCGCCTCGGACCGGGTGCGCATCGCGTTCCTGGGCGTCGGCGAGTCCAAGGTCGAGCTCGTCCAGCCGACCGATGACACGACCGGCGTGGCACGGTTCCTGGCGTCGAAGGGGGAGGGCTTCCACCACGTCTGCTTCGAGGTCGAGAACCTGGCTGAGGCGCTCATCCGCCTCGAGCTCGACGGGCTGGAGCTCATCGACACCGCCCCGCGCCGGGGTGCCGAGGGGCCGGTCGCATTCATCCACCCGAGGTCGTGCCACGGGGTCCTCGTCGAGCTGATCGAGGCACCGGGCGGCCCGGCCTGGCGGTCACTCGGGTTCGCGACCGGCTGATCCGGCCGTCGCCCGACGCCGCTCGGCTATGCTCGTCCGTGCGACGCCGCATCAGTACCGGAGGACGCGACCGACATGATCATCTCGACGACGCCGACCCTCGAGGGCCGGTCGATCACGGAGTACCAGGGCCTGGTCACCGGCGAGGCGATCCTGGGGGCGAACATCTTCAAGGACCTCTTCGCCGGCATCCGCGACATCGTCGGCGGCCGGTCGGGCGCCTACGAGCAGGAGCTGGCGCAAGGCCCGCACGATCGCGCTCGAGGAGATGGGCGCGGCGGCAACGGCGCTCGGTGCCGATGCGGTCGTCGGCGTCGACCTCGACTACGAGACGGTCGGGCAGGGCGGCTCGATGCTCATGGTCACGGCCTCGGGGACGGCGGTCAGGCTGGGCTGACCCGGGTTCAGGCCGGCTTCGAGGCCAGCAGCGAGAACATCAGCGGCAGCTCACCGGGGCCCTCGGGCAGCACCCACTGGCCGCTGCCCGGCTCGCTTTCGACCAGGAAGTCGGCCGCCCATTCGAGGAAAGGCTGCTCCTCCAGCCGATCGATGCGCAGCCCGGCGTCGATCAGGGCGGTGACGATCTCGCCCAGACCGTGATCCCAGCCGTGCTCCTTGTGCTCCATGCCGAGGTCGGCGCTCGGGTCGGCGTACGACCCGTGGACATCGAAGATGAGCGGGTTGCCATGCTCCCAGTACGGGTACTGCAGACGCAGCTCGCGCGGTGACACGCCCTCGTTCTCGAACACCTGCAGGACCGGGTGGACCTCCGAGATGTAGAAGCGGCCGCCGGGCTTGACGAAGCGGGCGACCACGCGTGCCCAGCCCCGGACGTCCGGCAGCCAGCCGAGCACGCCGCGCGACGTGTAGACGATGTCGAACTCGTCGCCGAGCCGAACGGGCAGCTGGTACACGTTCGACTCGATGAACCGGGCGTCGCTGAACCCGAGGTCGGCAGCCAGCTCGCGGGCGAGCGTGATCGAGGCCGACGAGAAGTCGACCCCGGTGACCTTGGCACCGAGGCGGGCCCACGACAGCGTGTCGAGCCCGAAGTGGCACTGCAGGTGGAGGAGCGACTTGCCGGCCACGTCGCCGATCGCGGCGACCTCATACGGGCGGACCCGGACGCCGCCCTCGCGGAACCCGGCCACGTCGTAGAACTCGCCTTCGGCGTGGACCCTGGTCCAGGCATCCCACAGTCGCTGGTTCGAGGCGAACGAGGCCTCGATGTCGGCACGATCGGTGCGGTCCGTCATGGCATGAGCTCCCACACGAAGACGACGTCGGGGGCGCGGTCGGCGGCGCGGCAGAACTCGACGACCCGACCGGCCAGATCCCGGATCCAGGGCTTCTCGTCGCGGGGCATGTCGCCGAGCTCTTCCTCGAGCCGGTCGATCCAGCGGCCGGCCAGCGCGTCGAGCGCGACATCGGGGATCGATGCCACCGCCGAGATCCAGCTCGGATCGACCCGCTCCACGCTGGGTGCCTGGACGTCGGTCGCCCCGAGCTCGATGCGTGCGTCGATGAAGTCGGCGGGGACGTCCTGATCGGTGGCCGCGCGCGCGGCTTCTGCGAACAGATCGAGCCATGTCGGATCCATCCCGCCGCTCAGCGAGAGATAGGCCGGGAAGCGGCTGCGGTCGGCGAGGACGGCCCGGTCCTCGGTCGCCACGACCAGGAGGATGTCGGGTGCGGGTCCCGCCACGAGCTCCATCCGGGTGACCACCTGTGCCTCCTTGGCCTCGGCGCTGATCAGCCGCGGTAGCCGGCCGAGCGCAGCAAGGCCGGCAGCTCGGTCGGCGAGTCCGCGACGTGGAAGCCGGCCGCCTCGAGCGCATCGACCTTCGACACGGCCGTGCCGGCGCCCCCAGAGATGATGGCCCCCGCATGGCCCATGCGCTTGCCTTCCGGCGCGGTCCGCCCGGCGATGAATGCCACCTTGGGGACATCGCGCAGGTGCGTTCCGGCCCAGGCGGCTGCCGTTTCCTCGGCCGCCCCGCCGATCTCGCCGATGAGGACGATCGCCTCGGTGTCCGGGTCCTCGGCGAACAGCTGGAGAGCGTCGAGGAACGTCGTCCCGATGATCGGATCGCCGCCGATCCCGAGACACGTCGACTGGCCGAGACCGGCGTCGCTCATCGCCTGGACCGCCTCGTACGTGAGGGTGCCGGATCGGCTGACCACCCCGACCCGGCCTTCCCGGTGGATGGCGCCCGGGATGATCCCGACCTTGGCCTGGCCCGGTGAGGTCGCCCCGGGGCAGTTCGGCCCGATGAGCCGGGCACCACGCTGGCGGACCAGCTCGACGACCGGGATCATGTCGAGGGCCGGGATGCCTTCGGTGATGCAGAAGATCGTGCCGATCCCGGCGAACGCGGCCTCCATGACTGCGTCGGGCGCCCCGGCCGCCGGGACGAAGATCAGTGACGTGTTCGCGCCGCTCTCGCGCACGGCCTCGGCGACGGTGTCGTAGACCGGGACCGTGCCGTCGAGGACGACCTGGCCGCCCTTGCCCGGCGTCACGCCGGCGACGACGTTCGTGCCGTACGCCTGGCAGGCACGGGCGTGAAACTCGCCTTCCCGGCCGGTGATGCCCTGGACCACGAGACGCGTATCGCGGCCGACGAGCACGCTCACGAGCGCACCTGGGCGCCGTCGCCATGCGATGCGGCTACGGCCTTCGCGGCCGCCTCGTCCAGGGAGGCGGCGGTCTGGAAGCGGGCCTCCTCGAGCAGGGCAGCGGCCTCGGCGGCATTCGTGCCGACGATGCGCACGACCATCGGCACATCGCGTGTCTGCTGGGAGCGGGCCTCGATCAGGCCACGGGCGACCTCGTCGCCGCGCGTGATGCCGCCGAAGATGTTCACGAGGATCGCGTTCACGTTCGGGTCGGACAGGATGAGGCGCATGGCATGGGTGACCTTGTCGGCCCGCGCGCCACCGCCGATGTCGAGGAAGTTGGCCGGCTCGCCGCCCGCCCGCTTGACGAGGTCCATCGTCGTCATCGCCAGGCCGGCGCCGTTGACCATGCAGCCGATCCTGCCGTCGAGCTTGATGAACGTGAGACCGGCCTCGCGCGCCTCGCGGTCCTCGGGCGCCTCCTCGTCGGGGTCGCGCAGGTCCTCCAGGCCTGGGTGCCGGGCCAGCGCCGAGTCGTCGAGCGTCAGCTTGGCGTCGAGGCAGACCAGGCGCTCGATGGGGCCGTCGCTGGGCTGCGCGCCGGGTTCGCGGACCACCGCGAGCGGGTTGATCTCGACGAGATCCGCGTCGTATGCGGTCATGGTCCGGACCAGGCCCTTGGCGATCACGACGGCCGCCTTGAGGTGACCCTCGAGGCCCATTGCGAAGGCCAAATCGCGTGCCTGGAAGTCGAGCAGGCCGAGGAGCGGGTCGGCATGACGACGGACGATGGCGTCCGGGTTCGAATTCGGCGACCTGCTCGATCTCGACGCCGCCCTCGGCGGAGCCCATGAGCAGGATGCGTCGCTCCGCCCGATCGAGGACGGCGGCGAGGTAGTACTCGCGCACGATGTCGGCAGCGGGGCCGATCAGGACCTTGCGGACGGTCATGCCCTTGATGTCCATGCCGAGGATCCGTCCCGCCACGGCGCCCGCCTCGTCGACGCTCGCGGCGAGCTGCACGCCACCGGCCTTGCCGCGTCCGCCGACCAGGACCTGGGCCTTGATCACGACGCGATCGGCGCCGGCCGACAGGAAGCGGGCGGCGGCCTCGCGCGCATCGGCTTGCGTGTGCGCCACCGCCCAGTCAGGGACGGGCAGCCCCTGGGCCACGAGCAGCGACTTGGCGTCGGCCTCCTGGAGCTTCACCTCCGCATCCTAGCCGAGCGCCACGGCTCGGGCGGCGATGCCTCAGCCGCCCTCGCCGAGGTGCCGCCGCCGAGCTATCGCGATCCGGTCGATGGCTTCCGCCGATTTCGACGTGGACCACACGATGGCGTCGTCGACCCCGAGCCGCGCGAGGTCGTCGAAGACGACCGCCAGACCGTCGGCGTCGGTCGTCAGGCCACGCGAGCCGGCCGGCCGGGTGCCGCGATCGTGGACCCGGATCCCGACGGTGCGGCGGATGGTGGCGGGGTCGCGATGCACCGCCGCGCACGCCGAGTCGAGGGCCGCGAGCTGTTCGCGGAGCGCGGCGTCGGGAGCGCCGTACCAAGCCGTGTTCCAGGCGTCGGCCCAGGTCGCGGTCAGCCGAAGCATCCGTGGCCCATCGGCCGCCACGAGGATCGGAACCCGGCGTTGTCCCCGTGGGACGAGCGCGGCGTCCCGCATCGTCCGCCACCGACCATCGAACGTGACGCGCTCGCCCCGCACGAGGCGCGCGACGATCTCGAGGTCCTCGGCGAACCGGCCGACGCGATGATCGGTGGGGAGGCCGAACGCCTCGTACTCGGCATCGTGCCAGCCCGACCCGAGCCCGAGGATCACCCGGCCGCCCGAGGCGTCGTCGAGCGTCGCCGCCATCTTGGCCATGACGCCCGGATGGCGGAACGATGAGCACATGACGAGCGAGCCGAGGTCCACGCGCGGCACGATCGGGGCCAGCGCCGCGAGCGTCGTCCAGGCCTCGCGGATGCCCCCGTCGGGCCGGCCCGGGTAGCGGAACAGCAGGTGGTCGAAGACCCAGATCGAGTCGAGACCGACCGCCTCGGCATGGCGGGCGACCGCGCTCGTCTCGGCGAACGTCGGCGGATGCCCGTCCGGCGTGTCGTCATCCGACAGGGGGAGGGTCACGCCGATCCGCATCGCGGGAGTCTAGCCGCGCGGGCGCGATGGAACGATCGCGGATGCCGCCTCGCCACGCACGGCGGCCGGCCACGCTGCCGCGGGCGGCCCGGATACAATCGGGCCATGGCCCACCGAGTCACCCTCATCCCCGGCGACGGCATCGGTCCGGAGCTGGCGGAGGCTACGCGACGCGTCCTCGACGCGACCGGTGTGGGTTTCGACTGGGAGGTCGTCGACGCCGGCGAGGCCGTCATGGCGGAGTACGGCACGCCGCTGCCGGACCACGTCCTCGAGTCCGTCAAGCGCAACAAGGTCGCGCTCAAGGGGCCGATCACCACACCCGTCGGGGAGGGCTTCCGGAGCGTCAACGTCACGCTCCGCCAGGTGCTCGGGCTGTACGCCAACCTCCCGGCCCGCACGGAGCATCCGCGGCCTGGAGACGCGCTACGAGGACGTCGATCTCGTCATCGTGCGCGAGAACACCGAGGACCTGTACGCCGGGCATCGAGCACATGGTCGGCCCCGACGCCGCGGAGAGCATCAAGATCATCACGCGGGCCGCCTCCGAGCGGATCGCCCGCTTCGCGTTCGACTACGCCGTCGCCAACGGCCGGCGCAAGGTCACGGCCGTCCACAAGGCGAACATCATGAAGCTGTCCGACGGGCTGTTCCTCGAGAGCTGCCGGACGGTCGCGGCTGCGTACGAGGGCCGCGTCGAGTTCGAGGACCGGATCGTCGACAACATGTGCATGCAGCTCGTCCAGAAGCCCGACCTGTACGACGTCCTCGTCCTGCCGAACCTGTACGGCGACATCGTCTCGGACCTGGCCGCGGGACTGGTCGGCGGTCTCGGCGTCGCGCCCGGCGCCAATATCGGGACCGAGGCGGCGGTCTTCGAGCCGGTCCACGGCTCGGCGCCGAAGTACGCGGGCTTGAACAAGGCCAACCCGACCGCGCTCATCCTGAGCGGCGCCCTGATGCTCCGCCACCTGGGTCATCCCGACGTTGCGGACCGGGTCGAACGAGCCGTGCGTGACGTCATCAGCGAGGGCCGGGCAACGACGTATGACCTGGGCGGATCGGCTGGCACGTCCGAATTCGCGGACGCGGTGATCGCGCGGATCGAGGACGGCGGGGACCAGGAGGCAGGTGCGGCCGGACCGGCCAGCGTGCGGGCATCCCGATGACCGGCATCTCCGGCGTCCTGCGCCCGCCGCGCAAGTCGAGCGGCACGGCCCCGAACGGGCTCGGCGCGACGCGGCGGCGCGACCGCTGGTGGGTCGCGCCGTCCGTGCAGGGCATCGTCTTCACGATCTGTGCCACGTACCTGTTCGTCAGCGGGATCGTCTGGACGCCGGTGTTCGGGACCGCGTATGAGGTCGACGGCTACCTCTCGCCGCTGTTCTCGCCCCTGATCAAGCCCGACTGGCTCCCGACATGGATCAGTCCCGGGCTCTTCATCCTGTGGGTCCCGCTCGGGTTCCGGGCCACCTGCTACTACTACCGCAAGGCCTACTACCGGTTCTACTTCGCGGATCCGCCTGGCTGTGCGGTCGGGGAGCCGACGATCCATCGCGGCTACAAGATGGAGACGGCCTTCCCGTTCATCCTCCAGAACATCCACCGTTACTTCCTGTACCTCGCCTTCATCCCGCTGTTCTTCCTGTGGCTCGACGCGGCCCTTGCCGTCACCCACGGGGGCAGGGGTCCGGCTGGGCCTCGGCGCGGTGATCCTGTTCGTGAATGCGCTCTTCCTGACCGGGTACTCGCTGTCGTGCCACTCGCTGCGGCATCTCGTGGGTGGCCGGCTCGATTGCTTCTCGTGCGCCCGCCGCGCGAAGGTCCGCTACTCGCTCTGGCAGCGGCTCACCTCGCTCAACCTGCACCACATGGCGTGGGCCTGGTCAGCCTGATCACCGTCACCGCGGCCGACGTCTACGTGCGCCTGCTGGCGCTGGGCGTCATCACCGATCCGGCGATCCGCTTCTGACCCGACACAGCGGACCGGCGATGACCCTCGCTTCGGAACCCCAGACACGGTCGCACGACGTCATCGTCATCGGCGCGGGCGGCGCCGGGCTGCGCGCGGCGATCGCGGCGCGCGACGCCGGGCGCGAACGTCGGCCTGGTCTGCAAGTCGCTGCTGGGCAAGGCGCACACGGTCATGGCCGAGGGCGGCGTCGCGGCGGCGCTGGCCCACGTCGCCCCGAGCGACTACGTGGCAGGTCCACTTCCGCGACACGATGGTCGGCGGCAAGCTACCTGAACAATCCGCGCATGGCCCAGCTCCACGCGCAGGAGGCGCCGGACCGCGTGCGCGAGCTGGAGGAGTGGGGCGCGGTCTTCGACCGGACCGCGGACGGCCGGATCCTGCAGCGGCCGTTCGGCGGGCACACCCACCCGCGGCTCGCCCACGTCGGCGACCGCACCGGACTGGAGATGATCCGGACGCTGCAGGATCGCGCCGTCGCCAACGGCATCGACGTCTACATGGAGTGCACGTCACGCGCCTCGTCACGGCCGGGCGGCGTCGACCGGCGCGTTCGGCTACTGGCGGGCCGACGGGCCGCCCGTCGTCTTCGCCGCCAAGGCCGTGGTCCTGGCCACCGGCGGGATCGGCCAGGCCTACGAGGTCACCTCGAACTCCTGGGAATACAGCGGCGACGGGCAGGCGCTCGCCTACGACGCCGGCGCCGAGCTCATCGACATGGAGTTCGTCCAGTTCCACCCGACCGGCATGGTCTGGCCGCCCGGCGTACGCGGCCTGCTCGTGACCGAGGCCGTTCGCGGCGAGGGCGGCATCCTGCGCAACAAGCGACGGCGAGCGCTTCATGTGGAAGTACCTGCCCGAGGAACGGCGCGAGGAGTACGCCGCCACCGACGAGGAGGCCGGTCGCTGGGTGGCCGCCCTGTCGCAGGGCCGCGAGACCGACGCCCGGCGGCCACCGGAGCTGTCGACGCGCGACAACGTCTCGCGCGCCATCTACACCGAGGTCAAGGAGGGTCGCGGGTCACCGCACGGCGGCGTCTTCCTCGACATCAGCTACCTGCCGGCCGACCATGTCCGGCGCAAGCTGCCCTCGATGTACGAGCAGTTCAAGGAGCTCGCCGACGTCGATATCACGCAGGGTCCGATGGAGGTCGGCCCGACCACGCACTACGTCATGGGCGGCATCCGGGTCGATGCCGAGCACGGCGCGACGTCGATCCCCGGGCTGTTCGCGGCGGGCGAGGTGGCCGGCGGCATGCACGGCGCCAACCGCCTGGGCGGCAACTCCCTCTCCGACCTGCTGGTCTTCGGCGCGCGGACCGGCGAGGGGGCGGCGGCCCACGCGCTGCGCGATGGACGCGGACGACCCACGTCGATCCGGTGCAGGTCCGCGACGCGACTGCGCGAGCTGGACGCGCCGTTCGAACGATCCGACGGCGAGGACCCGTACGCGATCCAGCGCGAGCTGCGCGAGGTCGATGCAGCGGCTCGTCGGGATCTTCCGGGTGCAGGAGGACCTCGACGCGGCGGTGGTCGAGCTGGCTGGGCTGCGCAAGCGCTGGGCGTCGTGCCGGATCGAGGGCGGTCGTCTGTTCAACCCGGGCTGGCATCTCGTCTTCGAGCTGGGCAATCTCCTGACGGTATCGGAGGCGATCACGCGCAGCGCCAGCGAGCGGACCGAGAGCCGCGGCGCCCACAGCCGCCTCGACTACCCGGGCACCGATGACGAACGATGGGGAACGCGCAACGTGACGGTGGCCAAGCGCGACGACGGATCGATGCACGTGTACACGATCCCGCTGCCGCGCGATGCCGGACGAGCTGCAACCGCTCCTGGCGAGCGATCGATGACGGAGGAACGGATGTCGGAGGCACATCTTCGGGTCTTCCGCGGCACGCCGGGCAGCGACGGGCGGTTCGACGAGTTCGACGTGCCGGTCGAGGATCGGGCATGGTCGTCCTCGACGCGCTGCACTGGATCCAGGGCAACGAGGCCCCCGACCTGGCCGTGCGCTGGAACTGCAAGGCGGCCAAATGCGGCTCGTGCGGCGCGGAGGTCAACGGCAAGCCGCGTCTGACGTGCAAGACCCGCCTGTCCGACTTCGACCTGGAGGAGCCGATCACCGTCGAGCCGATGCGGGCGTTCCCGCTCATCAAGGACCTCGTGACCGACGTCTCGTGGAACTACGAGGTCAACAAGACGATCGAGCCGTTCACCCCGCCGGCCGACGTGCCGCAGTCCGAATGGCGCTGGCAGCAGCAGGACATCGAACGGGTCCAGGAATTCCGCAAGTGCATCGAGTGCTTCCTGTGCCAGGACGTCTGCCACGTCCTGCGCAACCACGAGACGGATCGACCGTTCATGGGGCCGCGCTACCTGGTCCGGGCGGCCGGGCTCGAGATGCATCCCATCGACCAGGCCGACCGGCGGGGCTACCTCAAGGACGCCGGCGGCCTCGGCTACTGCAACATCACCAAGTGCTGCACCGAGGTCTGCCCGGAGCACATCAAGATCACCGACAACGCGATCATCCCGCTCAAGGAGCGCGTCGCCGACGAGTTCTACGACCCGCTCCAGTGGGCGTGGCGCAAGCTCCGTGGCGGGGACGGCGGGTCGCGTGCCGGGATGGAACTGCCGATGCTGCCGAGCGGTCCCGCGTCCGGCCAGCGATCGCCCGACCCGGGCGACGGATTGAGCCTCGCCGGGTCGGACGGCGGAACCGCATTCATCGTCCGTACCGACGGGGCGGCGCGCGGGAACCCGGGTCCGGCATCGGCCGGGGCCGCGCTCTACGACATGCATCGCGCGGACGCGCGCGATCCTCGGGCCGCACCCGATGCCTCGATCTCCGACTACCTGGGCACGCAGACGAACAACGTCGCCGAATACACGGGCGTGGTGCGAGCCCTCGACCTTGCCCGCGAGCTCGGGGCGATCGAGGTCCATCTGCTGCTCGACTCGAAGCTCATCGTGGAGCAGCTGGCCGGGCGCTGGCGGGTCAAGGACGCGAAGCTGATCCCGCTCTGGGCGGCCGCGCGCGCGACGCTGGGTGGCTTCCAACGGTGGACGGCCACGCACGTGCCGCGCGCCCAGAACACCGTCGCGGACGCCCTGGCCAACGCGGCGATCGATCGAACATCGGCCGGTGGACCCGCCTCGGTCGTGGTGCGCCCGGACCGGGCTTGATGGAGGACCCGAGCCGGCGCCCGGCCCGCGCCTGGCCGCGCGACCGTCCGATCCGCTGGGGCCGCGTGGCCGGCAACCTCAGCTGGTTCGTCGTATCGACCGTGGCCGCTCTCCTGCAGCTGGCCCTGGCGCTACCGGTCCTCGCCGTTGCCCAGGGCTGGGACGGCACCGTGCTCGCCCTCGTATGGGGCGCTGCGACGCTGTTCGCCGCCTGGTCGTGGGTCATGGGCCGCTGGCAGATCGTCGTCGCTCCACTGGTCACGATCGTGGCGATCCTCGCGGTCGCCCAGTTCGCACGACCGGCGTAGAATCGCGGGGTCAGCGAGGCGGTCGGATGGTCGCGCGACGGCAGTGGGGTGACCCACCGTCCGGCGTGAGGAAAGTCCGAGCTCCACAGCGCAGGGTGGCGGGTAATACCCGTCCGTCGCGAGACGAGGACCAGTGCCACAGTGACGATGCCGCCGACCGGCTTGCCGGACGGCGGAGTGAAACGGGCAAACTCCACCTGGAGCAAGGCCAAATAGGAGGGCGCAACCCGCGCCGGGCGACCGGCCGGGGGAGAGGCGCGCTGCCCAGCCCTCGGGTCGGCCGCATGAGCCGTCGGGCGACCGACGGCCCGAGATGGATGGCCATCCCTGGTCGACGCTCGTCGTCGATCGGGACAGAACTCGGCTTACAGACCGCTCTCGCTGACGCCTCCACCGGAACGAACGGCGATCGGCGCCGACGGCGCGGCGCGAGCGACGCAGCGTACACCCCGCTCGACGGGGATGCCGCTGTCCGGCGTCAGTCCTCGTCGGGGCGGAAGATGTGCGGCGCCGTGCAGGCGTTGCAGATCGGCATCGCCGACTCGAGGTCGCCCAGCGGGATCGGGACCTTCCGGTCGGGGAACAGGCACTCGACGTCGTAGACGCGCTCGGAGCCCGCCTCGACATCGATCAGCCGGCGGAATGTGCAGCGCCTGATGCGGTGCGGCGCCAGGTGATAGGCGTCGGGCTGGGGCGGGATGATCGGAAGCGGCAGCGCCATCAGGACGTTCGGGCCCTCTCGAGATCAGTGATTTCACGCACGGATCGACTCTGGCGCCGGAGCCTAGCACCGCCCATCGCGAAACGGCAAGGCGCGAAAGGTACTAGACTCCGCGCCGTTCGACGTCAACAGACGACGGAGGACGCGTGGCCGACGACCAGGCGCAGCCGCCCAAACCGCGCCCCCGCCGCCGCCGCACGGATATCGACCCGACTGCGCCGACCCCGCCCGTGGCCAACGAGCGCCGACGACGGCGGAGGGCCGCCAGCGAGTTGTCGGCCGCGGCCGAGGCGGCCTCGTCGACCCCGGTCCGACCGAACGCAGTCGGGTCCGTTCGACCAGCCCACCGATGCGGCGCCTGCCTTCCATGTCCCCGGCATGGCCCCATACGGCGGCCGTACCTCGGCGGATCCAGGATTTGCGGACGGATGGATGAACCCGCCGCGCCGGTCGTCACCCGGAAAGCCGGTCGTGGCTGCAGCAGCTCGACGATCGATCGCCCGACCCCAACGTCTGCCCGTTCCTGCGCGCGATCGGCGAGACGGGCCTCGGCCAGCCGATCGAGGAGCCGCACCCGTCCAACCGTTGCGCGGCGCTGTCGGAGCCCGTCCCGCAGTCCCTGTCGGCAGCAGGAGCTGATGTGCCTGTCGACGGGCCACGTCAACTGCCCGCGCTACCTGCGCGGACCGCGGTCGCCACCGAGACGCCGGCCCCGGTCGTCCGTCGATCGGGCCACGATCGTCAGCCGGCGATGCTCGGGTCGCTCGTCGTCCTGGTCATGGCGCTGACTGGCCTCCGTCGCCTTCGTGCTGACGCTGCCGGCGCCGCGGCGCTGACGATCGCGTCGCCGGTCCGGCCGCCGATCGCGTCCGCGCCACTGGCCGTCGGCGTCACCGTCGCCGTCGTTGCCGACACCGGCGGTCGCCGTCGCCATCATCGGCGGCGCCCGCGACACCATCGCCCTCGCCGAGCCTCGCCCCGTCGCCGATCGCCGTGCCCGCGCCGACGGCGAGCCGCACGCCGCGGGCGACCCCGCCGGTCGCGATCGCTACGCCCTCCTGCCCGTGCCCGGCACCCCGCGCTGCTGGATCTACAGCGTCCGCGCCGGGGCGACAACCTCTTCAGCATCGCCAGCTACTTCGGGGTCCCGCTCAGGACAGCTCTACGACCGCAACCCGTGGTCGCGACTCGAGCGGCTCCGCGGGCCGGCCAGGAACTCCGATCCTGCCGCCACCCACGCGCTAGGGTCGCGCCGGTCGCAGGAGACCGGCTGACTCGAGATCGATCCGCCCGTCGGGGCCGGACGCGCCCAGTTGCCGAGCACGCGTCAGCCGTTGGCGTTGGCGCGCCCCCACTAGGCAGGCGCCGCCCTTTGCCCACCGCTACGACGCCCCGTCGACCGTGGGTATGCCAGGCGAATTTCTGCATTGACGCGGCCCGATACACGGCCTAGGATGCATCGAAGTGGTCCAAAGTGGTGAGAAGTGGGGAACCGCAAGGTAGCGCGGACGCCTCCCACCACGCCGACGGACCAGGCCCAGGCAGTCCAAGGAGCCCCGACGGGTGTTCACCGGCGAGTACCGGCACACGGTGGACGACAAGGGACGGATCGCCGTCCCGGCGAAGTTCCGCGCGCAGCTCGACGCCGGCGCGTTGGTCTCGCGCTGGCTCGACGCCTGCCTGGCGATCCACACCCAGGCCGGCTGGGACGCGCTCGCGGGAAGGTCGCGGCCCTGCCGATCACCGACCAGA
Organism: uncultured Chloroflexia bacterium; assembly: GCA_963720355.1. Taxonomy (GTDB): domain Bacteria; phylum Chloroflexota; class Limnocylindria; order Limnocylindrales; family CSP1-4; genus SPCO01. Next base: position 487,614 of record CAVRFH010000001.1, on the reverse strand, counting down.
CGGCCCGCCTGTTCCAGCGGTTCGATCTTCTCGGGCGCGCGTCGAGGCCGAGATCGACCGGCAGGGCCGGATCCTGCTGCCCGCCTACCTGCGCGAGGACGATCGGCCTCGGCGGCGAGGCCGTCGTCGTCGGGTCGCGCGACCACGCGGAGATCTGGGCGCCGGACCGGTGGGACGACTACCGCAAGGCGCTCGACGACCCGACAGGAGCTCGCCGAGGCCTTCGAGGGCCTGGGGATCTAGCTCGAACCACATGCGCTTCCAGGATCCGCTCGGGATCCGATCGTTCGGGATGGAGGAGAGATGGAGGAAGGGCACCTGCCGGTGCTGGCGGAGGAGGTCATCTCGATGCTCGCGCCTGCGCCCGGCAGCCTTCAGATCGACGCCACCCTGGGCGGCGGTGGGCACACCGAGCGGATCCTGGAGGCGACCAATCCTGATGGCCGCCTCCTCGGTCTCGATGCCGATGGGGCGGCCATCGCCAGAGTGGACGCTCGCCTGCGCCCCCGGTTCGGCGACCGCCTCGTCCTGCGCCAGGCGAACTTCCGCGAGCTCGCGACCGTCGCGCCCGACGGCCGGGCTTCGGCGCCGTCGACGGCTGCCTGTTCGATCTCGGGCTCTCGAGCTTCCAGCTGGCCGACGCGACCGCGGGTTCGGCTTCCGGGCCGGCGGTCCGCTCGACATGCGCTTCGACACCGTCGCGCGGCGTCCCCGCCGCCGAGCTGCTCGCGACCCTCGACACCGCCGAGCTGACCGCGCTCTTCCGGCGCTACGGCGAGGAGCCCAAGGCGCCGACGGATCGCCCGGGCGATCGTCGACGCCCGCCGGTTCGCCGCCGATCACGACCGCCGAGGAGCTCGCCGCGCTGATCGAGCGGGTCGCCCCGCCGAACCCGCGCCAGCCGCGCCGGACCCACCCGGCGACGCGCGTCTTCCAGGCGCTGCGGATCGCCGTCAACGAGGAGCTCGACGCGCTCCAGGCCGGCCTCGCCGCCGCGCTCGACCTGCTCCGTCCGGGCGGCCGGCTCGTCGTCCTCAGCTACCACTCGCTCGAGGACCGCATCGTCAAGCGGTTCTTCCAGGCCGAGCGGCGCGGCTGCGTCTGCCCGCCCGAGCTGCCCGGTCTGCGTCTGCGGCCGGAACCCGCGCCTGCGCCTCGTGACCCGCCGTCGCTCACGCCGACGGCCGCCGAGATCGACGCCAACCCACGCGCCCGGAGCGCCCGCCTGCGGGCCGCCGAGCGTCTCGCCGCCTGAGTCGCCGACCAGCCGAACGGAAGGAGGGAGCCCCCATGAGCAAGCGTCACCAGTCCAGCCGCCGCAAGACCTACGGCCGCCGCCAGCACGAGGTGCGCGAGCGCCACGACCGCGGGCCACCACGCGCGACGGCTTCGACGCTCGAGCTCGAGCGACTGGGGCTCGGCGGCGCCCGGCCGATCCGCTCGCCTTCCTCGACCCGCGCGCGCCGCGCATCCGCTTCGCGCTCGGCGACTGATCGATGGCCGTCTACGAGGGCGCACGCCCTCGCACCATCGCGCTGCCGCGCCGCGCCGCGGACCGCCGAGGCGCCCGACGCTCGGCTCGCGCCGCCGTGCCGGGCCGCCGTCCGCGCGCGGCCGACGCACGCAACCGCCTCGGCCTGTCCTCGGGCGCGATCGTCGTCGCGTTCATGCTCGCGTTCTTCTCGCTCGCGCAGCACGTCCGCGTGTCGGCCACGAGCTACGACATCGGCCGCCTCGCAGCTCGAGCGCGAGCGTCTCGACGCCCGGCCGCAGGACCTCCGTCGGACCTCAACCGGCTCGGCCGCGAGCCGGCCATCCGCAAGCTCGCCATCGACGCCGGCCTCGGCCAGCTGGGCGAGCCGATCGTCCTCCCGGCGCGCTGATCGGTCGACCGAGCGACGATGCTGGGTCGGACCGATTCCCGCCGCCGCCTCCTCGTCCTGCTCGTCGTCTTCGCCGTCGGCTCGCTCGCCCTGGTCGCGCCGGACCGCGTACTGGCAGGTCGTCCAGCGGCGACGATGCTCGCCGGCCGAGGCCGCCGCCCAGACGACCGTCCGCGATCGAGATCGCCAGCCAGCGCGGCGACATCTACGACCGGACCGGCACCGTCGTGCTGGCCACGACCGTCGAGCGCGACCGGCTCGTCGCCGCGCCCGACCAGCTGACGCCCGAGAGCGCACGCGCAGACCGGCGACGAGCTGATCCGGCTCCTCGAGCTCGACGAGGCGGCCGCGACCGCCCTGCGCGAGCGGCTGCGCCGAGCGGCAAGCCTACGTCATCCTGCCCGCGGCCTCGAGCCGGCCGACGGCCGACCGGATCCGCGCAGGCCCTCGCGCGACGAGCGGTCTCGGCCTGTCGCTCGAACCCGAACCCGAGCGGGTCTATCCGCAGGCCGGCGGCGGCCCGGACTCGACGCTCGCCGCGCACCTGCTCGGCTTCGTCAACCGCGAGGGCGACGGGCCAGTACGGCGTCGAGCAGTCCTACCAGGACGACGCTCGCCGGCGAGCCCCGGGTCGTCGTCGCGCAGCGCGACGCAGCGGGCGGCCGATGCCGGACGACGGCGATCGTCGAGGCGCCGGGCACGCCCGGCACGGACTGCCGGCTGACCATCGACGCCGGCCTCCAGCTCGCGGTCGAGCAGGAGCTGCTCGCCGCCTGGGTCGCCGACGAGGCCAAGAGCGTGTCGGCGGTCGTCATGGACCCGTACACCGGCGAGATCTACGCCGAGGCGACCTATCCGTCCTACGACGCGCAACGACTACCAGTCGATCGCGGCCGAAGCGCCCGAGCCGGTTCATCGACCCGATCGTGTCGACCGTCTACGAGCCGGGCTCGGTGTTCAAGATGATGACCGCGGCCGCCGCCCTCGAGAACGGGCACCGTGACGCCGACGACGCGGATCAAGGACGTCGGCACGCTCCGCCTCGACAAGGGCGAGACCGAAGATCGACAACGCCGACCGCAAGGGCATGGGCTGGATGACGTTCGAGGACGCCATCGCCTACTCGCGCAACGTCGTCGCCGCCAAGGTCGCGCTCGGCCTGGGCGAGACCACCGCGAGTCGTCCGCGATCCTCTACGACATGTGGCTGCGGCTCGGGCTTCGGCGCGCCGACCGGGATCGACCTCGCCGGCGAGGTCGGCGGGCGCTCGTGCGCGATCCCGGCGCATCACGCCGTGGCGCGAGATCGACCTCGCCAACGGCGCGTTCGGCCAGGGCGTCGCCGTCACCCCGATCCAGCTCGCGACGGCCTACGCCGCGATGGTCAACGGCGGCACGCTCGTCCAGCCGCACGTCGTCAAGGCGATCGGCGATCGCGCGACGTCGCGCTCGGCGCCGCGGCCGAGCGGTCGTCGACGCCGGCCATCTCGAAGACGCTCGTCCGGATGATGGAGCACGTCGTCACCGAGGTCCCGTTCTACCGCGACCGGACGCTCGTCCCGGGCTACGACGTCGGCGGCAAGACCGGCACCGCCCAGATCTGGGACGCGAAGGCGACAAGGCGAGGCGCTGGAAGCACAACCTCTTCAACTACTCGTTCGTCGGATACATCGGGCGCGAGACGGGCATGCCCGACCTCGTCGTCGCGATCCGGATCGAGGAGGGCACGCCGACGGTCGCACGCGTCGGCCACCTGGAGATGCCGGTCATGTCGTTCGAGCTGTTCCGGCGGATCGCGACCGACGCGATCACGACGCCGGACCTGCTGACGACCGCGCCGGTCGACGCCACGCCCGTGCCCGTCGGACCGGTGACGGGGCCGCATGGGACACTGGCGCCGTGACCGACGTCGACCCGTCGACGCCCGGCGCCGTCCGACGCCGGAGCCCGCGCCTGACGGCCGACGACCTCGTCCGGCTGACCGGCGGCCGCCTGCTCGCCCGGTCCGACCGACCGATCCGCGGCGCCGCCGTCGACTCGCGGCTCGTCGCGCCGGGCAAGCTCTTCGTCGCGCTGCCCGGTGAGCGGACCGACGGCCACGCCTACCTCGCGCGATGCCATCGCCCGGGGCGCAGCGGCCGCTCCTCGTGACGCGCCCGGTCGCCGACGCCGGCGCCCTGGCGACGTCACGATCGTCCGCGTGGCCGATGCCCTGGCAGCGCTCGGCGCCATCGCCGCCGGCTGGCGCCGCCGGTTCGACCCGCTCGTCGTCGGCGTCACCGGGAGCATCGCCAAGACCTCGACCAAGGAGGCCATCGCGGCCGTCCTCGGCGCCGTTCCGGACCCTGCAAGACGAGGGCAACCAGAACAACGAGATCGGCCTGCCGCTCACGCTCCTGCGCCTCGGCCCGGAACACGAGGCGGCCGTCCTCGAGATGGGCATGTACGTCGGCGGCGAGATCGCCGACCTGGCCCGCGATCGCGCGGCCGTCGATCGGTGTCGTGACCGCCGTCCAGGCCGTCCACCTGCCGCGGATCGGGTCGCTCGAGGCCATCGAGGCGGCCAAGGGCGAGCTGCTCGAGGCGCTGCCGGCCGACGGCACGGCGATCCTCAACGCCGACGACCCGATCGTCCGCGCATGGACCGGCGGACCGGCCGCCCGGGTCGTGAGCTACGGCTTCGCCGAGGATGCCGACGTGCGGGCCGAGGACGTCGCCTCGGCGGGGCCGGCGGGCATGCGCTTCATCCTGCAGTCGCGCCGCCGGCAGCCGCGTCGTGACGATCCCGACCCTCGGCCGGCTGTCGGTGCACAACGCCGCTGGCCGCGGCCGCGGTCGGGCTGGCGGCCGGTCTGTCGCTGGACGAGATCGTCGCCGGGCTCGAAGGCGGCTGGGCGGCGCCGCACCGCGCCGAGCTCGTCCGCCTGCGCGGCGTGACGATCGTCGACGACAGCTACAACGCGTCGCCGGGCTCGGTGGCGGCCGCGCTCGACCTGCTCGGCGACCTGCCCGGCCGGCGGGTCGCCGTCCTCGGCGAGATGCTCGAGCTCGGCGATGCCCACGAGACGGCCACCGTGGCGGTCGGTGAGGCGGCGGCGCGCGATCGTCGACTGCTGATCGTGGTCGGTCGCTGAGGCGCGAGGGCATCGCCGCCGGCGCGCTCGAGGCCGGGCTCGACGCTGGTCGCGGATCCACCGCGTGCCCGACGCCGACGCGGCGCTCGACGCCTTGCGACCGCGCCTGCGCGACGGCGATGTCGTGCTCGTCAAGGCATCGCGCGGCATCGGCCTCGACCGTGTCGTGGATGGCCTCCGACGCGAGCTCGGTGAGCGCCGCCCGATGACCGTCGAGCTCATCCAGGGCCTCCTGCTGGCCTTCGCCCTCGTCGTCATCCTCATGCCGCCCTACATCCGGCTGCTGCAGGCACTCGGGCTTCGGCAAGCGGATCCGCGAGGAGGGCCCGGAGAGCCACTACGTCAAGGAAGGCACGCCGACGATGGGCGGCCTCCTGATCGTCGTCGTGGTGCTCGGCATCTACTTCTTCCTGCGCCGGAGCCGGACGCCGCGACGTTCGCGCCGCTGGCGGCGCTGGCTGGCGTCGGCGCCCTCGGCGCGTTCGACGACTACCTCAACGCGCGGACCGGAGAGGGCATCCGCGCCCGCCAGAAGCTGATCTGGCTGACCGTCGTCGCGTTCGTCGCCGCCTGGCAGATCCAGCAGACGTACGCCATCACCGCCATCGCCGTGCCGTTCGTCGGGCCCGTGGACGATCGATCCGTGGCTGTACGTGCTGTTCGGCGCGTTCGCGATCGTCGCCGCCGCCAACGGCGTCAACCTCACCGACGGCCTCGATGGCCTGTCCGGCGGCACGGTCGCCATCGCATTCGTCGCCTACATGCTCATCGCGCTGCTCAACACGCCGGTCCAGCACAACCTGGCGCTGCTGTGCGCCCTGATCATCGGCGCGCTGCTCGGCTTCCTCTGGTTCAACGTGCACCCGGCGCAGATCTTCATCGGCGACTCCGGGGCCCTGTCGCTCGGGGCGACGCTGGCCGTCACCGCGCTGATCACCGGCCAGATCCTCGTCCTGCCGCTGATCGGCATCATCTTCGTCCTCGAGACCGGCTCGGTGATCCTGCAGGTCGTGCTACTTCCGGCTGACCGGGGGACAGCGCCTCTTCCGGATGAGCCCGATCCATCACCACTTCGAGCTCGGCGGCTGGGACGAGGAGAAGATCACGATCCGGTTCTGGATCGTCGGCATCCTGGCCGCGCTCCTCGGGGTGACCCTGTTCCTGGCCACCCAACCGGACCGGATCCTCTGAGCGCCGTCGTGACGACCCGCCGACCGGCGATCGACCCCGATGCCCTGTCCATGGAGGCGATCCGCGACGGCCTGCTGGCCGACGCCGACGTGACGGTCCTCGGGTTCGCCCGCAGCGGGATCGCCCTGGCGCGCTTCCTGAGCGACGCGGGCGCGCGCGTGACCGTCTACGACGGGCGACCCGCAGACGACCTCGGCGAGGCCATCGCGGCCATGGAGGGTCGCCCGGTCCGCCTGCTGCTCGGACCGGACGTCGACCCTGCCTCGGCCTGGGCGGAGGCCGACCTCGTCACCACGTCGCCATCGATCAACCCCGCCTACCCGACGGCCGAACCGCGCCTGCGGGCGCGGCTGGTCGAGCTCGTCGCGGCGCGGTCGGCCGGCGACCTGTCGGCGCCGGCGCTGATCTCCGAGCCCGACCTCTTCCTGCGCCTGTGCGTCGCGCCGACCGTCGGCGTGACCGGCACGAAGGGCAAGACGACGACCGCCTCGCTCATCGCCGCGATCCTCGCCGCCGACGAGCAGCACCCGGTCATCCTCGGCGGCAACATCGGCGTCCCGATCCTCGAGCGGCTAGGCGAGATCACCCCCGGGCATCGGGTCGTCTACGAGCTGTCCGAGCTGCAGCTCCCGACGCTGTCGCGCGGAACGACGGTGGCCGTCTATACGAACGTCACGTCGGACCACCTCGATCGGCACGGCACGCTCGACGCCTACCGGCGGGTGAAGCGTCTCCTGGCCGAACGGGTCGATCGGGCCGGGGCCCTGATCCTCAACGCGGAGGACCCGGTCGTGGCCGGCTATGCCGAGCTCGGGACCGCGCGCCCGATCCTGTACCGGCGCGACGGGGCCGTGCCGGGCGGGTTGGGCGTGGTCGACGGCTGGATCGTCGCCGACGGCGTCGAACGTCTCGAGGCGGCCGGCGGCGGGCCGGCGGCCGGCGGTCCCGGTGGACGGATCATGCCGGTCGACGAGCTCGGCGTGCCGGGGGCGCACAACGTCTCGAACGCGCTGGCCGCGGTCGCGGTCGGCCTCGTGTTCGGCGTCTCCCACGATGGGATCCGCCGGGCAGCAGCCGCGTTCACCGGCGTCGAGCATCGACTCGAACCCGTCGCGCTCGTCGATGGCGTGCGGTTCGTCAACGACTCCCAGGGGACGCAGCCCGACGCGGTCATCGCCGCCTTGCGCGCCTTCCCGGCCCCGCTCGTCCTGATCGCCGGCGGCCGCGACAAGGGCATCGACCTGGGCGAGCTCCCGGCCGTCGCCGCCGAACGAGCGGCCGCCGCCGTGCTGATCGGTGAGAGCGGGCCGGCGCTCGAGGACCGGTTCCGGGCGGCCGGCCTGCGCCACACGGAGCGGGCCGCCGATATGACGGACGCGGTCCGTCGCGCCGACGCCCTGGCGCGGGCTGCATCGGCCACGGGTGACGCCACCGCTGGGCCCGGCCACCGTGCTGCTCAGCCCGGCCGCCGCGAGCTTCGACATGTTCGTCGACTACGCCGCCCGCGGGCGGGCCTTCAAGGATGCCGTCGCCGACCTCGTCGCGGCACGAGCGCGGAGGGAGCCATGAACCTCGCCCCGCCGATCCCGCGCTTCGGCCGGTCGTTCGACGAGCCCGAGTCGCGCGATCGCAAGCGCACGAGCGCGCGACCGACGGTCGGCGAACCGGACGCCCACGAAGGACCTCGACCCGGGCGCTCCAGCGCGAGCGGCACGCCCCGGACTTCACGATCCTCGTCGTCGTGGTGGCGCTGGCCGCCATCGGCATCCTGATGGTCTACTCGTCGTCGGCGATGAAGGGCTACCTGTCGGCGGGAGCGGACACCTTCCAGACCGTCGGTCCCCAGATCCAGTGGGCCTTGCTCGGGCTGGTCGCGATGGTGGCGATGATGCGCGTCGACTACCGCTACCTGCGCCTCGTCTCGATCCCGGGCTACCTGATCGCCCTCGCGCTCCTCGTCCTGGTCTTCGTCGACGACTTCAACATCGTCATCGGCGGGTCGGCACGCTGGCTCCGGCTCGGGCCGCTGCCGGCCATCCATCCGGCCGAGATGGCCAAGCTCGCTCTCGTGATCTACCTCGCCCACTGGTTCGCCAAGCGCGGCACGAAGGTCGGCGGGTTCTGGGGTGGGACGATCCCGTTCCTGCTCATCGCCGGGCCGGTCATCGCTCTCGTGTTCAAGGAGCCCGACCTCGGGACGACGATCGTCATCACGCTGACCGCGTTCACGATGTGGTTCGTCGCCGGGGCGAACACGTTCCACCTGGGCTCGATGATCAGCCTGGCCGGCTTCATGGGCATCGTGGTCGGGCTCGCCGGCTACCAGATGGACCGCATCCGGGCCTGGCTCGATCCCTGGAAGTACGCGGACAGCATCGGCTACCACACCGTCCAGGGGCTGATGGCCCTCGGTCTCGGTGGGGTGTTCGGGTCCGGCCTGGGCGAGAGCCGGATGGCCGGCGGCCTGTTCGTGCCGAACGCCTTCAACGACTTCATCTTCGCGATCATCGGCGAGGAGTTCGGGTTGGTCGGGGCCGGCGTCGTCATCGCGCTGTTCGTGCTGCTGGCCTACGCTGGCATCCGCGTGGCCCTCGGTGCGCCCGATACGTTCGGCGCGTTGCTGGCGGCCGGGATCACCGGCTGGCTGTGCATCCAGGCATTCATCAACATCGGGGTCGTCGTGACCCTCGTGCCGATCACCGGCATCACGCTGCCGTTCATCAGCGCCGGTGGCTCGTCACTCATCATCAGCTTCGCGGCGATCGGGATCCTCCTCTCGATCTCGCGCGAGACCATCGAGAAGGGGACGTGGAACGACGATGCGACTCCTGATCGCCGGCGGCGGGACGGGCGGGCACATCTACCCGGCGTTGGCCGTCGCCCGCTCGCTGCGCGCGCGTCCGGACGTCGCTGAGCTCACCTGGCTCGGCGGGCATCGCGGGCTCGAACGAAGCATCGTCCCCGCGGCGGGCATCCCGTTCCGGCGGCTGGCGCTGCGCTCCCTGCGCTCGGTCGAGATGAATGTCCACGCGGTCCTCGACCCGCTCCGCCTGGGAGCCTCCGTCCCGCAGGCGGCCGCCATCCTCGCGCGGGATCGGCCGGCCGCCATCTTCACGACCGGTGGATACGTGGCCGTCCCCGTGCTGCTGGCGGCGGCTCCGCTCGGCATCCCGGTCGTGCTGTGGGATGGCAACGTCGTGCCCGGGCGCGCGGTCCGGGCGACGGCGCGCCTCGCCGATGTCCTGGCCGTCTCGTTCGCGGCGACCTGCGACGCGCTCGGGGCGGCGGCGCCGGGGCGTCCGTGCTACGTGACCGGGACCCCGATCCGCGACGTCTCGGCCGTGGATCGCGATGCGGCGCGGGCGAGGCTCGGGATCCCCGCCGGCGTGCGCGTCCTCCTGATCTTCGGCGGGTCGCAGGCCGTCCGCCGGTTCAACACCGCCGTCGGGGACGCCCTGCCGCGGCTCGTCGAGCGTGTCGCGGTCATCCATGTCACGGGCGACGACGGCTATGCCGCGGCCCTGGCCGGCCGCGAGCGACTGCCCGCCGAGCGACGTGACCGCTACCACCCCCATCCGTTCCTCCGCGACGAGATGCTGGCCGCCCTGGCCGCGGCGGACCTGGTCGTCGGGCGGGCCGGATCGTCGACGCTGGCCGAGGCGACCGCACTGGGCACGCCGGTCGTCGTCGTGCCCTATCCGCACGCGGCCGGTCACCAGCGGGCCAACGCGCGGGAGATCGTCGAGGCCGGCGCGGGCCGGCTGATCGTCGACGCTGACTTCGATGCCGCGGCGCTGCTCGACGCCGCCGGGCTCCTCGAGGATGCGGCCGCCCATGTGGCCATGTCGGCGGCCGCCCGCGCGCTCGGCCGGCCCGGTGCGGCCGAGGCCGTGGCCGATCTCGTCATGGCCGCCGCGCGTCACGAGGCGCCCCCGGATCCGGCCGTCATCGAGCGACGGTCGAGGGGTGTCCGCGCATGACGGCGTCGACGGGCTTCGACGCGATCGCGGTCGGTTCCGAGATCCAGCGCCGGGTCGGGGTGAAGACGTCTCGCGACGAGCCGCTCGCCCGGTTCACGACGATGCGTGTCGGTGGGCCGGCCGATCTGTTCGCGACCGTGCATAACCTGTTCGAGCTGCGCGCGCTCGTCCGGTTCGCCCGGTCGCGCGCGCTGCCGCATGTGATCCTCGGCCGCGGCAGCGACGTCGTCATCAGCGACCGGGGGATCCGCGGACTGGTCATCCAGGACCGCGCCGAGGGCTCGAAGATCGACGGGGATCGCTACACCGCCGATGCCGGCGTGGCGATGGCCCGCGCGGCGACCGAGACCCAGAAGGCCGGTCTGACCGGGCTGGAGTTCGGCCTGGCCATCCCGGGCACGGTCGGCGGCGCGGTCTGGGCCAATGCCGGCGCCCACGAATCGGACATCGCCGGCGTCCTCGACACGGCCCGCCTGCTCGGGGCCGACGGCACTGAGGCGATCGTCCCGGCCACCGAGCTCGGTCTGGCCTATCGCGACAGCCGGTTCAAGCGGGCCGACGGCGATGGCCCGCGCGAGCTGATCCTCGATGCCACCTTCCGACTCGAGGCGGCCGATCCCGACCTGATCAAGACGCGCCTCGACGACATCCGTCGCTGGCGCCAGGCCCATCAGCCGCTCGGCCTGCCATCGGCCGGCAGCGTCTTCCGCAACCCGCCCGACGACTCGGCCGGCCGGCTCATCGAGGTCGCCGGGCTGAAGGGCTTCCGGATCGGCGGCGCGGTCGTCTCCGAGAAGCACGCCAACTTCATCGTCAACGACCAGAAGGGCACGGCCGCCGACGTGCGCCGCGTGGGTGACCACGTGCGGGACGTCGTGGCGGACACCGCCGGCGTGTCGCTCGTGTACGAGGTCGAGTTCCTCGGCGACTGGGAGGCCTGGCCGTGGCCGTGACCGACGCCGGGCTGCCGCCTGTCGCCGTCCTGCTCGGCGGGCCGTCCGCGGAGCACGACGTCTCGATCGTGTCCGGCACGGCGATCGCCGCGGCGCTGGTCGAGGCCGGCGTCGACGTCGAGCAGGTCCTCATCGATCTGGACGGCGCGTGGTGGTGGCTGCCGGCCGGCCACCGGCGCGACGATCGACCGGCCTCGGCCTACGACGAGCCGGCCGCGCTCGGTGCCGACGGGCCGTTCCCGGCCGGGGCCGCCGTCGACCGGTTGGCGGCCGCGGATCCGGCGCCGGTCGTCGTGATCGGCCTCCACGGTCCCTTCGGCGAGGACGGGACGATCCAGGGCATGCTCGATGCCGTCGGGCTCGCCTACACGGGTTCGGGCGTGGCGGCGTCGGCGATCGGCATGGACAAGGCGATCTTCAAGCGTCTCTGTCGAGGGCTCGGCATCCCCGTGGTCGACTGGCGCGAGGTGCGCGTGAGCCGGTGGCGCGCCGACCGCGCCGGAGTCCGCCGCGAGATGGCGGCCTTCGCCGCCGGTTCCGCCGACCCGCGCCTGATGGTCAAGCCCGCCCGGCTCGGCAGCTCCGTGGGCATGACGCTGGTCCATGACTCGGCCGAGCTGGCGACGGCGCTCGACCTCGCGTTCCGCTACGACACCCTCGCGCTCGTCGAATCGTACGTGCCCCAGGCACGCGACCTGGAGGTGGCCATCCTCGGCAACGACCACGCCCGACTCGAGGTCTACGGCCCGGGCGAGATCGTCAGCGGCCACGAGTTCTACGACTACGCCGCGAAGTACACGCCGGGCCTGTCCGAGACATCGACGCGGGCCGAGGTCAGCGATGTCGAGCGGGCCGTCATCCACAAGCTCGCCCGCGATGTGTACCGGGCGATCGGGGCCGAGGGCTTCGCCCGGGTCGACTTCCTGATGGCCGGCGAGCGGATCGTCGTGTCCGAGATCAACACGATCCCTGGGTTCACGCCGATCAGCCTCTTCCCGACGATGCCGGCCGAGGGCGGCTTCGCCTTCGGCGACGTCTGCCGCCGCATCATCGAGCTCGCCCTCGAGCGCCACGCCGGCCGGCCCGCGACGCACCTGAGGGCCGGCGACCTGCCTCGATGACCCTCCGCCCGCGGCTGCCGTCGCGCCGACCCGCCCCGAAACGACCGACGATGCGGCGCTCCAGCGGGGCGCCGGTCCGCCGGACGCGATCGATCCGACGGGCGTCGGCCGGGCTCGATCCGCTGCGCGCCGGCGCGATCCTCGTCGTGCTGCTGTCGGCGGCGGCGATCTACGGCGTCGCCCACTCGGCCGTGTTCACGTACGCCCAGGCGACCATCGAGGGCGCCACCTTCACCGACGAGGACGCGATCCGGGCGGCGCTCGCGGACGTGCGCGGCGTGAACCTGTTCGGTCTCGTGACGCGGCCGCTCGAGGACCGCATCCGGGAGCTGCCGACGGTGCGCTCGGTCGATGTCGGGGTCCGTCTGCCGGACGCCCTCGTCGTGCGTATCGCCGAGCGTCAGCCGATCCTCGTCTGGCGCGTCGGCGCGCGGCGCTATCTCGTCGACCGGGAGGGCCGTCTCTTCGCCAGGCTCGGGGAGGACGCCACGCCCGACAGCGCCGCGATCCCTGTGATCGAGGACCGTCGCGCGGCCTCCGCGGGCCTGTCCGTCGGGCGCGCGCTCGACGCCGTCGATATCGATGCCGCGACCCGGCTCGCATCGCTGCTGCCGGCCGACGTCGGCAGCGAGGCCGAGGGCCTGTTCGTGTTCATCAACGACGCCAGCGGCTTCACGGTGCGCACCAAGCCGGCGACCTGGCAGGCCGTCTTCGGCTTCTACACGCCGACCCTGCGCACGCCCGAGCTGATCCCGGGGCAGGTGCGCCTGCTGCGCAGTCTGCTCATCGGCCGCGAGGCGCAGATCGATCGGGTGATCCTCGCGTCCGAGACCGACGGGACCTTCACGACCCAGCCGCCGGCCACGCCCAAGGCGACCCCGACGCCGTGATAGCCTTGGCCAAACCAGACGGAGGAGGACGAGGGACCACGTGCTGCTTCCCCTGCTTGGGCTCCTCGTTGGCGTCCTGGCGGGCCTCGTCCTCAACATCAACGTCGGCTTCGAGCTCAGTCGCTATTCGGCCGTGGCCATCCTCGCCGCGCTCGATTCGGTCCTCGGAGCCGTGCGTGCAGAGCTCGATGGCGTCTACGACAATCGCATCTTCATCAGTGGGTTCCTGGTCAACGCGATCGTCGCAGTGCTCCTGACGTTCGTCGGCGATCGGCTCGCCATCGACCTGTACCTCGTGGCCCTCATCACCTTCGGGCTTCGCATCTTCGACAACGTGGCGCTCATCCGCCGGCACTTCCTGTAGGCCGGCCATAACGGAGACTGACGACTACCGTGGAACGTGAAGCGGTCCTGGTCGGCATCGATGTCGGCACGAGCAAGGTCTGCGCGCTCATCGGCGAGGTGGGACGCGACGGCCGGCTGACGATCATGGGCCACGGGACCGTTCCGGCGTCGGGTCTCAAGAAGGGCGTCGTCATCAACATCGACCAGACCGTCCGCTCGATCGCCGACGCGGTCGAGAAGGCCGAGCGGCTGTCGGGCTGGAAGATCGACCGCGCGTTCGTCGGCGTCGGCGGGCAGCATGTCGAGAGCCTCAACTCGCCGGGCCAGGTCGCCGTCACCGGCCACCACCGCGAGGTCAGCCGCGAGGACATCCACCGCGCCATCGACGTCGCGCGGGCCGTGCCGATCCCATCGAACCGCGAGGTCCTCCACGTCGAGCGGCGCGGCTTCTCGGTCGACGGCCAGGAGGGCGTCAAGGACCCGCTCGGCATGAGCGCGCTGCGGCTCGAGGTCGAGACCCACATCGTCACGGCCGCCGCGACGGCGGTCACCAACCTCTCGAAGTGCGTGGCGGCCGCCGGGGTCAAGATCGACGAGCTCGTGGTCAACTCGCTCGCGTCGGCCGAGGCCGTCCTCAACGAGACCGAGAAGGAGCTCGGCGTCGCGGTCGCCGATTTCGGGGCCGGCACGATCGACCTCGCGCTGTTCCTCGATGGGTCGCCGTTCCACACGCGCGTCCTGCCCATCGGCGGCAACAACATCACCAACGACATCGCCGCGATCCTCAAGACGTCGCTCCAGACCGCCGAGGAGCTGAAGATCCAGAACGGGTCCGCGGACCTGCAGTCGGTGACCGAGGACGAGGAGATCAGCGTCAGCGTCCTCGGCGAGGACGCCGGCCGGACGGTCAGCCGGCTCGAGGTCTGCCAGGTCATCGAGGCGCGGATGCGCGAGACCTTCGAGCTGCTGCGCAACGAGATCCGCGCCGCGGGCGTCCGCCAGCTGCCGGCCGGCGTGATCCTGACCGGTGGTTCGGCGCAGCTGTCGGGCCTCGCCGAGCTCGGTCGCGAGGTCCTCGAGATGCCGGTTCGCGTCGCCGCCCCGACCGGCATCGGCGGGCTGGTCGACACGCTGCTGACGCCGGGCTACAGCACGGCCGTCGGGCTGCTCCAGTGGGGCGCCACGACCCTCGTCGACGGCGAGCCGATGCGCTACGAGTCGGCCCCGGCGATGGGCGGCCTCGGCCGCATCCGCGACGCCTTGCGGAGCATCTTCCCGTAGCTGGCCGGACCTGGACATGGATACGCGGGAGCTGACGGTCCGCACCGGCTCGGCTCGCGGGCTGGCGGACTTGACCCCCGCTGTGGCCGCATTCCTCGACGACATCGGGGCCGGGGACGGCCTGCTGTCGGTGTTCGTCCCGCACGCGACCGCCGGACTCGTCGTGGTCGAGGTCGGCGCGGGGTCCGATGACGACCTGCTCGACGCGCTCGATCGCCTGCTGCCGCGCGAGGACCGGTCGTACCGCCACCGCCACGGCTCCCCGGGGCACGGCGCCGACCACGTCCTGCCCCTGCTCGCCGGCCCGTCGCTGGCCGTGCCCGTGATCGACGGGCGTGTCGCGCTCGGCACGTGGCAGTCGATCTGCCTCCTCGATCCGAACGCCGACAACGCGTCACGGACCGTGCGGCTGAGCTTCCTGCCGGGCTAGCGCGGCGCCCTCGACGACACCGGTGCCCGGCGTCACCGCCCCGCGCGCGACGATCAGCCCGGCGCCCTGGGGCTCCGTGGTCAGCGCTTGGCGACCGGCGCTATACTCCCCGGACCCAAGGACCCGCCAGCACCCCGAGGGCACACGGGTCCGGTCCCGCGCGCCAGACCGAGATACCGCCGATGTCAACGCCCAGGACCCCGAAAGGGTCGCCGGAGGAAAACCCGATGCCGTTGCGTTCCGATTCCGAGAACTTCGCGTTGATCCGCGTCATCGGCGTCGGCGGTGGCGGCAGCAACGCCGTCAACCGGATGATCCGCGCCGAGATGATGGGCGTCGAGTTCATCGCCTGCAACACGGACGCGCAGGCACTCCTGCAGTCCGATGCCCCGCACAAGATCCGCATCGGCGACAAGGTGACGCGCGGTCTCGGTGCCGGTGGTGACGCCAGCATGGGGCAGCGCTCGGCCGAGGAAGACTCGGACAAGATCCAGGCGGCCCTGGCCGAGTCGGACATGGTCTTCATCACGGCGGGACTCGGCGGTGGCACCGGATCGGGCGCGGCGCCGGTCGTCGCCCAGATCGCCAAGGACTCGGGCGCGCTGACGATCGGCGTCGTGACCAAGCCGTTCGCGTTCGAGGGCAACCGCCGCAAGCTGGTGGCCGAGAAGGCCGCCGAGGAGCTCAAGGCGCAGGTCGACGCGCTCATCACGATCCCGAACGACCGGCTCAAGGACGTCGTCCAGAAGAACACGAGCATCCTCGACGCGTTCCGGGTCGTCGACGACGTCCTGCGCCAGGGCGTCCAGGGCATCAGCGACATCATCACCGTGCCCGGCCTGATCAATCGCGATTTCGCCGATGTGCGGGCGGTCATGAAGGACGCCGGCTCCGCGCTGATGGGCATCGCCCGGGCGAGCGGCGAGAACCGGGCGGTCGAGGCGGCCCAGCAGGCCATCGCGAGCCCGCTCCTCGAGCAGGACATCCACGGCGCCCAGGGCATCCTGTGGAACATCACCGGCTCGTCGAACCTGTCCCTCTTCGAGGTCAACGAGGCGGCCGAGGCGATCAAGGAGGCCGCCGACCCGGAGGCCCTGATCATGTTCGGCACGAGCTTCAACGAGCGGCTCGGCGACGAGGTCATGGTGACCGTCATCGCGACGGGCTTCGACGGCGGAAAGAAGCGGCCGTCCATCCAGCGCGAGGCCGCGGGCGTGATGGAGGGTGCGGCGGCGAGCCGCGTGTCCCACGAGCGCGACTTCCTGCAGGAGCTCGAGCGACAGCGCGAGCAGGGCCACGACGGCTTCGGGCCGACGGGCGACGACGAGGCGGCGGTCGTCACGACGCCGCGCGTCGAGCGCGCGGCCGGTGAGGCGAGCGGGGCTCGACGACCCGTCACGTACGACGCCGACGACCTCGAGATCCCGAGCTTCCTCCGCCGGAAGTGACCCGCGCCGGCGGACGCCGGTGCCCTGACCATGCCCGCCACTGAGGCGCCCGGCGAGTCCATCCGGGTCGCCCATGATGCTGTGCTGGCGCGCATCGCCGACGCCTGCCGCCGGGTCGGCCGCGACCCGTCCGAGGTCACCCTCGTCGCCGTGTCGAAGACCGTCGATGCGGAGCGACTGCGCGCGGCGGTCGCGGCCGGCGTGACGACCCTCGGCGAGAACCGGGTCCAAGAGGCCGGATCGAAGGTCGGCATCGTCTCAGGCGCCGTGTGGCACCTCGTCGGCCCGCTGCAGTCGAACAAGGCACGCCTGGCGCTCGAGGTCTTCGACGTCGTGCAGACGGTCGACTCCATCGGGCTCGCCGAACGCCTCGATCGGCTCGCGCGCGAGGTCCGCGGCGCCGGCCCGTCGGCGCGGTACCCGGTGCTGTTCCAGGTCAACGTCGACGATGACCCCTCGAAGGCCGGCTTCGCCCCGGGCGAGCTGCACGCCGCGCTCGAGCGGGCAGCCGAACTGGATGCGCTCGAGATCAGCGGCCTCATGACGATCGGCCGGCTGGTCGATGCGCCCGAGGCTGCGCGACCGACGTTCGCCGCCTTGCGTGAGCTGTCCGAACGGCTGCGCGGGAGCCGACCGGCCCTTGGCGACGCGCTGTCGATGGGCATGACCGACGACTTCGAGGTAGCCGTCGAGGAGGGTGCGACGATCGTTCGCGTCGGGCGCGCCATCTTCGGGGAGCGACCGCACGTCCATGCTCCCGGCGACGCGGGCCACGACCACGATTGAGGCCGGGTCCCGGTTCGGGAGACTGGTAGACTCGGAGCGTGGCCTCGGCGTTCCTCGTCAACTTCCTCCAGTTCTTGCTGATGGCGTTGTGGGCCCTGGTCTTCGGCCGGATGATCATGTCCTGGGTCGACCCGGCGGGCCGCAACCAGGTCTCGGCGTTCCTGTTCCAGACGACCGAGCCGATCCTGGCGCCGGTTCGAAAGATGCTGCCCCAGTCCGGCATGATCGATTGGTCCGGGTTCATCGTCCTTATCGTGTTGGGCTTCCTGTGGCGCGCCCTGTGAGGCCTTGAGCCCGACCGACGTCCGCTTCGCCGTCCGTCTCACGCCACGGGCGGCGGTCGACCAGATCGATGGTGTCGTGGCCGGCGTGCTGCGCGCGCGGGTCGGCGCTCCGGCCGTCGAGGGCGCGGCCAACAACGCGCTGATGCGCCTCATCGCCGACGAGCTGGGCGTCCCGCGGCGCGACGTTCGGATCGTGGCCGGCGCCACCAGCCGCCAGAAGCTGATCGTCGTCGACGGGGTCGAGCCGGAGGCGATCGTTGCCCGGTGGCCGGACCTGCGGTTATGATCAGTCGACCCCGGGCGATTGGCTCAGTGGTTAGAGCACGCGGTTCACATCCGCGGGGTCACTGGTTCGAATCCAGTATCGCCCACCAGCGAGACACCGACAGCGACAGGGCCTTCGGGCCCTGTTCCTGTGTCCGGCGTCGGTGACAGCGCCCCCCGACCGTTACGCATGGATCGCGTCCGATGCCGCGCGTCGACGGCGGGCCATGATCACGAACGGGATCGCGAAGACCTGGATCACGCCGGCGACGACGTACGACGGGCCGTAGCCATAGACGTCGGCTACCCGGCCCAGCGCCGGCTGCGCGATCGCGCCACCGATCGATCCCATGAACGAGTCGAACGAGAGCACGGTCGCCCGCTGCTCCGACGGGATCAGCCCATTGATGTAGGCCTGGCGGAGCGGTCCCTCGACCGCGAACACCAGCGCCCAGATGGCCAGCAGGACGAGCGCCGCGACGAAGCTCATCGTCCAGCCGATGATCGCCAGGATGGCGACCGTCGCGACCGTCCCGATGAGGATCGCGTCGGTCCGCCGCCGGAACAGCCGGCGCGCGTAGGGAACGAGGATGCCGCCGAGGATCTGGGCGGCGGCGAACAGCGCCGCCGCGAGCCCGGCGATGCCGTAGGCACCGGGGTCGCCGTAGAGCTGCAGCAGATACGGCTGGCTCGCGTAGAACGCGAAGAAGCCGACGCCGCTCGTGAAGGGCGCCGCCAGCATCAGCGCGCGGACCGGCGGGTTGCGCCAGCCACCCTCGATGGAGCCGCGGACGACCGATCGGATCTCCGAGACCGGGCTCGCCCCGCGCCGCGGCGAGAACCCGATGTCGTGCATGAACCGGAATGCCACGACCAGGGTGACCCCGAGCAGCGCGGCGCGCAGCACGTAGGGCATCCCGAGATCGGTGACCTGGGCGACGACGCCGCCGAGCACGGAGCCGACCAGCATCGCGCCGCCGGACACGGTCTGCGCCCGTCCGAAGACGGTCTCGAGATCGCCGGCGAAGCCCGTCGCCGTCAGGGCATCGACCAGCCACGCCTCGGTCGCACCGGAGAAGAACGTGAACCCGAGCCCGAGCAGGATCGACGCCACGGCCCAGCCGGCGAACGGAGCGTGGATCTGCCACATGACGAGGTAGAGGGCCGTGGAGGCGAGCAGCGTCGCGGCGCCGAGGAGGTACGAGAACCGCCGTCCACGCGTGTCGGCGACGACGCCGGTCGGGACCTCGAACAGCACCTGGCCGATCGCGAAGAACGCGTTGGCCGCGAAGGCCTCGGTGTTCGACAGGCCCGCATCGAGCAGGAACAGCGTGTTGACGCCCCAGATGAAGGACGCCGCGAACGTCGTAAGGAGCGTGAGGACGAGGTAGGTCCGCTGGACGGACCGGGCGGTCGGCAGCACGGTCGCCGGACTCTAGCGCGACTGGTCCGACAACGCGTCCGCGGTGGCGTCACGCGGTGGCGTCACGCGGTCGCGTGGCAGCGCGTCACAGGACTAGCAGACCGCAATCCTCCTCCGCGAACGTGCCTCCGGTCCTCCCCCGGGGGCCGTTCGTTTCCGTCAGGGGTCCGACCGGTCGTCAGCCCACCGCCTTCTTCACGAGCGCTGCGATCCTTGCCTCGTCGGCGGCCGTGAGCTTCGTGAGCGCAAAGGACGTCGGCCACATGGCCCCGTCGTCGAGGTTCGCCGAGTCGTTGAAGCCGAACGTCGCGTAGCGCGACTTGAACTTGGCCGCGGGGGTGAAGAAGCAGACGATGTCGCCGTCCTTGGCATAGGCGGGCATCCCGTAGTAGGTCTTGGGCGAGAGGGCTGGCCCGCTGGCCTTGACGATGGCATGGATCCGCTCGGCCATGGTCCGATCCGGATCGGGCATCTCGGCGATCTTCGCGAGCACCGCCTTCTCATCGTCCGCCTTGCTGGAGGCGGCCTTCAGCTCCTTGGCGCGCTCCTTCATCGCGTCCCGCTCCTCGTCCGAGAAGCGCTTGGACGTCGTGCGGCTTGCGGTGGTGCTCTTGGCGGACTTCTGGGCGGCGGTCATGGCAGGTTCCTCCGGGTGGTCGTCATGGGGATGTCGCTCATGCTAGGCGGCCGTCGTGCGGGCCGCTTCTCCGAAACTGCTCGATCGAGACATGGCGCCCGGCGGGCAACGAAACGCCCGCGGTCAGGCGTCGGCGGCGAGGCGACGCAGGACGGTCGGCAGGATGCCGCCGGCCCGGTAGTAGTCGACCTCGATCGGGCCATCCAGCCGGGCGATGGCCTCGAACCGACGCTCGGTGCCGTCCTCGCGGGTGGCCACGACGGTCACCGACTGTCGCGGCGACAGCCCGGCGGCCAGGCCCTTGACGGCGAACGACTCGCGCCCGGTCAGTCCGAGCGACGCGGCCGTGTCGCCCGGCTTGTACTGGAGCGGCAGGACGCCCATGCCGACGAGGTTCGAGCGGTGGATCCGCTCGTACGACTCGGCGAGGACCGCGCTGACCCCGAGCAGGGCCGGGCCCTTGGCCGCCCAGTCGCGCGACGAGCCCGAGCCGTACTCGCGGCCGGCCAACACCAGGAGCGGCACGCCTTCGCCCTGGTAGCGCATCGCGGCGTCGTAGATGAACGCCTCGTCACCCGACGGGAGGTGGACCGTGTAGGGGCCTTCCGTGCCCTCGACGAGTTGGTTGCGCAGCCGGATGTTCCCGAACGTGCCGCGCATCATCACCTCGTGGTGCCCGCGCCGGGCACCGTACGAGTTGAACTCGAGCGGCCCGACGCCGTGGGCCTGGAGCCACTGGCCGGCCGGTGACCACGGGGCGATCGAGCCGGCCGGCGAGATGTGATCGGTGGTGACCGAATCGCCGACCATCACGAGGACCCGCGCCCCCTCGATGTCGGCTGCCTCGCGGCCCGCCGTCGACAGGCCCTCGAAGAACGGCGGCTTGGCGACATAGGTCGACGCCGGATCCCACGCGTAGCGGTCCCCGGACGGGATCGGCAGGGCTCGCCAGCGATCGTCGCCCTCGAACACCACCGCGTAGGTCCGGCGGAAGAGCTCGGGGTCGATGGAGGAGGCGATGACCGCGCGGATCTCGTCCGCCGACGGCCAGATATCGGCCAGGTAGACCGCCTGGCCGTCCGACCCGGTTCCCAGTGGCTCGCTGGTCAGATCCGTGTCGACCCGGCCGGCCAGCGCGAAGGCGACGACCAGTGGCGGCGAGGCGAGGTAGCTCGCGCGCGCCAGCGGGTGGATGCGGCCCTCGAAGTTTCGATTGCCTGACAGGACGGCCGCGACGATCAGGTCGTTCGACTCGACGGCCGCGGCCACCGCCGCGTCGAGCGGGCCCGAGTTGCCGATGCACGTCGTGCAGCCGTAGCCGGCCAGCGCGAACCCGAGCTCCTCGAGCGGATCCATCAAGCCGGCCGCCTCGAGGTAGCCGGTGACCGCCTTGGACCCTGGCGCCAGCGAGGTCTTGACCGTCGGCGGGACGCGCAGGCCGCGCGCGACGGCATTGCGGGCCAGGAGGCCGGCCCCGACCATGACGGTCGGGTTCGAGGTGTTCGTGCACGACGTGATGGCCGCGATCGCGACCGAGCCCGAGCTGAGGCGGACGGTCTCGCCGCCCACTGTGACGTCGACGGGTCGATACGACCGCCGGTCGCCGGCCGGCGGGCTCGACGGGACGGGCGGGACGGACGGGGCGGGGGCGTCGGTCGGGTCCGCGGCAGCGAACGACGGCGCATCGGACGCCGGGAACGAGTCGGCGGAGGCTTCGTGGACGACGTCGCCCGACGCCGCTGGCGTGGCCTCGCCTACGCCGTTCGTCTCGAGCCCATCCGGGAACGCCGACCGGAAGTTGTCGCGGAGGGCCTGGAGCGGCACGCGATCCTGCGGCCGGCGCGGACCGGCCACGGATGGCTCCACGGTCGCGAGGTCGAGCGTCAGGAGCTCGTCGAAGGCGGGGCCGTCGCCGGGCTCGCGCCACAGGCCCTGTTCCTTGGCGTAGCGCTCGACCAGGTCGACGCGCTCCGGCGCGCGGCCGGTGAGACGCAGGTAGGCGAGCGTCTCGTCGTCGATCGGGAAGAGCGTGGCGGTCGCCCCGAACTCGGGGCTCATGTTCGAGATCGTCGCGCGATCGGCCAGGGACAGGCCGGCCAGACCCTCGCCCGCGAACTCGACGAACGCGCCGACGACCCCATGGTGGCGCAGCATCTCGGTCACCACGAGCACGAGGTCCGTGGCGGTCGAGCCCTGGGGCAGCTCGCCGGTGAGCCGCACCCCGACGACATGAGGCATCGGCTGGTAGAGCGGCTGGCCGAGCAGGACGGCCTCGGCCTCGATGCCGCCGACGCCGTAGCCGAGCACGCCGAGCGCGTTGATCATCGTCGTGTGCGAATCGGTGCCGACGAGCGTGTCCGGGAAGGCCACGCCGTCGCGGTCGGCGACGACCGGTGCGAGGAACTCGAGGTTGACCTGGTGGACGATGCCGGTCCCGGGCGGCACGATGCGCAGGTCGCGGAACGCCGTCTGCGCCCAGCGCAGGAGCTGATAGCGCTCGCCGTTGCGCTCGTACTCGCGCTCGACGTTGAAGGCGAAGCTGTCGGCCGTCCCGAACCGGTCGACCTGGACCGAGTGGTCGATGACGAGGTCGGCCGGGACGAGCGGATTGACCCTGGCCGGATCGCCGCCGATGTCGGCCATCGCGTCGCGCATCACCGCGAGATCGACGACCGCCGGCACGCCGGTCAGGTCCTGGAGGATGACCCGCGATGGCATGAACGGGATCTCGGCCTCCGCCGCGACGCCCGGTCGCCAGGAGGCCAGCGTCTCGACGTCCGTGCCCTCGACGACCCCGCCGCCGGCATGGCGGAGCAGGTTCTCGAGCAGGATCCGGACCGTCACGGGTAGCCCATCGGCCGTGCTGCCGGCGACCGCGCTCAGGCGGTAGATATCGGGGAGGCCGGGCGCCAGGGGCGCGCGGGCTCCGAAGGGGTCGTTCCGTGACACGACGCGTCGCTCTCCGTCCGCTCGCTAGACTCGAAGGATGCAAGCGTACCGCGCTCGGCCCCGGGGCTGCGCCGGCGCGTCCGGATGAAGGCCTGGGGGCGCTTGCCGGGTGACGATCCGGAGCGCGACCGGGCCGAGATGGAAGCCGCCATCGCCGACGCCGGGATCGACCTCGACCCCGTCCCGCCCGGGCACCACCGACATGACGATGGCGATGTCCACGCGGACGGACACGCCCATCCGCACCACCAGTCGGGGCCGGGCGAGACGCCGTCGACGGGCATCGTCGGCGCGGGCGCGGTCGGCATCGCCCTGGGCGTCGGTCTCAGCCGGGCGGGCTGGCCGATCCAGGCCGTGGCCAGTCGCGATCCGTCGCGGCGAGCCCGGTTCGCGAGCGCCGTCGACGGGGCACGCCCGTTCGCCGAGGCACAGGCCCTCGTCGAGGAGGTCGAGCTCATCATCCTGGCCGTCCCCGACGATGCGATCGCGCCGCTGGCCGACGAGATCCGGATGTACGGCGGCCAGGCGATGATCCATACGAGCGGCGCCCTCGGGGCGGAGGTGCTCAACCCGGCGATGGCCGCCGGCACGCAGGTCGGGGCGTTCCACCCACTCGTCGCCTTCGCCGACACGGAACGGGCGATCGCCGCGCTCCATGGCGCGACCGTCGCGATCGAGGGCGATGACGACCTGGCGGCGATGCTGTCGAGCATGGCCGAGGCGGCTCGGGCGCCCACGCCGTTCGCCTGGCCCCCGGTTCGAAGGCGGCGTACCACGCGGCGGCCGTGCTGGCCGCCGGCGGCTTCGTCGCCCTGCTCGACGCGATCGCCGAGCTCGGCGCCGTCGCCGGGCTCGACGAGGCCGGCTCGCTGGCCATCTACGGGCCACTCATCGAGGGCACGCTCGACAATGCGCGAGCCCTCGGCATCCGCGCCGCCCTGACCGGACCGATGACGCGCGGCGACCGCGGGACGCTGGTGGCCCACCTGGATGCCCTGGCGACCCATGCGCCGCGCGCCGTCGCGCTCTACGTCGCCGCCGCGCAGCGGGAGATCGATCTGGCCCTCGACCGTGGCGCGCTCGCACCGGAGACCGCCTCGGCCATGCGTGAATCACTCAGGGCGGCGCTTGCAAGGCAGGACTGACCTAGTACCATTGCGGCCCATGGGCCACAGCATCGCCGCGAAGTACGCGGCCCGACCGGCAGCGCATTTCGTGCGCCCGTCGAGCCGTGCCCGTGAGCGTCGCCTCGGCCTCGGCGGGCAGACGTCGTTCGCGGCGGTGGCCAGCGTCCAGACCGAGCTCCGCGGCTCGGATGCCGGCCCGTATCAGCGTCTGCGGTCGGGCTGGCGCGGCCCACGACCGACACGCTCAGCCGTCCGCGACCGCCGGGTCCGGCCGTTGGTGACGATGCATTGGGCTCGGTCCGGTCGGTCCGGGTCGGGTCGCCGTCCCAGCGCCGCCGCGGCGCCGTGGCGCGCCTGAGGACCAAGACCGCCACTTCCGCGGGCGGCATCGTCGTTCGATACGAGAACGGTCGCCCACAGTTCGTCGTCGGTAGTCGTCGACGTGAGCGTGTCGGCCGGACGTGGACCCTGCCCAAGGGCACGCCGCAGGGAGCGGAGACCATCGAGGAGACCGCGCTGCGCGAGGTCGCCGAGGAGACCGGGCTCGAGGTACGCATCACCGCCCCGCTCGACTCGATCGAGTACACGTTCGTCCAAGTCGGGGACTCGCATCCACAAGACCGTCCATTACTTCATGATGGAACCCGTCGGCGGCGATCTCGCCCGCCATGACCACGAGTTCGATCAGGTGCGCTGGATCGACTTCACGGAGGCCGCCGCCATCCTGACGTTCGAGACGGAACGAGTGCTCGTCGCGCGGGCCGCCGACGCCCTGGTCGGACCCGCCGCGGAGCGGGCTTCGTGACCGATCAGGAGATCAGCCCACCGGTCATCCACGACACACCGCTGGCCAGCCGCCACGAGGGGCTGGGCGCCAAGATGATCGACTTCGCCGGCTGGCGCATGCCGGTCCAGTACGGCTCCATCCTCGATGAGCATCGGGCCGTCCGCGAGCGGGTCGGCCTGTTCGACCTGTCGCACATGGGCGAGTTGCTCGTCGAAGGTGCCGACGCCGGCGAGGCCCTGGCCGGGGCCGTCGTCAGCGATCCGCGGGCGCTGGCCATCGGGCGTGCCCACTACTCGATGATCGCCGCCCCGGACGGTGGCGTCCTCGACGACCTCATCATCTACCGCCTGGCCGACGATCGGTTCATGGTCGTCGCCAATGCCGCCAACGCCCAGATCGTCTCGGACGCCCTCGCCGAGCGCCTGGACGGGTCGCGCGCGGTGCTCGACGACCAGTCGCTGGCCACCGGGCTCGTCGCCGTCCAGGGCCCGCGATCCGCTGGATGTGCTCGCGCCGCTGACCGATGTCGATCTCGGCGGCCTGCGCTATTACGGCATCGCCGAGGGCCACGTGGCGGGCATCC
Organism: uncultured Chloroflexia bacterium; assembly: GCA_963720355.1. Classification (GTDB taxonomy): domain Bacteria; phylum Chloroflexota; class Limnocylindria; order Limnocylindrales; family CSP1-4; genus SPCO01. The sequence goes on along the minus strand of CAVRFH010000001.1, from coordinate 462,119 downwards.
CGGCGTGGGTGGCGCGCACGGGCTACACGGGCGAGGACGGGTTCGAGGTGTTCGTCGAGACGGCCCGCACGGGCGACCTGTGGGACGCGCTCCTCGAGCGGGTGCAGGCGCTGGACGGCGGGCCGGTCGGGCTGGGTGCCCGCGACACGCTGCGCCTCGAGGCCGGGATGCCGCTGTACGGCAACGAGCTCGACCTGACGACGAACCCGTACGACGCGGGTCTGGGCCGGGTGGTCAAGCTCGACAAGGCCGGCGACTTCATCGGCCGTGCCGCGCTCGAGAAGGTCGCGGCGCGATGGTCCGCGGCGCCGCCTGGTCGGCCTCACGGTCGAGGGCCGCGGCATCGCTCGTCACGGCTACCCGGTCCATGTCGGCGACCGACGCAGTGGCGTCGTCACCAGCGGGACGCAGTCGCCGACGCTGGGCGTCCCGATCGCGATGGCCTACGTCGCGCCGACGGACGCCGAACCGGGCACCGTGGTCGCAGATCGAGATCCGCGACGCGCGGGTCCCGGCGCGGGTCGTCCCCCTGCCGTTCTATCGGAGGACCGAGTGACGTGAGCGTACCGACCGACCTGCGCTATACCCGCGACCACGAGTGGGTCCGGGTCGATGGCGACGAAGCGACCGTCGGGATCACCCAGTACGCCGCCGACCAGCTCGGCGACATCGTCTTCGTGGAGCTACCGGAGGCGGGCCGCCAGCTCGACGAGGCCAAGGCGTTCGGCGTCGTCGAATCGGTCAAGGCGGTGAGCGACCTGTTCGCCCCGGTCAGCGGCGAGGTGACGATCGGCGAACGATGCCCTGGCGGCGACGCCCGAGCTCGTGAACAGCGACCCGTACGGCGAGGGCTGGATGATCAAGGTCGACCGTCAAGGACGTGACCCAGCTCGACGACCTGCTCGACGGCGACGCCTACGACGCCCTGGTCGCGGCGGGCTGACCGGGACGATGCCGTACGGCCCTCATACCGCCGACGACCGCGAGCGGATGCTGGCGGCGCTCGGCCTCGACGACGTCGACCAGCTGTTCGCCGACATCCCGACCGAGCTCCGCGCGACCTCGCTCGACCTGCCCGAGCCCGAACCCGAGCTCGAGCTTGCCGCGCGCCTGCGCGCCATGGCCGGCGCGCAACCGGACCGACCTCGTCGTCCTTCCTCGGCGCCGGCGTGTACCGCCACTGGAGCCCGCCGGCCGTCGACCAGCTGCTCCTCCGCGGCGAGTGGTACACGGCCTACACGCCGTACCAGCCCGAGGTCAGCCAGGGGACGCTCCAGATCGATCTACGAGTACGAGTCGCTGCTCGCCGAGCTCGTCGACCTCGACGTCGTCTCGGCGTCGCACTACGACGGCGCCGCGGCGACCGCCGAGGCGGCGCTGATGACCTGCCGGGCGACCCGTCGCGAGCGGGTGCTCATCAGCCGCGGCGTCCATCCGCACTACCGGGCGACGACGCAGACCTACTTCGGTGCCGGTCTCGAGCTCGAGGAGATCCCCCTCGTCGCCGAGGGCGAGGCCGCCGGCACGACCGATCTCGACGCGCTCGAGCGGATGCTCGCCGACACCGACCGGCCCGTCGCCGGCGTGATCGCCGCGAACCCCGACTTCCTCGGCCTGCTCGAGCCGATGCCGCGGATCGGCCGAGCTGGCGCACGCCGCGGGCGCGCTGTTCGTCGCGGTCATCGAGCCGGTGTCCCTCGCCGTCCTCGCCCCACCCGGCGCGTACGGCGCGGACATCGCCGCCGGCGAGGGCCAGCCGCTCGGCATCGCGCCGCAGTACGGCGGCCCGTACCTCGGCATCCTCGCCTCGACCGACGCGCTCGTCCGCCAGATCCCCGGGCCGCCTCGTCGGCATGACCACCGACCTCGACGGCCAGCGCGCGTTCGTGATGACCCTGCGCGCGCGCGAGCAGGACATCCGGCGCGACAAGGCGGCCAGCAACATCTGCACCAACCAGGCGCTGCTGGCGCTGGCGGCGTCGATCTACCTCGCGACGATCGGTCCGCACGGCCTGCGCGACGTGGCCGCGACCGGGGCCGGCCCGGGCGGCGGAGCTCGTGGCGGCGCTCGCGGCGATCGGCGTGGAGCGGCTCCATCGGCGGCCCGTACCTCAACGAGTTCGCGATCCGCGTGCCGGATGCACGGACCGTCCATCGGCGGCTCATCGAGCGCGGCTTCCTGGCCGGCCTCGTCCTGGCCGACGCCGAGCCCGACGATCCGAGCCTCGCCGACGGCCTCCTGCTGTGCACCACCGAGCTCACGACCTCGGGCGACATCGCCCGCTTCGTCGCCGCGTTCGGCGAGGTGCTGACGGGCCGCCCACCAGTGGGCGTCGAGACCGGCGCGGGCGATGGCGACCTCATCGGCGCCGGTCGATGAGCGTCACCGGTCCCGAAGCTCCAGCCGACGCTGTTCGAGCGCAGCCGACCGGGCCGCGGCGGCGGCAAGATCCCGCATCCGCCCAAGGACGCCCTCGACCGCCTGCCGGCCGACGCGCGCCGTGCGACCCCGCCGGCGCTGCCCGAGATGAACGAGCCCGACGTCGTCCGCCACTACGTCAACCTGTCGCCAGCTCAACTACGCGGTCGACACCGGGTTCTACCCGCTCGGCTCGTGCACGATGAAGTTCAACCCGAAGCTCAACGAGTGGGCGGCGCGGCTGCCCGGCTTCGCCGACCTCCATCCGATGGTCCCTGACGAGGTCGCCCAGGGCACGCTCCAGCTCCTGTGGGAGCTCGAAGGCGCACTGGCCGCGATCTCCGGCATGCGGGCGGTGACGCCTCCAGCCGGCCGCCGGCGCCCAGGGCGAGCTCACCGGGATCCTGATGATCCGGGCGTACCACCGCGAGCGCGGCGACACCGAGCGCGACGAGGTCCTCGTCCCCGACAGCTCGCACGGGACGAACCCGGCGACCGCGTCGATGGCCGGCTACACGACGATCACGATCCCGTCGGCAGCCGACGGCGGCGTCGACGTCGACAAGTTCCGGGCCGCGCTCGGGCCGCGCACCGCGGCGGTGATGATCACGAACCCGTCGACGCTCGGCCTGTTCGAGGCGCGCATCGGCGAGCTGCTCGATGCGGTCCATGACGGCGGGCGCCCTGGCCTACATGGACGGCGCCAACCTCAACGCCATCCTGGGCCGGTTCAAGCCCGGCGAGGCCGGCTTCGACGTCATGCACTTCAACGTCCACAAGACGTTCAGCACGCCGCACGGCGGCGGCGGACCCGGCGCCGGCCCGGTCGGGGTGGGGGAGCGGCTGCTGCCGTACCTGCCGCGACCGCGCGTCCTGCGCGCTCGACGACGGCACGTTCCGTCTCGAGCGACCGGGCGAGCGTCCGACATCGATCGGCCGGCTGCGCAGCTTCGTCGGCAACACCGGCGTCCTGGTGCGGGCGTATGCCTACATCCGCGCCCACGGCGCGTCCGGGCCTGCGCGAGGTCAGCGACGACGCCGTCCTCGCCGCCAACTACCTCAAGTCACGGCTGGCGGACACCTTCGACATGCCGTACGACCGGCCGTGCAAGCACGAGTTCGTGGCCTCGGCGGCGAGCCATCAAGAACGCGGACCGGCGTGCGCACGCTCGACATCGCCAAGCGGCTCATCGACTACGGCTTCCACCCGCCGACGATCTACTTCCCGCTGATCGTCGACGAGGGGATGCTCATCGAGCCGACCGAGACCGAATCGATCGAGACGCTCGACGCGTTCGCCGACGCGCTCATCGCCATCGTCGGCGGAGGCCGAACGGGATCCCCGGACCTGGTCAAGGCGCGCCCCGCATACCGCACCGGTCCAGCGGCTGGACGAGGCCACCGCGGCCCGCCAGCCGAACCTGCGCTGGCGGCCGATGGCCGGGGCGCGAGACGCCCTGTCCGGACTGAATCGGGCGCCGAGACTGCCGTACCGTACGAACGCTCGTTAGGCCTTGGTGTGACAGTGATAGGCCGCTGTGGAGGCACCGCGGCTCGTCATCGTGCCCGCGGCTGCCTCTCGCGCACGGCGACCGTCGATCGGGAGGCTCGTCTGGCGTCGAGGTCGGTCAACGCGTCACGGTCGCCGGACGGCCGAGGCGTGCCCGAGCAGCACCGTTCGTCGCGGCACGAGTCCGGGTGACCACCCGTTCGGAGGGAATCCATGCACAGAAACGTCTCCTCGCCATCGTCGGCCAGCGTTCGCCGATCATCGCGGCGGCGTGCGGCGGTGCCACCACGGCGACTCGGCGCCGCCGGCGAGCGTCGGACCCGGGCGCATCGGCGTCCGCCAGCGCGTCGCGCCCCGAGCAGCCGGACCTCGCCGCGGAGCAGATCCTGCACGTCGACCTCGGCAGCGAGCCCCCGACGCTCGACCCGAACAAGGCCCAGGACTCGACCTCGCTCGCCGTCCTGCGCGCGCTCCATCGTCCGCCTCGTCTACTTCAACGAGGACCTCGAGGTCGTCGCCGGCGCTGGCGGAGTCGCATGAGATCTCGGCCGACGCCAAGACCCTGACCTTCACGCTGAGCGACGCGAAGTACAGCAACGGCGACCCGATCGTCGCCGGCGACCTCGTCTACAGCTGGAAGCGCCTCGTCGACCCGCGCACCGCGGCCCCGTACTGCTACGTCATGGCCGAGGTCGCCGGTGGCGGCGACGCTGCTCGGCCTGGCCGGTGCGGATCCGACGCCCGCCGGACGCCGAGATCGACGCGCCCTCGACAAGCTCGGCGTCGCGGCGCCGGACGACAAGACGTTCGTCGTCGACGCTCGACACGCCGGCCACCTACTTCCTGAGCGTCGATGACCCTGTGGGTCGGCGTGCCGATCCAGGAGAAGTGGATCACCAGCCCGAGGCGCGACCGAGGCGGCGAACTACGTCGGCTCCGGTCCCGTTCATGCTGGACACCTGGAACCACAACAGCCAGATCATCCTCAAGCCGAACCCCAACTGGTACGGCGAGGTCAAGCCGACGCTGACCGAGATCCACATGTCGATGTCGCCCGAGCCGGCGCAGGCGCATGGCCGCCTACGAGGCGGGTGAGATCGACATGGTCCTGCCCGTCCCGTCCGAGGACATCCAGCGCGTCAAGGCCGATCCGGTCCTTGGCGCCGAGTACGCCGAGCTGACCGACCTCAGCATCACCTACTACAACTACAACAACGGCATCGACTCCGACGGGCACCAAGCAGCTCGCGCGCTGCGCGGACCCGAAGGCCTGCCCGACCGTCAACAAGGACTTCCGCATCGCGCTGACCCAGGCGATCGACAAGAAGGCCTTCATAGACGCCACCTTCGCCGGCATCGGCCAGCGTGGCCGGCACGCTTCGTCATGCCGGGCATCCCGGGCGCCATCCCGGACTACGAGCCGTATCCGTACGACCTCGAGGCCGCCAAGGCGAGCATGGACAAGGCGCTGGCGGAGCATCGGCTATCGCCAGCGCCGCGGACATCCCGGCCGCTGAAGTTCGGCTTCAACTCGGGCTCCGGCCACGAGCCGCGCGTCGCGTTCCTGGCCGCAGGCCTGGCTCGACAGCCTTCGGTCTCGAGACCGAGCAGATCGGCAGCGACTTCGGCGTCTTCCTCACCCAGCGCACCGCTGGCGAGTACGACATCGCCCGCAACGGCTGGGGTGCCGACTACCCGCACGCGAACAACCAGCTCAATGGCCTGTTCACGTGCGGTGGCGGCAACAACGACCAGCAGTACTGCAACCCGGCCTTCGACGAGCTGATCGCCCAGGCCGCCGCCGAGCCGGACCAGGCCAAGCAGGTCGCGCTCTACGAAGCAGGCCGGCAAGATCCTGCTCGACGACGCCGCCTCGCTCTTCCTGCGCTGGGGCGTCCAGGCCGAGCTCGTCAAGCCGTATGTCAGTGGTGTCACGACGACCCCGATGGACTCGAGCTCCCGGGCGAGCACTTCTACGAGACCATCCAGATCCTGGAGCACTGAGTCGCCCACCGGGCGATCTCCACGGTGGGCCGGCCGCTCGGCCGGCCCACGTCGCTCATCCTAGCAGTCGCCGGCACGTCGAGCTAGCGAGAGATGCCGTGATCAGCTATCTCGCCCGGCGGGTCCTCTGGATCATCCCGGTCCTGTTCGTCGGTCTCGATCATCACGTTCACCCTCATGCACGCGGTCCCGGGCGGACCGTGGGACGCCGGAAAAGACGCTGCCCGGCGGCGACCGTCGCACGCGCTCAACGCCGAAGTACGGCCTCGACCAGCCGCTCCACATCCAGTACATCACGCTGGGCCGGCCGACTTCGTCCAGGGCGACCTCGGGCCCGTCCTATCGATTACCAGGACCGGCGCGTCAACGACATCGTCGGCCGACGGCTCTGGGCGTCACCGTCCAGCTCGGCGTGATGGCCTTCCTGCTGTCGGTCGCTCGTCGGGATCCCGCTCGGGATCTTCGCCGCGCTCGGCCACAACCGCTGGCCCGACTACCTCTCCACCGGCGTTATCGATCGTCGGCATCGCCACGCCCAGTTTCGTGCTGGCCATCCTGCTGATCGTGTTCTTCAGCGTGCAACTGGGGTGGTTCCCGACCGGCGGCTGGAAGGGACCCGAGTACTGGGTCCTGCCGACGGTCGCCCTGGCGGGCTTCCCGATCGCGGTCATCGCCCGCTACACGCGCGCATCGATGCTCGAGGTGACGCGCAAGGACTACATCCGGACCGCCCACAGCAAGGGCCTGCGCGACGAGCTCGGTCGTGATCGCGGCACATGATCCGCAACGCGCTCATCCCGGTCGTGACGATCCTCGGGCCGACGCTGGCGTTCCTCGTGACCGGCTCGTTCATCATCGAGCGCGATCTTCAACATCCCGGGCGTCGGGCGTTCTACCTCGACTCGATCACGACGCGCGACTACAGCCTGCTCATGGCGATGACCATGCTGTACGCGTTCGCCGTCGCCTTCCTCAACGTCGTGGTCGACGTGCTGTACGCCTACATCGACCCCCGGATCCGGTACAGCTAGGAGACCCGCACGATGGCCACCACAGACACGACCGCTCGATCCAGGTCGCGTCGCGTCCGACGCGCGGCGGCGGGCTCTGGACGCGACGCCTTCGGGCCGGCTGCGCAAGAACCGGCTCGCCGTGCTCGGCCTGGTCCTCGTCATCTCATGCTGCTGTCCTGGCGATCTTCGGCCCGATCCTCGCGCCGTGGCCGTACGACAAGCCCAGGACCTCAAGGCCGTCGCTCGCCAACGGCGGCGGGCCGCTGCCGCCGCTCTCGCCGGGCCACATCCTGGGCACGGACCAGCTCGGTCGCGACCTGCTCAGCCGGCTGCTCGACGGCGCCCGGATCAGCGTGACCGTCGCGTTCGTCGTGCAGATCGTCGATCCTCCTCATCGGCGTCCCGATCGGCGCCCTGGCCGGCTGGTTCGGCGGCCGCCTCGACAACCTGCTGATGCGCTTCACGGACATCATCTACGCCTTCCCGGACCTGCTGTTCATCATCCTGCTGTCGGTCGCCTTCCGCGAGACCGTCTTCGGCCAGGCGATCGACGGGCTGCTGCTCGTGTTCGTGGCGATCGGCCTGACCTCGTGGGTGACGGTCGCCCGCCTGGTCCGCGGCCAGATCCTGTCGCTCAAGGAGACCGAGTTCGTCGAGGCGGCCAGGGCGATCGGCGTGTCCGACCGCAAGATCGTCACCCGCCACCTCCTGCCCAACGGGATCGGGCCCGATCATCGTCGCCATCACGCTCGGCATCCCCGGCGCGATCCTGGCCGAGGCGACGCTCGCCTACATCGGCATCGGCGTCCAGCCGCCGCGCGCCTCGTGGGGCAGCCTCATCGCCGAGGGCCAGAAGTACATCCGCTCGGAGCCGCACCTCGTCGCCTTCCCGGCGATCGCGATCGCGCTCGCGCTCATCAGCTTCACGTTCCTCGGTGACGGCCTGCGCGACGCGCTCGATCCGAAGCTGAAGGGCAAGCAGTAGGTGGCCGCGTCCGACGACACGATGCTCGACGCCGGACGCGCCGACCATCATCGAGCTCTCGCCGGACGACGCCCGGCGGGCCGCACCGACCGACGTCGAGGCCGGCCTCGAGCGCAAGGCCGACAAGCTCCTCGAGGTCACGCGGCCTGTCGACCCACTTCTTCACGCCCGACGGCGTCGTCCAGGCGGTCGACGACGTCAGCTTCGACCTCGGCTACGGCGAGACCCTCGGCCTCGTCGGCGAGTCCGGGCTGCGGCAAGAGCGTCACGGCCCTGTCGATCGCCCGGCTCGTCCCGGACCCGCCCGGCCGGATCGTGGCCGGCGAGATCGTCTTCGACGGGATCGACGTCCTCAAGCTCAACGACGAGGACATGCGCAAGCTGCGCGGCAAGGAGATCGGGTTCATCTTCCAGGACCCGCTGACCAGCCTGAACCCGACGCTGACCATCGGCTACCAGATCGCCGAGGCGATCCGCGAGCACATGGGCCTGTCGCCGAAGGCCGCCGTGGATCGGGTCGTCGAGCTGCTCGCCAAGGTCGGCATCCCGCGGCCCAAGGAGCGGCTCAACGACTACCCGTTCCAGTTCTCGGGCGGGATGCGCCAGCGCGTGATGATCGCGATCGCCCTGTCGTGCGACCCGAAGCTGATCCTGGCCGACGAGCCGACGACCGCGCTCGACGTGACCATCCAGGCCCAGATCCTCGAGCTCATCCAGCGGCTGTCGGACGAGTTCCACACGGCCGTCCTGATGATCACCCACGACCTCGGCATCGCCGCCGGCATGTGCGACCGGGTCAACGTCATGTACGCCGGCCGGATCGTCGAGACCGGCACGGTCGACGAGCTGTTCGAGAACCCGCGGATGCCGTACGCGTGGGGCCTGCTCGACTCGCTGCCGCGGATCGACGACGTCCGCGGCGAGCGGCTGCGCACGATCGAGGGCATGCCGCCGCTGCTCATCGCAGCCGCCCGATGCGTGCCGCTTCGAGCCGCGCTGCCGATTACGCCCGGGACATCTGCCGCCAGGACGAGCCGGAGCTGACGCGCCGCGCGACCGATACGCCACCTAGCGCGCTGCTGGGCGACCGAGCCGGGACGGATGGATCCCGTTGACCGCCACCATGGCCGGCTGACCCGGCGAGTCCGGCCGCACGACCCCAGCCGAACATCGTCGAGGTCGACGACCTCAAGGTCCACTTCCCGATCCGGTCGGGCATCTTCCAGACCGACGAAGGGCACGGTCAAGGCGGTCGACGGCGTCACCTTCGACGGTCCGCCGCGGCGAGACCCTGGGCCTCGTCGGCGAGTCCGGCTGCGGCAAGAGCACGATCGGGCGGGCGATGATCCGGCTGCGCGAGCCGACCGAGCGGCACCGTCCGCTTCGACGGCGTCGACCTGACGGCGCTCGAAGCCGACGAGCTGCGCAAGATGCGCCGCCGGATGCAGATCATCTTCCAGGACCCGTACGGCTCGCTCGATCCGCGGATGACCGTCGGGTCGATCGTCGCGCGAGCCGATCGAGACGCACCACCTGGCCAAGGGCGCGGCCAAGCAGCGAGCGGGTCGCGCGAGCTGCTGCGCCTGGTCGGGCTCGATCCGAAGTACGTCGCGCGCTACCCGCACGAGTTCTCGCGGCGGCCAGCGGCAGCGCATCGGCGTCGCCCGGGCGCTCGCGGTCGAGCCCGAGTTCATCGTCTGCGACGAGCCCATCTCGGCGCTCGACGTGTCGATCCAGGCGCAGGTGCTCAACCTGCTGACCGACCTGCGCGACGCGGCTCGGGCTGACCTACCTGTTCGTCGCCCACGACCTGTCGGTGGTCAAGCACATCAGCGACCGCGTCGCGGTGATGTACCTCGGCAAGATCGTCGAGATCGGCCCGCCGGACCAGCTCTACGCCGCGCCGGGTCACCCGTACACCCGGGCGCTGCTGTCGGCCGTGCCGGTCCCGGACCCCGTCGTCCGAGCGCAAGCGCAAGCGGGTCATCCTCAAGGGCGACGTGCCCGAGCCCCGTCAACCCGCCGCCCGGCTGCCGGTTCCACACGCGCTGCTGGCTGTACGAGCGGCTCGGCCAGCCCGAGAACTGCCGGACGATCGATCCGCCGCTGCGACGTCGTCGAGGGCGACCACGAGGCCGCCTGCCACTACGCGGAGGAGGCCCTCAAGACGGATGTCGGCGATCGCCCACATCGACGTCACGCCCGGTCCGGCGCGGGACGCCCGACTCGGCCCTGGCGCTCGCTCGCCGCACGACGGCGGGCGCGTCGAGCACGCCGCGGACGCGGCGATCGCCGCGGTCGGCGGACCGCGCCAGCCGCGGACATCGACGGCGGCGCAGATCGCCTCCGACAGGCCGGAGCTCGAGACACCAGCGACGAGACGCCGACCGCCTGACCGATCGCAGCGCCCAGTCGACGCGTGCTGGCCGGCGCGGGGACGGCGGTTAGGCCGTGCGCGCCTCCCGGCTGGCGGAAGTGGCACGCGCACGAGATGGTCGCCCCCGAGGTCGATCGAGCGGCGGACCACGTCGCGCGCAGATCTGCGGGTCGCCGAGCTGCTGCGCGGAGCGGGCAGCGCGGGTGGAAGCGACAGCCTGACGGTGGGTTGACCGGGCTCGGCACGTCACCGTGCGAGGATCACCCGCTGGCGGCGGATCTCCGGGTCCGGGACCGGGATCGCCGACATCAGCGCCTCGGTGTAGGGATGCTCCTGCTTGCGGAAGAGGTCGCGCCGGTCGGCCAGCTCGGCGATCCGCCCGAGATACATGACGGCCACGCGATCGCTGATGTGCTCGACGACGCCCATGTTGTGGGCGACGAACACGTAGGTCAGGCCGAGCTCGCGCTGGAGGCACTTCAGCAGGTTGAGGACCTGCGCCTGGATCGACACGTCGAGCGCCGAGACGGGCTCGTCGCAGACGACGAGGTCGGGCTCGAGGACGAGCGCCCGGGCGATGCCGATGCGCTGGCGCTGGCCGCCGGAGAACTCGTGCGGATAGCGTCGGGCGTGGTATGGCTGCAGGCCGACCATGTCCATCATCCTGGCGACCTTCGCGCGCCGCTCGGCCGACGTGCCCAGGCCGTGGATGCGCAGGCCCTCGCCGATGCTGTCGCGCGATCGGCGTGCGCGGGTCGAGGCTGGCGTACGGGTCCTGGAAGATGATCTGCATCCGACGGCGGTACGGCTTGAGGTCGCGCTCCTCTGATGGCCGTGATGTCCTCGCGCCGTCGAAGCGGATCGAGCCCGGCCGTCGGCTCGATGAGCCGGAGCAGGAGCCGGCCGACCGTCGTCTTGCCGCAGCCGGACTCGCCGACCAGGCCGAGCGTCTCGCCGCGGACCGGATCGTCGAAGCTGACCCCGTCGACGGCCTGGACGACCGCCGACGGTCCGCTGCAGGACGCCGCCGCGTACCGGGAAGTGCTTCACGAGGTCGCGGACCTCGACCAGCGGTCGCTCGGCCGCGTGCCGGGTCACGCCGCGCGGCTCCGACCCGGGGTGTCGTCGCGCGGCATCGACGGTTGCCCGCCGCGGCGATCGGTCGGTAGACCCAGCAGCGGACCTCGTGGCCGGACGCGACCGGCAGCAGCTCGGGATGGACCTCGAGCGCCAGCGTGACGTTCTCCGTCGATGCGCGTCTGGCAGCGTGGCGCGAACCGGCAGCCCGTGGGCAGGTCGACGAGGTTCGGCACGTTGCCGGGGATGACCGCCAGCTCGTCGCTGACGGAGCCGACGACCGGGATCGACCCGATCAGCCCTCGCGTGTACGGGTGCTTCGGCCGGCGGAACAGCGTCGTCACGTCGGACTGCTCGACGATCTCGCCGGCGTACATGACCGCGACCCGGTCGCACATCTCGGCGACGACGCCGAGGTCATGGGTGATGAGGACGATCGCCGTGCCGGTCTCGTCGCGCAGGTTGCGCATCAGGTCGAGGATCTGCGCCTGGATCGTCACGTCGAGGGCCGTCGTCGGCTCGTCGGCGATCAGCAGCTCGGGCTCGCAGGCGAGCGCCATCGCGATCATCACCCGCTGGGCCATCCCGCCCGACATCTCGTGGGGGAACGCCTTGAGCCGTCGCGCGGGATCCGGGATCCCGACCATGCGCAGCAGCTCGAGCGCCCGACCCGTCGCCGCCTTGCCCTTCATCCCGCGATGGATGCGCAGGACCTCCGTCGATCTGGCGCTCGACGCCCCAGACGGGGTTCAGCGATGACGTGCGGCTGCTGGAAGATCATGCTGATGCGGTCACCGCGGATAGCGACGCATCTGCTCGTCCGAGACGGTCAAGAGGTCCGTCCCGTCGAATATGACCTCGCCCTGCTTCGATCCGACCGGGCTTCGCAACGAGGCGCATGATCGACAGGCTGGTCACGCTCTTGCCGCAGCCCGACTCGCCGACGAGTCCCATGATCTCGCCACGATCGACGTGGAAGTCGATGCCATCCACGGCGCGGACGACCCCGTCACGCGTGTGGAACGAGGTGTGCAGCCCCTTGACCTCGAGTAGCGGTCGCTCGCCGCGTTCGTGTCGCGGCCGGCGCTTGGAGGCCGGCACCAGCTCCTCGATCACGTTGCCCTCGACCGAGGGGTCGAGCAGGGTCGGTGGTCTTGTCTTTCCGTCGATGTCTTGCCGTTCGGTCATCGGTTCAGCCTCGGATCAAGCGCGTCGCGCAACCCATCGCCGATGAGGTTGAACGCCAGGACGCTGAGCGTGATCGCCACGCCCGGGAAGAAGATCAGGTGCGGGGCCGAGAAGAACAGGTTCCGGTCGCTGGCGATCATGAAGCCCCATTCCGCCGTCGGCGGCTCGGCTCCGAGTCCGACGAAGGACAGGGCGGCGACCTCGAGGATGGCTCCGCCGATGCCCAGCGTTCCTTGGACGATCAGCGGGGTGAGTGCGTTGGGCAGGATGCGGCGGGAGAGGATGCCGGCTGACGACTCGCCGAGCGCACGAGAGGCCGTTACGAAATCCGTCTCGCGAACCGACAGGACCGACGCGCGCATCACGCGCGCATAGATCGGGATCGACACGATCGCGATGGCGATCATGGCCTCGAACAAGCCCGATCCAAGCACCGTCACGATGGCGATCGCGAGGATGAGGCTGGGGAACGAGAGCACGACGTCCATCAGCCGCATCAGGACGTCGTCCGTTCGTCCACCGGCGTAGCCGGCGATGGCCCCGATGAAGGTCCCGACGACGATCGCGAACGATACCGTGACGATGCCGATCTGCAGCGATACGCGCGAGCCGAAGATCACGCGGCTGAACTCGTCGCGGATGTTCGAGTCGAGGCCCATGATGTGCTGCGGCTGATCTGCCGGGCAGCCGAGCGCGTGGATGCAAGGACCCGCACCGCGCGTGCCCGGCTCCTGGAGATCGAGCATCGATGTGTTCGGCCCGTATGGGGCGATCAGCGGCGCCAGGATCGCGATGAGGATGAGCGCGGCAAGGATCGTGAACCCGACCACGGCGGCGCGTTGCCGAAAGATGTTGCGCAGCGTGTCCTTGCGCAGCGACCCCGGCGCGGCGACGACGATCTCCCCCGTCGTATCGATCGTCGGCTGGCCCGCCGTCATGAGAGGCGGATCCGCGGATCCATGAGGGCATACGAGATATCCACCACCAGGTTGACGACGAGGTAGGTGATGGCAACGATCAAGGTGACGCCCTGGATCACGATGTAGTCGCGGCCGGAGATCGCCTCGAACAACGTCTTACCCATCCCCGTGAAGTTGAAGATCGTCTCGGTCAGGATCGCGCCCGAGAGGAAAGCCCCGAGCGACAGGCCGATGACCGTCACGACCGGCAGCAGCGCGTTGCGCATGCCGTGGCGGACGACGACCGAACGCTCGCGCAGGCCCTTGGCCCTCGCCGTGCGTACGTAGTCATGGCCGAGCACCTCGAGCAGGCTCGAGCGCGTCATGCGCGCGATGATCGCCAGTGGGATGGTGCCGAGCGCGACCGCCGGCAGGATGAGGTGCCGCAGGACGTCCGCGAGCGCGGCCCACTGACCCGTCAGCAGCGTATTGAAGATGTACATGTTCGAGACGAAGTCGAGGAACGCCCTCGGTAATCCCTCCATGCCCTGGAGGCCCCATGCCTGGGCGAGTGGGGCGATCGTCACTCCGGGCGACAGTCGCCCCGATGGTGGCAACGCCAGCGGTGTGTCCTTGAGCAGGACGGCGAAGACGAACGCCAGGAACAGCCCAAGGACGAAGACGGGTGTGGACACCCCGAGATTGGCGATGACCATCGTGCCGACGTCGACCGGCGAGTTGCGTCGCGTGGCTGAGATCAGCCCGAGGGCGATGCCGGCGACGGTGGCGAAGACCAGGGCCACGATCGTCAGCTCGAACGTCACTGGCAGCCGCTCCACGAGGATCGCCGCGACCGGCCGACCGAACCGGATGGAGCTGCCGAGGTCGCCTTGCACGAGCGCCCCGAAGTAGATGACGAACTGCTCGTAGATCGGTTTGTCCAGGCCGTACCGGGCCTCGAACGCCGCACATATCGCGGGGGTGGCCTTCTCGCCGTAGGTCGCCGTGCATGGATCGCCCGGGATCACCCGCGCAAGGATGAACACGAGCAGCACGATCCCGAGCAGGACCGGGATGCTCGTGAGGATCCGGCGAAGGATGAAACGGGTCACCCGGTGAACGCCCCTCAGCTCGTCGTGCCTGGAGGATACGCGAAGGGCGCCGCTGTCGCGACGCCCTTCGCTTCACGCTCGCGGAGCGAGAATCACGCCGGAGGCGGCACCGGCGGGTTAAGGAACCCACCGAACAGGCCCGGGAAGTACGTGAACGAATTGTCACGACCGATGTGACGCTCGTGGTCGGCGTCCCACTGGATCGCGTACGTCATCACGACGTCATTCGCGTCGAGCGCGGCTCCGTCGTGGAACGTCACCCCGGCGCGGAGCGTGCAGGTCCAGACGTCGAGGCCGGCGTTGGGCTCGCACTTCTCGGCAAGGGCTGGGATCGCGGCGGTGCCGGCGACCTCGTAGGCGTACAGGCCTTCCATCATCTGCTCGCACACGCGCAGCGCCTCGCCGTCCGACTCGTCGGCGCAGTACAGGCCGGGCGGTTCCGCGGCCTGCATCCAGACGAACTGGGTGCGGTCGGCCGGACCCATCCCGGCGAACGCCTCGTTGCCGAGCGGAGAGCTGTGCGCGTCCGTGACGTCTGCCCGGTAGGCCGTCGCCGAACCCTGGTGGGCGATCGGGATCATCGGGACATGCGTCTTGATCGCGTCGTTCGCCTGAGCGTAGAACGGCGCTCGGCTGGCGTCGTCCAGGCCCGTCGCACCCTGCTGGAGCGGACCGGTGATGTCGTCGAACTTGGCCCCGAACTGCTTCGACGACCCACCACCAAAGTGGTAGTCAAGGAAGTTCGTCGCGTCCGGATAGTCGGCACCCCATCCGAGGATGTGGATCCCGTCCAGCTTGCCCTGGTCGGCGTTGTCGATGAACGTCCCCGACTCCTGCACCTCGATCGTCGCGGTGATGCCAAGGTTGGCCAGCTGTGCCTGCAGGTCCTGTGCAAGCACGTTCTGGTTCTCGGCGTACGAGCGCGAAACATCGCGGTACTGGATCTTGGTCTCGAAGCCATTCGGGAACCCGGCGTCAGCCAGCATCTGCTTGGCGGCGGTCACGTCGAACGCCGGCCACTCGCCGCCCTCGCAACCACCGGCGATCGAGCATGGCGTGAAGTGGGTTGCGACGATCGAGCCCGGGGGGCTGAAGTTGTCGACGATGCGCTGGCGATCGATGCCGATCGCGAGTGCCTGGCGGACCTTCTCGTTGTCGAACGGCGGGAACGCGTTGTTGAAGCCGTAGTACAGCGTATTCAGGCCCTCGCGCGGCTTCAACTGCAGGTCCGCGTTGCCCTCGACCGTGGGGAAGTCGGTCGCCCCGACGTTGTCGATCCCATCAACGCTGCCGGCCTGGAGTTCGACGAGTCGCTGGGCGGCCTCCTTGCTCCAGCGAACGATCAGTCGCTCGGTCTTGGCCTTGTCGCCCCAGTAGGCGTCGTTGCGGGCCATGGTCACGTCGGAGCCCCGGTTCCAGGCCTCCAGCTTGTACGGACCTGTCCCGTTGACCTCCGAGACGATCGCCTGGTTGTCCGCCTTGGCGGGATCGACCTTCGATTCGATCCAGGCGGTGTCGTTGATCGCGAACGACGTGAACGCGATCTTCGAGAGGAAGGCGACGTCGGGATTGCACAGCTCGAACACGACTGTGGTCGCATCGGTCGCGCTGATCTTCTTGAAGTTGCCCTGGTACTTGTCGTGCTCGGCGTCCGGTGCCGCGGCCTCTGCGCACGGTGCTTCGCCCGTGGCCGGATAGACCATGGCGTCGAATGGTGCGGCGGCTGTCGGCTCGACGCTGGCCGGTGCCGCGCTCGATGGCGCCACGCTGGCCGACGGCGTCGTGCCGGTACAGGCCGCGATGATCACGGCGCTGCCCAGCAACGCAGCCAGCCGAAGCGGCAGGCTCGAAGATCGAGTCATGCGCAGGTACTCCTCCTCCTGTGGACCCGCTCGGCGGCGCGAGGTTCCCTACCGGCCGCAACGGGTCATGGTCGCTCCCTCCCGAACGCGGTCAGGAGACGATGCGCGGGAACCTTAGCACCGGCACGCGCGCGTTGCTAGGGTGCTGCCGGGCTCGCCGGCGGATGCAGGAAGCCGCCGAATCGGTCGATGAAGCCCTGGAACGTGCCCTCCCGCCCGTGGTGGAGCGGATGGGTTGCATCCCAGCGGAGCGCGTAGGACAGCACCACGTCGTTCGCGTCGAGCGTGGAGCCGTCGTGGAACCGGACCCCGGCCCGCAGCGTGCACGTCCACACGATCAGATCGGCGTCGGGGCTGCACGCCTCGGCCAGGGACGGCGCCAGGCCCGGTTCGGGGAGATCGTGACGGTACAGCGACTCGGAGACCTGGGCGCATACGCGCAGTGCCACGTCGTCCACTTCGTCGGCGCAGAACAGGCCGCCCGGTCGGGCGCGCTGCATGTACACGAACTGGGTCCGGTCGCCCGGGACGACCGTGGCGAAGCGGTCCGTCGCGGTCGCGCTGGCCTGCGCGCCGCGGACGTCCGTCCGGAACGCGGCGGCACTGCCGACGTGCGCGAGCGGCAGCATCGGCACGTGCTTGCGGATCAGGTCGTTGACGCCGCCGTACGCCTTGGCCCGCTCCGCCGCGTCGGCCGTCCGCCCGCGATCGAGCCAGCGCGCGATGTCGTCGAAGCGAAGCCCGAACTGCAGGCTCGCGCCCGGGCCGAAGTGGCTGCCCAGCAGGAGGCTCGCATCCGGGTAGCGCGCTCGCGCTCCGAGCAGGTAGAACCCGCTGAGGCGCCCGGCGTCGGCGGCCGCGGTCAGCTCCTCGAACGGCAGCACCTGGAGGGTCGTGGTGATGCCGAGCCGCTCCTGGAGCTGGGTCTGCAGCGCGGTCGCGACCCCGGTCGGGTCGGGCAGGTAGTCGCGTGGCTCCTCGCTGTAGGTGATGGTCGAGGCGAAGCCCTCCGGGAAGCCGACTTCGAGAAGCATGTCGCGCGCCGCCTCCGGGTCGGACTCCGGCCAGGCCGTCCCCTCGCAGCCGAACGGGATCGCACACGGCAGGAAGTGGCTGGCCACGCTCGTCCCCGCCGGGAAGGCGGACTCGACGATCGCCGCCCGGTCGATGCCGATGGCGATCGCCTGGCGGACGACCTCGTTGTCGAACGGGGCGAAGCGGTTGTCGAAGCCGACGTAGGCGACGTTGAGGCCCTGGCGCGGCGCGAGCGTCAGCTCGGGATCCGTATCGACGGTTTCGAAATCGGCCGGCGCGACCGTGTCGATGGCGTCGACCGACGCCTCGCCAAGCTTCGCCAGCCGCCGGCCGGCGTCGCCCTCGGCGACGAAGATGACCGCCGGTGACCGGCCCCGGTCGCCCCAGTATCCGGGCGACCGGGTCAGGGCGATGTCGCCATCGCCGTCCCAGGCCTCGAGGCGGAACGGCCCGGTGCCGTTCACCTCGGTCAGGATGCGCTGGCGGTCCGCGGCGGGGTCGATCCGGCTCTGCAACCACGCGGTGTCGTCGATGGCCAGCGTCGGCGAGGCGATCTTGGCCAGGAAGGCGGGGTCGGCATCGCACAGCTCGAACACCACCGTGACCGGATCGGTCGCGCTGATCCGCTGGAGGGCGCCTCGATACGGCCCGAGCGCCGGGTCGTCGCTGGCCGGCTGCTCGCACGGAGCCGGACCGTCGGTCGGATAGTCCATCGGCTCAAAGGCCCCGCTCGAGGGCGGCGCGGTGGGAAAGGCGAGGCTGCCGCTCGGGCCTGCGAGCCGAGTCGCCTCGGGTCCGGTCGACGGCGTCGGGCTGCCACAGCCGACCATCGCGACGATCGCCGCACTGCCGAGGGCGACCAGCCGTCCCGGCCGTGGAAGCGATCGTGGCATCGGGGTCTAGCCTAGCATCGGGTTCGCGATATGCTCGCGCCGATGAAGACGGTCCGCGTGGCCCTCGCCCAGATCGCGCCGGTGCTTGGTCAGCTCGACGCCAACCTGGCGCGCCATCACGAGCTCATCGCGGCGGCCCGCGAGCAGGGCGCCGACCTCGTCGTGTTCCCGGAGCTCGGCCTGACCGGCTACCAGCTGCAGGATCTCGCGTCCGAGGTCGCGATGCGGCTGGACGATCCGCGGCTGGCGGACCTCGCGGAGGCGACCCGCGACCTGTCGGTCATCGTGTCGTTCGTCGAGGAGTCGGCCGACCACCGCCTGTTCATCGCCGCGGCCCTGCTCGAGGACGGCGAGGTCCGTCACGTCCACCGCAAGGTATTCCTGCCGACCTACGGCCTGTTCGACGAGCGTCGCTTCTTCGCCCACGGCGACATGCTGCGGGCCGTGCCGTCGCGCCTGGGGGTTGGGATCGGGATCGCCGTCTGCGAGGACTTCTGGCACCTGCCCGTGCCCCAGATCCTCGCCCTCGACGGGGCGCAGATCCTCATCAACGTCTCGTCGTCCCCGGGTCGCGACCTGGCGGCCACGAACGAGGTCGGTCTCGGGACGGCCACCTCGTGGCGGACCCTGATGCGCACGTACGCCCAGCTCACGACCACGTTCGTGATCTTCTGCAACCGGGTCGGCATCGACGAGTCGATCTCGTTCTGGGGCGGTTCGGAGGTGATCGGCCCGAACGGCGCGCCGCTGCTGTCCGCGCCGCTCTACGACGAGGGCCTGTTCACCGTCGACATCGCGACGGCCGACATCCGCCGCGAGCGCATCGGGCTGCCGCTGCTGCGCGACGAGCGGCCCGAGTTCCAGATCCGCGAGCTGACGCGGATCGTGGCCGAGCGGGCCGGCCTCGCCCGCGACTCGACCAGCGATCCCGACGCGGAGGCCGGGCTCGACGTCGCGCCGGGCGATCGCACGCCCCGCCCGATCGGGTTCCGGCGGCGGGCCAACCGGTGACCACGCCCCCGGCCGCCTTCGAGCTGCCCACCGAGCTCGCGATCGACACCGACGTGGCGCGCCGGATCATCGGGGAGTTCATCCGTGGCCAGTTACGCCAGGCCGGCTTCGAGCGGGTGGTGCTCGGGCTGTCCGGGGGCATCGACTCGGCGGTCGTGGCCTACCTGACGGCCGAGGCCATCGGCGCGGAGCGGCTGCTGTGCGTGCTGATGCCGTACCGCACCTCGTCGCCGGCATCGCGCGAGGACGCCGAAGAGGTGGTCCGCCGTCTCGGCTGCGCGTCCGAGGTGGTCGAGATCACGCCCATGGTCGATGGGTTCTTCGGCCCCGAGAGCGACGCGTCGTCGCTCCGGCGGGGCAACTTCATGGCCCGCATGCGGATGGGTGTCCTGTACGACCGCTCCGTCACGTGGGGTGGCCTCGTCGTCGGGACGGGCAACAAGACCGAGTCGCTCATCGGCTATACGACCGTCTTCGGCGATAACGCGTGCGCGTTCAACCCGATCGGCGACCTGTACAAGAGCCAGGTCCGCCAGCTCGCGGCCGCGATCGGCGTCCCCGACACGATCATCCGCAAGGCGCCGTCCGCGGACCTGTGGCCCGGCCAGACCGACGAGGATGAGGGCGGGTTCGACTACCCGACGCTCGACCGCTTGCTGTTCTGGCGGATCGACAAGCGGCGCTCGATCGACGAGGTCGTCGCCCTCGACTTCCCGCGTGACGTCGTCGAGCGGGTCGACCGCATGGTGGCCGGGGCCGAGTTCAAGCGGCAGGTCCCGCCGATCGCGAAGCTCGGACCGCGGACGGCGGGCGTCGACTACCTCTACCCGCGTCGACGGCCCGGCTCCGCGCGCGGGTGAGCTCGGCCTCCGGCGCCGAGGGCGGCGACGCCGGCGGGATCCTGTACGTCGTCGCCACGCCGATCGGCAACCTCGATGACGTCACGCTGCGGTCGATCGAGGTCCTGCGCTCCGTGCCCCTGATCGCGGCCGAGGACACCCGGCTGACGCGACGCCTGCTCGATCGGCATGCCGTCGCGACCCGGCTGACGAGCTACCACGCCCGAAGCCCCAGGCATCGCCTCGAGGTGCTCCTCGACCACCTGCGGACCGGGGCCGACCTGGCCGTGGTGACCGATGCCGGGACGCCGGGCGTGAGCGACCCGGGCGCCGACCTCGTCCTGGCCTGGGGAGGGGCGGGGGGCCGGGTCGTGCCGATCCCGGGTGCCTCGGCGGTCCTCGCCGCGGTCGCTGCGACCGGGGTGGCCGGTCCGCGCTGGACGTTCGAGGGCTTCCTGCCACGGTCGGGCCGGGACCGCCGCGATCGTCTGGCCGCCATCGCCGGCGATCCCCGCGGTGCCGTCCTGTTCGAAGCGCCCAGCCGGGTCGCGGCGACGCTGCGCGATCTGGCGACCACCTGCGGCGGCGAGCGATCCGCTGCCGTCGCCCGCGAGCTCACCAAGCTCCACGAGCAGGTCGTCCGCGGCACGCTCCGCGACCTGGAGCGGGCCATCGCCGACGGATCCATCCCGGCCCGGGGCGAGTTCGTGCTCGTGGTCGGGATGACCGAGACGCCTGCCGGCGCGGACGACGACGCCGACGCCCTCACCGCGGCGCGACGCGAGGTCGACCGGCTGGTGGCCGGAGGCGTGGCGCGAGGCGATGCGGCCCGACGGGTCGCGGCCTCGAGCGGGATCTCGCGCCGTCGGTTGTACGAGGCGCCGGATCGTCCGGCGCGATCTCTTCGATCGACCGCGGGCGAGGTGTAAGAATCGGCGCGATGTCTGCGGCCACGGTCTCCCAGTCGACGTCGTCGCGCATCCCGCTTTCGTACGTCGTCGCGCTCGTCCCGGTGGCTGCCGCCCTCAACATCGTCGGTGGGGCGATCGCCCCCGCGCTTCGCCTGCCGATCTTCCTCGACATGATCGGCACCGCGGTCGTGGCCATCGCGCTCGGCCCATGGTGGGGCGCTTTGGTCGGGGTGGTCGGGAACGTCGGCGGAGCGTTCTTCCTCGGGCCCGTCGGCATCCCGTTCGCGCTCGTCAACGTGGCCGGTGCGCTGGTCTGGGGCTACGGCGTCCGCTCCTTCGGCATGGGCGCGAGCGCGACCCGGTTCTTCCTGCTGAACGTGGTCGTCGCCCTCGTCACGTCCGCCGTGGCGGCGCCGATCGTGGTCCTGGTCTTCGGCGGGGCGACGGGACACTCGTCGGATGCCCTCACCGCGCTGTTCGCGACGGCCGGCCAGGACCTGTTCGCCGCCGCATTCGCTTCGAGCACGATCGTGTCGCTGGCCGACAAGATCATCAGCGGGTTCGTCGCCCTGGCGATCCTCGACGCATTGCCGGCCGAGCTCTCCCGGGGACTCCACCTGCCCGCGCCGACGTCGCAGGGCCGGCTCATCGTGGCGATCGTCGGGGTCGTCGTCGGGGCCGCCCTGGTGGCGACGTACATCGCGCTGACACCGGCTGCCCCCGCGGCGCCTGCCTGATGGATCGGACGGTCGGGCCGCGCGACGCTCTCGGGGCGGGCATCATCGCGCTCGGCATCCTGGCGATCGCGATGCCGCTCGTGGTGGACGGCCTGCCATCGGTCGACTCGGCCGACCGGGCGGCGGCCATCCTGGCCGGGATGAGCATCCTCATCGGCCTGTTCGTCATCGTCGCGGGCGTGCTCTCGTTCCGCATCCGGGACTGACCGAGCGACGGGCCGCGGTCCAGGCGATGACCGCCGAGCCGATCATCTCGCTCATCGACGTGAGGGTGACCTTCGACGGTGCCGATCGGCCGTCGCTGAGCGGCGTCGATCTCGACATCGGGGAGGGCGAGTTCGTCGGCATCGTCGGCGCCAACGGGTCCGGCAAGACCACGCTCGGCCTGCTGCTCGACAGCATCATCCCGCAGCTGATCCCCGCGACGATCACCGGTCGGGTCGTCGTCGCCGGCCGCGACATCGCGCGTGTCCCCGTCCACGACCTGGCGGGCACCGTCGGGATCGTGCTCGACGACCCCGGCCATCAGCTCAGCCAAGCGACCGTGGCGGACGAGGTGGCGCTCGGGCTGGAGAGCCTGGGTCTGCCACCCGCGTCGATGCCCGGCCGGATCGCGGCGGCCCTCGCAACGGTGGGCCTGTCCGGGCTGGAGGAGCGTTCCCCGATGGCCCTGTCGGGTGGCCAGCAGCAGCTGTTGGCGATCGCCGCCGCCCTCGTCATGGAACCCCGGATCCTGGTGATGGACGAGCCCACGTCCTACCTCGATCCCGTGACCACGACCGAGATCTTCGAGATCGCACACCGGTTGAACCGCGACACCGGCATAACCATCGTGATCGCCGAGCACGAGGTCGAGGCGCTGGCACGGTACGCCGACCGGATCGTCGTCCTCCATGCCGGCCGGGTCGTCCTGACCGGCTCCCCGGCGAGCGTGTTCGCCCAGGTCGACGCGCTGGCAGCGATCGGTATCCGGCCGCCGCAGGTGACCGCCGTGGCCCATGCCCTCGATCCCGAGGCCGTCGAGCTGCCGGTGACCGTCGAGGGTGCGCTGGCCTGGTTCGGCGGGCGGTCGTGACGGACCCGCGTGCGCCGATCGCCTCGCTCGACGCCGTCCGGTTCGTGTACCCGGGATCCGGCGTCGTGGCCCTCGCCGGCGTGTCGCTCGCCCTCGACGCGGGGTCGGTGCTGGCCGTGGTCGGTCGGAACGGGTCCGGCAAGACGACGCTCGCCAAGCACCTCAACGGCCTGCTCCGCCCGACGAGCGGCACTGTCCTCGTCGACGGTCAGGACGCCGGTCGATCGACGGTGCAGGAACTGGCGCGCTGCGTGGGCTACGTGTTCCAGGACCCCGCGCATCAGCTGTTCGCACGGACCGTCGCCGACGAGCTGGCGTTCGGTCCACGCAACCTGGGCTACCCGCTGGACGATGTCGCGTCGCGGGTCGCGGCCGTCGTCGATGCGCTCGACCTGCACGGGGTCCTCGGGACGCATCCGTACCGATTGCCGATTGCGGGACGCAAGCTCGTGAGCATCGGGTCCGTCCTGACGATGGCGCCGAGGCTGCTCGTCCTCGACGAGCCGACGACGGGCCAGGATCAGCGGACGGCGGCGCGGATCGCCGCCCTCGTCCGGGAGCAGCGCGACGCCGGCACGTCGATCGTCTGCGTCACCCACGACATGCCGTTCGTCGCCGAGGTCGCCGATCGCGTGGTCGTGCTCGACGATGGCCGGGTCGCGGGCGAGGGAACGCCTCGCGACATCCTGTCCGACCGGCCGTTGCTGGCCACGACACGGCTCTCGCCGCCACAGGTCACGGAGCTGTCGCTCACGCTGCCGGGGCGCGCCAGCCGGCCGGCTGCCCTCACGGTCGATGAGCTCGTCGCCGAGCTGCGGGCGCCGTCATGACCGCCACGCTCGCACCGATGCCGACTGACGGCCGGACCACGAGCTGGCTGCACCGGTTGGATCCGCTGGTCAAGCTCGCCTGGCTGGTCGCCGTCATCGTCGTCGCCGTCGTGTCCTACCACCCCGCCCCGCTCCTGGGCGTGGCCATCCTCGGGCTCGCGGCCGGCAGCAGTGCCGGCGTCGGCGGCTCGATCGCGCGCGTGCTGCTGGTGTTCGCGCCGGTGACGGCATCGATGCTCGTCATCCAGACGCTCGCCCCGGCGATGTGCGCGGCCGGCTGCCAACCGGTCGCCCGGCTCGGCCCGCTGGCGCTCTACGAGGAGGGCATGCTCCACGGGCTGTCGCTCGCCGGGCGCCTGCTGGCCGTCCAGACGGTCGCATTCGCGATCATCGCCACCACCCATCCGACCGATCTGTTCTCGGCGCTGGCCCGCCTGCGCGTGCCGTATCTTGCGAACCTCATGGTGGCGATGACCCTGCAGCTCGTCCCGATCCTCCAGCGCGAGTTCGAGATCGTGCTCTCGGCGCAGCGGGCGCGCGGGATGCGCGCCACCGGGTTCCGCGCCGTCCTGCCGACGTTCGTGCCCGTCTTCGCCGGCGCGTTCGAGCGTGTCCAACGACTCACGATCAGCCTCGAGTCGCGCGGCTTCGGGGCGTCCGACGCCCGCACCTCGTACCGACAGCGGCGCAGCGGCCGACGGGACGTGCTCCTCGCGATCGCCGGACTGGCCACCGGCCTCGCCGGCGCGCTCGCGGGCCTGACGTTGTGGAGCGCCGACCGCGTGTCGTCCGACCTGCTGCCGGCGCCGGTCGTCGTCGCGCTCTTCGTCGTCGCCGCATCCGTGTTCGGCGGTGTCATCGCGGCCGGCCTCCGGGCGGTCGCGAGGGCGTGATGGAGCCGCCTCGGATCGTGGTCGTCGGCAGCACGATGATCGACCTGATCGCGTACGCGGACCGACTGCCGGATGATGGCGAGACGGTCATCGGCTCGAGCTACGTGACCGGGTTCGGCGGCAAAGGCGCCAACCAGGCCGTGATGGCCGCCCGTTTCGGAGCCGAGGTGATCTTGGTCAACACGCTCGGTGACGACGGTCACGGCACGGCGTACCTGGAGCAGCTGGCCGCCGAGGGCATCGACACGTCGTTCATGCGGCGCGTGCCGGGTTCGTCGGGGGTCGCCCCGATCTGGGTCGATCGCTCGGGGACGAACCGGATCATCGTCGTTCCCGGGGCCAACGCCGAGGTCCGCCCCGAGGTCGCGGTCGCGGCCGTCGAGGCGAGCCGGCCGCGGGTCGTCATCGGGCAGTTCGAGATCCCGCAGGCCACCACGACGGCCGGGTTCGCGGCGGGCCGGGCGATCGGCGCGGTCACGGTCCTCAACCCCGCCCCGGCAGCGCCCGTGGAGCCGGCCCTCCTCGCCGTGACCGACTGGCTCGTGCCCAACGCCACGGAGTTCGAGCTGATCGGTGGCGGGTCGTTGGGCGGTTCGCCCGACGCCGACGCGTCCGTGGCGATCGCCCTGGGTGAACGACTGCGCGTCTCGATCGTCGTCACGCTCGGGGAGCGCGGGGCGCTCGTCGTGCCGCGCGGTGACCCCGCGTCGTGGGTCGCGACCCCGGAGGTCACGGCGGTCGATACGACCGGGGCGGGCGATGCGTTCGTCGGCGCCTTCGCCGTCGGGCTCGCCACCGGCTGGTCTCCGGTCGATGCCGTCCGGCTCGGTTGCGCGGCCGCAGCGGACAGCGTGACCCGGCGCGGCACCCAGGCGTCGTATCCCGACCGGGTCGCGGCCTCGGCGATCCTCGAGGCGCGCCGGCCCTAGGCGGAGGCGCTCCGATCGGCCGCGGCGGGCGGCGTCTCGTCGTCGGGGGGCTGCGCCGGGATGCCTGTATCGCCCGTCGTGGAGTGCTCATCTCCGTGCTGGTCGGTGCGATCCGGGCGGATCATCGATCGCGCCGCGAGCGCGGCGGTGGCGGCCAGCTGGGCCGCGAGCCGGCCCTGCGGTCCGGCCAACCGGTCGAGGGCGCGCCCGGTGCGTTCGTCGGCGACGGCCTCGACCACGACCCCGACCCCGTTGCGCACCGCCCGCCCGACCTCGTCGATGAGGGCCAACGGGCCGCCGGATCGCTCGCCGGGCGTCGCCGCGCCGAGCACGGCCTGGCCGGCCATCGCGCCGACCCGCAGGTCGCGCTCGACCTGGAGGCGTTGGCGATAGATGACCTCCCATTCCTCGTACGGGATCTCGATCGACGCGAGCTGCTCGTCGATCGCGGCGAATGCCGCCGCCATGTCCTCGTCGAACCGGGGCGGGCCGGCGTCGGCCGCGTCGTCGCGGTGGGCGAGGGCCGCAAGTCGGTCTTCGATCGCCTGTGCCTCGGCCGTGACCGTCAGATGGGCCGCCGACGTCGTCAACCGGCTCGCCATCGCGGCCCGGGCTCGGGCGACCGCCTTGGGTTTGCCGGACACGAGGAGGTCCATCGAGTAGATCAGGATGTCGATGTCGGTGCCGGTGAGGCGGATCATCCGGTCGGGGACGAGGGACGCCGCGCCGGTCCCGGCGACAGCCGCCAGCCACTTGGCCGGCTTCGACAGGTAGCCCGGCGCGGTGCGTGGCTCGACATCGAGCCCGGCCGCCGTGACCGCCTCGTCGAGGTCGGCGGCGACCTCGTCGTACCGTCCGGGTTGGACGACGAGCGGGACGTGGGCATCGGTCCAGCCGCGGAGGACGCTTTGCGCCTTGCGGACGATGGACAGACCGGCGAGGAACACGAGCAGCACGGCGAGCAGGGCCGTGAGCGGATAGCCCCGGACGACGGCCGTGGCGATCGCCTTCGGATCCCGGTCGCCGGGGGCGGCGAGCAGCAACGTCAGCGCGCCCACGACTGCCGGGGCCACGAGGGCGCCGATCAGCATGATCAGGCGGACCACGTCCTCGGGGATGACGTCCTGCTGGGGGATGAGCACCAGCAGCAACGTGCCGAGGTCCGGGAACACGACGCCGGCGAGCAGGACCATCCAGATGACCGATCCGAAGGTGACGCCCAGGAGCAGGACCTGGCGGGACGCCGGCACTCGCCCGAACAGCAGCGTGCTGGCCCAGCCGAGGGCCGTGGTCAGGACGCGCCCGACGAAGCGCGAGCCGAGCGCGAACAGGACAGCGAGGATCGCCATGGGCGGAGCGTGCACCGTCCGGACTGTCGCGCAGGCGTCGAGTGCGCACGCCGGGGGTCACAGTTGCATCGCGGTCCGTCTACGATGCGCGCGTGACCGCCGCCACGCCGCCGGCGCCGCTCCGCTCCGGCGGCGCGGACCTGCCCGTGCTCGGACCCCTGACCCCCGTCGGCCGCACCGCCCTCATCGTCACGGTCGTCGCGAGCATCGCCGCGGTCATCCTCGACTTCGGCGTCCACGCCGATGCGACGCTGGTCTTCATCGTGGCCGCGGCGGCCATCCTCGGACTCGCCTGGGTGGTCGGCCTGTCGACGGAGCGGCTGGGCTCGCTCACCGGGCCGCAGGTCGGCGGCATCCTGAACGCGACGTTCGGCAACATCGCCGAGCTGATCATCGCGTTCTTCGCCCTCCAGGCCGGCCTGATCGAGGTCGTCAAGGCGTCCCTGACCGGCTCGATCATCGGCAACCTGCTGCTCGTCCTGGGAGCGAGCGTCTTCATCGGTGGCCTGCGCCACGGCGCCCAGACGTTCAGCCAGCGCATCGCCGTCCTCGAATGCCGCGCTGCTGGTCCTGGCGCTGATCGGGCTGTTCGTCCCGGCCGTCTTCGCGTTCACCACGAGCGACCCGACGCAGGGCTCGCGGACCGAGGAGTCGGTCCTCGTCGCGATCGCCCTGATGGTCGGCTACGTCCTGTCGCTCGATCTACCAGTTCACCAACCCGGACGAGACGCTCGGCGGGCACGGCGAGCCCGCCGGCCACGCCGGGCCGGCCTGGACGGCGCGGGTCGCGATCGGCGTCCTGCTCGGCGCAGCCGCTGCTGCTGGCGGTCCTCTCGGAGATCCTCGTCAGCTCGATCGAGCCGTTCATCGACTCGTTCGGGCTGTCGGCGTTCTTCGTCGGCGTCGTCCTCATCCCGACCATCGGCAACCTCGCCGAGCACCTCGTCGCCGTCCAGCTCGCGGCCAAGGACAAGATGGAGTTCGCGATGGCGGTGACCTTCGGCTCGAGCCTGCAGGTCGCGCTGTTCGTCGCGCCGGTGCTGGTCCTGCTCGGCGTGTTGCTCGGCCAGCCGATGGACCTCGTGTTCACGCCGCTCGAGGTCGCCGCCGTCGCGGCCGCGGTCGGCATCAGCGCCCTCATCGCCCTCGACGGCGAGTCGAACTGGCTCGAGGGCGCCCTGCTGATGCTCGTGTACGCTGATCCTGGCGGTCTCGTTCTTCGAGTTCGTCTAGGCCGCTGGCGTCAGCGGCGGCGGCGACGGGAGGGGGACGCGCCGCCGCCGCGAGCTGGGGTGCAGCCGTCAGGCGGCGGCCCCTCGGCGTCGGGTCCGGCCTCGTCCTCGTCGTCGTCGGTCGACGGCCGGGTCGACCGACTCCGGGATCGGGCTCGGTCGGCGGCGCCTCGCCGAGCGCGCTCGGCCTGGGCCACGAGCGAGTCCGCGGCCTGCTGCGCCTCGTAGTCCTTCTTGCTGCCGGCCCGACAGCATCTCGACGTGCGAGGCGACGATCTCGGTCTTCCAGTGCCGGGCGCCCTTGTCGTCGTCCCACGATCGCGTCTGGAGCCGGCCCTCGATGGCGACCTGCTGGCCCTTGCCGAGGTAGCGGCCGGCGATCTCGGCGAGCCGGTCCCAGGTCACGACCGGGTGGTACTCGGCCTTCTCCTTGCCGCCCCCGAGGAACTCGTTGCTGGCGACGGTGAACGTCGTGACGTTCTTGCCGCTCGGCGAGGCTGCGCATCTCCGGGTCGCGCGTGAGGCGCCCCGTGAGCAGGACCTTGTTCACGGTCCGATCTCCTTCCCGGTCGGCCGGCTGCTCCGGTCTCGACCCTGCGTCCGTCCGGCGGGATGATCGACGGGCCGACGCTAGCAGGCCGGGCTGCACCGCCGACGTATCGCGGATGCACCGTGACGCATCGGCGTTGCTCGGGCGACAGCCGGTACGGCGCTGACGTCCGCCCGTCAAGCGGCGGCTGGCCCGCGGGCGCCGGTCCGTGCCGGACGGCGGTCGATCATGCGCTGGACCTGGCCACGGCCGGCGGCTGAGCTGGACCGACGCGGCGCCTTCGGCCGCCATCGCCGACGACTCGATGACGCCGTCGTCGCTCAGCGGGCGGCTTGACGCGGCGGCCTTGGCGAGGTGTCGCCGCGCGGTCGAACGTGCCGCGAGGACGGCAGCCCGAGGCTGGCCCATCGGTCTCGGTCGCGCCGCTTCGTCATGGCGAGGACGGTCGGGTCGGGCTCGGCGCGGTGTCCGCGTACAGGTCGCAGAACAGGCTCGACGAGCTCGGGGTCGAACTGGGTCCCGGCGTGGCGACGCAGCTCGGCGATCGCCTGGTCGTGGCTCATCGCCCGCTTGTACGGCCGGTCGTTGATCATCGCGTCGTAGGCGTCGGCGATCGCCACGATGCGCGCACCGAGCGGGATCTCGTTGCCGCGCAGCCCGTACGGGTAGCCGTGGCCGGCGTAGCGCTCGTGGTGGTGGAGGATGATCGGCACCGCGTCCTTGAGCGCGGCCGCCTGCTCGAGGATGACCTGCCCGATGCGCGGGTGCTGGACGACGGTCCGCCACTCGGCCGATCGACAGCGCCGTCGGCTTCTCGAGGATCTCCTCGGGGACGGCCACCTTGCCGACGTCGTGGAGCAGCGCCGCGAGCGGATGCGGTCGATCTCCGGCTCGGGCAGCTGGAGCTGGCGGGCGATCTCGACCACGATCGTGGCGATCAGCGCCGACGGCTGGCCGCGGTAGTGGGGGAGCGGGGTGATGTACGAGGCCAGCGCCGCGGTCGCCGCCTGGCGCGCCTGGCGGCCGATCTCCATGGCCCGGCGCCGGCCGGCGTTCGAGATCGGGGCGCGCGGGACGCGGGCGTCGTCGTCGGGCTCGGCGAAGATGTAGGTCTGGTTGCGGCCGAGCGACTTGGCCGAGTACATCGCCGCGTCCGCATCGCGGACGAGGGTCTCGACCCGGAGCTTCGTGCCCGGACCCGCCGGCGATCCCGATCGAGATCGTGACCGACAGGTCCGGATTGCCGTCGATCGCGAAGTGCTGGCGCTGGACGAGCGTCCGCAGCTTCTCGGTGAGGGTCGCGCCTTCCTCGACGTCGGTCTCGGTGAGGATGAGCATGAACTCCTCGCCGCCGTACCGACCGATCATGTCGCTGGCGCGCAGGTTCGCCCCGATCGTCTGGGCGACGCCGCGCAGCACGATGTCGCCGGCCGCGTGACCGTAGGTGTCGTTGACCGCCTTGAAGTGGTCGATGTCGACGAACGCGACCGACAGTGGTCGCTCGTAGCGGCCCGCCCGCTCGACCTCGGCGAAGAGGGCCGCGAGCAGCGCGCTGCGGTTGGCGACGCCGGTCAGCCGGTCGAAGGTCGCCTGGTCGTGCGTCTCGGTCAAGGCCGAGGAGATGCCGTTGATGGCCCGGGCGAGGCGCCGTCGAGTCCAGCCGCCGCGCGTCGCGACGGTCGACGCAGTAGTCGCCCGCCGCGATGCCGTTCGGCGGCGCTCACGAGGCGCCCGAAGCGGATCCGCAGGAAGAGCGTAGATCGAGGTCGCGGTGATGGAGACGGCGATCGTGGCCGCGGCGACGGCGGCCGATGACGGAACGGACTGACGTCATCGATCCACCCGGGCGGCGCATCTCGGGCATGGTCACGAACAGGATCCCGAGGGCGACCGGAGCCGCCAGCGCCAGGACCCCCAAGAGGCGCATCACGTGGCAAGGCTACCGGCGGGCACCGCACGTCGGGCCCGCAAGAGGTACCGGTCACGGCCGCCGGTGGTACGGCGGTGCCGGACGCGCCGCGCCGGAACCACGTGCCGTTCGGCGCGCCCTCGGCGGCCGTTCGAGCCCTGCTATACTCCGCCCGTCCTCGTCCGCTCCGGGTCGGCAGGCCCGCGAACCAGGAGGTCAGCGATCGCGCTTGGAGGGCGCATCGGCCGTCCCGAGAGGCGTCCGAGCGACCAGACGACGGCGATCCGCCGAGACGTCGGCGGCGCGACGCGGGATGACGTCTATTCCCGGGCACCCGGCCCAGGGGCTCTTTCGTTGGGCGCTCGCGATCGGCGTCCCGCTGATGCCGGCCACGGTGATCGTCGGGCTCCAATGGGGCGACGAGGGCAAGGGCAAGACGACCGACTTCCTCGCCGAGCAGGTCGCGATGGTCGTGCGCTACCAGGGTGGCGACAACGCCGGCCACACCGTCGTCAGCGGCAACGAGGTCCTCAAGCTCCAGCTGACCCCGTCCGGCGTCCTGTACCCGCACATCACGTCGGTCATCGGCAACGGCGTCGTCGTCAATCCCGTGACGCTCATCGGCGAGCTCGACATGCTCGCCGCGCGTGGCATCGATGTCAGCCGGGTCCGGGTCAGCCGGAGCGCGCACGTGATCATGCCGTACCACATCGCGCTCGACCGGGCGAACGAGGCCCGGCTCGACGGGGCCAAGGTCGGCACCACCGGGCGGGGGATCGGGCCGACCTACGGCGACCGCGCCTGGCGGCTCGGTCTCCGCATGGAGGACCTGCTCGACCGCGACGGTCCTGCGCGAGCGGCTCGCGCGGGTCCTCCCGGACAAGAACCTCCTGCTCGCGCGCGATGGGCGGAGAGACGTTCGAGGTCGACCGCTCGTGGAGCAGGCCGCCGGCTGGGGCGACCGCCTGCGCGACCACCTCGATGACACGACGTGGCTCGTCCAGGCGGCGCTCGGCCCGCGGCGAGCACGTCCTGCTCGAGGGCGCCCAGGGCACGCTGCTCGACCTCGACCACGGGAGCTACCCGTTCGTCACCTCCTCGAACCCGGTCGCCGGCGGCGCGTGCACCGGTGGCGGCATCGGCCCGCTCCAGGTCGACGAGGTCATCGGCGTCATGAAGGCCTACTCCACGCGGGTCGGATCGGGCCCGTACCCGACCGAGCTGCACGACGACATCGGCGCGGGGCATCGCCGAGCGCGGCCACGAGTTCGGGACGGTGACCGGGCGACCGCGACGGGTCGGCTGGTTCGACGCCGTGCCCGCTGCGCTACGCGGTCGCGGTCAACAGCGTCAGCTCGATCATGCTCAACAAGCTCGACATCCTGTCCGGCATCGAGACCGATCCGCATCTGCGTCGCCTATGAGATCGACGGCCGGCGCGTCGAGACGTGGCCGTCGAGCGGTGCCGCGCTCGCGCGCGCGACGCCGATCTACGAGGACCTTCCCGGGCTGGTCGCGAGCCGATCACCGGCGTCCGCTCGCTGGCGCGACCTGCCCGAGAACGCCCGCCGCTACGTGACCGCCATCGAGGAGCACGCCGGGGTCCCGATCGTGCTCGTGTCGGTCGGCCCGGAGCGGACCCAGACGATCGAGCGTGCGTGGCGCTCGGTCCGCCAGCGCCACGGCGATCCCGGCATGAGCCGGCGAGCCTGATGATGCCGACCCGGATCCTCGTGGTCGGCGGCGGCGGCCGCGAGCACGCCCTCGCCTGGAAGCTGAGCGCCGAGCCCGGCGTCAACGAGGTCATCGTCGCGCCCGGCAGCGACGGCCATCGCCAGCGAGCCGCGTGTGCGCGACCTGCGCGAGATCGACCCGCTGATCCGGGGCCGCGGTCGTGGCGCTCGCCGGGCCGTGGCCGCCGAGCTCGTCGTCATCGGGCCGGAGGCGCCGCTCGCGGCCGGCGTCGCCGACGCGCTCACGGCGGCGGGGATCGCGGTCTTCGGGCCGACGGCCGGCGGCGGCGCGCATCGAAGTCGAGCAAGGCGTTCTGCCATGAGGTCGCCGGCGCGGCCGGCGTCCGGATGGCGCGCGCCGTCCTCGA
This sequence comes from uncultured Chloroflexia bacterium, assembly GCA_963720355.1. Classification (GTDB taxonomy): domain Bacteria; phylum Chloroflexota; class Limnocylindria; order Limnocylindrales; family CSP1-4; genus SPCO01. Next base: position 429,379 of record CAVRFH010000001.1, on the reverse strand, counting down.
CACCGGCACAGCGGCGAGTGCCCGGTCGTTCGCCCGGGCGCTCGATCGGTCGGCCGTGGGGTCGTCGTCAAGGCCGACGGCCTGGCCGGCGGCAAGGGCGTGACCGTGGCGTCGTCGCCCGGGGAGGTGGACGCCGCGATCGATGCGGCCACCCTGATCGGCGCGCCGTGGTCGTCGAGGAGCGGCTCGAGGGGCCGGAGGCGAGCCTGATCGCGCATCTGCGACGGCACGGACGCGCTGGCCCTGCCGATCGCTCGCGACCACAAGCGGCTGGGCGACGGCGACATCGGCCCGAACACCGGTGGCATGGGCGCCTACAGTCCGTTGCCCGACCTGCCCGACGACGCGGCCGACGAGATCGTCGAGCAGTTCCACCGCCCGATCCTCGCCGAGCTGGCCCGGCGCGGCACGCCGTTCCGTGGCGCGCTGTACGCGGGTCTCATGCTGACCGCCGACGGGCCCGTCCTGCTCGAGTGCAACGCGCGCTTCGGCGACCCGGAGACCCAGGTGATCCTGCCCCGGCTCGCCGTGCCCTTGGGACCGCTGCTGCTCGCCGCCGCGAAGGGCAAGCTGCGCGCCGCCGCTCGGCCGCTCGGGATCGAGGGCAATCGCCTCCCCGCGCTGCCCGGTGCCAGTCGTCGGCATCGTGCTCGCGTCGGCCGGCTATCCCGACGCGCCACGGGGCGGCGACGCGATCGAGGGCCTCGAGCCGCGCGGGCGACCGGGGCCACTCGTCTTCCACGCCGGGACGCGGCGCGACGTCGACGGCGGCTATCGGACCGTCGGTGGGCGCGTCCTGACGTCGTCGGGCGAGGCGTCGACCTGGCGGCCGCGCGCGAGCAGGCGGAGAGCGCCGCCGAGCGGATCTCGTTCGACGGCCTCCAGCGCCGGCGCGACATCGGCCTCGAGGCCGAGCGTCGTTCGCCGGGGTGACATCGTGATCCGTCGCTACACGCTGGCCGAGATGGGCGCGATCTGGTCGGAGCAGGCTCGCTTCGAGCGCGATGCTCCGGGTCGAGCTCGCGGTCGCGCGGGCCCAGGCCGGCCGCGGGCTCGATCCCAGCCGCGGCGCTCGCGGCGATCGAGACGCGCGCCGCGGTCGACGTCGAGCGCATCGCCGAGATCGAGCGCACGACCGACCACGACGTCATCGCGTTCGTCAGCCAGGTCGCCGAGTCGGTCGGCCCCGAGGGCCGCTACCTCCACCTCGGGCCTGACGAGCAGCGACGTCGTCGACACCGGGCTCGCCCTCCAGCTGCGCGAGGCCGGTGCGCGCCTGCTGATCGATTGCGACCGGCTCGTCGCCGTGCTCGTCGCGCGGGCGCAGGCCGAGGCCGACACGACGATGATGGGCCGCACCCACTCGGTCCACGCCGAGCCGACCACGTTCGGGCTGAAGCTCGCGGGCTGGGCCTTCGAGATCGACCGCGGCCGAGCGCGGCTGGCGACCGCCGTCGACGAGATCGGGACGGGCAAGATCTCGGGTCCGGTCGGGACGTACAGCCACCTGGACCCGGACGTCGAGGCCGAGGTCCTGGCCGCGCTCGGCCTGCACGCCGACCCGGTCGAGCACCCAGATCGTCCAGCGCGACCGGCACGCGGCGCTGCTCACCGCGATCGCCATCCTGGGCGGCACCCTGGAGCGCATTCGCGACCGAGATCCGCAACCTGCAGCACACCGAGATCGGCGAGGTCCAGGAGCCGTTCAAGGCCGGCCAGAAGGGGTCGAGCGCGATGCCCCACAAGCGCAACCCGATCGTCTCGGAGCGGATCGCGGGCCTCGCCCGGCTCCTGCGCGGGTACGCGTCGACCGCGCTGGAAAACCAGCCCCTGTGGCACGAGCGCGATATCAGCCACTCGAGCGCGGAGCGCGTGATCCTGCCCGACGCGACCATCGCTCCTCGACTACATGCTCGTCCGGATGACCGACGCTGATCGAGGGTCTCGTCGTCCGTTCCGAGCGGATGCGCGAGAACATCGCCCGCGGCCTGGGCCTGCACGCGAGCAGCCGCGTTCTCGTCGCGCTCGTCGAGAACGGCGGGCATCGGGCGCGACGAGGCGTACGCCATCGTCCAGCGCGCGGCGCTGCGGGCGGCTGACGAGCGCGCCCCGTTGCGCGAGCTCCTGGCGGTCGACCCGGCCGTGGCCCAGCGCCTGTCGCTGAGCGACCTCGATGCCTGCTTCGACGAGGCGACGTTCCTGCGCAACGTGCACACGGTCATCGCCCGCCTCGACCGGCTAGCCCCGACCCCGTCGATCCCGACCCCGGCCGAGGCGACCGATGCTGACCGCTGACCGCTTCCTCCGGTCGGGCAAGGTCCGCGACCTCTACGCGCTGCCGGACGGGCATCTCCTCCTGGTCGCCTCCGATCGCATCAGCGCATTCGACGTCGTGCTGCCGACCGACATCCCCGACAAGGGTCGGGTGCTGACCGGGCTGTCGCGGTTCTGGTTCGCCGAGACGCGCCGACATCGTGCCCGAATCACCTTCGCTCGGTCGACCGTCGACGACCCGGATCTGCGCGGCCGGTCGATGATCGTGCGAGCGGGTCGAGGTCATCCCGTTCGAGGCCGTCGTGCGCGGGTTACCTGGCCGGGTCGGGCTGGAAGGCGTACCAGGCGACCGGGGTCGTGTGCGGGCATCCGCGTTGCCGGCCGGGACTGCGCGAGAGCGACCGGCTGCCCGAGCCGATCTTCACGCCGGCCACGAAGGCCGAGGGCGGGGCGCACGACGAGAACATCGACTTCGACACGCATGGTCCGCGCGGTCGGCGGACCCGTCGCCGAGCGCGGTCCGGACCGCGGCGCTGCACCTGTACCGCGAGGCATCGGCGATCGCCGCGCCGTGCCGGCATCCTCGCTCGCCGACACGAAGTTCGAGTTCGGTCGCCGTTCGGGCACGGACGAGCTCGCTCCTCATCGACGAGGTCCTGACGCCCGATTCGTCGCGGTTCTGGGACGTCGAGCGGTACGAGCCGGGCCAGCCCCAGGCCAGCTTCGACAAGCAGTTCGTCCGCGACTGGCTCCAGGACCAGCGGCTGGGACAGGACGGCGCCCGGTCCGGCGCTGCCCGAGGACGTCGTCGCATGGCACCCGGGCAGCGATATGTCGAGGCCTATCGAGCGCATCACGGGCGCGAGCTTCGACCGGTATCTCGCGGAGGACGTGATCGCCCGATGAGCAGCTACCGGTTCGCCGTCAACGTGACTCCGAAGCCCGGCATCCTCGACCCGCAGGGTCGGGCCGTGGAGGGGAGCCTCGACCACCTGGGCATCGAGGGCGTGCGCGCGGTCCGCGTCGGGCGGCGGGTGGAGCTCGACCGTCGACGCCGGCGACGAGAGCGCGGCACGAGCTGTCGTCGAACGGCTCGCTTCCGAACTCCTCGCCAACCCGCTCATCGAGGCCTACGCGATCGAGACCGCGGGCGAGCCCGTGCGCCGTGATGCCGGTGCGCGATCGGTGTCGTCGTGTTCCCGGGCAGCAACTGCGACCGCGACACGCTCCATGCGCTCGGCCTGGCCGGCGCCGAGGCGGTCGCCCTTGTGGCACGAGTCCGGCGTCGCTCGACGGCGTCGCCGCGGTCGTCCTGCCCGGCGGGTTCGCCTACGGCGATTACCTGCGGGCCGGCGTGATCGCGCGATTCAGCCCGGTCATGCGGGCGGTGGCGGCTTCGCCGAGCGGGGCGGGCTCGTCCTCGGGATCTGCAACGGGTTCCAGGTGCTGGCCGAGGCCGGCCTCGTACCCGGCGCGCTGCTGCGCAACCGGCGCTCCGGTTCCTGGGACGCGACGTGCACATCGCGGCGGCACGCCTTGACACGCCGTTCACCCACGCCCTGGTCACGGCCGGGGCGCCGCTGCGCATGCCCATCGCCCACGGGGAGGGCTGCTACTTCGCCGACGACGCGACGCTCGACGCCCTCGAGGCGGATGGGCGGGTGCTGTTCCGCTACGTCGACGCGAGCGGGGCACGACGCGGCGATGACGACCGCACGGCCAACCCGAATGGCTCGTTGCGGGCGATCGCCGGCGTGCTGAACGCAGCGTGGCAACGTCGCCGGCCTGATGCCCCACCCGGAGCGCGCCGCGGAATCCGATCCTCGGCTCGGACGACGGGGCCGCGATCATCCGCTCGCTGGTCGAGAGCGCGGCCCGGACGGAGATCGAGCCACGGCCGGCTGCGGCGGTCGCCCGATGACGATCGCCGAGGCTCCGGTGGCGCAGCTCGAACCGCTCCATCGCCGCCTCGGCATCACCGACGACGAGCTGGACGCCATCCGCGACCGCCTGGCCGGCCGCGAGCCGAACGACCTCGAGCTCGCGATGTTCAGCGTCATGTGGAGCGAGCATTGCTCCTACAAGAGCTCGAAGCCGCTCCTGCGCACCCTGCCTACCGCGGGCGCCGGCGTGGTGGCCGGTCCGGGCGAGAACGCGGGTGTCATCTCGATCGGCGACGGACTCGCCGTCGCGTTCAAGATCGAATCGCATAACCACCCATCGCGCGGTCGAGCCGTACCAGGGCGCGGCGACCGGCGTCGGTGGCATCCTGCGCGACATCTTCACCATGGGTGCGCGACCCATCGCCGTCCTCGACGCCCTGCGCTTCGGCGACCCGGCCGACGCACGGACGCGTCACCTTGTCGACGGGGTCGTGCGCGGCGTCGGCGGCTACGGCAACTGCGTCGGCATCCCGACCGTCGGCGGCGAGCTCGTGTTCGACCCGAGCTACCAGGGCAACCCGCTCGTCAACGTCATGGCCATCGGACTCCTTGAGGAGCGCCACCTGACCCTCGCCACGGCGCCCGGCCCGGGCAACCTCGTCGTGCTGTTCGGCTCGACGACCGGCCGCGACGGGATCGGCGGCGCGTCGGTCCTCGCCAGCGCCACGTTCACCCACGACGATCCGTCGAAGCGGCCATCGGTTCAGGTCGGCGATCCGTTCGCCGAGAAGCTGCTGATCGAGGCGTCGCTAGAGCTCATCGAGCGCGGGCTCGTCGAGGGACTCCAGGACCTCGGGGCCGGCGGGATCACCTGCGCCACCTCGGAGACGGCCGACCGGGCCCGCACGGGCATCGCGATCGACCTGGATGCGATCCCGCGCCGCGAGCCCGACATGGCGCCGTTCGAGGTGATGATCTCGGAATCGCAGGAGCGCATGTGCGCCATCGTCCGGCCGGACCGCTGGGAGGCGGTCCGCGAGATCGCCCAGCGCTGGGGCCTGCCGGTGGCGGTGATCGGGCGCGTGACCGACGACGGCGACATCACCGTCGTGAGCGACGGAGCGGAGCTGGCCCGCATCCCGGCCGCCGCCCTCACGAGCGAGGCGATCGTGCACGAGCGGACGGCTCGCGCCCCCGAGCACCGCCGCGCGGCACCCGCCCCCGGCGTCCCGCTCGACCCCAGCGATCGCCTGCCGGAGCGCGGCATGGACCCGGGCGCGGTGCTGCTGGCCCTCCTCGGCTCGGCCGACCTCGCTTCGCGACGCGCGGTGTACGAGCAGTACGACTCCACCGTCGGGTCCGACACGGTCGCCGGGCCGGGGCACGGCGCGGCCGTCATCCGCATCAAGGGCACGACCAAGGCCCTCGTCGCGTCGACCGACGCGAACCAGGCGGTCGGCGCCGTCGATCCGTATGTGGGCGCGGCGATGAGCGTCGCCGAGGCGACGCGCAACGTCAGCATCACCGGAGCACGCCCGTTGGGCGTGACGAACTGCCTCAACTACGGTGACCCGACCCGGCCCGAGGCGTTCTGGCAGCTGCGCGAGGGCGTTCGCGGTCTCGGCGACGCTTGCCGTGCGCTCGGTCTGCCCGTGACCGGCGGGAACGTGTCGCTCTACAACGAGTCGCCGATCGGCGCGATCGCCCCGACGCCGGAGATCGGCGTGGTCGGGCTGCTCGACGACGTGGCGTCCCTGGTCGGGCCCGCGTTCACCGGTGATGACGACCGGATCCTGCTGGTCGGCGCCTCCTCGCCCGGCCTGACCGGGTCGGCCTACGCGGTCCTGGCCGGAACGGCCGTCGAGGACGGCATCCCGTCGCTCGATCTCGAGCGTGAGGCGGCGCTGCAGGCCTTCATCCGGGAAGCCATCGGCCGCGGGCTCGTGGCGAGCGCGCAGGACGTCTCGGGCGGCGGCCTCGCCGTCGCGCTCGCGGAGAGCGCGATGTGGGGCGGGCGCGGCGCATCGGTCCGCGTGCCGACCGGCCAGTCCCCGGCCGGCGAGCTCTTCGGCGAGAGCCCGTCGCGCATCGTCGTGACGGCTCGATCCCGGTTCGCCCCGGCACTGATCCTGCTGGCCCGCCAGCACGGCCTGCCGGTGGAGGCGCTCGGGACCGTCGGGGGTGACCGGCTGCGGATCGAGCTCGTGTCGGCCGGCGCGACGGGCGCGTCCGAGGAGCGCGGCAGCACCGTGGCCGATGCCCTCGATGTCCCGCTGACCGCGCTGCGCCACGCCTGGGACCACGGCCTCGGTCGGGCTCTGGGCTGGGGGACGGACTGATGTGCGGCGTGTTCGGTGCGGTCGTGCCCGGTGGCGAGCCGACCGAGGCCGCGGCGATCGCCACGCTCGGCCTGTTCGCGCTGCAGCATCGTGGTCAGGAATCGGCCGGGATCGCGGTCAGCGACGGCGAGCAGCTGATGCTCTACAAGGACCTCGGGATGATCGGCTCGGTGCTCGACGAGCGACGCCTTCCGAGCCTGCGCGGGAACCTGGCCATCGCCCATTGCCGCTACTCGACGACCGGGTCGACCATCTGGGAGAACGCCCAGCCGACCTATCGCCAGGGCCCGCGCCGGGCGCTCGCGATCGGCCACAACGGCAACCTCGTCAACACGCGCGAGCTGCTCGCGCAGCTGACCGGCGGGCGGGCCCGCCTGCCCGCGTCGACCGACACGGAGCTGCTGACCGCGCTCCTTGCCGACGAGCCCGCCGCGGACACCGTCGCGGCCCTGCTGGCCGTCCTGCCCAAGGTTCGCGGCGCGTTCAGCCTCGTGATCCTCGACGAACGCCGGGTGATCGGCGTGCGCGACCCGCACGGCTTCCGGCCGCTCGTCCTGGGCCGGCTGCCGAAGACCGCCAGGACGCCGGGTGGCCCCAACGATGGCGGCTTGTGGGCCGACGACGCGACCGGCTGGTGCCTGTCCTCGGAGACGGCCTCGCTCGATATCGTCGGGGCCGAGTACATCCGCGACGTCGAGCCCGGCGAGATCGTCGTCCTGGAGCCAGGCCAGCAGCCGCGCTCGATCCGCTACGCGGAGGCGACACCGGCGCTGTGCGTCTTCGAGCTCATCTACTTCGCCCGCCCGGATTCGTACATGGAGGGCCGCAATCTGTACGAGGCCCGCCGGCGGATGGGCGAGCAGCTGGCCATCGAGCACCCAGTCGAGGCCGATCTCGTCATCCCGGTCCCCGATACCGGTGCGCCCGCCGCCGCCGGCTACGCCGAGGGGAGCGGGCTGCCGTACCGCGAGGGGATGTACCGCAACCGCTATGCCGGGCGGACATTCATCCAGCCGTCGCAGGGCATGCGCCACCGGGGCGTGACCATCAAGCTCAACCCGATGCCCGCGGTCGTCGCCGGCAAGCGCCTGATCGTCGTCGACGACTCGATCGTGCGTGGCACGACCACGAAGCGGATCGTCGACCTGCTCCGGAAGGCGGGTGCGAGCGAGGTCCACGTCCGCATCAGCGCCCCGCCGATCTACCACCCGTGCTTCTACGGCATCGACACGTCGGTCGAGACCGAGCTGATCGCGGCGACGCACTCGGTCGACGAGACGCGCGACTTCATCGGCGCCGATTCGCTCGGGTACCTGTCGATCCGCGGCGTGCTGGCCGCGCTCGACCTGCCGTACGAGCGCTTCTGCTTCGCCTGCTTCGACGGCAACTACCCGGAACCCGTGCCGTACGACACAGCGAGCCGCAAGTTCATCCTGGAAACGCCGGTCGTCGCCGGTCGTGACTAACAGAGACCGCACGGCCTACCGCCACGCCGGCGTCGATGTGGGCGCCGGCGAGCGGGCGGTCGAGCTCATGCGCGAGCACGTCGACTCGACGCGACGGCCCGAGGTGGTCGGCGGCCTGGGCGGGTTCGGCGGCGCGTTCTCGATCCCGACGGGCTACCGCGAGCCGCTGCTCATCGCCTCGACCGACGGGGTCGGCACCAAGACGGCGATCGCCGCCGAGATCGGCCGGTTCGACACGATCGGCATCGACCTCGTGGCGATGTGCGCCGACGATGTCGTGTGCACCGGCGCCGAGCCGCTCGCCTTCCTCGACTACGTGGCCGTCGGGCGGCTCGATCCGGTCGGGGTCGCCGAGCTGGTCGGCAGCGTCGCGGCCGGCTGCCGCGAGGCCGGTGCGGCGCTCGTCGGTGGCGAGACCGCCGAGCACCCGGGGCTGATGGAGGCCGGCGAGTTCGATCTTGCCGGCTGTTGCATCGGCGTCGTCGAGCGGTCGCGCGTCATCGACGGCTCGGCCGCCCGCACGGGCGACGTCATCCTCGGGCTGGTCTCGTCCGGCCTGCACGCCAACGGCTACTCGCTGGTGCGCTCCCTGCTGGCCCAGTGGGACCTGTCCCTCGGCGAGCCCTATCAGGCACGGCTCCGCCGGACGCTCGGCGACGCGGCGACCGATGCACTGCTCGCCGAGGCGCCCCACGAGACGATGGCCACGCTCGGCGAGGTGCTGCTGACACCGACCCGCATCTACGCCCGGGCCGTCCTGGCGGTCCGCGAGGCGGTCGTTGCCGCGGGCCACGACATCCACGGGGCCGCCCACGTGACCGGTGGCGGGCTGCCCGGCAACGTCCCGCGAGCGCTGCCTGAAGGCCTGGCCGCACGACTCGATCCGGGGCGCTGGTCGATGCCTTCGGTCCTGCGCTTGTTCGGCGCCCTGGGCGGTCTCGACGACGACGAGTTGCGGGCGACGTTCAACGGCGGGCTGGGGATGGTCCTGGTCGCGCCGCGTGCGTCGATCCCGACCGCCCTCCGCGCCCTCGAGACACGTGGCGTCGCGGCGGCCGTCGTGGGCGAGGTGATCGATGCCGCGACCGTCGGCGGGGCGCGGTACGTGGAGGGCCCGTTGGAGTCGATCGCGTGAGCGCGAGCCGCATCGCCGTCGGCGTCTCGGGGGCCGGCACCAACTTGCGGGCGCTGCACGCGGCGGCGGTCCGCGGCGAGCTCGGTGGTGCGATCGTGCTCGTCTTCGCGGATCGCTCCTGCCCGGCCCTGGACTGGGCGGCCGAACAGGGGATCGACACGGCGCTCGTGCCCGGCGGTGACGACGAGGCCCTCCTGGAGGCAATGACGGGCTCCGGCCCGGATGTCGTCGTGCTGGCCGGCTACATGCGGATCGTCGGGCCGCGCGTCCTCGAGGCGTTCGCCGGGCGCATCCTCAACACGCACCCCTCGCTCCTGCCCGCGTTCCCGGGTGCCCACGCGGTCCGCGATGCGCTGGCCCACGGCGTGCGGCTGACCGGCGCGACGGTCCATCTCGTCGACGCGATGCTCGACGGTGGGCCGATCGTGGCCCAGGACGCCGTGCCGGTGCTGCCGGGCGACGACGAGGCCAGCCTGCGCCAGCGGATCCAGGCGGTCGAGCATCGCCTGCTGCCGCGCGCCGTCGCATTGGTCGCCGCCGGCGCCGTCGGGCTGGGACCCGATGGGCGGCAGCTGTCGATCGATCTCGCACGGGCCGACGCCGAGTTGCCGATCCCTCGGCGAGCGCTGCTGTCGGTGTCGGACAAGACCGGGCTCGCCGACCTCGGTCGTGGGTTGGTGGCGCGCGGGTTCGAGCTCGTGTCGACCGGCGGGACCGCACGGACGCTGCGCGACGCCGGCCTGCCCGTCACCGACGTGGCCGCAGTGACCGGCTCGCCGGAGATGCTCGACGGGCGCGTGAAGACGCTCCACCCTCGGGTCCATGCCGGGGTGCTGGCCGACCGCCGGCTCGACGATCACCGGCGGCAGCTGATCGCGGCCGGCATCGCCCCCTTCGAGCTCGTCGTCGTGAACCTGTACCCATTCGCGGCCGCGCTCGAGCGCCCGGGCATCACGATCGACGAGCTCATCGAGGAGATCGACATCGGCGGCCCGTCGATGGTCCGAGCCGCCGCCAAGAACCACGCGAACGTCGCGATCGTGACCTCGCCGGCTCGCTACGATGACGTCCTGGCCGCCCTCGATGGTGGCGGCGTCGACGACCGGCTGCGGCGCGAGCTGGCGCTGGAGGCGTTCGCCCACACTGCGGCGTACGACGCCCGCATCTCGTCCGAGCTGCCAGGTCGTCTCGTGGAGGCGGGGCTGATCGAGCGCCCGGCCGATCCGTATCCCGCCGCGCTGACGATCGCGCTCGAGAAGGTCGAGACCCTGCGCTACGGCGAGAACCCGCATCAGCCGGCTGCGCGGTATCGCCGGCCGGGAGCCACCGTCGCTGACGGCCCATTCGGGGTCGAGCGCGACCCGCTCCAGGGCAAGGCCCTGTCGTACAACAACGTGCTCGATGCGGCCGCCGCCGCGTCGTTCGGGCGGGCGCTGCGTGGCCCTGCGGTGGTCATCGTCAAGCACACGAACCCGTGCGGCGCCGCCGAGCGCCCGACGCTGATCGCGGCGTGGCAGGCCGCCCTCGATGCCGACCCGATCAGCGCCTTCGGTGGTGTCGTGGCGCTCACGCGCGAGGTCGACCGCTCGATGGCCGACGCGCTCACCTCGATCTTCCTCGAGGTCGTCATCGCACCGTCGTATGCGGCCGACGCCCTCGAGGTGCTCGCGACCAAGCCGAACCTGCGTGTGCTCGTCGACGAGCTGTTGTCGTCGGACGTGCCGGTCGAAGCAGCCACCGCCGCACCGACCGGATCCATGCGGACGGCCGGGGGAGCCGTCCTCGTGACCGCGCCGGATGTGGTCTCCGATGTCGCCTCGACGTGGACGTGCGCCACGCGGCGCGCCCCGACCGACGACGAACAGCTCGACCTCGACCTGGCCTGGCGACTCGTCCGCGGCGTGACGTCGAACGCGATCGTGCTGGTGCGCGAGCGCCGGCTGGTCGGCATGGGCAGCGGCCAGACCTCACGCGTCGACGCGGCCCGCCAGGCGGTCGCCAAGGCCCACGCGATGCTGGGTCCGTCGTCGACGGTCGGGGCGGTCTGCGCCAGCGACGCGTTCTTCCCGTTCACGGATGCCGTCGAGGTCTGTCTCGAGGCCGGTGTCCGCGCGTTCGCCCAGCCAGGGGGCTCGCTGCGCGACGCCGAGTCGATCGCGGCGGTCGACGCCGTCGACGGGACGATGCTGGTCACCGGGGTGCGCCACTTCCGCCACTGACGACGTGGTGGCCGACGACCGTCGCCGTCGCCGCGCTACCATCGCGCTCCCATGACCGACCGCCCCCGGTTCTATCTGACCACGGCTATCGCCTACGCGAACTCGAAGCCGGGCATCCACACCCTGTACGAGGTGATCGGGGCCGACGTCCTCGCGCGATGGCATCGGATGCGGGGGGACGACACGCGGTTCCTGACCGGCACCGACGAGCATTCGATCAACATCGCCCAGTCCGCCGTCGACGAGGGCCGGCCGGCGCGCGAGTTCGTCGACGAGAAGGTGGCGTTGTTCAAGACGGCCGAGGACGCCCTGGGCATCGCGCCGGACCGCTTCATCCGGACGACCGACCCGGACCACGTCCGTGCCGCCCAGGAGATGGTCCGACGCGCCCATGCCAACGGCGACATCTACCTCGGCATGTACGAGGGCTGGTACTGCCCGAACGAGGGGTTCCGGAACGCCAGCGACGTGCAGGAGACCGCCCGCGGGACGATCTGCCCGAATCATCCCGACGTCCCGCTCCAATGGCTGACCGAGAAGAACTGGTTCTTCCGGCTGTCGGCGTACCAGGAGCGCCTCGAGCGCCACTTCGCCGATCACCCCGAGTTCGTCCAGCCCGAGTTCCGGCGCAACGAGATGCTCGGCTTCATCCGCGGGGGTCTCGAGGACTTCTCGATCTCCCGCGAGCGGACCCCCGGCGGATGGGGGATCCCGTTCCCGATCGCCGAGAACGGCGAGGGCGCCCAGCGCGAGGACGGGTCATGGGATCCGGAGGCCGGCGTCATCTACGTCTGGTTCGACGCCCTCATCAACTACATCACGGGTGCCGGGTTCCCGGACGACCCCGAGGCGTTCGAGCGCTGGTGGCCGGCCGACCTGCACGTCATCGGCAAGGACATCACCCGGTTCCACACGATCTTCTGGCCGGCGATGCTGTGGAGCGCGGGCCTGGAGGCGCCGCGGCAGGTCTGGGTCCACGGATTCCTGTATGCCGCCGGCGGCGAGCGGATGAGCAAGAGTCGCGGCAACTTCCTCGATCCGAGCGACTTCGTGGCGGCCTTCGGCAGCGATGGCGCCCGCTACGTGCTGCTGCGCGAGGTGCCGTTCGACCGGGATGCCGAGGTGTGCTGGGATTCGTTCGTGCGGCGCTACAACGCCGACCTGGCGAACGATTTCGGGAATCTCGTCAACCGGACCGTGTCGATGACCCACCGCTACCTCGACGGCGAGCGGCCGGCACCGCGCGACGCTGCCACGTCCCCGTTGGCCGAGGGCTGGGCCGACACCCTGCGCGCCTACGCCGAGGCGCTCGAGGGCTGCCGGCTGCACGAGGCGCTGGCCGAGCTGTGGGAATTCGTGGGCGGGGCGAACCGGGTCGTCGACGCCGAGAAGCCCTGGGAGCTCGCGAAGGCCTGGAAGGCCGGTGACGACGCGGCCGGGGAGCGACTTCGTGGCGTCCTCGGCGACCTCGTCGAGGCGTGCCGACTCCTCGGCCTGGCCGCCGCACCGTTCATGCCCGCCTCGGCACCGCGCGTGCTCGCGCAGCTTGGCCACGCGTTCGACGTACGGCCCCGACGGGAATGGCGGCTCGCCGGTCCTCGAGGAGCTCGAGTGGGGCGGCCACGCCGACGAAGCCGGCCGCATGGCCGCCCCGGAGCCGCTGTTCCCGCGGCTCGAGTCCGAGACCGCACCGGAGGCATAGCCCGGCCAGGCGAGTTGTTGGCTTGCCCACGCCCGCCCATTCCTCCATGCGTTGCCGTCCCACGGGAATTGGCGACACGACCGCGGGGGTTTGCACCGGTCGTTGCCGCGGCACGGCCATTGGGGTCCGATCCTGCCTCCGGGTGGCAAAACGCAGCACCGATGGCGGCCGAGATGTCGCCACTTCCCGTGGGGTGGCAACGGGCCAGCCGGCCGCCGGATGCGCCTACCATGCCCCCGTGCGCCTGATCGATTCCCATTGCCATGTCAACGCCGATCGTTTCGAGGACGATGCCGAGGCCGTCCCCGGGGCGGCCCGCCAGGCTGGCGTCGAGCGGATCCTCGTGCCGGGCTGGAACGTTGCCTCGTCGGAGCGGGCGCTTGCGCTGGCCGACCGTGTGCCCTGGCTCGATGCCGCCGTCGGCGTCCATCCGCATGACGCGGCCAAGGTCGACGACGCGGCTTGGGCGCGGATCGTGTTATGGGCGCGCGACGACCGCGTCGTGGCGATCGGCGAGACCGGCCTCGACTACGACCGGGTCTTCAGCCCGATCCCGGACCAGCTGACAACCTGCGACGGAACCTGCGCCTCGCGGCCGACCTCGGGCAGCCGGCGATCCTGCACTGCCGATCGGTGGCCGGCCGGCGCGACGCCCAGGATGCGCTCCTCGCCGAGCTGGCCACGATGGGCGGCGAGCCGCCCGTCGGTCGTCGTCCACAGCTTCTCCGGACCGGTCGACTACGCCCAGGCGATGCTCGACCACGGGCCAGCGATCAGCTTCTCGGGTCTCGTCTTCCGGCCGGCGAAGGAGCCGTCGGCCGACGTCGCCGCCCTCATCACCGGACGATCGCCTGCTGATCGAGACCGATTCGCCCTTCCTCGCGCCGCCCGGGGCGCCCCGCCGAGCAACGAGCCCGAGTACGTGGCGATCACCGCCGCGTGGGTTGCCGAGCGGCGCGGCGACCACGGCGGACGCCCTCGGCGGTGTCCTCGTGGCGGCCTACGACCGACACGTTCCGCTCGAACCGGCCAGGGTCCGACCTGCCGAGTTGACAGCCTCCGCACACGTTCGGTAGTCTGGCCTTAGCACTCTGACCAGAGAGTGCTAACGTATCGGCGGGCCACCCGGCGGGGTTCGGGTCCGGCCCGATGCGACAACGTCAGAGGGATCGGTTACCCGGCTCGACCCCGAGCGGTCGCCGCCCACGAACCCACGCCCGACGGCCGGCCCCGGCCGTCACAGGAGGTATTGCACGTTGGCCAAAGCCACTGCGACGTGACCAAGCTTCGCCCGCTCGGCGACCGCGTCGTCATCAAGCCCACCGCCCGCGAGGAGATGACCAAGAGCGGCATCGTCCTGCCGGACACCGCCAAGGAGAAGCCCCAGGAGGGCACGATCATCGCCGCCGGTCCCGGCCGCTCCTCGACGACGGCAAGCGCGAGCCGATGGACGTCAAGGAGGGCGACAAGGTCCTCTACGCCAAGTACGCCGGCACCGAGTTCAAGATCGACGGGGACGAGCTACCTCATCGTCAGCCAGAAGGACATCCTGGCGATCGTCGAGGACTGACCGCGATCCTCGACGCACCGACCTCAGCCACATCCCCTCGGAGGACATACGACATTGGCTAAGCAACTGATCTTCGACGAGACCGCTCGTCGCTCGCTCAAGCGAGGCATCGATCACCTCGCCGATGCGGTCAAGGTCACGATCGGCCCGAAGGGCCGCAACGTCGTGCTCGACAAGAAGTTCGGTTCGCCGACGATCACCAACGACGGCGTGACCATCGCCCGCGACATCGAGCTCGAGAACCCGTTCGAGAACATGGGCGCCCAGCTCCTGAAGGAAGTCGCGACCAAGACCGACGACGTCGCCGGCGACGGCACGACCACCGCGGTCGTGCTCGGCCAGGCGCTCGTGTCCGAGGGCCTGCGCGTCGTGACGGCCGGGGCCAACCCGATGGTCGTCAAGCGCGGCATCGAGGCCGCCGTCGAGGCGGTCGTCGCCGAGATCAAGAAGCAGTCGCGCCCGGTCGACAACCGCGAGCAGATCGCGGCGGTCGCCGCCATCAGCGCGGCCGATCCCGAGGTCGGCGAGATCATCGCCGAGGTGATGGACAAGGTCGGCAAGGACGGCGTCATCACCGTCGAGGAAGGCCAGAGCCTCGGGCTCGAGAAGGAATACACCGAGGGCATGCAGTTCGACCGGGGCTACCTCTCGGCGTACTTCGTGACCAACCCCGATCGGATGGAGGCGGTCCTCGAGAACCCGCTCATCCTGATCACCGACAAGAAGATCTCGAGCGTCCAGGACATGCTCCCGGCCCTCGAGAAGGGTGTCCAGCAGGGCAAGCCGATCCTGATCATCGCCGAGGACATCGACGGTGAGGCCCTGGCCACGCTGGTCGTGAACAAGCTCCGCGGCACCGTCTCGGTCCTCGCCGTCAAGGCGCCGGGCTTCGGCGACCGCCGCAAGGAGATGCTCCGCGACATCGCGACGCTGACCGGTGGCGCGGTCATCAGCGAGGAGGTCGGGCGCAAGCTCGACTCGGTCACCGCCGAGGACTTCGGGACGGCCCGGCGGGTCGTCGCGACGAAGGACGACACGACCATCGTCGACGGTGGCGGCTCGGCCGACCAGATCAAGGGACGGATGACCCAGATCAAGGCCCAGATCGAGGAGACGACCTCGGACTACGACCGCGAGAAGCTCCAGGAGCGCCTCGCCAAGCTGTCCGGCGGCGTCGCGGTCATCAAGGTCGGCGCGGCCACCGAGGTCGAGCTCAAGGAGAAGAAGCACCGCATCGAGGACGCGCTCTCGACGACCCGTGCGGCCGTCGAAGAGGGCCTCGTCGCCGGCGGTGGCACGACGCTTCTGCAGGCCATCCCGGCCCTCGACAGCATCCACCTCGATGGTGACGCCCAGGTCGGCGTCGACATCGTCCGCAAGGCGCTCGAAGCGCCGGCACGGCAGATCGCCGAGAACGCCGGTGCACCGGGGGAGGTCGTCGTCGAGAAGGTCAAGGGCCTGAAGGCCGGCCACGGCTACGACGCCCTGACGGGCGACTACGGCGATCTCTTCAAGAAGGGCATCGTGGACGCCGCAAAGGTGACCCGCTCGGCCCTCCAGAACGCCGCCTCGATCGCCGCGATGGTCCTGACCACGGAGACGCTGATCTCGGATCTCCCGGAGAGGGAGAAGGCCGGCGCCGGCGCCGGCCACGACCACGGCGGAGGGGGAGGGATGGACTTCTAGTCCACCCACCCGACATCAGCAGGAAGGCCCCGGCTGCGACGCCGGGGCCTTCTTCGTGCCCGGATCGACCAGGCCCGGCGCATACTCGATGACGACCGGCGCCGGCCGGAATGGGAGGGCCCGATGTTCCGTATCAAGCGGTTCAACGTGATCAAGACCTCGACCGTCGTCGCCGTGATGTACATGGTCATCGTGGCCGTGGTCGTCGTGCCCGTCCTGCTCATCTTCGGGATCGCCGCGACCGCCAGCGTCGGCGCCGAGACCGGCCTCGCGGCCGTGCTCGGTATCGGCGTGTTCGCGATCTTCGGGTATGGCCTGCTCGGCTGGGTGTTCACGGCCATCGCCTGCCTCATCTACAACCTCGTCGCCGGCTGGGTCGGCGGCGTCGAGATCGAGCTCGAATCGGTCGATCCGCCCGCACCGCCACCGGCCTGGATCGCTCCAACCGCTCCGCCTGCCCAACCGCCCACCGCACCGCCGACCGACCCCATGGTACGGGCCGTTTGACAGCTTGGCCCGCGCCCGGGAGGCTGGCCGCATGCGTCGATCCCGTGTGATCCGCCGCCTCGTTCCGCTGCTGCTCGGTGTCACCCTCGCGGCGTGCCAGGGGCAGCCGGCCGTCCTGCTCCAGGACCCGAATGCGATCCTCGCCGCGGCCGTGACGAGCGCGACGGCCGCCACCAGCGTCCACATCGATCTGACCGCCGACGGCACGGTCGCCCTCGATCCGTTCGGCACCGGTGCCGGTGCGCCGATCGAGCTCACGGGGACGACGGCCGCCGCCGACATCGATCTCGCGACCGGCAAGACGCGGGCGACCTTCGCCGCGCCCGCTCTCCTCGGGCTGGCCGGCGAGGCGATCGTGGTCGAGGACGGTGCGTACCTGAAGTCCACGCTGACCGGACCGAAGTTCCGGCACACGGTCCTGGCGACGCCGGCCGGGGCGCCGCTCAAGGGCCTGACCGACTTGCTGGCTCGGACCGACCTCGCACCGGTCAAGGGCGCCGACGTGCCGTGTGCCGGGGGGACGTGCTACACGGTCACGATCGAGCTCACGCCGGACGAGCTGGCCGGCATCGTGACCGGCTTCGATATCCCGACCGCGCTGCCGATCCCGATCCCGCTGCCCGACGTCAGCGCGGCGACGGTCGACCTGACGCTCCACGTCGAGCAGGTGACCACCCGTCTGTCCGGGATCACGGCCGCGATCGACCTCGGTGACACGGGCGACCTGACCGCCGAGGCGACGTTCACGCGCTGGAACGAGCAAGTGTCGATCGCCGCGCCCCCGGGAGACCAGATCGAGGGCACGGGCTGAGGCTCGGGAGCGACCGCCCACCTAGAATGCCGGTGTGAGCCCCAGGACCCGTCGCCGGACCGGCGACCCCGCCCTCGACGACGCCGTCGCGACGCCGGGCACGGTGGCGGCCGAGGTCTCCGACGCGGCTCCCGATGAACCCGAGTGGCTGCGCGAGGCGGCCGCCGAAACGCCCGGCCGCGACCCGACTGCGCCGCCCGCCACGCCGCCCGATCCGGCCGTGCTCGCGAAACGGCGCGCCGAGCGCGAAGCGCAGATCCTGCGTGCTCTCAACCCCGAGCAGGCCAGGGCCGTGACCACGACCGAGGGCCCGCTGCTCATCCTGGCCGGGGCCGGCTCGGGCAAGACCCGGGTCCTGGCTCACCGGATCGCCTTCCTCGTCGGGGTGAAGAACGTGCCGCCGTTCCGAATCCTCGCGGTCACATTCACGAACAAGGCCGCGGCCGAGCTCCGCGACCGGATCATCAGCCTTGTCGGCGAGGGCGGTCGCGACGTCCAGGCCGGGACATTCCACGCACTCTGTGCGCGCGTCCTGCGCCGCGATGGCGAGGCGATCGGGATCAGCCGCCGCTTCGTCATCTACGACACCGACGACCAGCAGGCGCTCATGAAGCAGATCCTGCGCGAGGAGGACATGCCGCTGACCGGCGAGTTCCGCCCGAGCGTGGTGCTCGGGGCGATCAGCCGGGCCAAGAACGAGATGCTCGATCCGACATTCCTCGCCGAGAATGCGGCCAACCACCGGGAGCGGACGATCGCCCGGCTGGCGAGTCGCTACCAGCAACGGTTGAAGACGGCCGGCGCCCTGGACTTCGACGACCTCCTGCTCGAGGCCGTCCGCCTGTTCGACGAGGCGCCCGACGTCCTGGCCCGCTACCAGGATCGCTGGCACTACCTCCACGTCGACGAGTACCAGGACACGAACCGGGCGCAATACCTGTGGGTCGCCGCCCTCGCTGCCAAGCGGGGCAACCTGGCGGTCGTCGGCGACGACGACCAGTCGATCTACTCGTGGCGCGGCGCGGACCTGCGCAACATCCTCGACTTCGAGCGCGACTGGCCGAAGGCGACCGTCGTCAAGCTCGAACGGAACTACCGGTCGACCCAGCTGATCCTCGATGCGGCCCACGCCGTCGTGTCGCGCAACACCGCGCGGAAGGACAAGAAGCTGTGGACCGAGATCTCGGGCGGACTCAAGATCCAGCGCTTCGAGGCGTACAACGAGGACGAGGAGGCGGAGTGGATCGCCCGCCAGGTCGAGGGCCTGATCGGTGGGCGGGGGACCGCCCTCACCCGGCGCGCCGACGAGAGCGACGAGGACACCTCGTTCCGCGCGCGCGACATCGCGGTGATGTACCGGATGAACGCCCAGTCCCGGGCCATCGAGGAATCGATGCTGCGCTACGGCCTGCGCTACCAGCTCATCGGCGGCACGCGGTTCTACGCCCGGCGTGAGGTCAAGGACGCCCTGGCCTACCTGCGCATCCTGCGCTCGGACACCGACAGCGTCAGCTTCGAGCGGGTCATCAACGTCCCGGCGCGCTCGATCGGCGACAAGACCGTCGAAGCGCTTCGCGCTGCCGCGGCGGCGACCGACCCGGCGACCAGCGAGCCCGGCACCTACTGGAGCGCGATCGAGCGCGGGGCGCGGGGCGACCTGCCGCTCCTCGCGCCGCGCACCCGGAACGCGCTCGCCGAGTTCGCCGCTCTCGTGCGCCGGTTGCGCAGCCGGATCGGCGTGTTGCCGCTCCCCGAGCTCCTCGACGAGGTGCTCGAGGCATCGGGCTACCGGGCCATGCTGGCCGACGGCTCCGAGGACGGTGAGGACCGCTGGGCGAACCTCCTCGAGCTGCGGTCGGTCACGACGCGCTACGACGACTTGGAGCCCGACGACGCCCTCGACCGGCTGCTCGAGGAGACCGCCCTCGTGGCGGATCAGGACTCGTACGAGGGCGACGCCGACGCGGTCACGCTGATCACGCTCCACGCCGCCAAGGGGCTCGAGTTCCCGGCGGTGTTCATCGCGGGTCTCGAGGAAGGCTTGTTCCCGCACAGCCGCGCCCTGGACGACGAGCGGCAGCTCGAGGAGGAGCGCCGGCTGGCCTACGTCGGGATCACCCGGGCCAAGCGCCGGCTGTACCTGTCGCACGCCTGGCGGCGGGCCACGTGGGGGATGGGCCAGGCCGCCGTGCCATCGCGGTTCCTGCTCGAGATCCCGGCCGAGCTGATGATCGGCCCGCGGCTGGGTGGCCTCGACGAGCCGGAACGCGAGCTCGATCTCGACCTCGTGTTCGGCCAACGCCGCACGACCCGCTTCAACACGCCGACCCGCGGGCCGGGACCGGCCTATCGGCAGGGGAGCGGCCGTCCTGGCGCACCCGCCGAGGGCGAGCCGTTCCGCCCAAGCCGCGACCTGGCCGCGCGTCGCGAGGCGTTCGAGGCGGGCGCGCCTTCCGGCTCATTGAGCGCCACACGAGAGGCGCCGGCGCGACCGGTGCGACCGCCCCGCCCGGTGATCCCCGGCGAGCGCCAGTTCCGCGACGGTGACCGGGTCCACCACGGACGCTGGGGTGACGGCATCGTGGTCACGTCCAAGCTCACGCGCAGCGACGAGGAGATCACGGTCGCCTTCAAGGACCCGGGCGTCGGTCGCAAGACGATGCTCGCCAGCCTGGCCAACCTCGAGATCGTCGGCTAGGGGCGCGTCCCGGTCAGGGCCGCGCTCCGGCGTCCACGAGGAGCGCCGCGATGGCCACCTGGCCGCGGGCCCTCGCATGGGCCAAGGGGCGCACCCCATCGCCGTCGGCGAGGTCCACGTCGGCGCCATGCTCGATCAGGAGACGCACGATCTCCTGGTGCGGCGGGCCGCCATCCGACAACACGATCGCCTCGAGCAGGGCCGTCCAACCGAGCTTGTTGACATGGTCGACGTCGACGTCGGATTCGGCGAGGAGGTACCGGACGACCTCCACATGGCCGCGCTCCGACGCGGGGATGAGCGCGACGCCACCGTATCGGTTGGTGATGGCCGGGTCGGCGCCGGCCTCGTTGGCCAGCGTCAGGATGTCGAGCAGGCCCTCGGCGCCGGCGTACAGGAACGGGTTGTCCCTCTGGGCGTCCTGGGCATCGATATCCGCGCCGGCGTCGAGCAGGGCCCGCACGGCGTCCGTCGCCCGGGCGATCGTGGCCAGCATGTGGGCCGGCGTTCCCGCGGCATCGCGGGTGTCCGGATCCGCCCCCATGGCCACCGCCGCTCGGATGCCCGCGGCGTCGCCCGCCGCCGACGCCGCCAGGAGCCGCCGATCCGCATCCGAGGCTGGCATCGCCGTAGGGTAGTCGTTCGTCCTAGGATGGCGACGTGGAAGCAGGCAGCCGGCTGGACAATGCCGATCTTGCCCGGATCGTCGCGATAACCGAGTTCGAACACCACGCCCGGCGCCTGATGGATCCGCCCTCGTTCGACTACATCGCCGGGGGCAGCTGGGACGAGGTCACGCTCGCGGAGAACTCGGCGGCATGGTGGCGGTATCGACTGCGACCGCGCGTCCTGGTCGACGTGTCCGCGGTCGACCCGTCGACCACGATGCTCGGTACGCCGGTGGCCATGCCCGTGGCCATCGCACCGATGGCCGCCCACGGCCTGGCCCATCCCGATGCCGAGGCCGCCACGGCACGGGCCGCCGCGGCGGCCGGGATCCCGTTCATCGCCTCGACCATGGCGACATGCTCGATCGAGGCGATCGCCAAGACCGCTCCGGACGCTGTCCGCTGGTTCCAGCTCTATGTCCAGGCGGACCCGGGCCGGACCCACGAACTCGTGCAGCGCGCCGCGGCGGCGGGTTACGCGGCCATCGTGCTCACCGTGGACCTCCCGAGGCTGGGCTATCGCGATCGCGATCGCCGCTCGGGGTGGGCCCTGTCCGTGCCCCTCGGGAACTTTCCCGAGACCGGTCCGAGCCATGGCGACCATGGCCGCGACGGGTACGAGCGCCTCGATTCCCGCGGGGGCCGGCTCACGTGGGACGACCTGGCCACGATCCGGTCATGGAGCGGGCTGCCGCTCGTGCTCAAGGGCATCCTCACCGCCGACGACGCCCGGCTCGCCGTCGAGCACGGGGCCGATGCCATCGTCGTGAGCAACCATGGCGGCCGCCAGCTCGATCGCGTCGCCGCCCCGGTCGATGTCCTCGACGGGATCGTCCGCGCGGTCGCGGACGGCACCGAGGTCTGGGTCGATGGCGGCGTCCGCCGCGGGATCGACATCGCCATCGCCTGCGCACTCGGCGCGCGCGGCGTGCTGATCGGCAAGCCGATCATGTTCGCGCTGGCCGCCGGCGGCCAGGACGGTGTCGCACGGGCCCTGGCCATCCTGCGCGAGGAATTCGAGGTCTGCCTGTCCCTGCTCGGGACACCGCACCCGGTGGACATCACCCGAGACCACGTCCAGGGGCCGGCCTCGCTACCCTCAGGGGCATGACGGTCCAGCTCCCGCCCGTCGACCCGGCCCTCGTGGAGGCGGCCGTGGCGCTCGACATCGAGGCCGCAACCGCACGCCACGCCGAGCTTGCTGCCGCCATCGACCGGGCGAACACGCTCTATCACGGCTCGGATGCGCCCGAGATCGGCGACGCGGAGTACGACCAGCTGTTCCGCGAGCTGGTCGCCCTGGAAACGGCCTATCCCGAGCTGATCACCGACGACTCGCCGACCCAACGTGTCGGCGGGGCGCCCGCCGGCGGCGTGTTCGACGAGGTCCGCCACCGGCGGCCCATGCTCAGCCTATCGAACGCGTTCAGCCACGACGAGCTGCGCGCGTTCGATACCCGGGTCCGCCGCGGGCTCGGGCCACCGGCCGCGCCCGAGCCGGCGCCCGACCTGCGCTATGTCGCCGAGCTCAAGATCGACGGCCTGGCGGTCACCCTGCGCTTTGACCGTGGACGCTTCGTCCAGGGCGCGACGCGGGGCGACGGCACGACGGGGGAGGACGTCACCGCCAACCTCCGGACGATCGGCGTGATCCCGGACCGCCTCGCGCAGCCGGCGACGGCGGATGTCCGCGGCGAGGTATTCATGCCGAAGGCCGAGTTCGTGCGCATCAACGCCGAGCGTGAGGAGGCCGGGCTGGCGCTGTACGCCAACCCGCGCAACTCGGGCGCGGGCTCGCTGCGCCAGAAGGACCCGGCGGTGACCGCCGAGCCGGCTCCTGTCGTTCTGGGCGTACCAGCTGCTCGAGGAGGGGGACGGCTCGCTGGCTGCCCAGTCCGCCGCGCTCGAGCGCATCACGGCCCTCGGGCTGCCGGGCAACCCCGAACACGAGGCCGGGCTCGACATCGACGGGGTCATCGCCTTCACCGAACGGTGGCGCGAGGCCCGTCACGAGCTGCCGTACGAGACCGACGGGGTGGTCGTGAAGGTCGACCGGTTCGACCAGCAGGAACGACTCGGCATGGTCAGCCGCGCGCCCCGCTGGGCGATCGCCTACAAGTTCCCGCCCGAGCAGGTCGAGACCATGCTCGAGGACATCGTGCCGTACGTCGGCCGGACCGGGACCCTCACGCCGGTCGCCCACCTGACCCCGGTGAAGGTCGCCGGCTCGACGGTCGCCCGGGCGACCCTCCACAACCTCGACGAGGTCAAGCGCAAGGACATCCGCATCGGCGACCGGGTCGTCCTGCAGAAGGCCGGCGACGTCATCCCGGAGGTCGTCCGGCCGGTCGCCGACCGACGGACCGGCGGGGAGCGCGAGTTCGTCATGCCGACCGAGTGCCCGGTGTGCGGCACGACCGTGGTCCAGGACGAGGGCGCGGTCCGGGTCTACTGCCCGAACCCGGTCTGCCCGGCCCGTCTGAGCCAGGAGTACGGACACTTCGTCGGGCGCGGTGGGATGGACATCGAAGGGGCCGGCTGGGCGGTACTCCGGCAGCTCCTCGAGCGCGGCCTCGTCAAGTCGCGCGCGGACTTCTTCCGGCTGACGGTCGAGGATCTCGAATCGCTCGATCGATTCGCGCGCAAGAGCGCGGAGAACCTGCACGATCGGATCCAGCGCGCGCGGGTCGGCCGGCCCATGGCCCGCGTCCTGAACTCGCTCGGCATGCCACAGGTCGGCGAATCGACCGCGATCGACCTCGCCGGCTGGCTGGCGACGCGGGTCCGGCCGGACGACTACCCGGAGCCCGATCCGCGGCCCGAGGCCGGACCCGATCCATGGTTCGCGGCCGCCGCGGCGGACCTTCGTCGCGTGGCCGCGGAGACGCCCGAGATGTTGACCGAGGTCGACGGCATCGGCCCGACTCGTCGCGGCGGCGATCGGTCGCTATTTCGCCGATCCGGCCACGGCCGATGGGCTGCGCGAGCTGGTCGATGTCGGCGTGGTCCCCGAGCGGCCGTCGCTTCCACCGCCCGGCGAGGCGCCCGAAGCCGGCCCGCTCGCCGGCAAGAGCCTGGTCGTGACGGGCACGCTCGAGGGGTTCACCCGCCCCGAGGCCGAGGCCGCGATCCGCGCCGCCGGCGGCAAGCCGGCGGGCGCGGTGTCGAAGAAGACCGACTTCCTCGTCGCCGGGAATCGGCCGGGTCGAAGCTGACCAAGGCCCAGGACCTGGGTGTGCCGGTCCTCGACGAAGCCGGCTTCCGGCGGCTGCTGGCGGGGGAGAGCCCCTAGCGGCGGCCGGCCGCGTAGCGCTCCATCAGCTCGCTCACCGCGCCGCGGGCCGCCTGCCATTCCGGCTGATCGCCGAGGATCTCGCCGTCCGGCCCCCAGCGGCGCAGCTGGGTCATCGCGGTCACGATCAGGTCGTGGGCGAGCTGCCGGTTGCGCCCGGCGTCGATCTGGCCGGTCACGAGGTAGCGGCGGACCGTCTCGAACGGGGCCGTCCAGCGGCCCCAGCGCAGCCGGTCGCCCTCGCGCAGCGTCTCGAGCCACTCGTCGTCACCGACCGGGTGCCGGTCGTGCTCCGTCATGTGCCGCCGGAGGTCGACCCGCAGACCTGGCAGGTCGAGGCTGTCCATGCGGCCGTCGTCGTCGACGGTCCGATAGCAGACGGGGCAGGTCGGCAGCTCGGCATCGGCGCGCGGCGCCTCGCCGTAGGGCAGGCCGCAGCGCCGACAGAACGTGGATCCCTCCCGGGCGGCGGGGGTGCCGCATTGGAGGCAGCTGGTCGCGATCATCGTGGCCGTAGCGTCCATGCACCGGCGCGCGGCGACCATCCCACCATCGGGCCCCGCGACCGGGACCCTTGGGTCAGGCGCTAGCCCATCGCGTGGTTGAACTGCCCCCAGAGGTGCTCGGGATGCCAAGCGAGCGGGGCCCCACGGATGAGCCGCGGCGCGCGCCACGCTTCGGTCCAGCCAGCGGCGAGGAGGGCGTCCGAACCGGCCTCGTTCTCGGCGAGGATGCCGCAGCGCACGCGCTTGCCGGGTCCGGCGGCGACGCGTCGAGCGTGCTGGATCCGGATCGCGTCGTCGGCCCGCGGCGCGACGCTGGCGCCGCCGCCCCACGGGCCGCGGATGACGAAGCCATCGATGGCGGACCCGCTGTAGACGACCCGAGCGCCGTCAGGGGTGGCGAGGCCGGCGAGGACGGCTTGCCGATCCTCGCCCGTCGCGACCCGGTCGAGGGCCACGATGGCGTCGAGGTCAGCCGCCTCGTACGGGCGGATCCGCTGCTGGATCAACGTGGCGTCGGCTTCGCTGGCCAGCCCCGGAGCTTCCATCGTCCGGTACCAGGTCTGCACCGCGAAGCCCATCTTCTCGTACAGCACGCGGCCGCGGTCCGTCGCCACGAGCACGAACGTCCGCGAACCGGCCGCCTCGCCCGCGTCGATGGTCGCCTGGGTCAAGGCCCGGCCCAGCCCATGGCGACGCTGCGCCGGTGCCACCCAGATCGTGCCCACCCACGTCACGGGCCCGTTGATCGTCGCGACGCCGGTCCCCACGATCGCGCCGTCGGCATCCGCGGCGACGAACGGGCGACAGCTCGGCGCCGCGAGCGCGAACGCGAACCAGGCCCGCCGGTCGCCGAAGTCGTCGGCCAGGACGGCCTGCACGGCCGGCTCGAGGTCGGCGGGGAGCATCGGGCGCACGAGCGGCGCCGTCACGGGCGTCCCGGGGGCGGCGCCATCTGTCCATGCACCCGCGCATCGTAGAAGCCGCGTCCCGGGGATGCCCGATCGACTGCGTCGTCACTAGGACCCTCCGCCCGGGTCGTAGCGCTCGGACGACCTCAGCCAAGCGACCCCGACACCGCCGGCGACGAGCACGGTGCCGTCGGTGAGCAGCGTCGCCGTGGCGTAGATCCGCCCCTCGTGCATGGGTGCCGTCGGCGTCCAGTGTCCGCGCTCCGGGTCGAACAGCTCCGCGGTCGCGAGTGCGGTGCCGAACCGGTCGGCGCTGCGACCCCCGGCCACCAGCACCCGACCGTCGTCCAGCACCGTCGCGATGAACCCGTGCCGGCCCTCGTCGAGGGGGCCTGCCGCCGTCCATCGCCCGCTGGCCGGGTCGTACCGCTCAGCGCTCCGGGCGACCGCGTCGCTATCCTCGCTGCCGACGACGATCACCGTCCCGTCCGGCAACGCCACCATGGCCGGCGCGTAGCGCGCATTAGCCATACCCTCGGTCGCCACCCACCGCCCCGTGCCTGGGTCGTACAGTTCGGCCGAAGCCAGGATCACCGTCCCTTCGGTGGCCCCGCCGGCCACGAGGACCGTACCGCCCGGCAGCAGCGTCGCGACATGCCCGCCGCGTGGTGCCGTCAGGTTCCCGGTGGATGTCCATCGACCGCTGTCCGGGTCGTACAGCTCTGCCGTGGCCAACCACGCCCGTGACCCGGCACCGTCCTCGTAGACATGGCCGCCTGCGACGAGGACCGTGCCATCGGACAGGAGCGTGGCGGTGTGCCCGGCTCGGGCCAT
This sequence comes from uncultured Chloroflexia bacterium, assembly GCA_963720355.1. Lineage (GTDB taxonomy): Bacteria > Chloroflexota > Limnocylindria > Limnocylindrales > CSP1-4 > SPCO01. Next base: position 402,881 of record CAVRFH010000001.1, on the reverse strand, counting down.
GGCCATGCTCGCCGTGGCCGTCCAACGCCCGGTCCGCGGGTCGTACAGCTCGGCCGTCGCGAGCCGTTCCACGACGCCCGCGGCCGTCCTGCCGCCCGTGACGAGGACCCGGCCGTCGGCAAGCCGTGTCGCCGTGAAGTCGAAGCGCCAGTCGGCCATGCTTCGCGTCTCGGTCCAGCGCCCGGTGCCGGGATCGTAGCGCTGCTCGCGGGCCTGACCGTGGTCCCCTCCCGCGAGCAACACCGTCCCGTCCAGCAGGAGCGTCGCGACCGGACCGAAGCCGCGCGGTTGCGGCAGATCGTCCGCGACGATCCACGCCGCTGCGATCTGCGCCTCGGGCGTCGGCACGGGAGTCACGGACGGTGCCAGCGTTGGCGACGCTGAGGGACTCGCCCAGGCGGTCGACGAGGCCAGTGACTCCGGCGATGTCGTGGACGAGATGGCTCCCTGGCTCGGAGCGGTACGCGGGCCGGAGGTGGAGAGCGGACTCGACGCACAGGCGCCGAGGAGCATCGACGCAATGACGCCCATCGCGATCGGCGAGAGCTTCATTCGCACGGACGTGGCCTCCAGGTGGTCGACATCGACCGTCAGCAGCCCCATATCAGGAGCCCTGGCCCGGGTCGAACAGCTCTGCGGAGTCACCGTCGCTCCCGGTCGTGCCACCGGCCACGAGGACCGTGCCGTCGGCCAGCAGCGTCGACGTGTGGCCGTCGCGAGCCGTGGCCAGGGAGGTCGTCGTCGACCACGCTCCGGTGTCCGGGTCGTACAGCTCGGCGGCGCCGTGGGCGTCATCGGAGCCACCCACGACGAGCACCCAGCCATCGGACAGGAGCGTCGCTGTCGACCCGAAGCCCACCGTCGCCGACTCGGCGGTCGTTGCCCAGGATCGCGTCACAGGGTCGTAGAGCTGGGGCGACACGAGTGGCCCGTACCGCCCCACCAGCACCGATCCATCGGTCAACAGCGTGGCCGTGTGCCTGGCACGGCCTCCGTCCATGGTCCCGGCTGCGACCCATGCTCGGCGAGCCGGGCCGTAGAGCTCGGCGGTGGCAAGGTTCTGGTTGACCGGTGCCACGTGATCCGCGCCGAGCGGAACGCCGCCGGCGACGAGGACCGAGCCGTCCCCCAAGACCGTGGCGGTATGACCGTAGCGGGCTTCGAGCAGGGCGCCCGTCGCCCGCCAGCCACCGGCACGCGGTTCGAACATCTCGGTCGAGGCCAGCTCGGCGCCATTCGTCGTCCGGCCGCTGCCACCGGCCACCAGCACGGTACCGTCCGGTAACTGCGTGGCGGTATGCAGGGTTCGGCTGACCGTCATCGCCCCGGTCGACGTCCATCGACCTGTCGTCGGGTCGTACACCTCGGCGGATCGCTCGGACGCGTCGATGCTGCCAGGCCCGATGCCGCCGGCCACGAGCACCGTTCCGTCCGGGAGCAGGGTCGCGGTATGACCGGAGCGTGCCTCACCCATCGCGCCGGTCGCTGTCCACGTCCGGCTGGCCGGGTCGTAGAGCTCGGCGCGCGCGACCAACGCCGTCGGGGTGGTACCGCCGGCGACGAGGACGCGACCGTCGACCAACAGCGTCGCCGTATGGGCTCGGCGAGGGATGACCATGTCTCCGGTCGGCGTCCACGTCGGTGGGCGGCCGGTCTCCGTCGGCGCGCTCGGCACGGCTGGGGCTGACGGCGTCGACCATGGGGTGGCCGGCGACGTCAGCGGCAGCGCTGACGCTACGGTCGTCGTTGACGACGATACCGACCGCGACGACCCACACGCCGTCAAAAGGAGACCCCCCAGGAGGGCCGCGGTCACCCGACCGAACGTGGAGCGCATCCGTCTTGTCTCGGGCATGTCAGGGCTCGACGACCGTGGTCGTGTGGCGCACCGAGCTGTCTGGGTCGATCGCCAGAACGGTCGCCGAAGCGGACCCCCCTGCTTCCGGCTCGATAGCCAGGGCGAAGGCGATCCCGTCGGCGCCGGCGACGACCGACCAGAACTCAGCGCCAGGGCGACGTAGCTCGACCGGCCACCCAGGTCGCAAACGACCATCGGGACCGATGGCGACGAGGTGCCCGCCGACCGAGTCGGCTCGGGCGGCGTGGATCAGGTACAGGGACCCGTCTGGACCGATCGCCGGGGTGGCGATGTCTCCACCCTCGCAGATGTCGTCTCCGAGGCATCGACCGCTGACCTGACTGCCGGCCGACGATCGATACGGCCAGCCGTCGATCGCCCGACCCGAGCGACTCACGGCCGCCACGACGGTGGACTGGAAGCCGGCCTCCACGACGTATGCCGGGCCGTCGCCACCGACGAGCGGGGCATCGGGCACCTCGCAGACGCCCTCGACACCGACGCACGTGTCGGTGGCGCTGACCCCGAGGCTGTCGGAGCTCTCGCCCACGACGCGACCGCCCGAATCCACGACGAGGGTCCGAGACATCCGGGCTGAGCCTTCGTTGACCGTCAGACGGAGGAGCCCCGCGGCGTCGAACGCCGGCGGCGACAGGGATCCGCGGAACGGCATCGGGAAGCCCGACCGCAGGCCATCAATGCCCACGGCGACGAGCTTCGAGGACTTCGGCGCTTCCGGCGTGACGCCCCAATCCTGGATGGCTCCGTACGCGACACCGTCAGGGCCGATGACCCATCGGTCACCGCAGCACGTCTCCGCCATCGGCACCTTCGTGCCGACACGCATCGCGCCATCGCCCGTCACGACCGTCAGCCAAACCTCGTGTGAGATCCCGCCGGGTTCAGGCGTGTCGGTCAGCGGTTGGTCGGTCAGCGTCAGAAGGTCGTCGTTGACGACACGAGCGGCAATCGCAGGTCGGAGCTGCACCGGCCATCCGTCGATCGGCCGCCCGACCGCGTCGAAGGCGAAGGCTCGAACATCGGGACTGTCGAGTTCGGGCGGAGGCACATTCGTCGCGTCGCAGACGACTCGGACCGAGCCATCGCCGACGGCGAGCAGGTGATCGCACGCGGTCGTGTTCTCGATCCTGATCGGCCAGCCCGGCCGAGGGCGGCCAGTCGTGTCCAGGGACGCCAGGACCGATCCGCCGCGTCGCGGGATCGCGACAAAGAGCGTGCCGTCCGAGCCCGGTGCCAATGCCAGCCGGTTGCCGATCTCGAACGCCGACGCGCGGACGGGGAGCGTCGCCGATGCCGGCAGCGGGGCGAGCGCCGACGCCGCCGGGGGAGCAACGGTCGGATCCACGGAGATATCGGTCGAAGATGCGGCCGACGTCGACGGCGATGGCGCGGGGAGAGGTGTCGGCCTCGCACTCGAACCGCACGCCGCGACGATCAAGGCGATGGCGATCGAGATCGCGAGGGGCCGGGATGCGGTGCCCATGTGGTGTCTCCAGGCGATGTGTGACAGGGAGACGTCCCTGGAACGCGGTTGGTGCGCCCGCTGCCTGTCGCCTTGACGACACGAGTCGGGAGCGCGAGCGGTGCCACGACGGGCGTCTGCGACAATCCGCCGCCTATCGCGTCACTCTCACGTGGAGGGCGAGATCAACCCGTCAGGTGGGCGTCGACCCACGATCCGGCCGATCGGCCGCGTGACGGCCGCGGACATTCGCGCTGACTTCGTCATGGCCGCATACGAGGAGCACCAGCGCCGGCTGACGGGCTTCGCCTACGCGCTCACACGTGACGCTGACGTTGCCGACGACCTCGTCCAGGAAACCTTCCTCCGCCTGGTCAAGGAGCACGCCGCCGGGCGTGTGCCGGACAACGTGTCCGCGTGGCTGTTCCGGGTCTGCGCCAACCTGACGACGAGTCGTGGCCGTCGCAGCGTCGTCGCTCGACGCTTTATCGAACGGGCGCCCCGGCCGGACGACGAGGTCGCCGCAGACGTCGAGATGCTGCGCCATGAAATGGGCGAGGCCCTCGTGGCGGCGCTCGGGATCCTGACCGTCGAGGCCCGGACGGCTCTGGTGATGGCCGCCAACGGCTTCTCGGGGCGCGAGATCGCGGAGTCCATCGGACGGACCGAGCCAGCGACTCGGACATTGATGTTCCGCGCACGCGAGCGGCTTCGATCGTTCCTCATCGCGGAAGGGATGCACGCATGAGCCACGATCACGAGGCGCTGCAGCTCGCGGTGGCATCCCTTGATTTCGCGTTGAGCCCCAAGGAGCAGTCGAGCATGCAGACTGGGCTCCTGGCGTGTCCGGAATGCCGCGATATCGCCGCGAGTCATCGCGAGCTGGATCATCTGCTCGGTCGACTGCCGGTTCGCGACGGGTCGCCGTTCGTGCGTGAGCGTCTGCTTCGGGCCGCATTGGTGCCACCCCGCGACCGACAGTGGCCGGTCCTGCTCGCCGCGGCCGCGCTGCTGGCGATGCTGATCGGCGCGGCGGCCGCCGCGGGTGCGTTCAACGAGCGCAACCCGCTCGACGCGGTGGTCACGCCTCCCTCGCCGCCGGCCCTCGGCGACGTCTCGTCCCCCGAGCCGACGGCGACAGGGGACCTGGGATCGCCGGTGCCCGGTCAGGAACCTCCCGGGACATCACTCGGTGGACCGCCGCTCGCCCCGGACACCTTGATGCACGTCGTGTCCGGTCGGCTCCGGATCCGGTCCGAGCCGCGTGTCGCGGCGGATTCGATCATGCACGAGCCGCTCCTCGACGTCGGCGACCACCTGCTCATCCTCGATGGCCCGGTCATCGCCAATGACTACGAGTGGTACCAGGTGACCGCGTGGCGTCCCGGTAACCTGTACGCCTCGTTCCCGGTGGGCTGGGTGGCGCGTGGTGATCACGACGGCACGCCATGGATCGCGACGCGCGCGGACGCGTGCCCGACCGGCGCCGTCACGGCAGCGATGGTGGTCGCGCTCCATCCAGAAGAACGCGTCGCTTGCTTGGGGGATCGCCCGCTCCGGCTGCGCGCATTCGTTTCCGGCAGCCCTGACGCCGTGCCCTGCGCCCCCGAACCGGGATGGGCATGCGTCGACGGACCTGACTGGCTGACCGGACTCGGTGGCTGGGAGGCCGAGGTGGACATCGACGTCGAGGTGCCATCGCTCGGTGGTCCACGACTGGCGATCGAGCCAGGCGGATCCGTCCCGGTCGGAGGGCTCCCGTCGGATGGCATGGTCGACCTCGAGGGTGCGTTCGATCACCCCGCGGCCGACGAGTGTCGGCCCGGTCCGTCGGGTCCGGGTGCGCAGCCACTCTCGGCGCCTGCCGCACGCCTGGCGTGCCGCGTGCGGTTCGTCGTGGCGAAGGTGACCACGGACGATCGGTACCCCGTTGCCGGGGCACTCGGCGTGACGGTCTCGCCGAACCTGCGTGTCCGGTCGGCGCCGGGCCTGTCGAGCGAGCGTCAGGAGCTGCTCGCGAATGGCACGACCGTCTGGGTCGTCGATGGTCCGGTCGTCGCGGCGGACTACGAGTGGTTCAACATCATCATCCCGTCCATCGACAGCGGCGCCGGGGTGCCGCGCGTCGGCTGGGTGGCGGCGTCCGACCACGGGGCCGAGCGCTGGCTGTCGCGCCAGGATCTCGATTGCCCGGGACCGGGTGCGATCCGGGTCGACGATCTGGCCCGTCTGACGGGTTCGGGCATGGGCGACGGCGGTCTGGCCTGCTTCGGCGGGTCGCCGCTCCGACTCGAAGGTGTCATCGGTCTCGAATGCGACGACCAGGATCGTCCGACGTGGGACTGGGAGCCCGCATGGCTCTCCGGCAATGCCCCGCGCAAGCTGTCGATCCGCGACGGCGGGTCGCGCGTCGATGCCCGGCCGCGGTCCGATCTGGACGCGCCCGTCGCGTGCGGGAGCGAGACGCCCGATCGGTTCACCATCATCGCCCACTTCGACGACGAAGCCGCCGGCTCCTGCGAGGGCGCCACCGATCGGAGCGCATCGGAGCGCCAGATCGGGATCGTGGCCGGCCATTGGTGTCGGGCCACGCTGGTCGTCGACAGCTTCACGCCCGTTCCGTAGGTCGAAGCGGCTCGGCTATCATCGGTCGCATGGCCACCCTGTCGCGCGCCGACGTCGAACACGTCGCGCACCTGGCGAGGCTCGGGCTCTCCGGGGAGGAGCTCGAGCGTCTGGAGGGCCAGCTGAACCACATCCTCGACCAGTACACGATCCTGGCGACCGTCCCGACCGACCACATCGCGCCGACCGCCCAGACGATCGAGCTCGAGAACATCCTGCGCGACGACGTTGCCCGTCCGTCGCTACCGGTCGAGGCCATCCTGGCGAACGCCGCCGAGCACGATGGCGCGTCCATCGTCGTGCCCCCGATCCTTGGCGGCGACTGAGCTGCCCGCCCCGCCCATGAGCACCGAGCTGACCCGCCTCCATGCCCATCACATGGCCGCCCGGCTCCGCCGTGGCGAGATCTCGTCGCGCGAGCTGACCCTCGCCCATCTCGACCTGGCGGAGCGCCAGGACCACGGCCTGCACGCCTGGCTGTCGCTCGATCGCGACCGCGCCCTGGCGGAGGCCGATGCGGCCGACGCTCGCCTGGCCGCTGCGAAGCGCGAGGGTGCGGCCGCGCTCGGATCCGTCCATCCGCTGCTCGGCATCCCGATCGCCCTGAAGGACCTCGTCTCGGTAGCCGGTGGTCAGGTCACCGCCGGGTCGAAGATCCTCGAGGGGTATCGATCCCCGTACGACGCCCACATCACCGAACGGCTGCGCGCGGTCGGTGCGGTGATCCTCGGCAAGACGAACATGGACGAGTTCGCGATGGGCTCGTCGACCGAGCATTCGGCCTACGGGCCGACGGCCAACCCATGGGCGCTCGACCGGGTGCCCGGTGGCTCGAGCGGTGGCTCGGCCTCGGCCGTGGCCGCGTTCCATGCCGCGGTGTCGATCGGGACCGACACCGGTGGCTCGATCCGCCAGCCGGCCGCCCTGACCGGGATCGTCGGACTCAAGCCGACGTACGGGCGGGTCAGCCGCTACGGGATCGTCGCGTTCGCGAGCTCCCTGGACCAGATCGGGCCGTTCGCCCGCGACGCCCGCGACGCGGCGGCCCTGCTGCATGCCGTGGCGGGTCGAGACGACCGCGACTCGACCTCGTCGCCCGAGCCCGTCCCAGACGCGCTGCTGCGGCTGACGGCCGGCGACGACGAAGCGGCCGCGAGCCTGCGCGGCAAGCGGCTCGGTCTGCCGAAGGAGTACTTCGTCGCGGGCATGGAACCCGGGGTCGAGGCACGGGTCCGCGAGGCGGTCGATGCGCTCGCCGCGGCGGGCGCGATCATCGAGGACGTGTCGCTGCCGCACACGGAATACGGCCTGGCGACGTACTACATCGTCGCGCCGGCCGAGGCGTCGGCGAACCTCGCCCGCTACGACGGGATCCGCTACGGCCCGCGCCTCGGCGAGGGGCACGACGTGCTGGCCGACTACCTGGCGACGCGGGGCGGCGGCTTCGGACCCGAGGTCAAGCGGCGGATCATGCTCGGCACGTACGCGCTGTCGGCCGGCTACTACGACGCCTACTACCTCAAGGCGCAGAAGGTCCGCACGCTGATCAAGGACGATTTCGACGCGCTCTGGGCGCAGGGCTTCGACGCGCTCGTCGCGCCCACGTCGCCGACCGTCGCGTTCCGCTTCGGCGCGCGCCTCGAGGACCCCGTCTCGATGTACCTGTCCGATGCCTGCACGCTGCCGGTCAACATGGCCGGGCTGCCGGGCATCTCGGTCCCGGCCGGTCTGTCCGAGGGGCTGCCGGTCGGGTTGCAGTTCATCGGGGCCCCGTGGTCCGAGCCCGGCCTCCTCGGGCTCGCACGCGCCTACGAGGCGATCACCAACGAAGCCGACTGGCGCGGGCTCGAACCGACCGACCTGGTGGCCCTCGACGACCCGTCCACGCCGACCCCGGCCGAGCGGATGGCCGCCATGGCGGTGGTCGACCGGTAGTCCCATCGGGTCCCTCCACGGGCCGACACGTGTCGGGTAGGATGCGGTCGTTCTCATCCGCGGCGTCGTCACGCGCCGCCATCCGTCACACGCAGGGGGTTTCCATGGATCCGGCCGTCGCCGTCCTGTTCATGTCCGGGGTCATCCTGACCATCGTCGGTAGCGGCAGGGCGTTCGCCCTCCGCGGCCGGCTCGGCGTGGTCGCCACCGACAAGGGTGGGACGCAGCCCATCCCGCTGTACGAGCGACCCGACGTCGCGACCATGCTCTGGCTCGCCACCGCGCTCTACGGCCTGTTTCTGGCCTCCGCCGGGGTCATCCTCGGCCGCTGATCACCCGTCGCGCGGGGCACGGCCGATCCGCCGGCGCCGCAGCGCTTCCTCGATCGCCCAGATCGCCAGCGGGCGGAGATAGATCGACGCGCGGAAGTTGCCGCGCTCGTCGTACGCCTCGGGCGTGCGGAACCAGAAGCCGCGCTCGTACGTGACGGCGGCCGCACCTCGGGCCGTGTCCCAACCCTCAGCGACGAGGCCGCGGCCGATCATGAACGCGGCCAGCGCGTAGGTCGTCCCGACCCACACCTCGGCCGACTGCTCGCTCGAGTCGTCGACGGTGCCATTCGGGCGCATCCCGTTCACGGCCCCCATCCGGCCGCCGCCGAACTGCCGAACGTTGCTTTCATGGATGGCCCGCAGGGCGGCGTCCACGCGATCGGACGGCAGCAGGTCACCGAGACCGGTCGCGTCGGCATACCACTGGCCCGCCAGCTGGTCGGCCATGATGCTCGTCGAGCTCGGACCGCCGCCGTCGTCGTAGGCGTAGTAGCGCCCGCGCCACAGCCGCCGGTCGTAGGCGACCTGGGCGCGCTCGAACCAGCCGGCCCAGTGGCGTTCCGCCGCGGTGTCACCGAGCCGGCGTGCCATCGCCTCGGCGGCCGCGGTCGCCGCCAGCCAGAGCGACCCGCCATAGGCCGATGGGCCGCGCATCGGCCACGTGTCGTAGGTCTGGTCGGGCTCCCCGTCGTGCTCGGGCAGGCCGTCGCCGTCGCGATCGGCCGCGGCGAGCCGGCGGAGCACCGCGTCGACCGTCGGGAAGGCGGCGCGGATGAGCGCATCGCCCTCGGATCCGGCGGCGACCGCGTCGCGCCACACCTGCAGGACGAACTTGGGACCCAGGTCCTTCCACCCGTTGACGTCCTGGAAGCGGTACCAGTTCGGCCGGTAGAAGGGGTCGTCGTGCGGGCCGCCGACATCGTGCGGCACCGTCCCACCGATCTTGCGCGGCGCGTCGCGACCCGACGCCTGGATCGATACCACGGTCGGATCGTCGATCGGGATCGTCGCGAGGAGGTCGCGGATGCCGCGCAGCTCGAGGCCCGGAAAGAGCTCGAGGATCGCGAACGACGCGTAGAAGTCGACATCGACCGTGTCATAGAACGGGTAGTCGACGCATTCCAGCAGGGCGAAGCGACCGACCCCATCGTCCTGGCTCGGGGGCTGGCCGACCTCGCCGGCTTCCCAGAACGACCCGCCATCGACGAGGAAGTACAGCTCGTTGAACAGGGACGCGCGGTACCAGGCCGGTCGTTCGGGGTCGTCGAGGATCGGCCGCTGCCAGGCCTCGACCCGGCTCCGCCACGTCGGTGCCTCGGCGAGGGCATGCTCGGCCAGGTCGCGCGCCCGGGTCCCGGTCCGGCCCCAGTCGCGCGTGTAGCGCTTCCACCATCGACGCCCGGCCCCGAACTCGACCATCGGCAGGTCCCACGCCAGGGCGAACCGCACCGACCGGCGCTCACCCGGGGCCAGGGTCGTCGTCGCTGCGATGGCGGCGCCAGCCGGCCCGGCCGAAGGGGGGTCGGCACGGGCCGGCGGTGCCTGGTCGAGGCGGCCATCGGTGGAGAAGTCCGTCCACATGTCGATGTCGGCGAGCGGGTCGAACGTCGGCCTCGCGCTCAGTGCCCAGTCCGGGCCGGCGCTCGCCGCGAGCGCGAGCGTGCCGCGCAAGGCGGTCGGTGCCGACGGTCCCGGATCGCCGAAGGTGACCGCGACGGAGCCATCGCCGTCGACCGTGACCTCGTGGGGCCTGCCGGAAGGAGCGCCGTGATCCGGGCCGCCCGGCGGGTCGGCCCACGTGGCGAGGACACCGACCGTCAGCGGTGTCGGGCCCGGATTCTCCACCCACCACTCGAACACGCCGACCGGCAACGCGCTCGACTCGAGATCGCCGGCGATGACCGGCGACAGCTGCTCGCCGATGAGCCGGACCCCGAGGACGTCCGGCTCGAACGTCTGCCAGGCGCGCGGGAACAGCGCGTGGTAGGTCCCGCCGCCGACTGGCAGGTCCCAGCCCCACGTCGGCAGGACACCGTCGGGCGGCCGGAGAGCGGACAGGACCGTGGCATGGCTCGCGCCATCGGGCCGGCCGACGAACAGCGCGAAGCCGTCGGCGGCGACGGGCTCGAACCGATGCCGGCCGATCTCGAGATGCCAGCGCGCCGCGTCGCCACGGAACGTGCGCCCGATGCTGCCGGTGCCCAGGCCGCCGATGGGCACGCCGGCCCACTCGCCGTCGTCGATCATCGGGGTGTCGACCCGCGGCCGGCCCACATCTACGCAGGGCACGCCCATCCCGCGCTGCCAGGCGACGGCCGGGACGACCGGCCAATCGAAGGGTTCGCCCGGTCCGTGCTCCTCCGCGGCGGCGTCCGTCGCGACGCCGGTCATTTCTCGACGCCCGTGATGACCACACCGCGCATGAACGCCCGCTGGGACAGGAAGAACACGATGACCGGGACGATGATCGCGAGGATCGCGCTGGCCTGGACGAGCGGCGGTCGCGTCACATAGAGGGCCGCGAACTTCTGCATGCCCAGGGACAGCGGCCACAGGTCGGCGTTGCCCCCGACGTACACGAGCGACATCAGGAACTCGTTCCAGGCGAAGAAGAAGTGGAACAGCGTCACCGCGACGATGGCCGGGATGGCCTGCGGCGCCACGACCGAGCGCAGGATCCGGAACGGGCTCGCCCCGTCGATCATGGCCGCTTCGTCGAGGTCGGTCGGGATCGTCAGGAAGTACTGCCGCAGCAGGAACACGTTGTAGGCGTTGGCGAAGAAGTGGGGAACGATCAGCGGCAGCCACGTCCCGGTCCAGCCGAGCCGGGTAAACAGGATGTACGTCGGGACGAGCGTGACCTGGGCGCTCAGCATGATCGTCGAGAGGAGGACGAGGAACAGCGGGCCACGGCCGCGGAACCGGAAGCGGCTGAAGCCGTAGGCCACGATGATCGCGGAGCCGACCGCGCCGATCGTGCTCACGGTCGCGATGATCGCCGTGTTGCGCAGCAGCTTGGGGAACTCGATCTGTTCCCAGGCGGTCGCGAAGTTCTCGACCTTGGGGTCGAACACGTAGGCCGGCTGGAGCGACCGCCAGCGTCCCTGCCAGATGAACGTCCCGGCGGCCATGTCGGCCGGGTCGATCATTTCCGACAATTCGCGGCCCTTCTGGACGATCGCCAGCTCGCGCAGGACGCCGTCGATCGGGACCGCGTAGAGCTGCAGCGCCTCGCCCTCGTAGGTGAATGTGCGTGCCGATGCCGGATACAGGGGCGCGGCCGGGTCGGCGACCTGGGCCTGGTCCTTGAGCGAGGTCAGGGCCATGTAGGCCAGCGGCATGAGGAAGGCGGACAGCAGCCCCACCGCCACGAGGAAGATGGCCGCCCGGCCCGTGAACCGGCGCAGCGACCGCTGGAGTGGGGCGCCGGTGACCACCCGCACGGGCGTCCGCGAGATCGCGGTCATCGCCGCTCTCCGGCGTAGAACACCCAGCGACTCGAGGACCAGAACAGGAGGACCGCGAGGCTGAGCACGATGATGAACAACACCCAGGCCAATGCCGAGGCATAGCCGAGCTGGTTGAAGGTGAACGCCTCGCGGTAGAGGTTGACGTTGTAGAACAGCGTCGAGTCGTCCGGCTGGCCGTTCTTGAGCACGTACGCCTGGATGAAGTACTGCGACACCCCGACGCAGCTGATCAGCAGGCTGTAAAACAACACCGGGGTCAGCAGCGGCAGCGTGATGCGGCGGAACGTCGTCCAGGCGCCGGCACCATCGACCCGGGCGGCGTCATACAGCTCGGACGGGATGGCCTGGATGCCGGCGAGGGCGATCAGCATCATCCCGCCGATGCCCCATAGCCCGATGATCCCGAGCGACGGCAGGACCCAGCCCGAGTCGTTGAGCCAATCAGGCCCTTGCACGCCGGCGATCCCCAGCAGGCCGTTGACCCAGCCCGTCTCGGAATTGAGGACGCCGGCCCAGATCAAGGTGCTGGCGACGAGCGGGATCTGGGTCGGCATGTAGAAGAGCGTGCGGAACGTGCGTCGGCCGGCGAGGCGCGGTGAGTTGAGGAGCACGGCCAGCCCGACCGCCAGGGCGATCGTCGGTGGGATGGTCAGGACGGCGAACCGCAGCGTGACGCCGAGCGATTGGATGACGTTGGGGTCACGCAGGAGCTGGGCGTAGTTGTCCAGGCCGATGAAGCGCACCTCGGCCGGCCGGCGGAGGTCGAAGTCGGTCAGGCTGAAGTACAGCGCCATGGCCATCGGGATGGCCGTGAACAGGATGAACCCGACGATCCACGGCGAGATGAACAGCCAGCCCCAGGCGGCTTCGCGACGGGTTGACGTCCACCGCCAGCGGGACTGCCGGATCGTGGACCCGGGGAGGGCAGGGGCGTCGGGCCGGCCGATCATGGTCTATCGGGCCTCGCGACTGGTGGGTGGTGCGAAGGGCGGGGGGCGGAAGCGCGCCGGAGGAGTCGCGACGCGCTTCCGCGATGATGGGCCTACTGATCCTGGTCGAACAGCCCCTGGAGCTCACTCCGGAGCTTCTCGGACTCGGCCGTGATGTCGAGCCCGTCGGTGGTGATCAGGGTCTCCTGGAACGCCTTGACGGCGGCGTCCGCCTTGAGGAAGTTCGGCATGTCGGCCTCATGGCTGGGCACATCCGGGTGCGCCAGCATGTCGCGCGCGACCTGCCAATCGATGTCGTTGGGGGCAAAGCGCTCCTCGAGCGCAGCGAAGAACGCGTCCTGCTTGCTGGCGACCGCCGGCAGCGCCCCGTATCGGGCGATGAGGGTGTCGTTCCCGAGCAGGTAGGTCAGGACCTCGAACGCCTCGTCGGGATGGGCGGTCGACTTCATGATCCCGAACGTGTCGGCATGAAGCTTGGCCGTGGTCGCCCCGTCATGGCTCGGCGGCACGGCGATGTCGAATGACTTGGCCTGCGGCTCACCCTCGGCGGGCCAGGCGCAGCAGGTGTACCAGAGGTGGACGAAGTCCATCGCGACGTTGCCGGACTGGAAGGCGTTGTCGCTGTTCAGCAGCTCGGACCGGTTCTCCGCTCCGTTCGGCACGAAGCCGTCCTTCCACATCCCGTCGTAGTACCACTGCCAGGCAGCCTCCCAGTTCTCGGGGATCTGGGCGGTGGTGCCGTCGTCGCCGACCAGCGTGCCTGGCCCGAACTGGGTACCCCAGCCGCGCGGGTCGGTCCACTGCATGTAGTAGCCCCACTGGGCGGTGTCGTCCTTGTCGAACGATGCGCTCGTCCCGTCGTTGCCCGCCTTGTCGACGGTCAGCTTCTTGGCGAGCTCGGTCAGCGTCTCCCAGGTCCAGGGCTTGCCGTCGTACTGCTCGCCGACCTTGTGCGGCGGCTCCGGCAGCCCAGCCTCGGTGAACAGGTCCTTGTTGTAGTAGAGGAATGACGGGTAGATCGCGAACGGGATGCCGACCTGGCCCCCGAACCCTTCCTTGTAGGCGGAGAGGATGCTCTGGTCGATCCCCGACACGTCGTAGCTGTTCTTGTCGATGAACGGCTGCAGGTCGAGCAGCTGGTCGCCATACGAGTAGAACCCGCGGAAACCGACCGGTCCGATGATGTCCGGCGGGCTCCCGGCGGCGATCTGCGTGCTCAGGATGTCGTACGCGGTCGTGTTCTGGTAGATCTCTAGGCTGAGCGTGATCTTGTCCTGGCTCTCGTTGAAGGCGGTCACGACGGCCTGCTCGTCGGCGATCTGATCGGGCTGTGCGCCGGTCCCGAGGCCGACGAACCAGCGGATCAGCACCTTGCCGTCGGCGGTGAGACCGCCCTCGCTGGTCGCGACCGGTTCGGGGGTGATCGCGACGTTGGCGCTGGCGCTCGGTGCGACCGCGCTGGGAGCCGCGCTCGGCGTGGCGCTGGCGCACGCCGCGACGATGAGACTGAGGATGCTGGCCAGGACGAGGCGCCGCCCGGACCTGGTTTCACGAAGATCCATCGATCGTTCCTCCTCCGTTGTCTGCGCTCGGCGATGTGGGTGACGGCTGGACGGTGCGACTGGACGGGGTGGCGGGTCGGTCGTCGTCAGGGCATGGCCCTCCCCGCACTCGAGGCGCGCGCGATGAGCTCGGTGGTGAGGACGATGTGACGGGGCACCCGGCCGCTCTGCTCGATGGCGCCGGTCAGCAGGTGGACCATCTCGCGGCCCATCTCCTCGATGGGCTGGCGCACGCTGGAGAGCTGGGGTCGGGTGGTCATGGCCAGCGGCGAGTCGTCGTAGCCGACCACGGCCACGTCCTCGGGCACGCGGCGGCCGGCCGCCTGGAGGGCGCCCATGGCGGCGACGGCCATCAGGTCCGAGGCGCAGAACACCGCGTCGAGCTCGGGCCGCTCACGCAACAGGCGCTCCATCGCCGCCTCCCCGCCCGCCTGGGTGAAGTCACCGGTGGCGATCAGGCCCTCGTCGATCGCGATGCCGGCGTCAACGAGGCCATCGCGGTACCCGGCGAGCCGGTCGATGCCGGCGACCATGTCGCGCGGCCCGGTGATCGTCGCGATCCGACGCCGGCCAACGTCGGCCAGGTGGCTGGTCGCTCGCCGGGCGCCGTCGCGGTTGTCGGCGTCGACATAGTCGACATCCACACCATGGGATGGACGCCCGAGGACCACCAGCGGGATGCGCCGGCTGGCCAGCTGTTCCGGCAGGGGATCGTCGCCGTGGAGGCTGACGAGGATGACGCCGTCGACGTGGCCCGCGGTGAGATAGCGGACCGTGCGCTGTTCGTCGACCTCGTCGTGGGGCATCAACAGCACCAGCTGCAGGTCGCGCACCGACAGGGCCGCGCTGATGCCACGCACGAGCCTCGGGAAGAACGGGTCGTTGAAGAGGCGGTTCGCGGGCTCGGTGATGACGACGCCGATCGAGTCGCTCCGCCGGGTGACCAGGCTGCGGGCCGCTCGGTTCGGGACATAGCCGAGGCGATCGATGGCCTTCTCGACCGCCCGCCGGACGTCGGCACTGACCTTGGGCGACCCGTTGACGACCCGTGAGACGGTCGCCCGAGACACGCCGGCGACGCGGGCGACCTCGTCGAGCGTCGCCACCGGTCGTGCTGGCGTGGGCTCGAGTTGGGCCATCGGTCTCCTGCCGCTTGCTGTGTCTGTGAGAGCGCTCTCACGTTCCGATGCGGACGATAGCATGGGTTGTCAAGAGAGCGCTTTCAGGGTGGAGGGAAGGTCCTGAGAGCGGCCGCGATGCCTGCGCGACGCCGAGACCGGGGCATATGCGAGACTGGGCGAGATGGTGATCGAGACGAACGGCGACGCGGGTGGGGCGCCGCCCGAGGCGGGGTACGAGGCGGTCATCGGCATCGAGGTCCACTGCCAGCTGCGGACCGAGTCGAAGATGTTCTGCGCCTGCTCGACGGCCTATGACGGCGCCCTGCCCAACACCCACGTCTGCCCGGTCTGCCTCGGGCTCCCGGGCGCGCTACCCGTCATCAACCGCCGCGCGGTCGAGCTCGTCCTGGCGACGGGGATCGCCATCGAGGCGACTACGCCCGAGGCGACACGCTGGGATCGCAAGAACTACTTCTATCCGGACCTGCCCAAGGGCTACCAGATCAGTCAGTACGACCTGCCGCTGGCGTCGGCGGGGTGCCTGGCCATCGAGAGCAGCGGCGGGCCACTGACGGTCGGCATCACGCGCGCTCACCTCGAGGAGGACACGGCGAAGCTCGTCCATGCGACGCGCGACGACGGCCGCAAGGTCAGCCTCATCGACTTCAACCGGTCCGGTGCCCCGCTCATGGAGATCGTCACCGATCCGGACATCCGCACCGCCGAGCAGGCGCGCCGCTACGCCGAGGAGCTCCAGCTCCTCCTGCGGACGATCGGTGCCTCCGATGCCGACATGGAGCGGGGCCAGATGCGGGTCGAGGCGAACATCTCGCTCCGGAGACCGGACGCCACGGAGTACGGCACGCGGGTCGAGGTCAAGAACATGAACTCGTTCCGCTCCGTCGAGCGGGCGATCGCATTCGAGATCGAGCGCCAGGCAGCGGCGCTCGATGCCGGGGAGGCGATCGTCCAGGAGACGCGCGGCTGGTCCGACGATCGCGCCGAGACGTATCGCATGCGGGCGAAGGAGACATCGGACGACTACCGGTACTTCCCGGAGCCCGACCTGCCGCCGCTGCACGTCGATCGCGGCTGGCTGGACGAGCTCGCGGCGTCCCTTCCGGAGCTGCCGGCGGCTCGACGCTCCCGCTACGCGGCGTCGCTCGGGCTCGGCGCGTACGACGCCGCGGTGTTGGCTGCTGACGCGGATGCCGCGGCACTCTTCGAGGCAGCTCTTACGACCGACTCGGGGCTGACCGCCAAGTCCGTCGCGAACTGGGTCACCGGGGAGTACCTGCGCCTGCGCAACGCCGCCAGCGAGCCCGTGCGCATCGATCCTGGCGAGCTGGCCGGGCTGGTTCGTCTCGTCGACGAGGGCGCGATCTCGCGTGCCAACGGCAAGGAAGTGCTGGCCGCCCACGTCGAGACGGGCGAGTCGGTTGCCGACATCGTGGCGGCGCGTGGCCTCCGCCAGATCTCCGACACGGACGTCGTCGGGGCCGCGGTCGACGACGCCATCGCCGCCAACCCGACGGCGGCCGCCGACTACCGCGCGGGCAAGGTCCAGGCCATCGGCTTCCTGGTCGGCCAGGTGATGAAGGCGACGCGCGGGCAGGCCGACGCCTCGATCGTCCAGTCGATCGTGCGCGAGCGGCTGGATCGATGAACCCGGTCAGCCTTGCCTTATGGGCCGGCGGCGTCGCCCTCGTGGCGATCGGCTACTGGCGGGCGAACGGCCCGTGGCGGCGCTACCAGGCCCTGCGCGAGCAGCAACAGAACGTGGCCCGCTACGAGGCGTGGCGCGGTGGGCTCCGCACGACCGAGGATGAGCGGACCGGCGCCGCGGTCGCGATGGCCGTCATGCGCCGGCAGGCACAGGTCGGCGCCGCGATCGGCATCGCCGGGTTCGTGCTGGTCTTCCTCGGGTTCTTCCTCTAGGTCGCCAGCGCAGCGCCGTACGCCTCGTCCGGCAAGGGCCGGACCCACGCTGTCGGCAGCGCACCGCCGACCTTCCCGCGCCCGACCGCCGCGACGAGATCGCCCGTGCGCCACCACTCGGCCAGGAAGTACGCGATGAACGCGTCGCCACAGCCGATCGTGGTACCGGTCACCGGCACGGGCGTCACGGGGATCCATTCGTCCAGACCGGCACGTCCGTCGATGACGCGGACGCCGCGCGATCCGAATGTCACCACGAGGCGCTTGCCCAGCTGAACGACCGTGTGCCGCAGGCCGTCGACGACGTCGTCGGTCGGGTCGCCGGGCCAGCCCACGATCGCGAGGTCGACCCAGCGCATCGTGTCCGCGAACCGGTCGAGATCGTAGTGGCGAAACCCGAGGAAGTCGGCGACGACCTGGACGTGCCGCAGGCGGCCCTCGCCGCCGAGACGGCCGAGCTCCGCGATGACGCCCTCGACGAGGATCGCGTGCAGGCGGTCCGCGCCGGCGAGGGTCCGCACCTCCTCGTCGGTCAGATGCAGGTCGTGGCAGACCCCCTCGACGTAGTGGTCCATCCAGGGCTGGCGGTCGGGCAGGAATTCGACATCGATCGCGGCCGAGGGTCCGTCCACGACGATCGACGCTGGGTCGTGCTCGATTCCGTGCCGCTCGAGCATGTCGAGGAACAGGGCGGCCTCGCCGTCGCCGATCCGCGTCAGCAGCCGGAACGGCACGCCGAGCGAGCGCCAGTGCCACGCGACGTTGAGGGCGCCGCCGCCCGGCAGGACGGGACCATCCGGCTGGTAGCGGTCCAGGCTGAGGGCGCCGAGCAGCAGCGTGCCCGGGTCGCCCGCGGTCACAGGCCGTCCAGCGGTGCGGCCCGCGCGTCGCCGAGCTCGAGGAAGCGGTCCACGCGGACCTCGATGACCTTGCTCATCTGCCAGAACGCCTCGGCGGACAGGTGACCGGCACCCTCGGTGTGGTACCAGTCGATCCGCGCCGGGAGGGTGCTGATCAACAGCGGGTCGTGCACCGGGACCACGGCCGGGCTTAGCATGAAGCCGGGCGACGTGGGTTCGCGGATCTGGAGCAGGTGACCGCCGCGGAAGCCGCTGGCACGCGGCACGACATGGGTCGTCCCGTCACCCAGGTCGACGAGCGGGACGTCCTCGACCGGTGTCGCTCGGAGGTCGGGCCATCCCGGATCGTCCACGAGCTCGGCGATCACCACGCCGGACCGAGATGTCCTGGTAGTGGTTCATCTCGGTGTCGGGTTGCTCGTATCGCTCGTCGTGGACGTTGTCGACCGCGTAGTCGTAGACGTTGCCGCACACGGACACGAGGAAGCGCACGAGCGCCGGGCGGTCGCGCAGGTAGCGCCGGTAGCTGGCCTCGTATTCGAGGATGGCCACCGCCGTCGGCACGACAGCGCCGCGGACGATATGCGCGTAGCGCCAGCCGTCCGCCCCGAACCGCTCGTCGAGGCGCTCCCGCCAGCGGGTCTTGGCAGCCCCCGCGAAGCCCGGCGAACCGATCGGGATCCACGTGTCGCCCAGCGGCGCCACGAGGGACGCGTCGAGCTGTCGCCACCAGTCGGTCCGATCCATCGCCGCATCGTAGCCGCCCATAGACTGGCCCCACGCGCGGCTGGCGCGGCACGGCAGGAGGGCGCGATGCGCGAGCGGACCGAGGGGCGCGGCCTGGCGACGCGGGCGATCCATGCCGGCGAGCGCCCGGATCCGGCCACCCACGCCCACCGGACGCCGATCTACGCCACGGCCACGTTCACGTTCGATACCGCGGCCGACAAGGAGGACGCGGTCGACCGCTCGCTGGCCTGGGAGCCGGGCGCCTACTTCTACTCGCGGACCGGCAATCCGACCAACCGGGCTCTCGAGGAGAAGGTGGCGTCGCTCGAGGGGGCCGAGGACGCGGTCGTCTCGTCGTCCGGCATGGCGGCCGTGTCGGCCACGCTGTTCGCCCATCTCGCCGCGGGCGACCACCTCGTCGCCGGGGCTGAGCTGTTCGCCATCACGAACGTCCTTCTGGACGAGGACTTCCCACGGCGTGACATCGACGTGACGCGTGTCGACATGACCGACGCGTCCGCGGTGGAGGGCGCGATCACGCCGTCGACCAGGATCGTCTTCGTCGAATGCTCGACGAACCCCGGGCTGCGCATCCCGGACCTCGACGCCGTCGCCGGGATCGCCCGGCGCCACGACCTGCTCGTCGTCGCCGACAACACGTTCCTCGGACCGGCGCTCCTGCGTCCCCTCGAGCACGGCGCGGACCTCGTCCTCCATGCCGCGACCAAGTACCTGTCCGGGCACGGCGATGCGGTATCGGGCGTCGTCGCCGGCCGGAAGGCGCTCATCGACCCCATCCGCAAGCAGACCGACACGCTCGGGCAGGCCGCCAGCCCGTTCTCGAGCTTCCTCGTGCAGCGTGGCGTGCGGACGCTGCCGCTGCGCTCACGGGTCGCCTCGGCCAACGCCGCACGGATCGCCGCGTTCCTCGAGGCCCATCCGAAGGTCGAGTGGGTGCGCTATCCGGGCCTCGCCTCGCACCCGGACCACGCGGTCGCCCGTCGACTGCTCGGTGACGAGGGCGGGGCGATGGTGACGTTCAAGCCGGTCGGCGGGCTCGACGCCATGGCGGCCTTCACCGATCACCTCCGACTGTGCGACATCGGGGTGAGCCTCGGCGACCTCCACACGCTGGTCTACCCGCGCCCGAAGGACGGCGGCATCATCCGGCTGTCGATCGGCTGCGAGGACGTCGACGACCTGCTCGAGGATTTCGAGCTCGGCCTGTCGTTCGTGGCCTAGACCGCCCGGACCTGGGGTCGTTCAGGCCCGCCCGAGCTCGGCCGCGGCGGCCAGGGCGGCGCCGATGGTCAGGTCGACGCGCCGGACCACCTCCTCCTCGGGCGGCCGGAACCAGTCCTCGCCGCCGAGCTTGCGCGTGCCCTCGACCTGGGCTGGGTCGCGGATGACGTCCGACACGGTCAGGATGGTCCCGGCGCGGACGTCGCGACCCCTGGCCCGTTCGCGCATCGCCAGCAGGTAGACGGCGGCGGTCTCCATCTCCGCGGCCAGGTAGCCGCGCCGGCCCCAGCGCACGACGCCATCGGGATGCGGGTCGTAGAACAGGTCGGTCGTGACGATCGGCCCGACGTGGGTGGTGAGTCCCTGCGCCCGGCTGGCGGACGCGAGGGCGTCCACGACCGCGATGTGGGCCGTCGGTGCGGTCGGCTCACCGCCGCCGAGGACGTGCCCGATCCCGCTCGCCGATGCGGCGGACAGCGCCACGACCACATCGCCGATGTCGAGCGGACCGAATCCGCCGCATGTCCCGACCCGGATGAAGGTCGTGACGCCGAGGTTGAACAGCTCCTCCATGACGATCGACGTCGTCGGCGTGCCCATCATCGTGGTCTGCACCGATACCGGGACGCCATCCACGCGGCCGGTGTAGCCGAGCAGGCCACGGTTGGCGTTCACCTGCGTGCTCGACGCGAGCCCGCCGTCGAAGCGCTCGGCGATGCGTGTCGCCCGGTTCGGGTCGCCGGGCAACAGCACGACCGGGGCGTACTCGCCCGGCTCGGCATGGAGATGGATCTGGGTCATGCTCCCTCCGTCGTTCGTCGCGCCTGGCCGTGGCGTCGCCACTCCACCGACAGGCAGCGATCCATGACCACGGCCAGGCCGGCCTCGTGGGCGATGCGCGCCGCCTCCCCGTCGACGATGCCGAGCTGGAGCCACAGGCAGCGCGCCCCCACGGCCACGGCTTCACGGGCATGGGCCGCGCAATGCTCGGGCCGGCGGAAGACGTCGACGATGTCGATCGGACCCGTCGCCGCGACGGCCTCGGCGAGGGTCGCGTACGCCGGCACGCCGGCGACGTCGCTGACGTTCGGGTTGACCGGCACGCAGTCGAAGCCGCTCGCGAGCAGGTGAAGGAACACGTCGTTGGACGGCCGCCCGGGATCGTTCGACGCACCGATCACGGCGATCCGCCGCGCCGTTCCGAGGAGCGCTCCGATGCCCGTGTCGTCGAGCATCGG
Organism: uncultured Chloroflexia bacterium; assembly: GCA_963720355.1. Classification (GTDB taxonomy): domain Bacteria; phylum Chloroflexota; class Limnocylindria; order Limnocylindrales; family CSP1-4; genus SPCO01. The sequence goes on along the minus strand of CAVRFH010000001.1, from coordinate 381,538 downwards.
GAAGGGCCCGCGACCTTCGTGCAGATCGAGATAGGCGATCGTCCGCGCACGCTCCTCGGGGGTCACCGATCCTCCCATCGTGGGCGCGGCAGAATCCATCGACGCCGCCCTGTCGATAGCGTATCCTCCGTCACCGAAGGTCGCGGTCCGTCAGCGCGTCGCGACCACAGAGGAGGAGTTCAACTTGCGCAGCTCTATGCGGCTGTTGGCGCTCGGCGCGTCCGCGGCCTTCATCCTCTCCGCTTGTACGGGAACGACAGCCTCGTCGGCCCCGAGCGTGGCGCCGTCGGTGGATGCCAGCGTGGCGCCCAGCGAGTCGGCCTCGGCCTCGGCGTCCGGTGGTGGTTCCATGGACTGGACCGCGTGTGTCGCGTTCGACACCGGCGGCCTCGGCGACAAGAACTTCAACGACCTCGCCAAGAAGGGCCTCGACGACGCGAAGGCCATGGGCTACACGACCTTCTTCAGCGAGGCCCAGGGCTCGACCGACTACGCGGCCAACATCCAGCGCCTCGTCGACCAGGGTTGCCAGTCGATCGTCACCGTCGGCTTCCTGCAGTCGCAGGCGACGGCCGACGCCGCGGCCGCGAACCCGGAGATCGGGTTCTCCCAGGTCGACACGGCCTGGAACGAGGCAGGCCCCGACTTCATCATGGGCACGCCTGACGACACGCCGCGTCCGGCGAACTTCACCGGCCTCGACTACCAGATCGACCAGGCGTCCATGCTCGCCGGCTACCTGGCCGCGGGCTGGAGCAAGACCGGCAAGATCGGAACCTACGGCGGCCTCGCCTTCCCGGGCGTGACCCGCTTCATGGACGGCCTGTACGCCGGGGTCCAGTACTACAACCAGCAGAAGGGCACGACCGTCTCGGTCATCGGCTGGGACGGATCCCTGCCCGATCCGACGACCACCGGCACCTTCGTCGGCGGCAGCGGCGGCAACGACACCTGGAACGATCCCGGTAAGGGCGAGCAGTTCGCCACGACCTTCCTCGACCAGAACGTCGACGTCGTCCATCCGGTCGCCGGATCGACGGGTAACGGGACCATCAAGGCGATGCACGCGGCCGGCAAGTGGGCCATCGGCGTCGATGCTGACCAGTGGATCAGCCTCGGCGACACCGAGTACCACAAGGCCATCCTGACATCCGCCCAGAAGGCCATCGACGTCTCGGTCATCGATGTCATCGCCAAGAACGCCGGTGGCGATCTCGGCGGCGAGGATTACTCGGGCACGATCGCCAACAACGGCGTCCTCCTGGCGCCGTTCCATGACTTCGACAGTCAGATCCCAGCCGAGCTCAAGGCGGAGATCGAAACGTTGCGCGCCGCCATCGGCGACGGCAGCGTCAAGGTCTGCACCTTCCTCGGGCGCGGCTGCTAGCGCACTCCGCGATCCGACCGTAGCCAAGACCGCCCCCGGCCCACCACGGACCGGGGGCGGTCTGCATTCCGAGGCGACGATGCGGCTGGAATTGCGCGACATCACGAAGCAGTTCCCGGGCGTCCTGGCGAACGACAAGATCTCGATCTCGGCTGACCGCGGCAAGGTGCTCGGCCTGCTGGGCGAGAACGGCGCGGGCAAGACGACGCTCATGAACATCCTGTCCGGGCTCTACAAGCCGGATTCGGGCGCAGATCGTCATCGACGGCAAGGAGCAGGTCTTCGGCGATCCCGCCGCCGCGATCGACGCCGGCGTCGGGATGGTCCACCAGCACTTCATGCTCGTCCCGGTCTTCGATGTCGTCGAGGCCGTCGCGCTCGGTGCCGAGACCGTGAGCGGCCCGCTCGGGACGTTCGATCGAGCGGCGGCGCGCAAGCGGATCGTCGAGCTCTCGGCGCAGTACAAGCTCAACGTGAACCCCGACGCGAAGATCGAGAGCCTGCCGGTCGGCGTCCGCCAACGGGTCGAGATCCTGAAGGCGCTCTACCGCAAGAGCGACATCCTCGTCCTGGACGAACCGAGCGCGGTCCTGACGCCACACGAGACCGAGGAGCTGTTCACGATCATCCGATCGCTGACGGCGACCGGCACGACCGTCATCTTCATCACCCACAAGCTGAACGAGGTACTCGAGGTCGCCGACCAGATCGTGGTCCTTCGGCGCGGCCGCGTGGCCGGCACGGCCGATCCCAAGACGACGACGCGCCAGGAGCTGGCGAACATGATGGTCGGCCGCGACGTCGAGCTGATCGTCGCCAAGGGACCCGCCGACCCGGGCGATGTCGTCCTCAGCCTGCGCAACGTCCAGGTCCGGGACGACCGCCTCGAGATGGCGGTCGACGGCGTCGACCTCGACGTCCGAGCCGGCGAGATCGTCGTCATCGCCGGTGTCCAGGGCAACGGCCAGACGGAGCTCGTCGAAGCGATCGTCGGCCTGCGGACGATCGACTCCGGCGAGATGACGATCGGCACGCACCATATCGAGAAGGCGAGCCCCCGCGAGGTCTCCGACCTCGGTGTCGCGCACATCCCCGAGGACCGCGGTCGGGACGGCCTCATCAACTACATGTCGATCGCGGAGAACTACATCCTCGACACGTACCACCGCGAGCCGTACAGCAAGCGGGGCGTCATGGATCTCAAGGCGATCAACGACGGGGCCGCCAAGGGCGTGAAGGACTTCGATATCCGGACCCCGTCGATCCATACCTTCGCCGGCTCGTTGTCGGGAGGCAACCAGCAGAAAGTCGTCGTCGCGCGCGAGTTCTCGGTGCCCGTCCAGCTCGTCATCGCCGCGCAACCCACCCGCGGCCTGGACGTCGGATCGATCGAGTACATCCACCGACGCCTTGTCGAGCAGCGCGACGCCGGGGCAGCCATCCTGATCGTGAGCACCGAGCTGGATGAGGTCCTGGCCGTCGGCGACCGGATCGCCGTCATGTTCGATGGACGGATCGTCGGGATCCTGGCCGGTGACGAGGCCACGTACGAGAACCTCGGCATGCTCATGGGCGGCGCGTCGTCCGGCGGTGGGGTCGCCGCATGACCCGCCTCCGGATGCTCCTCGGAAAGGCGCTGGTGCCCGCGCTGGCGGTGGTCACCGCGTTCATCTTCGGCGCGATCGTGATCGTGCTGACCGATCTCGAGAACCTGGCCAAGCTTCCGACGGATCCCGTCGGGGCGATCCTCGGCGCGATCGGCGGCGTGGGGCGGGGCTACGGCGCGATGCTCTCGGGGGCGTTCGGCGACCCGACACGGATCATCACGGCGATCGGGAGTGGCAACGAGCGCGATATCGCCGCGGCGATCCGCCCGATCACCGAGACCCTCGTCGCGTCCACGCCCCTGATCTTCACGGGACTCGCCGTCGCGATCTCGTTCCGGGCCGGCATGTTCAACATCGGCATGGATGGCCAGCTGATGATCGGCGCCCTGGGTGCGACGATCACCACGATCGCCCTCGCCGGCCAGGTGCCGGGGCTCGTCATCCTCGTCGCGGCGATCGCGATGGGCATGATCTTCGGCGGCTTGTGGGGGTTCGTTCCCGGCTTCCTGAAGGCCCGGACGGGAGCCCACGAAGTGATCACCACGATCATGCTGAATTACGTCGCGGCGCAGGTCGTGTTCTTCGCCCTGCGATCGACGTGGCTGCGCGCCCCGGGAAGCACGGCCCCGGTGTCGAAGAACCTGACGACGATCGTGGACGTGCCGAACCTGCTCCCGCTGACCGGGATCCGGCTGGACATCGGGTTCGTTGCTGCGCTGCTCGTCGGCGTTGCCGTCTCGTGGCTCCTGTTCCGGACCACACTGGGCTTCGAGCTGCGTGCCTCGGGGTTCAACATGACGGCTGCTCGCTATGCCGGCATGAGCGCCGGTGGGTCGATGATGCTGGCGATGGCCCTGTCCGGTGCCCTCGGCGGGATGGCCGGCAGCTTCATGGCCATCGGGACCGTCGGTAACCTGTCCCTCGACCTGTCGGGCGGCATCGGATTCACGGCCATCGCCCTCGCACTGCTCGCCAGCCTCCGGCCGAGCGGCGTGATCCTCGCAGCGCTCCTGTTCGGAGCGCTGACGACGGGCGGCAAGCTCATGGGCATCCAGTCGGGGATCCCGTTCGACCTGCTGTCGTTCATCATGGCCCTCGTCATCATGTTCGTCGCGGCCCCGGGCCTGATCCGGTCGATCTGGCGGGTGCGCGTCAGTAAGCCCGCGCCCGAGGTGGCTGCCACCACGCAGCCCACGGGCACCGTATGACCGGCGCGACAGGCACGGGCGACCAGCGCATCGCCGGCGACCGTCCCGCCAGTGCCCCGACGGGGGAGGGCCTGGCGGCCCGGAAGGCCCTGCGGGACGCGCGGATCCGCGGCATCGCCTTCCTCGGCGTGGCCACCGTGGCCTTCTACTTCGCCACGGGCTCGTTCGGCGTCGCGGCCGAATTCCTGTTCTGGGTCGACCGGCAGGGCGGCCAGGCTGCCACCCTCGAGACGACGGTCGGGCTGCTGTGGGTGCTCGCGGGCGTCGCGTCGGCCGTCGTCGGCGGGCTGCACCTCTGGCGCGGCGCGCAGTTCCGCTGGCGGCCGTGGCTCCTCGTCCTGCTCGTCCCGTGGATCGCGGCCCTCATCGCGACACTGCTCGCCGGTCGGCCGGCGAACCTGACGGGCGTGTTCGCCGGAAGCCTCGAGCTCTCGATGCCGATCGCGATGGGGGCGATGGCCGGCATCCTCTCGGAGCGAAGCGGGATGTTCAACATCGCGCTCGAGGGCAAGATGCTCATCGGCGCCTGCGTCGCGTCGATCGCGGCGAGCGTCGCCTTCATGGCGACGGGCAATGGCGTGGTCGGCTCGATCATCGGCATCGTGGCGGCGATGCTTGTCGCGGGCCTGGTCGGCCTCCTCCTCGCATGGCTGGGGATCCGCCACAAGGTCGACCAGATCATCGCCGGGACCGTCATCAATATCGGCGCGGTCGGCATCACGAACTTCCTGTTCCTGCGCATCCTCAGCCGGAACACCCAGTTCAATACGCCGCCGACGATCGAGCCGATGCGGTTGCCCCTCCTCGCCGACATCCCGGTGATCGGGCCGATCCTGTTCAACGCGAGGCCGTACGTCTATGTCGGCTACATCCTCGTGATCGTCCTCACGTACCTGCTGTTCCGAACGCGATGGGGCCTGCGTCTCCGGGCATCCGGCGAGAAGCCTGCCGCTGCCGGCACCGTCGGCATCAACGTCATCGCCATCCGCTACCGAGCGCTGTTCGTGGCGGGGCTGATCGCCGGTCTCGCCGGCTCGTACCTCTCGCTGGCGACCGCCGGTAGCTTCCAGATCGAGATGTCCGCCGGGAAGGGCTTCATCGCGCTCGCTGCGATGATCTTCGGTGCGTGGCATCCGGTCGGGGCATTCTTCGCGGCCCTGGTGTTCGGTTTCGCGGGTGCCGTGCAGGCGCTCCTGTCGATCCTCGGCGTCGACGTCCCGCCGCAGCTCCTGAACAGCGTCCCGTACATCGTGACCATCGTCATCGTTGCGGGCGTGGTCGGACGCGTGCGAGGCCCCGCGGCCGCCGGACAGCCGTACGAACAAGGCTGACCGGGTGAGCGCCGGCTACCCGGACGGATCGGAGACCGTCCAATCGGCCCCGACCTTCTACGGCGCGGTGGCGTCGCCACGCAGCGCGCCGATCGGCACGGCGGAGCGGCCGATCCCGCTGATCATCGACAGCGATCCGGGTCTCGACGACGCCCTCGCGATCGGCCTGGCCGTGGCCCGGCCCGAGATCGACGTCCTCGCGGTCACGACGGTCGGAGGCAATGCCGACGTTCGCCATTGCACCGAGAACGCGCTGCGCCTGCTGCACGCCTACGGCCGCGACGACATCCCCGTGGCGGAAGGTGCCGCCGGACCGCTGGTCGGTGACGTGGTCCGGGCGACCGAGGTCCATGGTGAGGGCGGCGTCGGCACGACCCAGCTGCCCGCCGCGACCGCCACCGCGCGACCCGAGCACGCTGTCGAGCTGATCGCGAGTGTGCTCCGTCACGCGCCCGGGCCGGTGGCCATCGCGCCGATCGGTCCGCTGACGAACATCGCGCTGCTGCTGCGGCTCTACCCGGAGCTCGCGTCGCGGATCTCGCACCTGTCGATCATGGGCGGCTCGATCGGGGAGGGGAACACGACCGTGTCGGCCGAGTTCAACATCTACGCCGATCCCGAGGCGGCCGACATCGTCTTCCGCTCGGGCGTCCCGATCACCATGATGGGTCTCGACGTCACGCACCAGGCCCTGCTCGACCGCGCGGCGGCCGACGCGCTGCGCGGTATCGGCACCGCGTCCGGCCGGATCGCCGCGGAGCTGACCGACTTCGCTCTCGACCGGAACAGGGAGTGGTCGGGCCGGACCACGACGGCCATCCACGACGCGGTCGCCGTGGCGCACCTGGCGTTCCCCGACCTCGTCGACGTCGCCCCGTACCACGTCGCGGTCGACACGACGGATGGCCCGGCGCGCGGCCGGACGGTGTGCGACGGCCTGCCGTATCGGCTCCGGCGCGATGGACGCGAGCCCAACGCCGAAGTCGGGATCCGCATCGATCGTGGCCGCTTCGGATCCATCCTCGTCGAGGCCTTCGGGTCGCTGCCCTAGGCGGTCGGATGCGCTACCTGGCGCTCGGCGACTCGTACACGATCGGCACGTCCGTGGACGCGGCCGACCGGTTCCCGGACCAGCTCGTGGCCACCCTCGCCACCCGCGGGATCGACCTCAGCCTCATGGCCAACCTGGGCGTGAACGGCTACACCAGCGCGGACCTCATCCGCGATCAACTGCCCGTCGTCGTGACCGTGGCTCCCGAGCTGGTCACCCTGCTGATCGGCGTGAACGACGTGGTCCAGGGTGTGCCGGCGGCCGCCTACGAGGCCAACGTGGCGGTGATCCTGGACACGCTCCTGGAGCATGTGGCCGCGGATCGGATCGTGGCGATCGCCATCCCCGACTACACGGTCACGCCGGCGGGGGCCGACTACGGCGACCCCGACGACCAGCACGACGGCATCGTCGAGCACAACAGGATCATGGCGCGTGCCGCGAGCCGCCGCGGCATCGCGTTCGTCGACACGTTCGACCTCTCGCTCCGGGCGGCCGACGACCGGACCCTCGTCGCCGCCGACGGCCTCCACCCGAGTGGCGCCCAGTACGCGCTGTGGGTCGAACGGATCGGCCCGGTCGTGGAGGGGCTGTTGCGACCCGCCGGTGAGGGCTAGCCCGCCCGGTCGGCCAGCTCCTCGAGCCGCGCATCGCTGATCCCGAAGTGATGGGCGATCTCGTGGTACACGGTTCGGGCGACCGCGTCGGCGAGCCGCTCCGGCGACCGGTGGGCGCGCAGGAGCGGCTGTCGGAAGATCGTGATCTTGCTTGGCAGCTGGGCCCCCTCGGCGCCGTAGACGGTGCGCGGCACGCCCTGGTACAGCCCGAACAGGCCGCCGGCGTGGACCGAGGCGAGCTGGGCCGGCGTCGGTTCCTCTTCGACCACGATGGCCACCGACCCGAGTCGCTCGCGATACGGCGGTGGCAGGCGATCCAGCGCCTCGGCGACGAGCTCCTCGAAGTCGACGTCCTCGATCACGGCGCCGGCGATGCGCTCGGGTTCGGGGTGAGATTCGAAAGATCGAGGATGAGGCCGCCACCCTCGGACGGGACGAGCATCACCTGGATCTGGTCGGACAGCTTCTCGATGTAGCGGTTCTGCAGGATCGCCGACGTCAGCGACGCCCCGACGAGGCGGTTCGATTCAGCCTCGCCACGCGCGCGTTCGATCTGCGACTCGGCGTCACCGCGCGCGGCGGCCACCTTCTGCTGGGCGATGATCTCCTGCTGGGCCAGCCGCTGTCGCTCGGTCTCGACCTGCTGCTGGGCTGCCTGCTTCTCCTCGATCGCCGCGTTGTAGGCCTCGGAGTAGCTGAAGTTCTCGAAGTTGATCCCGTCGACGATGATCCCGCGTGGTTCGAGCTGTGCTCGCAGAAGGTCGGTCGCCTTCGTCCGGATCTCGTCGCGGCTGTTGAGCACGATCGCCGTCGGGTAGTCGTCGGTCACCGACTTCGGGATGTCGAGGAAGCGCGGCCGGATGATGGTCTCCTCGAAGTTGAGCCCGAGCTCCTGGACGATGCGCGGGGCCGAACGCGGGTCGACGTGGTAGTTGAGCGTCGCGTTGAGGAACAGATCCTGCTGCTCCTTGCTCGCGGCGGTGTATCCCTCGACGTGGATGGCCTTGACTCGCGTGTCGATCTGGTCGACCGAGTTGACGAACGGCGTGACGAAGTGCAGGCCAGGATCGAGTGTGGCGCCGGTGACCGCGCCGAATTGACGCACGACGCCGACATAGCCGGCCGGGACCTGGATGAAGGCCGACAGCGCCAGCGAAGCGACGAGGGCCACGGCCCCGACGATGAACAACGCGCCCGCCGGCAGGTCCGGGCGCAGGACCTTGTCGCGACCGACGGACGGCCGCAACCGATTCGCCACGGCGGCGACGGTCCCGCCGACGATCAGACCAAGGGCGGCGAGGAACAGCAGGCCACTGATGGCGTCCACGGGTTTCCCTCCAGCGTCGAGACGTCGATGACCAGAGTGTGACGGTCACGGTCCCCGGGTGCTCGGTGCGTGCCATCCACAGACTTTTGGTGCGTACGGGCACCGACATCATCCAAGCGATAACGCAGCGATGATGTGGACCGGTAGTCTGCGTTGTACCGGAGCACGACTAGGGGGGCTTCGGTGCCTTTGGGGGGACCTTTCACATTGAATGAACGCCGCGTCGGCGCGCGCGCCGTGGCCGCGATCTGCCTCGTCCTGGTGGGCGTCGTCTGGACGCCCGTTGCGGCGGCGCCGGTCCGGGCGGCCACATCACCGTCGAGCGATGTCCCGCGCGTCCCGCTGAGCGCCCCCCAGCCGAGTTCGACCTCGTCGGCGGAGCCGCTCGCGGCGCCATCCGACACGGGCACCTGGGGGCCGCTCCTCGACTGGGGCGTGCAGGCGAAGCACATGGCCACGCTGCCCACGGGCAAGGTGCTGGTCTGGTCGACCGGTGCCAATGCCCGGGTGTGGGACCCGTCGACGGGCACGTTCACGCTCACGCCGGCCACGTTCGGTGACCTCCACTGCGCCGGGCAGTCGACGCTGGCGGACGGCCGGGTGATCGTGATCGGCGGCCAGGACGGGGCGATCCACAACGGGATCAACGTCACGGCGTTGTTCGACCCGGTCAGTCAGACGTGGACCGAGGGCGAGGAGATGACCGATGCCCGCTGGTACCCCACCAGCACCACCCTGGCCGACGGCCGCGTGCTGGCGACGTCTGGCGACGCTCCGGACGGGACCCGGTCGACCGTGCCCGAGATCTACGACCCGGTCGCCGACACCTGGACGCGGATGACGGGGGCGACCCGTAATCAAGGCCTCTACCCGTTCATGTTCGTGCTGCCCAACGGTCGCGCCTACGAGGCCGGTTCCGCGGCCGGTACCGCCTCGATGAACACGGCCGGTCTCGGCAGCTGGACGAACGGCCCGACGGCGCCGTATTCGACCAACGGATATTCCGAATCCGCGGTGATGTATCTCCCGGGCAAGATCCTGCGGGCGGGCGGTGGTGAACCGGCCCATGCGCGTGCGGCCGTCGTTGACATGACCGTCGCGAGCCCGGCATGGCGCGAGATCGCGCCGATGTCGTTCCCGCGACGGCGCATGAACCTGACGATCCTCGCCGACGGCACCGTCCTGGCGATGGGCGGCACGCGGCAAGGCGACAGCGAGGCCGTCGCCGTGCTGGAGTCCGAGATCTGGAACCCGGCGACCGAGACGTGGACGACGGTCGCGGCCATGGGCGAGGCCCGCATGTACCACTCGTCGTCCGTGCTCCTGCCGGACGGCCGCGTCGTCATCGGCGGCGGTGAGGCCGGCGGCCGCCTGCGCGCCCAGATCTACTCGCCGCCGTACCTGTTCAAGGGGGCGCGGCCGACGATCGCGAGCGCGCCCGGGACGGCGGCCTACGGATCGACCTTCGCCATCAGCAGCCCGGATGCGGCGTCGATCACGTCGATCGCGCTGATGCGGCCGACCGCGGCGACCCACGCGCTCGACATGAACCAGCGCTACGTCCCGCTCACCTTCACCCGTTCGGGGACGACGCTCACGGCGACCGCACCCGCATCGGGTGGCGTCGCGCCCCCGGGCGACTACCTGCTCGTTCTCAAGAACGGGGCCGGCGTGCCGTCGGTCGCGTCGTGGGTCCGCATCGGGACGGCCGGCAGCCTGCAGCCCGGATCGATCACCGGGATCGTCACGGTGTCGACGACCGGCGCCCCGATCGTCGGGGCGACGGTCTCGACCAGTGGGCGATCGACGACGACCGACTCGCTCGGGCGCTACACCCTGACCGACCTGCCCGCGGGTGAGGCCCAGGTCACGTTCCAGGCAGCGGCCTTCGCGACGGTGACCCGCCAGGTCGCCGTCAGCGGCGGTGCGACCTCGACCTTGAACCTCGCCATGGCTCCGCCGGGCGGGGTCGACGGCCGTGTCACCTCGACGGGTTCGGGAGCGGCGCTGTCCGGCGTGACCGTCGGCTATCCCGGTGGCGTCACGGTCACCGATGCCGCCGGTGACTACGCCGTCTCGGGACTGCCCGCGGGGACCCACACATTGACGTTCGCGGCCTCCGGATTCACCACCACCACGAGGGACGTCACCGTCCTGGCCGATCAGTCGGCATCGCTCGACGTCCAGCTGGCACCGACCAGCACCTGGGTCGCCGGCGAGGTCCGCGACGCCGTGACGGAAGAGCTCCTGACCGACGCGACCGTGACGGCCGACACCGGCCAGTCGACGACCACCGACTCGCAGGGTCGCTACCACCTCGACCTTCCGCCTGGCTCGTACACGCTCATCGCGACGGCGCCCGGTCACGTGACCGACAGCGGGCCCGTGCTCATCAACGGCGGCAGCTACGCGACGCTCGACTTCGGCCTCGATCCTGTCCCGGGCCCGACCACCTACACGTTCGCCCCGGTCGCGGACGCGTCGGAGAAGTCCTCGAACCCGAACTCGAACTACGGCCTCGACCCGGATATCCGGGTCCGCCTAGGCAACCCCTCGAACTCGATCACCCACATGAGCCACCTGCGGTTCGACATCACGGGGCTCGCCGGGCGGACGGTCACCGGCGTCAGGCTCCGCCTTCGCGTCACCGATGCCGGTCCGCATGGTGGCACGGTCTTCTCGGCCAGTTCCGCCTGGACGGAGACCGGGATCACCTGGGCCAGCGCTCCGCAACCTGCCGGGGGCGCCCTCGCCACGATCGGGCCGGTGACGGCCGGGCAGTCGGTCGACGTCGCCTTGCCGCCGTCCGCCGTCCCTGGCGATGGCTCGAGGACCTTCGTGCTGATCGCCGGCAATGCCAACAGCGTGTACTACTCCAGTCGCGAGGGTGCGAATCCGCCGCAGCTGCTGGTAGATGTCGCGGGTTCGACCCCCACCCCCACGCCGACCCCCACGCCGACCCCCACGCCGACCCCCACGCCGACCCCGACGCCGACACCCACGGCGACCCCCACGCCGACCCCCACGCCGACCCCGACACCCACGGCCACGCCCACGCCGACGCCCACGCCGACGCCGACCCCGACGTCGACCGCGCCGGCGCTTCGCACGATCACGTTCGAAGGCGGACTACTCGACCCGACTTCGGGCGTCGACAGCCAGAGTGGATCGGTGACGCTCCAGACGGCCGGCGCGATCCACGGGACGGCCTCGGCCCGGTTCCCGAACAGCACCGGCTACCTCCAGGAGTCGTTCCCGGCGACGACCGATACGTTCCTCACCGTCCGTCTGCGCCTCATGCGGCTGCCGACCGGCTCGCCGCGCTTCCTCATGCTGTCGAACGCCGGCACGACGGCCGGCAACGTCCTGCTCACGTCGACTGGTCGGCTCCGGCTCCGGAACAACGGAACGACGGTCGGCGCGGACTCGACACCGCTCCAGGTCGGATCGACCTACCTCATCGGCATCCACCAGCGGCGCGGGACGGGTACGAACGCGGTCCTCGAGGCGTTCCTGGCCCCCGATGGCGGCACCTTCGGCGCGCCGTTCGCGCGGCTGACGACCGGGACCTGGACGTCGTCGGCGGACCGCCTCCGCATCGGCGCGACCAACGGGACGGCCGTCGATCTCGTCGTCGACGACATCCTCATCGGCAGCGGCGCGATGCCCGGGCCGGTCGCCGATGCGGGGACGATGATCCTCGCGGCCGCGGTGCCGGGCTCGTCGTACCCGGTCGCAAAGCTCGCGTCCTGGTCCGCCCCGGGGTCGGTCAGGTTCGTCCTGGGGTTCGCCTGCCCGATCTGAGCCGGCGAGCGACCGGGAGGCGCGGCGCCCAGTAGACTTGCGCTCCGTGACCCTGGCGCCGAACGACTTCACCCACCTCCACGTCCACTCCGAGTTCAGCCTGCTCGACGGTCTCGGTCGGATCACCGAGCTGGTCGACGCCGCGGCGGCGCAGGGCATGGACTCCATGGCGATCACCGACCACGGCGCGCTGTATGGGGCCGTCGCGTTCCATCAGGCCGCGCGGGCGAAGGGCATCAAGCCGATCATCGGCGTCGAGACGTACGTCGCCCCTCGGTCGATGACGTCCAAGGAAGGCAAGGCCGACAGCCAGCCGTTCCACCTGATCCTCCTCGCGCGCGACGACACCGGCTATCGCAACCTGTGCCGGCTGGTGACCGACGCGCACGTGGACGGCTACTACTACAAGCCGAGGATCGACCGCGAGCACCTCGCGCGGCACAGCCAGGGCCTCATCGGCCTGTCCGCCTGCCTCGGCGGTGAGGTCGCCAAGGCCCTCGAGGTCGACGACGTCGAGCTCGCCCGATCGGTCGCCGGTGAGTACGGCGAGATCTTCGGACGGGATGGCTTCTACCTCGAGCTCCAGGACCACGGCCTGCCGGAACAAGCGCGTCTCAATGGACAGCTGCTCCGGCTCGCGGCGGACACCGGTCTGCCGCTCGTGGCGACCAACGATCTCCACTACGTGCGAGCCGAGCAGTCCGAGGCCCACGACGTGCTGCTCTGCGTGGGCACCGGCAACAACCTGGACACGCCCGGCCGCCTGAAGTTCGAGACGCACGAGTTCTACGTGAAGTCCGCGGCCCAGATGGCGGCGCTCTTCCCGGACCAGCGCGAGGCCATCCTCAACAGCCGGCGCATCGCCGAGATGACCGACCTGACCCTGCCCCTGGGGCAGCTCCGCATCCCGCACTTCCCGGTCCCCGACGGCGAGACCGTCGAATCATGGCTGGCCAAGGAGTGCCAGATCGGGCTGGAGCGCCGCTATGGGACGGTGACGCCCGAGCTCCAGGAGCGTCTCGACTACGAGCTCGGCGTGATCACGACGATGGGCTACGCGGGCTACTTCCTGATCGTCGCCGACTTCATCCGGTTCGCCCGCGAGGAGGGCATCCAGACCACGTGCCGGGGGTCGGCGCCGGGCAGCATCGTGACGTACACGCTCGGCATCACCCCGGTCGACCCGATCCTGTACCAGCTCCCGTTCGAGCGCTTCCTCAACCCCGACCGGGTGACGATGCCCGACATCGATGTCGATTTCGAGGACGGCCGGCGCGACGAGGTCATCGCCTACGTCGGGCGCAAGTACGGCCAGGACCACGTCGCCCAGATCATCACGTTCGGCACGATGCTGGCGCGCGCGGCGATCCGCGATGTCGGCCGCGTCCTGGGGCACAGCTACGGCGAGGTCGACCGGATCGCGAAGGCCATCCCGAACCAGCTCGGCATCAAGCTGGAAGAGGCGCTCCAGGTGAGCACGGCGCTGCGCGAGCAGGTCGATGCCGACCCGGCCGTCAAGCGGATCATCGAGTTCGCCCACCACCTCGAGGGCGTCGCCCGCAACGCCTCGACGCACGCCGCCGGCGTCGTCATCAGCCGCGAGCCGCTGACCGAGCTCATGCCGCTCCAGAAGGCGACGAACTCGGACTCGCTGATGACGCAGTACGAGATGCACGCCATCGAGGCGCTCGGCCTGCTCAAATTCGACTTCCTCGGCCTGTCGAACCTGACGATCCTCCGCCAGGCGGTCGATCTCGTCCGCGAGAACCGCGGGCGGGAGATCGATCTCGACGCCATCCCGCTGGACGATGCGGCCACCTTCGAGCTCCTCGCCTCGGGCGAGACGACCGGCATCTTCCAGCTGGAGTCGGCCGGGATGCGCCGCTACATCCGTGAGCTGCGCCCGACCTCGGTCTATGACCTGGCCGCCATGGTGGCCCTCTACCGCCCGGGCCCGATGGACAACATCCCGGCGTACATCCGGCGCAAGCACGGCCAGGAGCCGGTGACGTACCTCCACCCGCTGCTCGAGCCGTACCTCGAGAAGACGTACGGGATCTTCGTCTACCAGGAGGACATCATGTCCGCCGCGATGGCGCTGGGTGGGTTCACCGGCCCGGAGGCGGACACGCTCGGCTACGCGATCCGCAAGAAGAAGTCGAGCGTGCTGCGTGCCCAGAAGGAGAAGTTCGTCAGCCAGGCCGGCGAGCGCGGCGTCGACCCCGGCGTCATCGACGCCGTCTTCACGGCCTTCGAGCCGTTCGAGCGGTACGGGTTCAACAAGGCGCACGCCACGTGCTACGGGCTGATCGCCTACCAGACCGCCTACCTCAAGGCCAACCACACGGTCGATTACATGACCGCGGTGTTGACCGCGTTCCGCGCGAACGAGGAGAAGGTCGCTGCCGCGGTCGCCGAGTGCCGCCGCATGAGCATCGAGGTCCGCCCGCCCGACGTCCACGCCAGCCACCTCGAGTTCACCGTCGAGGGCGACGCCGTCCGCTTCGGGCTGCTGGCGGTCAAGAACGTCGGCCAGGGTGCGATCGAGTCGATCATCGCCGCGCGGGCCGAGGGCGGCGATTTCCGGTCGCTCACCGACTTCTGCACGCGGATCGACCTGCGGCTCGCCAATCGCAAGGTCCTCGAGGCGCTCATCAAGGTCGGCGCCCTGCGGGCGTTCGGGCATCCCGCCCAGCTGCTGCTCGGGCTGGACGACGCGATCGGGTCGGCCCAGGCGACCCAGCGCGACCGGATCACCGGCCAGACGTCGCTGTTCGATCTCGGCGCCGCGGACGCGGCGGCATTCGAGCGGCCCCTGCCGGCGGCGACGGAGGTCCCCGTGCGCGAGCGTCTCCGCTGGGAGAAGGAGCTGCTCGGGCTGTATCTCTCGGAGCACCCGATGGGCGAGGTCGCCGAGCAGGTCGGGCGGTTCGTCAACGCCTACTCGGGCGACCTCAAGGACGAGACCCTCGACGGGCAGCGGGTCGTGGTGGGCGGGATCGTCACCGCGCTGCGCACGGTCATCACGAAGCGCCAGGAGCCGATGGCGATCGTCACGATCGAGGACCTGCAGGGCTCGATCGAGGTCGTCGTGTTCCCCCGCCTGTATGAGACGACCCGCGCGATCCTGCGCGACGGCGCGATCCTGCTGATCGCCGGCCGGATCGACCACAAGGGCGAGGAGATCTCCCTGCTCGCCGACCTCGTCGCCGATTGGGACGACGCCGCAAACCGAGGCCCCGAGGAGTTCGCCCGCGACGTGGCGGCCGGCGACCGGAGCGGACGCAACGGGTCGTTCCGACGGACCCCGGTCGCGGTGGGACCGGGTTCGTCAGCCGTCTCGGAGCCCGCACCGGTGGCCGCGTTCGTGTCGCCCCGCCGGGACGGTGGCGACGGCTCCGGCACGCCGCCCGAGGCGTTCCCGCGCATCCAGCCCGGCGAACCGGTGCCGACCTACGTCGAGGCGCCCGGCACGCGCGCGGCCAGCGTCGATGCCGACACGGACGACGAGCCGTCGGTGCCCGACGAGGCCCGCGCCCGGATCATGAGCGACGCCACCGCCGACGCCCCGGTCGCGGCCGGGCCGGAGGCCGTCCTCCACGTGCGGTTCGAGGGGGCGGCCGGCCCGGACCGACTGGTGCGGGCGATGGAGACCGTCAAGCTGCTCCTGCGCGACCGGCCGGGTGGGACGCGCGTCGTGATCCACGTGCCGGCCGCGGGTGGCGGCCAGGCCCTGCCGATGGAGCTGCGCTGGGGCGTCGCCTACGACGCCGAGCTGCTCGCCGAGGTGCGCCGCCAGCTCGGGGAGGGTCTCGTGGAGCTGCGGCTGGCGGCGCCCTGAGGGGAGGCCGGGGTCAGCCGGCGGGCTCGATCGCGAGGATCACGGCCGACCAGGGGCAAAATCGATCACCCGCCTCGAACGTCGTCTCGACGTCGGACGGCAGGCCGTCACAGGCCTCGATGGTGACCTCGGCGAACTCGATGTCGTCCGGGTCGAGCGACCAGCTGTAGCCGTCGTTCACGCCCGTCTCCCGGACGACCAGCCCGTTGGGGATGCTGGGGACATCCTCGCCGGCGAGGAGGCGCTGCGCGTTGTCGATGTCGGCAGGCTCGGTGAGCAGGACCCTGAACCGCTCGTCGACGACCTCGAACGTGACGACGATCGGGCTGGCGGGAGTCGCGGACCCTCCGTCGGTGGCGCCGCCGCACCCGCTGAGCGCGACGACGAGGAGGAGGACCGCGACGGCGGCGGCGCGCGCCAGGGTCAGCGGCCCTCGGCGATGCGCCGGACCGCCTGCACGGACGAGAGTCGCTCGTGGAAGTCGGCTCGGACGGCGTTGACGACCTCGTTGTCCAGGCCGAGCTCCTTGGCGATCTGGTTGAGGACCGCTGTTTCCTCCGCCGAGATCGTCCCGCTGGCGGCGCCGACCGCGAAGCAGGCGCGCAGGACATCGATCCGTTGCTGCTCGGTGGCGAGTGCGGTGAACTCACGGGTGACCACGTAGTCCTCGGTGCCGCCCACGGTGCGTGCCTGGAGCTTGGCCATCTCGGTGACGAGCACCGCCGTTGCCTCGTCGAGGGCGCCGTGCGCCTGGAGCTCCCGCTCGATGACGTCGGTCTCGGTGTCGCTGATCTCGAGGTCGGCGTGCGCGGCCCGGGCGAGCGTGTAGGCCGCCGACGCGACGAAGCGGGCCCGTTCGGCGGGAAGGCGTTCGAGCCGAGCCACGATGCGCCGCACCGTGGCGGTATCGCCGGCCGCCGCGGCGGCGTCGAGCGAGGCGGTCTCGAGGTCGGCTGCCTGCTCGTGCTCGGGACCGGGGCCGAAGATCCGACGGAACATGCGCGGAGTCTAGGACGGACGCGGGCAGCGCGCAGCGGTGCCGCCGACTACGCTCTCGACATGTCCCTGGTCCTTCGCGACGTCCGCGTCATCGACGGCGTGTCCGCCGCCCCGCGGGTCCGTGTCGACGTGCGTGTCGAGGCGGGTCGGATCGCCTCGATCGAGGGCCACGATCCCGGTCGCGCCATCGCGGGCGACGAGGCCGTCGACGGGTCCGGCCGCACGCTGCTGCCCGGATTGATCGACGCCCACGCCCACTACACGTTCGACCCGACGGAGGGGTCGCTCCAGGCCATCGCTCGACGCCCCGACGACCAGATCCTGTCGGACGCGGCACGGCATGCGGCGCTGGCCCTGCGCGCAGGGGTCACGACGGCCCGTGGAGCCGGCTCGATCCGCCACCTCGAGTGCACGTTGCGTGATCGGATCGCGGCCGGCCGGATCCCGGGACCGCGCATCGTGGCGGCCGGGACCGCGGTCGGGTCGATCGGCGGCCACGGATCGGGGTTCGGCCTGGAGGCGGACGGGCCAGGGCCGCTCGCCGAGGCCACCCGACGCGTCGTCGCGAGCGGGGCCGATGTCGTCAAGGTCGTGGCATCCGAGGCGGCGATGCTGACGACCACCGGGCTGCCACCGGGCGCGATGGTGCACGGCGCCCCGGAGCTGTCCGAAGAGGAGGTGCGAGCCATCGTCGAGGCGGCGCGCGATCTCGGGGTCCGGGTCATGAGCCACGCCCAGGACAGCGAGTCGGTCAGGCGGTCGGCGGTCGCGGGCGTCACCTCGATCGAGCATGCCTGGTTGGCGGACCAGGCCGCGATCGCCGCGATCGCCCGCGCCGGCGCCTGGCTCGTGCCCACGCTGATCGTCACCGACGTCAATCGGACGCTGCCCGGCATGACGGCGGTCCAGCGCGAGCGACAGGACCTGATCGAGCGGCGTCATCGAGCGTCGACCGAGGCCGCGATCCGTCTCGGCATCCCGCTGGCCACCGGAACGGATACCGGCGAGGTCGGTGTGACGGCCGACATGGTCTGGCGGGAGATCGTCCTGTTGCACGAGCACGGCCTGTCGCCGATGGCGTCGCTCCAGGCGGCGACGTCGTCCGCCGCCAGGTTGCTGGGCATCGACGGCGAGACGGGATCCGTCGAAGTGGGCAAGTCGGCGGACCTGCTGCTCGTCGACGGTGACCCGCTCGACGACCTGGCCACGCTGGCCCGGCCGATCGCGGTCTGGCAGGGCGGGCGGGCGGTCGGTCCCTGAGCGTCGTCAGCGCTTGAGCAAGGGCGAGATGTCGGGCTCCGGCCCGTGCCACCGCTCGATCTCTTCGGTCGCGAACCGCCCGTAGTGGTTGATGAAGTGCCCGCCGTGGGCACGCATCGTGTCGATGGCCTTCGCCTTCGGGTCGTTCCCCCGCACACGGACCATGAGCACCGCCTGACCAGCGCGGATGGCAGCGTCGTACCAGGCCATGTCCGGCGCCTGGTCCATCACCGTGAAGGAGGTGATCCGGCGGAGACGGGCCAGCAGCCCGTGGGCGGCACCGGTCGGATCGAACCGGGACGCGCCCTCCTCGCCACGGAGGATCGTGATGTCCGCATCGGAGATGCCGATCGCCTTGAGCTCGGCCGCGGCAGCGGCCGCATGCTCGGCGTCGAGGAAGACACCGACGAGGGAATTGATCGGATAGCCGATGAACCGTGACGGCCGGCTGCTTCGACGTTCGTTCACGCCGCCGAGCATAGGCCGCTGTAGGACGCCACGCCCATCGCGTCGACTGGGACGAGGCGTGGTGCCGAAGGTGGGATTCGAACCCACACGAGGTTGCCCTCAGCGGTGTTTGAGACCGCAGCGTCTGCCATTCCGCCACTTCGGCTGGGATGCCGTCGGCCATCGTACCGTCAACGGGACCCTGATCCATCCATGCCGGCTCGTTGCCGCCCCACGGGAACAGACGACAGCATCGACGGCTCGCGGGTCGCCGCTTGCCGATGGGGCGGCACGATGTGGTCAGCGTTGTCGCCCAGCGGGAATCCGCGACAAATCCGGGACGACGACGTCGTTTCCTCCCGCCCCCGTGCAAACGCCGGGGCCGGTGCGTGGCGTGCCGGTGCCGGCATCGCGCGCCGCCCGGGCAGTCGCGTCGCCTAGCATATCGTCGCCGGAACCAGCCGCGATGGCCCTGCGTCTGGCGACCGATGCTAGACTCGCCCCGCCTCACGTCCGCCAGCATCGCCGTCCGGAGGGACCCCCCGACCGTGGAGGACCTTCGCTCGACGACGGTCTCCGACGACCCCGTCCAGCGCCGCGATCTCATCCTCATCGAGCGTGCCCGTTCGGGCGACCTCGATGCGTTCAACGACCTCGTGGTCCTGTACCAGGACTCGTTGTTCGCCTTGGTCGTCCGGATGGTCCCCGATCGCGACCAGGCCTCGGACGCCGTCCAGGAGGCGTTCTTCTCGGCCTATCGGAACCTGGCCGCGTTCCGCGGTGGCAGCGTCAAGTCATGGCTGAACCGCATCTGTGTCAACGCCGCCATGGACACGCAGCGCGCCCGCAAGCGCCGCCCGGTCCAACCGTATCCCGAGCTCGAGGATGAGAGCTGGCAGCCGAGGGCGGGCGACGACGTCGACCCGGAACGGATCGCGGTCCACGCCGAGCGAAGCCGGGCGATCGCCGCGGCGCTGGCGCATATCACCGATGACCAGCGCACCGCGATCGTGCTGTACGACATCGAGGGCTACGACTACAGCGAGATCGCCGAGATGACCGGCGTGTCACTCGGCACCGTCAAGTCGCGCATCCACCGGGGCCGGCTCTCGCTGCGCGACTTGCTCACGGACCGGATGGACCTCTTCCGTGGCTGAGCTGACGCCGCATGGTCGGCACGACCGCTTCGCGATCGCGGCCGCCGTCAGCGAGGGCGTCGCCCCGGCGATGGCGCGCTCGTGTCCGTCGTGCCTGACGCTCCACAGTGATCTCCTGACGATCCGGGTCGCGCTGCGACACGCCTGGACGCCGCGCCGCCCACGCGACATGGTCCTGTCGACCGCGACCGCGGCCCGGTTGCGGCCCTCGCCGTGGCGGCTCGTGATCGACGCCATCGGCACGTCGCGTGACGTCATCACCCGCCCGGTCGGGATCAGCCTGGCCGGCCTCGGACTCGCTGGCTTGCTGTTGAGCGCGGTGTCGATCGGACCGGCCGGGGCACGCGCCGAGGCGACGACCGAGTCATACGGGGTCAAGATCGCGGGCGAGCCCGCGCCGCCGACCGATGTGACCGTCCCGGAGCCCAGCGCGCCGGACCCGACGATCGATCCGCTCGCCGTCGTGTCCGTCGGCTTCGTCGCGGCCGGTGGGGCGGTGTTCGGAGCGCGACGGCTCGCGCGCCGTCCCGGAGCGATGCGATGATGATCACCCTGGACCCCGGGATGCGGAACCGTCCGCCGAATGAGGCCGTCTGAGCGACGAATGACCGACCGCACGCAGCCCAGCGCATCTCCGCACGCCTCGCACGACCTTGTCTCGATCGCGGCGCTGGCCGCACGCGCCTCCGACATGGACGACGCCGAGCACGCCCGAGCGCGGGCGCTGGTGACGACGTGCACCACGTGCGCCGACGTCCTGGCCGAGCTCGTCATGCTCCGGACCGCGCTGCCGATGACCTCGACGCCCGCGCGACCGCGTGACTTCTCGCTGACCCCGGCCGATGCCGCCCGACTGCGGGCACGTGGCTGGCGGCGGTTCCTGGGCTTCTTCGGTTCCGCCCGCGACGCGTTCAGCCGGCCGCTCGCGGCCACGCTGACGACGCTCGGGATCGCCGGCTTGCTGCTCGCATCGTTGCCGGGCGTGTACGGCGCGGGTGGGGCGGCCACGATCCTCTCGAATGTCGGAGCGCCCGTCCAGCAGGCCGCCCCCGCGCCATCGGCGGGCGAGGCACAGGGCAGCGACCGCATGACGATCACCGCGGAGCCGGCTGCGAGTGGCGACGCGGGTGTCTTCACCGGCGGCAACCCCGAGGACCTCGGATCGACGCGCGAAGACCTGGCCGGCGACGGGTTCCTGTTCTCGATCCAGAGCGACGCGTCCGGACTCTCGGCACTCTTCGTCGTGGCCGGCATGCTCCTGATCGTCGGCCTGGGCCTGTTCGCCCTCCGCTGGAGCGCCCGCAGGCTCCTCTGAGCCTCGCTCGGCGGGACGCCGGCGCCTGAGGCCGATCGGCCCGCCGGGTACACTTTCACGGTCACCCCACGGTCCCCGCTCCCGTGCGACGTGCGTCGCACCGACCCTGAGGCTCGCCGATGGAACGCCTGATGCTGCTCGACGGCTACGGGCTGGTCTACCGCGGATACTTCGCCTTGCCGCCCCTCACTACCTCGAAGGGCGAGCTGGTCAACGGCGTGTTCGGCTTCGCCAGCATCGTGCTGCGCGGCATCGCCGACCTCCAGCCGGACTACCTGGCCGTCTCGTTCGACCTGCCCGGGCCGACCTTCCGCCACGAGCAGTACGCCGACTACAAGGCCACCCGCGTGAAGATGCCGGACGACCTGCGCGACCAGTTCCCCAAGGTCAGGGAGGTCGTCAAGGCCCTGCGCATCCCCGTCTACGAGATGCCCGGCTACGAGGCCGACGACGTCATCGGGACGATCGCCCGCCAGCTCGACTCCCACGAGGATCTCGAGACGACGATCGTGACCGTCGACCTCGACATGCTCCAGCTCGTGACGCCGCGTGTCCGGCTGATGACGACGCGCTCGGGCGTCGAGAACACGATCATGTACGACGTCGCACGGATCGACGAGCGGTTTGGCCTCCGTCCGGACCAGATGATCGACTACAAGGCGCTCAAGGGCGACCCGACCGACAACATCCCGGGCGTGCCGGGGGTGGGCGAGAAGACCGCCGCGAAGCTCATCCGCGAGTTCGGCGACCTCGAATCGCTCTTCGCACGGATCGACGAGGTCACGCCGGAGAAGCTGCGCGACAAGCTGCGCGACCACCACGATCAGATCCAGATGGGCCGCGAGCTATCCACGATCGTGACCGATCTTCCGGTCACCATCGATCTCGAGGCGGCCCGCCTCGGAGACTACGACCGCGACACGGTCGTCCGGCTGTTCCGTGAGTACGAGTTCCGCACCCTGATCGAGCGGCTGCCGCCGATGGCCGGCGAATTTGCCGAGGAGCGCACGCAGCGTCTCAAATCGGTCGCCGACAGCGGCTACGTCCCGGCCGCCCGCGTGGCCGGGCGCCCGGAGGGGTGGGGACCCGGCCGAGCCCCGGCGCGGCAGGGCAGTGGCGAGCTCCAGCTCCGTCTCGACTTCGATGCGGTCGGCGCGGCGCCCCCCGTGACGGACGGAGCGACGCCGGGCCGGAGCGTCGAACCGGCCGACGACCTGCCCGGGGCGTTGGCTGCCGCGATCGTCGACCCCGGCCGGGTCGAGGTCGTCGGCACGGACGGGGTCGCCGCGCTCGAGCCCTGGCTGGCCGCCCAACCGTCGGTCGGCGTTTCACTCCTCATGGACGACCCACGACCGCGCCGTGGCACGCCCCTCGCTCTCGCTGTGGTCGGTGCCGACGGTCGCGCCGTCAGTGCCGATGGGGCCGTGGCGGCCGACGCCCTCCGACGCATGCTCCAGCGGCTGCGCGTGCCCCTCGTCGGTCACGAGGTCAAGCCAGTGCTGGTGGCCGGCCTCGCGGATGATGCGGCCAGCGAGCCGCTGCGCATCGACTTCGATACGCAGATCGCCGCCTACATCCTCAACGCCGCGTTGCGCAGCCAGACCATCGCCGATGTCGTCGCCGAGCACCTGAACCAGATCCTGCCGCCGGCCAACGAGCTGCCGCCGACCGCCCGAACCGGGCTCGACGCCCTGTCGGCGATGGCGGTCCGCGAACCGCTCCAGCAGCGCCTGGACGAGATCCCGGGGCTCGATCGGCTCTATCGCGAGGTTGAGCTGCCCCTGGTCCCGGTCCTCGCCCGCATCGAGGCGGTCGGCGTCGCGCTCGACCGCGAGGCGCTGTCCGTGCTCGACCGTGAGTTCGGCGCCGAGATCGCCCGGCTCGAGGCGGAGATCTATGTCGACGTCGGTCACGAATTCAACCTCGGCAGCCCCAAGCAGCTCGAGCAGATCCTGTTCTTCGAGCTGAACCTGCCCAAGGGGAAGCGGACCAAGACCGGGTTCTCGACGGACGCGTCGGTCCTCGAGGAGCTGCGGCCGGCCCACCCGATGATCGACAAGCTGCTCGAGTGGCGCGTGTACACGAAGTTGCGCTCGACCTACGTCGAGGCGTTGCCGACCCTGAT
The DNA here is from genome assembly GCA_963720355.1 of uncultured Chloroflexia bacterium. Lineage (GTDB taxonomy): Bacteria > Chloroflexota > Limnocylindria > Limnocylindrales > CSP1-4 > SPCO01. The sequence continues at coordinate 358,062 of CAVRFH010000001.1, read as the reverse complement.
CGCCGCCGACGGTCGGCTGCACACGACGTTCCACCAGGCCGTGGCTGCGACCGGGCGCTTGTCATCGTCCGACCCCAACCTGCAGAACATCCCGATCCGTACCGAGCTCGGTCGCAAGATCCGCCGGGCGTTCGTGGCCGGCGCCCCGGACCTCGTCCTGCTCGCCGCCGACTACTCGCAGATCGAGTTGCGCATCCTCGCCCACGTGTCGGGGGACGAGCACCTCAAGGACGCGTTCGAGCGGGGTGCGGACATCCACCGGGAGACGGCCGCGCGGGTCCTCGGCAAGCCGCCCGACGAGATCACCCACGGCGAGCGATCGATGGCCAAGATGGTCAACTTCGGTCTCGCCTACGGGATGAGCGATTTCGGGCTGGCGTCGCGCGCGAACATCTCCCGCCAGGAAGCCCAGTCGTTCATCAACAGCTACTTCACGGCGTACTCCGGGATCAGCTACTACATGATGGCCATCAAGGAGCAGGCCCGCGACCAGGGCTTCGTCGAGACCCTGCTCGGGCGTAAGCGCCAGATCCCGGAGCTGCGCGCGTCGAACCCGGCGCTGCGCGGGGCGGGGGAGCGGATGGCGATCAATATGCCCATCCAGGGGACGGCCGCGGACATCCAGAAGATCGCGATGATCCGGGCCGACGCGCGGGTCCGCGAGGCCGGTCTCCGGGCGCGCCTGCTCCTGTCCGTCCACGACGAGCTGCTGTTCGAGACGCCACGCGACGAGGTGGACGCGCTGGCCGCCCTGGTCCGCGAGACGATGGAGGGCGCCCTGCCGTTGTCGGTGCCGCTCATCGTCGACGTCAAGGTCGGCGACGACTGGGAATCGATGACGCCGCTGACCCGCGCCGACGAGATCGCCGCCGAGGCCGACGAGATGCCGCTCGAGGCGCCGATCGCGCCGGTCGCCGGCTAGCCCCGATCGATGCCGGAGCTTCCCGAGGTCGAGACAGTCGCGCGCGACCTCCGGCCGCGTCTCCTCGGCGCGACGATCGTCGGAGCCCGCACCAACTGGTTGCGGACCCTGCGGTCGCAGGACGCCGTGGCCTTCGCCGACGCCGTGGCCGGTCGCACGGTCATGGCCGTCGGTCGGCGCGCGAAGCTGATCGTGGTCGAGCTGTCGGGCGACATGGCGATGACGATCCACCTGAAGATGACCGGACAACTGTTCGTGGTCCCGGCCACGACCGATGAGGACCCGTATGTGCGCCTCGTGCTGGAGCTGGCCGACGGTCGGGAGATGCGCTTCCGCGACATCCGCAAGTTCGGCAAGATCGGGCTGTACCGGCACGACCCGCTGAGCGGCGAGCTCGTCGAGGAGGCCGGTGGCGCGGCCGTGTTCGCGGGCACGGGACCGGAGCCACTCGAGGAATCGTTCACGATCCGCGAGTTCCGGCGGTATCTGCGACGGCGCACGGGCCGCCTGAAGCCGCTCCTCGTCGATCAGTCCTTCCTCGCCGGTGTCGGCAACATCTACGCGGACGAGTCGCTGTGGCGCGCGAGACTCCATCCGCTCCGTCGTGCCGCGTCGCTCAAGCCGCCCGACGAGCGCCGCCTGTACGACGCGGTCCGCGAGGTCCTGGCCGAGGCGATCGAGCGCCGCGGTTCCTCGGTCGACGACTACACGGCCCCCGACGGCGACGGTTCGATGCAGGAGTCGCTCGACGTCTACCAGCGCACCGGCCAGCCGTGTCACCGCTGTGGGCGTCCGATCCGTCGCATCGTGATCGGCGCCCGGTCCACGCACTTCTGCTCGTGGTGTCAGCGGCTGTCGGCGGCCGACAGGACGGGTGCCGGCGCGATCCTGCGCGGGATGACGGCCGGCTCCTCGGGACCGATCACCGAGCGCACCAAGCGGGCTGCCGCCAGTCGTCGCGCCGCCGCCCGCGCGGCCATGGGCGCCGACCCGGGCTGATGTCGATCCTGCGCTTCACGGACGTCACGCGCGAGATCGGGGCGCTCACGATCCTCGACGGCATCACCGCCGCCGTCGCCCTCGGCGACCGGGTCGGCCTGGTCGGTCCGAACGGAGCGGGCAAGACCACGCTGCTTCGGCTCGCCGCGGGCACCGACGAGCTCGATCGCGGCGCGATCGTCCGGAAGCGAGGGTCGTCGCTCGGGCTGCTCGCCCAGGAGGCGCATCTCGACCCCGTCTTCATGGCGGCGCCGGATCTGCGCACCGCCGTCCGGGCGGGTGCCGCCCACCTCGAAGCGATGGCCGCCGAGCTGGCGTCGCTCGAAGCCGCCGGCCAGGTGACCGGATCGCGCTATGCCGACCTGCAGCATCGCTACGACGTGCTCGGCGGATACACGCTCGATCAGCGGGTCGACGCCGCGTTGAGCGGTCTCGGCTTCCCTCCGAACGAGTGGGCCAAGCCGCCCGCGGCGCTGTCCGGCGGTGAGCAGACGCGGGCGGCGCTCGCTCGCCTCGTCATCGCCGACCCCGACCTCCTCCTGCTCGACGAGCCGACGAACCATCTCGACCTCGACGCCCTCGAGTGGCTCGAGGCGCACCTCCGCCAGCGCACCGGCTCGCTGCTCGTCGCCTCCCACGACCGGGCGTTCCTCGACGCGACGGTCACCCGGGTGTGGGAGCTGCGCGACCGACGCCTGACCGCGTTCCGCGGCGACTACAGCGCCTACCGCCGTCAGCGGGAGGAGCGCGACGCGCGGTCGACCAAGGAAGCCGACACCCAGGCCGAGCAGATCGAGCGCGAACGCGAGCTCGTCCAGCGCTACCGCAGCCATCGCAAGTTCAGCAAGATGCACGAGCACGAGGCGCGGCTGGAGCGGCTCCTTTCCGATCGCCGCGAGGCGCCCCGATCGACCCGCAAGCTGACCTTGCCGCAGGCCGCCCTCGTGGGAGCCGGGCCCGCCCGGTCGGGCGAGATCGTCGTCCGCGTCACCGACCTGGAGGTCGGCTACCTCCCCGGACGCGGCGCCCTGGACGCTGCCGGCCGCCCGGCGATCGCGCCGCACCGGGTCGCACGGGTGCCATCGCTCGTGGCCCAGCGCGGCGATCGGATCGGGATCGTGGGCCCGAATGGCGCCGGCAAGACGACGCTCCTGCGCACGATCGCCGGGGAGCTGCCGCCGCTCGACGGCACGATCGCGTTCGGCAACACGGTCCAGATCGGCTATCTCGCCCAGTTGCGCGGGGCGGCCATCGCGGGCACGACCGTGCTCGAAGCGCTGCTCGGGACCATCCTGGTCACGCCCGGCGAGGCCCGCTCGTATCTCGCCCGGTTCCTCTTCCGTGGCGATGACGTGTTCAAGGAGGTGCGCGCGTTGTCGGGCGGCGAGCGTTCGCGCCTCGAGCTCGCCCTGCTCGGCATCCAGCCGTCGAACCTGCTCCTGCTCGACGAGCCGACCAACCACCTCGACATCCCCGCGCGAGAAGCGATCGAACGGTTCATGGCCGGCTCGCCGGCCACGCTCCTCGTCGTGTCGCACGACCGGCGGCTGCTGGAGACCGTGTGCGATCGCCTGTGGGTCGTGGACGACGGCCAGGCGGTCGGCTTCGACGGCGGCTACCGTGCCTGGCGTGCCGCGGTCGCGGACGGCTGGCGCGTGGCGACCGCGATCGAGGCCGAGGCCGAACGGACCCGGCGCCGGCCCGCCAACGGGGTCCGAGGCGCCTCGGCCCGGTCCGAGCCACGGGCCGTGCCCGTCGGGGCCGCCGCAGGCGGGCAGCCGTCGCCAAGCGCCACTCGCCGTCCGCGGGAGCGGGCCACGAAGCTGTCGAAGGACGCCTACCGTCGACAGCGTGCCGCGCTCGACGCCGAGCTCACCCGGCTCGGCCTGCGCAAGAACCACCTCGAGCTGGCCATCGGCGATCCGTCGGTCGCGGCGAACTACGTCGAGATGCGCCGGGTCTCGAGCGAGCTGGCCGACGTCAGCCAGGCGCTGGCCCAGGCCGAGGAGGCGTGGCTCGAGCTCGAGGAACGAGCCCCATGACGCGTCGCATCGGGATCACCGGGCCGATCGGCTGCGGCAAGTCGACGGTTGCGGGCTGGCTGGGCGAGGAGGACGGCGTCGTCGTGGTCGATGCGGACGACGAGGCGCGGCTGGTCCTCGCACCGGGAACCCGGGAGGTCGACGCGGTCTACGCTCGGTTCAGCGACGCGCTGCGGCGGCCGGATGGTGCGCTCGACCGGGCCGCCCTCGGCCGCCTCGTCTTCGCCGACCCGTCCGCGCTACGCGACCTCGAGGCGATCGTCCACCCAGCGGTGCGACAGCGCATCCTGGCCGTCGTCGAGGCGGCCGAGGCGGAGGGCGCCAACGGCGTCATCGTCGAGGCCATCAAGCTGGTCGAGGGCGGGCTGGCCGAGCTGTGCGACGAGGTCTGGCTGGTCACCTGTGCCCCGGACACGCAGCGCGATCGCCTGCTCGGTCGCGGCATGTCGCCCGACGACGTCGCGGCACGGGTCGCGACCCAGACTGGCCTGGACGAGCGCGCGCGATCGGTCGCGACGCGGATCCTCGTGACGGATGGCCGCCCCGACGACGTCAGGCGGCGCGCATCGGCGATGCTGGCGGACGCGCTCGACCGGCGCGCAGCGGACCGGCCCGGCTAGGGCGCCGGCGCCCCGTCGTCGACCGGCGCCGACGCATCGGGCCCCGGCGTCGTCGACGGCTCGGCCGTCGGTGTCGGCCGGGGCAGCGGGCCGGCACCCGGCGGGAAGACCTCGGGGATGTCGAGGCCGTAGCGCTGGATGATCTCGGCCGTCGTCGTGCCGAGGGACGTCACATCGACCGTGCGCAGGTCCTGCGCGGGGCGCACGAGGAGCGTGAAGCTGGCAGCCCCGCTGGCCTGGAAGTGGCTGATCTCCTCGGCCACGTCGATCGGCGCCTTGATGACATAGGCCGTCGTGGTCTTGGCCAGCACCATCATGTCCTGGTAGACGAGCTTGGTGGAACGGTCCGTGGTGTAGCGGCCGGCCTCGATGACGCTCTCCGGCAACGTGATGAGGACGGTCGCGATCATGTCGACGGTCTGGCCGGCCTCGATGAGGCCGCCGGCCGCGCGATCCTCGGGGATCGTGACGGCGACCGCACGCCAGGCCGGCGAATCGGGGGCGACCGTCTCGTTCGGGGCGAGGATGCCGAGCGTGCCGCCACCCGACGATTGGCCGGCGAGCATGTTGGCGAGGAGCGGCTGGTTGGCGAGGACGGGCACGCTCGTGATGAGTCCGACGATCGGGCCGGGCTCGGAGAACGTGCCGCTGGCGTTCGAATCGTCCATGGGCACCTGGCGGACGACCATGTCGGCGGCCGCGATGGGGGTCCGGGGAGGGATGTCACGGACGGCCACGACGATCGGCACGAGCTGCAGGCCCGCCGACCCGGCCTCGAGCTGGGCTCGCTGGACCACGTACAGGGCGGCCGCACCGGCCAGGATCCCCATGAGGACCCCGAGCACGACGATCACCTTCCCGCGCCGCGATGGGTCGCGGTACTCCATCTCCATCAGGTCGAGCGTCCTCGTCCGTCCGGCACGCTGCCGGTCGGGTCGATTGTCGTCAGGGCGGTCCCGCCGCTTGTATGCGTCGGAAGTACCGAGCAGCGGAGTCGATTGGCCGGCGTCACCGCGTCGTCAGGGCAGCACGAGGTGAACGGGGTTGCCGCGGATCGAGACCTGCCAGGTCGTCGAGTCGGTCGTCGTCGAGTTGAACGAGTAGGCGATCTTCCACCAACCGCCCTGGGTGCCCGCCGGCTCGCCCGGGGGGAGGGGAGCGTTGTAGGTCTTGGGCAGCGGGATCGTCAGCGTGACCCACGAGTTGTTGTACCGACTGGACCCGCTCTGGACGGTCGTCAGGCTCGTCACGTTGGTGCCGCTGCGACAGCACGACGCGGCGTTCGAATCGGCCGTGTAGCTGAAGGTCGCGGGCGTGTAGCCGCTCGTCGTCGGCTTGAGGACCTGGATGCTGGCCGTGCCGCTCGCGTCGCCTGGATCGAACAGCGCCACGACCATGGTCTTGCCGGCGTGGACCGCCTCGATCCGGGCCAGGTAGAAGCCGGTCGTGCCGTTCTGGATGTTGGCGTAGATCGCCATCTTGCCGAGCCCGTGGACGCGGGCCTTGTAGACGGGGTCGGACGAGACGGCGCGCAGGCCCCACTTGTTGGAGGCGCTGCGTGCCCTTCTGGTCATTGGGGCTCGACGCGTCCGTGGTCGTCACCTGCAGGCGGTAGAACCCGGGCGACGTCAGGGTGGCCAGCGTCCACCACTTGTTGTGGTACAGCGTGTTCGTGCAGTCGGTCAGCGAGAAGAAGCTGCTCCCCGGCCAGGACGCGCTGGTGTCGCGGTAGGCCGCGCTGCGGTCGGACTGGCGCTCGTGCTCGAACAGCGTCCCCGAGCTGGCCACCGAGATGTCGTCGGTGTAGTCGAGTGGCGTGCCGGCCGGATCCGACCAGAGCGTGAAGTACGTCGACATCGACGGCCAGCCGCTCTGGTTCCACGGAAGCCAGCGGTCGCCGGTGCCCTTGTTGGGATCGACCGCGCAGAACGTCGGATCGTACAGGTCGACGGTCGTCGATCCGGCCCCGACGGGGACGTCGATCGCGTACATGTAGCCGTTCGCATCGTAGCGATCGTTGAGGGTCGGCTTCGGGTTGTAGAACGAGCCGAAGGCGTCGCCGTTGCCGCGGTCGCTGCCCTGCGCCGCCACCACGGCCCAGAAGTTGCCGACCGCCGTCGCCGAGCGAGCTCAGCGGGCTGCCCATGGGCACCGGCAGCGTGTATTCCGCGGTCGCCGTGCGCGAGATCGTGACCTGGTTCAGGCCGATGGCCCGCAGGAAGAAGGTGTTGAACGACTTGGTGATCGTGACGTCGAGGCGGCGCGAATCGCCGACGTCCGCGGCGGGCGTGACGGTGGCGCCCGTCGCCGTGGCGTAGCCGTTCCGTGCGGCGACGCCGCGTGCCTGCGCCGCCGCGGTCGTGAAGTCGCCCGGCATGTACGGCACGCCGGCCAGCGCCCCGGCCTCGGCGGCATGCTGGACGTGGAGGGAGTTGTTCCAGATGTTGCCGATGTCGATGACGAGGCCGAGGATCCCGAAGAGCAGCCCGAGCGACATGCCGAAGATGACGAGCACCTGGCCGGCGGCGCCCTGGCGCCGGGTGGCCGCGAACGCTGGTCACGGCGTCGGCTCCAGCTTCATGACGAGCGCGTCGGTCATCCGGATGACCTCGTACGGCGGCACCGGGTCGACCAGCAACGCGAGCATCGCGGCCAGCGGCGTGCGTCGGCCGGAACTCGTAGACGACGCGCACTCCGAGCATGTCGCCGTTGATCCCGGCGACGCGGCTGGACGCCGGCCAGCCGGTCGCTCCGACGGCGGCGCCCGTGTGGTCGAATCGGTTGACCTTGCCGGCGATCGGCGCGCCGTTCGTGTCGGCCTTGTAGATCTCGATCGATGCGATGTTCTCGATGAGGATCGGATCGGTCAGCCCACGACGAACCGCGGCCACGATCGTCGGGTCGACGGTCGACGACGACGTCCCACCGCTGCCGAGGCTGGCGCCGACGCGCGCTCCCTCGCGGACCGCGTAGGCCATCGCGTTGCGGTGGTCGTACGCGGAGCCGAACTCGAGCAGGCCCAGCAGGATGATGATGAACAGCGGCAGGATCAGGGCGAACTCGACCATCGACTGGCCACGCTGGCCGTCGCGCTCCGTTGCGGCCCGTCGCCACCAGGCACGTCGGACCGTCATTGCTTGGGCTCCATGCGCAACGTGGCGGCGTCGTTCAGGTCCCAGGTCGATCCGGCCCCGACCGGTGTGATGGCGTGGTAGTCGTAGTGGATCCGCACCCCGACGATGTCGAGGCCCGCGGCGAGCGCGTCCTTGCGGGCGATCTGGGGATAGCCCTCGGAACCGACGAGCGTGTAGGGCTGGTCGTCGGTACCGATGCAGGTCAACGTGCCGCCGCGGGTGTACACGTTGATCTCCGAGCCGATCGGGTCGCCGGCGACGTCGGAGCGGAAGATCTCCACGTGGTCGATCTCGTCTCGATCGACCGGGACCGTCAGGGCGAGCTCGATGGCGTTGAGGATGGAGCAGTCGGCGCCGTCGACCCCGCCCGCCTGGGCCGCCGCGCTGACTCCCTGGCGAGCGGCGAACTGGACCGTCAGCAGGTTGTTGTAGAGGAACCCGAACTCGATCACGCCCATGAGCACCACGACGAAGATGGGCAGGGTCAGGGCGAACTCCACGAGGGATTGCCCGTCGTCGCTCCCGTGCCGCCGCCTGCCGGCCGTCCGATGCTCCATTGGCGACGGGTCCCCCGCTCCTCACTGCACGCCGACGGACTGCTGTCGGCAGAGCGGAGTATCGAGCGAGCCCGGGCAGATCCCACACCTCCGTCAGTCCCGCGTGCAACGCACGTTCGTACCGTGGCGCGGACGCACCGGCCGCGGCGTCGAACCGAACGGATGTGCTAAGCGGTCGTTGCCTGTATGCTGGCCATCTCGTGCCCGACTTCGAACTCGTCGCCCCGTTCCAGCCGACGGGCGACCAGCCCGCGGCGATCGAACGTCTCACCGCCGGCCTCGGCGGCGGTCTGAAGCATCAGACGTTGCTGGGCGCGACCGGTACGGGCAAGACCGCGACGATGGCCTGGACCATCGCCGAGCACAACAAGCCGACGCTGGTCCTGGCCCACAACAAGACGCTCGCCGCCCAGCTGTACGCCGAGTTCCGCGAGTTCTTCCCGAACAACGCGGTCGAGTACTTCGTCAGCTACTTCGACTACTACCAGCCCGAGGCGTACCTCCCTCGCAGCGACACGTACATCGAGAAGGACTCGTCGCGCAACGACGAGATCGACCGGTTGCGTCACGCCGCGACGCACGCACTGTTCGAGCGCCGCGACGTGATCATCGTGGCCAGCGTGTCGTGCATCTACGGTCTCGGCGCGCCGGTCGACTACGGCGCCACGGTCCTCAAGCTGCGCGTCGGCGGCAAGTACCGCCGCGACGCCGTCCTGCGCCATCTCGTCGACCTGCAGTACCAGCGCAACGACCAGGCCCTCGGCCGGGCGCGGTTCCGCGTGCGCGGCGACACGCTGGAGATGCAGCCGGCCTCGGAGGAGTTCGTCGTTCGCGTCGAGTTCTTCGGTGACGAGGTCGAGCGCATCACCGAGATCGATCCGCTGACCGGCGAGCTGCTCGAGGAGCGACGCGAGGCCAACGTCTACCCGGCCACCCACTTCGTCACGCCGTCGGACAAGCTGCGCGAGGCGATCGTCGACATCGAGGCGGAGATGGAGGTCCGGGTCGGCGAGCTCGAGCACGAGGGTCGCGTCCTCGAGGCGGCCCGCCTCCGCCAGCGGACGACGTTCGACCTGGAGATGCTGCGCGAGCTGGGCTACTGCACGGGCGTCGAGAACTACTCGCGCCACCTCGCCCGGCGCGACGCCGGGTCGCGGCCGTGGACGCTGCTCGACTACTTCCCGCCGGACTGGCTGCTCGTCGTCGACGAGTCGCACATGACGATCCCGCAGGTCGTCGGCATGTACAAGAACGACCGGACGCGCAAGGAGATCCTCGTCGACTTCGGCTTCCGCCTGCCGTCCGCGCTCGACAACCGGCCGCTGACCTTCGAGGAGTTCGAGGCGACGGTGAACCAGGCGGTCTACATGAGCGCGACGCCCGGACCGTACGAGCTCGAGCGGAGCCAGGGCGAGGTCGTCCAGCAGCTCATCCGCCCGACCGGCATCGTCGATCCGCAGATCACGATCCAGCCGACCGAGGGCCAGATCGACGACCTCCTGGAGGAGATCCGGACGCGCGTCGAGCGGGGCGAGCGGGCCCTCGTCACGACGCTGACCAAGAAGATGGCCGAGGACCTCGCCGACTACCTCAAGGAGCTGGGCGTCAAGGTCCAGTACCTCCACAGCGAGGTCGACACCCTCGAGCGGGTCGCGATCCTGCGCGACCTGCGCCTCGGCGTCTTCGACGTGCTCGTCGGCATCAACCTGCTGCGCGAGGGCATCGACCTGCCCGAGGTCACCCTGGTCGCCATCCTCGACGCCGACAAGGAGGGCTTCCTGCGCTCGGCCTGGTCGCTCATCCAGATGATCGGCCGCGCCGCTCGCAACATCGGCGGCGAGGTGATCATGTACGCCGACAAGGTCACCGAGTCGATGCAGGTCGCCATCGACGAGACGGACCGCCGGCGCACCGTCCAGGCGGCCTACAACGTCGAGCACGGGCATCGAGCCGACGACGATCGTCAAGGGCATCCACGACCTCAACCAGCGCCTGCGGGCCGTCGCGGAATCGACCATCGTCTACACCTCCGAGCGAGAAGGTGGCCGGCCCTTCGACGAGTCGGACCGGGTCAAGGTCGAGGCCCTCGTCGCCCGCATGGAGGCCGAGATGCGCGGCGCGGCCAAGCAGCTCGAGTTCGAGCGGGCCGCGGCGCTTCGTGACGAGATCCAGCAGATCCGGCTGCGCGTGCTCGAGCAGGACGCGTCGGTGACGGTCGCTCGAGCCGCGGAACGCGCGGCCGGCGCGGCCGCTGCCGGTGCCACCGGCTTGACCGGGGCCGCGGACCGGGCCCGAGGACGCCGAGCCGCCGATGCGGCCGCCGCCGACACGTCGTCGATCCTCGAGGTCACCAGCGTCACCGTCCTGCCGGCCGAGGACGAGCACGACGAGCACGGCGAGACGGTCGATGGCGAGCCCGGCGGCGAGGGGACCGCGTCGGACTGGCTGCCCGGCATCCGCGACGAGCATGACGACGGCGCGGGCTGGCAGGCGCGCTGGCTCGACCGGCCGACCTGGGACCGCACGGTCACCCCGAACATCCGCAAGCGGACCGGCCAGCGACCGGCCCGGACCGGACGACGACGCGGCTGACGCATGGCGACCGACACGGTCGACACCAGGCCGAACTGACCGGTGTACGGATGCACCGTTTCCTTTTCCGGAGGCCGATCCTGACGCGATTCTGATGGTGTAAAGCGGACGGGTCTGCTCTAGTTTTGTGGGGTGCTGTTGCGTTTCGTGACCCTCGCGCTGGCCCAGGCGTTCGACTTCGCGACGTTCCACACGATGGTCGGCCTGCGCGGCCCCGCGGCCGAGGCGAACCCGCTCGTCCAGGGGCTCTTCCTGTCGCTCGGGACGCCCGCGGTGATCATCGCGAAGGTCGCGCTCGTGATCCTCATCGTGTCGCTCGGTGTCGCCGCTGCGGTGCGCGCCGGCGAGGGGCGTTCCTGGAGCATCGTCGGCGGCCTGCCGCTGGCGCTGGGCATCGCGGCCGGTCTCATCGGTGGCATCACGAACACGGCGACGCTGCTGCGCTAGCCCGCTCCGGGACGCACGCGCGGCAAGAACACCTGTTCGAAATGGTCCGCATCGGATAGACTGGCGTCCGTGCCCCAGGATCAGCTCGTCGTGCGCGGAGCGCGCGAACATAACCTCAAGGACGTCACGGTCGCCTTCCCCCGCGATCGGCTCGTCGTCATCACCGGACTGAGCGGCTCCGGCAAGTCCAGCCTGGCCTTCGACACGATCTATGCCGAGGGCCAGCGACGCTATGTCGAGAGCTTGAGCGCGTACGCCCGCCAGTTCCTCGGGCAGATGGAGAAGCCCGACGTCGACCAGATCGACGGGCTGTCGCCGGCCATCTCGATCGACCAGAAGGGTGCCAGCCGCAACCCGCGATCGACGGTGGGCACGGTCACCGAGATCTACGACCACCTGCGCCTGCTGTTCGCCCGGATCGGCATCCCCCATTGCCCGCACGGCCACGCGATCGAGCGCCAGAGCGTGCAGCAGATCGTCGACCAGGTCCTGGCGCTGCCGGAGGGCACGCGGCTGCTCGTCCTGGGCCCGCTCATCAAGGACCGCAAGACCGAGGGCGACCGGATCATCGATGCCGCCAGGCGGCAGGGATTCGTCCGCGTCCGCGTCGACGGCGAGTCGTACGACATCGCCGACGCGCCCAGCCTCGAGAAATACAAGCGTCACTCGATCGAGGTCATCGTCGACCGGTACATCGTCCGCCACGCCGAGGCCCCCGAGGGGGCGCGGCGAGCCGCCGACGGCCGGCCGATCGATCCGGAGACGGGCGAGGTCATCCCGGATCCCGACGCGACCCGATTGGCCGACTCGATCGAGACTGCCCTCCGCCTCGGCGAGGGCGTCGTGCTCATCGCCCCGGCGCCGCGCGACGACGAGCCGCCTGCCTTCGAGGAGCGCCGCTACAGCGAGAAGTACAGCTGCCCGTACGACGGGTTCACGATCGACGAGCTCGAGCCGCGCTCGTTCTCGTTCAACTCGCCCCACGGGGCCTGCCCGACCTGTGCCGGGCTCGGCACGAAGCTGGAGATCGATCCGGCCCTCCTGATCCCCGACCCGAGCAAGAGCCTGGGCAACGGGGCCCTCGGGGTCGGCGGCCTCCTGTCGACCGACGCCTCGTGGCGGATGAAGATCCTCGAGGCCGTCTGCGTCGCACATGGCTGGGACTTCAAGGCCCCGGTCCGGAAGCTGCCGAAGGAAGCGCTCGACCATCTTCTGTACGCCAAGCGCGACCAGGAGCGCGTGCTCGTGCGATACAAGCACGAACGCGGCGAAAGCACGTACAAAGCCAATGTCGAAGGGATCATCACCAACCTCGAGCGCCGCTACCGCGAGTCCGAATCGGACTACATCAAGGGCGAGATCGAGAAGTTCATGGTCACCAAGCCGTGCCAGACGTGCGGTGGCAAGCGGCTGCGGCCGGAGATCCTGGCGGTCACGATCGGCGACAGGAACGTGTGGGACGTCGCCACGATGTCCATCACCGACGCGCTGCGCTGGGCGAGCGGGCTGGCGGCCCAGCTCAACGAGCGCGAGCGGGCCATCGCCTACCAGGTCGTCAAGGAGATCGTGGCCCGGCTCGGATTCCTCGTCGACGTCGGCCTGGACTACCTGACCCTCGATCGGACGTCGGTGACGCTGTCCGGCGGGGAGGCCCAGCGCATCCGTCTGGCGACCCAGATCGGGACGACGCTCATGGGCGTGCTGTACATCCTCGACGAGCCGTCGATCGGGCTGCACCAGCGCGACAACGCCAAGCTCATCGCGACGCTCACCCGGCTGCGCGACCTGGGCAACACGGTGCTCGTGGTGGAGCACGACGAGGAGACCATCCGCACGGCGGACTGGGTCGTCGACATCGGGCCGGGGGCCGGCGAGCATGGCGGCGAGATCATCTCGAACGGAACGCTCGACATGCTGCTGCGCGAGCCACGCTCGATCACCGGGGCGTACCTGCGCGGCGACCGCGAGGTGCCCATCCCGAAGCGACGCCGAAAGGGGAGCGGCAAGGAGCTCCGGGTCAAGGGCGCCCGCGAGCACAACCTGAAGTCGGTCGACCTGCGGGTGCCGCTCGGCACGTTCATGGCCGTGACCGGGGTGAGCGGCAGCGGCAAGAGCACGCTCGTGACGGAGGTCCTGTATCGCGCCCTCGCGCGGAGCCTGAACGGCTCGCGCGAGCCGGTCGGCGCCCACGACCGGCTGCTCGGCGCCGAGCACGTCGACAAGATCATCGAGATCGACCAGAGCCCGATCGGGCGCACCCCGCGCTCGAACCCGGCGACCTACGTCGGGCTGTTCTCGCGGATCCGCGAGCTGTTCGCCGGCGTGCCGGAAAGCCGGCTGCGCGGCTATTCGCCGGGCCGCTTCTCGTTCAACGTCAAGGGCGGCCGCTGCGAGAACTGCAAAGGCGACGGGATCCTCAAGATCGAGATGCAGTTCCTGCCGGACGTGTACGTCCCGTGCGAGGTGTGCAAGGGCAAGCGCTACAACCGCGAAGCCCTCGAGATCCACTACAAGGGCAAGTCGATCGCCGATGTCCTCGACATGACCATCGCCGAGGCCCTCGACTTCTTCTCGGCGGTGCCCAAGGTCAAGGCCAAGCTCCAGACGCTGTACGACGTCGGCCTCGGGTACGTCCATCTCGGCCAGCCCGCCACGACGCTGTCGGGCGGCGAGGCGCAGCGCGTCAAGCTCTCGACGGAGCTCTCGAAGCGGGCCACCGGTCGGACGTTGTACGTGCTCGACGAGCCGACGACGGGTCTCCACTTCGCCGACGTCGAGAAGCTGCTCGAGGTCCTCCACCGCCTGGTCGACGGCGGCAACACCGTCCTCGTCATCGAGCACAACCTCGACGTCATCAAGACAGCCGACTGGATCGCCGACCTCGGGCCGGCCGGTGGCGACCGCGGTGGTCGCATCATCGCCGAGGGCACGCCCGAGACGATCGCCGCATCCCCGGGCTCGGCGACCGGCGAGTACCTGGACCGCGTCCTGCGCGGCGAGCCGCTCGTGCCGCTGTCGGACGTGACGTTCGCCGAGGAGGCCGGACGAGGCCGTGGCGACGACGACCGGACGAACGGCCACGCGCCGGCGGCGGTCGTGCCGGCGACGCCCTCGCGCAAGCGCGCGACGGCGGCCGCCAAGTCGCGCTGAGCCCGGCTCGGCACTCGTCCCAGCGGCTACGATAGCCACGTGCCGGACATCGATTTCGCCTTCCTCGCCGACGCGGCCGAGACCATCCCGGGACAGAAGTTCCACGTCCTCGGCGGCGGCATCGCGAGGATCGGCGGCCGGCGATTCCCGCTTCGCCACCCGCACCTGGCGCTCGTCATCGGTCTGCAGGTGACGGCGCCCGAGACCGAGCGCGAGCACGACATCCGCTTCGTGCTGCTCGACCCGGACGGGGCGGAGGTGGCCGGCGCGACCGGCAGTCTCGTGGCGCGCAGCCAACGCGATGGGCGCGACGCCACGCTGACGTTCTCGATCGACCTGTGGAACCTCACATTCCCGGCACCGGGCGACTATTCGTTCCGCATCCTCGTCAACGGCTCGGAGCGGAAACGCCTGCCGTTGCTGCTGCTCGCCCCACCCGAAGCCGGATCAAGCTCGGAGCCGGCGACCAGCCCGGCCGATGCCTGAGCGGACCGGCGCGACGCCTGCCCGCCACGAGATCCCCGAGATCGACGACCTGGCCCTGATCGCCGCGCGCCACGCGGACCGGTTGCTGGCGGCCGCGCGCGATCGCGACGCGACCCGCTGGATCATCTTCCTCGCACCCTTGCCCGACCGGCTGCGCGACGATGACCTGCGCGGCCTGCGCTCGGCGGCCATGCGCGCGCGAGCGGCCTACGGTCCGAAGGACTCGGTGCGCGACGTGCTGCCCGAAGACGTGACCGAACCCTTCCTGGAGGCCGTCGATCGCCTCATCCGCCAGATGAACCGGGAGCTGGCGAAGGCGCGTTGAAGGCGTCGGGCACCGCCTCCAGCAGGAACCGGGACGGGACGTCGGGGTCGAAGCTCAGCGTGAGCGAGCGACGAGCGCGGGTCCAGGCCACATAACCCAGGCGGCGCTCTTCCTCGAGCGCCCGGCGCGGGTCCTCCGCGTCGGCGATGGCCCGAGCGCTCGGGAAACGACCCTCCTCGAGGCCGATCACCGCGACGTGATCGAACTCGGCACCCTTCGTCGAGTGGGCGGTCGCCAGGGTCAATCGCGCGTCGTCGCGACGGAGGTCGGCGATCCGGGCTCGGGTCGCCTCGATCGCCGCGCGCAACGCCTCCAAGTCGTGGAAGGCGGGCGCCCATGCCAGAAGCGCCGTCGCGAGCTCGCGGTCGCTCCACGGTTCGGCGGGGAGAGCCGACCGGAACCGGCCGAGCCGCACCAGGAGGGGCAGCGCGGCCGAGGTCGTCCCGGCGACACGGTCGAGCATCGCGTCGAGACCGGGTGCATCGGTAAGCATCTCGATCGACGCCGCCCGGAAGGGCTCGCCCAGTGACACCGCAGCCACGACAGCCGGACGGAGCTCCTTGTTGGTCCGGGCGAGGATCGACCGGGTGCCGTCGTCGTCCGGCCACGACCGCATGAGGCGCTCGGTCCGCTCCGGCTCGTCGGCCGGATCCGGCGCGAGGACCAGCGATCCGGGCGCGTCCGCGCGCGGCCGGATGACCTTTTCGAACCGTTCCTCGTTGTGGGCGATCAACCGCACGGCGCGCTCGACCACCGGGGCCGGACAGCGATGGTTCACCTCGAGGTCCATGCGACGGAGCCCGGGCAGGGCCTCACCGATGGCCAGCACCCGCCGGACATCGGCGAGACGCCAGCCGTAGATCGACTGGTCGTCATCCCCGACCAGGAACACCCGGTTCGCCGGCGCCGCCAGCTGCAGCGCGAGACGCAGCTGCGATCGGTCGACGTCCTGGACCTCATCCACCAACAAGTGGGCACATCGCTCCCGCCAGTGCGCGAGCGCGGCCGGGTCGCCCTCGAGGAGCGTGAGCGCTTCCCGGACCAGGTCGTCGAAGTCGAGCGCGCCTCGTTCCGCGAGCGCGTGCTCATAGGTGACGAACGCGCGCGCCACCGGACCCGCGTCCGGATCCGCGGAGACCTCCCCGGCCGTGACCGCCAGGTCGAGCTTCAGGCGCGAGAACGCGGTGTCGAGCCGGCCGCTGTCGGCGCGCGATAGCGCCGGCCATAGCTCGGCCAGGACCTCGGACCGATCGACGAGCGACCCGACCGATCGACCCGCATCACGAAGGATCTCCCGCCCGAGGGCGTGGAACGTCCGGACCCGAACCCGGCCGGCCTCGACGTCCAGTGGGGCAAGGGCCGCGTCGGCCCGCTCGGCGAGCTCCTCGGCCGCCCGCTTGTTGAAGGTGATCGCGGCGATCGTGTCGGGATCGACCCCGCCGTCGACCAGCCAGGCGATCCTGGCCACGAGCGTCGTCGTCTTGCCGCTGCCGGCCGGCGCGACGCACAGGACGGGACCGGGTGGCGCCGTGGCGGCCGCGCGCTGGTCCGTCGTCAAGCCCGCGAGGCGCTGGGCAACGGTCGGATGCGCCACGCGGCGAGTATCCGTGTGGGCGATCACCGAGGACTCATTTGCCACTCCACCGGTTGTCACTTGAGGAACCGGTGCGCCGGGGCACCGGGCCGCCGGCCGGCCGACCCGCTCGCGTTACCCATTCGCTCACGAGCCGTTATCGTGGGTCGCCAAGGCTACAGGCGCCCGATGGTGTGCGGCGCTACCGAATAGGGAAGTCGTCGATCGCCCCATGGTGCCGTCCAACACCCCCCGGAGGAGGAACCGGTGAGTCGATCCCGAACGCGCTCCGTGACGCTCATCAGCGTCATCGCCCTGCTCGCGACGCTGTTCACCGTCGTCCCGATGGTGTCCGCCGCACCTTCGGATCCGGCCGGCAGATCCCCGAAGGCGGTGCTCTTCGCCGCCGACGGCATGCGCCAGGATCTCGTCCAGCAGTACGCCGACCAGGGCGTCATGCCCACGATGCGGAACTTCCTGCGCCGGGGCGCCAAGGCCGCCGGCAACGGGATGCTGACCCAGGCCCCGCCGAACACCGGCGCCGGGTGGTACACGATGGCCACGGGCGCCTGGCCCGGCGTCCACGGATCGACGAACAACACCTTCCACATCTCCGGCCAGCCGTTCGCGAACCGGACGACCGCGTTCGACCCGGGCGTGCTTCGCGCCGAGACGATCGCGCAGGCGGCGGAGCGGGGCGGCCTCAAGGTCGCCCAGGTCGAGTGGGCCGGCGGCCGCAACGGGACCATCGCCGGACCGACGATCGACTTCCGCGTCTTCCTGTCGGGTCGTGGCGTCGCGACGAACTTCATCGGAGCGCCGGGCCAGCCGCTGTTCGACGACGTGCCGTTCATCCGCTCGTTCGGTCTGCAGTTCGACCACCCCGCCGGCTACGCCGGGCAGGCTCCGTTCGAGGGGGCGGCACCGTCGCCCGCCACGGGCTGGACCAACGTGCCGGTCTCGTTCAGCCCGGCCATGGAGATGCGTCTCCGGGTCCTCGACTTCGGTGTGGACAAGTACGGGTTGGATGCCTACATCTACGACCCGACCGACAACGGCCGCGTCGACTACGCCCGGGTGCTGCTGTCCCCCTCGAAGGACGGCGCCCAGAAGGTCGGCGACCTGCGCAAGGGCCAGTGGGCCGACGTCAAGGTCAAGATCGTCGGCGGCGCGCTCGAAGGGCTGACCGCCGGCTTCCTCGTGAAGGTCGAGGAGCTGACCGCCGACCTCTCGCGCGTGCGGCTGTTCCACACGTCCGTGTCACGAGCGAATGCGACCTGGCCGGGCTTCCCGGGCGCATCCGGCATCACCGACTTCGCCGAGTTCCTCGCCCAGAAGTTCCCGACCTCGACGGCGGCCGACTTCGCGATCCTCGAAGCGGGCGTGACCAGCGAGGAGACCTACGTCGAGCAGGGGCTGTACTGGAGCAAGGCCCACGTGCCGATGCTCGAATACGTCGCGAAGACGTACAAGCCGGACCTCCTCCTGGTCGGGATGCCGACCACGGACGAGTTCCAGCACCAGTTCCTCGGGCTGATCAGCCGGCGGCTGCCCAACGGCGCCGCGAATCCCGCCTACGACGACGTCGAGCTCGACGGCGTCCGGGACGGCCGGGTGAGCCAGCGCTCGCGGTTCATCCGCGACGCCTACCGGGAAGCCGACAAGACGCTCACCCTGGCACGCAAGCTCATCGGTCGGGATCCGACGACGTTCGTCGGCTCGGACCACGGCTTCGCACCGCAGTTCCTGGCGATCGATGCCAGCAAGGTGCTGGTCGATCTCGGCTTGCTGTCGGCGCCCCAGACGTCGAACTGCCGGCCCGCGGTCGGCGAGACGATCGGCAAGGCCAAGGCCTGTTGGGCCGGCGGCGCCGTCCAGGTCTACCTGAACCTGGCCGGTCGCGACCCGGCCGGCGGAGGGTTCCAGCAGGTGGCCGCCGCCGACGCGGCGACGACCGTCGCCCAGATCAAGGCTGCCTTCCTGGGCCTCGCCGACCCGAACGACTGGACCCACGACGGCACGGCCGAGGGCTGGAAGGTCATGGATCGGGCCTACACCCGCGCCGAGGCACGCTACATCCCGAACGGTGCCGGGTCGACGGCCGACATGGCCCATCCGACCCGGACTGGCGACCTGGTCGCCTTCTCGTATCCGCCCTACCAGTTCGACGCAGCGACGCCAGGCACGCTGATCTCGCCATCCCATTTCTTCGGGCAGCACGGCTACGTGCCCGATATCCAGGACCTGCGCGCCAGCATCAACATGCGGGCGACGTTCCTCGCGGGCGGGCAGGGCATCGCTCACCGCACGGTCAAGGTCCGATCGATCGACATGGCACCGACCCTGGCCTACCTGCTGGGGATCCCCGAGCCGGAGCACAGCCAGGGGCGGATCCTCCTGGAGGCCATCCAGGACGGCAACCGGGTGAAGCCGATCTCGATCATCGGCCTCAACGATTTCCATGGCCAGCTGGACCAGACCGCCATGTCGATGGACGGCTTCAATGCCACCGTCGGTGGGGCGGCCTATCTCGGGACGATGTTCAAGGAGGAGCTCGCGTCGTTGCCGCGGCCGGGGCTGCTTCTGGCTGGTGGTGACAATGTCGGCGCCTCACCACCGAACTCCGCCCTCCTCGACGATCTGCCCACGATCGATGTCGAGAACGAATGGGGCCTCGACGCCACGTCCTACGGCAATCACGAGTTCGATTACGGGGTCGAGCGGCTCCTGCGCCACCAGGCGCGTGCCGACTTCCCGTTCCTGGCCACGAACATCGTCGAGACGGCGACCGGTCGCCGACCGTCGTGGGTGACCCCGTCGGTCGTGTTCACCGTTCGGGGTGTGAAGGTCGGGGTGATCGGGGCGGCCCTCGAAGGCACACCCGAGCTCGTGTCGGCCGGCGCCACCGCCGGGCTGACGTTCCTCGACGAAGGCCCACGCATCAAGGCCGAGTCCGAGCGGCTCCGCCGGCGTGGCGTCAAGGTCCAGGTCGTCGTGATCCACGAGGGCACCGCGACCGGGTCGAACGCGTTCGGCAACACCGCGGCCGTGCCGTGGGACGGCCCGATCCTCGACCATCGCCGACCAGCTTGCGGGGACGACCGTCGACGCGATGATCGTCGGCCATACCCATCGCGTGTCGAACGTGATGCGCGGGAACATCCTCATCACCGAGGGCATCAACGCCGGCGCGAGCTACTCGGTCCTCCAACTGATGACCTGGAACGGGGATGTCACGTGGGCCGGTGGCGCTACGCGCATCGCCAAGAACCTCGGCGTCGCCCCCGACCCGGGCGTCCAGGCCATCGTCGAGGCAGCCAACGCCGAGACCGCGGTGCTCCGCAACCAGGTCATCGGCACGCAATCTGCCGACATCCGGCGCGATCCCACCCGGCTCAACGAGTCGGCGATGGGCAACATGGTCGCCGACGCGATGCTCGAGAAGTACCCGGGCGTCGACGCCGGGCTCACGAACTCCGGCGGTCTGCGCCAGGACCTCGTGACGACCCCACCGAGCGCCGGTGAGGCCGTCGGTGAGATCACCTGGGGCGAGGTGTTCGCCGTGCTGCCGTTCGGGAACCGGACGGTGATCGCGACGTACACCGGCGCCCAGCTGACGGACGGCTTCCTCAACGGCTTCTCGCCGGTCTGCAACAGCGCGATCGCGACCGGGCGGTTCCCGCAGGTCTCCGGACTGAAGGTCACCTTCCACTGTGCGGGGGCGACGCCGGTCGATCGACGGGATCTGGAAGGCGCCCGCCGGCCCGGGCGGGGCCTGACCCCGGTCGGTCCGACCGACACGGTCCGCATCGTCACCAACGACTTCATGTTCACCGGTGGCGACGGCTGGACCGCCCTGTCGAGCGGCACCAACGTCTTCCAGCCGGGCGACGGGCTGCTCGAAGTCGCGATCGAGTACGTCGACGCCCACCCGCCTGTGGCGCCGGTCGTCGAGGGTCGCATCGTCCGAGGCTGACGTTCCGGACGCCGCGAGGCGGACCCGGGCTCCGGCCCGGGTCCGCGCACGTGATGGACCGGCGATCGCGCACCGACGTGCTGCGGCCATCCGGGGCCCGTCGGCGGCGTTGCCCTAGCATCGGGACGTGACCCCGGAGCTCGAAGCCACCCTCAAGCGCCTGCCCGACCGGCCGGGCGTGTACCTGATGAAGGACGCCGCGGGACGTCCTCTACGTCGGCAAGGCGCAGAGCCTGCGTCACCGCGTCCGGAGCTACTGGCAGAAGCAGGCCCCGGCGCATGGCGAGGGCCACCGGATCCGGAGCGTCATCGACCGCATCGCCGACGTCGAGGTACACGATGACCGACTCCGTCAGCGAGGCGCTGCTGCTCGAAGCGAACCTCATCAAGCGTTTCAAGCCGCGCTTCAACGTCCGGCTCAAGGACGACAAGAGCTACCCGTACATCAAGATCACGCTCGGCCGACGACTTCCCGCGCGTCGAGCGGACGCGCAAGCTGCGTCAACGACGGGAGCCGGTACTTCGGGCCGTACGCCTCGGCGACCAGCGTCGACGAGTCGATGAACCTCGTCCGCCGGCTCTTCCCGTTCCGGACCTGCACGATCGACATCAAGGACGGGGAGCGGGCGCTCCAGCGGCCGTGCCTGCTGTACCACATCAAGCGCTGCCAGGGCCCGTGCATCGAGGCGATCTCCAAGGACGACTACCGCGCCGACATCGAGCAGGTCGAGCTGTTCCTCGAGGGCCGCCAGGAGACCCTCGTCAAGGCGCTCGCGGCGCGAGATGGCGGTCGCCTCGGACCGGCAGGAGTACGAGCGGGCGGCGATCGCGCGCGACAAGATCCGGGCCATCGAGCGGACGATGGAGAGCCAGAAGATGGCGGCCTTCGCCAGCACCGAGCTCGACCTGTCGGACTCGCCCGGCAGGACAACCAGGCCGCCGTCCAGCTGTTCATCGATCCGCGACGGGAAGATGATCGGGCGCGACGTCTTCCTCCTCGATGCGGTCCGGGAGGCGACCGACGACGAGGTCCTCGGCAGCTTCCTCGAGCAGTACTACGCGCGCGCGACGTCGATCCCGCGCGAGATCTACGTGCCCAAGGGCGTGACCGACACGGCCGACCTGGAGACGTTCCTCGCCGAGAAGCGCGGCGGCCCGGTCCACCTGCGCATGCCGCAGCGCGGCGAGAAGCGCGACCTGATGGACCTCGCCTCCCGCAACGCCGCCGAGACGCTCGCCCGCGAGCAGGCGCGCTGGCTGGCCGACCAGGGCAAGACCCTGGCGGCGCTCGAAGAGCTGGCGGACGCCCTCGACCTGGCCGGTCACCCCGGCTGCGCATCGAGTGCTACGACATCAGCAACTTCCAGGGCAGCGAATCGGTCGGCAGCATGGTCGTCTTCGAGGACGGCAAGCCGCGCAGCGGCGACTACCGCCGGTTCCGGATCAAGACGGTCGAGGGCCCGAACGACTTCGCCAGCCACCAGGAGGTCCTGCGCCGCCGGTTCCGGCTGCGTCGAACTCGGGCGACGAGGGGAGCGAGGAGGAGCGCCGCTGGGCGATGCCCGACCTGGTCATCATCGACGGCGGCAGCGGCCAGGTCAGCGCCGCGAAGGCAGGTCCTCGACGAGCTCGGGCTTGCACGACCTCCCGCTGGCCGGCCTCGCCAAGGAGCGCGAGGAGCTGTTCCTGCCCGGCCGGCCGGAACCGGTCGTCCTGCCATCGACCTCGTCAGCCCTGTACCTCGTCCAGCGGTTGCGGGACGAGGCGCATCGGTTCGCGATCACCTACCACCGCACGTTGCGCGATCGCCGCACGGTCCGTTCGGCGTTCGACGACCTGCCGGGTGTCGGGCCGAAGCGGAAGCGGGAGCTGCTCAAGGTGTTCGGCTCGATCAAGCGCGTTCGCGAGGCCCCCGTGGAGCAGATCGCCGCGGTGCCGGGCATCGGCCGGGCCCTGGCGGCCCGGATCAAGGCGGCGCTGGAGGCCTAGCGAGCGCTAGGGCGAAGCGCGGGTCAAGGCGATCGGCGAGATGAGCTCGTTCTGGCCATCACCGAGCGGGCCGATCGACCCGTGCGCCGCGATGTAGCCCTCGGCGACGGCCACCGCCGGGTAGGTCGTACCGGCACTCAGCCCGATCAAGGTGAACGAGCCGTCGGCGACCGTCTGGGCATAGGCCGCGATCTGGTCCTCCTTCGGGGCGGCCTTCCAGGCCGCCGCGTCCGTGCCCGGCGTGAGCAGGAACATCACCGCCCCGCTGAGCGGCCGGCCGCTGTCGGCGTCCTCGATCCGGCCGCTGAGCGATGCGGACCCCGCACCGCCCGCCGCGCCGACCGAGGTCTGCGCCGACAGCATCGGCTTGAGCCGCGGACCGGCAAACACCTCGACCACGTAGCTGCCGTCGGGCAGACCCCGGTCGTGGTAGATCGAGTCGAAGATGCAGCCGCCCTGTTCGATGCCGGGCTGGAGTGCGCGACCGCTGCGGTACACGATCTCGCCGTCGAGGCGCCACTGGCTGACGACGTCCTCCCCGCTCGCGAATCCGCTGTGGTCCATCGCCGCCACGATCTGCCGGGCCCGGGCCGGGAAGCTCGTCAGCCGCGTGCTCGCCGGGCAGGCGTCACTGCTGTCGGTCCACGTGTCGAGGCTGAGTCGTTCGCGCCCGGTGCTCGGCA
Source organism: uncultured Chloroflexia bacterium (assembly GCA_963720355.1). Lineage (GTDB taxonomy): Bacteria > Chloroflexota > Limnocylindria > Limnocylindrales > CSP1-4 > SPCO01. The sequence continues at coordinate 334,567 of CAVRFH010000001.1, read as the reverse complement.
CCACGTAGGCGCTGTCGGTCGTCCGCCGGCCCGCCTTCGCGGCGTCGATCAACGGCTGGACGAGATCGATCGGCCGGATGAACGAGTAGCCACCGGTGTCCTCGCCCAGCCCCCACGTCGGCACGCCGATCAGCTCGCCGGCGGCGTTGGCGGCGAGGCCGCCCGAGTTGCCGAAGCTCACGACGGCGTCGGTCTTGATCCACGCGCGCGAGCCGATCCGGTCGTCGCCGAGGAAGCCGGACACCCGCCCGGCGCTCAGGCTGACCGTCTCGAAGCCGATCGACGGGAAGCCGACGACCGTGAGCGGGTCACCGACACGCAGGACATCCGGGTCGCCGATCGGCACGATCGGGAGATCGAGCTCGCCCGGACTGATGGCGCGTCCGTCGAAGTGCTGGTCGATCCGGATGATCGCGGCGTCGAGGTACCCGTCGACCGCCACGACGCTGGCGCGATAGGTCGGCACCGGGGGTTCATCCTCGGACACGATCATCGAGACGACGAGCGAGTCAGGATCGACGCGAGGGGTCGGGTCGTCGTATGCCACACCCAGCCCGGGAGCCGACGGCATGGCCACGTGGGCGTTGGTCAGGATCAACCCATCGGCCGTGATGATCGTCCCCGAGCCGCTGCCGGTCGGCACCTCGGCGTCCGCACTGAGTCTCGACGTCAGCAGCACCTGGACGCTGCTGCGGACGACGTCGCCGACGGCCGTCGGAGCGGCCGGGGTGAACGGACCGAGCCCGTCGATCGACGCGATTCGCCGATCGACCGCCGCGACCTCGGTCGCCCGCTCGGGCGCGATGGCCGTGGCACCGCTCCGTTCCGCCAGGTCACGGGCGAACCGGTCGAACGCCGGGCGTGCCGCCTCGAGCTTGTCGGGCGGTGCCTCGAGGGCGACGGCCAGCACCCGTTCCTCCGGGAAGATCGTGCCGTCGGGGAAGTAGTGCTCGATCGTCTCGATCGGGGTCGACCCCCCGCCGGGTGCCACGTCGACGAACGTGTACCGGACGTCGTACGTCGGGACGTTGCCGAGCGATGCCGGCCCCTCCGACACGATCGCGAAGCCTTCCAACAGCTGACCCCGGTCGCGGAGGCGATTTGCCGCGGCGTCCTCGGCGGTCAGCTCGCCGCCGGCGGTCGGGTCGACGGCCGACACGCCGTAGCGGAGGTCAGGATCGAGCGGGTCGTACGCGGTGAGCAGGCGATCGCCGCCCGCCGGCAGCACGACCCAGCCGGCCGGGACCTGGGCACCGAGACCGCCCTGATCGACCTGTGTCAGCGCGCCTTCGACACGCATGCGCAGGAGGAGGCCGGCGACCAGCGCGATGGCGACGAGCAGGATGACGGCGGCGAACGAGCGCGCATCGTCGCGCTGACGAGCGGAGCTGCCCGAGCCGACGATGGCGGCATTCATCGCGACGGCTCCCCACCGGCGGCCGCCAGCGCGCGCTCCAGCTCACGACGGGTCAGTGTCGTGAGGACGATCGTGATGGCGCCCGCCAGGAGCGCGGCCAGGACCAGGCCCACCCATGGCGCGATGGCGCTGAGCGGATCCTCGATCGTCCCGCGCGCGACCGTGCTCCGCAGATAGAAGAAGACGCCGTTGAGGATGGCCGCCAGCGCGACACCGGCAGGCATCCACCAGGTCGGGCGCGGCTCGAACTTCTGGCGGCCGAGGAAGTAGCCGATCAACCCGCCGAAGCTCGCGTGGGCGAGCGACGTGAGCACGATGCGGATCGCCCCGGTCCCGAGGTCGACGCCGCCCGACCCGACGACGAACGCCACGTTGAGCGCCGTGGCGAAGCCGAGACCCACCGCCGTGCCATAGATGATCCCGTCGGTCCGTTCATCGAACTCGCGCGAGCCGTACACCGACAGTCGCAGCGTCAGGTACTTCAGGCCCTCCTGGACCATGCCGACGATGAGGATCCCGCCGGCGATGTGCACGAGCGGCGACTCGAACAGCCATGACCCGACGTCGAACACGCGGTCGACGGCGGGGATCGCGATGGCCGTTGCCACGAGGAGCCCGAGGATGAACACGCCGACGACCATCGTCCGCGGTTCGGGCTCGAGGCGGTCCTGCCGGTAGAAGAACGCGAGCCAGACGACCGCCGGGACGATGGCGAGGATCAGGCCGATCAGCGTCAGCGCGTCACCGCCGAAGCGGGGCTGGAGCAGTCCATCGATGGCATAGACCACGATGACGAACGCGACCAGCAGGAGGATCGATGCGACATCCGCCTCGCGGCCGCCGCGGCGTGCTCGCGTCGACCGTTCGAAATGGCGCTCGCAGAAGGCGTACGCGCCGACGGTCCTGGTCGCAGGCTCATCACAGATCCTGCACGTCCCGCTCATGGTCCTCCCCGCGCGCGGCCCCTCTGTGGGCAAGGCTGGCCATCCAGAACCTGACCGCTCGCATGCTACGCCGGGCAGCGACACTGTCAATGCTCCGAAGCCCGATGCGTACCGGCGTCCCCGGAAGGTTCCGTGTACCATCCCGCCGGTATGCGCAGAGCAGGCCCCATCCTCATCGTCCTGATCGGCGTCTTCGCCCTTCTTGTCGACTTCTTTCCCAACCTGAAGCTTCCGGACCCCGCGGCGGCCGATGGTGCATGGCGCACCATCGAGACGAAGCTCGGGCTTGACCTCGAAGGTGGCCTGCGGGTCGAGTATCAGGCGCTGCCAAAAGACGGCGTCCAACCGACGCAAGAGGCGCTCGGGGTCCTCAAGGACATCATCGAGCGCCGCGTGAACACGACCGGTGTCTCGGAGCCGGTCGTCGTGGTGCAGGGCTCGGATCGAATTGTCCTCGAGCTGCCGGGCATCTCCGACGTCGACTCGGTCCGGCGGCTGGTCGGCCAGGTTGGCGAGCTCGACTTCGTCCCACTGGGCTCGACCCCGGCGACGGACGGGCAGATCCTCGATCTCACCCAGAATCCGCCGCTGTTCAGCGGCGATCAGCTCGAATCGGCCGCCGTCGGGCAGGACTCGACAGGTGGCGGCCTGACCGTGACGTTCGTGCTCAGGGACGACGGTCCCGAGTCCGGCGCCCAGCTGTTCGCCAACTACACCCGGGACCACGTGGGCGAATACTTTGCGATCGCCCTCGACGGAGCGGTCATCACGGCCCCGACGATCAACGAGGCGATCCCGAACGGCCAGGTCCAGATCAGCGCCGGCGGGATCGGCGGCTTCCCCGCCAAGCAGGCCAACGAGCTGGTCACGATCCTGAAGTTCGGCTCGCTGCCGTTCCCCATCCAGGAGCTGTCGAGCGAGCAGATCTCGGCGACGCTCGGCGAGCAGTTCCTGAACCAGAGCCTGCTGGCCGGGTTCATCGGCATCGCCATGGTCATCCTGTTCATGCTCCTGTACTACCGGCTGCCCGGTCTCGTGGCCGCCTTCGCGCTCATCTACTACACGATCGTGGTGCTGGCCATCTTCCGGCTCGTTCCCGTGACGCTGACCCTGGCCGGCATCGCCGGGTTCGTGCTCTCGGTGGGCATGGCCGTCGACGCCAACATCCTGATCTTCGAGCGAATGAAGGAGGAGCTGCGCGTCGGCAAGTCGCTGCCGGCGGCGGTCGAGGCCGGCTTCAACCGGGCCTGGAACTCGATCCTGGATTCGAACGTGTCGAGCCTCATCACCGCGACGATCCTGTACGCCTTCGGGTCGTCGGTGATCCGCGGATTCGCGCTCGTGCTCATCCTCGGCGTGCTGACGTCGATGTTCAGCGCCATCGTGGTCACGCGCTCGATCATGCGCGTGCTCGTCCGCCAGGACTGGGTCCGCCGGGCGCGATTGTTCGGCCTGCGCGACGACGAGTTCGTGGCCGTCACCACGGCGCGTCCGAGCCGCCGAGCCCTGCGCGCCGATGTTTGACGTCATCGGGAAGCGTCGCTGGTTCTACCTGTTCTCGGCCCTCCTGACGATCCCCGGCCTGATCTTCATCCTCCTGTCGCCGATCAGCGACGCCGGCCTGCAGCTCACGATCGACTACACCGGCGGCACGCGCTGGGAGATCAAGTTCGCGGATCCGGCGGTGACCCCCGCGCAGGTCGAGGAGGTCTTCGCGGACAACGAGCTCGACGCGACCGCCATCCGGACCGAGTCCGGCTTCATCGAGATCAAGACCGAGCCGATCGGCCTCGTCGAGGAGCCGGCACCGAGCGCGGCCCCATCCGGGTCGCCGGGCGCATCGGGTTCGCCCGGAGCATCCGGATCACCCGCCCCGAGCGGCTCGGCCGCCCCGAGCGGTTCACCGGCCGCATCGGCGTCCCCGTCGGCGTCGGCCAGCCCAGCCGCGAGCCCGTCGGGCAGCGCGCAACCGTCGCCGTCCCCGGCCGCACCGACCGGCAACACCGAGCTGCCGACCGACGGCAAGCTCGGCGAGATGGTCACCGCGCTCGAGGCGCGCCTCGGCGAGATCGAGTCGCAGCGCAGCCTCACGACGATCGGGGCGGTCGTCAGCTCCGATCTCCTGCGCCAGGCCCTGATCCTCATCGTCGTCGGCTCGCTCGGGATCGTCGCCTGGATCACCTATCGCTTCCGCGACGTGAAGTTCGGCGTGACGGCGCTCGTCTCGCTGCTCCATGACGTCGTGGTGGTCGTGGGCGCGTTCGCCATCCTCGGCACGTTCTTCCATGTGGAGATCGACGCGCTGTTCGTGACCGCGATGCTCACGGTCATCGGCTTCTCGGTCCACGACACGATCGTCGTCTTCGACCGGATTCGCGAGAACAAGGCGCGCCACCTCGGCGATCCGTTCGACGAGATCGTCAACCACTCGATCCTGCAGACCTTCGGCCGGTCGATCACGACGAGCCTGACCGTGCTCATCACGCTGCTGTCGCTGTTCCTGTTCGGGGGCTCGGCGATCAGCGACTTCGTCCTCGCCCTGCTGATCGGCATCATCATCGGCACGTACTCGTCGATCTTCGTGGCAAGCCCGCTCCTGGTCGACTGGCAGGCCTGGGAGGATCGTCGCCACGGGCGACTGCCTGCGACCCGGGCGTCGCGGCCCCGACGGGCGACGTCCTGACGGTGACGGCCCGATGCCCGCGCGGTAGAGGCGTGGGCAAGCGGCGCATGGCATCCTGAGCCGGTGCTCGAACCGCGCTTCCGCTGGAGCTTCCCGGACGTCAATCCGATCGATCCGGATCTCCTGACCGCCGCCTCGGAGCGCGGCCTGGCCGAGCGGATGGCCGGGCTCCTGGCCCGCCGTGGCGTCCTCGACGTGGCCGGGCTGACGGCCTGGTTCGCCGAGCCCCTGGCCGGCCTGCACGATCCGCGGCTGCTGCCCGATGCCGATCGGACGCTGGAGCGGCTCACCCGCGCGCGGGACCGCGCCGAGCGGGTCATGGTCTTCGGCGATTTCGATGCGGACGGGCTCGATGGCCTGGCGATCCTCGTGCTCGCGTTCCGACGGTTCGGCGTCCAGGTGGAGCCCTACGTGCCGAGCCGGCTGGAGGAGGGTCACGGCCTGTCGCTGGCGGCGATCGAGGTCGCCGCGTCGACCGGCGTCACCCTCATCGTCACGGTCGATTGCGGCACGAGCTCCGGGCCGGAGATCGCCACGGCAGCGACCCGTGGGATCGACGTCATCGTCACGGATCATCATCGCGTCCCGGCGCAGCTGCCGCCGGCCTATGCGGTCGTCAACCCGCACCGCTCCGACTCGGCCTACCCGGACCCCCGGCTGGCGGGCAGCGGCGTGGCGTTCAAGGTGGCCCAGCTCCTCCTTGCCGGGGAGCCCGGCGGACCGGCCGCGGCGCTCGACCTGAGCGACCTGGCGACGGTCGGGACGGTCGCGGACGTGGCGCCGATCGTGGGCGAGAACCGGGCGATCGCGCGACTGGGTCTCGAGCGGCTGCGAACCGCCCCGCGGCCCGGTTTCGCCGCGCTCCTCGAGCGGGCACGCATCGCGCCGTCGGCGGTCGACCTCGACACCATCGCCTTTGCCCTGGCCCCGCGCCTCAACGCGGCCGGCCGGGTCGGGGAGGCGCTCGAGGCGGCCCGGCTCCTGCTGGCCGCCGACGCGACCGAGGCGGCGGTCCATGCCGACGCCCTCGAAACGGCCAACCAGGCCCGGCGCGATCTGACCGTCACAGCCGTCGCCGAAGCGCGGGCGATGGTCGCGGCGAACCCCGACCGGCCCGCCTCGATCGTCCGCGGGCCGTGGCCGGTCGGCATCATCGGGCTCGTCGCGGGCCGGCTGGCCGAGGATCGTGCGCGACCCGCGGTCGTGGGCGCCGAGCTCGGCGAGGTCGTCCGGGCATCGTGCCGCAGCGACGGCTCGATCGACCTCGGCGCGGCGCTCGAGTCCTGCGCGGACCTGTTCACCCGGCATGGCGGTCACGCGGCCGCCGCCGGCTTCGAGCTCCCGGCCGCCCGTTGGCCCGAGTTCGTCGAGCGCTTCGAGGCGATCGCCGCGACCGCCGTGCCGGCGGATCCGCGCGCGGTGCTCGTCATCGATCTGGCCGTGCCCGCCCTCGACGTCGACTACCGGCTCCTGCGCGAGCTGGCCGGCCTGACGCCGTACGGCCCGGGCAATCCCGAGCCGCTCGTCGCGGTCCTGGGACTGACCGTGACCCGCGTCCGCGTCGCCGGCGACGACCATACGTCGCTGACGCTGCGGCGTGACCGGGACGTCCTCGACGGCATCGCATTCGGACGGGCGGACATCGCCGCGCTCGTCCAGGAGGGCGACCGGATCGACGTGGTGGCCCGTCTGACGAGCCGGACGTTCGGCGGCTTCGAATTGCTCCAGCTCGAGATCCGGGACGCGGCCCCGAGCGGCTCCCATCGCGAGGCCCAGGTCGCGCTCGCCGGTCCGCCGGCGACCGTGACGCTGGTGGGCTCCACATGAGCCGTCCGACCCGGCCCCGCATCCGCATCGGGGATCCGTACGGCATCGGGCCGATCGGCCAGTCGGTCGCGCCCATCGCGGCCGTCGTCGGGCTCATCCTGATCGCGGCGATCACGGTCAACCTGTTCAACTACCAGCTGCCGTTCACGGGCGCGGGCGGCAACGGCGGGAACAATGGCAACGGCGATCCCGGTGCGGAGCGGACCCCGGCCCCCTCGGGTGTCGTGGTCGTGCCCGAGGAGGCAGCCTTCCTCGGTTCGATCGTGTATGCGAAGGGCGGCAACATCTGGATCCAGACCAACGACGGCGTGACCCAGCTCACCGATACGGGCGGCGCCTCGATGCCCTCTTGGTCGTCGGACGGCAACTGGATCACCTACATCCACTCGCGCGACGAGATCGGCAAGTGGCCGGTCCGTGGCCGGCCGGCCTGGTACGACATCTCGGTCCAGGAGCTGATGCGCGTCCGCGCCGACGGCGGCGCCGCTCCGCAGCGACTGCTGAGCGGCCGATTGAAGCGCGGCAGCCTGATCTGGTCGGCCTGGATCCGCCAGCCCGTCCTGTCCCCGGACGGCAACCTGGTCGCCCTCGTGACCGATGCGCCCGAGCCCGATGAATCGAACGTCGTCCTCCAGTTCTACGACATCCAGCGCAAGCGTCTGACACGGGCCGGCGTCCGCGAGATCCAGGTCCTCGGCCACCAGGACCCGGCGTGGCGGCCGGACGGGAAGCTCCTGCTGTATACGCAGAACGGGCGCGACGGCGCGAGGGGAGCGCCGGTGATCATGCGCTACGACATGGCGACGAAGAAGATGCGGGTCATGACCGGCGCCGGCTACATGCAGGGCACGTACTCGCCCGACGGCCGCTACATCGCGGCGACCCGGACCACGGCCCTCGGGACCGACGTCGTCATCCTGAGCGGGAGCAACGGCAACGAGCTCCTGCGACTGACCGACGACCACGCGTCGTGGGCACCGGTCTGGTCGCCGGCGGGAGACGCGATCGCGTTCCTGCACGTGGTCGGGCAGAACGTCGACCTGAGACTGGCGAGGCTCGACGGCACGGCCCCGACGTGGACCGTGGCCGAGACGATCAACCTGACCGAGGTGTCGGGGCTGGACGCGGCGTCGCGACCCGACTGGTTCATCCCGCCGGCGCTCCTGCCCGCCGCCGAGACCCCGGCCCCGGCCGGGTCCGCGGCCCCGACCGTGGCCAGCCCCGCCCCGTGATCCGCGGCCGGTGACCGACACGTACCTGGCGCGCCTCGATGCCCGGGCGCGGATCACCCGGACGGTCCTGTGCGTCGGGATCGACCCGGACCCGGACGGTCTGCCGGCCGGGTTCTCGCACGACCTCGCCGGCATCGAGCGGTTCGCGGCCCTCGTGCTCGAGGCGGCCCTTCCCGTGGCGACCGCGGTCAAGCCGAACCTGGCGTTCTTCGAGGCGTACGGGTCGGCCGGGATGGCGGCGCTCGAACGGCTCCGCGCCACGATCCCCGACGACGTGCCCGTCATCGCCGACGCCAAGCGCGGCGACATCGGGTCCACGGCGGCCCGCCAGGCCGTTGCCCTGTTCGACGTCCTCGCGGCCGACGCGGTGACCGTCAGCCCATACCTCGGGTCGGAGGCGATCCGGCCGCTGATCGAGCGGGGCGACCGGTTCGCCTACGTCCTGTGTCGCACGTCGAACCCGGGGGCCGGCGAGGTGCAGGATGTGTCGGTCATCGCCGACGAGACCGCGGCCGCCCCCGCGGAGCGACTCCACGAGCGGGTGGCACGTCTGGCCACTGGCTGGGGCCCGGGCGGGACGGTCGGGCTGGTCGTCGGGGCGACCGCCCAAGAGGAGCTCGCCAGGATCCGTGCGATCTCGCCAGGCCTGCCGTTCCTGGTGCCCGGTGTCGGCGCCCAAGGTGGCGAGATCGAGCCGGTCCTTCGCCACGGTCCGGCGTCGGCGGTGCCGGGATCGAGGGCTACCGCCGGCGGCCTGCTCGTAAACGTGTCGCGGGGCATCGCGGGGGCGGCCGGACGGCCTGGCGCGGGCGATCCCGGCGATCGTGTCGCGGCAGCCGCCGCTGAGTGGGCCGCCCGACTCCCTGTGCTACCCTAGCCGCCGCGGTCGACCCGCCGAAGAGGACTTCCCGTCATGCCGATGCCAGGACCCGTCGAACTCATCATCATCCTCGTGATCGCGCTGCTCATCCTCGGCCCCGGGAAGCTGCCGGACGTCGGCTCCGCGCTGGGCAAGAGCATCCGCGAGTTCCGCAAGGCGTCGTCCGACCTGAGCGACTCGGTCAAGGTGGACACCTCGCCGATCCCCGCCAACCCACCGGCCGCCCAGACGGCCGGCGAGACGACCGCCGCTCCGACGGAGCCGGCTTCGCGAACGAACTAGGCACGGCGTCGCCCGCCGCTGATGGCTGACGCCGACGCCCTGCGCGACGCGCCCACACCGGGCGCCCTCTCGACCCAACCGCCGGCGACGCCCCCGCCGACCGCGCCCGATGGCTCGATCATGTCGCTCGTCGACCACCTCGGGGAGCTGCGCGACCGCCTGTTCCGCTGCATCCTGGCCATCGTGGCCGGCTCGGCGGTCGGCTTCTACTTCGCGAAGGACGTCCGCGACTACCTGCTCCAGCCGCTCCCGAATGGGGTCGCCCAGGTGCTCGGTCCGGGTGATGCCTTCGCGATCCAGCTCCGGATCTCGATCGTCATCGGGATCATCCTGGCCATGCCGGTACTGCTCTACCAGGTCTGGGCGTTCGTCGCGCCGGGACTGACGCCCGTGGAGCGGCGCGCCGTCCGGCCGTGGATCCCGCTTGCGCTCCTGTTCTTCGCCCTCGGCGTGGGGATCGCGCGCCTGGTGCTGCCCTATGCGGTCGCGTTCCTGCTCAGCTTCACGGACGACAAGCTCGTCGCGAACATGGCCGCCGGGCCGTACTTCGATTTCGTGACGACGATGTTCCTCGCCTTCGGACTCGTCCTGGAGTTCCCGATTCTGCTGGTCGGGCTGTCGCGCGTCGGCATCCTGACGTCGGAGCGGTTGCGATCGAGCCGGCGCTACGTGCTTCTCGGCATCGCGATCTTCTCCGCCGTCGCGACCCCGGGCGGCGACCTGGTCAGCCCGCTCGCGCTCGGCGGGACGATGTACCTCCTGTACGAGCTGACGATCCAGTTCATCAAGCGGACGGGTCGGTGACCCAGACCGCCGACCAGCCGGTGACGGAGGGCGTCGGGGAGCAGGACGTCATCATCCTGTCCGGGTTGTCGGGTGGCGGGAAGACCGCGGCGGCGAAGCTGTTCGAGGACCTCGGCTACATGGTCGTCGACAACCTGCCCGGCGAGCTCCTGCCCGACCTGGCCGAGCTCGTGTCGGACGACGAGGAACGGTTCGCCAAGGTGGCGATCGTGCTCGACGTCCGCGCCGGGGAGCCGGCCGTGGCGCTCGGTGCCATGCGCGGCGCGCTCGAGGGTCGCGGGATCGTCCCGCGCATCGTGTTCCTCGAGGCGAGCGACGACGTCCTCATCCGGAGGTTCAGCGAGACCCGACACCGCCATCCGCTCAACGACCAGCGCGGCATCGCCAGCTCGATCGCCGAGGAGCGCCGTCTGCTCGACCCGATCCGCGGCGAGGCGGACGTCATCGTCGACACCTCCGAGCTGTCGCTTCGCCAGTTGCGCGAGCGGTTGTTCTCCCAGCTCGCCACGACCACGCGACCGGATCAGCTCGCCGTCCAGCTCATCAGCTTCGGCTACAAGTACGGGATCCCGCTCGAGGCCGACCTCATCTTCGACGTCCGTTTCATCCCGAACCCGTACTACGTCCCGGAGCTGCGACCGCATTCGGGCTTGACCGAGGAGGTCCGCGACTACGTCCTCGCCCAGCCGGTCACGCCTCGCTTCGTCAGCCTGCTCCAGGAGTTCCTGGAGTTCGCCATCCCGGCCTACGTCGAGGAAGGCAAGACGCGTCTGACGATCGCCATCGGCTGCACCGGCGGGTACCACCGCAGCATCGTCATCTCCGAGCTGCTCGCGGGCTGGCTGCGTGAGCAGGACACCGGTCCCGTGGCGGTCTTCCATCGCGAGCTCGACCGCACGTGAACGGGGACCTGCCGGCGTGAACCTGCGCCGCTGGCTGACCCCGGGGATCGGCATCAAGCGCTGGCTGCTGGTCGTGTTCCTCGGGCTGCTGTTCCTGGCCATCGGCTTCGCCCATTTCCTGCGCCAGGCGACCCGTGACCTGGAGCTCGGCGGGCCGCTCGGCGCGCTCATCGACGTGGTCACGCTCCAGTTCCTGCCGTTCCCGGTGCGCGGCCTGATCGTGGCCGTCGTGGGTCTGGGGTTGGTCGGGTCCGGCGCCTACCGCGTCATCCGGGTGATGACCGACCCGCTTCGGGCGCCGGACGCCGATCAGCCGCTCGTCGAGGTCATCTACCAGAAGCGATTCCTGGCGAAGGGCCCGCGGATCGTGGCGATCGGCGGCGGGACGGGCCTGTCCGCGCTGCTGCGCGGGCTCAAGGAGCACACCAGCCACCTGACGGCGGTCGTCACGGTCGCGGATGACGGCGGCTCGTCCGGGGTGCTGCGCAACGAGCTCGGGATCCCGCCGGTCGGTGACATCCGCAACTGCATCGCCGCATTGGCCGACGCCGAGCCGCTCATGAGCGAGCTGCTGCAGTACCGCTTCCCGGCGGCGGATGCCGGCGGCGCTTCATCCGCCGAAGGCCCGGGCCTCGCCGGCCACGCGGTCGGCAACCTGTTGCTCGCCGCGATGACCGCCATCGAGGACGGCGATTTCGAGGAGGGCGTCCGCCGGATCAACCGGATCCTGGCCGTGCGCGGCCAGGTCGTCCCGGTCACCGCGACCCCCCTGACGCTGCACGCCCGGACGACCTCCGGTGCGACGATCGACGGCCAGTCGAGGATCATGCGCACGGCCGGCATCGCCGAGGTGTGGCTGACCCCCGCCGACGTCCGGGCGTCCGACGACGCGCTGGTCGCGATCGCGGAGGCGGACCTGATCGTGATCGGTCCGGGCAGCCTGTACACGAGCCTCCTCCCGAGCCTGCTGCTGCCCGGCCATCCGCGACGCCGTCCTGGCCGCGTCCGCCACGCGGCTGTACGTCTGTAACGTCGCGACCCAGGAGGGCGAGACGATCGGCCTCGACCTCGCCGGTCACGTGTCCGCGCTGGTCGCGCACACGGCGCCCGGGATCGTCGACGTCGTCCTGGCCAATAACCGGTTCGATGCGCGGATCCCGAGCGACTGGACGGCGGAGACGGTCCGGCTCCAGTGGCCGCCGCCCGGTCTGGCTCGTCCGCCGCGGCTCGTGCTCGACGACGTGGTCGACCCGGACAACGCCCATCACCACGATCCCGCCCGGCTGGCGACCGCTGTGATGCGCGCCTTCGACGGCGACGCCGCGACGCGGCGTCGGACGGTCACCCGGACCGCCTGACATGACGAGCTCCGAGCGCGATCTCGTCACGGCGCTCCGCAACGAGCTAGCCGCGATCGACCCTGCCCGGCCATGCGATCGTCTGGCGGAAGCGGCCGGGCTGGGCGGCGAGGTCGGGGCGCGCGAGCCGGCCGTCGCCCGCCTGGCCCATCGGCTGCGCCGCTCGGTCGAGGCCGATCAGGCCGGGACGGCGGCATTCGCCTGGTCGGGTGCCGCCGAGCACTGCCGGACGGCCTGGCTGCGCGGCCGGTTCCTGGCCCGCGGGTCGCTCAGCCTGGCCGGCGGCCGGACCCATCTCGAGTTCGTGGTGCCGGCGGATGAGGCGGCGGCGCTGGCGGGTCGCCTGGAGGAGGTCGGCTTGCCCGCCTCGTGGCGCGTCCGGCGCGGTCGCGGCGTTGTCACCTGGAAGAGCGCCGAGGCGGTCGGTACCTTCCTGCGCCGGATCGGCGCGGCCGGTGCCCTGCTCGAGCTCGAGGCCCGGCAGGTGTCGCGCGCGTTGCGTGGCGAGCTGAACCGCGTCCTCAATGCGGAGTCGGCCAACCTCCAGCGGGCGGTCGCCGCCGCGGGTCGTCAGCTCGACGCGATCGCCCAGCTCCAGCTGGACGGGCGACTGGCCACGCAGCCATACGTGGTGCGCTCCGTGGCCGATGCCCGCCGCGAGACGCCGGAGGCGACGCTCAGCGAGCTGGCCGAGCGGCTGCACCTGCACCGGTCGGCGGTCCAACGGGCGCTCGAGCGCATGGAGCGCCTCGCCGACCTCGAACCGTCGACGACGCGGCGCCCGCCACGGCGCCGATCGCGGGCGGTCGCTCTGGCATGATCGACGCGCATGCGTGAGGTCGTCATCGCCGCCAACTGGAAGATGCACACGACCCCCGCGGATGCCGGGGAGCTCGCCACGACGATCGCCGCCCGGACCCGCGTGCCCGGCGTCACCCGCGTCATCTGTCCGCCGTTCGTGTGCCTCGGCCCCGTCGGCGACGCGCTCGCCGAGGACCACCCGGACGTGGCGGTCGGGGCCCAGGACCTCCATCACGAGCTGGCCGGTGCGTACACCGGCGAGATCGCGGCCCCGATGCTGGCAGGTCTCGCGACGTGGGTCATCGTCGGCCACTCCGAGCGCCGACGCGATGCCGGCGAGACCGATGCGCTCGTCGCCCGCAAGGTCGGGCGCGCCCTCGATGCGGGGTTGCGGCCGATCCTCTGCGTGGGGGAGCAGCTGGCCGACCGCGAGGCCGGCCGGGCGACGGACGTCGTCGACACGCAGGTTCGAGGCTCGCTCGACGGCATCGAGCCGGAGTGGGCAGGGGTCGGCGGTCTCGTCATCGCCTATGAGCCGGTTTGGGCGATCGGCACGGGACGCAACGCCACCGGTCCCGATGCCGCGGCGATGGTCGACGCGATCCGCGCCAGTCTCGGCGCCCTGGGCTGGCCGGAGGATGCCGCGGCGACGCCGGTCCTGTACGGGGGCAGCGTCACGTCGTCGAACATCGGGGAGTTCCTGGCCGAGCCGTCGATCGACGGGGCGCTGGTCGGCGGCGCATCGCTCAAGCCCGACGAGATGGCCGGCATCGTGGCCCGCGCCGGCATCACCGCCCAGGCGCGCGGTCTGGCGGCGTGACCGCGGCGGTGCCGTCCGCGACCCATCGTCCTGGTCGTGCTCGACGGGTTCGGCATCGGACGGCACCCAGCCGGTGATGCGATCGCCGCGGCCCCGATGCCGACCTGGCGCGGGCTCCTGGAGCGCTGGCCGCACGCGACGCTGGGCGCATCAGAGGAGGCCGTCGGGCTGCCACCGGGCCAGATGGGCAACTCCGAGGTCGGTCACCTGAACCTGGGTGCCGGCCGGCCCGTGCTGCAGGACCTGCCGCGGATCGACGCCGCGATCGCGGACGGCTCGTTCGACACGCGGCCGGCGTTCCTGGCGGCCTTCGCGCGGGCGAAGCAGACGCCCCGGATCCTCGACGCGATCACGTTGATCGGGCCGGGTGGCGTCCATGCCAATGACCGGCACCTCGTCGCGCTCGCGGGCCTCGCGGCCCGCCACGGCGTCGATCTGGAGGTCCACGCACTGCTCGACGGTCGCGACACGCCGCCGTCGTCGGCGCTCGGGTTCGTCCGCGACCTCGAGGAGCGGCTCGCGGTCGTTCATCCGGGCGCGCGCATCGCGTCCGTCGGCGGGCGCTACTACGCCATGGACCGCGACAACCGCTGGGAACGGATCGAACGGGGCTACGACGTGATCGTGCACCGTCATGCCGTGCACCACGCGGCGTCCGCGACCGAGGCGATCGACGGCCGCCTACGCGCGAGGCGAGACCGACGAGTTCGTTCTGCCCACGGTGATCGATGGCCACGACGGGCCGATCCGCGATCACGCGACCGATCGTCCACATGAACTTCCGGGCCGACCGCGCCCGCCAGCTGACCCACGCCCTCGCCGACGGTTCCGACTTCGACGGGTTCGACCGGCGCTCGCCAGCGGGTCGCCCGGCACCCGACGACCTCCTCGTCGTGACCATGACCGAGTACGAGGAGGGCCTGCCGGTCCTCGTCGCGTTCCCGCCCGAGACCTCCCGCTCGCTCGCCCAGGCGATCAGCGAGGCGGGCTGGCGCAGCTCCACGTCGCCGAGACCGAGAAGTACGCGCACGTCACGTACTTCTTCAACGGTGGCGTCGAGGCAGCCTGGCCGGGCGAGGAACGCCAGCTGATCCCGAGCCCCAAGGTCGCGACCTACGACCTGCAGCCGGCGATGTGCGCGGCGGGCGTGACCGACGCGCTGGTCGCGGCGATCGAGTCGGGACGCTACGACTTCATCGTCGCCAACTACGCCAACCCCGACATGGTCGGCCACACCGGCGTGTGGGACGCCACGCTCGAGGCGCTGCGCGGCCATCGACGCTGTCCCTGGCCCGCATCGTCGCCGCCGTCGAGGCCGCTGACGCGGCCGATCCCGACGGCCCGGGTACCCTCCTCGCGATCACCGCCGACCACGGCAACGCCGACGAGCTGCGCGACGCCGTCGGCGCACCGGTCACCGCCCATTCGCTCAACCCGGTGCCGTTCGTGCTCGTCGGGCGAGCCGTCGCGCGGCCGGCACGCTCGCCGACGGCGTCCTCGCCGATGTCGCGCCGACCCTGCTCGAGCTTGCCGGCCTGCCCGCGCTGGGCCGGCGATGACCGGCCGTTCCTTGCTGCGCTGAGGGGCGCTGAGGCGTGCCTGTGGTAGCATCCGCCGCCGTACGCAACGGAGGACCACCGCACCGTGAACCCCCTCCTGGGCATCGGCCAGATCATCGTCAGCATCGCGCTCATCGCGGCGATCCTGCTGCAGGCGCGCGGCACCGGCCTGTCCGGCACGTTCGGTGGCGATTCCGCCGTCTACCGCAGCCGGCGCGGCGTCGAACGCCGGCTGTGGCAGTTCACGATCGTCCTGCTGGTCCTGTTCGTCATCTTCTCGCTGGCGTCGTACATCCTGGCGCCGACCACCGGCGCCTGACGTCAGGCGCGGCCCCGGCCGGCCCGCAGCGCAGCACGGAGCTCACATGACCCGCACCGACACCCTCGTCGTCGGGACCCTCGTCGTCGCTGCTCGCGATCCTCGCGGGCCTCATCGGTGTCCCGGCCATCCGACTGCTTCCGCCGCCGGCCTCGGCGTCGCCATCGGCCGATCCGGGCGCGCCGCCGCTTCGAGGTCGCGCCCGTACGTCGAGGGCGTCGTCGGGGCGCCCGTCTCCGTCGCCCGCTGACGGCCCGCACCCAGGCCGACCGCGACCTCGTCGCGCTGGTCTTCTCGGGGCTCGTCCGCAACGGGCCGGCCGGCACGCTCGTGCCCGGACCTCGCCGAGCGCTGGATCGGTCGACTCGACGCGGCAAGACCTGGACCGTCGTGCTCCGCGAGGACGCGCGCTGGCACGACGGCGAGCCGGTCACCGCCGAGGACGTCGTCTTCACCATCGAGACGCTCCAGGACGCCGACTACACCGGCCCCGCGGCGACGTCGTGGAGCGAGGTCACCGTCACGGCGTCGGGTCCACGCCGGTCACCTTCACGCTGACGACGCCGCTCGGCGGCTTCCTCCAGGCGCTGACCCAGCCGATCGCGCCTGCCCACCTCCTGGCCGACGTCCCGGTCGACGACCTGGCCGACGACCCGTTCGGCGACCAGCCGGTCGGGTCGGGGCCGTTCGCCCTGGTCGAGCTCGACGCCGACATCGGCGTCCCTGGTCCCGGCCGAGCATCGTGCCCGACGCCGGATCGCCGCGGCCCCGTCACGCCGGTCGTCGACCGATTCGCTGACGACGCCGCTGCCCACATTGCGACCGTCGCCGGCCGCTGCCGTACCTGGCCGGCATCGAGCTCCGCTTCTACGACGAAGGCGGAGGACCTCGTCCGCGACTTCCAGGCGGGTGACCTCGATGCGCGCCTCGGGCCTGCCGCCGGCCGCTGGCCGTCGAGCTCGGCTCGACCGCCGGTGCACGCCTGGTCCGCTACCCGGGCTCGACGCTCACGGCGGTGCTGCTCAACCTGCGCCCGGGCCACCCGGAGTTCGCGGCCCCGACCGTGCGGACCGGGCTCCTCGCCGGGCATCGATCGCGAGCAGCTCCTCGCCGAGGCGTTCGCCGGGATGAGCGTCGCGGCGCCCGGGCCGATCCCGCCCTCGTCGCCGATGTTCGACGCCGCCGCCGACCCGGCGGTCCCGTACAGCCGCGGCGCGGCCGAGAAGGCCCTGTCGGGCGCGACCTGGACCAAGGACGCCAAGGGCTGGACGCTGCCCGGCGCGAAGGCTCCGCTGGCGATCGAGATCCTGAGCCCGACCGAGGCGTCGAACCCGGGCCTCTATCGCGCGGCGGAGGCGGTGGTCCGCGACTGGACCGCCATCGGGCTGACGGTCACGCACGTGGCGCTGCCGCCGGCCGAGTTCGTGACGGACCGCCTGTCGAGCGGCAAGTTCCAGGCCGCGGTCGCCGACCTGCGCATCGGTCTCGATCCCGACCTCTATCCGCTGCTCGCGTCGAGCCAGACGCTGACCGGGGGATCGAACGTCATGGGCGTCCAGTCGGCCGACGCTCGACACGCTGCTCGAGAAGGCCCGTGCGCCGGCTTCCGCGAGTGCCCGGATGGCCGCCTACAGCGCCCTGCAGAAGCACCTGGCGGCCGGTCGATACCTGCTCCCGCTGGCCTTCGCGGACGAGGTCGTCGTGCTCCGCGACACGGTCCAGGGACCCGCCATCCGGCAGGTCACGGACGGGTCGGATCGATTTTGGGATGTGCTAACATGGCGCCTCGCCGTCGACCGGTAACGGTCGTACGGGTCCGTGCCGAGGTGGCGGAATAGGCAGACGCGCTGGTTTCAGGTACCAGTGGCCGCAAGGTCGTGTGGGTTCAAGTCCCTCCCTCGGTACCACTCCCTCGGACTCCATGAACGGTGACACCTGGGCCCAGGTGGCGGAATTGGTATACGCGTACGTTTGAGGGGCGTATGAGGCAACTCATCCGGGTTCAAGTCCCGGCCTGGGCACCACCTCGC
The DNA here is from genome assembly GCA_963720355.1 of uncultured Chloroflexia bacterium. Classification (GTDB taxonomy): domain Bacteria; phylum Chloroflexota; class Limnocylindria; order Limnocylindrales; family CSP1-4; genus SPCO01. Next base: position 316,709 of record CAVRFH010000001.1, on the reverse strand, counting down.
GATCCCTGACGACCGCCGACGCCGGCGGTCGTTCCATGTCCGGGGTGTACGCTCCGCGCCGGGCGGTTAGCTCAGTCGGTCAGAGCGCCTCGCTTACACCGAGGAAGTCACTGGTTCGAGTCCAGTACCGCCCACCAACGCCACGCCCCGTCCAGGTTCCAGGTAAAGAAAAGGTCACTGGATCGAGGCGGTGGCGCTCACCATCGCTGGTATGCTCAGCCGGTTGGCCGCCGCGATGGCGCGCCTGATCGGAGGAGGGGCATGGATCTCGCGCCCATCATCATCATCGGCATCATCGTCCTGCTGGTCGTCTTCGCGATCGGGATCTACAACTCCCTGGTCCAGAAGCGACTCCGGATCGATGAGGCCTTCGCCCAGATCGAGGTCCAGCTCAAGCGTCGCCACGACCTCATCCCGAACCTCGTGAACGCGGTCAAGGGCTACATGGGCTTCGAGCAGAAGGTCCTGACCGACGTCACGAACGCTCGCGCCGCCGCCGTCGCGGCCGGCAGCCAGGGCCCGGCCCAGCAGGCGGCCGCGGAGAACGCGCTCACCAGCACGCTCCGCTCGCTGTTCGCGGTGGTCGAGAACTATCCCGAGCTGAAGGCCAATCAGAACGTCCTCGAGCTGCAGGAGCAGCTGACGACGACCGAGAACCAGATCTCGTTCTCGCGACAGCACTACAACGCGGTCGTCCTCGATTTCAATACCGCCATCGCCACCTTCCCGAACGTCCTGCTGGCGGGACCCCTGGGGTTCACGAAGCGGGACTTCTTCGATGCCGAGCCAGAGGCCGCGAACGTCCCGAACGTGGACCTCAGCCTGAGCTGACTTTCCGACCGCGGGAGGGACCGTGGCCGGCACGTCCTTCTACGACCAGATCGCCGCCAACCGGCGGAATTCGTTCCTCATGGCGGCGTTCGTCGTCGTGCTGCTCGGATTGCTCGGGTTCACGATCGGCTTCGCCGTCTTCGGCTCGGCCGGCGGTGGCCTGCTGACGACGGCGTTCGCCGTCGTCCTCGGGGGCCTGGCCGGGCTCGGGACGTACTTCGCGGGGGACTCCCTCGTGCTTGCCGTGAGCGGCGCTCGCCAGGTCGACGAGACCGCTGCGCCGCAGCTGATGAACGTCGTCCGCGAGATCTCGATCGCCGCGAACGTGCCGATGCCGAAGGTCTACCTCATCGACGACACGGCACCCAACGCCTTCGCGACCGGCCGGGACCCGGCCCACGCGTCGGTCGCCATCACGACCGGGCTCCTCGAGAAGCTCGATCGAGAGGAGCTGCAGGGCGTCATCGCCCACGAGCTCGCGCACGTGCGCAACCTCGATATCCGGTTCTCGCTCGTCGTCGGCGTGATGGTCGGGGCGATCGCCATCCTGGCCGACTTCTTCCTGCGCTTCACGTTCTGGGGTGGCGGTCGACGCGATCGGGACGGCGGCGGGGGAGGGGCCCAGGCCATCGTCTTCGTGATCGCGATCGTGCTGGCGATCCTGGCGCCGCTGATCAGCCGGTTCATCCAGCTCGCCGTCAACCGGCAGCGCGAGTACCTCGCTGACGCCTCGTCGATCGAGCTGACCAGGAACCCGTACGGGCTCGAACGAGCCCTGGCGAAGATCTCGTCCGACGGCGAGGTGCTCGAGGTCGCCAACCGCGGCACCCAGCACATGTACTTCACCAATCCGATCAAGAAGTTCGAGAAGCGCTCGTCGGGCCTGATGTCGACCCATCCGGCGATCGTCGACCGGATCAACCGGCTCCGACAGCTCACCGGCGATCCACCGCTGGCGGCGGCCGACGAGGCCCAGCTCGCGGGGCTAGAGTAGCGGCCGGGTCCGCTTTCCGTCCGAGTCGTGCGGCCCGTGCCGATGGTCCGCTGGCCGGCGCGGCTCCCGGGCGAGCTCGGCTCCCCGGCCCATGAGCGCTTGGAACATCACGATGTTCCGACCGGCGAAGGAGCTGCCCCGCTCGGCCCCTCGCCGGCCATTTGGAACCCCATGTGCGTTCCGATCAGCGGCTGAACGCCACGAATCGGGTCGGGACGATGGGCTCAGCCGTCAGTCGGAACATCGGGATGTTCCGACCGCCGGGGACGGTCGCGCAGTCGGCTCGCCGGAGTCTGCCGGATGGCAGTGCCGCGAAGGCCCGTGGTATCCTGCGCTCCGCCGACGGACGATCCAGCGAGGTCGGCCATCGGGCCGAGGTAGCTCAGTCGGTAGAGCACGCGACTGAAAATCGCGGTGTCGCCAGTTCGATCCTGGCCCTCGGCACCACCTTTCGAAGGTGGCGAGCATCCGAGCGGAAGTGGCTCAGTTGGTAGAGCATCACCTTGCCAAGGTGAGGGTCGCGGGTTCGAGTCCCGTCTTCCGCTCCAGTATCCTCCCCGAAGGCCCCGCTGCCCCTTCGTCTAGTGGTAGGACAGCGGACTTTGGATCCGTGAACCGAGGTTCGAAATCCTCGAGGGGCAGCCAGCACCGCGGGCCGCGCGACGTGCCAGCTGCGCTCCTACCCGACTCCAGACCGTTCATCGATGCGCCTTCGTGCGCCCTGAGACAGTCGGCGACCGCCTCAGGTACCCTCATCCGCTCAGGGCGACGTGGTGAAGTGGTTCAACACGGGGGTCTGCAAAACCCCTATTCACCGGTTCGAATCCGGTCGTCGCCTCCAGTCGACACGGTCACGGTCCGCCGATCACGTGGATCAGCGGGCCGTTCGATTGTCCGGCAGGCGCAGCGCGGCGGATTCCCCCGGAAGCCGCGTTCCTCAGGAAGCGGCCGGCGGGATGTTCTGGTTGAGCCGGAACAGGTTGTCCGGGTCGTAGCGGCGCTTGATCTCGGCGAGGCGGTCCCAGGTCCGGCCCGGGTAGGCCGCCCGAACCCGGGCCTCGCCCTCCTCGCCGACGAAGTTCACGTAGGCGCCGGCGTCACCCTGGTGGAGCGCGGCGGCGAACTCGGCCACCCACGCCTCGCGACGCGGCTTGTCGTCATCGCCTTCGTAGAACGCGGCGACGTTGACCATGATCCTCGACGCCCGATGGGCGTACGCGGTCGCATCGACCGGCACGCGTGCCGACGGCGCCGCCGAGGACCCGCAGCTGGGCGACCCGCATCGCCGCGTCGGACGCGGTCAGGAATTCCATGATCGTCTCGGCCGTCGGTCGGTCGACGCGGTCGATGAACATCGTCCGGGCCACCGCGGTCGGGTGGTAGTCGGGATCGTCGGGCGGGAACATCTCGGGGTAGGGGATCGGGCTTGAGCATGTCGGCGAGTGGTTCGGCCAACGCCCGGAACGGGGCCAGCGCCCGCTCGCCGGCGGCGGCATCCCCCGCGTAGGCGAGCATCCCGAAGACCACGAGCGAGCCGTGATGCTCCTCCGGCACGAACGGCATCGGCGGGCAGGGCATGACGTTGGCGATCGTCGACAGCTCGTCGGGAGCGGCCTCGGCGGCGGCGATGAAGCCGGCCACGGTCTCGGCCGTCGCGGGCAGGATCAGCATCCCGCCGACGACGCCATCGAGCTCGTGCAGCCTGAACTGGAATCGGGTGACGACGCCGAAGTTGCCGCCGCCACCGCGAATCGCCCAGAACAGGTCCGGGTCCGATGTCGCGTCGACCGTCCGGACCTGCCCGTCGGCGGTCACGATCTCGGCGGCCAGGAGGTTGTCGATCGTCAGGCCGTACTTGCGCACGAGGTAGCCGACACCGCCGCCCAGCGTGATGCCGCCGATGCCAACCGAGCCCGTGTCACCGAAGCCGGTCGCGAGGCCGTGATCGGCCGCGGCCGACGAGTACGCGCCGGCGGTCAGGCCGCTGCCGGCCCACGCCGTCCGGGCAGGGATGTCGATGTCGAGACCGTCGAGGTCGCGCACGTCGATGACGATGCCGCCGTCGGTCGAGCTGTGGCCCGCGGCACTGTGGCCGCCACTGCGCACGGCAAGCTCGGCGCCCGTCTCCCGGGCGATCGCGATGACGGCCACCACATCGGAGGCGTCGGCCACGCGGACGATGACCGCCGGATGGTGATCGACCCCGGCATACATGATCTGTCGGGCCGCTTCGTAGTCGGCGTCATCCGGGCCGATGACGCGGCCGCCGACCGCGCCGCGGATGCGCTCGATGGACGGGGCGGTGGGTGTCGTGGTGGACATCATGGACTCCTATCGCGTCAGACTTGCTGGCCTCTCCACCTGCACGAGGCTAGCGCCGTCATCGGGATGTTGCAGGGGCATCGCCCGCTCGACGCGGCATGGGTGTCGGCGTCGTCTAGGATGGCCGTCGCGCGCGAGGGAGGGATGCCTTGGACGACCACGATCTGGCAGCGGTCCTGTTGATCGTGGTGCCCGTCCTGTTCAACGTGGCGTTCTTCGAGCTCGGCCGATCCTTCGACTACCCGGCCATCCTTCGCCGCGAACCGAGTGAGATCCTGTCGCGCTTCGCGGCCGGCGGGTCGGGTCTGCTGTTGCGCTGGCACCTGCTCTTCCTGAGCGCCCTCGGCATGCTGCCCGTGGCGGTGGTTCTCGCCGTCGTCCTGGACGCCGGCCCGGTCCTCACGCCGCTGTCGATGGTCATCGGCGTCGTCGCCGCACTGGTCCAGGCCGTCGGACTGGCGCGATGGCCGTTCGCCGTTCCCGAGCTCGCGCGCCGGTATGCGATCGCCGGCGACGACGCGACGCGACGCTCGATCGAGATCGTCTTCGCCATCCTGCATCGATACCTGGGCGTCGGCATCGGCGAGCACCTGGGCTATCTCGCGACCGGCGTCTGGACGATCCTCGTCGGCGTGTCGATCCTGGCTGGTGCGGTCCTGCCGGCCTGGGCGGGGGTGGTCGGGCTCGTCGTCGGCATCGCGCTGCTCGTCGGCACGCTCGAATTCGTCGGCCCGAACGAGCGCGACGGCTGGGCGCTGGCCGGCACGATCGTGCCGATCGCCTACATCGCGTGGTCGATCTGGCTGGTCGCGCTCGGGGTGCTGCTCCTCATCACCTGAGCGGGAGGGCTACGATGTCGCTCCGGCCGGAGTGGCGGAACTGGCAGACGCAGCGGACTTAAACTCCGCGGCCCGCAAGGGCGTTCGAGTTCGAATCTCGGCTCCGGCACCACGTTCGGCGGGCGATCGCTACCGCGCTCGTGATCGCGCCCGCAACGTTCCGAGCCGCCGCGGTGTGCAACGACGTCTGGGAGGAGGTCGGTCGGGACATCCCGACGGGCTGCCTTGGGGCCGCTCAGCTCCCTTCGGCGAAGGGTGCTCGCGACGCCTGCGGCGGGAATGGGCTGCCCCAATAGCCAGTTCCGCGCTTGATCTTGCCGCCCTCCAGCTCGAGCACGGCAACGTACTGAACGACGTCCTCACCGTAACGAAGAGGGACCATGAGCACCCACACGTTGCCGGCGCCGATCAGCCGCGGCTGCCCGCCGAACTCGGGCTTGACCTCCACGGCCCCCATCGCGCCGAGCACGTTCGCGCGGCCCACGAACCGCTCCCCGGACTGCGGCCACTCCATGATCATCTCGTCATCGACCAGCGACGCCACGATGTCAGCGTCGCCCCGTTCGGAGGCGGCAAAGAAGCGCTCCACGACGTCACGGTTGACCTGCTCCGGCCCGTTCCCATCCGTCATCCCGGATCCCCTCCTACGTCGATACGACGACGGGTCAAGCCTAAGCCGACGTCGTGGCATACCGCTACGTGTCGGTATCGCCCGACTGGGCGTCGGCCACGCTCTGGCCCGCAACGGCGTCCGAGATCGAAATCTCGGCTCCGATGCGATGCATCGCGTTTCTTCGCACAGACATCTTGACGCGCCGCCGCGGCTCCATAGAATTGCGGGTCCGGTGCGTCCGCGCACCGGGTCGCTGCCGTCAGGGGGCGTGCAGCCTGGCCGCGAGGTGACCAGTTGTCGGAACACGTCCCCTTCCGCCGTCGCGCGAGCGACCGCGCGGCGGAGCGCGCGAATTCGAGCCGTCCAGCTCAACGATCGAACGGCGTACGTGGTCGCCAGTGGACAGGTCGAGGCGGCCCTTCGACGTCGGTTCGAGTGGGTCGATCGAGGACCGCGTGAGTCCTCGGAGGTCGCGAACACCGGCAGCTAGCCGGCTTCGCTGACGGTCCGCCCACGATCGAGGGACCGACCCGCCGTAGCATCGCGTCGTGACCATCGAGCCGCTCGTCGTCGTCCTCGGCGGGATCCTCGTCCTGCTCGCGCTTTGGGCGCTGCTGGTGCTGCTGGTCTGGCGGTCGGCGCCGTCCCGCGCCTCGACGATCGACGTCGTCCGCCTGCTGCCCGACATCCTTCGGCTGACGGCCGCGCTCGCGCGCGATCCGGCTACCCCCCGATCCTCCAGGCTCGCGCTGGTCGGCCTCGCGGTCTGGCTGGCGAGCCCGATCGACCTGATCCCCGAGTTCATCCCGGTGATCGGCCCGCTCGATGACATCGTCATCGCCGCGATCGTCCTGCGTTGGGTCGGTCGTCGCGTCGGGGTCGACGGCCTACGCGGCCACTGGCGCGGCTCCGACGCGGGGTTCGCGCTCGTGCTCCGCCTGCTCGGTCAGCCGGCCACGTGACGCGGTCGTGCCTCAGCTCCGGCGGCCGAACCCGAATCGGCGGCCCTTGCGCTCGGCCTCGGGCAGCGGCGGGCCGTAGCCGTCCGTGCCGAAGACCGAGGTACTGAGCCGGACGAGCTTCTCGGCAGCCGGTGAGCGCGGCGCACCCAGGACGATGGGGATGCCTTCGTTCACGGCCTTGAGGTAGAGGAACGCGTCGTACGGCAGGTCGGTCGCGATCCGTCCGCCGAGGACGGCCTCGACGTCGCGCGTCTTGAGGATCTCGCGGGCGAACATGTTGTTCAGCACGAACGTCGACTTCGTCGCCGATCGAGCCGGCCTCGTTCAGGTACTCGATCAGCCCGTGCACCGCGCGCACGGCGGCCATCTCCGGGCTGATCGGCAGCACGATCGTCTCGGCCGCCTCGAAGATGCGTCAGCGCCCGCTCGTCGAGGATCGAGCCCGCGTCGATGACGACGCCGTCGTAGCGCCTCGAGCAGCGTGCTGAGCAGGTCGCGTCGACGTGGTCCGGCGAGATCAGCTCCGACTTCTCCGGCGTCGGCCGGAGCGGCCAGCACGTGCAGACCGCTGTCGTGGCGGACCGCGTAGCGTCCGCAGCAGCTCGGGCTCGCGCAGCGCGGCCTCGTCGCGGATCACGTCGGCCAGCGTCGTGCTTGGGGGTCAGGTTGAGGTGCGTCGCGACGCCACCGAACTGCAGCGTCGAGGTCGACGAGCACCACCCGGTCGGCCTTGCGCTGGGCCGCGACCACGGCGATGTTCGTCGCGATCGTGGTCGTGCCGACGCCGCCCTTCGGGCTGAAGACGGCGACCGACCGGCGCGGCCGTCCCAGGGTCAACCCGTCGGCGCGAGACCACCGGCGCCAGATCCTTCGACCGCTGGAAGCGGAGCAGCAGCGCCTCGACCCGGGCCTCGACCTCGCGGCTGTCGAACGGCCGGGCCATGACGTCGTCGGCGCCGACCTCGAGGAAGCTGATCCGCTCCTCCACGTCGTCGGTGCTGCGCCGACGCACAGGATCGGGACGCGACGCCATCGACGGCGTGCCCGGATCTCGCGGCACAGCTCGAACCCGGTGGCGGCATCGGCGTCGGCGCCGGTGCCGACGTCGACCATCGCCAGCTGGTGCTGGCCCGCGCTGGCGATGGCCTCCTTCGGCTCGATCGTCCGGGTGACCGTGTACCCGGCCGTCGTCAGGATCGGGGCGAGGGAGCGTCGCCGGTCGCGGCGGATTCCAGGATGCAGGATGGTGCTGGCGGGCACGAAGGCCTCCGGTGTGGCGAGGGCATGCGGTGGGATCGTCGCAGAGGATACATCGAAGGCGGGGGGGGCCCGCGGGTGTCGCCGCCGGACCGTGCTAGACTACCGCCCGTTTCCTTTCCGCTCCGTGCCGGATCGGCGCGTCCGACGGCAACGGGGCATTCCCATTGGAAGGAGTAGCCGCGCGTATGCGCCGATACGAACTCATGCTCGTGATCCGTCCCGACGTGGCGGACGACCGGAGCCAGGCGGTCATCGACCGCATCACCCGCCAGATCGTCGCCGGCTGGCGGCCAGATCGTGAAGGTCGCCCCGTGGGGTCGCCGCCGACTGGCCTATCCCATCGACCGCTATCGCGAGGGCTCGTACCACATCGTCCTGTTCGAGGCGCCCGGTGACGCCCTGGTCGAGCTCGAGCACAGCCTGCTCATCACCGAGGAGGTCCTCCGCCACCTCGTCACCCGTGACGAACGTCCGATCAAGGCGTCCCGCCGCGAGGATGGCATGGATGGCGACGAGTCCGATGACGGCGATCTCCCGTCCGGCCTCGACGAGGAAGAGGACGAGGACGACCGCAGCGAGCGGATCGGCGAGGACGAGAGCGAGGCGGCTCCGGCCGCCATCGACTGAGGAGCACGCACGATGGCCCTATGCAAGGTGATGATCATCGGCAATCTCGGATCGCGATCCGGAGATGCGCTACACGCCGAACAACCGGGCGGTCACCCAGTTCAACGTGGCCGTCAACCAGAGCACGAAGAACCAGCAGACCGGTGAGTGGGTCGAGGAGACCGACTGGTTCCGCGTGAGCGTCTGGGGCGACCGCGCCGAGCGCATGGCGGAGTCGCTGCGCAAGGGGAACAAGGTCTTCGTCGAGGGCCGCTTCAAGACCCGCGAATTCGAGGGTCAGCGACGGCCAGAAGCGGACCTCCCTCGAGATCACCGCCGATAACATCGTCAACCTCGAGCGCCGTCCGCGCGACGACGACGGTTCCTTCAACGCCCAGCCGGCGGCCAGCGGCTCGCTCGCCGGTGGCGGCGGCGGTGGTGGTGGTGGCGGCGGCGATGTCCGACCGCAGCGGCCGCCGTCCGACGACACCGACCTCGACGACCTGCCCTTCTGACCAGGAGAACCTGACCGATGCCTCCCGCACGATCGCGCAAGCGCGACGACTTCTACCGAGACCGGCGCCGCCGAAAGGTGTGCGCGTTCTGCGCCGACAAGACCGCTCAGATCGACTACAAGGAGGTCAACCGCCTCCGACGCTACCTGTCGGAGCGGGCCAAGATCGAGCCGCGCCGCAAGACCGGCACGTGCGCGGGGCACCAGCGCGAGCTGGCCGTCGCCCTGAAGCGAGCGCGCCACGTCGCGCTCCTGCCGTACGCTCCACAGCACCTGCGCCCCTAGTGAACTAGCGGCTCCGGCCGCCGGCCTTCGAGCATGATCGACGGGCTCCTGATGATCGTCGGTGGCGCGGCCGCCGGCCTGTTCGGGTCGCTCCTCGGTCTGGGCGGCGGGATCCTGATCGTGCCGCTGCTCACGCTCGGCTTCGGGCTTGAGCTGCGCGAGGCCGTCGGGGTGTCGCTCGTCAGCGTGATCATGACGAGCAGCGTCGCCGCTGGCGTCTACCTGGAGCGCCACATCGCCGATCTGCGCCTCGGCATGCGGCTCGAGCTGTTCACGGCGATCGGCGCCTTCATCGGCGGCTCGATCGCGTTCCTGATCGACGAGCGTTGGCTATCGGCGCTGTTCGCTGCTCTGCTCGGGTATGTCGCGATCTCGATGCTGCGTGCGAAGCCGTCGGCACCAACGCCGGCGCCGGCGCCGGACCGCCCCGTGTCGGACGTCCCAACGGCCGAGCCGCCCGTGCCCGCCCGCCCGTCGTACGAGGTCCGCAACATGCCCATCGGCATCGTCGGCGCGACCGGTGCCGGGGTGGCGTCGGCGCTCCTGGGGATCGGTGGTGGCCTCGTCAAGGTGCCACTCATGCACCTGGCGATGGGCATCCCGTTGCGCGTCGCGACCGCGACGAGCAACCTCATGGTCGGGATCACGGCTGCCGCGAGTGCCGTGATCTACGTGAACCGCGGCGAGGTCGACCCCTTCGTGGCCGGTCCCACGGCCATCGGCGTGTTCATCGGCGCGAGCGTCGGCGCCCGCGTCGCCCATCGCATCGACCTGCGCGTCCTGCGCTGGCTGTTCGTCGTCGTGCTCCTGTACACGGCCATCCAGATGCTCCTGCGAGCCGTGCGATGACGGATTTCGAGCGCGTCATCGGACGGCTGCTCATCGGTGTCACGTACGTCGCCGGGGCGCTCCTCGCGATCGGGGTGCTGTTGATGGCGGCCGGCGCGATCTCGCCGCTGTCCGGGGGCCCCCGGCTGGATCCCGGCGCCATCCCGCACGACATCGCCCGCCTCGACCCGTCCGGCTTCCTGTGGCTCGGGCTGCTGGCGGTCATCGCCACGCCGCTGACCCGGGTCGTGGCCGCCGCCGTCGCGTTCGCACGTGCCGGCGACCGCGAGCTGGTGGCCGTGGCCGTCGCGATCCTCGTCGTGGTGGCGGCGGCGATCGGGACGTCCCTGGCGGCAGGCTAGGGCCACTGGGCTCTCCCGGAGGGCGCCCGGACCCGCGCTATACTCGGCCGACTTCGCAGACCCGTGCGAGCGCAGCGCGCCCGTCAGCGCAGGAGTCCCGCCGAATGACCACCGACACGCAGGCCGACACGCCAGAGGCGTCCACCCACCACGCGCCCACCCCGGGCAGCCTGGACGACCTGATCTGCTACTTCGAGGGCGCCTTCGTCCCCATGAAGGACGCCAAGGTCAGCATCATGACCCACGCGTTCATGTACGGGACGGCGACCTTCGAAGGCATCCGGGCGTACTGGAACGAGGAGCAGGGCCGGCTGTACGGGCTCAAGGTCCGCGAGCACGTCGAGCGCATCCGCCAGTCCTGCAAGATCCTGCTGATGCGGGATGTCCCGTCGGTCGACGAGCTGACGCGGCCTCATCGTCGAGACCGTGCGCCGGAACGGCTTCCGCGAGGACGTCTACATCCGGCCGTCCTTCTACAAGTCGACCAAGGCCATCGGCGTCCGGCTCCATGACCTCGACAACGAGCTGTACATCATCACGCTGCCGTTCGGGAACTACATCGACACGGCCAACGGCGTGCGCGTGATGACCTCGTCGTGGCGGCGCAACGCGGACGAGGCGCTGCCGGCGCGCGGCAAGATCGTCGGCGGCTACGTGAACATGGCCTTCCAGAAGTCCGAGGCCGAGCTCAACGGCTTCGACGAAGCGGTGGTGCTGACCGCGGGCGGCCACGTCAACGAGTCGTCGGCCGCCAACATCTTCGTGGTCCGCGACGGGGTGGCGCTGACGCCGCCGGTCAGCGACGACCTGCTCGAGGGCGTCACCCGCAAGGCGCTCATCGAGCTGCTCGGCAACGAGGGCATCCCGACCATCGAGCGCTCGATCGACCGCTCCGAGCTGTACGTCGCCGACGAGATCTTCGTGTGCGGCACCGGCGTCCAGGTGTCGCCGGTCGTCGAGGTCGACCACCGGCCCGTCGGTTCGGGCGAGGTCGGGCCGATCGGCGCGCCTGGTCCGCGATCGCTACTTCGACGCGGTGCGCGGCCGCCTGCCGGATACAGCCACTGGCTCACGCCGATCGAGTAGACCGGTCAGGACTGACGGCGGCGCGATCGCAGCTCGGGTGTCGTCCGCCCGATCGTGACCATGACGTCGGCCGCGATGGCCGGGTCGCTGGCCGTCTTGACCGTGACCTCGAACGTCGCCTCGAGGTACGCGATGGTCGCAGTCAGGTCGGTCTCGGCGCCGTTGTAGATCGTGATGACGGTCTTCGCCGGCACGGCACCCTCGGGCTTGCCGCGCGGCGCCGACGCGGCCAGGCCGTGGTACTCGAGATAGCCGGCCAGCTGCGCGCCTCGGTTCTGGGTCGCTCGTGCCGTTGAGGACCCAGACGCGCGCCCCTTCCGCGGCCAGGGTCTGGCGGAGGGCCTCGTCGGCGCGGATCCCCGGTGAAGGCGTTCTTCACCGCGCTGCTTGATCCGGGCGATGTTCGGGATGATCATGTAGCCGCGCGCGCCTGGCAGGTGTCGCGCTGAGTAGAGCGGCGGCGCGAACACGTACGAGCGGATGTTCGCCGTGTCGACCTGCGACGCGAGCCCGAGCAGCTCGTCGAGCTGGTCGATCGGGATGTCGGTCCGGACGGCCTTCTTGAGCGCGTCGACCAGCTCGGGCAGACGCGGGATGAGCGTCTGCGGATCGGCCTGCTCGCGCAGCGACAGCAGCACCCGCTGCTGGCGCGCGCCGCGGTCGAAGTCGGTCGACGTGTGGCGCGAGCGCGCGTAGCGGAGCGCCTGCGGCGCCGTCCATGTGCTGGAGCCCGCTCGGGATGTACAGGCGCTGGGCGCGACCGGTCGTCGCCCGGGAAGCTGGTCGTCGACGACCGGCACCTGGACGTTGATCGTCACGCCGCCGATCGCGTCGACGACCTTCTTGAAGCCGTCGAAGTTGACCTCGACGAAGTAGCTTGATGTCGAGGCCGTACAGCTCGCCGAGGATGCGCCTTGAGGGCGTTGTAGCCGCGCGTGGCGTCGTTGCCGGGCCACAGGTCGGAGCGATGCCGGTTCGTCGACGAACCAGGCGTTGATCTTGCTCGCGGTAGCTCCGCCCCGAGACGCCGCTGGGCCGGACCGGGCGGGACCGGCACGTCGACCGTGTCGCGCGGCAGGCTGAACATCGCGACCTGCTTGGTGACCGGGTCGATCGAGACCGTGATCAGGGTGTCGGTGTTGTGGCCGCCGCCGCTGCTGGTCGGCGCCGATGAGCAGGATGTTCAGCCGCTCCTTGCCGTCCCACGGCGGGACCGAGACCTCGGGCACCGGCGTCCCGCCGAGGGTGGGCTCGGGCGTCGACGTGACGGGTCGGCTCCGGGCTGTCGTTCGGTCGGCCCCGATCCGCTGGGCTCGGGCGATCCGCGACGCGTCCGGCTCGCACTCGGCTTGCACTCGTCTGCCGACGAAGATGCAGCCGCTGCCGAGCGCGTCCTGGGCGAGCAGGTCGTAGCGGGCGACGACGACGTGGCGCCGGCCATCACCAGGACGACCGCGAGCGAGCCCGGCGATCGACAGCGGGTTGCGCGGCAGGCGAGCCGCGCCCGAGCCGGCCGTCGCCCGAGGCGGCCTGGGCGTTGAGGAACTCCGCGACGCGGTAGGCGTCGACGATCGCGACCAGCCGGTAGACGAGGACGACCAGGTTGAAGACGAAGACCGCCCCAGGACGAACGGGTTGAGGAACAGCGCCGATGCAGCTCGATCCGGTCGAGCCGCAGGACGATCCCGGCGATCAGCGCGAGGAGCAGGATCGGGCGCGGCCGCGAAGCCGAGGGCGCGCATCGGGGCGCCGGCGTAGAGGTGGCCGAGACCCGGGAAGATCAGGGACAGGAACGCAGCCGCGAACGGCGACCTGGCGCGCGGTCGCGCCTCCTGCGGTTCGTGCATCGCGGGTAGGATACTCGGACCCGCCGAGACGGGTCGCCGGCCGGACCCCGCGCAGCCCGGCCCTCGCCGGCTCCGCACCCCGGAGACCGAATGTTCCGACCCGTCACCTCGAAGCCCGATTTCGTCGCCCAGGAGCACGAGATCCTGCGACATGTGGCAGGAGCGCCGGACGTTCGCCCGGCTGCGGGCGCAGAACGCCGGCGGACCGCACTGGAGCTTCCTCGACGGGCCGATCACGGCCAACAACCCGATGGGCGTCCACCACGCCTGGGGCCGCGCCTACAAGGACCTGTACCAGCGCTTCCACGCCATGCTCGGCGAGGACCAGCGCTACCAGAACGGCTTCGACTGCCAGGGCCTGTGGGTCGAGGTCAACGTCGAGCGGGACCTCGGCTTCACCTCCAAGCGCGACATCGAGGCGCTACGGCATCGACCGCTTCGTGACGCTCTGCAAGCAGCGCGTGCTGACCTACGCCGCGCGCCAGACCGAGCAGTCGATCCGCCTCGGGATGTGGATGGACTGGAACGACCCGGACGAGCTGCGCCGGCTGCGCGACCTGCTCGGCGACGATCCGTCAGCGGTGACGACGATCGAGGGTCCGGACGGGCCCGGTCACCGACACCGTCGAGATGCTCGTCGGGCGGCTCGGGATGCCCGAGACCGGCGGCACCTACTTCACGTTCAGCAACGAGAACAACGACCTGATCTGGGGCTTCCTCGCGGAGGCCACCGGCGCGGCTGGCTCTACAAGGGCCACGACACGATGCCGTGGTGCGCCCGCTGCGGCACCGGCCTGTCGCAGATGGAGATGAACGAGGGCTACCAGGACCGCGAGGACCCGGGCCTGACCGTCAGGTTCCCGCTCCTCGACCGGCCCGGCGAGGCGCTGCTGGTCTGGACGACGACGCCCTGGACGCTGACCTCGAACGTGGCCGCGGCCGTCGGCGCCGGACCTGCGCTACGTCCGCGTCCGGCAGGGCGACGACGCGTTCTGGCTGGGCAAGGGGACGCTGCAAGACCGCCCTCACCGGCCCGTTCGAGGTCCTCGAGGAGCGGCCCGGGAGCGAGCTCGTCGGCTGGCGCTACGCGGGTCCGTTCGACGACCTGCCGGCGGTCCGCCGTTGCCGCCGGGACTCGCGACGAGCCGACCGGCCGTACGAGCACCGGGTCGTGCCGTGGAGCGAGGTCGGCGAGGACGAGGGGACCGGCATCGTCCACATCGCCCCCGGCTGCGGCGCGGAGGACTTCCAGCTCGGCAAGGAGCTCGGGCTGCCGGTGATCGCGCCGCTCGACGAGTCGGGCATCTTCGTCGACGGGCTTCGGCATCGCTGACCGGCACGCGACGTCGCGCGACGTCGCCGAGCCGATCGTCGAGCACCTGCGGGCGCGACCGGCCGCTTCTACCGCCTCGAGACCATCACCGCACCGCTACCCGCACTGCTGGCGCTGCGGCACGCCGCTCGTCTTCCGGCTCGTCGACGAGTGGTTCATCAGCATGGGCCCGGTCTACGACCAGCCGCGCGAGACGCTGACGACGGAGCAGGTCGACGCCAGCCTGCGCTACCAGATCATGGAGGTCGTCGACCGGATCCGGTGGATCCCCGACTTCGGCTACGAGCGCGAGCTCGACTGGCTGCGCAACATGCACGACTGGATGATCAGCAAGAAGCGCTACTGGGGCCTGGCGCTGCCGATCTACGACTGCGCGGCGTGCGGCACGGTCGAGGTCATCGGTGGCCGCGACGAGCTCCAGGAGCGGGCCGTCGAGGGCTGGGACGCGTTCGACGGGCACACGCCGCATCGGCCGTGGATCGACGAGGTCAAGATCGCCTGCCCGACATGCGGCGCGCCGGTCGAGCGCATCAAGGACGTCGGCAACCCGTGGCTCGACGCCGGGATCGTGCCGTTCTCGACGCTCCACTACCGCGAGGACCCGGCCTACTGGGCGCAGTGGTTCCCGGCCGACTTCATCACCGAGAGCTTCCCGGGCCAGTTCCGCAACTGGTTCTACTCGATGCTGGCGATGTCGACGGTCCTGCGCCGCGAGGAGCCGTTCAAGACGATCTTCGGCTACGCCCTCGTGTTCGGCGAGGACGGCCGGCCGATGCACAAGAGCTGGGGCAACGCGATCGACTTCGACGAGGCGGCCGAGCGGATGGGCGTCGACGTCATGCGCTGGATGTTCGCCAAGGCGCGGCCCGAGGAGAACATCCTGTTCGGCTGGCACGCGGCCGACGAGGCGCGCCGCGAGCTGCTCATCCTGTGGAACGTCTACGCGTTCTTCGTCACGTACGCCCGACTGGCCGGCTGGACGCCGCCGGAGGACCCGGTGGACCCTCGGCCCGAGGGAACGGTCCTCGACCGCTGGATCCTGTCCCGCGCCGCCGGCTGACCGCGGAGGCCGGCGCGCGGCTCCGGCGAGTACGACGCCGTCGGGGCCAGCCGGGCGATCAGCACGTTCATCGACGACCTGTCCACCTGGTACCTGCGCCGGTCGCGCGATCGGATGCGGGCGGGCGCCGAGCCCGCGGACCGGGACGCCGCATTCGCCACGCTCCATGCGGCGCTCGCCGGTCTCAGCCGCACGCTCGCGCCCGTCCTGCCGTTCCTGGCCGATGCGATGTACCAGAACCTCATCGTGCCGGTCGCCCCGGCCGCGCCCGACAGCGTCCACCTCACGGCCTGGCCGGCAGACGACATGGCGCGGCACCGCGACATCGAGCTGGAACGGGCGATGGCGACTGCCCGATCGGCCGTCGAGCTGGCCCGCACGCTGCGCAGCGCGAACCGGCTCAAGACCCGCCAGCCCCTGGCGCGAGCGTGGGTCGCCATCCCCGGCGGCAACGGCGCGTTGCCGCCCGAGCTCCTCGCCATCGTGGCGTCAGAGATCAACGTCAAGTCGGTCGAGCCGATCGCCGACGACTCCGACCTCGTCGAGCGGCGGGTCAAGGTCCTGCTGCCGAAGGTCGGCAAGCGGCTGGGGCCGGCCATCCCGGCGGTCATGGCGGCGGCCCGAGAGGGTGCCGTCACGGTCCATGACGACGGGTCGGTCACGCTCGCGGGCGAGACGCTGGCCGCCGACGAGGTCGAGATCCAGGCCACGCCGCGACCCGGAACGGCCGTCGCGGAGGATGATGGACTCGTGATGGTCCTCGACACGGCCTTGACCGACGAGCTGCGCGCCGAGGGCGACGCCCGCGAGCTCGCGCGCGCGGTCCAGGACCTGCGCCGCGAGGCCGGTCTCGAGCTCGACGACCGGATCGAGCTGTGGGTGGCGGGCGTCACGCCGGCCGTCGCGCTGCACCTGCCGTCGGTCGCCGACGACACCCTGGCCGAGCTCCGTGACGGTGCGATCCCGAGCGACGCCCAGCAGGCGACCGTGGCGCTCGACCCCGGTCAGGCCACGATCGCGCTCCGGAGGCTCGGTTGACGGCGACGGCGACCTCGGCCAGCACGGCGGCGGACCGCGGCCGTGCCAGGTGGCCGATCTTCCTCGGTCTCGCCGCGACCGTCCTCGTGCTCGATCAGCTGACCAAGGCCTGGCTCGTGTCCTTCCTGGATCCCGGCCAGCGCATCCAGGTGATCGGGGACCTCATCCGGCTCGTCCACGCCCAGAACGACGGGGCGCTGTTCGGGCTGTTCCGGGAGCAGGCGATCATCTTCGCCATCGTGTCGGTCGGGGTGGTCGGTGGGATCGTCTGGTTCCACCGCTCATCGGGGAGGAACACCCTCCTGTCGGTCGCGCTCGGGCTCCTGCTCGGCGGCGCCCTGGGCAACATGACCGATCGCTTCCGGATCGGCCACGTCGTCGACTTCGTCGACCTGGGCATCGGCGACGTCCGGTGGTTCACGTTCAACGTGGCCGACGCCGCGATCAGCGGCGCGATCCTGCTGCTGATCCTGAGCACCTTCCTTCCGGAGCGGGCCGGGCAGGCGTCGCCGGAGCGCCCGGATGCCTGAGGCACCGGTCGCGGCCGGGATCCGGACCGTCCGCGTCCCGGACGGATCGGCCGGCCGCATCGACCGGTTCGTGGCCGACGCGACCGGACTGTCCCGGAGCCACGTCCAGAAGCTCATCACCGACGGGCGGTTGACGGTGGATGGGGTCGCGGTCCGGGCCAACGCCCTCGTCACCGCCGGCAGCGAGGTCCGCCTCGACGTCCCCGAACCGATCGCCCTCGATCTCGCCCCGGCGCCCGACATCCGGCTCGACATCGTGTACGAGGACGACGACATCCTGATCGTCGACAAGCCGGCCGGGCTGGTCGTCCATCCGTCACCGGGTCACCACGACGGGGACACGCTGGTCAACGCCCTGCTCGCGCGGGCCGGTGGCGCCGAATACGGCGGGATCGCCGGTGTGGCGCGACCGGGCATCGTCCACCGGCTCGACCGCGACACGAGCGGGCTGCTGATGGTCGCCAAGCACGATGCGGCACAGCACTCGCTGATGGCCCAGCTGAAGGCGCGGCGGATCCGCAAGACGTACCTGGCGCTCGTGGCGGGCAACGTGAGCGCGGCCGTCGGCCGGATCGAGGCGCCGATCGGGCGTGATCCGAAGCACCGCACGAGGATGGCCGTCGTCCCCGAGGGACGCGCCTCGACGACGGGCTACCGCGTCCGCGAACGGTTCGCCGCGTGGACGCTGCTGGAGCTCGATCTCGTGACCGGGCGGACGCACCAGATCCGCGTCCATCTCGACGCGATCGGCCATCCCGTGGCGGGCGATCCCGTGTACGGCACCGGCACCTCGAAGCGAGGGCCCGACGGGCTCGATCGCCTGTTCCTGCATGCCTGGCGACTCGAGCTGGCCGGGCCGGGTGACGGCCGCCTCATCCGGGCGACTGCACCGCTGCCGGATGCGCTCGAAGGCGTCCTCGACGGCCTGCGGATCGCCGAGGCGGCGCGATGACCGAGCGACGCGAGTTCCCGGGCCCCGAGCTGGAGCTGCTGGTCCCGGACCATGTCTCGGACGATCCGGGCCGGCCCGACAACATCATCGAGGGCGCTCCGGGTGCCATCCTCGTGATCATCTCGGGACCGTCCGGTGTCGGCAAGGACACGATCATCGACATGATGCGGATGCGCGAGGCCGAGGAAGATCGCGTCGGCCAGCGCCACTACGTCGTGACGATGACGACCCGGGCACCGCGCGATGGCGAGGTCGACGGGGTCGACTACCACTTCGTCTCCCGCGAAGAGTTCCTGCGCATCCGGGCGGACCGCGGCCTCCTCGAGGCGAACGAGGTGCACGGCAACTGGTACGGCTCCCCGCGCGAGCCGGTCCGGACCGCGCTGCAGGCCGGGCGTGACGTGATCCTCAAGATCGACGTGCAGGGCGCTCAGAAGGTCAAGGAGCAGGTCTCCGAGGCGCTGCTCATCTTCGTGATCCCGCCGTCGCTGCGGACCCTGTTCGAGCGCCTGCAGGCGCGCGCGACCGAGACGGCCGATGAGCTCGAGGTCCGCCAGCGCAACGCGGCGATCGAGCTGGCGCGCCAGGACGACTACGACCATGTCGTCGTGAACGCGACCGACCAGGTCGCCCACACGACGGACGAGATCGAGGCGATCATCGCCAAGGAACGTGCGGCACACGCGGGCCGGCGGGTCCGCGTCTAGGACGTCGTGACCCTCGGCCTGGGATCGGGTGTCGAGTCCGCGCACGCGCCTGCGGGCGAGAACGCATCGGGGGCCCGGCTGGTCGAGGTGGCCATCGATGCGGCCGGGGCCGGCGGGGCACGGCCGTACACGTACGCCGTCCCGGACAGCCTCGCGGACCTGCACGCGGGCGAGGCGGTGCTCGTGGAGTTCGGCCGGCGACAGGCGCTCGGCGTCGTCCTCGGGGAGGCGTCGTCGGCCGGTGGCGCGGCGCCCAAGCCGATCCTCGAGCGGGTCCGAGCCGACGGGCCGCTGTTACCCGGACTGACCCTGGAGCTCGCGCGATGGATCGCGGCGCACTACCTCGCCCCGCCGGCGCTCGTCATCAGGGCCATGCTGCCACCCGGTCTGCTCGAACGCCTCGAGCTCGTCGCCGAGCGGAGACCTGATTCGACACGGGCCGCGAGCGAGGCCCTGGACGCGGTCGATGCCGACCTGCTCGAGCAGCTCGAGTCCGGTGCCCGACCAGCCCGCGAGCTCGCTGCCCCGGACGGACGGGCCGGGCTCATGCGCCGGCTCCGGGCGCTCGAGGAGGCCGGGCTGCTGTCCCTCGACTGGACGCTGCTCGGGGCATCGGCGGGCCCGCGCTACGAGCGCTGGCTGCGCATCACTGACGCCGGTCTCGACATGGCGCGGCGCCTCGCCCGCGACGAGCCGCCGGCCGGACGACCGCTCGGACCCCGCCAGGTCGCCGCGTTGGCGGACCTGGCGGATGCGCGCGATGGCCTCGCCGGGCCCGATGTCGCCGGGCGGCACGGCACGTCGTCGATCGCGGGGTTGGTCCGTCGAGGTCTGGTCGAGGCGGATATCCGTGAGCGACCGCGTCGGCCGCTCGCGGCACGACCGGCCGGGCGACGCGGTGGCCGCCCCGCTGACAGCACGCTCTCGATCGAGCAGGCCGCCGCCGTCGCCCGAGTGTCCGGCGCCATCGAGGCACGCGATCCGCGACCGCTGCTGCTCGACGGGGTCACCGGTGCCGGCAAGACCGCGATCTACGTCGAGGCGATCGCGGCCGCGCTCGCCCTCGGCCGGCCGGCGCTCGTGCTCGTGCCGGAGATCGCGCTCGCATTGCCGCTCGTCGATCGGCTGCGGGCCGACCTCGAAGCGCGGGTCGCGCTCGTGCATTCCGGGCTTGGCGAGGGCGAACGGGCCGACGAGTGGCGGCGGATCCGGGCGGGTGACGTGGACATCGTCGTCGGCACGCGTCTGGCGGTGCTCGCGCCCGCGGCCGATCTGGGCCTGATCATCGTCGACGAGGAGCACGACCCGGCCTACAAGAGCGAGCGGACGCCGCGGATCCAGGCACGCGACGCGGCGATCCGCCTTGCCGAGCTCGCCGGCGCGGCCGTAGTCCTCGGCTCGGCGACCCCGGCGGTCGAGAGCCTCGGTCGTGCGCTCGATGGCCGCTACGACCGCATCGAGCTGCCGGTGCGACCGAGCGGTGCTCCGCCGATCATCGCGGTCGTCGACATGCGCGCCGAGCTGGCCGAAGGCAACCGCAGCCTCCTGTCGGGCGCGCTCGATGACGCGCTGGCGTCGCTCGACACCGCCGGAGGCGACCAGGCGATCCTCGTGCTGAACCGTCGCGGGACGGCCTCGGTCGTGCTGTGTCGCGATTGCGGGCACGTGCAGGCCTGCCCCGACTGCGAACGGCCGCTCGTCTACCACCAGGCCGGCACGACCCTCCGTTGCCATCACTGCGGCCGCGCGACGCCGCTCGCATCCCGCTGCCCGGCCTGCGGCTCCGCTCGCATCCGCTATCTCGGTGGGGGGACGGAGCGGGTCGAGCGCGAGGTTCGAGCGAACCACCCCACGCTTCGCGTCGCGCGGCTCGATCGGGACGTGGCCGATCGACGCGGGGCGGCCGAACGGGTGATCGATACGTTCGCTGCCGGCGGGACCGACGTGCTCGTCGGGACGAGCCTCGTCGCCAAGGGCCTCGACGTCCCGCGCGTGACGCTCGTCGGGGTCGTGTCGTCGGACGTGGCGCTCAACCTTCCCGACGAGCGCGCCGCCGAGAGGACGTACCAGTTGCTCAGCCAGGCGATCGGGCGAGCCGGCCGTGGGGACCGCCCTGGCCGGGCGATCCTGCAGACGTACCAGCCCGACCATCCGGTGATCCGGGCGGTGGCGTCCCGGGATGGCGACGCGTTCTACGCCGCCGAACTGGATCTGCGCCGCCGGTTCGGGTCGCCACCGTTCGGGTCCCTGCTGAAGCTCACGGTCGCCCTGCCCGATCGCGACGCGGCCGAACGGGAGGGCGCCGCGATGACGGAGCGTCTGCGGCAGCGCGCCACTGGCGGTGCGACCAGCGTCATCGGGCCCGCACCGGCGTATATCGCGCGTCGGAACGATCGCTGGCGCTACCACGTCATCCTCCGAGGGGACGATCCGATCGGCGTGCTGGGTGCCGACCCGGGGCCGCCCTGGTCGGTCGATGTCGATCCGGAATTGTTGCTGTGAACCGAGCGCGCGGAACGTCGAGGTGGTCGTGATGGGTCGTCGAGGGCTGATCGCCGTGTTGATCGGTGCGCTGGTGCTGGGCTGTGGCGGGCAGACGTCCAGCGCGCCGCCATCGGCGGCGCCGAGCGAGGCGCCCAGTGGGGCTGCCGGCGACGTCATCCGCCTGAACCCGGCACCGGCCGGCATCGGCTGCGACGCGATGGCCCCGCAGTACCGGCGGGTCACGTTCCACATCGACATCGCGGCACCCGACCAGGTGACCGCGGTGGCGGACACCGGCGTGGCGCTCAAGACGTTCTGGGCCGAGGGCTTCCAGGGCGGCACCGCCGCTGACGCCGTCGTCCGTGATCAGCTCGGCGCGGTGATCGTCGTGGACGGTGACGTCCTCGACATCCCGGACGGCGCGTGGCCGCGCCTGCACGGCTATTTCGTCTGCCCGTCGACGGACGCGCTCTACGTGCTCGTCGACGACGCGGCTGGCTGAGGTCGTCGGGCGGTCAGTCGACCTTCAGGCGATAGGCGACCAGGACGCCGCCGATCCGGCGCTCGACGCCCTGCAGGTACTCGAGCTGGCTCGGCTCCAGCGCGACCGGCGCCAGCTCATCGGCGACGGCGTCGGGATCGACCGTGCCCCATGCGCTCGGCGCATAGGCCATGACGATGTCGGTGTCGAGCGTGCGCTCTACTTCGTGGATGAGATCGAGCTCGGCCGGCTCGAGGTCGGCGAAGCTCCAGCCTCCGGTGGCCATCGCGTATTCCTCCTGTGACCCGATCGGGCGAACGATCATACGCCCCGGACTTTCAGATCCCGTGTCAACGGACGCGGTTCGTGCGAGGATGCGCACCCATCACGAGGAGGACGCACGACATGACCGATCCCCTGGATCCCGCCCACGACGAACCGGCGGAAGGCCCGCGCGACGCGAGCTACTCGGCCGCCGACGGCGCCGAGACCGCCAAGGACGCGGCCGGTGAGGCCGCGGCGAGCACGTCGGCCAAGGCGAGCGAGGTCCTCGACCAGATCCGTGACGCCGTCGAGGACTTCGCCGAGAAGGCCGCACCGACCGTTCGCGAGATCTCGGCCAAGGCCGCCGAGATCGTGGCCGTCGCCGCCGACAAGGCCGCGCCGCTCGTGCAACGGGCCGGCGAGGTGACCGCCGATGCGAGCGGCAAGCTCGCTGAGAAGTCGCGGACCTTTGCCGCCGACATCCGCGAGCAGGTCGGTGGGGAGGACGCGGTCGAGCGGGCGAAGGATGCCGCGACGGACGCCGCCGACAGCGCCAAGGCAGCGGCCAAGGACGCCGCCGAAGGCAACCCACCGCTGTAGCTGGTCCCGGCGCCCGGCCGGCGCTCCCTCATATACTCGGGTCATGTCCGTCCGACCCATCGTCATGCTCGGCGATCCCCGGCTGCGCCTGAAAGGCAAGCCGGTGGACGCGTTCGGCAAGTACCTGCACGAGCTCCTCGACGATCTGGCCCACACGATGCGCGACGCGCCGGGCGTGGGCCTGGCCGCGCCCCAGCTCGGCGAGGCCATGCAGGCGTGCGTGATCGAGGTCGAGGACCGGCTGTACGAGCTGGTCAATCCGCGCATCCTCCGCTCGACGGGCGACGACCGCGATCTCGAAGGCTGCCTGTCGATCCCGGGCTACGTCGCCTACGTCACGCGCCACGAGAAGGTCTGGGTGACCGCCCAGGACCGTCATGGGAAGAAGATTCAAGGTCGCCGGGTCCGGTCTGCTCGGACGGGCGCTCCAGCATGAGCTGGACCATCTCGACGGCAAGCTCTACATCGACTATCTCGACTCGATGGACGAGCTGATCGCGGTCGGGCAGGGCGACGAGGACGACGCCGAGGTCCGCGAGGCGACGAGCGCCCTCGCGTGACCCGTGGACGGGCACGGACCGTCTTCATCGGGAGCGGCGAGTTCGGCCGCGAGAGTCTGCGACGCCTCGCCCGGCACGCCGACGTCGACCTCGTCGGGGTCATCACGGCGCCACCGCGACCCGCCGGCCGGCATGGTCGCCTCACCCCGACGCCGATCGGGACCCTGGCGGCGACCCTGACCGTCCCGACCGTGCTGTCGCCCGTCCGGCTGCGCGAACCCGACGCCATCGCCAAGGTGCTCGCCCTCGAGCCCGACCTGATCGTGCTGGCCGATTACGGACAGATCGTGCCGACCGCGCTCCTGGAGGTCCCCCACGGCGCCCTGAACCTCCACCCATCGCTGCTGCCACGTCACCGCGGAGCGACGCCGATCCCGGCGGCGATCCTCGCCGGCGACCGGCAGACCGGCGTGACGCTGATGCGCATGGACGAGGGGATCGATACCGGCCCGCTCGTGGCCCAGATCAGCGTGCCGCTCGGCGGCGACGAAACGACGCCAAGGCTCGAAGCCACGCTGGAGACAGCGGCCGGCGAGCTGCTGGCCGAACAGGTCCGGCCGTGGCTGCGCGGCGAGGCCGTCGCCCGTCCGCAACCGGATGACGGTGCGACCATGACGTGGCCGCTTCGACGGGAAGACGGCCGGCTCGACGCGGCCCGCCCGGCGGCCGAGCTCGAGCGCCAGGTCCGCGCGTACCAGCCATGGCCCGGCACCTTCGTCGACACGCCCGAGGGCCGGCTGATCGTGTGGGCCGCATCGCCGGACCCTGGCACCGCGGCAACGCCGCAGGGAGGCGTCTTCGACGAGACGGGACTCGGGGTCGGTCACGGTGGGCGCCTGCGGTTGCGCGAGGTCCAGCCCGCCGGCGGCCGGCGCATGACCTGGGACGCGTTCGTGCGCGGCCGGCCGTCGATCATCGGCGCTAGCATCGCGAGGTCATGACCACCAGCCCCAGCCTTCCCGGGATCTCCGGCCTCACGCCCGACGCGCTGGCCGCGTGGGTGACCGTGCAAGGCCAGCCGGCCTACCGAGCGCGCCAGATCGCGGACGCCGTGTGGACCGATGGCGGGGTGACGGACGCAGCCGCGATCGGCACCTTGCCGGCGGCGCTCCGTGACGCCCTCGCCCGGGACTTCGTGCTCGACACGGTCGCCGAAACCGAGATCCGGCTGGCGGACGACGGAGCCACCGAGAAGGCGCTCCACCGCCTCGCCGACGGCGCCCTCATCGAATCGGTGCTGATGCACTATCCGCCGCGGAGCGGCTCTCGCGAACGGCACACGCTGTGCATCTCCAGCCAGGCCGGCTGTGCGGTCGGCTGCCCGTTCTGTGCGACGGGGGAGCTCGGGTTCGGGCGAGACCTCGAGGTCGCCGAGATCGTCGACCAGGCGCGCCACGCGCAGCGCCGGCTGGCGGCCGAGGGACGCCACCTCACGAACATCGTCTTCATGGGCATGGGCGAGCCGCTGCTCAACCTCGACCGGGTCCTGGCGTCGGTCGAGGCGCTCAACGATCCGGGCCGGTTCGGGTTGGGGGCGCGGCACATCACCGTGTCGACCTCGGGCGTCGTGCCCGGCATCCGTCGGCTGACGGCACTCGGACCGCAGTTCACGCTGGCGATCTCGCTCCATGCGGCGCGCGATGCGCTGCGCGACGTGCTCGTCCCGTTGAACCGGCGCTGGCCCGTGGCGCGAGGTGATCGACGCAGCCCGCGAGCACGCCCGCGCCACCGGCCGGCGGATCAGCTACGAGGTGACGATGATCGGCGGCGTGAACGACACCGACCTCGATGCCCGTGCCTTGGCAGACCTCCTGCGCGGCGACCACGCGCACGTCAACCTGATCCCCATGAACCCGGTCGCTCACACGCCGTGGCAGGCCAGCCCGATGCCAGTCATCGAGCGCGTCGCGGCCACGCTGCGCGACGCCGGCATCTCGACGACGATCCGGCGCAATCGAGGGCAGGAGGTCGGCGCGGCCTGCGGCCAGCTGGCGGCCGAACGCGCGGGCGAACCGCCGGCCCCGGCCGTCGCGCGCCGTCGCGAGCGACTCGAGGAGGAGAGCGCTGCCGCGTTGCGCGGTGAGCGCAGCCACGAACCGGTCCCGGCCGGGGTGGGGGAGTAGGCGTGGGCGCCAGCCGGGCCCGCATCGCGGCGAGCATCCTCGACGCCGACCTCGGCAACCTGGCGCATGCCATGCGGCGCGTGGTGAGCGCCGGCGCCGACCGGGTCCATCTCGACGTGATGGACGGCCATTTCGTCCCGAACCTGACGTTCGGCGCCAGGACGATCAAGGCCCTCCGGCCGCGGACGACCGTGCCATTCGACGCCCACCTCATGATCGCGGAGCCGGGACGCTTCATCGAGGAATACCTCGACGCGGGCTGCGACTCGATCACGTTCCATGTCGAGATCGAGGAGGCGATCCCGCCGACGCTCGAGGCCATCCGCGGCGCTGGGCGGGCGGCCGGCCTTGCGGTCCGACCCGGTACCCCGCTCTCGGCCCTCGAACCCTATGCAGAGCTGCTCGACATCGTCCTGATCATGACCGTGGAGCCGGGCTTCGGCGGCCAGGGGTTCATGCGCGACGTGCGGCGGCGAAGGCCGACGGCGCGCGGCAGCTGCTCGAGCCACAAGCTGTACGGCGGCGAGATCCACGTCGATGGTGGGATCAATCGCGAGACCGCGGAGGTGGCCGGGTCGTATGGCGCGGACGTGTTCGTGGTCGGGCTCGGCGCTGTTCGTTCGCGGGCCGCGACATGGGCCGCGAGGTCCGGCTCATCCGGGCGCTCGCCGACGAGGGCTTCCAGTACGGCCCGAACGAGGGCAAGCCGCCCATCCCGAGCGATCAGATGACCCGCTTCGCGGCCCTCCCGAAGCACCTCGCCCAGCCGACTGATGGACGAGATCGAGGCCACCGGCATCCCGGTGATGATGCTGCGCGGCGACGGCCAGATCAACCCGGACGGCGTGCGCGACTACGACCTGCTGATCCCGGCGATGGTCGAAGCCCGCGTGATCGAAGCGCACGGTCCGACCCGCGCGCGCCTCCTGGTCGAGGCCGATACGTGGCGTGCCTCGTTCGCGACGACAGGCACGTGAGGGCGCTCCTGCAGCGGACCACCGAGGCGACCGTCAGCATCGACGGGACCGTCGTCGCGTCGATCGGCCAAGGGCTGGTCATCCTGCTCGGTGTCGGGCATGACGACGATGCGGGCGTCGCCGACGCGCTGGCGCGCCGGGTCGCCGAGCTGCGCATGTTCCGCGACGACGAGGGCCGGACGAACCGGTCGCTGCATCGATGTCGGCGGGCAAGCCCTGGTCGTCTCACAGTTCACGCTGTACGCGGACACGAGACGCGGTCGCCGGCCGGGGTTCACCGGTGCCGCCACGCCAGAGCAGGCCGAACGGCTCTACGAGCGGTTCGCGGCGGCGCTCCGGGAGCACGACATCCGCGTCGAGACTGGTCGGTTCGGGGCGGAGATGGCGGTGGAGCTGGTGAACGACGGGCCGTTCACGATCTGGCTCGACAGCGCGGACCGCTAGGGGCCGGACCGCTCGCCGGCCGGCTGGCCAGCGGCTACTTCGAGGCCTTGAGCCGGGTCCGGCGGCAGCGGGTGCAGACCAGCGCACTGCGTCGGGCACGCCGCGCTGCTCGATGACGAGCGGCTGCAGGTTCGGTTGCATGCGACGGTGCGCCCGGACGCGGTTCGATGCCCGACGACTGCGGGTTGAACCCGCCCATCGAAACCTTGCCGCAGATCGCGCAGGAGCGGGCCATGGGGTCCTCAGGGAACGGTTCAGGAGGGGGCATCGGACCGGGGCGGCCCGAGCGGGGCGGTATGATAGCACACGCTTCCGGCCGCCCCGCCGGTCGCCCGACGCCCTCGATGGAGGACCAGCCGCGTGGCCATCCGCCCGACGCCCGGCCGTTCACTCGTCACCCGGCCGCGCCGTTGCGCGACATCGTTCGCACCGCGACGCTCGGCTCGTATGGCGTGACCGGCTTCGCCGGCGGCCCGGTCGGACGGATCATCGAACGGCTCGGCCTCGGCCAGCCCGGTCTCGCCGTCCGCCTCGACGACGGCATCGAGATCGAGCTCGACCTCACCGTGGCCCTCGGGGTGCCGGTCGCCGAGGTCGCCCGCCAGGTCGACTCCGCGTCCGTTACGCCGTCCGGCGGGCGCTCGGTCGCGAGGTCGACGCGGATCGTCATCCACATCGACGGACTGCACGTCCCGGCCGGCGGCGGTCCGCCGGTCGACACCGCGGAGTCACCGCCGGACGGTATCCGACCGCGCGACCTGGCCGACAGCGGGACGGACGTCGCCTGATGGTCCGCCGCGCCTGTGACGGCGCCGGCCTGCTCGAGGCGTTCCGGGCAGCGGTCGCCAACCTCGAGGCCCACGTCGACGAGGTCAACAGCCTGAACGTGTATCCCGGTCCCCGATGGCGATACGGGGTCGAACATGCTGGCGACGGTCAGGGCGGCGCTCGACGAGGCGGAAGCGGTCGCCGGGCAGCCGGCCGACCGGATCGCCGCGGCGATCAGCTTCGGGGCGCTCATGGGCGCGCGCGGCAACTCGGGCGTCATCACGAGCCAGATCTTCCGAGGCATGGCCGAGGGTCTCGGCGGCAAGCGCCGCTTCAACGGGCTCGACCTCGCCCATGCCCTGAGCGAAGGGGCGAAGACCGCCTACGGCGCGGTCGCCAAGCCGGTCGAGGGCACGATCCTGACCGTCATCCGCGAATCCGCGGCGGCCGCCGTGGCCGCCGCGGAACGGGACGACGACATCGAGGCCGTCCTCGAGGCGACCGTGGCGGCCGCGGAGAAGTCGGTCGCCCGGACGCCGAGCCTGCTGGCGATCCTGCGCGAGGCCGGCGTCGTCGATTCGGGGGGCCAGGGCCTGTACCGCCTGTTCCAGGGGGCGCTACCAGCAGCTTGCCGGCGGCCGGGTCGCCGGTGGCCGGCGGCCGGCGGCGGGCGCCACGACGCTGCCAAGCCCGAGCACGCTCGTCGCCCATGCCGACGACGGGTTCGGCTACGAGACGATGTTCCTCCTGCAGGCGGTGCCGAGCCGACCGCTCGACGTCGACGCCATCCGGGACCACCTCGAGTCGATCGGCGAGTCGGTGCTCGTGGCGGGCGACGCCCGGGCGCTGAAGGTCCATGTCCACAACGAGCGTCCGGACCTCGTCATCGGCTACGGCCTCGGTCTGGGCGACCTGAGCCGGATCAGCGTCGAGAACCTCGACAACCAGGCGAGTGACGTCCGCGAGACCCGCGCCGTCGCGTTCACGAACGCGCCGTCCGGCGACACGACCGAGCAGAGCATCGCGCGATCCGGCGCGGCCGAGGCCGCGGACGCTGGCAGCGGCCCGGACGGTGGCGACGGCGCCGGCCGCAACGGCAGCGGCCCGGCCACCGAGCTGCCCGCTCTCGCCGTCATCGCCGTGACGGCCGGTGACGGGCTCGCCGCGATCTTCCGCGACTTCGGGGTCGCGTCGGTGGTCCAGGGCGGCCAGTCGGCCAACCCGAGCACGGGCGAGCTGCTCGAGGCGGTCGGCGCGGTCGCGGCGCACGAGGTCCTCCTCCTCCCGAACAACCCGAACGTCGTCCTCGCAGCGCGACAGGTGGCGTCGATCGAGCGAGCGACCGGTGCAGGTCGTCCCGACCCGCAACGCCGCGGAGGGGTTCGCGGCCTTGCTCGCGCTCGACCCGACTCTCGATGCGGCGGCGAACGTCGGTCCGATGACCGAGGCCGGGCGTGCCATCCAGACCGTCGTCGTGACGGAAGCGGTCCGCGACGCCATGATCGGCGGCAAGAAGGTGAAGCGCGGCCAGACCATCGCGCTCGACCCGGACGACGGGCTCGTGGCGGTCCATCGCGACAAGGACAAGGCGGTCCTGGCGGCGGTATCCGCCCTCACACCCGGGTTCGAGCTCGTCACCCTGTTCTACGGCGATGGCGCCGATCTGGCCGAAGCCGAAGGGATGGCGCGCCAGATCGGGACGTCGCTGCCCGGGGTCGACGTCGAGGTCCGCCATGGCGGCCAGCCGTACTACCGGTACCTGATCTCGGCCGAGTAGGGTGGCGTCGACGACCCGCCGATCCCGCACGCCACCGGCGCCACCGCCACCGACCGACCCCGTCGAGCTCCTGCGCGACCCCGCTGGCCAAGTCCGGGCTGAGCCGCGGCCAACCTGCTCCGACGCGCCGGCGTGCGGCTCGACTGGTATGACGTCCGCGACCTGCTGTTCCACCTGCCCAGGCGCTACGACGACCTGCGCGAGCTGTCGCACCTGGGCGACCTCGTCTGGGCGGAGGAGGGGACCGTCGTCTCGGCACGGGTCCGCGTCGACGATGTCCGGGTCGAGGCATCGTGGCGGCGACGTGTCCAGCGGACCATCGCCCGGCTCGAGCGACGACACCGGCCAGATCGAAGCGACGTGGTTCGGCCGGCGCTTCATCGAGCGACGGCTCCGCGCCGGCCAGGAGATCGTCGTGTCCGGCCGGCTCAAGCGGTTCGGCCGCTCGCTGACGATCGACAACCCGGAGTTCCAGGCGATCGACAGCGATGGCGACGGCGAGGTGCTGCACGCCGGCCGGATCGTGCCGGTCTACCGGCTGACGGCCGGCCTGACGGCGGCGCGCCTGCGGTCGGCGATGCGCGAGGCGCTCGACCGGGCCGGCCACGCCTATCCCGAGTACCTGCCCGCCGATCTCCGACGCGAGGAGCGGCTCGTGGGTATCGCCGAGGCCATCGAGTCGGCCCACTACCCGGGCTCGTTCGAGCAGCGCGACATGGCCCTGCGACGGCTGGCGTTCGACGAGCTGCTCGCACTCCAGCTCGGGATGGTCGGCCGCCGGCGAGCCCGGGGCCGAGACCACGCCCCATCGATCGACGTCGACGGGCCCGACGGACGACATCATCCGCTCGGCGATGGTCGAGGCGCTCACGAAGCGTGTCGGACGTGCGGTCGAATTGACCGTCGACCAGGTGTCGGCGATCGACGCCATCCGGACGGACCTCGCGGGGTCGACGCCCATGCTCCGTCTGCTCCAGGGCGACGTCGGCTCAGGCAAGACCGCGGTCGCGGCCTACGCGCTCGCGGCCGTGGCCCGGGCCGGGTTCCAGGGCGCCCTCCTCGCGCCGACGGACCTGCTCGCCCGCCAGCATCGCGACACGGTCGGGGCGCTGCTCGAAGGCGCCGGTGTCGGCGTCCTGCTGCTGACCGGGTCGCTCAGTGCGCGACGATCGCAGGCCACGCCAACGACGCTCATCGCCTCGGGGCAGGCGTCGGTCGTCGTCGGCACCCACGCGCTGTTCAGCGAAGTCGTCGTCGTTCGCCCGACCTGGGTCTCGCCGTCGTCGACGAGCAGCACCGCTTCGGCGTCGAGCAGCGCGGACAGCTCGAGGCCAAGGCCGCCGACGGCGTGACCCCGCACGTGCTGCTCATGACGGCCACGCCGATCCCGCGGACGCTCGGCCAGGTCCTGTACGCCGACCTCGACGTGTCCGACCTGCGCACGCCGCCCGCCGGCCGCGTCCCGATCCGGACCGGGCATCCGCACGCCGGACCGCCTCGAGGCGACCTGGGACAAGGTCCGCGAGGAGGCCGCCGCCGGCCATCGGATCTTCGTCGTCGTCCCGCTCATCGAGGAGGGCAGCGACGGCATCGACGACGGCAGCGCCACGGCGCGGTCGCCGCCGAGTCCGAGGCGGAACGGCTGGCAACGCTCCTGACGCCGCTGCGGGTCGGGCTCGTCCACGGCCGGATGAAGCCCGCGACCGTGACGGCGAGATGGGCCGGTTCCGCGATGGCGACCTGGACGTCCTCGTCGGCACGACCGTGGTCGAGGTCGGCGTGGACGTCCCGGAGGCGACGATGATGATCGTCGAGAGCGCCGATCGGTTCGGCCTCGCCCAGCTCCACCAGCTGCGTGGCCGCGTCGGCCGCGGCACCGCCGAGTCGTTCTGCGTGCTCGTCTCCGATACGACCGACGAGACGGCGCTGGCCCGGCTGAAGGCCGTCACCGAGCTGTCCGACGGGTTCGAGCTGGCCGAGCGCGACTTCGAGCTGCGCCGCGAGGGCGACGTGCTCGGCTTCGCCCAGAGCGGCCTGCCCGGGCTGCGCGTCGCGTCGCTGACCCGTGGCGACCATCGCGAGCTGGCGGTGCAGGCACGCGCCGCACGCCGAGCGACTGCTCGGCGCCCGACGGGACCCTCGACAGCGGCCGGCCGGAGCTCCCGCCGCTCGCCGCCGAGCTCGGCGTCGGGCTGGCTCCGACGGCTGGCCGCCGCCGACCCGGCGAGCGGGCTGTGACCCGACGTGGCTGACGCCGGTCGCGTCATCGCCGGCACGGCGCGAGCCATCCGGCTCGAGGCGGCCGGACCGGGCACGCGCCCATTGGGCGATCGGGTCAAGCAGACCCTGTTCGCCATCCTCGAGCCGGACCTGCGCGGCGCCCGCGTCCTCGACCTCTTCGCGGGCAGTGGGGCCGCCGGGATCGAGGCCCTCTCGCGCGGCGCCGCGCACGCGACCTTCGTCGAGCGCGACAGCGCCGCGATCCGCGACGATCGCGGCCAACCTCGAGCGGACCGGGCTGGCCGGGGCCGACCGCGTCGCCGTCATCAA
Source organism: uncultured Chloroflexia bacterium (assembly GCA_963720355.1). GTDB lineage: Bacteria > Chloroflexota > Limnocylindria > Limnocylindrales > CSP1-4 > SPCO01. The sequence continues at coordinate 284,712 of CAVRFH010000001.1, read as the reverse complement.
GGCGGACGTGCTGGCCTGGCTGCGCGACGCGGGCCGCACAGCCGCTGGCCCGGTCGATATCGCCTTCGTCGACCCGCCCTACGCCGACGCCGGCGCCCTGGCTGCGGCCCTGGAGGCGCTCGGGCCGTTACTCGCGCCGGGTGGCCGTGTCGTCGCCAAGCACTTCTGGCGGACGCAGCCGCCGGCCAGCATCGGCCTGCTAGCATCCGAGCGCGAGCGCCGGTTCGGCGAGACGGCGCTGACGTTCTACCGGCTCCAGGAGGATCGATGAACACCACCGCGGTCTACCCCGGCTCGTTCGACCCGATCACGAACGGCCACCTCGACATCATCGCGCGTGCCGCGAAGTCTTCGACACGGTCGATCGTCGCCGTCCTCGCCAACCCTAGGAAGGCGCCGCTCCTCGACGGTCGACGAGCCGCATCCGGCATCATCCGCGAAGCGCTCGTCGAGCACGGCGTGCCGACTCGACCGGATCGACGTCGACGCGTTCGACGGGCTGACCGTCGAGCTTCGCCGGGCCCGCGGCGCCGGCTCGATCGTGCGCGGCCTGCGCGCGATCAGCGACTTCGAGATCGGAGCTGCAGCTCGCCCACAACAACCGGGTCCTGGCGCCGGCGAGGTCGACACGGTGTTCTTCATGACGTCAGTCGCCAACGGCTACGTCAGCTCGAGCCTCGTCAAGGAAATCGCCGTCGTTCGGCGGTGACGTTTCGACGATGGTCCCGCCGCCGCGCGCGAGGCCCTTGCCGGGCAGACGCATCCCGCTGAACGCCGTCCACGTGCCATAATCGAACGCGGTCCGACCCGGCCCGAGCCGACGACCCAGGAGGGCACGCCGATCGACATCATCTTTCTCGTCGAGCGCCTCGAATCCCTGATCGCCAACGGCAAGAAGCTGCCGCTCACGACGAACGTCGTGCTCGACCAGAACGCCGCGCTCGGTCTGATCGATGAGCTCCGGGTCGCCGTTCCCGAAGAGGTCCGGGCCGCCAAGCGGATCAACGCCGAGGGCGAGCGGATCATCGAGAAGGCCCAGGACGAGGCCGAGCGGATCGTGGCCAAGGCCCAGGAGCAGGCGGCCTTCCTGATCGACGAACGCGGCCTGACCCAGGCCGCCGAGGCGACTCAGCCGCCAGATCATCGGCTGACGCTCACGCCGACGCCGACGAGATCCGGCGTGGCGCGGACGAGTACGCCGTCGAGCGTCCTGGTCGGTCTCGAGGGCGATGTCGTCAAGACCCTGCAGAGCATCAAGAAGGGGATCGCCCTCCTCGACGAGCGGCGCGCCACGCTCGACGTGGACGGCCTCGGCCCGGACGATCCCGAGCCGCTCGAAGCTGCAGTGGGAGGACGAGGCGCGGCGAGCCGTCGCAGGCTGACGCGGTGACGGGGCGGCCATCCGCCGACGGGCCGCTCGTCTGGAATGTCGCGGGTCTCCTCGCCGACGTCCCCGGCGCCGAGCGCGACCTACGAGGTTCGCGACGTCCGGATCGACCTCGGCGAGGACCTGGCGCTAGCCGCGCCCATCGAGGGCCGTGTCAACTCTCGGCCGGACCAATCGCGGCATCCTCGCAAGCGTCGACCTCCACGCAGCGCTGGCGCTCCAGTGCAGCCGCTGCCTGCGGGACATCGCGTTCGCGGTCGACGCCCGGTTCCAGGAGGAGTACCTGCCGTCGCTCGACCTGGCCAGCGGGCGGCCGCTGCCGATTCGACGGACGAGCCGGACGTGCTCCGGCTGAACGACCACCACGAGCTCGACCTCGAGACACCCGTTCGGGAGGCCATCCAGCTCGCCGAGCCGATCGCGCCGCTCTGTCCGCCCGGACTGTCCGGGGTTGTGCGTCGTCTGCGGCCGGCCGGCTCGATGAAGGCGAGCACGACCATCCTGACGACGAGATCGACCCTCGCCTGGAAGCGCTCCGGGCGTTCCGCCCGGATTGACGGCCGTCCACTGACGCCGTGACCATCGTGATCCGCGACGCCGAGACAGACGCCGACCTGGAGGCGTGGCGCCAGGTTCGGCTGGCCGTCCTGCCCAACGAGCGGGCGCTGCCGGTCGACGAGATGCGGGCCATGGCCACGCCCGAGACCCGCTACGTCATCGCGGAGCTCGATGGCGAGCTTGCCGGCTCGGGCCTGGGCGGCCGGTCGAGCTTCGATTACGCGGGGATCCACCCACGCGTGCTCCCGGGCGTCGCCGGCGCGGGGTCGGCACCGCCGTGCTCCGGCGCTCGCCGACCACGCGATGCGACCGGGTTCACCGAGGCCGGCACGCTCGTCGACGACGAAGGGTCGATGGCCTTCGCCGAACGGTTCGGGTTCCGCGAGGTGGACCGCCAGATCGAGCAGGTCGCGGGCGATCGGGACCGAGCCCATGCCGACCATCCCCGACGACATCGGGTCGTCACGGTCGCCGAGCGTCCCGAGCTGTGGCCGGCCGGCCTACGACCCGCTCGGCCTGGAGGCGCTCGCGGACATGGCGACCGATCGCCCGATCGTCGTCTCGCGCGAACAGTGGGAACGGGACTGGCTGTCCTCGCCGGAGGCGATGTTCATCGCGCTGTCGGCGACGAGATCGTCGGCTGGGCCGGGCTCGAGCTCGACGCGGACCAGCCGGATCGGGCGGAGCATGCGTTCACCGCGGTGGCGCGGCCGCTGGCGACGCCGCGGGATCGCGTCGCTCTCAAGCGCCTGACGCTCGCCTTCGCGGCCGACGAACGGCTGCACGAGGTCTACACGTGGACCCAGATCGACAACGCCGACATGCGCGCCCTCAACAAGCGTCTTGGCTACGTGTACGGCGCGGCGAGCATCACGGTCCGGGGCCCGTTGCCACTCGCGGGTAGGCCAGAGCCGACGGCTTTTGCACCCCATGGCAGCACACGACATCAGGAGCCATGGATCGGCCGACCGTTGCCACGGGGTGGCAATCCGCGCACCGGATCGCCGTGGGACGGCAAGATCGGGCGCGGGACGGCCGCAGGCGGTCGCCAGGTGCCGCCCCACGGCAACCTGGTCGGCTGGGCCGGCCCGACGACTGACGAGGGGGCTCATTTCGCGGTAGACTCCGCCGTCGGCGCGCACCGCGCTCCCATCCCGGCGCCGTCCAGCGGCCGCGCCCCTGAACCGACAAAGGAGCCCGACGACCCCATGGGTGTACCCAAGCGACGAGTCTCACATGCCCGCCAGGGCGAACGTCGCGCGCATCTCGCCATCGCCTGCCGAAGCTCGAAGAGTGCCCGCACTGCCACGAGATGAAGCTGCCGCATCGCGTCTGTCCGAACTGCGGCTATTACAACGGCCGACTCGCCATCCGCTGAAGCCACCGGCCGCCGACGACGCCGCGCCGAGCGTGACGCGTCACGGCTGACGGACAGCATCGCCGCTGATCGCCGTGGCGGACTCCGCCTCGCCGTCGATGCGATGGGCGGCGACCACGGCCCGACCGAGGTCGTGCCCGGCGTGCTCGACCACGCCAGGCCGCACCCGCCGCCGAGCTGATCCTCGTCGGCGACGAGCGAACGGTCCGAGGCGATCGCCGGTCAACTGCCCGACGAACGTCTCGATCGTCCACGCCAGCTCAGGTCATCGGCATGGACGAGCATCCCGCGCTCGCCCTGCGTGAGAAGAAGGACGCCTCGATCCTGGTCGCCATGGACCCAGCTCATACGCGGGGCGAGGCCGATGCCGTGATCACGGCCGGGCACACCGGCGCCGGCATGGCCGCGGCGTCCTCGCCTCGGCCGCCTGCCGGGCGTCGACCGCCCGGCGCTCGCCGTCCAGATGATCACCGACGCCGGACCGCTCGTCCTGCTCGACATCGGCGCCAATCCCGATTCGACGCCGGAGAACCTCGCCCAGTACGCCCGGATGGGGGCGATCTTCGCGGAGCGCGTCCTCGGCGTCGCCGACCCGCGCGTGGCCCTGCTCAGCATCGGCGAGGAGAAGGGCAAGGGCGACGCCCGCATCCAGCGGGCGACCGAGCTGCTCGATGCCTCGACCCTGCGCTTCGTCGGCAACGTCGAGGGCAGCGACCTCGCCCGCCACCTGACCGACGTCGTCGTGACCGATGCCGTCGCGGGCAACGTCGTCATCAAGTTCTTCGAGGGCTTGTCGACCTTCATCTTCGACCTGTGGCGGACCGAGTTCCGCCGCTCGTGGCGCGGCCGGCTGGCCTACGTGCTCATGCGCCCGAGCATCGCCCGGATCCGGCAGGTGTTCGACTACGAGACCCAGGGCGGTTCGCCGTTGCTGGGCGTGAAGGGCACGGTCATCATCACCCACGGACGCGCCAAGCGGCGCATGATCGGCTACGCCTGCGACGTCGCGGCCAGGACGGCCGCCGCGCGCGTGCCCGAGCTGATCGCCGACGCGCTGGCCGCGGACAACGCCCGGCTGGCCGGGATGGCCGCCCTGACCGAGGAGGAGACGACATGACCGGTCCGGTGCTGACCGTCGGCACGGGCGTGATCGCCAAGCTCGTGAAGACCGCCGCGTTCGAGGTCCCGGGCGTAGCCCGGGTGGGCTACAGCGGTCCGTCGTGGCGGGGCTGGCTGGCCGGCCCGGCGGTCCGCGTCCGGGTCACCGACGAGCGCGTCCTGGTCCGCCTGCGGATCGTCGCCCGACCCGGGCATCCGCTCCGGCCGCTGACCGCCCAGGTGCGGACCGCCGTGGGAGCCACGATCGAGCGCCTGCTCGGCCTCGACCTCGGTGCCGTGACGGTGGTCGTCGACGGTGTCGGAGGCTGACAAGCAGCGGGGACGGCGGACGGGACGTCGACTCGCGCTCGCCGCGATCTTCGAGGCGGACTTCGGACAGCGCACCGCGGAGGCCATCCTCGAACGGCACCTGGCCGAGACCGAGCGCGACGAATCGGCCGCCGAACTGGCTCGCGAACTGGTCGCTGCGGTCGTCCGACACCGGGTCGACATCGACGCGACGATCAACACCGTGGCCCCCCGATATCCGGTCACCGGACTGGCCAAGATGGACCGCGCGTTGCTCCGATCGGCCATCGGTGAGGTGCTACACTCCGCCACGCCGGCCCGGGTGGCCATCGCCGAGTGGGTCGAGCTGGCACGCATCTACAGCGGAGAGCCGATGCGACGCCTGATGAACGGCGTTCTCGGGACGATCTCCCACGACCCCAGCTCCGAGGAGGGAGTCAGTGGCCACAACGTACGACCGGCTCAAGAAGATCGTCGTCGAGCAGCTCGGCGCCGACGAGGATGAGGTCAAGCCCGAGGCATCGTTCGTCGACGACCTCAACGCGGACTCGCTGGACCTCGTCGAGCTGATCATGAGCCTGGAGGAAGAGTTCGGGACGGAGATCTCGGACGAGGACGCCGAGAAGATCCGGACCGTCCAGGACGCCGTCGACTACATCGACGAGCACTCCTCCTAGTCGGTAGTCGGCCACGTCCGAGGTGCGTCCCGGACAGGCCGTCGCCGAGCGCCTCGGTCTCCGGGTCCGCGACCTCGACCTGCTGGAGCAAGCGCTCGTCCACTCCTCGTGGCTGCATGAACACCCCGACGCGGCGCGCGGTCACAACGAACGGCTCGAGTTCCTCGGCGACGCCATCGTGAACCTGGCCATCTCGGAGGCGCTCTACGCGCGCCATCCGGACGACGACGAAGGGGCCCTCTCGGCGCGCCGGGCGACCATCGTGTCGACGACCGGTCTGGCCCGCCTCGCCGGCCGCATCGAGCTCGGGCGGTACCTGCTCCTCGGCGAGGGTGAGTCCCAGCGCAGTGGCCGGCGTCGGCCGTCCCTCCTCGCCTCCTCGTTCGAGGCGCTCACCGGCGCGCTGTACCTGGATCTCGGGTACCTGCCGGTCCGGACCTGGCTCCAGCAGCTCGCAGACCCGGAGCTGTCGCTCGAAGCGCCGGTCCTGTCGCTCAAGAGCCCCAAGTCACGTTTGCAGGAATACACACAACGCCGGTCGGGCGAACGCCCCGATTACCGGCTCGTGGCCGCGTCGGGGCCGGACCACGAGAAGTCGTTCCGGATCGAGGTCTGGGTCGACGGCGAGATGCTCGGCAGCGGCGAAGGGCCGTCGCGCCGGATGGCCGAGACATCGGCCGCGGCGCAGGCCATCGAGCGCATCCGCGCCGAGCGGGCAGCCGAGCGAGCTCGCGTCGGCCGCTCCGAGCACCAGGCACGCACCGGCATGACCCCATCGACGAACACCCCGCCGCGGCTGCTCGCGCTGCGGGTCCAGGGCTTCAAGTCGTTCGCCGAGCGAACCCACGTCGAGTTCGGCGGCGGGATCAGCGCGGTCGTCGGGCCGAACGGCTCCGGCAAGAGCAACCTGGCCGACGCGCTCCGCTGGGCGCTCGGCGAGCAGGGCCGGGCGCTCCGCTCGCGCAAGGCCGAGGACGTCATCTGGGCCGGGTCGGAGAAGCGCTCGGCGCAGGGCATGGCCGACGTCACCCTCGTGCTCGACAACGCCGACGGCCTCCTGCCGGTCGAGTTCCAGGTCCTCGAGTTCGGCCGGCGGCTCTACCGCAGCGGCGAGAACGAGTACCTGCTCAACAAGCAGCGCATCCGCCTGCGCGACCTCGTCGACCTGCTCGATGCCGCCCACCTCGCCGACAACGCGTTCCTGTTCATCGGCCAGGGCATGGTCGACCAGGCTCTCGCCCTGCGACCCGAGGAACGGCGCCCGCTGTTCGAGGAGGTCGCCGGTGTGCGTCGCCACGAGCGGCGTCGACGCAAGGCCGAGGAACAGCTGGTCGAGTCCGAGGCCAACCTCGCCCGGGTCGACGACATCCTGGCGGAGCTTCGCCCGCAGGCCCGCCGACTGGCGGCGCAGGCGGAACGTCAGGCCACCCGGGCGACGATCGGCGACGAGCTCGCGGCCGCCCTGCTGGCCGCCACCCATGCGCGCTGGCACGAGTCGGCGGGGCGGCTCGCGGCGGCACGCGACCGACGAGCACGGACGACCGATGAGGCAGCCCAGGCGATGGCGGCCCTGGAGGCGGCCGAGACCGTCGCGGCGAGCCTCGCCGAGGAGCTCGCCGCCCGCGCCGACATCGAGCGCCAGCGGCGGGAGGCGCACGAGACCGCCCGAGCCACCCTGACCGATCTTCAGCTGCGTGACGGACGCCTCGCCGCGGACCTGGCGGCGAGCGACCGCGATCGTGGCCGCCTCGCCGAGGAGCGGGCATCGGCCGAAGCCGAGGTCTCGCTCGCATCGGCGGGCGATGGCGGTGCCGGTCGTCGGCCGCGACCTGGACCTCGAAGCCGATGTCACGCAGGCGGACCGGGAGCTGGCCGAGGCGCTCGCCGAGGTTGCCACCCTGCGCTCCGCCTCGGATGCGCGCGGCGACGAGGCGGCCGCTTTGCGACGAGCCGAGGCGGCGCGGGAGACCGAGGCCGAGACGGCGCGGCGCCGCCTGGCCGACGCCGAACGGCGAGCTGCACGAGGAGCGGGTGGCGGCCGAGGCCGCGACGGCGAAGCTGGACGAGGTGGCTGCCCGAGCCGACGCCGCGGAGCGGACGCTCGCCACGGCGATCGACGCGGAGCGGAGTGCCCAGTCTGCCCGTGAGGAGACGCGGCTGGCCCTCGAGCGTGCCCAGGCGGAACGGACCACATCGGCCGAACGTGCGGCCGCGGCGGCGACAGCGGTCGCGGGGATGCGCGGCCGGGTCGATGCGCTGCGCGCGCAGCTCGATGAGGAGGAACGTCGTCCGATCGCGCGCGCCGCGCGGAAGCATGGCGGTCGTCGCGTCGACGAGGACCTGACGGTCGAGCCGGATCTGCGCGCGGCGGTCGAGGCGGCCCTCGCCGATCGGGCGCGCGCGTATGTCGTCGCGTCGGCGCGTGTCACGGACCTGGCCGGCGAACGCGGCCTCGTGGTGGTCGAGGAGCGGCTGACCGAGGCCGGGCCGGTCGATGCGGCCACCCGTGGCTGGCTCGATCGCGTGGCCGCGGCCGGCGGCGGACGCCTCGGTGATGCCATCCGGCGCGACGGCACGGGCGGTGTGCGGCGGCTGCTCGAACGGGCGGTCTGGCTGCCCGACCTGGCCGCCTGCGTCGCCCTCCAGGCGGCGATGCCACCCGGCTGGGTCGCGATCCCGCGCGATGGCTCGGCCGTGGTCGACGAGACGGGGGTCGCCCTCGGTGCCGCCGACTCGGTCATCGAACGCCGCGTTGAGCTCGCGCGACTATCGGGTGACTTCGAGCGCGCCGACGCCGAGCTGGCCACAATGCGAGAGCAGGCCGAGCGGGCAGGGCAGGCCACGGACGCCGCACGGATTGCGCTCGATGGACAGCGCGCCGAGGAGTCGCGGCACGCCGGGGAGCGCCGGCGGGCAGAGGAAGCCGAGCGAGCCGCGACGCGCGAGCGTGAAGCCGCGACACGGGAGGCGGCCTGGCATCTGGCCCAGCTCGCCCGGCTCGAGACCGAGGTCGCCAAGCTACGCGAGGCGGTCGCCCGGTTCGACACGGCGTCGACGTCGCCCGCTCCCGATGGCACATCGCCGTCCAGCGACGACCAGGCCGCCCTGGGCGTGTGGCAGGCTCGCGCCGACGAGCTCCGTGAACGACGCGACCGCTCGGCGGCGCGACTCGCGTCCCATGACGCGGCCCGCCGCGACGCCGAGCACGCCCGAGCTCGGGCCGAGGCGGCCGCGGCCATGGCCGACGAACGGATCGAGCGAGCCGACCGGGAGTCGGCCTCGCTGGTGGACCGTGACGCGGCGGCCACGGCCGAGCGCGAGGCGCTCAGATCGACGATCGCCGACGCCGTGACCCGGGAACGCGAGGCGCGCGACGCGATGGCCGCACTGCATGCGGCCGATGCCGTCGACCGGACGCGGTTGTCAGAGGCGGAACGGGCTGCTGCCGCGGCACGGGAACGACTCCGCTCTGCCGACGATCGGGCGCGCATCGCCGATCGCGACGAGCTCGAGGCACGCCTCGGGCTTGACTCGCTCCGGGAAGGCGTGCTCGTCGAGCTGGCCGGGATGGGGGAGCTCGGTCTCGCCAGCCTGGGCGTCGAAGGATCGGGCGACCCCGTCGAGTCGGCCGACAACGACACGGACCAGGACGACATCGACGAGGAGGCCGTCGATACGGGCCGCCTCGAGGCGGCGCTGACCGTCCTGGCCGAGCGCTGGGCCGCCGAGCCGCCGTCCGCCGAGCCACCGTCGCCCGGGCGGTTGTCCAATCTGCGGCGCCGGTATCACGAGCTCGGCGCCGCCAACCCGTACGCCGTCGAGGAGTACGAGGAGCTCAGCACGCGGCTGACCGCGCTCGATGCGCAAGGCGAGGACCTGCGCGGAGCGATCGCCAAGACGCGGGCGCTGATCGCCGAGCTCGACGAGATGATCGCGACGCAGTTCCGGTCGACGTTCACCGCCCTCGAGAGCGCGTTCGAGCGGCGCTTCGAGCAACTGTTCGACGGCGGGTTCGCTCGGCTGTCGCTCACCGACCCGAGTGACCTCGGCACGACCGGCGTCGAGATCGTCGCGCGTCCTCCGGGCAAGAAGCCGCAGGCGCTGGCGATGCTGTCGGGCGGGGAGCGAGCGCTGACCGCGGTCGCCCTGCTGTTCGCGATGCTCGAGGTCCGGCCCGTGCCGTTCTGCGTGCTCGACGAGGTCGATGCCGCGCTCGACGAGGCGAACATCGGCCGGTTCGCCGAGGCGTTGCGGAGCCTCGCGCCGCAGACCCAGTTCATCGTGATCACCCACAACCGGGGAACGATCGAGGCGGCCGACGCCCTGTATGGCGTGACCGTGGGCGACGACTCGGTCTCGCGCGTGATCAGCCTCCGGCTCGACGAAGCCCAGGAGCTTGCATCCGACCGTCGCGGCGAGCTCAGCGCGGCCGGCTGATGCCGTTCTGGCGACGGCGTCGGGAGGAAGAGGCGGGTCCGGCCGAGACGACCGATCCGGAGTCAACGCGGCCTGGGGAGGTCGCCCCGGCGGCTGATGATCCCACCGCCACTCGTCCGTCCCTGGAGGACGCGCCCGGGGAGTCACCCACCGGGGATCCGCAGCCCGACCCCCTTTTCCCCAGCAGATCCGACGATTTCGTCGCATCCCGATCAGGCGAGACGATCGCGCCGAGCGAATCCGACGAAATCGTCGCATCCGGTCCGGACGCGGACCCCGCGCGGGCGCCCGAGGCGGCGACAGTGCAGGAGCCAGCGCCCACGCCCTCGCCGGCCGCGCCGGAACCTGCCTTCGCCCCGTTCGACCCGACCGCCTTCCTGGCGGTCGCCCCGGCGCACACCCTCGACCAGGGCCTGGAGCGCACACGCGGCAGCTTCGTCGCCCAGCTGCGCGATGTGCTCGGTGGCGTCGATGGCCCGGCGTGGGACGAGGTCGAGGAGACGCTGATCGCCGGTGACGTGGGCGCGACGCTCGCGATCGACCTGGTCGAGCGTGCCCAGCGCCGGCGTCACCCCGCCGGCCCGGAGGCGTCGGTTCGCGATGAGCTCGCGGCGCTGCTACTGAAGCGCGATCTCGATTGGTCGCCGCGACGTCCGTCAGACGGTGGCCCGGCCGTCGTCCTCATCGTCGGGGTCAACGGGACCGGCAAGACGACGACCATCGGCAAGCTCGCCGCGCGCTATGTCGAGGAGGGGCGCTCGATCATCCTGGCCGCCGCGGACACCTTCCGCGCCGCGGCGATCGACCAGCTCCGGATCTGGGCGGATCGGGCGGGAGTCCAGGTCGTCGCCCACGCCCCGGGGGCGGATCCCGGTGCGGTGGTGTACGACGCGCTCGATGCGGCGGTCGCCCGGGGCGCCGACCTCGTCATCGCCGACACGGCCGGGCGCCTCCACACCAAGTCGAACCTCATGGACGAGCTGACCAAGGTCCGCCGGATCATCGACAAGCGCCTGCCCGGCGCCCAGCCCGAGACGCTCTTCGTCCTGGATGCGACCACGGGCCAGAACGGCCTCGCGCAGGCGAAGGCCTTCCACGAGGCGGTCGGGTTGACGGGCATCGTCCTGACCAAGCTCGACTCGACGGCGAAGGGCGGGATCGTCTTCGCGATCGAGGACGGTCTCAAGGTCCCGGTCCGCTTCGTCGGGGTCGGCGAGGGCATCAACGACCTGCTGCCGTTCGACCCGGACGCCTTCGTCGAGGCGCTGTTCGCCTAGCCGGCGACGCGCCGACCTCAGGCGCCGGGCGGCTGATCCCGCTCGACGTCCATGACGACCTCCGCCGGCCGGCGCGAGTCGAGCACCGGCAGCTCACGCAGCGTGCGGACCGGCGACCAGTACAGGACCGCCGCGGCCAGCAGCCCGCCCAGCGGGGCGAGGACCGACGTCAGTCGCAACCCGATGACCTCGGCCAGCAAGCCCGCCCCGATCGTCGCGGCCAGCTGGGCTGCGGCCGATGCGACCTGGAACGTCGACGCGACCCGACCAAGCTCGCGATCCTCGACCAGCGACTGGCGCACGGACGTCTCGGTGACGTCGTACACGGTCACGGCCGAGTCGGCGACAAGCTGCTGCCAGAGCAGGAACGCCAGCGCGATCAGGGGCATGCCGGCGGGAGCGAGCGGGATCAGCAGGTTGCCGAGCGCCGCCAGGAGCATCGCCCCGATGGCCACGGGACCGACGCCCCACCGGCGGGTCGCGCGGTTCGCCACGATCGCGCCGATGAACGACGACGCGCCGCCCACGCCGGCGATGACGCCGACCAGGGCCGGGCTGATGCCGAGCTCGTCGAGCGCGAAGAGGAAGAACGTCGCCCCGAAGACGCCCCACAGCATCGACATCAGCATCTGGGCGCCCACGAACGCGCGCAGGATGGGATTGCTGCGCACGAGCCGCAGACCGTGGCGGATCTCGTCGAGCACCGGTTCTCGCTCGGAGCGCGGCGGTGGCGGTGCCTCGGGGCTGCGCACGGACAGCAGGAGTAACGCCGAGATCACGTAGGTGACCGCGTTGATCACGATCGTGATCGGGCCGGTCAGGAGCTGGACGAGGAACCCGCTGATCCCGAACCCGGCGAACTCGGCGACCGAGCCGCTCGCGGCCAGCGCGCTGTTTGCCTCGACGAGCCGTTCGCGTTCGACGATCGTCGGGAGGTAGGCGTTATCGGCCGCGTCGAAGAACGTCGTCAGCACCGCGGCCAGGCCCGCGACCGCGATGAGCTGCCACAGCGCCAGCGTCCCGAGCACGAACGAGATCGGGATCGAGCCGAGCAGCACGGCCCGGCCGAGGTCCGCCCAGATGAGGACCGGCCGGCGCCGCAGGCGGTCGACCCAGGCGCCGGCGACCAGCCCGACGACCAGAGCCGCGGCCACGTCCATGCTGCGCAGGACGGCGACCTCGATGGGGCCCGCGCCGAGGGTCAGGATGGCGACCAGCGGCAGGGCGATCCGCGTGATGAGCGAGCCGAAGATCGAGATGCTCGCCGCCGCCCACACCCGCACGAAGGCGTGGTTCCGCCAGAGCGGTGACGTGAAGGGGTTGCGCACGATGGCGCAGCATAGCCGGGGACCCGGTGCCCGGCCGCGCCGGACCATCGTCCCAGGCGCGGAAGCCGCAGCCCTGCGCTACACTGCCCCCGCCTTGGCGCGCCAGAACTCGCGTGCCACCCGGTCAGCCGTCGCGCCCGCGTGACGACCGCCGGTCCACCACGACGACGGGAGCCCTGATCCGACCGTGTTCGACACCCTCAGCGAGCGGCTGCGCGCGACGCTCGGCACCCTGACCGGTCGCGGCCGGATCAGCGAAGCCGATGTCGATGCCGCCATGCGCGAGGTGCGGCTCGCCCTGCTCGAGGCCGACGTCAACTTCAAGGTCGTCAAGGACTTCGTGGGGCGCGTCCGCGAGAAGGCCATCGGGCAGGACATCCTGCAGAGCCTGACCGCCGGCCAGGCGGTCGTGAAGATCGTCCACGACGAGCTCGTGGAGCTGCTCGGGGCAGGCGATCGCGTCTTCCACCTCAGCGGCAACCCCGCGGTGGTCGCCATGGTCGGCCTCCAGGGTTCGGGCAAGACGACCAGCACCGCCAAGCTCGCACGACACATCGTCAAGCAGGGCCGCCGCCCGATGCTCGTCGCGGCCGACCCGTATCGACCGGCGGCCGCCGACCAGCTCGAGACGCTCGGCCGCCAACTCGACATCCCGGTCTATCGCGCGCCCGAGGGCACGTCGGTCCCGGAGATCGCACGCCAGGGCGTCGAGGCCGCCAAGCGCCAGACCCGCGACGTCGTGATCCTCGATACGGCCGGTCGACTCAGCGTCGACGAGGCCCTGATGGCAGGAGATCGCCGCCGTCGATGCCGCGGTCAAGCCGATCGAGACGTTGCTCGTCGTCGACGCCATGACCGGCCAGGAGGCGGTCGCCGTCGCCCAGGCCTTCGCCGCGGCGGTGCCGGTGACGGGGCTCGTCCTGACCAAGATCGACGGCGACGCCCGCGGTGGGGCCGCGCTGAGCATCTCGGCCGTGACCGGCCTGCCGGTCAAGTTCCTCGGCACCGGCGAGAAGACCGACGCCCTGGAGGCGTTCCATCCCGACCGGCTGGCCGGCCGGATCCTCGGCATGGGCGACATCCTGACGCTCGTCGAACGGGCGCAGGAGACCTTCGACGGCGACCAGGCACAGAAGATGGAGGAGAAGCTCCGCAAGGCGAGCTTCACCCTCGAGGACATGCTCGACCAGCTCCAGCAGGTCCAGAAGATGGGGCCGATCGGCCAGATCATGTCGATGATCCCGGGCATGGGCAGCATGGCCGGGGAAGCCCAGGCCGCCGTCGATCGCGGCGACCTCAAGCGGACCGAGGCGATCATCCGGGCGATGACCCCGGCAGAGCGCCGCGACCCGACGATCCTCAACGGCTCCCGCCGACGGCGCATCGCCGCCGGTGCCGGCGCCGACCTGCCGGACGTCAACCGGCTGGTGAAGCAATTCGGCGAGATGCAGAAGCTGATGAAGCAGCTCTCCGGGGGAGGCCGGCGCGGCGCGCTCGGCAGCCTCGTCGGAGGCCGGCGCTAGGCGCAGGGGGAACCACGCGATGACCGACTTCGAACGACCCAGCACCGATCGGACTCCGAACGGACCGGTCGGCACGCCGCCGACATCCGGCACGGACACCGATACGACGGCCGTGCCCGTCCCGACCCAGCCGATCGCGCCGCCGGAGAGCGCCGCGCCGCCGCCGCGGCGCGACCGCGCGCGCTGGTTCGCGGCGGCCGGTCTGATCGCGCTCGTGGTCGGCGCGACGGCCCTCATCACGCTCAGTCTCACCGCCTCGGCACCGAACTCCGTCGTGCTCGGGTACGTCCCGGCGGACAGCACGATGTACGGCGAGGTGCGCCTCGACCTGCCCGGCGACCAGCGCCAGAAGGTCGGCCAGCTCCTCTCGAAGTTCCCGGGCTTCGCCGACCAGGCCGCCCTCGAGACCAAGCTCGACGAGGTCCTCGACCGCCTGACGTCGGAGTCGACGGACGGCAAGCAGACGTATTCGACCGACATCAAGCCGTGGTTCGGCGGCCAGCTCGCGTTCTCGGTGGGACCGATCCCGCAGGGGACGGCGAGCGATCCCAGCAGTGCGGCATCGTCGCTCCGGGCCCTGCTGCTCGTCTCGGTGAAGGACGCCACGGTCGCCAAGTCGTGGTTCGAGAAGGCCTTCGTCGAGGCCGGCGTCACGGGTACCAAGGAGACGTACCAAGGCACCGAGCTGACCCTGTTCGCCGACCGGAACATGCCCGGCGTCCAGGCCGGCTTCGGCATCGTCAACGGCAAGGTCGCGATCGTCGGGGATGCGACATCGGTCAAGGCGGCCGTCGATACCAAGGGCACGAGCGGCCTGGCCAAGGACCCCGGCTTCGCGGCTGCCAAGGGCGCTCTCAAGGGCGACGACCTCGGCTTCATGTTCTTCGACATGCGGGCGCTGATGGACGCGTCCATGGAGATGTCCGGGTCGCTGTCATCGGCCCCGCCGGTCAGCGACGCCCTATTGGCGCTCGTGCCGGACTGGACCGCGATGCGCATCCGCGCCGAGGGCGATGCGCTGGTCATGGACACGGCCATCCCGCACATCGAAGGAACGGGTCCACAGACCAACCACACGAACGGAGTCGCCGCGTACGCGCCGACATCGACGATCGCCCTGCTGGCCGGCAATGACTACGGTGCCACCCTCAAACAAGCGTTCGCGATCTATCGCGAGGAGCCCACGTTCGCCGAGATGTTCAAGCAGCTCGATGAGGCCGCGGGCCTGATCGGCGGGCTGGATGCCGCGGTCGGCTGGATGGGTGACAGCGGCGTCGTCATCGCCAAGGCCGGCGATACGGTCGAGGGCGGCATCGTGTCGATCCCGGCCGATGCGGCTGCCGGCAAGCAGCTGCTCACGCAGCTCCGCAGCCTCATTCAGCTCGGCGGCCAGCAGGCCGGCATCACGGTGCGTGACGAGGACTACAACGGCCAGACGATCACGATCGTCGACCTCGGGTCGCTGCGCGATCTCGCCGGCATGGCCGGCGCGTTCGGCGGGCTGCCGGCCGATCCGGGCGCCCTGCCCGACGGGCGTGCCGAGGTGGCCTACGTCGCGACCGACCAGGTCGTGGTGATCGGCAGCTCGCCCGACTTCGTCAAGCACGTGCTCGACGCCGGAGCCGGCGCATCGCTGGCCGACGACGCACGGTTCCAGGGCCTCCTGGCTCGCGTCGATGCGAACCATGCCGGGCTCTCGTTCATCGACATCGCCGCGATCCGGACGATGGTCGAGGGTGCCATGACCGGCGCCAGCGACAGCGAACGGGCCGAATATGACGAGTCGGTGAAACCGTTCCTGACACCGTTCGATGCGCTGATCGGCACCGGCAGCGTCAGCTCCACGCTCGATCAGGCTCGCTACGTCATCACCGTCAAGTAGTCGGCGGGGCCCCCAGCCCCGCACAGAAGTCCAAGGAGGGACGACACGCCCATGGCAGTCCGTATCCGGCTGACGCGCGTCGGCGCGAAGAAACAGCCGAGCTATCGCGTCGTCGTGGCCGACGCACGCAGCGCCCGCGACAGTCGGGCGATCGAGACGCTCGGGCACTACAACCCGCGCACCGAACCGATCGAGTTCAACGTCGACGCCGACAAGGCCAAGGCCTGGCTCGCGAAAGGCGCCCAGCCGTCCGACACCGTCGTGCGCCTGTTCAAGCAGGCCGGCATCCTGCCCGCGGGCAAGTAGGAGCGACAGATGGCAGCCAAGGAACTGGTGGAGTACGTCGCGAAGTCGCTGGTGGATGACCCGGACGCGGTCAAGGTCGAGGTCATCGAGGAGGACGGCGCGACCGTCATCGAGCTGCACGTGGCCGACGACGACATGGGCAAGGTCATCGGGCGCAACGGCAGCGTCGCCAAGGCGCTGCGGACCCTGCTCAAGGTGACGGCGGCACGTGATGGAGAGCCGGTCCAGCTCGAGATCGTCTGAACCCGAGCTGACCGTGGCCGACGGCCACGAGGCGACGACGCAGCGACTCGTGGTCGCCCTGGTCCGCGGCGTCCATGGACTCCGTGGCGCCGTGCGCGTCGAGGTGCTGACCGACCGGCCCGAGGACCGGTTCCGGCCTGGGGCAGTCCTGCACCGCGAGGCCTCGTCCGAGCCCCTGACGATCGCGACGGCCGAAGCCGTCGCCGACGGTCCGGGCTGGCGGATCCGCTTCAAGGAGATCGCGACCCGTGAACGGGCCGACGGCCTGCGCGGGGCGTACCTCGAGAGCGACGTTCATCCCGTCGGCGACCTCGTCCGCGGCGAGGTGTACTGGCACGAGGTCGTCGGCGTGACGGTCCGTGGCCTGGACGGCGCCGATCTCGGCGTCGTGACGGACGTCTATCGGGTGGCCGAGAACGAGGTCTACATCGTCCGCGGCGAGCGCTACGGCACGTTCGACCTGCCGGCAGTGCGAGCGTTCATCCGGATCTTCGCGCCGCGCCGCGGCGAGATCGTGGTCGATGCGGAGGCGCTCGACCTGCAGCCACCCAAGCCGCGCCGCACCGATCCCGACCGGCCTCGGGCGCCGCGCCGGCGGACGCGCAAGCCGCCCACGACCGAGACCGAGGGACCCACGTGACGCTCGAGATCGACGTCCTGACGCTGTTCCCGTCGATGATCACCGGGCCGCTGTCGGAGAGCATCCCCGGGCGGATCCAGGAGCGCGGCCTGGTCGACCTCCGGGTCCACGATCTGCGCGAGTTCGGTCTCGGCCGGCATCGCTCGGTCGATGACACGCCGTACGGCGGCGGCGCGGGGATGGTCATGCGCGTCGAGCCGCTCGTCGCGGCCATCGAATCCGTGCGCCGGCCGGGCTCGCTGGTCATCCTCCTCGACCCGGGTGGCGAGGTCTTCAGCCACGGTCGCGCCGCCGACCTCGCTACCCGCGCCCACCTCGTCCTCGTGTGTCCGCGCTACGAGGGCGTCGACGAGCGGATCCGGTCCTTCGTGGATCTGGAGCTGTCGATCGGCGACTACGTCGCTGACGGGTGGCGAGCTGCCGGCGCTCGTGGTCATCGACGCTGCCATCCGTCTGCTGCCCGGGGCGATCGATGCGGCCTCGACCGAGGAGGAATCGTTCGGGGCCGGGCTGTCTGGAGTATCCGCAGTACACGCGGCCGCCGTCCTTCCGCGGGATGGATGTGCCAGCGATCCTGACGTCGGGCGATCACGGCGCCGTCGCCGCGTGGCGACGCGACCGGGCCCTCGAGCGTACACGCGGCCGCATCGGCCGGACCTTCTCGAGGCGGACGGCGAGGACGTGGAGGGCTCGACCGCCGGGTTCGGGTCGTCGTCCGGCCCCGTGCTATACTCCGCCGCCGGTCGCCCCACGCGGCCACCACCCGTTACCCGACCCGCAGCCTCGGCTGCCCACCGATCAAGGAACGCCGCGTGAACGTGCTCGACGAGATCGTCCAGGACCAGCTCCGCACCGACCTGCCGGAGCTCGCCACGGGTGACACCGTGAAGGTGTCGGCCAAGGTCGTCGAGGGCAACCGCGAGCGCATCCAGGTGTTCGAGGGGACCGTCATGCGCCTGCGCGGCGGTGGCATCACCCGCTCGATCACGGTCCGTCGCATCGCGTCCGGTGTCGGCGTCGAGCGGACCTTCAAGATCCACAGCCCGCGCATCGACAAGATCGAGGTCCTCCGTCACGGCGAGGTCCGTCGGGCGCAGCTGTACTTCCTGCGCAAGCGCGTCGGCAAGGCGGCCACGCTCCGCGAGCGGCGCTCGAAGAGCTACGCGCGCGGACGACCGCATCGCCGTGACCCTGACCCCGCCCGACCGGCGGGGTCGCTCGATGTCCGGTAGGCTTGCTGCGCCGATGGCCGTCATCGTCCCGACCCTGCGCCACGAGCGCCGCCTCTGGAATCGAGGGCTTCACCCGCGTCGTCGGCGTGGACGAGGTCGGGGTCGCGCCCGACATGCGGCGCCGTCGTCGCCGCAGCCGTGATCATGAAGCCTGGCTGCCATCGCATCCCGGGCGTGCGCGACTCGAAGACGCTGTCGACGGCCCAGCGCGAGCGGCTCGCGCCGCTCATCCGCGCGTGCGATCGCGATCGGCGTCGGCGCGGCGTCGGTGCGCGAGATCGACCAGCTCAACATCTACCACGCGACCCACCTGGCGATGCGCCGCGCGATCGCCCGCGTCGGCGGGCATGAGCACGTCCTCGTCGACGGCAACCGGATCGTCGGGTTCGAGGCGCAGGTCGGGCCGTACTCGAACGTCGTCGACGGCGACGCCAAGGTGTACTCGATCGCGTGCGCGTCGGTCGTGGCCAAGGTCGTCCGCGACCGGATGATGATCAAGCTGGCGGCGCGCTATCCGGGTTACGGCTGGGAGCACAACCAGGGCTACGCGACGCGCGACCATCGCGATGCGATCCGGCGCTGGGGCTCACGCCCGTTCCATCGGCGGTCGTTCCTGGCGCTCCAACGGACGCTCGCCGGCGACCAGCTCGACTTCGACCTCCTCGCCGATCCGGCCGCGTCGCCGCTGACGCACGACCTGCTCGAGCGCGAGCTGGTCCCGGTCATGGCCGACGACGCCGCGCTCGACGCGGTCGACCTCGTCGCGCTGGAGGCGTCGCCTGAGCGGATCATCCAGGCCGGATGCGTCGCGGTGCACGCCGGGTCGTGCGGGATGAGCGCGCGTCGGGATGATGCGCGGTCATGGCAGGGCCGACCGGCGTCGACCACGACACGGACCGCGGCCCAGCAGGCGGGTGATGCCGCCGAACGCTGGTCGCGGACCGCCTGCAGGCAGCCGGCTGGACCGTCCTGGCCCGGAACGTCCATGTCGGCCGTCACGAGATCGACCTCGTGGCGGTCGACCCGGGTCCGCCGGCCGCGCTCGTGGTGGTCGAGGTGCGCTGGCGTGCGACCGCGCGGGTTCGGGCTGCCGAGGAGACCGTCGATCACCGCAAGCGCACGTCCTGCGTCCGATCGGCGCTCTACGGGCTCCTGGACCGCGGCGCCGCTGCCGGACGGGACCGCGCTGCCGCGGCTGCCGCCCGGTTCGACCTCGTCGTCGTCGAGCCGCGGCGGGCGGGGAGGCGAGCCGAGCGTCCGCCATCATCGCGCGGCCTTCTGACGGTCGAGCGCCCGGCCTGATCGCGGCCCTCCGCCGGGACCCTGTGCTACACTCCCGCGCCGGTCCGGGCCAGCGATGGCCCCGAGCCGCCAACGAATCGCCCGCCGGCCGCACGAGCGTCGAGCGCCGAGCGGAGCTCACACGCGGACCGTTCCCGACCGGGACGGTGCCGGCCGATGCCGCAGGCCGGTCGCCCGGGCCGGTCCGGCGACGGGTCCGCGGAGGAACGAACCGACAGGAGGTCGCTCATCCGTGCCGTCCGTTTCGATGCGGCAGCTGCTCGAAGCCGGAGTCCACTTCGGCCACCAGACCCGCCGCTGGAACCCCAAGATGCGCCCGTTCATCTTCGCGGAGCGCAACGGGATCCACATCATCGACCTCGCCCAGACCGTCCAGCGGCTCGACGTCGCCCTCGAGGCCGTCCGCGAGACGGTCGCCCGCGGCGAGCAGGTCCTGTTCGTCGGGACCAAGAAGCAGGCCCAGGAGCCGATCGCCCAGGAGGCGACCCGGGCCGACCAGCCGTACGTCAACAAGCGCTGGCTCGGCGGCATGCTCACGAACTTCGTCACGATCAAGAAGCGCATCGGCCTGCTCGAGCAGCTCGAGGCGCGCCAGCAGGCCGGCGACTTCGAGCGCATGACCAAGAAGGAAGCCGCCAAGCTGACCGAGGAGATGACCAAGCTCCAGGGCACGCTCGGTGGCATGCGCAAGATGAAGCGCCTGCCCGGCGCCATCTTCATCGTCGACCCGCACCGCGAGCGGATCGCGGTGACCGAGGCCAACAAGCTCGAGATCCCGGTCGTCGGCACGGGCGACACGAACGTCGACCCCGACGAGCTCGACTACATCATCCCGGCCAACGACGACGCGATCCGCGCGATCCGCCTGCTGTGCACGCTCGTCGCCGACGCGGCGATCGAGGGCGCCCAGCGAGCGCTCGGCCCGCGCGGCCACCGAGCCCGAGGTCGTCGAGCCGGTCGCGCATGCCCGAGGCCGAGGAGGAGGACCCCGGCGCGAGCGACGAGCTCGTCGCCGCCCTCGCCGGCGGCGCCGCGCTCACGTTCGAGCCCGACGCCGACGAGGACGACCTGCTGCCGGGCGACCGCGTCGCCCGTGCCGAGGCGGCCGTCGCCGAGCCGCCGCCGAGGCGACGCCCGGAGGAGATCGCGGCCGAGCTCGCCCGCGAAGCCGCCGAGAAGGCGGAGGACGACAACCCGGCCTAGCCGCGGCGACCGCCGATGCGGCGCCATCCACCGAGACCGCATCACGCGCGGCGCCGACCGGCCCGCACGCACGACGAACAGGAGCACACGGACAGCATGGCGGACATCTCGGCGGAGCTGGTCAAGGAGCTGCGCGAGCGGACCGGCGCCGGGTTCATGGACTGCAAGCGCGCGCTGACCGAGGCCGACGGCGACCTCGACAAGGCCACCGCGCTCCTGCGCGAGCGCGGCCTGGCCGCGGCCGCCAAGAAGGCCGGCCGCGACGCCCGCGAGGGCCTCGTCTCGAGCTACATCCACACCGGCGGCCGGGTCGGCGTGCTCATCGAGGTCAACTGCGAGACCGACTTCGTGGCCCGCACCGACGAGTTCCAGAAGCTCGTCCGGGACCTCGCGATCCAGGTCGCCGGCCTCGCCCCGCTGTACGTCGACCAGGAGTCGATCCCGGCCGACGGCTCGAGGCGAAGAAGGCCGAGCTCGCTCGCCGACGAGTCCGTCCAGAAGAAGCCGGAGAACATCCGGCCGCAGATCGTCGACGGCCAGCTCAAGAAGTGGTACGCGCAGGTCGTCCTGCTCGAGCAGCCGTTCCGCGACGAGGAGCAGACGCGTCGGCGAGCTCATCACCGAGCGCATCGCCACGATCGGCGAGAACATCCGCGTCCGCCGGTTCACCCGCTACGCGCTCGGGGAGGAGCTGTGAGCGACGCCCGCCGCGGCGCACGGCCGCGACCGGGGAGGAGCAGCGACGGCGCTATCAAGCGGATCCTGCTCAAGCTGTCCGGCGAGGCGCTGCTCGGCGATCGCGCCGTACGGCGTCGACCCGGCGTTCTGCGCCTTCATCGCCGACCAGGTCGCGACGTCCACGGCTCGGCGTCCAGGTCGGCATCGTCGTCGGCGGCGGCAACATCTTCCGCGGCCTGGCCGCCGCGGCGCGAGGGCATGGACCGCGCGACCGGCGACTACATCGGCATGCTCGCGACGGTCATGAACGGCCTGGCGCTCCAGGACGCGCTCGAGCAGGCCGGCGTCCCGACGCGGGTCATGACCGCGATCGCGATGAACGAGGTCGCCGAGCCGTACATCCGGCGCCGCGCGATCCGCCACCTCGAGAAGGGCCGCGTCGCGATCTTCGTGGCCGGCACCGGCAACCCGTACTTCACGACCGACACCGCCGCCGCGCTGCGCGCGGTCGAGATCAACGCCGAGGTCCTGCTCAAGGCGACCAAGGTCGACGGCGTCTACGACCGCGACCCGATGACGAACCCCGGACGCCCGGCGCTACGCTCAGCTCGACTACGCCGACCTCCTCCGCGACCAGCTCAAGGTGCTCGACGCGACGGCCGTCAGCCTGTGCATGGAGAACGACCTGCCGATCGTCGTCTTCGACCTCAACCAGCCCGACAACATCACGCGGGTCGCCGACCGGCGAGCCGGTCGGGACCCTCATCTCGGACGTCGGCACGCCGGAGGTGCGCGAGCATGAGCACCGAGATCCTCGCCGACGCCGACCACAAGATGGCCCGCGCCGTCGAGGCCATGGAGCGCGACTTCCAGGGGTCCGGACCGGGCCGCGCCTCGACCGCGCTCGTCGAGCGGATCCACGTCGACTACTACGGCACCTCGACGCCGCTCAACCAGCTGGCCGGCATCAGCGTCCCCGAGCCGCACCAGATCGTCATCCAGCCCTGGGACCGCGGCGTCCTGGGCGCCATCGAGAAGGCGATCACCAAGAGCGACATCGGCCTGATGCCCAACGTCGACGGCACGGTCGTCCGGCTCAACATCCCGCCGCTGACCGAGGAGCGTCGCAAGGACCTCGTCAAGGTCGTCCACAAGCGGATGGAGGAGGCGCGGTCGAGATCCGCAACCTCCGCCGCGAGGCCGCCGACCACCTCAAGCAGGAAGAGCGCGACGGCGGCGTCGGGCACCGACGAGGCCCACCGCCAGCTCGAGTCCCTCCAGAAGACGACCGACCGCCACATCGCCGAGGTCGACCGGCTGGGCGCGGCGAAGGAACAGGAGGTCCTCGAGGTCTAGGTGACCCGCGCACCCTGGCCCGACCGACCGACGCGCCGCCGATCGCCCACGAGGCGGCCGGTGAGGCGACGGCCGGCACCGGCCGGGGAGCCGGACCCGTCCAGCGAGCCGCTCCTGGCGCCGGAGGACCTGCCCCGCCACGTCGCGATCATCATGGACGGCAACCGCCGCTGGGCGCGCGCTCCACGACCTGCCCGAGCTCGAGGGCCACGCGCGCCGGCGTCGAGGCCATCCGGGTCTCCTGCGCCACGCCGTTCGGCGCGGCGTCCCGTCCTGACCCTGTACGCGTTCAGCCGCGAGAACTGGGCGCGCTCGGACGACGAGGTCGCCGGCCTGTTCGGGCTGCTCGAGGCGGCCATCCGCAGCGAGACCGACGAGCTCCGCGCGCAGGGCGTCCGGGTCCGCCTGCTCGGCCGGCTCGACGAGCTGCCCGACGCCGACGCGCCGTCGATCGGCGAGGCGCTCGACGCCACCGCCGGCGGCGACCGGCTGATGCTCAACATCGCGTTCAACTACGCCGGGCCGGACCGAGCTCGTCGACGCGGTCCGCCGCCTCGTCGGCGGCCGGGACCGCGCCCGAGCAGATCGACGAGGCCGCGATCGGCGGCGGCCCTCTACACCGCCGGCCTGCCCGATCCCGACCTGGTCATCCGGACGGGCGGCGAGCAGCGCTGTCGAACTTCCTCATCTGGCAGTCGGCCTACGCCGAGCTCTACTTCTGCGACGCGCTCTGGCCCGACTTCGGGCCGGACGCGTTCGACGCCGCCCTGCTCGAGTTCGCCCGCCGCCAGCGCCGCTTCGGGCGCTGACGGGACGGGCAGGAGGCATGCGCCAGCGCGCGATCAGCGCCGCCGTCCTCGTCCCGTCCTGCTCATCGTCGCTCGCCCTCGGCGGAGTGCTCCTGTCGATCGCGGTCGCGGTCATCACGGTCGCTCGCGGCGCGCGAGGTCTTCCGCCTGCTGCGCGCGGCCGGCTACGCTCGCCCTGCCGGCGCTCGGCACGGCCCTCGCCCTGGCCGTCGTCCTCGATGCGGCGGTCCCGGACGTGCTCGAGGGGAGCGGCCTGCTGCTGATCGCCATCGGCGTCGTCCTGGTGGCCGTCGCGCTCGTTCGCCCGGCCGGATCCGCAGCGACGGGCTCGCGACGTGGATGGCCACGATCTTCGGCGCGCTCTACGTCTGCGCTGCTGGCGTTCGTCATCCGCCTCGGCGCATGCCGCGCCGGCCGTGCCGGCCGACGCGCCCCGCTGGCGCGCCCTCGGCGCGGAGCGCGGCTGGATCCTGCTGCTGGTCCTCGCGGTCTGGGCGTACGACACCGGCGCGTACCTCGTCGGCCGCCGTTCGGGCGGCGCGAAGTTCCTGACCCACATCTCGCCGTCGAAGACGTACGCCGGGCTGATCGGCGGCATGGTCGCGACGACCGTCGTCGTCGCGGCTCGTGCTCGTGGGCGCTCGGGCAGTCGCCCGCTCCACGCGCTCGTCCTCGGCCCGCTCGCCGCGCTCGCGGCGCAGGCCGGCGACCTCGCCGAGTCGATGCTCAAGCGGGCGGCCGGCGCCAAGGACTCGGGCACGCTCATCCCGGGCCACGGCGGGATGCTCGACCGCGTCGACTCGTTCCTGTTCGCGGCGCCGGTCGTGACGCTGTATGTCGTCGCCGTCCTCGCTGAGCCGCCGGGCGGACGCCGCGCGCGGCGTCGCGCTCCTCGGCTCGACCGGCTCGATCGGGCGCCAGGCGGTCGACGTGCTGGCCGCCGCACCCCGAGCCTTCCGGGTCGTCGCGCTGGCGACCGGCTCGACGCCGGCTCCTGACCGACGCGGCCTGCGCTCCGACCGAGCAGTCGCGCTGGCCGACGAGTCGCGCGCCGGCCGGACCTGCCGCGCGGCACGGAGCGCGTCGGCGGCGACGACGCGCTCGAGGAGCTCGCGACGCGCGACGACGTCGACCTCGTCATCGTCGGCGACCGGCGGCGTCGTCAGCCTCCGCCCGGTCCTCGCCGCGCTGCGCGCCGGCAAGGTCGTCGCGACGGCCAACAAGGAGACGCTCGTCGCGGGCGGCCACCTCGTCATGCCGCTGGCGCGCGCGCCTGCGCGGCCGCGCGCGGCGCGACGCCGACCGGCCGACCCGTTCGCCGAGCCCGCTGGCCTGGCTCCGCCCGATCGATTCCGAGCACTCGGCGATCTGGCAGTGCCTCGTCGGCGAGATCGATGGCGTCGGTCGGCCGCGCTGATCCTGACCGCATCGGGCGGGCCGTTCCTGCGACGCGACGCCCGCCGAGCTCGCGCGCGGTCACGCCGGAGCAGGCGCTCGCGCACCCGACCTGGACGATGGGCGCCAAGATCACCATCGACTCGGCGACGCTCGCGAACAAGGGCCTGGAGGTCATCGAGGCGCACTGGCTGTACGATGTCGAGTACGACGCGATCGAGGTGGTCATCCACCCGCAGAGCGTCGTCCACTCCGCCGTCCGGTTCGTCGACGGCTCCCTGAAGGCCCAGCTGGGCACCCCGGACATGCGACTTCCCGATCCAGTACGCGCTGACCTACCCCGACCGCCGGCCCGTCGCCGGCCGCGCCGCCCGACCTGATCGCGACCGCGCGGCTCGACTTCCGGGCGCCCGACGAGGCGCGCTTCCCCGCCCTGCGGATCGCGCGCGAGGCCGGCTCGCCGGGCCCGCGCGCCTCGGCCGCGCTGATCGCCGCCGACGAGGTCGCCGTCGCGCGGTTCCTCGACGGCACGCTCGACTTCACCGGGCATCCCGCGCCTGCTCGAGGACGGCCGTCGAGCGGTTCGGCGCGCCCGCGGACGCGGCAGCCCGACGTCGACGAGCTCGTCGCGCTCGACGCCGAGGTCCGCGCCGACCTTCGCGACCGGCGCCGTCGGAGGCCAGTCGATGAACGGGGTCCTGCAGACGCTCATCACGATCGTCCTGTTCCTCGCCATCCTCGGCGTGCTCGTCGTCATCCACGAGCTCGGCCACTTCGTCACCGCCCGGCTGGCCGAGCGTCCGCGTCCTCGAGTTCGGCATCGGCTTCCCGCCGCGCGCCAAGGTGCATCCGCGCCGAAGGGCGAGACGCTCTACACGCTCAACTGGCTGCCGATCGGCGGCTTCGTGAAGCTCGAGGGCGAGGACGGCGACCAGGCGGACGACCCGCGCTCGTTCGTCGGCGCAGGGCCTGCCGATCCGCCTCGTCATCCTCGTCGCCGGCGTGGCCATGAACGTCGCTGCTCGCGTTCGCCATCTTCACCGGCGTGATCTGGCTGGCCTCGCCGCTCGCCGGCGTGCGCTTCCACGCAGGTCGAGCCGGGATCGCCGGCCGCCGCGGCCGGGCTGCGGCCGGGCGACGCGATCATCGCCATCGATGGCGAACGGTTCCAGCTGATCACCGGCCCGAGCATCTTCGAGGAGCTGCGCTCGCACGCGGGCGAGACCGTCGTGCTGACCCTCGACGGGGCGGACGCGTCGCGTCGCGACGTGTCGGTCACCCTGCGCGACCAGGCGGCGATCACGGCCGGCAAGGGCGCACTCGGGATCATGGCCAGCGACGAACAGCCGTTCGAGGGCTACTTCGACGGCGCGACCACCTCGAACGACCTCGGCACGGCGGTGAGCACGGGCTGGGGGAGACCCTCCGCTGGATGGGCCTGATCGTCGGTGGACTCGGGATGCTCGTGAACTCCTTCGTCAGCGACCCGACGGCCCCGCCGCCGGTGTCGGGACCGATCGGCATCGCCACCCAGATCGGCGACGTGTTCTTCAACGCCGGGCCGATCCTGACGCTGTACGTGGCCGGGATCCTGTCGGCGAACCTGGCCGTGGTGAACATCCTGCCGTTCCCGCCACTCGATGGCGGTCGGATGCTGATGATCACCCTGAAGCGCATCTTCGGGACGCGCATCAGCGTGCGGGCCGAGCAGCTGACCTATCTCGTCGGCTTCGTGTTCCTGTTCGCGTTCATCATCTGGGTCTCGGGCTTCGACATCATCCGGAGCCTTGGCGGGGCACCACCGCCCGCCCCATGAGAAATCCGTCCTCGCGCCGATGCGCTCCACTGAGCGCGCTCGGCGATCGGAGAGGTCGTGATTAGCTCCCCAGTCCGGCGACACACGGTCGCGGTCGACGTGGATGGGGTGATCGTCGGCGGCGGCCACCCGGTCGTCGTCCAGTCGATGACGAACACCGACACGGTCGACGCGGACGCGACGGCGATCCAGGTCGCCCGGCTGGCGCACGCCGGCTCGGAGCTCGTTCGCGTCACGGTCAACACGGCTGAAGCGGCCGCGGCGGTCCCGGAAATGGTCCGCAAGGTGCGCGGTCTCGGGGTCGACGTGCCGATCATCGGCGACTTCCACTACAACGGGCACCAGCTGCTGGTCGACTACCCGGAGACCGCGGCGCTGCTCGCCAAGTACCGGATCAACCCGGGCAACGTCGGCGCAAAACGCCACGACGAGCATTTCGCCACCATCGTCAAGGTCGCCATCGACAACGACAAGCCGGTGCGCATCGGGGTCAATTGGGGATCGCTCGATCAGGCCGTGCTGACCGAGCTCATGGACGCCAACGCCCTCCTCGCCGAGCCGCGCGATGCACGCGACGTGATGATCGAGGCGATGCTCCAGTCGGCCCTGCGCTCCGCCGAGCTCGCGGAGCAGACCGGACTCGGCCACGACCGCATCATCATCAGCGCCAAGGTCAGCGGCGTGCGCGACCTGGTCGACGTCTATCGCCTGCTCGCCGCGCGTTGCGACTACCCGCTCCACCTCGGCCTCACGGAGGCCGGCATGGGCGACAAGGGCGTCATCGCGTCGACGGCCGGGTTGGCCATCCTCCTCAACGAGGGGATCGGCGACACCATCCGCGTGTCGCTGACGCCGGAGCCCGGCGCGCCACGAGAGCGCGAGGTCGAGATCGCCCAGCAGGTGCTCCAGTCGATGGGCCTGCGCTCGTTCCTGCCCCAGGTGTCGGCCTGTCCTGGCTGCGGGCGGACGACGTCCACGTTCTTCCAGGAGATGGCCCAGGAGATCCAGGCCTACCTGAAGGACCGGATGCCCGAGTGGAAGACGAGCCATCCGGGGGCCGAGGACCTGCGCGTCGCGGTGATGGGGTGCGTCGTGAACGGCCCCGGCGAATCCAAGCACGCCGACATCGGCATCAGCCTGCCCGGCACGTTCGAGGAGCCGGTAGCGCCCGTGTTCATCGACGGCCGCCTCGATCGCACGCTGCGTGGCGACGGCCTGGTCGCCGAGTTCATCGACATCCTCGAGGACTACGTCGCGCGCCGGTTCCCGGCACCGGTCGTGTAGGCGAAGCGCCGCCTACTCGATGTAGTCGTGGCTGAACGTGTCCCGCACGACGACGTGCGACGGCAGGGCGGCCTCGATCTCGGCGATCACCTGCTCCCCACCGCGCCAGAACGCGCCCGGCACGTAGACCCTCGACAGGTCGCGGCCCCACATGACGAGCTCGTCCTCCTTGGGCCGCTCGAGCAGGACGCAGTCCTTGTAGCGCACGGTGGCCGTCGATCCGTCCTTCGCCCGGAGAGAGACGCCGTCCGGCCCGATGACCAGCCGGACCTTCGGCCCGAACCCGAGGACCGACAGCAACGGCTTCACCTCGCGGCCTGTCACGGTGTCCGGCGACGACATCGGGTACAGCACGATGTCGGGATCGTGCCGCTCCACGTCGGCCAGCATGATCAGCGAGCGGCGCGCGTCGGCGGCATGCCCGGCGATGTGCTCGATCCTGGTCGCCCGCTGCTCCTCGTAGCGCTCCGCCGGGCCGCGAGAGGGCATGCCGGCGAGCTCATCGCGGACCATCGCGTCGAGCAGCCCCGCGACGGCAGTCGGGTCCGCGAGTGACTTCGCGAAGTCATCCAGCTCCGCGTCCAGGTCGGCCTGGTCGACCTGGCCGTCGATCAGCCGACCGAGCTCGTCGAGCGCGATGTCCGCGACTTCCTGGGCATGCTCCGCGTCGCATTCGCCACCGACCAGCGCGACGGCCGATGCGCCATCGAGCGGCTGGTAGTCGGCGATCACGTCGTAGATCAGCCCGCGCTCGAGGCGCAGTCGCTGCCGGAGCATCCGGTGGTAGAGGGTCAGGAAGGTCCCCGCACCGATCTGCCGTGACAGGAGGAACCCCAGGGCGACGCCGTCACCGGGCGTCATCACGTGCGATGGCAGCGGGACGCTCGGCTCGGGTTCCGGTCGCGGGATCGGGAAGGCGGCTCCGTCGCCGAGGGCGAAGTGCAGGTCGGATGGCGGCGCACCTGTGAGGAAGGCCATCACGTTGGCGCGTCCGAACCGCTCCCGGGCCCATGCGCCGACGCGCTCGGCACTCACGAGGCTGAGCCCGAACTCCGGCTGACCGATCAGGCCGAAGCCATGCATGCCGAACCGGAAGTTGAGATGGCTCTCGACGATACCGGGTCGCTGGCCGGCCGATTCCCGCTTGAGGATCGCCCGTTCGTGCTCCACGCGGTCGGTCGGCAGGTCGGCCAGCGCCTCGCTGATGGACCGACCGAACGCCCCGACCTCGGGGGTCGATCCGTTCGCGTAGAAGACCGTCCGCGTCGAGTCGACCCACGCGTTGTGATCGTAGCGAGGCTGCCCGATGGTACCCATCGCGAGGTGCTCGACGAGATGGGTCAGGCCACCCTCCCACGGCTGCTCATCGGCGCGCCCCACGCGGAAATGCAGCGCCAGGATCGGCTGGCCGGGCGCGTCGGACCACAGCAACGGGACGCCATCGACGTCGGTCCGCTGGATCACGGGCAGCATCGGCGCCGTCGGCTCAGGCACTGCTGGACTCCCCTCATCCTCGCGCTGGTCGCCGGATCGAGCGGTAGGCTAGCACGCAGGCGGAAGGCGTCGGGGCTCCGGCACCGTGTTCGACCGTCCACGCTCCCGGGTGTATACTCCGCGGCAACTGAACGGCCGCTCCGTTACGTGGGTGACCCCCACGTTTTTTTTCGGACTGGTCGTTGCTTGGCATCTGGCGCGGAAGGAGGCGATCGTGAGTCGAGACTTCGTGGGCGCCCTCCTTCAGCTGAATGCAGAGAAGCAGGTCTCGCGTGAGCAGCTCATCGGGGCGGTGGAGGACGGGATCCAGTCCGCCTATCGGCGGGTGGCGGGCGATGAGGACATCCACGTCCAGATCGACGCCGAGTCCGGTCGGATCCGCGTGTACCGCGCCCGACTCGTGGTCGAGGAGATCGAGGACGAGCTGACCCAGATCACCGTCGAGGACGCCCGCAAGCACGAGGCCGCGGCCAAGCCTGGCGACGTGGTCGAGACGGAACAGCTCGATGGCGATGTGTTCGGTCGGATCGGTGCCCAGACCGCCAAGCAGATCGTCCTGCAGCGCATCCGCGAGGTCGAGCGGGACCAGGTCTTCGACCAGTTCGCGAGCCGCGAGGGTGAGCTGATCACCGGGACGGTCAACCGTGTCGAACCCCGCGCGATCATCCTCGACGTCGGCAAGAACACCGAGGCGATCCTCGCGACGACGGAGCAGAGCGCCCTCGAGCACTACCGCATCGGGCAGAACGTCAAGGCGTTCGTGCTCGAGGTGCGACGCTCGATCCGCGGCCCGCAGATCTTCGTCAGCCGCACCCACAAGGGCTTCCTGCGCCGACTGTTCGAGCTCGAGGTCCCCGAGATCCACAGCGGCACCGTCGAGATCAAGGCGATCGCCCGGGAGGCCGGCAGCCGATCCAAGGTCGCCGTCTCATCGCGCCAGGAAGGTCTGGATCCGGTCGGCGCGACCGTGGGTCAGCGGGGTGCCCGCGTCCAGGCCGTCGTGGCCGAGCTGGCCGGCGAGAAGATCGACGTCATCCCGTGGAACGACGACGCCGGGGTGTTCGTGGCCAATGCCCTGAGCCCGGCCCAGGTCCTGTCCGTCGACATCGACGAGGAGAAGCGCATCGCATCGGTCACGGTGCCGGAGCGGATGCTGTCGCTGGCCATCGGCCGCGAGGGGCAGAACGCCCGTCTCGCAGCTCGATTGACGGGCTGGCGGATCGACATCCGCAGCGACGTCTCGGTCGCCGAGGCGAAGGCCGCCGCCGAGGCGGAGTCGACCGCTGCCGAGCCGGCCGCCGCGACCCTCGAGGCACCCGAGGCGCCCGGCGAGGCCGCCACGGCTGGGGAGGCGCCGGCCAAGCCCAAGCGCGCCCCGCGCAAGACGAAGGCTGCGGCGGCAGCGGCCGATGCCGCGCCCGCGAGCGAACCCACGAGCGAGCCCCCCGCTGCCACGGTCGATGCGGCCGTCGAGGCCGCGCCGGCCAAGCCCAAGCGCGCCCCGCGCAAGCCAAAGGCTGCCGCCACGGCGGATGACGCCGTCGATGCGGCCCCGGCCGGGCAGGCCGCTGCTGCCGAATCGCTCGAGGGGGTGTCGTCGTAGCCGCGCCGAGCCGCGCGACGTCGGCGGATGCGCCCCGGCGCATCCCGATGCGGACGTGCGTGGCGTGCCGGTCGTCGCGACCCAAGCGCGAGCTGCAGCGGATCGTCCGGACACCAGCGGGTGAGGTCGTCGCAGATCCGACAGGCCGCCTCGCCGGCCGAGGCGCCTACGTGTGTCCCGATACCGACTGCCTATCCAATGCCCTCAAGAAGGGCGCCCTGACGCGGGCGCTCGAGATCCCGCTGCCGGCGACGTTCACCGCGAACGTCATCCCGGCGGCCACCCCCCAGACGACCGAAGGAGGAGCCCGTGGCCAGGAGTAGGAGCGGCACCCGCGGCCGTCGCGGCCCGCGCAAGCCGCCGCGCCGCGACAACGCATTCGCATCGGCCGTGCAGGTCGTCGACCCGCGCGAGCGCGGCGCGATCGAGCTGCCCGGCACCATCACCGTCAAGGAGCTCGCCGAACTCCTTTCCGTCAACGTCGCGGACGTCATCCGGGAGCTGATCAAGAGCGGGATCTTCGCGACGATCAACCAGTTGATCGACCGCGACACCGCGTCCCTCGTCGCATCCGAGCTCGGGTACGAAGTCGCCGAGGCGGTCGCCGCCTCGACGAACGGGACCGGGCCGGAGAGCGAGACCGAAGGCGTCGCCCCCGAGGCGACCAAGGAGGTCCTCTTCGACGAGGACGATGCAGCCACGCTCCAGCCGCGTGCCCCCATCGTCACCGTGATGGGCCACGTCGACCACGGCAAGACGAGCCTCCTCGACGCCTTGCGCTCGACCGAGGTCGCCGCCGGCGAACGTGGCGGCATCACCCAGCACATCGGTGCGTCGGAGGTCGTCCACGACGACAAGCGAGTGGTCTTCCTCGATACCCCCGGTCACGAGGCCTTCACCGCGATGCGCGCCCGTGGCGCGCGCGTGACGGACATCGCGATCATCGTGGTCGCGGCCGACGACGGCGTCATGCCCCAGACGCTCGAGGCGATCAGCCACGCGAAGGCGGCCAAGGTCCCGATCATCATCGCGCTGAACAAGATCGACAAGCCCGACGCCGACCCGACCCGGGTCAAGACCGAGCTGACTGAAGCCGGCATCGTCATCGAGGAATACGGTGGCGAGGTGCCCCTCGTCGCGGTCTCGGCGAAGAGCCGCCAGGGCCTGGACGAGCTCATCGAGATGGTGCTGCTCGTCAGCGACCTGCAGGAGCTCACCGCCAACCCCGACCGGCCCGCCATCGGGACGATCGTCGAGGCGCAGCTCGACAAGAACCGCGGCGCCGTGGCGACCGCCCTCATCCAGACCGGCACGCTCAACGTCGGCGACATCATCGTCGTCGGCGAGACGTTCGGCCGCGTCCGGGCGCTCGAGAATGACCGCGGCAAGCGCGTGAAGCACGCCGGCCCGGCGAGTGCCGTCGTGGTGCTCGGGCTGTCCGAGGTGCCAGAGGCGGGCGACATCCTTCGGGTCGTCGCCGACGACAAGGCGGCCCGAACCGCCGTCGAGCAGCGCAAGGCCGCCGTGGCCGCGAAGAGTGGCGAGGGCAGCGGGCGCGCGACGCTCGAGGACCTCTACCGGCAGATCCAGGCCGGTCAGGCCAAGGAGCTGCGGATCATCCTCAAGTCCGACGTGTCGGGCTCACTCGGTGCCATCACCCATGCGCTCGAGCAGCTCGATCAGGACGAGGTCCGCGTCAATGTGCTGCACGAGGCGGCCGGCGACATCACTGACAACGACATCATGCTGGCCGCCGCGTCGGACGCGATCGTCGTCGGCTTCAGCACGTCGATCACGGACACCGCCCGCCGCGCCGCCGAGGCCGAAGGCGTCGATGTCCGGCTGTACGACATCATCTACAAGCTGACCGATGACATCGACGCTGCCCTCAAGGGCCTGCTCGAGCCGGAGATCATCGAGGTCGTCGAAGGCCGCGCCGAGGTCCGCCAGGTCATCCGCGTGGGCAAGAACACCGTCATCGCCGGCTCGTACGTCACGGACGGACGGATCGTCCGCGGCGGCGCGCGCGTGTGGCGCGGCGGCAAGGTCCTCGTGACCGACCGGATCGAGTCGCTGCGTCGCTTCCGGGACGACGTCCGCGAGGTCCAGGTGAACTACGAATGCGGCATCGGCCTCGCGTCGTTCACGGACCTCGAAGAAGGCGACGTCATCGAATGCTTCACGACGCAAACCGTTTCGCGCGTCGCCACAGCCTGAGCTAGGGGCCACTCGCCTGAACGCCGTGGCGTGCGTTGCGCCCTCCGCGCCGTCGCTCACGCACCTCGGGGTGCGTTCGCTCCCGTACTCGGACGCGCCTTCGCCACGACGCCCAGCCGAGCGGCGAGGCAAGACTGACGACGGATCGGCGGCCGGTCGATGACGGCGCGAACCGATCGGATCGATCAGCTGCTTCGGGAGGAGATCGGGGCGATCGTGACGCGGGAGGTCGCGGATCCGCGCGTCGGGTTCGCGACGATCACCAAGGTCGAGACGACGCCCGACCTGGGGCACGCCAAGGTCTGGGTCAGCGTCATCGGCCAGCCCAAAGAGCGCGCGGCGACGGTCGCGGCCCTCGGTCGTGCCATGCCGTTCGTCCGTCGCGAGCTGGGTCGGACGCTGCGGCTTCGGCGGATCCCGGATCTGCACGTCGAGCTCGACGACAGCGCCGAGCGCGGCACGCGGGTGATGCACCTCCTCGACGAGTTGCGCGAGGGCAGTGCTCCACAGGAGGACCTGCCGCTCGGCGAGACGCTCCCGACGCCGGTCCCGCGCGTCCGCCACGAGGGCGATGCGACCGACGAACCGCCGTCGGCCGTCGTGCCCCCGAACCCGCGCCGTGGGCGGCCGCGCCCAGGCGACCGGCCGATCGGCCGCCCGACGAACCGGAAGCGTCGATGACGGTCGGGCTGGCGGCCTATCTCGACGCCGTCCCCGACGTCGTCGTCGAGCGGATCGCCGGTGCTCAGCGCGTGCTGGCCGTGACGCACGAGAACCCCGATGCCGACACCGCTCGGGGCCACGCTCGCGCTGACACGCCTCATCGAGCTGCGCGGCGGCCACGTGGACCCGGTGTCGACCGACCCGGTCCCGCCGCTGTACGCGTTCATGGACGGTGTCGAGCGCTTCCGGACCGACCCGGACCCGGCTGCCGACTACGACCTCCTCGTCGTCTCCGACTGCGCGACCCTCGATCGGATCGGCGATGTCCGGACACGACATGCGGAGCTGTTCGAGCGCCTGCCGCGCGTCGTCATCGACCACCACGCCTCGAATGCGGCGGTCGCCGAGGCCGACTGGATCGATCCGGATGCGGCCGCCACCTGCGAGATGGTCGCGCTGCTGGCAGCCCGGCTCGGCATCGCCACTCGACGCCGACCAGGGCCGCCTGGCCACCGCGCTGATGGCCGGCATCGTGATGGACACCGCCACGTTCGCCCATCCCGAACGCGACGCCGCGGACCCTTGCGGTGTCGGCCGCGCTGCGTCGAGGCCGGCGCTCCGCTGTCGGACATCTCGCGTCAGCTCTATCGCTCGAAGCCGGCCGCCAGCTCCGCCTGTTCGGCCGCGTCCTCGATCGGCTCGAGACGTCCGATGGCGGGCGCGATCATCTCATCGACGCTCCTCGACGCCGACATGACGGCGACCGCATCGCTGCCGCCGCATTCGGAGGGCATCATCGACCTGCTGGCCCAGGCCGAGGACGCCGAGGTTGCCATCCTGTTCAAGGAGGCCGGGGAGACGACGCGCATCAGTGTCCGAACGAAGCCGGGCGGCGTCGACGCCACCGTCCTGACCGGGCTGTTCGGCGGCGGCGGTCATGCCCGGGCATCCGGGGCGACGATCCGAGCTGCCCGTCGATCAGGCGCCGCGACCGCCGTGCTCGTCCGAGGCGCGCCGGCTGGCGGCCGCGGTCGCCCGCTGAGGTGGCGCGCTCCTCGCTCGGCCCGGGCCTCGACGGCATCCTTGTCGTCGCTAAGCCGACCGGGCCCGACCTCCCACGACGTCGTCGCCCTCGTCCGCCGGCTGGCGGCGACGAAGCGCGTGGGACACGGCGGCACGCTCGACCCGTTCGCCTCGGGCGTCCTGCCGGTCTTCCTCGGCCAGGGACGCGGGTCGTCGAGTACCACCTCGCCGATCGGAAGGCCTATCGCGCCACCGTCTGCTTCGGGGCGTCATCGTCCACCGACGACCTCGAGGGTGAGCTGACGCCGGCGGTCGGCCCGGCGCCGACGCGTCAGGCGGTCGAGGCCGCGCTTGCCGGCGTTCACCGGTCCGATCCGCCAGCGACCGCCGGTCTACTCAGCGCCATCAAGGTGGGCGGCCGCCGCGCATACGCGGTGGCGCGTGCCGGCGGGAGCGTCGAACTGAGGTCGCGCGAGGTCACGATCCACTCGCTGACGCTCGATCATGGGACGACGCCGACGCCCGACCGCCCGATCGCGGTGATCGACGTCGTCTGCTCGGCCGGGACGTACGTGCGAGCCCTCGCCCGCGACCTTGGCGAGCGTCTCGGGAGCGCCGCCTACCTCGGGGCGCTGCGGCGCACGCGCCGCGGGTCCGTTCACGGACGCCGACGCGCTGTCCCTCGAAGTGATCCGCAGCGCGGCCGCCGACGAGTACCGGCCGCGCTGACCGCGCTGCTTCGACCGGTCGATGCGGGGCTCGACCGCTTCCCGACCGTCGATCTCACAGACCCGAGGTCGCCGCCGTCGCCAAGGGCCAGTTCGTGCAGCCGTCAGCGGGTGTTCCGGGCGAGTCGTCGCACTATCGGCTCCGGGGTCCCGACGGCGCCCTGGTCG
The DNA here is from genome assembly GCA_963720355.1 of uncultured Chloroflexia bacterium. Taxonomy (GTDB): domain Bacteria; phylum Chloroflexota; class Limnocylindria; order Limnocylindrales; family CSP1-4; genus SPCO01. Next base: position 248,698 of record CAVRFH010000001.1, on the reverse strand, counting down.
CGATCGGCATCCCGGCCGGACCGGGCCGGCTCGCTCCCGACAAGGTGCTGGTCACGGGCGGGCCCGCGGAGAGACCGGCGTCGGCGGGCCCGGCGGTGGAGAGCCACCGCTGATGGACGTGGTGGCGGGCGTCGAGGGGCTGCGGCCGCCCAACGGGCCGATCTTCGCGGTCATCGGCGTCTTCGACGGTCTGCATCGCGGCCACGCCTACCTGTTGGAGCGACTCGTTCGCGAGGCCGACCGCGCGATCGGCACGAGCGTCGACCGTGATCACCTTCGACCATCATCCCGACGAGGTGCTGACGGGATCGGCGCCGCCGCTGCTGATGCATCCGGACGAACGTCTCGAGCGCCTGGCCGAGGCCGGCGTCGAGGCCACGGTCGTGCAGCATTTCGACGACGCCGTCCGACGGACGACGTACGACGACTTCATCGCGACCATCCGCACCGGGACGGCGCTCGCCGGGCTGCCTGATGACGCCCGATGCGGCATTCGGCTTCGAGCGTCGCGGGACGCCGGGAGCGGTCGCCGCGCTTGGCGCGGTCGACGGGTTCGATCTGGTCGTCGCCGAGCCGTTCCTCCTCGACGGCGCGCCGGTCAGCAGCTCGCAGATCCGCTCCGCGATCGGACGGGGCGACCTGGCGAGCGCCGAACGCCTGCTCGGGCGCCCGGTGGCGATCCGGGGTGAGCTGCGCGACCGGACGGTGCGCGTGGATCTGCCGATGGCGATGCCACCCGATGGCGACTACGGCGGTACGATCGATGGGCGGCAGACCAGCGTCACGGTCCACGACGGTGTCGTCCGGGTCGCCGCCCCGATGGAGGACGGGCCGATCCGAGTGGAGCTCAGCGGATGACACCCACGACCTGGCATCTGGCCCAGCTCAACGTCGGCCGGATCCTGGCGCCGGTGGATTCTGACCAGCTGGCCGGGTTCGTCGCCGAGCTCGACCCGGTCAACGCGATCGCGGACGCCGCGCCCGGGTTCGTGTGGCGCCTCCAGACCGAAGCCGGCAATGCGACGGACCTGCGCCCGACCGAGGACGACATGTTCCTCATCAACATGAGCGTGTGGACGTCGCTCGAGACGCTCCGCGCCTTCACGTACACCACTGCCCACACGCAGGTGCTGCGCCGCCGGCGCGAGTGGTTCGAACAGCTCGCGAGCGCCCACATGGTCCTGTGGTGGGTGCCGGCGGGCCACACCCCGACCATCCCGGAGGCCCTGGAACGGCTCGAGCGGCTGCGCCGGGACGGCCCGAGCCCCGCCGCGTTCACGTTCCGGGCGCCGTTCGAGCCGCAGGCCGACCGCGCCGGCGAACCGTTGGTCGATGCCGAGTTCTGCTGGCCGGAGCTCGCCGCGTCCTGAGCCTACAGGCCGGGCTGCCAGAGCGGCTCGTCGACACCGCGCTCGTGATTCTCGAAGCGGGCCATCACGAACAGAGCGTCGGACAGTCGGTTCAGGTAGGGGAGGACCAGCACCCCGATCGCCTCGTCGCGCGACAGCGTGATCGTCTCGCGCTCGGCGCGCCGGCAGATGGTTCGTGCCATGTGGAGCTGGGCCGCCCCCGGCGAGCCGCCCGGCAGCAGGAAGTTCGTCAGCGGCCCGACGATGGCATTCAGCTCGTCGATGAGCCGTTCGAGCCGCTCGACGTGCCTCGGCTGGACGGTCGGGATCCGCGCTCGCCGCTCGTCATCATCGGGCCAGCACAAGTCCGAGCCGACGTCGAACAGCTCGTTCTGGATCGAGCCCAGCTCGCCGGTGAGCCGGTCGCTGAGCCCGAGGGCCAGCGCGACGCCGATGGACGAGTTCAGCTCGTCGACCGTGCCGTAGGCACGAACCCGTGCGGAATCCTTGGGCACGCGCCGTCCACCGCCTAGGCCGGTCATCCCCTCGTCGCCGGTCTTCGTGTAGATCTTCGTCAGGCGGGGCATGGCCGAAGGATAGCCAGCCCGGGGATCGGAGGCGGCCGTCGGTCCGAACGCTCGTCTCGATGGCGTGATCGGGGCGTCTCTGCTACCATCCGCCGGTCATACAGGTAGGTATAAGCAACAGATCGTGTCGGAGGACCGAGTGCCGCTCGCGCGGGAACTGAAGCAGGAGATCGTCACCGGATACGCCACAAAGGATGGCGATACCGGTTCACCGGAGGTCCAGGTCGCGCTCCTGACGGAGCGGATCAAGGACCTGACGGACCATCTCCGCAGCTTCCCGAAGGACAACCATTCGCGTCGCGGCCTCCTCAAGCTCGTCGGCCAGCGCCGCCGCCTTCTCGCGTACTTGATGAAGAAGGACAGCGCGCGCTACCGGACCGTCATCGGACGGCTCGGACTCCGCCGCTAGCGTCGCCGCTCACGGACCTCGGGCCGACCGCCCGGGGTCCTCGCACACACGGCGCCGGCTGCGAAGCAGGCTGACCCGCCCGCGGGTCGACTTCTCCTCCACGACAAGGAGGATCGTTTCCCTTGTCTCAGACGTTCGAGACACAGCTTGGTGGTCGCACGCTGACCATCGAAACCGGCAAGCTTGCACGGCTCGCCGGCGGTTCCGTCACCGTCCGCTACGGTGACACCATGGTGCTCGGCACCGCCAACCGCTCCGAGCCCCGTCCCGGGCTCGACTTCTTCCCGCTCACGGTCGATTTCGAAGAGCGCATGTACGCCGCGGGCAAGATCCCCGGCGGCTTCATCAAGCGCGAGGCCCGTCCGTCGGAGAACGCGATCCTCGCGGCCCGTCAGACCGACCGGCCGATCCGCCCGCTCTTCCCCGAGGGATACAAGGACGACGTCCAGCTGGTCATCACGGTCCTCTCGACCGACCAGGAGAACCTCCCTGACGTCATCGGCACGATCGCCGCGTCGACGGCCCTGACCATCAGCGAGATCCCGTTCAACGGCCCGATCGCCTCGGTGCGCGTCGGCCGGATCGGTGGCGAGTTCGTCGTCAACCCGACGTTCAGCCAGCTCGCCGAGTCCGAGCTCGACCTGATCGTCGCCGGCACGCGCGACGCGATCATGATGGTCGAGGCCGGCGCCAAGCTGCTGCCCGAGGACGTGATGGCGGAGGCCATCCTGTTCGGGCATCGCTCGCTGCAGCCGATCGTCGATCTCCAGGAAGAGATCCAGAAGGCCGTCGGCAAGGCGAAGCGCATCCCGTATCTCGAGCCGACCACCGGCTCGGTCCTCGACTTCGCCTCCGCGACGGACGCCAAGCGCGAGCTCGTCGTCCTCGATGTGGAGACGACGGGTACCGACCCCAAGATGTCCGACCTCCTCGAGGTCGCCGCGGTCAAGGTCAAGGGCACCGAGATCGTCGACCGCTGGTCGACCTTCGTGAACCCCGGCCGGCCGATCGTCGGGAACCAGATGCACGGCATCACCGACAAGGACGTCAAGGGCGCGCCGACCGCGCGCGACGCGGCCGATCAGCTGCTCAAGTTCGTGGGCGATGCGAAGATCGTCGGCCACAACGTCGGGTTCGACCTGGCCTTCATCGAGGAGGCCAAGGGCGACGGGTTTCGGTTCCAGCCCGGCACGTACCTCGACACCCTGATCATCGCCCGCGAGGGCTATCCCGGTGCCGAGTCGTACAAGCTCGGTGACCTGGCGCGCTTCTTCGGCGTCGAGCTGAGCCAGGGCCATCGGGCGCTGCCGGACGCCGAGGCGACCGCCAACCTCCTGATCTGGTTCGCCAACGACCTGCCGGGCCGCGTTTCGACGCTGCGCACGGCGATCGCCGACGCCGTCCGCGCCCAGCGCACGGGTGGCGACACCGCCAGCCTGCTCGAGGCCGCTCGCCGGGACGCACGGGTCAGCAAGAACCTGTTCAGCCTGATCCAGAAGAAGACCGTCCGCCAGCTCGTCCTCGACGAGGGCATCCGCATCGACGGCCGCGGTCTGACCGACATCCGGCCGATCAGCGTCGAGGTCGGGCTCGTACCGCGCGCCCACGGCTCCGGCCTGTTCACGCGTGGTGAGACGCAGGCGCTGACGGTCGCCACGCTCGGATCGTCCTCGGACGTCCAGCGGATCGACACCATCAGCCCGGAGACCGAGAAGCGCTACCTCCACCACTACAACTTCCCGCCGTACAGCACGGGCGAGAACAAGATGATGCGCGGGCCCAGCCGGCGCGACATCGGCCACGGCCATCTCGCCGAGCGGGCGCTCGTCCCGGTCCTCCCGGACCATGATGAGTTCCCGTACGTGATCCGCCTTGTCAGCGAGTGCGTGACCTCGAACGGGTCCACCTCGATGGCGTCGACCTGCGGTTCGACCCTCGCCCTGATGGATGCCGGTGTGCCGATCAAGGCGCCGGTCGCCGGCGCGGCGATGGGTCTCATCAGCGAGCCCGACGGCCGGTTCGTCGTCCTGACCGACATCCTCGGCAAGGAGGACTCGATCGGCGACATGGACTTCAAGGTGACCGGGACGCGAGACGGCGTGACCGCCTTGCAGATGGACATCAAGGTCCAGGGCATCAGCGAGGCGATCATCCGCGACGGACTCAAGCAGGCCCTCGCGGCCCGGCTCGAGATCCTCGACAAGATGACCGCAGTCCTGCCTGAGGCCCGCGTGGAGATGAGCGACTTCGCGCCGCGCATCATCACGATCAAGATCAACCCCGAGAAGATCCGCGAGATCATCGGCAAGGGTGGATCGATGATCCGCAAGATCCAGGAAGAGACCCAGACCGAGATCAACGTCGAGGACGACGGCACCGTGGAGATCGCGGCCGTGTCCGGCGAGAACTCGCGCAAGGCGATCCAGTGGATCGAGAGCCTGACCCGCGAGGTCGAGATCGGAGCCCTGTACCTGGGCAAGGTGACCCGCATCATGGGCTTCGGCGCCTTCGTCGAGATCCTGCCCGGCAAGGAGGGCCTCGTCCGCATCGGCGAGCTCGCCGACTACCACGTGCCCACCGTCGAGGACGTCGTGTCCGTCGGCGATGAGGTGATGGTCGTCGTGACCGAGATCGACCGTCAGGGCCGGGTGAACCTGTCGCGCAAGGCCGCGATGCAGCGCCATCTGGCCAAGGAACCGGTCGCCACCGAGTCCTGAGCACGCTGGCCGGCGGGAGCTGATCCCGGCGGCACGAACGCAGATCATCCGACCGGCCGGCGCCCATCGCGGCCCGGCCGGTCGGTCGTTCCGCGCCTGGAGCACGTGCAGGCGTCGTGGTCGGTTGCCCGTCAGGCCGCTGCTATACTCCCGCCGTGCCCGACCTGATCAAGACCACAGCGGAGCCATGCCCTCGGTGAGCAGGAAACCACTCACGGTCGCGGTCGTCGGCGCGACGGGCGTCGTCGGCTCGACGATGATCCGTACGCTGCTGGAGCGCGAGTTCCCGTTCACGGAACTGCGGCTGTTGGCCAGCGCCCGGAGTGCCGGCATCGAGCTCGACGTGGCCGGCACCAAGCACACCGTCCACGAGGCCACCCCCGACGCCCTCGCCGGCGTCGACATCGCGCTGTTCAGCGCGGGGGGCGACACCTCCAAGGCCCTGGCCCCCGACGCAGTGCGGCGGGGCGCGACCGTGATCGACAACTCGAGTGCGTGGCGGATGGACCCGACGGTCCCGCTCGTCGTCAGCCAGGTCAACCCGGACGACCTCGCGTGGCACGAGGGCATCGTCGCCAATCCGAACTGCTCGACGATGCAGCTCGCCCCGGTCCTGATGGCCCTGCGCGATGCCGTCGGGCTCGAACGGGTCGTGGTGGACACCTACCAGGCCGTCTCCGGCACCGGCGGCAAGGCCATCACCGAGCTCCAGTCGCAGGTCGAGGCGCACGTCGGGGAGCAGCCGATCGAGGCCACCGTCTACCCGCACCAGATCGCCTTCAACGCGCTGCCACAGGTCGACGTCTTCCTGGACAACGGCTACACCAAGGAGGAGTGGAAGCTCGTCACCGAGAGCCGCAAGATCCTGCACCTCCCGGATCTGCGCATCTCGAGCACGGCGGTCCGCGTCCCGGTCTTCGTCGCCCATTCCGAAGCGGTCCACGTCGAGACGCGACAGGCGATCACCCCGGATCGAGCGCGGACCCTGTTCGCGGCCGTGCCGGGCGTCGTCGTCCAGGACGACCCGGCGACATCGACCTACCCGCTCGCGACCGAGGCGGCCGGCAGCGACGAGATCTATGTCGGGCGCGTCCGCCAGGACCCGTCGATCGACGAGGGCCGCGGGCTGGCCTTCTGGGTCGTCAGTGACAACCTCCGCAAGGGTGCCGCCACGAACGCGGTCCAGCTGGCCGAGCTGCTGGTCGAACGCGGGTGGGTCAGGGCCGCCGCGACACGGGACGCGGCCGGATCCCCGGCGTGATCGACGCCGAGCGCCGTGCGGCGCTCGAGGGGATCGCGGCCGAGGTCCGCGGATGCACCCGCTGCCGCCTCCACGTCACGCGGACCCGGGCGGTTCCGGGCGAGGGCGACTCGTCGACCGAGGTCATGTTCGTCGGCGAGGGCCCGGGTCAGAACGAGGACCGTGAAGGTCGTCCGTTCGTCGGCCGCGCCGGCGGCCTCCTCGTGAACCTGCTCGGCCATATCGGCTGGACGCGGGACGACGTGTTCATCACCAACATCGTGAAGTGCCGGCCGCCCGGCAACCGCGATCCCGAACCCGACGAGGTCGCCGCCTGCGCGCCGTACCTGCGTCGGCAGCTAGAGGTCCTCGACCCCGCCGTGGTGGTGACCCTCGGCCGGCACTCGATGGGCCGGTTCATGCCGGGCGCCCGCATCTCGCAGGCCCATGGCACCATCCGCCCGGCGGATCCGGCCACCGGAGCCGCGGACGCCACCGTGTTCGCCATGTACCACCCCGCCGCGGCCCTGCGCACGCCGTCCATCGAGCGCGAGAGCTATGAGGACGTGGCCCGCATCCCGGCCGTCCTGACCGACGCACGCGCGCGACGCCAGGCGAACCGACGCGCGGCGCGGTCCGGGGTCAGCGCCGACGCCGAGAGCGCGGCCGTGGCCGTCGCCGCGGGCCAGGCCGTGGCCGCCAACCCACCCGGCGCCGCCGAGAGCGACCCGGATACCGATCAACTCACCTTCTTCTGACCCGTACCACAAGGACCTGATGGCAACCAACGCACAAGACACGCCGCTCCGCATCATCCCGCTCGGCGGGGTGGGCGAGATCGGCAAGAACATGTACCTGTTCGAGTACGGCGACGACATCGTCGTCATCGACTGCGGGCTCATGTTCCCGGACGAGGAGATGTTCGGCATCGACCTCGTCATCCCCGACGTCACCTACCTCAAGGAGAACCGCGAGAAGGTCAAGGCCTTCCTCATCACCCACGCCCACGAGGACCATGTCGGCGCACTGCCCTACGTCCTCCCGGAGTTCCCGGGCGTGCCCGTGTACGCGAGTACGCTCGCCCGCGGTCTGCTCGGCAACAAGATCAAGGAGCACAAGCTCCACAACAATCCGGTCCTGCCGCTGGACCCGGGCGACGAGATCGACATCGGCCCGTTCCGCGTCATCCCGTTCCGGGTCGGCCACTCCATCCCGGACGCCATGGGCATCGCGCTCAGGACGCCGGTCGGGACGATCGTCCATACCGGCGACTTCAAGTTCGACCACACCCCGGTCGACGGCAAGCTGTCCGACTTCGCGATCCTCGCCCGGATGGGCGCCGAGGGCGTCGTCTGCCTCCTGTCCGACTCGACGCGTGCGGAGAACCCCGGCTACACCCCGTCGGAGCGTACGGTCGGCGAGGCCTTCCGCGAGATCATGGAACCGCTCGACGGCCGGGTCATCGTGGCCACGTTCGCGAGCAACATCGCGCGCGTCCAGCAGGTTCTCGATGCGGCCGGCGACATGGGCCGCAACGTGTCGGTCATCGGTCGCTCGATGGAGCAGAACTTCCGGATCGCCACCGACCTCGGCTACCTGACGTACGACCCGGCGATGATCGTCCCCAAGGACCGCATCAAGGACCACCCCGACGCCAAGCTCGTCATCGCCACGACGGGCGCTCAGGGCGAGCCGATGGCGGGCCTGGCACGCATGGCCAACCGCGACCACCGGTTCGTCGAGATCCAGCCCGGCGATACGGTCATCGTCAGCGCGAGCCCGATCCCGGGCAACGAGGAGTACGTCTCCCGGACCATCGACAACTTGTTCAAGGCCGGCGCCAACGTGTACTACCACACCATCAAGCGGGCGCACGTGTCCGGGCACGCCAGCCAGGAGGAGCTCAAGCTGATGCTCGGCCTGACCAAGCCGAAGTACTTCATCCCGATCCATGGCGAGTTCCGCATGCAGGTCCAGCACGGCCGCCTGGCGATCGAGACCGGCGTCGACCCGTCGAACGTGTTCATCATCGAGAACGGCACGCCGATCGAGCTCTTCGCGGACGGGTCGGCCCGTCGGGGCAGCCCGGTGACCGCCGGCTACGTCTTCGTCGACGGCCTCTCGGTCGGCGACGTCGGCGAGGTGGTCTTGCGCGACCGACGGTCGCTCGCCAGCGACGGCATCTTCATCATCGTGGTGACGGTCGACAAGCAGACCGGCTCGGTCGTCGGCCGGCCGGAGATCGTGACGCGCGGCTTCGTGCACCTCAACGAGCAGGACCCGCGCATGGACGAGGCGGTCGAGCGGGTGCTCGCGGCGATCGACACGCCGGGCGACCACATCAGCGAGATCGGCCTGCTCAAGACCCAGATCAAGGACGCCCTGTCGAGGTTCCTCTACGAGCAGACGAAGCGACGACCGATGGTCTTCCCGGTCGTGGTCGAGGTCTGACCGTGGCCCGAGCTCGCCGAACGTCCGCGCCGCGCTCCGGGTCGGGTGGCCGCGGACCGCGTCGCCGGCTGTCGCGCGACTTCGCCCGGATCTTCACGCCCGAGGTGGTGCGCTCGATCGTCGGCACGGCCATGATGGCCCTCGGGGCGATCACGCTCATCGCCCTGATGCTGCCGGGCCAGGGGGCGCTGACCGACTGGTGGCGCGACTCGATCGCGCCCTGGTTCGAGACGGGCCGCTGGCTGCTGCCGTTCCTGCTGCTCGGCGGCGGCTGGTACGTGGCCGGTGGCCCGGGACGACAGCCCGGCTCGGGCTGGGGGATGACCCTGAGCGGCCTGGCCCTCGCCTATGTGGCCGGGCTCGGGGCGTTCGAGGTGCTCAAGGTCGAGCTGTTCGACACGGAACGCGGCGGCGGCCGGATCGGCCGCTTCCTGGCCGGCACGCTGGAACCGCTCCTCACCGGACCCGGCACGTTCGTGCTGCTCGCCGCGATCGCCGGGCTCGGCCTGATGCTGGCGTTCAACCTCCAGCTCCGCGAGCTGTTCTCGCCGGTCACCGGGACCGCGCGCTGGATCGGCTCGACGACCGCGGATTCGATGCGCCGCGCCCAGGAGGCACGCCCGTCGAAGCCCGCCCGGCCCGCCGACAGCCGCGCCCGGCCGGCCGCATCGGCAAAGCCGCCCGTCGCCGTCCCGATCGCGCCCGTCGACGACCTGGCGGCAGCCCGCAGCATCCTCGACGAGCCGGCGCCGCGCACGAGCCAATCGCCCGTCAGCCAGACCGTCTGGACAGGTCCGCTCGACGGCGGTTCGCCGGGCGTGGCCGCCCGGCTGTCGAACGGCAACGGGACGACGCGGGTCGCGACCGCGGTGGCGACCGACACGCCGAGCGCCCAGGAATCCCTCAACGCGATCGACTGGGTCCTCCCGGGCATCGACCTGCTCGAGCCCCGCCCGGCCGGACGCGTCGAGGCGGGCGTCGACCACGCCTCGAACAAGCGCCGCATCGAGGAGAAGCTGCTCAGCTTCTCGATCCCGGCCAAGGTCGTCGCCGTCAACTCGGGCCCCGTCGTGACCCAGTACGAGGTCCGACCCGAGCACCACGTCAAGGTGTCGCGCATCGAGGCCCTCGCCGACGACCTCGCCATGGCCCTCGCCGCGCGCTCGATCCGGATCGAGGCTCCGATCCCGGGCAAGGACGTCGTCGGCATCGAGATCCCGAACTCGGTCAGCGAGGTGGTCGGCTTCCAGCCGCTCGTCGACGAGAGCATGATGCTCGGCTCGACCAGTCCGTTGACCTTCGCCCTGGGGCGCGACGTGTCGGGCAAGGCGTACGCCGTCGATCTCGCCAAGATGCCCCACCTGCTCGTGGCCGGGGCGACCGGCTCGGGCAAGAGCGTGTGCGTCAACGCGCTGATCACGAGCCTGCTCATGCGCGCCCGTCCCGACGAGGTGCGGCTGATCCTGGTCGATCTCAAGCGGGTGGAGCTGGCGCCCTATAACGGGCTGCCCCACCTGCTCCAGCACGTCATCGTCGAGCCGAACGAGGCCAAGGCCGTGCTCAACTGGGCGGTCCGCGAGATGGAGGAGCGCTACAAGCTCCTGGCCGCGCACGGGGTGCGCAACATCACCGGTTTCAACGCCCGTGCCGACGACGAGGCTGGTGCCGATGGGGAGGGCGAGCGCATGCCCTTCATCGTGCTCATCATCGACGAGCTGGCCGACCTGATCATGCGCGAAGGCCGCAAGGTCGAGGACCCGGTCGTGAAGATCGCCCAGAAGGCACGCGCCGTCGGCATCCATCTCGTGCTGGCGACCCAACGACCCTCGGTCAACGTGGTGACCGGGCTCATCAAGGCCAACGTCCCATCGCGCATCGCGTTCGCGATGGCCTCGATGGTCGATTCGCGGACCGTGCTCGACGCGCCCGGCGCCGAGGACCTCATCGGCCGCGGTGACATGCTCTACCAGCCGGTCGACCTGCCCCGCCCGGTCCGCATGCAGGGCGTCTTCGTGAGCGACCGCGAGGTGACTGCCATCACCCAGCACTGGCTGGACCAGACCGGCGATCGCACGTTCTACGACGAGGGCATCCTGGCGTTCGCCGACGCCGAGGACGGCGGCAGCTCCGACAACGGCCAGTTCGCCTGGCTGCGCAAGCTCGGCGTCGACGAGATGACCGTGCCGGCCGCGGAGCTCATCACGGCCAGCCAGCGGGCCAGCACCTCGATGCTGCAGACCAAGCTCAAGCTCGGCTTCGCCCGTGCCAGCCGCGTCATGGACGAGCTGGAGCGCTACGGGATCATCGGCCCGCCGGACCCGCGCAACCCGGCCACGCCACGCCTGATCTACGGTCCCGACAACTGGTTCCGCTCGCAGGCCGACATCGATGATCCGGGCGACTGAGCCCGCACGACTCGGGCTCGACATGGGGCCGGACCGGACCCTGAGGTATCCTGTCGCGACGACGGTCGCTCGGGCGGCGCGGGGCCCGAACATCCGCGAGGGACCCGAGCGCGTACAGGACGGGACGGCCTAGTGACGACGAGGGATCAGGTCCGGAGAGCGGCGGCCGGTGCGGAACGCGAGACGCGCGTGCCGGTCAGTGACGTCGCACCCGGCCTGCCCGAACGCCTCCTCGCCGCTCGCGAGCGGAAGGGCGTGGACCTGTACCGCGCCGAGCGCGACACCAAGATCCGGGCACGCTACCTGGCCGCCCTCGAGCGGGGCGATTACCGCGAGCTGCCCGGCGCGGTCTACACGAAGGGTTTCCTGCGCAACTACGCGCTCTATCTCGGCCTCGACCCCGATGAGGTACTGCTCCAGTGGCGCCGAGAGCGAGGCGACCCGCGCGAGCCGCAGCCGGTCATCTCCGTGCCGCGGCCGATCGCCGCCCCACGCCGCGGGCTGACGTTCTCGCCCAGCCTGATCGTGTTCGCGCTCCTCCTGGCGCTCGTCGTCGGCTTCATGGTGTGGCTCGGGTTCCAGCTGCTGCGCTTCTCGAAGCCACCCACGATCGCCGTCACCGATCCGGCCGTGGCCGTGCTCGAGGTGGACGAGGACGCGACGAGCTACCTGCTCGAGGGATCGACCATCCCGGGCGGCTCGGTGACGGTCAAGACGGCCGACGTCGAGGCACGCGCCAACGCCGACTCGGTCGGGCGCTGGACTCTGCAGGTCGACCTGCGCCGGGGCGAGAACCTCTTCAAGATCACGGCGACGGATCCAGCCACCGGCAAGGTCGCCGAGGCACCGGTCGAGCGCGTCATCACGGTCCCGTTCCGCGTGATCGAGGCACCCACCCTGTCGGTCGACCAACCCGCCGACAGCGCGACCTACGAAAATGGGGCGATACCCGTGCAGGGCCGGACGACGAACGCAAGCTCGGTCGTCGTCAGCGCGAGCTATACCGGTCCCGCGGCGCCGACCACGGGCAGCGGCCCCACGCCGGCGGCCCCGGCCCAACCGGCACCGGTGACCGTCGAGGTCGCCGAGGACGGCACCTTCAGCGCCCCGTTCGAGCTGACCTCCGGGACGTGGGCGATCACGGTCACGGCATCCAGCCCGGAGGGCAAGACCGCGTCCCTCACGCGCGCCGTGACGGTCGCGTTCAAGGGCGTCAACCTCGTCGTGTCGATCGAGGGCGGTCGGGCCTGGCTCAAGGTCTGGGTCGACGGCAAGCTGGACCCGAAGACCGGGGCGGCCGGCAAGGTCCTCGGTAACGGCAAGACGCTGACGTTCACCGGCAAGGAGTCCATCGAGGTCCGGACCGGGTCGTCCGGTGTCACCAAGTTCACGCTCAACGGGACGCCGCTCGGCGCGCTCGGACGGAGCGGGATCCCCGAAACGTGGCTGTTCACGCCACCAGACGAGCCGGTCATGACCCAACGCCGCTAAGGGTGAGTCCGAGCGACGAAGAGCTCCATGACCTCGCGAGCCGTGTCGGCGCGGTCTGTCGCGACCGATCGGTGCGGCTCACGACCGTCGAATCCTGCACGGGCGGTCTGGTCGCGCACCTGATCACCGAGGTCGCGGGGTCGAGCGACTACTACATCGGGGGGCTCGTGACGTATTCCAACGACCTCAAGATCGACCTCGTCGAGGTGCCGGCCGAGGTTCTGTCCGCCCATGGGGCCGTGTCGGCCCAGGTGGCCCGGGCGATGGCCGACGGTGGCCGGCGACGCCTCGGGGCCGATGTCGCGGTGGCGGTCACCGGCGTGGCGGGACCGGACGGCGGCACGCCCGCCAAGCCGATCGGTCTCACGTACGTCGCGGTCGCCGATGCCGATGGTGACGACGTCCAGCGGTTCGTGTGGGACGCCGACCGGAGCGGCAACAAGCGACTGAGCGCGGCGGCGGCCCTCGAGCTCGTCATCACACGCCTGTCGGCAAGCCGCGCGTGACGCGCGACGCCGCTGCCATCGGGGCCGGTCTCGATCCGACCCGCACGGCCCGCTCGATCCGGCCGGGCGAGCGCATCCACGTCGTTGGCGCGGCCGGTGCCGGCGCCAGCGCGGCGGCCCTCCTCGCGTCGGCCGCCGGGGCGATCGTCACCGCCTGCGACGCGGGCGGCCCATCGCCCTACACGGCCGCCTTCGCCGCCGCGGGTCTGGTTCTCGAGCCACGGCACGATCCGGCCCACGTTCGCACGACCCCGCCACCCGACCGCCTCGCCGTCACCAAGGCGCTCACAGCCATCGATCCGGACCACCCCGAGCTCCGGGCGGCCCGCGAGCTCGGGATCGCCGTGGAACCGTGGCAGCAGGTCATCGCCGACGCGGCGGCCGACACGACCCTGGTGGCCGTTGCCGGGACGCACGGCAAGAGCACGACCGCCGGTTGGCTGGTCCACGTGCTCATCGAAGCCGGGCTCGATCCATCGGCGTTCGTGGGCGCGCTGCTACCACCTCCGACAGGGGGTGCCGGAGCGACCGCCCGAACAGGCGAGGGGACCGTCTTCGTCGTCGAGGCGGACGAGTACGCGGGCAACTTCGATGCCTACCGGCCGGAGGTCGCCGTCCTCACCTCGGCGGAGTGGGATCACCCGGACGTCTTCGCCGACGCGGAGGCCGTCCAGGCTGCGTTCGCGCGGTGGCTGTCGTCGATGCCGGACGGCGGCGCGATCGTGGCCAATCTCGGGGACACCGGTGTCCGATCCGTCCTCGACGCGGTGGCCGATCGAGCGCGACGCATCGTTGGCACATTCGTCGAAGGAGACGACGGCAGGGCGGTGGGGGACGCCGCCCTGGTCGGTCGCATCGTCGGCGCCGATGCGCAGGGCACCACGCTCGAGGTGCGCGGCACGGACGGCGGACCTGGCACCGGCAACGGCGAGCCCGTCCTCGTCCGGCTGCCGACCGTCGGGCGGCACAACGCCGAGAACGCGCTGGGGGTCATCGGCGCCGCCCTCGCGCTGCACGTCCCGATCGAGGCCATCGTCCGCGGCCTCGAGACATTCCCCGGTGTCGGCCGCCGGCTCGAGCGCAAGGGCGACGCCGCTGGGGTCGTCGTCTACGACGACTACGGCCACCACCCGACCGCCATCCGCGTGACGATCGCGGCCCTCCGGCAGCGCGAGCCCGGTCGCCGCATCTGGGCGGCCTACGAGCCGCTGACGTACCATCGGACGGCGGCGCTGCTGCCCGCATTCGCCGAGGCATTGGCGACGGCGGACGCGGTCGCCATCGCCGACATCTGGGCCAGCCGGGATCCCGATATCACGATCGTCTCGGCGGCGGCCCTCGCATCGGCCGTGGCGGCCGTGCGGACCGATATCCCGGTCGAAGCACCGGGATCGGTCGAGAGGACGGCGGACTGGCTGGCCGATCACGTCAAGCCGGGCGACGCGGTCCTCGTCATGGGTGGCGGCCGCAGCTACCGGATCGGCGAGCGACTCTTGGAACGGATGGGAGGCACGAGCGCGCGATGACCCTCGACTACGCGGCCGCCGCCGACCTGCTCGACCGCTATGGGCGGACGTGGGAAGCCTTCGACGGCGACGGCTGGACCGAGCTGTTCACGGACGACGTCACGTACCAGGAGGATCCATTCGAGGCACCGATCGTGGGCCGCAACGCCGTACGGGCCTACCTGCTGGAGGAATCCGAGCGCCAGCAGGACGTCGAGTTCACCGTGGAGCGCCACTGGGTGTCCGGATCCACGGTCCTCGCGTCATGGCACGCGAGCTATGTGCAGCGATCGGACGCCGCCCGGGTACGGCTCGCCGGGTTCCTGACGATGGACGTGACGGACGGGCGGATCGCCCGCTTCCGCGAGTGGTGGCACCGGCGCGAGTCGAGGGCCGCTTGACCAAGAGGAGGATCCATGGCCGGTGATGTGTCGTTCGACGTCGTCAGCGACTTCGACGAGCAGGAGCTGCGCAACGCCCTCGACCAGGTGCGTCGGGAGGTGGGTCAGCGGTATGACTTCAAGGGCATCACGGTCGATCTGACGCAGGCCAAGGACGAGATCGTCCTCGTGACCGACGACGAATACCGCGCGACGGCCGTGAAGGACCTCATCGAGTCGAAGGCGATCCGGCGCAACCTGTCGCTCAAGATCTTCGATTGGGGCAAGGTCGAGCCCGCCGGCGGCAACAAGGTCCGCCAGGAGATCAAGCTGCGCCGAGGCCTGACCGACGAGATCGCCAAGCGGCTCAGCAAGCTGATCCGCGACGAGTTCCCCAAGGTCAAGTCGCAGATCCAGGGCGACGCTGTGCGGGTATCCGGCAAGAGCAAGGACGAGCTGCAGAAGGTGATCAATCGGCTGCGCGAGCTCGATGAGCCCGTCCCGTTGCAGTTCCAGAACTATCGCTGAGGGTCGATCGAGGTGCCTGGATCCCGCCTCTCGCAGGCCGTGATGATCGTCGTCGTCGTGGTCATCGTGCTGGGTCTCGTCCTGTCGAGCATCGCGTTGCCACTGGCCTACGGATGACCGACGAGGGCACGAGGACCGCCGACGACGACCCGACGGCGGCGAGCGACAGCACCTGGGCCGTGGCGGCCGAACCACCGACCGACGCCGTCGATGAGGTCGGAGTCGACGTCGACGTGCCCGAGGCGGCGGACGGGGACACCCCTGCAGCCTCGGTCGAGGCGGAGCCGAGCGGCCCGCGGACCATCGGCCGGCTCATCGCCGACGCCCTGCGGACCGCCGGCGTGCGCTACGCGTTCACGGTGCCGGGCGAGTCGTTCCTCGGCTTGCTCGACGCGCTCGGCGAGGCGGGCATCCGCGTCATCGCGACGCGTCACGAGGGCGGTGCCGCGTTCATGGCCGAGGCGCACGGCAACCTGACCGGCCGACCTGCCGCCTGCATCGGCACGCGCGCCGTGGGCGCCACCAACCTCGCGATCGGGATCCACACGGCGCGCCAGGACTCGACGCCGATGTTCGCGCTCGTCGGCCAGGTCGCGCGAGCCCACCGGGGGCACGAGGCGTTCCAGGAGATCGACCAGGTCGCCACGATCGGTGGGCTGGCGAAGTGGGCCGCGGAGCCACGCGATGCGACCGAGGTCGCGACGATCCTTGGCGAGGCCGTCCGACAGGCGACCGGGGGGCGTCCGGGTCCCGTCCTGCTGTCCCTGCCAGAGGACCTGCTCGACGAACCGGCCCCCGACGACGCCCGCGTCTCCGCCGATCGACCCGGCCCCAGCCCGTCGTCGGACGACGACATCCGGGCGGTCATCGAAATGCTCGCGTCCGCCGAACGCCCGGTCATCCTGGCCGGCGGAGGCATCCTGCGCGCGCGGACCTCGACCGACCTGCTGCGCTTCGCCGATCTGCTCCAGGTCCCTATCGTGGCCGCCTGGCGCCGGGCGGACGTCATCTCGAACGACCATCCGCTGTACCTCGGGATGGCCGGGTACGCCGCCGCCCCGACCGTCCGTGACCGGCTCGCGGCCGCCGACGCGATGCTCGTCATCGGCTGCCGGCTGAACGAGCCGACGTCCTGGGAGGACTCCATCCCGGCCCCGACGACGCGCTGGGCGCATGTCGACATCGATCCCGCCCGCGCGCCCGGGCAGCGTCCCGCCGACCTCAGCGTCGGCGCCGACGCCCGGGCCTTCCTCCGGGCCGCGAACGAGCGGCTGGTCGGACGGGCCGTCCTCGATGCCGAGAAGGTGCGCGTCCGGCAGGGACACAACGCCACGGACCGTGCCGCCTGGGAGGCGGCCGCGACGGTCGATGCCGGTGCGGACACCTGGACGGGCCCGGGCGTCCATCCCGGCCGGGTCATCACCACGCTCCGGAACGTCCTGCCCGATGACGCGATCCTGACCACCGATGCCGGCAACTTCGGCGGCTGGGCGGGTCGCGGCTTCCGCTTCCGACGACCCGGCACGTTCGTCGGGCCGACGTCCGGGGCGATGGGCTACGCCGTCCCGGCGGCCATCGCCGCCGCGCTCGTGCATCGCGACCGGCCGGTCGTCGCGCTCGCCGGTGATGGCGGCATGGCGATGACGATGGCCGAGCTCGAGACCGCGACGCGCGAGGGCGCCCGCATCATCGTCCTCGTCTTCGACAACGAGCGCTACGGGACGATCCGCATGTGGCAGCAGGGTCGGGGCACCGGCATCGGCGTCGGGACCGAGCTCGGGCCGGTCGACTTCGCCGCGATCGCGCGAGGACTCGGCGCGCGCGGCGTGCGGGTGGAGCGCGACGCGGATGTCGAACCGGCTCTTCGGCAGGCCCTCGTCGAGGATCGCTCCACGGTCATCCAGCTGACCCTCGATCGAGCCTGGGTCTCGGTCGACCAGCCGGCGACGGGCTGACCTTCGCTCGAAGGCCCCCGAGCGTCAGTCCGCGCCGCGTCTGGCCACGACCGAGAACGACAGGGGGATCCGTCCACGTTCCTCGGCCCGGACGTCGCCGTGACCGGACCACCAGTCGACCGGATGCTCGGCGACCGCCTCGACCCGGAGCCCGGAACGCAGGAGCGCGGTGATCACCTCGCCCAGCGTCCAGGCCCGAGCGAACTTCCAGTGCTGGTCGTCGTCGTCGATCGACAGGCGATCGATGTACTCGGGCGCCCAGCCCTTCGACGCCTCCGGCCCACCGAAATAGTCGTAGTCGGTCACCGTCCAGTGTCCCGACTCGTCGGCATCGAACAGCCACTCGATCGGGTGGCCCTCGAACAGGACGAAGCGACCCTCATGTGTCAGCAGGCGGCGGACCACGGCGGCCCACGCATCGAGATCCTGGAGCCACATCAGCGACCCGCGCCCGGTATAGACGAGGTCCGCGGTCCCGTCGAGCTCGTGCGGAGCATCGAGCACGTCCGCCTCGATCCAACGTGCCGGCGCGCCGACCGCCGCGCTGAGGCGTGCCGCGAGCTCGAGCATGCGCGGGCTGAGGTCGATGCCGATGACCTCGGTCGCCCCGAGGTTCCAGAGCGAGAGCGTGTCCCGCCCTCCGGCGCATTGGAGGTGGATCGCCCGGTCGCAGCGCCCGTGCAAGTCACCGATCAGCGCCGCTTCGATGGGGAAGAGGTTCGAGCCGCCGCTCGCGATGAGCTCGATCGCCTCGGGCAGCCAGCCCTCGTAGCGCTCGGCCGCCTCGTCCCAGGCGAGTCGGTTGGCGGCATGCATCGCACGGACATCGGCGAGCTCCGCGTCCGTGGCCGCCCGGACGTGGCGTTCGTCGGCCGCGCGCTCGCTCACCGCCCAAGTGTAGGACGAGCTAGTCGTTGACAGCGCAACCACCTTGGCGTAGCATATGGTCGATACGAAGGAGCCGTTCCCCATGCCTGCCATCGCCCCAGACGACATCTCCATCCTCCCCCGGATCGCGGTCCCGGATCCCGCCGTCGCCCGCATGCGGCCCGTCCGCAGCGTCACGGTCGCGCCGTCGCGGCTTCGAGGGGGAGGGCTTTCCCGTGCGGCGGGCATTCGCCGGTGTCGCGCTCGAGGACCTCGATCCGTTCATCCACCTCGACCAGATGGGCGAGGTCGAGTACGCCCCGGGCGAAGCCAAGGGCACGCCGTGGCATCCCCATCGGGGGTTCGAGACCGTCACCTACATGATCGACGGCGTGTTCGAGCACAGCGACTCGAATGGCGGCGGCGGCGTGATCACGAACGGCGACACGCAGTGGATGACCGCGGGGTCCGGCATCCTCCACATCGAGAAGCCGCCCGAGTACCTCGTGCGCAGCGGTGGCCTGTTCCACGGCTTCCAGCTATGGGTCAACCTGCCGGCCGACCAGAAGTGGTCGGCGCCGCGCTACCAGGACATCCGCGCCAGCGAGGTCTCCTTGCTGTCGTCACCCGACGGGGGCGCGATCGTCCGCGTCATCGCAGGTGACGTCGCCGGCCACGCGGGCCCAGGCTCGACGTACAGCCCGATGACGCTCGTCCACGCGACGCTGAGCCCCGGCGCGCGCCTGAGCCTGCCGTGGCGCCCGGACTACAACGGGCTGATCTACGTGATGAACGGGGAAGGCACGGTCGGCGAAGAAGGCCGCCCGGTTCGCATCGGGCAGCTGGTCGTCCTCGGGCCGGGCGATGCGCTCACGGTCACAGCGGCCGACCGCCAGGAGAGCCGGAGCCCGACGATGGACATCCTCGTCCTGGGTGGCCGTCCGATCCGCGAGCCCGTGGCCTGGATGGGTCCCTTCGTGATGAACACTCGCGAAGAGGTCCTGCAGGCGGTCGCCGATTACCAGGCGGGCCGCCTGGGCAGCATCCCCGCGGTGCACAACGCCCCGAGCCATCTCATCCAGACGGATCCCGGCGCAGCGACCCCGCCCAGCGACCGCTGAGCGATCGGGCGGCTGGGCAGGCTCAGCCGACCCCGCGCGTGTCGAGCGCCCGCCCCCAGTGGAAGACGCGGACCGCGGCCAGCACGCCGAACGCCGCGAGGACGAGGACGGCCGCAGCAGCCACGGCCGCATCGACATCGCCCGCCCCGAACTCCGCATAGACGACGAGCGGCAGCGTCTGCGTCCGGCCCTCGACGTTGCCGGCGAACATGATCGTCGCCCCGAATTCACCCAGCGAACGCGCCCAGCTCATTACCAGTCCGCCAGCCAGGGCCGCGCCCGCCAGCGGGATCGTGACGGACCGGAACACCTGGCGTTCGGAGGCTCCGTCCACGCGCGCGGCATCCTCGAGGTCGCGGTCGACGCCGGCGATCCCGGCGCGGGCGGACCGCACGAAGAACGGCGCGGCGACGAACGTCTGGGCGAGGATCACGGCGATCGTCGTGAACGGGATCGCCCAACCGAGGATGTCCAGCGGCTCGGCAAGCAGCCCGCGCCGTCCGAAGACCAGCAGGAGGGCCAGGCCGGCGACCGCGGGAGGCAGGACGATCGGCAGATCGATCACGATCTCCACGATCCGCTTGCCACGGAACGTCCGGCGTGCGAGGACGTAGGCCAGGGGCAGCCCGGCGACGATCGTCAGCGCGAGCGACACCGTCGTCGTGGCCAGGCTGAGCCGGACGGCATCGAGGACGGTGCGTGACGTCAGAGACGCCAGGAACGCCTCGCCGCCCAAGGCGCGGATGACCAGGACCAGCACCGGGACGCCGAGGAACAGGGCCGCCACCGCGGCCGTGGCCGGGACGACGGCCCGCGCGATCACGATCCGGGCGGCAGGAATCCGAAGTCGGCGAAGATGGCCTGACCCGCGGCGCCGCTCAGCCAGTCCATGAAGGCGCGGGCCTCCGCCAACCGGTCCGATCCGGCGACGACGACCCCAGCGTACGTCGCGCGGACCTGGGCGTCGGCCGGGATGTCGACCCGGTCGACCTTCCCGGATGCGGTCGCGTCGGTCGCATACACGATGGCCGCGTCCCCTTCGCCGAGCTCGATCTTGGCGACCACGGCTTTGACGTTGTCCTCGCGCGAGACGACGTTCGCGGCGTACGCGGCCGCGAGATCCGGCGGGTAGCCGGGCAGGCCGGCAAGCGCATCGACGACCTGGGTCGCGTACGTCGTGATCGGCACCTCCGCACCGGCCGCGATCACCTTCACGCCGGGGTTCGCAAGATCCGCGGCCGTGACCACGATGCTGGATCCGGTCGGGACGACGATCGTGAGCTCGTTGCCGGCGAAGCGGATCGCGGGTCCGTCCGCCAGACCACCGTCGACGATCTTCGCGGGGTTGGTCTCGTCCGCGGACAGGAAGACGTCGGCTGGCGCCCCCTCGAGGATCTGCGTGGCCAGGGCGGCCGACGAGTCGGTCGCGATGGTCAACGTCACCGTGGGGTGATCGCTCGCGTACCCCGTGCTGACGGCGTCGAGCGCGTCGCGCAGGGACGCGGCGGCGAGGATCGTCAACTCGACCGGCTCCGCGGTCGGCGAGGTGGAGGCGGCAGGGGAGGGTAGGGACGTCCCGGCCGCCGTGCACGCCGTGAGGAGCGCCATCGACAGGATGAACGAGGCGAGCCGCCTCACGACCCACCTCCGCGTCCCTGGGCCGGGACCTCGACGATCACGTTCGTCGCCTTGACCACGCACACGGCTTCGTCACCGACCTGGAGCCCCATGTCGTCCACGGCTTCGGCGGTCATCAGGCTGACGAGCCGGTGCGGGCCGGCCATGACCTCGACGACCGCCGCGATGCGGTCCTTCTCGATCCGGGTGACGATCCCCGAGAACCGGTTCCTGGCCGACTGGGCGACGATCGGCCGATCCGCGACCGCGCCACGGCGCTCGGCCAGCAGGCGGCTCACCTCCGACATGGCCACGACCCGCTGGCCACCGGGCGACCGGTCGACCCGTAGCCGGCCCTCGGTTTCCCAGCGGCGCAGGGTGTCGACCGAAACCTGGAGCATCTCCGCGGCCTGACCGACGCGCAGTCCCGTGCCAGGACGTCGAGGTGCCATACCTCGCAGTATGCGGGTCGCCGCGGTCCGATGTCGAGGTATCCGGCGCTCGACACCTAGATATGCGCATGAGCCGCCACCGATCCGCACCGGCGCGGGTAGAGTGCGACCGATGCCGCGACCCCCCAGCCGGTGATGAACCGCGCCTCGATCCCGCTCTCGGTCATCATCGGCCTGTTCCTCGCGTCACTGGCGATGCGCCCACAGATCCTGGCCATCGGCCCGCTGCTGCCCCTGATCCGCACCGACCTCGATCTGCCGGCCGGCATCGCCGGTCTGCTGACGACGATCCCCGTCCTGTGCATGGGCGTCTTCGCGCCGATCGGGCCACGACTGGCAGCGCGGTTCGGGGCCGGGACCGTCTTCGTGGCCTGCCTGAGCGCGGTCGTCACGTTCGGCCTCGCCCGGGCGCTGGCACCGGGCGTCCCGCTCGTGCTGCTGGCGACACTCGGCATCGGCATCGGGATCGGGACCGCTGGTGCGTTGCCATCGATGATCGTGTCGCGGCGGATCCCCGGCCGACCGGCGCTTGGGACGGGAGCCTATGCCGGCGGGATCGTCGCGGGATCCACCCTGGCCGCCGGCTTCGCTGTCCCGCTTGCCGGCGAGTCGGACTGGCGGCGTGCGCTCCTGATCATCTCCGTGTTGTGCATCGGCTCGATCGTCGCGTGGCTGGTGCTCGTCGGCGTCGACGACCGGCCGGCCCCGGGAGCGTCCGTCGCCCGGCGCCTTCCGTGGCGGGACTCGACCGCCTGGCTGTTGGTGGTGGTCTTCGGCCTGCAGTCGGTCCTGTTCTACGGCATCGTGTCGTGGCTGCCGAACGCGTTCGTGGAGCGCGGCTGGACGGCGACGGAGGCGGGCGCCTTGATCGGGGTCTTCAACGGCGTCGGCCTCGTGACGACGATCGGGCTGCCACTCGTCGCCGACCGGCTGGGTCGCCGGCGACCGCAGCTGCTGGTGTCGTCCGCCATCGCCGTCGGCGCCCTCGTCGGGGTCATCCTGCTCCCGGAGCTCGCCTACGGCTGGGTGGCGATCCTCGGCCTGGCCCTCGGGGCGGTCTTCCCGCTCTCGCTGACCCTGCCACTCGATGTCGCCGATGAGCCGGCACGGGTCGGCTCGGTGGCGGCCCTGATGTTGCTGGGCGGCTACATCCTGTCGTCCACCGGGCCGGTCGTGCTGGGTGCGGCCCGCGACCTGAGCGGCGACTTCACGGCCAGCCTGTGGATGCTCGTCGGCCTGTCGGTCGCCCTCGTCGTGTCGTGCCTGCCGCTCTCCCCGGAGCGCCTGCGACGAGGGATCCAGCGAACATCGACGACATGACGCCGGCCGCGTCGGTTCTCACGCGGCGGAACCCGACCTGGCCATCGCTTGCAATGCCCGTCGGCGTGGTGGACAATGCCGCGCGATGACACCGACACGCCACGCGCACCACTGCATGTGTCACGCCGCTGCCAAGCAGGGCAGGTGGTGTCGCTAAGGCGTACGTCGATATCGCCGTACGCCGGCCCAACCTCCGAACCCCTGCAGGACGCAGGGGTTTCTTGTTTTCCGCCCACCTGAGAGGGACGCCGCAGATGACCACCGAGCAGACGAGCATCAACACCATCGATCCCGGACCGCTTCGCGATCGGATCGAGGACCCGTCCTTGACGGTCGTCGACGTGCGGTCGCTCGCGGCCTACAACGGCTGGCGCCTCGGTGGCGAGGTTCGCGGTGGGCACGTCCCCGGCGCCGTGGCGTTCCCGATCGACTGGCTGCGGACGGTCGACGAGCCCGAGATCGCCCGCTTGCTCGCCACCAAGCGGATCACGCCCGATCGCGACATCGTCGTGTACGGCAACAGCCGAGACGATGCGGGGGCGCTCGTCGAGCGGCTCGCGTCGCTGGGCATCGCGAACACCCGGGTCCTCGAGGGCGGCTTCCTCGGATGGGCCGCCGATCCGACGCTCCCGATCGAGCGGCTGGCCCAGTACCAGCGGCTCGTGCACATCGACTGGCTGCGTCAGGTCCTTGCCGGCGAGCGCCCCGAGGCCGCCCCCAAGGGCGACGTCCGCTTGTTCCACGTCAACTTCGGCGTCCCCGAGGAATACGCCGAGGCGCATATCCCCGGCGCGCTCTACCTCGACACGAACGTGCTCGAGGATCCGGCCGACTGGAACCGGCGGTCGCCGGACGTGCTCGACGCGGCCATCCGCGGCCTCGGCATCACGAAGGACACGACCGTCATCGTCTACGGTCGTGACACCGAGGGCCAGGCGAACGAGAAGTGGCCGGGTCGTCGGGCCGGACAGATCGCCGCGACGCGAGCACTGATGATCCTGACCTACGCCGGGGTCGAGGACGTGCGCCTCCTCGACGGCGGCTACGACTGGTGGGTCCGCGATGGCAACCCGGTCGAGCAGATCCTGCGCGAGCCCTCGCCGGTGGCCGACTTCGGGGCCGTCATCCCGGTCCGCCCCGAGGTGATCGTCGATATCGGTGAGGCGAAGGAGATCCTCGCCGACCCGGACGATGCCGCATTGGTGAGCGTCCGCACATGGCGCGAGCACATCGGCTCGGTGAGCGGCTACAACTACATCGGCCCGGCGGGCCGGATCAAGGGCGACGTCTGGGGCAACTGCGGAACCGATGCCTACCACATGCAGCACTACCGCAACGTCGACAACACGATGCGCGCGTACCCCGAGATCACGGCCAACTGGGCCGAGGCCGGGATCGTCTCCGACAAGTGGGTCGCGTTCTACTGCGGCACCGGCTGGCGGGCCAGCGAGACGTGGTTCTACGCCCTGCTGCAGGACTGGCCGCGGATCGCGGTATACGACGGCGGCTGGTTCGAGTGGAGCCAGGACCCGATCAGCAACCCGATCGAGATCGGCGTGCCGGAAGTCGAGGCCCCGAAGGACGTCTACGCCGCCTGAGATGCGGGCCGTCGTTGGGGCTGCGGCGCCTACGGCGGCCCGAGCCTCCACGCCTCGACCGCATCGCGCTTGCCCTTGACCCGGACGCCGCCGAGGGCGACCCCCACGCGCTCGGGCCCGAGCGCTTCCCAGGTCGCGCGGCCGACGATGATCTGACCCGGCTGCGCCGCCGTCATGAGCCGCGCAGCCGTGTTGATCGTGTCGCCGATGACCGAGAAGCTGCGTCGCCCGGCCGCGCCGACGTCGCCGAGGACGGCCGGTCCCGTATTGACGCCGACCCGGAACAGCGGCCAGCCCGGCCTGGCCGCGACGATGGGACGCGCCGCCGTGACGATCGACGTGGCCGCCAGCGCCGCGCGGCGAGCGTGGTCGGGCTGGTCGCCGCGAGCGTTGAAGATGGCCATGATCCCGTCGCCCGCGAAGTGCTCGATGACGCCGCCGGCCGCGTCGATGGCCGGCACGACCACGGCCCAGAATGCGTTGAGCATCTCGAGGACCTCGGTCGGCGGGTGCGTCTCGCTGAAGGGCGTGAACCCGGCGAGATCCGCGAAGACGACGCTGACCACGCGTTCCTCGCCGCGCATCGGCGCTGCCCCGCGCTGGCGGATGCGGTCGGCCACGACGGACGGGAGGTACGGCTGGAAGGAGGCGTCGAGCCGGCGCAGCTCATGGGCGGCGCCCGCGAGCAGGGCGACCTCCTCGGTCGTCGCACCCTCGCTGCGCAATTGCTCGAGGACCGGCTCGATCGAGCCCCGGTCAGCGTCCGCGGCCGATACCGCCGCGATCGCTCCCGCATACCAGCGGTCGATGCGCGCCAGCGTCGCCTCGAGATACAGGCCACCGAAGGCGCCCGTCAGTGATCCGCTGCGGCGGTACTCCTGGCGAGCCCCGAGGGCGATCAGCGCGAACGCCACGAGCATGAGGACGTGCCACTCCCACCAGCTCAGCCGCCAGTTCCGGCTCAGGACGACGGCGATCATCGCCTCCGCCAGGAGGACCAGCGCCACGGCGATCGCCAGCACCACCGTCCCGCCCCGCACGCGGTACTGGCGGAACGAGCGCCACGCCGCGAAGACGTACAGCCCGACCGCGACGATCCCCAGCGCCGTGAGCGGCCCGACGCCCTCCTTCGGCGGCGGCGGCCCATCGAGCGGTGGCAGTCTGGCGAGGGACACGAATCCCCACGCGACCATCAGGACGATCAGCCCGCCGAGCATGACCGGTCGGAGCCGCAGGACGGTCCTCGCCCGCGGTCCCGCGATGGCGCTCGTCGATGCGGCCGCGAAGAGCGCCGCCAGGACCAGCCCGATCGGCGTGGCGACGACGAACCCGGCATTCGGCTGGTCGAGCAGCACGCCCGGCGTCGCGAGCGCGTGCAGCCCCAGGAACCCGGCACTGGCCAGGAACGCGAGCGAGATGAGGATCAGCCGCGCGTCGCGGTAGCGCCCCGCGGCGACGTTGGTCACGTACGCCAGCACGACGTTGACCCCCGCCGTCCCGAGGACGAGCCAGAAATGGCTCGGGTGGTGCTCCCACTCGAGGTCGAGCTCGGGTCGTACGAGGAGGAGAGCCAGACCGGCCAGTGGCAGGAGGGCGAGGACGAGCGGGACCACGGACGCCCGGAGATCGGGGCGTTCCGCGGTGACGGTCGACATCCTCGCAGGATACGACCGAGGTGTCCGCGTCCGAGCGGCCTGGGGCTGCCATCATCGGGGACGATGACCGTCCCGACCCTGACGCCCCGTGCCTTGCTGCGCGCCCTGCTGGCGCGCCAGCTGCTCCTCGAGCGTTCCCAGCTGTCCATCGCCGAGGCGGTCGAACAGGTGGGTGGCCTGCAGACCCAGTACGCCCCGTCCGGCTACGTCGGGCTCTGGTCGCGACTCGATGGCTTCCGGCGCGACGACCTGACGACGGAGCTCGAGGGGCGTGCCGCCATCCAGGCCACGCTCATGCGCACCACGATCCACATCGTCTCGCGGCGCGAGTTCTGGCCGTATGCGCTCGGTGTTCGCGAGGCCCGGCGTGAGCTGTGGCGGCGCACCGCGTTGCGCGCGAGCGGGGTCGGGGAAGCGGACATGGAAGCCGCCGCCGAGCGGCTGCGCCAGGCGCTGGCCGGCGGTCCGCGGACCGTGAAGGAGCTCGGCGACCTGGCGACCGGGTTCGTCGGCACGCTCGGGTTGTGGGTCGATCTCGTGCGCGTGCCGCCGGCCGGCACGTGGGAACGCCGGCGGGCGGACCGCCTCGGGCTGGCGGAGGACTGGGTGGGTCCGATCGACGCGACCGAGGCCGAGGGACGCGTCCACCTGGTGCGCGGCTATCTGCGGGCATTCGGCCCGGGAACCTGGTCCGACATCGCCTCATGGGCCGGCATCTCGATCACGACCGCGAAGCAGGCGGGCAGCGACCTGACCCTGCGCACATTCCGCGACGAGGCGGGCCGCGATCTGATCGACCTGCCCGATCAGCCGCTGCCGGATCCCGATACGCCGGCACCGGTGCGCTTCCTGCCGCATTGGGACGCCAACCTGCTGGTGCACGCTCGCCGCACGGGTCTCCTGCCCGAGGCGTACCGGCCACGCGTGTTCTCGACGAAGAACCCCTTCTCGGTCGGGACGTACCTCGTCGACGGCGTGGTGGCCGGAGCGTGGTCGCTGCGCGACGGCCGGGTCGTGCTCGACCCGTACGAGGGGCTGCGCGCCGCCGACCGCAAGGCCGTCGAGGCCGAGCGCGAGGCGCTCGAGGCGTTCCACGCCTGACCGTCAGCCGGGTCGCATCCGCAGGAAATCCTCGACGCGCATCAGCCCCAGGAAGAAGCGCACCGGTTGGGGCATGAGCCGCCGGGCGGGGTCGTGGATGAGCTCGGGGTCGCGCAACTCGACGGTCCGACCCCGCGTCTCGAGGCGGCAGCCACCGGCGGCGCGAACGTTGCGCACCCAGTCGACGTCCTGTCCATAGGTCAGGGCGAAGACGTAGTCCGGGCCGGACCGGAACACGTTCATCGGGATCCGCCGGAGGAGCCCGCTCTTTCGCCCGGGGACCAGGACGATCCCGAACAACGGCACGTGACCGGCGATGCGGCGGGTGAACGGGTTGACGATCCGCGTCGTGAACGGTCGCATGAACGCCATCCGTGGCCGGCTCATCGGTGATCCCTCCGGTGCGCTAGGCTGGGTCCTCGATGCGATTCACGACCACGCTCGAGCTCGGCGGCAAGACCGCAACGGGGTTCCGGGTCCCGCCAGAGGTCGTCGAGGCCCTCGGCAAGGGAAAGCGCCCGCCGGTCCTCGTGACGATCAACGGCCATACCTACCGGAACACGGTAGCGGTCTATGGCGACACGTACATGCTCGGCGTCGCCGCGGAGCATCGCGCCGCCGCCGGCGTCCAAGCTGGCGACGAGCTCGAGGTCGACCTGGAGCTCGACACGGCCCCGCGCGAGGTCGAGGTGCCGACCGACCTCGCCGGCGCGCTCGACGCCGCGCCCGAGGCGAAGCGCTTCTTCGAGACCCTGTCGTACAGCAACAAGCGTCGGATCACGTTGTCGGTCGAGGACGCGAAGACGCCGGAGACGCGTCAGCGGCGCATCGAGAAGTTTGTGCGCCAGCTCGAGGAAGGGCGGGCCTGACCATTTCACCGCGCCGCGGTTGGCGACCCCTCAGGCCGTCGCGGTACGCATGGCCCACGATTCCCGGGCGAGGATGACGGCCACGAGCAGGATCAGGAATCCGTTCACCGGGTGCAGGGCCGCGATCGCCGGGCTCGATGTGCGCACCATCACGAGCAGCGACTGCACGATGACCAGGCCGAAGATCACGGCGGCCAGGATGGCCATTCGGCGGCCCATGCCGCCGACGGCGCCGAGCACCAGGAGCACGATGGGGATCAACCCGAGCGTGTAGCCGAGATCGCGATGCGTCGTGAAGCCGCTCGGTGGCTCGAAGACGCCGCGTCCGGCCAGCCACACCTGGACGATCAGGCCAGCCACCACGAGCCACGCGATGACCGCGTGGACGGTGCGCGCGATGGGTCGCATCGGTCCCTCCCATGAGCCCCTGTTCGCGGAGGGTACGACATCGGCGAAGCGCGGCCGTAGGCTTGGCGGCGATGGAGCTGCTGCCGTATCGCGACGCCGACCGCTGGCTGAGCGTGAGGCGGGCTCGACACCGATCGGCCCGTGACCGCCGAGCTCGGCGATCACGTGCCGATGGTGGCGATCCCCGCCTCCCGTCACGCCGCCTCGACAGCGTGGCGGCCGGCCTGTGGTGGTACACGATCGTGCTCGAGCCCGGTGCCCCACCGATCGGCACGATCGGCATCTTCGGGTCGGACATCGACGGCCGGCCGGTCAGCGAGGCCGCCTGGTTGATCCTCCCCGCATTCCAGGGCCGCGGCTACGCGAGCGCGGCGCTCGGCCTGCTCCTCGAGCGCGCCCGCGATGACGGTCGGTGGGGCGCCATCCATGCGCTGCCGGGAATCACGAACGGCCCGTCGAACGGTCTCTGCCGCAAGTTCGGGTTCCGCCTGGTGGGGGAGCAGGATGTCGACTACGGAGGCCGCACCCTCCGCTGCAACCACTGGGTCCTCGAACCCGCGACACCGCCCGCAACGGGTTGATCTCCTGGCCGCCGGCGCCATCGGGCGATCCGTGGCATCGTTGCATCAGCAACGACTGAAACGGAGGATTGCCCATGGCCGACGAGAACCCATTCGAGACGCAGCTCCTTGCCGAGATGCGTGCCAATGGCGGCGAGGTGGTCAGCGGCCCGCTGGCCGGCCATCCGCTGCTCGTCATGACGAGCCGGGGAGCGAGGAGCGGCGCGGACCGCCGGGCGATCCTGACGTATCACCGCGATGGCGACGACTACATCGTCGCGGGCACGGCGGGCGGGTCGAAGACCGATCCGAGCTGGCTGCACAACCTCGAGGCCGACCAGAAGGTGACGATCGAGGTCCGCAACGAGCGCACCGACGCGTCGGCCACGATCGTGGAGGGAGACGAGCGCGACCGTCTATGGTCCGACCACGTGACGGCGCTGCCCTGGTTCGCCGACTACCCGTCGCAGACGGGTCGTTCGATCCCGATCGTCCGTATCACGCCGACGACCACGCGGTAGGCCCGGTCGGCTCGACGTCGGGGTTGACAGGACGGTTCCATAACCATATGGTTATGGATGTGATGACCGATCAGCTCGATGCCGTCTTCGGAGCCCTCGCCGACCCGACCCGCCGCGCGATCCTCGCGCGTCTGGCGGAAGGCGACGCCCCGGTCGTGGAGCTGACCGCGCCGTTCGACGTATCCCAGCCGGCGATCTCGCGCCACCTCAAGGTGCTCGAGTCGGCTGGGCTCATCTCCCGCACGCGAAAGGCCACCGCTCGGCTGAGCCACCTGGAGGCGGATCCCCTCCGGAAGGCGACCGAATGGCTCGTGACCTATCGCGCCTACTGGGAAGAGAGTCACGAGCGACTCGACGCGCTGCTCGCAGCGTTGCAAGTCAACGGAAAGGATAGGTAACAGCGATGGCGACGACGCAGATCGATGCCCCGGCCGGCGTCCCCTTCCTCGATATCAGCCGCGAGTTCGAGGCCCCGCGCGACCTCGTGTTCCGCGCCTACACGGACCCCGAGCTCCTCATCCAGTGGCTCGGCCCGCGCAGGTACACGATGACGATCGACAAGTACGAGCCCCGGGACGGTGGCCAGTGGCGCTACATCCACAGCGACGACGCCGGCAACTCGTTCGCCTTCCACGGCGTGTTCCATGGGGACCAGACACCCGACGGCATGCTCCAGACCTTCGAGTTCGAGGGCGCACCGGGCCACGTGTCGCTGGAGTCCCTATCCCTCGAGGAGCGGGGCGGCAAGACCGTCGTCCGCAACCACGCCGTCTACCAATCGGTCGAGGCCCGCGATGCGATGGTCGAGAGCGGCATGGAGGAGGGCATGAACGACGGCTTCGCTCGGCTCGACGAGCTTCTAATGCGACTTGGCGCACCGGTGGCCTGACGTGGACTACAAGCTCGAGCTCGTGCCGCTCCCCGTCGCCGACGTCGATCGCGCCAAGGCGTTCTACAGCGAGAAGGTCGGCTTCGTCGTCGATGTCGACCACCAGCCGAACGAGGAGTTCCGCATCGTCCAGCTGACGCCGCCCGGATCGGGTTGCTCGATCATGGTCGGCAAGGGGACGATCAAGACCGCCCCCGGCTCCGTCCAGGGCCTGCAGCTCGTCGTCGATGACATCGAGGCGGCGCATGCCGAACTGACCGGCCGTGGCCTCGACATCGGCCCGATCCGCCACTTCGAGAACGGCGAGTGGTTTGACGGCAAGGGTGGTCCGTGGAACTCGTTCGCGTTCTTCGACGACCCCGACGGCAACGGCTGGTCCCTCCAGGAGCGACCCGCAGGCTGAGCACGGGGCGACCCGCGACCACGACCGACGCGAGGGCGGATCCGGCACGACGGGCTCGCCCTCGTTCCGTGCCACTCGACGGCGGACTGGAACATCCCGATGTTCCGATCAGCGGCTGGACGCGGCCAGGACCAGGGAACGGGCCTCGAACCATGGTGATCCGTCGGTTTTGTTGGTCAGTCGGAACATCGTGATGTTCCACGGGTGGATCGACGCCCGGGGCGTACGCTCCGCGGGATGTTCGAGTCCCTCGACTACGTGTACATGCCCAGCAAGGACGTCGCCCAGGACGTCACGTACTTCACCGACGTCCTGGGCGGGCGTCTGATCTTCGCGATCGAGGGCATGGGCACCCGTGTCGCCATGGTCGAGCTGACCGACTCACCGCCGCGCCTGCTGCTCGCCGACCACGTCAGCGGCGACCGGCCGATCCTGGTCTATCGCGTGGCCGACCTCGCCGCGGCCGCCACGGAGCTCGGGGCGCGAGGCTGGGACGAGGGACACGGGCTCGAGATCCCGCAGGGCCCCGTTCGCTCCTTCGCCGGGCCGGGCGGTCATCGGCTGGCGATCTACGAGCGGTCGCGGCCGGGCGTGGAGGCGAGCTTCGAGGGTCGGCGCGACTTCTAGCCGGCCGGGGGTCGTGGATCCCACGTGACGGGCAGCACCCGCGGCTTGCGGAACACCACCCCGGTCGGGGCGGCCGACCCGGACTCGAGACGCATCCCGGGCCAGCCGTCGAGCGCCGCGTCGAGTGCCGCGTGCGTCTCCAGTCGCGCGAGATGCAAGCCGACGCAGGCGTGCGGACCCTGCGCGAAGGCGACGTGCGAGCGCAGGTTGGGCCGGTCGATGTCGAAGGTGTCGGGATCGGGGAAGGTCGCCGGATCGCGATTGGCCGCGGTGAGGGACACGATCACGAGGTCGCCCTTCCGGATCCGCGCGCCGGCCAGCTCGACATCCGCCGTCGCGTAGCGGTCGACGCGCGCCGCCGCCGGCTCGAGCCGCAGCGATTCCTCGACCGCATCGGCGATGCGCGCCCGGTCGTCGGCCAGTCGCTCCAGGCCCCTCGGTGTCCGCAGCACGTGCCAGAACAGCGAGGTCGTCATGCCTTCACTGGTCTCGATCCCGCCGAACATCATCACCGCGGCGTTCGACACGACCTCGCGCTGGGTGAGGGTCGCGGTCGCGCTCGCGAGCACGCCGTGGCCCGTCCCGATGGTCCCGCCGACATGCCGGTCGAGTGCCGCCACGGCGTCGCGCGCGCGGTCATCGACCGCGCCGCCCGCCGACGAGCCGGTCGACGGCACCGACGATCTCGTCGTACCAGCCCAGGACCACCGGGGGTCGGCATCCAGCAGCTCGAGCGCCGCGGCCACCACGCGGACCGCCAGCGGCCCCGCCAGGTCGCGCCGCACCTCGGCACGCCCGCCACGGGCTAGACCGTCCACGAGGCCCCGGGCCTCGGCTCGACCGGCTTCGGCGAACCGTTCCATCACCTCGGTCCGACGGAACGCCGAGGCGAACGGGTCACGGTGACGCCGTGCTCCGGGCCGTCGAGCGACAGCATGCTCGGACCGACCACCTGCGCGGTGGTGAACCGCGGGTCGTCGACCGTGAACGTGGTCGCATCGCGCATGACCTCGATGCACAGGTCGCGCCGCGTCACGAGCCACCCGTCGAGAACGGGGGCCCAAGAGACCGGTTCGTGCTCGCGCAGTCCGGCCAGGACCGGGTAGGGCTCGATGTCCAGCTGGTCGAGGGTGATCGCCGCCCCGAGACGGGATCCTTCGCGCTCGGCGCTCGTCATCGTCCCAATCTACGACGGACGCCGAGAACCGATATTGCGCGTCTGTCGTACCGTTGGAGGATGAAGTCGGTGCGTACGCAACGGTCTGTTGGCCTGCTCCTCGCGGGACTGCTGTTGCTGACGTCTGCCCCGATCGTCGAGGCGGCATCGCCCAAGACTTTCCACCTCGACCTCGGCGCCCGGTCGGACTACGTGGCGCAGACGAACCTGGTGCAGTGCGTCGGCGCCAGCATGCAGATGATGGTCAACATGACGCGACGTGGTGCGGATCGCACGGCCTCGACCCAGCTGCGTCTCCAGCGGCTCGCCCGCTCGTGGAGCGGCCCGCGACGGCCCGGCCGCGAACGACAGGGTGCCAGCGTCCGTGGATGGGCAGCCGGCCTGAACATCGTCGGCGCCGGACCGTACAAGGTGATCGGCCTCGACACGATCCAGGACGCCCTGCTCACGGCGGCTCGCGCCATGCGGAAGACCGGCAAGCCCGTCGGGCTGCTGGTCTGGCGCGGCCGGCACGCCTGGGTCATGAGCGGCTTCAAGGCGACGCGCGACCCGCTCATCAACGGCGCCCGGATCACGGGCGTGATCGTCGAGGACCCCCTCTACCCGCATGGTGGCTCGAGCGTTTGGGGGCGCAGCCCCGCGCCCGGTTCGATGCTGACGGTGGGCGAGGTCGGGCGGCAGTTCGTCCGCCGGCGTTCTTCGAGCCAGAACCCGCTGCTGTCGGGCAAGTTCGTGCTGGTCCTCCCATTCGAGTTCGACGCCCGGACCCTGCGGACCCTCTGAGCCCCGCGGTGGGCCTGCTGCGTCGCCTCCTGGGCGGCGCCGATCGACCGGACGGCGCTCCCGACGTCGACATCGGCGACGGCGACGCCGATGAGCGGGACCACGAGCTGGAGATCCTGCGCGAGGACCAGGCGCGCATGGACGAGCTGACGCGTCGTCAGCTGCGCTACGCCGACTACGCCTGGCAGCCGCCGGCCGAGGGCGGCGAGCAGCGCGCCGAGGACAACGACACCACGGACAAGGGCGGCTGACCTAGCGCGGGCCGGCCTTGATCAGGCCGCTGGTGCGATCGATGAGCTGGAGCAGCTCGTGGGCCGCGAGCTCCACCTCCTTGTGGCGCCATTCGGCGGCCCGGAAGTGGCAGGCGATGATGCCCGATCGGTGCACCCTGCGGAGATCGCCGTAGACGAACGCGTAGCGCGCCTTGGTCTCGTCCGTCGCGCCCTCGGTCAGTCCGAGATGCCACTCCGCGTAGTCGTCCCACGAGTGCTTGTCGAGGTACGCGTTCTCGTCGTCGGCCCGTGGCTGGGCGTCGCCCCAATCGCTGTCGAGGACGTACTGACGAGCACGGATCAACCGTTCGGCTCGCTCGACGGCGCGCGGGTTGACGGTGTACCTCGCCATCGACCCGAGTATGACGCGGCCGGCCCGCTACCATCGACGCCATGGATGCGACGTCGCTCCCCGCGTCGATCGCGGGGCTGCCGGTGCCCCAGGACCAGATCTCGGCGGCGACATGGCGCTGGGCGCGATCGACCCTGCCACGCT
Organism: uncultured Chloroflexia bacterium; assembly: GCA_963720355.1. Taxonomy (GTDB): domain Bacteria; phylum Chloroflexota; class Limnocylindria; order Limnocylindrales; family CSP1-4; genus SPCO01. The sequence continues at coordinate 214,439 of CAVRFH010000001.1, read as the reverse complement.
TCCTGTTCGACCACTCGGTGCGCTCGTACTGCTGGGCTGTCGAGATCGGGATACGCGAAGGTCGACCCTTCGATGCGGCGATCCTGTGGAGCGCAGCGCTGTTCCATGACGTCGGGCTGACCCGGCTTACCCGCAACACCTCGTGCTTCGAGGTCGAGGGCGCCGCGATCGCGCGTCGGTTCCTGGAACGAAACGGGATGTCGGCCGCAGTCGCCGAGCGGGCCGCGGTGGCGATCGTCGACCACATGCGGGCGGGCGTGACCCTGGAGGATGGCATCGAGTCGGTGCTGCTCGACCGGGCGACGGGCATCGACGTGCGCGGCGTCGACATCGGCGCGATCGTCCATGTGCGGGCCCCGGTCGTGCGCACGTACCCGCGCGGACGGTTCGACCGGCTGTTCCTCAAGGCGATCGAGCGCGAAGCGTCACTCCGGCCGACGTGCCAGAGCGCCCGCCTCCTGCGCCAGACCGACCTCGCGGGATCGATGGCCCGCTCGCCCTGGACCGCGACGACATGACGACATACCGGGGCCCCGGCGTCGTGCTCACCGAACGGGAGCACGCCGTCCCGCTCGACCACGCCGACCCGGGCGGTCCGCACGATCACGCGTCTTCACGCGCGAGGTCGCCGCGCCGGACGGCGACGGACCGGCCGTACCTCGTCTTCCTGCAGGGTGGCCCGGGTTACGAGGCGACCCGGCCCGACCAGCCCGCCGACCGGCTGGATGAAGCGGGCGCTGCAGGACTACCGGGTGCTGCTCCTCGACCAGCGCGGGACCGGTCGGATCGACGCCGGTCGGAGCGATCATCCCCGGCGAGACCGCCGGCGGCGCAGGCCGACTACCTGACCCACTTCCGGGCCGACTCGATCGTGCGCGACGCGGAGCTGATCCGCGCAGAGCTCGGCGTCGATCGCTGGAGCATCCTCGGCCAGAGCTTCGGCGGGTTCACGTCGATGACCTATCTGTCGATCGCGCCGGACGGCCTGCGCGAGGCGTTCATCACCGGCGGCCTGTCGCCGATCGGCCGGCCGGTCGACGACATCTACGGGGCGACCTATCGCCGCCTGGGCACGCAGAACCGGCGCTACTTCGAGCGCTATCCGGACGATCGGGCAAGCGTCCGTGACATCTTCCGCCGCCTCGACGACGAGGACGTGCGACTGCCATCGGGCGACCGGCTCACCGCGCGCCGATTCCGCCAGCTCGGGATGTGGCTCGGCGACAGCGCCGGCTTCGAGCTGCTCCACCACGTCGTCGAACTGCCGTTCGGGTCGGCCGCCTTCCTGCACGACGCCGCCAACGGGTCGAAGTTCGATCGCAACCCGATCTACGCGACGCTCCACGAGTCGTCCTACGCCGACGGCGTGGCCACGCGCTGGTCGGCGGACCGGCTCCTGCCGGACGAGATCGTCGAGCAGGGGTATCTGACCGCCGAGCACGTCTTCCCCTGGATGTGGGACGACTACGGCGGCCTGCGCGGGCACAAGGAAGCGGCCGGGATCCTGGCCGAGCACGCCTGGCCCGCCCTCTACGACGCCGACCGGCTACGCCGCAACGAGGTCCCGGTGGCGGCCACCATCTACGTCAACGACCTGTACGTCGAGCGCGATTTCGCCGAGGAGACGGCGGCCACGATCCGCGGGCTGCGCGCGTGGCAGACCGATGAGTTCGAGCACAACGGTCTGCGCGCCGACGGCGAGCGGGTCCTGGGTCGCCTGATCGACATGATCCGGGGGAACGCCTGATGGCCGCGACGACCGACAAGGACAAGGACGAGGGCCTCAAGCGGCTCGGTGGTGGTCGCTGGCAGACGCGCGACGAGCGGTTCACGATCGAGCCGCAGTCGGGGACGTGGGCGGTCGTCGACACCGAACAGACCGACGACCTGGGGTTGCCCCTGGTGCGCGGGCCGTTCGGCAGCCTGCGCGACGCGAAGGAGGCCATCACCCAGGCACGCGGCAGCGAGGCGCCCGCATCACCGCTCCAGGGCCGCGCGCAGCCCGCCAAGGCCGTGGGCGGCGCCAAGGACGACGAGCCGGCGGCGGACAAAACGCGCGCGGCGTCGGCCAAGAGCCGGCAAGAGCCGGACGAGCCGGAGCAGCCAGAAGAGCCCCGCTGGATCCGTGACCTCGACCCCGAGGGACGCCGACGGGCGACGCGGCTGATCGAGCGACTCAGCGCGGCAGGGGCACGCGACGCCGAGGGCATGGTCCGGCGTGACCTCGTCGGCGATGTCCCGGCGGTGGCCGGGTTCGCGCTCGAGCGGGCGATCCTGGATCTCGGCGCCGACGCGACTCCGGCAGAGGTGGCCGACCTCCTCGCCGATGGGCGCGACACGCCACTCGGCGTGCGCTGGCGAATTGTCGACGGTGACGGCCGCCCGATCCAGGTGGATGTCGACGCGCTGCGCGGCGACTGAGATCGACATCGACATCGCGAGCGTAGGCTGGGCCGATGGACGATCACCTCTCGACGGAGCAACTGGGCTGGGTCCTCGAGTCGTCGCCGGCGACCATCCGAGATCGCATCAAGGCCGGTGAGATCGACGGCGTCCGCCTGCCGGGCGGGTTCCGTATCCCGAGGGACGAAGTCCTCCGGCTGGCCCGCGAGCGGATCGAGGCCGAGGCGGACCGCAAGGTGAGTGACCGGCAGCTCGAAGCGCTGATCGACCAGGTGATCACTACGAACGAGGGCGCGACGCGCGGCTGACCCGGTCGCTCGACCTGGCCGCCGGTCAGCCCCGCGCGGTCACTCCTTGACGAGCGGCCAGACGATCTCCGTGCGGAGCCGGGACATGTCCTCCGTCGCACCCGGGTCGTCGACATACGACTCCCACGCGCCAACGGAGTCGTCGTAGCCGGGCTGGCCGTGGATCCATTCATGCAGGGCGTCGTACGTCGCCGGCAAGCCCTCATACGACCCGAGATGGATCGTTCGGGCGGCCGGCCCGCCCGGCAGCTCCGAGACGCCGATCTCGCCCGCGGCGACGCTGCCGAGGCCAGGAAGCCCTGCCGGTGGGCTCGCGACCGGATAGCCGATCTCGACGTCGACCACATCAGGGCCGAAGCGGTGATACCGGCCGAACGATGGGCCGGTGATGGCGCCACCCGCCGCCTCGATCCGTGCGGCGACCATCGGCAGATAGCGCCCGAACGCGGTGGCGAGGTCGAGCTGGTGCATCGGCTGCTGGATGCGCACGGCGACGGTCGGCTCCGGCTCGCGCTGGACGATCGCCGTCTCGGTCAGGGAGCTTGTGTCGGACATCGCTGCGTCACCTCCGGACATGCCCGAAGTATGACCGCGATGTCACGAGCGGCCGCACTCGCGGACCAGCGTGGCCACCGCGTCCCACAGGCTGCGCCGCGCCGCCTCGAGCTCGTCCAGTGGCCCCAACCCCCGTTCGGTGATCTCGCCGCGGACCGACGCCGTGACCTTGTCGCGCACGCGCCTCGCCCAGCGTCGACCGATCCAACCGGCATGGATCCCGAGCAGGCGTGCCAGCACGTAGCCGACCAGCACCGTCACCACCAGGACGACGAACGGCGCCGGGACGATGCCGATCAACGGGATGTCGACGGAGTCGACCGGGGGTCGGGCGAGGATCCACACGGCGACCCAGGCGGCAGCGAGAGCGATCGCGACCGTCGTGACGGTCTGGAGCAGGCCGATGAGCGACCACCATCGACTGGCTGGCGCCTCGAGCCGTGGCAGACCGGCGATCGACCGGTCGACCGCGCGCTCGAGACCCTGACGGAGCTGCGTCGGCTCCAGCGTGGCCGCCAGTCTCGGTCGGACGGCCGGGGTCGCCTCGGCGAGCGCGCTCCCCAGGGCGACGCGCAATGACTCGACCGCCGGCGTCAACGGGGCGCGATCGCGCCACCGCATCAGGTAGCCGCCCGGATCGGCCACTTTCGAGCCGCGGCCCGAGGCCGTGTAGACCAGCGACGTCAGCTTGCCGATGGGACCTGTCCCAGCGAGCCCGGGCGCGCGCCCGCGTGGCGGCGACCGCCTGTCGCTCGAGACCCGGCAGGTCGACGGCTCGCAGGACGGCATTCGTGGCGGCGTCGATCGCCGCCGCTCGAGCGCGCTCGGCGAGGAACGGCGACGCCTTTGCGCGTGGATCGATCCCCGCGTCGCGCGCCAGGGACCTCGCAAGGTCCGCGATCGTCGCCCCGAGGCGCGCCCGGATGACCGCTTTGGCCGTCGCGCCATCCGCAAGCCAGCCCCGCAGCTCGTCGAGCTCGGGTCGTCGCCCATCGCCGGGTGCCGCCATCGTCATGAGCACGGGCACAGCCGACGCGGTCACCGCCGAGCAGACCCCGACCCATGTCGGCCTCGAGGTCCCGCCGGACGCGCGGTCGGTCGTCGACGCCGAGGCGGTCCGCCTTGTTCACGATCAGGGCCTGCCGGTCGAGGCGCGGGACCCAGGTGCGCAGGAAGTCGTCGTGCAGGACGGCGTCGTGGTACTTCTCGAGATCGGTCACCCAGGCCACGGCGTCGACCCGGGGCAGCACCGCCTCGACGCGGGCGCGGTGCTCCGCTTCGATGGAGTCCATGTCCGGCATGTCGAGGATGGCCACCGAATTGAGCCGCGGATCCCTCGTGCTCGCGGACGTCGTGCACGCCGAGCCACTCGAGCAGGGGCGCGAGCGATGCCCGCTCGTCGGCCGGCACCCAGGCGATCGGCTCGCTGGTCGTCGGGCGCTTCGCCGAGGCTGGACTCACCGATGCGCCGGCGAGCGCATTGAGCACGCTCGATTTGCCGACCCCGGTGCCGCCGACGAGGGCCAGCACGTACGCATCCGACGGGAACCCGAGGCGGCGGCTCGCGTCGTCGTAGACCGCCTGGACCTCGGTCGGTGGCGATCCCGAGCGGCTCAGCCGCCTCGGCGGCCGTCCGCAGCGTCTCGAGGCATCGGCGCAGCGGGTCGTCGGCGTCGGCGAACGGCCCGGTCGCGGGGACGGTCATGCGCCGCCCGGGCTCGGCAGCGCGCGCACCTCGGCGGCTGCCGCACGCAGCTCGGATGCCAGGCCGGGCAGCGTTCCGGGCTCGGGCAGCAGCCGGTCGAAGCGTGCCCGCTCCTCCTCGAAGGTCGTCGCCAGGGCCTCATCGAGCCGGCGGCGAGCGTCGGCGACCAGCTCGGCCATGGCCGCCTCGCCGAACAACGCCGCCAACAGCTTCTGGTTGAGGAACGCGGTCGCGGCTGCCACGCCCAGCTCGGTCCCGGTGATGCCACCCGTGTGGAGGAACGTGCCCAGCATCACGCCCGTGCCCATGGCGTTGACCCCGACCGAGGCGCCCCGGGCGAGCAGGCGTTTCGGCCGGCCGTGTGCCTGGATGTCGCCGACGATGCCCTCGATCCAGGCCTCGATCCGGCTCGACAGGCGGGCGTCGAAGTCGGCGGACGGGGCCCACAGCTCGGTTCGCTCGGCGATGACCTGCCCGGCGCCTGGTGCGTCCGACCAGGCCGTCGCCGCACGTCGGGCCGCCTCGGCGGCCTGCGAGCGGGCGACGGCGACCAGGTCCTCGGTCGTGGCGGCGCGGACCTCGGCGACCGGAGCGGTCACCGGCCGGAACACGGCCGCGATGGCGCCACGGATGCGACCGATGCCCTCGGAGAAGAAGCGGGTCATCTGGTCGGCCCCGACGAAGTCCTGCCAGTGGCGCAGGGCCTCCTCGCGCAGGAACGAGCCGCGGCCGACCTCCGCGCGCAGCGCGCTCAGGGCATGCTCATACGACCGTTCGGCGGATCGGCGCAGCGCTTCCGTGTCGATGGCCTCGTGCTCGGCGTCGTCGGCGATCCGGTCGAGGCTCTCGCCGAGCCCGGCCAGCGATCCCGTCAGGGCTCGCGTGGCCAGGTCGATACGCGCCTGTCGATCCGCGCGCAGACGCGCGATCTCGTCGAGCACCTGGTCGATCGTGCCGTGTTCGAGTCGGTCGCCCGTGGTGGCGAGGGCGCCTTCCGGCACGCCGATCACGTCACGCGCCGGGGCTCCATCGCCCATGCGAGCGCGCCGCATCGAGGCCGGCGTCGGTCAGCATCCGTCGCACGTCGGCGAGGACCTCGGCCTGGTCGACCGGGTCCGGCGGCATGCGGTTGACGATCACCTGCAACGGCAGGCCGCGCTCGCGGACGCGGTCGAGGACCGTCCACGGGACACGATCGGCGTAACGGGTCGCGGTCGTCACGAAGAGACACAGGTCCGCCGCTTCGACGAGCTGATCGGCGAGCTCGCGGTTGAGGTGCTCGACGGAGTCGATGTCGGGTGCATCCACCAGCGCGAGCCCGGTTTCGATCGTGTCGTCCTCGACGTAGCGCAGCTGCCCCGGCGCGACGCGTGTCAGGGCGCCGGCGGCCACGGCTGGCCGATCGTCGGGGTGGACGAGCACGACCGCGACACGGGTGGTGGGGCGCAGGACGCCGGTCTCGCTCGCCGGGCGTCCGGCGATCGTGTTGAAGACCGTGCTCTTGCCGGCGCCGGTCGGTCCGACGAGGAGCCACGAGCAGGGGCGCGTCCAGGGACGTCGCACGGACCCGCACATGACCGGCGAGGTGATCGGCGAGCTGGCGGGCGCGGCTTGCGGCCCCCTCGCCGGCGGGGGCGGTGGCCAGCCGACGGCTCGCGAGCGCCTCCAGGCGGTCGACGAGAGCTCGCAGCGTGCTGGGATCGGACGGGTTCACGCGTGCACCGTAGCGGCAATCGCGCCGTGTCGATACCGCGGGCGCCGACGTGCCGGTCGCAGCCTTGTTGCAGCGACCCGACGAAGCGGGCCGCGAAGGCCCGCCCGTCGCCAGGTGGTCTAGCGCTTGACGATGACCGCCTCGAGGTACTCGTTCGGCACGACCATCGTGCCGTCGTCGGCCCGGTTGAACCGGCCGATCAGCTCGATCATGTCCGCCTCGAGCGCCGCGCGACCGGCCTCGCCGACCGTTTCGAACGCCTTCAGCGTCGGACCGTAGTAGGTCCGCCAGTAGTCGACGTACTGCGCGGGCGAGCGGTCGCGGAAGACGTAGTGGCGCTTCTCGAGTCGCAGTTCCGCGATCGACTCGCCGAACAGCTCGCGGAGGCGCTCCTCCGTGCCCCACTGGATCGGCGAGCGCAGTCCGGCCGGCGGCGGGACGTGCTTGCCCATGACCTTGAACAGGTTGCCGATGAAGCCGTCGGGGGTATGGGCGACGATGCCGATGCGACCACCCGATCGTGCGACGCGGGCGAGCTCTGACGCGGTCCGTTCCTGGTTCGGGGCGAACATCGCGCCGAACACCGAGCTCACGACATCGAAGCTAGCGTCCGCGAATGCCAGCGCTTCGGCATCGCCCTCGACGAACTCGACCGTGAGGCCCTCGGCATCGGCCCGACGGCGAGCGCGGTCGAGCAGCGCCGGGACGTAGTCGACGCCCACGACCTCGCAGCCACGTCGCGCCGCCGCCAGGGCGGCGTTGCCGCTGCCGGTCGCGACGTCGAGCACGCGCTCGGTCGAATGCACGTCGAGTGCCTCGATCATCAGCTCGGACACGATCTGGATCTGCGTGCCGATCATGTGGTAATCGCCGCTGGCCCACGTGGCCTGCTGGCGCGTCTTGATCGCCGCGAGATCGGGTGTGGTGGCCGCGGGCTCGGGGGCTGTGGCTGAGGTCATACCCATGCTCCTTCCAGGATGTGTTTCAGGAAGCATCCCGCTAACGGGCCACGCGCGCATTCACGGAAATCCCTAATTTCCGGGCAGGGCGCCTTTAGGCCAGCCGACTCGACGCGCGATGCGGCCGACCAAGGACGAACTTCGGTAGCCTTGTCCCATGACCGAATACATCGAGCTTCGCGGCGCGCGCGAGAACAACCTCAAGGACATCTCGCTGCGGATCCCGAAACGCGAGATCACGATCTTCACCGGCGTATCGGGGTCGGGGAAGTCGTCGATCGTCTTCGACACGATCGCCACCGAGGCACAGCGCCAGCTGTACGAGAACTTCAGCATGTTCATCCGGAGCTTCCTGCCTCGGTATCCCGCAGCCCGAGGCGGACGCGATCGAGAACCTCAGCATGGCCGTCATCGTCGACCAGAAGCGCCTCGGCGGCGGCTCGCACTCGACGGTCGGCACGGTCACCGACATCTTCACCGCGCTCCGGCTGCTGTTCTCGCGGATCGGCAAGCCACATGTCGGCTACTCGAACGCGTTCTCGTTCAACGACCCCCAGGGGATGTGCCCCGAGTGCAACGGCCTCGGCCGGAAGATCGGGTTCGTCGCCGACGACCTCGTCGACTATTCGAAGTCGCTGGATGAAGGGGCCATCCGCGTCCCGTTCTGGACCGACTGGGAGACGGGTGCCTATCCGGCCTCGGGCTTCTTCGACAACGGCAAGAAGCTGGCGGACTACACGCCGGAGGAGATCGACCTGCTCCTGTACGGCAAGGACCGCAAGTACAAGATCCCGATCGGCGACAAGATGATGAACGCGACCTACCTCGGCGTCATCGAGAAGCTCGAGCGGTCATACGTGCGGCGCGATCTCAAGGCGGCCTCGGAGCGGACCCAGAAGAAGGTCGAGCCGTTCCTGCGCGAGGGGCCGTGCCCGCTGTGCCGGGGCGCCCGGCTGAGCCAGGCGGCGCTCGGTTCGAAGATCGACGGGCACAACATCGCGGAGCTCGCCTCGATGGAGGTCGGCGACCTCATCGCCGTGCTGCGCCTGATGACCGACCCGACCGGCGAGCCGATCGTCAGGACGCTCGTCGAGCGGCTGCAGCACATGGCCGACATCGGGCTCGACTACCTCAGCCTCGACCGCGAGACCGACACGCTGTCCGGTGGCGAGTCGCAGCGCGTCAAGCTCGTCAAGCATCTCGGCAGCAGCCTGGTCGACGTCATGTACATCCTCGACGAGCCGAGCATCGGACTCCACCCGCGCGACGTGCATCGGCTGACCGAGCTGCTCCAGCTCCTGCGCGACCGGGGCAACACCGTGCTGGTCGTCGAGCACGATCCGGACGTGATCAAGGCGGCGGACCATGTCATCGACGTCGGACCGCACGCGGGCAGCTCCGGCGGGGAGATCGTCTTCGAGGGGTCGTTCGCGGACCTTCGCACGGCCGGCACCCTCACCGGCCAGTACCTCGAGCGCTGGCTGCCCATCAAGGATCGATCGCGGACGCCGTCGGGCTGGCTGCCGATCCGCGGCGCGCGGGCGAACAACCTCAAGGGTGTCGATGTCGACATCCCGACCGCGGTCCTCACGGTCGTCACGGGCGTCGCGGGCTCCGGCAAGAGCTCGCTGATCGACGAGGTGTTCCTACCCGACCACCCCGATGCCGTGGTGATCGACCAGTCCGCGGTGGGCACGTCGACCCGCTCGAACCCGGCGACCTACACCGGCGTGATGGACGACATCCGGAAAGCGTTCGCGGCGGCGAACAAGGTCGACGCCGGCCTGTTCAGCTTCAACTCGAAGGGCGCGTGCGAGAACTGCAACGGCTCGGGGGTCATCTATACCGAGCTGTCCTTCCTCGGCGGCGTGAAGACCCCGTGCGAGACCTGCGAGGGCCGGCGGTTCAAGGACGAGGTCCTCGAGTACACGCTCGACGGGCGCAATGTGTCCGAGGTGCTCGGACTCACGGTGGCCCAGTCGCTCGAGGCGTTCACCCAGAAGGACATCCGCCGCAAGCTGCAGGCGATGAGCGACGTCGGTCTCGACTACCTGACGCTGGGTCAGCCGCTGAGCACGCTGTCGGGCGGCGAGTGCCAGCGGATCAAGATGGCGAGCGAGCTCCACAAGAAGGGCAACATCTACGTCCTCGACGAGCCGACGACGGGGCTGCACATGTCGGACACGAGCCACCTGCTGGCACTGCTCGACCGGCTCGTGGATGCCGGCAACACGGTCATCGTCATCGAGCACAACCTCGACGTGATCCGCAACGCCGACTGGATCATCGACCTCGGGCCCGAGGGCGGCAGCCGGGGCGGCCAGCTCGTGTTCACGGGCACGCCAACCGACCTCCTGGACGCGCCGGGCTCGCTGACCGCGGAGTACCTGCGCCGACGAGAGCCCGCAGCCGCCTAGCCGATAGGGACCTGCGGCCCGCACAGCGTCTGTGGCTGGTTCAAGGACCGCTTCGGCGTCTCCTGGCAGGTCGTCCCGCGCCAGCTACCGGAAATGCTCGAGAGCGATGACCGGGATGCTGCGGCGCGTGCGATGGAGGCGATGCAGAAGATGGAGAAGATCGACATCGAGAAGCTCCGCGAAAGCGTATGAGGGCGTGCCCGCTTAGCCGTCGAACGTCCGAGCCGATCCCTCCGGCTCGGGAGGGGTCGTAGGAGTCGGCCGGTCCTCGGTCGGCGCCTGTTCATCTCGCACGGCAGCGACATAGACAGCGCGCGCGGCCAGGAGCCGGCGGACTTCCGCTACCTCGCGATCGAAGCCCTCGGATCGATACGCCGGGTCGGAGATCGACAGGCCGCTGAAGTAGAGCCCGACGATCCCGCCGAGGACCGCGCTCACGATGAGCATCTCGGCCGAGATCGTCCGTAGCTCGCCCAACAGGTCGAACTCGATCATCGTCCGGACCGGACCGCCGATCCAGGCTTCCTGGACGGACCCCGGGATCGCCAGGATCGCGAAGATCACGAGGAAAAGCATGAGTACGGTGCCCACGGCCACCGCCTGGAGGAGCTGCGGGATGGTCACGAGGATCGTCACGTTGGTCTTCTGGAGCCACGTCAGGGGAGGGGCGGCCAGCGCCTCCGGGTGTGCGCTGCCGAGGAGGGGCCCGACCGGGGAGCTGGCCGCGTCGGTGCCGAGCGAGTCGGCGTCGGTGCCCTCCTCGATCTCGCGGAGCTCGCGCCGGAACGCGGTGACGACGATCGCGGCCGCCACCGCGACCAGAAGGAGCAGCACCACACCAAGCTCGAGCCCACTCATGGAGCCAGCGGCCTCCCACATCTCGGCTGCGAACAACAAGAACACGACGAGGATCAGGAGCACCGGCAGCGTCTTCGCGATGAGCTCGACGATGTGCGTGAGCTGGATCCACAGGCGCTCGATCGCCCACGCGCCGACCTCGATGAGGCCGAACCCGATGATCACGTAGATCACGCCGATGCCCGTCAACGCCCCGAGGACGGCGGTGATCGCCTCGCCGAGCGAGTTGTCGATGAGGGCTGCGGGCAGGGCCGGCAGGAGCGCGATCGTGATGATGTCGGCCATATCGAAGGTGATCGGGCGGGTAGTCATCGGGCGGTGGCGGACCCGGCTGACGACCGACCAGACGAGGGCCATCCACGCCAGCGTCGCGGCGATACCGGCGACGTTCCAGAGCGGAGGCCAGTCCGGCCGGGTGCCCCAATCTTTGATCGTGCCGAACAGGAGCCAGCCGGAGATGAACGGGGCGGCCCGGAAGTCCATCGCCCGTTCCGAGCTGTAGTCCTCGATCAACTGGGGCACGCCGCGGCGCGCGAACCACTTCTCGATCTCCTGGCGCAGGGCGGGGTCGAGGGCGCCGGCGGGCTGGGTCGGTGTCGTCATCCCATCCGCAGCCTACGCGACGGCGTGGCGTTCGCGTGGGCGGCGCGCGATCCGCTCCGCGAGCGCATCGACATAGGCGTCCAGCTCGGGCGGTTCGTGGATCTCGAAATCACAGCCCAAGAGGATGAGCCGGAAGGCGAGCCAGGCGAGGGTGTCCCCGTCGATCTTGATCCGGCACCGGTCAGCGTCGGTGCGCTCGATCGCGGATACGTCGCCCGTGAGGAGCGATCTCCTCGAACGGCGCATGCAAGGTCGCCCCGCCTGGGCGACCCGATGTTGCATCGCTGAAAGAGGGATGCACCAACCGACGGCACGCTAGACCCCGGCCGAGGCTCATGGTGCACCTCTAGCCCCGTCCCATGGAGAGCACGCTGATGACTGAAGCCCGCTGGACGCGCGACGACATGCGCGAGATCGCCGAGCTGATCAAGGACATCGATATCTGCATGTTCGTCACGCGGTCGAACGGTTCCGTGCGTGGCCGGCCGATGTCGAACAACGGCAACGTCGAGTACGACGGCGACAGCTGGTTCTTCAGCTACCGCGACACGCCGAAGGTCGTCGAGATCGAGGCCAACCCGCACGTCGAGCTCGCGTACATCGCGACCGAGCGAGGGACGTGGGTATCCATCGAAGGGACTGCCGAGATCGTCGAAGACGGCGCCCGGAAGAAGGCGCTCTGGGACAAGCAGCTGGAGATGTGGTTCCACGAGGGGCCCGAGGATGACGACGTCATCCTGCTCAAGGTGCGAGCAGAGCGCGTCCATGCGTGGGCCAACGACGAGGAGATCCTGGGCGAGCCAGGAAAGCCGCTCGAGCACATCCGCGAGACCTAACCCCTCCCGCCCAAGGGGAGGTTCCAACGGCGCTTCCAGCGACCGGCGTCAGTGGCGACGATGAGCCGCAGCTCCCCAACGCGACATTCGAATGGGATGCGCGTCTGCCCGACACCCTCCGCCGTATCGAGGATGCTCGCATCGGTCGTCTCCACGAGTGTCAGGTGGGCGACGATCTCGTCATGCATGCCGCCGTACGGCGGACAGTCGGGCCACCGCTCGACGATGGCAGCCGTAAGTCGGAGAAACGGCGCCTGATCGAACGGCAACAGCCAGACCAGCCGCTCGAGGCGCTCCACCGCGGCGAAGCGGGCCGTGAACGAAGGGTTCATCGCGACGATCGTCTCAAGCTCAGAGCGTACGGCTGTCGTCAGCTGCTCAGTCGGCAGGAACGGGTACAGGATCGTGACGTGGGCCGGCACGCCGCGAGCGGCACTCGGGTCGTGGCGTCGACGGATGTCCTCGAGCGGCGACGGGAGGTCGATCGGGGCGATCAGCGCCGAGTCGGACACCAGCGGGCTGGCCGCCTACGACCGGCGAAGGAGCAGGTGCCAGTAGCCCCAGTCGCCTTCCCAGTCGGCGCCCTCCGCCTCGATACGGAGACCCTCGGCCCGCAGCCACTCCGCAACGCGGGTTCGGCCCGGGTAGTAGTGATATCCGGCGGTGTCCCCTTCGATCACCTCGCCCCGGACGAGCGGCAGGTCGGCTGACTGACCCGCCTCGAAGGCGGCGTCGATCTCTCCCTGATCCATCTCCTCGACCGTGACGTACAGCATGCCGCCGGGCCTGACCGCGCGATGGAGATTTGCCAGCACGGTCGGCCAGTCCTCGGGCGGGATGTTCTCCATCGCGTCGATGGTCATCGAGGCGTCGACTGCCGCGTCGAACGTCATCTCCTGCAAGCCGACCTGCACGAGGTCGTCGGCAATTCCCTTGGAGCGTGCCTGGGCCAGCATGCCCGCGGACTGGTCGATGCCCACGACGCGACGACCGGACGCGAGCACCTGCTCGAAGTACCAACCGGTCCCGCACGGGGCGTCGAGGATGATCCCGCCCGGCGGGCTGGCATCCAGCAGGCGTGCGACGAAGGCTCGGTGCGACGTCGTCGGGTAGGGCTCGTCGTCGTAACCCGGCGCCTCGGCGTCGTACTGGGTCCGTACGGCTTCGCGACGATCGCGCAGCCAGTCCGCTCGGTCCATGCCGGGAGTCTAGGCCTCGAGCCGCGGCGAGCGATCAGGTCTGGACGACGGGGTCGGCCGATCGGCCCGGCACGCGGCGCAGCCGCGATGGGTGCCGGAGCAGGGTGATGACACCGCCCAGGACGGCACCGGCGGCCGTCTCGGCGAGGTCGGTCATCGTGTCCTCGTACGTGAGGTCCATGCCCTTCGCGCCGAGCTTCATGCCGACGTATTCGGCCAGCTCCCAGAGCGCGGCGGCCCCGAGGCCGGCGGCCGTCGCTACTCCTGCAGCCTCCCATGAGGTCCTGACCCGCGGCGTCGCGAGCGCCCCGACGACCGATGCGAGCGTGGCGCCATCGGCGAAGTGGATCAGGTCATCGATGTGGGCACGGCGGTAGATCCCGATCGCGTTCCCGCCCGCGTCGACGAGGAGCGGTAGCGTCACCGCGAGGTCGAGCTCGCGCGGGTACGGCTGCGGCCGGCCACGGACACGCCAGGCCAGCGGCACGAGGAGCATGCCGCCGGCATACCCGAGCGCCCGAACTTTCATGCCCTTGCCCTGGTAGCGCGGCGCCTCCGAGTTCAGGAACGCATCGACCGCCAGCGCGATGACGCTAGCCTTGGCCACGGTGATCGCCGCGACCCAGGCGACGTCTCCCGGGGTGGGTGGCGGCGCCGGGGGCGTGCTGGTCGGCTCGGTCGACACGAGCGCATGGTGAGGCATCCTCGCTCGAGGCGCGCTCCGGACGAGCTAGATCCAGGGTCCGATGCCGGAAACCCGCTGCACCTCGATCCGCGTGACGTAGCCCGCGGGCGGGTCGGGCATCGCCGGGAAGACGACGTCTGGACCGATATACGTGTGGGCCAGCCGCTGCAGCAGCGCCGCAGCGCCACCCTCCGTGACCCGAGCGGTGCCGCTGATGACCAGGTACTCCCGCAGACCCCAGGCGTTCACGACCTCCGACTGGAGGGTGAGGGCGACTCGTGGATCGCGCCGCAGGTTGCGCAGCTTGCGCTGGTCATCGAGCGTCCCGATCACGATCTCGCCGTCCTCGATCCCGACCCAGGCCGCGCTGATGTGCGGGGACCCGTCGGCGTCGAGCGTGACGACCGTTGCGACGGCGTCCGATCCCAGCAGCTCGCGCGCGGCCGGGGAGAGCAGGCCGGACATGGCCGCACCATACTCGACCGATGACCGACCAGCCGCTTGACGCGCCCCTCTTCGATCACACCGACGCTTCCCTCGCGCGACCGTTGCCTGCCGCCCTGGCCGCAGCGCGCTCGGACATCGTGGCCACCGCCCGGGATCTCCTCACGCTGACCGACCAGGACCTGGTCCGCCCGTGGTCGTGGATCGGCGGCAGCGAGGAGGAGGTCCGATACGGCGCCTACCGAGCTGCCGAGGCGCTTGAACAGGCCGAGATCGAGGCCCGTCTCGCGATGGCCGCCGCTGACAGCACGGAACGTCGAGCGGCACGGATCGTCGGTCCAGCCACGGCGGCACGCTGGGATCTCCACGGCCTGCTCTTGCCGATCGGCGACCGTCTGCTCGACGCCGACCCTGGGGATGGGGAGTGGTCGATCCGGGAGGTCCTCGGCCACGTCATCTCCGGCCAGCGCACGTACGGCTGGACCAGCGCCTGGTGGCAGACCCGGGGACACCGGGCGAACGACCCGGATCTGCCGGCCCATGCGCCCGAGTGGCTGATCGCGCTGGAACCCGACGAGTCGACGACCGAGGCGGCCGGACGCCTGGACGACCTCCGGGCGCGACTGGACGCGACCCTCGACCTGAGCGCGGAGCGGCTGGCCGGGCTGCCGGACGACCGCCTGGACCTCGGGGCGCGCTGGTCGGGCTTCCCGGTCACGATCGGGTTCCGATTGGGGCGTTGGAGCTCGCACATCCGCGAGCACGCCATCCAGATCGAGAAGACCTACGCGATGCTCGGTCACGTTCCGAACGAGTCGGAGCGGCTGGTCAGGCACCTGCTCGCCGCCTACGGTCGCGCGGAGGCCGTCGTCTTTGGACGGACGGCGGCCGACGCAGCGGCGGAACGTGTCGCTCGAGGGGTCACCGAAGCGCGCGACGCGGTCCGCTCGGTGGTCGGCGCCGCGGCCGCAGGGGCCTAGACGCGGCCGAGTCGGTGTTGTCAGGGGTGCACAGTGCCGCGGTGACCGCGAGGATCGATCCATGACGGCTGTGGCTGCGGTCGTGTTCGGGCTGGTCACGGCGATCGCGATCGCCTTCCAGCTCGCCCTGGCCGCGGGTGCACCCTGGGGTGAGTACGCGATGGGCGGTCGGTTCGCAGGGCGCTTGCCACCGGCGATGCGCATCGCCGCTGTCGGGCAGGCCATCGTTCTCGCCGTCCTCGGCACCATCGTCCTGGCGGATGCGGGGCTCGTCGTGCCGTCCATCGCCAGCGGCCTCCCGTCCGCGATCTGGCTTGCCGTCGGGTTCTCGGCGCTGAGCCTGGCCCTCAACGCCGCAAGCCGAAGCCCGCGTGAGCGTCGAGTCTGGGTCCCGGTCGCGGCCGCCATGCTCGCCTCGAGCCTCGTCGTCGCGATCACATGAGCCCCGAGAGCCGGACGGAGACCACGAGCGGGCGGTTCGTCGTGCAGCGGCATCGGGCGAGCCGGCTGCATTACGACTTGCGGCTCGAGATCGACGGAGTGCTCGGTGTCGTGGGCGGTCCCGCGCGGCCCGACGCTCGATCCCGGGCAGCGGCGCCTGGCGATCCACGTCGAGGACCATTCGCTCGACTACTTCTCGTTCGAGGGGGCGATCGGGCGCGGCGAATACGGTGGCGGCGACGTCATCGTGTGGGACTGGGGGACCTGGGCGGCCGACCCGGACACGCCGGACCCGACGGCTGCCCTGCGTGCCGGCGAGCTCAAGCTCCGGATCGACGGGGTGAAGCTCCGAGGTGGCTTCGTCCTCATCCGCATGCGTTGGGCCGAGGGACCCAAGGAGCAGTGGCTGCTGATCCACCGACGCGATGCCGATGCGGTTCCGGGCTGGGACCCCGAGGACTACCCTGAGAGTGTCAAGACCGGGCGGACGAACGAGGACGTCGCCGCGCGACGCCGCCGTAAGGCGGGCTAGGCGCCGGGTCGCTTGGAGGACATCGCATGGCGAAAGACGGGAAGAAGAACGCCCGCAAGAAGCACAAGGGCAAGAACGGCAAGAACGGCAAGCGCGCGCAGCGGTCGCAGGCGCTCGATGGGCGCTGGAGGCCGACCGCCATGGCACTCGCCGCAGGCGCTCTCCTCGTAACCGGGGTCACGAGCCTTTGGCGGATCCGTCGATAGTGCCCTGGTCGATCGAGAGCGCAGGCCCGACCCGCCTACTCCAGTTCCCGAGGCTGTCGGGGCGCCTGCTCGACAAGGAGATCGATCGTCTCATCGCGCTGGCCAGCGGAGGAGCGCGATGACGGCATGAAGATCCGCGGCGCGACCTGGATGGCGATCCTCGTCGTGGCCGGCTGTGGCCCGGCCGCAGGCTCGGCCCAGCCGAGCCAGCTCGTGTCGTCACCGGCCGCTCCCGCATCCGCGTCGGCTGCCGCGTCGACGACGGTGGAGCCGAGCGCCGACCTGGTCTCGACCCGAGAAATCGTGGCAGGCCCGTTTCCGGCCGGCACTTACACGCGCGCCTCCTTCCGCCCCCGGATCACGTTCGAGCTCGACGAGGGCTGGGTCGCGGGCTCCCTGGCCCCCGGGTTCTTCGACGTCCAGCAGCAGGCTGGCACCCCCGACGTCATCGCCGTCCAGTTCGCGTCGGTCGATGCCGTGATCGGGGTCGACGGAGTGGCGCTGCCGGCGACGACCGCGCAGGAGGCCGCCGCCGCGATCGGCGCCAATCCCGGTCTGACCGTCCTGGGCGAGAGCGGGTCGCGGCTGGGCGGCGCGACCGGCGTCACAATCGAAGTCGAGAACGGCAGGACGACCCGTGCCGCGATCCTCGATGTCCCGGCTGGCCGCCTCGGCATCGATCCGCAACGACGCTTGTGGATCTCGCTGTTCGATACGGCAGAGGGGGTGCTTGCGGTCATGGTCGGAGGGTCGGTCGGGGACTGGGATCACGCGCTGGCGGTCGCGGAACCCGTGCTCGAGTCGGTCGTCATCGAGGTCGGCGCCGCGTCACCGCCGCCATGAAGCCGACCTTCATCCCGCCGATGCTCGCCACGCTCGTGGCGGGCCCGTTCGACGACCCCGACTGGCTGTTCGAGGTCAAGTGGGATGGCTTCCGCGTCGAGGCGGTCGTCGACGGCGGGCAGCGTCCGGCTCGTGGACGCGCGGCGAGCAGGACGCGTCGCGGTACTTCGGGCCGTTCCTCGAGCCGCGGACTGGATCGATGCGCGACCAGGCCGATCGTCGATGGCGAGGTCATCGCGCTCGACGAGCGTGGCGAACCCGACTTCGCGCTGCTCCAGGCGCGGATCAAGGGGCGGGCGACGGTGGCCGCCGAGCCGACCCCGTTCGTCTACGAGGTCTTCGACCTGCTCCACCTCGACGGCCGATCGCTGCTCGACGAGCCGCTCGAGGAGCGTCGGCGGCTGCTCGGCCAGGTCCTCCGGCCGACCCACGCGTCCGCCTGAGCGAGCACATCGAGGCGGACGGGATCGCGTTCTTCGAGGCGGCCCGGGCCCGCGGCCTCGAGGGGATCATGGCCAAGGACCGCCGCTCGCCGTACCTGCCCGGCAAGCGGTCGATGGCCTGGCAGAAGATCAAGATCCGGCCCGAGCAGGAGCTCGTCGTCGGCGGCTGGGCGCGCGGGACCGGCGCGGCCGTCGACCTCGGCGCGCTGCTCGTCGGCGTCTACGAGCGACGGCGCGCTGCGCTACGCCGGGCAAGGTCGGGGCCGGCTTCACGAACGCGAACCGGGCGGAGCTGCTGGCGGCGCTCGCCCCGCTCGGCCGCGGAGGAGCCGCCGTTCGCCTCGCCGCCGCCGACGGGCCGCTGCCAGGAACGCGCTGTGGCTCCGCCCCGAACTCGTCATCCGGGCCGAGTTCGCCGGCTGGACCGGGCGACGGCCTCGTCCGCCAGGCGGCCTACAAGGGGCTCGATCTCGGGAAGGATCCGAGGAAGGTCGTGCGCGAGGTGGCCCGATCCGCTGACGGCTGACGGATCGTGGCGGGGCGGGGCGGCCTCGCGATTTCCGGCCCCCCGCGCTGTGCCGGCTTCCCCGCGCTGTGCCGGCCTCCCGCGCTGTGCCGGCCTCCCGCGCTGTGCCGGCCCTCCGGGCACCGGCGTCGTTTGCCACCCGGCGGGAACTGGCGACATCGGACGTACGGCCGGAACACGTTCTTGCCGTGCCGTGGCAATTGCGTGCCGATCGTGCCGTGGGACGGCAAAGAAGGCACGCGGAGAAGGTCTGGCGGTCGATTGTTCCCGTGGGGCGGCAACGGCTGGCGGCTGGCCTGGGGCGGCAAGGCTGGCGGCGCGGCCGAGGCCGTCGAGCGGCCAGGCCAGGTGCTCTAGGCTGGACACCGCCACGGGCCGCGCTCACTTGCGCCCAGGGCTACGCTGGCCGGGTTGCGACTACGTGAGCGCTGGGCCGGCTGGCAGCACGAGCCGTTCACCAGCGAGAGCCGCAAACACGTGTCGGTCTGGGAGAAGCCGTTGGTTGACCCGCTGTGACCGTGCGATCGGCGGGGTACGCTGCCGACACACCGTCACATGAGCCGAGGAAACCCATGAAAGCCGCGGTCCGCGAACGCTATGGTTCGCCCGAGGTCGTCGAGATCCGCGACGTCGAGCGTCCGGTCCCGACGGGCGACGAGGTGCTCGTTCGCGTGCGGGCCGCATCGGTCAACCGCGCCGATCTCGACGGGATCGAGCCCCGGCCGGCCTTCGTCCGCCTGTTCATCGGTCTGCGCGCGCCTCGCAACACGAGCGTCGGGATCGATGTCGCCGGCGTGGTCGAGGCCGTCGGGCCCGATGCGACCCGCTTCAAGCCGGGCGACGAGGTGTTCGCGGACACCTACGCCTACGGGAAGGGCACGTTCGCCGAGTACGTCTGCGCGCCGGAGAAGGCGTTCGAGACGATGCCGAGCGGGATGAGCTTCGAGGAGGCGTCGACATTGCCGCACTCCGCGATCCTGGCGCTCCAGGGGCTGCGACTTCGGAAGGGTCGGACCGTCCAGCCCGGTGAGAAGGTGCTCATCAACGGGGCGTCCGGGAATGTCGGGCCGTTCGCTGTCCAGATCGCCAAGTCGTTGGGCGCAGAGGTTACCGGCGTCTGCAGCACCGCGAAGCTGGACATGGTTCGGGCGCTCGGCGCGGATCGTGTGATCGACTACAGCCAGGTCGACTACACGACGACCGGCGAGCGCTACGACTGGATCCTCGATACCGATTCGCATCAGCCGATCCGCCGATCGCGCCGTTCGCTACGCCCGAACGGCGTGTACCTGACGCTCGGCGGGACATCGAAACCGATCCTCCAGGCGATGCTGCTCGGTCCGCTCCTGTCCGTGCGGAGCGATCGCTACTCGGGGATCGTCCTGTGGTGGAAGCCGTTCCACCCGCCGGATGTGGCGCGGCTGAAGGAGATGGTCGCTGCCGGCACGCTCAAGCCCGTGATCGACCGGCGCTACCCGCTGAGCGACGTCGTGGCGGCCCTGCGCCACGTCAATGACGGGCAGGCGAAGGGCAAGGTCGTCATCACGATCCCCTAGACGTGCTGGTCGAAGAAGATCGGGTTGCCGTCCGGGTCGACGATCACGAAGCTCGCCGGGCCCGAGCCCGACTCGTCGGCCTCCGCCACGAACTCGACGCCGTTGGCCTTGAGCTCGCGCTGGAGGTCACGGACATCGGTGAAGGAAGGAACCGCATTCGCGTCCTGGTCCCAGCCGGGATTGAACGTCAGCGTGTTCTTCTCGAACATGCCCTGGAACAGGCCGATGATGTGGTCGCCGTTCTTGAGGATCAGCCAGCCCTGGCTCGCCTCGCCGTGGAACGGTCCGAACCCGAGCTTCTCGTAGAACCGCCTGGACGCCTCGAGATCCTTGACCGCGAGACTCACCGAGAACGCGCCGAGGTCCATCCCGTCCCATCCTTCCGTTCGATCCGCCACGCCGCGTCTAGGCTGCGTCCATGAGTCTATCGGGACGGGCTGCCGGCACCGACCTGCGCGTGGTCATCGCCGAGGACTCGGCCCTCATCCGCGAGGGGATCGCCCGGCTGATCGAGGAGTCCGGCGGGACCGTGGTGGCCAAGGTCGGCGATGGCGTGGCCTTCGTGGAAGCCGTCGAGACCCACCGGCCGGATGTGTCCGTCGTCGACGTGCGCATGCCGCCCAGCCAGCGCGACGAGGGCCTCCGCGCGGCGATCGAGGCCCGTCGGCGGGTGCCCGGCTCCCCGATCCTCGTGCTCAGCCAGTACGTCGAGCGGCAGTACGCGACCGAGCTGCTCGCCGATGGCGCGGGTGGCGTCGGCTACCTGCTCAAGGATCGGGTGGGCGACATCCCGGAGTTCATGGACGCCCTGCGGCGCGTCGCCCGCGGCGGGACGGCGTTGGATCCCGAGGTCGTCGCCCAGTTGATGGTCCGCAACCGGCCGGACGACCCGCTATCCGCCCTGACGCCACGCGAGCTCGACGTCCTCGCGGCGATGGCCGAGGGCCGCACCAACGTGGGCATCGCGGAGCTCCTCAGCATCACGGAGGGCGCGACCGAGAAGCACATCAGCAACATCTTCGGGAAGCTCGAGCTGCCGCAAACGCAGAACGATCACCGGCGGGTGCTGGCGGTGCTCACGTACCTCGGTTCGTAGCCGACGCCGTCGGGACCGGGATCTCGGCGCGGATGAGGGTGGGGCCGCCCGTCGGGCTCGAGACGGAGAACGTCCCGTCCACGCCCGCCACCCGACTTGCAAGGCCGCCCAGGCCACCGCCCGGCGCCACCTGTGCGCCACCGCGCCCGTCATCCCAGACCTCGACGAGCAGCCGTGAACCGTCGCGTCGAACGCGGATCTCGCAGCGGCGCGCCTCGCTGTGCTTGGCGACATTGGCGAGGGCTTCGGACACGACGAAGTAGGCCGCGCGCTCGACGGCCGGTGGGAGGCGCTGACCCGGCGTCAGGTCGCTCACCAGCGTGGTCGTCACCGGCCCACGACCCGTGATCGATTCGATGGCCGGGACCAGTCCCCGGTCCAGCAGGATCGACGGCGCGATCCCGCGCACGAGCTGGCGGATCTCGGCGAGGGCCTCGCGGGCCTGTTCCTGGCCTTCCTCGAGGAGCTGCCTGGCGGCCGCCGGATCGGTCTCGATCCGTTCGCTGGCGAGACCGAGGTCGATCGACAGCATCACGAGCCGTTGCTGGGCGCCATCGTGGAGATCGCGCTCGATCCGATGCAGCTCGCTCGCCTCGACGTCGATCACCGCGGACCGGCTCTCGCGCAGCGTCTCGACCTGGCGGCGAAGCTCACGACTCTCGGAGGTGCACAGCAGGCCGGCCACGACCTGTCGATGGAGGGCGATCACGAGCTGCGACATCGATGCCGCGACGAACAACAGGACGATGCCGGCGATCGTGCCAAGCAACGGCGACGGCGCGAACGCCGGCGTGTCCAGCCAGACCGGCATCGTGAGCGTGACGAGGGCGGCGGCCCAGACCAGCGCGATGACGACGAACTCGATCACCGTCAGGGGCAGGTTCACCGCGACGTACAGGACGTCGCGCCAGCGGTTCTCATCGGCGAACTCGGCGCGCAGGATATCGAGAACGCCGCCGCGCAGCGGTCGATATGGGTGCTGCGCCGGACGATCGGGCTCGCCGACGAACACGCGCCAGCGCTCTGCCCGAGCGACGAGGCGCGAGCCTTCGATCCCCAGCGCGATCAGGACGACGCCGACGCCCGCGAGCAACAGCGTGAGACCGGTCGACACGAGGGTCGCGAGGACGGCGAAGGCGAACGCCCCGACGAACAGCCCCAGGATGATGGCGCCGTTGGCGTACCAGGTCGCCGGATGGATGGGCGATAGGAGGAAGGCGCGGAGGGGAGAACGGGCGATCCCCGGTCGAGCGAAGCTCGCTCCACCGGGGATCCGGGCAGACGCCAGCCCGGCGAGGATCAGCAGCAGCCCTGTCACCAGGACGACTGCTTCGATCACGACTCGGTCGACTCGGTCATCTCGCTAGTTTCGCGGCGCATGGCGCCGACGACGAGCAGGGCGCCCAGGCCGACGAGGAACGCCGGACCGAGATAGCGCCATGAGTCCTCCCACGCGGGCACGAGCGCATCCACGAGGGCGAGTCCACCGAACAGGATCAGCGCGACACCGAAGAACGTCGTCAGGCGACCGGTCCCTTCCCGGCGGGGGACATGCCGGTGGCCTTGGCGCACGGCCACGGCCTCTTCCGCGGCGTCCGCCTCGGTCCATGGCTCGAGCGGGACGATGATCACCATCACGATGTACAGCAGGAAGCTGAGGCCACCGGTCAAGAAGACGGAGACGAACCAGAGGAGCCGGACGATGGTCGGGTCGACATCGAAGTACTCGGCCATGCCTCCGGCGACACCGCCCAGGCGGCGATCATGACGACAACGATAGAGACGGCGGTTCACGAGCATCCTCCGATCGGATCGACGGTAGCGAGATCGACGTAGAGATCGAGATCCCCGCGGTGACTGGCATGCTCGACCGCGTACGTCGCGAATCGATGCCAGGCGTCACACACGGGGACATGGCGCGGCGCGGCGGCGAGCGCGCCGCCGAGGACGAGGCCGGGCAACGCCGCCGCGAGCATCCCGGTCGGGAGGCTGAGCCCGGTCCGGCGGAGCGCGATACCCAGCCCGATGGCGATCAGGACGACCGGCCACAGGCGAAGGGCGTCGACCACGGCGATCGTGTCGAACGCGCCGAGGTTCGCCGCGACGAGGACGCTCCCCAGCGCGACCAGGAACACCCCCACATACAGGAACGTGCGGTTGGACCGCATCGGATATCCATCCCCTCCCATCTGAACGGCACGTTCCCGGTCGCCGCTTGGTCCCCGTTCGTGCCGGAGTCCACTCTGCGGCGGCGGGTCCACGTCGCCCAGCCCGCCACCCGGCATCTTTCACGGTAGGGATAGCCCCCGGTCGGGCGGCTCTCAGCCTCCGGCTACGGGCTCCAGAATCCGACGACGCCATCGAGCAGCATGGGGTCCTTACCGTCCGGGTAGCGGACCGCGACGTGGGTCTGGCCGTCCTCACCGACCTCGGGCAGGAGGATCGACGAGCTGTCGGGCGCCCACAGGCGATGGCTGAGCGCGTACTGGTCGAAGTAGGGGAACAGCGACTCCACGAACGTCTGACTGAGCAGGACGGTCGGCTGCGACTGGACGGTGCCGGACGCGACGTCGACGAACATCAGGCGGACCTCGTTCTGCGGCGCGCCGGGCGAGGGGACGGCCCCCGAGCCGATGACCGGCTGTACCCGCAACGCCGCGATCGTCCGACCGTCGGGCGACCACCAGAAGCTGACGACGAGACCGTCGATCAGCGTGCGAACCCCACCGGATGCGACGTCGATGAGCCGCAGCGGTCCGACCGGCACGCCGGCGTCCTGGGTGGTCGCTGCGTCGGATCCGATCGATGCCAGCGTGGCGCCGTCCGGGGCGAACACGACGGCCGACGAGCCGAACACCGGCATCGAATGCTCGACCGAACCGTCGCGGGCGGCCACGATGACCTCTCCGGGCCCCTCCGCGGTGGCTCGAACGTAGGCGATCGATGCCTGGTCCTGGCTCACCACGGCGGAACGGAAGTCGCCGGGCATCGTCGAGGGCCGGAGCGGCGTCGGCGCCGTCGAGCCCGATCTCGCCGAGGAACGCCTCGGCACCGACGCCGATGTGCGCCAGCAATCGGTCGCGACCGATCCAGTCGTAGTAGAAGGGATTGCCCGATCGAACGATCGCCCCCTCGCCGCTGCCATCGAGCGGCGCGCTCCCGTCGGCCGGTGCGAGTCGCAGCGCAAGGCTGTCGGCATCGTTGGCGAGGAAGGACACATCCTGGCCATTCGGCGCCCAGAACAGGTAGAACGGGCCGATCGAGGCGCTCTCGAAGATGACCTCGGGCTCGACGGGTGCGGACGCAGTGAGGCCGTCGACGTCGAAGACGACGATCGACGCGCTCGGGTCGCCCGAGCGAAGGACCGCGATGTGCGACCCGTCGGGCGACCACGTCGGGAACCCGAAGGTCCCCTCGGCCACGCCGGCCAGAACCGTCGACTCACCGGCGGCGTCGATGATCACCAGGGAGCCGTCCCGCTCGCGGACGGCGATCGATCCCGACGACGCGATCCGCCCAAGACTGGCGGCGGCCGTCGGTGCAGCGCTCGCGATCGCGGGGGAGGGGTTCGCGGTGGCGATCGATGGCGTCACGGACGCCGGGCTTCCGGAAGGGGCCGGACCGCCGCATGCCGCAGCGAGGACGACGATCGCGGCCGTGACCGTGTGCGCGCGCAACCCTCGAGGCGCCATCACGTAACGATACGCGCGGCCCCCCGCATCGGATGCGACAGCCGAGCTGTCATCGGCGGTCGCCATGGTGCCGTCCATGAGCAACGGCGCAAATGAGGCACGGCGAGCGCAGGCGGCCTGGTCGGCCGGTCGGCGGATGATCGCGCGCCGGGAGCCGCCGTGCTACCGGGTCGCCGAGACGGGAGACGGGTCGACCGTCCACGTCATCGAGTTGCCGTGGCTCGGGCCGATCCGGGCGACCCGCACCAGCGCGCGCGATCGGGCGCGCGAGGCGATCGCGGCCTGGCTCGACGTGGCCCCGAATGCGTTCGACGTCGAGCTCGAGTAGGCCGCCCAACCTCCATCAGCCTCCTGCGCCTGCGGTCCTGGCGTGGCGAGCCCGCTGGGCCGCCAGTCGGTCATGCGCCTCGGCCAGGAGCGGGACGGCGATCTCCGCGAACGTCGCTGCGGTCGGGCTGAGGATCGATAGCCAGTGCTGGCGGGCATAGAAGTGATGGGGGATCACCCGATCGAGCGTCGTGGGATCCGGTTCCGCGCCGGACGGGATCAGTCGATCGAAGGTGGCACGACTGACGCCCACGCTCAGTCGGAACACGCCCTTGCCGAACAGGTCCGAAGCCGGGTCTGTCTCGTCGCTCCAGACGATCGTCGCGAAGCCTAGAACATGCATGTCAAGCCCCCGGTCCGGTGCCAGCCGCGGGGCGTTGCTATCCTCCGCGCGGTGCGCCTCCTGCCCGTCCGCATCACTGAGACGATCGCCCCCGCTCGACTCGGTGGCAGCTTCCGATGGCTGCTCGTGTCGTCGGTCATCACCAACGTCGGCGACGGGATCGCGCTCGCCGCCGGACCCCTGCTCGTCGCGTCCCTGACGCGCGACCCGCTGCTGGTGTCGATGGCCCTGCTCAGCCAGCAGCTGCCGAACCTGCTGTTCGGCATCCCGGCCGGCGCCGTCGCGGACCGTTTTGACCGGCGTCTCATCATCATCGGCGTCAACCTGGCGCGCGCCGTCGTGCTGGCGATCCTGGCCGGCACGATCGTCGCCGGGGCGGTCGACATCGCCGTCGTCCTCCTCGCGCTGTTCGTCCTCGGCACCGCTGAGATCTTCGCGGACGTCGCCAGCAGCAGCCTGCCGCCGCGCGTCGTGCGACGAGAGGACCTCGGGCTCGCCAATTCCCGGCTCATCGGGTCATTCCTGCTGACCAACCAGCTCGTCGCACCCCCGATCGGCGCTTTCCTGTTCAGCATCGGGATGTTCCTGCCCTTCGCCGCGAACGCGGCGTGCTTCGCGCTCGGTGCGGTTCTTGTCACGCGCGTCGTCACCGATGTCGGGGCATCCATCGACCGAGCGGGCGAGGGACGGCACCTGCGGTCCGAGATGATCGAGGGCGTCCACTGGCTCGTCGCGCACCCGCCGATGCGGACCCTCGCGGTGACGATCGTCGCATTCAACGTCACCTTCGGCGCTGCGTGGGCCGTGCTCGTCCTCTACGCGAGCGAGCGGCTCGGGATGGACGCGGTCGGGTTCGGCCTGCTCACGACCGCGATCGCGATCGGCGGAGTGGTCGGCACGGCCAGCTACGGGCGCCTCGAGCGCCGGTTCTCGCTGGCAGACATCATGCGCGTCGGCCTGATCATCGAGACCGGCACGCACCTGGTCCTGGCGCTGACGACGTCGCCGGCCGTCGCCCTCGTCACCATGGTCGTCTTCGGTGGCCATGCGTTCGTGTGGGGCACGACCTCGACCGTCGTCCGCCAGCGAGCCGTCCCGGACGAGCTCCTCGGCCGGGTCACCGGTGTGTACTCGGTCGGGATGATCGGCGGGATGGTGGTCGGGACGCCGATCGGCGGCCTGCTCGCCCGCTCGTTCGGGATCACGGCGCCGTTCTGGTTCGGCTTCATCGGCTCGGCGCTGCTCGTCGTGGTCCTCTGGCGCCAGTTCGAGCACATCGCCCACGCCGGCGAGGCCTGATCAGATCGCTCGGTCAGTCCTCGCGACTGTAGGTGCCGGCGACCCCACCCAGCCGTCGTCGGATCCCGTCGAGACCGGTCCGCATCACGGCATGGTGGTTGAGCCGGAAGATCGCACCGACGAACGGCAGCGGAGCCAACAGGTTCATCCAGGCCGCCGTCGTCCGGATGGCCCATACGTAGCGGACCACGGTCCAGTCCTCCTCGCCCCACAGCGTCCACTCGCCGACGCCTTCGAGCTCGCCAGTAGCGACACCGACGATCGCGGTCGGCGGCTCACGAGCCGTCACCCTGAGCTGGAACTCGAGGGTGTATGGCAGGCGACCGACGAACGTCGTGTCGAAGACCGCCCCGATCCCGTCCCCGCTTCCCGCTTCGCGACGGTCCACCCGTCGCACGCTCGGCCACCAGGCAGGCCACGACTGGACGTCGTCGATCTCGGCGAAGACTCGCTCGATCGGCGCCTGCAGGCGCCACACGGTCACGAATCGGTAGTGGGCCACCGCGACAGCGTACCGGCTGCGCGGGCTACGGACATGGGAACGCCCGCCGGCGATGCCTGGCGGGCGTCAGATGGCTGGGTATGGTGGTCAGTCCGCGAGCACCTCGCGCAGCTTCGCGGCGAAGGCGTCGGGATCACCGGCCTGGCCGTACTCGCCGCCCAGGAAGCCGCCGTGGTCGCTCGGGAAGCGGACCGGCTCGATGCCGAGGCGCTCCGCGGCTGCGACCGCACCCCGGTAGGCGAGCTGGCCTTCCGACTCCACGCCCGAGGCCATCACGATCCGGGTCGACGCCGCCCGCAGCGCATCGAAGTCTGGCTCGAAGTGGGTGCAGGTGATGATGTTCTGGCCGAGCAGCGGGTCATTGCGAGTGCCGTCGTCCTCGGCGGGCATCCCGAACATCGCAGGATCGGGCGCGGGCTTGCTGAGGTAGTCCGGGCCGATCGGTCCGTGGTGACTCACGATGCCGATGAACCGTGCCATACCGGCGCCGAACCCGTCGCGCTGGTAGGCGTCGGAGATCGCCCGGACGGCCGCCAGGGCGTTCTCGCGATCGGGCACGATCGAGGCGAGCGGCGGCTCGTGCGCCACGAGCGTCCGCACGTCGTCTGGGTGCTTCGCGACAAGGGCAAGCGCATTGGTCGCGCCACCGCTGCTGGCGAACAGGTCGACCGGGCCGGCGTTTAGCTCGACGATGATCCGATGCACGTCATCGGCGTGCTGCTCGGGCGTCGACTCGCTCGACGGGTCGGCCTTCGTGCTGCGCTCGATGCCGCGCGGATCGTACGTGACGATCGTGCGATCGGTGAAATGCCCGGCGAGCGTGCCGAACCCGCCGGCACCCATCGGCGACCCGATCATGAACAGGGCCGGGGCGGGAGAGTCGGTCTGCCGGATGTCATAGGTGAGGGTCGCGCCGGGGACGTCCAGGGTCCTGGTCGTCGGCTGGGTCATCGTGGTCATGCTGCAGCTCCTTCAGCGAGGATCGCGTCGATCTGGCCGACGGCTTCGGTGAGGCCTTCCACCATGCCCATGGCGACCAGCTGTTCCATGGCCTCCGTGCTGGGGAAGCGGCTTTCGATGGACATCCGGCTGCGGCCGGCGTCGATCGGTTCGATCGTGGCCTGGACCTCGTTGCGCGGGAAGGCGTCGTTCGGGGTGCCGTCGTCGTTGGCGAACCCATCGCGGAAGAGCAGCCGACGCGGTGGCTCGGCCTCGAGGATGTCCCAGTAGCCCCGCGGCTGGTCGCCGCTGGGTCCGGTCATGTGGTACTCGACCCGGCTGCCCGGCGCGAGGTCATGCGCCGTGAAGGTGGCCGGGTAGGTCGGCGGTCCCCACCAACGCTCGAGCTTGCGCGGGTCGGCCCACAGGTCCCAGATGCGCTCCGGGGTGGCGTCGAACTCGGCGGTCAACAGCAGGGTCAGGGCCTCCGGGTCCTTCTGGACGGCGGTGACAGTCATACGTCGGTCTCCTTGCTGCGCGTGATGAGGTCGGTCATCCGATCGATCCGACCGCGCCACAGCGCTTCGTACTGATCGAGCAGGCCGCGCGCCAGGCGCAGCCCCTCGATGTTGGTGCGCACGACCTTGCGTCGGCCGCTGCGCTGCTTGGTGACGAGGCCCGCCCGCTCGAGGACCGCGATGTGCTTCTGCACGGCGGCGAAGCTCATCGGGTAGTGCCCGGCCAGCTCGACCACGCCCTCGGTGCCGGCGATGGCCCGCAGGACGATGTCGCGCCGCGTGGCATCGGCCAGGGCGGCGAACGCGTGATCGGGATTGAAGGTCGTCGTCATTGATACAACCATACGGTTGTATTACGGACCTGTCAAGTTGCCCGCGGGCCCTCGCTGGCCCATCCTCTTCGCGTGCCCCTCTTCATCGACCGCCACGAGCTCACCGGCGCCACGGCGGCCGACCTCGCGGCCGCCCACGCGGCCGATCTCGAAGTCCAGGACCGCTATGGGGTCCAGTACCTCACCTACTGGTTCGACTACGAGCGCCAGCGTGCCTTCTGCCTGGCCAGCGGGCCGGACCGCGATTCGGTCATCGCCGTCCATCGAGAGAGCCACGGGATGGTCGCCAGCGACGTCATCGAGGTCGACGGGGGAGAGGTCCAGCGCTTCCTCGGTCCGCTCCGCGGCCATGAGCCCGGTGAGGCCTACGTCGAGACGGCCTTTCGCACGATCCTGTTCACGGACATCGTCGGGTCGACCCGGCAGACCCAGCAGCTCGGCGACCGCGCCGCGATGGACCTCGTGCGGACGCACGACCGCATCGTCCGCGGCGCCATCG
Organism: uncultured Chloroflexia bacterium; assembly: GCA_963720355.1. GTDB lineage: Bacteria > Chloroflexota > Limnocylindria > Limnocylindrales > CSP1-4 > SPCO01. The sequence continues at coordinate 184,679 of CAVRFH010000001.1, read as the reverse complement.
GGCAGCGGGGTGGCTCGGAGGTCAAGCACACGGGCGACGGGTTGATGGCTTCGTTCCAGTCGGTCAGCGGGGCCCTCGAGGCCGCCGCGGCCATCCAGCGCGGCTTGGCGGAGCACAACCTGACCGCCGCGCATCCGGTCGAAGTCCGCATCGGGGTGGCGGCAGGGGAACCGGTCCTCGAGAACGACGACCTGTTCGGTGCCGCCGTCCAACTGGCCGCGCGCTTGTGCGAGCGTGCCGGTCCGAGCTCGATCCTCGTCTCGGGGGCGGTGAAGGACCTCGCGATCGGCAAGCGTTTCGACTTCGAACGCCGCGGCCGCCTGACGATGAAGGGCTTCGACGAACCGGTCACCCTGTTCGAGCTCGGCTGGCAGGAACCGATCCAGATCGATGCCTAGCAGCGAAGCCCGCGGGCGCTACGACGAGCTGTATCGCCGGTCGCTCGGCGATGGCGATGCATTCTGGCTGGAGTCGGCCCGCCGGCTCGACTGGACCACCCCGCCGGTCCGTGCCCTCGACCTGGGTGATCCGCCGACCTTCGCCTGGTTCCCGGGCGGGCGGACGAACCTCTCGACGAATGCCCTCGACCGACACGTTGCAGCGGGTCATGGCGACGCCACCGCGCTGATCGCGCTCGACGAACGCGGCGGCCGTCGGGCGCTGACCTATCGCGAGCTGCTCGACGAGGTGGAGCGGGTCGCTGCCGGGCTTCGCGGCCTCGGCATCGCGCAAGGTGACCGCATCACGATCTATATGCCGACGTCCGCCGAGGCGATCGTGGCGATGCTGGCGACCGTGCGGGTCGGGGCGATCCACTGCGTCGTGTTCGCCGGCTTCGGGGCAGGAGCGCTGGGCGATCGGGTGCGTGCCAGCGGATCCAAGCTGGTCCTCACGACCGATGTGACGTACCGAAAGGGCAAGGACGTCGACCTGCTGTCGATCGTCGACGACGCGCTCGCGGATGACCGCGGCGACATCGAGCACGTCGTGGTCCTCCGTCGCAACGAGGCTTCGCGCCCACCGCTCGACGGCGAGCTCTCGTGGGCCGAGCTCGTGGATGCCGGCGCCGGTCGCGATGGCGGCGTCGCGGATACCGCGGCCGAGGATCCCGCGTTCATCCTTGCAACCTCTGGCACGACCGCGAAGCCGAAGCTCGCGGTCCACACCCACGGCGGCTACGGCGTCCACATCGCGTCGATGGGCGACTGGGTGTTCGGGTTGCGCGCCGGCGAGACCTGGTGGTCGACGTCCGACATCGGCTGGGTCGTCGGCCACAGCTACATCGTGTATGCGCCGCTCATGGCCGGCGCCGCGACGATCGCCTGGGAAGGCGCCATCGACCACCCGGATGCCGACAACCCATGGTCGATCATCGAGCGTGAGGGCGTCACCGGCCTGTTCAGCTCGCCGACGGCGATCCGCCTCCTCATGCGCTACGGCGAGGACATCCCGCGGCGGCACGACCTCAGCGCCCTGGAGCGCGCGTTCTCGGCCGGCGAGGTGCTCAACGCGCCCGCCTGGGAGTGGCTGCAGCGGACCGTCTTCGACGATCGCGTCCCGGTGATCGACCATATGTGGCAGACCGAGACCGGCGGGCCGATCTTCGGCAACCCGTACGGCGTCGGCCTGCTGCCGATCAAGCCGGGCTCCGCCGGGTTGCCCCTGCCGGGCATCGAGGCGGACGTCGTCGACGGCGACGGGCGACCGGTCGGAGTCGGAGAGAAGGGGATCATGCGGATCCTCCGCCCCTTCCCCGGGCTCATCGCCACCCTGTGGGGCGAGCCCGACCGCTACGTCACGGACTACTGGGAACGGATCCCGGGCGGCTACTACGTGGGCGACGCCGCGCACGTCGACGAGGACGGCTACGTGTGGTTCGCCGGTCGGGCCGACGAGATCATCAAGATCGCCGATCACCGGATCGGCACGATCGAGGTCGAGACCGCGTTCATGCGCCATCCCGCCGTCGCCGAGGCCGGCGTCACGGGTGTCCCGAACGAGCTCCGCGGTCAGGTGATCCAGGCGTTCGTCGCGCTGCGCGCCGGCCACGAGCCGTCGGAGGCGCTCCGCCGGGAGCTGGTCCAGACCGTGCGCCGCGAGCTCGGGCCGCTCGCCGTGATCGAGCAGGTGTCCTTCGTGGCCATGCTGCCGAAGACCCGGAGCGGGAAGATCATGCGCCGCGTGCTCCGCGCCGTGGCCCTCGAGAGCGATCCTGGTGACATCAGCACGATCGAGGACGAGGGCTCGGTGGATGAAGCGCGGCGGGCTGTCGAGGAGCTCCGCGCCGGCCTCGTCACCTGACGGCGGTCGGCCGACGTGACCTCGTCCGGTGCGCCCGTCGATGCGGTCTTCTTCGACCTGTTCGGGACCCTCCTGTCACTCCGGCCGCTTGATGACGCCTGCGAGCGCATCGCGCCAGGCCGTGGAGCGGAGGTCGCCGCGCGATGGCGGGCGCGGCAGCTCGAGGCATCGTGGCTGCGCACGGCGATGGATCGGTGGGCGGACTTCGATGACGTGACGATCGACACCCTGGCGGGCACGCTCGACGAGCTCGGAATTCCATCGCCCGAGGACCTGGCGTCCCTCGCCGATGCGTTCGTCGACCTGCCGCTCGTGCCCGACGCTGCGGAGGTCGTCGACCGGCTCCACACGGCTGGCCTGACGACCGGCATCCTGACCAACGCCTCCGCTCGCACGCTCGACCGCGTCGCCGACCGCCTCGATCTCCCGATCGACCATCGCCTCTCGGTCGATGCCGCACGCCGGTTCAAGCCGCACCCCGACGTCTACCGCCTCGCCGTCGACGCGACCGGGCTCCCACCGGAGCGGATCGGGTTCGTCACGGCCAATGGCTGGGACGCCGCCGGGGCCGGCGCCTTCGGGTTTCGGGTGGCGTGGCTCCGTCCGAGCCCGGCGGCGAGACTGCCCGCTGTCGGCGCCCCGGAGCCCATCGTCGCCACATGGCACGAGGTCCCGGGCGCCTTCCTGGCGGACGACGCGTAACGAGCATCGGCGTCCGGTCCTCGAAGACGAACCACCGGTCGACGGACTAGGCTCCCAGCATGACGTCCTCGCACGCCGTCGCACCGACACGAGCCCAGCTCGACACGCTTCGCCGCTCGTTCGCGGGCGACGTCGTGATGCCAGACGCCACCGACTACGACGATGCCAGGCGGGTCTGGAACGCCGTGTTCGATCGGCGGCCCGCGGTGATCGTCCGTCCCACGAGCGTCGACGACGTCCTGGCGGCCGTTCGCTTCGGCCGCGAGTGCGATCTCGAGATCGCCGTTCGTGCCGGCGGTCATAGCGCGGTCGGGCACTCGACGACCGACGGCGGCCTGGTCATCGACCTCGGGCGGATGAACGACGTCAGCGTCGACCCGGCGCGGCGGCTCGCCCGAACCGGCGGCGGGGCGCTGCTCGGCACGCTCGACATCGCCGCCCAGGAGCACGGCCTGGTCTGTCCGGTGGGCGTCGTCGGCCACACCGGCGTCGCCGGGCTCACCCTCGGTGGCGGGGTCGGCCGGCTCCAGCGCCGGTTCGGGTTGACGATCGACAGCCTTCGCTCGGTCGAGCTCGTGACCGCCGACGGACGTGTCGTACGGGTTAGTGCCGACAAGGAGCCAGAGCTGTTCTGGGGCCTGTGCGGTGCGGGCGCGAACTTCGGCATCGCGACGAGCCTCGAGCTCGACCTGCATCCGTTCTCGGGGACCCTCCACCGCGGGGTGCACGTCCACCCGGCGACCGATATCCAGGAGCTCTGGCCGATCTTCCGCGCGTTCGTGGGGGCGGCCCCCGAGACGATCGCGGCGATCTTCACCATCGCCCTCGCCGAGCCGGTCGAGGACTATCCCGAGTCGGTCGCGGGCCGGCCGATCATCGTCATCTCCTACAACCACAGTGGGGCAGGGGAGGACGTCGAGCGCGAGATCGCGCCGCTGCTCAAGGGTCCGGCGCCTGCCTCGGTCACGACGACCAGCGAGGCGTACCTGGTCGCCCAACGCTCGAGCGACCTGTCCCTCGCCTGGGGCTCGCGGACCGCCATCCTCGGCGGCTTCGTCGCGGACTGTTCCCCCGCGGTGCTGGACGCGTTCGTCGCGCCACGTGGAGCAGGTCCCGGGCGACAGCAGCATCTCGGTGACGGCGATGGGCGGGGCGATCGCCCGCGTCCCGGACGACGCGATGGCCTTCACCGGCCGTGCGCACCCGTTCGACGTGAGCCCCGACACGGCCTGGTCCGACCCGGACCTCGACGCGGCGAATGGGGCGTGGGTCCGCGCGGCGATGGCGATCGTGGAGCCCGACCTCCTGCCGGGGCGCTACATCAACGAGCTGTCCGACGCCGGCCCCGAGGTGACCCGGGCGAGCTACGGCGACGCCAAGCTCGAGCGCCTGCGGGCGATCAAGCGGGCATGGGATCCGGATAACGTCTTCCACCTGAACCACAACGTCGAGCCTTGACCGTCCTCGGTCTGCTCGGCGTGCCGTCGAGTGCCGGCGCGCACACACCAGGCCAGGAGAAGGCGGCGACGGCGCTCCGAAACGCGGGCCTCGTGGAGCGACTCGAAGCCGCCGGACGCACCCTCGTCGACCACGGCGACCTGCCTCGAGTGGTGTCTCGCCCGGACCCGGAACACCGCCGGGCGCAGAACGTGCCGCTCGTGATCGAGGTGGCACGAGCGGTCGCGGATCGTGTCGTGCCGATCGCCCGGGCGGGCCAGGTCCCGCTCGTCGTCGGTGGCGACTGCACCGTCACCGTCGGCGTCTTGTCGGGTCTCCTGGTGGCCGGCCAGGACCCGAGCCTGCTGTACTTCGACGGCGGCATCGATCTCTACGTCCCCGACACCCAACCGGAGGGCCACCTCGACTCGATGGGCGTCGCCCACATGATCGCGGAACCCGGGGCGACGCCCGAGTTGAGCCGGATCGGGCCGCGGTCCCCGCTCATGGATCCAGGCCGCGTCGTGTTCTACGGTCCGTGCCTGGAGCACACGGAAGCAGCCGAAGCCAGCGTCCTGGCACGGCACGGCATGCGAGCCTTCCCACTGGACCGGGTGCAGGGCCGGGCAGCAGCAGCCGCAGCCGAGGCGCGCAAGGCGCTCGAAATCCCACGGCAGCCCGTTCATCGTCCATTTCGACGTCGACGTGCTGGACTTCGCCGACTGCCCCATCGCCGACGTGCCCCACTTCGAGCACGGGCTGTCGCTCGATGACGCCATGGCGAGCCTTCGCATCTTCCTTGCCAGCCCGCGGTTCGGCGGGCTCGTCGTCACGGAGATCAATCCGGACCACGCGGATCCGGACGGCGCCGCCATCGGCCGTTTCGTCGGGTCCCTCGCGGCGGCGTTCGGCGACGCGTGACCGTGGCCAGAGCCGCGGCACATCGGGCGGTCGGTCACACGAAGCCGGCCCCACGGGTCAACGGGACATGACCCGATCGACCGATCAGGACTGGCTCGCCGAGCGATTCGAGACGAACCGCTCCCACCTGCGCGGCGTCGCGTTCCGGATGCTCGGTTCCGTGACGGAGGCGGACGACGCCGTCCAGGAAGCTTGGATCCGCCTCAGCCGGACCGACACGAGCGACGTCGAGAACCTGCGGGCCTGGCTGACGACGGTCGTTGGGCGGGTCTGCCTGAACATGCTGCGGTCGCGCAAGACGCGTCGCGAAGCGCCGCTGGAGACGCACCTCCCGGATCCGATCGTGAGCCCGGAGGAGGGGACCGATCCCGAGCACGAAGCCTTGCTGGGCAATTCGGTCGGTCTCGCGATGCTCGTCGTGCTCGACTCGCTGACGCCCCCCGAACGGGTCGCCTTCTCGATGGCCAGTGGGCCGTCGTTGATGCGTTCCTGGCCGCGGCGCGTGACGGCGACTTCGAGCGCCTGCTCGGCGTCCTCGACCCGGAGGTCGTGCTGCGTTCGGACGGTGGGACCGCACGTCCCGACCTGGTCTCGCTGCTCCGCGGCGCACAGACCGTTGCCGAGGGGGCCGTGACCTTCCGTCGGTTCGCCGAGACCGCGACGCGGGTCCTCGTGAACGGCATCCCTGGTGGCGTCGCCTGGTCACCCGACGGGAGCCCGTTCGCGGTCGTCGCCCTCACCGTCAAGGGCGGCCGGATCGTCGCGATCGACATCCTGGCCGATCCGGAGCGGCTCGACCAGTTGGATCTGAACCTGGTTGCCGGCTGAGGGGAGCGCCTCGAGACGGCGCGCTACGACGCAGACGGCGGTCCGAACCACGTGGTCAGCGCGTCGGCGAGCCCCAGCTGGGTCCGTTCTCCCACCCACGCTACATAGCCATCGGGCCGGACCAGCACGGCGGTCGGAGCGGTCACCGCGCCGACCACCGGAAGCTCCCACGCACCGTCGTAGGAGGCATCGATCGTCTGAACGCGAGCGGCCCACGGCGTGATGGCCAAGCTGCCGGGTTCGCCGAGGCTGAGGAGCACCGGCCGGGCCTCGTGGAGCAGGGTGAAGACCCGCAGCGGTCCGTCAGCCGTGACCAGGTCCAGATCGGGCATCCGGCGGCCGAGCAACGGGTGGCCCTCGCCGAGGTCGTAGTGGATGTCCAGGCCGGACATCATCGCGGCGAATCGCTTCCGTGGCTCGTCCATGCTCAGCAACTCGGACACGCTGTCGCGCAGCGCCTCGATGCGATCGTCGACGCGCATGAGCGCGACCTGCGCCATCGTGTTGCGCAGCACGCGGGCAGCGACCGGGTGGCGCTCGGCATGGTAGGTATCGAGCAGGCGTTCCGGCGATGTCCGGTTGACGACCTGGGCAAGCTTCCAGCCCAGGTTCACGGCATCCTGCACCCCGGTGTTGAGGCCCTGTCCACCGACGGGCGAGTGCACGTGCGCGGCGTCGCCGGCCAGCAGGACCCGTCGATCGCGGTAGGCCGCGGCCTGCCGCGTGGTGTCGGTGAACCTCGAGATGAAGGTGGGACTGTGCATCCCGTAGTCGGTCCCGTAGACCGCGATGAGCCGCTCGCGAAGATCGTCGAGGGTGGGTTCGTCCGTGGCTCCGACGTGGTCCTCGGTCAGCATGACCCCGACCGTTCCGCCCTCCTTGTAGGCCACCTCGCCGTCCTTGATCTCGTACTCGACCTTGCCCAGGGCATGCATGCCCGAGGGAGTCCGCCGGATGCCCAATTCCGGCTCCTCGGCCATCTCGACCTGGGCGATCAGGCTGCTCGTCGTCGGATCCCAGCCGGGGAACTCGATGCCTGCTGCCTTTCGGACCAGGCTGCGTCCGCCATCGCACCCCACGAGATAGTCCGCTCGTAGCGACTGGCCGTCGGACAGCTGGACGTCGACGCCGGTGTCGTCCTGCGCGAAACCGGTGACCTCCATGCCGTACTGGATCGGCACGTCCAGCTCGCCGACCCAGCCGGCCAGGATCCGCTCGATGTGGTTCTGCCATAGCCCGAGCCCGTAGTTGTGCCGGGTGGGGAAGTCGCTGATGTCCAGGCGGACGCTGGCGAACCCCGCCACCTGTGCGACCTGTCCTTCGGAGAGGAACCGATCCGCGATCCCGCGCTGATCGAGGACCTCGATGGTGCGCGACTGCAGGCCGCCTGCGCGCGACCCGGCGAGCTCCTGGCTGGGGCGCCGCTCGACGATCGCCACGTCGACGCCCGCCAGCGCCAGCTCGCCGGCCAGCATCAGCCCCGTCGGACCGCCTCCGGCGACCAGCACCGCTCGCTCGCCCATAGCCACCCTCCGATCGGCGACACGCCCCCAGGTCTAGGCGACGGTCACGTTCGCGCCTTCGTGCGGGTCCCCTATGTAACGACCCGAACCCTATCGTCGCAAGAAGGAACCACCGACATGACCGTCCTGACCGCGAACACCGCGCGCGTCCCGCGCCAGGTGTCCCTCTTCAGCCCGATCCTCCAGGTCCTCCTGGCCGCCGGCGTTCCGCTGGGCTTCAACGGGCTCATCACCATCCGCGGCCGCAAGAGCGGCCTGCCACGCACCACGCCCGTGGCGATCATCAAGGCGGCCGGCCGGCGATGGGTCTGGGCGCCGTGGGGCGAGGTCCATTGGGTGCAGAACCTTCGTGCCGCCGGCCGGGCCACGATCACCGTGCGCCGCCACGAGGAAGACGTGACAGCGACCGAACTGGACGAGCGTCAGCGCGTCGAGTTCTTCCGCGACGTCCTCGCCCCCCTCGCGCGAAGCATCCCGCTCGGTGTCTGGTTCATCCGCACCGTCGATGGTGTCGACCTCAAGGATCCGATGGAAGCGGCGGAAGGACGGCGCGTCTTCGAACTGCATCCCGGTCGATAGCAGCGGCTGCTGCACCGGGCGGGCCGGACGCGGATACTGGTCCATCGCAGACGCCATGGAGAGGTCCGCCGATGCCGATGTTCGAGGGCTCGCAGACGTCGATCGAGTACGCCCAGGTCGGCGACGGGCCGGACATCGTGTGGGTGGCCGGCGGCGGTGACGCCGGCGACAGCTGGGACACCTACCAACTGCCGCACTTCCGCCGGTCGTTCCGGAATACCACGTTCACGAACCGCGGGATCGCGCCGACGACCTGTCGCCAGCCGCTGCCATGGACGATCGGGGACATGGCACGCGACACGGCCGAGCTGATCGCCGCGGTCTGCACGCCACCCGTGGTCGTGGTCGGCCTGTCGATGGGCGCGCTGATCGTGCAGCAGCTCGCGGTCGACCATCCGGACGTCATCCGGGTCGGGATCGCGATGGGTGGAGGCGCGCGGTCCCATGGCTGGATCCGCTACTACATGCAGGCGGAGATCGACTACCGCGACTCCGGTGGGAGGCTCGACGGCGAGATGGCCGTGGCCCACTACGCCGCGAGCCTGTATCCGGCGCGCGTCCTGGGCGACCCGGTGCTGTGGCCGCGGATCCGCGACGAGCTGTCGACATGGATCGAGACCGGCGTGAACGAGGAGTCGCTCATCGGCCAGTGGGACGCCTGCCAGACATTCGACCTGACCGACAAGCTCCCGTCCTGCACGGTCCCGCTCCATGTCTTCTCGTTCGCGGAGGACGTCCAGGCGCCGCCGCAGTTCGGCCGGGAGGTGGCGGACCTTTGTCCGACCTCCACGTATCACCTGTTCGACGGGATGGGCCATTGCTCGATCTATGGGCACGAGCACGAGCGCCTGAACGCCGAGATCGAGGCGATCGCCCGGCGGTACTGACAACGCGCGAAGGCCAAATCGATCGACGTTCTATCGGTAACGTTCATTTGCAAAACCAGTTCGACGGATCGGACGAATCGTCATCCAGCGAGCACCTGGCGATGACGCATCAGGGTCTGCCCGCACGAGACTGGAGGACGCACGATGGCCCAGAGCAGCCTGTATGAGCGCCTGGGAGGCGCCTTCGCGATCGCAGCCGTCGTCGACCGGTTCAGCGACGCGATCATCGACGACCGCGTCGCCGGTCAGGGTTCGGACAATCCGGCACTCCGCGAGTGGCACACGAAGGAGCTCGCGCGTCTGCCCGGCCTCAAGTTCATGCGGACGCTGTGGCTGTGCAACGTCGCCGGTGGTCCGCAGGGGTATGTCGGGACGAGTCCCGGCCGAGACCGTCTGAGCCTCGAGGAAGCGCATCGTGACCTGCACATCGCTCCGGACGAATTCGATGCGGTCGCCGGCATCCTGGCGAAGACGCTGGACGACTTCAAGATCCCGGCGACGGAGAAGGACGAGGTCCTGGCAGCGTTCGCCGCCCACAAGGGTGAAGTGACGGAAGGCTCGCGCGAACCGGCCACCGCGATGAGCTAGCCACGTTGTCGCGCGTGCCCGCGAACCTTGACGCTTCGTGCGACCATTCGCGGGCACAGCGCCACGATGCGAGAAAGGAGCGAGATGGGAGCACCCATGTCCAGCCAGCAGGTGACCACCTCCTTGCACGACATGAGGCCCCATGCGAACGCTCAATCTCGGCATCCTCGCCCACGTCGACGCCGGTAAGACCACCCTCAGCGAGCGACTCCTCTACACCGCCGGCGCGATCGACCACGTCGGCAGCGTCGACGCCGGCACCACCCAGACCGACTCGCTCGAGCTCGAGCGCGAGCGCGGCATCACGATCCGCTCGGCGGTCGCCTCGTTCCTCGTCGGCGACCTCGCGGTCAACCTCGTCGACACGCCGGGCCACCCGGACTTCATCGCCGAGGTCGAACGCGTCCTGGGCGTGCTCGACGGCGCCATCCTCGTCGTGTCGGCGGTCGAAGGCGTCCAGCCGCAGACGCCACTCCTGTTCCGCGCCCTCCAGCGACTCCACGTCCCGACCCTGATCTTCGTCAACAAGATCGACCGGGCCGGGGCCGAGCCGGAGACCGTCGTCGAGACGATGCGGCGCCGGCTCGCTCCGGGCGTCGTCCCGATGGCGCGGGTCCGCGACGTTGGTCGGCGCACGGCGACGGTCGAGCCGTTCCCGGCCGAGGACGAGACGCACCGGACGTCGCTCGCGGAGATCCTCGCCGAGCATGACGACGCGATCCTCCGCGCGTTCGTCGGCGACGAGAACGGGTTGTCGGGCACCCGACTGCGCGACCAGATGGCCGCCCAGGTCCGACGCGGCGTCGTCCATCCCGTGTTCTTCGGGTCCGCGGCGCACGGGATCGGCATCGATCACCTCTTGTCCGGGATCGACGAGCTGCTCTCGGGCGGCGAGGGCGATCCGGACGGACCCGTGTCCGGCCGGGTGTTCAAGATCGAGCGGACGACCTCTGGCGAGCGTGTCGCGTACGTCCGCCTGTTCGACGGCACCCTCCGCGCTCGACAGCGCGTCCGCGTCGGTGGCGACGATGAGGCGAAGGCCACGTCGATCCGCGTCTTTGCGCCCACGGGTTCGCCGAGACGTGACGTGCTCGCGGCCGGGGAGATGGCCACCATCCGGGGGCTGGGGGCGGTCCGGGTGGGTGATGCGATCGGCGCGCCACCACCGGGCCAGGCGGAGACATCGCGCTTCCCGCGGCCGGCGCTCGAAGCCGTCGTCTTCGCTCTGCGGCCCGAGGAGCAGGGTTCGCTCCGTGCGGCGCTCGCCCAACTTGCCGAGCAGGATCCACTCATCGACGTTCGACAGGACGACAGCCAGCAGATCTCGGTGTCCCTCTACGGCGAGGTCCAGAAGGAGGTCATCCAGGCGACCCTCGAGCGCGACTACGGCATCGCCGCCGACTTCCGCGAGACGACGACCGTTTGCATCGAGCGCCCGGCGCGGCTGGGCGAGGCCGAGGAGGTCATCAAGGCGCAGACGAAGACGAACATCACCGGCCGAAGCTCTCCGCTCAGCACGAACCCGTTCATCGCGACGCTGGCTCTCCGGATCGAGCCCGCCCCGGCGGGCTCCGGGATCGAGTTCCGGACCGACCTTGCGGTCCGCCTCGTGCCGCTCTACCTATTCCGCACGGTCGACACGTTCGCCACGCAGATGGAAGGGTATGTCCACGAGGCGCTGGCCGAGGGCCTGGCCGGCTGGCAGGTGACCGATTGCCGGGTCACGATGACTGATTCTGGCTACCGGTCGCCGGAGACGTCTCCGGCCGACTTCCGGCGCCTGACGCAGCTCGTCCTGATGACCGCGCTGGAGCGCGCCGGAACCTGGGTCTGCGAGCCCATGGCCGACGTCAAGCTCGAGATGCCGACCGAGACCAAGGCCGCGGTGCTCGCCGTGGTCGGCCGTCTCGGCGGCCGGGTGACCGGCCAGTTCTCGGGGCGCGGCCTCACGACGGTCGGGGCGGTCCTGCCGGTGGCCAGCGTCCGACAGCTCCAGAACCGGCTACCGGGCCTGTCGATGGGGGAGGGCATTCTCGAGGCGCGGCCCGGCGGCTATCAGCCGATCGGCGAGAACCCGCCGAAGCGGCCGCGCTCGACGCCGAGCCCTCTGGATCGGGACGCCTGGCTGGCATCGCTCGCCAAGCGCGGATAGCAGCGCGGGAAAACGACGGCCTGGGTGGACAATCCACAGGATGCTTGCTCGCTCGATACGACGATCGGTGCTGACGGTCGGGATCGCCGGTCTCCTGGCCAGTGGGCTCGCAGGGTGCGGGCGCGGCCAGACGCCCATCCCGGAAGGAGCCCAACGGATCCACGTGGTCGTGGACGGACCCGCGGTGCGTCTGGACCCGGCCACAATTCGCGCGGGCGATGTCTATGTCGTGCTCGAGACTCCCGGATCCGGCGTCGGGTTCGCCCAGCGGCAACGGTCCGCCGAGGAAACGCCTGGTCCCTTGACGGACGAGGACATCGACCGCCTCGCACACGGCGACACGGAAGGAACGTCGATCGGCGGCTTCGATGACACCGGATGCTCTCCAGAGCAGCGAGCCGAGGATCGCGGCCGGATGGGCCCCTGCGGAAACGTCTTCCAACTGACCCTGACCCCGGGGATGTACGTGTTCTTCACCGGCAACGTCGATGGGGTTCCCCCCGGCGACTACTCAGCACAGATCGCGGTCCTTCACGTCGTGCCCTAAGCGGGGTGTGGGTCGCGATGCAGGTTGCGCGGCGTGAGCGCCAGGCCCAGCGCGAAGACCGCGGCGCCGAGCACTGCCGGACCGACATGCGTCATGTCGAGATAGCCCACCAGGCCATGGATCCCGATCGCCGCGCCGAATCCAGCGGTCCCGGCGATGGCGAGCGTCTCCCACAGGCTGCGTGATGGCCGGCCACACCAAACGCATGCCAGGACCGTCAGCCCCGTCGTCGCGAGGCCGCCGCCGAACCCCGAGCGGTCGTGCGCGATGAGCGGAACGAGGCGAGGATCGATCGCATCGAGCTGACTCCGGGACAGCCCGATGTAGTCGAGGTCCTGTGGGACGAAGACGACGACGGTGCCGATCGTCGCGATCGTGAGCCCGGCGATCGTGACCCCCAAGCCGGCGAGCAGCAGCAGGGCGCGTCCGAGCCAGGCACGTGATCCCCGCGCCGGCGTCGATCCGGGGGTGGCGAGTGCCCGCAGCCCGGTGGGCTCCTGGAGCGCATCGCGGGTAACGCGGAGACCGATCGCGTACATGGGCAGCAGGACGAGCGTGGCGACGCCGTGCCAGGTGTCGAGATAGCCCGTACCGAGGTAGGTCAGGAAGCTCAGGAACCCCACGCCGCCGGCAAGGGCCAGCGTCCACCACGCCCACGCTCGACCTGCCGCGAGCGGGACTCGGATCAGCCACAGATCGAGCACGGCGATCGCGATCAGCGTCCCACCGAAGGCAGCACGGTCGTGGGCCATGAAGTGGACGAGACGGCCATCGGCAACGCGCCGGAGTTCGTCCTCGCTGATCGATAGCCAGGCCAGATCGTGGGGGAGCAGCTGATTTGTGACGGCGAGGAACCACGCGAACACGCCGGCCGCCAGCAGACCGAGGGCAGCCGCGCTGAGCATGCCCCTCCCGTCGCCGATCCAATCGCGGAGGACGCTCTGGCTTTCGCGGTCCGACAACAACTCGCTACTCACGTGTAGCACGATACCACGCACGTGGCGTCCGAAGTCGCCGTCGGACCCGATCAGCTCCGGCTACTTCACCACGCGGTAACGAAGGTGCGTGACGCCGGTGCCTTCGACGACCAGGATCGGGCCCTCGAATTCCACCGGCGGCGAGCCCAGGTCGGCGAACAATGGGGTGCCAGCGCCGAGGATGACCGGCACCAGCTCGACCCCGATCTCGTCGAGCAGACCGGCCTCGAGCGCCTGCCGTGCCATCTGCCCGCCATTGACGCCGACGTTCCGTTCGCCTGCGATCTCCTTCGCCTTCGCGACAGCCGCCTCGATCCCCTCGGTGACGAACACGAAGTTGTCATCCGCCTGCGGACGATCCTCAGGCAGGTGGTGGGTCAGGACCACGGTCGTCACGTCGAGGGGATGGCGGCCATTCCACGCGTTGGTCAGGTCGTACAGGTGACGCCCGACGACGAGCGCGCCCCAGGACGAGATCTCCTGCCGGAGCAGCTCGGCGCTCGCCGGCGACACGTGCGACGCCGGGACGCCGGCGGTCGCATCCGGCATCGGGACCTCGACATCACCGGCGCCATACCACTTGAACAACAGGTCGAAGCCTGTGTCATCCGGGCCGGCGATGAAGCCGTCGAGCGACATCGTGGCGCCGGCGCTGACCTTGCCCATGCTGGCTCTCCTCTCTGGTTGGAGCACGAGGAAACCATAGGCGACGTAGGCTGGATGGTCTTGGACCCCTCGAAGGAGGAAGGCAGATGACCCACGAACGCGCACCCGAACGCGAGCAGTCGCTCGTCGGCAACGAGTCCGAGACGACGTCCTGGGAGGTGGCGCGGGAACGTCTGGCGAACCCCGAACACCAGCGGACCAGCTGGCTCGCGACCACGCGTCCGGACGGTCAGCCGCACCTGATGCCCGTGATCGCGACCTGGATCGATGACGCGATCCACCTCGTCGTGGGGGAGGGGACGCGGAAGGGAAGGAACCTCGCCGCCGACGGTCGATGCGTCATCGCCACGACCAGCACGACGCTCCCATCACTCGACATCGTCCTCGAAGGCCGTGCCGAACCCCTGACCGACGGCGACGACGTCCGCAACATCGCCGATGCGCTCACGAAGAGCGGCTGGCCGCTCGAGGCCAAGGGGGACAAGGTCGACGGCCCGAACGCCCCGACCGCCGGCCCACCGCCATACACGATCTTTCGGTTCGTCCCGTCGAAGGCGTTCGGCCTCCCCGGGATGTACGGGATGGACAAGGTCGAGCAGTCAGACCTCCCGAAACCGACCCGCTGGGAGTTTGGCCAGGGCTAAGCAGCCCGGTTGAGCGGGGGCTAGCGAGTCGCCGGAGTCGGCGCCGACGTCGAAACCGCGGATCGCGCCATGGCAAGCTCCGCGCAGTGACGGATCTCGTCGTCGAGAGATGCGCGATACAAGCGGGGGACACCCAGCCATCGAAGGAGCTCACTGACTGGGCCCGACATCTCGAAGGCGTGACGGATCCGCGAGCCTCCGTCCGTGGGTTCGATCTCGTACACGTTGACGATGCTCATGCCGACCGGCCGGACCTCGATCCGGAGGAGGCGGTCCGGTACGAGTCGGAGGATCCGGCAGCGGTAGGTCACCGGGTATTTCGGTCGGATGTCGACCGTCCCGCCCTCGACGAGAGGCCCATCGGCGCGTGCCCAGCGGACGTTGTGCCCCCAAACCGACCAGGTCGAAGGGTCCATGTAGAGCGCCCAGACAGCTGCCGGGTCGACAGCGGCTTCACGGGTCGCCTCGATCGTGTACCCCACGTACGCCCTCCTTGCTGGGTGGACTGTACCCGGTCGACATTCGGCGGGGCTGGGCGGGCGACGTGCCCGCAAGGCCGGCACGATCGGACTTGTCCAAAGGGCGGCAGGGTATCGTGGAGTCATGTCGCAGACACCGGCGAAGCCATTCCTTCCACCGCGTTGGTTCATCCGGGCCGCCTGGGCCGCTCATCGGGCGATCTACCGGTTCAGCGGAGGGCGGCGGGGCCTCGGACCGCCCACCGCGAAGACCTACGGCCATATGCGCCTTCATACGATCGGCCGGCGCAGCGGCAAGCCCCGTATGGCGATGCTCGGCTATTTCGAGGACGGCCCGAACCTGTACACACTCGCGATGAATGGGTGGGGCGAGCCGGAGCCGGCGTGGTGGCTCAACCTGCAAGCGGATCCCGACGTGACGATCGACCTGGACGACGGTCCGCGCCGGTTCCATGGACGCGAGGCGACGGGCGACGAGCGCGACCGCTTGTGGGCTGCCATGACGCGGGTCGAGTCGAAGCTCGAGGCGTACGCAACTCGTCGGCCGCGCGGGACCGCCCTGATCGTCTTCGAGCCCCGTTCGGACGGATCATCGACCGTCCCGAGCGAGGGGTAGCCAGACCCGGCGCCGCACCGATCAGCGCCAGTCCGGGATACCGCCCAGGGCCTGATCGATGCCATCGGCGCGGAGCTCCGATCGGCCGGTCCCGTCGGGCCGCACCAAGACCAGTAGGTAGCGGCCGTCGGGCGACCAGGCGACGAACTGGCTGGCCTCGCTCGTGACACGACGCTGGTCCGAGCCGTCCGCGTCCATGACCCAGACGTCGCGATGCTGGTCGTCGGGCTCGCCCGTCCGCCAACCGTGGCTAGAAGAAGCGTCAGGTGGCTCGGTCGGCGCATGACATGACTACGCTCATCGCGCCCGTCGCGTTCCCGAGCGGACGTCGGACTCCCGCACGTCGACCGACTAGTCCCACCAGAACGCCCACAGGGGGGCGTTGACGAGGGTTGGCGCGTAGTCGCGGATCGAACCCGGGCCCTGATCGATGTTGTCGGGGCAGAACGCGAGATGCTCGGCGGCGATCGATGTGGCAGACGCGAGATCGCGAGCGGGTCGACCGACTGCAACGATCAGTGTGTCGGTCCCGATCCCGACGAGGTACGCATCGAACCGAGCCTCCCACGATCGAAGCACTGTCGACATGTTCAAGGGGTCGCCGTCGTAGTTGGCGGCACCCATCCAGCCGACCGCGTCGAGGACGTCGGCGGGCCTGTTGACGGCGACGAGAGCGAGATGGCCCTCGAGCGGCGCGACGAGAGCATCGAGGGACGTCGGGCGCAGTCCCGGGGTCGCATCCGCGAGCCCTGGGAATTGCTTGCCGAACGGCGCCACGTGCTCGTCCGGGTACTCCTCGTCAAAATTGACGCTGTCGTTCCAGCCCTTTCGCAGGATCGTCGTGACCTCGGTGTGACGCCCCCGAGGCATGTCCATCAGATAGTCGCCGAAGCCGTCGAACCCGTAGGTTGCATCGACGATCATCGGCCAGAGACCCGTGTCTGCGAAGGCCGCTGCCAGCCGGGACCACGTCTCGGCGACGCGGCGCACCGGCACCGTTGATGTCCAGATCACCGGGAGGTCGCCGCGCGATCCTCCCTCCGGCGTCGGCACCGATAGCATGCCCACTGGGAGGTCGACACCAGCGACGCTGCCATCTGTCTCCTCTGGCAGCGTTCCTCGACGAACCGAGCGGTACAGCGGCGAGTCGCCTTCGGCCTCGCTCACTTCGTCCGCTCCTGCCGGTGCCCCGTCCGGCAATTTCAGGTACGCCGGCCAAGGCCGCAATTCATAGCCTTTGCCCAGCTTTTCGTCGATCAGTGCCATGTACACGGCGATCGCCTTGGCCCACGGCGCCCCGTCGATCCGACTTGTCCAAGCACGCTTGGAGCCGATCCGCCCGAAGTTGAATAGAACGCGCCACGTATCACTGGACTCCGCTTCAAGGGTCACGGCGTAGAACTTCGCCGACGCACCACCGACATATTCGAGGTATCGATGTCTTGGCCCGGA
This sequence comes from uncultured Chloroflexia bacterium, assembly GCA_963720355.1. Lineage (GTDB taxonomy): Bacteria > Chloroflexota > Limnocylindria > Limnocylindrales > CSP1-4 > SPCO01. Next base: position 167,380 of record CAVRFH010000001.1, on the reverse strand, counting down.
AGGCAAATCCGCGTACGGCGCACGCTGCCTATGGGTCGGAACCACGCCGGGGGAGGTCTCAGTTGGACGCGGGGGAGCATCCGGCCCTGCGTCGTGCTGCTTCGGTGGATCCTTTCCCGCCCCGAGTAACTTCCGAAGGAACGACATCGCTCTAAGTATGGCCAGGCAGCACTCAGCAAACCTTGGGAGGGAAGACCTGGGCGAGCGCGCGGGCGACTCCGCCGACGTCGATCGTCTCCGTGGCGGCGACGGTGAGCCGCTTCCTGAGCGTGCGTGGTCGTTCGAGCAAGACGCCGCGAAATGATCTGGGCGGGAAGAGCAACGGCCATTCGGACCCGACGAAACACAGCACGGCAGTGACGGGTATATCAGTGCCGCCCAACGCAGTCGTCACGGCATCGACCTGCCAGGCGAGTCCGTCAGCGAGCTTCGACCGATCCCGCCCGCCGACATACAGACGCTCATCGCGCCGAAGAAGCGTGCCGCGATCCCGGATCCTGACCACGCCCTCAAAGCGTTTCGCGTCGATGACGTACACGGCCGCCGGTGTGATGACGAGGTGATCGATGTTGCCGCGCGTGCCCGCAACTTGACGATCGTGCAAGGCGATGATGCCCTCGTTTCCCGCGAAGACCTCGGCCAACTGCTCTTCGCCCTCGGCCCCGCGCGCCCACGAGCGAGTTGCCTGTGGCTCGTCGGTAACGGCCAGGACGACGCGACCGAGGCGATCACCGAGGCGCGACCGGACGCGCGCGCTGCGCGTTGCCTGGCGCCACTCGTACTCGCGTCGCGCGGAGGCCCCGGCGATGCCCGTGTCGATCCTTAGCTGCGCCGGAGTGGTCGAGTTCCTGGCCCGACCGGGCATTCGATACAGCGAATTGTTTGGGTCGCTCGCTCGTAGACCGCCGGCGTGCCTCGCAGGAGCACTCTCCCGCAGCGTACGCACGCTCCGTCGTACTTCACGCGCCAGATCGGCCGTTCTGAGGTCATCGGCGGGAAGGGTATCGTCCCGACAGCGAGGGTCGTAACCACCCGCATCTACCATTCGCGAATGGACGATCGCGACGCCGGACGCCCGGCACCGCCCCTCCCACCACTCGTCGCCGCCTACCTGACGTTCATCGCCACCGCGAGCGTGCTGGTCCTCGAGATCGCCGCCGGGCGGCTCCTGGCGCCGTACGTCGGCGTCTCGCTCACGACGTACACCGGGATCATCGGCGCGATCCTGGCCGGCATCGCGCTCGGTGCCTGGATCGGCGGGAGGATCGCGGACACGATCGGGCCGCTGCCGCTTCTCGGCCCCGCGTTCATCCTCGGTGGCCTCAGCGCGATCGCGGCCGTGCCGATCGTCGGGGTGATCGGGGGCATCGGGCTGGGTGAGGGGCTGGTCGGGATCGTCGTCCTCGCGACGACCGCGTTCGTCGTCCCGGCAGCCATCCTGTCGGCCACGGCGCCGATGCTCGTCCGCGGCACGCTGACCGACCTCGCCACGAGCGGCTCGATCGTCGGCCGGCTGTCGGCTGTCGGCACGGTCGGGGCCATCACCGGGCACCTTCCTGACCGGCTTCGTGCTGCTCGGGCTCGTCCCGACCCGCATCCTGATCGTCTCGATCGGCATCGGGCTGGCCGTCATCGGGGTCGTCATTGACCTGTGGCTGCGGCGACGGGGGCCGGGCTCCGGCGGCGCTCGCGATCGTGGCCGCTCTGCTGACCGGCGGGCTCGCCGTCGCCGCAGCCCGTCGCCGTGCGACGCCGAGAGCGCCTACTACTGCATCGCCGTCAGTGCCCGATCGCCGACGCCCGGACGTCCAGGTCCTCGTGCTCGACCGTCTCACCCACGCTGCCGTCGACCTGCGCGACCCGACCAACCTGGTCTTCGGCTACGTGCGCCGGTTCGCCGACGCCACGGCGCCCTTCCGAGCCGGACTGGGCCGGGCCCCGACGTCCTGCACGTCGGTGGCGGCGGGTTCACGTTCCCGCGCTACCTCGAGGCGATGCATCCCGAGCGCCCGGCAGACCGTCCTGGAGCTCGATCCCGCGGATCCACGAGATCGCCCAGTCGCGGAGCTCGGCTATGTGCCGAGCGACCGCATCGACGTGCGCCTTGGCGACGCGCGCCAGTCGATCCGTGCGCTCCCGTCCGACGCGTTCGACATCGTGATCGGCGATGCCTTCGGCGGGCTCGCCGTGCCGTGGCACCTCACGACCGAGCGAGTTCATCGACGAGATCGCGCGCGTGCTGCGCCCGGGCGGCATGTACGTCGCCAACATCATCGACTACCCGCCGCTCCGCTTCGTCCGTGCCGAGGCCGCGACGTTGTCGACCGTCTTCGCCGAGGTGGCGGTCATCGCGGACAGCCGGGTGTTCGGCGGCGAGGGAGGCGGCAACGTCGTGCTCGTCGCGAGTGACACGCCGCTTGATACGGCAGGGGTAGAGGCCGCCATCTCGAGGTGGGCGGAAGGAGAGCCCACGACCGTCCTCGCGACCGAGGACGAGGTCTCGGCGTTCATCGGGGACTCATTCGAGCTCACGGACGACTTCGCGCCCGTCGACCAGCTCCTCGGGCGTTAGGAGCCGGGCGCGCGGCCCGGCAGGCGGGCGATGACCGCGAACAGCACAGCGGTCACGCCGAGGATCGCACCCTGCTCCGAGAAGCCACCCGGTGAGTTCGTCAGCTCCCACAAGACCATCGGGGTGAACGCGACCATGGCGGTCAGCACACGTCCGTGGGGAGCGCGGCGGGTGACGAATTCGATGCCGACGAGAACCGGCAGCATGCCGGGCAGGACGAAGATCCAGCGGAGGAGGACGAAGACCGCCACCAGCGACACCAGTTCGACTGGGGTTACGCGCGGGGGCGCTCCTGCGACGAGCGCCGCCACCGCGACCACCAGCGACACGACCTCGAACGCCAGCAACACCAGCAGGGCGTTGGCGATGACCCGGACGGTCCCGGCACGCCAGGCATGGGGATCGGGATCTGTAATGGCGCGGACCTGCTGGGTCGACATCGTCATCTCCCTTAGGGCTGGACAGTCGCGTGCACGCTCCTTGCTGGCTGACGAGCCGGGTGCCTCGGAAGTGTCGCTCCGCCGAGTCGATCGAGAACAGGCCCGCGGTGACCGGAACCTTGACCGGTACACTCGCATGGCCAGCAGGGAAGGCCGCGGATGTGAGTTTGGCCGAGGCGCGGGCACGCGAGGCCGTGGACCGGTTCGAGGGGGCCCTCGACCGACAGTGGAGAGCCGTGGAGGCTCGATCCTGGCCGCATGCGCCGAAGCACATCCGCGAGGCCCATGGCGATCCGAGTCTGCCCGATCCGCCGTCCCGGGAGGCGATGGACGCATGGACGACGTTGCTCGTGGACCGCCGGCACTCGTTGTGGCGCTGCCAGGAGAACCTCAAGAGAGGTCAAGACGCGGTCCACGGTGATCTTGCCCAGGCCGAGGTCTACTGGAAGCGTGCCACCTCGGCCGCCGGGCGGGCCCTCGCTGAACTCGGCGACCGTCCGGACGGGGTAGAGCCCGAAGCGGCCTCGGCCTCGGGGGAGCAGGTTTCCGCAGAGCAGACGTTCGCGAGAGAGTCGACAGCCCAGCACGTCCGATCCGTGCAGATACTCCTTTTCCTGGGCTGGATGCCAACCGGTCTCACGGCCATCATCAGTGGCGTGATCGTCGGATTCCTGACGGGCAACATCGGGAGCGCCGTGGTAGTGGTCGTCGGCGGGACCCTGGTCGGCTGGATCGCGATGCTCTTGCTGATCTTCACGGTCGGCAACGACCTCGAGCAGAACCGGTCGATCGGGAGACCCGGCGTATTCGAGGCCATATCTGTCGTGTTCGGGATCATCGTCACGATCGCATTTGCCGCGTACATCGCATGAGCGTCCCCCCCGCGGGCGGCCACGGCGCACAGTAAGGTGTGTCAACAAGGTTCGGTGCGATAGCCAAGGGACGGGCATGAGCGGCGACGCAACCAAGATCGAGGAGCATCTCCGGGCAGCCTCGGATGCGATCCTGTTGCTCCTGACCGAGGTCGGTCAGCTCGAGCGACACAAGCGCGGCATCCCGCCGGGAGAGCCTCGGTTCGACGAGGTGGCCCGATCGGTCCGTGTGGTCGCGCACGCGCTGGCGGACTTCACCGAGCACGAGGAGACGTGGGCCCGCATCGCAACGGACGGCAGGACCGACATCGAAACGATCTCGAAGTCGGAGAACACGCCCTCGACCGCAAAGCTCCTCGAGCGCTGGCGAGCGATCGAACGGCAGCTCGATGAACTGGAACCAGGCTCGCCCGAATCGGCACGCCTGTTCGCCGAGTTCGAGCGCTTGCGGGACGAGTACCTGGCCATCTTCAAGGACCGCCAAGGGAAGAAGGACGCGGAGTAGACGAGGGCGTGATCGGGTCCCTCCGCGGAGACACGGATGAACGACGCGATGCGCCGCCTCGAGGTCCTGGTGGGACAGTGGGACGTGACGATGACCCACGCCTGGTTCCTCGACAGCCTGGACACCGAGATCAAGGGGTCAGCGACCTTCGAGTGGCTGGCGGACGCCTTTCTCGTGATGCGCTCGCGATGGGCTGATGGCTCAACGCAGGAATTCGTGTTCGGCCGCAACGATGCCCGCGACGAATTCGTGGCCTTCGCGCACGATGATCGCGGTGTCTACCGGGTATTCGGGATGACGTTCGCCGATGATGAGTGGACGCTGCTCCGTGAGGACCCGGACTTCCACCAGCGCATCGTCATGCGTGCCAAGCCCGACCGCATCGACCTGCGCGCCGATGCCTCCGAGGACGCGGGCCAGACCTGGCGCAAGGACCTCGACTACATCTTCGAGCGCCGCCGCGACCCGCGATCGCACCCCGAGGCGAAGGAGCGATGACCATGAAGCTGATCGCCACGATGATGCTGTCCGTGGACGGCGTCTACCAGGGTCCCGGAGGCCCCGATGAGGACCGGCGCGGAGGGTTCGAGCGCGGCGGATGGGCGCATCAGCACGACGAGGAGGGCGGGCGCTTCCTGACCTCGATGTTCGAACGCGCCGATGCGCTGCTGCTCGGTCGCAAGACCTGGGAGATCTTCGAGCGCTACTGGCCGCACCACGACGGAGGCCCCGGCGATCCGGTCTCCCACGGGATCAACGTGCTGCCCAAGTACGTGCCGTCGAGCACGCTCAAGGATCCGGGCTGGAACACCCACGTGATCGATGGCGACGTCGAGGCGGCGGTGCGCGAGCTCAAGGCCAAGCCCGGCCGCGAGCTCCAGGTCCACGGCAGTGGCGACCTGCTCCGCTGGCTGCTCGAGCACGACCTCGTCGACGAGCTCAACCTGCGGATCTACCCCGTCGTGGTGGGGGAGGGGCAGCGGCTCTTCCCGGAGCAGGGCCAGACGCACGCCCTGACGCTCGTCGAGTCGGTGTCGACACCGTCCGGCGTCATGGTCCAGACGTATCGACCGGCCGGGCGCGCGACGTTCCGCAACGCCGACGAGTGACGCCGGCTAGGGCAACGACCTAAGGAGCACCAGCCATGTCACTCGCCCGCGTCCAATTCTTCTCCGATCTCGCTCGACGGCTTCGGCACCGGCGAAGGTCAGAGCCGCGAGGCACCATTCGGCCACGCCGGCGAACGGCTGCACGAATGGATGTTCCTCACCCGGTGGTGGCAGCGACAGGGTCGGCGAGCCGGGCGGCAGCAGCGGCGTCGATGACGCCTTCTTGCGGCTGCACGATCAGGGGATCGGCGCCGAGATCATGGGTGCCGGGAAGTTCGGCCCGCCGGGATGGCACGAGGACCCGGAGTGGAAGGGCTGGTGGGGTGCCAACCCGCCGTTCCACACGCCGGTCTTCGTGCTCACCCACCACCCGCGCCCGTCGATCGAGATGGAGGGCGGCACGACGTTCCACTTCATCGACGCCTCCCCCGAAGAGGCGCTCGAGACGGCCCGCAAGGCGGCTGGCGGCCTGGACATACGCCTCGGCGGGGGCGCGACCGTGATCCGCCAGTTCATGGCCGCACGGACTCGTCGACCACATGCACATCTCGGTCGTCCCGATCCTGTTGGGCCGGGGCGAGCGGCTCTGGGACGGATTGGAGGGCCTCGAAAAGGACTACGTGATCGAGGCCACCTCGTCACCCAGCGGAGTGACGCACCTAACGTTCACGCGCGCGGCAGGCTAGGGGAGCCGAGCCGGTCTCAACAGCCATCGGCGGCGGCCGGCGGAATCTCGGCGGGTGGATCGCCGACCACGATGATGATCACGTCGCAGTCGGCGATCACCACGTCACGAGGGTCGGCGACAGGCTCATCGTTGACCTGCACCGTGACGGCGTCGTCGGGCGCGCAGAGGTCGGCGAAGCACTGCGCGTCGAGCTTGACGCCCCACGAATTCGGCGAACTGCCCGAGCGTCAGCTCGGTCGGTTCCTCCGCCTCGAGATGGACCGTGCCCGAGCAGTCATGCGTGTGGAGACCCGCGATGCGGTGCCCATCGTTGTCGATGCCGATCCCCGCGGGGACGATCTCGGGCTCGCCGTCGACGAACACGCCAAGGTAGGTATGCACGTGGTGCGAGAGCCACTCGACCGGGTCGACGGGCACGCCGGCGGCCGCCGCCGAGGTCGACCGTGTCATCCGCGACCGGCCATCGCGCATCGGCGCATTCCTCGCTGAAGAACTGGTCGGGCGCAGAAAAGACCCGGCCATCCGCGGTCTTGTAGGTGCCGTCGGGCTGCTGGACCGCGTCGGCGAGCTCCGGCGGCAGGTTGCCAGCTGCCGTCGACGGCGCTGCCTGACTGGGCGTCGTCGAGGGCGTCGTCGTACCGCCACAGCCGATCGCCACCAGCGCGAGGACGAGCGCGGCGCCCAGCACGGGCCCGCGCCTGTGGAGAACGCGCATATGTCCCTCCGAGACGAGACGACCGACATCCTAGCCGGTCCGACGGGCGGCCTCTTCGCGTTCGGCGATCCTGCCGAACTTCTCGAGCTCACCCCGGAAGCTGCCCTCGTATGAGCCGCGCGAGAACACCCAGGACGAGATCGCCGAGATCCGTCCGATCGTCTCGAATTCCTGGGTAACGCGCGTCCCGTCGCCGTCCGGCTCGAACGTCGCGCTCGACGTGCCGCGCAAGACCCAACTGCCGAACCGCGTGGCGAAGCGGCGGGGCCGCTCGACGTCGAGGATCTCGGTCGGACTCTTGACCGGCCCGAAATGGACGACGTAGGTCGTGCCGACGCGATCGATCGGCCCGGAGATGTCCGAGACGCCGGTCACGCCACCGACCCATTCGCCCATACGCGGGAGGTTCGTCCACAGGTCGAACACCCGATCCGGTGGCGCATCGACATGGACGCTGAACGTGTAGTGAGCCATCCGCGGAGCATATCCACGCCGTCCATCAGCAGCGGAACATCAGGTCTCGGCCTCGGGCGCCTCCATGCGCTCGAGGAGCGCCAGCGTCGTCTGCCAGCTGCGGATCGTCATCGACTTGTACGGCGGCGTCCCGACGATCTTGCCGAGGCGACTCTTCGTCCGTTCGGCGCTCAGCCGCTGCGAGTAGATCACGCCGGTTCCCGCCCACACCTCGTCGACGCCGGGCCGCGGGTCGAAGACCTTCATCGCGGTCCGCGCGTCGATCCCCATGAGGAAGACCGCGTCGCTGTGGTAGGTCTCCGGATGGTCGCCGAAGCCCTTCGGCCGCTTGCGGACGACGGCGCGAAGCTGCGCCAGCGTCAGGACCAGCACCGCGATCAGCTCGCTATCGAGCTTGAAGGTCTTGGGCAGCGCCTCCTCGAGCTCTCGCTTGATCGCGGCGGCGGACTGATCGGAGCTCAGGATCACGTTGCCGCTGGCGATGTACGTCGAGACCTTCGTGTGGCCGTGCGATTCGAGGAGCTCGCGCAGGGCCGCCATCGGCACCTTGTTCCGGCCGCCGACGTTGATGCCGCGCAGGAGGACGAGGTATCGGGTCATCGTGGTCAGGAGGATGCCACGTCGCTGGGTAGACTCGTTGCCATATGAACGAGGCAATGCAGCAGCTCGACGGCCTCGTTGGGGAGTGGGACGTCACGATGACCCACGCCTGGTTCCTCGAGAGCACCTCCTCCGCGAGGATCCGGATTTTCATCAGCGCGTGACCCTGCGTATCGAACCCGACCGGCTCGAGCTGCAGGCCGAGGCCTCCGACGACGCCGGCCAGACCTGGCGCAAGGACCTCGACTACTTCTTCACGCGCCGCCCAGCGTAAGGCGCAGAGCCCACCCATCCGATCACGAGCCTCATGCCCGTGCAGTGAGGTTCCGCCCGGCCGAGACGGGTAGTTCGGGTTCCGGCACGTCACGCGGCCGACCGCGCGGCGACATCAGCGTCGATCATCGGCGCCAACATCGCCAGGCCTCCGCCGTAGGCATGGACGAGGAACGGCGCCATCTCCTCGAGTTTGGCGCGGTCCTTGGCCGACGATGGTCGTTGCACGCGGACGGTGAACAGCGTCTTGGCCCCGTCGGGCGTCGCCTCGAAGAGTTCGCTCCGCGTCAACTTCGGGACGCCTGGCATCGGCATCTGGAACCTGGTCGTGAGGACCTCCGGCGGATGCCAGGCGAGGATTTCCTCGACGATCGCGTCGCGGCCGTGAACGCAATGGTTCGTCGTCCCGACGCCGCGCCGTCCACCGACGACCTCCTCGTTGACGGCGTCGACGCCGATCTGCCACTGGAGTCGGCGGGCCGGCGACGTGACCCACTCCCAGACGATGGCCGGCGGACCATCGAAGATGAACGATGTCGTCCAGGCCGCCTGCGCAGCCCCGACGACCACATGCCGCACTGGCCTCGGCGTCCTGCCACACCGCCTCGAGGTCGCGGACCCAGCCGGACACCTCGCCGACGACGTCGTAGGTCTCACGGTGCTCGATCAGCCCGGCGCCGGCAGGATCGGCGAGTCCCCATCATCCGGACGCACTCGTCGGTGTAGAGCGCGTAGGCGCCGATGCCCAACGCGGCCTGGACATCGTTCTTGAGCAGTCGATGGACCACGATGACGTCGCGACCGACCAGCTCTTCGCGACCGGCCATTCGTTGCCTCGCGATCTGGCCGTGATGGACGACGAACTTCAGGTCGAGCCGGGGAATGTACGTGCACGCGTTGCAGTCGCACTGGGACGCCTGGCCGATGTCGCGAAGGCGCCGCCGGAAAGCGATGTAGCAGTGCTCGATCGTGTCCTGGAGGACCGATCCGTCGACTGCGTCGGTGATGACGTAGGCGAAGGCCGCGTCACCCTCGAGTTTGGCCAGGCGGAACGTCGGCCGGAGCGCGCGAACGACGGTATCGGTGAGGTCGGCCAGGATGTCCTGAGCATGATCGAGCTCGACACCAGCCAGGTAAGTGGTATAGCCGCTGATGTCGGCGAGCACGAGACACGCGCGCTCCGGCTGGTCGGGCATTGCGATCCCCTGCACGTTCGGTCGGATCCGAGGCGAGGATAACCGGCGTTCTGGTCGGACCACTGCGAGAGATCGAGCAAATGTCGACTTAGTCGACACCGGTTCGTCGCGAAACCAAGAGCAGGAGATCCCTGCCACGACGAGGAGTGAACGATGACGCAGTACATGCTGTCCGTACACACGGCGACGTCCGAGCCGCGCGAACCGATGACGGAGCAGCAGCAGCGCGAGGGCTACGCCAGGATCGCGGGTCTCGAGGCCGAGATGGAGGCCGCCAACGTCTTCGTGTTTTCGGCACGGCTGAGCGAGCCCGTCGAGGCGAAGGTGGTCCGTCGTCGCGGCGCGGGTCGACCGACAGCCACCGACGGGCCATTCGCGGAGACGAAGGAGCACCTCGGCGGTTTCTACCTGATCGAGGCGGCCGACATCGAAGCCGCCGTCGACTGGGCCTCCCGCGTGAGCGAGGCCATCGACCAACCGATCGAGGTGCGCCCGCTCGCAGGAAGCCGCGGCGGCTGATCGACTAGGCCGATCGGAGCGCGCCGTCGCCGGATCGACCGGCGGCGGCGTTTTCCGCTAGCGATCAGCGCGACGGGCCACGGCGCGAAGGCGGAGCGGGTAACGTCCAGCCCACATGTACCAACCCGCCCATGGCAAGTTCGAGGTCGACGATCCCGCCGCGCTCCTCGCAGAGCTCTGCGCGGTGCTGCCGGCGACGCTCGTCACGCACGGGCCCGATGGCTTTCGCGCCTCGATCCTGCCGATGCTCTTCGACGCCGAGGACGGCCCTCACGGAGTCCTGCGTGGCCATCTGGCGCGCGGGAATCCGCAGTGGCGGGAGATCGAGGCGTCGATCGCGGCTGGCCGTGATGGGGCTGGGGAAGCTCTTTCGATCTTCGACGGCCCCGACGCATATGTCTCGCCGTCGTGGTACGAGGAGAAGCGCCTGACGGGAAAGGTCGTCCCGACCTGGAACTACGTGACCGTCCAGGCGCACGGCACGATCTCCACCATCCACGATCCTGACTGGTTGGTCCCGCACGTCGGCCGGCTCGTCGCCCGACACGAAGCCGGTCGACCCGATCCGTGGGCGCTCACCGACGCTCCGGAGGACTACGTCCGAACGCAGGCCCGCGCGATCGTTGGCCTGGAGCTTCGAATCACCCGCCTCGAGGCCAAGGCCAAGCTCAGCCAGAACCGTTCTCAGGCGGACATCGACGGCGCGATCGGGGCGCTCGCGACCGGCAGCCCGCGCGAGCGCGACGTCGCCGACGAGATGCGCCGGTGAGCGAATCGCGGGCCGATCTCGTCGTCACGGGATGCACCGCGCTCGTCCATGACGATCAGGAACGCATCGAATTCAAGGAGAACGCGACGATCGTCGTCCGCGATGGCGTCATCGAGTCGGTCGGTACCGGGCGGGCGGATGTCGACGGCACGGGAGGTCATCGATGCCAGCGGACAGGTGGCCATGCCCGGGCTCATCAACTGCCACACCCACGCGCCGATGGTCACCCTGCGTGGCGTTGCCGAGGACGTGCAGACTGACGAGTGGTTCAACGAGTATGTCTGGCCGATCGAGTCCAACCTGACCGAGACGGACGTCGAGCTCGGCGCCCGGCTGGCGTGCGCCGAGATGATCCGCGGCGGCGTCACGACCTTCGCCGACCACTATTTCTCGATGGACGTCGTGGCTGCGGTCGTGGCGGATTGCGGGATCCGAGCGCACCTGGGCGAGGCATTCTTCTCGTCGCAGGGGCCGGAAGGCCGCGAGAAGTCGCTCGACTTCGCGCTCGAGCATCGAGGGGCCGCCGGCGGCCGGATCACGACCGCCCTTGCCCCCCACGCGCCGTACACGGTCGACGATGCCGACCTGGCCGCGACCGCCGAGCTGGCCCACGAGCACGGCCTCCCGGTCCACATCCACGCCTCGGAGAACCGCGACCAGGCGGAGGTCAGCCTCGAGCGCCGGGGAATCACGCCGATCGAGGTCCTTCAGCGGACCGGCATCCTCGATGCCGATGTGCTCATCGCGCACGGCACGGGCATCCTGGAGCGGGACATGCCGGTGCTGGCCGCCGCGACCGGCCGCGTCGCCGTTGCGAGTGCGCCGCGCGGCTACCTCAAGTTCGCCTGGCCGACGACGACGCCCGTGCGTGCGTTGCGGGGGATCGGTATCGATGTCGGGCTCGCGACGGACGGTGCCGCCTCGAACGGCAAGCTCGACGTATGGGAGTCCATGTCGCTGACGGCGCTGATCCAGAAGTCGACGACGGGCGACCCCCGCTGGCTCACCTCACGCCAGGCGCTGCACCACGCGACGCTGCAGAGTGCCCGGGCGGTCGGGCTAGGGGAGGGGATCGGCCGCCTCGCGCCCGGCCGGCGCGCCGACATCATCCTGGTCGACCTCGCGGGGCCGCACACCCAGCCCGTCCACGACTTCGCGGCCACCCTCGTGCACAGCGCTCGTTCGTCGGACGTCCGCACGACGATCGTCGATGGCCGGATCCTCATGCGCGACCGCGAGCTGCTGACGATCGACGTGCCCGCCGTCGTCAAGGAGATGGGGGAGCGGATGCCAGCCCTCCTCGACCGGAGCCACGGCAAGCGGATCCAGGACTACGACACGTGACCGGTGACGAGAACGACCCAGCCGCCCTCGGCGAGACCCGGATCGATCGCTGGTTGTGCGCCGTCCGGCTCGTCAAGACCCGACCGATGGCCACCCAGCTCTGCGAAGGCGGCCATGTCCGCGTCAACGGCAACCCGGCCAAGCCGTCGACGAAGGTTCGGTCCGGCGATGTCGTCCATGCCTTGATCGCCGCGCGCGAGCGGATCGTCGAGGTCGTCCGCCCGATCGAGACACGCGTCGGCGCGCCGGTCGCCGCGACCTGCTACATCGACAAAAGCCCGCCACCCGTCGTCCGACAGATCGCGCCCGGCATCAAGGCGATCCGAGGCGAGGGTCGGCCGAGCAAGCGCCTGCGACGCGAGCTCGATCGGATGCGTCGGGCCGGACACGATTGAGCCTCGAAGGGACGAGGCTTCACCACCAATTCCAGGGGGAGTCGCCCCGTGGCAACGTCAGGCCTGCCTCATCCACCGCCGAACAAATCGATTGAAGTCCTCGCGCCGAATGCGGTATGACCGACGATTGGAAGACAGGTGCTGTTGTGCCACCAGGCGGTGCGCCGCAATCTGCGTTCTGACCCAGCCTTGTGTGTAACCGAGTTCACGCGCGACGTCGTAAGTCGTCATCCATTCGTCGTGCTGCTCGTCGACCGGTTGGGGCGGCAGCACGCTGCGTTGCCGCGGTCCCATCACAGCGGACGCCGATTCTGCAGACCCACGATCGCTGCGGACAGGGCAACGAGCGACAGAACACCATCAAGTGCAGCTTCGCGTGCCACCCATAGCCCGTAGCGGTGACGTGTGATCAGTCGTACCGCGTCGAAGTTGGTTCCTTCCGGCAATTCTGCTGTCATCTCGGCGGTGATCGTCCCGTCGGGCAGGATGGCGACGGGTTCGAGCACGAGCGCACCAAGCAGAAGGGCTTCAGCCTCAGGTGACTTGAGGTCGACCACTAGGGCCTCGGTTCGTCGCCAAGCGTCCAGTACGACGATCGACCCGAGGAGCACCGCTACCGAGACGACAACCGCCAGCAGGACAGCGGGAAGCACCCGTCCGACGAGGGTACCGACAAGGATCGCCATTGAGAAGACGGCGAAACCCCGCGTTAAGACGAGCAGACCCCTTTGATCGAAACGGAGGAACCCCGGGTCCTCTCCCCCAAGCCGAATGTACTGCAAGACCTCTCCACCTACTGCCGCGGCGAATAGCGTCGCAGTGACGAAGATGAGCAGGGGCGCGATCCGGAAAATCAGCCAGGACAAACGACTCGGGCAGATCGACCAAGTCAATTGCGCTGTTCCGTGCTCGACCTCGCGACTGACGATCGGGGCGCCCAGCACGGACCCGATGACGACAGGGATCGCCAGTACGGCCCAGAGCAGGAGTTCAGCGGTCTGATCCCACCCTCCGAAAGAGGAGGAAGCGCCGCGACACTCCGGCCCAGGCATGTTTGTGAGCCCGAAGCAAGCGGGGAAGCGCGTGGTGTAGTCAAAGAGGGTAAGTCCGACGACGCTGACCGCGGTGGCCCAGGCGATCACCACCAAGGCGATCAGAAGCAACTCAAAGGACTGAAGCTTTGCCGAGATTCTCAATGCATTCATTGGACCGGCTCCGAGTCACGTGCTGACGCGAGGTACCCCAGAACGATCTCCTCCAACGTCGCTGGTCGCGATCCAGTCGGCGCTGAGCGGATCAGTGTCAGCTGCCCATCGCCCCGCCCGTCGAGGGGTCCGACCGTGTCAGGTGCGATGGCACCGCGCGATACCACCGCGTGCGACTTGAGCGCCGCCTCTATCGCCGAATCAAGGAGAACCCGCCCAATTCCTAACACGACGATCGACGAGCAGGCCCGCTCGACGTCGCTCACGTTGTGGGAGGACAGCAAGACGGTTCGGCCTTCGTCTGCTGCCTCGATGACGATGGCCAGAAACTCGCCCCGAGCTAACGGGTCGAGGTGGGCGAGCGGTTCATCGAGTAACAGCACGCGGGCGCGCGTCCCGATCGCGATGGAGAGCACCACCTGCGCCTGTTGACCGCCGGACAGCCGCCGAGCGGGCGAGCGAGTGGGGATGCGAAGTTGATCGAGTCGTCGTTGGGCTAGGCCGCGATCGAAACCGGGCCTAAGCCGTCCGGCGAGAATGAGATGTTCGTCTACGGTGAGGGCGTCATATAGCGCGGCCGCCTGAGGAACATAGGCGACGTTCCGGAGCACCTGGCGCCGGTTTCGGCGGGCGTCAAGTCCGTTGACCAGAGCTATGCCCTCCGTCGGTCGCTCGAACCCCATCCACATTCGCATGAGTGTCGATTTGCCAGCCGCGTTCGGTCCGACGAGCCCGGTGACCCCGGCCCCAGCGATGGTTAGATCGAGGTCGCGGAGTGCCCAGGTCCGACCATATCGCTTGGTAAGTCCGCGGGCTTCCAGCACGGGCTGCGGCTCGATCACCTCGTCCTCACGCACCATTGGGCCGCACTCCGATTCGTCTACTCGCCTTACGTTGCGTACATTCCCTGATTGCGCGATTGACTCGGCCGGCCTGCACCCTACGCTCGGTTCAATCTAGGTTCCGAGGGAGGTTGTCGAATGCTAGTGACGAACCGGGCGAAGCCGTCAGCACTCCCGACCAGGATCGTGATCCTTTTGGTCGCTGGACTCCTGGCAACGGCAGTCATGCTCGCGATCCCCAAGAGCGCCAGCGCCATCAACTGCAGCTTCGGCGCGCACGCCCCCACTACTGATGGCCTGTGGGCGTACGGGCACAGCTCGATGGACTGTTACTCCTATCAAACCGATTGGTTGAAAGGCTTCCTCTACGAGTGGTTTGGGCCGGTCGAGATTCAGCGGAATACAGGTACCAACAACTCGAATTCGAGCGGGTGGATCCACGTCTATACGGAGTACTACTGCAACGGACACGGGACAGACGACTGGGTCGAGAAGTCCCAAGGTCGAGACTTAGGAGGTAACCAGAGCGGCATTCTCAGCGGACCGATCAACTCGCTCACCTGCTAGGCCCGTCCGTGAGCAGGCAGGCCAGGACTACCACCCGGGTGGCGGTCCTGGCCATGTTCATGGCGTTTGGCGCCGGCGGCTGCGCGGACAGGACCGCTGGAGTCGCAACTGACTCCTCGCGGCTCCTCGCGGAGCGATGGCTACGAGCAACCGAAGGCACGCAGCGCGCAACGCTTGCCGACCAGCTGATCACCCTCTCGGAATACACTGACTCGGTCGAAGCAGCTCGCAAGTGCGTCGAACTAGGGGGCTTCGGTACCTCGGCCCCTAGGCAGGTTGGTGACGGCGTTCGTTTGGACTTCGTAGTCCGACCTGAAGGCAAGGCCGCGGAAGAAGCGTTTGAGGTCTTGACGACCTGTCGTTCCGCGCACCTCGAGGCAGTCGAGAGCGTGTATCTCGCCCAGCACAGCCGGATCGAAGAAGGTCGGGAAGTCCTCGAGGAGGAGTTGCTCGACTGTCTGGAGAACCACGGAGTCTCGGACGTGCCGACCGGGTTGCAGGACTTCCAACTCTTTGAGTTACTCCGCGACCGCGATGTGTCAACGGGCGCCTGGTTCTGCCGTGACACCTTTCTGATCGCCCTCGGAGAGCTCGGGGCGACTCCACCTGGATAGGGCCGTCCGGTTCCTCTGTGGGCGTCCGTGTTTGCGTGTGATCTCACCGCCGCGCGCACGTATAGCATTCAGTGCCCCAGGAACCCGAGTCGCGCGTCTCGGGAGTGAACGGTTACACCCGTCTGCCGGACTCCGAGTGGGCCGAGCAGGTTCACCGACACTAGGTGGACTTTGTCCATCCGGCAAGTAGGGAGAACCCTAGGCAGTTCTCAGAGCGCTCTCGCGAGGCTGGAGGCAGCGCGTCGCCCAGTCCGCACTCAGCAGTCCGGCAGCTCGAGCAGGTTGTTCTTCGTCGTGCTGTCCTGGTTCGTGCGGAGATATTCGCCGTAGCACCGCGGACACTGGGTCGACACCTCGACTTCGGCGCGCTGGCCCTCGCGGAGCGTGTAGTACATCTCGGCGCGGAGCCTGGTGTTGCGGATGGCCACGGCCTTGGGGATGCGGCGGCCGTCCTCCAGGCAGAGCGAGACGATGTGCCGGTGCTCGCCGCCTGCCGAGACGCTCTCCTTGTAGGTCGCGTCCACCCGGTAACTGGCCATCGACGCCTCGATACGTCAGACGGCGCGTCATCGATGGCCGCCGATCGACACCAGGCATCGGATACCTAGGCACCACGTGGCCGCGCGCCCTCTACCTCGAAGCATCAAGGGCGGTGTCCCGCGGCGACAGTAGGGAAGACCCTACGCAGACCGATCCCGGACGGGCAAGCTCAACCACTGCTCGCGTTCGGCGAGCACGGCAAGCTCCGTGCGTGAGAGCACGCCGAACCTCGCGTACAGCCGGGTGAGGTAGGCCTCCACCGTCTTCCGAGCGACGTGGAGATCGACGCTCAGTTCGTCATTCGACCGGCCGGCGAGCACGCCGGCGATGATCTCGTGCTCGCGCCGCGTCAACGGGTTCCACCGGTTGCGGGCCGGCCGTGCCATATCCCGCGGGAACGCCGTCCCCCCGTCGGCCACGACACGGACCGCATCGACGATCTCCTCGGTCGGGGCGGTCTTCGCGACGAACCCGCTCGCGCCCAGCGAAACCGCGGCCGCCACGTATTGCGGGGTCTGGAACGTCGACAGCACGATGAAAGCCGGGCCGCCGGCCGCATCGCCAGCTGCGCGACAGCAGGTCGGTGCCCGAACCATCCGGGAGTCGTAGGTCGAGCAACGCGACATCGGCCTCTACCGTGGCGAGCATCGTGCGCGCCTCCGCCAACGTCCTCGCCCGCCCCGCGATCTGCACCCCGTGGGCCTCGAGGGCGATGGTCAGCCCATCGAGCACGACCGGGTGATCATCGATCAGGAGCACCCGCACGGTCATGCCGACCACCGCAGGCTCACGGTCGTCCCTTTGCCGCGGCGCCCATCGATCCGCAGGTCAGCGTCGATGGCTTCCGCGCGACGCCGCATCGAGGCGAGTCCGAGTCGGCCGTCGCGCATCGCCCGGTTCATCTCGCGGCCGGTGAGTCCGCTGCCGTCGTCGGTGATCGCGGAGGTCGATCCGCGTCGCCGAGACAGAGCCCTCGATGACCAGTTCGGAGCAGCGCGCGTGCTGTGCCGCGTTCGGCGACCGCCTCCTGGACGATCCTGAAGATCGCGAGCTCGACGTGTCGCCGGTGGCCGTCCCGACGCCGCGTACTCCGTCTCCTCGGCGATCGCGACCGTGATCGGAAGTCCCTCGGGTCCACGGGCCGCGAGGAACTCGATGGACGGCACGAGGCCAAGGTCGTCGAGCACCGGCGGATGCAGCTCGGTCGCGACGCCCCGGAGCTGGTCGGCCACGGATCGCAGCAATCCGGTCACGTCGGCGTTCTCCGGTCGCGCTTCGAGCCGCTTGATGGCGCCGGCGAGATGCTGCAGCGGCACGTCGTGCAGGTCACGAGCGACGCGGGAGCGTTCCGCCTCGATCGCCTCGATGCTCGCTCGTTCCCGCAGGTCGCCCAGGAAGATGCGGTCGAGGCTGCCCACGACGAACCCGCGCCAGCGCGAATAGAGCGCGACCACCCCGACGGCGACGATCGCGCTCACGATCCACGGCACGATCCCCATGACCTGGAGGACGACGATCAACGCAACCACGCCGGCGCCGAATGCGAGGTCGATGCCGCGGAGACGACGGATCGACCGGAGGCTCGGTGTCGGGCCGAGAACCGGTACCGCGAGGAGCATCCCGGCCGCCAACGCGATCGAGGCCGATTGTCGAACCTCATCCAGCGGCTCGTAGACCTCGTGGTTCATGACGATCGCCCAGGTCCAGGCGGCAAACAGCAGCAGAACCGAGCCCACCACGCCAACGACGGCGAGTCGTGGGATCCGCAGCCAACGGATGAGCCACCACGTCGGCACGAGAAGCGCAGCGGCCGACGTGATCGGCACGATGCTTGGTTGGCCCAGCATCTCGATCGGGATCGCGGATGCGACGATGGCCAGCGCTCCCAGGAGTTCCATTCGCCGTCGCGTCCCCGAAGCCACGGCCACGACGGCGAGCAGGAGACCGATGGCTGCGATCGGCCAACTGCGGCGCAGCGCCCCGGTGTAACGTCTGTTGCTGGGAAACGAATACGTTCGCCTGTCCGCCCATCTCGTGTCTGGATCTCCCAACCATCTGGTTCGTCGGCCGACCGCAGCGAGACGACCTCCTGATCGAGGGCGGATCCCGTCCTGCCACGCAAAGCCGATGACCGACACCGACGTCACCATCCCACCCGGGTTCTCCGGGACGACGCCCGGCTCGGGTTGCCCTCTCTGACTTTCGACGAGCCCGAGAAGACGCGACCACCAAGGCGAAGACCGCGATCACGGGCCCGACGACGAGGGCGATGGTGCCACCGGCGCCCCTGCGAACATCCGCGGGAGAACCCTTGCGCTCACGAAGGGTTTTGCCCGCTGCCCGGTCTAGCTGCACGTCCATAGCGTCGCCGTCGCTGGGAGGCGAGATGCCTCCCACTCGGAGGAGGGCACGATGGGACGTCTTCAGCAGCGTCGGCGGCTGGGTTTCGCCGGGGTGTTGGCGCTTGGATCGGTGTACCTGGTGACACCCGGGGTCCAGGCCCAGCAGCCCGAGATTCGCGCGGATCTGGATGGTCGACCGATCAACCCGGCTCGATCGAGCTCGTATTTCTGTCATGACTTCGACTTCCCGCAGATCCATTGCTTCAGTACGCCAGGGGGGCTCGAGGCCGCCGTGGCTCAGCCGGCATCGGCATCCTTGCAGGGCAGCGTCGCCGCGGCGTTCGGACCCAATGACTATGTCACGGTCTACTCCAGCCCCGGCTATGCGGGCTCGTTCGCCCACCTCGCCCAGAACTACGACGTCCTGGCCACGATCGGCTGGAACGACACGATCAGCTCATATCGGGCCCGGAACAACCGAAAGGGGACCTTCTTCGAGCACTGGTTCGCCGGCGGCTCCACCAAGAAGTTCTGCTGCAACCAGAACGTGCCCAGCCTCCCTGCGGGCGTCGACAACAGCTTCAGCTCCGTGTACCAGACCTAGCGGGCCGACGCGAGCCGACCAAGGGTTCTCCCGCCTTCTGCCCAAGGGCCCGTCGGAGTACGGTCGTTGACGGCCACGCGACATCGACCTGACACCATCCCCGAAGGTCGGTGGCACGGCCACCGCCGTCACAAGCGGGGAGCTGCGGATGCGCAAGAAGTCGTACGGCACGCTGAAGGTTCGCGCCATCTCCGGGACGTACGTCGTGTTCCTCGCCTTCGACATGAAGGAAGCCGACGCGACCGGCCTCATGGGGTTCGCGATCCAGCGGACGCGTCTCAAGGACGGCGAGACGATCTGGCTGCGCGGCAACAAGCGCTTCCCGAGCTGCGGCGTCACCACCGGCTACGAGGACGCGAACAGCCACGAGCACCCGTTCCAGGCCTTCCAGTGGGCCGACTACAGCGCGGAACCGGGGGAGCGCTACCGCTATCGGGTGATCCCGATGTTCGGCCAGCCGTGTCAGCTGGCCGAGGGCCCCGCCACGAGCGTCACCATCGAGACCGAGCCGCTGTCCGGGCCCGTCCATGACGTCCACTGGAACCGCGGCGCGATCGCGTCGCAGGCGTTCGTGCGCCGCTTCCCGAACAAGACCCTGGACGAGGCCGGCAAGCCCGCCTACGAGTGGCTCGCCCGCGACCTGCTGCCCGGCCTGCTCGCGTTCATCGGCCAGGCGAGCGACGCGACCTTCAGCCTTCGCGCAGCGATCTACGAGTTCGCCTGGCCCGACAGTGCTCGGCGCATTCCGTCAGGCCCATCTGGCCGGCGCCGACGTCGAGATCGTCTACCACGCGCAAGGCCGACGACACCGGGAAGAAGAACGACAACGGCCATCGACGCCGCCCAGATCAGAGGCCTGTGCAAGCCGCGGGTCAACGCCAAGCTGATGCACAACAAGTTCATCGTCCTGCTCCAGAACGGAGCGCCCGTGTCCGTCTGGACCGGCTCGACCAACTTCAGCCGCAACGCGCTCCACGGCCAGCTCAACGTCGGCCATGTGATCCACGATGCCGCCCTCGCCCAGCAGTTCCTCGACTACTGGACCGAGCTTCGCGCCGACCCGCGACGACGACACGCTCAAGGACCGCATCGACGTCATCAACCCGCTGCCGCCGGCCGACCGACACCGACGCCCTACACAGCCGGCCTTCTCGCCGCGCCACGGCGCGTGCGGTCTTCGACTGGTGGCTCGACCTACGCCAACCGCAAGAAGCCGCTGTTCATGACGTTCCCGTTCGGGATCGTGAAGGATTTCCGACCCGGTGTTCGACAAGAACGACAAGATCCTGCGCTTCGGCCTGCTCGACAAGTACGTCAACGGCGGGACAACGCGCGTCACGCGCGGCCGCGATCGCCGACATCGAGCGGGTCCGGCGGTTTCCCGAACGTCGGCATGGCGCTTGGCAACCGGATCTTCGTCGACTGGATTGACGGCTGGCACGAAGAGGGGAGGGGGATCGGCGTCAACGTCAACTGGATCCACACCAAGTTCATGCTGATCGATCCGCTCGGCACGAAGCCCATCACGCTGACCGGCTCGGCGAACTGGAGTCGTGCCGAGCGTCACCGACAACGACGAGAACATCCTCGTGATCCGCGGCGACAAGCGCGTGGCCGACATCTACTTCGGCGAGTTCATGCGCCTGTTCGCCCATCACCGCTTCCGCGAGTCGGTGAAGCGCCACCTCGACGAGATCCAGGGTTCGCCCGCCGCTTCGTCCATGACGGAATCGGAGGCCGCCGCCTTGTGGCGCCCGAAGGACCTGTTCGAGGACTGGAAGGACTGGGTGCCCGATCAGTTCAAGCCAGGCTCAGAACACGACATCAAGCGCCGCTACTTCGCGGGGAGCTAGGCGATACAGAGTCTTCGCTCTGGCAACCGGGATGATCTCTCGTACTCGATGACCAGGAGATACTCGCGTGAAGGGATCTCGCGTTTTCACGAAGGCCACCGCCGAGCAGATATTGGTGCTACTGGCGAGGACGAGGACTGCCGACCGACCGAGACAGAAGGTTCTGCGGCAACGAATTCGCGACCTCGGCTTTTTCATCAGCGACTTCGATCGGCCGCTGTCGGGTTTTACGCCGGAAGACTTTCGAGATCTGGTCCGACGAGGGGACATAGATGTTCGATAACACGGACGATCCTGCAAGGCGACCCACAAATTCGTGTTGGACTCGAGCTCGCACGGATCAACGGCATTTCGAGCGCGGCTCCGAATGGCGATGTTGGGATCTGCACATTCACACGCCCCGGTCCGTACTCAACAATGGTTTCGGCGACGATTTCGAGGTCTACGCGCGTCGACTCCTCGTTGAGGCGGCTCGCCGGGCGTCGCCGCCATTGGTGTAACCGACTACTTCTCAATCCAGGGCTACCGCGAACTCCGAGCACTACTCGAAAATCCCGCGTTCCTCGATTCACTCCGACGAAACGGTTAGGGACCATGCCGAGTCGCTACTGGTCCTGCCGAATGTCGAACTACGAGGATTTGTCATTGGCGGAAACGAGCGGCGCGATAGCCGTCTGAACTTTCACGTGCTCTTCTCGGACGAAATCGGTGCTGAGGAGATCGAGCGGGACTTCCTGGCGCGACTTGAATTCACGGCAATCGGGTGGCCGGGGCGCCAAGACGAGCGATGGCAACTCACGCCCGACAATCTCACGGCGATTGGTCAGCGCCTCAAGGATCAGCACGCCCAATACACCCAGCCTCCACTCGAGGTTGGGATGATGAATGCGGTCATCGATCATCCGCAGGTTTCAGAACTCCTCCGCGAAGCAGCTTTCGCGGTTCAACGGTAGATCGCTTCTCGTTGCACCAATCGATGGAAGATCTTGCGGACCTTCGGTGGGACGGACAAGGTCACCTGACTCGAAAGGTTTTCATTCAGAAGTCAGACGTTATCTTTGGCGAACGCCGGGACGCGTGACTTTGCTTTGGGTCGTCGCCACGCGACAGAAATCGAATACCTAGCGGAGTTGGCGTCATTCAAGCCATGCATCCATGGGTCCGACGCGCACACGTTCGAGGAACTCTTCGAACCTGACGAGGAGCGCTACTTAAGGGATTCCAGCGAATTCAACCTGGCCCGGATTGCTGATGTTGCTCAATGAGCCATCGGATCGGGTCTTCATCGGGAGCCGACCTCCAGACCTCGAACGGATCGAGGCGCGCGCCGTCAAGACGATCAAGAACGTCAGGGCGCGCCGGACGGCCGATGCCAGGACCCAGAAGTCTGGTTTGACAATCTGGTGGAGTTGAATCCCGGAATCTGTGCCATGATAGGAAATCGCGGCAACGGTAAGAGCGCACTGGCCGAGCTGATTGGCCTACTTGGCGATACCAAACGAAGCGCCTCCTTCAGTTTCCTAAGCGCGGAGCGTTTTAGGCATCCACCAATAGGGAAGGCAGATCAGTTCGAAGCAACCCTTACTTGGGCTGACGCCAGCGTTCAGGGTCCCCGCCGACTGAGCGAGGACCCCCCGAGGACCGCCGTCGAACGGGTCCGCTACATAGGCAGGGATTCCTCGAAGAAATTTGCAACGAGATGGATCGCGGGGAAAACAGTCGCTTCTACGCTGAACTTCAAGACGTCATCTTCTCCCATGTTTCCCCAGCCGATAGGCAAGGTCATCAGACACTGGCTGCATTGCTGAGGGCACTTGGGGAGGGCATCAATCAGCGCATCGACGGGCTCCGAGAGGAAATCGAGAACCCTCAACCGACGCATCATCGACCTGTCCTTGCGACTGGAGCCCGAATTCCGGGCTGGACTCGCAGCGCAGCTCGAGGAAGTGAATAGGCAGCTCGCGGCGCCTAGAGGCGAATTGTCCGCTGGTCGTCGAACGACCAGGTCAGCCCGAGGCGTCCCCGGAGTCGGCAGCGCTCCAAGCAGAAGTAGAGCGTCTTCGAACTTCACTCGAGGCGATCGACACCGAAATCGCGCAAATCCAAGCGGAAGACGCAGCGCTTGCGACGCGCCGCGCAGCAGCAATACGGCTGCTCGATCGAATGCGTGCAGCTGAAGCCGTCGTCCGAGGCTTTGCCGACGAGGGCGCCGAGGACGCACGCGCAGTTGGTGTCGATATCGGGTCGTTATTACAGTTGACTGTAAACGAAAGTCCGATCGCGGAAGTGATCCAGTCAGCCGAAATCCGACGAGCTCAGATCCGTGCCGAATTGGATCCGGATGCCGCTGGGATCGGGGCGAGGCGGGCAGCACTCGTACAGGAATTGGCTGGTGCAGAGGAGCGGTTGAGCCTCCCGCAGCGGCAGTACCAGGAGCAGCTTCGAAGGTTGGCCGCATGGGAGGCCGAGCACGCCAGACTCGTCGGCCGACCCGAAACCCCTTCCACTGTCGTAGGAATCACCGCGCAGATCGAAGACCTTGATGGAGTTCCCGCACGGTTAGCTGAACTCAACGAGAGACGAGGTACGAAGGTTGCCGAGATCGTTGAAGCCAAGGCGCGCTTGAAGCAGCAGTATGAAGACCTTCATAAGCCGGTCAGCGATTTCCTGGAATCTAGCCAAGTAGCCGCGAGTGAAGCATTCAAGCTTCGCTTTCCGCACAGACTGTCGAGTCGGGGTTTGCTGACACGTTCTTGGCGATGATCGACCAACGAAAAGTTGGGCCCTTCGCAGGGGTCGACGACGGGCGAACGCGGGTTAATGCACTCCTGGCCGAGACCGACTGGACATCGAATCGAGAATCGCCGAGTTCCCAGACCATGTGATACGGCTTCTCGCGCCCGACGGGACATCCATCCGCGCGATCCAGGAACAGTTGCGGCAAGGGTTCGACGTACACCAACTCTTCGACTTCCTGCTCGGCCTCGAGTACGTGATTCCAACCTACAAGCTGACTTGGGATAACCGCGTGGTAAGCCAGCTGTCGCCGGGCGAACGCGGGAACCTTTTGCTGATCTTCTATCTCCTTGTGGACCGCAACGACATTCCACTCGTCATCGATCAACCGGAGGAGAACCTGGACAACCAAACCGTGTTTCGAACGCTCGTTCCGTGTATGCGCGATGCGCGTACTAGGCGCCAAGTCATCGTCGTCACCCATAACCCAAACCTCGCCGTGGTCTGTGACGCAGACCAAGTTCTTTACGCCGAGATCAGAAAGGACGGTAGTAATCGCGTCACCTACGAGACAGGCGCTATCGAGGATCCGCAACTCTCTAGGCGAATTGTTGACGTTCTTGAAGGAACGCAGCCGGCATTCGACCAACGTGCAGCCAAGTACATCGTTGGGCAGACATAACTCACCTTATCGGAAGTGATGTCACACGCCGAACGACCCGTCAGGCGTCGGCCGGCAGAATCCGAAACGGCCGGCCACCCGGTCCCCGCACGGCCCTGAAATGACGCTCGTCGAGCGTGAGCACGTCGGATGTGCCGTACCGGTCGGCCAGGACGACCAGCGACGCATCGGCCAGGCCAAGATCAAGGTCGATGTAGCGGTCGATCACGGCGGTCGCCGCGGACACGTCAGCGGCGTCCATCGGCTCGAGGCGGTAGACGCCGGTCGAAACCTGGTCGAGGAATGCCCGAGCGGCGGTGCTCGAAACACGAGTAGAGATCAAGTAGTCGAGTTCGGCGAGAACGAATGGCGACAGCAGGAGCGGACCTGGTGACGCTCTGAGGACGGCAGCGGCTTCGGCGTGCTGACGTTGGCTGGCATCGATCGCGGCCAGGAGCCCGCTCGTGTCGAGGACGATCACCGCTCCCCGAATCCGTCGAGCGCTTCATCGACATGCTCCGCGAGGTCCGGCTGATCGCTCGAGAACAGCGGCAGGACGAGCTCCGCGGTCCGATGACCTGCCGTGACGACCTCTACACCTTCGCGAATGAGGTCGGCCTCGCTGCGACCCGAGGCTTGCGCCGCACGCTCCAGCGCACGCTTCTGCGCCGCGGTCAGATAGACGGTCGTCTTCTCCATGCCATACACGGTACCATACGTTGCATGCCCACACCCCTGCCGCCTGCCTGCTCATCGCGCCGGGATGGGCGTACGCTGGTCGCATGGAACATGTGATCGACTACATCGAGCTGGCTGTCGACGATCTCGAGCAAGCGAAGACCTTTTACGCGAAGGCGCTGGGGTGGACGTTCAACGACTACGGCCCGGAATACGCGGGGATCCAGGATCCCAGGAACCCCGGGCAGGAGTTCGGCGGACTGTCGCAGCACGTGCCGCCGTCCCGCGGCGAGGGCATGCTTGTGCTCGTGCGCTCGGACAACGCAGATGACACGCTTGCGAGCGTGCTGGAAGCGGGAGGTCGCATCCAGGCGGAGATGTCCGAGTATCCCGGTGGACGACGCTTCACGTTCGCCGACCCGTCGGGAAACATCCTCGGTGCCTACCAGCCTCAGGAGTAGGCGCCGCGCCCGCATCGAAATCCACTCAGGCCTCGACCGGCACCGGATCCTCGGAGCGCGCGAACTGCGTGCGGTGCAGCCGGGCGTACAACCCGTCGCGCGCCAACAGTTCGTCCTGGGTCCCGAGCTCGACCAACCAGCCGTCGTCCAGCACGGCGATCCGGTCCGCCGCGCGGATCGTCGAGAGTCGGTGGGCCACGATGATCGTCGTGCGCCCGACCTTCAGGCGGTCGAGCGCCTCCTGCACCAGCCGTTCGGACTCGTTGTCGAGCGAGCTCGTCGCCTCGTCGAGGAGCAGGATCGGCGGGTCCTTGAGGATCGCCCGGGCGATCGCCACCCGCTGCCGCTGCCCGCCCGACAGCCGCATGCCGCGGTCGCCGACGACCGTGTCGTAGCCGTCGGGAAGCACGCTGATGAAGTCGTGGGCGTTGGCCGCGATCGCCGCGTCGACAATCTCCGCCTCGGTCGCGTCCAGCCGGCCGTACAGGATGTTCTCGCGCACGGTGCCGCCGAACAGCGTCGCCTCCTGCGCCACGAGCCCGACCTGCGCGCGCAGGCTCGCCACCGTGACGTCGCGGATGTCGAGCCCGTCCACCCGGATCGTGCCCGACGACACGTCCCATAGGCGCGGGATCAGGCCGACCAGCGTCGTCTTGCCCGGACCCGGACGGCCCGACCAGGGCGAGGCGTCTCCCCTGCCGCGACGGTCAGCGAGATCTCGCGCAGCGACCGGTCGGTCGGCGCCGTACGCGAACGACACGCCGTCGAGCTCGATCGCGCCCGCGACCCGACCGCAGCGGCGGCGCATCGGGCGCATCGAGGATCGTCGGCCGCGTGTCGATGATCTCGAAGACCCGTTCGATGGCGCCGGTCCCCTCCCGGAACTGGCCGTACAGGCTCGCCGAGCGACCCGAGGCTCGCCCCGATGGCGACGCCGTACAGCAGGAACCCGGTCAGCGTGCCGATCCCGAGCTGTCCCGTCGATGACCTGGTGGCCGGTGTACCAGCAGCAGTGCCGCGATCGCCCCGAAGCCGAGGAAGCCCATCAGCGCCCCGAACGCCGCCCGCCAGAGGGCCAGCCGCGACCCGGTCGCGACGACGGTCGCGCAGGTCGTCGTCGTAGCGCCCAGCTCCCAGTCCTCGCGGACGTAGCTCTTGACGACCCGGATCCCGGACAGCGCCTCCTCGGCGGTCGTCGTGCTGCGGGCGATCGTGTCCTGGACCTGGGTGCTGATCCGCTGGAGCGGCCGGCCGAACACGACGGCGACCACGATCAGGGCCGGCGCGAGCAGCAGGACGACGAGCAGCAGCGTCGGGCTCAGCGTGAACAGGATGATCACCGAGCCGACGAGCCCGATGACCGACGACAGCAGGCTCGTGACCGTCTGGGTCAGCATCGTGCGCACGAGCGTCACGTCGCTCGAGAGGCGCGAGACAGCTCGCCGACGCGCCGGCTGCGCGTGGAAGTCGAGCGACAGCGTGATGAGCCGCCCGAACAGCTCGCCGCGGAGCTGGGCGACGACCCGCTCCCCCACCACGCCGAGCAGGTACGTCTGCAGGAAGCCGCCGGCGGCCTGGACGCAGAACAGCCCGATCAGGACGACGATCAGGCGGTCGAGCCCGGCCGCGTCGCCGCCGCTGACGACCTCGGTCGTGATCCCGGCGATGATCAGCGGGAACGCCAGCCCGACAGCCGACGAGATCACGAGCCCCACGAGCGCCAGCGCGAACGGCCGCCAGTGTCGGCCGCAGGTAGCCGAACAGGCGGCGCCCAGGGCACGCCGCCGAAGCCGCGCACCTCCCGGACCACGGACGCCGGCGTCCGACGGGACGCGGGCGAACTGCTGGGTCATCCCGGCGATGATGTCACGGGGTGCCTGGGCCCGCCGACCGGGCGGCGCTCGTCCGGATCAGCCCCTCCCCTGTCTTGATCCTCCCCTATCCGACATCGTTCCCCGACCCCGGTCGCCGGACCCGAGTCGACCGCCGTCGCGCAGCGCCCGGCGCAGCAGGAACTCGACCTGGGCGTTGACGCTGCGTAGGTCGTCGGCGGCCCAGCGTTGGATCGCCTCGAACGTCTCCGGGTCCAGGCGCAGGAGGAACGACTTGCGGTCAGGCATCGGGTCCGGCCCTCGCCGGCCAGCGCGGCCTAGGCGTAGAGAGTCCCCGTGTTGACGACCGGCTGGGTCTGGTGCTCCGAGCACAGGACGACCAACAGGTTGCTGACCATCTGCGCCTTGCGCTCCTCATCGAGCTCGACGACGCCCTTGCTCGAGAGCTGCTCCAGGGCCATCTCGACCATCCCCACGGCGCCTTCGACGATCCGCGACCGAGCCGCGACCACGGCCGTCGCCTGCTGTCGCCGGAGCATGGCGTTGGCGATCTCGGGCGCGTAGGCGAGGTGGCTGATGCGGGCTTCGAGGACCTCCACGCCAGCCTGTGACAACCGGTCATGGATCTCAGAGCGCAGGTCGGTCGCGATCTCGACGGGGTGCGAGCGCAACGAGACGTCCTCGTCGTTGTGCCGGTCGTACGGATGCGACGTCGCCAGGTTACGCAGGGCCGCCTCGGCCTGGACGTTCACGAAGTGCTCGTAGTCGTTGACCTCGAACAGGGCTTCGGCGGTATCGACCACCTTCCAGACCACGACCGCTGCGATCTCGATCGGGTTGCCGTCGCGGTCGTTGACCTTGAGCTTCGATGTCTCGAAGTTGCGGACGCGGACTGAGATCTTGTGCCGTTGCGTCAGTGGGTTGACCCATTGCAGTCCCTGGTCATGGACCGTCCCGACGTACTTGCCGAAGAAGACCAAGGCCCTCGCCTCGTTCGGCTGCACAGACGTCAGGCCGTTGAACATCACCAGGACGCCGCTCAACGCGAGGACGAGCACGAGCAAGCCCAGGAGCGGGATGAGCGGGTCGCCCTCCCCGATCCGCTCGAGGATGTTGGCCGCATACCAGACGATCGCGACGAGCAGCGCGATGGTCGCGGCGAGGATCACGAGGAACGCCGGGATGCCCGGCAACGACAGGGCGATGCGCTCCCAATTCATCGATGTGGCTCCCTTCGGCCATGACCGGACGACGACGATCGTCCGCTGACCGGATGATATCACATCGATATCGCCGTCTGGCGATGACCCGGTAGGCTACGGTCGGCAGGCGAAGGCGAAATAGATCGGGATGTCGAGCCCGATGTGGACCGCGATCGGGATGAGCAGCGACCGCGTCCGGATCGTGACGAGGCCCGCCAGCAGGCCGCCGAGCCCCATCGCCAGCATCAGCGGCAGCTGGAAGCCGATGACGTCGCTCCCCGAATGCGCCAGACCGAACACGACCGACTGGCCCACCAGGGCCGGCCCGATGCCCATCACCCGGCCCGACCAGCTCATCAGGGCGCCGCGGTAGACGAGCTCCTCCATCACGCCGTTCGAGACCGCGAAGATCAGCGCCGGCACGAGCGCGCCGAGCAGGATCGTGTACGACACGTCGCCGAAGAACGGCTGTGCCAGGTAGGGCCCGACCAGCAGCGCGACCGGCCCGCTGACGACGAAGCCGAGGATGGCCCACTTGATCCAGGGCCGGGCCGGACGGCGCAGGTACAGCGACGCCGGCACCGCGCGCAGCACCAGCGCGACGATCGCGAGGGCCACCAGCACGACGATCGCCTCGAGCGTCCGCCATGTGGCCACGGGCGAGGCCGGATCCTCGCAATCTCCGAGTCCGGCCGCCGCCACCGGCGCTCCGAGCGTGCCCCAGAACAGGCTGACCGCCACGGGGACCGCGCCCGCCCACGTCCAGCGCACCGGTGCGTCGCGCGTCACGGCGATCGCGGTGCCCACAGCGAGGACGAGCAGGACCGCCAAGCGAACGGCGGGGAGCGCGGCGGCGACCGCCAGGAGCGCGATCGGCACGATCGAGCGCAGGAGGTCCGCCGGGTCGAACGGGAGCGTCCGCGTCGCGGCCATGGGCCGCCTCCCCTCCTCCGCTCCCCCGGTCAGACGTTGCTGCCGGTGATGATGATCAGGGCGGCCCCGTCGGGCGATGGTCCGGCCAGCAGCCCGGCCCACGAGGCCGCCGCGGCGCCTTCGACCGTGATGCCGAGCGCCTCGGTCAACCCCTCCTGGGCGGCGTGGAGGGCGTCCTCGGACACCGTCTGCATAGCGTCGACGCGGCCGGCCATGAGCTCGACGGCACGTGGGATCGCGACGCGCGACGCGATGCCGTCCGCGTAGGTGGCCGCGCGGTCGGTGTCGATCGGCCGGCCGGCGGCGAACGAGCGGGTCATCGCATCGGCGCCCTCCGCCTGGACGCCGATCACGCGCGTCGCCGGCGAGGCGTGGCGCAACCAGGCGCCGACGCCGTTGATCAGCGCGCCATTGCCGACCGGCACCGACGCCACGGCGATGCTCGGCAGTGTCCCGGCGCCGATCGCGTCGGTCAGCTCGAGCGCCAGGGTGGCGGCACCGGTCG
Source organism: uncultured Chloroflexia bacterium (assembly GCA_963720355.1). GTDB lineage: Bacteria > Chloroflexota > Limnocylindria > Limnocylindrales > CSP1-4 > SPCO01. Next base: position 137,334 of record CAVRFH010000001.1, on the reverse strand, counting down.
AGATGCGCGGATCGTCACCGTCGACGAGCAGCTCCGCCCCGTGCTCGGCGGCATAGGCCTCGGACGCGGTCCGCGCGTCGTCGAAGTCCTCCCCGGATTCGATCACGGTCGCTCCGAGCGCCCGCATCCGGGCGATCTTGGCGCGGTTCGCGTGGCGCGAGGTGAAGACGACGGCCCGGAGGCCGAGCGCGCGCGCGGCGTACCCGACGCCCTGCCCGAAGTTGCCCGCCGAGGCGACGACGACCGGCCGCTCCGCGCCGATCCTCCCCTCCCCCGCCAAGCCATGGACCGCGACCCACGTCCCGCGGCCCTTGAACGCACGGATCGGGTTGACCGTCTCGACCTTGACGATCACCGGGACGCCGAGGCGCGCGCTCAGGCCGTCGTGGACGAACTGGGGCGAGGCCGTGAAGACGGGGTCGATCGTGGTCGACGCCGCGCGGATCGCCTCTGGCGTCAGCTCGGGCGCGGTGACGGCATCCGGCATCGGCCGATGATGCCACGCCGCCCGGTCAGTCCGGGGCCAGCGGCAGCAACGGCTCGAGGTACGGCGCCAGGGCCGCCGCGAAGGGCGTCGTCATGTGGTGACCGTCCCGGTACACGAGGACCCGCCCGATGATCGCCGGGCACGGCTCGGTCGGACACAGCCACGGGCTCGGGTCGACGAAGGTCGCGCCGGTCTCGGCGCTCACGGCCCGCTCGGTCGCGGTGCGGATCGGGCCCAGCGCCTTCGATGCCGGGGTCGCGCAGGCCAGCGCGTCGTCGAGGTGGTCCGACAGGCACACGGGCGGATCGCCGACCGGGTTCGGCGTGTCGCCGATGACGAGGACGTGGTCGGCGACCTCGTCGATCGCCACGATGGCCCGGCGCAGACCGGCCGCCCACAGGTCCTCGCGATCGGTCGACGCCACCGTCGCACCGTCGACCCACAGCTGTCCGGCGCGACTGTCCGAGATGGCGACCATCGCCGGCCGTTCCTCGGCGATGCGCGCCAGCACGGCCGATCGCCAGTCGGTGCATTCGATGTACTCGCGCTTGAGGCTCGCGTTGTACACGCGCAGATCGGCGACCGGGCAGGCCGACTTGGTCATCGACACGAAGCGCCAGCCGCGCTCATCCGCGAGCCGCTCGAACGTGGGGAACCAGTGGGCCGCGTGCGAATCGCCGATGAGCACGACTGTCGTCGGTGAATTGGCTTGGCCGTACACGCAGGCCGGCGGGTGGGTCTCGCGCCACTCGGCGTGACAGGCGTCGTCATAGATGACCGGGATGTCGTCGCGCACGGTCGCGAGCGATGGCACGAGGTCGTCGGGGACGGGGCCCGCGGCGGTCGCGGCGCGGGTCGGATCGGGGGTGGGTGCCGAGGTCGCGCCCGGGCTCGAGGTCGTGCCGGCGGTCGGCGACGGGATGGGCGTCGGCAGGTCGACCACGATCGGCCCGCCCGTGACACCGGCCACGGCGACTGGCGCGGTGAGCCGTCCCAGACCGAGGGACACGACCGCGACCGCGACGCTGATGGCAGCGGCCGTCACGAGGGCCCGCGACGGCCGGACCCGGGCGCTGCGGCCGTGGCGGATCGGATCCTCGATCCAGCGCCGGCTGGCCTCGGCCAGCACGAACGTGACGCCGACCAGGGCGACCCGGACGGGTCCCGGCAGGGCGGAGCCGACCGCGGCCGCCGGGAGCACGAGCAGCGGCCAGTGCCACAGGTACAGCGAGTACGAGATCCCGCCGATCCAGCGCATCGGGGCGATCGAGATGAGCCGCGACATCGGGCCGAGCGGCTGGCGAAGACCGCCCGCGATGACCAACGCCGCGCCACCCACCGGCAGCAGCGCGGCCGTCCCAGGGAACGGTGTCGCGAGGTCGAAGATGACGGCGCCCAGTCCGATCAGGCCGAGACCCACGACGACCAGCGCGCCGGACGCGCCCGCCGGCAGCCGCGCCAGCCGCACCGCGCCAAGCGCGAGCGCCGCTCCGACCGCGAGCTCCCAGGCCCGCGCCGGCAGAAGGAAGAACGCGAGGGGCGCATCCGTCGACGTCCAGGCGATCGAGAGAACGAACGAGATGGCCGCCACGACCGCCACCGTGACGCCGACCCGGGCGATGCTCGTCCCACGACCGGCAACGACCAGGAGGAGCGCCGGCCAGAACAGGTAGAACTGCTCCTCGACGCCGAGCGACCAGAAGTGCAGCAGTGGCGACGGGTCGAGCTCCGCCTGGAGGTAGTCGGTGGCCTGGGCGGCGAACCGGATATTGCTGACGTAGACCGCCGCAGCCGCGGCGTCACCGGCGACATCGATCATGCGCAGCGGCGGCAGGACGATCGCCGAGGCGACGATCGTGACGGCGATGACGACGAGCGCCGCCGGCAGCAGGCGACGCGCCCGCCGAGCATAGAACGTCAGCAGGTCGACCCGACCGGTCGTCTCCAGCTCGCGGACGATCAGCCCGGTGATGAGGAACCCGGACACGACGTAGAACACGTCGACGCCGATGTAGCCACCGGTGAGTCCCGGGATCCGCGCGTGGTACGCGAGGACGAGCAGCACGGCGATGGCCCGCAGGCCTTCGATGTCGGGACGGAACGACGATCGGCCGTTGGTCGGCGGAGGCGATCCCACGGTCAGGAATGGTACCCGGCACGCCGGTTGGCGGGTCCGGGGGTCCCGGGGACAACGAAACGCCCGAAGGAACCGCTGCTCCGTAGCCTCCGACATCGATGCAGAACACCGACGCCGTCGCTTTCAGCTCAGGGCCCCTTCGGGCAATGCCTAGGCTATCCGGTGACCGGCCAGCAGGGAAAGGTGCTTATCCACGAATTTCGAGATTCGCGGGGGTCGGCGGCCCATCCTGTCCACCGCGTATCCACGACGGTGTCGGCTGGGATCGAGACGACCCGCCAGGTCCGGGGGCAAGAAAAACGCCCGAAGGAACTCGATCACTAGTTGCCCCGACCAATGTAAACACCGGTCAGTTCACTAGATGTTCGCGCCCCTTCAGGCACCTCCAACGATACGGGACGCAGGGTATCGCGGACAAGGGACTTATCCACCAAATTCATCGCAAACGTGTCGTATCGGAGGGCGTTGTCCACACGGTTCCCACAGAGCGGGTCCTACGCCTCGAGCGGCCACGCTCCGGCGCTCGCCAGGACGGGTCGCCCATCGTCGTCGGTCGCGACCCGGGCCGGCTGGGATCCGTCCAGATCATGCAGAAGCCATTCGTGGCGTGAGATCCGCTCGACCGTCCAGCTGACCGGGCGGGGATCCAGGTCGTCGTCGACCCGGACCGCGTCGAGCGTCCGTGACTGCCCGTCCGTGACGAGCCCGGCCAGCCGTCGGAGCGTGATTGCCAGCGACGCGGGCGAATCGACGACGACCAGCTCGTGCTCGTCGCTCCAGGGGAAGGCCAGGTGACGGACGCCATCGGCCGCCACCACGTTGCCGTGCAGCTCGGTCTCATCGGGCTCGGGATGGAGCGTCAGCAGCCCGGCCGGCGTCGTCAGCTCGAGTCGCCCGAAGCGACCCGTGACGCTCGACTCGAGCAGCAGGCCGCGCACCAACCGGCCGTCACGCATCACCGCCTCGCGCCAGCGCGTCCCGCGGGCGCCTTCCGCCTCCGACCAGGTGATCAGACCGCCGGCAGAGTCGGTCGCGTGACCGCCACGGCGGACCGGAGTCATCCCCTCCCCCGCTAGCCCGTGGGCCGACCCGCGACCGACGCGGTCGGACCGGTGCCATCGACCGCGTCCGCCCACCGCTCGGCGGCTGCCTCGAGCTCGCCGGCCAGCGACGGTGCGACGCGGCCATGGACCCGCACGTCGACCTCGCGGTAGTCGATCCCGACGGTCCCCCGCTCGCGCACGCGGGCCAGCAGCTCGCCGGCCGCGTACGGCAGGGCGACATCGACATCGACCCAGAGGGATGCCAGCAGCGCCGCGATCTCGGCCCGGAGCGTCTCCATCCCGTAGCCTGTCAGCGCCGACACGAAGACGGCACCGGCGAGCGCCGGCGCGACGCCCGACCCGTCGGATGCCGCCCGGTCGAGGAGGTCGGCCTTGTTGAACACGACGAGCCTGGGCTTGTCGCCGGCCCCGAGCTCGTCGAGAACGGTCTGCACGGTCGTCCGATGCTCATCCGCGTGCGGATCGGCCGCATCGATGACCTCGAGCAGCACGTCGGCGCGGTTGACCTCCTCGAGCGTCGCCCGGAACGCGTCGACGAGTTGGTGCGGCAGCTTGTGGATGAACCCGACGGTGTCGGTGACGATCGCCGTCTGGCCGTCGCCCAGCTTGACCTGGCGCGAGGTCGGATCGAGCGTCGCGAACAGCTTGTCCTCGGCCTTGGCCACCTCGGACCCGACGAGCGTGTTGAGCAGCGTCGATTTCCCGGCGTTCGTATAGCCCACGATGCCCACGGTCGGCCACAGCCGGCGGTCGCGTCCGCGGGCCGCCGTGGCCCGCTGCTGGCGGACCTGCTCGACGCGCTCCTTCATCTTGGCGATGCGGGTCCGGATGATCCGCCGGTCGGTCTCGAGCTGGCTCTCGCCCGGTCCGCGCGAGCCGATGCCGCCCTGGGTCCGCGACAGGTGGGTCCACAGCTTGGTCAGCCGGGGCAGCTGGTACTCGAGCTGGGCCAGCTCGACCTGCAGCCGGCCCTCGTGGGTCTGGGCATGCAGCGCGAAGATGTCGAGGATCAGCCGGCTGCGATCGATGACCTTGACCCGCAGCAGCTCCTCGAGCGCGCGCTGCTGGGCCGGTGACAGCTCGTCGTCGGCGATGAGCATGTCGAAGCCGGTCTCGCGCCTGGCCGAGGCGAGCTCTTCGGCCTTGCCCTTGCCGATGTACCAGTTCGGGTCGACGTGGCGGCGGTTCTGCCACTCGGCGCCGACGACGTCGGCCCCGGCGGTCGTGGCGAGGTTGGCGAGCTCGGTGAGCAATTCCTGCGCGGTCCAGCCGTCCTCGGCGCCGGTGTCGACGGCAACGAGGAACACCTTCTCCACGGGTGGTTCGAGGTCGATGAGGTGTCGTGGCATGGGCCTGCAGGATACCGTGAGCGTTCGACACGGGCGGTAGACGCCGCTGCAAGGCCCCAGGGGCACCATCTGTGCAGGAGGTGTCCCAGTGACCGACCCACGCCTGCACAGCACCAAGCCCGTCGACGACGAGGTCCCATTCGAGAACGCGCGCGACGTGCGCCGCGATGAGGCGGCCCAGGACGAGGATGCCCTGGTGACACCGGCGGCAGCGCAGCGTCACCGCGCCACACCGGATCGCGACGTCGAGCCGGCCAAGCGAGACGGCCTCGACGCCGACCCCGAGCGTCAGGAGCCGGATCTCCGATGACGGAGCGACGCGACGGCTCCGACTCCTCGAACGGGGACCTGCCGATCGAGGACGTCGTCACGATCCAGGGCGACGCTCCCCCGGACGAGCAGGATGCCGTGATCACGCCCGACGAGATGGAGCAGACCCGCACGCCGACGCGAACCGAGCTCGATCGGGGCGAATCAGCCGCCGATGCCACTGCCCTCGACGACACGGAACGTCTGGACGGCCTGGATCTCGACGACCTGCGCGAGGGCGAGACCGATGATCCCGACGTCGCGACCGAGGAAGGCCTCGCCTACGTGCCGCCGACGGCGCCGCCGCTGGCGCTCGACGAGGACGACGACGGGCTGGCCACCGAATCCGACCTGACGGAACGGATCCGCGACGCGTTGCGAGCCGACGCCGCGACGACGGAACTCGCGGATCGCGTGGCCATCGGGACGCGCGGATCGACGGCCGTCATCCGCGGGGTCGTCGACGATCTCGACGACAGTGACGCGATCGTCGAGGTGGTCGACGGGGTCGACGGGGTCGGCGAGGTCATCGATCAGATGGATCTGGCGTCGCGCTGATCGTCAGTCGGTGACGGCCCGCGCGATCGATAGAACGCGGTCGACCGGCAGGTCCTCCGTCGGGTCGAGCCAGGTCACGTCCACCTCGGCCCGGAACCAGGTTCGTTGCCGTTTCGCGAAGGCGACGTTGCGCCGAGCATCGAGGTCGATCGCCTGGTCGCGCGTGGTGGTGCCGTCGGCGACCCCCCAGGCCTCCCGGTAGCCGATCGCCGAGAAGGCCGGCAGCGCGGGATCGAACCGGCGGCGCAGCTCGACCGCCTCGTCGACCAGTCCGCCATCGAACTGCGCACGTGCCCGGGCGGCGATGCGCCGGGCGTGCTCGTCGCGGGCCACATCGAGCCCGATCCAGGCCACCGGTCCGTCGTACCCACGCGGCCGCGGTCGTGGCCCGTCGCCGCGGATCGCGGCGATCTCCAGGGCCCGGATCACCCGCCGGGGATTGGCCAGGTCCACGTCGGCCGCCAGCGTTGGCGCCACGGACCGGAGCCGCGCCGCGAGCGGCTCGACGCCCTCGGCGTCGAACTCGGCCTCGAGGCGTGCCCGAACATCCGGATCGTCGGGCAGCGCGGTCAGGTCCAGGCCGCGCGCGACGGCGCGCAGGTACAGCCCCGTGCCGCCGACCAGAAGAGCGACGCCACCACGCTCGGCGACCTGGCGCAGGACGCCGTGGGCATGGGCCACGTAGTCGGAAAGCGAGAAGCGCTGGTCGGGCTGGACGAGGTCGAGGCCCTCGTGCGGCACGCGTGCCCGGTCCTCGGGGCCGACCTTGGCCGTGCCGATGTCGAGCCCACGGTAGACCTGGCGCGAATTGGCCGAGATGACGGTCGCCGGGCGTCCTTCGGCGATGAGCGCCTCGGCCAGTCGGATGCCGAGCTCGGTCTTGCCCGTCGCTGTCGGGCCGGCGACGACGATCAGCGGTGGGGCGCTCGCCATCGCCGCATACTGGCACGGCCCATGCCGTTCCCGCATGTCTTCGAACCGCTGACGCTGCGCCACCGGACGCTCACCAGCCGGATCACGTTCGGGGCCCACACCACCAACATGGCCGAGGACGGGCTGCCCGGCGATCGGCACCGCGCCTACTACCGCGAGCGCGCCCTCGGCGGGGCCGGGATGATCGTCGTCGAGCCCGTGCCGGTGCATCGCACGGCCGTCCTGACGCGGGGCAACTTCCGGCACGACGACGATGCGATCGATGCCCGCCTTCCGGCACGCTCATCGACGGCTGCCGCGAGGCCGACCGCGACGTCGTGATGATCCAGCAGCTGTACCACGTCGGCCAGCACGGCGACGCCGACAACTCGTTCGCCCCGAACTGGTCGCCGTCGGGCCTGCCGTCGTATCACGACGCGGACGGCAGCCACGCGATGAGCGAGGCCGAGATCGACGAGGTCATCGCCGGCTTCGTCGGCGGCCGCCGGTCGGGCCAGGGCGGCCGGCTTCGACGGAGTCGAGGTCTTCGCCGCCTACAACGCGCTCGTCGACCAGTTCTGGACGCCATGGTCGAACCGGCGGACCGATCGCTGGGGCGGCTCGTTCGAAGGACGGATGCGGTTCTCCGTGGCCGTGCTCGAGCGGATCCGCCGCGTCGCCGGCGACGACTTCATCATCGGGCTCGCGGTCAGCATGGATCCGCGGTCCGAGCAGGCGCTGACGATGGCCGAGCTGGCCGAGATCGTCGCCTGGCACGATGCGCGGGGCGCGATGGACTACGTGACGTGCGGGACCGGCAGATACTTCGACTTCTACCCGATCATCCCGGTCTCGCTGTACGAGCAGCAGCCTCGGCGCCCCGTTCGCCGCGGCGCTCAAGAAGGTCGTCTCCCGCGCCGTGGTCCAGGCCGAGAGCCACATCCGCACCCCGGCCGCGGCCGAGGCCGTGCTGGCCGCCGGCCAGGCCGACCTGGTGAGCATCGTCCGTGGCCAGATCGCCGACCCGCACCTGGTCGCCAAGACCCGTGCCGACCGTGCCGCGGACGTTCGGCCGTGCATCTCGTGCAACCAGCTGTGCTGGGGCCGCCGCTCGCGCGACTACTGGATCTCGTGCCTGATCAACCCGTCCGCTGGGCGGGAATGGGCGTGGGACGGTGACCGCTCACGAACCGGCCGATGCCGTGCGCTCCGTCCTGCTGGTCGGTGGCGGCCCGGCGGGCCTCGAAGCTGCGCGGGTCGGCCGCCGAGCGTGGCCATCGGGTGACGCTCATCGAGCGGGAAGCCGAGCTTGGCGGGCAGTTCCGGCTCGCCGCTGTCAGCCGTCGCGCGACCAGATCGGCGACCTCCTCGCCTGGTACGCGCGGCGCCTGTCGGAACTCGGCGTCGACGTGCGTCTCGGGACGACGGCCACCGCCGACGTCGTCGCCGCGGCCGGTGTCGATCGCGTCGTCGTCGCCACGGGCGCCCAGCCGCCGGGGACGGCGTTCCAGCGCGCCCTGCCGCTCGTCGAGCGCCTGCCCGGCGCCGAGCGTGCCGACGCCGTGTCGATCCACGCGGTGCTGCGCGGCACGGCACCGATCGCAGGTCGCGTCCTGGTCGTCGATGACGTGCACGACTGGCGCGGCCTGGGCACCGCCACGTTCCTCGCCGAGCGGGACCACGATGTCACGATCGTGACGTCGGCGGCGGTCGTGGGTGGTGGCCTCGCTCACAGCGCCGCGGATGGGCCCTTGCGGGCTCGATTCGCGGCGGCGGGCGGAATGACACGACCGTCGACCGTCGTCCTCGCCTGGGATGGCACGGGTGCCACCGTCCGGTCGACGCTGACCGGCGCCGAGGAGCGACTCGAGGCCGACACGCTGGTCGTCGCGGAGACCCCGGTCGCCGAGACGCGCCTGGCCACGGACCTCCAGGCACGGGGCATCGCGTTCGAGGCGATCGGCGATTGCGTGGCCCCGCGCCGGGCCAGCCTTGCCTTCTACGAGGGTCGCGAGCTTGGTCGTCGACTCTGACGCCGGCGCGGGGCCGTACCATGACGCTGCTGGCAAGGAGGTCCGCATGGCGACCCAGGAGATCGATCAGCCGACGGTACGGCGGGGCCGTTCGGCGCGGCAGGCGGCGCGACTCGCCCGCTCGTTGGAGTCGCTCCCCTACCTGACCCGGACGTTGCCACCGGTCGAGGTCATCTCGACCGCGGGCCTCGAGGCGATCGAGCACAACGCCGACACGCTCCTCCAGGAGGTCGGTATCGAGATCGTCAACTACCCGGAGGCGGTCGAGATCTTCCGGGGCGCGGGCGCGGACGTGCAGGGCACCCGGGTCCGATTCGAGCGCGGGATGTGCCGCAAGATCGTCCAGGCGACGGCGCCGCGGAGCTTCACCCAGACCGCCCGCAACGCGGCCCGGAGCGTCGTCATCGGCGACCCGCACATGGTCCTCGTGCCGACCTATGGCTCGCCGTTCATCCACAACCTCGACGACGGCCGGCGCTACGCGACGATCGAGGACTTCCGCAACTTCGTGAAGCTCACCTACACGAGCACGACCCTCCATCACGGCGGCGGCACGCTGTGCGAGCCGGTCGACCTGCCGGTCAACAAGCGCCATTTCGAGATGGTCTACAGCCACATCCGCTACTCGGATCGGGCGTTCATGGGCTCGGTGACCCATCCGTCGCGGGCCCAGGACTCGGTCGACATGGCCAAGATCGTGTTCGGTCCCGACACGCTCGACCGCGAGCACGTGATCATGGGCCTGGCCAACGCCAACTCCCCGATGTCGTGGGACTTCAACATGCTCGGCTCGGCGAAGGTCTACGCCGAGAACAACCAGGTCATGCTGATCACCCCGTTCATCCTGGGTGGGGCGATGGCGCCGGTGACCGTGGCCGCCGACGCGACCCAGACGCTGGCGGAGGCCCTTGCCGGGATGGCCTTCTGCCAGATCGTGCGGCCCGGCGCGCCGGTCATCTTCGGCTCGTTCGCGTCATCGATGTCCATGCAGACGGGCGCCCCCACGTTCGGGACGCCGGAACCGCAGCTCGTGCTGTTCGTCCTCGCCGCGCTCGCCCGGCGCCTCGGCGTGCCGTTCCGGAGCGGCGGCAACTTCACGGCCTCCAAGATCCCCGACTACCAGGCCGCCTACGAGAGCGCGATCAGCTTCATGACGACGATGCAGGCCGGGGTGAACTTCAACCTCCACACCGCGGGCTGGCTCGAGGGCGGTCTCGCCATCGGCTACGAGAAGTTCATGCTCGACGAGGACCAGGCCTCGATGACGGCGGCGTACATCGGCGGGGTCGACCTCACCGACAACGGCCTCGCTCTCGACGCGATGCTCGCCGGCGGCCCCGGCCAGCACTTCCTCGGCTCGCCGCACACGCTGGCCAACTTCGAGAACGCCTTCTGGCGCTCGGAGCTGTCGGACAACAACAGCTTCGAGCAGTGGGAGCTCAACGGCGCGCATGACGCCGCCGCCCGGGCCAACGCGCGCTGGAAGCAGCGCCTGGCGGAGTACGAGATGCCGCCCCTGGACGAGGGCGTCCACGAGGAGCTGGTCGCCTGGATGGACCAGCGGCGCGCGAGCTTCCCCGACTCCGACGTCTAGGCGGCGGCGGGGACGGTGATCGAACGCCAGAAGCTGATCCTGGACGTCGATACCGGCACCGACGACGCCGTCGCGCTCATGCTCGCGGCGCTCCATCCGGGGCTCGAGCTCGTGGCGGCCACAACGGTCAGCGGCAACAACCCGGTCGTCGCCTGCACCGACAACACGCTCCGGGTCGTGGACCTGCTCGGGCTCGACCTCCCGGTCTACGAGGGCGCCGCCGGCCCGCTGTTGCGCGACGACTTCCCGATCCCGCGCGCCGTCCTCCACCGCGACGGGAGCATGCACCCGCGTGAGCTGCCCATCCCCAGGCCACGTTCCGTCAAGCAGACCCGTGCCGCCGCCGAATTCCTGATCGACACGTACCTGGCCGCCACCGACCCGATCGCGCTCGTCCCGGTCGGGCCGCTTACGAACATCGCGCTGGCCATCCGCCTCGAGCCGCGCATCGTCGAGCGCATCCCGCGCACGGTCGTCATGGGCGGCGCGCACGAGGCCGGGAACACGACCCCGTCGGCCGAGTTCAACATCTGGGCCGACCCCGACGCGGCCCGCGTCGTCGTCCGGGCCGGCCTCCGCGACCTCACGCTCATCCCGCTCGACGCCACCCATCGTGCCCTGGTCTCCTGGGCGGACTGCGAGCGGCTGCGTGCGTCGGGGACCCCGGCGGCGGTCGCGGCGGCGGCGTTCATCGAGCACCGCATCACGGCGTACGAGTCGATCCAGCCGCTCGGCACGGCGCGCAGCGCGCCCGTCCACGACGCGCTGTGCGTCGCCTATCTCATCGATCCGGGCGTCGTGTCGGGGCGGCGCCTGCACGTCGACGTCGAGACGCGCGGGGAGCTGACCGTCGGTCGGACCGTGATGGACGTCGAGGGCCATTTCGGCGGCGCCCCCAACGCCTTCGTGGCGTTCGACGCGGACGCGCCGCGCTTCGTCGAGCTACTGCTGGGTGGTCTCGCCCGCGCGTAGGGCCGTCTCCTCCGCGGCGACCACGAGCTCGCCACCTCGACTCTGGAGGCGGCGCAGCTCTTCGAGCGGGATGTGGCATGACATCAGGTGGTTCGGCTCGACCTCGGCGAGCGGCGGCTCGGTGACCTCGCACAGGCCCGGGATCATGCGCGGGCAGCGGGTGTGGAAGACGCAGCCGGACGGCGGGTTCGCCGGGCTGGGCACGTCGCCCTCGAGCCGGATGCGGGTGCGCTTCTCGCCGTCGAGGCTCGGGACAGCCGACAGCAGCGCCTCGGTGTACGGGTGGTTGGGGCCCTGGAAGACCTTTTCGGAGTCGCCGACCTCCATGATCCGCCCGAGGTACATCACCGCGATGCGATCGGCGAGGTAGCGCACGACGCCGAGGTCGTGCGAGATCAGCAGGTAGCTCGTGCGGCTCTTCGCCTGGAGCTCGGACAGCACGTTGAGGATCGCGGCCTGGACCGACACGTCGAGCGCGCTGGTCGGCTCGTCGGCGACGACGATCCGGGGGTCACCGGCGAACGCGCGGGCGATCGCCACGCGCTGCTTGAGGCCACCCGACAGCTGGCGCGGCTTCAGATCGAGGTGGCGCTGGGTGAGCCGGAGCGACTCGGCCAGCTTGTCGACGCGGTCGTTGACGGCCTTGCCCTTCAGCCCGGTGAGCTTGGAGACAGACCGGGCCAGGATATGTCGCGCCGTCCAGCCCCGGTTGAGCGCCGAATCGGGGTTCTGGAACACCATCTGGATCGACCGCTTGTCCTGCGTCGGCCGGCTCGTGGAATCGCCGGCGAGCGCGTGGTCGTCGAGCTCGAGCTGGCCACCGGCATCCGGCGCCTCGATGCCCAGGATCGTCTTGGCCAGCGTGGACTTGCCGGAGCCGGACTCCCCCACCAGGCCGAGCGTCTCCCCGTCGTGGAGCTGCAGGCTGATCCCGACGACCGCCGGGATGTCGTGACCGGACGCGTGGAACGTCTTCGACACACCGGCCAGGTTGAGGTTGACGTCGCCCTGTGGCACCTCGGCCTGGCCCACACCGGGCGGTGGTGCCTTGATCTCGCCGACGCGTTCCCAGTGGTGGCAGCGCGTCCACTGGCCGTTGCCCACGTCGACGACCGGCGGCACGACCTCGCGGCACAGGTCGGTCGCCAGCGGACAGCGATCGACGTAGACGCACGTCGGCAGCGGCGTCCCGATCTGCGGCAGGGTCCCCGGGATCGTGGCCAATGGCCGTTCCGCCTTGCGGATCCCGTGCCGGGGCAGCGACTGCAGCAAGGCGGTCGTGTACGGATGCTGCGGCCGCTCGAAGACGGCGACGGCGTTGCCCTCCTCGACGATCTTGCCCGCGTACATCACGCCGACCCGGTCGCACATGGTCCGGATGACGCCCAGGTTGTGGGCGATGAGCAGGACCGCCGCGTCCATCTCCGCCACGAGCGAGCGCACGAGGTCGAGCACGCTCGCCTCGACGGTCGCGTCGAGACCCGTCGTCGGCTCGTCAAGGACGAGCAGCTTCGGGTTGCAGGCGAGCGCGATGGCGATGACGATGCGCTGCTGCATGCCGCCCGACAGCTGATGCGGGTACCGCTGGTAGACCCGCTCCGGGTCGGCGATCTGGACGCGGCGCATGGCGGCCAGGGCGCTGTCGCGCGCCTGCTCACTGCCCTGCCCGAGCACCTTGAACGCCTCGGCAACTTGCGGACCGACCTTCGTCGTGGGGTTCAGGGCGGCACCCGGGTCCTGGTAGACCATCGACGCGTGATTCGTCCGGAACGTGCGCACCTGCTCGTCGTTCATGCGCGTGATGTCCTCGCCACCGACCAGGATCCGGCCGTCGGTGATGACGGCATTGCGCGGCAGGTAGCGGAGCGAGGCGTAGGCGGTGGTCGACTTGCCGCAGCCCGATTCGCCGACCAGGCCGTACGACTCGCCGGGCTTGATGTCGAACGTCACCCCGCGCAGGACCGGCCGGCGGATGCCGCGCACGATGTAGGCGAGGGAGAGGTCCTCGACGCGCAGGGCGGCGTGCGGCGCGGTCGTCTCGGGCGGCGGCGGCGGGATCGTCTCGACGGTCATTCGAGCACCGACTGGAGCGAATCGGCGATGAAGTTGATGGCCACGACCGTGCTCGCGATGGCCAGCGCCGGGAACAGGGTCGGCCACCACACGCCGGAGATCATGTACGAGTATTCCTCGGCCACCGACAGGCCCCAGTCCGGCGACGGCGGCTGGATGCCGACGCCGAGGAAGGACAGCGTGGCGACCGTGAAGATCGCGTAGCCGAACCGGACGGTGAGCTCGACCACCATCGGTGCGAGGACGTTCGGGAAGATCTCGCGCGACAGGATGAACAGCCCCGACTCGCCGCGGAGCTTGGCCGACGTGACGTAGTCGAGCTGGCGCTCGGACAGGACGGCCGACCGCACGGTCCGCGCCACGATCGGCGTGAACAGGATGCCCACCACGGCCACGACGACGAGCGGCGACGAGCCGAGGACGACCAGCGTCAGCAGCGCGACGAGGATGACGGGCAGCGCCAGGAACGCCTCGACGAGCCGGCTGAGCACGTCGTCGATGAACCCGCGGTAGAAGCCCATGATCAGGCCGAGCAGCGTGCCGGCGGTGACGCCGAAGATGGCCGCCAGCGGTGCCACGATCAGCACGTCGCGCGACCCGACCATCACGCGGGACAGGACGTCGCGCCCGAGGCGGTCGGTCCCGAACGGGTGGAACTCCGTGGTGTCGCCCTTGGCGACCTGCCCGGGCGGCTGGTGGTTCAGGGCGAAGTCGTTGAACGGGTCGTAGGGCGTGATCCGCTCGCCCAGGATCGCGGTGAGGACCCAGCCGAGGATGACCAGGATCCCGATGAGGAACGCCGGCCGGCGGAACAGGACCCGGAGCGTCTCGCGCCGAGCCTGCGCCCGCTCGGATACCGCGCTGACGCCGATGGGCGCGGCAGCCGGGGCGGGTGCGATCGGGACGTCCATCAGCGCTCGGCGTCCAGGCGGATGCGCGGATTCATCCAGGCGATGATCAGGTCGGCGATGAGGGTGGCAACCATGTACACGATGCCGATGATGATGGCCCCCGCGGTGAGTGTCGGGATGTCCTTGCGTTGGGCGGCGAAGAGCATGGTCTGGCCCATGCCGTTGTAGTTGAAGATCCGCTCGACCGCGATGATCCCGCCGAACAGATAGCCGATCTGCACGGCGATGACCGCGACCGTCGGGATGAGCGCGTTGCGCAGGACGTGGCGGATCATCGTCTGGCTCGTCGTGAGGCCCTTCATCGTGGCCGTCCGCGTGTAGTCGGACTGGAGGACCTCGATCGTCCCGGCCCGCGTCATCCGCGCGATGTACCCGAAGTACACGATCGCCATCGACAGCGCCGGCAGGAGCAGGAAGCGGAGCTCGGTCAGCGGGTCGGCGCCACGTGGCGGGGTCGCCAGGACAGGCAGCCACTTGAGCTGGACCCCGACCACGACGACCAGGATGGTCCCCGTCACGAACTCGGGGATCGACGACGAGGTCAGGCCGAGCAGGACGATGCCGCGGTCGATCGGCCGGTCGCGTCTGCGGGCCGCGAGCAGGCCCGCCGCGATGGCGATGGGGATCGTGATGAGCAACGCGAGCCCGGCCAGCTTGGCCGACCGGCCGATCGCGTCGGCGAGTGCCGGCAGGACCGGCTTGTTGGTGACGAACGACTCCCCGAAGTCGAGCGTGAAGACGCCGACGATCGAGTCGACGTAGCGCTCGACGATCGGGCGGTTCGTGCCCAGGCGCTCGTTGAGCGCGTCGACGCTCTCCTGCGGCGCGAACGGCCCGAGGATCGTCCGTCCGACGTCGTTGGGCAGGACGTTGGCGATGACGAACACGATCGTGGCGAGCAGCCACAGCGTGAGGATCGACAGGAGCAGCCTGCGCCCGATGAAGCGTGCCATCGCGTGGTCGCGCGCCGTCCCCTCAGATCGGGTGGGTGAAGGAGGGCGACGGCTGGTGCCGTCGCCCTTACGGGGTGCGGGGTCAGGCTACCTTCGAGGTGGACGAGAACGACATCTGGCCCAGGGCGCTCGAGAACACCCCCTCGAACTTGTTCGAGTTGCCGGCGAGGTAGTTGTAGAAGTACGGCAGGCCGATCGGGACGTCCCGATTGAGGATCGTCTCGATCTTCGTGCACGCCGCCTTCTGCGCATCGACGGCGACCGCGGCCTGGAACTCCGTGAAGGCCGCGTCGAAGTCGGTCGACGCGTACTGCGACGAGTTCCAGATGCCCTTGGACTTGAGCGCGGCGTTGAGGTAGACGTCCGGAGTCGCCCGGTGTCCGTAGTCGACGATGCCGAGCTCGGCAGCGCCGGAGCACGGCGGGTCGGCCGGCTCGGCCGGGCACCATGCGGCGCCGTAGAACGTGTTGAGGCTTTCGACCTCGACGTTCAGGGTGATACCCGCCTCAGCGGCCTGGCTCTTGAGGAGCACGGCCAGGTCGGGGATCTCCTGCAGCTCACCGGCGTGGAGCACGACCGAGAGGTCGCTGGCACCGGCTTCGGTGAGCAGCGCCTTGGCCCGCTCGACGTCGCGGGTCCGCTGGGCAATGGTGTCGTCGAAGTATGGGTAGCCCTGCCAGATGACGTGGTCGTTGCCGATCTCGGCACGACCCTGGAACAGCTGCTGGACGAGCGCCGGTCGGTCCCACGTGAGCGCGAGCGCCTCGCGGACCTTGACATCGTCGAACGGCGGCTTGTCGACGCGCATCCAGATCTGGCGGTGGAGTGCCGCCGGTGTTGCGATCAGCGTGAAGTTCGGGTCATTGAACAGCGCGGCGCCCGACAGGACGTCGAACTGGACGATGGCATCGACCTGGTCGCCCTGGTACGCGGTGATCATCGGGCCGGTCTCGTCGAAGAAGATGAACTCGGTGCCATCGAGCGGCGTCTGTCCACCCCACCAGTCCGGGTTGCGCTCGAACGTCGCGCCGGTCTGCTGGTTGTAGTTGACGAGCTTCCACGCGCCGGTCCCGGTCGGGCGCCCGTCCGCGGTCGTTCCGGCGACGTAGTCGGCCGGGGTGATCACCGTCTGCGCGTTGTAGATCGAGACGAGGTACGGGAAGTTACCGTTCGCCGAGACGAGCGTGAAGGTGACCGTGTTCGCGTCGGTCGCGACCGCGCCGCCCGGATCGAGCACGCCCTTGAGGCCGGAGTTGCCGGCCGCCACGAGGCGCTCCATGCTGGCGACCACGTCGGCCGAGGTGAACGGGGAGCCGTCGTGCTGCCACTTCGCCTCGGGCCGCAGCTTGAACGTCCAGACCGTGCCGTCGTCGTTGGCCTGCCATTCGGTCGCGAGGCCAGGCGACAGGCCGCCCGGATCCGCCGGGTCGGTCTTCTGCGCGCACAGGAACTCGAACGACTGGGCGACGATGCCGTAGCCACCGAGGTCCTGCATCGCGACCGGATCGACCGACACCGGGCGCTGGATGGCGCACCGGATCGTGCCACCGGCGACAGCGGCGCTGGCCGAGGCCGACGGGCTCCCTCCTGGAGCGACAGACCCAGGAGCGGACGCGCTCGGCGCCGCGGTGCCGCAGGCCGCGATCACGGCCGAGACGGACGCGAGCGACAGGCCGATGACCGATGCGCGCTTGATGAACTGGCGGCGGGTGATCCGCCCGTTCGCAAACGATTCGACGAGATCGAGTTCGATCGGCGTCGCCGATCGGCGCACGAGATCAAGCCGGGAATAGTCCATGGTGCTGTTCCTCCTCGACCATGTGACGGACCCGTTGATGGTTCGCACCACCATCCAGCCGGACGGTCCGCGCAGTGAACTCCTCCGGAAGGGGTCACGGTAACGGCGCATTCTCGCCGATGTCAACGCGGGGCGAGTTCTCGCTCGGTCACGAGCGAGCCGCGCAGGGCATATGGCCCGGCGTGCTCGATGTGAACGGTGGACTCCCGACCGATGATCGCCGGGTTGCCCACGAGATGGACGAGCTTGTTGCCGCGGGTCCGCCCGGACAGCCGGGCAGCCGCCCTGGGCTCGTCGCGGCCGCCGTCCTGCCCTCGTTCGGGCTCGTCGTGGCCGTGCGAGCGCGGCGCAGACACGGCGTCGACCAGGACATCGACATCGCGTCCCAGCCAGGCCTCGTTGCGGGTCAGGCCGATGCGTTCCTGGAGCGTGAGCAGCTCGTTGAGCCGGCGCCGCTTGACATCGGCCGGCACGTCGTCGGCCAGGCGCGTGGCGGGCGTCCCCGGCCGCGGCGAGTAGGCAGCGGCGAAGACCTGGTCGTAACGGACGTCCTCGAGCAGCGTCAGCGTGCGCTCGAACTGCGCCTCGGTCTCACCGCAGAAGCCGACGATGACGTCGGTCGAGACGGCGATCCCCGGCACGGCCTGGCGGATCCGGTCCAGGCGCTCGCGGTAGTGCTCGATCGTGTACTGCCGGCCCATCCGCCGCAGCACCGCGTCGTCGCCGGACTGGACCGGGAGATGGAGGTGCTCGCAGACGCTCGGGCAGTCGGCGAGCGCGGCGATGAGCCGGTCCGACAGGTCCCATGGATGCGAGGTCACGAAGCGCAGCCGCGGGATGGCCGGCCGTCCATCGGCCGTGCGCAGCCCGTCGATCGCCCGGATGAGCTCGGCTAGGTCGGGCCGACCATGGAGGTCGAGCTGTCGGCCCGCCCAGCGGGTGGCATCGATATGCGCGAAGCGCGCGTCCGGGGGCAGGTCATGGCCGTACGAGTTGACGTTCTGGCCGAGCAACGTGACCTCGCGATACCCGGCCGACGCCAGCGAGCGCGCCTCGTCGACGATGTCGTCGAACGGACGGCTGCGCTCCGGGCCGCGGCTGAACGGCACGATGCAGTACGTGCACGTCTTGTCGCAGCCGTAGATGATCGGCAGCCAGGCGCTGATGGCCGACCCGCGGGCGACGGTCCCCTCCCCGACCGCCCGGGACCGTGTCCGTGACAGGCTGTCGGCGACGCCGACGACCGCCCGGCCGACCGTGGTCGTCGCACCGACGGTGCCGACGGCGCCGACCCCGTTGATCGCGCCCTGCGCCGACGCCAGCCCGAGTCGGTCGACGAGCTCCGGCTCTTCGTCCGGCCGCAGGAACAGGTCGACCGCCGGGTAGCGACGGTCGAGCCCGGAGCGCTCGGCTTCACGGACCGCGCAGCCGGTGAGCACGACGCGCATGCCCGGTTTGGCCTGCTTGAGCCGGGCGAGATGACCCTGGCGGCCGATGACCTTCTGTTCGGCCCCCTCGCGGATCGCGCAGGTGTTGATGACCACGAGGTCGGCCGCCTCGATGGACGGTGCCTCTTCGCAGCCGGCCGCGAGCAGGCGTCCGGCCATCTCCTCGGAGTCGCTGCGGTTCATCTGACAGCCGAGGGTCCACACGTGGAACCGAGGCAGCGCAGCCGGTTCTGGCAGGTACTCGGTCAGACGGGCGTCGCGCGGCCCCGGCCGCATGCGCGGGGCGGTCGCCGCACCGACGGGAGCCACCATCTCGAGCACGGGCAGCGAACGGGTCGACGAGCGAGGGTCATGCACGGCGGGGCCATGGTACCGCTGGTGGTCGGGCGTACCCGGTATCCTCGACGCCCATGGACATCATCGGCCTCATCGGCAACCCGGAGACGTGGGTCGCACTCCTGACCTTGACGGTGCTCGAGATCGTGCTCGGCATCGACAACGTCATCTTCATCTCGATCCTGGTGCAGCGGCTGCCCGCCGATCGGCGCGACCAGGCCCGGCGCATCGGCCTCGGGCTGGCGATGGGGATGCGCATCCTCCTGCTGCTCACGATCTCCTGGATCATCGGCTTGACCGAGCCGATCGTGGCGCTCGCCGGCCGGGAGTTCTCGTGGCGCGACCTCATCCTGATCTCGGGCGGCCTCTTCTTGCTGTGGAAAGCGACGACGGAGATCCACGAATCGCTCGAAGGCGATGCCGGGCACTCGGCCCCGGCGTCGGCGGCCGCGTCGTTCGGCAGCGTCCTCGTCCAGGTCGTCCTGCTCGACATCGTCTTCTCGCTCGACTCCGTCCTGACCGCGGTCGGGATGGTCGACGAGATCGCCATCATGATCGCGGCCGTGGTCCTGGCGGTCGGGGTCATGCTGATCGCGTCCGGCCCCCTCTCGAAGTTCGTCCATGAGCACCCCTCGGTCAAGGTGCTCGCGCTGGCCTTCCTGCTGCTCGTGGGCGTCACGCTGGTGGCCGACGGCTTCGGCCTCCACATCGACAAGGCGTACATCTATGCGGCGATGGCGTTCAGCGTCTTCGTCGAGGCGCTGAACCTGCGCGCCCGGCATCGCGATCGCGCGGTCGAGCTGCGGCCGACCTACATCAAGGAGGAGGCGACGGGCGCGTCGGCGGCCGTCCCGGGAGATGCCGGCGTGCGTGGACCGGTGCCGTCCCTGACGGTCGTGCCGGAGCCCGAGCCCGAGCTCATCGCCGATCCGGTACCCCGCGTGGAGCCGGTACCGCCCATCGAGCCGGAGCCCATCGCCGAGACCGAGGTGGCCGCGACCGCAGACGACGAACCGGCGGCGAGCGTCGATCCCACATCGGATCCCGCTCCACTGCCGCCGCCGAAGCGACCGCGGTCTACCAAGTCCCGCTCGACCACGCGTCGGCGCACCAAGCGGTCCTAGGCGCTCCGTTCTCTCCCGACGCGCTCGACCACGACCTGACCGACCTCGGGCGGGACCCAGAGGCGAGCATGGGACTCGGCGTACGTCCCGGTATCACCGTGATAGTCGCTGCCGCCCGTCGCCACGAGGCGATGCGTGGCGGCGACGACGGCCATCGCCTCGACCGTGGCTTGATCGAATGAGCGGTAGTAGACCTCGAGCCCGCCGAGACCGGCCGTCACGAGCTCGCCGATGACCTCGGGCCGTGCCGGCCCCTCGCGGAAGTGGGCGAGGACCGGCAGACCGCCGGCGGCGCGGATCGCCTCGATCGCATCCTCCGGACCCGAGTCCTTCCCGGCGGACGTAGCCCGGGCCGCCATGACCGATGATCCGGGCGAAGGCATCCTCGACGCTCGCGGCGAAGCCGGCCCGCATGAGCGCCCGGGCGATGGTCGGCCGGCCGAGCGCATCCTCGTCCGCGGTCTGGAGCTCGTCGACCTGGGCATCGATGGGCATCCCGATGCTCGCGCAGCAGCCGGACCGTGCGCTCGAACCGGATGCGACGGGCCGACCGTTGCGTGGCCAGGACCGCCTCGAATCGCCTCGTCGTCGGGATCCATCCCGAACCCGAGGATGTGGAGCTCCCCCTCCCACAGCCCGAGGTCGCGCGTGACCAGCGCGTTGATCTCGACGGCCGGGATGAGCGTGACACCCGCCGGCACGGCCACGGCGGCGACCAGGTCGCGGTACGCCGGCGAGCGTGTCGTGGTCGGTCAGGGCAAGCGTCCGGACGCCGGCGGCGGCGGCGTCGCGCACCAGGTCCGCGGGCGCGAGGACGCCATCCGACCGGGTCGAGTGCGCGTGCAGGTCGACGGTCGAGGGTCCGGGCGGGACGACGGCATCCTCGCGGGCAGCGGGATCGTGGCGGCGCGAGCGGCGCGGCGTGGCGCGGTCGGACATCGGCTCCGCGTCGACCCGCTAGAGCTCCACGAGCCGCTGGATGCGCTCGATGGCCGAGGGCCCGGCCTGTCGCCGGGTCGATGTCGATCTGGGTGGCGTTGAAGACGACCGGGCCCATCGCCCACCTCGAACCGCGTCGGCAGCGCGTTGATGAAGCGCGGCAGCACGGTCGCGGGATCGAACCCGATGACGCTCCACACCGGGCCCGTCATCCCGAGGTCGGTCTGGTAGGCCGTGCCGCTCGGGCAGGATCCGCTCGTCACCGGTCACGACGTGGGTGTGGGTCCCGACCACGACGCTGACCCGCCCGTCGAGGTACAGCCCGAGCGCGTTCTTCTCGGACGTCAGCTCGCAATGGAAGTCGACGAGGCGGATCGGCGGCAGCGGCTCCGGGACGACGACTCATCGAGCAGCGCGTCGGCGTCGGTGAACGGGTTCTCGATCGGCTGCATGTAGGTGCGGCCCTGGAGATTGATGACCGCGACATCGATGCCATCCATCGCGTGGTAGGTGCCCCAGCCCCGGCCGGGCACCTCGTGCGTCCCGTAGTTGAGCGGGCGGAGCACCCGTTCGGTCGACTCGAGGAACGGGTAGATCTCGCGCTTGTCCCAGATGTGGTTGCCGCGACGTGATGACATCGACCCCGGCGCCGAGCAGCGCTTCCGCGGTCGACGACGGTCAGGCCCATGCCGCCGGCGACGTTCTCGCCGTTGGCCGTCACGAAGTCGATGCCACGCTCCTCGCGCAGCCCGGGGAGCAGCCGCTCGACGGCCTGCCGACCCGGCTTGCCGATGAGGTCGCCGATCATCAGGACGCGGCAGGCGCCCGGCGGGCCGCGGCGCGTCGCCGTTGGCGGGTTCCCGAGGCGCGTGCGCCCCGGGCCGCGACGGCGCTTGCGGTGTCCGCTACTTCGCGTACTCCACGGCGCGGGTCTCGCGGATGACCGTGACCTTGATCTGGCCCGGGTAGGTCAGCTGCTCCTCGATCTTCTTGACGATGTCGCGGGCCAGCCGGCTGGCGGTCAGGTCGTCGATCTCCTCGGGGCGGACGAGGATGCGCACCTCGCGACCGGCCTGGACGGCGAACGACTTCTCGACGCCGCCGAAGCTCTCGGCGATCGCCTGCAGGTCCTCGAGGCGCTTGACGTAGGTGTCCATCGTCTCGCCGCGGGCGCCCGGTCGCGACGCACTGATCGCGTCGGCGACCTGGACGATCGGCGCCTCCAGGCAGGCGTACTCGACCTCCTGGTGGTGCGCGGCGATGGCGTTGATCGACCTTGAACGGCAGGTTGTGCCGCTGGGCGATCTGGGCCCCGATCGCGGCGTGCGGTCCCTCGACCTCGTGGTCGACCGCCTTGCCGATGTCGTGGAGCAGGCCGCCCATCTTGGCGACCTGGACGTCGGCGCCGATCTCGGCCGCGATGACCGCGGCGAGATGGCTCGTCTCGACGACGTGGTTGAGCACGTTCTGGCCGTAGCTCGTGCGGTACTTGAGCCGGCCGAGGAGCTTGATGATCTCGGCGGGCAGGCCCGGGACGCCGGCCTCGTAGGCGGCCTGCTCGCCGGCCTGGCGGATGACGAGGTCGACCTCGGCGCGGGCCTTGGCGACGACCTCCTCGATGCGGCCCGGGTGGATGCGGCCGTCCGCGATGAGCTTGGTGATGGCGATCCGGGCGACCTCGCGGCGGACCGGGTCGAAGCCGCTGACAGCACGACCGTCTCCGGCGTGTCGTCGATGATCAGGTCGACCCCGGTCGCCTGCTCGAGGGCGCGGATGTTGCGCCCCTCACGGCCGATGATCCGGCCCTTCATCTCGTCCGACGGCAGATGGACCACGCTCACCGTGTGCTCGGCGGTGTGATCGGCGGCGACGCGCTGCATGGCCGTCAAGACGATGTCGCGGGCCTTGTCCTGCGCCTCCTCGCGGGCGGACCGCTCGATCGCCCGGGCGAGCTTGACGGCGTCGTGCTCGGCCTCGACCCGCGGACGGCCTCGAGGAGCATCGCCTTGGCGTCCTCGGCGCTCATGCCCGAGACCCGTTCGAGGGCGACGACCTGTTCCTGCATCGCCTTGGCCAGGTCCTCCTTGGCCTTGTCGAGCTCGCGCTCGCGCTCGAGCAGCTTCCGATCGCGCTGTTCCAGCATCTCGCTGCGCTGGTCGAGCTGCTCGTCGCGCTGGGTCAGCCGGCGTCTCCTGCGCGGTCAGCTCGTTGCGCCGCGCGCGGGCCTCGTCTTCGGCCTCGCGTCCGAGTCGAAGCTTCTCGTCCTTCGCCTCGAGGATCAGCTCCTTCTGGCGGGTCCGCGCCTCGGCTTCGATGCGGCGAGCCTCGGCCTGGGCGGCCTTCATGCCCTGCGAGGCCCATAGCGTGCGGAACGAGGGCGCCGAGCAGCGCTCCGCCGAGGGCGGCCAGCAGCGCCACCGCCACCACGATCGGTGTCTCCATCGGTTCCTCCCATCCGGACCGGATCGTGCGGCCGGACGCGTCACGTGTGCGAAGGCACGATCACGTTGGAGGAGATGCCGTCGCCGCACGCGGGCGGTGTCCGGTCGGACCATCGATAGCGGTGGTCCGGGCCCCCTCGTTGGGCCGCGATCGGGCCGGTTTTCGTTCGGAACGCCGGTATCTGCGGCGCCTGGAACGTTGCGGCGTAGCGTAGGGCCGAGGCCACGACGGGTCAACCGAGACCGCGGTCGAGTGGGGCTCCGACGCACGCCGCCGCCGGCCTATCCTGTGCCTCGATCAGCGCATGGGAGGAGTGTCGGTGGGCGCAGACCAGCCCGAGTCGATCCAGACCGTCGTCGTCGGGGCCGGTCAGGCCGGCCTGATCATGAGTCGCCGGCTGCGCCACGCCGGCCGCGAGCACGTGGTGCTCGACCGTCGCGAGACCCTCGGGGGCGGCTGGCTGGACCGCTGGGATGCGTTCCAGCTCGTGACCCCGAACTTCCTAACCGAGCTTCCGGACTACCCGTACGACGGCGGTGACCCGGACGGCTACATGACCCGGGACGCGATCGCCGGCCGGATCGCGGCCTACGCGACGGTCATCGACGCACCGGTGCGGCTCGCCACTTCCGTCCAGCGGCTGCGGGCCGATCCGACATCTCGACGACGATTCCTCGTCGAGACGGATCGCGGGACGATCGCCGCGGACGATGTCGTCGTGGCGACCGGTGCCTTCCATACGCCGAAGATCCCGGCGACGGCCCATTTCGACGCGGGCATCTACCAGGTCCATTCCCACCACTACCGCACGCCGGATGCGCTGCCGCCAGGTGGCGTCCTCGTGGTCGGCACCGGTCAGACGGGCGTCCAGCTGGCCGAGGAGCTGCACGACGCGGGTCGGGCCGTGACGCTGTCGGTCGGTCACTGCGGTCGCGCGGTGCGGCGCTACCGGAGCCGCGACTGGTTCTGGTGGGTGCGCGAGCTGGTCCTGCGCGGGGCGGAGGTCGGCATTCCCCTGCCGACGGTCGATTCGCTGCCGGACCCGCGGGCGCGGTTCGTCTGCAACCCGCACATGTCGGGGCACAAGGGCGGGCACGACACGAACCTCCGTCGCTTCGCGGCGGACGGGATCCGCCTGGTCGGCCGCTTCGAGGCCGCCGACGGGGTGCGTGCGCGGTTCGCCGAGGACCTCACCGCCAACCTGCGCTTCGCCGATGACTTCTTCGACCAGCGGTTCCGGCCCTTGTTCGAGCGCTACCGCGAGGCCGCTGGGATCGACCTGCCACCGGACGACCGCGAGCCATTCGCGTTCGACGTCGCGGAGGTGACCGAGCTCGATCTCGCCGCCGAAGGGATCTCGACCGTGCTGTGGACGACGGGCTACGCCCCCGACTACCGCTGGCTCGACGTGCCCGTCCTGGGCGACTTCGGTCTGCCGCGCCACGTGCGGGGCGTGAGCGAGGTCCCGGGCCTGACGTTCCTGGGACTGCTGTGGCAGCTCAACAACGCGTCGGCCAACCTGGCCGGTGTTGCCGCCGACGCGGACTACCTCGCGTCGCGCTGGGACGCCTAGGACGGTTTGCGGCCGGGCGAATCTCAGTCCGGCTCGGTCGACGGCTCCTCCGCGGCGGCGGCGACTGCCGTTGCGGCCTCCCGGCAGACGTCCGGGTCGAAGCCGTGGCGCGCCAGCAGCGCATAGGCCCGTTCCCGTCGACGACGCGGGTCCGCGATCCTGGCCAGTGTCCGGGCGTGGCGCTCCATGAGCCGCGCCGCGGCGACCCGATCCGCGTCAATGGCGGTCTCTCCGTCCTCGTCGATCGAGGTGGCGGCGCGCCGGTCGTCGAGGACGAGGTCGACGACCGCGCGATCGATGCCTTTGAGCCGCAACTCGTCGCGTAGGGCCCGCTCGCCGCGTGGACGTGCTCGATCGCGTGATTCGACCCACGCGCGGGCGAACGTCTCGTCGTCGAGGACGCCGAGCTCGGTCAGCCGGGTGATCACGCCGTCGATCAGCTCGCCGCGGTAGCCCGCCGTCTTCAGCCGACGACGCACCTCGGCGATCGACCGCGAGCGTGCTTCGAGGAACCGCGCCGCCGCCTCGAGGACGACCTCGGGATCGTCGACCGCCGCCCGCCGCTCCCGCCGCTCCGTGTACGACTCGCGTCGACGACCTGCCACGGTCCTAGGTCGTCGTCAGGTGGTCCGAGCGCAAAACCCGTCGCGAGCACCGGCGCGAGCGCACCTCAGGGTGCGTGAGCGTCGGCGCGGAGCGACGGAACGCCGCGATCGGGCCGCATGGCGGCGACCTACTCCGCTTCTTCGATGCCTTCGACAGGAATGGGCGTCTCGGTGATCTTGCCGCGGATGCGTGACTCGATCTCCGCGGCGAGGTCTGGGCTGGTCTTGAGGAAGTCCTTGGAGGCCTCGCGGCCCTGGCCCAGGCGGGTCTCGCCGAAGTTGAACCAGGCACCCGTCTTGGAGACGACGTCCATCGCCACGCCGACGTCGAGCAGGCCGCCTTCCTTGGAGATCCCTTCGCCGTACATGATGTCGAACTCGGCGACGCGGAACGGCGCGGCGACCTTGTTCTTGACGACCTTGACCCGGGCCCGGTTGCCGACCGACTCGGTGCCGGTCTTGATCGTCTCCACCCGGCGGATGTCGAGGCGGACCGAGGCGTAGAACTTCAGGGCGCGGCCACCGGGCGTGGTCTCCGGGTTGCCGAACATGACGCCGATCTTCTCGCGCAACTGGTTCGTGAAGACGAGGGCCGTGTTCGAGCGCGATACGGCGCCCGTCAGCTTGCGCAGCGCCTGGCTCATCAGCCGGGCCTGGATGCCGACGAACGAATCGCCCATCTCGCCTTCGATCTCGGCGCGCGGCACCAGGGCAGCGACCGAGTCGACGACGACGCAGTCGATGCCGCCGGAGCGGATCAGGGTCTCGGTGATCTCGAGGGCCTGCTCGCCGGTATCCGGCTGCGACACGAGCAGCTCATCGACGTTGACGCCGCAGGCCCGCGCGTAGCCAGGATCCAGCGCGTGCTCCACGTCGATGAACGCGACGACCCCGCCACGCGCCTGGGCCTCGGCCAGGACGTGCTGGCACACGGTCGTCTTGCCCGACGACTCCGGGCCGAAGATCTCCGTGATGCGGCCCCGTGGGATGCCGCCGACGCCCAGCGCCAGATCGAGCGCGATCGACCCGGTCGGGATCGAATCGACGGCCTGCCGTTCGGCCGAGCCGAGCTTCATGATCGCGCCACGACCGAACTGCTTCTCGATCGCCGACAGCGCCGCATCCACGGCCTTGCCGCGTTCCGCGACGGCCCGTTCCGCCGCGCGCTCGTCCGTCATCGCCATCCGTTCGTCACGCTCCTCATCGCTGGGTCCATCCGGTCAGCGGAGCCTTCCACGGTGGCGTCCGTCCGGTCGGTCAGGCCTCGTCCGTGTCGTCCTCGACGACTGGCTTCTCCTTGCGCGGCTTGCGGATGACCTCGACGTTCTGCGGGGGTTCCGAGAGCGGCGCGAGACTCGGTTGGGCGAGCTTGGCCTTCGGCTTCTTCTTGGCCTCTTTGCCTGGTCGATTGCGTGAGCCCATCGCGTCGCCTCCGCGTCGACATCCAGCGTACCGAGGGATCCATCACGCCGACTGCTCGGCGACTTCACCGCCACTCGACCGACCCGCGCGAGAGCGCAGTTCGGACATCTCGGCGGGGAAGGTGCCGGCCCGGATCGAGGCTCGGATCCTGACCATGAAGTCTAGGGTGAAGGTCAGGTTGTGACAAGTCGCGAGCCGGTAGGCGAGCAGCTCCTTGGCCCGGACGAGGTGGGCGAGGTAGGCACGCGAGAACCGCCGGCAGAGCAGGCAGGGACAGCCCTCCTGGACCGGACGCGGATCGTCGAGGAACGTCCGATTGCGCAGGTTGAGGCGGCCACCCGGCACCCACAGTTGCCCGTTCCGTGCCACCCGCGCCGGGAGGACGCTGTCGAACAGGTCGATGCCGCGATGGACCGCCTCGAGCAGGTCGGCCGGCGAGCCCAGCCCCATCAGGTAGCGCGGCCGCGGATCGTCGGCCAGGACCGGGATCGCGACGTCGAGTGCGGCGTCGCGCTGTTGCGGGGTCTCATCGCCGGCCAGCCCGCCGATGCAGATGCCGTCGAACGGGAGCGACGCGATGAACCGCGTCGAGGTCTCGCGCAGCTCCGCGTCCAGGCCGCCCTGGACGATGCCGAACATCGCCTGGTCCGTGCGGGTGTGCGCGGCCAGCGAGCGCTCCGCCCAGCGATGCGTGCGCGCCGTCGCGTCGGCCACCATGTCGCGTGGCGAGCTCGGGTAGACCGGTTGGTCGAAGGCGACCGCGACATCCGAGCCGAGCGCCTCCTGGACCGCGGTCGCGTGCTCGGGCGTGAACCGGTGGATCGACCCGTCGAGGTGGGATCGGAAGGTCACCCCCTCCTCGTCGACGACGCGCAGGTCACCGAGCGACACGACCTGGAAGCCACCGGAGTCGGTCAGGATCGGGCGATCCCAGTCCATGAACCGATGCAGGCCGCCGAGCCGCGCGATCCGCTCGTGTCCCGGCCGCAGGTAGAGGTGATACGTGTTGGCCAGGATGATCGAGGCACCCGTGTCCTTGATGTCGTCCGGCGACAGCGCCTTGACCGTCGCGTTCGTCCCGACCGGCATGAACTGCGGCGTCTCGACCGCGCCGTGGGCCAGCGTCAGCAGCCCGGTCCGTGCCCGTGTCGCCCCATCCGACGGCGGTGGTGTCGTGACCTCGAAGCGCGTCGACGGCGAGACGAACGGTCCGATCACGCCTCGTCCGTCTCGACCGGCTCGAGCGGCTCGTCCCACAGGCTCGGCATGCCGGCCTCGGCCCGGCGCGGTGGCGGGATCTCGTAGCCGAGCGCCGACAGGTGCGCCCGGCCGAGGTCCGTGGCGATGCGGCCCTGCGGGGTGCGGTCGATGAAGCCCAGCCGCAGCAGGAACGGCTCGTGCACGTCCTCGATGGTGTCGACCTCCTCGGACAGCACCGCGCCGAGCGCGGCCACGCCGACCGGCCCGGACGCGAACTTCTGGACGATCGCTGCGAGCAGCTTGCGGTCCGAGGAGTCGAGCCCCTCGTCGTCGATCTCCATGCGGCGCATCGCGTCCCGCGCGGTGTCCTCGTGCACGCGGCCATCGCCATGGACCTGGGCGTGGTCGCGGACGCGCTTCAGCAGCCGATTGACGATGCGCGGCGTGCCGCGGCCGCGCCGGGCGATGGCCCGCGTCGCCGACGGGTCGATCGGCACGTCCAGGATCTCGGCCGAGCGATCAACGATCTCGGCCAGCTCGTCCTCGGTGTAGAAGTCGAGCCGGTACGTGGCGCCGAACCGGTCGCGCAACGGGGAGCTGATGCGGCCCGCTCGGGTGGTGGCGCCCACCACGGTGAACGGCTTCAGGCTGAGCCGAAGGCTCCGGGCGGAGGGGCCCTTGCCGATCATCACGTCGAGCGCGAAGTCCTCCATCGCCGGGTACAGGATCTCCTCGACAGCCCGGTTCAGCCGATGGACCTCGTCGATGAACAGGACGTCGCGCTCCTCGAGCGAGGTGAGGATCGCGGCGAGGTCGCCGGCGCGCTCGATGGCTGGCCCCGAGGTGTAGCGGACGTTGACGCCGAGCTCGCGGGCGACGATCGTCGCCAGGGTCGTCTTGCCCAGGCCGGGCGGGCCATATAGCAGGATGTGGTCGGCCGCCTCTCCCCTGCCCTTCGCGGCCTGGAGGAGCACCGACAGGTTCGCCTTGACCTCGGCCTGCCCGATGTACTCGCCGAGCGTCTTGGGACGCAGCGAGCCCTCGACGATCGGGTCGGTGTCCTCGTCGAGATCGGCGGACAGGATGCTGGAAACGTCGTCGACCATCGCGCGCGGATGGTAGCACAGGCGCGGGCCATACCGCACGGATGTTCTACGTACATGGGGGTGGGCGGCCGCGTGCCGGGCCATTCCGCCAGTGTTGCCTGCGCCCGCTGCGACGCACGGCGCTCGCGCGCGCTCAGCGGCAGAAGTTGCGCCCCGAGACCGGTATGGCCGATGCATGTTTGCGGGATGGCAAGAGTTGCGCCCGGAGAACCTTTGTGCCCGAAGACCAGCCCCCGAGGGGCCTATCGGGCGACCGTCCAGGCATAACGGTCCCCGGGTGCACCTTCTGCCACACATGCCACGATCGACCGCCGGATCCGGTCCGGCCCGCACGCCGCGGACCGCGCCCATGGCCGAGCCCGGCGTTCTACCATCCGCTCGATGCATCGGTGACGACCGGCACGCTCCTCCGCCTCGCCGCGTTCACGACCGACCCCGCCGGCGGCAATCCGGCCGGTGTCTGGATCGGGGACGAGCTGCCGCCCGCCGATGAGATGCAGCGCATCGCCGCAGACGTCGGCTACTCCGAGTCGGCCTTCCTCGCGCCGGACGGGTCCACTGAGCCGGGCCGTTACCGCGTGCGCTACTTCAGCCCGCTTGCCGAGGTCGCATTCTGCGGCCACGCCACGATCGCGGCCGGCGTCGCCCTGGCCGAGCGCGGCGCACCGTCGAGCCTGGTGTTCGCGACCAACGACGGCGACGTCGGCGTTGCCCTCGAGACAGACCGCGAGGGGCACGCACGGGCGACCCTGACGTCGGTCGAGCCCCGCGTCCTCGACGCACCTCCGGAGCTCGTCGACGGCGTCCTCGGGCTGCTCGGTTGGCAGAGCGATGAGCTCGATCCCGGCCTCCCGCCGGCGATCGGCTTCGCCGGCGTCTATCACCTGATCCTGGCGGTCCGCGACTACGCCACGCTGCAGCGCATGTCCTACGACTTCGACCCGATGCAGCACCTGATGCTCGACCAGGGGTTGACGACCCTGCAGCTCATCTGGCGCGAGACGCCGACCCGGTTCCGGGCGCGCGATCCGTTCGCCGTCGGCGGCGTCGTCGAGGACCCGGCGACGGGCGCCGCGGCCGCCGCGCTCGGGGCCTACCTCCGTGATCGCGGCGCGATCACTCCGCCGACGACGTTCGAGGTGCACCAGGGCATCGAGATGGGCCGGCCGAGCCTGCTCACCGTATCGATCGCTCCTGGCGAGCCCGGGATCAAGGTCAGTGGCACGGCCGTCACGATCCCGAACGGACCGTGATCGCCCCTCAGTCCCGCACGAGGCTGCGCAAGGCGGCCTTGACCCGATCCTCGAGCGTGCCGCCGATGGTCGCGTCGGCCAGGGCCGATCGCGATGCGTCGCGGGCCTCCGCCATGGAGTAGCCGAGCGCCTGGAGCGCGGCGACCACCTCGGTCTCGGCCGCGCCGCGCGTCCCGACCAGACCCGCGTCGACCGCGGCGACGCCGGCCGCCGCCACCTTCTCCTTGAGCTCGAAGATGATCCGCTCGGCCAGCTTCTTGCCGATGCCCGGGATCGACACCAAAACCGCCTGGTCGCCGGTCATGATCGCCAGCTGCAGGTCCGCGGTCGGGCGCGAGCCCACGATCGCCAGCGCCACCTTCGGTCCCACGCTGGTGACCGTCAGCAGCAGGTTGAAGAACCCGAGCTCGTCGGCCGAACGGAATCCGTACAGCGCCTGCTGGTCCTCGCGCACCAGGTGGTAGGTATGCAGCTTGAGCCGTCCACCGGCCGCGGCCGACGCGATGATGGCCGGCGCGGCGAACACGCGGTAACCCAGGCCGTTGACGTCGATGACGACGGAATCGGTGCTGATCGCGGCGACGACGCCCTCGACCGATGCGATCACGCCGCGGCCCTAGCCCGCGCGGCGCTTGGCAGGACGGGTCGCGGCCCGCTCGCGCGCGATGGCCTCGTGCACCGCCCGCTCGTACCCGGTCGCCCCACGCGTGATCGGCGCCACGGCCGCCCGATCCATGACCGCCGACAGCTGACCCGTCGCCGAGCCCGCGCTGTTCGCCGCCCAGACCGCGATCGCCAGGGCATCCGCCGCGTCGTCCGGATGGGGCGGTTCGGCCATCTCGAGCACCACCTGCACCATGCGCTGGACCTGGCCCTTGTCGGCCGCGCCGTACCCGGCGATGGCCGACTTCACCTCGTTCGGCGTCGCCTCGCGGACCGGCACGCCGTGCTGGGCAGCGGCGAGGAGCACGACCCCGCGCGCCTGGCCGACGCCCATCGCCGTCTGGGCGTTGCGCGAGAAGAACAGCCGCTCGACCGCGACGACCGCGGGCTGGTGCCGCGCGATCAGCTCGTCAACGGCCCGGTGGATCGCCAGCAGCCGGTCGGGCAGCGCGACATCTGGCGATGTCTCGACACAGCCGTGATCGACCGCTCGGAGCCGCCCCGGGGTGGCCTCGATGATCCCGTATCCAAGCGCGGCGGTCCCCGGGTCGATCCCGAGGACGATCACCCGGCGACCTCGGCGAAGAGCTCCTCGGGGATGTCGAAGTTCGCCGTGACCCGCGACACGTCGTCGAGGTCCTCGAGCTGCTCGACCAGGCGCAGGGCCTGGCGCGCCTTGGCCGCATCGAGCTCGACCGTCTGCTTGGCGATCATCGTCGACTCGGCCGACTCGACCGGCACGCCGGCGCCTTCGAGGGACGACCGGACGCGCTCCAGGTCACCGGGCGACGTGTAGATCTCGATGGCCTCGTCGTCGTCGGTGTCGACGTCGTCCGCGCCGGCATCGATGGCGGTCAGCGCGACCTCGTCGGCGTCGACCCCGTTGCGCACCACCGTGATGAGCCCGCGCGGTTCGAACTGCCACGCCACCGCACCCGAGCCGGCCAGCTGGCCACCCGACTTGGTGAACATGGAGCGGACCTCGGCGGCGGTCCGGTTGCGATTGTCGGTCTGCGCCTCGACGAGGAGCGCCACGCCGCCGGGGCCGTAGCCTTCGTACACGATCTCCTCGTACTGCTCGCCGTCGCCGCCGCCGGTCGCCTTGTCGATCGTGCGCTTGATGTTGTCGGCCGGCATGTTGACCGAGCGCGCCTTCTCCATGGCCAGGCGGAGACGATAGTTCGCGTCGGGGTCACCGCCACCGAGGCGCGCCGCGACCGAGATCTCGCGCGCGACCTTGGTGAAAAGGGCCCCCCGCTTGGCGTCGTTGGCGCCCTTCTGGCGCTTGATCGTCGACCATTTCGAATGACCTGACATCGCGGGCCGGAGTATAGCCGACTATCATGGCCCGACCCCGCTCACAGGCCCGCTCCGGCCCCCTCTCGCAACCTCTGGAGGATCGTCGAGCCGATGACGATGAAGAGCGTCGACCTGCCCCACCTTCGAAGCGTCGTCCTGGCCGGCCACGCCGGTGCCGGCAAGACGACGCTCGCCGAGCAGCTCCTGTTCAGGGCCAGCGCGATCCCCCGACTCGGTCGTGTCGACGACGGGACCGCCCATCTCGATTTCGAGCCCGAGGAGCAGAAGCGGCGCGAGTCGCTGAGCCTCGCCGTCGGCACCTTCGAGTACGACGGCACGCGCATCTCGCTCGTGGACACGCCGGGCTATCCGGACTTCGTCGCCGACATGATCGAGGGCTTCGCGGCGGTCGACGGCGCGCTGTTCGTGATGGACGCCTCGTCGGGCGTTGAAGCCGGCCTCGAGCAGGCGGTCGCGCTCGGTCGTTCGAGCGGCCGCGCGGCGTGCTTCTTCATCAACAAGTCCGATCGGGAGAACGCCGATCCGACGGCCGCGCTCGACGCGTTGCGGGCCACGTTCGGGGACAAGATCGCGCCGCTCCAGATCGCCATCGGCGCCGCCGAGTCGTTCAACGGCTACGTCGACCTCGTCCACCGCAAGGCCTACCAGTGGGACGGCTCCAAGGAGACCGAGATCCCGATCCCGGACGAGCTGTCCGGCGAGGTCGCCACGCGTCGCGACCAGTTGCTCGCCGCTGCCGCCGAGGCCGACGACGACGTGCTGGTCAAGTACCTCGAGGGCGAGGAGGTCTCGGACCCCGAGCTCGAGGCATGCCTGCGCAAGGGCGTCAAGGAGAGCGTGCTCGCCCCGGTCCTCGTCGGCTCGGCCGCCAAGGGGATCGGTCTCCAGGCCCTGCTCGATGCGTTCACGCGCTACCTCCCCTCCCCGGCCGACGAGGCCCCGGTCAAGGCGACCGACAAGTCGGGCGCGACGGTCGACGTCCCGGCCGATGAGAACGGCCCGCTCCTCGTCCGCGTCTTCAAGACCACGGCCGACCCGTTCGTCGGGCGGCTGACGTACCTGCGCGTGCTGTCAGGCACGCTCCATTCGCAGGGACACGTGTGGAACACGACCCGTGACGAGGACGAGCGCATCGGCCAGCTATTGCTGCTGCACGGCAAGGAGCAGGAACCGATCGGCGAGCTGAAGGCGGGCGAGATCGGTGCGGTGGCCAAGCTGTCGGTCACCGAGACCGGCGACACGCTCGGCTCGAAGGAGAAGCCGCTCCGTCTCGCACCGCTCGACTTCCCGCCACCCGCGCTGGTGGTCGCCATCGAGCCGGTCTCGAAGCAGGACCTCGACAAGATGGGCCCGGCCCTCGCCCGGCTGCTCGAAGAAGACCCGACGGTCCGCCTCGAGCGCACCGCGACCGGCGAGCAGGTGCTGCGGACGATGGGCGAGGCCCACACCTCCGTCATCCTCGAACGCCTCAAGCGCAAGTTCGGCGCGGCGATCGGCACCCACACGCCGAAGGTGCCGTACAAGGAGACGATCCGCGGCTCGACGAAGGCGCACGGCCGCTACAAGAAGCAGACCGGTGGGCACGGCATGTTCGGCGACGTCTGGATCGAGCTCGAGCCGAACCCGGACGGTGGTGTCGAGTTCGCCGAGAAGATCGTCGGTGGATCGGTGCCGAAGGGCTTCTTCCCGGGTGTCGAGAAAGGCATCCGCGAGGCAGCCGCGGAAGGCGTGCTGGCCGGCTATCCCCTGTCGGACTTCAAGGCCACCCTGTACGACGGCTCGTTCCACACGGTCGACTCGAACGAGCTGTCGTTCAAGATCGCCGCATCGATGGCGCTCAAGGACGGCGTCCAGCAGGCCAAGCCCGCGCTCCTCGAGCCGATCATGCTCGTCGAGATCCGCATCCCCGAGACATACATGGGCGAGGTCAACCGCGACCTCAACGGCCGTCGGGGGCGGGTGCTCGGCATGGACACCGACGGCGGCCTGCAGATCATCACGGCCCACGTCCCCCAGGCCGAGCTGTTTTCCTACGCCACCGAGTTGCGCTCGCTGGCCCAGGGCCGCGGCTCGTTCACGGCGAGCCTCGACCACTACGAGGACGTACCGTCGCACCTCGCCGACAAGGTCATCGCCGAGCATCGCAAGGCCGTGGAGGCCGGACACGGCGGGCACTGAGGGCCTCGCGCCACGATGAGCCCGACCCCTGTCACCTTCGCGACGCCGAACCAGCCCTCGTCGTACACCTGGGAGGCGACCAACGAGGAGGTCGCCGCGCGGTACGGCGTGCCGCTCGAGCACGTCGTCCGGTTCGACCTCAACACGGCACCCGCCCCGCCGGACATCGCCCAACGGGTGATGGCGGCCGGCCGGTTCCACACGTCGCTGTCCGAATATCCGCCGTCCGACTACCGACGGCTCGTCGACGCGGCCGCGACCCGCTACGGCGTCGGTACTGACGAGATCGTCGTGGGTGCGGGTGCCGACGAGATCCTCGACGTGATCGGCAAGACATTCCTCCCCGACCGAGCGCGCGCCATCGTGCCGATCCCGACGTACGCGATGTTCCGCGTCATCACGGAGCAGCGCGGCGCCGAGGCCGTGCTGGTCCCACGGCTCGGCGCGGGCGAGGGCTACGCGCTCGACCTGCCGGTGGTGCGCGAGGCCGCTCGTGACGCGGCCCTGCTGTGGCTGTGCTCACCGAACAACCCCACCGCGCTGGCCGAGCCCGATGGCGCCATCGAGACGCTCCTCGGCCTCGTGGCGGCGGATGCGGCGTCCGACGGCCGGCCCGCCCCGATCGTCGTGGTCGACGAGGCCTATGCCGAGTTCGCCGGCCGGTCGCTCGCTGGCCTGCGCTTCGACCACCCGAACCTCGTCGTCATCCGGACCGTCAGCAAGGCCTACGCGCTCGCGGGGATGCGGGTCGGCTTCGCCATCGCCCGGCCCGAGCTCGTCTCACGCATGAACCCCATCCGCCCGCCCGGTTCCGTGGCGACCGTGTCGGTCACGGTGGCGACCGAGGCCCTGCTCGACCCGACGCTCGCGGCGACGAACGTCGAACGAGTCGCCGCCGAACGGGCGCGGCTCATCACCGAGCTCCGGGCAGCCGGCTGGTCGGTCGGGCCGTCGACGACGAACTTCGTGCTGGTCGATCTCGGCTCGGTCGATCACGCGGCGGCGGTCGCTGAGGGCCTCTTGCGTCGCGGGCTCGTCCCGCGGACGTTCCCCGACGGCCACCCGCTGGCCGACCACCTCCGGCTCACCGTGCGGGACCGCGCGCAGAACGACCGCCTGATCGTCGCCGCCCGCGACCTCGAGGGTCCGACCGCCTAGCGCTCGAGCCGGCCGATCTCCCGGCGACGCTTGCCGATCTTCACGTCGAGCCACTCGCCGGCGACCACTGACGGGACGGCAGCCGGATCGGTCACGCGCTCGCCGTTCACGGTCACGCCGCCCGAGGCGATGAGGCGGCGGGCCTCACCGCGCGAGGCGAGGACCCCCGCGTCGGCCAGGAGCGCCGCCACGCCGCCCTCCAGGATGGCCTGGGTGAACGAGAAACCACCGGTCGAGTCGTACAGCGTCTGCAGCGTCGCCGGATCGACGATCGGTGCCCCCGAGAAGAGGGCCTCGCCGTCGGCCTCGGCCTGGACGGCCGCCGCTTCGCCGTGGGTCCGTGCCGTGATGTCGCGGGCGAGCGTTCGCTGCGCGTTGCGCGTCTCCGGTCGCTCCGCGACCTCCACGTCGAGCGCCTCGATCTGTTCGCGCCCGAGCTCGGTGAACCAGCGCAGGTACGTGCCGACGTCGCGGTCGTCGGTGTTGCGCCAGTACTGGTAGAAGGCGAACGGCGTCGTCCGCGCGGGATCGAGCCAGACAGACTCGCCGGTCTCGCTTTTGCCGAACTTGGTGCCCGACGGCGACAGCAGCAGCTTGTAGGCGAGACCGTGCGCGGGCTGCTCGGCGGCTGCCTCATCGACATCGCCTGTGCGGCGGATCAGCTCGAGACCGGCCGTGATGTTGCCCCACTGGTCGGCGCCGCCCATCTGCAGCTCGACACCCCTCGTGCGGTGGAGGTGCCAGAAGTCGTAGGCCTGCAGCAGCATGTAGCTGAACTCGGTGAACGACAGGCCGCGGTCCATCCGCACCTGCACCGAGTCCTTCGCGAGCATGTACGGCACGGTGAAGTGCTTGCCCGTGTCGCGCAGGAAGTCGATCAGCGACAGCTCCCCGAGCCAGTCGAGGTTGTTGACCATCTCCGCGCCGCCCGAGCCCGAGAAGTCGAGGAACCGTTCGAGCTGGGCGCGCAGGGCCGTCACGTTGCTCTCGAGCGTCGCCCGATCGAGCAGGTTGCGCTCCGACGAGCGCCCCGACGGGTCGCCGATCATGCC
This sequence comes from uncultured Chloroflexia bacterium, assembly GCA_963720355.1. GTDB lineage: Bacteria > Chloroflexota > Limnocylindria > Limnocylindrales > CSP1-4 > SPCO01. The sequence continues at coordinate 100,365 of CAVRFH010000001.1, read as the reverse complement.
GGTCCCACCGCCGACGACGGCGATCGGCCGCCCACCCGCCCGCTGGAGGCGCAGCAGGCCGAAGATCGGCACGAGGTGGCCGACATGCAGCGACGCCGCGCTCGGATCGAAGCCGATGTACCCGGCGATCGGGCGTCCCGTGGCGAGTCGCCCGGCGAGCCCGGGCGTCGCGGCGTGCAGGATGCCGCGCCATTCGAGCTCGGCGAGGAGGTCGATGCCGGCCCCCCGGGGTCGTGTCGCCGTCACAGAGCGGGTCGCCGCGGCGTCTTGACCCAGGCGGCCGCCCATGTACGGTCGTTCACGGACCCTATGCTATCGTGCGGGCTCGAATGCAGACCACCCTCGCCAGACGGCAGCGCCACCGGCGCTCGATCAACCGTCGGCCGACCGGGCGACGCGGCAACATCGCTCGCAACGTCCTTATCGCCATCCCGATCATCGCCCTCCTGGTCACGCTGTTGCTGGCAGGCGCGGGGACGCTGTTCACGGTGGCCGCGTACAACTTCTATGCGAGCGGCCTGCCCGATCCGACGACGGCCCTCAACGACCTGCGGTTCGAGCAGCAGACGATCGTCTACGACCGCTCCGGCAAGGTCGAGCTGGCCCGGCTCGGGACGCTCCGCCGCGAGGTCATCACGTTCGCCGGCATCCCCGACGAGATGCTCGACGCGACGACGGCCATCGAGGACCAGTTCTTCTGGACGAACCCGGGCTTCGACCCGTCGGCGATCATCAGCGCCGGTCTCGACACGCTGTCTGGACGCCCACGCGGTGCATCGACCATCACCCAGCAGCTCGTCCGAGCCCGCTTGCTGCCCCCGGAGGCCTTCGCCGACTCGACCTATGAACGCAAGGTCCGCGAGATCATCCAATCGATCCGGCTGACCGACGCGTACCCCGGCGACAAGGGCAAGCAGGAGATCATCACCGCCTACCTCAACCAGAACTTCTACGGCAATCAGACATACGGCGTGAAGGCGGCCGCCCGCGGCTACTTCGGCAAGGCGCTCGAGGACCTCACCCTGGCGGAGCACGCCATCCTCGCTGCCATCCCGCAGTCGCCGACCAAGTTCGACCTCATGCGCAACGCCGAGGAAGTCTGCCTCGACGCCAACCCGCCCGATCCCGATTCCGACGAGGTCTGCCAGAAGGTCCAGCTGGAAGTCCCGCTCTCGAGCGAGATCGCCCAGCGGCGCAACTACGTCCTCGACCTCATGAAGACGCGCAGCACCCTGAGCGGTGACCGCCACACGACGGCCGAGTACGACGCCGCCAAGCTCGAGCCCGTGATCATCAAGCCGCAGGTCTCGGCATCGTGGCGCGCGCCCCACTTCGTGTGGCAGGTCCGCGAGGCGCTGGCGTCGGTCCTCTGCCCGGACACCCCGACCGACTGCGAGAAGGTCGACACGGGCGGCTACCGGGTCACGACGACGCTCGACTGGAAGATGCAGCAGATCACGGAGAAGTGGACGTTCGCCGCGGCGCGGGCGCCGCAATCGCCGAACCCGCGTGCGGTCCTCAAGTCGCGCAAGATCCCGAGTCGCGACTACAGCTGGATCCTCAACCTGCGCGGCCGGAACATCCACAACGCCGCGTCGGCAGTGATGGACTACCGGACCGGCGAGGTCCTCGCCTACGCCGGCAGCGCGAGCTACACGCACAAGGGCAATAAGAAGTTCCAGCCCCAGTTCGACGTCCTGTCCGACGGCTGGCGACAGCCCGGATCGTCGATCAAGCCGATCGACTACGCCATCGGCATCGATGACGAGACGCTGACCGCAAGCACGATGTTCATGGATGTCGTGACCGACTTCGGGCGCGGCTTCACGCCGACCCAGGCGGACAAGATGGAGCGCGGCCCGGTCCGCCTCCGGAGCGCCCTGCAGTTCTCGCTGAACATCCCGGCCATCAAGGCCACGATCATGCAGGGCCTCGAGCACACGTTCGAGCGCAGCCAGGACTTCGGCCTCGTCTTCCCGTCGACCGCCATCCCCGTCGTGTCGATGGGCATCGGCACGCTGGAGACCCACCCGATCGACATGCTGTCGGCATACGGCACGATCGCCAACGGCGGCCTCCGCATGCCGCGCCAGGTCATCACCAAGGTCGTCGACGAGAACGGCCTGCAGGTGTGGCCGATCGACGACAAGAAGCCCGAGGGCACCGAGGTCATCAGCCCGCAGGCCGCGTACATCGTCACCGATATCCTCGCCGGCAATACCCAGGTGAAGGTCAACCCGTACTGGGGCGAGTTCGCGGTCTACCGGGGCAGCAAGCGCCGGCCTGCCGCCTACAAGACGGGTACGACCAACGACAACCGCGACGTTCATGCCTACGGCTACCTCGCCCCGCCGGCCGACCCGAACCAGCCGGCCCTGGCGGTCGGGGTGTGGATGGGCAACAGCAACAACGCCCCGAACCGCGGCAGCCTGTCGCTCGACTCGTCGGCCCCGTTGTGGTCGGCCATCCTCGAGGAGGTCAGCGCGAAGCTGCCGATCGCCAACTTCAAGGCCCCGGGCGGGCTCCAGACGGCCACCGTCGATGCATTCACGGGCCTCAAGCCCGGGCCGTTCACGCGCAAGACGGTCAAGGAGCTGTTCATCAAGGGCACCGTGCCGACCGCGCGCGAGACGATCCGCGTGTCGCGCGACATCGACGCGGCGTCGGGTCTGCTGTGGCGGGCTGGCTGCGTCGGCCCGCGGGTCACCCGCGGGTTCTTCAACCTCAACGAGGTCGATAGCAACTTCCCCAATTGGCAGAAGGCCAACCGCAACTGGGCGGCCCGGGCGGCCCGCGGTCCCGGGCGGCGCGGCGGACCCGAGGGCACGCGGACCTCGTACTTCTACAACAACAGCTTCGCGCCGTTCGGACGGTCATGGGGCGCGCCGTTCCCGCCATCGGGCCGCTGTCCGATCGCGCCGCCCAGGGCGACGGATCCACCACCGTGCGACCCGGAGAACCCGGAGGCGTGTCTCCCGCCGGATCCCACGATCCCGCCCCCGCCGCCGTAGGTCGGGCCGCTACAGGCTGACGACCGTCGCGCCGTCGCCGCCCTCGCCGCGCTCGCCGGGTCGGGCCGAGCGGACCAGCGGGTGGTCATTCGCCGCCGACCGGACCGCGTCCCGCAGTGCGCCCGTCCCGTGGCCGTGGATGATCGTGACGGAGCCCAGACCGGCGACAGCCGCGTCGTCGAGATAGCGGTCGAGCGCCTCGAGCGCCTCGTCGACGCGCGCGCCACGTACGTCGAGCGACGAGGCCACGCTGCGGGCCCGATCGAGGCGCAGGGAGGCGGCGGTCGACGTCGCCGACGCGCTGGCCTCTCCGCCGCCCACCGCGGTCGGCACGCCGATCGCCGCGACCAGGTCGTCCACCTCGACCGTGATGCGCATGCCGCCCGCCTCGAGGGTCCCTCGCCGGCCACCCTTCTCGAGCGCGGCGATGCGTCCTTCCCAGCCGCCCGACTGGCTGCGCGCGCGGTCGCCGACCTTCCAATGGCGGGTCTCGGCCGGCTCGCTCGGGGCGTCCTCGGATGCGGGCGCCGGCGGCAGCCGATCGGCGATGGCCTCGGCACGCCCGAGGGCGGCATCGAGTGACGTGGCCGTGACCGTCTCGCGCTCGAGGGCCCGACGGGTGTCGGCCAGCTCCGCGCGCAGGTCGGCGACGACGCGATCGGCTTCCTCTCGTGCGGCCCGGACCGCCTCGTCCCGTTCCCGACGGGCGCGCCGGCGCTCGTCCTCAGCCGTGCGCAGGGCATCGGCGGCGCGCGTCTCCGCGGCCCGCGCCCGGTCGAGCGCCCCGCTAGTCTCGCCCTCGGTCTCGCGGATCGCGGCGAGGGTCGCCTCGAACGAGCGCTGCGCCTCGGTCAGGCGCGAGCGTGCGTCGAAGACGATCGACTCGGGCAGCCCCAGCCGCTCGGCGATGGCGAATGCCTGGCTGCCACCCGGCAGGCCGATCGTCAGCCTGTACGTCGGCGACAGCGTGTCGAGGTCGAACTCGACGGCCGCGTTGCGGGCGCCCGGCGTCGTGTGGGCATAGGCCTTGAGCTCGGCATAGTGGGTGGTCGCCGCGACGATGGCGCCGGCCCGGATGAAATGGTCGAGCAACGCCTGGGCCAGCGCGGACCCCTCGGTCGGATCGGTCCCGGCGCCGAGCTCGTCGAGCAGCACGAGCGTGCCGGCTCCGGCCGACGCCACGATCGCGGATGATCGGCCGGAGGTGGCCCGAGAACGTCGACAGTGACTGCGCGACCGACTGCTCATCGCCGATGTCGGCGAACACGTCGCGCCAGACCGGCAGGCGGCTGCCGGCCGCGGCGGGCACGTGGAGCCCGGTCTGGTGCATGAGGCTGAGCAGCCCGAGCGTCCGCAGGGTGACGGTCTTGCCGCCCGTGTTCGGGCCGGTCACGACGAGCGCCGAGTAGCCATCGCCGATGCGGATGTCGATCGGCACGACCCGTCCGGTCAGCCCCGGGTGGCGCGCCGAGAGCAGCACGACCTCGGGCCGATCCGCGGTCTCGGCCCGGATGGCGTCCATGTCGGCCGCCAGGCTGGCCTTGGCCGCCCACAGGTCGAACCGGGCCAGGGCCCTCGAGCGTCTCGCGCAGCGCCGGCGGCATTGGCGGCGATGAGCGCCGACAGCTCGTCGAGGATCCGGGCGATCTCCTCCTGCTCGGCGACCTGGGCCTCCCGCCAGGCGTTGCCCAGCTCGACGGCGACGAGCGGCTCGATGAACAGCGTCTGCCCGCTGCCCGAGGCGTCGTGGACGATGCCCTTGACCCGGGCCCGGGCCTCGGCCTTGACCGGGACGACGTAGCGGCCGTTGCGCAGCGTGACGATCGGCTCCTGGAGGGCGCTGCCGAGCTCCGCGCCCACGAGCGAGTCGAGCCGTCGCCGCAGCCGGTCGTATGCGACGCGGACGGCGGCCCGCAACCCGCCCAGCCGTGGCGACGCGGTGTCGAGCAGCTCGCCGACCGGGTCGAAGCTCCGCGCCAGGGTGCTGCGCACCGCCGGCAGCGGATGGAGGCCGCGACCCAGCTCGCGCAGCAACGGACGACGCTCCTCGGCGAGGGACGTCGCGAGGCGCGCCGTGGCATCCAGCGTGTCGGCGATCGCCAGGAATTGCTCCGGGTCGAGGCGGCCAGCGCGGGCCGCCCGTTCGATGGACGGGCCGATGTCGTGCGCCGCCGCCGATTCCGATGCCCGGGTGGTCGCTCAGCAGCGCGCGTGCCTGGTCGGTCTCGTCGAGCATGCGCGCCACCACCGCCGGATCGGCCTCCGGCTCCAGCGCCTCGGCCAGACGCCGTGATGGCGGGAACGAGGTGTGCTCGGCCAGGCGCTCCCGGACAAGCGGGAACTCGAGAAGGACCTGCGAGCGAGGATCCATTTGGTCAAGCCCGCCGTCAGCGGGTGCGCGGGCCGGAGACGGAGCGATGGCCGGCGATCGTGAACCGCCAAGGTCGGGCGGCCCAGTCCGGGCCGGCGTAGGCGACGCCGATCCGCGTCGTCGCGGCCACGGCGTCGGGCGCCACGACATCGGCGGCCGAGCCGGCGTCGCGCTCCAACCGGGCGGGCGCGTCGGGCGCGACCAGGTCCGTGCCGGTCCAGGTCGTGTCGATCCCGAACGACGCCGCCACGAGGCCCGGTCCACTGGCCAGCCGATGATCGGGCGTGCGGGCGAGGCGGTCGCGCGCCGTGGCCAGTCCTTCGGGCGTCTGCATGGCGCGCCGGCGCGCCTCCACGGCCAGGCGATCGGCGCGCATGCGCTCGATCCCGTCGAGCGGTTCGACGGCCCGGATCAGGACCGCCGACGCGGCGCCGTCGACCCCGGTCACGACGTTGAGGCAGTCATACATCCCGTAGACAAGGTACACGTAGGCGATGCCGGCCGGTCCGGCCATCACCCGGTTGCGGCGCGTGCTCCCGAAGCGGGCGTGGGAGGCGCGGTCGTCGGGGCCGCCGTACGCCTCGACCTCGACGATCCGGGCCACGCGCCGGCCGCTGGCATCGTCGCGGACGAGCCGCGCCCCGAGGAGCGACCGGGCGACCTCGGGGGCCGCACCGGTAAGCCTGTTTCGGTCGAGGACAGTCAGGCGGCGGTGCCCGGGTAGAACGCCTTGATCGAGTTCGGGATGAACAGCCCGACGATCACGAAGAACGCCGGGATCAGGGTCGAGCGGAAGACCGCGACGATGGTCGATCCGTCGAGTGCCATCCAGAGCTCGCGCAGGAAGCCGATCTCGTCGCCATCGGGGGCGACACCCGTCAGCCGGAAGTACGAGTCCAGGATGATGACCACGGCGGCAAGGATGACCCCGGCCTGCAGGAGGCCGAGCAGGCCGCCGAGGATCTCATCGGCGAAGCGGGCCTTCTGGAAGAGCGGCTGCGGGTGGTAGAAGCCCTGCACGACGATGGCGAACGCCAGCGACGCGGCCACGAAGATCGTGCCGAAGCCGATCATGTAGCTGTACTGCTTGGGCAGGTGCGTCCAGTTCGTGGCCAGGAAGCTGCCCAGTGGCTCGGCCACGTTGGCGGCGAACAGGAACGAGAAGAGGATCGCACCGAGGCCGATCAACCGCCGGATCGTGCCCTGCGCGAAGCCCAGCACGAAGAACCCCATGAAGTACACGATCAGCAGCATGTCGACGAGCACGATGCCGTCCAGGAACTGTCCGAGATCCACGGAACCTCCAAGGGTGACGGCGCTCGACCAGGTCGCTCGGACCCGGAGCCGCGCAAGGTTAGCAGCGGCTCTTCACGCGTCGCAACCGGTCCACGGAGCCCCGCGAACGGTACTTTCGGGTCAGCCGCGGAGGCGACCGTCGACGTCCGTGGCGAGCCCTGCCGTGACCTCGGCGACGGCCGCATCGACCTCGCTCTCGACCAGCGTCCGGTCGTCGGCCTGGAACGACAGCCGGTAGGCGAGGCTGCGTTCTGCCTCCGCGAGCGGGCGTCCCCGATAGATGTCGAACAGCGCAATGGACCGCAGGAGTGGTCCGCCGCGACGCCGGATGGAGGCCTCGACGTCGCCGGCAGGCACCGTTTCGGCGACGATCACCGCGATGTCGCGTTCGACGGCCGGGTGGCGCGGCGGCGTGGTCGTGCGTGGCACGCTCGGCTGGCCGCCCGACAGCCCGGCGATGGCCAGCTCGGCCACGAGGATTCGTCCGGTGCGCAGCTCGAGGTTCTCGACCATGAGCGGGTGGAGCTCGCCGACACGACCGGCGATCGCGTCGCCGGCGACAGCCCGTGCCGCTCGGCCGGGATGCAGCCGCGGATCGTCGAGCACGGGGCTGTAGACCGGCGCCGGCAACCCGAGACGCTCGGCCAGCAGGTCGATCACGCCCTTCGCGTCGTCGAGGTCGTAGGGGCGCGCCGGCTGGTTCCAGGCCGTCGGCGCCGCGGCACCCGTCAGGACGAACGACAGGCGCCACCACTCGTGGGTCGACGCGCCATCCTCCGTCGCGCCGTAGCCCTTGCCGATCTCGAAGATCGCGACGTCGGGGCGTCCCTGGCGGGCGTTCGTCGAGACCACCTCGAGCAGGCTGCCGACCAGGCTCTGGCGCATCATCGAGTGCTGGCTCGACAGCGGGTTCGTCACCCGGATCGGCCGTCCCCCGGCCTCGCCTTCGCCAGGGACGACGATGTCCTCGATCGGCGGGGAGCCCTCGACCATCGCCGGGGAGACGAGGGCCATCGTGACCGCTTCTGACAGGCCGATCCCGGCGAGCGTCTCGCGGACGGTGTCACGCAACGCGAGCGGCGAGTGACGGTATGTCGGGAGGGGGGTATCCGGCAACAGCTCCGGGATGGTGTCGAAGCCGCGGACACGGGCCACTTCTTCGGCGATGTCGGCTTCGATGACCAGGTCGCGTCGCCAGGTCGGCACGGTCGCGACGAGCGTCTCGACATCGGCGGGGTCGACCTCGAGCGGGCGCGGCGCCGTAGCGATCAGGACGGGCGTGCCGGGCGGGGCCGGCTCGGTCTCGATGCCGACGCGTGCCAGCACGCCGGCCTGTTCCGAGGACGGCAGGTCGGTGCCGAGCAGCCGGTCGACGCGGGCGGGCCGGAACGCGACACGCGTAGGTTGTGGCTCTGTCGGGTTCGTGTCGATGGCGCCGGCCGCGACCTGGCCACCGGCCCACTCGTTGATGAGCCGGGCGGTGCGATCGGCACCCAGCCGTGCCAGCCGATGTTCCTGGCCCTTCTCGAACCGGAGGCTGGCCTCGGATCGCAACGCGAACCGGAAGGCGGTCCGGCGGATGCTGATCGGGTCGAAGATGGCCGACTCGACCACCACGTCCGTCGTCGACTCGGCGATCTCGGACCCCGCGCCGCCCATCACGCCCGCGATGCCCAGCGGTCCGACGGGATCGGCGATGAGCAGGGTGTCGGGCGTGAGCTCGCGCACGTCGTGGTCGAGCGTCTCCATGCGCTCGCCCTCGCGAGCCAGCCGCACGACGATCGTCCCGTCGTGGACCGCGGCAGCATCGAACGTATGGATCGGCTTGCCGAGCTCGAGCATCACGTAGTTGCTCACGTCGACCACGTTGCTGACCGGACGCTGCCCGGCGGCGATCAGCCGCATCTGGACGAGGTCGGGCGATGGCTTCACGGTCACGCCGCCGACCCAGCGTCCGACGAACCGGGTGCAGAGCGCGAGCTCCTCGACCTCGACGCGCAGGCGCTCCTCGATCGGCGAGCCGGTCTCGACCGGCTCGGTCGGCGGGAAGCGGACGGGCGCGCCGGTGACCGCCGAGACTTCGCGGGCGAGGCCGATGAGGCTGAGCGCATCGCCACGGTTCGGCTTCACGTCGACATCGAGGACGACGTCGCCGTACAGGTCGACGAGGGCGGCCCCGAGCGGCGCATCGGGCGGCAGGATCAGGATCCCATCCGCATCGGCCGTCAGGGCCAGCTCGTCACCCGAGCAGAGCATCCCATTGCTGACGACACCCATCTTCTCCGTGCGCTCGATGCGCCGGTCCCCCGGCAGCACGGCGCCCGGCAGGGCGACGGGCACCCGCTGGCCGGCGGCGATGTTCGTGGCGCCACAGACGATCTCGAGCGGCTCGCCCGCGCCGACCGTCACACGGGTCAGCGACAACCGGTCGGCGCGCGGGTGGCGCTCGACGCTCAGGAGCTCGCCGACGACCACGTTCTGCCAGTCGGCGCCCCACGCCTGGACGCCCTTGACCTCCATGCCGAGCAGCGTCAGCCGCTCGGCGAGCTGCTCCGGGGTCAGCTGGATGTCGACGTAGTCGCGCAGCCAGGACAGCGGCACCCTCATCCGGCCGCCCTCATCGGAACTGCTCGAGGAAGCGCAGGTCGTTCTCGAGGAAGAGGCGCAAGTCGGTGATGCCGTGCTTGAGCATCTTGATGCGCTCGGGGCCCATCCCGAACGCGAACCCCTGGTAGCGCTCCGGGTCGAGGCCGCCGTACTGGAGCACGACCGGGTGGACCATGCCCGCCCCGAGGATCGTCATCCAGCCGGTTCGGCCGCAGGCCGGGCAGCCCGTGCCGCCGCACACGAGGCACTCGACGTCGAACGCCACCGACGGCTCCGTGAACGGGTAGTAGCCGGGCCGGAAGCGGGTTCGCTTGTCCGAGCCGTACATCGCCTTGGCGAACTGGTCCAGGAGGCCCTTGAGGTCGGCCATCGTGGTCCCCTCGTCGATCATCAGGCCCTCGACCTGGAAGAACTCGGAGCCGTGGCTAGCGTCGATCGCCTCGTAGCGGAAGCAGCGGCCCGGCAGCAGCGCGCGGATGGGCGGCTTCTCGGCCTGCATCACGCGGATCTGGCCCGGCGAGGTGTGCGTCCGCAGCAGTCGACCCTCGACGTCGACGTAGAGGGTGTCCCACAGGTCCCGTGCCGGATGGTCGGGCGGGATGTTGAGCATCTGGAAGTTGGTGACGTCGTCCTCGATCTCCGGGCTCTCGTAGACGACGAACCCGAACTGCTCGAAGATCTGCGCGATCTCGCGCATGGCCTCGATGCTCGGGTGCAGCGTGCCCCGCCGGATCGGCCGACCGGGCGTCGTGACGTCCACGGCCTCGACCCGGAGTCGAGCCTCGAGCTCCGAGCCACGGAGCGTGGACCCGCGCTCCGCGAGTGCCGTCTGCGATCGTGGTCCGGACGGTGTTCGCCACCGCGCCGACCTTCGGACGATCATCCGCCGGCAGCCCGCCGATCCCGCGCAGGACGGTCGTGAGGCGACCCTTCTTGCCGAGGATGTCGAGCTCGAGCGCGTCGAGCGTCGCCGCATCGGGGGCGTCCTCTACCGCGGCCAGCGCCTCCCCCTGGAGCGCCTCGAGGTCGCGGGTCAGGTCGGCGAGATCCACAGCACCTCGGGGTCAGTATCTGACAGGATCAGCGTCGTCGAGGGTCTGCGATCCGATCCTCCGAGGGCCGAGCGCGCAATCCGAAGCGCATCGGCCCGAGGACCTCGTTCAGCCTTTGGCCGCCTCGGCGATGCGGCCGAAGGTCGCGCTGTCGCGCACGGCCAGGTCGGCCAGGATCTTGCGATCGATCTCGATGTCGGCGCGCTTGAGCCCGCTGATGAACTGCCCGTATGTGAGGCCGTTCTGGCGGGCGGCCGCGTTGATCCGGACGATCCACAGCTCGCGCATCTGGCGCTTGCGCTGCTTGCGATCGCGCGTCGCGTAGGCAAGGGCGTGCAGCAGGGCCTCGCGCGCGGGCTTGATCAGCTTGGAGCGCGTGCCGCGCCGGCCCTCGGCCGCATCGAGCAGCCGCTTGTGACGCTTGTGGCCGGTGACGCCACGCTTGACTCGTGCCATGAGGGGCCGGCTCCTAGAGGTACGGCAGCAGGCGTCGGACCTGCTTGGCGTGCTGGGGCTTCATCACGACCTTGCCGGCATAGCGGCGCGTCCGACGCGATGACTTGATCTCGAGGTGGTGGCCACGCCACGCCTTGACCCGGATGACCTTGCCGCTGCCGGTCACGCCGATCCGCTTCTGGGCTGCCTTGTGGCTCTTGATCTTCGGCACGCCGGCCTCACTCTCCTGCTTGGACGGGCTCTGGGGCCGCGGTCGCCGCCTTGGGCTTGGCGACGGCGGCCGGTGGGGCCTCCGCGGGTGGTTCGCTCTTGGGTTCGGTCTTGGGTTCGCTGGCGGCCGGCGGTTCCGGCGTCTCGTCGGGTGCTGCGGGGGTCTCCGCTTCGATCTCGGCCACGACCGGCGGGTCCAAGGCGGCGTCGTCGGTCAACGGCGTCACCGCGATCGCGTCGGCCGGCGTGACATCCGGCGCGTGCTTGCGGTCCGGTGCATCGTGGCTCTTGGGCTTATGCAGCGATGCCATCGTGATGTGCATCGACTTGCCCTCGAGCAGCGGCGTCCGTTCCGCGGTCCCGTGCTCCTTGACGCGCTCCACGAACCTGGCGATCAGGTTCCGCCCGAGCTCCGGATGGGTCAGTTCACGACCCCGGAAGCGGACCGTCACCTTGATCCGATCGCCGTCCTCGAGGAACTCGATCGCGCGATGGACCTTGGTGTCGAAGTCGCCGACGCCGATCTTCGGCGACAGGCGGACCTCCTTGAAGGTGATCGAGCGCTGGCGGCGCTTGTTCTCCTTCTCCCGCTTCGTCAACTCGTACTTGTACTGGCCGAAATCGAGGAACTTGACTACCGGGGGCTGCGCCATCGGAGCGACCTCGACGAGGTCGTATCCCCGTTCCTGCGCCATCTCGAGGGCCTGCGGCGTGGGCATGACACCCAGCTGGGCACCCTCTTCATCGACCACCCGGACCTGTGGGATCCGGATCATCTGGTTGACTCGCAGGTCTCGGCTGATGGTTCACCCCTCACGGTGCTGGACATGGACTCGACCGACGGGGGCGCATGGCCCCTGCCGGACGAGCGGGCAGGATAGCACAGGCGTTCCGAGCGACGACTGTCGCGGAGGGGTGGCGACAATGATACGCGGCGGTCGTCCGGGAGGGCGCTGGGCCCGGGCGCCGGTTCGGCGGCGGGTCGTGCCCTGAGTCGCCGGTGCCGGCGGCCCGGCCCTGTCGGTGCCGGGCGGCGCTGCTTGGAACATCACCATGTTCCGACCGACGGCCGAGCTCTGAAGGGTCGACCATCCCGATCCGCATGTGGAACATCACCATGTTCCGACCGACGGCTGAGCGCGTGACTTGGCACATCACAAGTGCCGTCTGGAGGCTGAGCGGCCGGATGCGGCGACTTCAGACGCTGATCGGAACATCAGGATGTTCCAAACGCGGCTGAGCGGGCGACTGGCGACACCCCGGACGTCAAACGGAACATGTGATGTTCCAGGGGTCCGGATCTGGGGTGCGGGACGGACGGAGCTCGGGGTCGGGCGCCGCCCGGGTCGTGCCGCTGGGGCCGGGCGCCGCGCAGCCCCGCCCGCTACGCGATCGTCCGGGCGCGCACCTCTTCGGCCAGCCGGTCCGCGAAGGAATCCCAGGCCTCGGCCGGCTGCTGCTCCCCTGCCCTCGTCCGTGGCGATGCCGTCCGTGCCTCGATCTCACGGTCACCCAGCACCACCATGTAGGGCACCTTCTGCTCCTGGGCGGTCCGGATCTTGTATTGCATCCGGTTCGACGAGTCGTCGACCTCGACCCGGAGCCCACGTCCCCGCAGCACCCCGGCCAGCTCCTCGGCAGCGGCGACGTGCCGGTCGGCGATCGGAACGACGACGGCCTGGACCGGCGCGAGCCAGAGCGGGAATGCACCCGCGAAGTGCTCGATGAGGATGCCGATGAACCGCTCGAGCGAACCGTAGATCGCGCGATGGATGGCGATCGGTCGTTGCGGCTTGCCGTCCTCGTCGATGTAGGTCAGGTCGAACCGTTCCGGCAGCATCACGAGGTCGACCTGGATCGTGGCCATCTGCCACTCGCGGCCGAGCGCGTCATCGATGTAGATGTCGATCTTTGGCGCGTAGAACGTGCCGTCCTTCGGCTTCAGGTCGTAGTTGATATCGCTGGCGGCGAACGCCTCGCGGATGAGCTGCTCGGCGCGCTCCCAGAGTGCCGGGTCGCCGAGTGCCTTGTCCGGCTTCGTGGCGAAGGCGAAACGCGGCGTCAGGCCGAACCAGCCGTACGACTCGCGGACCTCGCCGAGCAGCGCCTGGATCTCGTCGAGCAGCTGATCGGGCCGGACGTACAGGTGGGCATCGTCCTGGATGAACTGGCGCACGCGGGTCAAACCCGACAGCGTGCCCGAGCGCTCGTTGCGATGGAGCCGCCCGAACTCGCTGAACCGCAGCGGCAGGTCGCGGTACGAGCGGAGGTGCGAGCGGTAGAGATAGGTCGACTCCGGGCAGTTCATCGGCTTGAGGCTGAACGTCTGGTTCTCGGACTCGATCAGGAACATGTTGTCGCGGTAGAGGTCCCAGTGGCCCGACTGCCGCCACAGGCGCTCGCTCACGACGATCGGGGTCGAGACCTCCTGGTAGCCGCGTCGACCCTGCAGCTCGCGCATCGAATCCTCGAGCGTGCGCCAGATCCGCTGGCCTTTCGGGTGCCAGAAGGCGGCGCCCGGCGAGACGTCGTGGAACGAGAACAGATCGAGGGCGACGCCGATGCGGCGGTGGTCGCGCTTCCTGGCCTCGGCCCGGCGCCACAGGTAGGCGTCGAGGTCCTCCTGTGTCGCCCAGGCCGTGCCGTAGACGCGCTGGAGCATCGGCCGCTTCTCGTCACCGCGCCAGTAGGCGCCGGCGGTCCCCAGCAGCTTGAACGGGCCGATCTTGCCGGTGCTGGCGACGTGCGGACCGCGGCACAGGTCGATGAACGGCCCCTGCCGGTAGAACGTCGTCGGCGGCATCGGCGTGCCGTCGCGCTGCGAGGCGGCCAGCAGGTCGTCGACGATCTCGACCTTGAATGGCTGATCGCGCTCGACGAGCGCGGCCCGCGCCGCCTCGGGCGTCTCCTCGCTGAGCTCGAACGGGTGGTCGGCCGCGATCGACTCGCGCATCCGTGCCTCGATCGCCGGCAGGTCGTCGGGCGTCAACGGCCGCGGCAGCAGGAAGTCGTAGTAGAAGCCGTCGTCGATGACCGGGCCGATGCCCAGCTTCGTCCCGGGGAACAGGTCGAGGACGGCCTCGGCCAGCACGTGCGCGGTGCTGTGACGCATCGGACCGAGCTCGCCCGCCGCGCCATGGTCCATCAGCTCCGTGGCGCTGCCGCGCTCGGGCGCGTCCAGCTCGATCGGTGCTTCGTCGACGTCGATCTGCTCGTCGTCCGCCATGCCATCTCCTCAGGAATCAGAAACCCCTCGTCCGTTGCAGGACGAGAGGTTCGATCCTCCCGCGGTTCCACCCGCGTTCGCGGCGCCTCGGGCGTCGCGCTCTCGTGGCCGCGCTATCGGGCGGCGCCCGGACCGGTTCACCGGTCGCTCACGGGTGGTGCCCGTTCCGTTCGATCACCGGGCTCCCAGCCGCGACCCGGCTCTCTGTCGATCGATGGTTCGGACGGGCGTATCCCGCTCGACGCATGTTCAGGATGTGGTGGGCGACACTGGACTCGAACCAGTGACCTCTTGCATGTCAAGCAAGTGCTCTAACCAGCTGAGCTAGCCGCCCGACGGTTCCGGCTTCGCCGGGTGTGGCTACACCCGACGCGTGTCGGAACCTACCGTTCGTGTCTCGGACGCCGCCCTTCCTGGGACCCGTAACGGCGAGGTGTTCCATGCCTCACCTAGATACCGGGAATGACGGTGCCTCGACCTGAATGGCAGCGGGCATCGTAACGCAGGCTGGCGAGGGCGACAATCGCGTCGCCCGCGATGATTAGTAGCCCGGGGCGCCCTGGCTCGCGGCGGGCGCCGCGCTCGAACCGCCTCCGCTGCCACCGCCTGACGGGTTGGTGCAGGCGCCGAGGGCGACGGTGGCGATCAGCACGCACAGGACCAGCACACGACGGAACACGCAGACCTCCTTCCGGTTCCTTCCGGTCGATTCGGCGGCCCGGGTCGAGCGGTTTCGATGATGATGCTCCGGTGCCTGACTACGCGCTCATCGATGCCGGCGACGGGGCCCGCCTCGAACGATTCGGGGAGCACATCGTCGCTCGACCCCACCCTGGCGCGGTCGACGAACGACGGACGCCGGAGCGGTGGGCCGACGCCGACCTGGTGTTCGATGACGAGCGCGGCTGGAGCGGCCGCGGGTCGGCCGCGGCGAACGCTGGCTGGACCGCCACCATCGACGACCTGACGATGACCCTCCGACCGACCGAGGCCGGCCAGGTCGGCCTCTTCCCAGAGCACACCGCGATGCTGCGCTGGTTGCGCGACTGCGTCGCAGAGCGCACCCCGGACGGTGCCCGCCGGCCGAGCGTCCTGAACCTCTTCGCGCACACGGGGCTCAGCACGCTGGCGCTGGCACGAGCCGGGGCGGCCGTCGCGCACGTCGATGCGTCCCGCCCGGCCATCGCGTGGGCACGGACCGAATGCCGCGCACAACGGCCTCGCCGATCGACCCATCCGCTGGCTGGTCGACGACGTCCCGGGCTTCGTCGCCCGCGAAGTCCGGCGAGACCGGCGCTACGACGGCGTGGTCCTCGACCCACCGTCGTACGGGCACGGCACCTCGGGACGGGCATGGCGACTCGATCGGGACCTCGATCCGCTCATCGATGACATCCACCAGCTGCTCGCGCCCGGCGGCTTCATCCTGCTGACGGCCCACTCCCCGTCGACGCCGCCGGCAGCCCTCGGCCGCTACCTCGGCGGCGGCGCCCAGGTCGACGAGCTGCGACTCCGGGCCGAGAGCGGGGCGACGCTCGCGCTCGGCGCCTATGCCCGTATCGGCGGCGCATGATGGGCTCGATGCCCTCCCAGAGCCTCGCAAGCCCGTCGAACCCGCGGATCAAGGCCGTCGCTCGATTGCGCGACCGGCGCGAGCGCGATGCCACTGGGCTGACGCTCGTCGACGGCGCCCGCGAGGTCCGGCGCGCGCTCGACGCCGGCGTCGAGGTCGTCGAGGCGTTCGTCCACGAACCGCGCCTTGCCGGCGAGGACGCCCGAGCGGCCCTCGATGCCCTGGCCGCGGCCGGCATCCCGGTCACCACCACGACCGAGGCGGCCTTCGGCAAGATCGCGTTCGGCGACCGGGCCGAGGGCCTGCTGGCCGTCATCCGGGCGCCCCTGCGCCGGCTCGAGGACCTCACGCTGCCCGACGATCCGCTGGTGATCGTCGTCGAAGCAGTCGAGAAGCCCGGCAACGCCGGCGCGGTCCTGCGCACGGCCGATGGCGCCGGGGTCGATGCCGTCATCGCGGCCTCGCCGCGGACGGACCTCGCCAATCCGAACGTGATCCGCGCCAGCGCGGGCACGATCTTCGCGCGTCCCCCTGGCGTCGGCGGCAACGGCGGACGTGCTGGCATGGCTGCGGGATCGCGGCCTGCGCATCGTCGCCGCGAGGGTCGATGCCGAGCGTTCGTACGTCGACGCGGACCTCACCGGCCCGCTGGCCATCACCCTGGGCAGCGAGGCGGACGGCTTGACCGATCCGTGGCGCGCCGACGACGTCGAAGCGGTCCGGCTGCCGATGCTCGGTGTCGCCGACAGCCTGAACGTCTCGGTCGCCGCGGCGATATTGCTGTACGAGGCGCGACGGCAACGCGACCGTCACATCGACCCAGCACACTGACCGCGTGGATACCACCTTCGACTTGATCTGCATCGGCGCCGGACCGGGCGGCGAGGCTGCCGTCCACAAGGCGCGCGAGCTCGGGGCCTCCGTCGCCGTGGTCGACCGGCGCTGGTTCGGCGGCAGCTGCCCGCACATCGGCTGCCTGCCCTCGAAGGCCCTCCTCCACGCCGCCGACGAGCACGCGGCGAACGCCGCGCGGTACTCGTGGCCGCGCGCCTCGAAGCATCGCGACTTCATGATCAACCGGGCGCCCGATGCGGCCGAGCCCGACGACACGGGGCACGTCGGCTCCCTCGAGGACGCCGGCGCGGTCGTGTACCGCGGCGAGGCCCGGATCGTGGACCGCGGTCGGGTGGCGGTCAGCCACGATGGGGTGCGCCACGAGCTGACCGGCCGGAACGTGATCGTCGCGGTCGGCTCGGCCTCGCGGAAGATCACGATCCCCGGCATCGAGGCCATCGACGTCTGGACCAACGAGCACGCGACCCTGGCCCGCGAGCTGCCGAAGAGCCTCGTCGTCCTCGGTGGCGGACCGACCGGCTGCGAGCTCGCCCAGGTCTATGCCCGGTTCGGCGTGGCCGTCACGATCGTCCAGTCAGGGCCGCGGCTGGCGCCGACCGACCATCCGCGCAACTCCGAGGTCATGCAGGCCACCCTCGAGAACGACGGCGTCACGATCCGCACAAGCGTGCGTGCCGTGGCGGCCCGTGCTGGCGCGGGCACGGACGGGGCGCACGTCATCGACCTCGACGACAATTCGACGGTCGAGGGCCATGCCATCCTCGCGGCGATCGGCCGGGAGGTCCCGCTCGACGACATCGGGCTCGAGCACTACGGGCTCGATACGAGTGGTCGTACGCCACCCTACCCGCGCGACGGGCGACTCCGCATCGCCGACGGCCTGTACGCGGTGGGCGACGCCGCGGGACCCGAGCTCCACACCCACCAGGCGCACTACCAGGGCGAGCTGGCCGCCCGGATGGCGCTCGGCGGCTCGCTCGAACCCGACTACCGCGCCCTGCCACGGGCGACCTACACCGATCCGGAGGCGGCCTTCGTCGGCGTGACGGTCGAGGCGGCATGGGAATCCGGGCTCGACGCGTTCGAGCTCGTCGCGGACTTCGCCAAGAGCAGCCGCGGGTACGGCATCGAGGCGACGCTCGGCCACATCACGATCGTCGTCGACCGCGCGACGCGCCAGCTGGTCGGCGCCGCGGCCGCCTGCCCGGACGCCTCCGCCGTGATCCACGAATGCGTCCTGGCGATCCAGGCTCGCGTGACGATCGATGTCCTGGCGGCGACGATCCACGCCTTCCCATCGACGGCGCGCATCTACCAGGGCTTGTTCGCCGACGCGCTCAAGGAGCTCGACGGGCGGCGTCAGACCGACTGAAGAGGGATCCGGGCAGGGTGGCCATCCGGCGACGGACGATCGCCCTCACGGGCTCGGGTCTTGACGTGTCGACCTGCGACCCCCATCGCTCGGGACATCCCCCTCCGAGCCCGTGAAGGCCGCGACTGTACGCCGCCGATTCGGGAAAGTCCATACCCTGGATCCGACGGCGATCTGGCGCGTCGAGGGTGCCTCGACCGCGCGCCCGACGTCAGACCTCGAAGACCACCTTGCCGTCGATCAGCACCAGCTGCGGACGCGTCGTCGAGAGCGGGCCGGCCGGGCTGACCGGCTCATCGATCGACGCCGCCGGGATGACCGAGACGTCCGCCCGCTGACCGACCGTCAGCCGTCCGCGATCCGGCTCCCGCGCCGACACCGCCGGGTCGACGCAGTTCGCGCGCAGCGCGCGATCCAGCGAGAGCGACTGTTCGGGCGCGTACGCCGGGGTCCCGGCCGGCCAGCGAGCGTCGTCGCGGCGCACGGCCAGCGCCAGACCCGGCCATGGGTCGTACGACTCGACCGGCGCGTCCGTCCCGAACGGCATGACCGCGCCGGTGTCGGCGATGGCCTTCCAGGTGTAGCCCTCGGATTCGGCGCGGTCGCCCCACAGCTTCCAAGCCTGCAGCGCATCCGATCCCAGGTGGACGGGCTGGACGCTGGCCGCGATCCCGGCCGCCACGAACCGTGGCCGATCGTCCGGGTGGAGCATCTGGACGTGCTCGATGCGCGGCATGAGCGGCGACGTCGCGGCGAACGGGGTCAGGACGTCGAGTGCGGCGCGTACGGCGGCATCGCCGATGGCGTGGATGGTCGTCGCGATCCCGCCAGCCGCGGCTCGCGCGGCGCGCTCGCGGAGGGCGTCCGGGTCGGTCATCCACACGCCGCGCCGCCGGTCCGGCTCGAGTGGCCGATCCGCTTCCGGCTCGATGTCCTCGAGGAGCGCGGCGGTCCGTGACCCGAGCGATCCGTCGGCGAAGCATTTCTGCCAGCCGACCACGGCCCGGCCCTCGGGGTTCATGCCGAGCCTGGCACCGCTGCGATGTCCCTGCTCGATCGCGGCGGGGAGCGAATCGTCGCGGACGCAGGCATGGACGCGAAGCGGCAGCCGTCCTGCGTCCGACAGCCGGGCGTACGCCGGGAACGAGTAGGACAGCTCGGGATCGGGCGCCACCCCGCCGGGGTCGTGACATGCGACGACGCCGAGCGACACGAGGTCCTGGCCGACGGCGACGATCGCGCGCTCGAGGTCATCCGGGCTCGGCGGCGGGACATGGATCGTGACCAGCCGCGAGGCAGCCTCGTACAGCACGCCCTCGGCAGACCCGTCGGCCGCCCGGCGGATCACGCCACCGGCCGGGTCCCCATCGGGCAGCTCCGCCGAGCGCAGCGCTGCGTGGCTGGCCCACAGGGCGTGGTGATCGTGCGCCCAGATCGAGGCGCGGCGGCCCGGAGCCACGGTCTCGAGCTGATCGGCGGTCGGCCAGGCGCCCCACCGGTCGCTGTCCCAGCCGTGCCCCTCGAGCCAGGCATCTGCCGGAAGCCGCTCGTGCGCGGCCCCCAACCGCGCGAGGCCCTCCTCGAGCGTCGCGGCATCACCGAGGTCGACCTGCCGGGTGGCGAGGGCCGCCTGGGCGAGGTGGAGGTGCGCATCGGTCAGGCCGGGGATGGCCACCTGGTCCGGCTCGAGGTGGATGCGCTCGGTGAACGGGTCGGCGCGCGTCTCGAGGTAGACCTCCGAGCCGGCGAAGGCAACCCGGCCGCCGCGGATGCCGATCGCCTCGACCCAGCCGAAACCGGTGTGACCCTCCAGCGTGGCGATGCGACCCGTGATGAGCATGTCGAGCGGCATCGCGTCAGCCTCGCGGGTCCGCCAGGAGGGTCGCCAGGTCGTTCCGTCCCAGACCGGCACCCAGTCCCAGTGCGAGGGCGACACGCGTCTTGATCGCACACAGCGTGCCACCCTGGATCGCCCCGGCGCGGGCCCAGGTCGCTCCGCCACCGGGGAAGGCGTAGGCCACTGATGCGGCGCCGGCCGGACACCGTGACGCGAGCACCACCGCGATGCCGCTGTCGATCGCTCGCTTGCCGGCCGACAGCATCGATTCGGCCGTGTTCCCCGCGCCGGTGGCGGCCACGACGATGCCGCCGGCGCCGGCCGCCACGGCCGCATCGATCAGCGTTCCGTCGGAGCCGATCCCCGCCTGGACGAGCTCCACTCGTGCCCCATTGGTCGGGATCTCGGCCAGCTGCCGCCGAGCGCCCCGTTGCCGGGCCAGCACGACGGTCCCGTCCTCGTCGATCGAGCCGAGCGAGCCGGCGTTGGGCGACTGGAACGTCGTGAAGTCGGTGGCGTGCATCTTGGTCGCGTCATCCGCGGCCTCGAGGGTCCCCGCCAGCGACACGACGACGCCCACGTCGCGCAAGGCGGCTGCCGCCGCGGCCGCCACCGATCGCGCAGGTTGGCCGGCCCATCGAAGCCGTCCTCGTGCGACGCGCGCATCGCGCCGGTGACGACGACCGGCTTCGCCGACGCGATGACGAGGTCCCACGCGAAGGCCGTCTCCTCGATCGTGTCGGTGCCCTGGACGACGACCACGCCGTCGATCGCCGGGTCGGCGAGCGCGTCCCGGATCACACCGCCGAGCTCGAGGACATCGCCGAACGTGAAGTGACTGGCCGGGGTCAGGCCGCGGTCGATCGGGACGACGTCGGCGATCCGCTCGAGGCCCGGCGTCCTGGCCAGGATGGCCGCCCCGTCGAGCGTCGGGACATTGCCGCCGGCGACCGGATCGAAACCCATGCTGATCGTCCCGCCCGTGAACACGACGGCGACGCGTGCCATCGTCAGGCGCGGTCCGACGGGTCCGAGGGGACGGCGCCGTCCGGAGGGATCGGCACAGCGGAGTCGGTCGGCGGACGGCGGTCCTCGCGCCAGGCCGGCCGGTCGGCGCCAAGGGCCGCGGCGATCGGGTCCTCCACGTGAGGATCGGCGCTGGCTCCGGCGACACCCAGGTTCGGATCGCGCAGGAACACGCTCGCGACACCGGACGCCAGCACGGCGATCGCCACGAGCAGCATCACCGTCGCCGTGCCGATGAGGTCCGAGATCGGGCCGACGATGATGATCGGCAGGAAGCTCGACACCGAGACCAGCATGTTCAGCACGCCGAACACCCGGCCGCGCACGTCCTCGGGCAGGTCCTCCTGGAGCTGGGTCTGGGCCGGGATGGCGACCGCGGCATACGCGACGCCGGCGATGAACGCGATGACGACGACGACCGCCAGCAGCGAGGTCACCGCCGACAGGTCGAGCAGGTCGCTGGCCTGCTCGGCGCTCTGCAGGAACTGGCTGATCGGGCCGGCGACCGACAGCAGCGCCAGCATCACGCCGAGGACGATGAGCCCGCCCTCGATGACGCGCCGGCGGGGCATGAACTTGCCGTACGAGTTGAGCAGCAGGATGCCCATCACGATGCCGCCGCCGAGCGGCAGCACGATGATCGCGATGTCCTTCGGCCGCAGGCCGAGGGCGGTCTGGGCCAGGTCCGGTCCGAGGACGCCCAGGACGCCGACCAGCGAGGCCGTGATCCCGAGGTAGAGGAGCGACCAGCGGATCGAGCGGTGGCCCTTGATGAACGCGAACCCATCGCGCAGCTGGGCGATCGTCGACGTCACCGCCCGCTGCGTCTCGCCGACGGCATTGCCGTCGTCCGTCGTGCGCGCCGGTGGCGGCGAGGGCGGCAGGGTCCAGCAGAACACCGCGGCCAGGAAGTACAGCGCGGCGACGACGAGGATCACCGCCTGCGGCCCGGCGATGTTGATGACGAGCGGGCCGAGCAGCGCGAAGCCGAGGGCGAAGGCCGCGTTCAGCGTCAGCGTGAACACGCCGTTCGCCGCCAGCAGCTGGCTGCGTGGCACGACCTCGGGGATCATCGCCGCCTCGGCGGGAGCGAAGAAGACGGTGACGGTCGAGACGAACAGGTTCAGCAGGAGCATCAGGAGGAGGTGGTCGCCGACCAGGAACAATCCGATGATCGCCAGCCCGCGCAGCACATTCGTGGCGACCAGGATCAGCCGCCGATCGAGCCGGTCCACGTACACGCCGGCCACCGCCGAGACGAGGACGGCCGGGACCAGGAACGACAGGATCAGCAGGCTGACGGCCGTGTTCGGGTTGTTCTCGGAGATGACGACGGTCAGCCCGAACAGGACCATGTTCCCGCCGATCTGGGTCGCCGCCTGCGACAGCCAGAGCCGGAGGAACGAGGCGGTTGCGGAAGACCGTCAGGGGGCCTTCGGCGGTCGCGTCGCCCGGGTCGGGGCCGGGGGGCTCGCCGACGGCCTCGAGCGGGATCCCGGAGCCGGTCACGACGGGTGGTCGGGTGCGGTCCCCTGCCCCGCCGGATCGTCGCCGATCACCGCCGCCGTGATCGCCGGGTCGCCGCGCTCGACGAACCCGGCCAGGCGGCGCTCGAGCGCGGCGCGCTCGAGCAGGACGTGACGACCGCACGTCCGAGCAGCGCAGTCCGATGTCGGCACCGAGCCGGTCGACGAGCCACGTGTCGCCGCCGCACGGGTGCGTTCGACGGAGCCGCACGACGTCGCCGAGGAGCAGCTCGAGGACGGGCGGTCCGGCATCGGCGGGCAGGGTATCAGAGGCGTGGGCGACCATGACTCGGGACCAGGTCGCGGGTCGTGGCCGGCAGCCGATCCGATCGATCGGGTCACGTCGACGCTGACGTCCGGCTGGGTCGCCGACAGCTGCGCGATGATCCCGCCCGGCCGGGTCAGCGAGCCGGTCAGCTTGTCCGGCGCACCGATGGCGCCGAGCCTCGAACGGGTCGGCCAGCGCCGCGCCGTCGACGTGAGCGAGCCGGGTGGTCCCGCCGCGACGACCCCCGGCACGACCCGGACGCGTCGATGGCGATCGCCTCGGCACCCGCGTTGCGCAGCTCGTTGATCAGGTCCTCGATGCCCGGCCCGTCGATCGGACCGTGGACCACGATCGAGACGCCCGGACCGGTCGCCGGGTCGATGCCCGGCGTACAGCCGGACGCGGCGCAGGTCGGCCCGCAGCTCGTCGACGGAGGCGTCGCCGCGATCGCTATTGCCCTCGAGGACCAGGAGCTCCCGCTCGAGCGTGGCGACCTCCGTGCGCAGCTGGTCGTTGCGGTCGTTGAGGTTGGCCACGAGGACGGTCAGGTCCTGCGACGACAGGCCGGCGAACGCCGCGCCGCCGCCTGCGCCCGCAGCTGGACGACGACGAGCATGCCGAGCAGGAACGTCACGGCGGCGATCGTGACCTGGTTGCGCCGGCGGCGCATCGCCTAGCTCCGACGGCGTCGTCGGGGCGGCCGCGTAGCGCAGCGTGACCGTGCCCCGCGAACGCCGGCATGTCGACCGATCTCGGGCTCGGCGAACGAGACCCGGATGCCGAACGCCTGGCCCGGCTGCGGATGAAATCGACGAACCCGGGCGACGCCACGAGGCGCTCGTAGAGGTCGTCGGGACCGAGCGCGGTGACCTGGTACGGCGGCGGCGAGGTAGGCGGAGTTGACGAGGATCGACGCGCCGATGTCGATGATCGCGGTCGTCGGCGTGATGCGCTCCCCGTTGATCGCGATGGCCTCCGCCCCGGCCGACCAGAGCTCCTCGACGATCGCCCGCAGGTCGCGCGCGCCGACGAGGTAGTCCGACTCGTTCGCCCCGGGCGCCGCCGGCTCGGCGGAGTCCTCGAGCTGGAGCACGATGCCGGTGCCGGTCAGGGGGATGAGGCCGGCCGCGATCCGCGCCTCCTGGAGGTCGTCGTTGAGCTCGCGGACGAGGGCGGCCGATCCCCGCACCGGCCTGCTCGGTCGACTGGATCGCCGAGCGCAGCTCGAGGATGCGCGACTTGAGCTCATCCTGCCGGCGCTGGAGCTCGGTGGCGGTCTCGACCAGCGGCGAGCGCTCCTGGGTCGTGTAGCGGACGCGCGGGCCTTCCGCGGCGAGCTGGGCCGCGATGAGGAAGCCGAGCCCGAGCAGCGCCGCCCCGAGCGTGACCTGCCAGCTCGGGATGGCGCGCAGGCGGCCGCTCAGGGCCGCCATGGCGGCTCCTCGGATGGGCGCCGTGGTCGTGCCCGGATCACCACCAGCAGCACGATACCGAGCGCAGTCAGCGCGGCCAAGGTGAGCAGCAACACCTGGCGGACGCCCTGGGCATCGGCGCTCGTCGGGTCGGGTCGCGGGGTCGTGGGTGGCGATGTGGCCCCGCTCTGCGGCTCGGACGTCGCGCCGCTCAGCGGTGGGGGCGGGGCGCCCCAGTCGGACGGGCGCGGGCCCGGCGGAGCCGGCTGCGGTCCATAGGTCTGGGGCAGGGCCGCGCCGATGTCCGCCAGCCACGCGTCATTGAACGCCGCCACGTCCATCCCGATCGCCGTCTCGAACGCCTCGTCGTCGGTCCGGCCATCGGCGTACGACCGGACGAGCTTGACCATCGCGTCCCGACCGTGCGTCCGCACGAGGTACTCGACGGCCGCTCGCGCTCTCCGCATAGGCGAGGCTGAACCGTGAGGCCGAGGTCGGGAACTGTCCCGACCAGCCCGTCGAGCGGGATGATCTCGCCGCTGCCGGCGGCCGACTCGACTGCGGTCCGATCGCCGAGGTCGTAGCCCTCGCTCAGGTACACCGCAAGCCCCTCGTTCAGCCAGCGCGGCGGGAAGTGGTACGGGTTCTGGACGGCGGTATCGAACACGAGGTGGATGAGCTCGTGGGGCACGACGTTCTCGACCCACGGGTCGTCGATCGACGACGGGGCGATCTGCGCGAACAGCGTCCGGATGTCGGCGTTCGCCTGACCCCCGACGTTCTCGCGCGTGCCCGGCCCGAGCGCGTCGTAGAACGCGTCCTGCGTGGCGTAGATGAAGAAGTCGATCGGCTCGGTCCTCGGTGACGCCGAGGAGCTCGCGGGCCGTGTCGGAGACGGCCTTCTCGCCGATCCGCAACGCACGCTCGCCGAATGCCCGGCCTCCGTCGTACCAGTGCACGCGGACGATGTCGCCCTCCACGGTCTGCCAGTCGAATCGTTCGTCGGCGACGGTGGTCCGCGTCTCCGGGCCGAGCGTGGCGACGCCGTCGGTCGTGATCCTCCAGCGGACTCGCAGTGGCGTGTTGGGCAGGATGTGGTCGTCCGCGCTGACGATGGTGTGTCGGAGCGTCGTGGATCGACCGTCCGGCGTCGGGATCTCGGACACGACCGGGCGCGGGATCGCCGCCCATCGTGACCAGCACCTCGACGAGATCCGGCGTGGCGTCGAGCGTCACCGGCTGGCTCGCACACGATCGCCTCGCCGAACGAGCCGCTCGACGACCGGGCGGCCATACTCGGCGCCCGGCGGCACGGACCGGCGGCCGCGATGAGCCAGGACGCCACGACGGCTAGCGTGACGATGCCGGCGAGACGGCGCTTCCGCCGTCCTCACGGGGCGTCCCACGCCAGGCCGGCGAAGCGCAGGACACCGAGACCGTTCTCGCCGGCCCCGAGCAGGCCGTCGCGCGACAGCGCCCAGCCGGTGCCGTAGCTCAGCGGGACGACCGGCACGTCCCGCTTGACGATGTCCTCCGCCCGATCGTAGGCGGCCGTCCGGGCCGCCTCGTCGGTCGATTCCGCGGCAGCGGCGATGGCGGCGTCGAACTCGGGCGAACTCCAACGGCCGTAGTTGTTGCTGGACGTGCTGCCGAGCAGCACGCCGAGGAAGTCGTTGCGGCCGGGGTAGTCGGCGATCCACGACAGCGACCACATGGCCGGCGGGTCGACGTCGAGCCGATCGAAGTAGGCGTCGAAGTCGAGGTTCTCCGGCGCGACATCGATCCCCAGCTCGCGCTCCAGCTCGGTGACGATCGCCTGGTCGTAGCCGCTGCCGCCCGTCACGAGCTTGACCGTCGGGAAGCCGTCACCGTCCGGGAAGCCGGCCTCGGCGAGGAGCGCCCGGGCCGCGTCCGGATCGTGCTCGGGGAGGACGTCGCGATCGCTCCGGCCGGGGATGCCGGGCGGGACCATGGACGTGGCGGCCGCCGCCGGGTCGTCGACCGCCAGCCGGGCGATGCGGCGCCAGTCGACGGCGGCCCCGAACGCCTGGCGCACGCGAACATCGTCGAACGGGCGGCGACGTGGTATCGAAGCCGTAGAAGTCGGTCGACATCGCCGGGACGCGGCGGAGCTGCGGCCCGAGATCCGCGTCGTAGGCGATCCATGACGCGTCGAAGCTCGAGATCGGGGCGTAGTCGAGCTCCCCGCCCTCGAAGGCCTCGACCGGGCTGGCCCCCGCCAGGTCGATCGACAGCGTGATGGTCCCGATGGCCGGCGGACCCGCCCAGTAGTTCGGGTTGGCCTCGAGGACCATCTCGCCCTGCCCGGCGCCGGTCAGCCGGTAGGCCCCGCTCGCGACGAAGCCGTCGCCGGCACGCACGTCGGCGCTGTCCACGATGCCCGAAGGCACGACCGCGAAGGTCGGGCTGGCGGCGACGATCGGGAAATCCGAGGCCGGCCTGGCGAACTCCACCACGACCCGGTTCGCGGCGTCGTCCGCGCTCAGACCGACGTCCTCCACGGGTCCGTCGCCGGTGGCATAGGCCGCCGCGCCGCGGACGTCGAAGAGCAGGGTCGCCAAGGGCGACGGCCGGGCCGGGTCGATCACCCGCAGCCAGCTGCGCACGACATCCGAGGCCCGCAACGGGGCGCCGTCGCTGAAGCGCAGGTCGGGCCGCAGCTCGAAGACCATCCGCCGGCCACCGTCGTCGACCTGCCACGATCGGGCGAGCGCCGGCCGCAGCTCGAGGGACTCGTCGATGGTCGTCAGCGTCTCGAACAGCTGGGCGATGACCGCCGAGCTCTGGGCATCGCCGCTGCGCGCCGGGTCGAGGTCGGTGGGCTCGCCCATCGCGATCCGCGCCGTGCCGTCGGACGCTGCCGCGGGCAGGCTCCCACAGGCGCCGACGATCAGGAAGACGAGGGAAACCACGAGCCGGCGGCGCATCGGGCGGAGTATACGGTCGGGTCCCCGATCGCCCTGCCGGGCGGCATCGGCACGCCATCTACGATGACGCCATGACGCTCCGCATCCGGAACACGCTGAGCCGTACCGTGGAGCCGGTCGAGCCGGCGGAGCCGGGCCGGGTCCGCATGTACACCTGCGGCCCGACCGTGTACCGCTTCGCCCACGTCGGGAACCTGCGCTCGAACCTGCTCGCCGACCTGCTACGGCGCGTGCTGCTGTACCACGGGCTCGAGGTGTTCCACGTCAAGAACATCACCGACGTCGGACACCTGCGCGAGGACGACTTCGACCGGGGTGAGGACCGGATGCTGGTCCAGGCCGGGCTCGAGCACAAGACCACGGCCGAGATCGCCGACGCGTACGAAGCCGCGTTCCATGCCGACGAGGCCCTGGTCAACATCCTGCCCGCCCACGTCTTCCCGCGCGCGACCGAGCACATCGCCGAGATGGTGGCGCTCGCGGAAGAGCTCGAGGACCTCGGCCACGCCTATGCCTCCGAGCTCGGCAACGTCTACTACGCCGTCGGCTCGTTCGACGGCTACGGCCGCCTGTCCGGCAACTCCCTGGACGAGCTGCGGGCCGGGTACCGCGGCGAGGTCGAGCCCGACAAGCGCGATCCCGCCGATTTCGCCCTGTGGAAGGCCGCCGGACCGCGACGCGCGCTGCGCTGGCCGACGCCGCGCTGGGGCGACGGCTACCCCGGCTGGCACCTCGAGTGCTCGGCGATGGCGCGGCGCTACCTGGGCGACCGGTTCGACCTGCACACCGGGCGGCATCGACAACATCTTCCCGCACCACGAGGACGAGATCGCCCAGTCGGCGCCGCTCGTCGGCGGACCGCCCGCCCGCATCTGGGTCCACGGCGAGCACCTGCTGATGGCCGGTCGCAAGATGGCCAAGTCGGCCGGCAACTTCCAGCGCGTCACCGAGCTCATCGACGAGGGCATCGACCCGCTCGCGTTCCGCTACCTCGTGCTGACCTCGCGCTACGGCCACAAGCTGAACTACTCCGACGAGTCGATCGGCGCCGCCGCTGCCGCGCTGGGCTCGCTCCGGAGCCGTCTCGCGGCGCTCGGACCGCCACCGATGACGGGACCGTGGGCGGCGCCAGCGGCGCTCACGGCCGGGGCTGCCGGGGACCGGCCGACGGGTACGGCGGACGGCGTGGCCGGGTTCGGCGGCAGCGAGTACCGGATCGCCGACCGGGCGCACGCGCCGGCCGCTCCGCTGTCGACCGGGGGCGCGACCCTGCACGACCGCGTCGTCGCGGCGCTCGACGACGACCTCGACCTGCCGGCCGCCCTCGTCTGCGTGCGCGAGATCCTGCGCGCCGACCTGCCTCCTGACGAGCGACGCTGGCTCGTCCTCGATGCGGACGCCGTCCTGGGCCTCGACCTGCACCGCGTGTGGGAGGCATCGGCCGGCGACGCGGCGGCGCCGGACGAGGTGACCGCCCTGGTACGTGAGCGCGACGCCGCCCGGTCGGCGCGCGACTACGAGCGGGCAGACGCCCTGCGGGACGAGATCGCCGCGGCCGGCTGGGACGTCATCGACGGGCCGGATGGCGCCTCGCTGCGAGCGCGGAGGCTAGAAGCCGCCGACGAAGGTCCGGATGTTGCGGCCGTCCTCGTTCTTCCAGGCGATCACCGCACGAGCGAGGTCGTCCCACGCCTCGTCGGCGGTCGACCCCGTCCCGACGAGCTCCGTCGAGTCGCCGTCGAGCATCGCGGTCGCCACGATGCGGATCGGAGGGCCGTCCTCGAGGTCCTGGACGATGAGCCCGATCCCGAGCGCGCGTGCCAGCCCCTCGAGACGATCGCCTGGTTCGATCACGTCCTCGTCTCCTCCAGCAGCAAGTCGCGGCGCGCCCCGAACCGATCGATGATCCGGTAGAAGTTGCGCTTCGACTGCCGATCGCGCTCGTCGTCGGGCAGGCTCGTCCAGCCGCGGTGCTCGTGGCGGACGACTGGCATGTCGCCGACGACGACGGCCCGGCGCGGAGGTCGGCCCTCCCCTTCGTCGCGCAGGACGAGGCTCCACCAGATGTCGAGGTTGCGATAGAAGCGGAATCGCTCGTCCAGGGGGCCGCGCTCGGCGTAGTCCTCGCGACGGAACGCCATCAGGTAGGCCTCGACCGCGGCGACGTCGCCGGCCGGCGCCTCCTCGAAGGTCCGCAGGTCGGTCGAGGTCAGACCCCAGCCACCGGCAACCGCGACGGACGGATCGTCGAGCGCGCGGACGAGCGGCGTCACCACGTCAGCGGTCGGTTCGACGCTCGTATCCATCACGACGACGATCGGTGCCGGTGCCCGCCGGACGCCGACGTTCAGCGCCGCCGCATGGCCGAGGCGCTCCGAGGTCCAGACGACCTCGGCATCATCCGCGTCCTCGGTCGACGCCAGCGTCGCGGTCTGGGCCTCCGACGGCGCATCGGCGACCACGACGATCGATGTCCCCGCGGGCGCATTCGCACGGACCGCCTCGATCGCGCGCTCGGCGTCGTCCGGATAGTCCGTGGCGACCAGCACGACCGTCGCGAGGCCCGCGGGTGGCTCTTCGAGCCGAGAGGGGACGTTGCGCGACGCCCCGTAGCGGATCCGTGCTCCCTCGTCGATGTCGGGCGGTGCCGCCGGCGACAGGGCGAAATCGGTCCCGCGGTCGACGATCGTCCAGCCGGCCGTCTCGATCTCCGCCCGGAGCCGGTCGGCCGTCGCCCAGTCGCGCTCCGCGCGGGCCTTCGAGCGGTCGTGTGCCGCCGACAGCACGTCGTCGGGGATCCTCGGTCGTGTCATCCGATCGATCCCGACGGTCGCCCGACCCGCGCTGACGCGGTCAGTTGCCGCGCCGTGCGAGCGTCACGTAGTAGAGCAGGGTCAGGATCGACGCGATCACGGCCGCCAGGTACGTCAGAGCGGCGGCCCGCAGCATCGCCTTGGCCCCATCGCGGTCCTGCTGCGTCGTCACGACACCCGTGGCGTCGAGCATCGCGAGCGCCTTGTGGCTCGCCTGGATCTCGACCGGCAGCGTGAGCAGGGAGAAGAGCACGGCGATGCCGAACAGGATGATCCCGATCGCGAGCAGCCCGGTCATGTTCAGGATGAGGCCGCCGAAGACCAGGATGTAGGCCAGGCTCGGACCGGCGCTCGCCGCCGGCACGAGGATCGAGCGGAGCTGCATCAGCGCGCTGCCCTCGGCGACCTGCACCGCGTGGCCGACCTCGTGCGCCGCGATCGCCATAGAGGCGACGGACGGCTGCGTCGCGACCGCCTCCGACAGGGCAAGCGTGCGGTCGCGCGGGTCGAAATGGTCGGACAGGGCGCCCGGGGTGACCTTGATGGCCCTGATCGCCTCGCGCCCGGACCGGTTGCCGAACGCGGCGTGGTCGCGCAGGTATTCGGCGACCTGCGCACCGGACAGCCCGGCTCCGTTGGCGATCCGGCTCCACTTGCCATAGGTGGACCGGATGTACAGCTGGGCACCACCCGACACGACGAGCGTGGCGACCAGGAAGATGATGAGGAGCGGATCGAGGACCACGTGAGTTCACTCCGACGAGCCAGGATTTCCCGACATCGTAGGACAGCCCGCCGCGACCGGCGCGGGCCGCAGTCATTCGGGCGGTTGCTCGCCCGAGGCCACCTTCGCGACGATCCAGCGGATGCCGTCCTCCCACGAATCCGCGCTCGGCTCGATGCCGCGCCGCTCGGCCTCGGCCTCCCACGCATCGCACCAGCGCCCGACCATGAACCCCGGCACCTGCATCGACAGGAGCCGCGCCTTCGTCAGGATGCGGAGCGCGGTCTCGAGACGATCCTGCCCATCGGCCATGATCGCGATGGTACGTCGCGCGATGTCCGGTCGGCGGGGCGGCCGGCCTGTACCCTTGGTCGACCGGAGGAGCCGATGAACGCGGTCGACATGCTCATGTACGGTCAGCGAACCGTGCTCGCCACCATCGACCGCTACACGGCGGGCGACTGGGACCGGATCGCGCTCGGCGTGTGGACGGCGAAGGACCTGCTCGGCCACCTCGGGGCCTTCGAGGTCCGTTACGCGGACGTCCTGGCCGGGTTCGTCGGCGCGCCGCTCGAGAGCGATCTGATGTCGGCCGACCCGGGCACGTTCAACGACGACCAGGCGGCCATCCGCAAGCCGTGGCCGGTCGACGACGTGATGGCCGAGTTCCTCGCTGCGAACGAGCGGGTGATGCGGCACGCCCGGATGATCACGCCCGAGGTGTGGCGCGAGGTCGGCACGATCCCCTGGTACGGCACCGAGTACTCGCTCGACGACCTCACCGTGTACCAGATGTACGGGCACAAGCGGGAGCACGACCCGCAGCTGAGTGCCGCCCTGGAGCGCTCCGCCGGCGAGGCCAGCTCGAGCGCCTAGCCGGCCTCGATGCGCGCGAGGGCGTCGAGGATCGCGGAGATCGTCTCCGTGGTCGACGCGGCGGGCAGGTCGAGCCGGACCGTGGCGGCCTCGGCGAGCATCGGGTTGTATGCGCCGGCAGAGCCGGCCATCGCACGGAAATCGGTCCGCACCAGCACGATCGGCTTGCGGTTGCCGTACGCGTAGCCGACCTCCCACGACGTACCGGAGTCCGGATCCGGACCGTCCATGATCGCGACCAGGCCGTCCGCCCAGTCGATCCCACCGACGTCCACGGCGAAGATGCCGGCGGCATCCTTGCCCGGCTCCTGCTCCTGCGGCAGGAAGATCTCGTGACCAGCGGCGCGCAGCGCCGCCACGACGTCGGCGTTCCAGTCGCGCTCCGGGGTGGTGAACAGCGGACCGGCGAAATACAGCTTCATGCCGCGAGTATCGCGTACGCGAGGCACGTATGGCTGGCCGACGGCCCGCCTCCGACTGCCGGCCCTGAACGGGCCTACGAGGCGGGCGGGGGTGCGTACGTGACGTGTAGCCGCGTCTCGGTCGAGCGGTCGTCGCCGATCCGGAAGACCAGCGTGTTGCCACCCTGGTCGAGCTTCACGTTGATCGCCCAATGACCGGTCGCATCGGCGGTGGCGTGCTGATCGAGACCGAAGCTGATGTCGCGCGTGACCGTGAGCCCGGGCGGCGCCAGGCCGATGACGGTCACCTCCCCGATCGAGACCGTCTGACCGTCCTGCGGGCTCTGGATGCTGATCCCGACGATGGGCGCGGTCGGGCCGGGCGGCGACACACCGGGTGCGAGCGTGACACCCGGGGCCAACGTGCCGCCGGGCGGCGACGACCCCGGGGCCGGTGGTCCCTTGCGGCCTAGTAAGCACCCCCAGGACAAGAAGCCCGACGACGACGATCGCGGCGCCCAGGATGACCGGCGTCCGTGATGCCCGGTTCGCGGGCGGTCGATCGGCCGGCGTCTCGTGAACGCCTGCCGCGGCCGTCGAGCGCGGGAACGGGTCGAGGTCCAGATCGCGGTCGCGATTTTCGTCGACCGCGACCGCGGCCGGACCGGGCACCATTGCGCCAGCGGGCTGATCGCCGACCGCGCTCGTGTCGAGCCCACACCGCGGACAGAACGGCAGCCCGGCCACGAGGCCCGTGCCGCAGCGCGGACAGAATCGATAGCCCGAGTCGGTCATCCGACGCGTGCCGCCACGGTCAGCGCGCGATCAGATCGCGCGGCGGCGACCCGTCAATCCGCGGTACACCGCGACGACGATGACCGCGCCGACGACCGCGACCACGATGCTCTGCACGTTGATGCCGGTCACGTCGGCGATGCCCAGGACGGTGCCGGCGATGTACCCACCGACGACGGCCCCGACGATGCCCAGGATGATCGTCCCGATCACGCCTTCCTTGCCGCCCATGATCATGTTGGTGATCCAGCCGGCGATCGCACCGAGGACGATCCACGCGATGATGCCCATCACTACCTCCCAGGGACGGACGGGCGGCACGGTCGGTCGACCTGGGTTGCACGCCGATAGGTTCGTCCCGAGCGGATGGTACTCGGCGCCGACCACCGAACTCCAGGCGTTCTAGACTCGTTGCATCCAGCCCCGTCGTCAGCGTGAGGCGTCCGAGTGAGCACGAACGTGATCGTGGTGGGCGGCGGGATCGTCGGTTGCGCGACCGCCTACTACTGCGCCCGCGACGGCATGAACGTGACGCTCCTCGAGCGGAAGACCGTCGGAGATGGTGCGTCGGGCCGCAACGTCGGCTTCCTCTGGCTGCACTGCCGGACGGCAGGCTTCGCGCTCGATATCGCCCGCGCCGGCCGGGACCTGTACCCGCAGCTGCTCGAGGAGCTGCCGGGCGGCTTCGAGTTCCGGCCGAGCGGCGGGCTGATGTACTTCACGACCCCGGAGCAGGGTGCGGTGTTCGAGGAGTTCGTTGCCGCGCGCAGGGCCGATGGCCTCGACATGACGCTGATCGACGGCGCCGAGGTGCGCCGCCTCGTGCCACCGATCCGCCCCGACGTCCTCGGCGCGAGCTACTGCACCGACGACGCCCAGATCGTGACATCGACGGTGGTCGACGCCTTCGCCCGTGGCGCCCGGGCGGAGGGCACCGACCATCCGCGAGGGCGTCACCGTCGAGCGCCTGGTCGTCTCGGGTGACCGGGTCGTCGCGGTCGACACGAACGAAGGTCGGTTCACGGGCGACGCGATCGTGGTGGCGACCGGCGCCTGGAGCACGGCCCTCCTGGCCGACGTCGACATCGACGTCCCCATCGGCGGCGAACGCCTGCAGGTCGCCCTGACCACGCCGATGCCGTTCTGGATCGAGCCGCTCGTGTTCGGCCCGAACGCGACCAAGCAGTACGCCCTGTTCCGCGACCTGCCCTCGTGGGATCCGGAGATCTTCACGACCCCGGGCCAGGATCGCGACGGGCTCGTGCTGCTGCCACTGATGGTGCAGCGGGCGTCGCGCGAGCTCGCCGTCGGCTGTGCGACCGACTATCCGGGCGAGCTCGAGGCCTACCCGACGCTCGCCGGCCTCGCCCAGATGGCCGAGGGTCTGGCCGCCGACTTCCCGTCCTTGCGGGACGTGCCGATCACCCGGACATGGGCCGGAATCCTGCCCTTCACCTCCGACCAGGCGCCGGTCATCGACGAGGTGGTTCCGGGGCTGTTCGTCGGCGCCGGTCACGCGTTCGGCAACACCGCTGGCCCGGTCACGGCCCGCGTCCTGAGCCAGCTCATCGCCGGTCGCGAGCCCGAGTTCGACATCAGTTCGTGCCGCTACGGGCGCCCGCTCGACCCCATCCCGGCCGGCGAACCGACGCATTGGTAGCGGTCGTCGGCCGGTGAGCCGGATCCTCGTCCTGGGCGGCGCCGGGGAGATGGGCTCGGCGGCCGTGGCCGACCTCGTCGAGCGCACGGAGCACGAGATCACCATCGGCGACGTCCGCATCGACCGCGCGCAGGCGCTCCTGCAGAGGACTCGGAGCGCCGGAGCGGGTCGTCCAGGTGGATGTCGAGGATGCCGCCTCGCTTGCGGCCGCATTGCGCGATACCGACGTCGTCCTCAACGCGACCTTGATGCGCCACAACGTGGCCGTGACCGACGCCGTCATCGACGCGGGTGTGCACCTCGTCGACCTCGGCTCGTACTACCCGGAGACGCTCGAACAACTGGACCGGCACCAGGCCGCCGAGCAAGCCGGTTGCCGGATCGTGCCTGGATGCGGCGTCGCGCCCGGGCTCACGAACATCCTCGCGCGCCTCGGGGCGGACGAGCTCGAGGCCGTCGAGAACATCCGGCTGTACTCGTACATCACGCACCCGCTCTGGACCTCGCCCGGCATCGTGGTCACCCGCTTCGACGCCAGTACCGGCACGTCCCTCGTCTACGAGGATGGCGCCCTCGTCGAGCATCCGTCGTTCTCCGAGGCGGAGCACGTCGCCTTCCCGCGGCCATACGGCCGGCAGGAGGTGCACCTGGTCCCCCACCCTGAACCGGTCACCCTGCCGCGCTACATCGACGTCCGGAACGTGGTCTTCAAGGTCGGCTATCCGGAGGACGAAAGCCGGCGCATCAAGGTCCTGCTCGAGCTGGGATTCGATCGCGACGAGCCGGTCGATGTCGGCGGCGTGATCGTCTCGCCACGCCAGTTCGCCGCAAGCTACATCGGCAGCCGCGGGATCGCGGCGACCGACAGGAGTGCCAACGTCAAGCAGGTCTGTATCGACGGCCGGCTGGACGGTCGGCCGGTGACGGTCGTCTACGACTTCGCCGTCGAACAGACCGGCCGCTCGGCGTCATCGGCCATCACCGGAACCGTTGCTGCCATCGCCGCCGACCTGGTCGCGCAGGGCGGCCCGACGGGCGTCCATCCGCCGGAGGGCGCGTTCGACCCACGCGCCTTCATCGACGCTCTCGCCCGACGTGGCCTGACGGTCGAGCGGCGCGTCCTGACCCGATGACGTTCGGGTGACCCGGCTAGCGGTAGACAGGCCGCTGCGCGAGCTGGTCGATCGTGTGCAGGCCGGGTTCGAGGAGGCGCAACGGCCGGACGGCCGCCATCGCGCGAGCCCCGGTCGGCGGGTAGGTGTCCAGGAACAGGTCGCCGCGGACGATCGTCTCGAAGTCGGGCTCGCCGTCCACCACCACCCGCGCCGAGCCCTCCATCCCGTCGCGATCGGGTTGCAGGTCGAAGCGCCCGCGCCACAGCGATATGAGCCGGCCGCCACCACGGACGTTCGCCGTCAGGCGCCGGTCGTGGCCACAGATCGTCCCGGGCTCGACGAGGTAGCCCGCGCGCTCGCGTCGGACCTCGGACAGGACAGGCCTGCTCTCGAATACCGGCTCGTCGATCTCGAGGCCGCACGACTCGGCGAGGAGCATGGCCGCTTCGAGGAGGAAGTTGCGCATCATGAAGCCAGCACCGGCCGACTCGAGCGGTCCGCCGATCCCTTCGTCGCGCAGGATGCCGTGGCCCCACAGCGTCATGTCGGCGACGCGTTCGAGGCGGATCTCCTCGAAGGTCAGGACGTTGG
This sequence comes from uncultured Chloroflexia bacterium, assembly GCA_963720355.1. Classification (GTDB taxonomy): domain Bacteria; phylum Chloroflexota; class Limnocylindria; order Limnocylindrales; family CSP1-4; genus SPCO01. Next base: position 64,344 of record CAVRFH010000001.1, on the reverse strand, counting down.
ACACCGCGGCCAGCGGCAGGGTGATCGTCAGGTAGTCCCAGAGCCCGGTGCCGAGGATCCGCTTCCCGGCTGCCCGGGCGCCGGCGTCCACCTCCGCGGCAGCGGCGGCGCCCAGGCTCGTCGCCGGATGGACCAGGCCGGAGATCGTGATCGCGTCCTTCCCGGCCCGGTTGGCGCGCAGGCACGCGGCGGCGACCTCGGTCGGCGTGCCCAGGCCGGCGTAGAAGACGACATCGATGTCGGGGCGCGCCAGCACGGCGTCGATATCCGTCGAGACCGGGGCATCGAGGCGGACGTCGAGGCCGCAGGCTTCGCCCAGGTCTCGACCGTCCTTCGCTGCGCTGAACGTGATGCCGCCGCGGAACTGCAGCCAGGGTCGGGTCAATCCCGCTCGGACGATCTCCTGGCCTGCCCGCCCGGTAGCCCACACCGCGGCGCCGATCGTCTCCATGCGGACCCCTCCGTCGCCTGTTTTAGTGGACCCCGAGCTCCTCGATCGTATAGCCGCTGGGGTACGTCGGGTGGCGCCGTCGCGTGATGAACCTCGGCGACCGTCGCGCGGGCAGTCGACGGACGAGCCGGCTGCGCAGGCGGATCGCCTCCTCCGCGACGCGTCGGACGGCTGGGTGCGGACGGGGCAGGCCGACCGCCGCGAGCAGCTGGTCGTCCATCAGCGCGTGCACGAACGGCCGCCCGAGCGGCCACAGCGGCTTCGGCAGGTACCAGCCGAGCAAGAGGTCCCGGGTGGCTCTGGCCAGGGCCAGGTTCTCCGGCGCGTACTCGTAGTTCTCGACCGCGAAGTCGTCGTAGTAGCGCTCGAACGTCTCGTACTCGTCGGGGACATCCTTGATCGCCATCCGTTTGGCGACCTCTCGCCAGAAGTAGAACGACGCGAGCTTCTCCTGGCGCAGGAGCGGCCGCCAGCCGAACCGCGCGTTCCAACGGATCGGCTCGAACACGAACGTCGAGAGCACGTACAGGAACTCGTCGTTCGGGATGGCGTAACGGCCGTGCATCTGGTTCATGCGGCGCAGCGCCGCCTTGCCACGCTGGCTGTCGTAGCCGTGCTCGAGGATCTCGGCGAGGATCAGGACGGTGTCGTCGTAGCGCTTCTGGGTGCGCTGCGTGAACTCGCCGGTGCCGGCCAGCAGGCCCGTGCCCTTGGCCACGGCGAACGCCCGGAACAGCGCCAGCTCGAGGGATCGCGTCGTATCCCACGGGAATTCCTGGAGCGAGGTCAGGAGGGCGATCCGCTGATGGTCGACCAGCGGGTCGAGGGACCGGATCTCCTGCAGGACCGCGTCGTGCGTCACACCCACCTCCGTCGGCATCGCCAGCATAGCGAGCCCGACTGCTCGTACGCGCACGGACAGCTGCCGGATGAGGAAGGGGCGACGTGGAGCCCTAAGATCGGCGTGTGAAGAAGATCGGCTTCCTGTCGTTCGGACACTGGTCGGCGTCGCCGCATTCGCACGTCCAGTCGGGCTCGGATGCACTCATCCAGTCGATCGAGCTCGCCGAGGCGGTCGAGGATCTGGGTGGCGACGGCGCCTACTTCCGCGTCCACCATTTCGCCCAGCAACTTGCGTCGCCGTTCCCGCTCCTCGCGGCGATCGGCGCCCGGACCAAGCGCATCGAGATCGGGACGGCCGTGATCGACATGCGCTACGAGAACCCGCTCTACATGGTCGAAGATGCCGGCGCGGCCGACCTGATCGCGGGCGGTCGCCTCCAGCTGGGGATCAGCCGCGGATCACCGGAGCAGGTCATCGACGGGTTCCGCTACTTCGGCTACGTCCCACCCGACGGAGGGACCGACGCCGACATGGCGCGGCAGCATGCTGAGGTCTTCCTCCAAGCCTTGTCGGGCGCTGGGTTCGCCCAACCCAATCCCTCCCCGATGTTCCCCAACCCGCCGGGCTTGCTCCGCCCGGAGCCGCACTCGCCCGGGCTGCGGGACCGGATCTGGTGGGGCGCCGGATCGCGCGCGACGGCGGAATGGGCGGCGCAACAAGGCTTGAACCTGATGTCATCGACGCTGCTGACCGAGGACGCCGGAGTGCCGTTCCACGAGCTCCAAGCCGAGCAGATCCGGCTGTTCCGTGAGGCCTGGCAAACGGCCGGGCACAAGCGCGAACCGCGGGTGTCGGTCAGTCGCAGCATCTTCGCGCTGGTCGATGACCGCGACCGAGCGTACTTCGGGCGCGGCAATCAAGAGTCGGATCAAGTCGGGTACCTCGATGCCCAGACCAAGGCGATCTTCGGACGTTCGTATGCCGCGGAACCCGACGTCCTGATCAAGGAGCTCGCCGGGGATACGGCGATCCAGGCGGCGGACACGCTGCTGCTGACGGTCCCGAATCAGCTCGGCGTCGAGTACAACGCTCACGCCGTCGAGAGCATCCTCAGCTACGTGGCTCCGGAGCTCGGCTGGCGCTAGGCATTCGGTGAGGCGCGGACGAGCCCACGGGCGCCGCAGAACGACAACGCCTCAGGCGACTCTCGCGTTCGCCTCCGGCACCGCGACCCCACGCAACCTGTCGGCAGCGCGGGCCGCCAATCGATCGACCACATGGGCAGCGTCCCGACCTGCGCCAAGGACGAGCATCGACGTGAAGGAATACAGGAACGGGATACCAAGGAAGTAGAGGCCCGGACTCTCGTCGACCACACCGCGGCGCTCCCGTGGCCAGCCGTCCTCCCCGATCACCGGCAGGTCGACCCAGCCGTAGTCCGGTCGGAAGCCGGTGCACCAGACGACGTTCGCGACATCGAGCGCCGTCCCATCCGCCAGCACCGGTCGGCCGCGCCCATCGACGTCGACGGTCCGGGCCTCGTGCAGCGTGACCCCGGCTGATTCGAGGTCGCCGCGCCGGACACGGAGCAGGGGGCCACCGCCGGCGCGCACCTTGGGCGCCATCTTCCGTCCGATGGGAGTGCTCAGCGTCAAGACGTTCCAGGCCAGGAACCGCATCATCGGCCAGGCGAGCCGCGCCCGGCGGCTATCGACCGAGAACGGCAGCTGACCATGCGCCTTGCCGGACACGAACGTCCGATGGCCGGCGGTCGATAGCTCGTAGGCGATATCGGCACCGGAGTGGCTTAGTCCGACGATCAGCACCGGACCTTCGACCAGCTGGTGCGGTCCGTGGTACTCGGCCGAATGGAGCTGGCGGATGCCGGGATCGAGTCGGCGAGCCAGTTCTGGGACCTGTGGTCGCTGGAAGGCTCCCGTGGCAACGATGACCTGGTTCGCCTCGTGGTGGCGATCGCCGGCCGAGATCGTGTAGCGATCGTTTGCGCCATCCCCCGTGTCGGTAACCCCCAGACGATCGACCTTGACGCCGAGCTCGATCGGCAGCTGGTGATGGTCGGCGTAGGCCTCAAGGTAGTCGGCCATCTGCCGACCGGTCGGAAAGGCGTGGCCTGCCAGCGGAAACCGTAGCCCCGGTAGCTCGTTGTACCTGGCGGGCGAGTACAAGAGCAGTGAGTCGTACCGCTCCCGCCAGATGTCGCCCACGCGACCGCCGGCTTCGAGGACAGTGAAGTCGATGCCTCGTCGGGCAAGGTGGTATCCGGCGGCCAGGCCCGCCTGCCCGGCGCCGATGACGACGACCTCGTGCCGGTGGGATGACGGTGCATTCATCGGTAGAGCCTCCGCAGGAGCGGTAACAGAACGGCGTCCACCGTGCAGCCCATCCCTCAGCGCGCATAGTTCGGACTCCGAACTGGTCGGCGTTGGCGCCGATGGGACAATGGGGACATGGGCTCGAGCGAAAAGACCGAGTACTGCGCCTTCACCAAGGCCGTCGAACACCTTGGCGACCGCTGGAGCCTGCTGATCGTCCGGGAGCTGGCGCTCTTCGGGCCGCAGGGATTCAACACGCTGGCCACCGGGCTGCCCGGCCACATCTCGCGATCGGTGCTCACGGATAAGCTGCACAAGCTCGAAGTCATCGGCATCGTCGCCCGCGATCCGTCTGTCTCCTCGCGATCGGCACCGTACAGACTCACCCCGGCCGGCGAGCAGCTCATGCCGACCCTCAAGTCACTCTGGAGCTGGGCCGAGCATTGGGTCCCGGAAGATCCTGCAGCCGCGCAGCGCGATCCAACGCTCATCCTGTGGTGGCTCCGCCACCGGACAGATGCCACAGCCCTTCCCGACCGGCAGGTCGCCATCGAGTTCGCGCTGCCACTCGACGAATCCGAGCGTCAGTGGCTTCTGTTGGCGGCTGGCGTCGAACCGGAGCTCTGCACCGAGGATCCGATGATCGGCGAGGAGCGATACGTGCACGTCGAGGCAGATGCGCGCGCCCTCAACCCCGTTGCCCGCGGTCTCCGGTCGTGGACGGATGCGATCGCCGATCGCTCGGTGCGCCTGTTCGGGGATCCGCGGCTCGTCGCCCAGCTCCCTGGCTGGTTCCTGCCGATGGAGCGAGAAGGACGCGCCACTGCATCTCGCACTCCGCAAGCCAAACATACCGTCGGCGCCGCTAGTTGAACCACGGGCAGCAAGTGTCCAAGCACCTTCTACGACCCAGTGGCGCCATCCAGCAGAGAAACTTCGACGAGCCTGACGAAGTGCGTCGATTCCCCAAGGGGACTGTCGCGCTGGTGCGGGCGGGGTCCTTGACTCTCGGTCGCGGCATCCTCGAGCCCGGCTTTCGCTGGTCGGAATCCTTGCGGCCGATCCAAGGCACGCCGTCGTGCCAGATCCACCACCTTCAGTTGATGTTGCAGGGTCGCTTCCACGTCGAGATGGACGATGGCGAGGCCGCCGAGTTCGGGCCTGGCGACATCATGAACGTTCCGCCCGGGCATGACGTCTGGGTCGTCGGCGATGAGTCGGTCGTGGTGGTCGACATGTTCGGCAACATCGGCGCACTCGGAGTGCCGGGTGAGCACGAGCGCCTGGTGACGACCCTACTGATGTCCGACATCGTCGACTCGACCCGGACCGCCGCGACGCTCGGGGACGCCACCTGGAAGCAGTTGCTGACTGAACACAACCGCCTGATCCGCACACAGTTCGATCGCTTCCGAGGAAGGGAGGTGAACACCACCGGCGACGGCTTCCTGGCGACCTTCGGAAGCGCTGCTGCTGCCCTGCGGGCGGCCGTAGCGATGCGTGACGAGATGCAAGACCTGGGGATCAAGCTTCGCATCGGCGTTCATACCGGCGAGGTGGAAGTGCTGCCGAGCGACATCGGCGGTGTCGCCGTTCACGCGGCTGCCCGGATCATGGGCTTGGGAGGCGCATCCGAGATCATCGTGTCGGCAGTCACGCGCGGCCTGGTCGACGGTGGGGGTTTCCGTTTCGAGGAGCGCGGACGTCACCAGGTGAAAGGTTTGGAGCGGCCGGTCGAGGTGTTCCTGCTCGCGCGCTGAGTCCTGAAACGATCGACAGTCAGGATCCAAGGAATAAGCGCCCCCGGACGGATTCGAACCGCCGACGCAGGCCTTAGGACGGCCTCGCTCTATCCACTGAGCTACGGGGGCGCGGTCGACATCGTACCGCGCGTTCTCGTGGATGCCGCCCGGAGCCGCCACGGATCCAGGAACCTGGTGCACGGGTCCGACGTCACGTACGCAAGCCGCCGCGCCTCCCTGCGGCGGCTTGCCACTCTCCATCGGGCCCCGATCCGGGCTGATAGGGACTCGCCCGTACAATCCACGCACGATGGCCGACGCTCCCCTCCCCGACCTCATCCTGTACGGCCGTCCCGATTGCACCCTGTGTGACGAGGCCCGCGACATCGTGCATGCGCTCCTCGCCGAGCGCGAACGGGCCGGCCTCCCGATGCCGGCGCTGATCGAGCGCGACATCGAGGCCGATCCGGACCTGCACCGCGAGCTGTTCGCGTCGATCCCGGTCGTGGAGCTCGGCGGTCGGCGGCTCGAGCTCGTAACGAGCGCGGTCAAGCTGCGGCGGCTCCTGGTGGACGTGCTGGACGCCGAGCCTGCCCCCGCATGAGCGGCGGCACCGACCTCACGATCCTCGTCGCGCTCGCGGCGGGCGTGATCAGCTTCCTGTCCCCCTGCGTCCTCCCCCTGGTGCCGGCCTACCTCGGGCAGCTCAGCGCGATCGCCGTCGCCGGGGGCGGCACAGCACGGGCGGACCGCTGGCTGGCGATGCGCCACGCGATCGCGTTCGTGGCCGGCTTCACGGCGGTGTTCTCGCTGCTCGGCGTGACGGCCACATACCTCGCCTCGGGGTTCGTCGACGTGCTGCCGGCGCTCCGCGTGATCGGCGGCGCGATCCTGATCGTGCTCGGCCTGAGCCTCGCCGGCATCCTACGCATCCCCGTCCTCGAACGCACCTGGCGGCCGCTCGATGCCGGTGCCGCCGGCAGCCTGGCGACCACGACCGGCTCGATCGCCCTTGCGACCGGCGGGCCCGACGCGCGCCCCGGGCTCGGTGACCGGCTCGGCGGTCGACTGGTCGGCTCGAACGGTGGCTGGCTCGCGTCGCTGGGCCTCGGCGCGATCTTCGCCGTGGGCTGGACGCCGTGCATCGGGATCATCCTCGGCGGGATCCTCACGATGGCGGCCACGTCCGGGACCGTCGCACAGGGCCTGCTGCTGCTCGTCGGCTACTGCCTCGGGCTGGGCCTGCCGTTCATCGCCATCGCGCTTGCCTACGATCGAGCGCCCGGGCTGCTTCGACCACTGCTCCGACACGGCCGGACGGTCTCGCTGGTCGGCGGGCTGCTGGTGAGCGCGATCGGCGTCGCGATGGTGCTCGACCTGCTGCGGCTCCTGCCCCGCTACTTCCAGTTCCTGACCGCGATCTGAGCGCGTGACGACCGAGCGACCCGGGTTCACCCACCGGCCGACACGGCATGGGCTGGTCGGGCCCTTCAGCGGTCGCCAGGTGCTCGCCGGGGCGATCGTCGTCATGGTGGTCGCCATCGTCGGCGTGGCCATCACCACTCCACTCGGCAACACGGCGACGCCACCCGACCTGACCGATCCGCTGGCCACGCCGTTCCTCATCGGCGCGGAACCGCCCGAGGGCCTCAAGGCCGGCGCCGCGGCCCCCGAAGTCACGATCGACCTCGGCGACGGGCAGACCTACCAGCTCGAGGACCTCGACGGTCGACCGATCACGCTCGCGTCGTTGCGCGGCAAGGTCGTCTGGGTCAACTTCTTCGCGTCGTGGTGTCCACCCTGCCAGCAGGAGACGCCGATCCTGCGTTCGCTGTCGGCTGCGTATCGCGAGCGCGGGCTGGAGGTGGTCGGGATCAGCGTGCAGGAGACGACCGCCGCCGATGTGTCCGCGTATGCCGAGCGCTATCGACTCGACTACACGATCGGCTTCGACGGGTCCGGCCACGTCCTGCGTGCGTATCGGGTCTTCGCCCTGCCGACCCAATTCTTCATCGACGTCAACGGCGTGATCCGCCACGTCGTCAGCGGGCCGGTCGATGAGCAGGGCGCGAAGGCCCTGATCGAATTGATGCTGACCGAGGTCGCGGCGCCCTAGATCGGCTCGAACTCGAACCGGTCGCGATCGCGCGACAGCCGGCCGATCGGGTGCGTGCTTTCATGCGACAGCACGACGACCCAGCCCTCGTCCGCGGCCTGGCCGAACAGGACGGCCTTCTGGGCGACCGAATTGAGCGGGAAGTCGTCGAATGCCGTGATCCAGCGCGGGTTCGCCGCCCAGGGCCGCATGAACAGGTCGCCGAAGAAGACAAGGGTCTTCGCCTCGTCCCCCGTGCCGCGCACGACGATGGCCTGGTGGCCGGTCGAATGACCGCCGGTCGGGATGACCGTGACGCCCGGCAGGATCTCCTTCTCCCCGTCGGTCCAGCCCTGCTCACCCCAGCTCCGGACGAGCTCCAGCTCCGGCTGCATGTACGACGCGACCAGGCGCGGGTTGTCGCCGAGGGCGATCTGCCATTCGGCCTTCTGCGCGACGATGGTCGCGTGCGGGAACGCCCGCTCGCCGTCCGCCCGGAGCAGGCCGCCCGCGTGGTCGAAATGGAGGTGGCTGAGCGCCACGACGTCGATGGTCTCGGGCAGCACCCCGGCCGCCTCCAGCGCCGGCCCGATGGCCGGTCCCTCGTAGACCCGCATCTCCCGGGTCTTGTCGTCGAGCCGTTCGCCGATGCCGGTCTCGATGAGCACCCGGCCCGATGGCGTCTCGACGAGCAGGCAGTTCAGCGCCTGGAGCAGTCGGTGCTCCTCGTCGAGCTCGTTGCGCACGAGGCGGTTCCACATGAGGCGCGGCACCGGCCCGAACAACGCCCCGGCATCCGATCGGAACGTGCCGGCCTGGAACAGCGCGGCGCGCGTCCCGCCGCCCAGGTCGGTACCCCAGTCGACGTGCTCGTTGAGTCCCACGCGGCCTAGCGGTTCCCGTCGAAGTCGCGGTGGTAGGCCGACGCGGTCGGTTCCTTCTGGCCCTGGTAGCGCGACCGGAGCTCCGGCGACCCGTACGGTCGCTCGACCGGCGAGGACATCTTGAAGAACGAGATCTGGCCGATGCGCATGCCGGAGTAGAGCGCGATCGGCAGGTTCGCGACGTTCGACAGCTCGAGGGTCAGGTTGCCCTTCCAGCCCGGGTCGACGTATCCGGCCGTCGAATGGATCAGCAGCCCAAGGCGACCGAGCGAGCTCCGGCCTTCCAGTCGCGCGACGAGGTCATTGGGCAGCTCGACCCACTCCAGGGTCTGTCCGAGCACGAACTCACCGGGGTGCAGGATGAAGGGCTCGTCGTCCTCGATCGTGAGGAGCTCGGTCAGGTCCGGCTGATCGACGCGCACGTCGATGTACGGGTAGCGGTTGTTGCGAAAGACCCGGAACGAGCGATCGAGATGCAGGTCGACCGACGACGGCTGCAGGTCTTGCGGGTCGTACGGGTCGATGCGGACCGCGCCGTCGTCGAGCGCCGCCCGGATGTCACGGTCCGAGAGGACGCTCACCCGGCGTGCGCTCCGTTGCCCTTCTCGGCGTAGAGCGTGTCGACCTCGCGCTTGAGGTCCTCGAGGTCTTCGAAGCTCTGGTAGACGCTCGCGAAGCGGATGTAGGCGATCTGGTCGAGGCCGCGCAACGCTTCCATGGCGAGCGCACCGACGCGCGACGACGGCACCTCGGTCATGCCCTCGGCACGCAACTCCGCCTCGATTCGATCGGCGGCAGCCTCGGCCGCGCCGGTCGGCACGGGCCGTCGGGTCAGGGCCTTGCGCAGCCCGGACGCGAGCCGCTCCCGATCCCATTCCTGGCGAGTGGCGTCACGCTTCACGACGACCAGCCGGGCGGCTTCGATCCGCTCGTAGGTGGTGAACCGCATCGTGCACGCCGTGCATTCGCGACGACGACGGATCGTCGCCGAATCATCGAGGTCGCGCGAGTCGACGACGCGGGTATCCCGGTCACCGCATTGGGGGCAGCGCATCGCTCTCCTGTCGGTCGACCACCACTACCACTTGTGGTGTGGGCCGAGGATACCACTACATGGTGTGGTCAAGGGCGTGGCTGACCCGCTGGCATCGACCCCTTCGCCTCGCCGTCGAGGGGTGGCAACTCGAGCGCGTCGGCGGCCGCGGCGTGACGGATGATCGCCTCGCGTGCATGCACCAGGTTCAGGTAGCCGCGCTTCACCGATGTCTGTGCCTCGAGCTCGCGGCCGCGCCGCCGGACCTGGGTGAGGATCTTCGCGCCGTGATCGACCATCTCGAGGGCGCGTTCCGCGCGTTCCAGCTCGGCCACGATGGCGTCGCGGATCACGACCGAGGGGGGCGGGCCCTTGATGGCACCGGCCTCGTCGGCGTAGCGCTTGACCGCATCCGTCGCAGCCTCGATGGTCGGGCCGATGGTGTCCGCCCCGAACTGGCCGCGGCGGACCGCGTCGATGCGCCCGACGGCACCTTCGAGCGACTGATCGATCCGGGCCGTCAGGTCGCGGACGGAGGAGCGGAACCCTTCGAGCTCGCGTGTCCGCGCGACGAGCCGGCCCGCCCGGCGCAGGACGATCGCGATGCCGAGGGCCAGGGCGACGAACGCCGCCACCGGCAGGAGGATGGTCAGCTCGGCGACGGTCATCGCGACCCGCACCTGATCAACCGTCGCGGGCTCGCAGCTGGGCGAGCAGCGCGGTTCCGACTTCGACCAGATCGCCGATGACGACCATGTCGGCGAATTCTGCGATAGGCGCGTCTGGATCGCGATTGACGGCGACGATCGTCGAGGCGGTCTGCATGCCGACCTTGTGCTGGATCGCCCCGCTGATGCCCATCGCGAGGTACAGCTGCGGCTTGACGATCTTGCCGGTCTGGCCGATCTGCTGGCTATACGGGATCCAGCCCGAGTCGACCGCGGCACGGGTCGCGCCGACCGCCCCGCCGAGCGCGGCCGCCAAGTCCTCGATCAGCTTGAAGCCATCTGGCCCGCCGACGCCGCGGCCACCGGCCACGATGATCCGGGCGTCATCGATCGAGGCGGCCTTGGTCTCGGCGTCGAGCCTGTCGACGATCGGCACGGCGGGCTGGTCTAGCTCACCGGCCGCCGTCGCGGCCTCGACGCTGCCCGTGGACCCCGCCGCCTCGGCTGTCACGCTGTTCGGCCTGACCGTGATGATGCCGCGGCCGTCGGTCACGGCGCTGTCGGTGATGAGCTTGCCACCGAACACGCTGTGCGTCGCCACGGGTCCGTCGTCGGTCGACTGGACGGCCGTCGCGTTGGCCAGCACGCCCCAGCCGGTCAGCGCCGACAGGGATCCGGCGACATCACGGCCCTCGGGACCGGCGCCGGTCAGGACCACGTCGGGATCGTGTGCCGCGATGAGCTGTGCCAATCGCTGGGCGACGATCATGCCGGCCGCATGATCGCCCGTCGCCGGCTCGGTCAGGGTCAGCACGCGCGGGACGAAGCCGGCCAATTCCGTGCCGCGGCCGACGGGTCCGCCCCGATGACGACACCGGTCACCTCGGCGCCGCGTGCGTCGCCAAGCTGCCGGCCCAGGGTGGCGACCTCGGTGCTGAGCTTGGCCAGTGAGCCGTCGGCCGCGAGCTCGCCGTGGACCCAGATGCCGGCCATCAGATGATCCGCCGCTCGGCGAGCAGCTCGACGACCTGCCGGGCGGCCTCGTCGGGCGCCTCGCGTACGACCTTCGTCGCACCGCGCGGGTCGGGCTTGCGCGAGTCGACGACCTTCGTCTTCGCCCCGGCCATGCCGACCGTGGCCGACTCGATGCCCAGGTCCGCGAGGGCGATCGTCCGGATCTCCTTCGAGCGGGCGGCCATGATCCCCTTGAGCGACGGGTAGCGCGGTTCGCCGAGCGCTTGTGTGCCCGAGATGAGGGCCGGCATCGGCGCCTCGAGCACCTCGAAGCCGGCCGCGGTGATCCGCTTGACGCGCACGGTCCGGGCTGCGGCGTCCGGCTCGATGTCGGCCGCATACGACAGGTAGGGCAGCTTCGTCAGGGCGGCCATGCCGGGCGCCACGAGCCCCGACGTGCCATCGGACGTGTCGACGCCGGCGAACGCCAGGTCGAACTCGAGCGTCTGGAGTGCCGCGGCAAGGATCCGGGTGGTGGCGACGGTGTCGGAACCCTCGATGGCGGGATCGGTCACGAGCACCCCGCTCGTCGCGCCCATCGCTAGGGCCTTGCGCATCGTCTCGGGGGCGGTGGCCGGGGCCATGGTCAGCAGGATGACCTCGCCCTCGCCGGCCGCCTCGATCAGCTTGAGCGCCTTCTCGAGGACGTACTCGTCGTTGCCGTTGACGACAGCCGGGCTGTTGGCCCGGTCGAGGCGCCCGTCGGGACCGAGCCGCTCACCGCCCGAGGCGGGATCCGGAACGGGCTTGGTGAGGACGACGATGCGCACGAACCGATCCGACCTCCGGGCTTCCGTCGTCGCGGTCAGTCGCCCTTGCCGAGCAAGGCGCGCGCGATGACGAGTCGTTGGATCTGCTGCGTCCCCTCGTAGAGCTGGGTGATCTTCGCGTCGCGCATCATCCGCTCGACTGGGAACTCGTCGATGTAGCCATAGCCCCCGAGCACCTGGACGGCGTCGGTGGTGACTCGCATCGCCGTGTCACCGGCCACGAGTTTACACATCGCCGACCAGCGACTGGCGTCCGCCGCCCCGGCATCGATCTCGACGCAGGCCTTGTACAGCAGCTGCCGCGCGGCCTCGATCCCGGCGTCCATGTCGGCAAGCATCGCGCCGATCTGCTGGAAGTCGCCGATGCGCTGCCCGAACTGCTTTCGATCCCGGGCATAGGCGGTCGCCGTCTCGAGGGCGCCCTGGGCGATGCCGACGGCCTGCGCGGCGATCCCCGGCCGGCTGCGGTCGAGCGTGCGCATCGCGATGTCCCAGCCGTTGCCTTCGTCGCCGAGCCGATTGGCGGCCGGGACGCGCAGGTTGGTGAAGGCCAGCTCGGCGGTCGGGCTGCCGCGGATGCCCATCTTGTGCTCGATGCGGGTGACCGAGAAACCCTCGCTCGGCACTTCGACGACGAAGGCGCTCAGCCGCTCGTGCCGTGGCGCATCGGCCTTGGTCACGGCGAAGACCACGACGAGGTCGGCGACCGAGCCCTGGCTGATGAACCGCTTCGAGCCGTCGATGAGGTAGTCGTCGCCGTCGCGCCGGGCCGTCGTGCGCGTCGCGGCGGCGTCGGAGCCCGCCTCGGCCTCGGTCAGGGCGAACGCGATCAGGTGCTCGCCGCTGGCCAGCTTCGGGAACCAGCGCGCCTGCTGCTCCGCGGTCCCCGCCAGGGTGATCGGCAGGCTGCCGAGCTCCTGGACCGCGAGGATGAGACCGGTCGTGGCGCACGCCCGGGACAGCTGTTCGACCGCGAGGCACACGCTCAGCAACTCCCCGCCGAGCCCGCCGTGCTCGGTCGGGAACGGCAGCGCGAGGATGTCGTGATCGGCCAGCAGTCGGCGCACGTCCTCGGGGAACTCGCCGGTCTTGTCGATCTCGGCGGCGCGCGGGGCGACGCGATCGTCGGCCAGGACCCGGACGGCGTCGCGGAGCATCTCGTGCTCCTCGGTCAGGCGGTACGGCCCGGGGGCGCGGCTCGCGGTCGTCACTGGCCGCATCCTACCCCGCGGTCTTGGTCTAGCGGCGCCATGCCGCGACCACGCCGGCCAAGAGAGCAAGCGGTCGGGCCGGTCACTTGTTTGCCGGCTCGGTCACCCGGTGACCGAACGGACGGTGGAACGACCCGGGCGGGTCACTCGTTCGCCGGCTCGGTCACCCGGTGACCAACGGACGGTGGAACGAGCGGGTCACTCGTTCGCCGGCTCGGTCACCCGGTGACCGAACGGACGGTGGAACGACCCGGGCGGGTCACTCGTTCGCCGGCTCGGTCACCCGGTGACCAAACGACGTGAACGACCCGGGCGGGTCACTCGTTCGCCGGCTCGGTCACCCGGTGACCGAGGGTGGCGCTAGCGCTTGCGGAGGCGCCAGATCTCCTCGGCCGGCCAGCGACGTGCCCAATCGAGCTCGCGCTGGTCGCGATACGAGCTCGTCGCGCCCTCCGGCGGACGCGGCTCGATGAGGTCTTCGACCTCGAGACCGTTCTCGTGGAACAGCCGGATCCACTCGCCGTACGGCAACTGGAACGTGGTCGTCTCGCCATCGTCGAGGCGATGCATCCCGAAGTAGTCGACCACGAGGCGCTCGCCGACCGTGTCGGAGTCCAAGTGGCCACGCGATCGCCTCGATCGGCGTGTGGTGGTTGAACGCGAATAGCCCGCCCGGCCGCAGCAGCCGCGCTGCCTCGGGCACGGTCCGGTACGGATCGGCAAACGTCATCGCGCCGTGGTCGCAGAAGACGATGTCGAACGAGGCGTCGGGCAGCGGCACCTGCTCAGCGCTCGCGTGGATCAGGGGGAAGTCGAGGCCGGCCTCGGCCATCAGCCGCCGTGCGTGCTCGAGCTGCCGCTCGGACAGGTCGATACCGACGGGACGCGCCCCGAGCTTGGCCAGGGCGATCGCCCATTGCGCCGCGCCGCAGCCGAATTCGAGGACGTCCTTGCCCTCGACGTCGCCGAGGACGCGCAGCTCCGACTCGGGGATCTGGGTGGTGCCCCAGGCGAGGCCGGTGCTCGCCGCGAGCTGGTCGCCGTGGCGCGCCTGGTAGTCGTCGCTGTCGGCGTTCCACGACGCCCGGTTCTGGGCCTCATGGTCAGTGAGCCCCTGGAGGTCGGTGTCGCTCACCGGCGGCGGGACACGAACGCTTCCGATTCGTCCGCGAGCGCCCGCCACTGCGCCGCGTCCGCGCCGAGCACCGCCAGCCATTCCTTCTGGATCCGACCGTGCCCCGGATCGAACCGCTCGCCGACCCCCTCGCCAACCAGCACCTCGATCCGACCGGCCGGCAGCTTCACCACGAGCCGCTCCTTCACGAGCATCGCGAAGATCTTGCCGTCGGTCTTGAGCGAGGTGGCACCGAACGCACGCTTCGGGCCATTGGCGTTGCCGTAGGTCGCCTCGCCGTCGGCCAGCACCGCCTCGACGAGCGCCTCCCAGCGCGCCGCGGCCTCCGGGTCCGTCGCCGGTCCGCTCACGTCAGACCACCGGGAGGCGCCGGTCGTCCGGCACGCTTGCGAGGCGGGCGGCGAGGACCTCGCTGATGTCCATCGCGTTGACGCCGGACGCGCCGTCGACCGCTGCCAGGCCGTCGCTCATCATCACCATGCAGAACGGGCAGGCCGTGGCGACGGTCGAAGCACCGGTCTCGAGGACCTGCCGAGTGCGCTCCTCGTTGATGCGCGTCCCGCGGGTCTCCTCCATCCACATCCGCCCGCCGCCGGCGCCGCAGCAGAACGTGTCCTTGCCGCTCTTGGCCATCTCGGTGACCGTGATCCCGGCCGCGCCGAGCACCGACCGCGGCGCCTCGATCACGCCGTTGTACCGCGCGAGATAGCACGAGTCGTGGACTGTCACGCCGCCCGGTCGATGGTCGCCGGTCGACGACTCGGCGTCCTCGGGCAGCGTCGCCAGCCGCCCCGAGGCGACGAGCTCCGACAGGTACGTCGAGTGGTGGACGATCCGAAACGACCCGCCGAGCTGGCCGTACTCGTTGCCGATCGTGTTGAAGCAATGCGGGCACGCCGTGACGATCGTCCGCTCCCCCATCCCGTAGCGGTTCAGCGTCTCGACCGCCCCCGAAGCCAGGATCTGGAAGACGTAGTCGTTGCCCATCCTCCGGGCCGGGTCGCCCGTGCACGATTCTTCCTGGCCGAGGACGGCGAACGAGACGCCGGCCGCGTGGAGACATGTCGCGACCGCTCGGGCGACCTTCTGATTGCGCGTGTCGAAGGCCGCCGCACAGCCGACCCAGTACAGGACCTCGAGGTCGTCGAGACCGCCGTCCGCGGCGAGACCGGCGACGGTCGGCACCTCGAACGGCAGTGGCTTGGTCCAATCCATGCGCTGCGAGGCCGGCTGGCCCCACGGGTTGCCCTGCCCCTCCATCGCGCGGAAGGCCGCGGTCAGCTCCTGCGGGAACCGCGATTCCTCGAGGACGAGGTTGCGTCGCAGCCCGACGATCTTGTCGACGTGCTCGATGAGCACCGGGCACGCCTCGACACAGGCGCCGCACGTGACGCAGTCCCACACGGCGTCGTACGGGATCGCGTCGTCGACGATGGGCTTGGCCAGCGCGGTCGCGGCCGGCCGGGCATCGTCGAGGCCATACGTCTCGCGCACGATCGGCGAATTCGGGATGAGGTTGAGGCCGTGCTCCGCCTCGACCGACATGTCCCGGATGCCCATGATGAAGGTCTTCGGGTTGAGCGGCTTGCCCGTGTTCCAGGCCGGGCAGGCCTGCTGGCAGCGGCCGCACTCCGTACACGTGAACCCGTCGAGCAGGTCCTTCCAGCCGAGGTCCTGCAGCGACTTGAGGCCGAACGTCGAGTTCTCGTCCTCGAGGTCCATCTGCGGCAGCTCCCCGCGCGGGGCGAGCTTGCGGAACCAGATGTTCGGGAAGCTCGTGGCGATGTGGAGGTGCTTGCTGAACGGCAGGTACACGAGGAACGCGGCGACCAGGACGATGTGCGCCCACCAGAAGACGGCGAACAGGGTGTCGAGGGTCTCGGGTGCGATCGCGCCCCGGAGCGGGCCGGCCAGCGCCGCCGACACGAAGGCTCCGGGCTGATCGCCGTGCGCCGCGAACTCGAATGCTTCGGCGAGGACCTCGGTCGCCACGACCCCGCCGATCATCGACAGGATGACCAGCGCGTCGCGGTTGAACGTGAGGCGGCGCGGCTTGGTGATCAGTCGCCGGACGAACGCCCAGCCGATCGACACCAGGACGATCACCGCGACCGCGTTCTGCATCACGCTGACGAGCAGCCAGAGCAGGCCATCGAACGGGATCGACAGGACCTGCTCGATGACCCCGCCCGTGACGATGTTGGCGGTGCCGATCGTGAGCAGGACGAAGCCCCAGAAGATGCCCGCGTGCATCAGGCCGGCGCGGGCGTCCTTGAACATCTTGGTCTGGATGAAGGCGTACTCGATCAGGCCGATGAACCGCCGCGGGATGTCCGAGAACGGGCTGGGACCCTCCGCGCGGACCGCCGCGAAGACGCGCAGGTGGCGGGCCATCGCCAGCACGAACACCACGACCGCCCCGTAGAACACGAGGAAGACGAGCGGATAGGCGGGAACGTCGGCGAACGGGCCGAACAGGGTCATCGGGGAGTGGCGTCGTCGCCGGCCGGCTCGTGCTCGAACGGCCCGGCCAGGGTCTCGAGGGCGTGGTCGAGGACCGGCTCGATCGCCGCCAGCGACTCGACCGCCCCCTTCGGGCTGCCCGGCAGGTTGACCACCAGCGTCCGGCCGATGACGCCGACGACGCCTCGCGACAGGTCGGCGAACGGGGTGATGGCGCGACCGGTGGCCCGCATCGCCTCGGCCAGTCCGGGGACCTCGTAGTCGATGGCGTCACGCGTCGCCTGCGGCGTCACGTCGCGCGGGGTCAGCCCGGTCCCGCCGGTCGTGACGATGAGGTCGTGCGATGCGGCGCAGTCCCGCAGCACCCCGGCGAGCGAGTCGCGGCTCGTCAGGCAGGACGCTTCGCTCGACTTGGAAGCCCAGGCCCTCGAGCCGCTCGCCCACGCCCGTGCCCGACGCGTCCTCGCGGACGGCCCTCGCTCACGCCGTCGCTGGCCGTGATCACGAGCGCCCGTCTCACGGCGTCCGCCTGCCCGGCCGGCCTCCGCGTGCCGGCTTGGCGATCCGTCCGGCGGCCCGGTCGCCCGGTCGCCGCTCCCGTCCGGGCGGTTCGTCGCGGTCACGTCGCTCCCAGTCGCCGCTCTTGCCACCGCTCTTGGATACCAGCCGGAGACTGCCGATCGTCACGTCGCGCTCGACGCCCTTGACCATGTCGTAGACGGTGAGCGCCGCGATCGAGGCCGCGGTCATGGCCTCCATCTCCACGCCGGTCTGGCCCGTCGTGGCGGCCTCGGCGCGGATGCGCAGCGCGCTCGCGGCACGATCGGGCGTGATCGACACCTGGAGGTCGGTCAGCGGCAGGGGGTGGCAGAGCGGGATCAGGTCGCTCGTGCGCTTGCCGCCCATCACGCCGGCGAGCTCAGCGACGCCGAGGACATCGCCCTTGGTCCCGCCGCCGTCGATGACGAGGCTGAGCGTCTCGGGCGACATCGTGACCATCGCCTCGGCCACGGCGCGTCGTGCGGTGACCGGCTTGTCAGACACATCGACCATCCGCGGACGCCCGGTCCGGTCGACGTGGGACAGGCGACGCCGTTCGGCTCGTGGTGCGACCGATCGACCTTTCGGATCCATCACGTCCCCGAGGATAGCGGCCTCGCCAACGCCTCGGGCGCTCGCGAACGCGTCAGGTCCGGTCGAGCCACCAGAGCTCGACCTCGGCGCCGGCGGGGAGCGAGTCATTCGCCTCGGGGATGACGGCGAGCGCGTCGGCCGTCGCCAGCGCCGACAGCACGTGGCTCCCCTGCCCCGCGGCCCCGCCCGCCATGTGGACGCGTACCCGCCCTCGGTCGTCGCGCTGGGGCGTGCCGTGCGCATCCCGGTCCGCGGTCACACGGATGAAGCCGCGCCGGCCGCGGCTCTTCGAGACGTCCTCGCCCAGCACGGCCCGGTCGCGTGGCCGGAACAGGTCGTCGTCGCGATAGCCGCCCAGGCGCCGGAGCGCCGGGCGGACGAACAGCTCGAACGTCACGAACGTCGAGACGGGATTGCCGGGCAGCCCGAAGAGCAGCGTCGGGGGCCGATCCGGGTCCCCACCGGCATCGACCGGTGCCCGCGCCGTGCCGAACGCGAAGGGCTTGCCCGGCTGAACGGCGACGCGCCACAGGTCGATCTGGCCGAACTCCCGGAACGCGTCGCGGACGACGTCGTACGGGCCGACCGACACGCCACCCGACACGATGATCGCCTCGGCACCCCCGACCAGCCCGGCGCACAGTCGGGCGCGGACGTCATCGAACCGGTCGTCCGCGATCCCCAGGGCGTTCGGGTGACCCCCGGCCGCCTCGACCATCGCCATGAGGCCCGGGCCGTTCGCGTCGGGGATCCCGGCCGGACCGAGATCGGCGCCACGGCCACGCACCTCGTCACCGGTCGCGAGGATGCTCACGGCAGGGCGTCGATGGACGTCGATCGCTTCGACGCCGACGCCCGCAGCCAGGCCGATGACCGCCGGTGTCAGCACCGTGCCCGGTTCGACGATCGTGGTCCCCGCCGCGAGGTCGCTGCCGCGCCGCCGGATGGAGCCGCCGATCGGCACGGCGTTGTATGCCAGGATCGCGGCCGGCAGCGGACCCGTGGCATCCCGGCCGCGCTCGCCGGCCACGGTCCCGGCCGCGTCGAGGGGCGTCGTCCCCTCGACGGGGATCACCGCGTCGGCACCGGGCGGGACCGGCGCCCCGGTCGCGATGCGGATGGCCGTGCCGCGGCGCACGGTCGTATCCGGCGCCTGCCCAGCGCGCACCTCGCCGATGACCTCCAGCGTCGCCGGGGCGTCCTCGACCGCGCCGGCCACATCGACCGAACGGATCGCGTAGCCGTCCATCGCCGAGTTGTCCCACGGCGGCAGCGCCAACGGGCTCGAGATCGGCACGGCCGCCACCCGGCCGAGCGCCTCGGACAGCCAGGCGTGCTCGGACTCGGTCGGACCATCGATCGCGCCGAAGACGCGCTCGAGTGCCTCCTCGACCGACAGCAGGCGGTCGGTCGTCACGGACGCGACCCTTCCATCGTAACCGCCGAGGGAACGCCGTCGCCATCGGCCAGCCGCCGGGTTGCGACGACCACGACGAGCACGGCGATCACGACGCTCACGGCCCCGACGGCGATCGCCGACTCCTGCCAGAACCTGAACGGGAACAGCTGGACGAGACGCTCGTTCGCCGGATCGAAGGCGTACGAGCCGCCCGAGAAGAAGATCCGGTGGAACAGCTCGAACAGGGCCGCGAAGGCCACGACCGACAGGATCCCGGCCCCGATCAGGACGACGATCAGGCCGACGGCCCCGCGCCGGACCGCTCGCCAGGTCGCCCGCCGCTCGTCGCCGCGTCGCCGCACGACCATCGCCAGGGCCGCCGCCGCGAGGCCGATCGCGAGGGCGAAGAAGGCGATGAACACACCGCGCACGTCGCGCATGTGACCACGCTCACGCTCGTTGAGCACCGGGGCGCCGCCGACGGCGACATCGAAGTCGGGCGGCCCGAACACGAGGTCGGCAAGGATCGCATCGGTCGCCTGGCGCAGGTCGGGTTCGCTGAAACCGGTCCACACGGCGGCCTGCGCGCGGCCCTGCTCGAACGCCACCCAGGCAGGGTTGAGGAAGAACGGGATGGTCACCGCCAGGATGGTCAGCGCGGTCGCGATCGCGATCCAGAGGTCGGCGGCTCGGTCGAGGGGCGTTCGCACGCGGGCATCGTAGCCCGGCGTTCTGCGCTAAGCCGCGCCTACTCCTCCTCGAGCGTCTTGGCCTGCTCCCACCAGCCCGACAGGCTGAGGTCGTCGGGCGGCGTCCAGTTGAGCTCGATGGCGGCTCGATGGATGCGATCGCGGAACGCGTCGAGCGAGAGTGCGAGGATGTCGCGCAGCCCCTCGATGCCGGCCTGGATCATCAACTGGTGATCGTCCGGGCCGAAGCTTGCCAGGTTCAGCATCAGGGCTTCGTCGCGCCAGTCGAGCACGTCGTTCGTCGTCGCGTCGAGCTGGTCCGCCAGATATTGGCGGCGGGTGAGGGTCTCGGACCGCTCGAGGAGGAGCCCGGTCGTGAAGGTACCCTGCGCCTCGAGGCGGGCGAGCAGCACGGGCTCGATGCGGGTCAGCTCGGTGATCGGCGGCATGGGGCCATTATCGGGCACCGTGGGCCGATGCACGGGGCGTCGCTACACTTCGGCTGTTGGCACCCAGGGCCACCGATGGAGGAGATCACCATGGCAGCCAAGAAGCGCGAACTGCTCGACACGGGCACCGACAAGCGGTACATCCGTCGCGACGCGCAGGGCCGGTTCACCACCGACCAGGTCGACGTCGGCCGGTCCCTCGCCGCGGACCGTCGCCAGCAGGCGAAGGGTTCGGCCGGCTCGGGACAGGGCGATCGAGGCGACGGGCCGAAGAAGAAGTAGCGCTCAACTCTTCGGTAACCGACCTGTTACCATTCACCGCCCGGACGAGCGAGCCGGCAGTGACAGGAGCAGGTCATGAAGGCGTATGAGGCAAGCGCGGACATCCGCGCCGAACCCGGCCGGGTCTGGTCGATCCTGACCGACGGCCCGGCCTGGGCGAGCTGGGATTCAGGCGTCGACAGGGTCGATGGCCGGATCGCGGCCGGCCAGACGATCACGATCCATTCGAGGGTCGCGCCGGGCCGCGCCTTTCCCGTCAAGGTCACGACCTTCGAGCCCGACCGGACGATGGTGTTCAGCGGCGGGATGCCGCTCGGATTGTTCAAGGGCGTCCGCACCTACACGCTCGCCCCACAAGGCGACGGGCGAACGCGACTGCACATGCGCGAGGAATACAGCGGTCCCCTGCTGGGGATGATGTGGCGGAGCATGCCCGATCTCCAGCCGTCGTTCGACCGATTCGTCATGGGCTTAGAAGGGCCGGGCCTGATCATTGGCGATCTCGTCGCGTCAGCGGCCCCTCCCTTGACGCGTGCCCCACGCAGCGTGGTCTCATGCACGCCCGAGGTGGTGCGTTCTGGCACCACCCGTACTGGGACGGCGAGTGCGATGCTCCGGATCGGCCCCCTTGTGACAGCCGCCCGCACCTCACTGACGAATGAACGCGATTTCCTCGACCGCGCGATGCGCGCCGAGCTCGTCGCCGCGTTCGTCATCCTCCTGATGACCATCGCCGCGCTGTTCCTGGTCGCTGCCGTCTTCAAGGGCCCGGGCTGAGTCGGCACGAGAGGCGCGGGCGCCCCGGCTGAACCGGGGACAGCAACGCCGAGGCGCCCGTACGACGGAGCCCCCACCTAGGTCCACCGTCGTCCTCCGAACGTACGTCCGACCCCGTGAGCGGACGCTTCGGACGTGCCCCGTGGCGTTACACGGTCATGTCGCGCCGGGCAAAACGGTGACCGGGGTCAACAGCGCGCCAGACGGCGACCATGGCTGCCCGGCCGCCTAGGCGGGACCGACCGGAGCGTGCGCCTTGGCAACGTCGCCGATGATCTGCGCGAGCTCCTTGGGACGCGACCACATCGGCCAATGGCTGGTCGGCAGGTCGACCCACGTGGGGTTTCGGAGCTCAGGGATACCGGCGAGGAACGCCCAGTCGGGATTCTCCCTCGCGTATGTCTGGTATTGCTCCGCGGTGAACCCCGTGCAGATCAGGGTGCTCGGGATGTCACGTCGAGCATCGTTGGTCAGTTCGACGGACTCGCGGATCAGGCTGCCGGGCACCGGGACCGCCCGCTCGCGAAACGTCTGCTTCTGCTCCTCGCTCAGCCCGTCGAGGTTCTCCCCCTCCTCAACCTCGGCCCAGTCCATCGGCTTTTCGACGTCCTTGAAGTCGGGGTCCATCGCCCCTTTCCCGGGTGCCGTGTCGACGTAGACCATGGCGGCGATCTTGTCGGGAACCCGGTCGCTCGCGGCGTAGCCGGAGAACCCGCTCGCGCTGTGGACCGCCAGAACGACGGGCTCACCGGCGGCCTCGACCGCGTCGACGATCGCGTCGACGTGATCCGCGAACGTGATGGTCGACCGGTCGCTGTCGGCCGACTCGAGACCGGGCAGCGTGAGGGCGCTGACCTGGTGCCCATCGGCGCGAAGCCCCGCGACGACCTCGTCCCAGGCCCAGGCGCCTAGCCAGAACCCGGGCACCAGAATGATCGGAGCAGCGTTCGCGCGGTTCTCGGTCATGTCTCTCCAATCGTCGGTGCAGGCGCCCTTGCTATCGGCGCTGGACTCATGCTCGCCCATTCGTTGACACGATGGGCGCCGGTCGACGAGCGGCACACCCTGCGCCGGCCCGATTCTAGGTGCTGACAGGCCCCATTGAGGCGCTAGCAACCCTGCGGGCGATCATTGAAACGTGCCTGCAGAGCGCGCCCGGTACGTTGATGCCTGGGACGTGAGTGCTTTCGCGGATAAGGAGAACACAGTACCGATGAGCCAAGAGAAGCGAGAGCTCGCGGGCCAGTCCAACAAGCTCCTTGATGCCCTCAGCCATCTGAAGGCCACCGAGAAACGCAAACGCGAGGTACCGATCTCGACGCCGACGTTCCACGAACTCGCGAACGACGTCAACGCGACCAGCCGCGAGATCTTCCGGATCGCTCGCGATCAGGACCGGCTGGGCGATGAGATCCCCACCGGCACGGAAACGATCGACGATGTGGATCGCCAGGAGACGACGGATTACAAGAACGCGTCGGGAGCCGAGGGGCCTCGGGCCTAGGTCGGTTCCTTTTCGAAGATCATTGGAGTCCTACCTGCTCGCCCTCTTGGATCCTCTCCTGACGCGACGTTGGGCTCGCAGCGCGAGCACCGTCCCGAGCGCCGCGATCGCGACGAGGTAACCCACGGGGGTGCTTGGCGCGGGCCCCTGCGGCGCGCGGATGGTCGAAGTAGGCGGCGGCGTGGCGAGAACGCCGGCTGCAGCCGTCACGGTGATCGTGACGTCAGTCGTCGTCAACACTTCACCTGTGCCGGTGTCGATGGTGCCTTGGGTTCGAACCTGGGCACACGCATTCCGGCCATCTGCACCCGCCAGCGCGGCAGTGCCCGGACCGTCCATGAGCGATGCCGGGATCGTCGCGTCGCCGACGATGCCATCGCCGTTGCTGGCGAGGTCGCCCGGCCCACAGAAGGCGGCCCGCGCATCAAGTTCTGTGAGTTGACCGGTCGAGCCATCGACCGACAACGTCACGGAGGCGCTCGTGCCAGCGTCAGCGCTCGTGACGAAGATCACGGCGAGGCCGGGGTAGGCATCGGTGATGAACGTCGGGACCAGCAGGCGATCGGCGAAGATGTAGCCACCAACTCCTGCGTCGAAGACCACCGCACCCTCGATCTCCCCCTGAGGCGCGAAGTCGAGGCCGGTGATGATCCCGGCGTCGTCGAGATCGATGACTAGGCACGACGGTCCTGATCCTGCTACTGACGGGAGATTTGCGGCAACAGCCGGACTCAAGACCGCGTCAGGCGCCACGACCCACGGAGGCAGGAGTCCGATCGTCAGCGCGCCATCCGAGGGTCCAGCGGGGTCCGGTGCCGTGTAGGCAGAGATCTGCCCGCACTCGACCACCGTGCTCGCGGCGGCTACCGCCCCGACAGATGCCAGAACGGTGGCGCCGGTGACTAGGGCCAAGACCGCGAGCCGTAGCAGTTTCATTCAGGGAGCACTCCAGGGTAGATGAGGTCGGCGGCACCGAGCCGCACAAGACCCTAGCCAACCTATCCGAGCCAGACCCGAAAGTCCGTAGCACCTTGGTACCAACCCGAGTCGCCAGCGACCTCGGCGATCTCCGCGACCGCGGCGTCATTTCGACTGAGACCTACGAATCTGAACGGGCTCGATCGTCGGGTGACCCTGACCGCTCCGCGGATCGCCGATAGCAGCGAGGCCCTATCCCCTAGCCAGCCTCATCCGACTTGGCCGGGAACGGGCGATCGCGGTACACGTACCACGTCTCCTGTCAGCTCGGGGCGTCCCACACGGATCTGCGGGTACGACGGAGCGAGCGCGGTCTCGAGATCGCCAGCATGATCGATGCGCATGGCGGCCATCGCCCGGTCCACCGCGCGCCTGAAGGCCCAATCGGACGACGAGCGGCGGCAAGGATGCCGACATCTAGGCGCGTGGCCGGCTCGGACACACCGTCAGGGGCCGTTTCGTGCGTGGATGACGGCTAGTCGGCCGGCTTGTCGCCGAAGATCGTGTAGTGCCACCCCTTCTCGGGCACCCCGGTCAGCTCGAGCATCACGTGCTTGACCTGCGTGTACTCCTCGAACGAGTAGCTCGACATGTCCTTGCCGAACCCGGATTGCTTGAACCCGCCATGCGGCATCTCGGACGTCACCATGAGGTGGTCGTTGACCTGGACGTGGCCGAAGTTCAGGGTCCGCGCCGCCTCCATCGCGGTGAACACGTTCGAGGTCCAGATGCTGGCCGCCAGCCCGTAGCGGGTGTCGTTCGCCTTCTCGAGGGCCTCCTCGAGCGTGTCGAACGGCAGCACCGCCAGCACGGGACCGAACACCTCGTCCTGGACGATCTCGCTGTCCTGGGTCGCGTCGGCGATGAGGGTCGGCCGGTAGAAGGCCCCATCGGGCAAGCCGGGGACGTCCGGTCGCAGCCCACCGGCGACGACCCGGGCACCGGCCGCGACGGCGCGCTCGACGAACCCGGCGACGCGCGCGACCTGCGTGTCGCTGATAAGGGTCCCCAGGTCGGTCTGCGGGTCGAAGGGGTCGCCCACGCGCACGCCATCGAACAGCTCGGCGGTCCGCGCGAGGAACGCGTCGTAGACATCGCGCTGGACGTACGCCCGGGTGGCGGCTGTGCAGTCCTGCCCGCCGTTGATGAGCGCACCCGCGGTCGCGCCGCGAGCGGCCGCCTCGATGTCCGCATCGGCGCACACGATGAACGGCGCCTTGCCGCCGAGCTCGAGATGCACCCGCTTCAGGTTCGAGGTGGCGAGGGCCTGGATCTGCTTGCCAGTCGCCATGTCCCCGGTGAGCGAGATCATGTCGACGTCCATGTGGGCGGCGATCGCCGCGCCAACGACATCGCCCGCTCCTGTCACGACGTTGAAGACGCCGGCCGGGACGCCCGCTTCGAGCGCCAGCTCGGCGAGGCGGATCGTCGTGAGCGGGGTCGCCGACGCCGGCTTGAGGACGATCGTGTTGCCGGCAGCCAGCGCCGGGCCGATCTTCCAGATCGCCATCCAGAGCGGGTAGTTCCACGGGCTGACCTGGCCGATCACGCCGATCGGCTCGCGCCGGACGAAGCTCGTATGGCTCCCGGTGTACTCGGCAGCGGCCTTGCCGTCGAGGTTCCGGATCTGCGTCGCGAAGAAGCGCAGGTTGTCGCTGGCGAACGCGAAGTCACTCTCGCGCCGGAGCTTGTACGACGTGCCGGTCTGGAGCGTCTCGAGCCGCGCCAGGTCGTCCGCATCGCGATCGAGCAGGTCGCCGATCCGGTTCATGATCGTGACCCGCTCGGCGGCCGGGAGTCGGTGCCAGCGGCCATCCTGGAACGCCGCGCGAGCCACCGCGACCGCGCGGTCGACGTCGGCCTCCGTGCCGGCCGGCACCCGTCCCACCACCTCGCGGGTGGCCGGACTGCGGACCTCGATCCAGCGCCCGCTGGTCGATGGGACCGATGCGCCGTCGATGACCATGGGGAAGTCCGTGACGTGGGCCTCGATCGCCATGACGGTCTCCTCGAACGCTCGAACCCTGGAGCGCGAGTCTAGCGCGAGACGATCTCGCCGAGCTGCGCGCCGAGGACTCCGAGCGCCACGAACGCGAGGAACGCGAGCACGGCGGGCACCAGCAGACACCCGTAGGCGAGATTGGTCGACGCGGGTGCGGGCCGGACGACGGCCGTGTTCGCGAACCGGTCGTGAAGACCCTGCTTGGTCGGGCTCGTGCTGGTGGAGATCAGGAGCACGATCGACCAGACGAGGGACAGCCCGCCCGACAGCAGCGCCAGCGACGGGGTGAATGCGAACAGCCGCAGGAACTCGCCATAGCCGAGCCACCGACGGACGGCCTGCTCGACCGTGAGCGGCTGTCCGTCGAACGCATTCCCGACCTGGATGTCGAAGATCCGCTGGCCGGGTGTCGCCCGTCGGCCGCCCGACCAGAAGGCGACGAAGTACGCGGCACTGACCAGGATGGCCAGGAAGGTGTACTCCGTCGTCAGGAGCAGCTGATCGACCGGGATGGGCTGCCCGGCGGGCGTGGCCGGCACGTCCGCCCAGCCGATCGGCTCGGCGAGGAGCGCGGCGATGATGGCCACGAGCACGCCGTCCACGAGGTACGCCGCAAGGCGGGAAGGCGTGTCGGAGAAGACGAGCCCCGGCGCGACCTCGTCGCGCCGCATGACGGGAGCCGACACGGGATCGGCCGGTCTCGGCGGCTCCGGCGTCATATCACATTCGAGTTCCTCTGCTCACGGATGAGCTCCTCGATCTGCGGCCAGACAGCGGACAGCAGGACGGTGCTCACGATGACGAAGATCACCAGCACGCCCCACACGATGCAGCCCACGAACGTCGCACCGTTCCCGCTCGAGGCCGACCGGGTCACGAGTGACCCGGCGAAGCGGTCGTGGAGACCCTGCTTGCGATCGTTGGTGACGGTCGTGAGGAACAGGATCACGTAGAGCCCGAACGAGATGTATCCGCCGGCGTTCTGCAATGCCGGCACGAGCATCAGCAGGCCAAGCGGCCAGCCGAGGGCGATCCAGCGCTTGACCGACTGGACGATCGTCAGCGGCCCGCCCGTGGCGGCGTCGACGACCTGCATCTTGAGCCCGATCATCCCCGGCGTCGCCCGCCATCGGCTGGTCCAGAAGAAGACGAAGTACAGGAATTCGAGCCCGATGCCGATGACCGTGGCGATGATGAGCTCGGTCGTGACCGGGATGGTGTAGGCCGATGCAAAGCTGCCGCCCGGATCGAGCTGCGCCTGTCGGACGGCATCGTCGATCAGCCCTCGCCAGTCGATGACGTACAAGGTCAGCGCCGCCGGGATCAAGCCGATCAGCGTGATGTCGATCAGCCAGGCGACGAAGCGCGCCCCGACGCCGGCGACGACGTAGCCGTCCTGCTGGGCGACCTGAGCGGCCGGCGGCAACTGCCAGCCACCACCCGGGGCGGGCGCCGGCGCGGCTGGGGCCTGCCAGCCGGATGCCGGCGTCGATGGAGTGGCGCTGATGATCGGACCTGCCGGAGCCGCCGGTGCCGGCGGCGCGGGTTCGCTCGCGGGTTCTGGGCTGGTCGATGGCTCCACAGGCGGCGGCGTGGACCCCGGTTCATCCGGGACGGCCGCCCAGCCCACGCCGCCTTCTTCGGCCGGCCGATCAGGGGTCTGGTCGGGCGGCGTCCAGGCGACGGTGGGCTCGTCGGGCCCGACGTCCCCGGGCTGGTCGGGACGTGGTCGCTCGTCGGGTGGTTGCGTCATGTCCTCCCCTTCCCTGTGAGGACACCATCATAGGCACCGGCCGAGGCCCGCGACGACTAGCGCTTGGCGCGTCCCCAGCGACGAGCCTTCGTGGCGACGGCGACCGGGCGTTGCGCCTCCATGGCCTCGGTTCGCGCGAGGAGGATCTGGTCGATCTCCTGGCGCATGGCACGGCCCACCGAGGTACGGCGAAGCCAGACGAGGTAGTTGTCGTCGATTTCGGCGATCTCCTCGAGCGATCGACCCTCGTACCGCCCGAAGTCCATCACCGGCTTGCCGTCGCGTGCGGCTGGCTTCTTCGCGCCGGTCGAGCGGCGGATCCGGGCGTCATAGCGAGCGCGCCGATCCGGGTCGCTGAGGACGTACCAGGCCTTGTTCAGGACCATCATCCGCTCCTCGTTGCCGCCGAGGTCGGGATGGTGACGGCGCGCGAGCCGACGGTACCTGTCCTTGATCGTGCGCACGTCGGCCGATCGGTCGACGCCGAGCACGGCATAGAGGTCGCTCATCTCGCCAGCACCCTAATCTCGCCCTTACCCGACCGCAATGGGACCAACGTAGGCCGTGCGGAGGTCGGGAGGTACGGCAGTGCGGCCTATGGGAGGTCGTCGTCGCGAGCGCGGTGTCATCGGTTTTAGCGCCAACGTTGGTCGCTTGTCGTCATTGACCAGAATTGACGCGCGCCACAGCCTAGAACACATGGAGATTTCGGTATTCCCGATCGCCTTGGTCTTGATCATCGTCGTGGTGGTCTTCGGTACCTGGCTGGTCTCTGCTCGACGGTAGCGCCATTGGGGGGAACTGCGTGGGTGGGTCTATGCGTGGAGAGCTGGTCGCGGGTTTCACCGTGCTCGTGCTTACCATCGCGGCCCTCTTCCTGATCGCCGCGCTCGTCAAAGGGCCGATCGACGATGCGGACGGGCCGCTGGACACCGACGAGCCCGATGCGGCGCTCGTGGTAGTGCGGCTGTAGCTTCGGGCGGCTGCCGCGCGGCCCTCAGTCGTGCCGAATTACCTTCTCGACGCGCATCCGAATGATCACCCGCTGCTGACCCTCGAACTTGTCGGGGTTCCCCCGATATCGGCGCGCCAGTGACTTGATGTGCTCGACGGCCGGCTCGACCGTCGCGTCCAGCTCGACCGTCCCGCGCATCCCGACCCAGCTCTCGCCGTCCTCGAACAGCAGGCTCACCCGTGGATCCGCCTGGAGCTGGCGGTACTTCATGCGCTGCACCTTGGTGTTCATCAGGATGACGTCGCGGTCATCAGGGTCGAGCTCGAACCACATGACCGACTGGCTCGGCGGCCCGTCATCGCTGTTGATGGCCAGGACGGGGTAGCGCAGGTCGGCCATCAGCCACTCGCGCAGGTCGTCGGTCAGGACGGATCCGACGGTCAGATCGGGATCGCTCATCGGCGGTCGAACCTCGCTGCGATCGTCTACAGGAACCGTTTCAGCCTACCTGTCGCGTTCGACGAAGACATCGGGTCACGGCGGCCACGTGCGGCACGATGTCGATCCAGGGGCGTTGACGTCGAGACCTAGACTCGCGGTGATGGACCGATCGCTGAGCCGTTATGACGTCGCAGTGCTAGCGATGGCCTTGGTCCTGGCGGCGGTGATGCTCGTGGCGGCGTCCGTCGGCGACCAGAAGATGTCGGTTCGAAACCTACCGCCCCCGCCCCTGGTCTGCCGTCAGCCGAACGGCCACATCGAGTGTCCACCCGGAGTCGTCTGGCCGCCGAGTTACTTCCCGGCGGAACCAGGCTGACGACTCACCATCACGAACGGAGTCGCGGTCACGTCAAGGAGTCGATGACCATCGCCGCCGACCATCGATGACCCCATCCGCGCCGCCAGGCGGACGATACGCCGATTCCGTCCCGAATCCCCCGCCGGCTGAGCCTAATGACTGGCTACCTTTTGTGGCCGGTGGCGTCGCCGTCATCTGCGTGACCCTGGCCGTGCTTGCGCTCGTCGATCGGGCGTGGCTCGATTGCGCCGGCGACCTCGAGGCCGGCGGGCGCTTTGCCAGCCGGTTCGAGCTGCTCGTGCTGGTTCTCCCGGCGACGCTGTTGGCCACGACGCTGGCCGCCGCGATCCCGGCGACAGCCCTGTTCGGAAAATCCGATGCCGGATCATGGTGCTGCGGGCCAAGTCGGTTGGGATATAGGTTGACCTCCCGACCGTTCATGTGGCGTTGAATCAGCGCGACCGCGGCGATCTGCTTGTCCAACAACGCTGCCGCAGTGGGCTCCAGACTGTCCGGACGCCTTCGAGGACATCGAGCTCGTATCGGCGGAAAAGGGCGCGACCCCGCTTGCGCCACCACATGCGTGACATATTGCGGGCCTCATCTGAGTGTGGCAACGACCCCCTTCTGCGCGCCACTTGGTCCCGACCGGGTCGGTTCAGGTGTCACGCGGGCAAGACTACGTCGCAGGGTCACGACTATCTGCCGGCCCCGGTGTTCGGCGTGCCATTAGCTCTGAAACGATGGTCGACTGCGACACTGACGAGCGGGAGTTCGTGCCGCTCGATCGAGGGACCACCCGTGGTGTACGCCAGCCTCGCAGCCTCTGACGCGCTCAGCGAGTTGCACGATGCCCTGTTGCGCTTCGCTCCTGGTCGCGGCACGACCACCGTCACATCTGACGGACCAACGGCGAAGATCGTGCTCGGAACGTCCACGAGGGTCAGCGACCTCGTCCTGAGCCAGCGCGATTCGCTGGACACGGAGACCGCCTTCGCGGCCGCCTCCATCAACGGCAACAAGGCCGAATGGCATGTTGAAACACCGCACGGGACCGCGTGGGCAGGTCAGGTGTGGCGGCGCGGTCGCGGCAGCGGTGCCCGAACCGGGGAATGGCTGGGCGGAGCTGTCGAGCCGTTGATCGGCGCCGGCAACGACGTCGTGCCCGCCCTGCGGTTCGTGGCGCAACCCCATCACCTGGAGCACGTCATGCATGACGCACGACGGGCGTCGGGCGTCGATGGGTTGGTGGCGATCGTCTCGTGGGAGCTGCGTTCCAACCAGCTGGACGTGGCGCCATCCAGCTTCGTGACGTGGTTACAGACCCTCTGGGAGTGGCTCTCGACGGACGACGCTGCGGTCGAGGTCACCGAATGGGACGAGCAAGGCCTGTCGCTCTTCCGATCCGGAGCGGACGCGGAGGTGCGTCGTCGTCCCGAAGGCGTGCAACTGTTCGATGGATCGATATCCATCAGGCAGGCTCGCAAGGACGTCCGGCATGTCATGCGCGAGTTGCACGCGGCCGTGAGTCGATCGGATCCGACGCTCATGTCCACGCCGCTGTTCGCTTGGCTGGATCGGGGCCACCTATGGCCAGAGCCGAACACGTTGCCCGCATCGCCGGGCACAGGCTCGTAGCGATGGACGAGTCACGAGCGGTGTCCGGCGACCCACTGACACCTTTGGAGCGCGATGTCTTGTCCGCCATCTTGAGCGCCTCCGACCCGGTCGTGGACGGGCTTCGCGCTCAGCTCGCGGTTTGCCGCGTCCAAAGCCGCGAGCTCACCGGCCACGGGTTTTTCACGGATTTCGTCGTCCCTCCGCGGCTGGCAGTCGCCGGGATCGGTAGGACCGTGCTCGATGGCGTTCAGGCCGAGCTTGACGGCCTCCGCCACGGGGCTGGCTTCGTCCTGTTCGTCGAAGACGGGTTGCTCGCGACACTCGAGGGGTACGCATTTGACGAACCCTGGCCAGGACGTGTCGAGGGCTACACCGTCATGTCCGTCGAGGAAGTGAGCAACAGCCTCGCAAGAGTGACCACGGTCCGGACTGTCGTCAAGGCCATCGCGATGGCTGGCCTCATCGCCCTCGTCATGCTCGCGGTGATCGTGCTCATCTTCGGCGGGATCGTCATGTGGCTGATTTCCCTGCGCGGTGGCTGAGGGCACGAGCACCTATGGCGTGCGGGCCCGGCTAGGATGGCGGGATGGCAGCGAGTGGCGACCACCGCGCGCAAGACGTCTTCAAGGGGTGGCTCGACGCCGAGATCGCGCCGTTCATGAAGGAGCATGGGTTCGCTCGCGCCGGCCTTTCCTTCACCAAGCGAAAGCCGGATGTGACGGCGGTCGTTGCCTTCCAGAAGCATCCCACCAGCTCGGTGGATCGAGTCACGTTCTGGCTCAACGCGGGCGTGTGGTCGCCTCGGCTGGCTGACGTGATGGACCGCCTGACCGGGGCGCGCCAAGCGCGGCCACCTTCTGTCCACGGCTGCCAGTGGAGGATCGCCTTCAGCGACATGATGCGGACGGAGTCCAGTCTCGACATCTTCTGGTCTGTCCGCCGCGATGCGGATGAAGCGCAGCTTGCGGAACTCGGCGCGGTCGTGCGCGAGCGCCTTCGCTCACTCGCTATCCCGAAGGTCGTCGACATGGCGTCAGAACCCGCGCTCCGAGATGCCCTGCTTTCCGGTTACGGCCAGTTCGACCTTGCCGCCAAGAACGCTCTCGTGCAGGCCCTGACTGACGCTCCCGGGCGTGGTGCCACGTAGCCCGCTTCGCACGCGGCCTAGGCGGATGGCGGAGGAGTTGTTCGGGCGATGCGCTCGATACCTTTCTCCCAGGCCGCCATGAACGTGGTCAGCGGCACGCGGTACCAGGTGTTCCAGCCTGAGCCCGCGTCGAGGACCACGTAGATGTGATCGTCCTCGTGCCAGGCTTGGAACCCCCAACCTTGGTCGATGTCGATGAAGGGGTGCTCCGGGGTCCCGAACGGGACGCCGGTCGGCACGTAGCGCGCGAGGCCCCGCTGCAGGTCGTCCCACCAGGGGAACACCGCGACCAGCCCGAGCTCGGCACTCACCCAGCGCATTTGGACGCCGAGCAGCCCGTCCGCTCTGACAACGGGTTCGATGGTCAGGTCGGTGACGGTCGGGAAGGCCTCGGGTGGCTGCTCGGCCCAATCGTTCGTAGCACCGATCGGGAAGCGATAGGGCTGATCGTTGGTGAAGACCTCGGCCGTATCGGGTGGCACCCTTCGACGCTCGCCTCGGCCGTCCATCGCCCCAACGGTACATCGGGCCAAGTAGCTGGCATGGCTACCGAGTTGAGACGCAACGGAACGACTGCGCGCGTGCTCGCCGGCTGGCACCAAGGAAGCGGCCGACGTCATGACCAGGAAGGCACAATGCCGCCCGTGAGCTACAACGCCAGGGATGCTTGGTACCGATCGGCCGATTGGGACGAGGCGAGCCAGGCCGAGTTCGCAGAGCGGCTGCGTCGAGCGAGACCTTCCAACCGCATCCAATACCGAAGGATCAAGGCGTTGGCCTTGCTCGACACGCGGGATCGGGTCCGCCAGATGGCGGCACGAGCGCTGCTCGAGGAGAACCTGGCAGTACCCGGCCTCGATGCCTTCGAGCGGACCGTGGCGCTGACGACACTCGCACGCCATGAGCGGGTCAGCGGGCGCCTGGTCGGCGCGCTCCGCTTGCTGCGGGATGCGCTCGCCATCGGCGGCCCCGATGGAAACGGCACGAGCGGTGAGGAAGAGATCGAGCTCGCCGAGATCCTGCTGGCGAATGGCGCGGATGCGGACCTTCTCGAGGCCAAGTCGCTCCTTGATCGCCGTGCATCCGACCCTCCGCTATTCGTCCGAAGTCGCTACCGGCTGGCGGTGGCCCAGACCCGCACCTGCCTCGCGCTTGGCGATACGTCTGCCGCAGCGGGCTGGGCGATAGCGGCACTCGACTTCGCGGCCGCGGAGCATTCGGGTCTGCGACATGATCCCGAGCTGGGTCTGGTCGACCCTCCAGACGTCGAGCTGGCATGGTTGCGGGACGTGGCCAACGCCGGCACCGCGACCGAGTGAGTCTCGGGAGCAGACGCGAAGGTCGCTACCGTCCGGGAACGGATCCATCAGGTTTTTGTAGAGGTCGACGAGGACCTGATCTCGCGCCATTGCGTGGCGCTCGCAGGGTCCCCCGAGGCTATTCGGCCCGGTCGTGGCCGTAGATGCTTACCTCGATCATGTTCGCGTGTTGAGTCCAGTCAGGGTGCTCGGCCTCGACTCTCTCGAAGAACTTGTCGAACATGACGTACACCTGCAGCTCGTAGTCCCCCTTCTGCCAAGCCCAACGCTCGGTCGATGTCTCCAGGACAGGGGGGTCGCCGAGGGCTGTCCAGCCCGCCTCAAGCAGAGCGGCATCGTCGAAGGCCTTGATCGCCTCAGCGGAGTGCGTCACGCCCGCGCGGGTCATGAACTCTGAGTAGTTGTTGCCGTCCGGTCCCCAGCTGCCATCCACACCGCCGCTCGTGAGCACCACAGCGCCCTTGGGTAGGTGAGTCGCCTCGGGGAGCGCACCCAGTTCATTGGCTTTGATCTCGGGACCGCAACCTACCAAGCCGAAGGATGAGGGAGAGGATGACAGTCGGTCGTCGGTATCCGGTCGCTCCGACTGCCGGGAGGAAGCGCCTCATGTGCCGATCGTATGCCGCCGCCGGACGTTCGTCCCCTCGTGTCGACGAGAACGACGTACATCGCCGATCACGCAGCTATCGGTCAGACCGAGTTCACGCCGCATACTCCCGACGTGAATCTGATGCGGCGCCTCGCGCCATACCTCGCGCTCGCTCTGCTGATCGGCGCTGTCGCCGGGTGTGAACCAGCGAATGAACGGCCGGATCTCGCCGGAGCGGTTGACTCCGCAGTCGCCGAGGCCGGTGACGGCGGGGTGATCGACCTTGCCGAAGTGATCCCTATGGAGTGGGACACCGTGTACGGCTTCGCGGGATACGTGACCAATGCCCAGATCACTGAGGCGACTGGTGCGGACTTCGGGTCAAGCGACGAGTCGCTCATCCCTACGGACGGACTCAATCTCGTCGTCCTCATCAACGATGGAAAGGTCGCCGCCTGGTTCGTCCTCAATCACGGGGACAACATCGTCGCGGTCCGCTTCGCCGAGAGCCTCTACGGTCAGCCCATCGCGCGTGCGGACGCAGTCTTCATCACGGTCACGACCGAGGTGACGACCGGTGGCCACGATCTCTACCGGCTCACCCTTCTCAGGTAGCACCGTCTCGGAAGCCGTGCCAAGGGCATAAGCCGGACTTTGTGCCGTCGCCACAATGTTCAGCGGCAGGACAACAGAACCGGCCCGAAGGCCGGTTCTGCTCACATGATTGCTGGTCGGGGCGGCGGGATTCGAACCCACGACCACCAGTCCCCCAGACTGGTGCGCTACCAGACTGCGCCACGCCCCGACGGGGTGCCGAGTCTAGCACGGGACTATGCGCCGACCGGCCCTAGGCCAGGTCCTGCAGCTCGTCCTTCGATTCGCGCGACAGCAGGTCGATCAGGCAGCGCTGGACGCTCTTGCCCTCGAACAGCGCGGCGTGAACCTCGTGGGCGATCGGCATCTCGACGCCGTAGCGATCGGCCAGGGCGAGGGCCGCATCGACCGTGTAGGCCCCCTCGGCGGTGCCCGGCAGGTCGGCCTCGATCTCGGCCCATGAGCGGCCGCGCGCCAGCTCCTCGCCGAGGCGATGGTTGCGCGACAGCCGCGAGCCGCACGTGGCGATGACATCGCCGATCCCGGCCAGCCCCGCGAAGGTGAGCCGGTTCGCCCCGGCGGCCGCCCCGAGACGGATCATCTCGGCGAGGCCGCGCGTCATCAGCCCGGCCTTGCCGTTGTCGCCGAACCCGAGCCCGTCGGCGGCGCCGGCCGCGATGGCCAGCACGTTCTTGAGCGCCCCGCAGAGCTCGACGCCCAGGATGTCGCTGTTGACGTAGAGCCGGAACTCGCGACGACCGAGCCGATCGGCGATGCGGTTGGCGAGCTCGAGGTCCGTCGCGGCGATGACCGCCGAGGCCGGCAGGCCGCGCGCGATCTCGGACGCGAGGTTCGGTCCCGACAGCGCGGCGATGCGCGCCGGCTCGACCCCGCCGGCATCGGCGATGACCTCGCTCATCCGGAGCAGCGAGCCGGCTTCGAGCCCCTTCACGACCGACAGGACGTCCGCCCCCGGCGGGATGTGCGGCGCGGCCTCCTCCACCACCGACCGGAGATGGCGCGACGGCGAGGCGAAGATGACGAGGTCCGTCGCTCCGGCGATCTCGGCCGCGTTCGCGGTCGCGACCAGGTCGTCGGGCAGGTCGATGCCGGGCAGCCGTCGCTCGTTGCGGTGCGTGGCGTTGATCTCCTCGGCCACCTCGGGCCGGCGGGTCACGAGCAGGGCCGGCTCACGGCGAGCGACGATCGCGGCGAGGGTCGTGCCCCACGCGCCGGCACCGACGACCGCGACGGTCGGGCCGCTCGCCATCAGCGCGATCGGCGCGAACGCGAGGGCGCGGAGCGTCGTGTCGGCTTGCCGGGTGGCGTTCGCGCCTTCCGCCGGCGGGGCAGCTTGACGGAGGTCCGGTCGCGGAACACGAGGCGGAGCGGCGTCCCGTCGAAGCCGAACGTGTCGCGCAGGCGGTTCTCGAGGTAGCGCCGGTACGAGAAGTGGACCGACGACGCGTCGGAGGCGAAGAACACGAATGTCGGCGGGGCGATCGCCGCCTGCGTCGCGTAGAACAGCTTCGGGCGCTTGCCACGGACGAGCGGCGGCGGCGTGCGCTCGGTGGCGGCCATGAGCATCCGGTTCAGCTCGCCGGTCGGCACGCGCCGGCGCCGTTCGGCCCAGATGTCGACCGCCAGCTCGAGCACCCGCCCGACGCGCTGGCCGGTCTTGGCACTGATCGACACGATCGGGGCGAACTCGAGGAACGGCACCTCGTTGCGGATCCACTCGGTGTACTGGTCGAAGGTCCGGTCGGTCTTCTCCTCGACGAGGTCCCACTTGTTCACCGCGACGACGAGCCCCTTGCCCTCCTCGACGGCGTAGCCCGCGACATGGGCGTCCTGCGCGGTCAGGCCCTCCACGGCATCGATGACGAGCACCGCGACGTCGGCCCGCGACAGGGCGGTCAGGGCGCGCATCGTCGAGTAGCGCTCGGCCGGGGCACCCGAGGCGACCTTGCCACGCCGCCGGATGCCGGCCGTATCGATCAGCACGATCTCGCTGCGACCCCAGGCGAGGCGTGTATCGATGGCGTCGCGTGTCGTGCCCGGGACCTCGGACACGATGGCCCGGTCCTCGCCGAGCAGGGCGTTGAGCAGGCTCGACTTGCCCACGTTCGGGCGCCCGACGAAGGCGATCGCTGCAGGCGACCGGTCGGCCTCGGCCGCGATGGCCGCATCCCAGCGGGCCGCCTCGGCGTCATCGGCGTCCTTGGCGACCTCGCCGTCGTCCTCGTCCGCCTCGGGATCGCCCACGACGAACGGCTCCAGGCGGCCGGCGGCGACGTCGTCGGCCCAGGCGTCGGCCTCGGCGTCCTTCGCCTTGCGGGCGAGCTCCTGCTCGCTCTCCGGCGGCAGCGCCCAGACGATCGTGTCGAGCAGGTCACCGGTGCCGCGGCCGTGCGATGCCGAGATCGCGTAGGTCTCGTCCCAGCCGAGGGCATGGAACTCGGCCGCCTCGAGCTCGCGCTTCTCGTTGTCGGCCTTGTTGACGGCGACGATGACCGGCGACGGCGCCCGGCGGAGCAGCTCGGCCGCCTCGAGGTCGGCGGGTGTCATCCCGGCCGCCGCGTCGACCACGAACACGATCACGTCCGCCTCCGATATGGCCAGGCGGGCCTGTTCCTGGACGCGCAGCTCGATCGGGTCGTTGGTGTCGACCTCCAGGCCGCCGGTATCGATGATCACGAAACGACGGCCGTTCCACTCGGCGTCGCCGTACAGCCGGTCGCGCGTCGTCCGCGCGCGGTCCTCGACGATGGCCGTACGGGCGCCGATGATCCGGTTGAAGAGCGTGCTCTTCCCGACGTTCGGGCGCCCGACGATCGCGACGAGCGGCACCGGACGGACGAACCGAGGGCTCGCTCAGGCGACCGATTCGCGGCCCTCCGAGGACCGAGCTGGAGCGCCCGCGCGCGCTCGGTCGGAGGATAGTGAAGTCGTCCGACCGGCCGGTGTGGCAGCACGACCGAGCGCCGCATCGGCCAGCTCGTCGGCCTGGGCAGCGACCTCGGGCGTGCCGGCCAGCTCGAGGATGCGCTTGGTCACGTCGCGCAGGTCCTCGATCGGGGTCGACGTGCCACCGGTGACGCCGACGATCGTGGCGCCCTCGAAGGCCGAGGCGTCGGTCAGGTCACGGACGCCCTCGACCTGGATGGCGTGGGTCCCGCCGATCTCGCACAGCCGGGTCAGCTCCTTCGTGTTGGCGCTCGACCGTCCACCGACGACGACCATCAGGTCGACCTCCGCCGCGGCCTCCATCGTGTCCTGCTGCCGGCGGATCGTGACCGGACAGACCGTGTTGACGATCTTGAGCTCGTGGGCGCGCGAGACCATGAGGGCGGCGAGCTTCTCGAACTTCCAGGGCGGCTGGGTCGACTGCGAGATCAGGGCCAAACGCTTCTTGCGCGGGATGGCGGCGTCCCACTCCTCTTCCTCGTCGACGACGATGGCATCCGGCGCGAAGCCGAGCAGGCCGACCACCTCGGGGTGCTTGGGTGTCCCCAGGACGACGATCGTGTAGCCCTCCTCGACCAGGCGAGCGAGCTCCTTCTGCTCCTGGATCACCCAGGTGCAGGTGCCATCGATGACCTCGAGGCCGCGCGCCTCGGCGCGCTCCATGACGTCGGGACGGACGCCATGGGCGCGGATGACGACGGCTGCGCCGTGATCGACGTCGTCGAGCGTCTCGACGGTCTGGATGCCGAGATCCTGCAGGTCGCGGACCACACCCTCGTTGTGGACGACCTGGCCGAGGGTATGCGTCGCCTTGCCGGCGGCCGAGGCCTCCTTGGCCTTGTCGATCGCTTCGCGCACCCCGTAACAGAATCCGGTCCGCTTCGCGATGCGGACCTCCTGGACCGTTCCCACGGTCTGATTATCGCACGGGGTCCCGTTCGGACCCTGCACCAGGCCCGGTGCCGTAGCGCCCACGCTGGCGTTCGGGGAGCAGCTCGGCGATGCGGCGCATGATCAGGTCGGTGGCGGCCGTCTTGGCCGCGCGACGGTCGATGTCGGTCGGAAGGACGTCGGCGAGGCGGAACGGCGAACCGACGCGGACCGTGACGCGACCGCCCGGGTGGGGCAACTTCTGGCCCCGCGGCCAGCGCTCGTACGCTCCCGAGATGCCGATCGGCACGATGGGCGCCCCGGTCCGCAACGCCAGCACCGCGACGCCGTCGCGCCCCTCCCCCAGCGAGCCATCGAGGCTGCGCGTGCCTTCCGGGAACACGAACAGCGCGTGCCCGTCCGACAGGATCCGCTGCGCGAGCCGGAACGCCTCGACGTCGGCGCCGCCGCGATCGACGGCGTGGACCCCGCCGTTGCGCGCGATCCAGCCGACGACCGGCCACGCGAACAGCTCCTTCTTGCCGAGCCATTGCAGCCGCCGACCGAGCTTGGGCATCAGCGTCGAGCCGAGCACGACCGGGTCGAGGTTCGAGCTGTGGTTGGCGGCCACGATGACCGGCCCGTCGCGCGAGATCTCGTCGAGGGCTCCATCGACCCGCACCCGGGTGAGGCCCGCCAGGCCGGCCCGCGTCGCCGCCGCCAGGGCGTACATCCACGGGCTGATCGCCTCGACGACCGGCGTCACCGGTGCGGCGGAGTCCTCGCTCATCGGCTCGGGCGCGCGGGCTCCAGGCGCGCCTCGGTATCGCGGATCGCCCCGACCACCGCGGCCACGGTCTCCTCGAAGATGTTGCCGTCGGTCGTGATCACGCGGGCATCGGGCGCCGACGCGGAGCGGGGCCACCGCGCGGGTCGCATCGAGCCGGTCGCGCCGGCGCAGCGCCTCGAGGATGGCGATGCCCATCGGTCCGGTCGGGTCGACGTCACGCTGCTCGGCACGGCGTCGTGCACGCTCCTCGACCGACGCGTTCAGGTAGATCTTGAGATCGGCGTCGGGCAGGACGACCGTGCCGATGTCCCGGCCAGCCATGACGATCCCGCCGTCAGCCGCCAGGGCACGCTGGCGCTCCAGGAGGGCGCTGCGCACCTCCGGCACGGCCGACACGGCCGAGACGGCGGCCTCGACCGCCGGGCCGCGGACGTCGGCCGTGTGATCCACGCCGTCGACCAGGACCCGCGCCAGCCGACCCGCGTCGTCCGCGGCGAGCTCGACGGCTCCGACCAGCTCGACGAGTCCCTCGGGATCGTCGACCGACACACCGCGCGCCTCGGCCAGCCAGGTGACCGCCCGGTACAGCAGCCCCGTGTCGCAGAAGCGGTAGCCGACCTCGAGCGCGGCCGCGGCGCCGACGCTGCTCTTGCCCGACGAGCCAGGCCCGTCGAGGGCCACCACCAAGCGTTCCATCGCTCGAAGGATAGCCGTCAGTCGCGACGCGACCGCTGCCCCGCGTTCGGCGCTGTCGATCGCGACCGCCCACCGCCGGAGGCCAGGCCGCGCACCTCGGGGTTCTTGAGCGGTCGTACGGCCCCGCTGTGGAGACCGTCGATGCGGACGGGCCCGATCCGCACCCTCACCAGGCGAGCGACCGGCGCGCCGACCGCCCCGAACATCCGTCGGAGCTGGCGCTTCCAGCCCTGCGTAAGGGTTGCCCGGTACCAGACGAGCCCCGGCGGCGGCGGCGGTCGCATCAGGCCGGTCAGCCGTCGATCCTCGATGGCGGTCATCGAGCGCAGACCGCCGAGCGTGGCCACGCCCTCGTCGAGCGCGATGCCCCCGCGCAGGCCCTCGACCTGGTCGGTGTCGAGGGGGCGTTCCAGGGCGATGGCGTACTCGCGTTCGACGCCGTAGCGCGGATGGAGGACCCGCTCCGCCCAGTCCCCGTCGTTCGTGAGCAGCAGCATCCCCTCGCTGTCCTGGTCGAGGCGCCCCACCGGATAGAGCCGGGCGCCATCGGGCACGAGCGCGGTCGGGATGAGGTCGAGGACCGTCGTGGCGGCATGCCGGTCGTGGGTCGTCGAGGTGACGCCGGGCGGCTTGTGCAGCACGAGGTAGGCCTGCGCGGCCGCCGCGCCGATGACCCGGCCGTCGACGGCGATGACCGACCGATCGGGATCCGCCTGCGTGCCGAGCGTGGCGACCCGGCCGTCGACCGTCACCCGACCGGTGCTGATAAGCATGTCGGCCCCACGTCGCGAGGCGACGCCGGCCGCGGCGAGCACCTTCTGCAGCCGCTCGGCCGGCATCAGGTCTCGGACGGCTCGCTGTCGACCGGATCCGTGTCGGGGAACATCGGCTCAGTCAGCGCCTCGCCGCCCTCCTCGGCCAGCCGCGCGGCCACGTCGACGTCGAGCGACGGCAGCTCGTCGAGGCTCGTCAGCCCGAAGCGCTCGAGGAAGTCGAAGCCGGTGCCGTACAGGAAGGGACGCCCGGGGGCGTCCGACCGGCCGAGCTCGACCGACGAGCCGGCGGTGGAGCAGGGAGCGGACGGTGTAGTCCGAATCGACGCCCCGGATGCGCTCGATCGCGGCGCGCGTCACGGGCTGGCGATAGGCGACGATCGCGAGGGTTTCGAGGCTGGCCGGCGACAACCGAACGGCATCGACCCCGACGTATCGGGCGACCAGCGCCCCGCCCTCGGGGGCCGTGGCGAGCTCGACCCGGTCCCCGTCGACCAGGAGGCGGATCCCGCGCGACGCGAGCGCGACCTCGAGATCGCCGAGCAGCCGGTCCACGGTGTCGAGGTCCGATCCGGCCAGCGACGCGATCTCGCGCGCGGCTCAGCGGACGCTCGGCGACGAACAGCAGTGCCTCGAGGGAGACCTCGTCCAGGTCGAGCGGGCCGAGGGCTCCGGCCTCGTCGCCGCCGAGGGTCCCGATCAGCGGGCTGTCGACGCTCTTGCGGGTCGTGTCGAGGAGCTCGTCCGTCATGCGAACGATTCCAGCGTCTCGTCGAGCGGGGCGTCGTCGACCACCGTACCGGTAGCGCGGGCGACGATCGGACCCCACGGCACGGCCTGCTCGACGACGATCTCGCGTCGCTTCATCAGCTCGAGGAGGGCCAGGAACGTGACGGCCACCACGACCCGGTCGCGGACCCCGCCGAGCAGGTCCTGCAGGACGATCATCGGGGCATCACGTAAGGCCGCCCGGATGATCGCCGCGCGCTCGTTCAGCGTGATGGTCCGCGGCACGACCTCGGGTGGCAGCTCGGGCGGCGGGGCGATGATCGCGAGGTGGGCCAGGGCCTCGGTCAGGCGGATCGGGTCGATCGGCGGGACATCGGCCGGCCGCGCCCCGGCCATGCCCGCCGCGCGGGCTGCCGCCGGCTCACGCCGGAAGAGGCCGATCCGCTCCAGCGCGCCGTCGGCGAGGTTCCGCCCGGCATCGCGGTACGCGCGGTAGAGCAGCAGGCGCGCGCGCAGCTCGACCTCGGGATCAGGACCGTCGTCGTCCGTCGCGGTGGGGTCCGCGGCGGGCGGCCGGGGCAGCATCGCGCGGCTCTTGATGAGGATCAGCTGCGACGCCACCGCCACGAAGGAGCTCACGTTGCCGAGGCG
The DNA here is from genome assembly GCA_963720355.1 of uncultured Chloroflexia bacterium. GTDB lineage: Bacteria > Chloroflexota > Limnocylindria > Limnocylindrales > CSP1-4 > SPCO01. The sequence continues at coordinate 22,235 of CAVRFH010000001.1, read as the reverse complement.
GTCGGCCTCGAGTCCGCCGAGCGCTTCCAGGTAGGCATCGGCCAGGCTGCCCAGGGGCACGTCGAGGACGTCCAGCTGACGCGCCTCGATGAGCGACAACAGCAAGCCGAGCGGCCCGTCGAACGCCGCGAGCTGGACGTGGGTCCTGGCTTCGGGACGACGGCCGGCCCCGAAGCGGATGGTCGCACCCGCCGGGTCGCCTCCCACCATCGCCATCACCGGCGTGCCCGGGCCGCTCGTGGCCGGCTTGTCGGGCAGCATCAGTTCGCCTCGTCGGCGAGCTGGAGCGCCCGTCCGGCGATCGGATCGAGCGGTGCGTCCTGGTGCCGGATCAGCTCCACGGTCCGTGGCACGCAGCCGGCCGCCTCCGCGGCGCGCGCGGAGAGCTCGGCGTGGTCATGCAGGCGGGCCATCACGGGCCGCCAGCCCGGCAGTGCGCCGACGAGCCGCCAGATCCACGGTCCGTACGCCTGGCCGAGGGCGTAGGCCACCCGCGGCCACACGCCGATCGTGCCCTTGCCGGCGTCGTGCAGCAGACCGGCCAGGAGCACCTCGCGATCGTCGATGCCGCGGGCGCGCAGCGTGGCGACGACATCGAGCCCATGGCGGCGGTCGGCGACGTGCATCGAGTCGTACAGCGCGAGTTGTTCGGCGGTCACCCAGTCGGCCAGCCCGGCCCGCTCCGCCGGCCCGACCCGGGCCATGACGTGCGCCCGGAACTGGCGGACCTTAGAAGCCCACCAAGAGCTCATGCAGTCCGCCGATGATCGGGAAGATGATCCGCCCGCCGATCGAGTTGCCGGGTGGGAAGAAGAAGACCAGCAGCAACAGGATGAACCCGTACTGCTCGAGGATCGGGCGCCACTGCCAGGCCAGCCGCGGCGGCAGGAAGGCGAACAGCACCTTGGAGCCATCGAGCGGCGGGATCGGGAACAGGTTGAACACCATCAGCACGATGTTGATCAACACGAACAGGTCGAGGACCTGGATGAGGATGAACGGGATCTGCTGGGCCAGTTCGGGGTTGGCGACGAGGTAGCGCAGGGGCAGGGCGGCCGCCGTCGCGAGCACGAGGTTCGAGATCGGCCCGGCGACCGCCACGATCGCCTCGCCACGCCGGCCGCCCTCGAGGTTGTTGACGTTCACCGGGGTCGGCTTCGCCCAGCCGAAGCCGAACGAGCTGAGGATGAACGTGACGGCCAGGAGGATGCCGCCGAGCGGATCGAAGTGGGCGATCGGATTGAGGGTCAGCCGTCCGAAGTGCTTGGCCGTCGAATTGCCCAGCCGAAAGGCCGCCAGCGCGTGGGCGAACTCGTGGACCGGGAAGCCCACGAGCAACATGATCGCGACGACGAGTACGCGAGGAAGGAGATCGTCAGGCACGCGGCACCTCTGCGGTCCCGCGTATCGTAGCGGCGGTCAGAGCCGGCCGAGCAGATCGGCCTTCTTGCGCTCGAACTCCTCGGCGCTGATCGCGCCACGGTCGCGCAGGTCGGCGAGGCTGTTGAGCGTGCGGGTCACCTCGTCGCGCGACAGCATGACGCCCGGCGGCGTCGATGGAGTGGCCGTCGACACGGTGTCCTCGCCGGGCGGCGGGCTGGCCACGGCCAGCGGCTCGCTCCGCAATGGCGGGCTGGCCACGTAGCCGCCCCCATCGATGTCACGCTCGTACTCGTGCTTGGCATCGAGCATGGCGCGCTTGAACTTGACCGGCTGGACGAGCATGCGGAATCGGCTGATGCCGGATTCCGAGGCGGTCAGGATGTCCAGATCGCCGAACCCGAAGACCCGGCCGAAGATCGACTGGGTCAGGATCGCGTCGTTGATCTTCTCGAGCGACGAGTCGGTCGTGCGCTTGTTGAGGACCCCCGAGACCTCGATGACCCGGCGATTCGTGACGACGTACTCGAGGTTGATGTACTGGAGGATCGTCCACAGGAGCACCGCCAGGCCGCCGATGAACAACGCGATGGCGACGTAGTTGAGGATGTCCTGCCACGGCGTCGACAGGTTGTTCTTGAGGATCAGCAGCACGACGGCGACGATGACCGCCAGGATCGTGTAGCGCGCCCCCCAGATGAAGACGAACCAGTGCTGTTTCTCGCGGTGCAGGATCCGCTCGCCCGTGGAGAGCAGCCCGTCGGCGTAGCCCATCGCTTGCGTATCCCTCCTGCTCAGGCCCGTGGATGGGCCCGACGATAGACGTCCCGGATGCGCTCTCCGGTCAGATGCGTGTACAGCTGGGTCGTGGAGATACTCGCATGGCCGAGCAACTCCTGGACGACGCGCAGGTCGGCGCCGGCCTCGAGCAGGTGCGTCGCGAACGAGTGGCGCAGCGTGTGCGGGCTGACGTGCGTGCCAAGGTCGGCTCGATCGGCCGCGGCGGTGACCGCCGCCCACGCCTGCTGCCGTGCCAGCCGGCGCCCTCGATCGCCGAGGAACAGCGGGCCGCCGCGCACGGGCTCGACGTGATGACGTGCCAGCAGCCCTAGGCGCGACCCGCCGAGCCACGCCCGCAGGTGATCGATCGACACCTCGCCGATCGGCACGAGCCGCTCCTTGTCGCCCTTGCCGATGACGCGGACGAAGGCGCCATCCAGCGACAGGTCCTCCAGATCGAGCTGGATCGCCTCGCTCACGCGCAGCCCCGCGGCGTAGAGCAGCTCGAGCAGCGCGCGGTCCCGCTCGCCGCCGGCCGAGGCCGCCTCGAGCAGCCGGTCGACCTGCGCGACATCAAGCGTGTCGGGGAGACGCCGGCTCTGCCGCGGCAGATCGAGGTGCGTCGCGACGTCGGCATCGATGAGGCCTTCGCCATAGACGAACCGGTAGAAGCCCTTCAGGGCCGCCGCACGGCGTCGCAGGCTGGTCGGCGCGAGCGCGTGCTCGTCGCGCAGTCCCCGACGAGTCCGCGCCGCCAGGTAGCGGATCGCCGGATCGGCCGACGATGACCATGCCCGGTTGCCGTTGCCGGGCTCGCCCAGCGTCGCCGCGAAATCGCGCAGGTCGCCGCGATACGCGCGGATCGTCGCGTCGGCCAGGCCGCGCTCGACATGGAGGTACGAGAGATAGTCGGCGATCGCCCCGTCGAGGTTCACGCCGACCGACCGGTCGCCGCGACGGGTCCCGACCGCCACGCCTCGGCCTTGTCGAGCTGTTCGCGTGCCGAGGCGAGGGCCGCGGCATCGCCCGGGCCGCCGCCGAGCATGGCGGCGAGCTCGACGATCCGACCCTCGCGATCGAGACGCTCGACGTCGGTGACCGTCCGCCCGTCGCGTTCCCGCTTGGCGATGCGGAAATGGGCGTCGGCGTGCACGGCGATCTGCGGCAGGTGCGTCACGCACAGGACCTGGTGGCGGCGGGCGAGGCCCCACAGCGACCGGCCGATCGGATCGGCGCTCCGGCCGCCGATCCCGGCATCGACCTCGTCGAACACGAGCGTCGGCGTGGCGTCCGCCTCAGCCAGGACGCGCTTGATCGCCAGGGCGACCCGCGACAGCTCGCCGCCCGAGGCGATCTTGGCAAGGGGGCGCGACGGCTCGCCCGGGTTGGGCGTGAACCGGTACACGACCTGGTCGAGACCGGCGCCATCGAAGGTAACCGCATCACCATCCACCTCCACGGCCGGCTCCCCTGCCCCGGCCGGTCGCCGTCCCACGGCTACCTCGAAGACGCCAGCAGGAAAGCCGATCTCTTCGAGCACGCCGCCGACCGCCTCGGTCAGGCTGGCCGCGGCCTCCCGTCGCGCCGATGACAGCGCGGCCCCGGCCGCACCGACCGCTTCCAGCAGGCGGGCGTCGTCGGCCTGCCGACGGGCCCGTTCTTCGTCGAGCCCACGCAGTCGCTCGGCCTCGGCCGCGGCGCGCAGCCCGTGGTCGATGACCGCCGCCTCGTCGTCGCCGTATCGCCGCAGCAAGCCGTGGACGATGCCGAGTCGGGCATCGAGCTCGGCCACGGCCGCCGGGTCGTGATCGATGTCCTCGGCCAGGCGGCGCGCCTCATCGGCGATGTCGGCGAGCTCGGCCTCGACCCCGGCCAGCCGATCGGCCAGCGGCTCGAACCGCGGATCGAGCCGGGCGATGCCCAGGGCCTCGCGCAGCGCCACCGCCGTCGCATCGCGGGCGCCGCTCCCCTCGCGGGTGAGGGCCTCGCGCAGCGCCGCCGCTCCCCGGGCGATCGCCTCGCCATGCTGGGCCGCGGTCAGCCGGCCGCGGATCTCATCGGCCTCGCCGGGTCGCAGGCGGGCCCGCTCGATGTCGCTCGCCTCATGCTCGAGGAGGTCGATCCGTCGCGCGACCTCGCGGGGGTCGACGGCCGCGGCATCCAGCGCCGCACGGTTCTGCCGCCAGCGGTCGACGGCCGTCGTCATCGCCGTGCGCAGCGCGTCGTGCTCGCCGAACGTGTCCAGCAGGTCGCGCTGCCAGCGCTCGTCCAGGAGCCGACCCTGGTCGTGCTGGCCGTGGATCTCGACCAGCGTGCCGACCTCCTCGGCGAGGCGGGCGGCCGTCACGGTCGAATCGTCGATGCGGGCGGTGGAACGGCCGTTGGTCGCGATGTCGCGGACCGTGATCAGCGGCTCGGGCAGCCGGTCGAACAGGGCCTCCACCTTGGCGCTCTCCGCCCCGTGCCGCACGAGCGTCGAGTCCGCCCGGGCGCCCAGCGCCAGCCCGAGCGCATCGATGAGCAGGCTCTTGCCGGCCCCGGTCTCGCCCGTGATGACGTTGAACCCGGCATCGAGCTCGAGTCGAAGGCGATCGATGAGCGCCAGATCGGTGACGGTCAACTCGAGCAGGCGACCGGGTCGTCCCTCGTCGCGCGGCGCGTCGGTCACGACGGCAGCAGCTCCACCTTGTGGCGGAGCAGGTCCCAGAACGGTTGGGCACCCTTCGGTTCGATGAGCCGGATCGGCCGTTCCAGCGCATGGACTTCGACGGTGTCACCGACCGCGATCGGCAGGTCCTCGCGACCGTCGACCGAGACGAGCGCCTCGTGGGCATCGACCACCCGGCAGCGGACGACCTGCTTGGGGCTGACGACGACCGAACGGATGGCCGACAGGTACGCGGCGATCGGCGTCACGACGAGGTTGCGGCTGATCGGGTCGAGGATCGGGCCGCCGGCCGAGAACGAGTAGCCCGTGCTGCCCGTCGGGCTGGCCACGACGAGGCCGTCCGCGATGAACGTGGCGAGATGGGTGTCGTCGATGCTCACGTCGAGGCGGCACACACGGGCGAGCGAGCCACGGGCGATGACGATGTCGTTGAGCGCGATGTGGTGGTCCTGCTCGCCCAGCCCGCCGACGCGCAGGATGCGGCCCTCGATGACCATCCGCTCGTCGAGCGTGTAGTCGCCGGCGACGATGTGCTCGAGGACCGACTCGAGGTCGCCCGCCTCGGCCTTCGACAGGAAGCCGACCTTGCCCAGGTTGATACCGAGGAGCGGGACATCGACCTCGGCGACCGCTCGGGCCGCCCGCAGGAACGTGCCGTCGCCGCCGAGCACGACGAGCGCATCGGTCGACGCCAGCTCGTGACGGAGCGTATCAAGGTCGCCGGCCTGGGCCTGCCACTCAGCGATGCCGCGGCGACGACACCAGCCCGAGGCGCGCGCCGCGAGCTCGACGGTTGCCTCGATGGTCGGGTTGTAGGCAAAGCCGATACGCCCGATCGTCACGGGGCGATGACCTCCGCGATCCGTTCCGGCAGATCGGCGCAGCCCGGCCCGGCCGCGAGGTGCACCAGGAACTCGCGGTTCCCGTCCGGACCGAGGATCGGCGAGGCCATCACCGCACGGGTGCCGAGGCCTGCCTGCTCGCGAACCATCCCCGTCACGCGCTCCAGGACCTCGCGATGGACCGCCGGATCGCGAACGACCCCCTTGTCCGTGCGGCCCTTGCCGGCTTCGAATTGGGGCTTGACGAGGGCGACGACGTCGGCGCCCGGCCGGAGCGTCGTGACGACGGGCGCCAGGACCTTGTCGAGCGAGATGAACGACACGTCGATGACGGCCAGATCGATCGGCTCGGGCAGCGTGCTCGCGGTCAGCGTCCGGGCATTCGTCCGTTCGAGGGAGGTGACGCGAGCGTCGCCGCGCAACGAATCGGCGAGTTGTCCGCGACCCACGTCCAGAGCGTAGACGTGCCTTGCCCCGCGCTGCAACAGCACGTCCGTGAAGCCGCCCGTCGAGGCACCGACGTCGAGGGCGCGCTTGCCCGCGGGGTCGATCCCAAATGCGTCGAGGGCGGCGGCCAGCTTGTGGCCGCCGCGGCTGACATACGGCGGTGGTGCCTCGACGTCGAGCGGCGTCTCCGGATCCAGCGCGTCGCCCGGCTTTCGGTCCCGGCGAGCGGCATCGCCCTCGCCGACGCGGACCTTGCCGGCCAGCACGAGGGCCTGCGCCTTGGCACGCGTTTCGACCAGCCCGCGGTCGACGAGCAGCTGGTCGAGACGGACCTTCGGGCGCCGCCGGACGTCGGCGCGCGGCTTCGGCGTTGTGGTCGGGCTCACCCGCCTATCGTGGCATAGGGGCTCGGTACAACAACACACAAAGCGAGCAACGGTCAGAGCCCGGCGTCCACGACCCACGTTGCCACGCGCCCATTCTCTACCTCGGCCGCCTTCAACATCAGCGGCGGGATCGACGCCTGGAGTTCCGGCGGTGCAGCCGCCCATGATCTCCCGAGATCGGTCAACGCGACCGCACAGCCTCGATGCCGGGCCTCGACGGCAGGGCAACCACGCCGAGCGCGGTCTTGATCTCGGCGCTCCGCGCGGTACTCGTGCTCGTCCATGTCGCCCCAGGCGTACTGCTTGCGGACCCGCTTCAACCGCTCGTTCAGGAGAGCCTGCCGATCGCGCTCCCCGGCGCCACCTTCGTTTCTGCAACCTCCGCTCGGATCGAATGGGCACCGCAGATGCCGAGGGCTCGCCGGCCGTTGCAACGGTAGTAGCCATGGCCGCGAGCGCTGGGCATAGCACCGCGCCATAAACGCGTCTCGTACACTTATCGGACGATGCAGACCGACGAGACGATGAACGTGACGACCCTCGGGCGCACGTCGCTGGTGGTGGCGGCCAGCGACGGGCCTGGTGGATAGGCCGACCGCACGAGCCGCTGACCCGGCCGTTGGCGGCGAGTCCGACAGCTAGTCGTGGACGTTTGGCTGGCCGGAGGCATCTTCCTCGTCGCGTATGCATTGATCGCCATCGAGCGATGGGATCGAACGCTCGTGGCCCTGCTGGCCGGATTTTCGGTGGTGCTACTGGGCATCATCGACCAGCATCAGGCGTTCGAGGCGATCGATCTCAATGTCATCTTCCTGCTCGCGGGGATGATGGTCATCGCAGCGACGCTCGCCAAGACCGGCCTATTCGACTGGCTGGCGGTCAGATCGGTCCGGCTGTCGGGCGGCGACCCGTTGCGGCTGCTCCTGATCCTGGCGGTGGTGACGGCGGTCCTTTCGGCGGTCCTCGACAATGTGACGACCGTCGTGCTCACGACGCCCATCACGCTGTCTGTGGCGCATCGCCTCGGCGTATCGCCGATGCCGTATCTCATCTCGGGCATCCTTGCCTCGAACATCGGCGGTACCGCGACATTGATCGGCGACCCGCCGAATATCTTGATCGGCTCGGCCGCCGGTCTCGACTTCGTCGACTTCCTGGTCAACCTCACGCCGGTCACTGTGGTCGTGTTCCTGGCCTTCGTGGTGATCATGCGGGTCGCATTCCGCGGCCACCTACAGGTGCCGAGCGCGCGGCGCGAGGCGGCCCTTGAGATGACCGAGACATCGACGATCACGGACCGACCTCTTCTTGCGCGTTCCCTGGTGGTCGTCGGCCTCACGTTCGTAGGCTTCCTGGCCCACTCGACTCTTGGCATCGAGGCCGCCACCGTGGCGATGCTCGGTGCGACGGTCTTGATGCTCGTGGCGCGCATCGATCCCCACGAGGCGTTCCGGGAGGTCGAGTGGTCGACGCTGTTCTTCTTCGTCGGCCTCTTCGTCCTGGTCCAGGCCATCGTCGAGGTCGGGATCGTGGGCGGCATCGCGGAGCAACTGGCCATCGCGTCCCGGGGCGATCTTGCGATCGCGAGCGTGGGTCTGCTTTGGCTGTCGGCTATTGCGTCGGCCATCGTCGACAACATCCCGTACACGGCGACCGCCATACCGATCGTCCACCAGCTGGTCGACTCGGGCATGGCCGCTGAGCCGCTATGGTGGTCACTCGCCCTCGGGGCGTGCCTCGGTGGCAACCTGACCATCGTCGGTGCCTCGGCAAACATCGTCGTGGCCAATATGGCTGCGCGCGATGGTCACCCGATCTCGTTCATGCAATTCTTCCGCTATGGCAGCGTCGTGGTCCTCGTCTCGATGATCATCTCGACCGCGTATGTCTGGATCCGCTACCTGTGACGCTCTCGACCCAGCTCGGAGACGAGCTGACCGTGCTCGGCCTGATCGCCATCGGGATCCTGATCGTCGTGGCCCGCACCGGCAGCGCATTGTTCGTCCTCGACCTGCCAGGCATCGAGCTGACGGACTGACCGCTCACGGCCTCTGCCTCGAGCGTCACGCGCTATGACCTCTACCAGGCCAACTGCGCGGCATGTCACGGCGTCGCCGGAAACGGCGGGGGGCCCCTGTCCGGAACAAGCAGGGCGGCGCCACCGTCGCTTCGAGCGCACCTTGATCAGCACGCGGATGGTGATCTCTACTACTGGATCAGCACCGGGCTGCCGGGCGGGATGCCTGCCTTCGATTCGTTGCTCGGCGAGATGGATCGGTGGCACCTTGTGAACTACCTGCGGTCGATCAACGGTCAAGGGCCGAGCGCACACCCGTCGTCTTCGGCGTCGCGTCGCGGCGGATCGGGTAGCGCTCCTGTTCCCGGTCGGATTTGCGGCGTCCGTGGGCAGTTGGTTGATCGCCGGCCTCGTTCGCTTCCGGCGCAGAACGCCGCGGGCACGGGGCTAGCGTTGGCTTCAGGCGTGGTCGGCGGTCAGCGTCTGTGACATCCGTGCGAAGGCTGGGTCGCCGCTGATGGCCGCGAGGTACTCCAGCTGCCAGATCAGGATCCGGTGGTACTTAAGCTGGGGCCGACCGTGGCGCAGGCAGTACAGGCTGATCTTGCCGGGGACCCGGTACGCATCCATGTGGTCGCGCATCGTCGTCAGGCTGGCCTGCAGGATCCGCAGGGCCGATGGGTCGTCCGTCGCCAGGTAGTAGTCGTAGACGCCGAACAGCGCGAAGTTGAACCCGTTCGCCGCGTGGTCGGAGGGCGTCTTGGACTGGGCATACTCCTCGAGCCACAGGTAGCCGGCCTCATCGACATAGGTCACCCACGGTCCGGCGCCGCGGCCGAGGTGCTTGATCGACGCGAACAGCCGGTCGGCGTCATCGCGGAATCGCGCATCCCCGGTATCTCGATGCAGCCGGATCGCGAGCGAGAGCGCGAGCCCCTGGGCCATCGCCGAGTACCACGGCGCGCGCATCATCTCGCGCCTGTTGCCGTGCATCGCGAAGTCGAACGCGTAGGGGATGTACGCCGCGCCGTTCGAATCGACCGCGAGGTCCATCAGCTTGTCCAGCGTCGCCGTCGCGATCGCCAGGTGCTGCGGCCCGCGCACGCGCCGGTAGGCATCCTCGTGACGGAGGCCGTACTGCGCGAGTCCCGCCGGCCCGTAGTAGGTGCGCTTCCCGACGCGCTTCAACGGCAGGCCCTGCCGATCGTGCAGCTTGGGCGGTCCGGTCGACGGGACCCGCGTATCCGCGTACGGGAGCTGATCCGGCGCGAGCCGGCGGATCGAGAATGGCGTGATCCGGAACGGGGCGACCTGGGTGGCGGGGGCCGCCGGATCGGCCGGAGCCGCGTCGACCGGCGGCGCGGCCGTCGAAGCCGGTGGCACGGGTCGCGCGGCGGGGAGGATGGCCGCCGGAGGTTCGGCCGTCGCCACCACGACGACCGGAGGCGGACCGAAGTGGGCCATCGTGGTCCGCGCCGGGCCGACGTCGGCCACGACACCGGTGACGGCCACCGCCAACAGCACCGAGACGGGCCGGATCGCTCCCCAGCGGCGACCGTTCATGACTCCTCTTGCCGACTCGACCGAGCGATCGACGCACCTGGCGCCGGGAACCCGGTCCGGCGATGTGCTCGTTCAAGACGTTCGGTGCATCGGCGCCGTGACGCTAGTCGTCGAGAGTCATCCCATGATCAGGAACAGGTACCGAACGCGACGCTCACGTCCGCTGGCGCGCGACCGTCAGGCCGACGATGCGCGAGATCACGAGCGCGACATACAGCAGCCCCGCGACCTGCTCGATCATCACGATGGAGCGGGCCTGTGGCTGGATCGGCGAGATGTCGGACAGTCCGACGCTGGTGAGGTTCGTGAACGACAGGAAGAGCAGCTCGAACCACGTCCGCGGCGCATCCGGGTCGACGGCCGCGGTGAACGAACCCGGCCACACGACCTGCACGGCCATGAATGCGTAGGCGAATGCCCAGGCCACGACCGTGAACGTGGCGCCCGTCGCCCACAGCTCGTCGATCGTGATGAAGCGGTCGAGGAACATGTAGCGGATCAGCCCGATGCTCGTGTACGCGTAGAACGCGGCGTGCAGGGCCGAGGACCAGAACACGACGGTGGTGTTGGACGGGTCCACGGCTTCGAGGATGGTCAGCACGACGACCGGCAAGCCGAGCACGACCGACACCCATAGCAGGGCGGGCGTGGTCCTCACGGCCCGGACGGCGAGCACCAGGACGACGAGACTGAACAACGACAGCGCCGCCCGCCCGACGGGCGACTCATCCATGAACGGATAGAGCAGCACGCCCATCAACTGGACGAGGAGGAGCACCGCCGACGGGTGCCTCCACAGGCGTGCCGCGAACGCGTCGCGCCGGACGCTCGCCGTCATGGGGCGGTCAGGCGACGTCGGAGGTCGATCGGCCCGGCGCGATTCTGGAGCGTCGTCAGGGTCTCGCGGACCTGCTCGACGAGACCCGGCGGATCGAGGCGCAACACGCGCCGCAGGTCGGCGACCGATCCGTGATCGACGAAGCGGTCGCCGGGGATCCCGACGATGCGCACGGCCACGTCGCGGTACGCCGGGTCGGCCAGGCGGGCCTCCTCGATCAGCTCGAGGATCGCGCTGCCGAACCCACCGGTCACGACGCTCTCTTCGAACGTCACGACCAGTCGCTTGCCACGGGCGGCGTCGAGGATCAGCTGGCGATCGAGGGGCTTGGCGAACCGGGCATTGATGACCCCGACCGACCAGCCGTCCGCCTCCAGGGCGTCGGCGGCCTCGACGGCGCGCATCACGATCGGTCCGAACCCGACGAACAGGATGTCGCGGCCCTCGCGGAGAGTCTCGCCCTGGCCGACGGGCAGGACGACCGGCTCGACCGGCGGCAGCCCGAAGCCCGGGTCGCGCGGGTAGTGCAGGGCGAACGGCCGGTCCTGGGCCAACGCCGTCCGGAGCAGCGACCGGAGCTCCTGCTCGTCCTTGGGCGAGGCCACGATGAGGTTCGGCAGCTGGCGCTGCGCGGGAAGCGTGAACATCCCCTGGTGGCTGGTCCCGTCCTCGCCGACGAGCCCGGCACGGTCGACGGCGATGAGCACCGGCTGGTCGTTCTGGCAGACGTCGTGCACCGTCTGGTCGAAGGCGCGCTGGAGGAATGTCGAATACAGCGCCACGACCGGTCGCATGCCGCCCATCGCGAGCCCGGTGGCAAGCGTCATCGCATGCTGCTCGGCGATGCCGACATCGAAGACGCGACCGGGGAACGCCTCGGCCAGCTTCGACATGCCGGTGCCGGTCGGCATGCCGGCCGTGATGCCGACGATGCGCCGATCGTCACGGGACGCCTCGATCAGCTCGGCCGCGAAGACGGCCGTGTAGTTCGGGTTCTTCTTCGGGGCCGCCGGCTCCGGTGTCGGCGAGGCGGCGTCGTCGGCCATCGACTCGGTCGGCAGGCGCCGCCCGCGACGGCCGGTCCGGTCGCCGCCGGCGTGGTCACGGTCGCTTTCGCGCCGTCGTAGGCATCGGCGCCCGGCGCGAGGCGCATCGGCGGCAGGGCCGCCCCGTGGAAGCTGACCTGGTCCTCGATCGGCGGGCCGATAGCCGCGCCCCTTCTGGGTGCGGACGTGGACGATCGTCGGGCCCGGGCAGGGCGAGGGCCGCGCCGAGCGTCTCGAGCAGGGCGCGGACGTCGTGGCCGGGCACGACGCCGATGTACGTGATGCCGAGGTCCTCGAACAGCTGTCCGGGCTGGGCGAAGCGCACGACCGACGCTCGCAGCCGCTTCGAGAGCTCGAGGATGTGCGGGCCGAAGACCGGCACGCGCTCGACCGAGCGGTCGTACGCGCTCTTGCTCTGGCGCCAGGCGTTCGACAGCTTGATCTGCGACAGGTACTTCGAGAACGCGCCCACGGTCGGGCTGATCGACATCTCGTTGTCGTTGACCACGATCAGCATCTGGGTCTTGCGCTGGCCGATGTCGTTGAGCGCCTCGAGCGACAGGCCGCTCATCAGCGCCGCGTCACCGACCACGACCGCGATGCGCTCCATCCCGTGGCGCAGATCGCGCGCCTCGGCCAGGCCCTCGGCGATCGACAGGCCCGTCCCGGCGTGGCCGCCATCGAACACGTCGTGCGGCCGATTCCGACCGGCGCGGGAAGCCGCCGACACCGTCGAGCGAACGCAGCGTCTTGAAGCGCTCGAGCCGGCCCGTCAGGAGCTTGTGCGGGTAGGCCTGGTGGCCCGTGTCCCAGACGATCCGGTCGCGCGGGGACTCGAGCAGTCGGTGGAGGGCGATCGTCAGCTCGACGACGCCGAGCGACGAGCCGAGATGGCCACCCGTCTCGGCGACGGTCGAGATGATCGTCTCGCGGATCTCGGCGGCGAGCTCCGCGAGCTCGGGTTCGGTGAGGCCGCGCAGCTCGGCGGGGCTGGTGAGGTTCGAAAGGATGGTCACGCGGGGATGGCTCCCAAGAACGGCTCTTCGGTCGGCTGACGGGTCACGGAGCCCGCCTGTGATGCCGTAGGTTCGCACGTCCGTCGACGGCGGACGACAGTCTAAACCTGTTCCTCGTTAGTCGCAAGTTTCTTGGCGGACCTCCGGCGTGCCCGTCAGCCCTCGTCGGTCGCGGTCTCGGCGCTGACCTCGACGGTCTCGAGGCCGCCGCCCTTCGACACGAGCTGGCGCATCCGCAGCTCCGCGCTGCGCAGGAGCGTCTCGCAATGCTCGAGCAGGGCCGCGCCGCGCTCGTGGAGGGCCAGCGTCCGTTCGAGCGGCAGGCCGCCGGTCTCGAGCTCGGCGATCGTGCGCTGGAGCTCGGCGAGGGCGTCATCGAACGACAGGTCCGCCGTCGGCGGGTGGCGTCGTCGGTCGCAGGGATGTCAGTCGTTCCCGTCACCGTCGTCCTCATCGATGCGCTCGGCCAGCCGGCCGAGCCGCGGCGCGACCAGCATACCGATGACGATGCCGAGGAACGCGATCAGCGCGACCGCGACCACGAACACGATGAGATCCTGGTTCACCCACGCGCCTCGTCGTCCACGGTCGCGGCGATCTCACCCCGTGCGAGCCGGATGCGCAGCGATGCGCGCGGCGGTGCCTCGGCGGGATCCCGGACGATCGGCTCCGTCGGTAGCGCGGCGGACGATCGCGTACCCGCGCTCGAGCGTCGCGCTCGGCCCGAGCACGGCCAGCGGCCGCCGACGAGGACTCGACCGCCGATCGGGCCGCCGCCAGGCGGGCCGCGGCATGGCGAGGCAGCGCCGCCCCCGCCGACGTCAGGCGCAGCCGCTCCCTCGCGAGACGAGCCTCGACCGCCCGCGTCGCCCGGTCGAACAGTAGGCCGACCTGCTCGCGGGCGGCGGCGAGCCGAGCCGCCGGGCTGACCCGCTCGAGGGCTCGACGCTCCGCGGCGAGGTCGCGCCCGGCTGCCACAAGACGACGTTCCGTGGCGGCGTCGAGGCGGTCCGCCGCACGGCGCAAGGCCCCGGCCATCTCGAGCCGGTCGGGAACGACGATCTCCGCGGCCGCGGACGGGGTCGGGGCACGGACGTCGGCCGCGAAGTCGGCCAGCGTCACGTCGACCTCGTGGCCGACCCCGCACACGACCGGCATCGGGTGCGCGACGACGGCCCGCACGACGCGCTCGTCGTTGAACGCCCACAGGTCCTCGAGCGAGCCGCCGCCGCGGGCCAGGATGGTCAGGGCGGGCGCATCGTCGGGCCGGCCCGCGGCGCGCATCGCGTCGCGCGTACCGCGCGACCCGTCGGAACGCCGTCACGATGCTGGCCGGCGCCTCCTCGCCCTGCACCCGGGCGGCCACGAGCACGACCTGGACGAGCGGCCAGCGCCGGGCCAGCACGTGGCTGATGTCGCGCCACACGGCGCCCGACGGGCTGGTGATGACGGCGATCGTGCGCGGCCGGGTCGGCAGCGGCCGCTTCCGGGCCGTCTCGAACAGCCCCTCGGCAGCGAGGCGTGCCTTGAGCGCCTCGAACCGGAGCGCGAGGTCGCCGAGTCCCGACGGCTGGATCGAGTCGACGTAGAGCTGCATCGCGCCGGACGGCTCGTACAGGTCGATGCGGCCGTGGACGACGACGCGCAAGCCGGCCTGGGCGCTGGAACGCCGAGCGGCCGCGGTCGTCGCGGAACCACACGCACTGGAGCTGGTTGCGCTCGTCCTTGAGCGCGAAGTAGGCGTGGCCGGCGCTCGAGACCGTGACCCGGCCGATCTCGCCCTCGACCCACAGGTCGACGAGCCGCGGGATCCTGGCGGATCGCGCCCCGGACCGCCCGGGTGACCTCGCTGACCTGGAGGATCCGCAGGCCGAACGTGCCGGGAGCGGCGGCCGGCGACGTCGGACCGGGGCGTGCTCCGCCCGGGCCGACCGCCACCGGTTCCTCCGGATCGACCGCGTCCCAGCCGGGCAGCGCCCAGTCCGGCGGCCCGCTCTTGGGCACGCTCATCCGAACCCCGCTGGACGTCGATGCCGCCGCGACTGGCCGTCAGACCCGGGTCTGGTACTCCCCGGTCCGCGTGTCGACGCGGATCGTGTCGCCGCTCTCGACGAAGATCGGCACCTGCACGACGAGGCCGGTCTCGGTCGTGGCCAGCTTGCGGGCGCCGGTCTGCGTGTCGCCGGCGAAGCCGGGCTCGGTCTCGATCACGGTCAGGTCCACGGTCACCGGCAGCTCGACCCCGATCGTCTCGCCCTGGTAGCTCGTCCGGTCGAGCGTCATCCCGTCCTTGAGGTACTGCGCGGTCTCGCCGAGCTGGTCGGCGCGCAGCACGAACTGGTCGTAGGTGTCGGTGTCCATGAAGTGGAAGTCGTTGCCGTCGCGGTAGAGGAACTGGACCGGCCGCTTCTCCATCGAGGCGCGCGGCCACTTCGTGCCGGCCTGGAACGAGCGCTCGACCGTCTGGCCGCGCTTGATGTTGCGCAGCGTGATGCGGACCTGCGCCGAGCCTCGACCCATCTTGATGTGGTGGTAGTCGAGGATCTGCCAGAGCTCGCCGTCGAGCTCGATGGCGACGCCCTTCTTGCAGTTCGCCGGTGCTGATCATGTCGGGTGGGCTCCTGGGCTCGGACGGCGCCACATTCTAGCGGCGCCACCGTCCGGCTACGTTCGGATCAGCGGACCATTCTAGCCGCTCCCATGTCTGACCATCGACCCCGTCCTCGCCGCGCGCTCGCCCGACATCGATCCGAGCGAGCGTCCTCGAGATCGTCGCCGCGACGTTCGGGGTGCGACGCCGGCCGCGGCGCGCGACCTCGGCAGCGAGCGCGACCAGACGTTCCTGCTGCTCGACCCGCAGGGCTCGCCGCTGGCGGTCACGAAGGTCTCGAACGCGGCCGAGGACCCGGCCACGCTCGACATGGAGGCCCTTGCCGTGCTCCATGCGCGGCGCGTCGACCCGGCGCTGCCGCTGGCCATGCCCTGGCGCGTCCCGGGCATCGAGCCGAGTGTCGACCCAGCCGCCCGGCGCGCGGCGATCGTCCGGCGACGACGGCACCCACTACGTGCGGCATGTACGACGTCCTGCCCGGCCGGGCGCGGACCGACCCGCGGGACCTGTCCGATGCCGCCCTCGGCGGCTTGCGGCGAGACCGCCGCCCGGCTCGGCCGTCGCGCTGCGCGGCTTCGTCCATCCCGCGGCCCAGCGGACGATGCTGTGGGACGTCCAGCACGCCGCCCGGACGCCGGTCGCTCGTCGGGTCGATCCGCGACCGGCGCCATCGGGACCTCGTCGAGCGCGTGCTCGACCGCTTCGACGAGGTCGTCGCTGCCGGCCTGGCCGTCGTTCCGGGCGCAGGTCGTCCACGGCGACCTCACGACCGACAACGCCCTGCTCGACGAGGCGGGCCTGATCACGCGGCATCGTCGACTTCGGCGACATGAGCCACTCGCGCGCTGCTCACCGACCTGGCGATCGCGTGCTCGACTCGCTGCTCAACGAGCGCGGCTCGACGACGAGCTGTTCCGGGCCGCCCGCCTCGTGCTCGACGGCTACCAGCGGGTGACCCCGCTCGAGCCGCTGGAGCTGCGACTGCCTCGGCGAGCTCCTCGCGGCGCGGGCCGCGGTGACGATCGCGATCTCGTCGTGGCGGTCCGAGCGCGGCCTCGAGGACCAGGCGTTCGCCGAGCGCTACAACGAGCCGGTCGCGCGGCACGATCGAGACGCTGCTGGCGGTCGGCTGGGACGAGGTCGCCCGGCGGTTCGGCGGCGGCACGGCCCGCGCCGCGGACCGCGGCGGCGCTCGTCGCGCGGCGCGAGCGGCGCCGCTCGGGCCGGCGCTGGAGCCGCTCACCTACGACGAGCCCATCCACGTGGCCAGCGCCAGCGGCGTCTGGATGACCGACGCCGACGGGCGGCGCTATCTCGATGCCTACAACAACGTGCCGTGCGTCGGCCACGGCCATCCCGCGCGTCGCCGAGGCGATCGCCCGCCAGGCGTCGTCGCCTGAACACGAACCTGCGCTACCTGCACGAGGTCGGCGATCGTGCTCGCCGAGCGGCTGGTCGCGACGCTGCCGCCGGTCCGGGCTCGACACGGTGATTCTTCGTCAACTCGGGATCCGAGGCCAACGACCTCGCGCTGGCGGCTGGCCACGACCGTTCACGGGCAACCGCGGCGGCGCTGTGCACCGACTACGCGTATCACGGCATCACCGAGTCGATCGGCGGCCCTCTCGCCGGAGTCGTGGCAGGCGCGGCGACGACCGAGCCTGGGTCGAGACCTGGCCGGCCGCCCGACGCCGATCGCGCGGCGCGCACCTCGACGACCGAGTCGTTCGAGGCGGCGCTCGACCCGGCTGGGCGCGCGCGGGCTGGCGCCGGCCGCGGTGATCCTCGACAGGCGTGCTGACGAGCGACGGGTTCCCGACGCCGTCGCCGGAGCTCGTCGCGGCCTGGCTCGAGCGGACCCACGCCGCCGGCGGCCTGTGGATCGCCGACGAGGTCCAGGGCGGGCACGGCCGGACGGGCACGGCGATGTGGTCGTTCGAGCGGCTCGGCATCACGCCCGGACCTCGTCACGCTGGGCAAGCCGATGGGCAACGGCCACCCGATCGGCGCGGTCATCACCCGGCGCGAGATCGCCGGGCCTTCGCCGACGAGACCGTGTTCTTCAGCACGTTCGGCGGTAACCCGGTGTCCGCGGCGGCCGCCCGAGCCGTGCTCGATGTCATCGCCGACGAGCGCATCCTGGAGCGGGTCACCGCGGCCGGCGACGGCGCTGCGGGCCGCCATCCGGGATCGTCGCCGCGGGCCAGGACCGGTCATCGTCGATGTCCGCGGGGCCGGCCTGGCCATCGGCGTCGAGTTCGCGCGACGCCGCCGACCGCGACCGCGGTCAAGGAAGGCCTGCGCGAGCGAGGCGTCCTGGTCGGCACGACCGGCCGGGACGGCAACGTGCTCAAGGTCCGGCCGCCCCTCGCCTTCACGACGGCCGAGGTCCCGGTCTTCGCCGACGCGCTCGAGGCGACGCTGGCGGGCGACGCCCGCCCGTCCTGAGCCGGAGTCCGGTCAGCCGCCCGTGACGATGATCCCGCGCGGGAACCGGGTGAGCCGCTCGAGCGCGGCGCGCGCGGCGTCGATCGAGACGAGGTCCTCGATGCGCACGCCCATCTCGCCATCGAGGTAGACGCCGGGCTCCACCGAGAACACGGTCGGGCTCGGGCAGCGGCGGTCTCGGCCGCCGTCTTGCCGAGCGACGGCCCCTCGTGCGTGGCGAGGCCGATGCCGTGCCCGGGGCCGTGCCCGAAGTGCTCGCCGTGGCCGGCCGCCTCGATCATCTCGCGGGCGACCGCGTCGATCGCCCGACCGCGACGGCGGTCCCCCATCGGCGACGGCCGCCTCGAGCGGCGGCGATCGCTGCCGCCTGGGCGCGGGCCACGAGCTCGTACACCTCGACGTCGCGGGCGGCGGGCTCGCCGACGAACAGCGTCCGGGTCATGTCGCTGCGGTAGCCGGCGACCTGCGCCCCGAAGTCGAACAGCAGGACCGCACCGTCCAGGACGGGCCGGTCACCCGGGGAGCCGTGCGGCAGGGCCGCCTCGGGTCCCGACAGGCAGGTCGACGTCGAAGGCGAGCGCCTCGGCCCCGCCGGTCCGCATCAGCCACTCCAGCCGGCAGCGCCAGGTCGGCTTCCGTCATGCCGGGCTGGATCTCGGGCAGCAGCGCGGCCAGCGCCCGGTCCGCCACCGCACAGGCCGCGGCGACCCGCTCCAGCTCGGCCGGCTCCTTGTCGCCCGGTCCGCCTCGACCCAGCCCTCGATCGGGCATGAGCTCGACGTCGGGTGCCGCGGCCGCCAGCCGCTCCCAGACCGCATGCGACACGAACCCGGCCTCCACGCCGACCCGCCGCGCCCCGATCCGACCCGACGAGCTCCGGCCAGCGCGCCGGGCAGGTCCTGGTAGACCGGCTCAAGCGCGCGTCTCGGTCGCCTCGCGGCGGGCCTGGATCGTGTAGCGCGAGTCGGCGAAGAGCACGACCTCGTCGCCCGCCGACGAGGAACTGGCCGGAATACGCCGGCAACCTTCTCCTCGCCCTCGGCGAGGGCGAAGCCGGTCAGGTAGCGCATGTGCTCGCGCCGCACGCCGAATAGGCGTCGATCGCCCTCGCCCGCGAACCGGGCCCGCAGGCGGGCCAGCCGGCCGGTCGGGCGGCGCGATCGGCCTCCTGCCAGCCCGCGAGTCTCGGCCGCACCGGGCGCGACGCCGAAGTCGGCCGCGGATCGGCCAGCGCCGGCCGGGCGGCCGTCACGGGATGTAGCCGTACTTGCGCCGGTTTGTCGTGGTGTTCCTTGTTCGTCTTGGCGAACGCGTGCTTGCCATCGCCATCGGGGATGGCCAGGAAGTAGATGAACTTGTCGGCGGTGTCGGGGTGCAGCGCCGCATCGATCGAGGTCAGCGTCGGGGTCGCGATCGGCCCCGGGATCAAGGCCAGGCTGGGTGTAGGTCTGGAAGCCGAGCAGCTCCTCCGGCAGCGGGACGTCGCGCGAGCGCGACGTCCTCGGGCAGCTTCCAGAACGACGTACTCCTGCCAGCGATCGAAGCTCGATCGCTTGCGAGCTGCGACGGTGTCGTTGCGCGTAGATGACCGTCGGGTCGGCGTTGAGGATCTTGTTCTTGATCCCCGGGATGCCGTCGATCCGGTTCTGGTACACGCCGGCGATGAGCGGACGCTCCTCGTCGAGCACGGCTTCGCGCTCGACGATCGAGGCGAGCGACAGCACCTGGTAGAACGTACAGCCCGCGCTCGGCCGGCACCTTCAGCTTGGCGTCGCCGACCGCCGCGATGAACCCATCGAGCATCAGCCGGACCAACTCCTCGGGCGTCGTGTCGGGCAGGACGCGGTACGTGGCCGGCCACAGGAAGCCCTCGCAGCGAGGCTGCCCTCGGGGGCGTCGGCGAGCACCCGCCCGAGCCACGGGTAGTCGGCGATGCAGCGCGGCCGGCGGCTCCTTGGCCAGCTCGTAGAACTCCCGCACGTCCATCTCGAGCGGCAGGGTCTGGAGCTTGGCCGTGATCTGCTCGAGGCGCAGGCCGGTCCGCAGGGCGATCTCGACGTACGGGTCGCCGGCGGGGCGAGCAGCGCGCGTGACCACCTGGTCCGGCGTCATGTTGCGGCGCAGCATGAACGTGCCCTGCTGGAGGTCGCCGGTCAGCTCGCGGTCGCTGGCGATGAAGACGAACGCCCGCGCGTCGCGTGATCAGGCCCTCCTCCTGGAGCCGGGCCGCGATGGTCGAGGCCGTGTCGCCGTCCTCGACGACGAACTCGACCTGCTCGGAGTCGGTCGAGACCGGCTGGGTCAGGGCCGTGCCGAGGTCCTCGCGGACGATGTCGGCGACGAATGGCAGCCGAGCGCCGCCGGGCTGTCGGCGGCCCAGGCGAGGATCGCGTTGTTGACGAGGGGTCGCAGCGCGGTCAGCGCCACGACGAGGACGAGCCCGGCCAGGACGCAGCGCGAACACCAGGAACTTGATGAGCCCGACGATCCCGCTCCCGCCGCGCCCGCCCCGTCGCCCGCCGTTGCCGCCGTTGCCGTAACGGCGCGACGGCTCGAACGCCTCGGGCACGTAGTCGGTCGCGTAGGCGTCGGGCTCGTACCGGCGGGCGTGCGGCTGGGGCGCTGGTCGCGCGGGCGTCCGCCGGAGCGGATGGTCATGGGGGCGTCTCCATCGTCGGGGTGGTGCTGCGGTCGCCCCGGGCGCGCGGCGGCTGTCGAGCTCATCTTGCAGGATGATCGCGGCCGCCTCCCGGTCGACGCGCGCACGATAGGCGTCGCGCTGGTGGCGTGACGGCGGACCGCCGGAACGGCCCCGCTTCATCGGGCCGAGCCGCTCTCGGCAAGGTGGCTGCTGAGGCGCTCGTCCCGCAGGGCGATCGGATCGACATGGTCGCCCAACCGGGCGCCGATGCCGCCACCCATGTCCGGGTCGCGGCGGCCTGCGGGCCCTCATGACCGGCCGCATCGATGCGGCAGGCCGACCACCAGCTCGCCGATCTCGTGCGCTGCGATGAGCTGGGTCCAGCGCCGCGACGTCCGTGTCGATCGACCGGCCGCGACGGAGGGTCACCAACGGGCGAGCGCCGACATCCGGTCCGTCGGCGATGGCGACGCCGATCCGCCGCTCCCCGAGATCGATGCCGAGCAGGCCGCTCAGGGAGGCGGCTCCGCCGGCTCGCTGCGGACGTCGACCCGGGCGTCGAGCGTCGGGACGGACGTCACCCAGTCCGGCCATACGGACAGCTCCGCCTGGCCGTAGCCGTGGAGGATCGTTTCGGCGTCGGCCAGCGTCCGGCCGCGGATCTCCGCCTCGATCGCCGCCGGGTCGATGATCAGCATCTGCCGCGCGGTGATCTCGGCCGGGAATGTGATCACCCCATCGATGACCTGCCCCGGCGACGCATCGACGCTGCTGGAGCCGTCGACGAGCGCGTAGCCCGCCTGGACCTGTGTTTCGATGTTGGCCTCGGCGACGGCCTGGACGGCCGAGCCATCGACGGCCAGGACCGTGCCCTGGGCCGTCGCCCCGAGCTCGAACGTCTCGACCTCGTCATCGAGCAGCGTCGCGGGGTCGACGGGGTAGACCGGCGGGCCGAGTTCGCCGGTCTCCTCGAACACGGTGATCCCGTCGCTCTCGAGCCCGGGATCGGCCAGCTTTGCCGTGAAATCCGTCGCCAATGCCTGCCCGATGGCGGCCGTGGCGGCATCGATGTCGGCCTGCACCACGCGCGGGAACTCGTCGCGCTTGCCGCCCTTGGTCGTCTCCTGGTTGGTGACGTCGACCGTCTGGGGGTTCTCGCCGCGCGGGATCACGCGGATCGTGTTCTCGTCGACGTTGCCCTCAGGGCCGCCCTCGACCGCGGTCACCTCGACGGTCGCCGACGACGGGAACACCTGGAAGAGGACCTGCTCGGCACGCGGCACCGTGACCGCCTTGTCCGTCCGGAACCGCACGCCGGACCGCGTGGCCACGATGCTGCCGCGCGGGATCGTGTTCGCCGAGTCGGCGTCGAAGTTGCGGAACCGGACGGTGCCCGTCGCCTTGACCTCTTCGACGCGCTTGCCGGTGACCGGGAAGGCCTGGGTCGCCTCCACGTCGATCGTCCTGGTCTCGGCCGGCACGGTCTTGGCGGCGGCATCGGGCGCCTCGGCCGCGGGGTCCGCCACGATCCGCAGCTGGACCGGACCGATCG